>CAWBJI010000001.1:0-85332 GCA_963789105.1 uncultured Alphaproteobacteria bacterium
GGCGACGATCCCGACTTCCAGGCGGCGCTGCAGGGCTTCACGGTGATGCGCGGGCTGGCCTCGTGCCTGCTGCTGGTGCTGACGGCGGGGCTTCTGGCCGACTTCCTCGGCGTGCCGGACCTCGCCTGGGCCTATCAGGTGATGGCGCTGGTGCCTCTGATCCGGGCCTTCTCGCATTTCGACAACCATCGCTACAAACGGAACATGCGCTTCTCGCCGATGCTCTGGACCCAGGGCGGCGGCGCGGTCGCCGCGGTGCTCGTGGTCTGGCCCGCCTGGGCGATCTGGCCCGATTTCCGGGTGATGATGATCTCGCTGCTGGTGCAGGTGGCAGTCGTCGCGGCAATGTCTCACATCCTCGCCGAACGGGCCTACCGGCTGCGCATCGATACCGGCGTCTGGCGCGGCAGCCTCGATTTCGGGTGGCCGCTCCTCATCAACAACTTCCTGCTGTTCGCGGTCATGCATGGCGAGAAGCTGGTGGCGGGGCGCGAACTGGGGCTCGAGGCCCTGGGCATCCTCGCCATGGGCCTGACCCTGACGATGACGCCGACCCTGATCCTCGCCCGCTCCATCCAGGATTTCTTCCTGCCGCAGCTTTCGGCGGCCCAGGACGACGACGCGGCCTTCCAGGCCCTGTCGGAGGTCACGATCCAGGCGATGCTGGCGATGACGCTGCTCTACCTGCTGGGGATGGTGCTGGTGGCGGGGCCGGTGGTGATGCTGCTCTTGGGGGAGAAATACGCTGTCCTGGTGCCGCTGATGATCTGGCTCGCGATCCAGCAGGGCATCCGCGTGTTCCGCTCGGCCGCCGACATGATCGCCCTGGGACGGGGCCAGACGTCGAACCCGATGATCGCCAATTCCGTACGCGTGGCCTCGCTGCCGGTGGCGTGGTGGGTGGCGGCTTCGGGCGGCGGGCTCGAAGGGGTGATCGCGGTGGCCATCGTCGGCGAGACGATCGGCACGCTCACCTCGCTGGCGATGATCCGCATCCGCCTGGGCATCGTGCTCCGCACCCTGGCCCTGCCGCTGCTGGCGAGCGGCGTCGTCCTCGTCCTGATGGCGGGCCTCGCCTGGCGGGCGACGGCGGACATCGCCGGGACGTTCGCCCCGCTGGCCCACCCGGTCGAGACGGCCCTGGTCGTCGCGGCCATCCTGCTGGCCCTTGTCGTCCAGCGTCAGCTATGGCGCTATGTCGCCCGCCGGAAAGTCACGATCAGACCCTAACGAACCGGGCGCCCGGAGACGGGGGCCGCTCCCCTCGACCGGAGACCATGTCATGTCCAGCCACCCCTCCTTCCCTGTTGCCGTCCTCGTGCGCACGCTGCTTCTGGCCGTCCTCGCCGCGGCCGCGATGCCGGTCGGCATGACCGCCCGGGCCCAGACGGGCGATTTCGCCGCGGCTCTGCGCTCCTCCCCCCCGGGGGCGGTGATCGAGCTGCCGGGCGGCGATTGGGGCGAGCTGAAACTGGGCGGCGCGGACGGGCCGTCGGTGATCCGCTCGGCCGATCCCGCGAACCCGGCGCGGTTCTCGGGCATGAACGTGAACGGCGCCCGCGGCCTGGCGCTCGAGGGGCTGGTGCTGGATTACGAATGGTCCGAGGGCGACGGCCTCAACATGACCCCCATCGGCATCTGGGACAGCGAGAACGTCCGGATGACCGGTCTGCGCATCCTGGGCGACACGGCCGGGGGCACGGATCCGACGTCCCGCGGTTTCGCCTCCGGCGTCGGCATCACGATCCGCGGCAGCCGCGACGTCATCCTGGAAAACAGCGAAGTGACGACCTTCTACCGCGGCATCCTCGTGCGCGACAGCGACCGGGTGACCCTCCGGGGCAACGACATCCACAGCCTGCGCAGCGACGGCATCAACGTGGTCGGCACCCAGGGGATCCGCATCATCGCCAATTACATCCACGACTTCGCCCGGTCGATCGAGAGCGAGGACCATGCCGACATGATCCAGTTCTGGACCACCCATGCCCCCCGCCCCACCACCGACGTGGTGATCCGGGACAACCTCCTGAGTTCCGGGGCCGGCTACTATACCCAGTCGATCTTCATGCGGAACGACCGGGTCGATCAGGGCGAGGCCGGGCGCGAGATGTACTACCAAAACGTCGTCATCGAGGAGAACGTCATCGTCAACGCCCATGCCCACGGCATCTCGACGGGCGAGACGGCGGGCCTGACGATCCGGGGCAACACGCTGGTGCACAATCCCGCGGGCGTCGGACCCGACCGGTCGCCCACCCACGAGGTCTGGGTGCCGCGCATCAACGTCAACGACAAGTCAGTGGATGTGACCGTGGAGAACAACATCACGAGCCGGGTCCCCGACCAGCGCCCCGGCTGGCGCGTCCGGGGCAATCTCATCGTGCAGCCCCACCGCCGGATGGAAACCGGCCATTACACCCGGGTCTTCGCCGGCATTCCCGGCGGCGATCCGGCCGATCCCGCCAGCTACGCGCCCCGTCCGGGCGGACCCGCGGACCGGCCGGGGCTGGGCGCGGCCCGCACGCGCAACAGATGACCGAGGCGGGCACCCTGCCCCGGACCGCCGCGTCCCCCCGCGCCCGCCCGGCGGAGCGGTACCGGCAATCGCTGCCGGTGACGCTCTACCTGCTGACGCTGGTGATCCCGATCTTCTTTTATGTCGGCCCGCTCTACATGGGGTTCCTGCGGTTGTTGCTGCTGGTGATGATCCTGCCGACGATCGGCATGCTGCTGAGCGGAAGGCTGGGCCGCATCCTGCCCACCGACTGGCTGATGGTCGTGCATCTGATGTGGATCACCCTCTCTCTCGCGATCACCGAACCCCATCGGGTGGTTCAGGTCACCGGATCCGCGGGGGTGGAATTCCTGGGCGGCTACATGCTGGCGCGGGCCTATATCCGTACCCGGGAGGATTTCATCGCGATGGTGCGGATGCTGGCGATCATCACGGTGTGCACCCTGCCCTTCGCGCTGGTGGAATCGCTGGGCCAGGGCGCCTTCATTCTTGATGCGATCAACGAGATCCCCTTCATCGAGAGCAATTCCGACGTCAACTACGCGGCGCGGACGGGGGGTCTTCTGCGTGCGCAGACGGTCTTCGCCCATCCCATCCATTACGGCGTCTTCTGCTCCATCAGCTTCGTGCTGGTCTTCGTCGGACTGGCCCCGTCCCTGGGCCGGGGCCCGCGATGGGCGCTGAGCGCGGGCATCGCCGCCTGCACCTTCCTGTCGCTGTCCAGCGGGGCGCTGCTGGCGGTGATGCTCCAGACGTTCCTGATCGGCTGGGCTTTCTTGCTGCGCGGGTCCTCGCGGCCCTGGCTGATCCTGACGCTCCTGGTGACGACGGCCTATGTCCTGATCGACATCCTGTCCGACCGCACGCCCATCCAGGTCTTCATGTCCTATGCGACCTTCTCGCCGCACAACGCCTATTGGCGGCAGACGATCTTCGAATACGGCATGGCCAGCGTCTGGAGATATCCCTTCATCGGCCTCGGGCTGGGCCAGTGGGAGCGCCCCTGGTGGATGTTCTCGGCCAGCATGGACAATTTCTGGCTGGTGATGGCCGTACGCCACGGCATCCTGGGCTTCGTGACGCTGGCACTGCCCTACGGGCT
Source organism: uncultured Alphaproteobacteria bacterium (assembly GCA_963789105.1). Lineage (GTDB taxonomy): Bacteria > Pseudomonadota > Alphaproteobacteria > Rhodobacterales > Rhodobacteraceae > Jannaschia. The sequence goes on from CAWBJI010000001.1 coordinate 3,621, forward strand.
GGGCCTGTGGGCGGTGGGACGACGCGATTTTTCCGGCGACACGGTCCTGCTGGCATTGCGCCGGGCCTGGGTCATCGCCTTCGTCGGCATGACCTTCACCCTGGTGACGGTGCATATCTGGTCGACGCTCTACTCCTTCGTGTTCTTCATGTTCGGGGCCGGGATGTGGATGATCGGAACGGATCCGCAGCGGGAGGGCGACGCGGAGGAGGCAGCACCCGAACCCGCGCCCCAGGGCCGGGCCCGCTACACCCGCTTCCCCACGACGACCCGGGACCTGCCCGCGACCCTGCGGACGGCTCCCGCGGCGGGGAAACGGCCATGACCGCGCCCTCCGGCAAGCGCCCCCCCCGCCGCATCCTCGCCATCGCCTCGGCGGGCGGCCACTGGATGCAGCTGATGCAGCTGCGCCCGGCCTTCGCCCATCATGCGGTCACCTATCTGACCACCCTGCCCGGCCTGGCCGAGCAGGCGGGCGCCGCCCCCTCCCATGTGATCCCCGACTGCAACCGGGACACGCCGCTGCAGGTGGCGCGCTGCACGGTCGCCCTTGCGGGGCACGTCCTGCGCCTGCGTCCGCAGGTGGTGATCTCCACCGGCGCGCTGCCGGGGGTCATCGCCTTCGCGCTGGCCCGGATGCTGGGCACGCGCACGATCTGGATCGACAGCATCGCCAATGCCGAGGAGATGTCCGCCTCGGGCCGCCTCGCCCGCCGCTTCGCCACCCACCGCCTGTCGCAATGGCGCGCCGTGGCCGCGGCAGAGGGCGCCGATTATGCGGGGTCCATCCTGTGACGGGCGCCCCCGCCCCGATCCGGACTGTCCGTCCAGGATGCCTCCGCCCATGATCTTCGCCACCACGGGCACCCAGCTCCCGTTTCCCCGCCTGATCGCGGCGCTGGATGCGCTGGCCCCCGACCTGGACGAGCCGGTGATCGCCCAGATCGGCCCCGACCCGGCCCCCTACGCCAATCTCGAGACCCATGCGACGCTGTCGCCCGACCGGTTCGAGGCGCTGTTCGAGGACGCGCGCATCGTCATCGCCCATGCGGGCATCGGCACGATCCTGTCGGCCCGGCGCCATGCCCGCCCGCTGGTGATCGTGCCGCGACGGTTCGACCGCGGGGAGCACCGCAACGACCATCAGCTCGCCACCGCCCGGGAGCTTGCGGACCGGACCGGCCTGCACGTCGCCTGGCAAGTGGCGGACCTGCCCGCGCTGCTGCGGGATCCCGATCTCGCGGCCCCGCCCCGTCCCGATGCGACCCCCCCGGCGGAGGGTCCCCTAGCCGATCTTCTGGCGCATCTGCGCGGCCTCGTGGACGGGCGCTGACGCGACCGGATCCCGCGGCGGAACCGGCATTCCAATGGAACGAATCGGCGTCGAACTCCGGAATGGAAGGATCCTATTTTCGGAATCCGGACCGATATCGGAACCGTAAGGAGAGTTAATTATAGATTAATAAAACACCGAATATTCAGGGACACAGCGGTATGCGGAGCGACATTTCGGACGGACCGACACAGTCATCGCCTATCCGCGGCGATGTCATCGAATAACAGGTCCTTTTTGTCTTAACTTTGTAGCAACCCTTCGACGGTTCGGTAGTTTGATAGGGGAGATACAGCCCGTTTGGTCGCTGTCGTTGCCAGTCACTCACTCAGGAAACCACTCCATGTACTCTATCAAACCTCTCGGCCTTGCGACGGTCATGACCTTCGCGGCCGCCGCCGCGGCCAGCGCCGCGCTGGTCGACTTCACTAACCCCTCCAGCTATTCGATCGCTCCGGGTGGCACGATGGCGACCGGAATGTCCGGCGGGATCGGGTTCACGGTTACGACGAATGGCGGCCGCCTCAACAACCGGGAAGCCGGACCGGGCGCGCCCGTCACCTCGCCGCTCGCTGGTACCGTCGACGGCCTCGGCATCCAGGACGACGAGATCACCTTCCCGGACCAGACGATCACGGTCGCCTTCGACCGGGCGGTGACAATCAGCCGTCTGTTCGCGCTCGATCTGTTCCAGGACGCGGAGGACGATGGCACCGACGAGGGCTTCACGGTCAACGGCGGCGATGCGTTCCTCGCTCAGGTGAGCATTTCCAATGACCGCTTCGGCTTCGGCGATTTCGGCGGCCTGTCGCTGACGGGCATGTCCTTCACCTTCGCGCCGATTTCGACCAACGACAATGTCGGCAACCCTGACTTTGCATTGGCCGGCATCGAGTTCGAGCCGTCGCCGATCCCGCTTCCCGCCGGCGTCCTGCTGCTGGGCGGTGCCCTGGCCGGTCTCGGCTTCGCCCGTCGGGGCCGCAAGACCGCCTGATCCCGCCTAGAGCGGACGGATTGCATCGATTGGAAGGGGGGCCGTTCTTGGGGTCCCCCTTTCTTCTTTTTCCTTCCCCCCGCGGGCAGGATTGGGCACAGGGTCGGCCATGCCCGCATCCTCTGTCCCCGACCCGGCCTGCACCCTGCGCCCGATCCTGCTGCGGCGCCGGATCGGAGAAGCCCCCTACCCCGTCCCGCGACGGCAGACTTACGAGATGCCCTTCCGCACCGCGTCTTCCCGTGGCTGAGGCGCATGGCCCCCGCCTTGCCGTCATCGTTCCCCATTTCAACGATGTCGCGCGCCTGCGCCGATGCCTCGACGCGCTGGTGCCGCAACTGACCCCGGCGGTGGAGCTGGTGGTCGCCGACAACGCCTCCACCGACGATCTGGGCCCGGTCCGCGCGGCCCATCCGGACGTGGCCTTCGTGACCCAGCCCAAACGGGGTGCCGCCGCCGCGCGCAACCTCGGCATCGCGCGGACCGCGGCCCCCGCGCTGGCCTTTCTCGACGCCGATTGCGTGCCCGCGCCCGACTGGCTGGCCACCGCGCTGGCCATCGCCGCGCGCCAGGGGGACGCCCTGACCGGGGGCCGAGTTCGACGTCTTCGACGAGACCCCCGCCCCCCGCTCGGGCGCCGAGGCCTTCGAGACGGTCTTCGCCTTCGATCAGGCCGAGTACATCGCCAACAGGGGCTTCTCCGTGACGGCCAACCTCGTCACGACCCGGACCGTGTTCGAGGCCACCGGTCCCTTCGTGCCGGGCCTGGCCGAGGATATCGACTGGTGCCGCCGCGCCACCGCCACGGGGGCCGCGCTGCATTACGATCCCGATCTGGCGGTGTCCCACCCGACGCGCTCGGACTGGCCCGCGCTGGAGCGCAAGTTCCGCCGGGTGAATGCCGAGGCCTGGGGGCTGGCGGCCCGGGACGGGCGCCACGGCCTCCGGGCGCGGGGCATCTGGGGCCTGCGCGGCGCGCTGGCCATGCCTGCCTCGATCCTGGCCCAGGCGCCCCGCATCCTGCGCGATCCGCGCCTCTCGGGGGTCGAACGGCGGCGGGCGCTGGCGACGCTGGTCCGGTTGCGGCTGACGCGGGCGGGCTGGATGCTGGCCCAGGCCCTGCGCCCCTGACATGGGCGGCGCATGATGGCCCCGATCCTGGATTTCGCCGCCTGGGCGTTCGACTATGTGGGACTGGCGGCGCTCTGGGGCGCGCTGATCGGCGGTGCGCTGGCGCTGCCGCTGCTGGCGGTGTGGCCCCGGGCCGCCCCCCTCGCCCCGGCCTGCGCCTTCGTGGTCTGTCTGGCGCTCCTGCCGCTTCCCGACCCCGCGACTTTCGACTGCGCCACCGCTGGCGGCCGGATCGTGCTGGAGCCGTTCAGGAGCCTCTGGGGCACCTTTCGCTGGGTCTGGCGCACGGGCGAGTACTGGCGCCTTCTGGTGGACCTCACATTCGTCTCCTCCGTGATGAACGTGGTGTTCTTCATGCTGCCGGGGGCGGCGCTGGCGCGGCTGACGGGCTCGGCCCGGATCGCGGCCGGGTTCGGCCTCGCGCTGTCGCTGGCCATCGAGGGGACGCAGCTGACGGGGAATCTCGGTATCTACGACTGCATGTACCGCCATCCGGACGTCACCGACCTGATGACGAACACCGCGGGCGTGCTCCTGGGGTTCCTGCTGGCCCGCAGATGGCAACGTCGCCGCGCCGCCTGACCCCGGATTCCGCCCGTCGGGTCCCCGCGTCACCGCCTCGATAGTCCCGCCCGAAAAAAGGTGTCGCTTGTAGCCCCGTCGCAACAACGCGGCAGAGAATCACCCTTCCGGCCGCTGTTCCCGACTTGTTTCGCCGGAATGGGCCCGGGTTAGCCCAAATTAGCCGACACTTGCCGACGTTCGCCACACTTATGAGCGGACTTGTTCCGGAACGGGACCGGACCCGGCCCACGGAAGGCCCACAAGGCGATTTAGCGTCACTGCAGTCAAACGCCGCCTTTCAGGAAAAGAGCCCCCAGATGCCGACCGAATCCCCGACCGTGATCACCGCGTCCTCCACCCAGGAAATCGAAAAAGCCTACGCCGCATTGTCGAGCGGCAAGGGCGGCACGATCCGCGTGGAAGCCGGGAGCGCGCCGATCTCCATCAAGCTGAACGGGGGCGGCCCGGCCGATGTCCGCATCGAGGCCGCCGATCCGGGCAATCCCCCCCTCGTCACCGGCATCCAGGTGGGCGGTGCCGAGAATGTCACCGTCTCGGGCTTCCAGGTCGACAGCACCGGCGTCGATCGCCCGGCCTGGTACAACGACGTCATGGTCTTCAACAGCCGCAACGTGACCATCGAGGATTCGGTCTTCACCTCGAACGCCACCGAACGCTACGTTCCCGCCGCGGGGGCCATACGGGGCGAGGATTTCGGGCGCATCCACAACAGCACCGACGTCACGATCTCCGACAACAACGTCTCCGGCTACAATCACGGCCTGCTCATCACCGAGAGCATAGGCACGAAGGTCACCGGGAACGAGATCACCAAGATGCAGGGCGACGGCATCCGCATGGGCGGCGTCCAGAATACCGAGATCTCGGGCAACCACATGCACGACTTCCTGGGATCGCTCTACAACATCAACCACGACGATTTCATCCAGCTCTGGTCGACCAACACGACCCTCGCCACCCGCGACCTGGCGATCCGGAACAACGTCCTCGATGCCGGCGACGGCAGCGCCGCCCAGTCCATCTTCCTCGGCAACGAGAAGGTCGGCGGCGATCCGGCCTTCCGCTACCAGAACATCGAGGTCACCGGGAACGTGATCCACGGCGGCCAGTCCCACGGGATCTCGGTCTACGGGGCGAACGACGTCGACGTCTCCAACAACACCATCCTGTGGAACGAGAGCGCCCTCACGCTCAAGACCGTCGGTCAGCCCGGGGTCAACTCGGTCCCGATTATCCGCATGGTCAACGTCGATAACGGCCGCATCGACGGCAACATCACCAGCGGCATCGACGCCAACAGCAGCGTCGCGATCGGCGACAACGCGATCATCGACTACAAAGGTGCCAGCAGCCCCAATTTCGTCGGCAACCATTTCGTCGACGCCCTCGGCGGCGGCACGCGGGACGGAACCAGCCTGAACCTCAAGCCCGACAGCGATCTGAGCGGCAAGTACGGCAGCGACCTGACCCGCGGCCTCACCAGCAGCGACAGCGGCGTGAAGGCGGTCTTCCTCACCGAGACCAGCAAGACCGACATCCACACCGTCACCTTCGACGCCGGCTTCTCGGTGGACGAGACCGGCCATATCGGCGACGGCTACGAGGTCCGCTGGACCCTGCCCGACGGCACGGTCCTCGAGGGGACCAAGATCTCCCATACCTTCGCCAAGGACGGGCAGGTCGACGTGCGGCTGGACATCCTCAAGGACGGCGCCGTCATCGCGGGCGGTCAGCGGTCGATCGACATCCAGTCCAAGATCATCGTGGCCATGGATTTCGAGAACGGCGCCGCGAACACCTCCTCCTACGATCTGAAGGACGCGCCCGCGGGCGGCTCCGCGACCGACGATGGCGGCTGGCGCATCGGACAGGGCGACGCGATCTTCATCCACCGCGACACCGACGCGACTCACGATCTCGGCTCCTTCGGCCTGCGCATGGACCTGCGGGTGGTCGGCGGCGATGACGGCACCTTCGTGCACTTCCACAAGGTCATGGGGGCGATCGTCGGCAAGGACGGGACCGTGACGTTCAAGCTGACCACCGGCGACGGCACGTTCGAGGTCGATAGCGGCGACATCGTCGTCAACGACGGGGCCGAATACGACATCGCCATCGGATATGACGGCGCCACCCTGATGCTCCAGATCGACGGCGCGGTCGTCGACACGGTCGCGGCCACCGGCCTGACGGGATCGCAACTCTATCACGGACTCGTTCTCGGCACCCAGTGGGGCAACGCCCTGGAGGCGGAGATCGACGATTTCCTGTTCGGCTCCGATCCCGATGCCGTCGGCATGTTCCCGGAGATCTCTCCGGTCGTGTCGGTCCTGCCCACCTCCTCCTACAGAAGCCCCCAGGATATCGGCGCCCTCCTGATCAGCGAGGATTTCGAACCGGCGAACCCGGGCGCGATCCTCTCGAAGCCGACGGGCGGAGGGATCTCGAACGACAGCGGCACGCAGTTGCGCAATATCAAACTCGACCGCCTGACGACCGACGGGAACGATACCGGCTACAGCATCTCGAACGGGCATAACCTTCAGATCGCACGTAATACCAAAGGCTTGCACGAGCTCGAAGCGTTCAGCCTCGAGATGGACGTCACCGCCGACACGTCCGACCTTCAGGGCACCCTGATCTACTTCCCGGAGGTCATCGCGGTCAGCATGAACTCGAACGGCACGCTGGGTTTCCGTCTCGACACCGACAAGGGCCGGTTCCTGATCGAGGCCGATGCCAGCGTGCTGGCGGATGGCGGAACGCACCGTATCGGAATCTCCTACGACGCCGATACCGGCAAGATGGCGATGCAGATCGACGGCGAAACCATCGCCGAGGGCGACGCCGCGGGCATCACCGCACCCCATACCTATCACGGGTTGTCGATCGGCCACAGCTGGGCGTCGCCCAAGTGGCACGACGTGTTCGAGATGAACGTGGACGATATCGCCTTCGCGTCCCGCCTGTGGGAAGAGGATCAGCCGGCTGCGACCGGGATCGAGGGTATCGTGCCGAACCCCGTCACGAGCCTTGTGGAGGCCGACACGTCCGACGCCTTTCTGTTCTGAGGCGACCCATTCCCGAACGGTTCGGGCCGGTGTTTCGCGCGCGAAACACCGGCCCGAATGCCGTCAGGAGGCATCCCTGTCGGCCAACCAGGCTTCCAGATCGGCACAAAGATGGTCGTCCACCGCCGGTCCCGACAGGGTGATCCGCCCGCCCCGCATGGACATTTTCAGGCCGGGGGCCACCTTTCGCGCGGCGGGGGCACCGGATTTCGGCCGCCCGGTCGCCCGCCCCCCTGTCCCGCCCGGCCTGGCGCCATCGGACCGGGTCAGCCAGCCGTTCAGACAGGCCGCCTCTTCCGCCGGGTTTGCCGGATCCGCATCCTTCAGGGCCGTGGCGAAGCGAGGCAACCGCCGCCTCCGACCCCTCCCCACCGTCCCGCAGCCGCTGTTCCAGCGCCAGGCCCGCCTTCTCGCTCAGGGCCTCCGGAAAACGCAGGGTTCCGTCCAGAAGCCGGACCAGCGTGACGAAGCTGCCGATCTTGGAGCGCCTGGCCCGGGGAACCGATCCGAATAGACCCAGAAGTGCGGCGCGAGTATCCTCGAACACCCCGGCCTCGACCGCCCGCGCGACGATGCGGCCCCGCTCCCAGAAGCCCAGATCGGCGCGGATCTCGTTCTCCTCGACCATGGCGAGATAGGCCGCGGCATCCCCGTCCGGCCGCCGCAGAAAGGCCGCGACAATCGCCGGTCCCTGCCCCTCCGCCGCCAGTCGTCGCAACGCCGTCAGCCGTCGCCAGCCGGAAATCAGGCCGTAGCGTCCGCCGCCCAGCTCCGTCACCTCGATCGGCACTTGCTGCCCCCGGGCCCGCAGGCTCTCCGTCAGGGCCTCCATCTCCGTCTCGTCGATGGCGGCGCGGTCGCGGATCAGGTGATCCTCGACGATGGCGTCCAGCGGCAGCGCCTCGGCCAGTCGTCCCTCGTGGCGGGCGATCTCCAGCGAGGCAGCCATCTCCTCGATTGCGGCCCGACGGGAAATGTCGCCCGCCATCGCGGCGATCGGGGGCAGGGAGGGGGAGGACTTGGTCTCGATCCCGGCAGCAGGTGCCTGATCCGGGGATGTTTCGCGTGCGAAACGCTCCACCTCCGGCATGCCCTCCGGACCCAGTTCCAGCCCGCGAGCCGGGCTCAGACGCCTGCGTTTGGCCATGGTGTCACTCCTCCTGCATCGCCAGCTCGTCGCGCCGCCATGTCCCGATCAGCAGGCGTTTGAAAGCCGCATAGGTCCGGTCGAACGTCTCGCGGCCGCGGACATAGGTCTCGCGGTTGAAATCGCGGTAATCGGCCTCGTAGATGCCGTTCACCTGCTCGCCCGCCTGTCCGATCAGGGCGGTGAAATCCTGCCGGTGAGGGGCCAGGGTGCGGCCGAGATAGGTCTGCATCAGGGCGGCCATCTCCGCCTGCTGGCTGCCGTCGTAGCGGGTGACGACGGCGCGGACGGCGTCCCATTCGAACGCCGTCTCGGGACGCCCGAGGGCCCGGGCGGCGACGTTCTCTCCCTCTTCGATGGAGGCGAAGGTGGTGCGCAGCATGTCGAAGAACCGTCCCGTGGAATCGAATTCGAGGAACGAGGCGCCGGTCGGCACGAGAAGGATATCCGCCGCCGCGAGGCCGTTGATCGTCAGGTAGCCGAGGGCAGGGGGGGTATCCACGAAGACCACGTCGTAGGCGTCGAGAACGCCGTCGGCGGCCAGGCTCTCGGACAGCGCGTCCCAGAGCTTCCAGCCACGGGCGGCCATCCGCCAGACGGGAATCTGGAACTCCGCCCAGTAGAGGTTCAGCTGCGCGCCCAGAAGGTCGATATTGGGCCAGTGCGTCTTCTGGATCAGGTCGGGGGCGGTGATGTCCATCGCCTCGGACAGGGTGTCGTCGAAGGGCTGCGGTGCCTCGCCCCGATCCATGCGCCGCCGGTTGTCGGCGCGCAGATGGGTGCCGTAATGCCGGGCGATCAGCGGAAACACCGTCTGCCATTCGTCGGCGACCTTGCCGCCGAAAATCGAGGTCATAGATCCCTGGCTGTCGAGGTCGATCACCAGCACCCGGTAGCCGTCGAGGGCCGCGCTCATGGCGAGATGCGCCGCGGTCGAGGTCTTGCCGACGCCGCCCTTGAAATTGGTGACGGCGACGATCTTCGCGGGCAGGTTCGCGGGCCGCCAGGGCACGTATTCCTTGGACCGTCGCCCGCCTTCGGCGAAGAAAGCCCGCAGGCGCAGGACCTCGTCGAGGGCGAACCACCTGGCGCCCCCCGGCGTGTCGGACCGCCCCTGGGGCAGGTCGGGGTTCTGGCGCAGGACGCGGCGAAAATGGGCCTGGGCCACGGGGATCAGGTAGCGCGTGATCTCCCAGGTCGAGAACAGGCGCAGGTGGCGGGTGCCTTCGGAATCGAGCCCTCGGGAGGCGAGATCCGCCCGCCCCCTGGCGCAGGCCTCTGCGATGGCGGCCAGACCGTCGGTATCGGTCGGAGCCCCCAGTTCGGCCAGCGCGGCATCGCGGTCGATGCTGAAATAGGGGGGCAGGTCGGCCCCATCGCGCCGCTGGTTCGACGATCGTCCGGCCATCGTCACTCCTCTTCCATGTCCGGTCTTTGTCTCTAGATACGCTAAAAGGCGTCACATGGAAGGATAAACGTCACCTCTCTGGCCGGGCCGCTGTTTTCAAAGCCCGATTCGCCTTCTCTGCCAGCTTCGCCGGCCGTTTTCGGTCTGGTTCGAAGCGGATTTCGGCCGGATGCCGAGGCCGGAAGGAGACGCGAAGTCGTTAGGGAATGGTTATATGATGTTAGGCAAAACCGGGCCTCGTGGAAACCAATGATCGGGTTGCCGAATCCCGGTCTCGATACCTCTCAGGCGATTCCGAAACCCCGACAGGGTGTCACCGAAACCCCGATGCGGCGATTCCGAAACCCCGAGCCTTCAGGGCCCCGTCCGGGCCGCGCTCTGGACGCGGGGCAGGGTGGTCCGTAGGTTCGTGGGACCGGAACCGGACCCTGCCCGGACCGCGTCCCGGCTCCCGTCGGCGCGGAACCGGGGCGCCCCGAGACGAGGCCCCGCCGTGCCGTCATCCCCCTCCCGTCGGACGACCCGGACGCGCACCGAAAGCGGGCGTGCGTTTCTTCCGTCGCCGGCGGATCCGGCCTCCACGGACCTGCCGGGTCCCGCGGAGACCGATTTCTTCGTCTGCGATATCTTCGACGCGCTGCCGAAGGACGACATGGCGACGATGGAGCATCCGGTCTTCTCGCTCTCGACCCGGCCCGACCTGCGGGTGCTGCGCTATGCGCGGGGGGCGGTGACGATCGAGGTCACGCCGAGCGTCAGGGGCCTGGCCACGATCCACGACAAGGACATCCTGATCTATTGCCTGAGTCAGCTGATGGCGGCCTCGAATGCGGGCCGTCCGATCTCGCGGACCCTGACGCTGCGGGCCCACGACCTGTTGGTGGCCACGGGCCGCGAGACCAGCGGCGACGCCTACCGGCGGCTCACGGCGGCATTCCAGCGGCTGGCGGGTACGCGGATCACCACCAACCTCGCCGATACCCGCGACGGCGAGGCCTGGGAGGTGACGACCGGCTTCGGCCTGATCGAGACCTGGCGCGTGGTGCGGCGCGCGCGGGGGCCGAAGGGTGGGGCGGGTCGCATGGTCTCGGTCTCGGTGGTGCTGTCGGACTGGCTCTACCGGGCGGTGCGCGACAAGGCGGTCCTGACTATCGACCGGGGCTATTTCGCGCTGCGCAAGCCGCTGGAGCGGCGCATCTACGAGCTGGCGCGCAAGCATTGCGGCCGGCAGGAGGGCTGGCGCGTCTCGCTGGAGGTGCTGCACCAGAAATCGGGCTCGGCCTCCCCGCGCCGGGTGTTCCGCCGGATGATCCGGGACATGATCGCGGCCGACATCCTGCCGGATTACGAGCTGTGGGAGGAGGCGGGCGACATCCTGCGGGTGGCGCCGCGCCCCGGCCTGATCGAGCGGGCGCGGGCGCGGGAGGGGGCGCTGTCGGCCGCGCTCGGGCCATTGCCGTCCGAGGTGCTGGAGACGGCGCGGGCCCTCGCCCCCGGGCGCGACGTGCACGCGCTGGAGGCGCGCTGGCGGGCCTATTGGGCGGCGAGCGGGCGACCGGTCCTGCGGTCGCCGGGGGCCGCGTTCCTCGGCTATGTGCGCGCGACGATGTCGGCGGAGGGCGGGGCCTGACCGGGCGCGCGGGGGTCGTCGTGCACCGGGCCCCGATCGGTCGGAGCCGGCGGGCGGATCAGCGGGCGGCCAGCGCCTTCAGGGCCTGCATCCGTTCCCGGGCCGCCACGTCCCAGGTGAAGTCGGCCGAGGCGTCGTAGGCGGCGCGCCCGAGCCGCGCCCGGAGCGCGGGGTCGACGGCCACCTGCCGGATCGCGTCCGCGACCGCGGCGGTGTCGTGGGGATCGATCACCAGCGCGGTCTCGTCGTGCCGTGCCAGATCCGCCGTGCCCATGGGCCCCACCAATAGCGGCAGGCCGTGGCCCGCCGCCTCGACGGTGACCTGCGGGCCGCCCTCGGCCAGCGACAGGAAGAGAAAGCCGTCGGCGGCGGCGTACCGCGCCTGGATGTCGCGGGTGAACCCCATGACCCGGACCCCGGGGGCGGCCAGCAGGTCGGCATAGCGCCGCGCGAACCGCGGATCGAGATGGCCGTAGAGATGCAGCTCGCCGTCGATGCCCGCCGCGGTCCAGGCCCGCAACAGGTGGTGGACGCCCTTCTCGAGGTTGATGCGCCCCACGAAGAGGAAGACCGGGCGCAGGTCGGGGCCGCCATACGCGGTGCGCGGCGCGCGGGTCGCGGTGCCGTACCGGGTCTGCACGACCTGCACCCGCTCGTCCACGAAACCGTCGAGCGAGGCGGCCGCCTTTTCGTTGGAGACGAAGATCAGGTCGGCCAGATCCAGCAGCCGCTTCTGGTTGTCGATCTTCGCGTCGGTGACGTAATGCCCGTAATGGAAATCCTCGGCCGCCATCTCGGCCTCCAGGATCTCCTTCTCGCGCAGGGTCAGGATGTTGATCAGCTCCACCGCGATGCGGCAGCCCCGGGCGTGCAGCGTCTCGGCGATCTCCGCGCGCAGGGCGGGCCAGACATAGACCGTCGCCCCGTCCGGCACGTCCCGCAGGATGCACCGCTCGATGGCCCGGGTCAGGACCGGCACGGAATAGCGGTAGGGCAGGCGGGCCAGCGCGTTGCCGTAGGGCGTCACCAGCGTGCAGTGCCGGGGCTGCACCGCCCGGGCGCGCCGGGTGCCGTAAAGCCGCACGCGACTGCCCTGCCGTCCCGCCGCTTCGCAGATGTTGAGACAGGTCTGACTGGGTCCGGCCCCGTCGAATCCCATGGGTTGCAGAACGTGGAACTCGGCCGGGGCGGACGTCATGAAAATATCGTTTTTTTAGGAAGCCGATCGCGGGGACCATGCCCGGAATGCCGCCCCGTATCAACATGCGGTCTGCGGGCACCCCCGGACCTGCCGTTTGCTCGGATCTCAGGCCTCCTCGAACCGGATGCCCCCCGCCGCCACATGCGCCATCGTCAGCCGTCCCGTGGCCCAGGCGCCGGTATCGATGGAGACCACGCCGTCCCGGCAGACGGGCCGCTCCACCACGACGTGGCCATGCACCACCCAGACGCCGTCGCGCCGCCGCCGCCGTCCGAAATCCCGGTGGCCCCACCGGAGCACCTCTATCCGCTGGTCGGGGATCGGCCGGGCGGGATCGGCCGCCGCGTGGACGACCGCGACATTGCCCGACCGCCAGAGCGAGGGCAGGGCGGCGAGCCAGGCGATCAGGTCGGGACCCATCGCGGCCGCCAGTGCGCGAGCGGCCGCCGCGACCGCTCCGGGCGGCGCGTCGGGGCCGGGGGCCTCCAGCCCGAAGCTCTCCAGCGTCCCGGCCCCGCCATGGCGCAGCCAGCGCGCGCCCCGGTCCGGATCGTCGAGAAAGGCCAGCAGCATCTCCTCGTGATTGCCCATGAGGCAGGGGATGTCGGGCCGCGCCGCCAGCATCCGCAGCACGCTCGCGCTGTCGGGGCCGCGATCGACCATGTCGCCGAGGCAGATCGCGGGCGGACCCGGCCGGTCCAGCGCCCGCGCCAGAAGATCCGCGCGCCCGTGGATGTCGCCGATGGCGCGGAACGGGGCGGCGGGGGCGGGCGCGGGGAAGGGGCGCCCGGGGAGGAGGGAGGACAGGCGCATCGGATCCCTGTGACCGGCCCGGTCAGGCCAGCCCCGCCTCCGCCAGCGCGCTTTCGGTGGCGTCGGCGGTGAGGAAGCGCCCGAAGGGGCCGACCTCGATATCCTCGCGCAGGATCCGCGCCGGATTGCCCGCCAGGAGGCTGCGCGGCGGGACCGACTTCGTCACGACCGAGCCCGCGCCGACCACGCAATTGTCGCCGATCTCCACCCCCGGCATGATCAGGCTGCCGCCGCCGATGAAGCAGTTCCGGCCCACCCGGGTATGCAGGTAGAGGCCGCGGGTCATGTCGTGGGTCAGGATCCGCGCCTCGAAGGCCACGAGGGTATGGGCACCGATATGGACGCCGGGCGGAAAGGTGCGGTCGAGCTTGCACGACAGCGACAGCTGCGCGGTGGGGTGGATATCCATGCCCCAGACCCGCCGCAGCCAGGCCGCCCGCAGCCCGAGGATCCGGCGGCGCAGGCCCCCCAGCCGGTTGAGGCCCCGGCGCGGCGCCTTCTTGAGGGGGGGGTCGGTCCGGGTGGTCTGAAGCGTTTCCATCGGTCGAAATGTCCTGTTCGGGATCGGCTTCGCGGCCCTGGTCTCGCCCGGCCCTCATCTGCGGCGGGCCGGAGCCGGATATCGTCGCGCGGGGGTCCGGCGGTCCCGTATGCCGGTCTCGGGCCGAAAGAGGCGGCCCGTCCCCGGAGAAACAAGCCGGATGCCGGATGGTTTCCCGGAACGGGCTAAAAACCGCCCCGTCCCGGATGGCATGACGGCGTATTCGTTTCGCCCGGAAGCATACCCGTACCGGCCCCCGTGTCCATCTCGGCGGGATCGGGGTCCGGAATCCCATCCCGGGAAGATGCGCGGGTGTCGTTAACCCGAGCGCCGCGAACCGGCTGGACGAAAACCCCCGCAATCCTTAACAAGTGTTAAGGGTTTCGCGTGAAGCCCGTGATTCTTTATGTGTTCAACTGGTTAACAAGTGCGGAGCGTGGTGTGATGAGTTACAGATATACCGGCCGGATGTCGGATACCTTCTTCGAGGCGGCGGGCAGGTACGGTTTCGTCGCCACCTGCCGGACACGGTTGCGGGACGTGTTCCTGCTGGTGCAGCGGCTGTATCTGACGCGGGTCTGGGGTATGGACATCCATCCCTACACGCTCATTTCGCTCCAGGCCAAGCTCGACCGGACCTATCCCCAGGGGATCCATGTGGGCGAGGGGACGGCGATCTCGTTCGGGGCGGTCGTGCTGACCCATGACCACATCGTCGGCAAGCACACCCACACCAATATCGGCAAATATTGTCAGATCGGCGCGCGCAGCCTGATCATGCCGGGCATCAATGTGGGCGATCATTCGATCGTCGCGGCCGGTGCGATCGTCACCAAGGATGTGGCGCCCCATACGATCGTCGCGGGCAATCCCGCCCGGGTGATCCGCAAGGGGATCGAGACGACCGACTGGGGCAAGCTGACGAACGAGGGCGTCCGCCCCGCCCCCGCAGACACGCCGTCCCCCGCCACGGGCGACGCGGCGGCGTGACCGGGTCCGCGGCAGGGGAGGGCCGCGGGCCCGACGACCATTCCGGCGACATTGCGGCCCGGGCCGGGTCCAATGGAGGCGATGGCGGTGGCGGGGTGGATGAGGTCCGGACCGCCGCCATCCCCACCCTGTTCGAAGTCGGGACGCGGGGCCGCGATCCTACCGGCCCAGACCCGGCCCCTTGGTGACGAAGCCCGCCATGCCCCGCAGCGCGCCCCCGGCCGCGGCGAAATGGCCGCGCAGCACGAACTGCGCCACCTTGCCCAGCGAATAGGCCCAGCTCACCGGCAGGGCGCTTCGGTTGTGGCGCGAGACGAATTTCAGCCGGTTCCGGAACATCCAGTAGGCCGCCAGCGGCGAAGGCGCCGCGTTCAGCCGCTGCGACCCGATGGACGAGCCGTTCTCGTGGTGCACCACCGCATCCTCGGCCCAGACCAGCGGCAGGTCGCCGCGGCCCAGCACCCATTCGACCTCCTCGTAATAGAGGAAGTAATGCTCGGGCATCAGGCCCGCCTTGGCCACGAAGGCCCGGCTGACCATCATGTGCCCGCCGGTGATGAATTCCAGCTCCCCCGGGGCGGGACCCGCTACGTCGCGGCCCGCCCGCCCGAGATTGGCCGGCAGCAGCCGCCCA
Source organism: uncultured Alphaproteobacteria bacterium (assembly GCA_963789105.1). Classification (GTDB taxonomy): domain Bacteria; phylum Pseudomonadota; class Alphaproteobacteria; order Rhodobacterales; family Rhodobacteraceae; genus Jannaschia. Next base: position 19,099 of record CAWBJI010000001.1, read on the forward strand.
GTGCGGAAGTCGATGCGCCCGCCATCGGACTGGATCGTCAGCGGCGGATCGGTGAGGAAGATGCGTCCGCCCACCGCGCCCACCGCGCCGTGCTCGGCCTCGGCCGCGCGGGCGGCACGGACCATGGCGGCGGGGGTCTGCGGCTCGACCATGGCGTCGGAATTCAGCAGCCAGAACCAGTCCACCTCCTCCTCCATCGGCAGAAAGGTCCGCAGGCCGTGGTTGATTCCGGCCGCGAAGCCGTCATTCGTGCCCGCCTGGAGGAAGCTCACGGCCCCCTCCGACAGCGGCGCCACCGCGGTCGGGTGCCCATCCCCGGCCAGGTCGAAGGCGTCGATCCGCACCGGCCCGGCCCCGCCCTGCGACCGGCGCGCGGCCCAGCCCCGCAACCGGTCCAGCGTGCCGTCGGGCGAGGCGTTGTCGACCACGATCACCCGCATCTCGGGGCACCCGGGGTGATCGCGGGCCGCCAGGAGCGCATCGAGACTGTCGAGGACGATGTCGCCGGTCTTGTAGGTGACGAGGATGACGCCAAGGGTCATGTCGGGGCTCGCGGCTGGGGCGGGGATCGGGCGGGACGCTATGCGGGACGCCTCCGGGCGGCAACCCGCCGATCCGAAGACGAGGCCGTCCTGCCCGTCGCCGGGACGCGGGCGGGGGGCGGATGCCTGCAAATGCCCGTATCTTTCTGTCACCTATGGGCCACGGGAGGGCGAGATACCGACCGGCCCGGCCCCCCGGCCCTTGCGGGATGCGGCGCGGGGCGGCCATAAACCGGGGAAAAGCAACATCGGGACCGACAGATGCGGATGATCTTCCTGGCCCTCGCGGCCCTCCTCGCGGTGCAGTTCCTGCCCGGCACGGCCCAGGCTCAGGGCGGCTATCGTCTCAATCCGGGCGACGTTCTCGCCATCGAGGTGCTCGAGGACAGCTCGCTCAACCGCGAGGTCCTGGTCCTGCCCGACGGCAGCTTCAACTTTCCCTTCGCCGGCTCCGTGCAGGCCAGCGGCCGCACCACCGCCGATATCCAGGGCGACCTCGTGAGCGGCATCGCCTCGAACTTCGCCAACCCGCCCAACGTCTTCGTCACCGTGCGGCAGTTGCGGCCGACGGTGCCGCGCGGGCCGTCGCACCCCGGCCGTCGCCCCCACCATCGACATCTACTTCCTGGGCGAGGTGACGACGCCCGGCCTGCGCGAGGTGTCGCCCGGCACCACCATCCTGCAGGCCCTGTCCCAGAGCGGCGGCTTCACCAACTTCGCCGCGCTGCGCCGCATCCAGCTGCGCCGCACCGATCCCCGGACCGGCCGCAACCAGGTCGTGAAGATCAACTACCGGGCCATTTCCGATGGCGCCGCCCTGTCCAACGACTTCGCGCTGGCCGATGGCGACGTGATCGTGGTGCCCGAGCGCCGCCTCTTCGAATAGGCGGAGACGACGCAGGACGGCTCGAGCAACCCGGCGAAGACCGGTGGAGACCGGCAGGATGAGGGGCAGCAGGGCCATGACACACAGACCGAAGGCCATCCCGACCGGACTGGCCCGGATCGCGGGCGGGGTCGCGGCCATGGGCGTCGCGTTCGCCGCCATCCCCTCCGGCATCATCCTGGCCCAGGAGGCCGGGGCGGGCCGCCCGCTGGTCACGGTGGGCGTCTCCAGCGGTCTCTCCTTCGAGGATGGCGGCTCCGGCCCGTCCGAGACCGCTTTGAACACGCAGCTCTCCTTCGGCCTGAGCGCCGCGACCCGCGCCCAGCGGTTCGCCGCGACGACGACGGGCCTGTTCGACCTGTCGAATCCGGCCGCGGCCGATCCCTTCCGTCCCGATGCCGCCCTGTCCTACGGCTACGAGACCAGGGATGTCGCCTTCAGCACCGACCTGCTCTATTCGGTGCGCGATATCGACAGCACCTTCCCGATCGGCGAGTTCGAGGGGGCCGATCTCGTCAGCGATACCGGCAGTCGCACGGACACGACCCTGCGCTTCGGGCTGGAGACCGGGCGCACGGCCCGGTTCGGCACCGAGACGGAGGTCGAGCTGCGCGACCGGTCCTATACCGGCACGACCGATCCCGACCTGACGGACCGGCGCTCGCGCAGCATCGCCTCGACCCTGCGCTTCGACCTGACGCGCACCTTCCGCCTCAGCGTGATCGGAAGCCGGTTCGAGAGCGAGGAGGACGATGCCGAGCGCACCGAGCGGGAACGCTCGCGCCTGGCCCTGGGCGCCGACCTGCAGCTCGACCGGGTCTGGACGCTGGGCGCGCAGCTGGGCCAGTCCCGGGTCGTGACCACCCAGACACCGGTGCCGGGCGGTCCCCGCGTCGAGGACAGGGAATCGGGGCTCGACTTCGCCCTCTCGGTGGAGCGCGCGCTGCGCAACGGCTTCGTGGGCCTCTCCGCCGTCCGCACCTTCGGGGAGACCGGATATCGCGACACGGTCCTGCTGGAGCGCGGGCTGGAGCTGTCCAACGGCGCCAGCCTCCAGGTCGGCGCGGGCTTCACCGCCTTCGAGGACGGCAAGAGCCGTCCGCTCGTGCAGTTGAGCTACGGCCAGCCGTTGCGCCGGGGCACGTTCGACGCGTCGCTGTCCCAGGAGGGCGACGTCACCGATGACGGCAGCGAGATCGTGCGGACCCGGGGCGAGGCGGCCCTGCGGCTGGCGGCGTGGCGGCGGTCGACCGTCTCGGTGACGGGGCGGGTGGCGGCGATCGACGCGCTGTCGGGAACCGAGGTGGACACCACCCTCGTCGAGATCGGTCTGGGTCTGACCCACGAGCTGACCCGGGACTGGGGCCTGACGGCGGGCGTGCGTCACCGGATCGACTATACCGACGGCACCCGCGACGACAGCAGCAACATCGTGTCGCTGAACCTCAGCCGCAGCTTTGAATTCCGACCCTGAGGACGGAGCCGACGCCGCGCCGGTCCGGACTCCGGCCGCGCTCTGGGGCCTGATCGCGGCCTGCACGCTCATCGAGTTGACCCTGTCGGTGTCGGATCGTGGCCTTCTGGGGGCGGATGCCCTGCGCCTGAGGGCCCTGGCCTACGATTTCGGGGGGTTCTGGCCGGGGCTGCTGCGCGGCTGGCTTCCGAACTATCCCGGACAGCCGGTGGCGATGTTCCTGACCTACGGGCTCCTGCATGGCGGGCCGGGGCATCTGGCGATGAACATGGTGACGCTGTGGTCGCTCGGCCGGGCGGTTGTGGGCCGGGTGGGGCAGGGGGGCTTCGCGGTGATCTATGTCGTCTCGATGCTGGGCGGGGCCGTGGCCTTCGCGACTCTGGCGGGGACGCTGCGCCCGATGGTGGGCGCGTCGGGGGCGCTGTTCGGACTGGCGGGCGCGGTGCTGGCCTGGGAATGGGCCGATCGCCGGGCCCTGCGCGAACGGCTCTGGCCGGTGATCCGGATCGCCCTGCTGCTGCTGGCGCTGAACGTGGTGATGTGGCTGGCCCTGGACGGACAGCTCGCCTGGGAGACGCATCTGGGCGGCTTCGTGGCCGGATGGATCGTGGCCCTGCTGCTGGACCGGCGGGCGGCGGCGGCCTGAGGGCGGGGGGTGGATCCCGGTCCTGTCGGGAGCGGTGGGCCTCGGTGGGCGGAGAACCGACGTTCCTCCCGGGCCCGCAAGGATGGACGCCCGATCCCCATGACGGCCCCCTGCATCTAGTCGTCGTAGGCTTTCTTCTGCGCGGTGAAGAGGTTGGCATAGAGGCCATTCTGGGCGAGCAATTCGCGATGGGTGCCCTCTTCGGCGATGGCTCCCGCCTCGAGGACGAAGATGCGGTCGGCCTCGATCACCGAGGACAGGCGATGGGAGACGGCGATCGTCGTCTTGGCTTCGGACAGCCGCTTCAGCGCGATCCGGACCTTGCCTTCGGTCTTCTGGTCCAGCGCGCTGGTCGCCTCGTCCAGAAGGACGATCGGCGCCGGGCGCAGAAAGGCGCGGGCGATGGCGATGCGCTGCTTCTGGCCGCCCGAGAGCTGCGCGCCCTTCGGGCCGACGGCGGCATCTCCCCGCTCCGCGGATCAGGTCGGCGATCTCGGCGGCCTCGGCGGCGGCCCAGACCTCCTCCTCCGTGGCGTCGGGGCGGACATAGCGGATGTTGTTGTAGATCGAGCTGTTGAAGATGACGATGTCCTGCGCCACGACCGAGAACGCGCTGCGCAGCGCCTTGATGCGGATGTCGCGCACGGAGGTTCCGCCGATCAGGATGTCGCCGCCGTCGATCTCGTAGAGCCGGGTGAGAAGGCTGAGGATGGTGGTCTTGCCGGACCCCGTCGGGCCCACGATGGCCGAGACCTCGCCCCCCCGGAACGTCATGTCCACGCCCCGGAACAGCGGCTGCTTCGCCGAATAGCCGAAGATCACGTCCTTCAGGACCAGATCGCCCTTCGGATCGAAATCGTCGGTCGCGCCCGGTGCGTCGAAGATCGTGGGTTTCTCGTCGTAGAGGCTCCGGATGCCCGCGAGCAGGATCAGGCTGGCCTGGAGCGAGATGAAGAACTGCGACACCCGGCGACCCGGATCGAAGACGAGGACGAGGCCGATCAGGAAGGCGATGATCCCGGCACCGTCGACGTCGAAATCGGGGCTCAGCACCATGTATCCGCCGCCGCCGATCACCAGCATGTAGACGAAGGCCGAGGCCAGATCGATATAGGGCAGGACCATGGCCTGCGCGGCCTGGAGCTTGATCGACAGCGATCCTTGATCTCGGTGGTCGAGCGGACGAGGCGGTCCTGCTCCACCTGTTCCTGGCCCGAGATCTTGACGGTGCGCATGCCGTTCACGACTTCCTCGATCCCGTCCATGTAGCCGCCCATGGCGTTCTGCGCGCTCGCCTGGATGAGCTTGATCCGATGCGAGACCGACTGCATCACGATGAAGATCATCGGCAGGACGGTCGCCGCGGTCAGAAAGAGAATGGGCTGCTTGTAGAGGAGATAGCCCGAGATGATGATTACCGTCGCCGCATCGCGGAGCGCCTTGACCGTGCCCTGCCCGACGAACTGGCTCAGGCCCTCGGCCTGCTGCACAAGGCGCAGGATCATGTCGCCGGGCGAGGTCCGCTCGAAATAGGACAGGTCGAGCACGATCATGTAGTCGATCAGGTCATTGCGCATCTTCTGCACCGCGTCGGACGCGATCCAGACCGATATGCGCGGGATCGTGTAGGACATGAGTCCGCGGAACGCGAAGACGCCGAACACGGTCAGGCAGACCCGGATCAGCTCGGACATGCTGCCACTCTCGAAGATGACGCGCAGGCCGCTCTCAGTCAGGGCGAGGAATTGCTGATAGACGAAGCCCTGCGCGATGATCATCGCGAAGACCACGATGAGCCACGGGGTCTTCTCTTTCAGATACGTGTTCCAGAACCAGCGGATGTTGTCGCGGTCCGCAGGGGTGAAGAGCTTCGGCCGCTTTCGTCGACCGGATGCCGGCGGCGGAACGGCCGCAGGCCGCGGACATGGCCTCTTTGTCGGGACGGGCTTGGGTCATCTTCGCCGGTATTCCTCGGTCTCGGCCGCGGGGCCGGCCTCGCCTTCGTTCTCACTGGCCGCCGCTCCGGTGGATAGGGCCGCGCGGTGCGGAAGGGATCCGCCATCCACCCGGGTGCTAGCAACGATGGCCAGCGCGCGCCATACCGCTTGCCGTTCCGCGCGCCGGAGGCGTCGATGACGCCGACGCCCCGGTGCCGGTCCTCGGCAGGCAGTTCCTCTGCCGCCCGCATGACCCGGCCATCCCCGGCCATTCGGATCCGGAGTGTCCCGGACCCGGAGATGAAGCCGTGTCAGGCTCCGGGCGCCTCGAGGGCACGAATCACGTCCCGGGCCACGTCGGCCCAGCCGCGCAGGATCGGACGGGCGGCGGCGATGCGCGCGCGCAGGTCCCCGGCGAAGGCATTGTCCGTCATCAGCCGCGCGACATGGTCGGCCAGCGCGTCCGCGCTGTCGGGATCGAAGTAGAGCCCCAGCTCCCCCGCCACCTCGCGCAGGGCCGGGGCCGTGGCGCAGATCGCAGGCGTGCCCAGCCACAGCGACTCGCCCGCGGGCAGCCCCCAGCCCTCCATCCGGCTCGGCACCACCGTGGCGACGGCCCCGCGATAGAGCGCCACCAGGTCGGTCTGCGAGGGCGCATGGCGGAACGTGACCAGGTCGCGGATATCGGCGCGCGCCTCGGTGGCCAGATGTTTCTCGGTGCGCAGGCGCCGCGCACCGGCGACGACCAGGCGCGGGACCGGCCCGCCGCGGGCCTTCAGCAGGGCGAGCGCATCGAAGGCCGCCTCCAGGTTCTTGCGTCCAAGCATTGAGCCCACGGCCAGCAGGTAGGGTTCGGCGGGCGGCGGGGGGCCGGGCGGTTCGGTCCCCTCGGGGCATTCGTGGACCAGGGGGATCGGGTGGATGCGCGCGGGCGGGATCGCGGGCAGGTGGCCCATACTCACAAAGCGCAGCAGCTCGTCTTTGGTGAAATGCGAGATCGTCAGCACCCGGTCGGCACGGTCCAGAATGTGGATATTGTCGGCGATGAAGTTTGTGGAAAAGGACTGGCCAAGATGTTCAAAATGGTCGTGCAGCGGGATCAGGTCGTAGAGCATCGGCACCAGCTCGACGGTCCAGCCCCGACGCGTGATCGCGACCATTTCCTCGACGATCAGCTTGGGGCGGCTGCAGGTCACGTAGGTGCAGCCCTCGAGCGCGATCTCGGGCAGGTCCACCCCGGCCCGCGCCCAGGCGCGGCGGTTGAGCGCATTGGCCAGCGCCCGTCCGCCCGCCGCCGCGGCATCGCGCAACAAGCGGCGCTCGGGGAAGACCGAGCGGATGCGCAGCTGGCGCACGCCTTCCGGGACGTCGAAGGTCACCTCCCCGTCCGCGCCCCGGCGGGGCGTGACCTCGAAGAACCGTCCGTGTCCGGCGGAGAAGACGCAGAACCGCGCCGCTTGGTCGAGGCGCGCCAGGTGCGCCCCGATCTCGGCCACGGTGCGCACGATGCCGTACCAGCGCAGCTTGCCGGTCGAGGCCAGCAGCACCTCGGTCAGGTCGAAGACGACGGGGCCCGGCACGGCGTCAGCCCTTGGCGCCCTGTCCGCGGGAATAGACGTCGTCGTAGCGGACGATGTCGTCCTCGCCGAGATAGGATCCGGTCTGCACCTCGATCAGGACCATGGGCACCTTGCCGGGATTCTCCATGCGATGCTTGGCGCCGAGCGGGATGTAGATCGACTCGTTCTCCGAGAGCAGGGTGACGTTCTCCCCGACGGTCACGCGCGCGGTGCCGGACACCACGATCCAGTGCTCGGAGCGGTGCACGTGACTTTGGAGCGACAGCGCGGCCCCGGGATGGACCACGATGCGCTTCACCTGGAAGCGGTCGTCGAGGGCCAGCGTCTCGAAATGGCCCCAGGGGCGATGGTCGTAGGCGAAGGTCTCGGCCTGCTTGACGCCCCGGCCGCGCAGGCGCTCCACCGCCAGCTTGACGTCCTGGGCACGGTCGCGATCGGCCACCAGCACCGCGTCATGCATCGCCACAGCGACCATGTTCTCCAACCCGATGCCCACGAGTTCCAGCCCCTCCACCTCCGAGCGCAAGAGGGAGTCGCGGCACTCGATCGCCGTCACCGCCCCCGAGGTCGCCACCCCGTCCGCATCGCATTCCATGGCGCGGTAGATCGAGTTCCAGCCGCCCAGATCGCTCCAGCCGGAACTGTAGGGCTGCACGTAGAGGTCCGAGGCCCGCTCCATCACCGCGTAGTCGATCGATTTCGCCTGCACTCCGGACCAGGGCTCCGGCGCGAGGCGCAGAAATCCGAGATCCTCCCGGGCCTCGTCGAGGGCGGCGCGTACGGGGGCCATCATGTCCGGGGCATGGGCCTCGAAGGCCTCGATGATGGTGGCGGCGCGGAACATGAAGATGCCCGCGTTCCACAGATAGCCGCCTTCGGCGAACATCTCCTCGGCGCGCCCCTGTTCGGGTTTTTCGATAAAACGACGCAGCGCGCGGGCCTCCTCCACGGTCTCCTCGCCCAGTTCCAGCCAGCCGTAGCCCGTCTCGGCATGGGTCGGGGTGATGCCGAAGGTGACGATCTTGCCCGCCTCGGCCACGGGTCGGGCCGTCCGCAGACAGGCGCGGAAGGCGTCCGGATCCGAGATGGCGTGGTCGGAGGGCGCCACCAGCAGCACCGCGTCCGGATCGGTTTTGGCTACGGCCAGGGCGGCGACCAGGATGGCGGGGGCGGTGTTGCGCGCCTCGGGTTCGATCAGGATGGGACCGGGCTCGATCCCCTCGGCCATCAGCTGCTCGGTGACGATGAAGCGAAAATCCGAGGCGGTGACCACGACGGGCGGGGCGGTGCCCTCGCCCGACAGCATCCGGGCGCAGGAGGAGAACAGGCTGCCGGTTCCGAGGATGTCCACGAACTGTTTGGGATACGCCTTGCGCGACAGGGGCCAGAGACGCGTGCCCGAGCCGCCGCACAGAATGACCGGATGGATCATGGGAAAGGGCACCTCCTAATCGAATCCCCTTCCGGGTAGCGCCTCGGTCCTACCCTCTCAAGGGCGGCTGTCCGCGTAGGCGGACTTGCAGGGAGGGAACGTGGCCGGGCTGCCCTCCGTTTTCCGGACAGGTTCTGGCGTGGATCAGGCCGCCCGTCGCTTCTGCTGACCGGATCGCCTTCGTTCCGGCCGGACAGCCGGCATGGTCATGGACGGCTTCGGTCTGGGCGGGACCGCCAGGCCGAAGAAGCGGTCCGCCGGGGCGATGCTCCCGTCCTCGGGCCCGGCTCACCCATCGAAGGCCGGACGGGACGTGCGCGATGGTGTCCGATGGAGTTCGGATGATTTGCGGAAGCGGGAGGGACCAGTTCCCGACAGGGCCATTCCGGGATCCGGCGATATCTTGCGGCTAGCCTGCACCCGCATGTCCGAACGCGCGCCCCACCTTGCCGATGTAGTTCCTGAACCGGGTATCGATCCGGTCGGTGGTCGGGTCGTCGGATCCGGCCTGTGGCGTGACGTCGACGAAGCCCTCGCGGCCGGGTCGGAGAGCCGCCCGCGCCCTCGGGGCGGCCCCCGGCTTGATCCACATGGTGTTGATGCAGACGCCGCGGGGCCAGCGCGTCGTCGCGAACGCGCCGACCGCGCGGGGCGAGAAAAAGAGCGTATCGGTGTCGTTCAGGATGTATTGCGGTGAGCGAACGATCTGGTCGGGATCGACCAGATGCATCCCGCATTGTTGCATCAGCCAGATATCGGCCATGTAGTCCCAGCCGGCATGGTGCGGAATTCCATCGAGATAGATATCCCAGTTCTGGATCAGGAACCCGCCGGGACGCAGCATGCGACACATGTCCCGGATCGCCGAAATATGACCCAACGGGTTTTCCGGAGACGCCGCGGACTTTCGGTCGAACGTATGTTCGATCACGGAATTGCAGATGATGACGTCGAAGCTCTCGGCCGGAAGAATGTCGTCACCGGCGAGGCCGAAATGCATGGTGACATCGGGGTATTTCTGTTTCAGTTCGTTCGAGAAGCCCCAAGCGTCGCGCTCGCTGTAATTTTCGCCCGGCGGAACGTCCAAGGCGCTTACCGTCGATCCGAACGTGTTGTGGAGATGCTGGGCCAGTATCGGATGACCGCTGCCGACATCGAGGATCTCCAAACCATCGTGATAATCGATGGCGAGGACGATCCAGGGTAGGCTCCAGTTCTTCAGCCATTCGTTGTTCGCCGCCTGCCATTCGTGCGTGCTTCCCGCGTAGGCGTTCCGTGCGGACAGCGAATTCAGTGTTGATCCCTTGGCCCAATCGAACATCGGTTCAGTCTCTCCGTGCGGCAAGGAGGAAGCGCACCATCCGACGCTGGCTCCCGGCGAGGTCTATGATGGCCGCTTCGTTGACGAAGAGCGTGTCGGGGTCGAAGTAGATCGTCATCTTCGGCGCCCCCATCGGATCCCCTGCGAGAGACGAGGCGCCCCGCTGGCACAGGTTCTGGAGGATCGCGGCGGGTTCCAGCAGACTGGTCATCAGGTCGATGCCGGCGGAATAGTCGTAAAAGCCGCTCGCAAGGACGACATGGCCCGGCGTCAGGTCGGAATATCCGTTCGATATGCTTTGCAGCAGGGGAAACGGGTTTTCCGTGTCGGCGTTCTGCAACGCTTTCCCGATATCGCCTTCGAGATAGAGCGTCGCGGTGCCGGTCCGATCCGGCCCGGTATCGATGAAATCGTCGAAATGGGCGCGAAGGCGCGCACTCGGGGCCGAGACCTCGACGATCCTCGCGAGGCCGAGATCGTGCATCTCCAGGAGTTCGGCGATCGTTCCGGCAAGCCAGCCATCCATGACCGGGTCGAAATCGAGGCCCTCACCGAAGCGAAGCCGGAGATTCTTCGTGGAGGTACATGTGGCCCAGACCAGCATTTCGACCCCTTCGTCCTGCGTGTAGGTCAGATGGCATGTGTCTCTGACGGGGACCATAGAAGCCTCGGTCGGGGTCGCAACCCCGCACGGGATCCGGGGGCGGAGGTCAACCAGGGTCCAGCGCGTCGTAATCCGCCCGCGCCATCATCGTGGCGACATCGGCCACCGTCAGACTGGGCCGCCATCCCAGTTTCGCATGCGCGAAGGTCGCGTCACCGACCAGGACCGCGGCTTCAACGGGTCGGTAGAACCGTTCCGACACCTGAACGATGGTCCGTCCGGTCCGACGGTCGAGCGCGCGCGTCCGGATGCCGGTTCCGTCCCATTCGAGCGGCAGGTCCAATGCCTCCGCCACCAGATCCGCAAATTCCCGGATGGAGGTCGCCGTACCGCTGGCGAAGACGTAGTCGTCGGGACCCTCCTGCCGCAATGTCAGCCGCATCCCGTCGGCATAATCACCTGCGAAACCCCAGTCCCGCTTCGCCTCCACGTTTCCGAGCGTCAGGACCTCCGTCGCGCCGCGGGCGATGCTGGCCAGTCCGTGGCTGATCTTGCGGGTGACGAAGGTCGTCGGGCGGAGAGGGGATTCGTGATTGAAGAGAATGGCGCTCGAGCAATGCATGTCATAGGCGCGCCGATAGCCGTTGACCATATGATGCGCATGGGCCTTCGCGGCTCCGTAAGGTGAGAGCGGCCGAACCGGCGTTGCCTCGTTGCAGGGCCCCGATACGTCGCCGAACATGTCGGCGGTGGAGGCCTGGCAGAACCGGGCCCCGGTGCCCCTCAACCCCTCGAGGATCGCGGTCACGCTCAGTCCGTTCGCCCGCCCGGCGGAGATCGGATCATCCCAGGAGGCGGCGACCGACGATTGCGCCGCGAGATTGTAGACTTCGTCCGCCGCGATCTCTTTCAGGACGGCACGGATGCCGGTCAGATCGTTCAGGTCGAACCTGTGCAGGCGGACATCCGATGCGATGCCGAGCGTCTCCAGGTTCGTGGGCGCGTCGGGCGGCAGGTGACGGACGCCGCCATGGACGTCGTAGCCCTCCTGCAGAAGGCGGCGGGCCAGATAGGCCCCGTCCTGGCCCGTAACCCCGGTTATGAAGGCCTTTCGCATGGAAGATTCTCCATTTCCCTGCCGGAAGGGCGAGACGTGGGTTCAGGAACAGAAGCTCAGTCGCCGTTCGGCGGCGGATCGAAGCGTTCGGGCGGAAGCACGCGATCGAGTTCCGCCACCCAGGTATCCGCGTGCGAATCCGACGGGGCCCGCCAGTCGCCACGCGGCGACAGCGACCCGCCGGAACTGATCTTCGGACCGTTCGGCATGGCGCTGCGCTTGAACTGGCTGGTCTGGAAGAACCGCCAGAGGAACGCCCGAAGCCAATGGCGGATCGTGGCCAGATCATACTCCACCCGCTTGGTGTCGACGACGGTATCGGGCCAGTCCCCGGCGAGGCGATCCCGCCAGGCATGCCATGCGAGGAAGGCGATCTTCGACGGGCGCATGGCGTAGCGGGTCACGTGGAAGACATTGAAATCCTGAAGCGCATAGGGTCCGACAGTTTCCTCGGTCAGCTGCGACGGCCGGTCGGCATTCCCTCCGGGGACCAGTTCGGGACTGATCTCGGTCTCGAGGATGCCAAGCAGGGTTCGCGACGTTTCGGCGCTGTGAAGTCCGGCTCGCGCAACCCAGCCGATGAGATGCTGGATCAGGGTCTTGGGCACGGACGCGTTGACGTTGTAATGGCTCATGTGGTCGCCGACGCCATAGGTGCACCAGCCGAGCGCGAGCTCCGAAAGATCTCCGGTGCCGAGGACGAGCGCGTCGTTCTGATTTGCCAGCCGGAACAGAAGCGAGGTTCGCGCCCCTGCCTGCACGTTCTCGAAACTGACGTCATAGACGGTTTCGCCCCGCGAGACGGGATGGTCGATATCCTTCAGCATCTGGTCGCATGCCGGCGTGATGTCGATCTCGGAGGCGGTAATGCCCAATCCGCACATCAGGTCCCAGGCCTGCGATTTCGTCGCGTCGGACGTGGCATAGGCAGGCATCGTGTATGCCAGGATTTCGGTGCGCGGAAGACCCATGCGGTCGAAGGCATGGCAGGCCACGAGCAGGGAGTGACACGAGTCCAGGCCGCCGGAGACGCCAATGACGATGCGCTTCAGGCCTGCCGCGTCGAGCCTGCGCGCCAAACCCTGGCTCTGGATTTCGAAAGCCTCCCGGCAGAGCAGGTCGCGGCTCTCCCGGTCGGCCGGGACGAACGGGTAGCGTGGAATCCGGCGGCGCAATCCGAGATCCCCGTGCGAGGGGTCGAGGCGGAAGCGCACCTTGCGGTGCGACAGGAACGATCCGTGGTCGATGGCGCAATCCGCGAAGGATCCGTGGGTCGTGCGCTCGGATACGATCTTTTCGAGGTCGATATCGGCGGAGATGAGTTCGGCCTTGGTCGAGAACCGCTCCGCCTCGATCATGAAGGTGCCCGTCTCGTAGATCATCGCATGGCCGTCCCAGGCGAGGTCGGTCGTGCTTTCGCCGTAACCGGCCGCGGAATAGAGATAGGCCGCGTGGCATTGGGCGGATTGCACGCGGCAAAGCGCGTGCCGGAAATCGGCCTTGCCGATGACGGCGTTCGATGCCGACAGGTTCAGAATGACCGTCGCACCCGCCATCGCCGCCTTGGTGGATGGAGGGATGGGGACCCATACGTCCTCGCAGACCTCGACCCCGATGCACAGACCGTCGACATCCTCCGCCTCGAACAGGATGTCGGTGCCGAATGGAACCTCCGCCGCCCCGATCCGGATGGTCGCGCCCTTCGGGACGGCCGCTCCGCGGGTGAAATGTCTCGCCTCGTAGAATTCGCGATAGTTCGGAAGATAGGTCTTGGGAACGACGCCCAGCACCTTGCCGCGATGCAGGGCGACGGCGCAGTTGAAGAGGCGGCCGTTCCAGCGGAGCGGCGCTCCCACGAAGGCGATCAGATGCAGATCCGCAGAGCGGCGCGCAAGGTCGGCGAGGGAATCCTCGACCGCATCGAGCAGCGCCGTCTGCAGCAGAAGGTCGTCGATTGCATAGGCCGACAGGCACAATTCGGGAAAGAGGATGACGCCGACCCCCTCCGCCGCGGCGCGCTCCATCAGCGACAGGATCTCCTCGGCGTTGCGGGGAGGTTCGGCCGGATGGACGCGATGGGTCGCGACCGCCACGCGGCAGAAACCCTGCATGTAGAGCGACGCGAACGTTTCGGGCGACAGCTTGCTCGGTGACGCGGCCATCCTAGTCAAAGCCGGTCTGCGCGCGGATGCCGATGAGCAGGAAGCTCGGACGCACCCAGAACAGGTCGGAGAGGGCGGGCCGCCAGCGTTCCCAATTGCCGAGGACGGCGCTCGCGACGCCCTGACAGGCTTCCTGCCGCCGGATCGTCGCCGGATCGGGGCAGAAATCGTGCCACATCACCAGCCCTCCGGCCCGTGTGAGCCGCAATGCCTTTTCGGTGTCGCTTTCGACGAGCTCCCGCGTATGCCCGCCATCGATGAGCACGCTGTCGAAGAACCCCGGACCGAAGGAGGCCTCGTCCAGGTCCCGACTGTCCATCAGGAGTTGCGTGATGCGCTCCTCGAAGCCCTGTTCGCGGTAGATGCGTCCGATCCCGGCGCCGGCATCGGATGCGCCGGACCCGGTTCCGTAAAGGGGACGGCCCGCATCGTCCAGTTCGCCCTCCGGCAGGTTCAGCGTCCAGATCCGCGCGTCGCAACTGCGGGCGCACAGGGCCGCCCCGAACCCTTCCCACGTCCCGAACTCCAGATGCCTGGAGGGCCTGACGGTGCGATAGATCTGTTCGAGTATGTGGTAATCGTGCTGTTCCATCCGGAACTGCGAAAGGGGGATGTCGACGATGTCGAGCGGGGACCTGAACGCCCCCTGGACGTGAAGACGCCCCGCAAGGTCGTGGGCGTCGACCAGATCCAGCATGTCGTCGGGAACGTCCGGAACGGGATCGAGCCCGGTGGCGATCCTGGCCAGCTCGATCTGCGAAAGAGCCGGGTCATGTGAGGGCGGGGGATCGCGATCGACCTCGGCCATGGCCTGCTTGAAGCTCATCGCGGACACACGCACGCGGGACTGATCCGGCACCTTGGGACCCTTCCGAAGGATCACGTGACCGAGGTCCTGCGCCCGCTCGACTTCGATCCTCAGCGTCGTCGCCGATCCGGCCGTCACCTGCGGCTCGTCCGCGACCCTGTCGGACTTCGCGTGGTCCGCCGGCATGATGGTGATGTCGCCGCCCTCGACCTCGACCGTCATTTCCAGAATTGCGGGGCCGTCCGTGGTGGCGGTGATCGGCCAGGATGCCGCGTAGTTCCAGCTCCCCCCCGTCACTTGGATCATGTCGGTCCCGTCCGGCGACAGGGAGCCGTTTTCGACGCGACATTCACCGATCGTGCCCGCGTCGAGATCCGAGGCCCGCAACGCGCCGACGAGATAGACCGGTTCGCGGTCGGCCTGCAGGGAGATGGACGGCTTGGGGGAGCGGTCATCCAGCGCGGACCGGCGCAATATGTAGTTCTCGCGATCGAGAACCCGGGCCTTGTCGTAGCCGCGACTGGCGAGCCAGTCCAACGCCTCGCCAACGCCCTGCTGCCCCTTCGCGAGCGCGTGGTTGAGTTCCACCATTATCCACGGGTTCAGACGGTCAAGCGTCTCGACCGCTCCCTTCAGGACCTCCAGGTCGAAGCTGTCCACGTCGATCTTGAGCAGATCGAGCCGATCCCAACCCAGCTCCCGGACCTGCTGGTCGACGGTGGAGAACGGCCATTCCCTTACCTCGGGATCGTCACCCCAGAGGCTGAAGATCGCGTCCGAACGGTTGCCGGCCGTCTCGCCGACGGCCACTTCCCGGATCTCGACGTTCCCGATCCCGTTTGCCGCGAGGTTCTTGCGTGCAAGCTCCGCATTGTCAGACGGCTCGTAGGCGATGACCTTTCCATCGGGGGCGCAGCGTCCGAACAAGGCCGCATAATAGCCGATATTCGCGCCGACATCGAAGATATTCCAATCTTTTGCGATGTTTCGCGTACACCACCGTTTGCTCTGCAATTCGCATTTGGGATAATAGTCGCGCATCGACGGGACATACGCGACCAACCGGATCGGCTCTTCGCCCGGGACGAGGGTGTAGATGGGGCGCAGCTCGTTTTCAGCATTCATGGAGCGTCGCTTTCCTGGTCATTGTTTCTTGTCGGGCGCTCCGTCGTACGCGCGGATTCTAGGTCGCCGACACGCGGGCACTCGTGACGATAAAGCCGGCACCACGATTGGCGAGGACGCGGATCTGGCACAGGGCGCCGATCTTCTCGTTCCCGAACGGTATCGAGATATCGGACGCGCTCGCGGTAACCGCCCGGGACTCTATCACCTGTTCGTCCAGCACGATTTCGACGGTGGCCGGCTGCCCTGGCTTGTGGCCTTTCGAAGCCAGTTCCAGAATGCTGATCGTCGCCCGGTAGGACCCCTTTCGGAGCGGCCGGTAGGGACCGTAGATCGCATATCGGCTTTCGCCCGCCTCCACCAGGATCCAGGCGCCGGAGCGTGCCGCACCTTCGCCGAGCGCCAGATCCGGCAGACAATCACCTTCCGCCGGCGCCGCGTCCTGCGCCGGAGCGGACGTCTCAACCGAGGCATCCATTCGCCGCAAGGCGGAAGGGAAGAGCGCGCGGGGATCCGCCTTGAAGGCCGCGATGTAGTCCGCATGGGACGACGCGCCGTACGGGTTTTCCGGCACGAGAGCGTCCAGGGAAGCCGTGATATCGACGCCGGAATGGGAGAACCCGTTCTCGCGGAGCTTCACCAAGAGCGCGGCGGCCATGTCTTCCAGTCCGAACATGTCGTAGAGGACGAGAAGTTTGA
Source organism: uncultured Alphaproteobacteria bacterium (assembly GCA_963789105.1). GTDB lineage: Bacteria > Pseudomonadota > Alphaproteobacteria > Rhodobacterales > Rhodobacteraceae > Jannaschia. The sequence goes on from CAWBJI010000001.1 coordinate 35,432, forward strand.
CGAACCCCTCGGCGCCCCTCGTGCGCGATATCTCGTCGAAAACGGCCTCGTCCAGAACGGGATCCGGCATGTAGAGCGCATCGCACGATCCAACCGCGCCTCTGGTCGTCTGGGCAAAGATGGCGTGACAGAATGGCTGTGGTAGATCGCTGCGCGAATTACGGTGAACATCAATATCGACTAACCGGTAGCTAGCATCCCGAAGGAACCGGTCGATTTCTCCAAAAACGTCCTTCTTTCCACTTGTTCTTTCCTGAAATTGAGCCTCTGTCACGATCGCAAGCGGGGAATGATCGCCGTTGAGAAGGTTCTCCATGCCCTGCATGACGTACAGGTCATGACCATCCGTATCCACTTTAACGATATCGACGCTGTCGACCTTGGCCGTCACGCACCATTGATCCAGACTCGTTTCCTTCTCAGTAAGAACGATGTCTGCTCCGCTGTTGAAGTGTTCCCGTACGTAGTTCTCGCCGACAGAGGCCTGCGCAAGCTGAGCTGAGGACAGACCGTAATAGCTGTTTCCGTCCGTTGAGGAGTCCGGATCGCTATCGCTGCGCCCCGACCCGACCCAGTAATCCTCGTAGGTGACGCCATCGTCTTCCTCCTCCGCATTCAGGCGGCGAACCTCGGATACCAGCGGATCGAAGCCGACAGCCCGGAGTTGCGGGGCAAACTGACGGAAGAAATCGTCGATCCCCCCGCTGGCGCCGACGTCGAGCAGCGTGAACCGCATGTCGTGCAACGCGCCGCCAGCCCGGAACATGGGCAACAGGCGCGGCGCATACGTCCAGGAGGGCAAGCTCATGCGGAAGTCTTCTTTCGCTCGGATGAACGGTTCGAGCCGATACGGGTCATTCGGGCGCCGACGAGTCGGATGGCCTGGCCTTCCCGGGAGAATACCCGAAATTCCAGACGGTTGGCGGAATCCGTATCGGAAATCGCAAACTCGGCGGCAAAGGAACGGGGGCCGGACGGTGTCGCGGAGATCTCCTGATGGTCCAGGATCTCGTCGCCGAGAACGACTTCGACGTTGCCCGTCGACACCGTCCGGGCCCTGCGCTTCGGTTTGGCGAACCCGAACAGGCGCTTGCCCGTGTCCGGCGCGTCGCTGGCCGGCAGTTCCATTTCGAACTCCACACGGTAGCGGCCGGGAAACATGAAGAGATACGGACCATAGGCGAGGTGCCCTTCCTCATCGGTGTCGGAGACGATCTCCTTGCCCTGTCTGCGCCCCGCGGGACCGACATGGAGCGAGGCGAGCAGGTCGCGATGTGTCTCGAGAAGCTCGGTGAGCAGGAATCCGTGCCGGAGTCGCGTCGAGAAAGGGGTTCGCGCGCAACCGACGAAGCTTTTGACGAGCGATTCAGCCGAGTTGTGTATCGCGTTCACGGCCACAATACGTCTTGGCGGCAGGCCGGCATTGATGTGGTCGATTTCGGCCGTGGCGATCGCACCGAAGAATCCGACCAACTCGCCGAACCCCTCCTTGTCGACGGAATCCGGGACCCCGCAATTGACGACGATGAAATCGACGGTGTCGATATGCTCGGCGATGTCGCGGACGGTCCGGGCGATCGCGAATTTGCCGCTGAAGCCCATCGCCTTCCACCCTTCACGAAGACGGCCCGCAAGCCCGCCATCCTCGCCGACCCACAGGAGCGCGCTCCCGGCTGGGACATTCACGAAGAGGTCGAGAAGAAAAGGCAGGATATGATCGCTGGATGCCCTGGTCTCGTCATAGCTGTCGGGGCGATAGAAGGCTTCGGTCGGCCGTTCCAACGGTGTCGGGATCAAGTGGCGCAGCAATCGGCGATAGGCCGCGGACACGTTGTCCTCGAGGCGGATCTCTTCGATATCGAGGTCGCCAAGGCCCCAGTTGGCCCTTTGTCCGGGGATTTCGGGAATTGTCACCTCGTCGACATATGTGGCGATCGAATTCTCGACGCTTCCGTGGGAATGCATCGGCGTGATCTGTCGAGTGTGATCGCAATGATATCCGAAGACCCGGTCGGAGGCGTCCCCGACCGGGCCGGCGCGTATCGTGAGCCGACGCGACATGTTGCTGTCCAGGTGCCAGCCGAGGAGCATTTCCTCGTGGAAGCCGTGGATCGCCTGCACGGCGTCACGACGCATCAGCTGGAAGTCGCCCGGAGCGTCGAAGAGGATGTTGGGCGACCCGTAGACGATCTCGTCGAGATGCGCCGTCCGGCCCCAATCCCGGGTCTCGTCGATCACGCCGATCGGATCGAGCCTGTCGAAACTCTCCCAGAGGGTTTCGGGAATCTCCATGCGCGGGGCGCAATAATGGACTCCGTCGAGATCGCGCAGGACATCCGTCATGTTCCGGTGGCCGTCCCGGGGGACGAAGATCATGTCCGTGTTCGTGGAGAGGACCCAGTCGTTCGCCTCGTTCGCGCGACGGATCGCGACGTTCCGCGAGACACCTTCCAGGGCTTTCAGATGCGTCTTCGCGCCGAACCGGTCCTGATGGATCCCGGGGCGAACGCGGAAGATGCGTATCCGCGCGCGCGCCTTGTCCGTCAGGGTGTCCGCGATGGCTTCGGGAAAGGTCGGATAGTCGTCGGGCGTGTTGTAATCGACGAAGAGGACTTCGTCATCGGGGTCGGACAGCACCTCCGACATGCAGTTCAGGCTCAGTGCGGCCCGCTTGTGAAGATTGTAGCCGTAGCTGTCGTTCCGACCGTAGAGCACAAGCGAGATCATGATCGGCGTCTATTCATTCGGCCGCGGCTTGTTGTTCGGACCGCCAGCGCCAGCCACCGGTTCCCAGCCGGACATATGTGACCGCATCCGGAAGGCGTTCGGCATCGAGGATTCCCCACGGATCGATGATCGTCTTGGGTCCGGCGCCGGTGTCGAACAGGGCGGGGTCGATGTTTCCGTAGTCTCGCCACGGCGTCATCAGCACGATCACGGTCGCCTGGGTGATCGCACCGGCGGCATCGGGCGCGCGACCGATCCGGGTGTCCAGATCATCGGGAAGACCGGCCATGGCTTGCGGGTCCGAAACCGCGACCCGATAGCCGAGCTCGACCAGATCGCGCGCAAGCTGCAGGCCCTGGCTCTCCTCGATGACCGGCGTGTCGGGTTTGTAGGACAGCCCGAGGACGGCGACATGGGTCCCGTCGGGTTCGGCCAGGGCCCTGATCGCATTGACGAGCCGGGTGGACTGATGGTCGTTGATGGCGTCCGTCGCATCGGCCAGGTCCGGCCGCATCCCGATGGACCGTCCAAGGGCGGAGAACGCCCGGTTGTCGCGGGGAAAGCAGGGGCCGCCATATCCGATCGCGCCCTTGAGGTATTTCTTGCCGATCCGGCTGTCCGCGCCCAGGGCCTGGGTGACGACGTCGCTGTCGGCGTGTTCGAGATGGTCGCACATGTCGGCGATCATGTTCGCATAGCTGATCTTGGTCGTGACATAGGTGTTGACGGCGATCTTGCAGAGTTCCGCGTTGACCCAGTTCATGCGCTGGAATTCGGGCTGGCTCTCGACCGAACCGCGATACACGGCTTCGAGGATGTCGCCCGATTTCGGGTCGCTTTCCCCGATCAGGATCATGTCGGGATAGAGCATGTCGCGGACGACGGAGCCGAGCGCGATAAATTCGGGGTTGTAGCAAAGTCCGATCGTTTCGCCGACGGTCTTGCCCGATGCCTCCTCGAGCGCCGCGCGCAGGACGCTTCCCGTCGCTCCCGGCATGACCGTCGAGGTCACGACGACGACGTGGAACTCGTCCTTCTCGCGGAGGGCTTCTCCGATGCTGCGCAGCGCCGCCTCGACATAATCGTTGCGGAAGAAGCCGTCCTCGCCGGAGGGGGTCGGAACGATGATGAAGGTCACCGAACTTGCGCGGATGGCCTCGGCGACGTCGGTCGTGGCGCGGATGCTGTCGCGGTTGGCGCTGATCATTTCCTGAAGCTGGGGCTCGGAAATGGGCGCGCGCCCCTCGTTGATCGCATCGACGAAGTCTTCGTTGATGTCGGTTCCGGTGACGTCGAAGCCCTTGTGGGCGAAGACTGCCAGCATCGGGGCGCCCAGCTTGCCCAGCCCGACCACGGATAGTTTCGGCTTCACAAGACTTCCTCTCAGAAGATTTCAGGTATTTCGACCGCGCGCGAGCTCCACGTGCCGGGCGATCCACGGATAGGTCCGTTCGACGCCGTCCCGGAGCGTCAGGTTCGGTTCCCAGTCCAGCTTTTCCCGGATGAGATCATTGTGCGAATTCCGGCCGCGAACTCCGGTCGGTCCGGGAATATGATCGACCTCGAGCGGTTTGTCGGCGACGTCCATCACCATCTCGGCGAGGCCGTTGATCGTCACCATCTCCTCGGACCCGACATTCACCGGGCCGAAGAACGTATCGGAGCGCAGCAACCGGGTCGACGCCTCGAGGCAATCATCGACATGGAGGAAAGACCGGGTCTGCTTGCCGTCGCCCCACATCTCGATCGACCCGCCATCCGCGGCTTCGGCGACCTTCCTGCACATCGCGGCCGGCGCCTTTTCCTTGCCGCCGGTCCATGTTCCTTCCGGGCCGAAGATATTGTGGAAGCGGGCCACGGAGCATTCCATCCCGTGGTTCCGGTTGTATGCGAGGTAGAGACGTTCCGAAAAGAGCTTCTCCCAACCGTATTCGCTGTCCGGGTTGGCGGGATAGGCGCTGTCCTCCCGCGTCACCGGGGCGTCGGGATCGACCTGATTATGCTCGGGGTACATGCAGGCGGATGAGCTGTAGAAGACGCGCTTGATCGATCTCTTGTAGCAGCAATCCAGGATGTTGAGATTGATCGTCGCCGAGTTGTGCATGATGTCGGCATCGTTCTCGCCGGTGAATATGTATCCCGCGCCACCCATGTCGGCGGCCAGCTGATAGACCTCGTCGAAGCGCCGGTCCACGACCGCACGACAGTTCGACTGCTCCCGAAGATCGGCGATCACGAAGTCGTCGGCCTCGGTTTCGTTGAACTCCGGAAACTTGAGATCTACGCCGCGGACCCAGAAGCCTTCGCGCTTCAACCGCTTGACGAGATGCGACCCGATAAAGCCGCCCGCGCCGCAAACCAGTGCCGTCCGCATTGCCCTAAACCCCCGCAAGTGCCGTCAGCTCGGCCGGATCGATGTCGTTTTCCGCCTTCTATCGAGTGGCTAAATCCTATGCAAACCGTTTCCCGGCGTCTCCCCTTCCGGAGCCAGCGGGGGTTGGGTCGGATCGGGATGTCGTTGCGGGGAAGGCGGGGACCGAAGCACGCCGTGCCAGCGGTCGCGTTGCACTATATCCAGCAGCCTGGCGGCCCCGTCCGCGATCGGCTGGCGGTGTTCGCGATGAATGCGGATCGGCCAGCACCCCACCCGAAGGCCGTCACGTATGCGTAGCGCATCGTCCCGGACCGCTTTTGCAAGTTCGTCGGCCTGGCCATCGGACGTACAGAGAACGGCGTCCGATCCGAGAAGGAGCAGCGCGGGATCCTGCGTTTCTCCGGGGGGCCGAGGCGCCACAAGCTCGGACAGGTCCGGCAGGACCGATACGACACGTCCGCCAAACTCCCGGACTGTCGACAGATGCCGTTCGGCTCCGCCATCCGAAGCCCAGTCCGGATCGACCATCAGCCAGGTATCGCCCGTCCGGTACAGCACCTCCTCCTGCGATCGGTCGCTACCGTCCCGGCCGGTGGGACGGAAATGCCCGTTCTCGAAGACGACGGGGGCGACGCTCTCGAACCGGCTGGACCCGGGATCGCCGACCGACATCGCCGCCGCGACCGCGCCGGCCATCTCCTCCATCCACGGCAGGTCCTTCCGGGTCGGGGAATGTCCGTATGCGAGCAGCAGTCTCGGTGGCCCCAATTCGTGGCCGAGCCGACCGCTGAAGAGCAGGGAATCCGCAATATCCGAAGGATCGACCATGCGGCGCCCGTCGCGCGTTGCAGACGCACAGGCGGCGAGAGCGTCCGGAACGCCATAGCCCTGCGCCTCCGCCTTGCGTCGGGACAGGTCGGACTCGATCGCGTCCAGCGCGGTCCTGCCGACCCGGATCCACGAAAAGGTCTTCGCCTGTTCGACGGCGAAATCCTTCAGCTCCGACCGGAATGCGGCGTCGGTCAGCACGCGTGTGAGCCTTCTGATCCATTCGTCGACGTCGTCCGGCTCGATCAGCGCATCTTCGTTGGCCACCACTTCCGGCAAGGCAGAGGTGCGGCAGGCAAGTGCGGGCGTCGACCGCGTCATCGCCTCGAGAACCGGCAGCCCGAACCCCTCGTAGAGCGACGGAAACGCGAAGACGTCCGCATGGTCGATCGCATCCAGCAGACCCTGATCGGACACCATGCCGAGAAAGACGATCGGCGGCCCCCCCGCGGCCTCCACGGGTCGTTCGATCCGCCGCCTCGCCGTCTCGCTCAGCTTGCCCATATGCACGAGACGCACGTTCCGTCTCAGCGAAGGGTCGAGGCCGCAATACGCCTCGACGATCAGGCGAAGGTTCTTGTTCGGATCGGCTCCGCCAGCCGTCAGGATATATCTCTGCCCCCGCAATTGCGGGGGCGGATGCGCCCGTCGCGGGGAGTGGAAGATGTCCGATACGGCGGTTCCCACGTTGACGATGGTTCCGGCATCGCGTCGCAGATGTTCGATCCCATCCGCGCGCGACGCCTCCGAGATCGACAGCAGAAGACGGCTTTCCCTCAGCACGTTCAGCTGACGCATGTAGTGCTCGCGCCCTTTCGCTTCGGAAAGGAACTGTTCCGGAAAGAGGTAAGGGATCAGGTCGTAGAGAACGGAGAAGGTCGGAACGCCGGGCAGGGCGGGACAGGTCGGAGCGATCTCGCCGCTTCCAAGCCCCTCGAAGGGGCTTCCGATGATGATGGCATCGGGTGCCAGGGAGGCGTAGTGCAGGCGTCTTGCCGCATCCGCGATCCCGTGAAAACGACCGCGATCGGCTTCCTTGACGTCAAAGTCCACGGGTGCGAGGTAAGCGGAAAAGGCAGAGCGCGGTATCTCGGGCGCCAGGTCGTCGATGATCGCATCCACGGATCCCGACAGGTCCCCGTTGAGGACGATGCGAAGGTCGAGATCGGGACCTCCGGCCGCGGCGATGCCCTTCGAGAAGGCGGCGAGATAGCGCCCGATCCCCCTGCTGCGCGACCCGGGCGTCTGCGCGCCCTGAAGATCCAGGACGATACGCGTCATCGCGATCCGTCTTTCGACGCGATCTCCTCAAGCCGGGCAAGGATTTCCGGTTTGAGCGGATGCGACGCGATTCCGAAGAATGGTCGGGTGAGCCATGTCGCCCGGCGGGGTGACCATCGGAATGACGTGAAGTCGTCGCTATCGAACCATTTCGCGAAGGCGGGCCGTGGCTCGCCGCTCCGGACCATGACGATATGTCTGAAGCGATTTCTCGGGCGCCCGCTTTTATGGAACAGGATCCGTCGGACGACCCATCTCGGCCGTCCGTTCGCTTGAAATAGGACGCGCATTTCGGATGTGCCCTCGTTCTTGAAAGGCCGTACCGGTAGCGGTCGGGACGGCGAACCCTGGCTTCGACATGCTGTTACCGACGCAGCAGTGCCTTCTGGGCCAGTTTCGGGCGGGTTCGCAACCGACGGCCGGCAAATGGGACTGGGCGGCGGCTAGAAAAGGATCCCGGTTTCGAGACGCTTGATATCGGCGAGGACCATGTTCGTGCAGAGTTCTTCCAGCGTCGTCTTGGCATGCCAGCCCAAGGCCCGCTGTGCCTTCGATGGATCGCCCATGAGCAAGTCTACCTCGGCGGGCCGGTAATGGCTCGGATCGATGGCCACGAGAACCTTTCCGGTCTCGGCATCCTTGCCGACCTCGTCGCTGTCCTTGCCACTCCAGGCAATTTCGATGCCTCCGGCCTTGAACGCCATCGTGACGAAGTCGCGGACCGTTTCGGTCCGTCCGGTCGCGAGAACATAGGTGTCCGAGGTCTCTGTCTGCATCATCCTCCACATTCCCTCGACATATTCCTCGGCATATCCCCAGTCCCGCTTGGCGTCGAGATTCCCGAGATGCAGCTGCTGCTGTTTCCCGGCAAGGATCTGCGCGACGCCGGTGGTGATCTTCCGGGTAACGAACTCCCGGCCGCGAAGCGGCGATTCATGATTGAAGAGGATGCCGCTGGTGGCGAAGATATCGTAGGATTCCCGATAGTTGATCGTCATCCAATGTGCGTAGAGCTTTGCCGCGCCATACGGGCTCCGCGGATAGAATGGCGTGTCTTCGTTCTGGGGCACGGCTTGGACAAGGCCGAACATCTCCGACGTGGACGCCTGATAGAACTTGATGCGGGGGTTCACGATCCGGATGGCCTCGAGCAGATGCACCGCACCGAGCCCGGTCGCCTGTGCCGTCGTCAGGGGCTGGTCGAAGGATACGCCGACGAAACTCTGGGCTCCGAGATTGTAGACCGCGTCGACCTCGGTCCGTTCCATGAGCCGCACATTGGTCGTCGGATCGGTGAGGTCGTATTCGACGAGGTTCAGCTTCGGATGATCGGCTACTCCCAGTTCTTCCAGTCGCCAGAAGTTCACGGAGCTTGCCCGCCGGTAGGTGCCGAACACCTCGTAACCCTTCGCAAGCAAGAGCTTGGTCAGATACGCCCCGTCCTGCCCAGTGATTCCTGTGATGAGGGCTTTGTTCATCTCGTCTTTCCCAGCTGTGCGGCGCGCATCGTGGCCTCTGAAACCACCTTCCCGCCAAAACAGCAATCGAGTAGCCGTCCACCCCCGGCCCATCGGCCAGTCCGGGCGCGTCAGGCGTTCGACCCTGCACCGGACGATCGGCGCGGTCCGATGCGCGGCAGGCGCGGGCGGACGAGGATACAGGCGGTTCCCATCGGCCCGGCACTTTCGGACGGCCCGGGCCGTAAGTATCGGCGGGCGTCTCCCACAAGATGCGGAATGTCTCCGAAAGGATCGTCGCAGACCTGTTGATGTCCCCTGTCGGGACAAGGCTTGCGCTTTCGGCGGTCGCAAGGCTGTGGCCCACCATGATTGACGGTCCTGCCGAAGGCGCGTCTAAGGACGCGAAAAGACCGGGTTGGGACAGATGCTGAAAGTCTTCGAACGGGCCATGCGCCAATCCCGGCCCGGACGGGCCGCTCGACGGGCTTTCCGCCGGTTGACCGGCAGCGACAGGCCCCTGGACCAACAGGCAGCCGAGGCCGTTTCCCTGCAGGATGCCCACGAGCCGACGATCGAACTGGAACGGATGCGCCCGTCTTATCCCGATCTGTTCGTTCCACCTCGGAGTCGTGCGGATGACGCGGCTGCGATCTGCGAGATCGCGCGGATGGCCCGAACGGCGTCCCCGCGCTTCGATCACTGGCGAAAGATCGCCGGCAACGACATGGTCGGGCATCGGAAGACGTGGGAAATCGCGTACATCCTGGCAGCCTTGGACGAGCATGGCATGATCGCCGAGGGAAAGCGGGGGCTGGGCTTCGCCGTCGGACAGGAACCGCTTTCATCCGTTCTGGCGGCGCGGGGCTGTAGCATCGTCGCGACGGATCTCGCCTCCGACGACAGCCGCATCCAGCATTGGGAGGGGTCCCAGCAATGGGCGGGCGGGGCGGCGTCCCTCTACAAGCCGGATATCGTCGACAGGGAAACCTTTGACCGAAACGTCTCGCACCGGGCCGTCGACATGAATCGGATCCCGGAGGATTTGAGCGGTTTCGACTTCACGTGGTCCACATGTTCCTTCGAGCATTGCGGCTCCCTCGATCTGGGGATCGGCTTTCTCCGCAATCAGATGAAGTGCCTGCGCCCGGGCGGCGTCGCCGTCCACACGACTGAGTTCAATCTCACATCCAACGATCACACGCTCGAGACGGAGACGATCTCGATTTTTCGGCTGCGGGATATCGAACGGGCGGTCCTGGCACTGCGGGAGGACGGGCACGACGTCGCTCCGATCGATCTCACGATCGGCGACACCGAACTCGATCGCCATGTCGATATCCCGGACCCGGACACCAACGCGTACTCGCAGAAGCGCCATATGCGGCTGTCTCTGGCGTCCTATGCCTGCACGTCCATCGGTCTGATCATCCGCAAGAACAGCGTCTGAACGGCCGCGCGCGTGGCTATCCTATTATGAACTGTGCGGATGATAGAGGTTCGGACAACACGCTACGGTCGTGTTGCGAGACGTAGCAGGTAAGCCTAAAAATGATAGAATATGCCTTGGCCGAGTGCGATGTCGGCCTGCCGGGCCTACTCCGCTAGATAGGCGCGCTCTACCTCGACCAGACCGTCCAGCTTACGGCAGACATCGACCGACTGGCCGCCGCGCTCGAGCGCGCATTCAAGACGGACAAGGGACTGCTGCGGCGTCCCACAGCGCGGGGTGCCGACCCGATCACCCGCGACGCTGCAAAGCAAGCCATGTTCGATTGCATCAAGATGCTCTACGATACAAAGTGGAAACAAGCGAGGAGCAAAACGCTGTCGCCCGTCGAGTTCGAACGGCGGAAAAAACTGCGTCCCGAAAGCGTCTAGGAAACGCGGGGCTATTCAAAGTCCTTCTTAATTAAACCCAAACGCAAGCCGCCTTAGTCAAATGTAACACGAGAGTGCTTCAGACTTCTTGCAAACACGAAGGACTGGCATATGAGAGACTACTGAAATAATTATGTCATCGACGCTAGGACAAATAGAACTGATGTGCCCTTGGAAACATAGACTTAGCTCGTTATAAAACTAAGAGGCTAAGAGGGCGCGGGATATTGGATGGCAGAAATGAAGGCACTCGGGCTGATGACGGCTAAATTTCTCGCGGTGATATCAATCATTCTTATTCTCTGTATTGTCTATTTTTCGATCCCTATTGAAAATTTGTTTGAGACAAAAGATACCAACGCATCAACTAATTCTAACGACACAACAAAACCTGCAGCTTCTGATTCACCTTCAGAGCTTAAGATATCAGATTTTAGAAAAGAATTAACTGATCTGTCACAGCTAGACGCTTCTTACATATCAAGATATCAATATTCGACATATTATTTTAATATTCAGAATCGACAAACAGAAAGAATGGAAAACTCCATCAACTTCGTAGAGCGGTCTAGAAATATTCAAACCCACGGGCAGAATTTCTATTATGACATAGCGTCGCCTATCGATAATATTGAAGCTAGAGAGCGATCCTATTTTTCGCTTGAAGAACATACTCAGGAATTACTACTCGATAAGGAGATATATCAAGGTGAGAAGGCCAGCGAAGTAATAAATTTTATTGATGGACAGCAGATATCAACATTTCTAGATCGGATTGGTTTGTCGGCCGAAGAGTTGACTGAAGAATTGGTGCCGGAGCTTATATGGCAGAAAGTAATTTCTTATGCCGGCGCAAGTTATGAAGTTTCATACTACTTCTGGCCTGTGAAAGACGACTTTAGCCTACCAGCAGTACTATATAGGCCCCTCGTATCATCAAATCAGAAGGTTCCTATTGTTTTTACGCCGCTAGGCTGCGGCGCGGGTCTTGGCACGTTTGCATCGCATACGAACGTTCAGCGCAGAATGGCCAATTTGGCCCTGAGAGGTATAGCATCGTTTTCGATGGTGGGACTTTGCACCAATGAACCGTTAACTTCCAGAAGTCTAGGCAATGCTTATGCGCGTCAACATAGTGCAATATTTGCTTTCTCTGGTGTGAATCCTAGCAATTTTGGGATCGGCGTATTGGGATGGCTTCGTGCGTACAATCATCTCAAAGAACAGCAGCGGTTCGATTTCGATAGGGTGGGTCTGACCGGATATTCCTACGGAGGAGTGATGACTTTTACGCTGGCTGGGCTAACAAAAGCGAAAGCAGCTCTTGTCGTCGCTACAAACGTGAATAAACCGATTATAAATGACTTTTCGCTAACAACGAGATGGAACATCATGTTGGGTAGTGACGATCAAATCTATTCAATAGATGAAACGCGCCAAGCAATAGCGTACCTCACAGAAATCCAAAGCAGATTGGACCTCGAGCCGGCACTTTTAACCGTAGTTCCAGGAGCACATAATTTTGGTAAGGATCGTCGTATTATCGCATATGACTGGCTAGTCGATGCACTTGAGTCGGAACCGCTGGTAAGTAACGCGGAGGGAAGTGAGCTAGAAACCCCTGAATTGGATTTCGGTTTGCCTGTCGAGATCGAAGCCAGATTGCTTACGAATACGATTCACGACTTGTATAGCGCTTTGGCAGAAAGCCGAAAAGCAGATCTCTTACCGACTGATTTTGCAGAATGGCCAGATTCAGTATCTAGCAATTACCTACGCAAGTTGCTGGGATATGAAAAACGTTACGACGAGAATTTTAGTTCTCCGCCATTTTTAGTGAATCGAGCGACTATTGAGTTTGATCCTGCAGTTGAGTATCGAGCATGGGTTATAGAGATTGAACCAGGTATTCAATGCCTGGTCATTGAGTTGAGCGCGATCCCAACAACCAACGAAGAAATCGCATCATCCTCTGTTTTTCTATCTACAGAGACTTATACACCCAATCTAAACGAAATCGAAAAGCGTTTAGAAGAGGGCGAAAGCGTCTTTTCGTTGATTATTCCTGGTTATGGCTTGATGTCCGATTCCCAACAAACGACCGGTAATCTTGCAAGACGCCAGTACGATAGCTTTACGTTGCTTGGAATGGCTACCGAGGCCATTATCAATGTACGGAATCTTGCAAAAATTCGTTATCCTAATGCCAGTTTCTCGGTAGTTTCCAATGGTGTTGAGACAGCCATTCCTGGCCTAATTGCAATGAATCTGGACAGTTCGATTGCGGGTATGACTGAATATGAGTCGGTCGACAGCTTAGACGATATTCTTAACAACCAGAACCATCCGATTATTCCACCGATTCTACTGGTGCCATCGATCTACAGCAGAATTGATCTGCCACTATTACGTGAAGCATCCTTACCTCGGGCTTCAAACATTATCTCGACGACCAATCTTCGAGACTTTGCCGCGACACAATAGACATTTACGCCGATGTAAGTAGTCCAATTTGAAGACTAATTATAGGGTCGATTTCACTGGTAGTTGCGACTTTATTAAGCCTGAAGCGCGGATTTTTATATAGTATTTGTGGGAACCCTGAAAATTTGAATCGCTTTGTGAAAGCGAAAAAGCTACTCGCTGACCAAGACGATTTCCTGCACCCAATTAGTCGAGAAGATCGATATGCGCCAGGAGTTGGTAGAATTGGCTATACTGATCGATTGGAGCGTCTTCGAGCGGGAGTGGCCCGGCTCCTTTCCGTCTCACACCGGTCGCCGCACCATACCCCTGAGGATCTCGTACAGAAGGGGGGCCGCTTCGCTTTTTGTGCAAGTGGTAGGCTACGACATTAAATTTTGACAGTTTTCATGGGAAGTTGGCCATTGTGTCTGGATTAAAGGCGCTGGCGTTCATGTGAACCGACCCGTTTTACCGGCACTGGCCGCATCGTGCCCGGACATGTCCGCCTACCGCGATGTCGAAGGTGCCTGCCGGATCGCGCTCAGATCACTCGCCCGGCGCTACGTGGAGCTGCACGACGAGATCGGTGAACTCGACGAGAGGATCGGCGCGATCGTGGAAGACCTGGTACCGGACCTCGTCACGCGCTGCGGCATCGGACGAGAGACCGCTGTCCAACTGCTGCTCACCGCCGGGGACAATCCAGGCCGCCTCACGTCGGAGGCCAGCTTCGCCGCGCTCTGCGGTGTCAGTCCGGTGCTCGCATCTTCTGGCAAGACGATCCAGCATCGTCTGAACCGAGGCGGCGACAGGGCGGCCAACAGCGCGCTGCACATCATCGCCGTCCTTCGGATGCGCCTCGACCCGCGGACAAAGGACTACGTCGCCAGGCGCACGGCCATGGGACATTCCAAGCTCGAGGCCATTCGGATGCTTAAGCGCTATATCACCCGCGAAGTCTTCGGCTTAATTCGCGCCCGACAAAAAGAGATCAACCGACCACCGGCGGCAGCGGCTTGACACACAGAAGGGCGTCCAGGGCAGCCAGTTCACCAGCATGGACTGGGCCGCGTTCCTCCGTGCCCACAACCTGGAGCATTCGATGAGCCGACGCGGGAACTGCCATGACAACGCCGTTGCCGAGAGCTTCTTCAACCTGCTCAAGCGCGAGCGGATCAGGCGGCGCACCTACCGGACCCGGGAGGAAGCCAGACAGGACATGTTCGACTACATCGAGATGTTCTACAATTCGAAGCGCAAGCACGCGAGGAACGGGATGCTGTCGTCCGTCGAGTTCGAACGACAGCAGAGACTGAGACACGAATGCGTCTAAGAAACGCGGGGCTATTCAATGGTTCGAACTTGGTCAAGGCTCGATCGAGCATGTTCGTCAAACCTACAAGCTAGCGGTTGCGGTCAATGACAAAATGGGAAGCTGATATGGGAACGGTCGTGACGGTTGGAGAAGCGAAGACGCGTTTGTCTGAATTGCTCGTACGCGTCGAGGCGGGTGAGGAGATCGTCATCGCCCAAGGGGATCACCCCATCGCGCGCCTGCTTCCGATGCCCATACGATACGACGTCCAGGGGACCATCGCGGATATCCTGTCGACCCGGTCCGGCCTCGCGTCGACGAGCAGGGACGAGATCATCGTTTGGCGGGACGAGGGGCGGCGCTAGGCCGGGTGATGGTGACGGGTGCGCGGGCGGCCGCGTCGAGGACATCGCCTGTGCGGCGGGCGAGATCGGCGGCCGGGAAGTGTTGTGGGTCGGGCATGGGGAAATCCTCGCAAACTGCGCAATGTACGTAACATGCGAAGACTTATTTTAGGACGGTGTATCGCGAGCGGTAACACTATCCAGCGGTCGCCTTTTTTGTCGGATCAGGTGTTCCGTCATACGGACAACGAACGGTCCTGGGTTCGCGGGTGCAGGCGCATCTCCCCCCGGGCCTGCCCATGTTGACCGGTCTGCCATTCTTGCCCTGCTGCCAGTTCGCCCTTCCATCCACCTTGCCCGGTCTGCCAGTCTGCTCAACTTGTCGAGCTGGCCCGGTCTGCCTTTTGCACCCAAGACGCCCGCCGGGCCACCGATCCGCGTGAGCCGCCTTTCGGATCGGCGCTGCCCTCAGACGGATCGCCGAACGGTGTCCGCATCGATCGGCCCCGCGCGCACTGGTCCGACCACGGTTCCTCCGGCTCCGATCTCAGGCTTCGGCTGGCTGTTTCAGTTGCAGGGTGTGGCACATGTAAACGTTGTTGCATGTGGCCCTCCCGGCGGGCGTCGCAGAGCGGTCTGCGGCAGGTTCGAACTTGCGGCCCGACAGAGCGCCACGACGCCTCACCGTCTCTGAAACGCCGGAGGATCCTGCATCCGAGATCGCGTGCGGACCTTAAGAACGCGTTCTCGGTGGTTCGTTCAGCGGCTCCTAGGGGCATGCCGCAGATTTCGCCCCGCCGCGACCCGTCGCGCTAGGGCTTCGCGCTCCGCAGCACCGCGTTGATGCGGGTCTGCCAGCCGGGGCCGGTGGCACGGAACTTCTCGACCACCTCGCGGTCGAGGCGGATGGATACGGGCACCTTCGATGTCTCGCAGCGGGCCCGGCCCCCCGCGCTCTTTCGCAAGGTCTGCACCGGCTCTGGCGAAGCATCGGCGGCGGGCCGGGCCCGGACGATCCGCGCCTGGACGTCCTCATCATCGAAGAGGGGCAGCACGGGCTCGCGGGGGTTGGTCATGGCAGCGTCCTTTCGTGGCGGCTGACGAGCGGCGCTCCGAGATGGTGAACCCCGCGTTCGCAGGACAACTGGACCGCCATGTCGCCGAGGCATCCGATTGCCATCCATCGCCCGAACTTGGCAGGGGCGACCAGAAGGCTCGTGAAGCACGCCACGCCCGGCTCGTCCTCTGCGGTTAGTGTATATACGGAAAACAGGGGATCGTTCCAGCTGTTCCCGTATATACACTTTCCTGCACCATCCGGCGCTTTCATCAGGACCGGCATGCCACCTACATCGACCGCGTGTACCTCCGTCACCGGACTTGCGCGATTGCCGGTGACGGAGGTAGCGTAAGAGTGAGAGATATGGCAGGAAATAGGGTGTCTTTGTTCGCTCTGCTTTCAAAGATCTCTGCGTCAACGCCTGCATCATCTCGAGCCGTGTCTTCTGCCCCATCCATCGAGGCCCCTGCATGACCCCCCGCCGCCGCCTGACACCGGAGCAACGTCGCGAGATCGTCGCACAGGCGCGCCGTGGTATGCCGGTTGCGGCGCTGGCGGCGCGCTTTGAGGTCACGCCGCGGGCGGTGCAGTACATCCTCCGCCAGGCGGAGCGGGGGCGCCGCGACAGTGGGATCCGGACGGAAACGATGAGCGTGACGCTGACGCCCGCGGAGATGGCGGGGTTCGACGCGGTGCTGGCGACACATGGGGTGGCGACGCGCTCGGACGGGATGCGGCGGCTGGTGCAGGGAGCGGCGGGCCTGTTCCAGCCGGACGCGCATCTGGCGGACGAGTTGGCAGGGTTCCGGGCGGCGCTGAACCGGGTGGGCAACAACGTCACCCAGATCGCCAAGCGGATGAACGAGGCGAATATGCGCGGCCAGCGGCCGCCATTCTCGAGCGATGACCTGGCGCAGATGCGCGGGCTGGCGGGGTTCGTGCTCGACTTCGCAGATCAGGTGGATCTCTTGGCGCGGCGGCGGGTGGAGGGGGTGACGCTGGAGGCGACGGACGCCTTGAGAGGCCTGGCCGATGGTTAGGCGGACCCGTCCCGATGCCGTGTCCGCCGTCACCGGCGATCTCTTCGAGCGGGACTGGAGCCGGGTGCGCGGGTCGATGCAGGGCCTTGCGCAGTCGAAGCGTCGTGGGCAGATGGCACGGGCGGCCGGGGGCGGCCGGGCCGCGGTGTTCAAGGCGATCCGTACGGGCGGGTGCCATACCCGGGCTCAGCTTGCCAATCAGCTCGACTACCTGACCACGAAGTCGAGCCATGTGGTCGACAGCCGGGGGGTGCTGGACGGGAAGACAACGCTGACAAGCGACGAGATCGACGCGGTCGCGGACCGGTTCGCGCGGCGGTGGAGCGACGGGTTCCACCCAAAGCTCGGGCAGACGACGCATATGCTGATGTCGTTTCCGGTCGGGACCAAGGGCGAGGACGTGCGCGACATCGCGAGCGACGTCTGCGCGCGGTTCTTCGCGAACGAGGCGCGCCACTTCGACTACCTGGTCGCGGTGCACGAGGACCGCGATCATCCCCATGCGCATGTGGTGCTGAACCGCAAGTCGCAGGAGGGGGAGTTCTTCTACCTGGGCCGCGATCATCACTTCAACTACGACGACTTCCGCATCGCGATGGTCGAGGCGGCCGAGACCCACGGCGTTCGGCTGGAGGCGACGCGGCGGATCGACCGTGGCGTGCTGACCTATGCGCCGCGCACGGACGAGATCTATGCGGCGCGGGATGCGGGCCGGGTGCCGGTCGGGCGCGAGAGGGTCGGGCGGGACCTGACCGCGGCGCAGGCGGCGGTACAGGCGGCGGCGCGGGTCTATCACAGGCTCGGGCGGGCGGAGACGCGGGCCGACAAGGTCGGGGAGCTCGTGCGCGCCGGAGAGATCCTGGCAGGCGGCGGGCAGCTCGAGCCATGGGGCGGGATCTATGCGGAGAGAGAGCCCCGGGAAGGGTCTGCGACTGAAGATCGAAGCGCCGGAGTGTCGAGGCCGAAGCCTGAAGGGTCCGCGTCCGAGAGGGTCGGTCCGAGTGCAAAGCCGCAGACCTTCGACGAGGCAAAGGCCGCGTTCCTGGCGGGACGGGAGCGTGTCGCAGCGTTGATTGCGGAAAGGCCTGCGGCGGAGCGGCCTGCGCTGCAGGCACGGATGGATGCCATTCTCGCCGCCAGTGCGCGGGCCTTCGCTTCCGAGGCGCGGCCGGTTGGGGATGGCGGAGCATGCGAAGAGCTGACCACTGGCACATCGCAGGGCGCGCTGGATCTGGGCGAGCCGCCGCGGCGGGCGTCCGGCGCGACCGTGTCGGATCCTGGTCCGCGTCCGGCGGACACGCTGCATCCGGATCGGGCGGCAGAGGATGTCGTGGACGAGGGAGATCCCGAGGGCGCCTCCAAGGGCGACAGCGAAGATCACTACGACTTCCACTTCGACGCGGGTGCCGTCGAGGAGAGGGCCCGGGCGATCGGCAAGGTCCTGCGGGACGGCGGAGCGAGCGAGGCACAGGTCGCGGATCGTGCCGAAGACATCCTGGACCAGGCCTACGACGGGATCGACCAGGAGCAGCGGGCCTGGCTCGCGGGTCGCGGCGACGTCCTCGCGATGCCGTCGGCCGTCTACGGCGCGAACGCGGACGGAACCGTCACGATCGTCGACCCGGCGCTTGCCGCGCGGATCGAGGACATGGCCCTGCGGATGACACGGCTGGCCGAGGCGCTGGACGATGTCGCCGGGGCCGTCACGGCCGCGTTCCGGGCAATGTACACTAGACGTCCGGGCGAGGCGGACATCCCGGATCACCTTGCCCGCGGTCTCGGCGCGACCTACGAGACCGTCTGTCGGCTGCGGGCGGCGGAGCGGGAGGGGCATGTCCTGCGGTACGACGGCGCGGCAGCCGGGGACGTCGATCCGGTGTCAGGAGCCATCTCCCCGGACTGGGAGGGGGACCGCGCGCGTCCCCACATCGATCGCGTCGTCGCTCGCGAGCGGCTGGAGACGGGCGGCTACGTCCAAGTCGAATACCCCGACACGGCCGCGTTCCGGCGCGAGGTGGAGGCGGCGCTCGGACCGGAGCGTCTCGCCGCCCTACGCGCGGGCGATGCCGATGCCCTGGACGGGGTCCTCGGCGACCGCATGGATCGGCTCCACGCCGCCAAGGCCTACCTGCAATCCGATTCCGACCCGGCCGTCGCCGACGGCGCGGGCCTGAACGGGATCATCGGCGAGATCGCGCATCGCGACCGCGCCGAGACGGACGCCCGGCGTCTCAAGGACGGCCTCGTCGAGAGCCGGGGTCTGCGGCATTGAGGCGGACGGCTAAGGCGGTCCGGGCGGCATCACAGATCCCGCCAGCGCCCCGACAAAGCGGCGACATGGACCGACATCCGGTGGCTCGTCCGACCGCTGACCCGTACCGTCACCCATCGCCCGCGGGCACGCGCGCCACCTCGCGGTTCAGTTCAGCCGTCACGTCCGTTTCCGCCCCGTCCGGCGCGATGCGCAGGATCCGCCCGTCATCGGCGAGGACGGTCAGGGTCGTGCCCCGCCGCCGACGCGCCTCGAGGACGGCGCGCTGCTTGGCGATGAAGGACAGATCGGTTTGCACCGCCCCGCGACCGGTACGTTCACCCGCCGTGCCGACGGATGGCCCGCCTTCACCTTCCGGCAAGCTGCCACAGCCCGGAAGATCGTCGATCGGCACGAAGGGGCGGGGGAAGTCGGCGCGATTGCTCACGTCAAGGTCTCTCCTCGGTCAGCCCCAGTTCTGTGGCGACGGCGCGAAGCCTGCGGTCCCGTGTCCAGAGCGTCGCCCCCGGGGCGAGCAGGCAGGACGCGATCAGGGCGCAATCGACGTATCCGATGCCGCGACCGAAAATCTGGCGGCGGTCGATCAGGGCGCGAACCTCCTCGGGTGCCGCGACCGGTAGGGCAGGGAGCAGGTCCAACAGCTCCAGAACCTGCGATCGGGCACGAAGCGATCCGAGAGCAATTTCCGCGACCACCATGGGGTGGCCGGCGATGCCGCCCGCGTCCAGCAGGTCGCGCAGATCCGCGTCCCCTTCCCGCAGGTGGTCGATCCAGATCGACGTGTCCGCCAGGATCATGCCGGCGTCAGATCGCGGGCCGCCGCCGGGGCGAGGCGTCCGCCCCGGGCTCCGTCCCGCCCAACCGGGCGAGACGACGCGCGCTTTCGCGCTCGACGAGCGCCGTCAACGCCTCACGCAGCAACGGCCCGCGGTCGCGTAGCCCGGTCAGAGACACCGCTCGTTCGAGCAGCTGGTCGTCGAGGGTCACGGTCGTGCGCATGATGGAGGCCTTTGTCAGATGGACGCATCACATAGCACATCGAACGATGCAGATGAAGATGACGAGCGGAGCTCGCGAGGAAGTCAGGGGTGGCGGGCCAGCTCGCGTGCCATCTCGTCAGGGGAGATCTTCGCCAATCGCCAGCGTTCGATCTTCCTGCGCTCTTCGACACTGAGCTGCGCGTATCTCGTGCCCATTCTCGACTCCCATCATCAGACAAGCCATTGTCCGAGAAAAGAAGTCGCAGTTGGAAATAACGCGCACCCCGCTACAGTTGTTAAGCCAGTAACGTATGCTTTGTAAGCGGGGGATAGGTCACCTCGAGCTCCGCCTTCGACACCCGGCAGACGATGACCTCCTCGTGCACGCCCCGCTCTTCCCGCACCTCTCGGATGACTTGGTCGCAGCGGTAGATCGTCCGCACGGTGACGCCGTACTCGCGGGCCAGGACCTGCGGTCGAACGCCCGCGCGCAGGCGCTTGGCGATGGCGTAGCGGGCGGCATGATCGATCTTGCGGGGCATGGGATGATCAGTGTGATGGCAGGGTGTACGGTGCGCAATGTCGCAAACGTTATACGTCTCTATCTCCTGCCAACATCACACCTTCAACTCAAGCACCCTGAATTGGCCCCCCTTTCGCCCGGACACTCGGGCATAACCATGGAGGCTTAGGGATAGCCCTAAGCACGTGCTTATGTCTGACTATGAGATCATCACCGATGGCGGCCGCAGGCGCCGCTGGTCGTCTTCCGAGAAGCTGAGGATCGTCGAGGAGACACCGGACGAGACCACCAGCATCTCGATCGTGGCGCGCCGGAAGGGTGTCGCGCCCAACCTGCTGTATCGTTGGCGACGACTGATGCTGGAAGGGGGGCTGTGGCCGTGTCTGGAGACGACGACGTCACGAGCAATCGCGCCGTCCGGCAGATGGAGGATCGCATCCGGGAATTGGAACGACAGCTTGGAGCGCAAAACGCTTGAGGTCGAGATCCTGAAGGAAGCACTCGACAAGTCTCGCTCAAAAAAACTGACCTGGCTCGTGCAGTCGCAGCGACCGGACGGTTCCCCCTTTCGGGCATGCCAGCATGCCCTGCCGGGCAGGGATGAGCGTCGTGGCCGAGACTCTGGGTGTCTCCAGATCGAACCTGCACGACCGCGTGACGGGAAGCACAAAGCCGCGGCGACGTTATCACAAAGCGCAGGACGCGGTGCTGGTGCCGGTGATCACCGCGCTGGTAGCCGCGCGACCGACGTACGGATACCGGCGGATTACGGCTCTTCTGAACCGCAAGTTGCGCATCACTGCCGCCGCGCCCGTAAACCACAAGCGCGTCTACCGCATCATGCAGGCTCAGAACCTTCTGCTGGCTCGCCAGCACGCGGAACGATCCGACCGCGCGCATAACGGCAAGGTCGTCACCATGCGATCGAACCTGCGCTGGTGCAGCGATGGCTTTGAGTTCACCTGCTGGAACGGCGACATCATCCGCGGGGCCTTCATTATCGACAGCCATGACCGGGAGATCATTGCTTGGTGCGCCGTTGTGACCGCAGGCATCAGCGGGTCGGATGTGCGCGACATGATGCTGGCTGCGGTAGAGACCCGGTTTAACGGCCACCGCGCGCCGCACCAGGTCGAAATGCTCACCGATAACGGCTCGCCCTACATCGCCAGGGACACCCGCATCTTTGCCCGGCAGCTCGGCCTAAAACCCTGCTTCACGCCCGTGAAGAGCCCGCAGAGCAATGGTGTATCGGAGGCCTTCGTGAACACGCTGAAGCGCGACTACGTGAACATCACGCCGCTGCCGGACGCCGCCACAGTCCTCGGATTGATCGTCGGGTGGTTCGAGGACTACAACGTGTTATCACAACGCACATCTCGCTATGTTATTGAAAGAAGTAAGCTTTGCTGTTGGCTTGATGGTCCTGCGGGGTGTCGGCGTCCGGTTCGGGCCCGACTTGCGAGGCCACGGACGGTGTCGGCATCGAGATCGGGCCGGGCGAACACCCACGGTCCGTCCGGCAGCGGGTGGCATCCGTCGATCTCCCCGCGTTCGGCGGCCAACCGGAGGGTCTTCGCCGTGACGCCGACCAGGGCGGCGGCCTTCGTCAGGTTGAGCCACGGCTCCGGCCCTTCCTCGGCTGGACGATGGACGGGGATGCGATAGCTCGAGCGCAGCGCAACGACGCGCTCGCGGGTCCACCGGTTGCTGTTGCCGGTCTTCAGCCCGTTGCGGTTCAGAAGGCCGGCGATGACGTCGTCCTTGGCGATCAGCGCCAGCGTACGGACCGCGTCCACGACGGTGTCGGGCGTGGCGTTGCGCTGGCCCCTGCGGCGCTTGGGCAGCCGGTGTTCGGTGTGGGCACCGCCGACCCAGTGAAGTGTCAGCACGATCTCCGAGGCGTCGTCGTCGATATCGGCGACGGCTTCGTGGATGACGGTCCGCACGATCCGTTTGCGCAGGCGCGCATCCGTGCCCGGGGCGGCCCAGACTGCCTGGAGATCGTCGGCGAGCGCGTGAAAGGATATGGTGCCTGATGGCTTTGCGGGAGCCGCGGCATCGTGCTCTGCGATCCGTGCTTCGATCTCGACCGTGCGCGCAAGCGCTCGGTTCCATCGTGTCTCCAGCTCGCCCGCGACGAGGCGGTTCTCGGGATCGGCGGCATCGTACTGGCGGAAGGCCCGGTCGGCGGCGTAGCGCGCCGCCTCCAGGTCCCGGCAGAGCGCCGCACGGGCCTCGTCGCGACGCCCCGCCATCTCTCCCTCCGCTTGCCTAGCGGCCTGAACCGCGGCGGGCTGCACGACGGCAAGCAGCGCCGCTTCGACGGTGTCGTCCACGCGCAACCCTCCGAACGCAATGCAGGACGGCTCGCCGTAATCCATCCGCCCGCGCACGCAGCTGTAGCGAGGAATGTCATGCTTCGTGCCGGTGTACTGGACGGTCAGCTTCCGACCGCACCGTCGGCACCGCAAGATGCCCGACAGCAGGGCGGAACCCTTCTTCGGCGCGCCGCGACTGCTGGCGTCGGGTATGTTGTCGCTCACCATCTTCCGGATCGCCTCCGCGCGGTCCCAGTCGATGTAACCTTCGTGCGCCCCGGGCTTTAACGCCAGCCACTCCTCGCGCGGGCGTCGTCGAGGACCCGCCTTGGCGCCCGTGACGTCGTATCGGACCGACACGCCGGTGCGACCGTAGGCGTAGGCGCCACCATAGGCCGGGTTGTCGATGAACGCGCGCAGCGTGGCGTAATGCGGGCGGCGCCACGTCACCGGGCCGCCGTTCACCCGCGTGGGCAGTTCGAGCCCGTGCTCGAGGAACCACAGAAGCGCCTGACGCACGCTGCCCAGTTCTGCGATCTTGTCGATTGCCAACCGGATCGCCTCCTGCACGCGGCGGTCGGGGTCTTTCTCAAGCCGACCCTCGCCCTTCACGAAGCCCACCGGCGCGGCGACGAGAAGCTCGCCTCGGCGCGCCTTCTCATATCGGGCCGATAGGGAGCGCTGCCTGAGGAGGTCGAGCTCGTACTCGTTCAGGCTACCTTTGAGCCCCAGCAGCAGCCGGTCGTTGCCTTGCCGCGGCGCGTACACCGCCTCCTGGTCGATCAGCAGCGTGTCCACCACGCGGCACATCTCCACGAGCTGCTGCCAGTCGCGGCTGTTGCGGGCGAACCGCGAGACCTCTCGCGCCGCGACGGCACCGACCTTGCCCAGACAGACCTCGGCTACCATCCGCTCGAACCCAGCCCGTGCCGTGCCGCCGGCCGCGGAGAGACCCAGGTCCTCGTCGATTACGTCGATCTCGGACCAGCCCAGTTGAGTCAGCCGGTCGCGCATGGCGTATTGCAGCAGCCGACTCTCACCGTTGTGCTGCACCTGATGGGGCGAGGACTGGCGGACGTAGAGGATCGCCTTGCGGGCACGGTGCTGTGCGCCGATCCGGTCGGAGGCAGCTTCAGACGCGGTCATCGCAGGCCTCCGGGTCGCTCGGCTCGGCTGCGTTGCTCTGCGCTTGCGCGATCAGCATCCGCGCCACGAGACCCGTCAGCGCCGTCTGTGTTCCCATGGGCAAATCCGTCCAAGACGGCATCCCCGGCGGAAGGGGCGGTGCGTCCGGTTCGAACAGGTCCAACTGCTGCTGCGAGCGACGCGATGGATGCGGCATGACGATCTCCCATCTGGTGATCGTCGAAGACTACGCCCGGGTTGCCAGATGCCTCAGCGTCGATGTCACCGCCGGTCGGCCCGTCGGAGAGAAGCCCGCGAAGTTCGACAAGAGCCGAAGCGGAAGCGACAGGAACGGGTACCAGCCGCATCGCGTCGCAGGCCCCGGCGTCGAGCATCCAGACCGGAACCTCTTGGACTGCTTCCGTCAGACCGTTCCGGAGCCGACAGCGTGTCACCGCCCCGGCGCATCGATCAATCACCTCGCAGACGTAGACGTTCCGTCCAAACCACGGGTGCCAGCGATAAGCGACAACCGCGTCAGTGCCGCCAGTCGTCACATGGGTCTTGTGTCGTAGGGTTGTACAATGACAACCACCCGCACTCGGGGCTGAAAATGCGCTCACCACGCGCGTTCATTGCCGCCCAAACCGCAACCGCCTGAGTGTCCGGTGAAACGGGGGCAAGATCACACCCCGACGACTTCGGGACCGCTTTGCAGCGGGGTTGAAAAACTACGGTATTTCCGTATATGACGGGGAGATGAGCGACAGGTTCGATCCGGCCAAAGACGCGATCAACCGCGACCGTCACGGCCTGCCGCTGATATTCGGGGACACCGTGATGGAGGATCCGGATCATTTGATCATCCCCTCGATCCGCCCCCAGGACGGCGAGGAGCGTTTCAAGGCCGTGGGGCTCGCGGACGGCAAGCTCCACACCGCCGTGTTCACCTGGCGCGGCGAGCTGCCTCGGTTCATCTCCGTCCGAAGGAGCAACGCCGGTGAAGAACGTGCCTACCACGCCCAGGGCTAACCAACTCCAGAGACTGCCTGCCGATCCGGACGACCCCGAAGACTTCGATGCCTCTGCCGAGGCCCTGGACAGAGGCCAGAAGGCCCGCCTCGTGCGTACGGCTCGTACCCGGCTGGACTTGTCCCAAGCCGAGTTCGCTCGGCGCTTCCACGTGCCCCTGGGCACGCTGCGAGACTGGGAGCAGGCCCGGACCACGGCCCCGGACTTCGCCATCGCCTACGTGCGGGTCATCATGCGCGATCCCGACATGGTGGCGGCAGCGGTCGCCTGACCGCCCTCAGAGCCGCTGAGCGGCCCGCTAAGGGCCTTGATGCCGCCCTCCCCCGCCGCCACACGGAGCTGCATGATCCTTGTGGCAACTCCCATCATGCAACGGGAGCTGGGAAATTGATAAGACAAGAGGGGCGCGTCGAAGACCATCTCCTGCGTCTCACGAGGATACGCTCGGACGAACAGCATCCGAC
This sequence comes from uncultured Alphaproteobacteria bacterium, assembly GCA_963789105.1. GTDB lineage: Bacteria > Pseudomonadota > Alphaproteobacteria > Rhodobacterales > Rhodobacteraceae > Jannaschia. The sequence goes on from CAWBJI010000001.1 coordinate 60,922, forward strand.
TGTGGCAGAGCCGGACATGCGCGACTTTCACCGTCACGGTCGCGCCGTCGATCAGCACGATCTCATGGCTCCAGTCGAACTGGTAGGCTTCGCCGGGGTCGAAGCTCAGCGGCACATAGGCCGCGGCCGACGCCTCATTCGCCGCCTTCAACCAGCTAGCCGCATAGCGCCGAACTGCATCGTAGCCGCCTTCGTCGCCGAGGGCCCGAAGTTCCTCGAAGACCCGGATGCGGGTCAGCCGCTCGCGCTTTGGCTTGCGCGCATTCTCCGCCAGCATCCGGTCAAGCTCATCCCGCCACGGGCCGACCTTCGGCTGAGGCTGTACGCTGCGCTCGTAGGTCATCTCGGTCGCGCCGGACCGGATGACCTTGCGCACCGTATTCCGCGACACCCGCAGCTCCCGACAGATCTGCTTGATGGACTTCCCGTGCTGGAAAAACGCCCGACGGATCTTCGCAATCGTCTCCACGACCAACATCCCAACCTGCTCCCGATAGCCTCGGAAGCATCATGACCATCAATGTAAGGGGGTCAGTTTTGGACGCCGATCACCCCGCTACAGGGTCAGTCTTCCATGCCTGTTCACACCGCAAGGCTTTCCAACCCTCCGATATTTGTGATCTGCGGGACGGAAAGCCTTGCTCGCGACACGCACGCAGCGACACTTCTACTTTGCTGAAACAGCGACAGTTCAACTTGGTTGCGGTGAGCGCGCGCTGATCCGCGACCGCACCCAGGCCGGGCTCGACGCAGCCCGAGCGCGGGGCCGCCTCGGCGGCCGCCGGTCCGTCCTCAATGCCGACAAGCGTGCCCTAGCCGTCAAACTCTACAACGAGCATGAAATGTCCATCGCCAAAATCTGCAGTACGATGGGGATCTCGAAGCCCACCCTCTACAGCTAAGTCTGCATCGCCAACGGCGTCACCGACGGACCACCGGCAAGATAGCGATGCCGAAATAGTGCCAAGGAGCAGTGCCGGTTACACGCATAGGCGGGGCAAGGGGCGTCAAACAGCCTCGATCGCTCTTCACGGCTTAACCATCTGCCTGTATAGTGTTAAACATGAGCGGAATGCGCCTCCACGATGCCGACGGAAACCGGCTCTATCTCAATGCCGAGGAGCGCGCGGCCTTCCTGGCGATGGCCCGGCGCCAGCCCGCCCGCGATCGCACCCTCTGCGAGACGCTGCACTATACCGGCTGCCGGGCGTCCGAGCTCCTGGAGATCGCCCCGGCCCGGGTGGACCTGTCAGGCGGGACGATCGCGATCCGCAGTCTCAAGAAGTGCAAGGATGCATCGGGCGCTTCAAAGTTCTTTTACAGGAGCGTTCCGGTGCCCCCGGACTATCTGGACACGCTCAACACCGCCCATGGCATCCGCGAAGCGCAGAAGTCGCTCAAGCTGGCCGCGGCGCCGATCTGGCCTCTCAGCCGCGTCCGGATCTGGCAGATCGTCAAACGGATCATGATCGAGGTTGGCCTGCCGGATGCGCCGCAGCGCAGCCCCAAAGGTCTACGGCACGGGTTCGGGGTCAACGCCGCCGTCAACGGTATTCCGCTGCATATGCTCCAGAAGTGGCTGGGGCATGCCCAGCTCAGCACCACGGCGATCTACGCCGATGCCGTCGGCAAGGAAGAACGGGATATCGCCGCCAGGATGTGGACCTGACAGTACCTAGATACACAAGGAGACTATTGGTATATAGATAGCATATGTGCTATCATTGGTCATGTGCATCGTTCTTGATACCAACATCCTCGTTGCCACCCTTCTCTCAGGGGGCGGGGCATCCCGGCGGACCGTGCGGCTCTGCCTGGAGCGTGCAGTGACGCCGCTCATAGGCGCGGCTCTGTTTGCGGAATACGAAGATGTCCTTGCGCGGGATGATCTTTTCAAACGTTCTTCCCTCGATGTCGCGGAGCGCGGGGTCCTGTTCGATGCCTTGATGTCGGTCAGCGTTTGGACGCCGGTCTACTACCTCTGGCGGCCGAACTTGCTCGATCCAGGCGACGACCATCTGGTGGAGCTGGCGATCGCGGGCGGCGCGGACTGGATCGTAACCACCAATCTGCGCGATCTACGTCGTGGCGAACTGCGATTTGACGATCTGCGTATCGGCACGGCCGGGGACTTTCTGAACACATGGGAGGCAAGATCATGAGCGTCATGACCATCCGACTGCCCGACGCCCAGCACGAGCGGCTGCGCCAATTCGCGAAGACGCGGGGCACAAGCATCAACAAGGTAATCGAGGATCTGGCGACGCGCGCGCTGACCGAGTTCGATCTAGAAACGCGGTTCCGGACCCGTTCCGCCAGGGGCGATCCCAAGGAGGGGCTGTGCCTTCTGGATCGACTGGACAAGGAAGATGCCGGAGCCGGACCAGAGGTGGGTGAGGCGCAAGCTTGAACGAGATCGAGACGATCCTGGATGCGTGCGCCGGGGATATGCGCGCGATCGACGATGTGATCTTCGGCGATGTCATTGGTTCACCCTGAACAACTCTTATCCCACTGTTTTTGAGAGATAATGCGGTGTTTTTCTTAGGTTTTGGATGCAGCGTTTGGTATTATTGAAGCCGGAACCCTGCAATTTCGAGCTGCGATATGAAGCCCAGAAAGCCGTCCCCGGAACAGGATGATCTGCTACGCGCACGATTGGTCGAGATGATCGACATGCGCCACGAACTGGTGAAGCTCGCCGCCCTGATCGACTGGGACGTGTTCGAGCGGGAATGGGCCGGGCTCTTCCCGTCCTCAGTCGGTCGCCCCGCCACACCGACCCGCCTGGTCGCGGGGATCTTTTATCTCCAGCATGCCTTCCGACTGTCCGATGAAGCCGTCGTGGCCCGCTGGGCCGAGAACCCATACTGGCAGCATTTCTGCGGCGAGATGTTTTTCCAGCACCGCCTGCCGATCGACCCCTCGTCGATGACGCGTTGGCGCAACCGGATCGGCGAAGAAGGCGTGGAGTGGTTGCTGACCGAAACGATCAAGGCCGGGCAGCGCGCCGGGACAGTTCAGGACGACCATCTGAAGAAGGTCACCGTCGACACCACGGTGATGGAAAAGAACATCGCGCATCCCACCGATGCCCGGCTTTACGAGGTCGCACGGCGCAAGCTGGTCGGATTGGCGCGCGAGGCCGGGATCGGCCTGCGGCAGAACTACAACCGCCTTGGTCCCCGGCTTTGCGGACAGGTTGGTCGCTATGCCCATGCCCGGCAATTCAAGCGGATGCGCAAGGCGCTGCGCCGTCTCAAGGGCTATACCGGCCGCGTGCTGCGCGACATCGAACGGCAGATGGGCAAGGTGGTTGACGGGCCGCTGAAATCGCAGCTTCAAGATCTGATGGTGCTGGTGAACCGGTTGCTGGCGCAGAAGCCAAAGGACCGCAAGAAGCTTTACAGCCTGCACGAACCGGCCGTCGACTGCATCTCAAAGGGCAAGGCACACAAGCGCTATGAGTTCGGCACGAAAGTCAGCGTCGCCACCACGACCGAAGGCGGCTTCGTCGTCGGCATGCGGTCGCTTCCAGGCAACCCTTATGACGGCCACACCCTGCGCGAGGCGCTCGAGCAGGTGGAAATCCTGACCGATCAGCGCCCGCATATGGCCTTCGTCGATCGCGGTTACCGCGGCCACGGCGTCGAGAGCGTGAAGGTCTTCATCGGCGGCGCCAGGCGCGGCGTCACCAGGACAATCGCGAAACTGCTGCGACGACGAAGCGCCATCGAGCCGATGATCGGCCATATGAAAAACGATGGTCGACTGACGCGATGCCCACTCAAGGGAACGACTGGCGACGCCCTCTTTGCGGTCCTCTGCGGCTGCGGTCACAACATCCGCATGATCCTGCGCCATCTGAGGGTCTTTCTGTGCCAGTTCATCTGGCTCATCACACTGCTCAGAGGGTTCACCCGGCGCGCCGGGTGCCTTCGGGAACTGCAAAACGCAGCCTGAAATCATTGATCAGGATGAACTCATTGGGGTGGCGCAGGCAGCGGATCAGCTACGCGACGCCCTGGAAGCCATCGGCACTGCTTTGGATGAGCGCAGGTTCGAAGCTGCAGCGTCTATGGGATACGGCGATATCGCATCGGCGTTCATCTTCCTGCAGCGCACCCTAGGTGGTCTGCAGATGGCGGAGCATCGAAAACAGGCCCTGATCTCGAACGTCGCGGAAGAAGCGCGATGCACCTATGAAGACGCGGAGCCGCACGTCCTTAGGCGTTTGCAAAGCGCACAGCCAAAGACGGTGTAGGCGCCTTGGCACAGACTCCTCATCGGGTTCATATCTGCGTTCGCACGAAGCTCCGCCAATAACGTAACAAAACCGTAACGGTTCTGCCCGGGGATTGTAGCACGACCAAGTCCTTGATGCCGCCCGAGGCGGAGCAGGGCTGCGCAAACGGCCGATATCGGTGAAAAAGTAGGGGCGCCAAATCTGGTGTTGTGGCTCGGGAAAGCCGTTTCTGTCCGGCATTACCGGGGTTCGCGGCCTGCGCTTTAATCGTTCTATGCGATCCGGAGTTTTACGAGGCGTCTGAGGTTCTGGGCGGTTGCCGCGAGGAGGAATTCTTCTGTCGCTCCGGATAATCCTCGAAGCCGCAAACGGCGCAAGTTCAGATGTCGCTTCAAATGCGCGAACAGCATCTCAACCTTCTTGCGCCTGGCGCGGGCTGTATGAAAAGCGTCGGTGTCGGCCAGGACCCGGACAGTTTCGCGGGCTTCCTCGTTAACGAGGCGGATCATCGTGCGGGCCGGGCCGTCAGTCCAGCGTGGCTTGAGCGGGCAACCGCGGCAGACGCCTGTTTGAGCTTTGTAGCGTTTTACGCCGGTGGCCTCAGTGACACTACGCCGGGTCAGCTCTTGCTCTTCGGGGCACAGAAACCGGTCCTGGGCAGGGTCATAACGGAACCTGTCGCGGGTGAACTTGCCGTCGGTCTGCCCCTTGCGATCAAGGACGGGAATGTAGGGTGTGACCTTCCGCTTCAGCAACCATGCCAGAAAAGGTGCAGTGCCGTAGCTCTTGTCGGCGGCGAGGCTGCCGGGCTGAAACCCGACGGCCTTGCCGCTGCGCTCCAGCATCGTCTTGGCGGCGACGATCTCTTGGCTCAGTCGGGCCGGCGTGGCCTCTCCGTCCATGATGACGGCATGCCGGTCATCGACCAGATAGTTCGTCTCGTAGCTGAACCGTCCCGGCCCGTCCTTGATCGACCAGGCCGCTTGCGGATCCGTCTCCGAGATCGTCTTCGGCGGCTTGTGCTTTGGTCCCTCCTGCGGGACGACAGCTTCGGCATCGAGCTGATCGAGATAGCTCTGGATGCGGCGCAAGGCGCCATCCTTGGTGGCCCAGACGGCACCGATCTCCTGCGGACCGGCCCGGCGGAACCTATTGGCATCCGCCTCAACGGTGCTGCCGTCCACGAGGGCACCAGTGCCGCCGACCAGCCCTTCGTCGATGCACCGCCGGACCACCATCTCGAACACTGAACGCAGCCCGCCCCCTTCGGCAAAACGGCCGTTCCGGTTCTTCGAAAAGCTGGACCGGTCCGGCACTTGGCCGTCGAGCCCCAGCTTGCAAAACCAGCGATAGGCCAGGTTGAGATGAACCTCGTCGCACAGTCGCGTCTCGGACCGAATGCCGTAGAGATATCCGACCAGAAGCATCCGGATCATCAGTTCAGGATTGATCGACGGCCGTCCGATCCGGCTGTAGAGCGCCGCAAGCTGCGATCTGAGGTCGCCGAAATCCAGCAGCGGATCGATCTTCCGCAGAAGATGATCAGATGGTACATGATCCTCGATCCGGAACTGGTAAAAGAGCTACTCTTGCGGTGCCAGCCTGCCCATCATCGCGCTACCCTCCCGATCTCTTATTAAAGAGAATCATAGGGTTGAACGCCAATCAACGTCTATTTCACAAGGTCTAGAAGTCGGCCTTTTTCACCGGTATCGGCCGTTTGTGCCGTTCCATCAGCATCTAGACCCACATTCGGAAGTGTTCCGGAAGTGTTCCGGAAGTGTTCCGATAGGTCTGATCGGACCCTGACGGAACGGAGGAGACGTTTCGGCCCGACGTGCCGCGACGGTGCACCCGGATATTACCGCAATTCGTACTCTGCTTCACAGCCGATATCGACCGGCGAAGGTTCGCGTCCGTTTCCCCAACCCGGTTTGCGTGACTCTGTGGACGGCATCCCGCAGTGGCCAGGACGCTGCGGGGTGTGGGTGGCCAGGCGGCCGACCGACGGGCCACATGGTCGCCTGGCTCACGGACTCTCTACTTCTTCTTTTCGCCGCCGCCGGGCAGCGGCTTGCCTTTGGTGAAGTCGGACGTCACGATGATCTTCTCCTTTTCCTTCTTCGGTTTCTTGGCTTCCCTGTTGCCGCGCTGCTTGTCGCCCTTGGACATCGTCTTGCTCCTTGATCCGATAGTCGTCGATCGTCCCGATCGACATGGGTCTGCGTCGGCGAGTCCGGCACCCTTTCCCCGGGGCATAGACGATCCGGCTTGGTCGATCTTCGCCGGATGGCGTTACCTGTCCTCTCGAGAGCGCCGGATCACATCAAGATACAGGGCCTCGTAGGCGGCGGCCATTGTATTCGCCGAGAACCTCGTCCGTGCCCGTTCCGCACAAATCTGCCGGTCGATGTCACCGATCCGGGCGATCGCCGCCGGTGCCTCCTCCGCGCTGTCGATCAGGATGCCCGTCACGCCGTCCTCGACGATCTCCGCCATCGACCCACGACGGATCGCGATCACCGGCGTCCCGCAGGCCATCGCCTCGACCACGGACAGACCGAACGGCTCGTCGAAGGCGATGAGGTGCAGGAGAGCGCGGGACGCGGCGAGGAACCGACCCCGCTCCGCGCCGTAGAGCGGACCGAGCCAGCGGACTCGGTCGCCGTCGAGGCGGGGCTCGACCTGCATGCTGTGATAGGGTTCGTCGGCGACGATGCCGGCCAACTGGAGCGGAATCCCGGTCGCGAGTGCCGCTGCGATTGCCGCCGCCGGCCCCTTGTCGGGATGGGAACGGCCATAGAAGGCCAAAGGCGCGTCGGGTCCCGGATCGCCCACGGGCCAGGCTGCAAGGTCGAGGCCGTGATGGATCGTCGCCGCGTAGCGCAGTGCTGGATGGCGGTCGGCTTGCGAGATCGCGACGTAGTGGACATCTTGCTGGAACGCCTGCCAGATCGGAAGAACCGCCTCGCGCGTCTCCGGCCCACCCAGACCGTGCAGGGTTACGACGAGTGGGACCGGCAGGAGCGGCGCGAACGGCAGCGCCGGGAAGTCGCATTGTGCATGGACGACATCGAAGGCCCCGCCCGCCGCCTCGCGCGCCATTGTGCCAAAATGCATCGCTTCCCAGACCTTCACGTCGAGCGGCGCCTCCTCGTAAGCGTGGGGCGCGGTCACCCGCAGGCGCCCCGCCGTCGCCGATCCTCCTGCCGCGAAGAGAGTGACGTCGTGGCCACGCGCCACCAGCGCCTCGGTCAGCGTACTCGTGGCCGTCTCCCAGGGCCCGTAGCCTCGGGGCGGGCACGCCCATGCGATCGGCGCAACCATCGCGATCCGCAGGCGTTCTATCCGACCGCCTCCAGCGCGGGCGCGCCGGACCGCATCGCCTGGCGCAGCGACTGCGTCAGCATTCGTGCCTGAACTGGCCAGGTCGCGCCCCGCTGCGCGCGCCAGAGAGCATCGGCGACACCGTCATGCCAGATTGTGTCGGAAAGCAGCGGGATCGCCGCGGCGGCGAGCGCGCCGGCGTCGCCGAAGGAGATCAGGAACTCCGGGTCCAGAACCTCCTGCGCGTGCCAGTACGGTGTCGACAGGGTCGGGACCCCGCAGGCGAGTGCATAGGCGAGCGTCCCGGAGGTGATCTGCGCCTCACTCGCATAGGGGGTTACGTAGAGGTCCGCCGCCTGCAGCAGATCGCAGAGGTCGTCGTCATCGACGTATCGGTTCTCCATGTCCAGCGCATCGGCGACCCCGAGGGACCGCGCGCGGTCCAGGAGGCCATCGCGATATCGCTCCCCCTCATGGGCGATGAGCACCGGATGGGTCGCGCCGAGCAGGACATAGCGGATGTCGGGGAGACAGGCGCGGATCGCGGGCAAGGAGTTGATTGCCATCTCGATCCCCTTGCCGGGCGAGAGCAGGCCGAATGTCATCATCGTCGGTCGCTCGGGCCAGCCGAGACGGGCACGCATGACACGAGAGGGCACGCGCGGCCGGTCGGGCACCCCGTGCGCGATGACGTCGATTTCGGGTCCGCCGGATGCCGGCCGCTCGAGGATCGCGTGGCCGCGGCGAGCCATGACGATCAGGCGGCTGGCCCGCGACCGCAGCCCCGCCATCACCCGCGCCTGGTCCGCGTCCGGCGTCTCGAGGACGGTGTGAAGCTGCACCACGACCGGCGCATCCACCGCGTCCAGGAGGTCGAGCACCCAGCACCCGGCCGGTCCGCCGTAGATGCCGAACTCGTGCTGCACGAGAACGACGTCGGGACGCCACGCGGTGATCGCGGCACCTGCCGTTGCATGGGCGGCGCGGCTCTCCTGGGCGACGGTCCGATCGACGGCACCTGCGAAGTCGTAGCTCTGGCCGGCATCGACCATCGCCGTGAGATGAACCTTGTGGCCCATCGCGCGAAGCGACGCGGCGACATCCCTCGTATAGGTCGCGATCCCGCATCGCCGGGGCGGGTGGTTGCCGATGATGGCGATACGAAGCGCCGGACGCGGACGGGGACGCACGGGCGGGCGGTCATCGAGCATGGGGTCTCCACCACGGGACGAGGCCACGAGGCACGGAGCATCGTGGCGGCTTCGGAAGGCCATCTGTCTGGATCGCAGCACCCCGGCGCCCGACATCGGGGCGTCCGGTGGCATGGTTGAGGAAACGTTCCCTATGCTGTGCATATAGGCAGCTGCGCTCCTTTCGCAAACGGCAAGGGGTCCTGCGGTGTAGCGCGACAATCTGGGCAATACGTGCTCTCATCCAGATTGTCGTGGCGCACTGCGGCGAAGTTCGACCGGACTCGGCGGTCCCATTGCGTTAAGGACGCCAATGGTCCCGCTGACGCATCTCCTTCGACTGACCGACGATTGCGGGATCTGGCAGCACGCGAAGCACGCAGTGCCGGACAGGCGGCATGGCTATTGCCTCGACGACGTCGCCCGCGCCCTGTGGCTCTGTGCCCGGCGAAGCGCGCTCGACCCCACCGACCCGGTCCCGGTGCGACTGGCGTCGATCTATGCATCGTTCGTCGATCATGCCTGGCAGGGCGACCAGGGGCGGTTCCTGAACTTTCTGTCCCACGACCGACGATGGATCGGCGGCGAGGACGAGGACGCCTCTGCCCGGACGCTCCTCGCGCTCACGGAGGCCGCGGCTTCGCCCCTGCCGGACGGTCTGACCGGATGGGCACGGGACCTCCTGAGCGCCGCGCTGCCCCTGTCGCAGCACCTGGCATCGCCACGCGGTTGGGCTTGGGCGCTCGGAGCCCTGCGGCGGGCGGGCGGACTCGATCTGAGCTGCGACGTCGATCGGCTGGCCCGCCCCCTGGCCGTGCGCCTGATGGACGGATGGACCGCGTCCGCCACGCGGAGCTGGCCCTTCTTCGAGCCGTACCTCGCCTATGACAGCTCCCGCCTCGCACAGGGTGCGCTCGACGGGGGGAGATGGGTGCCGGAACTGGCCGAGGCCGGTCTGGCGTCTCTAGCCTGGCTGGTAGAAATTCAGACCTCCCCCGACGGGTACTTCCGGCCGCCGGGCTCCGACGGCTATGGGCAGGCAGGCGCACAGACCAAGTTCTCTCAGCAACCGCTCGACGTCTGGGCACAGGTGGAGGCTGCGCTTGCTGCGAAAGGCATGACCGGGGAGAGGCGATGGACGATCGAGGCAGACCGGGCCCATGCCTGGTTCCTTGGCCGGAACGACGCGGGCTTGGCACTGGCGACGCCGGAGGGCGGGTGCCGCGACGGGATCGATCCGCAAGGCATCAGTGTCAATCAGGGCGCGGAGTCAACGCTCGCCTGGCTGCATGCGGATGCGGTCGTCGATCTGTTTGGCACGCGTTTGTCCAAATCGACGGTTCCTTAAGGGGCGAGTCGAATGGGAGCTTCGACTCGGGTTGGAACGCTCGTTCGATGTTACGATACAACGCTGTGACGATATTTGCTTTTGCAGAGTGCCGGCCGTGATGGGCTGGAACGCCGCAATAAAGCATCCTTCGGATAACGAACGCAATCTACACTCCAGCTCCGCGCTCACCCTACTTAACGCCCTGTTCTTTCCTACCGAGCGAGCGGATTGAAGAACGCGGGATCGCGACACTGAACGGCTCAGCCAATGCTATCCCCCAGTCTCAACTACTCCGCATCGGGACGCGGATCGTCGATAAAACCGTCCGCGTTCGGCATGGTCACTTCTCCGATATTATCTTGGGACAGGGTAAAATCTTTCTCGACGATGCCGGCTCGCCCGAGAACATAGGCACTGACCGCAAAGACGTCGTCCGGCGAGAGCGAGCCCGGCGCATCCATCGGCATCGCACGATGGACATAGTCGACCAGCGTGCTGGCATATGGCCAATAGCTTTCCACCGTTTTGACGGGACTGTCGCTCGCGAGCGTGTCGCGTCCGCCGATCAATTGAGGCGCTCCGAGCTCCTTTATGCCTTCGAGGTTCTCCCCGTGGCAGGACGAACAGATCGCAGCATAGATCTCTTCGCCCTCGACATAGCTTCCGCTCCCGGCAAACCGTCCTGCACCGCCCGGCATCAGATCGATATCGATGGCCGCGATCTCGCTTTCGTCAACGGGATGTCCGATGCCAAAGATCATCGCATCCGGATCGATGGACCCGATCTGGTCCGCGCTCGATGTTGGTGGAGAAGGGGGAGCCATTTCCCCGGTGTCGGGAAGACTTTCAGGGATTGCGGCAGACACACGAGGCACGTCGGTCTCCGCACTCTGTCCAAATGCCGCACTTCCCGAAAGGGCCATGGCAAGCACTACATATCGCTTAGGCGTGAACATTGGTGACCTCCCCGTTCGCCGCGATATGCCAGCTCTGGATCGCATTCAGATGATAGACCGATTTCAAACCGCGCACGGCAACCAGCTCCTGTAGTGTGGGCTGTACATATCCCGTTTCGTCTGTGGCGCGGCTTTGCAGAACGGCTTCTTCTCCCGTCCACACCCAGGGAAGTCGGAACCGCGTATGACTCTTCGACAGGACGGGTCCCTGAAGCGCAGCCTCCTGCCACGTCGTCCCGCCGTCACCGGACACTTCAACCTTGGTGATGGTTCCCCGGCCGGACCAGGCAATGCCAGTCACCTCATAAAAGCCTGATCGTGGCAACTTCATCGCTCCGGATGGAAAGGTGATGACAGACTTCGCTTCCATCTCCAGAGAGAACTGCCGGGCCGAACCATCAGGCATCAGGTCGGTGTATTTCGAGGTTTCCTCGCGGGTCATGAACGGCTTGTCGCTGATCTCGAGGCGCCGCAGCCATTTGATGTGAGTATTGCCCTCGTAGCCGGGAAGAAGGAGCCGCAAGGGATATCCTTGCTCCGGTCGTATTGCCTCTCCGTTCTGGGCGTAGACGAGCATGGCGTCATCCATGGCCTTATCGATCGGAACAGATCGCGTCATGACGGCCGCGTCCGCCCCTTCGGCAAGGATCCACGCGGCGCCGTCTTGAAGACCGGCCATTTCCAGGACGGTCGAGAGCGGGACACCTGTCCATTCCGATGTCGAGGTCAGCCCATGCGTTCCCTGTACAGTCTTGAGGGTTGGTTCGGCCCACTCGGTCAAACCGTTCCCCGAGCACTCGATGAAATGCGTCCGGCTCACTGAAGGTAGGCGCTTCAGATCATCCATGCTGAAGCGCATCGGCTGATTGACCATACCATGTACGGTCAAGGTATGGGTGGCGGAATCGATGGCCGGAATGCCCCCATGGTGGCGCTCAAAGTGCAGGCCGGAGGGTGTGATGGTCCCGTATCCGGACGCAAGCGGCGTCATCGACCAGCTCGAGTCCAGGCTTGCCGTCGGGTAGCGCCAGCGAATTTCGTTCTCGAACTGGGAGCGGGATCCGTATCCACCATCGTCGAGGATCAGCCGTCCCTGTTCTTTCGTCGGATCGGGCTGAACGTCGTATTCGACCGCACCGGGAGGCGCATCGGCATGCGCGGAAGAGCCGGCGATTGCTGCCCAACCGAAGAGGCTGCCACCGGCCAGGAGATTGCGTCGGCTCAGGCCGTCAAACATGCCATCTTTGCAATCGCAGTCAGGTTCTTCAGCGCCGTGAAGTATCTGCTGTTCGATCTCGACGAGGCTCTCCGCCATCTGCCGCTCGGCAGGCCCATATCGAGCCGACGAGAACCGTGTTCTCTCTGTCATCACTTCCCTCCCAGGTAGCTTCAGTTTGAAATATCACAGTCATAACAATTTCTGCCAGAACCACGACGGTTTGGCCAAGACGTTCTGTCCAGATAAGGTGCTTGAAACCTGAGCAATTGGAGCGGACGGGCAGGAACGGACGTATCTTCGTGTGCCCCGTCGTTCTGCCGTCATGCGCAAGTATAGTACAACATAACCGGTTGAATGTAGAGCATGACGATCATCGATTGTTTTCAAGTATCACTGCAAGTCTTTCAGATGGGAAATTTGACGTATGGCGTGTGGCGGAGGCTGATATCTAGTCCGCTCTGAACAACCCCTAGCATTTTGATTTCACGCTACGAACTGGCGTTCATGCTGTGTTGGTATCGCAGGGTTTGCTATGCTTGGGGCCGGAACCCTGCGATTTCGGAGGCCTGATGAAGCCCAAATCTCGCGCGCTCGAGCAGGACGATCTGCTGCGCCCCCGGCTTACCGATCTGATCGACATGCGCCACGAACTGGTGCGCCTCGAGGCGCTGATCGACTGGGAGTTCTTCGAGACTGAGTGGGCGGGCTTCTTCCCCTCGCACACGGGCCGGCCCGCGACGTCGCCCCGGCTGGTGGCGGGCCTCCTCTACCTCCAGCACGCCTACGCGCTCTCCGACGAGGCGGTGGTCGCGCGGTGGGCAGAGAACCCCTACTGGCAGCATTTTTGTGGCGAGACGTTCTTCCAGCATCGCCCGCCGATCGACCCGTCCTCGCTGACGCGGTGGCGGGGGCGGATCGGGGAGGAGGGCGTCGAATGGCTGCTGACGCAGACCATCGAGGCCGGGCGGAAGGGTGGCGCGATAGACACCCGCAGCACCCGGGATGTGATCGTGGACACGACCGTCATGGAGAAGGCCATCGCTCACCCGACCGACACCCGGCTCTACGAGCGCGCGCGCCTGCGCCTCGTGGGCCTGGCCCGCGAGGCGGGGATCGAGTTACGACAGAGCTATGCCCGCCTGGCACCGCGCCTGGCCCGGCAGGTTGGCCGCTACGCCCATGCCCGGCAGTTCAAGCGGATGAGGAAGGGGCTGCGCACCCTCAAGGGCTACACCGGCCGCGTGATGCGCGACGTCGCCCGCAGGCTGCACAGTGTCACCGACGATACCTTGCGCACCCGGATCGAGAGTCAGCTCACCCTGGTCGCCCGCCTCCTGGCCCAGAAGCCCCGCGACAAGCGCAAGCTCTACGCGCTCCACGAGCCGGACGTGGACTGCATCTCGAAAGGCAAGGCGCACAAGCGCTACGAGTTCGGCTGCAAGGTCTCAGTCGCCACCACCCACCGCGAAGGCTTCGTCGTCGGCGTCCGATCGATGCCCGGGAACCCGTATGACGGTCACACGCTGCACGAAGCGATCGAACAGGTCGAGATCCTCGCCGACGCCCGCCCCCGACGCGTCTTCGTTGACCGCGGATACCGGGGCCACGACATCGACCGCGACAGCGGCACCGCCGTCTACATCTCCGGCCAGCGCCGCGGCATGACCCGGGCCTTGAAACGCGCCCTGCGCCGCCGCAGCGCCATCGAGCCCACCATCGGGCACATGAAGACAGACGGCCGCCTGTCGCGCTCGCCCCTCAAGGGCACCCTAGGTGACGCGCTACACGCCGTGCTCTGCGGCGCGGGACACAACATCCGCCTGATCCTCGCCCACCTCAGGGCTCTCTTGGCCGCAATCCTAGCCGCGCTCCTGCGCGTCATAGGCCACGCAACCCCGATCCCCAAGCCGCCGAACAGTCAGATCGCGCGCATAACGTGATGTTCAGGGCGGACTATCTAACAAAGCTATTTGCTTATCGCGCCGATCAGAACCGGCCGATCGCCCCGAGGAACAGGCGCGTCTCCCGGGTGCCGTCGATCGTGTCGGAGGGGCGTCCCTCCGTCTGCCGGGCGATCTCGGCCGTCAGTGTCAGGCGGTCGTTCACATCGACCCGCGCCCCGATCCCGACCGACCCGAGGCTCTCGACGGTATCGCCGTCCCGGACCGCGGACCGGTCGAAGGCACGCCCGTAATCGCCGTAGCCGTAAATCTCCGCCGCCGTCACGAACGGGACCCGCGCGGGCGGGGAGACCGCGCGCCGCAGCTCGACCCGGAAGCCAAATCCGGAATCGCCAGTCGTGTTCCCCGGCGCGAAGCCGCGTCCGACCGTCGCCCCGCCCAGGGCAAACCGTTCGCCCGTCGGCAGGGTGTCGGCACTGTATTGGCCGAACGCCTCGCCCAGCAGGGACCAGCGCGCATCGCCCAGCGGCTGCAGGCGCGACAGCGTGACCTGCGCCAGGGTGAAGTCCGCCTCGCCCGCCGCGGGTCCGGTCGCACCGATCCTGGGCCCCACCCAGATCGAGGCCCTGTCGCAGCGCCACGTTCACGAGGTTAACCGCACCGCCCGCCGTCACCCGGTCCCAGGACAGGCCCGCTTCGAGCACGACCAGCCGGTCCGTCTCCTCGCTGCCGATACCGGCGAGCCCGGTGCGGCTGTCCGTCTCGGTCCATTCGAGCCCGAGACGTCCGAATACGTTCTGCGACCGCGTGCGCACGATCGGGACCGTCATCCCGACCGACAGCGACCGCTGATCCACGACCGAGGTGAGCGTCGACGGCGCTCCGCTTCGTGTCAGGTCAGGGTCGGCGCGCGACAGGCTCGCCCCCAGTTCCAGCCGCGCGCCATCCAGGACGGTATCGGTCAGCGCCTGGATCGGCGCCGAGGCGCGCACGGAGGCGAAGGCGAGCGACGCGTCGTCCGGGGCCAACGCGATCGTGCCGTCGAGCCGTTCGTTCAGCCCCAGCAGGTTGTAGGACCGCAGGCCCGCGCCCAGCGTCACGTCACCGTAGAAGCGCGAGCCACGATTGTCCGCGGTCACGTAACCGCGCACCGGCTGGGGCGTGACCACGACGTCGAGATCGGCGGCGCCGAACGTGTCGGGCGACGGCCCGAGCACCGTCTCGACCGATTCCCCCGCGCGGCCCCCGAAGGAATCCCGCAGGAGCAGCACGCTGCGCTCCAGCGTCTCGATCCGAAGGGGACGGTCCGCGGTGACGCGCCCCGCGATCCGTTCGGCGTAGCGACGTTGGTTCGCGGCACCACCGGTAACGCGGACAGTGTCGATCACGCCCTCGATCACCTGCAGGCGGACCACGCCACCCTCGACCTCCTGCGCGGGCAGGACGGCCTGGGACAAAAGGTAGCCCTCGGCTCGATAGGCGGCCGTAACCTCCGCCGCCACCGCGTCCAGCGTCGTGATGCCGACCTCGCGTCCGATAAGTCCGGCCCAGATCGGTTGAAGCCGGGCGGTCGGGATCGCCGTGTTGCCCTCCACCGCGATGCCGCCCAGCAAGAAGCCCGCGCCGTCCAG
Source organism: uncultured Alphaproteobacteria bacterium (assembly GCA_963789105.1). Classification (GTDB taxonomy): domain Bacteria; phylum Pseudomonadota; class Alphaproteobacteria; order Rhodobacterales; family Rhodobacteraceae; genus Jannaschia. The sequence continues at coordinate 76,722 of CAWBJI010000001.1, forward strand.
CACTCGGGTAATGGCGCGCCCCCCGACCGGGCGCTCCGCCGCGACCGGTTCCAATTCCGGGCCGGGTGCGGGCTGCGGCGGGAGAAGGTCCTCCGCCGATTGGGCCCGCGCGCCCGATCCGGGGGCGAGGCAGAGCGCCAGGCCGAGGCCCAGGGCCGGTAGGAAAGTCAGCTGCCTCATGATCCGGTCTCCGCACGGGTGGTCCAATAGGATTCCTCGGCCGTCTCCGCGATGCAGCCCTCTGCCAGGACGCTGCCCGCCGGGATCCAGCCCGCGCAGCCGGTTCCCGCGGTCGCCACGCCGTCTGGCCCGGTGGGGGCGACCGCGCCCTCGGACAGGCCGCCCGCCGCGGGCACGAACCCGTCATCGACCGGGATCGCCGGAGCGACCGTCGCCGCGCCCGCCGGACCCGTCGCCCGCGTCACCTCGCCCAGCGAATAGCTCAGGGCGAAGGGCGCGAAGATCGCCGGGGCGGCGTCGAGCTGCGTGGTGCGGAACGTGGCGTCCCCGGGCGTCAACGGCTCGGCCCCGGGCCCGAATGACCGGACCGACCCCGCGAGGCTCCCGACCGGATCGGTCCGCGGTGCCGCCGCCAGAGCCAGCGCCGGCGGCACCGCGGGCGACAGGATGACGGGCGGGATCACCGATGGCGGGGACACCGGCACCGGGATCACGGTCAGCGTTCCGTCCGTCGTCGTCAGCGCGTAACCCATGGCGGAGGCCGTCGCGGCCACGCCGATGGGATAGACTCCCGGCGGCGCCGGGGCCGGTTCCCCCGCGCTCGACAGGCTGACCGGCCCGGCCAGGGCGTCGGACAGCTGATCGCCGGGGCGCAACCCGGCCGTGCTGAACGTCAGGGACGCGACGCTGCCCTCGGCCTTGATCGCATCGTCCGCAATCACGTTCAGCGTGGGCTGCGCGGCGTACACGATCCGGTTCCCGGCGAACCCCGCGACCGAGGCGGCGGAGGGATAGGGCCGGTCGTAGAGGTTGAAGTCCCGCGGATCCGGCTCCGTGTTGCCGGGATTGGCGAAGTTGTCGAGCCGGTTCACATAGAGCAGCCAGCGCGCTCCGGGATCCGTCACCGACATCGCCCCGGCTCCGGCGGCATTGTCGAAAAGGTTGCCCGCCGACACGACCAGCGCGTCGCCCGGTCCGCTTCCGGTCAGGCTGCCGGTCGAAGATACCGTGACCGCTTCCTCGGACAGGAGCGTCACCTGCGGCGCGGTCACCGGCCCGCCGATCCCGATCGTGCCCGTCCCCCGCGTCGTCACCTCGAGCGGAACGGTCGTGGAGGTGAAACTGCCGGGGGTGCCCGAGGCGAGCGTGAAGTTCGCGTCGGGTTCCAGATTAAAGACTGGCTGAACCGTGGCCGTGATGTCCCCGGTCAGTGTCACATCTCCGCCATTTGCCGGGCCCGTCCCGGAGGATACAATTCCGTTCCAGGTCTGAACCGGTGCATTGATCGTGAGGTCACCTCCTCCGTTTGTCCGAAGCTGAGCTGTGGCAGCGCCGTTCTGAACCACCACCTCGTTTGCCGTAATCGTCAACGAACCACCGCCATTAATCGCGCCAAAGTTCGCAGTGTTACCGCCGCCTTCCACACAAACGCGGGAAGCGGCCAGCATGATGTCCCCAGTAGCGCCGGCATTACCAAGTCGAGCCCAGCTTCCGCTGCTGGTCGAGGCGTTGCCCGCTATGATGATATCGTTGCCAACCGCTATAAGCAGGTCACCTGACTGCGAGAAAAACTGGAAGTTCCGGCTCGTAGAGATTGCATGGCGCAGCGCAAAATTATCACGCGCAGAGACTTGAATGTTACCACTATTGGTTCTGACCTGAGCTCCGGACGTTAGCGACCCGACAATCGTGACGGAACCGCCCTGGGCATTGAAGCTGAGGCCGCCAGCTCCCTGCGCGCGGATCGTTCCAGTCCTCACATCGATGCCGCCAGCCGCCGTGAAGGCTAAATTGCCGGACCCACTCCAGTTGATATCCGATGCAATCGAAATGTCTCCCGCATCAGGTCCGGCCGTGCCGACCGTCGAGATCGTCACGTCCGTGCCCGTGTTGAGGGCATTCCGGATCGAATTCGCGCTGATCCGGTAGGGCGATGCCGATCCCGGCGGCGGCGTGGTCGGCGGGATGTTGTTGGCACCGCCGCCGTTCTGGATCAGGACATTCGTGGGATCGAGCAGCCATCGCCCGCCCGCGACCGTCGCATTGTCGCCCACTCGCAGGTCGTTCTTAGCCGAGGTCTCGGTCATGCCGCCGCCCGCGCCGCCGCGGGTCGAGATCGTGCCGTCGAAGATCGTGCGCCCGTCGGCCCAGGCGACCACCAGACCGCCCTGCCCCGTCCCGCCCTCGGCCCGCACCTCGGAGCCCCAGGCCAAGGTCGTGTCCTCGGCCCGCAGTAGACCGCCAAGACCGCGCAGATCGCCGCCGATCCTAACCTCGCCGCCGTCCCGCGCGCCGGACGCATCGATCGCCGCCGCCGTCGTCACGTTCACGGTCTTGCCGAGGACCCAGATCGACCCACCATCGGCCGCGCCTCGAGCCTCCACGCGCCCGCCTACCCGGGTCGTACCACCGCGGCCCGACGACAGGCGCACGCTGCCCCCGCGCCCGGTCAGCGAGGAGGCGCGGATCACACCGCTCGTGTTCACGACGCTGTCGAGCGCGCGCGCCGCTCCGGCCGCCGAGATCACGACATGGCCACCCGACACGTCGATCCGGCCACTCTGCGTGGCCCGGACAGCGCGCTCCTCGGGGTTCCCGACTGCCACGAGGAACATCCCATCCCCCGACAGGTCGATGGTCGTCCGCGTCCCCGCGGCCAGCGCCACGGTCCCCAGCGGCGCCACGATGGATCCCGCATTCTCGACATCGCTGCCGACCAGTGCCGCCAACCCGGCCTGCCGGATGGTGATGTCGCCCTCGTTGACGACCCGTGCGCCCGCTTGCTCGCCCCCGCCGATGCGAAAGCCGCCCGTCGCGAACAGGTGGTCGGTATCGATCTGCTGGCTCGTAGCCACCAGACCGCCGACATCGATCCGCGCGGTCGGCGTGAACAGCACGCCCGCGCCGTTCTGGATCACGACCGTTCCCGGCGCGCGGACCGCGCCCTCGATGACGGAGCCCGGACCGCCGGTGACCCGGTTCAGCGTCGTCGCATCCGCGTCGGGCTGGTCGAAGATGACGGCATGGTCGCGGCCGACATCGAACCCGCGTCAGTCGATCACCGCATTCCGCGACGTCTGGGAAATGGTGGATTGTACGCTGTCCTGACGGATCGTCGCCTGTCCCTGCTGGACCACGCCGTCCTGCGGCGACTGGGCTTGAGCGGCGAGCGCCGTGGCAAACAGGACACCGATCGCACCGAGCATAAGGAGTGGATCAGCGGGCGGCGCGGCTGCGGAGGTCAAACGACGCATCTATCTACTCCAGATGGCTTGGGTTTTGATGCGAGCAGACCCCTCACGAATATGGACTAGTTCGCTAATTTTAAATGAGCGGGACCTGATCACCATTCACGATCGACCGACAAAGCAACGAGCTGGGGCCTATGCTAGCTTAAGTGGAGCGCTGGAAGTGGCTAAATCTAAAGGAACGCTCAAATAGGAAGACCGACTTAGTTCAATCTTCATCTCTGTACCTGAAGAACAGTCGGCCTGGGTCCGAGATTGCTGACACGCGTCGATCCGATCTGCGCGCGCATGTCCCAGGCGTGATGGATATGACCGCAGAGGACATGACGCGGTTGTGTCCGCTGCACGCATTGCAGGAGTGCCGCACTTCCCCCGAACGTGCCATCGGCTTGGAGGTCGCATTGTCCGAGCGGTGGTGTATGGGTGACGAGGATCGCATCTTCTGGGCAATCTGCGAGAAGTGAAGCAGCAGCTGCCTCTGACATTCCCGCCGTCCACGATGCCTTATTGCGGATCGGTACCTCACCCCCCAGGCCGAAGAACATGAGCCCATCGATCTCGACCGTGGTTCCGTGCAGCAGATGCGCGGATTGCCAGTCATCCGTCAGACGCTGAAGGCGATCGGAATTGTCGTGATTGCCGTGAACCAGAACAAACGGACAGGGGAGTTCATACAGGATTTCGAGCGTCTCCTCCAACCCCGCGCCGCATGTGGCAAAGTCGCCCGCACCGACGACGACATCCGCCTCTTTCGCGGCGTCCACGATGGAATTTGCCGCCCTGACGTCCCGATGCAGGTCAGAAAACGCGACGATTGTGACAGGTTTGCTTCCGGCCATTGTAGGCCAAAGCACAGCACGGGGATCGGCGTCACGTATCAGAGCATTCTGCAGGAGTTGCCCTCCGTTTCACGTTGGCCGCGACCAGCGCACCCTTCGAGCGGTGCGCTTCGACACGGTCGGCACTCGTCGACGAATGACGGTCGATCCCGTCCCGAACCGAACGCGCCGGCCTGATATTCGAGAGGCTTGGCCGCGGCTATGTTCAGTTCCTGGGCCCGAAGGCGGAACCGTCCGCTTACCGAAAGACTGCCAATGGTTCTGCGCTCGACGTTCCCAAGCAAGGAGCCCGGCCCGCACGGATCGGAACCGCGGCCCGACCGGATCGGCGCCTGCTTCAGGGCGGAACGCGACCAGCACCCCCCAGACATAGGTCAAGAAGACCGCCGCCAGCATTCCGACTAGCCCGGACGCCGAATATAGACCGAGCGCTAGGAAGAAGCCGTAACCTTCGCCAACGCTATAGACGATTGACATCATGCCGAAGACGATGCCGACCGCCAGATACACCAAGATCATCACAAGCCCTCCTGAAGGCCGATTCCATCCTGTCCGTCTGTCCCGAATTGCCGGTCTTGCTGCTTCCGCTGAGTCGGAAATCTGGCGTTAGTGATTCAGCATGCGAGGAGAACGTTAAGAAAAGGTTAACGAGCAGAAGGTCATGATCACGTATCTTCGCGTCTGGCCCGGCTGGCAGTGGAAACCGCTATCCACAATGTAAGACGGAGCCCCACAGGCGGGTGAGAATCGAACCCGGCGAGGCGCGCGTTCGTGTTTGAACGATATGGAAAACGCCGGAGGTGCTGCAGCATGTCCCCTGTCCCTCGGACTGCCCTACGGGTTCTCGCGGAGATCCATCGCAGCGGCGGGATACGCCCCGCCGCCCGGTCGCTGGGCGTATCGCATACGAGGCTTAGCCAAGACCTGAAGTCTCTGGAGACGGTGCTGGGTGTGACCCTGCTTGATCGGACAAGCGGCACGCCTGTTCTTGTATGGACGGAAGCGGGGGAAGCTCTGGTACGTTGCACTGCCGACTATCTCAACGAGATGGAAAAGGCCCGGCTCACTGCCCCGGTGCGTCGAACCTCGAACGAGGTCACGATCTCGGCGCCACCGTCGGTCGTCGCCCTCTGACTGCTCCCCCGGCTCCCGGCACTGACAACGGCGCTGCCAAAGATAAACGTGTCGATCCTGGCCGAGGGGCAGGTCAACGATCCCGATGAGGAAAGAAGCGATTTGTCGATCCGCATGGGCTACCCGCGGGCGGATGAGCAGGCGGAGCTGCTCATGGACGATGCGCTCACGCCGGTCGCGGCATCCGCGCTGCTCCGGATGGATCAACCCGCATGGGACCGCCCCGTCGATGTCGGCAATCTGGGGGCATACCTGCATGACCTGCCACTGCTACACGATCGGGATCCCTCATCCGGGTGGATACACTGGATCGATCGGCATGGTCCATCCGATCTGAACATTCGGCAAGGGCAGCGCTTCGCATCGTTCGATCAGGTGCTGCGAGCGGTTAGGCATGGTCAGGGGGTCGCGCTGGCGCGCCTGTGATTGGCTGATGATGATCTTCGGGCGGGTCTGCTTTACGGTTGTCGGACCAGAGCGTTTCAATCCTCGATGCGTATTGCCTTGTCTCCCATGGAACCCGTCGGGAACGGGCGAGCGTCCGGGCCATCCGCCTCTGGTTGCTCGGAGAAGGCAGACGATCGATAGGCGCATCACTGACCACATGAACTACCTTATAATTTGCGTGGCAAACAACGGCATCAAGAAGCTGGATTCGTGCGGGCTATCGGCTTCGCCGCAATAACGCGGCCATCAGGGTTCAGCCTGCGTCAGTGCTGAAAGAAACCGCCTCGCGGGCTGTCGGAGCAGGAGGGTGCCCAGCCCTGCGAGCAACAGCAGAACCGATGCCGGGAGAGGAAGGGATGGCGGTATCTCGGTGCCCGGCGGCGGGCCTTCCTCCGGCGGTCGACAGGAGTCTTCCGCGTTCGGGTCCATATCGTCCAGGCAGGGTATGTCGATGACCCCACCGGGTGATCCGCCACGGGGCGGAAAGCTATGGGGCGGAAAGCTGGTGCCCGGCCCCGCCCCACCTCCGGCCTCGCTCCTGCGCGACCCTGCTGTGCGGGTCTGATCCCGGTTGCGGTCCTGGAAGAACACGCCCCGACGGGACGATGGGTAGACATCGCCAGGTCCGACGGCGGGGTAATCCGATGCGATCTCGCCCGGCCACGGTGTTCCGGTCTCGGCGATACAGGCCTCGGCATATCGGGACGCATAGGCATCCCACTCCCAGTCCTCGGGTGCGCGCCCCATGATCCAGGTCTCGAGGCGGTTCCGCGACAGCATACGCTCGCATGGCTCCGGCACACAGAACGGCGCGCTCGCCAGCTTGCCATTGAACGGCGTGTCGAAATCGTCCGGATCGTAGTCCAGACAACCGCTTCCGACAGGATCGAGGGCGAGCGTCTCATCGGACAGGGCGACGAGAGAGACGGCGGCCGCGCTGGCGCTCTGGACTGACGTGAGAAAAAGTATCCCGATGACCGCGAGCGATGCGCAACGCGAGATCATGCCAATTCGCAAGGGTCGGATATCTGCATATGCGCGTTTCATGGTATGGCTTCCCATCCAATTCTTTTTGTTTGCCAACAGAGCGAAACGATCGGTGCCGCATCGACGGCGTTGTTTTTGTCCGAAGAGGAATGGAAGATCCCCAAGACAAGTGAATGGGGTCACAGGCAACCTCATTGCTGCTGCGAACGGTTATTCACCAATCACCCGATTGCAGGACGCTATCTACGACCGCCGTTTGCCGGACTGGCGGCCGCACTGCTCGATCATATATGATCGACATGTCTGGAGAGGCCGCTCACTGCCTGGCGGTTGCACGGATCGCTTCGCTTAAAACTACCTTCACGTTAGCTGGACATTCGCTTGGTTAATAAACGTTAACCAAATCAGCCCGCTACCTGTTCTTTTAGACAGGCTCGGCAAAACACAGAGCGAGCGGGCAGCGCCGGAAGAGGGATTTCCGACTTTCGGCCAACGTGTTAAGGGTCTTCCATGCGTATAGGGTGGGCTCTTGCCGATTGCGACGCCTGGGCTGTCATATGCGGAAACACGCCTATCGTAACGGATATCTGCTTATGCCGGATGGGGGCATGCGATAGGCGCAGCGCGGCGATCGACTTTTAGTTATTTTAAGGCGTCGACCTCAGTTCTACTTGTTGTGATTCGAGATCCTCAGCGTATGATGAACTTTTATAGACGTGGAAAAATGGAAAGGTGTAGGACGATGGGACGTCGGTTGTCTGGTTAGATACTTCCTCGCGATGTTCCAGGCTCTAATGTCGGTTGTGGAATGTAACCCCCTTCTCTCCCCATCCCGTCACGGCTACTTCCATTTGATCTCCAGACCGGCCCCTTTCTGGGAAGGCTGGCGCGTCATTGAAGAGAGGCAAGAGATGACCGTTACGGTTCGAGACGCCCTGTATCATGTGCAACTGGGTCTGAAGGACATTCTTGCCCGATATGCGGTGGTCTCGGAGAGGGTCGAGCCGAAGCTTGGGTTGGTGGTGCAGGACTTGGTCGACATGCATGAGCGGCACGCTGCGTATGTCGAAGTCCGCCTCGGGACTATAACGGCATCAAATGATGAGAAACGCGTACTGCGTCCCTTTGCCGATCCTGCCGCAGGACAGCTGCGGAACTGGGCAACGATCTCCAACGGTGGCGCGCTGTCGTTCCTGCGCGACGAAGAGCGGCGGCTCCTCGATATCTACGATGATGCCCTGCGGAACTGGTCTGTCGAAGGTGGCGATCCGGTCGGCCTGCATCTTCTCAAGGAGTAGACAGAGGAAATCGCCGAGAAGATGGGCGACTGGCTACGATCTGACGGGTGGAAAATCGGTTGAAGGCGGTATGTTGCCGACCGACGACTGCATTTCGCCGAGCGGGCTGGGTCCCTCGGTCGACTCCCCTGCGTCCGGGACATAAAAGGTAAGAATGTGTAATGTTAACAAGGTGCCCCTGTCCAGTCTGCAGACCATCGAGGCGATTGCCCGATGCGGAAAGCTGTCGCTGGCGGCCGATGAAATGGGCCTCACGCCTGCCGCTTTGAGTATAAGACTGGCGAAAGTCGAAGCCGCTCTCGGACAGACATTGTTCGTCCGATCGCGGGCCGGAATGACCCCTACCGAGACGAGCAAGGCGATCATGCCACGGCTTGCGCAGCTGCTTGCCGATCTGGACGAGGTCGTCGTCGATCTCGCTGCGGCCAAGACACCTCCAGCAGAGCTACGCTAGACCAGATCGTCCATCACCATCGGA
>CAWBJI010000002.1:0-48890 GCA_963789105.1 uncultured Alphaproteobacteria bacterium
AGCTCACGCAAGGCAACGCCATGCGAAGCTGCAATAGCCAACCAGAATCAGAGCCGTGATGCCGGGGGGCGGTCGAACCTCGAGACCGGTCCCCTCTCGAAAGGGCTCGCGGACCGAGGGTCGCATTCAGATCGGGATATGGACAGCAACGGCAGACAGCCCAGAAGATTGGGTAGCCGGCGGGACATGACAGAATGCATAGCTTGGTGATGGATTATTCGATGGGCCAATGGCCGCAAGTGGCTATGATCCGAGAACAAGGCGGGACCACCAGGCGACGTTCCCGAAACTGACTACGCCGAAACCGCCATAATATAAGGCGCGTAAGTATGAAGAGTAAGTTCAAACTTTACAACAATCGGACAGACGAAATAAGAGCCTTTTGATTCTGATAATAGATGTTGATCCGTATTGGTCTGTCATGAACTTGTTCGACAGCCATGGGGTCGTGATGGACATGAAGTTAACGAGCGGACCCAGCTAATCTTCTTATCCAATAAGGAATTTATTCGCTTACTCTTACCCATCTACGATTTCCACCCCCTCGATCCCACAGGATACTGCCCGCGCATGCGCCAGCAGGTCGCCTACGTAATGTGTCCGCACGAATGAGGCATGGAAGCGCGACGGAGCCCGCAGCTTTAGACGTCCGTCCTGCAGACCCTTACTGATCAGCGGCGCTATCCATGTCAGGTGGGTTGCAGGGTCCACCCGATGCCACCGGGCACATATGTCACCCCAAAGTCCCGCCTCGACTGCGAGGAACGGAATCACATTTGCTGCCGCGACCTTTGGTTCTGGGCCCGTCATCCGCGCCACGAAATCCGGTCCTACCGCTGACCAAAATGGCTGGGTCTCGACCAAGATCGCCGCGATGCCCAGTCCGTGACAGGCAACCCTGCCTCGTGCGGCGGGATATTTTAGGACGAGCCATCCGCGCGTACGCAGCCTTGCAACTTCGCGTTTGACTGTGCGCTCGTTTACAGACCAAAGCGCTGCTATTTCCCGCTGCCCGGTCGCCAAAATATCTCGCTGCCAGTCGTAGCGCGCCGTCATCAGCGTGACGAAGCGCAGCGTCGTCCGCTGTACATGCTTGTCCGCCCCGCAGGCGAACGCGCCGAGCGCGGTTAGCAGGTCATATTTGAATACAGCGGTTCCGGGACCACCGGGCGCCTTACCCGAAGCTCCGGTTCGTATTTTGTCCGTCACTCTCATAGTCACCACCCCGGGATATGTTCCGCCCCTTATCCTAGACGGTGATCCGCTCCTCATCCATCGCTCTTCGACGATCTTTCCTGATTAGCGTTGAGTATGGATCAGCTGTCAAGGGACGGCTGTTATGGCAACCGTTCTATCCCTTTCTCAAAAGAGTTTCTGGTAGAAAACGGTATAGGGGGTCATCTAGAGTGTCACCTAATGGTGCTTTGGTGTCCCCTCAACCGCTCGTGTGGGGCTGCATCTGTCCCTCCACGATGCGGTAGTCAACGGCGGTTTACTGCGAGCGATTGCGAATCACTTCTTGCAGAAGGTTCCCACCGGTACAGCCGTTTCCCCGTGGGGAAACGGTTGCTCACAGGACTTTCCCATCGACATTGCATGAAAGTCAAATCCGGCGTATTTCGGATTCAACCACGAAAAGACGTTGAGGGACTCAGATGTACGACCATGTCGATCTCGAAGCTCTACGCAACTCGTCGCTCCGGATGCAGGGATATATCCGCAAGCAGACGTTCTCCCCCGGCAACGAGAAAGTCCTGCGTCGCTTTTCTTCCTGGGAAGTTGCGGAGCTCATCTTCCGCGTTAATCAAAACACCTTCCGCGGCCGTCTCATCGCCGATCCCTCCCTGCCCTCCGGCGAGGTGGAGCCTGAGGGGCGTCAACGCTGGTTCTCCCTCGAAGAGGTCAATGAGCTCCGACGTCGGATGCGGATAAATCGACATTCCCTGATGCCCGCGCGCCCTGCCAACCGTCGCGCCATACGCGTCGCGGTTGCCAACTTTAAGGGCGGGGCGGGCAAGTCGACCACCGCTTTGCATCTTGCCCATGCCGCTGCCCTCGACGGCTATCGCGTGCTAACCATTGATTTCGATCCCCAAGCCACACTTAGCCATTCTATGGGTTTGTCCGACGTGACCGAGGACCATACGGTCTGGGGTATCATGGCCCGCGATCTAATGCGCGAGACGGAGCGGATGAATCGGGTGGCAGAGGGAGCGGAGACCGGCACTTCCCTGCCCCGTCGTCGGGTACCTCCCTCGATCTCCGAGACCGGCCTTAGAGACCTGCGCGTCACCGACTTTATCCGCCCGACATGCTGGTCGACGATCGACATTGTACCCTCGTGCGCTAACGCGGCCTTCGTTGAATTCGCTTCTGCCCAGTATAGGCATGTAAACCCTGACTGGTCTTTCTTTGCCGCCGTCGAGCGCTGGCTCGACGCGCTGCCGCCAGACGCTTACGATATCGTCATATTCGACTGCCCGCCCGCCATCGGATACCAGTCCATGAACGCGGTCTTTGCTGCCGACGTCCTCTACATCCCCTCCGGCCCAGGATACTGGGAGTACGACTCCACAACATCGTTCATCGGTCAGCTTTCCGAAGCGCTTGCCGATCTCGACGGGTTCGAGACGGGCACCGATTTCCCCGCGGGGAAATCGCACAAGACGTTTCTCGACGTGCGCTTCCTACTGACCCGTTATGAGCCCGGCAATGATTTGCACCGTGCGATGAAGGACGCCTTCGGCAAAGTGTTTGGCCAGCGCATGACCGAGCATCCAATCGAGCATACCCGTGCCGTCGAGCAGTCGGGCCGTTTTCTGTCTTCAGTCTACGAGATCGACTATCGCGACATGACGCGTGAAACATGGCGTCGTGCGCGTTCTACGTTCGATGCAGCATACGACGAGTTCAAGAGCCATGTCCTGATCGCTTGGGACCAGCTGGAGGAGCTGCCATGAGCCGCAAACGCCGTGTTTTCGACATTGACCTTCCTGCGAATGAGGAGCGCGATGATTTCCCCGCGGGGAAATTCCACGACGATCCGCCGAGGGAGCACGAGACCAAATCCCTAATACCGCCCCGTCGTGGCCCGATGGCGACGGCGATCGGCGAGACCGGCGACGCGCTCCGCTATCGCAAGCAGGTCGAGGCCGATATCCGGGCAGAGAATGACTCGCTGGCGCATGAGTTCGTGAGGCTCAAGAAGGTTGGCCTGATCGTGGACCTCATTCCAATTGACCGAATCGACGCTCAGAAGCTGACCCGCGATCGCACCGTCACGCATGATGCGGAGATGGACGATCTGAAGGCGTCGCTTCGGGAGGTTGGTCTGTCTAACCCGATTCGTGTGGAGCCCGGGCCGAATGAAAGGTTCGAACTGATAGAGGGAATGCGGCGGCTGACGGCTTACCGCCAATTACTAGAGGAGACGGGCGATCCAAAGTGGTCCGCGATCCCAGCGGGACTGGTCGCGACCGGGCAGAAAGATGCGGCGCTCTACCGCCGGATGGTTGACGAGAATCTAGTTCGAAAGGACATCTCCTTCGCTGAAATGGCAGCGCTCGCCTTAGCCTATGCCGAAAGCGGGGTCGACGGCTGCGCGGATGTTGATGAAGCCGTGAACCGTCTTTATGCTTCGGCTGGCCCGCAAAAGCGGACCTATGTGCGCAAGTTCGCGATGCTCCTACGGCGGGTTGGGAAGGCCTTGGATCATCCGTCGGCCATGCCGCGGGCACTCGGGTTGCAGCTTGCGGATATGATCGAAGAGGATGCCGAGACACTGCGGGAACTGACCGCGCGGCTCCGCGCCGCGCCGGGACGGGGGGCTGAGGAGGAGCTAGGCATCCTGCGCGACTTCTCGGCTGGCTGGCGCAAGCCAAGTGTGGCGGAAACTAGAATTCGTAAAGCAACGCGCCGAGGGCGGGTTGTCCTATCGGTGCCGATCGGGCCGGGCGTTCGCTGCACGGCAGCGGATGGCAAGATGGAACTGCGGGCCAAGATGGACTTCTCCGCCGTCGAGCGCGAACGGCTTGAACGCGCGGTCGCCGCATTTTTTTCGAACTCTGAGCGAGGGCAAATAATTTCCCCGCGGGGAAACGGCGCGGGACGGGGATAACGTATTTTGGGTGCACAACGGTAGCAGAATGGCCGAACGGGTCAGGAAGAGAAGACCAGCTCAGTCGAGTGCTCTATCTCTAAGCCAGCCTTTCCAAACCAAGGCGTTTACACTATACGCCTTGCTCTAGCTGCGGGAAGACGAGATGCGGGAATCAACGGTCACTCAACGTGGACAGACGACTTTGCCGGCACAGGTTCGGGCCGCGCTTGGGCTTAAGCCAGGGGATCGCCTGCGCTATCTGGTGCTTGATGACGGCGAGGTTCGGCTGCTGCGAACACGGCCGGTCAGCGACCTGCAAGGGGTGCTCAAGCGGCCAAATCAGGCGTCGGTGACCGAGGCGGAACTGCAACGGGCCATTGGCCAGGGCGCATCCGATGAGGACCCCTCCGAAACGTGATTGCCCTTGATACCAACGTTCTCGTGCAATTCTTGACACAGGATGATCCAATTCAGGCGGCAGCTGCTGCTCGGCTGATCGCTCGGCTCACGCCCGAGGCGCCGGGATTCGTCGCGCGCGAGGTTGTGGTCGAGACGGTCTGGGTGCTGGAGCGCGCCTATAAATACACGCGAGCAGAAATTGCAGCTGCCCTGATCGGGCTTCTGGAGGCACGCGAGCTGCGGATCGAGGCGGACGCTCGAGTTGGCCTTGCGATCGACCGCTACGGCAAGGGTGGCCCGGGCTTCTCCGACCAGATGATCCGAGCTGCGGCCGGGGAGGCGGGATGCAAGGCGCTAGCCAGCTTCGATCGCCAAGTCGCCGCCCTCGAAGGCGGTTTCGTCCCGCAATAGGCAGGGGTTCCCGACGGTCCCGGAGCAATCCCCGTCAAAGTGTCGACCCCAGCAACCGCTGCATCACCGGCGTCATCGCATCACAATAACCGCCATCGATCCAAAATCGGGAACCATCTCACGGCTGATTTCCCGCTCGGTTGATTTGGGCGAGACGTCGGACGGCAACGTCCGCGACATATGTCTTGCGCCGTCAAAGCCCTGCGGCTTTTGTCATGTTGACGCGGAATCTGTCTCTGCGGCGCTGATACCTTCGGGTCATTTCGGCGGAGGCATGGCCGAGATGTTTCTGGACATACCGCTCGTCTATCTCGGCGGAGCTTGCCAGACCCGCCCGCAAGGAGTGGCCCGAGAACAGGGCGAGCCGCTCGGCTTGCGGCAGATCGCTCCGGATCCCGGCGGCCAGCACAGATTGCTTGATCAGCCGGGCGACGTGGCGATCCGAAAGCCGCGCCGCCAGCGCCCGGGTCCCGTCCCGGGAGGTGCGCACGAAGACCGGTCCGAAGTCGATCCGGGCGAAGTGCAGCCAGTGTTCGAGGGCCTGGACGGGGCAGGTTTGTTCGGTCGACCCGCGTCCGATCTCGACCTCGCGCCAGCCGGTCTTGGCATTGAGGGTCAGCAGGGCTCCGGCCTCGAGGATTTCGACCCAGCCCTGGGGGTCCGGCAGGTCGTCCTGGCCGCAATCCAGCCCGACGATCTCCGACCGTCTGAGGCCACCGGCATAGCCCAGCAGCAGGATCGCCCGGTCCCGCAGCCCCCGCAGATCGAATCCCAGCGTCGCGACCATGGCCCGGATATCCTCCGGCAGGATCGCCGCCTTCTGCACTGGGGGTCGGGCATGTCTGCGTCTGATCCCGGCCAGAACGGCGGCGATGTGCCGGTCCTTGCGATCGATCCCAAAGCCGCGCTGCGCCGCATTCCAGGCCAGGCCCGACAGACGTCGCTCGATGCTGCTCACGGAGAGGGCAGGGCGGGGCCCCACTCCCGAGGCCAGATCGGCGAGGTACAGCCCGACCAGCTCCGGGGACGGCGGCAAGGGCTCCGCTCCCCGCATCCGGCACCAGCGCGCGAACTGGGACCAGTCGGCGGCATAGGCTTTCAGGGTGTTCTCCGAGGCCGCGCTGCGGGCATAATCGCGGGCGGTCTCGACGAGGCGATCGAGTGTGCCGGAACCGGCCATGTCCACGGGGAGGGTGATTTTCTCTTCGGACATCTCAGGGCTCTTGAGCTAACTTAGCTAACTTGGTCATATAGATAGACCCCATGCAATTTTCCGTGCACATCGCCAAGACACAGCTCTCCAAGCTCATTGAAGCGGCCCTGCGCGGCGAAGAGGTCGTGATCGCAAGAGGCTCGCGACCTGTCGTGCGTCTGGTGCCCCTGCCGCAACGGCGCAACCTGATCGGGGCGCTCGAGGGCGAGATGACGGTCCCGGACGATCTGTTCGACCCGATATCCGAAGAGGAGCTGAAGCTCTGGGAGGGCGGTTAAGTCTTGGATGTCCTGCTCGACACCCGGGCCTGGACCTGGATGCTGACGAACGATCCGAACCTGACGGGCGCGGCGCTGGAAGCGGCGGAGGCCGCCGATAGTGTGCGCCTGAGCCCGATCAGCTTCTTCGAGGTCAGCCAGAAGGTTCGGCTGGGCAGAGTGGCCCGAGATGGCGCCTTTTCTCGACCAGCTTGGAGACCTCGCGGCCGGGCAGGGCATTCTCACGGCGCCGTTGAGCCCGGCAATCGCCGGTCTGGCGGGTCGCATGGATTGGTGCCACCGCGATCCGTTCGACCGCATCATCGCGGCGACGGCCGTTCTGTCCGGTGCGACGCTTCTCTCGGCGGATCCGATGTTCGACACGCTTGAACATGGCGGTTTGCAGCGCCTCTGGTAGCGGTTTTCTCATGTCTGGGAGCCTACCGTCGATGCGTCCGATAAGGCAACCTTATTGGACATAATCGGACGTCGTTAAGCGCGGCGCTTTGCGCATGATCCTCTAGCCTGAAGCGCCGTTCCGTCCTAGACTGTTCGCCATGATCCCGCCGCCCAACCCATCCCCCGACACCCTCTCCCCGCCGATCCTTCCGGCCTGGATCTTCGATCGACCGGCATCGGAGGGCCCTGACGCGGCGGCGTTTTCCAGCGGCGCGGCCCTTTCGCTGCTGCATCTGGTCCTGCACGATCCCAGCCGCGGCGTGCCGGGCGATCTGCTGCGCAACCGCCTGGCCCTCCGCGCCGCCGTCCAGTGCCGCAAGATCGAAGGACGAGGCGGAAACGAGGCGCAGCTGCGCGATGCCTATCTTCTGGCCCGTCCGGGCGATGCCAGAGGCCCTGACGGGGACATGCTCGCCTTCTGGCGCGCGGGAACCGCCCTCTCGCTGCGATCCGCGGGCTGGCAGTCGCGGTTGGGAGCCGCGCTACCCGACAGCCTGCAGGCAGAGCTGCCGGCCTGGCTGGACGCGGCGGAGTCCGGTCGCGGATCGCCCGTCGCCCCGGCCATCCGGATTCTCGCGACCGTGCTTCACGCCTTCCCCCGGCAGGAAGCCGGGGCCCTTCTCTGTGCCGATGTCGTCCTGGCGCGCTCGCTGGGATGGGATTGGCCGCTGCCGCTCTTCGGTCCCTCCCTCGACCGCACGATCTTGCGCGCCGCCGGGGCGGGGGAGGAGATCGGATCGGCCTGTCACGCCGCGATCGCCCGGGCCGCCCGGGAGGCGGTCCGGATGGCCCACGATCTGGCGCGTCGGGCCGCCCGGCTGCGCGCTGTCGCCCCAAGGCTACGGTCGAAGGGGAGCAGACGATGCCTCCGTCTGTTTCTGTCGGAAGACGCCGATCTTCCCCGCCACCATGCTGACGCCCATCATCCGGGGGTCGACCACCTCGATGGGCGGGCGCTCGGCCCGCCGTCTCTGCGATCGCCTGATCGCGCTCGGGGTCGTTCGCGAACTGACCGGGCGCGCCACCTTTCGGCTCTACGGGATGGCCTGAACATGGCGGGCGGCAAATCGGGGAAGCCCTCGCAGGACCTGGACCGCGACTTGGCTGACCTGCCCCCGGAGCTGCGCTGGCGCGAATGGAAAAACCGTATCGAGGCGGTGATCTTTGCCAGCGGCAAGCCCGTGGATCGGACGGCCCTCGCGCCGATCGTGGGGGAGGGGGCGAACCTGGACCTGCTGATCGACGACATCCGGGCCGATCTCGCAGCCAGGCCCTACGAGATCGTGGCCGTCGCGGGGGGCTGGATGTTCCGGACCCGGCCGACCTACGCGCCCGCCATCCGACGGGCGGCGGCGCGCGGCGACCCGCCGCTGGCCTTCTCCGAAGAGGAGATGGGCGTGCTCTGCGCCGTGGCCTATCACCAGCCGATCGACCGGGCCGGGCTGGCCGACATCTTCGGCAAGCGGATCAGTCGCGACCTGCTCGGCCGCCTGCGCAGCCGCGACCTGATCGCCACCGGACCCCGAAGCCCCCGGCCCGGCGCCCCCCACACCTTCGTCACCACCGAAACCTTCCTCGCAACCTTCGACCTCCGGAGCCTCCGGGACCTCCCGGACCTGCAGGAATAGGGGGGCCCAAACAGCAAGCGCGCCGTCCTCGCGGTAATAATAGAGCTATACCAACGATATGGAGCCTCATATCATGAGGAATATCAGCCAAAAGATGATCGCACGTGTCCTGTATCAAATGCGCGCAGACATCGTTCGCGAAAAGAAAAGAAGGACGGGTTAGGCCACGTTGACGCTCTGCTCCGGGCGCGCGGGCTGGATCCTGCCGCCCACAATGTGCCTGAGAAATTTGATCGGATGTTTGAGGGGCGTGGAGCACGGCAGCGGGCCGTTCGATCCGCCTTGCAGATTGGACCGGCCACATTGGCAGAGGGATGCGAAAGGGTGGCAAAGGAAAACCCCGGCACAAATGCCAAAGTGATCTATCACTCGATTGCGGTGTGCTTAAACAATCTGAAGAGGCAAGGCGTTGTGAAGCATGAAGGCAGGCTATGGGCGATAAATACAAGATCAACAGAGGATGCATAGCGAAACGATCGAGGCCGGTTGAGCGGTTATTTGAAGGCGGGTGTCAATCGGCGCAGAACTTTGCTCCCATTTTGAAGTGCGCCCCTCGAACTGGACAAATTTTTAGGTTCAGGTTCAGGTTGACCGGCCCGGGCCTACCAGAGGGGAAAAGCTCGACAGAGTCCTTCGCTGCGTTAACCTTTTCGTAAGGTTCTCCTCGTAGGGTCCAACATCGGCGTCCGATTTTCGACTCAGCGGAAGCAGCAAGACCGGAAATTCGGGACAGACGGATAGGATGAAACCAGCCTTTAGCAGGTTGCTGAAATAGTCGGCTTCCAAGAACGTTGTTCTTATCATGCGGGAGCGACCCTGCTCCGAGCTCGAGTCTCAGGGCGCATTTTGCCGATCTTCCTCGTTGCTGTTGGTCATGTTGCCAGCAACTTCGGCAGCCTCGCCAGATTGCAGGCGGCCATGATCATTGTGAACTGCGCACCGAGCCTTTCGGTGCCGCGAAGCATTGTCTGGGCCATTGAGCCCACGGTTTTGGCCCACCCGAAGGGCTCTTCGATCTTCTTCCGCCGTTTTTGCGACACGGCGTAGCCTGAATGACGAGTCGTTCGCCCGTCGATTGCGGAATGGCGCGACTTGCGGGCGACGTGCGGCGTGACGCACATCTGACGAAGGTCGGAGATGAAGTCCGCACTGTCATATCCCTTGTCGGCACCGAGAGTGAGACGTCGGGTCGAGCCCGGGGAGTGACGGTTGACCATTTCCAGTGCTGCCTTTCGCTCTGCATAGCCATCGGCCTGCGTGACCTCCGCCTGCACGATCAGGCCGTTACGGTTTTCCATCAGCGTATGGCCCATGAAGCAAAGGATGGCCCCGGCGCCGGGCGACTTCTTGTAAAGACGCGCCTGGGGATCGGTCACCGATGCATGCGTCGCGTTCGACCGTTTATGCCCGCGAAAGTCGGCTTCGGCATTTCGGTTGCGGCTGGTTTTGCGGGGCATCGGCTCGATCTCGGTGTGGCTGGGTTCGTAGGCAGTGGTGTCGGAGGGCGGCGATGGCGGTGGTGGTGGATCGTCTGGTCCATCCACCTGGTCCGGCGGTGCGGTATCGGCTTTCGGCTGAAAACTCTTCATGGAAGCCCACGCCTTGATCAGCGTGCCGTCGACCGAGAAGTGCTCGTCGGACAGCAGCGGCTTCACCTCCGAGTGAGCAAGAATGGCGGCCATGAACTTGCGCGACATCTCTGTCGTCAGCAGCCGGTCACGGTTCTTCGTGAACACCGTCGGGACCCAAACGGGATCATCAATGCCCAGTCCGACGAACCACCGGAACATGAGGTTATACTGCATCTGCTCCATCAACTGCCGCTCCGAGCGGATCGAGAACAGGATCTGGATCAGGCTGGCCCGGATCAACCGCTCGGGCGCAATGGAAGGGCGGCCAAAATCGGCGTAGATCGCCGCGAAATCGCCATCGAGGCTGACCAGCGCATTGTTGACGACCTGCTGGATCTTGCGCAGCGGGTGCCCGGCCGGAATGCGATCTTCAAGATCGACGTAGCTGAAAAGCGACCCGCTCGTCTCGTCCGTTCCACGCATGATCACCTCCGGCCAACCGTCAGGAAAAGTGAATCATGTCCCAGTTCCGGCGTCCAGCGACGGGTTTTTCAGCAGCGTGTTAGGAGGGCTTGTGATGATCTTGATGTATCTGGCGGTCGGTATTGTTTTCGGCATGATATCGGTCGCGTATAGCGTCATCGAAGGCCTCGGCTTCTTTCCGGCGCTTGTTTTGTATTCGGCCTCCGGACTGGTCGGGATGCTGGCCGCGATCTTCCTGACCTATGTCTGGGGGGTGCTGGTCGGGTCCCGTACCGAACTAGGCGTCGATCCGATCGGGCCGCGTTTCGCATCCGTGCGGGCGGGGGTCCTCGCTTGAGGAAATCGACCGGAGACCCCGTTGCAGCCTTCCGGGAAGAGGGCTGTTTCCCATTCGAGCCCGGGACTTCAGATCATCCGCGGGCAGACGTCTCGAGGATCAGGCCCTCGCGTGCGGGTCGGAACAAGATCGAATGCTGTTCGTCGTCGAGTGCCGACCGTTTCGAAGCGCACCGCTCGACGGGTGCGCTGGTCGCGGCCAACGTGAGGCGGAAGGCAACTCCTGCAAAATGTTCTAATCCGTGACACCCGTCTTCGTGCCGTACTCTAGCCTGCAATCGCCGAAAGCAAAGCCGGGACATACGTTAACGAACCGGGTGTGCAGTCGAGAAAATGCGCGGTGTGACCTCGGCTTCCCGCGATTCGGTGGGGAGTAAACTCTGCTACCACTTGGATAGAGGCTGCGACGTACGGCCAGGTTTGTTCACGACAGACCGATCCCTGACCGCTCTGGGTATCTTCGAATGGTGTTCTCTTCTTTGGATTGAAGTCGATTTTCGGCCACGATCGGATCGGAACGACGGTGCAGCGTCCTCCGACACTTCGATCCATCGATCGGACGCAGTGCGGTTGTCCTTGCGAGACCTGCCATATGAGATTGCGGCCGACAGCACCGTTCCGACTGATCCCACAACCGAATACAGGGCCAGTCCGACGAGGAATGGAAACCCGGCATGGAGGCTGTACACGACAGAGATAACGGCACAGACGAACCCGACACCCAAATGAACCAATAACACGACGCGCCCCTCCCAAGGCCGATTTTAATAGTCTATCTGTCCTGTAATTCTGTTCGGCCGCTTCCGGTTCACCGGAAGTCTCGCAAGCTGCCCCTACGCTTCCGAGAGAGAGGTTAACAAAACGTTAACGAATCGGGCGCGCTTAGGAAAAATGCGCGGTGTGGCCGTAGCTTCCCGCGGTCCAGGATCGGTTACCAGACAGTCATCCGAACTCGAGTGGCCAACTGTAGGGATCAATCGCTTCGTGGCTTTCGTCCTTCGGCAAGCAACCAGAGACGAACAACCTGGACGCCGGCACGCTTTTGTTTCTGACCATGGGACAACAACCAGTAGGCGTCTGGCATCGGTAGCCGGCCTTTGCGGTCGATCATGATAGGCGCCGCTATCGGTGAACTCGACGGCCCGGACCTCAAGCGTGCTCTCGTCGACAGCCAGGTGCACCTTGCGCCAGACGCGACGCCGGGTGCCGCCGTGCTTGCGCGCGTGCCACTCGCCTTCACCCCGGACCTTGATGCCGGTGCTGTCCATTGGCCGGCAGGGCATCACCCCGTGATGTCCCGAGAGGCGATCAGCAGGTGCAGCGGCTCGCCCGAGCCCCGGTAGGGAAGCTGCACGGCCAGAGCCTCCTGGCGTCGGCTGAGCGTCGAGTAGTCCGGCACCGGCCAGTCGAGGCCCGCGAGCTTCAACAGGCTTGCCACGAAGTCCGTGGTCTGGCGCAGTGGCAGGCCGAACAGAACCTTGATCGTCAGGCAGGTCTGGATGGCGGCGTCGCTGTAGACTAATTGCGCGCCGCGCTTGCCCAACGGTACCGCGTGCCACGGCGTTGAGGGGGCGAACCAGACGGTCAGCGATCCGCGTTCACACAGCGACGCGTTGTAGGACGACCAATTCAGGGTGCGGTAGCGGGTGGATGCGGGTTTGGACATGTCGTCCAGCTATGTCGCTGGACGCGCGATGTGAATCCAGGGCACGCTTCGTGCAACAACGCCCATCGGGACCGGTTCAAACGACCCTTCGACAGGTCTTCCATCACCTTGCTGAAGGACATGTCGAACCAGCTACGATCTGCTACCGGCAAACTCCTCAGAGATAGGAGGAACCCCACCCTTCGGGCGAAGCTCGTCAGGGTCGCGCACCTCCTGCCAGATGCTGAGAGATGGCCTTACAAGCCAACTCATCCTGGCGCCGTCCTTACAGAACGAGTTTGGACAGGGGACTATTCGGGAGTACCTGGTCTCCAATTCAAGCACTTCATCCACAATGCCTGTACCGGCACATAACTTACACATGAAGAAGGCCTATATCTCGTTCAAGAGGAATGGTTCGCATCAATCCGTTAAGAAAACGTTAAAGGGCTCGAAAATAGCCCATGGTAGTTCTTTGCCTTCTGTCCTGTTCGAAACTCTTTCTGCGACATATGGTGACTGGAGATGATTGCCGTGCACAACGGACACTTCGCCTCAACCGTCCAAACGATCTGTCGCACCGCTTGCCTGCCCAATCGAATTCAGCGGGGATTGCGCCCCACTTATCAGCAAAGGCACAGCTTCTACGAAGCGGTGCATGCCTGCTTGACAAGTGTCGCCAATAATCTGAGATCGGACGTGAAGGTCACGCTACCTGCATATTGCGTATCTCTGAGGAGCCTGCTCGGCAGGAGGTGCGTGATCTGGAGCAGCGACTAGCCAGGGGCCAGCGATGCCAGGTCGGAGATCGCCGTAATCTGCGCCATCTCGGATCGCTGCGTCAGCCATGCTTATTGCTCGCGGACCCAGGAAACTCATGTCGCCGGCAAGTACGTTGTACAGCTGCGGTAGCTCATCGAGCGAGGACCGTCGCAGCAGTTCATGGAGCGTCTCCAGACGGGATTCGGTGGCTCGTTTGGTGCAAAGGTCTCCGTCGCGGCGCCCAGAAGTACCGACAGCATTCAACCCCGAATAGAGTTTCCACATCCGGAATGTACGACCATTCCGACTTACCATGTCTTGTCCGTAGAAAGGCTTGTTACCGGTAATTACAATCAGAAGAGATAATATAAAAAGAGTGGGTAATGCGAAGGGCAATACGAACAACGACAAGACAATATCGAAGGCTCGCTTGCCCCTCGCAGAATAGAAGTTGGAAAACACAGGACTTGCCGTCAAATCACTAAAACTGACCTCTTTACCACTCATAACTCACCTAACTCTAGTCCTGCATCCTCTATCTCGGTTGCGACAATACACTCCAACGAAGCACCCAAAATACACTAGGATCACCTACCTTACGAGCGCAAACCAAAACCTCCGATACTGGAGAACCGGACTTGATCTCGTGTCGCAGGTTTCCCTAGCCGAATCGAGGCCGGACAAGCCACCTGTCTTTTGGGATAGGTCGGCCTGCCCCCGCCAGGATCTTGAACTACTCTTTACGTCGAGCCGGACAGCCCGGCATAATCACGGAAGGCTCGAATAGGCTCAGGACTCATAACCAGAAAAGTACGGTTGCGGCGAGAGCGATGGCCGAGAGGAACACGGTTGGAGATCTGTCGTAGCGAGTTGCTATGCGTCTCCAGTCTTGGTCACGTCCGTCAAGGTGGTGTAAATTGCGAGATGGCCTGAGGTCATGATCAGGCGGCTTTCGTGGTTATGCTGAGAAGTGGGTCGATTTCCTCCTTGTCGATCTGGGCGAATGCCTCGACCATCATGTAGCGGCTTGAGGTCTGCCATTCGTCATTTTGTTCGAACAGGACGGCACCGATCAGCCGCAGGATCGAGGCCTCGTTCGGGAAGATCCCGACGACATCGGCGCGGCGTTTGACCTCCTTGTTCAGGCGCTCGATCGGGTTTGTGCTGTGAAGTTTGGTGCGGTGCTGGCGCGGAAAGGCCATGTAGGCCAGCACGTCGTGCTCGCTGGCGTCCATCAGATCGGCGAGCTTGGGCCAGCGGGGGCGAACCTGATCCGCCACGCGATGCCATGTTTCGGCGGCATGGCTGCGGTCCGGTTGTTCGAAAGCCTGACGGATCGCGGCGGCCACGACCGTGTGCTGCCCCTTCGAGACGTGGGCCAGTGCGTTGCGCATCCAGTGAACCCGGCAACGCTGCCAGGTCGCCTCGAAGACGCGGGTGATCGCGGCCTTGAGGCCGGTGTGAGCGTCGCTGATGACCAGCTTCACCCCGTCCAGGCCGCGGCCGCGCAAGGACCGAAGGAAGTCGGTCCAGAATGTCTCGGCCTCCGATGGCCCGATCCCCAGACCGATAATCTCGCGGCGCCCTTCTGTGTTGGCAGCAACGGCAATTATTGCCGCGACACTCACAATCCGGCCTCCTTGGCGCTGCTTGAGGTAGGTGGCGTCGAGCCAGACATAAGGCCAATCGCCAGTGAGCGGTCGGTTCAGAAACTCGCCAACCCGTTCGTCGATATCCTTGCACAGCTTCGAGACAGTGCTCTTCGAAATGCCGCTCAGGCCCATCGCCTGCACCAGATCGTCGACCTTGCGGGTCGAGACGCCGCTGATCCACGCCTCCTGGATCACCGCAACCAGCGCCTGCTCGGAGGTCTTGCGAGCTTCGAGGAAGCTCGGAAAGTAGCTGCCCTGCCGCAGCTTGGGCACCTTCAGGTTCAGCGTGCCAAGCCGGGTGTCGAGAGTGCGGTCGCGGTGACCGTTCCGCCACGTCGTGCGCCCGTCAGCCCGCTCGTGCCGCCCGGCACCAATCAAGCCGTCGACATCGGCCTCCATCATCAGCTGAAGAACAACCTCGGCGATGCTGCGCAGTAAGTCTCCCTGATCATGCTTGGACAGCAGCTCAGACAGGTCCATGTTGGTCTTGGTCATCGGGGTCTCCGTGTGGTGCGTGGTTGAAGCGTCGAAACTCCACCTCGATCATACACCTCGATGGCCACCTCGCCCTACACCGGCAGCGCCGACAAAATTACACCACGTCCTCGGACGCTACCTCCAGTCTTTCAAGCGCCCGGGGATGCAGGGCACGATGCCCTTGTCTGCAAGGGCATCGCGGAACCAGTCCGCATCATATCCGCGATCATCGAGAAGCCACTCGGCGGCTGGCAGATTGTTTACCAAAGCCCTGGCACCGGTGTAGTCGCGGACCTCTCCGGCGGTCATGAAGAACCGGATCGGTCGCCCGATTGCATCCGTGACGGCATGCAGCTTCGTGTTCATACCGCCCTTCGTCCGCCCTATAAGACGGCCACGCCCCCCTTTTTCGACCGCAGGCTGGAGGCCGTGCGATGTGCCTTGAGGTAGGTGGCATCAATGGAGATCGCCCTATTATCGGGGGCTTCTGCCGCCAACCCCGTCATGATTCGAGCGAAAACTCCCATCTCACTCCAACGCTTCCAGCGATTGTAGAGCGTCTTATGCGGGCCGTACTCTCTGGGCGCATCGCGCCGGCGCAAACCATTGCGATTGATGAAGATAATCCCGCTTAACACCCGCCTGTCATCGACCCGCGGCACCCCATGGCTCTTGGGAAAGTACGGTCGAAGCCGCGCCATCTGAGCGTCGCTCAGCCAGTACAAGTCGCTCATGTCATGCCCTCAAAGTTCGAGAGCTTGAATCAGGCTAATCTTGTCCCCGTTTCACCGGACACTCAGGCGGTTGCGGTTTGGGCGGCAATGAACGCGCGTGGTGAGCGCATTTTCAGCCCCGAGTGCGGGTGGTTGTCATTGTACAACCCTACGACACAAGACCCATGTGACGACTGGCGGCACTGACGCGGTTGTCGCTTATCGCTGGCACCCGTGGTTTGGACGGAACGTCTACGTCTGCGAGGTGATTGATCGATGCGCCGGGGCGGTGACACGCTGTCGGCTCCGGAACGGTCTGACGGAAGCAGTCCAAGAGGTTCCGGTCTGGATGCTCGACGCCGGGGCCTGCGACGCGATGCGGCTGGTACCCGTTCCTGTCGCTTCCGCTTCGGCTCTTGTCGAACTTCGCGGGCTTCTCTCCGACGGGCCGACCGGCGGTGACATCGACGCTGAGGCATCTGGCAACCCGGGCGTAGTCTTCGACGATCACCAGATGGGAGATCGTCATGCCGCATCCATCGCGTCGCTCGCAGCAGCAGTTGGACCTGTTCGAACCGGACGCACCGCCCCTTCCGCCGGGGATGCCGTCTTGGACGGATTTGCCCATGGGAACACAGACGGCGCTGACGGGTCTCGTGGCGCGGATGCTGATCGCGCAAGCGCAGAGCAACGCAGCCGAGCCGAGCGACCCGGAGGCCTGCGATGACCGCGTCTGAAGCTGCCTCCGACCGGATCGGCGCACAGCACCGTGCCCGCAAGGCGATCCTCTACGTCCGCCAGTCCTCGCCCCATCAGGTGCAGCACAACGGTGAGAGTCGGCTGCTGCAATACGCCATGCGCGACCGGCTGACTCAACTGGGCTGGTCCGAGATCGACGTAATCGACGAGGACCTGGGTCTCTCCGCGGCCGGCGGCACGGCACGGGCTGGGTTCGAGCGGATGGTAGCCGAGGTCTGTCTGGGCAAGGTCGGTGCCGTCGCGGCGCGAGAGGTCTCGCGGTTCGCCCGCAACAGCCGCGACTGGCAGCAGCTCGTGGAGATGTGCCGCGTGGTGGACACGCTGCTGATCGACCAGGAGGCGGTGTACGCGCCGCGGCAAGGCAACGACCGGCTGCTGCTGGGGCTCAAAGGTAGCCTGAACGAGTACGAGCTCGACCTCCTCAGGCAGCGCTCCCTATCGGCCCGATATGAGAAGGCGCGCCGAGGCGAGCTTCTCGTCGCCGCGCCGGTGGGCTTCGTGAAGGGCGAGGGTCGGCTTGAGAAAGACCCCGACCGCCGCGTGCAGGAGGCGATCCGGTTGGCAATCGACAAGATCGCAGAACTGGGCAGCGTGCGTCAGGCGCTTCTGTGGTTCCTCGAGCACGGGCTCGAACTGCCCACGCGGGTGAACGGCGGCCCGGTGACGTGGCGCCGCCCGCATTACGCCACGCTGCGCGCGTTCATCGACAACCCGGCCTATGGTGGCGCCTACGCCTACGGTCGCACCGGCGTGTCGGTCCGATACGACGTCACGGGCGCCAAGGCGGGTCCTCGACGACGCCCGCGCGAGGAGTGGCTGGCGTTAAAGCCCGGGGCGCACGAAGGTTACATCGACTGGGACCGCGCGGAGGCGATCCGGAAGATGGTGAGCGACAACATACCCGACGCCAGCAGTCGCGGCGCGCCGAAGAAGGGTTCCGCCCTGCTGTCGGGCATCTTGCGGTGCCGACGGTGCGGTCGGAAGCTGACCGTCCAGTACACCGGCACGAAGCATGACATTCCTCGCTACAGCTGCGTGCGCGGGCGGATGGATTACGGCGAGCCGTCCTGCATTGCGTTCGGAGGGTTGCGCGTGGACGACACCGTCGAAGCGGCGCTGCTTGCCGTCGTGCAGCCCGCCGCGGTTCAGGCCGCTAGGCAAGCGGAGGGAGAGATGGCGGGGCGTCGCGACGAGGCCCGTGCGGCGCTCTGCCGGGACCTGGAGGCGGCGCGCTACGCCGCCGACCGGGCCTTCCGCCAGTACGATGCCGCCGATCCCGAGAACCGCCTCGTCGCGGGCGAGCTGGAGACACGATGGAACCGAGCGCTTGCGCGCACGGTCGAGATCGAAGCACGGATCGCAGAGCACGATGCCGCGGCTCCCGCAAAGCCATCAGGCACCATATCCTTTCACGCGCTCGCCGACGATCTCCAGGCAGTCTGGGCCGCCCCGGGCACGGATGCGCGCCTGCGCAAACGGATCGTGCGGACCGTCATCCACGAAGCCGTCGCCGATATCGACGACGACGCCTCGGAGATCGTGCTGACACTTCACTGGGTCGGCGGTGCCCACACCGAACACCGGCTGCCCAAGCGCCGCAGGGGCCAGCGCAACGCCACGCCCGACACCGTCGTGGACGCGGTCCGTACGCTGGCGCTGATCGCCAAGGACGACGTCATCGCCGGCCTTCTGAACCGCAACGGGCTGAAGACCGGCAACAGCAACCGGTGGACCCGCGAGCGCGTCGTTGCGCTGCGCTCGAGCTATCGCATCCCCGTCCATCGTCCAGCCGAGGAAGGGCCGGAGCCGTGGCTCAACCTGACGAAGGCCGCCGCCCTGGTCGGCGTCACGGCGAAGACCCTCCGGTTGGCCGCCGAACGCGGGGAGATCGACGGATGCCACCCGCTGCCGGACGGACCGTGGGTGTTCGCCCGGCCCGATCTCGATGCCGACACCGTCCGTGGCCTCGCAAGTCGGGCCCGAACCGGACGCCGACACCCCGCAGGACCATCAAGCCAACAGCAAAGCTTACTTCTTTCAATAACATAGCGAGATGTGCGTTGTGATAACACGTTGTAGTCCTCGAACCACCCGACGATCAATCCGAGGACTGTGGCGGCGTCCGGCAGCGGCGTGATGTTCACGTAGTCGCGCTTCAGCGTGTTCACGAAGGCCTCCGATACACCATTGCTCTGCGGGCTCTTCACGGGCGTGAAGCAGGGTTTTAGGCCGAGCTGCCGGGCAAAGATGCGGGTGTCCCTGGCGATGTAGGGCGAGCCGTTATCGGTGAGCATTTCGACCTGGTGCGGCGCGCGGTGGCCGTTAAACCGGGTCTCTACCGCAGCCAGCATCATGTCGCGCACATCCGACCCGCTGATGCCTGCGGTCACAACGGCGCACCAAGCAATGATCTCCCGGTCATGGCTGTCGATAATGAAGGCCCCGCGGATGATGTCGCCGTTCCAGCAGGTGAACTCAAAGCCATCGCTGCACCAGCGCAGGTTCGATCGCATGGTGACGACCTTGCCGTTATGCGCGCGGTCGGATCGTTCCGCGTGCTGGCGAGCCAGCAGAAGGTTCTGAGCCTGCATGATGCGGTAGACGCGCTTGTGGTTTACGGGCGCGGCGGCAGTGGTGCGCAACTTGCGGTTCAGAAGAGCCGTGATCCGCCGGTATCCATACGTCGGTCGCGCGGCTACCAGGGCGGTGATCACCGGCACCAGCACCGCGTCTTGCGCTTTGTGATAGCGCCGCCGCGGCTTTGTGCTTCCCGTCACGCGGTCGTGCAGGTTCGATCTGGAGATACCCAGAGTTTCGGCTACAGCGCTCATCGGGAACCGCCCCCCGGCTGCGACTGCACATGCCAGGTCAGTTTTTTTGAGCGAGACTTGTCGAGCGCTTCCTTCAGGATCTCGACCTCGAGCGTCTTGCGTCCAAGCTGTCGCTCCAACTCCCGGATGCGGTCTTCCATCTGCCGGACGGCGCGATTGCTCGTGACGTCGTCGTCTCCGGATACCGCCACAGCCCCTCCTTCCAGCATCAGTCGTCGCCAACGATACAGCAGGTTGGGCGCGACACCCTTCCGGCGCGCCACGATCGAGATGCTGGTGGTCTCGTCCGGTGTCTCCTCAACAATCCTCAGCTTCTCGGAAGACGACCAGCGGCCCCTGCGGCCGCCATCGGTGATGATCTCATAGTCAGACATAAGCACGTGCTTAGGGCTATCCCTAAGCCTCCATGGTTATGCCCGAGTGTCCGGGCGAAAGGGGGGCCAATTCACAGG
The DNA here is from genome assembly GCA_963789105.1 of uncultured Alphaproteobacteria bacterium. Taxonomy (GTDB): domain Bacteria; phylum Pseudomonadota; class Alphaproteobacteria; order Rhodobacterales; family Rhodobacteraceae; genus Jannaschia. The sequence goes on from CAWBJI010000002.1 coordinate 20,148, forward strand.
CAACCTCGGAAGCCGCAACCAAATCAATGGGTCCTGAGCCTAAGAAACTTCATCAGTGCCTGTGCATTCGGTCCAGCAAACCCGCCGCCTTGCGCGCGATCCAGCCGGGTTCGGCGTAACGCCTGTAGTCAGGGGCCGCGGCACGGGTGCGGTCCGGCAGGGCCACGGGATCGAAGCGGGTGGTCATCGCATGGCTTGCCCCGTCCGGTCCCGCCGCCTGGATCATCAGGGTCAGCTCGGTCAGGTGCAGGGTGAAATCGGGGCTCGGAAACGGGTCCCGCCCGGTGGCCACCGCGTCGCAAAGCTCGGCGATGCCGATCATCTTGTCCTGCTGGCCCAGCTCGGCACGTTTCCACCGCGCGATCAGGGCCTTTGGGTTCCAGAGCGGCCCGCCGGTATCGATCACCCGGTCGGCTCCGGGCGGCGGCGCGATGACCAGCGGCACGCTCCGCCCGCCCACGCCGAACAACGCGCCGAGCCAGGACCGCGTCCGCACCGACCGCGCCTTGCGGGCGTTGAGGTTCAGCTTGGTGAACGGTTCGATCTTCACCGGGCAATGGTAGTGGCGATAGGTGTCCGTGTGGATCATGCCGTCCTTGCCGACGATCCGCATCCGGTGGTCGTAGGGCGCTGCGATCGAGCAGGTCACGCGGCCCACGACCCCGCTCTCGAAATCGAGGCAGGCGACGGAGAAATCGGGCGTATCGGCGGGGTCGAGCGGCTTGTCGGTTCGGTCTTGTCGGGGACCGTGACCTTGGAAAAGGCGGTGACGGCGCGGACCGGCCCGAAGATCGCGCACATCCAGGTCAGGTGGTAGCCCACATGCTCCCAGGTGCAGCCCATCTCGTATTCGTGCAGGTAGGGCCAGGGCGCGCCGGACCGCGAGCGCCAGCCCTCGGGCGACATCAGGTAGATCGGGTTGTCGTCGAACTCCGCATAGACCATGCGCACGTCGCCCACCGCCCCGTCCCGCACCGCCTTCCACATCGTCTGGGAGGTCGGGCCGAGGGCGTTGGACGGCGCGCAGGTCAGGTGCAGGCCCTTCGATGCGGCCAGTTCCATCAATTCCCGCGCCCGGTCCATCGCCATGACCAGCGGCTTCTCGGAATAGACGTGCTTGCCCGCCTCCAGCGCCGACCGGGTGGTCTCGTAATGCGCCTCGATGGAGGTGAAGTTGGCGATGACCGGAATGTCGGTATCGGCCAGAAGCGCCGCGACGCTGTCATAGGCCGTCAGGCCGTAGAATTCGGTGGCCCGCTTCAGGCGCGCGGCGTCGATATCGGCCACGCCCGCGATCTCCAGCCCCGGATGCTTCGCACGCGTCGCCATGTAGTGATCGAAGACGTAGCCGCAGCCGATGATGCCGATCTTCATTGCGTCCCCCCCGCCCCATCGTTCCGCATCGCGGCCCGGGCCCGGTCGATCAGCTCCATGATCTCCACGCTCTCGTCCAGGGGCATGAGCGGGCTTTCCCCCTGCCCCGCCCGGACGGCGGCCGCGACCGCCCCGGCCTCGTGACCGTAGCCATTGCCGTCGAACGGTGCGAACAGCCCCTGCCCCGCCGGTCGCACAGCACTCCGAAGGGGGCCGAGCCGCTGGTTGAGCCCTTGGGCGAGCCCGCCTTCGCGCAACCGCTCCAACCGCCCGAGCCCCGATCCGCTGCTGCCGCCCGTGCGGGGCCGCGTCGGCGACAGGCGCGCCCGGACGGGGCGATAGATCGGCGGGTCGAGGCGGATCGTGGCCTCCGTTCCGGAAATCTGCGCGGCATTGGTCCCGATCGTGCGCAGCGACGCCCGGATCGTCGAGATCGCGCCGCCCTCGTGGCGCAGATTCAGGGCGCAATCCTCGTCCACCCCGGTCGCGCCGATCCGGCCCATGACCTGCATATCCGCGACCGGCCCCAGAAGGTGCCGCGCCAGCGACAGCCCGTAGACCCCGCGATGCATGAGCGCGCCGCCCCCCCGGGCAGGATCGAACAGCGACATTCCGGGATCGGGAACGTCGTTGCCGTAGAACGCCCCCTCGAAGGCGCGCAGTTCGCCCAGCTCACCCCGCGCGATCCGGGTCCGGATCTCGGTCACGAGCGGCAGGAAGCGGGTCCACATCGCCTCCATCGCGAAGGAGCCCGCCGCCCGCGCCGCAGACGCAATGCGCGCCGCCGCCGCCGCGTCCAGCGCGAAGGGCTTCTCGATCAGCACCGGTTTTCCGGCCGCGATCGCCAGCGCGGCATGGGCTTCGTGTTCGGAGGGCGGGGTGGCGATATAGACCGCATCCGCATCGGCGAACCCGGCCGCATCGGCGTAATCCGCCGCCTGCATCCCGAAATCCTTCGCGAAGCGCGCGGCATTCTCTGGCCTGCGCGAGGCGACCGCGACGGCGCGGTGACCCGGAACCGCCCGCAATCCCAGAACGAATTTGCGGGAAACGCCGCCGGTTCCCAGAATGGCCCAGCGAAAGGGAGGGGTCTCGGGGGAGGTCATGCCGTCGCTCTCCGTAGGTGTCCGCAGGGGCCGTAGCAAGCGCAGGAGCGGAAAGCCCGTATAAAGTGCCGACCGCCCGACATGCCGCGGTCGGTCTCCATCCGGACCCGGCGGACGGCGTCCCGGCATATCCCGCGCCCGGATCGACGATGGGCGCCGGACGTCCCGAACCCCGTTCGCGCAGTTGTGGAGACGGATGCGGGCTGGCATCGTCCGGCGGACCCCAACGCCGCCTGAAACCGCAACGCAATCGGCCCACACGACACCCATCCGCCCCGATTCCGATGTCGTCGCGGTTTCCGGGCGGGACCGGCCCGCTCCATCGAAACGAGAGGCGAGTTCTGCCAGATGCCCAAGTTCACCGTGATCATCCCGACGTTCAACGATCTCGAAACGCTTCCCCGCGTCCTGGAGATGGTGCTCGCGCAGGATTTCCAGGATTTCGAGGTCGTCGTCGTCAACGATGGCGGCACCTCCCCGCGCGAGGTTCTCGACCTGTCGGCCCCGCGCGCCCGGCTGCTCGAGCTCGACCGCAATCAGGGTGTATCAGCCGCCCGCAACCAGGCCTTTGCCGAAACCACCGGCGAGATCGTGTATTTCCTCGACGCGGACGATTACGTGGCGCCGGACCTTTTGTCCTTCGTCGCCGGAAAGATGGCGGACGGAGAGATCGACACGCTCTGCGTCGGACCGATCCCCGTCCATACGGACGAGATCGAAGCCAACTTGCACCGTCTCGACCCGGTGCCCCGGACCGGTGCCGTCCGGCATCTCGATCCGGTCACCTTCTTCGAGATGCTCTGGAGACAGACCCCGCTCTTCGTGCCCTCCCTCGTGTTCCATCGCCGCGCCGCCTTGGTCGAACGCTGCGGGTCCGGACCTTGGGATGCGAACCTGCGCAATGCTGCCGATCTGATGCTGATGACGACGATGGGGGCCGCGAACGGCGTGCATCTGGCCGAGGATTCCCTCGTGATCTACAACGAGCGCCCCGCCAGCCTGTCGAGCGATCCGATGCGGACGTGGAAGGCCCGCATCGTCATGACGGACAAGAAGATCGGCCAGCTTCGGGCCGCCGGCGCCGATCCGAAGCTGATCGATATCGTCCGGCGGATGCGGCAGAACGCGGCCCGACGCACCGCCCGGCTGCAACCCGACGCGGCATCCACGCGGCGGGTCCTGCTCGAGGATCTCTCCGCGTCCTTCAACTGGCGGAGTGCGGTCGAGCTCGTGCGCGGACACTTCCGGAGCCGCTAGCCCCTGCGCCCCCGCTGCCGGATATGTCCGGGACGAACGACATCGGGGGCGATGTTTCCACCGCCCCCGACGCATCCGGCCTCCAGTCCCGATCAGGCCGCGACGATGGAGATCGCCGTGACGATGAGCGTCCGTGCAACCGACGCTATGGGGGTCCGGAACACGATGCAGTTCGTGTCCGCCGTCGCGGTGAACGAGATGCTGACGGTGACGGGGGCGCCCGCCGTCAGGGGAACGATCGTGTTCCCGCCGCGCACGGAATCGCCGTTGAGTGCCGTCGCCGCCCGGAACTGGAGCTGGTCCGCGATGTCGCTCGCCTCCACGGTCGTCGTGACCACATAGCTTTGGCCCACGGTCAGGGCGTCCCCGAGTTCCCATCCGAATGACTTGCGGCTGATCCTCGGTTGCTGATGGGTGATCGTCTGGCCGTTGATCGTGACGTCACCGCCATGCGACCCGGCCGGCCCCGGATCGTAGAAGTCGAAGATCCCGTTCGTGCCACCGCCATCGCCCCCATCGCCGCCCGCAAGCGCCGAAGTGTCGACCGCCAGCGTGCCGATGGGAGGCTGCGGCCGGACCGCGATCCCGGTGAACGGCCAGTCCGCATCCGCGTCCTCCCAAGCCGTCACCCGCGCCATCGGCATCCCGAGATGGACGCCCGCATCCTGATCCCGGGGCTCGGCGAGGATCGCGCTTGCCTGCCCTTCCAGGAACCGCATCTCGACATTGTCCGAGGATGTCAGCGGCGTGGCCAGGACCACGCGGATATCGCCGCCGGGACCGATATCCACGACGCCCTGCCATGCGGGCTTGTACTTCACCGGATCCGCCGCCACGGCCGCGGCGTTCCAGATCGGATGCCGGATGCCGTTCAGGACCATCTCGACGCCCATGACCGGCTGCCAATGCGGCGGCAGCGGCGACGGATCGGCGTTTCCGTCGATCATCTGACCGGTGCGAAGGCCGTCGCCCTTGTTCGACACGGCGAGGGTGATCGTCACGCCGTCACCGGCGATACCGACGCCGGTGATCTCCGGCTCCTCCACCGTTCCACCGGCAAGCCGCAGGGCGGGAACCACGAGGCTCTGGGCGAATTGCGGAGAGCCCCAGCTGTCGTCGGTGACGGGATGGATGCCGCCGCCGAAGTCGGAGACATGCGCCGACGGGCCGTAGGCCTGCAGGAGCGTCCGCACCCGCGAATCCTCGGCGAAGGCCCGCATCCCCTCTCGCGCCCCGCGGGACACCCGCCTGCCGTTGTCGTAGGCGAACAGCTCCCCGGAGGGGTTGTCGGCGAAGGGCAGCGCGCCCAGTATCGCCAGCTTGGTCCGGTTCCGCGCGAACACGCCCCGGCCCCGCTGATCCGGCGCGGCGGTGATGTCCCACAACATGTGGTCGACGACCTGCGTCGGCAGCACGGTGTGCTGATCGTTCGGGGTGCCCAGGGTGAAGGCCGATCCGTCGCCGAACTCGCCGAAGACGATGGGCGCCCAGTTGGTCAGCATCTGGGGCAGCGAGGTCGCCGTGCTGTTCACCCAGTTGAGGACCACCGCGCCGACATCGGACCCGCCCGAGCGAACCAGATCGAGCATCGTCTGGAACACCGACCAGTCCCGTCCCGCAGCGCCGTCGTCGGCCAGCGTGAAGATGCTGGTGCCCGGATCGGAGGCGTCGCAGAACATCCACTTGCGGCCCGGCAGGGCCGCCTCGACGGCGCAATAGGCCGACAGGATGGCCGCCGACAGACCGTTCGAATAGGCGTCGAACGTCTCCTGATCGGCGGTGTAGGTTTGCACATTGCCGTTCTCGGCCGTGTCGAGAACCAGGGTCACGCCCTCGGCCGGCAGGTGCGTCCGCGGCGTGCCGTTGAAGAAGTTGCGCTGGTCGTAGATGTACTGCCGCTCGGATTGCCCGAGATCCAGGATCACATGGCCGCAACCGATGCGATTGGTCCCGGTCTGGGCGGCACCGCCGGGATAGCGGGCTTCCGGGAGATACCAGTCCGCCCAGCCCGCCTTCGCCACCGGCACCGACACCTCGAAGCTGCCGTCGCTCGCCACGATGGCGGAGATCCAGCCGGTATCGGCCCCTCCCTGCCGGGCGATGCCCCGTGCCTGGACGGTGGCGCCGGGCACGCCGGTGCCCCGGACGCGCAGAATGCCCGTGGCCGGATCGCCCTGCCCCACGTCGAACACGTATCCGTCGAACGGGGCCTCGGTCAGGGTGACCAGCCCGGCAAACGCCTCGGTGGCGTCGTAATCGGGCAGGGTCCGACCGTCATGGATCGTCCGCACCCGGCGGCTGATATTACCGCCGACCTCGATTCCATTGTACCAGACGTCGTCCAGCGCGGCGGGCGCGATCTGGTCTCCCCTGGAGCCGACCCATGTATCCGTGACGACGATGGCATCGGCTGGCAGCAGGGTCCGGAACCCGTCCAGCCCCGTCGGCGGATCGTTCTGCAGCGCAAAGCTCCCGATATGAGCATTACGGGGGGCGTGCAGGCCGCGCACCACGACATCGCGGAGCGGTGTGTCCGTTCCGTTGTTGCGCGCGACACGGACGGCGTTCGTCGGCGTGGCGTCCTGGTCGGGGAACCGAAGGGTGGTCTGATCGGCGAAACAGTCGCTGACCGTGATGCCGCCCGCCGAGGCGAAGGGGTTGATGGCGTCGGCATGGGGGTCGGTGAAGGTCCAGTCGCCCGCGTCCACGCGCTCCGTTGGCGGCGCGACCCCCGCGGGGACCGCCGCATCGGCCCTGTGATAGCCGCCGCCCGACCGCCGGACGTGTTCGTTCACCGCATAGCCGCGGGCCGGATCGTAATCGCCGATAATCTTGCCACGGAGCAGGCCGCTGGCGCCGAAATACATGTGTTCGACGCTCTGGCGGGTCGTCTTGTCCTTGCCCCCCAGCTTGACGCCATCGCCGCTGGTGTTGATCCGGCAGCGGCGCATGTCGACCGAAGCGGCGCGGAAGTCGCCATCCGCGTCGGTGCCCAGGCGCTGGCGCAGCCAGCCTTCACCGAACGTGGGGGCGGCCGGATCGCAGATCGCGTCGCAATCCTCGATCGTCACCTCCGAACCGGTCCAGACGTCGAAGACCGCCGAGATAGCCTGTCCCGCCACCGCGACCGTGCGGCAGTTGCGCACCGTGCCGACATAGTCATGGAGCCGGACCGAGCGGGTGAACTCCATGTCCTCGATATCGCCAGTATAGTTCTCATCGAAGCAGATCGATCCGTCCGATACGAGGCTCAGGCCCGGCGTGTTCCCCGCCGAGGCCAGGGCCAGCGCGTCGGCCTTGGACGCCGTGCCCCTGTCTCCGACGCTGCTCCAGAGGTCGTCACGGAAATAGATCGGCCGGATCGTGTCGCCCGGCCGCGTCTCCGACACTTGGCGCAGATCCGTCAGGTCGAGGACCGAGCGGCAGGCATAGGCGTCGGGCTCGACGGCGACGGTCACGTCCACCAGACCGCCCGGATAGGTGCAGCGCAGGACCGCGCCGTCCGGTGCCCCGCGTCCGCCGCCGGAGAATGCGAGCCGGCCGGACACGATGGTCGGAGTGTAGGCCCCGACATTGCCCGACCGGACGGAGACGCCGGTCAGGGCGATCGCCGCATCCCCGGGTCGCCAGGCCCAGGCGCTGCGGCCCGTCCCGTCCAGCGATCCGAATATGGCGGTGGCGAGGGCCGGGACGGGGGGCGGCGGCGGGGCGGGCATCGCGCCGATCGTCACGCCCCGCGCGCTCGAGACGACCGAGCCCGCACTGTCGGTGCCGGTCCAGGTGACGGCGCCCTCGAACCCTGCAGGAATCGTGTAGGACACGCCGGTCGCACCCGGGATCGGCCCGCCATCCACCACCGCCCACCGGACGCTCGGCACGGCCGAAGGCGGATCGCCCGCCGTGGGGATGAAGGCGTAGATCGTGTCGCCGGGCCGTGCCCGCGTGATCAGCCGACCCACCGAATCGACGATACCGCCCGCAGCCGCGACCGAGGTGATCCCCGTGCCCAGGCCCAGCATCAGGACAGCGCCACGATGTCGGTCGCGGTCGTGCCGGTCGCCCAGATGCGGGTGACCCGGATCGGGAACGGAATGCCCGCCGCGATGTAGATGTCCGCGACCATGCCCGTCGTGGTCGTGACCCGGACGATTCCGGCCTTGGGCCACGTTGAGGGCGCGCGACGCGATGGCGATGTCGTCCGCATCGTTGGGGACGATCGACAGGGCGCGGGTCACGGGGCTCTCGAGGCCGTGGGAATGTGTATCGTAAGGGTCTTTCATGCTCTCTACCTCATCTGGAAACCGACAGATCAGGAGGTCGCAGGTCCACGCGCCGAGACGGACGGGAACGGGCGCGATGCGGCCTCCTTCTCGTCTGACGGAGCCGAAGATCGGAGCGAGCGGTTAAGGAAGGCTTAAGACGGGGGCGGGGGCCGGCGGGGCACCCGCAACGCCGGTCCGGACCGGCGTCCCGAAGGGCCGGTCCGGGGGATCCGTCGCGGGTCCGCTAGAGGCCGGGGACGAACCGCGGCAGGCGCGGCAGGGCCTCCGCCATCAGCGCCTCGATCCGCGCCGCCGCCGTCTCGATGGGTTCGTCGCGACCGATGGGCGTGACGAACCGCACCAGCGCCCCGTCGGTGCGCGCGATGGTGAAGCTGTCCCAGACGACCTTTAGCTTGGCGGTAAAGTCGTTGGTGTAGCGCGCGCCACGCTGCTCGAACCAGTAATAGACGAGCTGCTTGTCCAGGCCCTTCTGGATGACCGCGCGGTTCACCTCGAAGGTGCCGAAGGATGTCTCGGGGAAGGAGACCGGATGGGTCTCCAGCGAGAAGATCTCCCAGCCGCCTGCCGGCAGGCAGACTTCGGGGGAATGGATGCCCGAGCCTTCGGTCTGCTTCTGGTAGAAGGCCGAGAACAGGTTGACCGGTGCCCTGGTCTCGGGCTCGATGAAGGTCGCGTTGATGTAGTCGTCGGCCGCCAGAACCTCCTCGATCTCCGGATCGAGGGTGGTGCGGATGCTCGACCAGCCCGCCAGATCGCGCGGGAACAGCGCGAAGCCGTCCCTTGCCACCGGGGCCGGTTCCGGCGTCTGCATCACCAGATAGAGCGCGCTGACGAGCGCCGTCAGCGCGACCGCCCCCGCCAGCGCGAGGCTGGCCGGCAGCGCCAGCACCCGCATGGTGACCCGGCCGAGGCCGTTCGTGTCGAGGTCGATCGCCTCCGACAGCGGCAGCGGGTTCGGCGTCAGGCGCTGCAGCGCGATGGCCATCAGGAACAGGATCCCGATGCAGGCCATGAAGATGATCCAGCCCTCGAAAAAGTGCAGGAACCCCTCGGCATGCTCGATACCGTAGGAGTTCACCAGCACGCCGATCACGCCGATGCGGAAGGAGTTCATGAACACCGTCAGCGGCGCGGCCATCAGCAGGAGCACCGCCTTGTGCCAGATCGGACCCCGATAGAGGATCGCGAAGAGGTAGGAGAACGACAGGATCGGGAACAGATAGCGCAGCCCCGAGCAGGCTTCCGCCACCTGCAGCTTGTAGACGCCGAGGTCGATGATGTTGCCGTCCAGATAGACGGGAACACCGGCCAGCGACACGAACCAGACGCCCAGCTGCGAGGAGATCCCCTGCAGGAAGATCGTCATGTGCCAGTAGAGGAATTGCGGCAACGGCAGCATGAAGATCAGGTGCAGCACCGGCAGCTGGTGGCGGATGCCGCGCTTCCAGCCGAACACCGTCAGCACCACGCCGCCCGTCCAGATGATGAACGCATAGGTCACGATGTCGGGGATCCGCACGATGTTGCCGAGCGCCGCCAGCAGCAGGCCCACGGCGATCACCGCCAGGCCGGGCCAGCGCCGCACCGGCGCGGCGGGATCGACCGGGGGGGCGCCGCGCAGTTCGCGCAGGAACAGATAGAGCGAGATGATCGGGATCAGCGGGCCATGGCTGTATTCCGGCGTGGACCAGGCCCGCACCAGGGAATCGAACCCCATCCAGAAGAGCGGCAACGAAGCCAGCGCCAGCAGGGCCAGCAGCACCGCGCCGGTGGCGCCGCCCATGGCCATGCCCCGCGGGGCTCGTGTGTCGATCTGGGTCATCGCGGATCACTCCGTTGTCGCGGGCCGAAGGGTGCCCGATCCCGTATGGTCGTTGCGGCAGGCTGTCCCGTCGGTCCGGGGACCGGCCGGCGCGCCGTCACCGGTCGGCGGTGCCGTCCTGCGTCGGAGCGTCGTCGGGGACTGTCCCATCGGAGGCCTCGCCGTCGGCGGGCGCCGTCGCGGGGTCGGGCGTGGCGGTGCTATCCGGGGTCGTCCCCTGCGCCTCCAACGCCGCGATCTCGGCCCGGGCCTCCTCGAATTGCGGGCGGGCGTCGTCGCCGGCCAGCTCGACCGCGCGGCGGAACTGCGTCAGCGCGTCGCCCGGCCGGTCCAGCGCCTGATAGGTCATACCCAGGTGATACTGGACCAGCGGATCGTCGGCCAACGCCTCGGCCGCCGGCTCGAGATATTCGACCGCGGTCTCGTGATCGCCGCGGCGATAGGCGATCCAGCCATAGGTATCGCGGAAGGCCGGGGTCTGCGTGTCGCGCAGCCGCCGGGCGATGGCGTAGGCCCGCTCCAGCGATTCGGGATCGTCGCGCAGGGTGCTCAGCAGGCTGGCGAAATTGTTGACCACCACCGTCGATTCGGGCGCCCGCTCGTAGAGCGCCTCGTAGATTTCGAGCGCGCCTTCCCGGTCGCCCGACCGTTCCAGGAAACTGGCTTCCGCCCAGAGCAGGTTCATCGCCTCCGGCATCGCCGCCAGACCCTCGTCCAGGGCGGTCGTCGCCTGTTCCAGCTCACCCTTCGAATAGAGCGTACGGACCAGTCCGATCCAGGCATCCTCGATCTGGTCGTCGGTGGCGAGGATGTCGCGATAGGCCGTCTCGGCACCGTCCCGATCGCCGGTGGCCGCCAGGGTGGTGGCATTCACGAAGCGCAGGGCGATGTTGTCGGGCTGCGCGGCGGCGAGTTCGCCGGCAAAGGCCACCGCCCCCTCGGCATCGCCGTTGATCAGCCGGGCGCGCACCACGGCGATCTGGGCGGAGAGGTCGCCGGTATTCTCCTCGGCCAGATCCTCGAGGAAGGAAACCGCCTCGTCGGTCCGCCCTTCCGAGGCCAGCCGCGACGCCTGCAACCCGTCGGCGGCGCGGGCGGCGACGGGACGCTCGTCCCGGCGCAGCTGCGACTCGACCTGCTGGACGCGGGTCCAGTCCTCCATCCGGATGTAGAGCCCGCCAAGCTCGATCAGCAGCCTCAGGTTGCTCGGCGCCACCCGCAGCGCGTCGATCAGCACCTCCTCGGCCAGCTGCAGCCGGTCGTCCTGCACGAGGAGCTCGACATAGGCGAGGGTCTCCTCGGGGCCGGAATTCGACGCCTGCACCGCCAGCGACAGCAGGTCGCGCGCAAGGTCGCGGTTACCGTTGCGCAGATGCGCCTGGGCCATGAGGCTCATCGCCTCGACGTCCTGCGGGCTCGCGTCGAGGGCGGTGCGCAGCAGCGAGACGGCCTGGTCGGCATCGTCGGATTCGATCTGCCACCGGGCCCGCAGCTTGATCGCCTCGACCTGGGTGGCATCAGTTTCCAGGACCTCCCCGACCAGGCGCTGCGCCCCCACGAGGTTGCCCGTGGCCTCCAGCATCCGCGCGAGGACGATGCGGTCGGAATTGGCCTCGATCCCGTCATCGGCTCCTTCGAGGAGACTCTCCATCTCGGCGATGGCCTCGGCCGTCTCGCCCTGATCGAACCGGATCCGGGCCCGCAGCGAGCGGAACATGGAATTGTCGTCGGAGGCGGCGATGGCCCGGTCCAGTTCCTCGAGGGCGGCGGCGGGGCCACGCTGCTCGAGTAGGAACACCACCAGGTCGGTCTCGTGCGCCGTCGCCTCCTCGGGGGCCGGATCCGCGGCACGGGTCCGCAGGAAGGCCTCGGCCGCATCGGTCTCGTCGCGCGACAGATAGTAGCGGATCAGGTTGGCGACGATCTCCGTATCTTCGGGAAAGCGCTCCACCATCGCCAGCAGCAAATCCTCCAGTTCGGAGATGCGGTCCAGCTGCACCAGCAGCGACAGCTTCGTGTCGTAAAGGCTGCGCTCTTCCGGGGCGACGGCCAGCGCGTCATCGACCCGGCTCAGCGCCAGCTCCATGTCGTTGTCGCGCAAAGCCCCGTCCACCAGGACGCGGCGGAGCTGGAGGTCGTCGGGCCGCTCGGCGGACAGGGCCTCGGCCTGGCGGACTACCTCGCGGCGGGCGGGGGCGTCGCTCTCCTCCAGCGCGGTGGAATAGTCGATGTTGACGCCGATGGACCGGACTTCCGGGTCGTCGGGCGCCAGTTCACGGGCGGTTCCCCCATGGCGCCGGAGTTCGGTCCAGTCCTGACGCGCCATCGCGATTCGCGACAGTGCCAGCAGGGCGGGCACGTCGTCGGGATATTGCTCCACCAGGCGCAGGTACTGGCCATAGGCCTCGGGGTTGCGGCCCAGCTCGATCAGGGTGGCGGCATAGAGGCCCCGCGCCTCGCGATGGCTTCCGTTCAGGTCGAAGACGTTGCGCAACTCCACCAGGGCGCGTTCCTGGTCGCCCTCCGCCATCAGTTCCAGCGCACTCTGGTAGTGGCCCTCGGCACGTTCGTCGGAGGATTGGCAGGCGGCAAGGCCAAGAAGCGCAATCAACGCGATCGCAAGGCGGACGGGGTAAATACGCGGCATCGGATCTCGTCTTCCTGTATGCGTCGGCCGGGGATGGATTCCGGAGTGTTCCCGCGCAGTATCACGTTCAATACGTAAAAAAAACGGGTCGGTTCCGGCCTCTTCCGAACGTGATTGGCGACGGTTTTTAAGCGTGTTTCCCTAAAATCGTCCCTATCGGGCGGGCTAGTATCCGGTGCCGCGGACGACCACCGACACCGTGCGCGTCAGCACGGCGACGTCGGTGCCCAGCGACAGCGCGCCCTCGTAGGCATCGTCGAAGCGCACCCGGTCGCGGAACCGGCATTCGTTGCGCTCGGAAATCTGCCAGAACCCCGTCAGGCCCGGGCGCAGGCGGTAATAGCTGGCCCCATGGTAGAGGTCGCGCTGGCTGACCATCATCGGACGCGGGCCCACCAGGCTCATGTCGCCGCTCAGCACGTTGATCAGCTGCGGCAGCTCGTCGAGCGAGGTCTTGCGGAGGATCCGTCCCAGCGAGGTGATGCGGGGATCGTCCTTGAGTTTCTGGGTCCGGTCCCATTCGGCGCGGGCCGTCGGGTCGGAGGCGAGATGCGCCTCGAGGCGGGCATCGGCGTCGATCACCATCGAGCGCAGCTTCCACATGCGGAACGTGCGGCCGCGGCGGCCGACGCGATCCTGGCTGTAGAACGGGTTGTGGCCGTCCCGCGCCACCAGAAGGGCCGCGAGCGCTACCAGCGGTATCCAGAACGGCATCGACAGCACGATCAGGGTCACGTCGAACAGGCGCTTGAGCGTGCGACGGTAAAGGCGGTTGCCGGCATGATTGTGCGCTACGGCCTCCGGGCCACCCGCCATCTGCACATCCAGGGATGCGTTCAGGCCGGGCAACGCCGGAGCAGCCGGGGCATCGAAATCATGCAGGTCAGACGAGTGGGCGGTCATGTCCGTCTCCGGCCACGGCCCATTGGCGGTGGCGCTCTTCTTAATGTCGGTCCGCATATCGGGCGTAAAACGACTTTGGCAGGTTGGGTTGCATCTTCTTCGCGGAGACCGGGATCGATCCGTCGCTGGTTAAAATATCTGTCGGCGCCGATAAGCGATATCAGAGACGATGACAGTTCCTATCATCTCTCCGTACGGGGGGGCGACATGGCTTTTTGGCTAGTATGGGCCTCTCGGCGGCAGTGGAATTCGGAGACTGTCCTAAAAATCTGTTCGGTTGGATGGTGGTTTTCCCTACTTTCGCTCATTCCGCGTGTCGTGAGGGTCCGAACACACGGTTCCGTGATGCAAACAACGTGTTTCAATTGGCTTCGATCGCGCCGGGGATACACACAAAAGGCCTTGGATACAAGGTGATTCGCGGGTGTCGGGGGCCCGGAACCCGGTGGGCGGGGGCCGTCCCGGCCTGATCGCGCAGGCATCGCCCAAGGCGCGTCCGACGGGTTCCGCAAGGGGGTCGGCAACGGAAAAAGGGGGGATTCGGCCGGACCTTATGGGTCTGTGCATTTACCTCTTCGTGTCCATATAAAGTGGGTGACCCGTCCCGCGCCCTCGCATCCGCCGCGAATCCGACACGCGTCTGTCTTGTCCAGGCCCGCCCGAAAGGTTTCAACCGCCCCATGTCCGGCTCGAATTTCTTTGCCCATGCCTTCGGCCTGACCGAGCGTCCCTTCACGCTGCTGCCCGATCCCGACTTCCTGTACTGGACGGCGGCGCACAAGCGGGCCTTTGCGGTACTGGAATACGGCGTGATGACCCGTGCGCCGATCACGGTCGTCACCGGCGAGGTGGGCGCGGGCAAGACGACCCTTTTGCAGAAGCTGCTGCGCAGCATCGACACCGACACCACCATCGGCCTGATCTCCAACGCCCAGGGCGGGCGTGGCGACCTTCTGCAATGGGTGCTCAACGCGCTCGACATTCCCTGCGACCGCGACGCCGATTACGTGATCAAGTTTCAGCGGTTGCAGGATTTTGTTATCGACGAGTATTCCGAAGGCCGCCACGTCCTGCTGATCATCGACGAGGCGCAGAACCTCTCGGTCGAGGGGCTGGAGGAGCTGCGGATGCTCACCAACATCAATTCCAACAAGGACGAGTTGCTGCAGCTGATCCTGATGGGACAGCCCGAGCTGCGCGCCACCATCTCGCGCCCCGAGCTGCGCCAGTTCGCGCAACGGGTCTCGGCCAGCTTCCACATTCCCGCCATGGATGCCGAGGCGACGCAGGCCTATGTGCGCCACCGCCTCCGCCATGCCGGCGGCACCGGGGCGGAATTCACCGACGGGGCCATCGCCCTGGTGCAGGCCCAGACCGGCGGGGTGCCGCGGCTGGTCAACAAGCTGTGCGACTTCTCCATGGTCTACGCGGTCACCAACGACCACACGACAGTCGACGAGGAGATCGTGGCCGAGGTGGTGGCGGATTCCTTCTTCATCGTGACCGAGGATATCGGCGATAGTGGAGCAGCGGCGGCGACAACGCCCCCCCGGGAGACCGACGCCGCCCCCGTCCGGCTGGCCCCGGCGCCGGTCGCGGCGGACATGCCCCGAATCGGGCCGCTGCGGCTCGGCCCCGCCCTCGGGGAGCCGTCCCCCGACGGTGATGCGAAGGGGCAACGGGCAAGGAAGGACGGCGACGGATGAGGGACGCGGACCGATGATCGGCATGGTGAAGTTCTACTGGAAGCTGCTGTTGCGGCGTCTGCCGGCGATGGCGCTCCTGTTCCTGATCTGCACGGGGCTGGGCCTCGTGCTGGCCGTGCGGCTGCCGACGGTCTACGCCACCTCGGCGCGCCTCCTGGTCGAAGCGCCCCAGATCGCGGAGGATCTCGCCGCCTCCACCGTGCAGGTCGAGGCCTCCGAGGAGATCGAGATCATCCGCCAGCAGCTGCTGACCCGGGCCAACCTGATCGACATCGCCAACGACCTGAACGTCTTCGCCTCCGATCGGCGCATGACCCCCGACCAGGTCGTCGAGGAGATGCGCGAATCCACCGATATCCGCGCCCAGGGCGGCGGGTCCCGGGGCGCGCCGCAGCCGACCCTCGTCGATGTCGGCTTCCGCGCGCGCACCGGCCAGATCGCCGCCTCGGTCGTGAACGAATACGTCACCCGCATCACCGCCGCCAATGTCCGCAACCGGACCGGGGCGGCCGAGGACACGCTCGATTTCTTCGAGCAGGAGGCGGACCGCCTGGCGGGCGAGCTGGACCTGCGCTCGGGCCGGATCTCGGAGTTCCAGCGCGAGAATGCGGGTGCCCTGCCCGACGGGCAGACCTATCGCCTCGACCGGCAATCCACCCTGCAGGAGCGGATCACCGGGATCGGCCGCGACATCGCCGCCCTGCAGGAGCAGCGCCGCCGCCTGTCCGACCTGTTCGAGGCCACCGGCCGGGTCGGCGCCGCCGATCCCCGCGCCGTCCCCCCCGAGGAGCGGCGGCTGGCCGAACTGGAGGAGGAGCTGGCCCAGGCGCTGACCGTCTATTCCGAGACCAATCCCCGGGTCGTGCAGCTTCAGGCCCGCGTCGACAGCGCGCGGCGCGCCCTCGCCCGCACCGCCCCGAGCGAGGACGGCGAAGACGGCGCCGTCGACACCCAAACCGCGTTCTTCAACCTGCAGCTGAACGAGATCGACAACCGCATCGCGCAGCTGAGCGAGCAGCTCCCCCCCATCGAGGAGGAGCTGGAGCGGCTGCAGGACGCCATCGAGCGGACCCCGCTCAACGCCATTTCCCTGGCCGGGCTGCAGCGCGACTACGAGAACATCCGCCTGCAATACGACACCGCCGTCGCGCGGCTTTCCCAGGCCAGCGTCGGCGAGCGCATCGAGCTGACGGCCCGCGGCCAGCGGATCACCCTGATCGAGCCCGCCAACGTCCCCACCTCGCCCGACAGCCCCAACCGGCCCGTCATCGCGGCCATGGGCGTGGGCGCGGGGCTGGCGCTCGCAGGGGGGCTGTTCCTGCTGCTGGAGGTGCTCAACAGCGCGATCCGGCGGCCCGGCGACATCCAGCGCAGCCTCGGAATCGTGCCGCTGGCCACGATTCCCTACATCGAGAGCCGGGCCCGGAGGCTCTGGCGGCGCAGCGGTCAGATCCTGGCGATGCTGATCGTGCTGGTCGGGGTGCCCGCAGCACTCTGGGCGGTGGACACCTATTACCTGCCCCTGGATCTGCTGACGCAGCGGGTCCTGGACAGGCTCGGGCTGGCCTGACCGGGCCGGACCGACGCGAACGAGACCGGCCCGCGGGCGCGGGCCGACAGACATGCACCGGGCCCGCCCGGACCGCCACGAGGAAGAACCGACGATGGAAAAGCTTCAGCAGGCACTCGACAAGGCCCGCGCCGCCCGCGACGGCGATCGGCCGGCGACGGCCCGTGCGGCGACCCCCGATCGCGCCCGCGACCGGCAGCCGGAAGCGGGCGCACGGGGCCGCGGCAGCGCCCGCCGCGCGGCCCCGCAGGACGAGGCCTGGGCCGAATTGCGGCAATTCGCGCCCGATCCAGAGATCCTGAAGCGCAACCGGATCGTCGCCTACGACGCCGGTCCCGACGCCACCCATTTCGACATCCTGCGCACCAAGATCCTGCTGCAGATGCGCAAGAACGGCTGGCGGCGGCTGGCGATCACCTCGCCCACGCCCGCCTGCGGCAAGACGACGATGTCCTGCAACCTCGCCCTCGGCCTGTCGCGGCAACCGGATCTGTCGGCCATGCTGCTGGAGATGGACCTGCGGCGTCCGAACATGGCCACCATGCTGGGCCACCGCCCCGAGGAGGACATCACCCGCATGCTCACCGGCGAGGTGCCCTTCGCCGAACAGGCGGTGCGCGCGCGCGGCAACGTCGCCATCTCCATGGCGCGCCGGGCCTCCAACGACCCCACCCGCTACATGCTCAGCCACGAGACCATCTCGACCATCGACGCGCTGGAACGGGACTACGCGCCCGATCTCGTGATCTTCGACCTGCCCCCGCTCCTGGTGAGCGACGATACCCGCGCCTTTCTGGGCAATGTCGACTGCGCGCTGATGATCGCGCGGGCCGAACGCTCCAGCCTGGCGCAGATCGACACCTGCGAACGCGAGATCGCCGAACAGACCAACATGCTGGGCATCGTCCTCAACCAGTGCCGCTTCACCGACGATACGGAAGGGTACGGCTATGATTACGATTCCGGCGCCTAGACCCCGCCCGGCCCCGCCCCGTTCCGGCCCGCGATAGGAACCGGATCCTCCGTGCTGCGCTCCGTTTCCATATTGCTGTTCGGCAACGCGTCCGTCTCGCTGCTGACGCTGGTGCGCAACCTCGTGATCGCGCGGCTGATCACGGTCGAGGATTACGGCATCGCCGCGACCTTCGCGATCGCCATGGCCGTGGTCGAGATGATGTCGGCGATCGGGCTGGAGCAGCAGATCGTGCAGTCCCGCAAGGGCGACGATCCCGACTTCCAGGCGGCGCTGCAGGGCTTCACGGTGATGCGCGGGCTGGCCTCGTGCCTGCTGCTGGTGCTGACGGCGGGGCTTCTGGCCGACTTCCTCGGCGTGCCGGACCTCGCCTGGGCCTATCAGGTGATGGCGCTGGTGCCTCTGATCCGGGCCTTCTCGCATTTCGACAACCATCGCTACAAACGGAACATGCGCTTCTCGCCGATGCTCTGGACCCAGGGCGGCGGCGCGGTCGCCGCGGTGCTCGTGGTCTGGCCCGCCTGGGCGATCTGGCCCGATTTCCGGGTGATGATGATCTCGCTGCTGGTGCAGGTGGCAGTCGTCGCGGCAATGTCTCACATCCTCGCCGAACGGGCCTACCGGCTGCGCATCGATACCGGCGTCTGGCGCGGCAGCCTCGATTTCGGGTGGCCGCTCCTCATCAACAACTTCCTGCTGTTCGCGGTCATGCATGGCGAGAAGCTGGTGGCGGGGCGCGAACTGGGGCTCGAGGCCCTGGGCATCCTCGCCATGGGCCTGACCCTGACGATGACGCCGACCCTGATCCTCGCCCGCTCCATCCAGGATTTCTTCCTGCCGCAGCTTTCGGCGGCCCAGGACGACGACGCGGCCTTCCAGGCCCTGTCGGAGGTCACGATCCAGGCGATGCTGGCGATGACGCTGCTCTACCTGCTGGGGATGGTGCTGGTGGCGGGGCCGGTGGTGATGCTGCTCTTGGGGGAGAAATACGCTGTCCTGGTGCCGCTGATGATCTGGCTCGCGATCCAGCAGGGCATCCGCGTGTTCCGCTCGGCCGCCGACATGATCGCCCTGGGACGGGGCCAGACGTCGAACCCGATGATCGCCAATTCCGTACGCGTGGCCTCGCTGCCGGTGGCGTGGTGGGTGGCGGCTTCGGGCGGCGGGCTCGAAGGGGTGATCGCGGTGGCCATCGTCGGCGAGACGATCGGCACGCTCACCTCGCTGGCGATGATCCGCATCCGCTTGGGCATCGTGCTCCGCACCCTGGCCCTGCCGCTGCTGGCGAGCGGCGTCGTCCTCGTCCTGATGGCGGGCCTCGCCTGGCGGGCGACGGCGGACATCGCCGGGACGTTCGCCCCGCTGGCCCACCCGGTCGAGACGGCCCTGGTCGTCGCGGCCATCCTGCTGGCCCTTGTCGTCCAGCGTCAGCTATGGCGCTATGTCGCCCGCCGGAAAGTCACGATCAGACCCTAACGAACCGGGCGCCCGGAGACGGGGGCCGCTCCCCTCGACCGGAGACCATGTCATGTCCAGCCACCCCTCCTTCCCTGTTGCCGTCCTCGTGCGCACGCTGCTTCTGGCCGTCCTCGCCGCGGCCGCGATGCCGGTCGGCATGACCGCCCGGGCCCAGACGGGCGATTTCGCCGCGGCTCTGCGCTCCTCCCCCCCGGGGGCGGTGATCGAGCTGCCGGGCGGCGATTGGGGCGAGCTGAAACTGGGCGGCGCGGACGGGCCGTCGGTGATCCGCTCGGCCGATCCCGCGAACCCGGCGCGGTTCTCGGGCATGAACGTGAACGGCGCCCGCGGCCTGGCGCTCGAGGGGCTGGTGCTGGATTACGAATGGTCCGAGGGCGACGGCCTCAACATGACCCCCATCGGCATCTGGGACAGCGAGAACGTCCGGATGACCGGTCTGCGCATCCTGGGCGACACGGCCGGGGGCACGGATCCGACGTCCCGCGGTTTCGCCTCCGGCGTCGGCATCACGATCCGCGGCAGCCGCGACGTCATCCTGGAAAACAGCGAAGTGACGACCTTCTACCGCGGCATCCTCGTGCGCGACAGCGACCGGGTGACCCTCCGGGGCAACGACATCCACAGCCTGCGCAGCGACGGCATCAACGTGGTCGGCACCCAGGGGATCCGCATCATCGCCAATTACATCCACGACTTCGCCCGTTCGATCGAGAGCGAGGACCATGCCGACATGATCCAGTTCTGGACCACCCATGCCCCCCGCCCCACCACCGACGTGGTGATCCGGGACAACCTCCTGAATTCCGGGGCCGGCTACTATACCCAGTCGATCTTCATGCGGAACGACCGGGTCGATCAGGGCGAGGCCGGGCGCGAGATGTACTACCAAAACGTCGTCATCGAGGAGAACGTCATCGTCAACGCCCATGCCCACGGCATCTCGACGGGCGAGACGGCGGGCCTGACGATCCGGGGCAACACGCTGGTGCACAATCCCGCGGGCGTCGGACCCGACCGGTCGCCCACCCACGAGGTCTGGGTGCCGCGCATCAACGTCAACGACAAGTCAGTGGATGTGACCGTGGAGAACAACATCACGAGCCGGGTCCCCGACCAGCGCCCCGGCTGGCGCGTCCGGGGCAATCTCATCGTGCAGCCCCACCGCCGGATGGAAACCGGCCATTACACCCGGGTCTTCGCCGGCATTCCCGGCGGCGATCCGGCCGATCCCGCCAGCTACGCGCCCCGTCCGGGCGGACCCGCGGACCGGCCGGGGCTGGGCGCGGCCCGCACGCGCAACAGATGACCGAGGCGGGCACCCTGCCCCGGACCGCCGCGTCCCCCCGCGCCCGCCCGGCGGAGCGGTACCGGCAATCGCTGCCGGTGACGCTCTACCTGCTGACGCTGGTGATCCCGATCTTCTTTTATGTCGGCCCGCTCTACATGGGGTTCCTGCGGTTGTTGCTGCTGGTGATGATCCTGCCGACGATCGGCATGCTGCTGAGCGGAAGGCTGGGCCGCATCCTGCCCACCGACTGGCTGATGGTCGTGCATCTGATGTGGATCACCCTCTCTCTCGCGATCACCGAACCCCATCGGGTGGTTCAGGTCACCGGATCCGCGGGGGTGGAATTCCTGGGCGGCTACATGCTGGCGCGGGCCTATATCCGTACCCGGGAGGATTTCATCGCGATGGTGCGGATGCTGGCGATCATCACGGTGTGCACCCTGCCCTTCGCGCTGGTGGAATCGCTGGGCCAGGGCGCCTTCATTCTTGATGCGATCAACGAGATCCCCTTCATCGAGAGCAATTCCGACGTCAACTACGCGGCGCGGACGGGGGGTCTTCTGCGTGCGCAGACGGTCTTCGCCCATCCCATCCATTACGGCGTCTTCTGCTCCATCAGCTTCGTGCTGGTCTTCGTCGGACTGGCCCCGTCCCTGGGCCGGGGCCCGCGATGGGCGCTGAGCGCGGGCATCGCCGCCTGCACCTTCCTGTCGCTGTCCAGCGGGGCGCTGCTGGCGGTGATGCTCCAGACGTTCCTGATCGGCTGGGCTTTCTTGCTGCGCGGGTCCTCGCGGCCCTGGCTGATCCTGACGCTCCTGGTGACGACGGCCTATGTCCTGATCGACATCCTGTCCGACCGCACGCCCATCCAGGTCTTCATGTCCTATGCGACCTTCTCGCCGCACAACGCCTATTGGCGGCAGACGATCTTCGAATACGGCATGGCCAGCGTCTGGAGATATCCCTTCATCGGCCTCGGGCTGGGCCAGTGGGAGCGCCCCTGGTGGATGTTCTCGGCCAGCATGGACAATTTCTGGCTGGTGATGGCCGTACGCCACGGCATCCTGGGCTTCGTGACGCTGGCACTGCCCTACGGGCTGGGCCTGTGGGCGGTGGGACGACGCGATTTTTCCGGCGACACGGTCCTGCTGGCATTGCGCCGGGCCTGGGTCATCGCCTTCGTCGGCATGACCTTCACCCTGGTGACGGTGCATATCTGGTCGACGCTCTACTCCTTCGTGTTCTTCATGTTCGGGGCCGGGATGTGGATGATCGGAACGGATCCGCAGCGGGAGGGCGACGCGGAGGAGGCAGCACCCGAACCCGCGCCCCAGGGCCGGGCCCGCTACACCCGCTTCCCCACGACGACCCGGGACCTGCCCGCGACCCTGCGGACGGCTCCCGCGGCGGGGAAACGGCCATGACCGCGCCCTCCGGCAAGCGCCCCCCCCGCCGCATCCTCGCCATCGCCTCGGCGGGCGGCCACTGGATGCAGCTGATGCAGCTGCGCCCGGCCTTCGCCCATCATGCGGTCACCTATCTGACCACCCTGCCCGGCCTGGCCGAGCAGGCGGGCGCCGCCCCCTCCCATGTGATCCCCGACTGCAACCGGGACACGCCGCTGCAGGTGGCGCGCTGCACGGTCGCCCTTGCGGGGCACGTCCTGCGCCTGCGTCCGCAGGTGGTGATCTCCACCGGCGCGCTGCCGGGGGTCATCGCCTTCGCGCTGGCCCGGATGCTGGGCGCGCGCACGATCTGGATCGACAGCATCGCCAATGCCGAGGAGATGTCCGCCTCGGGCCGCCTCGCCCGCCGCTTCGCCACCCACCGCCTGTCGCAATGGCGCGCCGTGGCCGCGGCAGAGGGCGCCGATTATGCGGGGTCCATCCTGTGACGGGCGCCCCCGCCCCGATCCGGACTGTCCGTCCAGGATGCCTCCGCCCATGATCTTCGCCACCACGGGCACCCAGCTCCCGTTTCCCCGCCTGATCGCGGCGCTGGATGCGCTGGCCCCCGACCTGGACGAGCCGGTGATCGCCCAGATCGGCCCCGACCCGGCCCCCTACGCCAATCTCGAGACCCATGCGACGCTGTCGCCCGACCGGTTCGAGGCGCTGTTCGAGGACGCGCGCATCGTCATCGCCCATGCGGGCATCGGCACGATCCTGTCGGCCCGGCGCCATGCCCGCCCGCTGGTGATCGTGCCGCGACGGTTCGACCGCGGGGAGCACCGCAACGACCATCAGCTCGCCACCGCCCGGGAGCTTGCGGGCCGGACCGGCCTGCACGTCGCCTGGCAAGTGGCGGACCTGCCCGCGCTGCTGCGGGATCCCGATCTCGCGGCCCCGCCCCGTCCCGATGCGACCCCCCCGGCGGAGGGTCCCCTAGCCGATCTTCTGGCGCATCTGCGCGGCCTCGTGGACGGGCGCTGACGCGACCGGATCCCGCGGCGGAACCGGCATTCCAATGGAACGAATCGGCGTCGAACTCCGGAATGGAAGGATCCTTTTCGGAATCCGGACCGATATCGGAACCGTAAGGAGAGTTAATTATAGATTAATAAAACACCGAATATTCAGGGACACAGCGGTATGCGGAGCGACATTTCGGACGGACCGACACAGTCATCGCCTATCCGCGGCGATGTCATCGAATAACAGGTCCTTTTTGTCTTAACTTTGTAGCAACCCTTCGACGGTTCGGTAGTTTGATAGGGGAGATACGGCCCGTTTGGTCGCTGTCGTTGCCAGTCACTCACTCAGGAAACCACTCCATGTACTCTATCAAACCTCTCGGCCTTGCGACGGTCATGACCTTCGCGGCCGCCGCCGCGGCCAGCGCCGCGCTGGTCGACTTCACTAACCCCTCCAGCTATTCGATCGCTCCGGGTGGCACGATGGCGACCGGAATGTCCGGCGGGATCGGGTTCACGGTTACGACGAATGGCGGCCGCCTCAACAACCGGGAAGCCGGACCGGGCGCGCCCGTCACCTCGCCGCTCGCTGGTACCGTCGACGGCCTCGGCATCCAGGACGACGAGATCACCTTCCCGGACCAGACGATCACGGTCGCCTTCGACCGGGCGGTGACAATCAGCCGTCTGTTCGCGCTCGATCTGTTCCAGGACGCGGAGGACGATGGCACCGACGAGGGCTTCACGGTCAACGGCGGCGATGCGTTCCTCGCTCAGGTGAGCATTTCCAATGACCGCTTCGGCTTCGGCGATTTCGGCGGCCTGTCGCTGACGGGCATGTCCTTCACCTTCGCGCCGATTTCGACCAACGACAATGTCGGCAACCCTGACTTTGCATTGGCCGGCATCGAGTTCGAGCCGTCGCCGATCCCGCTTCCCGCCGGCGTCCTGCTGCTGGGCGGTGCCCTGGCCGGTCTCGGCTTCGCCCGTCGGGGCCGCAAGACCGCCTGATCCCGCCTAGAGCGGACGGATTGCATCGATTGGAAGGGGGGCCGTTCTTGGGGTCCCCCTTTCTTCTTTTTCCTTCCCCCCGCGGGCAGGATTGGGCACAGGGTCGGCCATGCCCGCATCCTCTGTCCCCGACCCGGCCTGCACCCTGCGCCCGATCCTGCTGCGGCGCCGGATCGGAGAAGCCCCCTACCCCGTCCCGCGACGGCAGACTTACGAGATGCCCTTCCGCACCGCGTCTTCCCGTGGCTGAGGCGCATGGCCCCCGCCTTGCCGTCATCGTTCCCCATTTCAACGATGTCGCGCGCCTGCGCCGATGCCTCGACGCGCTGGTGCCGCAACTGACCCCGGCGGTGGAGCTGGTGGTCGCCGACAACGCCTCCACCGACGATCTGGGCCCGGTCCGCGCGGCCCATCCGGACGTGGCCTTCGTGACCCAGCCCAAACGGGGTGCCGCCGCCGCGCGCAACCTCGGCATCGCGCGGACCGCGGCCCCCGCGCTGGCCTTTCTCGACGCCGATTGCGTGCCCGCGCCCGACTGGCTGGCCACCGCGCTGGCCATCGCCGCGCGCCAGGGGGACGCCCTGACCGGGGGCCGAGTCGACGTCTTCGACGAGACCCCCGCCCCCCGCTCGGGCGCCGAGGCCTTCGAGACGGTCTTCGCCTTCGATCAGGCCGAGTACATCGCCAACAGGGGCTTCTCCGTGACGGCCAACCTCGTCACGACCCGGACCGTGTTCGAGGCCACCGGTCCCTTCGTGCCGGGCCTGGCCGAGGATATCGACTGGTGCCGCCGCGCCACCGCCACGGGGGCCGCGCTGCATTACGATCCCGATCTGGCGGTGTCCCACCCGACGCGCTCGGACTGGCCCGCGCTGGAGCGCAAGTTCCGCCGGGTGAATGCCGAGGCCTGGGGGCTGGCGGCCCGGGACGGGCGCCACGGCCTCCGGGCGCGGGGCATCTGGGGCCTGCGCGGCGCGCTGGCCATGCCTGCCTCGATCCTGGCCCAGGCGCCCCGCATCCTGCGCGATCCGCGCCTCTCGGGGGTCGAACGGCGGCGGGCGCTGGCGACGCTGGTCCGGTTGCGGCTGACGCGGGCGGGCTGGATGCTGGCCCAGGCCCTGCGCCCCTGACATGGGCGGCGCATGATGGCCCCGATCCTGGATTTCGCCGCCTGGGCGTTCGACTATGTGGGACTGGCGGCGCTCTGGGGCGCGCTGATCGGCGGTGCGCTGGCGCTGCCGCTGCTAGCGGTGTGGCCCCGGGCCGCCCCCCTCGCCCCGGCCTGCGCCTTCGTGGTCTGTCTGGCGCTCCTGCCGCTTCCCGACCCCGCGACTTTCGACTGCGCCACCGCTGGCGGCCGGATCGTGCTGGAGCCGTTCAGGAGCCTCTGGGGCACCTTTCGCTGGGTCTGGCGCACGGGCGAGTACTGGCGCCTTCTGGTGGACCTCACATTCGTCTCCTCCGTGATGAACGTGGTGTTCTTCATGCTGCCGGGGGCGGCGCTGGCGCGGCTGACGGGCTCGGCCCGGATCGCGGCCGGGTTCGGCCTCGCGCTGTCGCTGGCCATCGAGGGGACGCAGCTGACGGGGAATCTCGGTATCTACGACTGCATGTACCGCCATCCGGACGTCACCGACCTGATGACGAACACCGCGGGCGTGCTCCTGGGGTTCCTGCTGGCCCGCAGATGGCAACGTCGCCGCGCCGCCTGACCCCGGATTCCGCCCGTCGGGTCCCCGCGTCACCGCCTCGATAGTCCCGCCCGAAAAAAGGTGTCGCTTGTAGCCCCGTCGCAACAACGCGGCAGAGAATCACCCTTCCGGCCGCTGTTCCCGACTTGTTTCGCCGGAATGGGCCCGGGTTAGCCCAAATTAGCCGACACTTGCCGACGTTCGCCACACTTATGAGCGGACTTGTTCCGGAACGGGACCGGACCCGGCCCACGGAAGGCCCACAAGGCGATTTAGCGTCACTGCAGTCAAACGCCGCCTTTCAGGAAAAGAGCCCCCAGATGCCGACCGAATCCCCGACCGTGATCACCGCGTCCTCCACCCAGGAAATCGAAAAAGCCTACGCCGCATTGTCGAGCGGCAAGGGCGGCACGATCCGCGTGGAAGCCGGGAGCGCGCCGATCTCCATCAAGCTGAACGGGGGCGGCCCGGCCGATGTCCGCATCGAGGCCGCCGATCCGGGCAATCCCCCCCTCGTCACCGGCATCCAGGTGGGCGGTGCCGAGAATGTCACCGTCTCGGGCTTCCAGGTCGACAGCACCGGCGTCGATCGCCCGGCCTGGTACAACGACGTCATGGTCTTCAACAGCCGCAACGTGACCATCGAGGAGTCGGTCTTCACCTCGAACGCCACCGAACGCTACGTTCCCGCCGCGGGGGCCATACGGGGCGAGGATTTCGGGCGCATCCACAACAGCACCGACGTCACGATCTCCGACAACAACGTCTCCGGCTACAATCACGGCCTGCTCATCACCGAGAGCATAGGCACGAAGGTCACCGGGAACGAGATCACCAAGATGCAGGGCGACGGCATCCGCATGGGCGGCGTCCAGAATACCGAGATCTCGGGCAACCACATGCACGACTTCCTGGGATCACTCTACAACATCAACCACGACGATTTCATCCAGCTCTGGTCGACCAACACGACCCTCGCCACCCGCGACCTGGCGATCCGGAACAACGTCCTCGATGCCGGCGACGGCAGCGCCGCCCAGTCCATCTTCCTCGGCAACGAGAAGGTCGGCGGCGATCCGGCCTTCCGCTACCAGAACATCGAGGTCACCGGGAACGTGATCCACGGCGGCCAGTCCCACGGGATCTCGGTCTACGGGGCGAACGACGTCGACGTCTCCAACAACACCATCCTGTGGAACGAGAGCGCCCTCACGCTCAAGACCGTCGGTCAGCCCGGGGTCAACTCGGTCCCGATCATCCGCATGGTCAACGTCGATAACGGCCGCATCGACGGCAACATCACCAGCGGCATCGACGCGGGCAGCAGCGTCGCGATCGGCGACAACGCGATCATCGACTACAAAGGTGCCAGCAGCCCCAATTTCGTCGGCAACCATTTCGTCGACGCCCTCGGCGGCGGCACGCGGGACGGAACCAGCCTGAACCTCAAGCCCGACAGCGATCTGAGCGGCAAGTACGGCAGCGACCTGACCCGCGGCCTCACCAGCAGCGACAGCGGCGTGAAGGCGGTCTTCCTCACCGAGACCAGCAAGACCGACATCCACACCGTCACCTTCGACGCCGGCTTCTCGGTGGACGAGAACGGCCATATCGGCGACGGCTACGAGGTCCGCTGGACCCTGCCCGACGGCACGGTCCTCGAGGGGACCAAGATCTCCCATACCTTCGCCAAGGACGGGCAGGTCGACGTGCGGCTGGACATCCTCAAGGACGGCGCCGTCATCGCGGGCGGTCAGCGGTCGATCGACATCCAGTCCAAGATCATCGTGGCCATGGATTTTAAGAACGGCGCCGTGAACACCTCCTCCTACGATCTGAAGGGCGCACCCGCGGGCGGCTCCGCGACCGACGATGGCGGCTGGCGCATCGGACAGGGCGACGCGATCTTCATCCACCGCGACACCGACGCAACTCACGATCTCGGCTCCTTCGGCCTGCGCATGGATCTGCGGGTGGTCGGCGGCGATGACGGCACCTTCGTGCACTTCCACAAGGTCATGGGGGCGATCGTCGGCAAGGACGGGACCGTGACGTTCAAGCTGACCACCAGCGATGGCACGTTCGAGGTCGATAGCGGCGACATCGTCGTCAACGACGGGGCCGAATACGACATCGCCATCGGATATGACGGCGCAAGCCTCGTGCTGCAAATCGACGGCGCGGTCGTCGACACGGTCGCGGCCACCGGCCTGACGGGATCGCAACTCTATCACGGACTCGTTCTCGGCACCCAGTGGGGCAACGCCCTGGAGGCGGAGATCGACGATTTCCTGTTCGGCTCCGATCCCGATGCCGTCGGCATGTTCCCGGAGATCTCTCCGGTCGTGTCGGTCCTGCCCACCTCCTCCTACAGAAGCCCCCAGGATATCGGCGCCCTCCTGATCAGCGAGGATTTCGAACCGGCGAACCCGGGCGCGATCCTCTCGAAGCCGACGGGCGGAGGGATCTCGAACGACAGCGGCACGCAGTTGCGCAATATCAAACTCGACCGCCTGACGACCGACGGGGACGATACCGGCTACAGCATCTCGAACGGGCATAACCTTCAGATCGCACGTAATACCAAAGGCTTGCACGAGCTCGAAGCGTTCAGCCTCGAGATGGACGTCACCGCCGACACGTCCGACCTTCAGGGCACCCTGATCTACTTCCCGGAGGTCATCGCGGTCAGCATGAACTCGAACGGCACGCTGGGTTTCCGTCTCGACACCGACAAGGGCCGGTTCCTGATCGAGGCCGATGCCAGCGTGCTGGCGGATGGCGGAACGCACCGTATCGGAATCTCCTACGACGCCGATACCGGCAAGATGGCGATGCAGATCGACGGCGAAACCATCGCCGAGGGCGACGCCGCGGGCATCACCGCACCCCATACCTATCACGGGTTGTCGATCGGCCACAGCTGGGCGTCGCCCAAGTGGCACGACGTGTTCGAGATGAACGTGGACGATATCGCCTTCGCGTCCCGCCTGTGGGAAGAGGATCAGCCGGCTGCGACCGGGATCGAGGGTATCGTGCCGAACCCCGTCACGAGCCTTATGGAGGCCGACACGTCCGACGCCTTTCTGTTCTGAGGCGACCCATTCCCGAACGGTTCGGGCCGGTGTTTCGCGCGCGAAACACCGGCCCGAATGCCGTCAGGAGGCATTCCTGTCGGCCAACCAGGCTTCCAGATCGGCACAAAGATGGTCGTCCACCG
>CAWBJI010000003.1:0-772500 GCA_963789105.1 uncultured Alphaproteobacteria bacterium
GGATAGACCTCCACCGCGATGCGCCCGTCGGACTGGTCCATCACCGCCTCGGCCCAGCGATCCAGATGGGCCGTATGGTCCAGCGACGCGGCCGAGCCGAAAGAATGGATGCGCAACGTGTGTTCCTGCGCCTGCGCACCCGCGATGCTCAACGCGAGCCATGCCGCGCCCGCAATCATCGTCCTGCCTGCCAATGCCATGTGTCATCCCCTGTGCCGATCCATGCTGAGGATACGGAGCCTGCGGCGCATCTGTCCTGCCCTTCGCGTGCTCCAAGGTCCGAAAACGCATCATCCTCGCATGACGCGCCCGAAAACCGGACCGGATCGCCCAGCGAATAATCTAATTCTCCGAATTCCGGGGCCCGACACGGTTCCGTATCATGCTACCGCGCCATGAAGGGGAGCCGTCCGGTATTCAGGTCGCCAGCCGTCCGCCTGCGGCGCCCGACCTTCCGGACCCCGCCGCCCCGTTCATCGCAGCCGTGACAAACGACTTTGGGCGGGATCAGCCATCCGTGATGCCAAACGACTCAGCGCATCTTCCCTCAGCGCGTATCCGGCCTGTCTGCTAGACCCGCGTTGCGACGTCATGCGAGTCGATTCGTCGATACGGCCAAACCCTCTCACCCGGTAAATCCCGGCCAATAGGAAGCAAGATCCTTTCCCAAGAGGTCTGACAGACCCGCATTGCGATCGGATAGATGCCGACAAAGGTAGGTGCGGGTCTTCTCGCGCATCTCGGCCGGCGGACTTTCACGGGTCAGAACGCGATCGGAAACGAAACGGAACCAGAGACGATAGGCCTTGTGCGCGAGTTCTTGCGGTCATCGGTGCATCCCCGTCGAAATGCCGCGCATAGCGATGCCGGACCAAGACCCGGCCGACCCGATTCAATCGCAGGAGGGTGTTCATGCGCGCCGGATATTTCGTTCTGTTGTGCCACGTCGCGACGTCTTCCCCAGCCATCGGCGACAGCCCGAGAAAGGTCGTCACGCCGTCCACCACCATCTGCTGCGACGCCTTGAACTCTTCGAAAAGGACGACATGGATCCGGTCCGGGCCGAGGGCATCGCGATATTGCCGGAGTGCCGGGGCGTAAGTCGACCCCAGGATAATCGATCGCTCTTCGCTCAGCGCGTCCTCGAATGACAGATGCGTGCGCCCGCTGCGCAAGAGATGCCAGTATTGCGAAAAGGCCCGCTTCACCGGATCGCGGAGCATGAAGATCATCCTCACGTCCGGATTGGCCTCCTTTATTCGGAAGGCAGCAACGTCGGACATGAGATAGGTCGTCGAATCCTCGCCCGTCAGGCTTCCCCGCGGCGCATCCGCGAAACGTCCGCGATACCAATCGCGGAATTTCGGATCCCGGACGTCGCGCCATGACAGGTCAGACCCGTCCCTCTTCAGGAAGTCACCATGCGCGATGGGATCGTCCGCATCGAAGAAGTACAGTTCGTTCCGGGCCATCCAGATATCGGGATGCTGATCGAGAACCTGATGCAGCGAGGTCGTGCCGCATTTCGGCGCACCTCCGATTATGAAGTCGGGAGTCGCAAGAGTATCCAAGCCCGTTCTCCGATCTCGGGAGGCCCGTCTCCCGGCTCCGCGCGGCCATCGAATCGACGCGTTCGCCGACCCCATCCTCATGCGCGGCCCTGTCCGCTGCCGACCAACCACGGCTCGAACCAAAAGGCGCATTCGCAAAAACGGTTAGGCCAAAATCGATATAGGTCGGATTTCGCGGGGACCAAGGCAAAATGGTCCGACATCGCCAGCCTCTGACGGGTCTCGCGCCGACCAGGCCGGCAGCGTTCGCCGGTCCGTCTGATCCGGGAGAAGGCGCTGGCACCGCCGCTGTGTACCACTTGCCGGCACCAGTGCCTCCCCTCCTGCCGAGGACGTCGCGGACCTTTCCCCGGCCCGGACATCGGATCCGACACGAGGGCGCCATTGCATCTTCGCCTGGATCATAGGGTCGGAGCCGACGACGCAGGATACGTTCGGCGTGACCTCCTACCCGAAGAGCAACGCATCATCCTGCAGGATCCCCGCGAGGGCGCCCGAGAACCCCGCATTGTAGTCGATCGCCGCTTCGTTCCCGACGTGATCCGTCCGATCGTCGGTATAGTCGCCGTTTCGGTCCGGCCCGCCGACCAGGGCGCCATTCAGAACATGAGCGTTCGGGCCGCCCGTGCCGACATGGTCGGTGCCGGACGCGCCGCGGTGGTGCGGATTTACGGGATGATCGTCACCAAATCCCACGACGAAACTGAATTCGTCTGGATTGTCGCCCAGCATGTAATCGATCTGATCCCGGGCGAAGGCGTTGAGCGCATCGGCACGCGCCGTCTCCCCCCGTTCTCCGAGCAGGTCGGCGTATTGCAATGCGAGAAAGGATGTATTGGCCGCATAGCGGTTCGATCCCCATTCGTCGATCCAAGCCAGTCCCGCATTGGTATCGGTGCCCGGTATGCGGTCGACGGCGTATCGCCAGTGATTGAAATGCTGGTCGAGGTCATCGAAGTATCGCTGATCGCCGGTCTGCTCGGCCAGTCGCAATGCCGTTCCCAAGGATTGGTCGTCCCATCCCATCGCCCAGTACATGCCACTCGGCTGATAGTACGCTTCGGCCTTCTCCAGATATGCTTCGTTCCCCGTCGCCTCGTAGAGCCAACTTGCCGACCAGGCGAGTTCGTCCTCGTATCCGGAAAAGGAGCCGTAGTAATTGCCGGCATCGGGGATCGCGTCGGTATAGGTGCCTTGATAGGCTTCCGAGAACGCGAAGAGCTTCTCGGCGCCCTGGATCAATTCCGCCGCCCGTTCGGTCTGACCCGCCTCCGCCAGCACCATCGCGCTCGACGCGAGTGCGGCGGCGGTCTGTGCCGTCACTTCCGTGCCCGGCATGTCAGCCGTTATCGCGTAGGCCGGGCGGTCCATCGTCATGTCCTCCGCGGATCCCCAATAGGCATGGTCGAGCGTGCCGTTGCCGACCTGCCCGTAGAAGACGTCATCGGAGAGATCCGCGGTTCCCTTGTCGTCGTAGCATCGCAACAGATAGTCGGTGACCCAGTCCAGGTGGGCGACGACGTCATCGTAGCTGCCCGCGGCGCGATAGCCGTCATCATAGTCAAGCGCGCCCCACGCCAGGACCGTGGCCGTATAGGCCTGAGGCAGCCCGAACTTTACGTGGTCGCCCGCATCGTACCATCCGCCGGTCAGGTCCCGGCCGACATCGGCACCGTCCTGCAACGCGCTGTCGCCGCGCCATGCGATGGGGTGGTCGTCGGCGAGATCGCCGGAATATTGCGCGTAGTAGAAATCCATCGACAGACCGAGGACCTCGCCGTAATCCGATGCGTCGAAGGGGGAGGCTGCGACCGGATCGACCGCTGGCGGAGTTGGCGGTTCGGACACTACCTCGATATCGTCCGGCGGGATGCCCGCCCCCGTGAAACCGACGGTCACGCTCTGACCGGGAGAGAGCGACTTCCCGTACCCGGAACCTTCGATCCGGATCGTACCGTCCCCGAGATCGGTCGTCTTCATGCCCCAGCTGTTGCGGATGTCCAGACCGTCGGCCTGGACGATGATGGACCATGTCTTCATGGCGTTGGAGGAGTCGTTCGTGATCGTCAGGGCGCCGTTGTAGCCGCCGTTCCAGCGGGCGCTTACGGCGTAGTCCAACAAAGGCACATGGGCAGCCTGCTGGCCGACCGACGATCCGGCGTCCGATGTGGTGCCGTTGGTGGGGCGGGAAAGTATGGACATGCGCAATCCTGTTCGGCTGTGGCGATCAAGACCTGCATGCGCTCATCTGCGACCTGTGCAGATCGGAATTGTAGGAGGAACATCAGGTTAGGGGATTAACATCGCGTTAAGACGCGTCCTCGTATTTTCGCTCTAGCGCTTTCGCAGAACCACCAGATGGCAGCGTGGCCGTACAGACGAAGCCGGTCCGATCCCGAACCCGCTGCCCGGACACCCTTCGCCGAACTGCACCGAACCGATGTCGACGTCACTTTTCAGAGCATGTTGGATGCGCTTGAAGCGACATGCGACGGCGCGAGATGCCGACCAGTACCAGGATCGTCGGGCACAGCTCACGCCAGAAGTAAGTCGGCATGAGCGCCGGTGTCACGCGCGAAGCGATTGCCGCAATCGTTCTACCGGTATCCGCCGATGCGAACGTTCAACCCGCCGATGGCGGCCGGACGATGCTCTGCGCTAGCGGATCACGATGTCCCGCGACATCGCCGACAGGATCTCGGGACCGTCCGCGCGCAGGACGACGATATCCTCCAGCCGAACGCCGAACTGTCCGTCGAGATAGATGCCCGGCTCGATGGAGAAGACCATGCCTTCGTCGAGCACCGTGTCGCTCGTGGCGGTGAGGTAAGGCGGTTCATGGACGTCGACGCCCAGCCCGTGCCCGAGCCGGTGGAGGAACTGGTCGCCATATCCCGCTGCTGCGATATGCTCCCGCGCCGCTGCGTCGACCGTCGAGGCACGCACGCCCCGCCGCGCGGCATTCAGTGCCGCCTGCACCGCCCCCTCCAAAATGTCAGCTACCTTGCAGAACTCGGCGGAGGGATCGCCCCCGAACCAGCCACAGCGCGTCATGTCCGACGGATAGCCGCCGATCCGACAGCCAGTGTCGATCAGGACGGCCATCTCGCGTTCCAGACAGGTCTCGCCGGTATGGTGGTGCGGGAAGGCACCGTTCGCTCCGAAGCCGACGATGGTGAATTCCGGACGGGCACCCCGCAGGGCGTATTTGGCCTGAATGACCTCCTGCACCTCCCGCTCGGTGATCCCCTCTCGCAGCGCCTCGAAACCGGCCTGCATCGCTTCGTCGTTCAAGCGCGCCGATGCGATCAGCGCTTCGATTTCCCCCGGCTCCTTGCGGGCCCGCAGATGGCCCACCGTGTTGCGCGCGAAACCGCGACGCGGCGTATCCAGCGCATCGAGAAGCAGGAGCGCGAAATCGGCGCGCATCGCCTCGTCGATCTGGACCGACAGGCCGGGCCCGCGGGCCGAAACGGCATCGAGCAGCCGGACGAGCGCCGCGTCGGGTCCGGTCGCGTCGTCCCACGTCTCGAAGGGAAGGTCGGTTTCCTGACGCGCCGCATTCGCATTGAGCGCCGGCATCAGCACGCCTGCGTGGTCCGGGCCGACCAGGAGCATCACCGGTCGTTCGTCGCCATGGGGGTCGAGGCCCGCCAGCCAGCGCATGTGGCTGGTCGGACCGAGCGCGACAAGATCGGTGCCCGTGTCACCCATGCGCGCGCGCAGACGGGTCAGGCGGTCGGAGGCGAACGTGGTGGTACCGGGCATCATCTATCCTGTTGCGATGGCACCGCCGGGGATCCGGCGGTGCATTCTTTCCGAAGGATTTGGACTCACTCCTTCTCGACCAGGCGGTAGTAGACGAAGTCCGAGGTCGCGCCATTGACGTAGCCGGTTACATTCTCGTCCATCGCCACCTGGTAGGCCGCCTGAAACATGATGACGATCGGGCTCTCCGCAGCCACGTCCCGCTGCAACTCCCCGTACATTTCCAGTCGCCTGTCGGGGTCGGATTCGGTAAGGGCGGCGCGCGTCTTCTCGTTCATCGCCTCCGGCACGGCCCAGGCATTGCGCCATGTGGTCGTGGCCGCATAGGCGTCGTCGGAATTGTCCGAATTGTAGGCGAAGGCCTTGGCGTTGGAATGCGGGTCCATGAAGTCCGGCCCCCAGTAGAGCAGCATCGCCTCGTGGCTGCGCTCGCGGTACTTGGTGATGACCTGGCTGCCCGTGCCGGGAAGGATCTCGAACTCGATCCCCGCATCGGCGAAACTGGCCTGGATGCTCTGGGCCATGTCGGTGAAGGGGGCCGCGTTGATGACGTCGAGCGTCACCGTGATCGGCGTGTCGATACCCGCCTCCTCCAGCACTTGCTTCGCCTTGTCCGGATCGTAGGAATAGGGCGTGTCGGTCACGGCACCCGGGAAGCCTTCCGGCCAGAACGCCTGATGGACCTCCATCTGACCGTTGATGATCGTGTCTGTCATCCCCTCGTAGTTCACGAGGTAGCGGGCCGCTTCCCAGACTGCGGGCGGTGTGAGGCTCTCGACCTTCTGGTTGAAGGACAGGAAGTGGACCGCGGCCTGCGGGAACGTCTCCACCTTGATACCCTCGCGCCCAGGCCCGCGATCTGATCGGGGGTGAGGTTGCGCGCCATGTCCACGTCGCCTTGCTCCAGCAGAAGCTGCTGCGTTGCGGCTTCCGCCACATGCTGCAGGATCACGGAGGCGATTGCGGGGGCGCCGTTGAAGTAGTCGGGGTTGGCTTCCATGCGCACGATCTGCGCCGGTCGGTAGGTCTGCAATGCGAACGGCCCGGTTCCGGCGGCGTTCTCGTTCAGCCAGGCGTTGCCCATGTCGCCATCGACCTCGTTCTCCATCACCGCGACCATGTCCACGATGGAGGCCGGGCGGGACGCGAGCACGTTGATGACGAAGGCCGGCGAGAAGTCGCCCTCGTACCGGATCGTCACGACGTTGCCGTCCACCGTGATCATGCCGTCCACGTTCTCGGGCGTCCAGCCGAGCTGCGTCAGGATGAAGGCGGGCGTGAGGTTCAGCTTGACTACGCGGGCGAGCGAGCCCTTCACGTCCTCCGCCCGCATCGGATTGCCGGAATGGAAAGTCACCCCTTCGCGCAGCGTGAACGCGATGGTCCGGGCGTCCTCATCGGTTTCCCAGGAGGTCGCTAGACCCGGCGCGAGCACGGTGGTGTCCTCTGCATCGTATTGCACGAGCCTGTCGTAGAGGTTCGTCACCAGCTCTCCGGATGTGAACTCGTAGGCCTGCGCGGGGTCGATGGCGACGATGTCGTCGATGTTCTGCGCCACGACGATGACGCCCGGGGGCGTCTCCGCCATCGCCGGCGCCAGCGGCAGCGCCAAGGCACTGGCCAGCAGGATTGGCTTCAGATGTCTCATGATATCTCCCCTTTTTCGGTTCAGTCTTCGGTGCGCGCGGACGCGCCTTCGTGGGTTACGAGATGCGGCACGCCCCGCGCGCCCTCCCGGTGCAGAACGTCGAGGCGTCCGGCCCAGAGGACGCGGGCGACCTCCTCCGTCTTGTTGGCCCAGGCATGGGGTGTCGTCCCATTGTAATGCAGCGTGTCGCCGACGTGCATCTCCATGACCTCGCCGCCGAGGGTCTGCTCAATGGAACCTTCAAGAATGACGATCAACTCCTCACCCTCATGGGCGACGGTTTCGGACACGTAGCCGGGCGGAACATGCAGGATGAAGGACGTCATCTCGGAGCCGGGATAGTCCGCGGTAACGGCCTCATAGACGATCGCCGACGACCCGACCTGAAAGCGCGCGCGCCCTTCCGCCCGGCTGAGCGCATCGGCGGGCCGCGGCGTGGAAATGAAGTAATCGAGCCCGAGCCCCAAACCGTCCGCGATCTGTGCGAGCGTGCCGAGGGTCGGCACCGCCCGGTCCCGCTCCACCTGGCTGAGATATCCGGCGGAGAGGCCCGTCACATCGCCCAGCCCGTGCAGCGTGAGGCCGCGTTGATGCCGACGCTTCCGGATGAGCCCCCCGACGGAAGGCGGAGGGGCGGGATTGGCTTGAGCTATGCGCGAGATACCCTTGGTCCCCTTTTTCCGATACAAGTGAAAAAATCTTTTTGATGTAAGCAAAACTTTTTGCATCTGCCAAGAATGAACTTTAGCCTCGGCCCGGAAGACAGCCGGAGACGTCATGGCCTTCGTTCCCCGTACCGAACCGCGACCGACGGCCCGCCTGCTCACCTTCGTGCGCTCCCTCGGCGGGTTCGTGACCGTCACGGCGATCACGTTTCTGGGACTGATGGCGATCACCTTCCTGATCGGCCGCGTGGTTCCGATCGATCCCGTCCTGTCGGTCGTCGGTGACCGCGCGACGACTGCCCAATACGAGACAGCCCGCGCCGCGATGGGTCTCGACCGCCCTCTCGGCCTGCAGTTTCTCACCTATGTGACGGATGTCCTGCGCGGTGATCTGGGGCGGTCGATCTCAACCAACCGGCCCGTCGCATCCGACCTCGCCCGCGTCTTTCCCGCCACGCTGGAGATGGCGACCATCGGCATCGTCATCGGGGTCTTCCTCGGGGTGCCGCTCGGGGTGACGGCGGCCGCGCGGCGCGGCTCCTGGGCCGATCAGGCGATCCGGGTTTTCGCGCTGCTGGGCTATGCGGTTCCGGCCTTCTGGCTGGGGCTCGTGGGGCTCGCGGTGTTTTACGCCGGTCTCGGATGGGTCGCGGGGCCCGGGCGGATCGATATCTTCCTCGACGGGCTGGTGGAGCCGGTCACCGGTCTTCTGCTGGTCGACAGTCTGATCGCCCGCGACATGGAGGTGTTCGCCAACGCCGTCTCCCACATAGCCCTTCCCGCCACGATCCTCGGGTTCTTCGCGCTGGCCTATATCGCGCGGATGACCCGATCCTTCATGCTCGACCAGCTGGGTCAGGAATACGTGACGACCGCGCGGGTGAAGGGTCTGCCGGAATGGCGGGTGATCTGGGTCCACGCTTTCGGCCCCATTCGCGTGCCGCTCATTACGGTAATCGGGCTGAGCTATGCGGGTCTTCTCGAAGGGTCCGTGATGATCGAGACCGTCTTCTCCTGGCCCGGCATCGGCAATTACCTGACCGTCGCCCTCCTCAACGCCGACATGAACGCGGTCCTCGGTTCCACGCTGGTGATCGGCGCGGTCTTCATCCTCATCAACAAGGGGTCGGACGTGCTCTACCGCGTCCTCGACCCCCGCGCCCGGTGAGCACACGCGCGGATATCGGCGACTGGCTCACCTCCGAGGCGCCCGCCTCCCGGTTTCAGGCCAGTGCCGGCCGCGCCTGGAACGCTACCCGCGCCTTCGCGCGCAACCCGTTGGCCATGATCGGCCTGGCCATCATCGTGCTCCTGATCCTGACGGCCGCCTTCGCCCCGTTCATCGCGCCCGAAAGCCCCGTGGGACAGAACCTCGCCCGCCGCCTCCTGCCCCCCTCCGGCACGAACTGGATGGGCACCGACGAGTTGGGCCGCGACATCTTCAGCCGGATCGTCTACGGCGCGCGCATCACGCTCCTGATCGTTGCTCTGGTGGCGATAATCTCGGCGCCGATGGGCCTCGTGATCGGGGCGGTCGCGGGTTACTTCGGCGGCTGGACGGATCGCGTCCTGATGGGCGTGACGGACATCTTCCTCTCGATGCCCAAGCTGATCCTAGCGCTCGCCTTCGTCGCGGCGCTCGGACCCGGCATCGAGAACGCGATCATCGCCATCGCCATCACCGCATGGCCCGCCTATGCGCGCATCGCCCGCGCCGAGACGCTGAGCCTGCGCAACGCCGAGTTCATCTCCGCCACCCGGCTCCTGGGGGCGAGCCATGCGCGCATCATCGGCTTGCATGTCCTGCCGCTGTGCACCTCGTCGATGATCGTGCGGATGACGCTCGACATGGCGGGGATCATCCTGACCGCGGCGGGTCTCGGCTTCCTCGGTCTGGGCGCGCAGCCGCCCTTGCCCGAATGGGGCGCGATGATCTCGCGGGGGCGCGTCTTCATCCTCGATCAATGGTGGGTCGCCACGATGCCCGGCTTCGCGATCATCCTCGTGTCGCTCGGCTTCTGCTTTCTCGGCGACGGGCTGCGCGACGTGCTCGATCCCAAGTCGGAGGGATAGGGATGACGCTCCTGTCGGTCCGCGACATGCGCGTCAGCTTTCCGACCCAGCGCGGTCGTGTCGAGGTGGTACGCGGCGTCTCGTTCGATCTCGGGCGCGAACGCCTCGGCATCGTGGGGGAAAGCGGGTCGGGAAAGTCGATGACGGGCCGCGCCATCCTGCGCCTGATCCGTCCGCCGGGCCGCGTCGAGGCGGCCAGGATGACCTTCGAGGGGCAGGATCTGCAATCGCTGTCCGAGCGACGCATGCGCGCACTGCGCGGCGCCCGCATCTCGATGGTCATGCAGGACCCGAAATTCTCCCTGAACCCGGTGATGAATGTCGGTCGTCAGATCGCCGAGGCGCTTCACGCCCACGAGCGCCTGTCGCGCGCCGAGGCCCGGGACCGCATGCTGGAAATGCTGGAGGCAGTGCGTATAGACGCGCCGGAGCGGGTCGCGGCCCTCTATCCGCATGAGATTTCCGGAGGGATGGGCCAACGCGTGATGATCGCGATGATGCTTATCCCCAAGCCCGCCCTCCTGATCGCGGACGAACCCACTTCGGCCCTCGACGTCTCGGTGCAGGCGCAGGTTCTCGACCTCATCGACGACCTCGTGCGCGACAACGGCATGGGCCTTCTGCTCATCAGTCACGATCTGCCGCTGGTGGCCCGCTACTGCGACCGCATCCTCGTGATGCGCGACGGCGAGGTGGTCGAGACCTGCGCCGCCGCCGATCTGGATCATGCGGAACACCCCTACACGCGCGGCCTTCTCGCCGCCGTCCCGCGCATGAACGAGACGCGGGAGATGCTGCCCACCCTCGACCGGACGGACGGCGCGACATGACTGCGATCCTGCTCGAAGACGTCGATATCTCCTATGGCACCGAGAAGGTTGTCGAAGGCGTTACGTTTGCGGTGGCGGAGGGCGAAAGCTTCGCCCTTGTGGGCGAAAGCGGATCGGGGAAATCGACGGTGCTCCGCGCCATCGCCGGTCTCGCCGCAAACTGGACCGGCCGGATCGAAGTCGAGGGACAGCCGCGCGGGCATCGGCCCGACCGGGGGTTCGCGCGAACGTGCCAGATGGTGTTCCAGGACCCGTACGGGTCCCTTCATCCCCGCCGCACGGTGGATGCCGTGCTGACCGAGGCGCTGCAGATCCACGGCCTGCCCGACCGCGATGCGCGCGTCGAGGAGGTGCTGGACGAAGTCGGTCTGAGCCCTCGCTTCCGCTACCGGTTTCCGCACCAGCTCTCGGGCGGACAACGGCAGCGGGTCGCTATCGCCCGTGCGCTGATCCTGCGGCCGCGCGTGTTGCTGTTGGATGAACCGACATCGGCGCTCGACGTCTCGGTGCAGGCGGAGATTCTCAACCTGCTCAAACGGCTCCGCGCCGAACAGGATCTGACCTACCTGATCGTGACCCACGACTTGCCCGTGGCGGCCTTCCTCTGTGATAGGGTCGCGGTGATGCGCCGCGGTCGCATCGTAGAGATCGCATCGACGGACGCGCTTCGCACCGGGGCCTTCACGGACCCCTATTCCCGCTCGCTCCATGCCCTGACCGAAGGCTAGTGACCTTGACTGAATTCGAGACCGACCTCGCCGCCGCCGCCACCCCGGACGCGGCACTCGCCGCGCTCCACGGCCTAGCCGATCGCCTCTTCGGGGCACGCCTCTTCACCGTGATGAGTGTCGATCTGGCGGCGGGGGTCGCCCGACGACCCTACACGAGCGATCCGGAGAATTACCCCGCTTCCGGCACCAAACCCATGAGCCGGGATGCCTGGTTCGAGGCCCGGACTCGTGGGGAGACTTTCGTCGCGAATTCCATCGAGGAGATCGACGCCGTGTTTCCCGATGCCGACCTGATCGCCCAGCTCGGCTGCGGCGCCTGCGCCAACCTGCCGGTGATCCGGGGGGGCGATCTTGTCGGGACGGTCAATATACTCGACCGGGCGGGGTTCTGGACCGCCGCGCGCGTGTCGAGCCTGGAGAAGGAGATGCGTCTGCCTGCGATGGCCGCGCTCAACGTCCACGATCTTCTGCGCGGCTGAAATGCGGGACGTTCGACCGATCGGCGAACGTGCGGCGGCACAGCACTGCGTGCGATCCCTGTCCGTTGCGCCGCCTTCGGTCACGATGCAGGTCAAGCCGGGTCGAACCGTACCCGCAAGGTCACGATCTCGAACGGTCGGATGTCGAAGGTGACCGTGCGATCCGAGACGATCATCGCCGCGCCCGGCTCGAACTCCAGCAGGTCGCTGCGTTCGACCGCCAGCGGCGCGCTGGCGAAAGTGAGCGTCACGGACCCGCGGGTCCGGTGCGCCTCGTACAGGCGCAGAATGACGCCGTCGCCGTCTTCGGCGGGTTTGATCGTCTCGACCAACACGGCGGAGCGCGAGGTGGTCGACGAACGGCAGGCCGCTGGCGGCGATCCGTTCCAGCCGCGGTGGCATGTTCAGGAACGCGGCCTCCCGGATGACACCGTTCGTCCATCCACCGGCATGCGGAAACAGCGCGTAGGTGAAGACATGGCGCCCCTGATCCGCCTGCGGGTCGGGCGAGGTCGCCGACTTGATGAGGGTCAGGCGCATCATGTGACCTTTGATATCGTAGCCGTATTTGCAGTCGTTCAGGAGTGCGACGCCGTAATCGGACTCCGAAAGATCGGCCCAGCGCTGCGCGGGCACCTCGAACTTGGCGTAATCCCAGGATGTGTTGCTGTGGGTCCGGCGGTCGATGGCGCCCCACTGGATCTCGTAGGTCGCCGTCGGGGCGAAGACGTTCACGGGGAACGCGGCCTTCAGAAGGATATGGCTCTCGTGCCAATCCACCCCGGTCTCGAAATCGATGCGCCGGGACCCGGCATACATCGTGATCCACTGACGGATCGTGGAGGAGCGAAACTGCCGGTCGATGCGGATCTTCGCGCGTAACGGCCCCTGCTCCACGATCTCCATGGCGAGGAGGCCGGTCACGATCTCTCCCCGATCCTCGAAATAACTGTCGATATCCCATGCATCCCACGACAGCGGGCGATCCTCAAAGGCCTGAAGCTGATTGCCGACGCGTCCCTCGGCCAGCACCTCCCGGTCGTGATCGCGGTCGAAGATGCGGGTGATCCGACCCTCCGTGTCGATCTCCAACCGCAGATGCGCGTTCTCCATGCCCCCACCGTCTGGGCCGAGCCGCACGGAGACGGGAGCCTCCGCAGACTGCGCGATCAGCGGCGCGATCGCGTGAGGCGCGCAATCGACGCAAGCCACGACCCCGCCGGAGACGTGTTGGACAGTCTCCCGGTCCAGAGCATCCGCGATGGCGTCCGGCACTTCGATCAGACGGGGGCCGCCATGGGGGGTAGTGTTGACGACGGCATGAGCCAGGTCATCCCTCCCGCAGGATGCGACGATCTCCGCGACGATCCCGGAGATTTCTGCATAGTCGCGGCGGCTGTCGGTCCAGACCTCGGGAACGGAAGTCCCCGGCAGAATGTCGTGGAACTGGTTGAGGCAGAGCAGCTCCCACGCACGGCGCAATTCGGGTGGGTTCGCGCGGCCGGTCACGGCCAGCAGGAACTCCGCATCGTGAAGCGCGATCTCGGCCTTTCGGTTGGCGCGCTTGATCCATCCCTGGGAGGTGAGCGTGCCGCGATGCCCTTCGAGATACAGCTCGTCCGCCCAGACCGGCACGGTGGGCGCCTGCACCTCGATCGCCTCCATGCACTCCCGGATCGTGGACAGCTTCACTTCCGGGGCGCCGGGCATCTCGCGCCAGACCTTCGCCCGCCGGATCAACTCTCCGGTCGGCCCGCCGCCGCCATCGCCGTAACCGAACGCGATCGGCAGGTCGCGGACCTTCTCCTTGGCGGTCGATGCCGTCCAGGTGCCGACGACCTCCTCGGCGGTGAGGTCGGATTTGTAGTTGGTCGGGAAGGGCAGATGCTGAACCTGACGCGGCGTGGTCAGGAACTGGATCAGGACGCGCGTCCCGTCGATCCCCTCCCACCAGAGGGTCGAGGCGGGGAGGCGGTTGTACTGGTTCCAGCTCGCCTTGTTGACCACCATCCAGCGCAGCCCCGCCTGCTCCACAAGCTGCGGCAGGCACCAGGACAGGCCGAATGTGTCCGGGAGCCAGAGGACGGGGGTTTCGACGTCGCCGAACTGCTCCCGGAACCAGCGGCGCCCGAGGAGGAGCTGCCGCACCAGCGCCTCGCCTCCCGGCAGGTTCGTATCCGGCTCGACCCACATTCCGCCCATCGCCTCCCAGCGGCCGTCGGCGACGCGGGCGCGGATCGCCTCGAATATCTCGGGGTAATCCTCGCGGGTATAGTCGTAGAGCTGCGGCTGGGAATGGCTGAACCGATAGTCCGGATACTGGTCCATCATCCGCAGGACGTTGGAATAGGTCCGCGCATTCTTCCTGCGCATCTGAGCCACGGGCCAGAGATAGGCGATGTCCATATGCGCGTGGCCAATGGCGTGGAGGGTGACATCGATCGGCGCACCCGCCCGCGACAGCCCCATGCGCAGGGTCTCGTGGGCCAGCGGCACCGTGCGCCAGAACTCGTCGCCCATCGGATCGCGGGTGTCGAGTGACAGAAAGGCCGCGTCGAGGGCCGTCAGGATCGCATGCTTCTCGGGCCGGGATTCCTCCATCGTTCCGGCCAATTCGTGCGCCACCTCCGCCAGGGACAGGAAATCGCGGGTCGGCACGTGCATCTCGACCAGGCGGCATTCCCCCATCCGAAGCATCGTCGGGTCGTCAGGATCGGGCGGCCATCCCGCGAGGCCGGTCCAGCCGTGGAGTTCGATCCGGTGCGGCAGGCCGTCGGCGAGGTCGTCCGGCAGGTAGATCGTGTGGTGGTGTCGGTCCGCGGACGCATAGGGCCGTCCGTCGATATGCAGCAGCGCCTCCGGATGGGTGAAGATGTCGCCCGCGATACCCATGGGCAGATGGAGCGCGACGGGACCGCCGCCGGACGCCCATCCGGCCGGAATGGTGACGTCCCCGGCCATCAGGTAATGCGTATCCTGACCGGCCCAGTAGCTGTGCCACGGGATCTCCGGCCAGTCCGCGATCTCCGCGCCGAGCAAGGGCTCTTCTTCCGCGTCGGCGAGCCGCGTCCAGCGAAACGGAGCGATGGGGCGGGCGCGGCGATGGACCATGCGCTGCACGAGCGCGATGCGTTTTCCGATCTTGCGCGCCGTGAAGCGCCGGGCGTGGTCGACCATGGATCAGGTTCGCAGGGTGAAGCCGGGGATCCCGCCTCGGAGAACGGTCCGGTTGTCGCGGGCGAGCCGTTCGAGACGCTCCGCATCCTCCTCTGCCGTCGAGGGCGTGCCCCAGCTCCGGTCCAGATCGGGCCACGGAATCGAATCGATCAGCAGGCGGGTATATTCATGCTGCGGATCGCCGATAACCTCCGCCGGCGGCCCGGCCTCCGCAACATGGCCGCGATAGAGGACGATGACGTAGTCGCTGACATGGTAGGCGGTCGCGAGGTCGTGGGTGATATAGAGGATCGAGATGCCGTGGCGATCCTTCAGGTCGTAGATGTTCTTCAGAATCGATGCGCGGAGCGAAGCGTCCACCATGCTGACCGGCTCGTCCGCGATCAACAGCTTGGGCGAAAGCATCAGCGCCCGCGCCACGATCAGCCGTTGCCGCTGCCCGCCCGAAAGCTGATGGGGATAGCGCCGGAGGATGAGGTCAGGATCGAGGCCGACGGCCTGACACGCCTCCTCCATCACGCTTCGCACCTGCGCGTCGGATTCCGCGTAGCCGAAGCGGCGGTAGGGGAATTTCAGCGCGTGCTCCACCCGGTAGAACGGATTGAA
Source organism: uncultured Alphaproteobacteria bacterium (assembly GCA_963789105.1). Lineage (GTDB taxonomy): Bacteria > Pseudomonadota > Alphaproteobacteria > Rhodobacterales > Rhodobacteraceae > Jannaschia. Next base: position 15,549 of record CAWBJI010000003.1, read on the forward strand.
GCATGCATAGGGGTCCTGGAAGACGGCCTGGACGTTCTTGCGGAAGTCGAGGCCTTCCGCCCGCGACATGCGCGCCAGATCCTGCCCCTCGAACAGGACCTCGCCCTCCGTGGGTTCGGTGAAGCCGAGCATCAGCCCGCCCATGGTGGATTTCCCGGACCCGGATTGACCGACGATCGAGATGATCTTCGGCACCTCCCCGTCCAGCTGGAAGGACAGGGGGTGCAGCGCCGTCACCTCGCCGTAGCGCTTGGTCACGCCCCGGAACTCCAGCAACGGGACGCCCGGCTTGCCGCGGCCTGACGGGGCCGCATTCGGCGATCCGTCGAGAAAGGACGGCCCGCCCACGAGCGGCACGGAGGATATCAGGTCCTTCGTGTAGGGGTGCGACGGTGTCTCGATGATCTGGCGGACGGGGCCATGCTCGACGAGGATGCCGTCCTTGAGGACCGCGAGTTCGTCCACCGACTGCGCCATCAGGCCCATATCGTGACCGATCAGGATCAGGCCTGCCCCGATCCGGGCCTGCACGTCCTTCAGCGTCTGCATAACATGGCGTTGGGTCACGACGTCCAGGGCGCTGGTGGGCTCGTCCGCGATGACGAGGTCGGGCGTCAGGATGATGGCGAGCGCGATGCAGACCCGCTGCTTCATGCCGCCCGAGAGCTCGTGGGGATAGAGCCTGCCGGTCCGGGCCGGCAGGCCCACGCTTTCGAGAGCCGCGTCCGATCGGCGCTTCAGCTCCTCCGCCGGTGTCGCGCCCTCATGCGCCGTGATCCCGTCCCAGAGCTGATCCTCGATCCGCATGATCGGATTGAGCGAGTTCATCGCGCCCTGCGGAATATACGCGACCTTCGAGAGGCGCGCCCGGCGCATCCGGTCCTCGCTCAGCGACAGCATATCCTCGCCGCCGAGCATGATCTCGCCTCCGGAAACCCGCCCCGGAGCGGCCAGCATCTGCATCACGGCCAGGGCCGTCGTCGTCTTGCCGGATCCGGATTCCCCGATGAATCCCACCCGCCGGCCCTTGGCCACGGACAGCGACAGGTCGGTTACGGCATGGACCACCCCGGTCGCCGTGGGGAAGTCGATCGACAGGCCACTTATGTCGAGGATCGGCGAGAGATCGGTCATCAGAGCTTCCTCAGCCGCGGATTGGACACCTCGTCGAGGCCCAGATTGACGAGGAGAAGGCCGAGGAACATCACGATCAGAAGCAGCGTCGGCAGGCCCCACCACCACCAGAGGTTCTGGATCAGGGCGCCCGCATCGATCGCCTCGTAGATCGTGCGCCCCAGGGTAGGCACGCGCTGCGGGCCGAGGCCCAGAACCTCCAGCCCGACCGCCGTGACGATCGACGTGGTCACCGAGGCGATGAACGAGCCGAAGAGATAAGGGACGAGGTTCGGCATCATCTCTCGGAACATGATATGCGGCGTGGAGGCGCCGGACAGGCGGGCCATCTGGACGTATCCCGCCTCCCGCATCGACAGGACCTGTGCTCGGATGAGGCGGGTGGGCGACTGCCAGACGAAGCCCGCGATGAGCAGCGCCATGAGCGTGAGCGACACGTCCCCGAAGGCCGACTGAACCACGACGAGGATCAGAAGGGGCGGAATGGTGATCATCACATCGGACAGGACCCGGATCACGTCGTCCACGCGCCCGCCCATGAACCCGGCGGTGAAGCCCAGCACGATGCCAAGCGTCATGCCGATCATCGAGGCGAGAAGGCCGACATAGAGCGTATTGGGCGCCCCGATGGACAGAAGAGCCAGCATGTCCCGCCCGGCGCCGTCCGTGCCGAGCGGATTGGCGAACGTTCCGCCCTGCCCGCGCAGGTTCTCGAACCCCAGCGGCGGGATCTTCAGCATCCCCGAGCCGGTGAAGACGAGGTCCGAGTCCCAGAAGAGCCGTCCCACGAGCCCGAGCACGACGATGCCCAGCAAGAACCCTGCGCCCCAGAAGAGCTTGGGGTTCAGCCAGGGGTTCTCGAACCGACGGGCACGGCGCGCGGCACGCTTCGCTTCCCAGGTGTCCGGGGCGCGCAGGTCGCCCGCCCGGGGGGGCGTGGCATCGGTGGACTTGTCCGTCATGTCGCAGCCCCCTGCCCGCCATGCCGGATGCGCGGATCGATCAGCGGATAGAGGAGATCCACGAAGAACACACTCAGCGCGGTGATGAGGATGATGACGTAGGACACTCCCTGAATGACCGGGAAGTCCTGATTCAGGATCGCGTCGTAGAGCAGCTTGCCCATGCCGTTATAGGCGAAGATGCGCTCCACCAGGACCTGACCCGCGACGAGGAGGCCGATCTTGAGCGCGAACGCGGTGATCTGCGGCAGGATCGCGTTCCGGATCATGTATTTGTAGAGGATGTAGCGGGGCCGCAGGCCCTTCGCCTCCGCCAGCTTGACGTAATCCTCCCCCTGCACGGACACCATCAGCCCGCGCATCCCCAGTGCCCAGAAGCCGAAGGTGACGACCACGATCGACAAGGCCGGCAGAAAGCCGTGATGCAGGACCGACAGGACGAACTCCATCGACCAGCCCGGCTCGACCATGAGGCCATATGCCCCCGTCAGCGGAAACCATCGCAGCTTGGCCGCAAAAAGCCACATCAGGAGCAGGCCCGACAGGATCGGCGGGATTGAGGTGAACATCATGGCCGCGGGGATCAGGATGCGCGCGGGACGCGGCGTCCTCTCCCACGCCATGAAGGCTCCCATCGCATTGCCCACGAAGAAGGTGACCACCAGGGACAGGATCATGAGCCCAAGGGTCCATGGAAGGGCGCGCGCGATCAGGGCGGAAACCGGCGTCGGGAAGGATGCCGTGGACAGTCCGAAATCGAGCCGCAGCACGCCCCAGATATATTTGGCGTATTGCACCACCAGCGGCTGATCGATGCCCATCTGGGCGCGCAGCGTCTCGAGGATCGCATCCGATCCGGCAACCGATCCGGCGCCCGCGGCCATCCGTCCCAGAGCGATCTCGGCCGGATCAACCGGGCTCAGCCGCGGGATGATCCAGATCAGCGTGGCCGCGATCAGGATCGTGAGGACCAGCGTCAGCAGTCGGTTGATGAGATAGGCGCGCGGTATGCCGAACATAGCCGTTGTCCCCTTGTCGTGCCTGCCTGTGCCGGGGCGGACTTGCCGCCCCGGCCCTCGTCATTCGCCCGGGATCACTCCACCCTTTCGAGGTTGTGGATGATCTGATGCGCGCTGTTCCACCAGTGGAAGGGATGGTTGTAATTGTTCGCGTCCGTGGGCCAGCCGGTCCAGTAGGTCGTATTGAAGGGGATCAGCTTCGTCGCCTGCACGAGCGGCACGAAAGGCATCTCCGCATCCAGATGCGCGTAGGCTTCGGCCACCAGAGCCGGGATCTCCGGATCGCCCAGCGCGCGGCCCTCGATGTCGTCCATGATGGCGGAATAGGCTTCCGCCGCCTCGCCCGACCAGCGACCGGTATTGTTGAAGCCCGGGCTCCGCTCGCCCACGGGCACCACGTCCCCGACGGTATAACGGCCCATCGAGGTCCACGGCTCGTTCACCGATCCGCAGGACAGCCAGCTATAAGACATCTCGTAGGATCCGAGTGGCAGCACCTCGCCCCAGAAAACGCCGTTCTCCACCGGCACGGACCGCGCGTCGATCCCGGCCCGCTGCAACTGCTCCACGATGACGTCGATGGTGCGGGTGTATTCGGTGGAGGCCGAGTTCACGTGGATCTCCACCGACAGCGTCTCGCCGTCCTTCTCGTAATAGTCGCCGGAGCGGGTCCAGCCCGCCTCCTCGATCAGGGCCTGCCCCGCTTCGACATCCGCGCTGTCGGACAGGCCGTAGCCCGCCTCCGTCACCGCGTCGATGAACGGCGCCATGGAGCCGAACTGCGCGAACATCGTGCGCGAGGCCTCGGTCGTGCCCTCGTAGGCGACGTTGACGATCTGGCTCCGGTCGATGATCGCCGCCACGGCCCGTCGCATCCGCGGATCGTCCCAGGGGGCGATAGTCGTGTTGATCTCGAGCTGGCGTGCGCAAGGATCGGACGCGGCGTAGGGGTAGTCGTCGTACCAGGCGATCACGTTCGGGTTCTGGGCCCGGATCGCCTCGAACGTGCCGACCGAGACGTTCTGGGCGGCATCGAGTTCATTGGCGGCCATAAGCTGGGCCCGGCTCTCCTCGCCGCCGGTCTCCAGAAAGATGACGCGGGCGGGCTCCGGCAGGTCCATGAACCCGGTCGCGGCACCCCACCAATCGTCGTTCCGTTCCCAGATCGCCCGGTTCGTCGCCGCGGAGCCGAAGATATAGGGTCCGGTTCCGACGGGCTCCGGGAACGTGAAGGTCGCCGGATCCTCACCGGCCCAGACATGCTCCGGCATGATGAGGAACGACCCGAAGATCCGCACGCCGAAATTCTCGACCAGAAAGCGGGGGTTCGGCGCGCTGAGAGCGAACCGCACCGTAAGATCGTCGATCTTCTCGACGCTCGCGACCTGGCTGCGCAGGGTCGCCGCCTCCCGCGCGGTGATCTCCTCGTTCTCGATAGCCATCGCGACGGTGAATACCACGTCGTCGGCGTCGAACGCCTCCCCGTCCGACCAGGTCACGCCCTCGCGCAATGTGACGGTGAACTCGGTGGAATCCTCGTTCTGCTCGGACCCTGATGCCAGCCAAGGATCCAGATCCCCGGTCGCGTAGTTCAGCACGAAAAGCGGCTCCCACATGGTCTGGTGCGCGCCCTGAAGCCGCCGCACACCGGTGCCGTCCGTGAACCAGTTGAAGTTGCCCGGATCGGCGATCGTCCGGTCGAGGTCGAAGATCACCGTGTCCTCGCGCCCGATATCCTGCGCCATCGCCGTCGAGGCGAAAAGCGCGGCCACGAGCCCCGGCACCATCTTTCCGAATGTCATTTTCCGTTCTCCTCCCGTTTGATATCCCGTGGCCGTTCCTCCGGGCCATCGGTCAGTAACCTGCATTCCCCCGGACATAATCCAGCACGTGAACCCGCGTCTCGGAGCCGAGGTCGGGGGCCGTCACCTCGCAATGCGGACCGAACGCGAACCCGACCCGATCCTCCCGGAAGTGGCGCAGGAAATCCTCGATCCACAATATGTTCGCGGGCCGATAGGCCAACGTCCGGAAATGGATGGGAATGACGAGCCGCGGTCGCACGCGGTGGATCATGTGCATCAGATCCGGAAGCTGGATCGTCGGCGGCCCGCCCGTCAGCGCCAGAAGGACATCCACCCCCTCGAAGAACGCGATCTGTCGTTCGTCGAGCGCATTGCCGACATCGCCCATATGCGCGACCTGCAGCCCGTCGATCTCGAACCGATACATCGCGTTCTGACCTGGCGTGCCGCTGGGATGATGCTCCCACTCCTCGGCCGCGATCGCCCGGATCGTGAGCCCGCCCACGTCGCGCGCGCCCTCGCCTTCACCCGCGATATCCAATGCATTGACGCAGATCGGATCGCCCCCGATCAAGTCCGACCGACAATGCGCGCTGTCATCGTCGGACGAGATCACGACGATGTCGGCCGTCTCCCGGATCGGCGCGTATCCCAACTCCTCCGGGGTATAGGGATCCGTAATGACGGATCGCCCGCCGCCCTCCAGCTTGAGGGCCGCTTGTCCGAACCATGTGATGATCATTCGGTGCGGGTTCCGCTCCGAGCGTCCGACACCCCGTCCCGTGCGTCAGAAGAGGAGGCATCGCCGACATATCCCGCATCGAAAGACGGGCCACGGCGCGATCCGATATAGCTCATCATATCCCCCCAAATCCGACGCCGCTTGCATCGGTTCGATCATCCTAGCGCCGCCCCAACGGCCGCGTGAGGACGAGATTTGACGAAAAGTTACGCTATTTTGACATTAAGAGGGCATGGGGCTTTCAGATTTCCGCTAAACTGATCCGATGCAGACCCGTACCTTCCATGTCGAAGACTACCTCGCTCCGGACCACGCCTGTAATGCGGTGTTCAAGGATATCGGTCCCACCCGCCCCTCAACATTGCACGACCACGATTTCCACGAACTGATGGTAGTGCTGGAGGGACCGCTCCGGCACCGCGTCGATGAACGCACGGAAACGCTCGACAGCGGCGCCGTCGTGTTCGTTCGACCCCATGACCGACATCTGCTCCATGCCCCGCAACGGGTCCGGGCCCGGATATTCAACATCGTGTTCCGCTCCGAGATCGCGCTCGCGCTCGGAGCGCGTCACGCGACAGATTGCGCGGGACGGTTCTGGTGGTCAGATACGCCGCGCCCCGAGACGCTCGTCCTGCCACCCGCCTTGCGCAACGCCCTGGAAGACGCCTCTTTGCGGTTGCGGGACGGCGCACCCCGCGCCCTGCGTCTGGAGGCCTTCCTGACCGGATTGCTTGCCGACCTGTCGGATGGCCCCGCCCCCCTCGATGCGGACCTGCCCGGCTGGCTGGCCCGCGCCTGTCGGGCCGCCGCGGCGCCGGAGGTATTTCGGGACGGCGCCGCGGGCCTCGTCGCGGTCTCCGGTCACAGCCACGAGCATGTCTGCCGGACGATGCGCCGCCATATGGACCTGTCACCGTCGGGCTTCGTGAACGCCATGCGGATGGATCACGCCGCCCGCCTGCTGCGCAGCGATACCCTCTCCGTCGCACAGATCGCCGATGCCGTCGGGATATCGAACGTCGGCCATTTCCACCGCCTTTTCCGCGAGCGTTACGGCACCACCCCGCGCACCTATCGCGACAACGCGCGCCGCGTCCCGCTCTGAGGGGGTGCAGGAAGTATCCTGCCGGATCGGTCCGGCCCCGGCCAAGGCCGACATCGCCTGAACCGCGCGTCGTCATCCTGCCCCGGCGGCTATCCTGCGTTGCGTTCCCCGCGCGGTCCGATACCGGCCAAACCGGTCAGGACTCGACTTGAAATCAGACGGTTTCGACGGAAACTTCAGACGATCTCGAGCAACAGTTCCCGGGTGTTGCGCTCATTCATCTCGACCGGGTTCCCGCCGGTGCTCGGGTCCGCAAGCGCGCCGTGGAGGATCCGGTCGATATCCGGGTTCTCGATCCCAAGACCGGCCAGCGTCTTCGGAATATTCAGCGTCGCATTCAACTCGTCAACGTAGCGGCAGAACCCGGGAAAGCCGCCCGCAATGTCCAGATAATCCGCCGCCCGCGACAGAACACCCTCCACGGCAGGCGCATTGAACCGCAGCACGGCGGGCATGCAGACCGCATTGGTCGTTCCGTGATGGGTATGGTGGATCGCGCCGATCGGGTGCGACAGGGCGTGGATCGCGCCGAGCCCCTTCTGGAAGCCGGTGGCCCCCATCGCGGCGGCGGACATCATGTGGGCGCGCGCCTCGAGGTCGGTGCCGTCGGCATAGGCGCGGGGAAGGTATTCCTTCACAAGCCGCATCCCCTCAAGGGCGATCCCTTGAGACATCGGGTGGTAATGCGGCGAGCAGAACGCCTCCACGCAGTGGGCGAAGGCGTCGAGGCCGGTGCCCGCAGTAATGGCCCGCGGCATTCCCACCGTCAGCTCGGGATCGCAGATCACGACCGAGGGCAGCATCTTCGGATGGAAGATGATTTTCTTCTCCGCCGTCTCCGAATTCGTAATGACCGAAGCGCGTCCGACCTCTGATCCCGTACCCGCGGTGGTCGGAACGGCGACGATCGGAGCGATGGCATCGGCATCGGCGCGCGTCCACCAATCGCCGACATCCTCAAAATCCCAGAGCGGGCGGGTCTGTCCGGCGAGGAAGGCCACCAGCTTTCCTAGATCGAGGCCGGACCCACCGCCAAATGCCACAACGCCATCGTGGCCGCCCTGCCGGAAGGCCCTTATGCCAGCCTCCGCGTTGCGCTCGTCCGGGTTGGGATCGACATCTGCGAAGATGGCGCGACCGAGCCCCGCCTCCTCCAACAGATCGAGCGTCCGCGCCGTGATATCCATCTTCGCGAGACCGCGATCCGTCACGAGAAGGGGGCGGGTGATCCCGGCCGCGGCGCAGGCGTCGGCGATCTCGGCGATGCGGCCCGCACCGAACCGGATCGCCGTCGGATACGACCAGTTGGCGGTCGGGCACATGGGACGCGGCATGGCGATCAGGCTTTCTTCAGATGATAGGATTTCGGACGTGTGAGATTGTGGTAGCCGATGGCCGAAAGCCCGCCGCCCCGCCCGGTCTCCTTGCAACCGGTCCAGCAGAGCGCGGGATCGAGATAGTCAGCCCGGTTCAGAAAGACGGTCCCGGTCTCGATCCGGTCGGCGATGGCCTCGGCGCGGGCGGCATCGCGCGTCCATAACGATGCGGTCAGGCCGAACCTGCTGTCGTTCATAAGACGGATCGCCTCCGTATCATCCTTCACCGGCATGATGCCCACCACCGGGCCGAAGCTCTCGTCACGCATGACCCGCATCTCATGGGTCACGTCCGTCAGGACCTGCGGCATGAGATAGGCGCCCCCATCCTGCGGGAACTCCGCCGGGTCGATATGCGCCCGGGCCCCGTCGGCAACGGCTTCGCGGGTCTGGGCGCGCACTTCCTCGGCGAAGCGGGTATGGGCCATCGGGCCCAGCGTCGTCTCCGGGTCGAGCGGATCGCCGAGGCGATAACCGCGCACGATGGCCACGGCCTTTTTCACAAACGCGTCGAACAGGGGTTCGGCGACGTAGATGCGCTCGATCCCGCAGCAGCATTGACCCGAGTTGAACATCGCCCCGTCGATCAACGTGTCGGCCGCGGCGTCGAGGTCCGCATCCTCCATGACATAGCCCGGGTCCTTGCCGCCCAGTTCCAGCCCGACGGGGGTGAAGGTTCCTGCCGCCGCGGTCTCGACGGCCCGTCCGCCATCCACCGAGCCGGTGAAATTCACGAAGCCGAACGAACGTGCGGCGATGAGCTCGGAGGTGGTCGCATGGTCGAGGAAGACATTCCGGAAGACGTCCTCCGGCACGCCCGCCGCGTGGAAGGGCGCCGCCATCCGTTCGCCCACCAGCGGGGTCTGGGAGGCATGTTTCAGGAGCACAGCATTACCCGCGATCAGGGCCGGGGCGACGGTGTTGATCGCCGTCATATAGGGGTAGTTCCACGGCGCCACGACCAGCACGATGCCGTGGGGAATGCGCTTGATGACACGGCGGAAAGCGTCGCTGTCCTCGACCACGATATCGGCAAGAGCCTCCTCGGCAATGACCGCCATATGGGTCGCGCGTTCCTCGAAACCGCCGAACTCACCGCCGTAGCGAACAGGTCGCCCCATCTGCCGGGCGAGCTCCGGAACGATCTCGTCGTTCATCGCGCCGATCCGGGCGACGCCCGCAAGGACCATCTCGATCCGCTCCGTCAGGGGCCGGGCGGCCCAGGCCGCCTGCGCCGTCCGGGCCCGGGCGACCACGGCATCGGCCTCCGCACGCGAGAGGGTTTCCCGTTCGGCCAAGACCGATCCGTCGATGGGCGAAATGCAGGTGATCGTCATGGTCAGGCCCTTTCGAAGCCGCGCGTGATTTCCCAGTCGGTGACGGCGCGGTCGAACTCCTCCTGCTCCCATTCTGCGGCGCGGACGTAATGGTCGACGACATCTTCGCCGAGCGCTTCACGAAGGAAGGCCGAGGATCGCATGGTCTCGGTCGCCGCGCGCAACGTCCGTGGGATGTCCGCGGCGTCCGCATCTTCGTACGCATCGCCCTTCGAGGCGGGGGCCAGCTCCATCTCCTCCTCCATGCCGCGGATCCCGGCGGCGAGCATCACGGCCTGCGCGAGATAGGGGTTCAGGTCCGAGCCACCCACGCGACATTCGACGCGCACACCCTTGGTTCCGGCGCCGCAGAGACGAAATCCCGCGGTGCGGTTGTCGACGGACCAGATCGTCTTGGTCGGCGCGAAGGTGCCTTTGGCGAACCTCTTGTAGCTGTTGACGTAGGGCGCGAGGAACCAGGTGTAGTCGGGCGAGAACGCGATCAGCCCGGCCATGTAGTGTCGCATCGTAGCAGACATTCCGAGGCTGTCCTCGGGATCGTGGAAGGCGTTGGCCCCGTCCTTCCAGAGCGATTGATGCACATGGGACGAACTGCCGGTCCGGTCCGGGTGCCATTTCGGCAGGAAGGACGCGGCATGTCCCTTCTGCCAGGCGATCTCCTTGACGGCGTGCTTGGCGATCGTGTGGTGGTCGGCGCAGTCGAGCGCCGGGGCGTACCGGATATTCAGCTCTTCCTGCCCGGCCTCGGCCTCGCCCTTGGTATTCTCGATCGGCAGGCCCGCGGCGAAAAGATGATTGCGGATCGGCCGCATAACACCCTCTTCCTTGGTGGTCTGGAGGATATGATAATCCTCGTTGTAGCCGGAGATCGGCGTGAGGTCGCGAAACCCTGACTTGCGAATCTCGTCGAGGCTGCGCTCGAACAGGAAGAACTCCAGCTCCGTTGCCATCATCGCCGTGAGCCCCATCGCCTCCAGCCGGTCGATCTGTCGCTTCAGGATCGCGCGGGGCGAATGGGGGACGGAATCGTGGGTGTCGTGGTCCAGAACATCGCACAGGACCATGACGGTGCCGTCCAGCCAGGGCACGGGGCGGATCGTGGTCAGGTCCGGCTTCATCACGTAGTCGCCATATCCCGACTTCCAGCTCGTCGAGGCGTAGCCGGGGGGCGTCGCCATCTCCAGATCGGTCGCCAGCAGGTAGTTGCAGCAATGGGTTTCCTCGAACGATGTCTCGACGAAGTTCACGGCATGGAACCGCTTGCCCATCAATCGGCCCTGCATATCCACGAGACAGGCCAGTACGGTGTCCACACTCCCGTCCGAGACGCGCGATTTCAGGTCGTCGAAGCTGAGTGTGCCGGGCATGTCGTCTTCCAATTGCAGAGTGGGAGGGGCGCCCGTACGGCGCCCCCGGGGGGTCAGCCGTAGCGGTAGGGCCGTCCGGCCTTCTCCATATCGGCATTGTACTTCTTGATGATGTCGACCACGCGCCGCTTCACATCCGATTCCGCGGCGATCTCCTCCCAGAATTCCTTGGCGGCGGTCTCGACCGTGGCCCATTCCGCGTCCGGGATCGAGGTCAGCTCCAGCTTCTCGCCTTCGACGCGCAGCCGCGCCTCGCCGCCCCAGTACCACCACTGGCGATAGTAGTGCGACTGATCGCAACAAGCCCGGAACAGGACCTGCAAATCCTCCGGCAACTCGTTCCACCGCTCCATGTTGGCGAAGAACGACCCGGCCCAGGCGCCCGATATGTTGTTGGTCAGGAAGTAATTCGTCACGTCGGCCCAACCGACGGTGTAGTCCTCGGTGATGCCGGACCAGGCGATGCCGTCCAGCTCGCCTGTCTGCACCGCCACCTCAATATCCTCCCACGGCAAGTTGACCGGTACGACGCCGAACTGCGACATGAAGCGGCCCGCGGTCGGGAAGGTGAAGATGCGCTTGCCTTCGAGATCCGCAAGCGACCGGATCGGGTCCTTGGTCGCGAAATGGCAGGGATCCCAGGCCCCTGCGCTGATATGCTTGACGCCCAGTGCTGAATACTGCTCGTCCCAGATCTCGTTGAGGCCGTATTGGTTGAACAGGACGGGCACGTCGAGCGAGTAGCGCGAGGCGAAGGGAAAATAGCCGCCGAAGACGGTGACGTCGGTGGGCGAGGCCATGCTGTCGTCGTCGGATTGCACGGCGTCGATGGTTCCCCGCTGCATCGCCTGGAACAGCTCGCCTGTCGGGACGAGCTGATCGGCGTAGAAGAGCTCGATCTGCATCCGGTCGCCCGCGATCTTGTTGAAGTTGTCGACCATGCCCTGAACGACATGCTCGGCCAGTGCGGCGCCGGCATAGGTCTGCATCCGCCAGGTGATCGTGCCCTGCGCCAGGGCCGGGGCGGCCAAAGCGGCGGGGGCGGCTGCGGCGCCTGCGATGAACTTGCGTCTCGTCGTCATTCTCTCTCTCCTTTGCTGCAATCCGGTCGCTTCGCGCGACCCTTCTAGGGTTGTCCGTAGACGTAATCCGGTAGCCAGATCGCGATTCCCGGAAAGATCATCACCAGCGCCAGGGCCAGAACCATCACAGCCACGAACGGCGTGATCGACGCGTAGATGTCGCGCAGGCCGATCTCCGGCGGAGCCATCGCGCGCATCAGGAACAGGTTATAGCCGAAGGGCGGCGTCATGTATGCGATCTGCGTCGTGATCGTGTAGAGGATGCCGTACCAGATCAGGTCGAAGCCCAGCTCGCCCACCAGCGGCACGTAGAGCGGCGCGACGATCACCAGCATCGCGGTGTCGTCGAGGAACGTGCCCATGAGGATGAAGCTGAGCTGCATCAGGATCAGGATCGTCCAGGGACTGAGATTCAACTGCTCGGTGAAGAGGCTCTCGATCGCCTTTACCGCGCCCAACCCGTCGAACACGGCGCCGAAGGCCAGGGCGGCGAGAATGATCCACATGAACATGCATGTAATACCGAGTGTGTTTCGCACCGAGTTCTCGAACACTTCACGGGTCATGCGCCCCTTCAGAACCGCCGCGCCGAAAGCCGTCAAAGCACCGATGGCCGAGGATTCCACCAGCGACGTCCAGCCGTTGACGAAAGGCACCATCATCGTGGCGAAGATCACCAGCGGCAGAAGGCCCGCCCGCAGCAGACGCAGCTTCTCCGCGCGTGGCATGTCGCGCTCCTCGGGTGACAAAGCGGGTCCAAGGTCCGGGTTCATGCGGCAGCGGATCGCGATGTATGCCACGAAGAGCGCGGCCATCATCAGCCCGGGAAGGACCCCGGCCAGCCAGAGCTGCCCCACGGGCTGCCGCGCGATCATGGCGTAAAGGACGAGCACGACCGAGGGCGGGACCAGGATGCCCAGCGACGACCCCGCCTGGATCACACCGGTCACCATCCGCTTGTCGTAGCCCCGCCTGAGCAGTTCCGGCAGCGCGATGGTGGCACCAATTGCCATGCCCGCCACCGACAGCCCGTTCATCGCCGAGATCAGCACCATGAGACCGATGGTCCCGATCGCAAGACCGCCGCGCAGGCCGCCCATCCAGACGTGGAACATTCGATACAGGTCGTCGGCGATCTTCGACTCCGACAGGACGTAGCCCATGAAGATGAACATCGGCAGGGTCAGCAGGGGATACCATTTCATCAGCTTCATGGCGGCCGAAAAGCCGATATCGAACCCGCCCCGGTCGCCCCACAGGAAGAGCGCGGCGATCACCGCCACGAAGCCGATGGCCCCGAAGACGCGCTGACCCGTCAGGAGCATGAGCATCATGGACGAGAACATCAGGGTGGCGATCAGTTCGTAGGACATCAGACCGCTTCGCCCCTCAGGCGAAGGACATCCTTCAGGAGTTCCGACAGGCATTGCAGCAGCATCAGGAACACGCCGAGAACCATCACGGCCTTGATCGGCCACATATAGGGCCGCCAGGCGGTCGGCGACCGCTCCGCACGACCGACCTCCTCCGCCCCCGTCAGAAGACCACCGAAGAACGAGAACGGCTCGCTTCCGAAATAGCCGAGGGAATAGGCGGTCGAACTGATCCCGCCGTAGAGGAGCACCCCGAGATAGAAGGCCAGGAACAGGACGGTGATCAGGTCGAACCACGCCTTCCGGCGCATGGACCAATCGCCGTAGAGAAGATCCATCCGCACGTTCGATCCGAGCTGAATGGAGTACGGCCCGCCCAGGACATAGTATCCGACCATGAGGAACTGGGCCATTTCCAGCGTCCAGAGGGAGGGCAGGAAGAAGGTCTTCGATATCGACGACCAGAGTAGGACGCCGATCAGGGCGAAGATACCATACATCACGATCCGCCCGATCCGCCGGTTCACCCCGTCGACGGCGCCGATGAACGCCCGCATCACGCCATGCATCGCACGACCCCCTCGGCACCCGTCCGGTCGAAGGCTTCCGCGATCGAGGCGGCGAGGGTATCGGCCATCGCGACCTGCTGCGCCGGGGTTTCGATGAGGTCGCTACGGATCTCCAGCATCGCGTTGAGATGGCCGCCCGGGACCGCGTGCTCCTTCAGGGTATGGGTCACACCGTCCTCGGGGCCGTAAGGCTGATTTCGCCGGACATCGGCCCCGATGTGGCGCGCGGCCACGTGGAGCAAAGCGTCGGCCAAACGCGCGTCGACGTCATGCAGAACACCGATTTCGACCGAACGGCGTTTGCCATGATAGACAGGTGTGAAGCTGTGGATCGTGATCAGGACCGGCGTGTCGATCGCGGCCAGACGCTCCGCCACGGCAGCCCTGAAAGGCAAATAATAGGTCCGTACCCGCGCCGCGCGATCACTGTCCCTCAACTGTCGATTTGCCGGGACGTCGATGAGTTCACTGCGGTCCGGCATGGCATCGACGGAGTCCGGCGGACGATTGCAATCGTAGATTAGGCGCGAGACGGTACCGGCCACGAGAGATGCGTCAAGACGCTCCGACAGGGCCTGCGCCACGGCGAGAGCCCCGGGGTCCCAAGCCGCATGGCTCCGTGCCCCCTCCGCCGAAAGGCCAAGATTGTCGAAGGAGGGCGGAATGAAGCGGCTCGCATGCTCGCAGACCAACACGACGGAGGATCCCCCGTCTGCATTGAGCACCTCAAAAGACTCTCCCGAACCGTCCGCCCCGCGATATGTCACACTACCACCATGGGTGGACGGTGCTCGCCCGCCGTGGAACCTGTCAACATATTTATGAGAAAATTGTTTCAGGGTCGACCTAACTGATATATTTTCGATCATAGGGGGGCCTGCCGATGTCCGATGATGCGCTGACGATCTCGGATCGGATCCAGAGCAAGCTCGACGGTCTGACCCGTGCGGAGCGGCAACTCGCCCATTCGATCCTAGAGAATTATCCCGCATCCGGGCTGGGACCGCTGGCCGCGCTGGCCAAGGATGCCAATGTCTCGGTCCCGACGGTCGCCCGGATGGTCCAGAAGCTGGGCTTCGGTGGCTATCCGGAATTTCAGGCCGAGTTGCGGGAAGAATTGAAGGCCAAGGGCAAGGGCCCGATCGCCAAGCATGATACATGGGCCGGGAGCGCGCCATCGGGCCATATGCTCAATCGCTTCACGGACGCCGTGATCGACAACATCCGCTACACCCTCGGTCAGATCGAGCCGGACCTCTTCGACGCCGCCTGCGCGCTGGTGGCGGATACCGATCGGCACCTTCACATCGTCGGCGGTCGCATCACGCATACCCTGGCGGAATACCTGTTTCTCCATCTCCAGATGATCCGGCCCCGGATTACCCATATCCAGTCCACATCGAACGCTTGGCCGCACTACTTGTTGAACGTCGAGCCGGGCGACGTGTTCGTCCTGTTCGACATGCGGCGATACGAGAACGGCACCCTCAAGCTGGCGGAGATGGCACATGCCAAGGGGGCGAAGCTGGTTCTGTTTACCGATCAGTGGCGGTCGCCGATCCATCACCTTGCCGACATCAGCCTGAGCAACCGCATCGTGGTTCCTTCGGCCTGGGACTCGGCAGCCACGACGCTGCTTCTGGTCGAAACGATGATCGCGTCGGTACAGGACCTCGACTGGAACAATACCAAGGACCGGATGGAAGAGCTGGAGCGAATGTTCGACCAGACGCGGCTCTTCCGGAAGTTCACCTGAGTGATCTGGGCCGATGTTCGACAGGACTATCTCGGGTGGGCCGCGCGCATGAACCCGCCGGGGGGTCGGCAAAGCCGGTGCTGAACAAGTCCATCCGGGCATGGACTTACGAACGCCGCAGATTGTGAAACTACCGTCCCCTCCGGCGGTTCTTCATCCAGCCCGGGACGCGCGAAACTCTCGCGACGGCTTTGACCCTTATACCGTGGCCCCGTCTC
This sequence comes from uncultured Alphaproteobacteria bacterium, assembly GCA_963789105.1. Classification (GTDB taxonomy): domain Bacteria; phylum Pseudomonadota; class Alphaproteobacteria; order Rhodobacterales; family Rhodobacteraceae; genus Jannaschia. The sequence goes on from CAWBJI010000003.1 coordinate 31,397, forward strand.
CCACATGCCCGCCGAAGACGGACCATTCGGTATGAACAGCCAGCCGTTCCGCAGCCTCGGTTCCGCATTTCGAGTTTCCGTAGCGGTTCAGTCCGGGCGACCAGATCGCAACCGACGCGCGGCCCGGCGCGATCAGAAGGATCCCCCCGCCCACGCCCGACTTGCCCGGCAAGCCGACCCGGAACGCAAAATCGCCCGACCCGTCATAATGCCCGCACGTCATCATCAGTGCGTTGATGCGGCGGGCCCGACGGGCGGAGATGAGGGCTGGTGCATCCGGAAATCCGGCCAGCATTCTTCCCGCACGCGCAAGCTGCTCCGTGGTCATCTCGATCGCACATTGATGAAAGTAGGTGCCAAGGGTGAGATCAGGGGCGCAGACGAGGTTGCCATGTGACTTGAGAAAGTTGGCCGTCGCGATGTTCCGGAACCCGGTGGCCGCCTCGCTTGCCGCAACGGCCCTGTCGATATGGATGTCGTTATCGCCCGCCGCCGCCCGGATAAGCTGCACGATCTCGGAGAGCGCGATGCGCGGCTCGCGGCCGTCGAGCAGGGCATCGGTGGTGACCAGTGCTCCGGCATTCACGAAGGGATTTCGCGGGCGTCCCGCCTCCCGTTCCAGAAGCACGACGGAATCGAACGATGTGCCGGACGGCTCCCGGCCGACGCGGCGCCAGAGCTGATCGCCGATACGCCCGAGGACGGCAGCGAGGCTGAATACCTTCGAGATGCTCTGGATCGAGAATCGGGTATCCGATGCACCCGCCGACAGGACCCTTCCATCCGGCAGCGCAATGGAAATCGCGAACTGCGCGGGGTCCACATCTGCAAGTTGAGGGATATAGGTGGCGGGCGCGCCCCAATCGTCCTGCGCATGGATGTCCGCGGTCAACCGATCGAGGAAAGTCTGCAACCCGGTCATCCCGCCCCCCGTTCTAACGATGTCGACCCGGTCGACGGAATCAGGCGTCCCATGCGGATGGACCGGGTGCAACCGTCGGCGGGGAAACGAGACGAGGTTGGCAAATGGGTAGGTCGGGCCGGAAATGCGACGGCTGTCGGTCTGACAGGGTAGAGGGCAAACCGTCGGGTGGTTTCGCTCTGACCGACTAGTGATTGCAGGGCTCGAGGATCAATGGCCTCAATCACCGACACGGCTGGGATCGTCCGCGATGCGATCCCCGATGGCTTTCCTCCCCCCGCCGACTGCCGTCGGCGCCTTTCGGATCGAATTACATATGGCTTCCGAAGGATTATCCGGTAGTTCCGACGAGAAATTCCATTCGACCGCGCATGTATCTCTGAGACCGAACGGCCCGCGCGCCTCGGTCGCGCCAATGACTTCTGTGACAGTGGAGCCCCCGGAAACGAGGTTTACGCCCTCCGTGGCACATCTCCCAGGCGGGTTCGGGCGACACTCGAACGGGAGCGGCCGGCATTCTTCGACGCGTAGAGTGCCTGGTCGGCATCGGACATCAACTCGTCGGGTTGGGGTCGATCATAGAAATGCGACATTGTGATGCCGATGCTCCCGGAGATACGGCATTCGCCGCCCTTCCAGGCAATCGGCTCCTCTAGGCGGTCTATGATGCGGTCGGCAATGCTGCGCATCAGGTCCGTATCGGTGCAATCGGCGAAGACGAGGATGAACTCGTCGCCCCCCACCCGCGCGACCATGTCATCCCCGCGAACCTCCTCGCGCAGGATGGTCCCGACCCGCGACAGGACATGGTCCCCGGCGGCGTGGCCATAGGTATCGTTCACCGCCTTGAAGTGATCGAGATCGAGATGCATGAGCGCGAAGGGCTTCGCTCCGGACTGGGTCAAACTGCCCAGATGGCGATCCATGGCCCTGCGGTTCCGAAGGCCGGTGAGCGTGTCGGTGATGGCCTGCTCCTCGGCGCGGCCCCGCGCCTCGACCAGCCGGTCGCTGAGATTCCGGTGTTCGCCGAGGACCGCCTTCTGCGCCTCCATCAGGAAGAGCATCTCGACCGTCGGATCGACCGGCGCGAAGTGACGGGAACTCAGTTCGTGACGGGAGACGGCGCGCGCGATTTCGGTTCCGAAGTAGAGGTTCGCGAGACCGAAACCGCGTCCGACCCGGATGATAACCGCCCTCATCCGCGTCAGCGGCTCACCCCGGGGAACGCGGGCCTCCAAAGGGAGCTCCAGCGTGATCCGACGGCCAAGATTGTCGAGGAGCGAGGTCGCATCGCCAGCGATGCGCGGCCGAAGGACCCGCAGAACTTCGGTCACCTTTCGACCGACGGCACCGGGAGACACGATCTGGAATGTCGGGCCGGTGCGCACGATCCGACCCTCGCCGTCGAAGATGACGTGCATCGGCAGGCCCCGGTCGAACACTTCCGTCCGAACCGTTATCTCCTTCATGCCTCGGCACCGAGCTGAAACGCCTTGGGCGTATGGAATGCCTCGTCCACAAGACGGATGGAGATCGTCTCCTGCCAGAGGTTTCCGCTCAAGGACGAGGCCGTCGTCTCGATCGTAGCGAGGGCACCGTACTCGTCGGCGAGAACGCGGAGAATGCCGGTCAGGACGGCACAGGCGCCCGGAACGACCCATGTCGAGGATGCGAGGTATTCGCCCTCCCCCAACTCCTCGAGATCGAGAGCCGGGAGGTGCAGGTCGGGAACGGCGAGCCGCGCCCGCGCGTCGATCTCATCCAGGGAAAGAAGGAGGTCCTGAAACGTCGCGCCCGTGAACCGAAAGAGACGCCGCACGGGCTCCAAAGGGGGATGGGTACAGATCCAGGTTCCCATATCCTCCATGATTGTCAGGACCGGCCGGTCCAGCACCTCGGCCGCGGCGTGCTGCACCGCGACGAAATCGGCATCGCGATAGGTGAGCATCGTCTCGAACCGGTCGAACGGCAATCGCGCCTGCTGCCGCACGCGATCCCAGACCTCGGCGCCGCGGGTCGTGGCGACGAAGGATTCGAGCGATCTGCAGATCATGCCGTGCATGCGGAACACCCCGTCGGGATCAGATGTCCCCAGCACTCGCAGCAAAGCTTGAAGAAGCCGTTAAACGGCCCGTCCCGGACCGCTCAGAAGTCCGTCGGTGCCCCGCCCTCCTCCTTCCGGCGCGCCACGAATGCCGCCAGTTCCTCCCGGATCCCCTCGTCCATCGGGGGCGGCTCGAACGCGTCGATGATCCGGCGGGACATGTCGTGGGCCCGTTCGGCCGTCCAGACCCCACCAGCCAGATCCCACGCCTCGAAATTGCGCCAGTCCGACAGGAATGGTTGGTAGAAAGCCGTCTGGTAGCGATCCTGTGTGTGCTGCGTTCCGAAATAGTGGCCGTCCGGGCCGACGGCGGCGATGGCCTCGACTGCGATATCGTCGGGATCGGTCGCCGTGATCGACGGGTCGAAGTATCGCTGGAACTGTTGCAGCACCTCGCAATCCATGACGAATTTCTCCGGGCTCGCGATCAGTCCGCCCTCCAGCCACCCCGCCGAGTGATACACGACGTTCGACCCCGACTGCACCGCCGCCCAGAGGGACGCGGTCGTTTCCCACATGGATTGTCCGTCCGGAACATTGGCCGCGCAGACCCCCGACGAGCGAAGCGGCAATCCGTAGAACCGCGCCATCTGGCCCGTCATCTGCGTGGCGCGGACGTATTCGGGCGTGCCGAAGGCGGGTGCGCCCGATTTCATATCGACATTGGATGTAAAGGTTCCGATCACCACGGGGCATCCGGGCGAGATCCATTGCAGGAGGGCAATCGCGGCCAACCCTTCCGCAAGGCTGAGCGTGACGGCGCCCGCCATGGTCACGGGCGCCATGGCCCCGGCAAGCGTGAAAGGCGTGACGATCACCGGTTGCCGCCTCCGGGCATGGATCATCGCGCCCTCCAGCATCGGAAAGTCGTGCTTCAGCGGGCTGACGGAATTGATGTTGGTGTACATCCGCGGCGTCGCCTCGAACTCCTCGTGGGTGAGCCCCCCGGCGATGCGCGCCATCTCCATGACGTCCTCCACCCGCTCGCGGCCAAGGGAATAGGCATGCACGACCTTGTCCGACAGCGTCAGGTTTTCGTAGAGACAATCCAAATGACGGACGCTTGCATGGACGTCCGTCGCCTCCACCGGGTAGCCGCCGGCAAAATGGATGCAGTTGAAGTACTGGGTCAGCTTGAGCAGTTCGACGTAGCGATCCATCGTGCCCGATACCTTGCCGGTCTTCAGGTCCCAGTAATTGGGTGGGGAGGAGACGTTTCCGAACGCCATCCAGTTGTCCCCGATGGTCAGCCGCCGGTCCGGGTTTCGCGGCGTGATGGTGAAGGAGGCGGGCGCGCGACCCACCATCTCCATCACGAAATCGTCGTCCATGCGGACATTGGTGCCCTCGATGCGACAGCCCGCCTTCCGCAGATGCGCGACCGCCTCGGGGTTCAGGAACTCTATCCCGATATCGCGCAGGATCCGGAGCGCGCCGCGATGGATGGCCTCGACGCCGTCGGAATCCAATGGCTCGGTCGGACGATCGGGGTTCCGAGGCTGGCGGAAGGGCATTTGCTCGATCACCGCCGTGCCCGCGCGGTCGGCATGGCCCCGCCGCCCCCCCGCGCGGCGGCGGCGGGGGGCGTCCGCGTTCGTGTCGGGTTGTCCATCCATGGCGGCGCTCTCCTGCGCGGTCAGGATGGGCGGGAGGCCTTCGGTGAACTTGGCGCGATGCGACGGCGGATGTCGCTTTCGCTACGAAACCAGCCGGTCCAGCCAATCGGGAAGCTGGGAGACATCGTCGAGCACGGCTTCGGCATGGGGGGTGAGCGCCGCGCGGTCCAGCGTCCCGGTCGTCACCGCCACGGCGCGCAGGCCCGCATCCCGGGCGGCGAGCATATCGGTCATCCCGTCGCCGACAAGGACGACCGCCTCCCGGTCCAGACCCAGTTCGTCCGCGAAGGAGGCCGCCCCGCGCGGCTCCGGCTTGGGACCGAAACCGCTGTCGTAGCCGATGACACGATGAAGATGGGGAAGTGCGCCCATCGCGGCCAGATGATGCCGGGCGCCCGCCTCGTCGGCATTGGTCAGAACGCCGAGGATGAGGCCCCGCTCCCGAAGACCAGCGAGCAGCGGTTCCACCGGGGTGACCACGGCCTGGGGCACGGCATTCACCCGGGGCGACCACCACGCGATCACGGCCTCCTCCGACCAGCCGGTGATCGGCGAGAGGATGGCGGCGGTCTTGGCGTCGGTGCCGGTGACGAAGGCCCCGTCGGGGCGAAGGCTGCCGGTATCCGGGTCGATCCCCACCGCCTCCGAAATCACGCGCGCATCGGCCCCGCTCTCGCGGGCGAGGTCGCGCAGGGCGCCGGGCATCCACGGCTCCCACGTCGCGCGGAAATCGGTGAACGTACCGTCCTTGTCGAACAGGATCGCGCGGATCGCAGGCGCGCCGACGGGCTCAGTCAACGCGGACGGCACCCAGGATCGGACCGGGCTTGCCGCCCACGGCCCCCTGCGCCAGCACGAACTGAATCATGCCCGCGGGTCGCTCCGGAAGGGTCACGGCCATCTCCTCTCCGGACCACTCCCCCAGCACGTCCCAGCCGCGGACGATGTTATGGTAGGCGATCTCGTGTCCGGCATTCTCGCCATGAAGAATTTTGACCGTCGCCTCCGGCTGCACCGTGACGAGGATCAACGTCCCGCCTTCCCCGGACGTCACCACGACCCGCCGTCCATCCTCGGGCGCGATCCGCAGCACATCGCCGGTCGCGTCCCGGTGGCGGTCGATCAGTTCGGCAAGCTCCATCCCCGACGGACCCGCCACCTGATCGTGGCCGCCGACGACGAATTGCGGGGTATAGACCACCGTCGATCCGGCGACGGAGGCATAGTCCCTCTGCCGCTGGGAAAAGGCCGCGCTTCCGAACGTATCCTCCCACCCGATCCAGTCCCAGTAATCGACATGCATCGACAGCGCGATCACGTCGTCGCGATGGGTCAGCTCCCCCAGCATCGCGTCGGCCGGCGGGCAGGAGGAACAGCCCTGCGACGTGTAGAGTTCGACCACGACCGGATCGGCGGCGACCGGCGTCGCGAGCAGAGCGACGAGGGAAAGGGCGGCTGGGGCGAGTCGCATGAGAGGATCCGGTCCTGGGGTCCCGTGATGTCTAGACCCCGGGGGCGGGCGTTGCCAATCACCGGTTGGTGAGATCGGAGAGTCGCGTCCAGGCGAGCGAACGGACAGCCGGGCCTCCATCCTCTACTCCCGGATCCGTCTCAACGGCGGAAACCGCCTGCCACGCACAGCACCTCTCCGGTGATCCACCCCGCATCTTCCGACAGGAGGAACGCGACCGGTCCGGCGATGTCCTCGGGTATGCCGACGCGGGCCAGCCAGGTCTCCGCCACGAAGACGGCCACCACCTCGGGCGGGCGCGGAGCATCCGGGCGCTCGATCGCTCCGGGCTGCACGGCGTTGACCCGGATACCGCGCGGACCGAGGTCCCGGGCCAGCGCCCGCGTCGCCGCCTCCAGCGCCGCCTTGGAGGCGACGTAGGCCGAGGCATCCGTCGCGGCGGCCCGTGCGTTGATCGAACTGATGTTCACCACCGCCCCGCCCCGCGGCAGATACGCCGCCGCCGCCGAGATCAGGGCCATCGGCGCTGCGACATTCACCGCAAGCAGGTCGAGCACAGCGCCCGGCACGACATCGAGCGGGTCCGTCGTCGCGAACCCGGCGGCGTTGTTCACCAACGCGTCGATCCGGCCGAACCGCGCCATGGTTTCGGCAACGAGGGCCGCGGGCGCGTCCGCCTCCGATAGGTCCGCCTCCAGGGTTTCGACCCTCCCCGGCAGATCCTCGGGCACGGTATCGCGCCGCTCCGGACGCACCGCCAATGCCAGATCGTGGGTCACGGCCAGCCGCCGCGCGATGGCGCTTCCGATGGCGCTGTTTGCGCCGGTGACGAGGGCCACAGGTCGGCTCATGCCTCACCCTGCCCCGTCCGGATCGAGGATACCAGCGACCGGGACGCGCCCCGACTCGGGCCCGTCCCCGCTGGCTTTTACCGCCTCAGGCCGCGGCGAGATTGCGCAGCACGTAATGCAGGACGCCGCCGTTCTTGATGTAGTCGATCTCCACCTCGGTATCGATCCGGCACTTCAGCGTGATCGACTTGGACGTGCCGTCGGCCATGGTGATCGTCGCCTGCACCTCCTGCAGCGGGGTCACATCGGCGAGGTCGGGGATGTCCACCGTTTCCTCACCGGTCAGGTTCAGCGACGTGCGGGTATCGCCGCCGGTGAACTCGAACGGGATCACCCCCATGCCGACGAGGTTGGAGCGGTGGATCCGCTCGAAGCTCTCGGCGATGACCGCCTTCACGCCCAGCAGCGCGGTGCCCTTCGCGGCCCAGTCGCGGGACGACCCGGCGCCGTATTGCTCGCCACCGATCACCACGAGCGGCACACCCTTCTCCTGCCAGGCCATCGCGGCGTCGTAGATCGACGTCTGCTCGCCGTCCGGACCGAGCGTATAGCCGCCCTCGACCCCCGACAGCATCTCGTTGCGGATACGGATGTTGGCGAACGTCCCGCGCATCATGATCTCGTGATTGCCGCGACGCGAGCCGTAGGAGTTGAACTCCCGCACCGGCACCTGCCGCTCTACCAGATACTGCCCGGCGGGTGAGCTTTCCTTGAACGATCCGGCCGGAGAGATGTGGTCCGTCGTGATCATGTCGCCCAGCATCGCGAGCACCCGGGCGCCCCGCACGTCCCCGATCGCACCCGGCTTCGGGTCCATGTTCTGGAAGTAGGGCGGGTTCTGCACGTAGGTCGAGGCCGCGGGCCAGTCATAGGTCTCCTGCTGCGGCACCTCGACGCCCTGCCACTTCTCGTCGCCCTCGAAGACGTCGGCGTATTTCTCCTGAAACGACTCCCGGGTCACCGTCTTCTCGACCAGATCCGCGATCTCTTTGGACGACGGCCAGATGTCCTTGAGATAGACGTTCCTGCCATCCTTGCCCTTGCCGAGGCTGGCGGTCGTAATGTCGACGTTCATGTCGCCGACCAGCGCATAGGCCACCACCAGCGGCGGGCTCGCCAGATAATTCGCGCGCACGTCCGGCGAAATCCGACCCTCGAAATTGCGGTTCCCCGACAGGACCGACGTGGCGATCAGATCGTTGTCGTTGATGGACTTGCTGATCTCCGGCGCCAGCGGTCCCGAATTGCCGATACAGGTCGTGCAGCCGTAGCCGACGAGGTTGAACCCGATCGCGTCCAGATCCTCCTGCAATTCGGCGGCTTCCAGATAGGCGCTGACGACCTGCGACCCGGGGGCCAGCGACGTCTTGACCCACGGCTTGCGGTTCAGGCCCAACTCCCGCGCCTTGCGCGCCACGAGACCGGCGCCGATCATCACGTAGGGGTTCGACGTGTTGGTGCAGGAGGTGATCGAGGCGATCACGATGGACCCGTCGTGGATCTGATAGCTGGCCTCGTCCGCCATCACATAGCCGCGGGAATGGTGCCCCTCGTCGCCGGGGATCTCAACCGGCTCCGGCGCACCGCCTTCGCCTTCCCAGCGCCCTTCGGCCCGCGGCTTCGCGTCCTTCGCCGTCCGCTGGCCCTTGACGTACTGGCCGAACGCCTTCGCCGCCTCGGTCAGGGCGATGAAGTCCTGCGGCCGCTTCGGGCCCGAGATCGCGGGCACGATCGTCCCCATGTCGAGCGACAGCGTGTCGGTATAGACCGGCGCGTAATCGTCCCCGCGCCAGAAGCCGTTCTCCTTGGCATAGGCCTCGACCAGCGCGATGCGATCCTTGTCGCGGCCCGTATTCTCCAGATAGCGCAGCGTCTCGCCGTCGATGGGGAAGAACCCGCAGGTGGCCCCGTATTCCGGCGCCATGTTGGCGATGGTCGCCCGGTCCGCCAGCGGCAGATGGTCCAGCCCCGCGCCGTAGAACTCCACGAATTTCGACACCACGCCCTTCTCGCGCAGCATCTCCACGACTTTCAGCACGAGGTCCGTGCCCGTCGTCCCTTCGGTCATCCGGCCCGTCAGCTCGAAGCCCACGACCTCGGGGATCAGCATCGAGATCGGCTGGCCCAGCATCGCCGCCTCCGCCTCGATCCCGCCAACGCCCCAGCCGAGCACGGCCGCCCCGTTCACCATCGTCGTATGGCTGTCGGTGCCCACCAGCGTGTCGGGATAGGCCACCATCTCGCCGTTCTGGTCCTTGTCGGTCCAGACCGTCTGGCTGAGGTATTCGAGGTTCACCTGATGGCAGATGCCCGTGCCCGGCGGCACGACGCGGAAATTGTCGAACGCGGTCTGGCCCCATTTCAGGAATTGATACCGCTCCATGTTCCGCTCGTATTCCCGGTCCACATTGTGCTGAAAGGCGCGCGGGTTGCCGAACTCGTCGATCATCACAGAATGGTCGATCACCAGATCGACCGGATTCAGGGGATTGATCTTCTGCGCGTCACCGCCCAGCGCCTTGATCCCATCTCGCATGGCGGCAAGGTCGACCACCGCGGGCACGCCGGTGAAATCCTGCATCAGGACGCGCGCCGGACGATAGGCGATCTCCCGCGGGTTCTGGCCGCCCTTGGTCGCCCATTCGGCAAACGCCTTGATGTCGTCCGTGCTTACCGTGCGGCCCCCATCCTCGAACCGCAGCATATTCTCCAGCACCACCTTCAGCGCCGCGGGCAGCTTCGAAAAATCGCCCAGCCCCGCCTCCGTCGCGGCCGCGATCGAATAATACTCGACCGACTGATCCCCCACGTTCAGGGTGCGGCGGGTCTTGGCGGTATCGGTTCCGACTTGGACGGTCATGGGCGCTCTCCGGGTGGGGTGGCGAATGTCTGGGCGAGGTTCTGTCCGTCACATGCCCCAAGGCCCGCGACGGATCAAGGGGAGACGGCATACCATCGCATACAATTTGCAGGATGGCCCTGCCTCGATCCCCGGGGGATCGTGGATCGGCGTTCTTCCCGCAACGCGCCTTTCGCCCCGCCCGCCCCGTCGCTATGCCTCTGGCCATGGAACTGCGTGTCGAGGATTTGTCCTGCCGACGGGGCGAAGCGGTCGTGCTGCGGGACGTCTCCTTCGCCGTGGCATCGGGGGAGGCCCTGATCCTTCGCGGACCGAACGGAGCGGGCAAGACCACCTTGCTGCGGACCCTCGCGGGGCTGTCCCCACCGGTCGGCGGGCAGATCGACCCGGCTCAGGACGCCATGGCCTACGGCGCCCATGCCGACGGACTCAAGGCCCAGCTCACGGTCTCCGAAAACCTGTCCTTCTGGGCCGCCGCCTTCGGAACCGGCGCCGGGGGTCTGGCAAAAGCCGTCGCGGCGTTCGATCTCGACCCGCTCCTGACCCGCCGCGCCGCCGGTCTCTCCGCGGGCCAGAAGCGCCGCACCGCCCTCGCCCGCATGGTCCTGACCGGCCGTCCCGTCTGGCTCTTGGACGAGCCGACCGTCTCGCTCGACGCGGCGAACGTCGCGCGGTTCGCCGGGGCGGTCGCGGACCATCTGGCCGCAGGCGGGATCGCGGTGATCGCCACCCATATCGACCTCGGCCTGCCGGAGGCGCGGGCCCTCGATGTGACCGCTTTCGCCGCCCGCGCCGCCACTGCTCGCGAAGCCGACCCGTTCGCACGGTCCGTCGAATGATGCCCCACCGGTCAATGGCCCTCATCTTGCCGGAAATACCTCGGGGGACGTCCGGCGCGCCGGACGGGGGGCGGAGCCCCTTCCTCCCGTCGGTCCGGGCGCGCCGATGCTAGCGCTCCTCTTCCGCGATCTCCGCCTCGCCATCCGCGCCGGCGGCGGATTCGGCCTCGGACTTGCCTTCTTCCTGATCCTCGCCACGCTGGTTCCGCTGGGCGTCGGCCCGCGCCCGACATTGCTGGCCCCCATCGCGCCGGGCATCCTCTGGCTCGGGGCACTGCTCGCCTGTCTCCTCTCCCTCGACCGCCTGTTCGCCCTCGACGCGGAGGACGGCTCGCTAGACCTCCTCGCCACCGCCCCCCTCCCGCTCGAAGGCGTCGCCACCGTCAAGGCCCTCGCCCACTGGCTCACGACGGGACTGCCGTTGACTCTGGCCGCGCCTGCCCTCTCGCTCCTCCTGTTCCTGCCGGTGCCCGCGCTCCCCTGGCTCACCCTGTCGCTCCTGATCGGCACCCCAGCCCTGTCTTGGCTCGGCACGTTCGGCGCGGCCCTTACCGTCGGCCTCAAGCGCGGCTCCCTTCTGCTCTCCCTCCTCGTTCTGCCGCTCTACATCCCCACCCTGGTCTTCGGGGCGGAGGTCGTGCGGCGCGGGGCGGCGGGGCTGCCCGTCGGGACTCCGCTGGCCCTTCTGGCCGGGATCACGCTCGGCTGCATCGCGGCCCTCCCCTTCGCCTCCGCTGCGGCACTTCGCATCAACCTTCGGTGACGGCGCTTGCCCCCCATCCCGGCCCCCCATAGAACCCGGGCCATGTCGATCTGGGACTATGCAAATCCGCGCCGCTTCATGGCCTTTTCCGGTCGCGTCCTGCCATGGGCCGCGGGGCTCGCGACGATCCTGTGTGGCACCGGCCTCGTCTGGGGGTTCTTCTTCACACCCGAAGACTTCCGCATGGGCCATTCGGTCAAGATCATCTACATCCATGTCCCCTCCGCCTTCATCGCCATCAACGCGTGGTTCATGATGCTGGTGGCCTCCCTGATCTGGCTGATCCGCCGCCACCACGTCTCCGCGCTGGCCGCGCGTGCCGCAGCTCCGATCGGGCTGGTGATGACGGTCGTGGCGCTCCTGACAGGTGCGATCTGGGGCAAGCCCATGTGGGGGACCTATTGGGAATGGGATCCGCGCCTGACGTCGTTCCTCATCCTCGGCCTCTTCTACCTCGGCTACATCGCGCTCTGGTCGGCCATCGAGGCCTCGGATCAGGCCGCCGATCTCACCTCGATCCTCTGCCTCGTCGGCACCGTCTTCGCAGTCCTCTCCCGCTACGCCGCGCAGTTCTGGAACCAGGGACTTCATCAGGGCGCGTCCCTCTCCCTCGACGCGGAGGAAAACGTCGCCGACATCTTCTGGCAACCGCTCGTGGTCTCCATCGCGGGGTTCGTCACCCTCTTCGTCGCCCTCGTCCTGCTGCGCACCCGGACCGAAATCCGTCGCCGTCGCCTCCACGCTCTCGCCCTGCGCGAGCGGATGGCCTGAGGCGCGGGGCATGATAGACCTCGGGAAATACGCGTTCGACATCCTGCTGGCCTACGGCCTTACCGCGATCCTGATCCTCGGCCTGATCGCTCAGTCCGTCCTCGCGGCCCGCGCCACCCGGCGCGCGCTGGAGGAGGCGGAGGAATGAGGTGGCTCGCCCTCGTCCCCGTCGCCCTCTTCGCGCTTCTCGGGGGCTTCTTCTTCTCGGGCCTCTTCCGCGACGATCCGGACGCCCTACCCTCCACCCTCGTGGGTCAGGTCGCACCGCCGCTCGCGGTCACCGAACTTCCCGGGCGCGCCCCGCTCCCGGCGGACCTCCTCGCCGACGGAGAGGTCAAGCTCGTGAACTTCTGGGCCTCCTGGTGCGTGCCCTGCCGGGTCGAGCATCCGCAATTGGAGACGCTCTCCCGCGACCTCCCCGTCTACGGCGTCAACTACAAGGATCAGATACCCGATGCCGATGCCTTCCTGGCGGAGCTGGGCGACCCCTTCGCCGCCATCGGGGTGGACGCCGCGGGACGGACCGGCCTCGACTGGGGCCTCTACGGCGTCCCTGAGACCTTCGTGATCGCGGGCGACGGCACAGTGATGCTGCGTTTCGCCGGCCCGATCACCAAATCCGTCATCGAAGACACGATCCAGCCCGCCATCGACGCCGCCCGCGCGCGCTGACACCCCTCCGCCACCGACCGAACAATCCGGACCCGGGCGCATCGTCCCCGTCCCGGCGCCCTTCCCACCACCCCGCATCTCGCGTATCCTGAGCGCACCCATACAAGATAGAGCAGCACGATGCCCGACGACCTCATCGGCCAGCCGGAGACGCAGACCTACGATGCCTCCTCCATCGAGGTGCTCGAGGGGCTGGAGCCGGTCCGCAAGCGGCCCGGCATGTATATCGGCGGCACCGACGAACGGGCGCTGCATCACCTCGTCGCCGAGGTCCTCGACAATTCCATGGACGAGGCCGTCGCAGGCCACGCCAACCGCATCGAGGTCGAGCTTCACGCCGACGGCTCCTGCACCGTGCGCGACAACGGCCGCGGCATCCCCGTCGACCCGCACCCCAAGTTCCCCGGCAAATCCGCGCTGGAGGTGATCCTCTGCACGCTCCACGCGGGCGGCAAGTTCTCCGGCAAGGCCTACCAGACATCCGGCGGCCTCCACGGCGTCGGCGCCTCCGTCGTCAACGCCCTCTCCGACAGCATGACGGTCCAGGTCGCCCGCGACCGCGAGCTGTGGGAGCAGCGCTTCTCCCGCGGCATTCCCCAGGGCCCGGTGGAGAAGATCGGCGCCGCCCCCAACCGCCGGGGCACCACCACCACCTTTCACCCGGACCCCGAAATCTTCGGCTCCCACCGCCTCAAACCCGCCCGCCTGTTCAAATCCATCCGGTCCAAGGCCTACCTCTTCTCCGGTGTCGAGATCCGCTGGAAGTCCGAGATCGACGACGGCGAAACCCCGACCCAGGCCAGCTTCCACTTCCCCGGCGGCCTCGCCGACTACCTCGCCGAAACCCTCGGCCCCGCCGCCACCTATGCCGACGCCCCCTTCGCCGGAACGGTCGATTTCACCGAACGCTTCAAGACGCCGGGCAAGGTCGAGTGGGCCATCAACTGGACCCCGTCCCGCGACGGCTTCATCCAGTCCTACTGCAACACCGTTCCCACCCCCGAAGGCGGCACGCATGAGCAGGGCTTCTGGGCCGCCATCCTCAAGGGCATCAAGGCCTACGGGGAGCTGGCCTCCAACCGCAAGGCCGCCCAGATCACCCGTGACGACCTCGTCACCGGCGGCTGCGCGCTGGTCTCCTGCTTCATCGCGGAACCCGAGTTCGTCGGCCAGACCAAGGACCGCCTCGCCACCACCGAGGCCGCGCGCCTGGTCGAGACCGCCATCCGCGACCGCTTCGACAACTGGCTGGCCTCCGACACCAAATCCGCCGGCGCCATCCTCGATTTCCTGATCCTGCGCGCCGAGGAACGCCTCAAGCGTCGGCAGGAAAAGGAAACCGCCCGCAAATCCGCCACCAAGAAGCTCCGCCTCCCCGGCAAGCTCGTGGACTGCTCCCAGAACGCGCGCGACGGCACCGAACTCTTCATCGTGGAGGGCGACAGCGCGGGCGGCTCCGCCAAGATGGCCCGCGACCGCAAGACCCAGGCCCTCCTCCCCTTGCGCGGCAAGATCCTCAACGTCCTCGGCGCCGCCTCCGCCAAGCTCACCTCCAACGCCGAAATCTCCGATCTGTCCCAGGCCCTCGGCGTCTCCATGGGCACCCGCTTCAACATCGACGACCTGCGCTACGACAAGGTCATCATCATGACCGACGCGGACGTCGACGGCGCCCATATCGCCGCCCTCCTGATGACGTTCTTCTTCTCCCAGATGCGGCCCATGATCGACGCGGGCCACCTCTACCTCGCCTGCCCGCCCCTCTTCCGCCTGACCCAGGGAGCCAGGCGCGTCTATTGCATCGACGAGGCCGAACGCGACGAATGGATGACCAGGGGCCTCGGTGGGAAAGGCAAGATCGACGTCTCCCGCTTCAAGGGCCTCGGCGAGATGGACGCCAAGGACCTCAAGGAAACCACCATGGACCCCGCCTCCCGCAAACTCATCCGCGTCACGGTGGACGAGGACGCGCCCGGCGAGACGGGGGATCTGGTGGAACGGCTGATGGGGAAACGGCCGGAGATGCGGTTTCAGTATATCTCGGAGAATGCGAAGTTTGCCGGGGAGTTGGATGTATGAGGACTTTTAATATTGCAACCCATTGAACAAGCAAAGAAATTTACCGCTCCTAGTTTGACCGTAGCTACAGCAGCTATTGCGATTGATTTGTATTTTATCCTTAAAGGGGGGAAATCTCCCGCTTATATAGATATCCAAGATATAACATCTATTCTATCATTGGACATCTTTTATATATTGTGTATTTTCACACTCAGCTTCTTGATTTGGATGATCCCATTCATACTTCTGGCTATTTCATTTAATTTGGCACTTTACCTTGCTCTTCGCTGGCCATTTACGCGAACGAGAGCCTCGAAATTGTTCTTTAAGTTTTCAAATCGTAGAAAAATCAATACTGACGTTGCAAGAAAATTTGCAAAACATATTGACGATAAAGAGCTACTTGAAAAACTCAATAAGAGAGAAAGAATCTTCTGCTAACAGCTTCCAAATGCTACCGATTATACTTTTCGTTCTACTTGCTTTTTTAATAGGTAATTCGTCCGCTAGTCAACCCAACTTCCTAATGAAGGTCTGCTCGATTTCTGAGCCCATTCAACCCTGTTGGCGCTATCCTTTTTTAGTAAGCTTAATATTTGCTTCTTGCGGGTTATTTGCAGCACTAAATGGATATTTTTATATTCAGCTATCTTCAGTCGATCCTTTCGAATATTCAATCGATATTCGAAATTTTCGCAAATTCTCAAAATCTCAAGAATCTTCCGATGGTCACAGTTTCATTGAGGCGAAGGAAAAATGGCTTGGCAGAAAACTGCGCTAACTGATTCAAGGTAAATTAGTAATACAGAAAGCGTAGGACGGGTAAAAAGTCGTCGCCCCAAACAGCGGCTAGCTGCCCCGCCGCCCCCGCCGGGCGCCGCGCCCCGCACACCCGCCGCATCTACCCACACCGCCGCGCCGCCCTACCCCCCAATGCGCCGCCTGACCACCCGCCTCCGGGGCTCCGCCCGTTCCTCGCTGAAAACGATCCACTGGATTGTTTTCCTGGCGCTTGTCACCCTCGCAACCCCAGCCCAAGCCTAGGATACCAACCTCGATCTCGCCCTCCTCGCCGACGCTTCCGCCCCCCAAACCCCCAACAATCCTCCCAAAGCCGCCCCACTGTCCCCCACCAGGACACCAGCATTAACGTTACGTTAAATAACCTCCCGACCCCCTTCAAAACCCCTTGTCCGAAAAGCGATCCGGTCGCATATCCGCGCCTGTAATAAGGGAGTTATGTTATGTTCACCAAGATCGTCACCGCCGCCATTCTCGCCGCCGCCGCCTCGACCGCCTCGGCCGCCACGTTGAAATCCGCCGCAATCGCCATTCCGGACGATGCCAAGCTGTTCACGCAGGAAACCAAGGTCGACCAGAACCTCGTCGGCGGTCAGACCCGGGGCAAGGACGTGTTCATCCGCACCGGCGCGACCTTCACCGGCGACGGCGCCGACCTCACCTGGGTCAACGGCCAGTCCTACGACTGGACGCTCAGCTATGACGGCGACGTCGCCACGATGCAGGTCGGTTCGTCCATCGCGTCCTACGACGTGCTGAACGGAAACTGGAACGCCTTCCTGCTCGGCACCAACGCGCAAAACCGGAGCAACGGAAACGCGTCGCTCTTCACCTCCGCATCGTCCGCGGTGACGATCGCGTCGGTGAACGGCTCGGCCCTCGGCACCGCCATCACCCAGACGTCCAACCTGGGTGAATACAAGGAGAGCGTGTTCAGCTTCGATGGTGGCACGCTTTCCAGCCTCGCGGGAACGGTGACCTTCTCCTGGCAGGACGACGGCTGGAACACGAGCCCGGGCGGACGTCTGAACTTCGTGCTCAAGGGTGCCGAAGTCGCGCCCGTTCCGCTGCCCGCCGGTGCCCCGCTCCTGCTGGCCGGGATCGGTGCAATCGTTGCACTGCGCCGCCGCGCCAAGTCCAGGGCCTGATCGACCGCCCCCGCCGGACCGTTCCGTCCGGCGGGGGTTCTCCGCGGCCCGCCCGCCGCGCCTCCATCCGCTTAACCCCGCCGCGATCCCCGGCTATTCCGAGGCCCGCATCGCGCCTTGGCGGACTGTCTCTCTCACCCCGTCACTTCCGAATGCTCCCGGGTCGCGTCCCGTCAGGCTTTTCCAAGTTCCCACGAAAAACCCCGCACGTCTCCATGCGGGGGCATCCGTGTCTCCGACCTAACAAAAGATTGCCCGGCTGGATCAGGCGGCCTTCTTCCGCGCCCGCATCGCGCCCAGAGCAGCCACGCCCCCGAGCAGAAGCACCATCCCCGCGGGCAACGGAACCGGCGTCACGTTCACGGCCGCGCCGTCGATGGTGAAGCCGTCATTGGCCTTCATGCGGCCCTTGGCATTGGTGTTGAACATCTGCACGGTCGCATTGGTCAGGCTCCTGCCGAAATCGATCCTGACCAGCTTCTCGTTGTTGTCGGCCTGAGCGCGCAATTCCCGCGTCTCGCCGCCCGCGGAGATGGTGAAGACCGTGCCCCGCACATCCGCCGCGTCGCGCAGGCCGAAGACGACACTGTCGAAGGCCGCATTGCCGGCGAGAAACACGTCCCAGATGATCCCGAACGTGTCGTTGGACGACAGGGCCGTCATGCCGGAGGCGGGCCACAGATTGCCCTGCCCCGAATCGGACCCGATCTGGATACCCAGCCCGTTGCAGCGGGCGATCCCGTCATTGTTGTTCCCGCAAACGGAGCCCGACCCCGTGCCGCCCATCGACGAAAAGCTGCCCACCGCGGTCCGGGTGCTGCTGATCCATCTCTTCGACCTGTAGCTCTCGAAATCCTCGATCGTGGCCCCCGCCGTGGCGGCAGCGAAACCGGAACCGTCGAAGCTCGTGATGGAGATCGTGGCCGCCTGAACGGCGGCACCGGAGAGGGTCGCCATCGCGACACCGGCTGCGAGGAGGATGTTCTTCATAGTCTGTACCACTGATATCGTGAAAGGCATTCGGCGGGACATGCCGCAATTCCTGGGCCGAATGTGGCCGAGCATACGGCCAGAACCGGGCATATCGTTAGAATCCTTTCGTCTCCGTTAATGCTCGCCCATCAGGACCGGACCGTCGTAACATCCCGCATCCCCGAACGGTCCGGCTTCATGATGCGCCTCGCCCTCCCGCTTTTCCTCACCCTCCTGCTCGCGGGTTGCGCGACGCGTCCGCTCACCGGTCCCGAACGTGCCCTGCTCGCCCCGATACACGGCGCGACCCTCGATACCGCGCCGGTGCGCGTCGTGGACGCCCCGATCGTCGGCCTGCTCCCGATCACCTACGACGCGCGCCCACGCACCACCTGCCGCGAGCGCATCTCTCCGCCGGAGACGGGACGGATCACCGCACGGACCGGCGGTCTGGTCCTCTTCCAGACCCTGCTGCTGCGCCCCGATATCGCCGCCCGCCCGCTCGCCGCCGATCCGCTCGACCTGGGCGACGCGATGTTCCTCGCCCACGAAATGACCCATGTCTGGCAATGGCAGAACCGCGCGCTGACCGGTTACCACCCGGTTCGCGCCATCGCCGAACAGGTCGCGATCGACGATCCCTATCTGCTCGATCCCGACGACCCGCGCGGCTTCCTCGAACTCGGCTACGAACAGCAGGCGGTACTGGTGGAGGAATATCTCTGCTGTGCCACCCTCGATCCCCGGGGCGCGCGAACGTCGCGGCTGCACCGCCTGCTGCGACAGGTGATGCCGGTCGCGTCCCCCGACGCCTTCCCCCGACCTGTCGTCCTGCCGTGGCGGGGGGCGGAGGTCTGGGGCATTTGCGCCTGACCTGAGGGGATCAACGTCATGACGTATGTCACGACCTATGTCACGACGCGGGTCACGACGTTCGTCACCCCGCCTCGGCCCGCTCCTCCAGCGACAGCCATTCCTCTTCGACCGCCGCCAGCCGGCCCTGCCGCTCGGTCAGACCGTCGCTCGCGAGCCGGAACTTGGCCGGCTCCCGGGTGAACAGATCGGGGTCCGACAACAGCGTCTCAAGTTTGCCGATTTCCGCCTCCAGCCGCGCGATCTCTTTGGGCAACTCGCCCAGCCGGTGCCGCTCGACATAGGTGAGACCATCCGTTTGCGAATCCTGAACGTCGGCTTTCAAGGATTTGACGGGAACGCTTTTCCCGGCTGGTTCGACAGAAGCGGAGTCCGGCCTCTGGCTGCGGTAATCGGACCATCCACCGGGATAGATCGCGGCACGCCCGTCCCCCTCCATCGCGACCGTCCGTGTGGCGACCCGATCCAGAAAATCGCGGTCGTGACTGACCAGCAGGACGGTCCCGTCATACTCGCCCAGAACGTCCTGCAACAGGTCCAGCGTCTCGATATCGAGGTCGTTCGTGGGCTCGTCCAGCACCAGCAGGTTGCTCGGCAGCGCCATGATCCGGGCCAGCAGCAACCGTGCCTTCTCACCCCCGGACAGCGACCGCACGGGTGCCTTCAACTGCTTGTCGTCGAAAAGGAAATCCTTGAGGTAGCCTGCGACATGCCGCGGCGCCCCCCGCACCATCACCTGATCCGAGGCCCCGGAAACCCCGAGGAGCGGATCGAGCGTGAGCGAGTCCCAGAGCGTCGCATCCGGGTCCAGCTTCGCCCGCGCCTGGTCGAACACCGCGACCTCGAGATTGGTGCCGAGCGTCACGGTCCCCGTATCCGGTTCCACCTCGCCCAGCAGCATCTTGAGCACCGTCGTCTTGCCCACACCGTTCGGCCCGACGAAGGCCAGCCGGTCCCCGCGCAGAACGCGGATATCGAAGTCCGACAGGATGAGCTTCCCATCGTAACTCTTTGAAAGACCGCGCGCCTCTATCACGCGCTTCCCGCTCGTCTGACCGCTGTCCAGTTCCAGTGCCGCCGTTCCGGCGCGCCGTATCTGCGCCGACCGCTCGGCCCGAAGCTCGCCCAGCGCGCGGACCCGTCCCTGATTTCGCTTGCGACGGGCGGAGATCCCCTCGACGGCCCAGCGCGCCTCCGCCTTGATCTTGCGATCCAGCTTGTGCCGCGCCTGATCCTCTTCCTCCCAGACCCGGTCGCGCCAGGCCTCGAAATCCTCGAACCCCTTCTCCTGTCGCCGCGCCGCGCCCCGATCGATCCAGAACGTCGCCCGGGTCAGCGCGGTCAGAAAAGCGCGATCGTGGGAGATGAGGACATAGGCCGTGCGCGTCGTGCGCAGCTCCTCCTCCAGCCAGGCGATGGCTTCGATGTCGAGGTGGTTCGTCGGCTCGTCCAGCAGCATCATTTCCGGCGCCTCGGCCAGCAGCTTGGCGAGCGCCGCGCGCCGTAGCTCCCCGCCGGATGCCAACGCAGGATCCGCGTCGAGCGGAAGCTTCAGACCCTCCGCCGCGGCAGCAACACGCCATTCCTCCGCGACGTCCAACCCGGAGACCGCGTAATCCCCGAGGGTCGCGAAGCCCGAAAGGTCCGGCTCCTGCTCCATATACCCCACGGACGTCCCGGGCGAGAGCGTGCGCGCGCCCGCGTCCACCTCCACCGAGCCTGCCATCACCTTCATCAAGGTGGATTTCCCCGAGCCATTGCGCCCGACCAGCGCGATGCGGTCGCCCGGCTGCACAACGAGGGAAAGGTCGGCGAAGATCGGCGCCCCCCCGAAGGTGAGGGAGATGTCGGAGAGCTGGAGAAGGGGTGCGCGTGCCATGGCGCGGCAGCTATCGGGCCGCCCCGCCGGGGTCAATCAGACCGGTGCCAGCATCCCCGACAGAAGGCGCGCGCGACCCCGCGGAATGTCCGCGACCGGCAACGCGGTATGGACATGGACCGTGCCCAGATCGCGGTCGACCACCGCATGATCCGACACACGCGCGCCGAGGCTCAGATACGAGCGCAGGAGTGGCGGCAGCGATCCGTCCGGACCGGACAGGGCACGCGTCTCGGGCGCGATCCGGGTCGGGGCCCAGTCGGACGGCGCGACATGGCGCGCGAGCCCGCCGAGGCAGGCATCGGCCAACGGAAAGGACGTGCAGCCATGCAGGGCCGTTACCCGCTCCTCCTCCACCACCCGGGCGACGGCGGCCAGCACGAGTCGCGGGACGTCGGGATCGGCGGGTCCCGGCGCGAAACCGATACGCCCCACCTCGAGCGCCCGGGGAAAGGTGCGGGCGAAGGCGGAGAGATCATAGAACCGGGCGGAGTAACCGCGATTGACGGCGTCCCCGACCTGGACACTGAGCCGGGCACAGGCGACGGCGTCCCCGCCCTCTCCGACGATCACGAGGTGACGGGCATCGGCGTCGAAGGCGTCGCGGTCGCAGGACCCGCCCCGGAAGATCCGCGCCCGAAGGGCCAGGGCCGCCGGGGCCCCCGCCACATCGGTCAGACGCACCCGCCAGCGCCCCGCCTCGATCTCCATGCCGCACTCCGCCCTTGGCGACACCCCGGGTCGCGCCTATCTCCCTTGTTCGCACCGCACCGAGCGAGAGGGAAGCCCGATGGACACGACGGAGAAAGTCGTCAAGACCGACGCGGAATGGCAGGAGCAGTTGGGCCCGGAGGCCTACAAGGTCCTGCGAAAGCACGGAACCGAACGGGCGGGCTCGCACGAGGATTTCCCGAAGGATGCGGGCACCTATATCTGCCGCGGCTGCGGCGCACCGCTGTTCGATCAGGCGCATAAGTTCGAGAGCGGTACCGGCTGGCCAAGCTTCTATCAGCCGGTGGACGGCGTGGACGGCGCCCGGGTCGGCGAGAGCGTGGACAATTCCTGGTTCATGAAACGGACGGAGGTGCATTGCGCGCGCTGCGACGGCCATCTCGGCCACGTCTTTCCTGACGGGCCAAAACCGACGAGCCTGCGCTACTGCATCAACGGCGTCGCGCTGGATTTCGAGGCGAAGGGTTAATCGCGGTCTGCCGTCGCTCTTGTCCGGGTCTTGCCAAACGTGGCTGGCTTGGGGCCCGGCAGTGGTTCGCGGGAGCGGTATGGGTTGCACGCGGGATCGCGTGATGCTGACCGCAACAGCCTAGACTGCGTGTCCCGGGGCCATCTCCGCTATTGTCGTTTCGGACCCGGCCCGTGGTCCATCAAAGCCTGCATTCGGGGACGAAGTTCCGTGCCCATGGGGCTGTGCGTCAGATTCAGCCGTCGTTCGCCAGCGCCTCGCCGATATTGATCCGGCCGAAGTTGCGGAAGATCTGCTGGATCAGGCCGAATTCGCGGATCGACGTTTCCGTCACGCGACGCGAGAGCGGCACGACGCGCCCCTTCTCCAACCCGAAGCGTTCGATATTCGTGACCCGACCGCTTTCGGAAAAGCTGATGGCCACCAGTTCCCGGTTGATGGTCTCGGGCGCGCGCCAGGCAAAATTGCGCACCCGGCTCTGCACATAGTACCACGCATCGTCTCGCAGCATGCCCGACGCGGACGGGCGGCCCACCGCCGCCTCGACCGAGTCGCGGGTATCCACGCCCACGTTCAGCGATTGCAGGTCCACATCGTCGGGCACATAGCCATAGTTGCGGAAGGTCGCGCCGCAGGCCGACAGGCCGATGGCGAGAATCAAGATTGCCCCTATGCGGGATATGCGCCCGGAATGTCGTCTCATGCGCCTGCCGCCCCAACCGTGCCGGATTGCCCCCCGTTGCGGGAGGACGTGTTTTCGCCTTATGGCTTAACCGCCCCGGCTGGGTCCATCAAGGCTGCATCAGAATGGCCCGGGATCGGGGCGCGGACCCGGAGATGTCGATGAAGCCCGTTCTGTCCCATCCCCTGCGCCTCGCCGACCTGCCGCAGCGCAAGCCGACGCCGGTGCGGCTCGTCCCCGACCAGGGGCAACTCGAAGCGTTGGCAGACCGGCTGGACGTGGATGAATTCCGCAAGGTCCGGCTCGACGGCACGTTGACGCCCGGCCCCGGACGCGACTGGACCTTTGCCGGTCATCTGGGTGCCACGGCGGTGCAGCCGTGTCGTGTCACCACCGATCCGGTGACCACACGGATCGAGGAGGACGTGACCCGGCGCTATGCGTCCGATTACGTGGTGCCCGATGAAGAGGAAGTAGAGATGGAGGCGGACGAGAATATCGAGCCGCTTCCCGCTATCCTTAATCTCGGCGACCTCTTGGAAGAAGTGCTGGCGCTCGCGATTCCGGCCTTTCCGCGCGTCGAGGGGGCGGAAGACATCGACCTGAACGCCGCACCGCCCGGTGCTGCCCCACTGGAAACGGACGAGAAGGTCAAACCCTTCGCCGCCCTGGCCGCCCTGAAGGCCCGGATGGAAGGAAAGGATTAAGCGCCGGGATCAGTCCGGCGGGACCGACGCGACCATATCTGGCGACATTTTATCTTGTCCTGCCAGAACCGCGTCGCTGGCAAAACCCAATCCGAGAGTGACGGCCAGAATGGCTATTGTAGCGAGTGCGGTGCGGATCATGGCGGCGCCTTCATGGGATGGGACGATGCTTTGGCCGCGATGCTCGGCGACCTTCTTGAAGCGGAACGGTGTGACCGCCCGATTGGTTCACCGCGGCGCCTCACGAAATCGAGAGCCCACAGCCCGGGGACCCTATCCCCCGGGTTCCCCTTGCATCCGCGGGGAATCGCGGTATCAGGCCCGTTCCGCCGTAAAGCGCTGGACCCGCGTTCGTTAACGCAATAGGGACCGTCGCAAGATTTGCATGACACCGAGGGCCCCGCCGCGCGTCCTCCGACAGACCCGAGGTTGAGACATGGCCGTTCCGCAGAATAAGGTCACCCCCTCCCGCCGCAACAATCGCCGCAGCCACGATTTCCTGCGGCCCGGCAATCCGGCCGAATGCCCGAACTGCGGCGAGCTGAAGCGCCCGCATCACGTTTGCGGTGCCTGTGGCCATTACGCCGACCGCGAGGTCATCGCGGCCGATGCGGTGGAACTGGACGACGACGTCGCCTGAGCCTTGGGCTCTCGCGACCGAGTGAACGGGGGCCGCGTCCATGTCGGATGACGACGACGCAACCCACCGACCGGACGCCAGCGGCATCCTGTCCATCGACGCAATGGGCGGCGACCTCGGACCCGAAGCGGTCGTGGCCGGACTGGCCGTCGCCGTGCGCCGCACCCCGGCCATGCGCTTCGTCATCCACGGCAATCGCGCGACGCTCGAGACGCTGATCGCCAAGCGCCGCGGACTTTCGGATCATTGCACCATCCGCCATGCCGACGATGTCGTCACCATGGACGACAAGCCCGCGCAGGTCATGCGGCACGGCAAGGACACCTCCATGTGGTCGGCGGTGGAATCCGTGCGCTCGGGCGAAGCTGATGTCTGCGTAAGCTGCGGCAATACCGGCGCGCTGATGGCCGTGTCGATGGTACGACTACGCAAGCTGCCGGGCGTGAACCGGCCCGCCATCGCGATCCTCTGGCCGTCGCGAAGCGCCGCGGGGTTCAACGTCATGCTCGATGTCGGAGCCGATATCCGGGCCGATGCGAATGACCTCGGGCAGTTCGCGTTGATGGGGATGTCCTATGCCCGCAACGGTCTCGGTCTCGACCGCCCGCGGGTCGGGCTGCTGAATGTCGGGACAGAGGAAAACAAGGGCCGAACCGAGCTGAAGGAAGCCCACGACCTGATCGAGGCGAACGCGGAGGAAAGCGGCTACGATTTCGTCGGCTTCGTCGAAGGCGGCGATATTCCGGGCGACCGGGCCGATGTGATCGTGACGGACGGCTTCACAGGCAACGTGGCCCTCAAGACCGGCGAGGGTACCGCGCGCTTTGTCCGCGACATGCTGGCCGAGGCATTCCGGGCAACGCCGCTCTCCAAGGTTGCGGCTCTGCTCGCGATGACGTCGCTCAAGCGCCTCTCCAAACGGATCGACCCCCGGCGGGTTAATGGCGGCGTCTTCCTCGGCCTGAACGGCACTGTCGTCAAATCGCACGGATCGGCGGACGAGACCGGCATCGCCGCCGCGGTCGAACTGGCATGGGAGCTGTCGAAATCCGGCTTTTCCGAACGGCTACGTGCCCGCGTCGCCGCCGCCACCCGCAAGCTGGAGGACGGGGCGTGATCCGCGCGGCCGTGCGCGGCGTGGGTCACTACCTTCCGGAACGGGTCGTAGAGAACGACTGGTTCACGACGTTCCTCGAAACGTCGGACGATTGGATCCGGTCCCGTTCGGGGATCGAGCGGCGGCATTTCGCGGCGGAGGGTCAGACGACCTCCGACCTCGCGATCCGGGCGGCCAGCGCGGCCCTCGCCGATGCCGGTCTGGAACCCGATGACGTGGATGCGATCATCGTGGCAACGTCGACGCCCGACCTCACCTTTCCCGCCACCGCCACCATCGTGCAGGCGGGTCTGGGCATGACCCGCGGTTTCGCTTTCGACATCCAGGCCGTCTGCGCGGGCTTCGTCTATGCCCTCGCCAATGCAAACGCCCTGATCGTGTCCGGACAGGCGGAGCGGGTCCTCGTCATAGGGGCGGAGACGTTCAGCCGCATCCTCGATTGGGAGGATCGCGGCACCTGCGTCCTGTTCGGCGACGGCGCAGGCGCGCTCGTGCTCGAAGGGACGGAAGGCGCCGGTACGTGCGCCGATCGCGGCATCCTCGCCACCGACCTGCACAGCGATGGCCGTTTCGGCGACATCCTGCGGGTATCAGGCGGCGTGTCGTCCACCGGAACCGTCGGACATCTGACGATGGCGGGCAAGGAAGTGTTCCGTCATGCGGTGGAGAAACTGGCCCAGTCGACTCTCGCTGTTCTCGCCCGCGCCGGGGTGACCATCGGGGATATCGACCGCGTCGTCCCGCATCAGGCGAATATCCGTATCATCACCCGCACCGCGGCCAAGCTGAACGTGCCGATGGAAAAGGTCGTTATCACAGTCGCCGATCATGGCAACACGTCCGCCGCGTCGATTCCGCTAGCGATGTCCGTGGCATCCGAGCGGGGCGATCTGCGCCGCGGCGACCTCACCGTAACGGAAGCGATAGGCGGCGGCCTCGCCTGGGGCGCCGTCGTCCTGCGCTGGTAGCTGTCCGGCACGGCCTCGCCCGCGCGTCCGCGGGAAGCCCGCCGTGAACGTCATCTTCTAAGCCCGCGTGTTGACTTGCCTTTGCCCTGCGGCGAAGCTGCCGTTCGTGCGGACCCGAACCCCAATGCCCAGGAGAGGCTGATGACCGGAAAGACTCTAACCCGCATGGATCTCAGTGAAGCCGTCTTTCGCGAAGTCGGCCTCAGTCGAAACGAGAGTTCCGCGCTCGTATCCTCCGTGCTTCAGCACATCTCGGACGCCCTCGTGGAGGGCGAGCAGGTCAAGGTCTCCAGCTTCGGCACCTTCTCTACCCGAGACAAGACGGCCCGTATCGGCCGCAATCCGAAGACCGGGGAAGAGGCGCCCATTCCGCCGCGCCGCGTCCTGACCTTCCGTCCGTCCCATTTGATGAAGGACCGCGTCGCGAACGGCAACAAGGCCTGACATTGGCGCGCAGCCCCGAGAAATCAGACGGCGCGTTCCGGACCATCCGCGAGGTTGCGGACTGGCTCGGCGTGCCGACTCACGTCCTGCGTTTCTGGGAAAGCAAGTTCAACGACATCGCGCCGGTGAAGGGCGCGGGCGGGCGGCGTTATTACCGGCCCGACGACATGCGGCTTCTGGGAGGCATAAAGGTCCTTCTGCACGACCAAGGTCTCACGATCCGCGGCGTCAGCCAGAAGATCGACGATGACGGGACGGAGCCGGTGATGGCCCTGTCGCCCGAACTCGACATGCTCGAAGGGACACCGTCCCGCACCCGCCGCGTCATTCGCAGCGGTGCGGAGGACGAGGGTGCCCGGGTCGTTCCGTTCGAGGCGCCCGAAGCTTCGGAATCGGACACGTCCGAGACGTCCCGACCCGCCATCGCCAAGGACCCTGCGACCCCCCTGGAGGAGACGCTGCCCGATCAGCCGGACGCCCCCCATGCGGACCTGTTGGAGACGGCGCCCGGCCGCGACCGCTCCGAACCTCAGACGCCCGCCCGCCCGACGGATAATGAGGACCCGATGGACGATCCGGCCGACCTGCCGGACGCTCCGTCGGACGATCCCGACCTGATCGTTTCCGCTCCGGATTCCGAGCCGCTCGATACGCCCTCCGAAGTTCCGCAGCCCGAGCCTTCCACGGATCCCGCGCCTGTGGACTTGCCGACGAGCGCACCGCCGCCCGCGGACGAGGTTCCGGCGCCGGAATTGGCCGCCCCCGTGCCGGAAACCGCAACATCGCCCATAACTGCACCGACGCCCTCCATCCCTGCTCCGCAGATGCCTGTCGCGGCGGCGCCGAGCCGAACGCCGGCCCTCGACGCGCTCCTGCTCGCGCGCGCCGCTCCCGGCGTCGCCCCCGGTCAGAAAATGCGCCTCCGCAGGGTGATCCGCCGCTATCGCGCCCTTGCGGACGAGATCCGCGAGGACCTCGACGAGGGGCACGCACCCTGATCCCGGACGCCCGCTTTCCGGCTTGCGCGCCGGGCCGAAAGCCCTATGAAGACCCCCAAGTCGGGCTATGGCGCAGTCTGGTAGCGCGTCCGTCTGGGGGACGGAAGGTCGCAGGTTCGAGTCCTGCTAGCCCGACCAAGATCGCAGCGCCTCTCCCCGGCCGGGGCGGGGCGTTTCGCATCTGACGGAGGCCCCGCATGATCCATCCTCCCGAGCACGTGGCCACCAACCGGCCCGACCTTTCCACAGGCGTTCTCGCCAGCCAGCAGATCGCGGCGCTCGTGGACGACGGCTCCATCTCGGCTCCGTCCCTCGTGGCCGGACAGGTTCAGCCCGCGAGCCTCGATCTCCGGCTGGGTGACGTAGCCTACCGTGTCCGCGCCTCGTTCCTGCCGGGAGCGGATCGGACCCTCGCCGAGCGCCTGCCCGAGTTCGAGATGCACCGGATCGACCTCACTCCCGGGGCGGTGCTCGAAAAGGGTGCGGTGTATCTCGTTCCATTACAGGAACGCCTCGCCCTGCCCCACGGCCTCTCGGCGGTGGCGAACGCGAAATCCTCCACCGGGCGCCTCGACCTGCTGACCCGAACAGTGACCGATTGCGGCGTCGAGTTCGACCGCGTCGCCCCCGGGTATCGCGGTCCGCTCTACGCGGAGATCTGTCCGCGCAGCTTCTCCGTTCTCGTCCGCCCCGGCATGCGCCTGAACCAGATCCGGTTCCGCGCGGGCGACGCCGTGCTGGACGATACCGCTCTCCGCGCGCTTCACTCCGCGAACCCGCTGGTAACGGGCGATGCGATGATCGCCGACGGCCTCGGCTTTTCCGTCGATCTGGCGCCCGGGCCCGACGATCTGGTCGGCTGGCGGGCCAAGCCCCATACCGGCGTCATCGATCTCGACAGGATCGGGCATTATGCGCCGCACGATTTCTGGGAGGCCATCCGGACGGATCAACGGCGCATCATCCTCGACCCCGGTGCGTTCTACATCCTGGTCAGCCGGGAGGCCGTCAGTATCCCACCGACCCATGCCGCGGAGATGGCACCCTATCTCGCCATGGTGGGCGAGTTTCGCGTCCATTACGCGGGCTTCTTCGATCCGGGCTTCGGGCATGGTACGCCTGCGCGGGGCGTCCTCGAAGTGCGATGCCACGAAGCGCCGTTCGTTCTGGAGGACGGTCAGGTCGTGGGGCGGCTCGTTTACGAAGCCATGTCGGAAGTACCCGTCCAGCTCTACGGTCAGGGGATCGCGTCCAACTATCAGGGTCAGGGGCTCAAACTGTCGAAGCACTTCGCCGCGCCCTGAATCTCCGAACTCGCGCCAGCTTTTCTATGTGATCGGACAGCCCTCCCGCTGCGCCGCACTGAGCCGATCCAGCGGCACGACCCAGCTATGTACCGCGAACAGGATCGCGCCCGTCCGAGGCAAACGCAGAACCGTCTGCCGCTCCGACCGCAGGTAGCGCACCTCGCAGGGTTCGGCGCGTCGATCGATCTCTCGCCGCGGCTGATGGAGGGCGGCATCGGCGTAGCCGAGCGCGTTCGCCCGCCACATGGCGCGCCCCGGCGGTATCCGGTCGAACAGGCGTTGCACCCGCGCGGCAAGGTCCGCGTCATAATCCGGCACCGGCGCATGAATGCGATCCAGCGGATGCCCGATTTTCTCGGCAAGAGTCCACGACGCGGGGAAGCACAGCAGGCCGGCGGTCAAGACGTGACCCACCTGCCGCCGCTCCAGGATCAGGAGGTCCTCCTGCACCAGCCGCGCGGCCACTTCCAAAGGCGCGCCATCCAGCGTCACGCATGCACCGTCCGGCCGAAGCACCGTCGGTCCGTCCCGCGCGAATTCCTGCGGCAATCCGGCGAGCACGACCTCCAGCACTTCCGCTTGCACCGCCTCCGATTGCGGCAGCGCGCACAGCACGTCCCCGCGCCGCTCGCGCAGAAGCCGGGCACGCTCCGTCATCTGCGCGGCATAGACTTCGTCCACGATGATCCACGACCCATCCACCGGTCGCATCCCCGGCATTCGGGACAGAGCCGGATCGGACCAGGGCGTGTGCGGAAGGCGATCCTGGGTGATCACCGGGCCATCCGGGCTCACTCCTCAGGCGCCGAGCGGCTCAGAAGGTCGTCCTGCCCCGGCTGCTGCCGTTCCGCGTCGACCATGCGTGCGATGGTCGGGGTCGCGGCCACGTCTTCGGGGTCATGCGCCTTCGGCGCCGGAGCCGCCTCGTCCTCCGAGATGACGATCCCCTCCGCCCGATTGCGCCCGTCCGGCAGGTCCAGCACCGGAAGCGCGCCGCCCGTAAGGTTGAGGCGATAGGTCGGTTCGGGCAGGCCAATCCCCGCGCGGGTCAGCGTCTTCATCACGATACGCAGGGCCTCGCCGCGCGCGATCATGAAATCCGTCTGGTTCTGTTCGACCCAGCCGAAGAACTCCATCGTGACGGTCGAATCCCCCGCCTCGGTTACCCAGGCCTGCGGCGGCGGATCGGCGAGAACGAAATCCAAGCCGCTCAACGTATCCACCCCAATCCGCCGCGCCTCGGCCAGATCGTCGTTCGGGTCGATGCCGAGCCCGAATCCGAACCGCCGTTTGGGGTTGCGGGTGAAGTTCAGGATCTTGGCCTTGAAGACGAAGAAGTTCGGCAGACGCAGGTGGTTGCCGTCCGGATCCAGCAGGATCGTCGCCCGGCTGGTCAGGCGGATGACGGTGCCGATATTGCCCTCGATATCCACGAAATCGTTCGGGCGGAACGGCTGCCGGAGGGAGAGCATGACGCTGGCGATGAAGTTCTCAACCGTGTCCCGCACGGCAAAGCCGACGGCGAGCCCGACGATGCCCGCCGCACCCAGAAGGCCGGTCAGCACGGCGGTCGCATTCAGGATGTCGAGTGCGACGACCACGCCCGCCATGACGAAAACGAGCCGCAGTATGACGCGGTAGATTTCGGCAATGAAGGCGTTCGGCGCGAGGCGTCGCCATGGCCGGTCCCACCGCGCCAGCGCGAACCCCGCCGCGATCACCAGTGCGCCCGCGAGGACCGCGATGAGCAGGAGGGGAAGGTAGGCCACGAAACCGACCAGACGATCCTGGAACCGGTCCACCACCGGATCGAGACGCCGGACGACATCCGTGCTTTCGACCACTTCGTTCTCGATGGCGACGACGCCGTCCACCCGTGCGGCCAGTTCGTCCAGTCTTGGGATCGCTTCTCCGTCGAGTACTTCGCCGGTGAAGGTCACGATCCCCTCGCGGACATCGACCCCGACCCCCTCGTAGCCGTCGAGCGCGCCGATTATTCCCTCGATCCGGCGTTCGATGGCCACGTCCCCTCCCGCGCCCTCGTCGATCGAGATGGTCCCCGACGGCTGTCCCGGCGGGGCTTCCTGCGCGGCGACGGGAAACGTCAGGCAGAGCGCCGCGAGGAAGGCGAGGACGAGGCGCATCGCGTCAGAACGTCTGGTCGTATTCACCGACGTTCGGTTCCTCCCGGATGATCGCATCGAGGTCGTCGAAGATGGCGCGCAGCTCGTCTTTGGATGCCGGGCTCTCGCAGACCACGACGAGGTTCGGCGTGTTGGACGAGGCGCGGACGAGGCCCCAGCCACCGTTCTCCAGCATGACGCGGGCGCCGTTAACGGTGACGATATCCACGATCCGCTGGCCGCCGAGACTGCCCTCCCCCTTCATCGGAACGAGGCGATCGACGATGCGCCGCAACGTGTCGTATTTCTCGGTGTCCGGGCAATGGGGCGACAGGGTCGGCGTGTTGTAGACCGTCGGCAATGCTTTGCGCAGGTCGGACATGGACTTGTCCGGGTTGCGGTCGAGCAGCTTGCAGATCTCCACCGCAACCCGTTGTCCGTCGTCGTAGCCACGTCCGATCGGCTCGGCGAGGAAGTAGTGCCCGGACTTCTCGAACCCTGCCAGCGCGCCCAGCTCGTGGACGCGACGTTTCATATGGCTGTGCCCGGTCTTCCAGTAATCCGCCTTGGCCCCGTTCTCCTTGAGGACCGGATCCGATGCGAAAAGGCCGGTGGATTTCACATCCGCCACGAAGGTCGCCCCGGGATGCAGGGCGGACAGGTCGCGCGCCATGATAACGCCCACGATATCGGCGAAGATCTCCTCCCCCTCATCATCCACCACGCCGCAGCGGTCACCATCGCCATCGAAGCCGAGCGCCAGATCCGCGCCCGACGACCGGACGCTGTCGGCCATGTCGTGCAGCATCTTCATGTCTTCAGGGTTCGGATTGTAGTTCGGGAAAGTGTAGTCGAGCTCGTTATGGCTCGGGACGACCTCCACACCGATCCGTTCCAGCACGATGGGCGCGAAGGCGGAGGAGGAGCCGTTGCCCGTGGCGCAGACGACCTTGAGCTTGCGCGACATTTTGAAATCGCCGACGAGATCGTCGAGATAGGCATCCATCACGCCATCCACGAATTCCCACTTGCCGCCGTCCCGCGCCTCGCCGCGGCCTTCAAGAACAATGCCCTTCAGTTCCGACATCTCGTCCGGCCCATGGGTGAGCGGCCGCTCGAACCCCATCTTCACGCCGGTCCAGCCGTTCGGATTATGGCTGGCCGTGACCATGGCGACCGCAGGGGCGTCGAGGTGGAACTGCGCGAAATAGGCCATGGGGCTGACAGCCGGACCGATGTCCTGAACATGGATCCCGGCCTGCGTCAGCCCGAGGATAAGGGCGTTCTTGATGGCGAGGGAATAGTCCCGGTAATCGTTGGCCACCGCGATCCGCGGCTCGATTCCCCGCGCGTGCATCTGGGTCCCGAGGCCGAGGCCGAGGGCGGTGATCCCCGGAAGGTTGATCTCCTCCGGGTATTTCCAGCGTGCGTCGTATTCGCGGAAGCCGGTCGGCGCGATCATCGGGTCGCGAAGAAATTCCCAGGTGTTCGGCGTGACGGTTGCGTGCGGCTTCATGAATAGTCCTCGGGCGAATTCAGTCGCGTCTCAACTACCGGGCGCGGCGTCGGTTGCAAGCGGGATGACCGGACAGGGCGGGGCCGTGCCTAGCCCTCGATCTTCTGCACCCGGGTCAGCTTGCCCGCGGCGAGCGATATTCCGGCCGCGAAAAAGCTGAGCAGGGCGCCCATCTTGGCCGCGTCCTGCACCGGGCCGGGATCGAACGCGACGGAGGCCACGAAGAGCGAGACCGTGAAGCCGATCGCGGCCACGCATCCCACGACGAAGAGGTCCACCGTCCGCATCCCCGCAGGCAGGCCGAGTTTCAGCGTATGCGCGCCGACATAGCCGAAGAGCAGGATGCCAAGGGGTTTGCCGATAACGAGGCCGGCGAGAACGAGCCAGGTCGGCTCCGAAATCGCGGAAAACTCCACGCCCGCATTCATCAAACCGAAGAAGAACAGCACGATCTCCACCGGGTGTTTGAGCAGGTGTTCGGTGTGGTTCAGTAGGTCACTGAGATATTGCTCGGCCTCGGCAAACAGTCCGAAAGCGCGGTCGGCATGGGGCAAGGTCGGCACGATCGGCAGGAGACCCAACGCCGGATGCAGGCCCGATTGCGCGAAGCCGAACCACGACAGCGCGCCGGCGATTAGGTAGGGCCACCATGACAGGTTCTGTCGCACCCAGGTCGACTTCGGACGGAGTTGATCGCCCCGATCCATCTTGCGCGGGAGCCAGTTGAACAGGACGAATACCCCCACCGCCGCGGCCAAGGACAGAAGCAACCAGACCGGCGCCAGCTCCCCCTCCGGGTAGAAGATGGCGAGGATGATGAGGCCCGCGGCATCGTCCGCGATCGCCAGCAGCAACAGGAATCGCACGGCGGGATGGCCCGCGCCGAACACGATCCGGCCGACCAGATAGCTGAACGCGATATCGGTGGCGGTCGGAATGGCCCAGCCATTCGCCACCGCCCCGAACTTCGCCGGTCCGAGGATGTAGGCAAGGCCCAGATAGACGCTGATCGGCCCGATCATGCCGCCCAGCGTCGCGATCAGCGGAGTCGCGGCCTTCTTTCCGCGCAGACTGCCGTTCTTGAGAATGACGGCCTCCCAGACCTCCTTGCCAGCGATGGCGAAGAAGAAGGCCATGAGGATGTCGTTCACGAGATAATGGGTGGTCAGGACCTTGGCCGTCTCAGCATGGCCGTAGAGTTCGGCGTCTTCGCCCAGCACCACTTCCCAATGGTGAAGATCGTATCCGATCAGATCGTTGAACCAGAGAGGGTACTCGACGAACAGATGGTATGAATGGGCGTCCGTATTGGCCCAGATGAGCGCCAGTGCCGCGCCGACGATCAGAAGCACCGAATAATTCGTGACGAAGTTCCAGACACGGTACATTCAGCAGCCCCCGATTTGCCAGTCCGACCGTGCTAGCGGCTGCGCCCCTGTCCGGCAAGCCACGCCTGACCGAAATGGCATCCGGCGATACGGAGTGCCGATGGGTGGTCGGTGCGCTTCGCGACGACAGGCTGGATGCCGGATGGGATGATCGGAGCCGTCACCGGGCGCGGTCCGACCCGGATCGCGGGACGGTAACGACAAAGGGCCCCGAGGGGCCCTTTGCGCTTTGGCACGGTCCGGCGATGAACGCCGTCCGGCTGTTTACATCATGCCGCCCATGCCGCCCATGTCGGGCATGCCGCCGCCGCCGCCACCGGAGCCCGGCTTCTCGGGCTTGTCGGCGACCATGGCTTCGGTCGTGATGAGCAGGCCCGCGATGGACGCTGCATCCTGCAGCGCATGACGCACCACCTTGGCCGGGTCGATCACGCCGAACTTGAACATGTCGCCATATTCTTCGGTCTGGGCGTTGAACCCGAACTTGGGATCGTCGCTCTCGCGGATTTTGCCCGCGACGACCGAACCGTCCACGCCCGAGTTCTCCGCGATCTGCCGCAGCGGCGCTTCAAGCGCCTTGCGTACGATCGAGATGCCCACGGTCTGGTCGTTGTTCTCGCCGGTCATGCCCGCGAGTGTCTTGCCCGCCTGCACCAGAGCGACACCGCCGCCGACGACGATCCCCTCCTGCACGGCCGCGCGGGTCGCGTTGAGCGCGTCGTCGACGCGGTCCTTGCGCTCCTTGACCTCGACCTCGGTCATGCCACCGACACGGATGACGGCAACGCCACCGGCGAGTTTGGCCACACGTTCCTGCAGCTTCTCACGGTCGTAGTCGGACGTGGTTTCCTCGATCTGACCGCGGATCTGGGCGACGCGCGCCTCGATCTCAGCCTTGTCACCGGCACCGTCCACGAGGGTGGTGTTGTCCTTCGTGATCGAGACCCGCTTGGACGAACCCAGCATGTCGATGGTAACGTTCTCGAGCTTCATGCCGAGATCGTCGGAGATCACCTGACCGCCCGTAAGGATCGCGATATCCTGGAGCATGGCCTTGCGACGGTCGCCGAAGCCCGGCGCCTTGACGGCGGCGATCTTGAGGCCCCCGCGCAGCTTGTTGACGACCAATGTGGCCAGAGCCTCGCCTTCGACGTCCTCGGCGATGATCAGCAGCGGCTTCTGCGACTGGATCACCGACTCGAGCAGCGGAACCATCGGCTGCAGCGACGAGAGCTTCTTCTCGTGCAGCAGGATCATCACATCTTCCAGCTCGGCCGTCATCTTGTCCGGGTTAGTGACGAAGTACGGGCTGAGGTAGCCACGGTCGAACTGCATGCCCTCGACCACGTCGGTCTCGGTCTCCAGACCCTTGTTTTCCTCGACGGTGATGACACCCTCGTTGCCGACCTTCTGCATCGCGTCGGCGATCTGACGACCGATCTCGGCTTCGCCATTGGCGGAGATGGTGCCGACCTGCGCGACTTCGGCACTGTCGGAGACGTCACGGGCGGCGGCCTTGATGGCCTCGACGACCCTCGCGGTGGCAAGGTCGATGCCGCGCTTGAGATCCATCGGGTTCATGCCGGCGGCGACGGACTTCATACCCTCGGTGACGATGGCCTGGGCCAGCACGGTGGCGGTCGTGGTGCCGTCGCCCGCTTCGTCATTGGTGCGCTGGGCCACTTCCTTGACCATCTGCGCGCCCATGTTCTCGAACTTGTCCTCGAGCTCGATCTCCTTGGCGACGGAAACGCCGTCCTTGGTGATCCGGGGAGCGCCGAACGACTTGTCCAGAACCACGTTGCGGCCCTTGGGGCCGAGCGTGACCTTGACGGCATTGGCGAGGGTGTTGACGCCTTTCAGCATGCGATTGCGGGCGTCGGTGTCGAATTTCACGTCCTTGGCGGCCATGTTATTCTCCTGAATATTGAAAGGGATGGAAAGGGACGTTCACGCGCCGCGAGCGGCGGCGTCCGGCCATCAGGTGATGATGCCGAGGATGTCCGATTCCTTCATGATGAGCAGCTCTTCGCCATCGACCTGGACCTCGGTGCCAGACCATTTGCCGAACAGGATCTTGTCACCGGCCGAAACCCCGGGAGCGATCAGTTCGCCGCTGTCCTTGCGGGCGCCCTCTCCGACGGAGACGATCTCGCCTTCGGCGGGCTTCTCTTTGGCGGTGTCGGGGATGATCAGACCGCCCTTGGTCTTCTCGTCGGATTCGACGCGGCGAACCAGAACGCGGTCGTGCAGCGGTTTGAAAGCCATGTAAGCCTCTTTGCAGCTAAGTTTCCCTGCGCTGTCACTCACCTATGGGGAGTGCTAGCGAGCGGTAGGTAAGTGACATTCCGCGGCGTGTCAACGGCCCCCGAAACCCGGTATTTCGCCTTGACCGCGCGAGCTTCCCGCTACCTCTGGACCCATGCCCGTCACCGACGAGATCGCCAGTTGCCGCCTCTGCTCGGACCGGTTCGCGGCCACCGCCACCGGCCATGCACCCGCGCCCGTCGTCTGGTTCGCGCCCGGCGCCCGCATCCTTGTGGCAAGCCAGGCGCCGGGAATGCGCGCGCACCTGTCGGGCAAGCCGTTCGACGACCCGTCCGGCGTTCGATTGCGCGCATGGATGGGCCTGGACGAGGAGACGTTCTGGGACCGTAGGAATGTCGCCATTGTGCCGATGGGGTTCTGCTTTCCGGGATACGACGCGGCCGGAGGCGACATCCCGCCCCCACGGATCTGCGCCGCCACGTGGCGGTCGGCGGCCTTGGGCCACACTGGCGACGTGCCCGTCACCCTCCTGATCGGGGGCCATGCGCAAAGCTGGCATCTGGGCCCGGGTCGTGTGACGGACCGGGTTCGCGACTGGAGAACCCTCGCGCCGCGCGTGTTCTGCTTGCCCCATCCATCCTGGCGCAATACCGCGTGGCTGAAGCGGCATCCCTGGTTCGAGGCCGAGGTGCTGCCCGCCCTGCGCAGGGCGGTGGCGACAGCGCTCGATCGCCATGCGGAGGGAGGGACCGGCCAATGATCGCCACCAACGGCACTCCCCTCGACCGGGCGCATGTTTGCGCCGAACGAACGGGTGCGGATGGCGACCGGCTCGCCTTCTTCGAGCGGTTGGCGGAGGCGGAGCTGCACCTTCTGCTGAACGGATCGGGGGCGGCCGGAGAGGTTTCGCCCCGTCTGTTTGAGGTGGACGGCGCGCGATACGTGCTCGCCTTCGACCTGCCCGAACGGCTGTCGGCTTTTGTGGGTGGGGCCGATGCCGCGCCGACAGCTACCCTTTCGGGGCGGGCGCTCGCGCGTATGCTGGCCACCGACGGCCTCGGGCTCGGCCTCAACCTCGAGGACGCACCGTCCGCCCAGTTGCTCGCACCGGACGCCATGGCGTGGCTTTCGGAGACGCTTGCCCACGGCCCGGCGGAGGAAGAGCGCGCCATCGCGGGGGTGATGCCGCCTGGCGATCTGCCCGCCGCCCTGCTTACCGCCCTGGATGGCAAGCTGGCCCTTGCGGCGGGCCTCGCGCGGACGGCCTATCTGGCAGGGGTGGAATACCGGGACGGCGCGCGGTCGCACATTCTCGGAATCATCGACGCCGTGCCCGGATCCGAACCGGACCTTGCCCGCGCCGTCTCCGAAGCACTGGTCTTCTCCGGATTGGAGGCCGGGGGCCTCGATGTCACGTTTCTGCGGGCGGCCCAGCCGTTGGCAGCGAC
The DNA here is from genome assembly GCA_963789105.1 of uncultured Alphaproteobacteria bacterium. Taxonomy (GTDB): domain Bacteria; phylum Pseudomonadota; class Alphaproteobacteria; order Rhodobacterales; family Rhodobacteraceae; genus Jannaschia. Next base: position 68,807 of record CAWBJI010000003.1, read on the forward strand.
CCTCGCCCGGCACGGCCTGCGCATCGACCTGCCCACGCTCGAACCGACAGGGCCGTCCCGCGATCCCGAGGCACCGCCCCGGCTCCGCTAGAACTTAGCAATCCTCGCCCGGGCGACGTCCGGGCGGGTGTCGCGGTCATCGTGGAGGCGCTCGGCCCCCGGGTCGCGGAACTGGTGGTGCGCGCGGCCCCCTGACGGGACCGCGCGCCTGGGCTCATTCGTCCCCGGCGCTTTCGGCGCGGACGCGGGCGAAGATGTCGGCGGCGTGGGCGGGGCTGCCCTGCACCAGCGTGGCGCCGTCGAGGCCGCGGACATCGTCCTGTCCGTCGTGATCCGCATTGAACCGCGCGAACACGTCGCCCAGCGCGCCGGACCGGGAGGAGACGGAGACCGCATCGGTCCCTGCACGGATCAGGCGGCGGCCGTCCTGGCTGTCGGCATCCTGGTTGAAATGGGCGATGGCGGCGGCGGGACCCGCGCCGACCTGGGCGGAGGCGGTGCCGGTCAGGGCGAGAGCGGCGAGGAGGGCGGTGGCGAGAATGCGGGTCATGGTGTCTGTCCTTCGATGAGGGCGCGGTGGCCCCGGTGGGAAAGCGGCGGGGCGGTGTGCCCTGCTGATGACAAGGAAGATGGCGACGATCTGTCCCGTCCACAACGAACGAAACCGTGATATCGACCGGATACCGGTGCGCATTCGCACACTTCTCCAGCCCCCCCGCACCGCCCTCACGCCGACCCAGCCCGCCCTCCCCTCCCCGTGATCGAACCGCCCCGATCCGTAATCAACCGCCCGCCCCCGCCCCCTCTTTGCTCCACAAATATTCCGGGGTCCGGGGCAGAGCCCCGGGGGGCCCTTAGTCCCGCCGCCCTCGCATCGCGGTCAGCTCGATCCCCGCGCCCTGGAGGGCAGCACGCACCGCGCGGGCGATGGCAACCGCTTCCGGTCCGTCGCCATGCAGGCAAATGGAATCGCATGCGGCCGGAATCTTCCTGCCGGATCGCGCCACGATGCACCCCGCTTGGACGAACCGCACCATCCGGGACGCGGCCTCTTCCGGATCGTGGATCATCGCCCCCGGAGAGCCCCGGGCGACCAGCGTCGCATCGTCCTCGTAGCCGCGATCCGCGAAGATCTCTCCCGCCCAGGCGGCGCCGAGATCGCGGGCAACCGTCTCCTGCGCCGTGCCCGCGAGCACCAGAAGGATGACATCGGGATCGACCCTCAGCGCCGCTTCATAAGCCGTCCGGGCGAGCGTGGCATCCTCGGACGCCATGTTCGCCAGTGCCCCGTGCAGCTTGAAATGCCGGATTTCGGTGCCAAGCGACGAAGCCATCCCGCGGGCGGCACCGAACTGCCAGATCACGAGATTCGCGAGGCTCTCGCCGCCGAGCGCCATGCGTCGGCGCCCGAACCCCTGGAGATCAGGGAATCCGGGATGCGCCCCGATCCCCACGTTCCGGTCGCGGGCGCGGGCCATCGTCCGGGCCATTACATCCCAGTCGCCCGCATGCGCGCCACAGGCGACGTTGGCAGAGGTGACGACATCCAACAGGGCCGCATCATCGCCTATGGTCCAGTCGCCGAACCCTTCGCCCATATCGGCATTCAAATCGACCTGCATCATTCCCCCCGGGCGGACACGACGCCGCCGATCAACTGCATGGCTCCGAGATCGCGCATATCCGCCGGGTTGCGGACCAGCGGAACGGTTCGGAGCATGGGGGACACGTCCGCGCGCGCTTCCTCCAGCGTCACGAACCGAAACCGCAGCGGCGCGCCTGGACCGGCCTGAAGCGCGCGGGGCAGATCGGCGGCGAGTACGGTGCCGATCCGCGGGTAACCGCCGGTCGTCTGGCATTCCGGCCCGAGGATATAGGGGATTCCGTCGCCTGTCATCTGCACGTCCCCCGGCAGGATGAAGTCCGACAGGAGCGTGAGCTGCCCCCCGGTGGCGAAGCCCGCGCCGTCGAACGCCAGGCGGACGCCCTGTCGATTGCCACGCGGGTCGCGGATGAACTCCGTCGCCTGGAACCGGGCGAGATCGGTGGCGGGGAAGAGCCTCGTCTGCGGCGTCGGCAGAAGGCGCAGGGTGCCGCCGTTGAAGCGATCGGGAATACGGTCGAGGCGGCGGGACGGGGCCGATCCCGACCCGACGGCGAACCGGTCGCCGGGCGCGAGCGCCTTGCCGATCCCGGCGATCAAATGGACGGACCGGCTCGCCAGCGTTTCCGGCGCGTCGATCCCGCCAGCGACATGGATGTAGGAGTAGACGCCCGCACCCGACGGCCGGAGCGTGAGGATCGCACCCGCCTCCAGCGTATGCGACGCGTGCCAGCGAAGCGCGCGTCCCGCCTCGGCCCGCATCTCCGCTCCAGTCAACGCCACCGTCGCGGCATCGTCGAAGCGCAACTTCAGCGAAGCACCCGGCAACTCGATCCCCGCACCCGGATCCGCGCCCAGAAGGGCCGCCGCCTCGTCCAGCGCCAACCGGTCCGCCGCACCACCCCGGGCCAGACCACGCCCGAGCCACCCGGGGCGCCCCCGGTCCTGCATTGTCGCGAGGGGACCACAGGAGATCACCTCGATCATTCCAGGGGCTCCCACGTCGCACCGCCATGCCGGTCCGGATCGGCGGCAGCGGCCGCACGCAGCGCATCGGGAGCGACCGAGGGGAACTGCACCTCGTCTCCCGGGGCCAGCGCGATGGGCCGGTCCCGACCCGGCTCGAAGCAGCCGAAGAGCGTGCGACCGACCTGACGCCAGCCGGTCGGTGCCTCAGTTCCGAACAGGACGAATTGCCGGACGGCCACCACGAGCGCACCTTCGGGCACCTTCGGCGTCAGCCCGGTCTGGCGCGGCAGGTCCCAGTTCCGTGGCAGGATCCCGAGATACGGCATCCCCGGCGCGAAACCGAGCGCGAGAACCCGGACGCGCGCGGAGGACAGCGCCGCGATCGCGTCCCGCTCCGGCAGGCCCGCCATCCCGGCCGCCTCCGCCAGTTGGGGGCCGTCCTCGCCACCATAGCTGCAGGGGATCGACCAGAGTCTGCGCGGCGGCGGGGGAACCGAGGCCCAGTCACTGGCCTCCAGCCTTCTGGCCAAGGCCGCCTCCACTCCTGCCGCGTCGCGCGCCACGCGGACGAGTACCGATCCGAGGGAGGAGGCCGTTTCCGCCACATTCGGCAGCCGCTCCGCCTCTAGGCTGGCACGGAACGCGACGCAGGCGCGATTGGCCGCGTCGTCCAGCGTCTCCGCGAACCGGACGAGAAGTGCGTCGGCACCCAGCGGTTCGATCCGGGGGAAGGTCTCGGCCATGGGGCAATCGGTGAAGCTGCAATGGGCCGCGGTCAACCCTTGCCCTCCCGCATCCAGCGTGAAAACGCTGCATCCATGCGGCTGGCCTATACCATGGCGGACGTGCCCGGCGCGCTCGACCCCCTTCTGCACGATGTGGCCATGGCGGCTCTCGGGCGTGGCCTGCGCGTGGCGGGGATCGTGCAGGTGAACCGCGACCGCCCCGGCTGTGCGCGTTGCGACATGGACGCGGTCGTCCTCCCCCACGGTCCGGTGATCGCCATCAGCCAATCACTCGGGCCGCAAGCGCGCGGCTGTCGACTGGACGCGGACGGGCTGGAAACGGCGGTGGCCGCCACGCAGGCGCGGCTCACGGACGGTGCGGACCTATTGATCGTCAACAAGTTCGGCAAGCAGGAGGCGGCCGGGCGCGGCTTCCGGCCGGTGATCGCGGAGGCCTTGGCGGCGGGTGTCGATGTCCTCGTCGGGGTGAACGGCCTGAACCTTGGCGCGCTGCGCGAATTCGCGGACGGGATCGGGACGCAGGTGTCGTCCGATGCCGGATCGCTGGCGGCGTGGATCGAAGCGGGCCGCCACATCGACTGACGCCACGTCTTGCGGACCCCCTCCCGCAGCAATAGGTCGCCGGGAATGGTCAACCGCCCCTCCCCCGGCTGGCAGCTCTGGATCTGGCCCGCGCTGCTGATCGCCCTTGCCTTCGGCGCCTGGCTGCTTCCGTGGGATGTATGGGTGCCGCAGCTGCGGGATTGGGTAGAAGGGCACGAGACGACGGGCTGGCTGATCTTCCTCCTCGTCTATATCGTCGTCGTGATCCTTCCACTGCCCGCGGCGGCGATGTCGGTGGTGGGCGGGCTCGCCTTCGGGTGGTGGGGCTATCCGCTGTCTATGCTGGGCAGCATCCTCGGGGCGATCCCGCCCTTCCTGATCGCTCGACGCTGGCTGCGCGGACCGCTGCTGGCGCGGACAGGCGGGCCGAAGGTCATGGCCGCCGACCGGGCCATCGCGCGCAACGCGGTCGTCTTCGTGACGCTCTTGCGGCTGACGCCGATCCTGCCCTTCACGGCGCAGAACTGGCTGCTGGGCCTGACTTCGGTGCGCTTCTGGCCCTATATTCTCTCGACGCTTGTGGGGCTCGCCCCCGGAACGCTGGCGATGGTGTGGATCGGTGAGATGGGCGGCCTCGCCTCCGCGGGGTCCGACCGGACGCAGCTCGTTCTCGCCGGGCTCGGCCTGACGGGGTTCGGGCTTCTGGTCATTTGGCTCGGGCGGGTGGCGACGGCGGAGTTGCGACGGGCGGGATTCCATGGGGACGGCGGCGTCGCGGGCCGCTGAAACGGTGCCAACCGGTGAGACGACCTACGCAAGATGGATGTTGTCCATCGGGGCCGGGATGTCGCAGGGTGGAACCGTTTCACGGTCAGCGCCTTCTATTTGCCGAAGGGGACGGGATCACGAAGCGGGCGGACATATCCACCGGACGCGACCCCATGGCCGACGTCCTCAAATGATGCTGATGGTGTGTCTGAGCGTCTATCCGGCGGTCACGATGGGGATCTATCTGACATCCTGACTAGATCTGCCGACCCATCTGCGAATGTTCCTGACAACGATCCTTGCAGTTCTTGTCATCACGTATCTCGTCGTGCCGAACGCCGAGGCACTGATCTCCTGGGCAGACCCGAAAGCCTGACAGCAAGGGAAGACAGCATGGATCTCGACATTTCCAAACGAACGGCCGTCATCCCGATGCCGCGAGGCATCCGCTGGCCGACGTCGCCGAAGGCGACTGGATGCACGTCTGGAACACGGGCTTCATGACCGAGGTGCGCATGTCGAAGGCCCTTCATGAACGACCGCGGCCGGGTCGTGTTCGTGACGTCGGAGAACGTGGCGCAGCCCTATCCGGACGAAGTGGTCTATAATGCTTCGAAATCGCCGGTCTTGAATTTCGCGAAGGGCGGGAGGCAGGTTCATGCCCAGAAGGGCACGCTCATCGATTGTATCGCGCCCGCCGTTATCGCGACTGACATGACCGACGGATTGATGGAGAAGCGCAGCGAGGAAAGGGGGCGTGAGCTTCGACGAGGCCATCGAGGGCCTTCTCGCGGAAGAGCTTCCGCATCTGGTGCCGGCACGGCGCGGGCGGCCCGAGAAAGTGGCATTCGTGATCGCGTGCCGCTGCTCGGGGCGGACAAGCTTTTTGAACGGGTCGAACTGGCGCGTGGATGGCCGCGCCGTGCAGGCCATATGATCTGAAATGGCCCTCGGCGATCTCGGCCCCGGGTTGACCCGCGCGGGAATCCTCAGGCGGATCGCGGCGCACCCGCTGGGCGAGGCATCCGAGAAGAAGCGGGATGACGTCCGCCGATTGGGTCTTGGCGGGCCCCCCTCAGCTGCCGAGCGGAATCGGGCGCCCGGACCTGCCCGGTGCCCGGATCGAACTCCGGATCGACCCGTCACTCCTGCATGTGGGGCAGGTTTGGGCGCCCTGGTGGGACGTGGCCTGCGCCTCGTTGGACCGGCCATGGGCTTCGCCCTGTCGGTCGGGGATCAGTCTTCGGGCGGACCCGGCGTGAACAGCTCCTCCTGATCGTCCTCCGCTTCCTCCGGATCGGCCTCCGGCGGCGGGGCGGCATCCAGCAACCCCGCCGCGCGCAGTTCCTTGAGCCCGGGAAGGTCGCGGGGCGATTCCAGACCGAAATGATCGAGAAACCCCCGGGTGACGACGAACGTGACCGGGCGGCCCGGCGTATCCCGGCGGCGTCCGAGGCGGATCCAGTCCAGCTCCAGAAGCTGCTCGATCGTGCCGCGACTGACCGACACGCCCCGGATTTCCTCGATCTCGGCCCGGCTGACCGGCTGGTGATAGGCGACGATGGCGAGCGTTTCGACCGCCGCACGGGACAGCTTGCGCGTCTCCACGCTCTCGCGGGTCATCAGGAAGGCGAGGTCAGCGGCGGTGCGGAAAGCCCAGGCATCGCCGACCCGTTGCAGGCGAACGCCCCTCCCCTCGTAACGGCGCGCAAGCTGGGCCAATGCGCCGTTCGCATCGCAGCCATGGGGTAGGCGGGCGTGCAGTTCCCCGACTGTCATGGGCGCGGCGGACGCGAAGAGGAGGGCCTCGACCATGCGTTCCTGCTCCGCAAAAGGCGGCGCTTCGAACAGGCTCTCCTCACCGATGTCGAGATCGCTCATCCCCGGCTCCGCAGGCGGATCGGTCCGAAGGCGTCGTCCTGCCGGATATCCAGCCCACCAACCTTCGCCAGCTCTAGGGCAGCGGCGAAGGTCGAGGCCGTAGCGGAGCGGCGGCGGGCCGGATCGGCATCCCAGCCATCGGGGAGAAAGGCGAGGATGTCGGTCCAGTCGAGTGCCGTGCCGATCATCGGACGCATCCGTTCCAGAGCCTCCTCCATGGTCCAGACACCCTCGCGGTCCATCACGTAGGGCCGGAAATCGTCCCGCGTCCGGAGGCGGGCATATCCCTGCATCAGGTCGAGAAGCGTGGCTGTGTAGGTGACCCGGCGGACACGGACGACGCCCTCGGGCTCCCCCCGGGCAAAGATGTCGCGGCCGAGCTGATCCCGGGCCATCAGCCGGGCCGCGGCGCGGCGCATCGCCTCCAGCCGTTCGAGCTGGAAGGCGAGATGGGCCGCGAGATCCTCGGCCGACGGGCCTTCGTCGGCGGGATCGGGGGGGAGCAGGAGGCGGGATTTCAGGAATGCCAACCAGGCGGCCATGACAAGGTAGTCGGCGGCAAGCTCGATCCGCAGCGCCCGTGCCCGCTCTACGAAGGCGAGATATTGTCGGGCGAGATGCAGGACGGAGATCGTGCGCAGGTCCACCTTCTGTGTTCGGGCGAGGGTCAGGAGAAGGTCGAGCGGCCCCTCGAACCCGTCGACATCCACGATCAGAGCCTCGGCGGCGAGCCTGTCGGCGACCGATTGGTCCGGGGAGGACGGGTCGCGTGCGGGACCTTCGGGGAAGTCGTCTGGCGGGGTATCTGAAGCTTCGGGCAAGGGGCAGACCCTTCAGGGAGCGAGGGCCCGAAGGTCCGCGCGTGCCGCGTCGATGTCAAGCGGGGCGGGGGTGCTGCGCGCCGCCAGCGCCCGGCCGGCCCGCTCCTGGGCCGGACCGTCAAGCCGGGGACAGACGGCGGCGACGACCTCCATTTCGGCCCGCTCGCCATTGCAGTGCAGCACCATGTCGGAACCCGCCGCGAGACTGACCGCGCACAGGTCGGAAAGGTTGCCGGAGAGTGCGCCCATGGAGATGTCGTCGGTCATCAGCAGGCCGTCGAAGCCGATCTGCTCCCGAATGACGCGACCCAGCACGGGCGAGAGCGTGGCGCAGCGTTCGTCGTCGAGCGCGGCGTAGACGACATGGGCCGTCATCGCGAGCGGAAGGTCCGCGAGGTGGCGGAAGACCTCGAAATCCGTCGCATCGAGCGTTTCGGCGTCGGTCTCGACCCGGGGAAGCGACAGGTGACTGTCGGCGGTGGCGCGTCCGTGGCCGGGAATGTGCTTCATCACCGGAAGGACGCCCCCGGCAAGACAGCCCTCGGCATTGGCGCGCGCGCGGGCGACGACGGTCTCGACGTCGTGGCCATAGAGACGATTGCGGAGGAAGGGATGCGTGTTCTCCCCGGCGATGTCCGCGGTCGGCGTGCAATTGCCGTCGATGCCGACTGCCCGGAGTTCGTCGGCGATGAGACGGGCGCGCAGGAACATCGCCCGCACCGGATCGCCCGCGGCCTCCATCTGATCGAGCGGGACGGGCCATTCGGACCAGTGGGGCGGGCGAAGGCGCTGCACCCGGCCACCCTCCTGATCCATCAGGATGACCGCTTCCCGCCCGACCGCCTCGCGCAGGCGGCCCGTCAGGCGACGAAGGCGATCCGGTGTGTCGACATTGCGCGCGAACAGGATGAACCCCCAGGGATCGGCCTCGCGGAAAAACGCCGCCTCCTCCGGATCGAGATCGATTCCGGCACACCCGAGGATGAAAGCCCCCGGGGCAGAACCGGACATCCTAGTAGACCGTGACCGGAATGCAGGGCGCGTCGTTGGCGATGAGTGCGGAGCAGAAGCGCCGCGCCTCTGACCCGTCCTCGAACCCGACCGCACGCAGGCGCCAGAATTCACGCCCGCCGGCATGGGCCTTTTCCACCAGACGCTGCTTGCCGTCCATATAGTCGTGGAGGTCGCCGTCCAGCCGATCCCACGCTTCGAGCGCGCTCGACTCGCTGTTATAGGCGCCGAGCTGGACGATCCGCGTACCCGGAAGGATCGCGGCGGGGTCGGCGTCCCGGGTGGATTTCGCGGCCCCGCCATAGAGGGCGATGGGCTGCAATTCCGCATCCGCCCCGGTCGCGACGGCGGGCGTCGCGCTCAGCGGAGCAGGGGTGACATAGCCGGTCCGGGCCGGGCGTCGGGCGGGCCGGGTGGAGCGGTTGATCCCGGGCCCGGGCGTCCCGATCGCCTCGGAGAGAGCGGCGGCGATGGCGTCGCGGGTGCCATCGGATACGTCCTCGGCGGGGGTCTCCACGACCGGCGCGGGATCCGTCGTCGCGATATCCGCGGCGGGAGGGGTCTCTCCCTCCGTCGGGGCCGTATCCGATGCGGCCGCAACGGTACCGGAGGCGGGCGGGGCCGGTTCGTCCGGGGTATCCGCGAAGAGGCGTTCCTTGGCCGCCTGATGGCGATCCGCCTGGGACGGGGCGTCGAGGGCGCTCGCAGGCGGAGCCAGCACGATCTCATCGGGGGCCGGGCTTGCCGCACCGCCGCTTGTGATATCGGAGAGGGCCATGCCCTGATACGGGGCCTGCGACCCGCCCGGATCGGCGGGTGCGACGCGCATCGGCCCCTCCATCGCGCGGATCACCGGCACGTCCGAGACGTCCCGGAACGTAAGGTCCACCGCCCATACCGCGATGATTGCCGTCAACCCGAGCGATGTCGCCGCCCCGGCCCAGTTGGCCCAACCGAAACCGCGCAACGCGTCGCCCAGACCGGAAGAACGCTCCGCGCCATAGAAATCGTGATCCGCCATTTGCCTGTCCTCCACCGCGGCACGGGCGTCGCGCCGGGAAAGTTGCCTACTGCCCTGGAACGCCGGGGTTTGCCCCGATCATTCCGTCTCGATCCGTGCCGAATGCCGATCGCCCCTGCGGGACGGTCAGCGCATCTCCTGCACCGGTTCGACCCCGAGAATACCCAATCCGGCCGAAATCACAACCGACACGGCGCGGGCGAGCGCGATCTTGGACGCACTTGTTGCCGGATCGTCCTGAAGGAAGCGGAGGGAGGGATCGTCGTTGCCCCGATTCCAGAGCGCGTGAAAGGCGGAGGCGAGGTCGTAAAGATAGAACGCGACTCGATGCGGCTCGTGCCCCCGGGCGGCGATATCGACCAGCCGCGGCCATTCCGCGAGCTTGGCGGCAAGCGCCTGCTCCGCCTCGTGGTCGAACGCGCTCAGATCCACGCGCGCCAGCGCCGCATCCGAGACGTCGATTCCCGCCTCCGTCGCCTTGCGCAGGACCGACATGACCCGCGCATGGGCGTACTGCACATAGTAGACGGGATTGTCCTTGGATTGCTCCAGCGCGCGATCCACGTCGAAATCGAGCGACGCGTCGTTCTTGCGGGTCAGCATGATGAACCGCGTCACATCCGGCCCGACCAGATCCACCAGGTCGGCCAGGGTCACGAATGTCCCCGCCCGCTTGGACATCTTGAGCTCCTCGCCGCCGCGCATGAGCTTGACGAGTTGCGTGAGCTTGATGTCCAGCGGCACCCGGTCGTCGGTCAGCGCCGCGACCGCCGCCTTCATCCGCTTGACGTAGCCACCGTGATCGGCGCCGAACACGTTGATGAGCCCATCGAAGCCCCGCTCCACCTTGTCGTAGTGATAGGCGATGTCGGGGGCGAAGTAGGTCCAGGCGCCGTCGGACTTCTGGATCGGGCGGTCGACGTCGTCGCCATAGGCGGTGGAGCGGAACAGCATCTGCTCCCGCGCCTCCCAATCCTCCGGAAGTTTGCCTTTGGGCGGTTCCAGCTTGCCGCGATAGATCAGACCCTTGTCCCGCAGGGTCTCGATCGCGGCCTCGATCCGGCCGGTGCCGTAGAGCGACTTTTCGCTGAAGAACACGTCCATCTCGACGCCGAGCCGGGCCAAATCCGCGCGGATCAGGGTCATCATCTCGTCCGTTGCGAAACTGCGGATCGGGTCGAGCCAGACATCCTCCGGCTGGCCCACGTAGCGGTCGCCCACGGCATCCTTCAGCTTCGCGCCGACCGGCACGAGATAGTCGCCGGGATAGACCCCGTCCGGGAACGCGACCTCCTGTCCGTGCGCTTCGAGATAACGGAGGTAGACGGAGCGGGCGAGCGTGTCGATCTGGCTGCCGCCATCGTTGATGACGTATTCGCGGGTCACGTCGTAACCGGCATATTCCAGCAGGCCCGCCAATGCGTCGCCGAACACCGCGCCCCTTGTATGGCCGACATGCAGGGGTCCGGTCGGGTTGGCAGACACGTATTCGACGTTCACCCGGCTCCCCTGCCCCATCGTGGAGCGCCCGAATGCCGTGCCCTGGGCGAGGATTTCGGCGACGACATCCTGCCAGACCGACGGGGCCAGTCGGATGTTGAGGAAACCCGGACCCGCCACCTCGGCGCTGGCGACCCGATGGTCGGCCTCCAGCCGGGGCGCGAGCGTCTCGGCGATGTCGCGCGGTTTCATGCCCGCCGGTTTGGCGAGGACCATCGCCGCGTTCGTCGCCATGTCCCCATGCGCCGCATCGCGGGGCGGCTCCACCGCGACGTTGGCCGTATCGAGGTTCGGCGGGAGCAGACCGTCGGCCACCAGCCCGTCGAGGGCGTCGAGGGTCAGGGCGCGGATATCGGCGAACAGATTCATCGGAGCGGTCCGTGGGTTGGGTCGCATGTCCTTAGACCCCGGACGGTCCGGGTTCAACGGACCGGACAGGACGTTGGCGGCGCGGGGGCCTTCGGGAAGGGTCGGTCCGGGACAAGGAGACCGGAAAGGAAGACCGCCATCCCGCGCCTATTCCTGCTTGTTCGATCGTGTCGGGCTGCGCCTGTTCATCGAACGCACCGGACAGCACCCGCTCCTGCTTCATGTTCGCGAGGGGGGCAGACGGAGGCCGCGGAACCCATGGGAGTGCGGATTTACCACCGGCTCGCTCCGTCGCAAACCACGCTACGCTAGGGGCGGATTCCCCGGCACCGGTCGACAATCCCCTTATCCGCTCCCGACGAACCGCTCGTGACATTGCAGCGCGAAGCGGTCCGTCATGCCGGAGATGTAGTCCGAGACGATCCTGGCCAGCGCCGTCTCGCCATCCGCCTCCTCGACATCCTTGCGCCATTGCTTCGGCAGGTCGTCCGGATGGGTCATGAAATGGGGGAAGAGGTCGTCCACCACCTGCGTGACCTGCGCCCGCATCTCGACCACGGCGGGGGCGCGATACATACGCTCGAACAGAAAGGCGCGGATCACCTTAAGATCGGCCCAGAGACCTGGCGAGAACTGCACCATCATCCGTCCCGCATGGCGGATTTCGGCGGCGCTGCGGGGGGCGAGGTCGCGCAGGTTGCCCTCCGTAACCCGAATGACGTCTTCCACCAACACGCCGAAGAAACGCCGTAACGCCTCGTGCCGCCGCCGGTAGTAATTCAGGTCCGGATAGGTCGCGTCCACATCCGCAAAACAATCCCGCAGCACCGGCAATTCCGCCAGTTCGTCGGTCGAGAACAGCTCCGCCCGCAGGCCGTCATGCAGGTCGTGGTTGTTGTAGGCGATATCGTCGGACAGGGCAGCCACCTGCGCCTCGGCAGCCGCGTGGGTGCCCAGCTCGAGATCGTGGACGCGATCGTATTCCGCCAGCGCATAGGGCACCGGTTCCCCGACGGGGCCATTGTGTTTCGCAATCCCTTCAAGGGTTTCCCAAGTGAGGTTCAACCCGTCCCATTCGGCGTAATGCCGCTCCAGCCGGGTCACGATCCGGATCGCCTGGGCATTGTGGTCGAAGCCGCCATGGGGTTCCATCAGACGGTTCAGCGCCTCCTCCCCCGTATGGCCGAACGGGGTGTGCCCGAGGTCATGGGCGAGCGCCACGGCTTCCGTCAGTTCCGGGTTCAGGCCCAGATGCTTGGCGATCGTCCGCGCCACCTGTCCGACCTCGATGCTGTGGGTCAGACGGGTGCGGAAATAGTCGCCCTCATGCTCGATGAAGACCTGGGTCTTGTGCTTGAGGCGGCGAAAGGCGGAAGCGTGGATGATGCGATCCCGGTCCCGCTGGAACGGGGAGCGGAAGGCGCTTTCCTCTTCGGGATGCAGACGCCCGCGCGTTTCCTCGGGATCGCTGGCGAAGGTGGCGGTCTCGGGGGACACTGGGCGCACGCTCCCTTGGCAGGCGGGGTCCGGCCCCATATATCGAAGGCATGGGCAATGCACAGCCCCGAGGCGAGCCGATGGACCTGTCCCTTCCCCCCCGCGTCACCCCCCGCGCATATCAGCGTCTGGCCGAGATCGGCGCAGGCGATCAGGGCAAGGCTCTGCGCATCGCCGTCGAGGGCGGCGGCTGCTCGGGGTTCCAGTACCAGATCGTGCTCGATGCACCCGCGGGCGGGGATCTGGTCCTCGAAGGCGAGGGCCAGAAGGTCGTCGTGGACGAGGTGTCGCTGCCCTTCCTCGGCGGCGCGGTGATCGACTACACCGAAGAGCTGGTGGGCTCGCGGTTCACCATCGACAACCCGAACGCGGCGTCGAGTTGCGGTTGCGGGGTCAGCTTCTCGATGTGAGCCGGACGAACCGGAGGCTCAGCGCCACGGCCGCCGCCGCAAGGCCCACGACGAGACCGAACCATATCCCCTGCGGCCCCCATCCGAGAATGAACCCGAACACGTAACTCGACGGGATCCCGAGCGCCCAATAGGCCACGATCGCGTAGATCATCGGGATGCGCGTATCCTGCACTCCGCGCAGGAACCCGAGCGCCATGACCTGCGCCGCATCCACCGACTGGAACAGGGCGGCCAGCGTCAGCAGCGAAACGCCGAGCGTCAGGATCGCGGGGGCGGCGGCATCCGTAGGACTGATGAACGACCCGATCAGGACCGGCCCCGCCCCGAAATAGAGGATCGTCGCACCCACGACGGCGATCGCCGACAGGATCGAAGCGGCCAGTGCCGCCCGGCGCAACGCGGTGCCGTCGCCCCGTCCCCAGGCTTTTCCCACCCGCACCGTTCCCGCCGCCGAGAGACCCAGATGAACCATGAAGGTCAATGCGGCGATCTGGATCGCGATCCCGTGGGCGGCCAGCGGCACGGTGCCGAGCCATCCCATCATCAATGCGGACGCGGCGAAAAGACCCGACTCGGACAGATGCGTCAATCCGATCGGCCAGCCGAGACGAAAAATCTCGCCGAATGCGGGCCAGTCAGGCCGCTGGATGTTCCGGAAAAGCTCGAACCGCGCCATGTCCGGCCCGCGAACCGAATAGATGCCAAGCACGCCGCAGGCCACAACTTGCACGATAACCGACGCGATGGCTGCCCCGCGCAGTCCAAGCTCGGGGAAGCCGAGATTGCCGAAGATCAGAAACCAGTTCAGCACGACATTGACCGCCGCCGCCAGGAGCGTCGCCCAGAGGACGATCCGCGTCCGTTCCAGCGCGCTTAGATGGCTGCGCAGCGTCGCGGTCACGAGCCACGGCAGCATCCCCCAGCCCGCGATCCGCAGATAGGCCTGCGCATCCGCGGCCACCTCCGGCTGCTGCCCCAGACCCCGCAGGATCGCGCCGGACCAGATGAAGCCGGGCATGACCAGTACCCCGAACAGGACCGACAGCCACAAGCCCATCCGCGCCACACGCCGGGCCCGGGTCTCGTCCCCCTGCCCGACTGCGGCGGAGGACATGGGAAGGACGGCATAGGCGAAGCCCGACCCGAGAATGAAGAGCGAGAAGAAATAGGAAGAGCCGAGCGTCGCCGCGGCCAGAGCACTGATGGAGTACCGTCCGAGCATCAGCGTGTCGGTCAGACCGACGAGGATCTGCGCGACCTGACTGCCGACGAGCGGCAGGCCCAGCACGAGTGTGCGACCGACATCGTGGCGAAGCGGATGAGACATGCCCGGCGGCTATCGCGCGCCGCGGGCCCTGTCCATGGGGCGGCGGCTCCGCCCCATTCGCGGTTCAGCCGGGGTGGTCATCCCCCGGGGCGGCTGCCTTCGTCTCGGCGCGCAGCAGGTCGAGCGTGGCCAACTGACCTGTCAGCACGGCACGATCCTCCGGCGACGGTTCGGCGGCAAGCGCATCCTCGTATCGGTGGCGGATGACGCCCTCTCCGCGCAGCAGGGAATCGAGCGTGCCTTCGTCGATTCCCGTGACCGCGTCCCGCATCTTGATGACCGTCTCCTGAACGGTCCCGCGCACCGCGCCACCGCCATCCGGCGTCTCACCCAGCGCCGTGATCAGGTTGGCGATATCCGGTCGATGGGCCTCGTGCGCCTCCTTCCAGCGCAGGACGAGGGGACGGATGTCGGCCTCCGCCCGGGCGGCCATCTCGTCGTAACCGGCGAGGGATTCCTCGATCCGGGACAGAAGGGTCTGCAAGGCTTCGCGGAAATCTGTTCGGTCGGACATGCGGTCTCCTCCGGGGCGGGTCTCCGGGCAGAACCCGTGGCACGCGCATCCGGTTCCGCGGCGGATTCGGCAGACGTTCTTTTGACTTTCGGCCTCGCGACACGACTGCTGGTCGGAACCGCTTTCGTGCCTCGCAAGCTCCCGGAAGATGCAAAACGGGGGTTGGCCATCTCTCGCCACAAACAAAAAAAGGGCGCCTCGAGGCGCCCCTTCCGTTCCCTGTTCAGTGGGTTCAGCCAACCAGTTCGAGACCCGCGAAGAAATAGGCGATCTCTTCCTTGGCCGTGTCCGGCCCGTCCGATCCATGGACGGAATTCTCGCCGATCGAGAGCGCATATTCCTTGCGGATCGTGCCATCGGCGGCCTCGGCCGGGTTCGTCGCACCCATGACTTCGCGGTTCTTCGCAATCGCGTTCTCGCCTTCCAGCACCTGCACCACGATCGGCTCGGACGACATGAAATCGCAGAGCTCGTCGTAGAACGGCCGCTCGGCATGAACCTCGTAGAACTTGCCGGCCTGCGCCTTGGTCAGGTGGATACGCTTGGAGGCGACGACGCGCAGGCCCGCCTCTTCCAGCTTGGTCACGATGGCGCCGGTCAGGTTGCGCCTGGTGGCGTCGGGCTTGATGATCGAGAAGGTGCGTTGCACGGCCATGGGGTCACTCCGGGGTTTGCGATTTGCCGGGCCTCTAGCAGCCGCGTCTGGCGAAGGGAACCGGATGTTGACACCGCGCGCGTTGGCCCCCAAGGCACGCCCATGTTGCAGATTACGGACCTTTCCTACTCCGTCGCGGGCCGCCCGCTTCTGGTGGACGCGAACGCCACGATCCCGGACGGCCACAAGGTCGGCCTCGTCGGGCGCAACGGCACCGGCAAGACGACGCTGTTCCGCCTCATCCGCGGAGAGATTCCGCTGGATGCCGGGGAAATATCGTTACCCGCGCGCGCCCGGATCGGCGGGGTGGCCCAGGAAGTGCCGTCGTCGGGCGTGTCGATCCTGGACACCGTCCTCGCCGCCGACACCGAACGCGCCGCGCTCATGGCCGAGGCGGAAACGGCACTGGATCCCACGCGCATCGCGGAGATCCAGGCCCGGTTGCAGGACATCGACGCCTGGTCCGGCGAGGCGCGGGCGTCCATGATCCTGCGCGGTCTCGGATTCGAGGTCGAGGAACAGGCCCGACCTTGCTCGGCCTATTCCGGCGGATGGCGGATGCGGGTGGCGCTGGCGGGTGTCCTCTTCGCGCAGCCGGACCTGCTCCTGCTCGACGAGCCGACCAACTACCTCGACCTCGAGGGGGCGCTGTGGCTGGAAAGCTACCTCGTGAAGTACCCCCACACCGTCATCATCATCAGTCACGACCGCGCCTTGCTCAACCGCTCGGTCGGCGGGATCCTCCATCTCGAGGACAAGGGCCTCACCTATTATACCGGGACTTATGACCAGTTCGTCAGGGCCCGCGCCGAGAAGCGCGCGGGACAGGCCGCAGAGGCCGCGAAGCAGCAGGCCCGCCGCGCCCACCTGCAGAGCTTCGTGGACCGCTTCAAGGCCAAGGCCTCCAAGGCCAAGCAGGCCCAGAGCCGGGTGAAGATGCTGGAGCGGATGGAGACGATCACGGCGCCCGAGGATGCGGCCCGCGTGGTCTTCACCTTCCCACGTCCGACCCAGCTCAGCCCGCCGATCCTGCGATTGGAGGCGGCTGCGGTCGGATATGACGGACCGCCGGTGCTGCAACGTCTGAATGTTCGAATAGATCAAGATGACCGGATTGCCCTCTTGGGGCGGAACGGTGAGGGTAAATCGACGCTTTCCAAACTGTTGTCGGACAAACTTCAGACGGCGGATGGCAGGCGGATCACGTCTTCCAAGTTGAAGATCGGCTACTTCGCGCAGCATCAGGTCGACGAACTGCACGTCGACGAGACGCCGCTGGAGCATCTGCGGCGGGAGCGGCCGGACGAGATGCCGCCGAAACTGCGCGCGCGGCTGGCGAGTTTCGGGCTCGGGGTGGATCAGGCGGATACGGTGGTCGCGAAGCTGTCGGGTGGGCAGAAGGCGCGGCTGTCGCTGTTGCTCGCGACACTGGACGCGCCGCAGATGCTGATCCTGGACGAGCCGACGAACCACCTCGACATCGAGAGCCGGGAGGCGCTGGTCGAGGCGCTTACGGCCTATGACGGGGCGGTCGTCCTGGTCAGCCACGACATGCACCTCCTAAGCCTCGTCGCGGACCGGCTCTGGCTGGTGAAGGACGGAAGCGTTGCGCCCTATGACGGCGATCTGGAAAGCTACCGCGCGCTTTTGCTGGCCGGGGAGCCTGCGGACAAGCCGCGGAAGGAAAAGGGGAAACCGGCGCGTGCCCCCGCGAGCCGGGAGAAGGTCCTGGAACTGCGGTCCGATGTCCGGAAGGCCGAGGGGCGGGTCAAAAAGATCGAGGAGATGCGCGACAAGCTGGCCAAGAAGCTGGCGGATCCGGCATTGTACGAGGAGGGGCGCGTCGGCGAACTGGCGACGTGGAACAAGAAATACGCCGAGGTCATGGAGGCTTCCGACCGGGCCGAGGCGTTGTGGGTCCAGGCCATGGAGACCCTTGAAAAGGCCGAGGCGCGGGTTTGATCCGGACGTGCACCATTCGTATGCCGCTACGTATGACGAGAGTATGCACACGGGTATGACGGGGCGATGACCTCCACCGAACTCATCACCGCCGTCGTGGCGCTGCTGGTGGTGATCGACCCCATCGGGCTGGCACCCATATTCGTCGCGCTGACCGTCGGCATGACTGCGCGGGCCCGGCGGGCGATCGCGTTACGGGCCTGCGCCATCGGTGCGGCGATCCTGATCGTCTTCGCGCTGGCCGGGGAGGCGGTCCTCAACTTCCTCGGCATTTCGATGCCCGCCTTCCGGATCGCGGGGGGCCTGCTGCTGTTCCTGACGGCGCTGGAGATGCTGTTCGAAAAGCGAACCCAGCGGCGCGAGGGGCAGGCCGAGATGCCGTCGGCGGACCCCTCGGTCTTTCCGCTCGCCCTGCCCCTGATCGCGGGGCCCGGGGCGATCGCGACGATGATCCTTTTGACCGACGAGGCCGCTCCGCTGGGCACGGCGCAGGCCATCGGCGTCATGCTGGCCGTGATCGCGGTGGTCTGGATCCTGTTCCAGCTCGCCACACCGATGGAGCGCCTGCTGAAACCGACCGGCATCAACGTCATCACCCGACTTCTGGGGATGCTGCTGGCCGCACTATCGGTGCAGTTCGTCCTCGACGGCCTTGCGGACCTGCCGGGATGGTGAACGGAGTGTCCGCACCGTTCGGGCTGGCACCGGGCCGATCGGACCCTATCTAGGCGCCATGGACACCGATACCTCTCTGCGCCTCCTCTATCTGGGGCTTTTCCTCGCCGTGATCGCCTTCGCGTTCCTGATTTCGAACCGGCATCGGCTCGGACAGGTCGTCCAGCAGGGGGCGGTCTGGTTCTTTATCTTCGTCGGCTTCATCCTGATCTACGGGTTGTGGGACGACATCTCGGATATCGCGGTTCCCCGGCAGGCGGTTTCGACCGATGGCGGATCGGTGATCGTGGACGTGCCCCGCCTGCGCGACGGACATTATCATGTGGTTCTGGAGATCAACGGAGTGGACGTGCCGTTCGTGGTCGATACCGGGGCGACCGATATGGTCCTGACCCGGGCGGATGCGGAGGCGGTGGGCCTGCATCCGGACGACCTCCGCTTTCTCGGGCAGGCCTTCACCGCCAATGGATCGGTGGAGACGGCGGATGTGCGGCTGGACGAGGTAGTGCTGGGCGACATCCTCGACAGGAACGTGCCCGCGGTCGTCAATGGCGGGGAGATGCGGCAAAGCCTGCTGGGCATGTCGTATCTGCAGACGTTCGGACGGATCGAGATCGAGAACGACCAGTTGCGTCTGATCCGCTGAGACCTGTGGACGTCGCGGATGGTGGAGCCTCCGGCGGGAATATTTGGGGAGCAAAGATCGGGAGGCGACGGAGCTCGATCTTGATCGTTCCCTCTTGCTCAGCGGCGGGAAAGAGGGATCAGGCGGGAGCGGCGACGTTCTTCGATGCCTTCTGCTCCCACTTGCCCGATTCCTCGGACCAGTAGCGGGCGGCGGCGCCGGCGTCGGTGAGGGCCGTCCAGTGCGTTCGGGCCCGGGCGACGGCTTCCTCGTCGCGCCCGTCGAAAAGGATGCAGGCCCGCTCCAGCGGCGCGAGATCGTCCGAAGCCAGGTCGGCCCCGTCGACGCAAAACAGGCAGGCGGGCGTATTGGCCGCGGGACCGGTCGTCAGCAGGATCGGCTGATCCGCGTCATGCGGGCCGCCCGCGAGCCCGTGCGGCAGGAACGAGTCGGAGGGCCCGAGCCAGAGCGTCTCGTCCAGTGCGCGGAGCCGGTCCGGATCGGTGCCGCGGATGGCCACCCGCCACCCCCGGTCGAGGCAACGGGGGAGCAGGCTGCCCAGCGCCGCCGCGACGGGGTTCCGGGTCAGATGATAGAAATGGACCTCGCCCATCCGGGTCAGTCGGCGGAGGATTCGTAGCGGTCGCGCACCAGACGGTCGAGCGCGCGCACGCCCCAGCCGGTCGCCCCCGCGGGTGAGAGCGGCGTGCCGGAGGAATTCGAGGCGACCCCCGCGATGTCGAGGTGGATCCATGGCACGCCGTCGCGCACGAACCGTTGCAGGAACTGCGCCGCGGTGATGGAGCCCGCCGGGCGGCCGCCGACATTCTTCATGTCCGCGATGCGGGACTTCAGTTGCTTGTCGTAAGCCTTGCCGAGCGGCATGCGCCACGCGCCCTCCCCCTCTGCCCTGGAGGCGGCCAGAAAGGCGTCGGAAAAGGCGTCGTCGTTGGAGAATACGCCCGCATTCTCGTGGCCGAGACCGATGATGATGGCGCCGGTGAGGGTGGCGAGGTCGATCATGCCCGTGGGCTCGAACCGCTCCTGCGCGTACCACATCACGTCGCAGAGGACGAGGCGGCCCTCGGCGTCGGTGTTGATGATCTCGACCGTGTCGCCCTTCATCGAGGCCACCACGTCGCCGGGACGGGTGGCGCGCCCGTCGGGCATGTTCTCCACCAGCCCGACGAGGCCCACGACGTTGGCGCGGGCCTTGCGCGCGGCGAGGCTGTGCATGGCCCCCGCGACGGTGCCCGCGCCGCCCATGTCCATGGTCATGTCCTCCATCCCCGCGGCGGGCTTGATGGAGATGCCGCCGGTGTCGAACACGACACCTTTGCCGATTAGAGCGAGGGGCTTTTCGTCACCGCCGCCGTTCCACTGCATCACAACGACCTTGGAGGGGGATTCGGAGCCGAGACCCACGGCCAGCAGGCAGCGCATCCCGAGTTTCTCCAGATCGGCCTCCTCCAGCACCTCGACCTCCACCCCGAGGTCGCGGAGGGATTCGAGGCGGGTGGCGAATTCGGTGGTGGTCAGGACATTGGCCGGCTCGTTGACCAGATCGCGGGTCAGAAACACGCCCTCCGCCTGGGCGCGGGCGGGGGCGAAGGCGGCCTCCGCAGCGTCGGCCTTGGGCGTCAGGACCGTGATCGGGGCGGGATCGGCACCGGGATCGGGATCCGCGTCCTTGTCCTTGGCCGCGGAGGTCTTGTGGTCGGCGAAGTCGTAGCCGCGCAGGGCGGCGGCGAGGGCCAGTTCGGTCACGAGACGCTGCTGTCCGTGCAACAGGATGGTGAGGGAGCGGCTGCCGCGCAGTTTTGCGAGCGCGGCGCCCCCGGCCATCGCATCGTCGCGATCCGGCTTTCGATCGAGCCGGAGGAGGGCCACGGCGCTCGCCTCCATGCCCGTCGGAAAGCCCAGATCGAGGATGTCGCCCTGCTTCAGCCGGTCCCAGGCCGGGGAGCCGATGGCCCGCTTGACCGCGCCCTTCGTCAGCCGGTCGAGCCGCCGCGCGCCCGAATCCAACGTCCCGTCCGCGGGGATCGCACAGGCGACCACGCCGTCGGTCCCGGCGAGGGCATCGAGGTCGGGGGCGGCGAATGTCACGGCGGCGGGTCGGGTCATGGCGGGCTCCGGTGGATGCGGGATCGCCCGGACCCTAGGCCGCCGCCGCGCCGGATGCCAGACGGATCCCGGGACGACGAAAGAACGGGGAATTCGGCCGGACGGGCCGCTTGGCTTTGACCCGCCCGTCCGCGCGGTCTAGACATCGCAGAGCGTATTCCCGGGGGACGCGTGGGCACATTCGACCGATACCTTACGGGCCAGTTGCTGATGTATTTCGGTTTTTTCAGCCTCGTCCTCGTGGCAGTCTATTGGGTGAATCGGGCCATCGGCCTGTTCGACCGGCTGATCGCGGGCGGGGCGAATGTCGTGACGTTCCTGCAATTCACCGCGCTGGCGCTCCCGAACGTGATCTACGTGGTCCTTCCCGTGTCGGCGCTGGTGGCGATCCTCTACGGGGTGAACCGCCTGTCCTCGGATAGCGAGATGGTCGTGGCGCAGACGGCGGGCCTCGGGCCATGGCAGCTCGCGAAGCCGGTCCTGGCCTTCGGCATCGCCGTGGCGGTCATCGTGTCGGTGCTCGGCCACGGCCTCGTCCCGGCCTCCCGGACGGCATTGGCCGAGCGGGGCAACGAGCTCAATCGCGACGTCACCGCGCGGTTCCTGAAGGAAGGCGAGTTCCTGCATCCCGGACAGGGCGTGACCGTCTATGTCCGCGCGATCACCGATGACGGCGAGCTTCTGGGCCTGTTCCTGCAGGACAGACGCGGCAGCGCGACCCGCACCTCCTACACCGCCGAGCGCGCGATCCTCGTCCGGGCGGAGGGCGGGACCCGCCTCGTGATGTTCGACGGGATGGCGCAGACGCTGTCGGTCGCCGACCGGACCCTCGTGACGGTGCGGTTCGAGGATTTCGCCTACGACCTCGCCGGTTTGGCCGGTGGGGACGCGGCGCGGGTGCTGGACCCGCGAGAGCTGTCGACGACGGCGCTGCTGCGGGCGGATGCGGAGGCGCGCCGGATCACCGGGGCGGACCGCGCCAAGCTCCTCTTCGAGGGTCATGCCCGGTTCTCCGACGCCCTGTTCGCGGCGGCCCTGCCGTTGATGGCGCTCGGGTTCCTGATGCTCGGCGGCTACAGTCGAATGGGCCTCTGGCGACAGATCACGGGGGCGGTCGTCGCGGCGATCCTCCTCAAGATGCTGGCGAACGTCGCCGATACCTCAGCGCGGCAGGACGCGGAACTCTGGTGGCTCACCTACCTGCCCGCCCTCCTGACGCTCGCCCTCGGGGCGGGACTGGTCGCAAGCGGAACGCTGGGTCCGCGATTGCCCGGATTGCGCCCGGGGGCGGTCGCGTGACGCTCGCACTCTATATCGCGCAGCGGTTTCTGTGGCTGGTGGGGATCGTGGCCCTCGTCTTCACGGCATTGCTCCTGCCCATCGACCTCATGGAGCAGCTCCGGCGGCTCGACGGACAGAACGCCGATATCGGCGACGGCTTCCGGCTCGCGGCGCTGAACCTGCCCGCGGCACTCTACCAGATTCTACCGCTCATCGTGATCCTTGCGACGCTGGCGCTGTTCCTGTCGCTGTCGCGCTCGTCGGAAATGGTGGTCATCCGCGCGGCCGGACGGTCGGCGGTTCGCGCGCTGCTGTCGCCCGTGCTGGCGGCCCTGGCGCTCGGGGTGCTGGCACTGGCCGTGGTGAACCCGATCGTCGCAGCGACGCAGGGCGAGTACGAACGGGCGGTCGCGCAATACCGCACCGGATCCTCCTCGGTCCTGTCGGTCAGCGAGGAAGGCGTCTGGCTCCGGCAGGGGGATGCGGCGGGGCAGACCGTGATCCGCGCGGCGCAATCGTCGCTGGACGGCACGGTCCTGTTCGAGGCGACGTTCATCGCCTTCGACGCGCAGGGTTCGCCCATCGAGCGGGTGGATGCCCGCAGGGCGGAGCTGTCGGAGGGCGACTGGCTGCTGGAAGACGCCAAACGCTGGCCGCTCGGCGGGTCGGACAATCCCGAACGCGACGCCCAGACGGAACCGGTGGCGACCATCCCCTCGACCCTGACGGAGGATCAGATCCGGGACAGTTTCGGGGTCCCCTCCTCCGTTCCGATCTTCAAGCTTCCCGCCTTCATCCGGCAGCTCGACGCGGCGGGCTTCTCCGGACGAAGCCATCGGGTCTGGTTCCAGACGGAGCTGTCGAACCCCTTGATGTTGGCCGCGATGGTTATGATCGGATCGGCCTTCACGATGCGCCATGCACGGGCCGGTCGGTCGGGGTCGATGGTCCTGTTGGCGCTACTGATGGGGTTCGCGGTCTTCTTCCTGCGCAGCTTCGCGCAGACGCTGGGGGAGAACGGACAGCTTCCCATTGCACTGGCCGCCTGGGCGCCGCCCGCCGCCGCGATCCTGCTGTCGCTAGGCGTCATCCTGCGACTGGAGGACGGATGATGCGGATCCTGCGTTGCGTCTTCCTCTTCGCGATTCTGGCCCTGGCCCCCGCCCTCCCGGCCCTGCCGCAGGCGGCGCCCGCAACGCTCGTCGCCGACCGCATCGACTTCGACCCGGAACGGCTCGTGGCCTCGGGCGGGGTGGAGATCTTCGCCGACGGACGCATCCTGCGCGCCTCCCGCATCACCTATATCCGGGCCGAGAACCGGCTGGAGGTCGAGGGACCGATGACGCTGGTGGATGGGGACGACGCGGTCCTGATCGCCGATTTAGCCTCCCTCTCCCCCGATCTGCAGGGCAGCGTCCTGAGCGGCGCACGGCTCGTCCTCGACGACCGGCTGCAGGTCGCCGCGACTGAGATCGCCCAGGGGACCGAAGGCCGCTACACGCAGCTTTACCAGGCCGTCGCGTCCTCCTGTCAGGTCTGCGCATCCCGCCCCACGCCGCTGTGGCAGATCCGGGCGAAGCGCATCGTCCACGACCGTCAGGAGCGTCAGCTCCACTTCGAGAATCCGCGGTTCGAGGTGGTCGGCGTGCCGGTTTTCTGGCTGCCACGGCTGCGCCTTCCGGACCCGACAGTGGACCGGATGACGGGTTTCCTCACGCCCTCCTTCTCATCCGACGGGCTGCTCGGGACCGGGGTCACGGTTCCCTATTTCATCGCCCTCGGCCCTTCCCGCGACCTCCTCGTCGCGCCCTTCGTTACCAACACGGCGACGCGCAGTCTCGGCTTTCGGTACCGGCAGGCCTTCGACAACGGCAGCATTCAGGTGGACGGGGCGGTCTCCAGCGACGACATCGTCGCCGATGACGGCCTGCGCGGCTACCTGTTCGCGAACGGTGCCTTCGCCCTGCCCCGGGATTACCGGTTGGAATTCGACATCGAGGCGGTCAGCGACAACAGCTATCTGGTCAATTACGGCGTCACGGGTAAAGACCGCCTCGACAGTCGCGTGGCGATCACCCGGGTGGAGCGGGAGCGGCGTTTCCTGGCCGAGGCCACGCTGCTGAAATCCCTGCGGTCCGCCGACGACAACGATTTCCTGCCGACCCGCATCGTCACCGTCGAGCGGCAGGGGCGCACCGAGCCGCGATTCCTCGGCGGACAGGCGATCTGGACGCTTCAGGCCCATGCCCGGGAACGGACGGCGAATGTCGTGCCGCTGGGACGGCCCGCGAATTCGGCCCGCGACGTCCTGCGTGCTTCGGCGGCCGTGGATTGGCGGCGGAGCTGGGTCGCGGATGGCGGGCTGGTCTGGACCGGGCTCGCGGGGTTGCACGTCGACGCCTACAACGTGCGCCAGGACGTGACGTTCAGCGACTCGGTCTTCGTGCGGGCCGTGCCCTATGCCGGGGTCGAGGCGCGGCTGCCGATGGCCCGCGGCGGCAGCGGCGGCGTCCGCCATGTGATCGAACCGGTGGCGCAGGTGATCTTCGCGCCGAACGACCGCGCCATCACGCCGGACGAGGACAGTCTCACGCCGGAATTCGACGAAGGAAATCTGTTCTCCGCCAGCCGCTTCGCGGGGCGGGACACGCGCGAGCTGGGCACGCGCCTCAATGTCGGGATCGGCTACACGCGCCATTCCGCGTCCGGATGGAACGCGGGCGTGCTGGTGGGCCGGGTCCTGCGGGCCGAGGATCTGGGACAGTTCCGGGACGGGTCCGGGCTTGGCGGGGAGGCCTCGGACTGGCTGCTGTCCATCGGGATGGACCATCCCGATGGTTTCGAGGTGATGCAGCGTGCCCTTTTCGACAACGAACTCACCGTATCTCGGTCCGAGACGATCCTGAGGTGGAGCGGTGCGTCCCATTCCTTCCTGACCCGCTACACCTATCTCGAAGCCGATCCGACCGCCGGGCGTCCCATCGACACCGCCGAATGGGCGGTGGACGCGTCCCTCGATCTGGTGGACGACTGGACGGGGCGGGTGAACTGGCGATATGACTTCCGCACGGACGACGCCAGCAGCGCGGGGCTCGGCTTGACCTACCGGTCCGAATGCGTGACGGCGAATTTCGACGTGGAGCGACGCTACACGTCGAACGTCAATCTGAAACCGACGACGCGCTTCGGCCTGTCGGTGGAACTGGCCGGGTTCGGCGCCGACGATCGCGCGAGACGGGCACGAAAATGCGGAATCTAAGGGCTTGGGGGCCGGGCGGCAGATGACATCCTTTACCGAACGCGGGGTAGTGCGGGGGCTCGCGGCGATGCTGCTCGTCACCGTCCTGGCCTGTCTGGCAACATTTGCGCAGGGGCAGGGGCAACCCTTCGCCCCTGCCGTCACCGTCAACGGGCAGAGCATCACCAACTGGCAGGTGGAGCAGCGGGCCCGTTTCCTCGCCCTCCTGCGGGCGCCGGACGCGACTTTCGAGAATGCCCGCGACATCCTCACCCAGGAAGCGCTCCAGCTTCAGGCCGCTCGCGCCGAGGGGATCGAGCTGACGCCGGAGGAGCTGGATGCGGGTCTCGTGGAATTCGCGGCCCGGGGAAACCTGTCGCCCGATCAGTTCATCACCCTTCTGAATCAGGCCGGGATCGCGCCCGAAACTTTCCGCGACTTCGTTCGCAACGGAAGCTACTGGCGCAAGCTGGTGCAGCAACGGTTCGGCGTCCTCGCCCGCCCCTCGGACGCCGAGGTGGAGCGGACCGTGGCCCGCGGTGGCACACCGGGATCGGGCGTGCGCGTCCTGCTGTCCGAAATCGCGCTGCCCCAGACGCCGGAGACGCGCAACGAGGTCCAGGTCCTGGCGCAACGCCTGTCGGACACTCTCTCCGGGCAGGAGGCGTTCCAACAGGCGGCCCGCCGCTACTCCCGAAGCCAGACGGCGAGCCGGGGCGGACGTCTCGACTGGGTTCCGCTCTCCCAGCTCGCGCCGCCGATCGCGGCTCAGGTCCTAGCGCTCTCGCCGGGCGAAGTCTCGAACCCCATCGACCTCGGCGGATTCATCGGCCTCTACCTGCTCCGGGATCTCGAGGACGGGGGCAGCACCGGGGACGCGACCTCGGTCGACTACGCCGAATACCTGATCCCCGGCGGGCGCGGTCAGGCGGCGCTGAGCCAGGCTGCGGGGCTTCGCGCCCGCATCGACACCTGCGACGACCTCTACGGCGTGGCGAAGGGTCAGCCCGCGGGCGTGCTCTCGCGCCAGACGGTCCCGGTCGGCTCGCTGCCCGGGGACCTGCGGCAGGAACTGGCCAAGCTCGACGACGACGAGGTCTCGACCCTACTCACCCGCGACGGCTTCCTGCGGTTCGTGATGCTCTGCTCCCGCGGGGCGGATGCGCCCACCGACGCGTTCGACGCCATCGGTCAGCAAATCGTGAACGAGCGGCTGTCGAGCTATGCCCAGGGCCTTCAGGACGAACTGCGCGCCAATGCCATCATCCAGGTCGAGTGACCTGACCGCGCCCGTCGCCGTCACCTGCGGCGAGCCGTCCGGGATCGGGCCGGAGGTCATCGCGAAGGCCCGCGCGCTCCTGCAAGACGTGCCGTTCTTCGTGCTGGGCAACCCCGTTCACTTCGCGGGCCTCGGCGTCGAGACGCGGGTGATTGCGGCCCCAGACGAGTCGGCCGGAACCGGCCTCGCCATCCTGCCCCACGACATTCCCGGTCCACGGATACCCGGCCGTCCCGACCCGGCCCAGGCGCCAGGCGTGATCTCCGCCATCGCGCGGGCGGTGGACCTCGCCACGTCCGGGGCGGCAACGGCGATCTGCACCGCACCGATCAACAAGAAGGCCCTGAAGGACGGCGCGGATTTTCCCCATCCGGGCCATACCGAATACCTCGCGGCCCTGGCGGGCGGGGCAGATGTGGTGATGATGCTCGCCTGTCCGGAGCTGCGGGTCGTCCCGGCGACGATCCATATCGCGCTGGAGCGGGTGGCGACGGACCTGACCCCGGAGGCGCTGCAAACCTGCCTGCGCGTAACCCATGCGGGACTGCGCCGGGATTTCGGGATCGAGCGCCCGCGGATCGCCGTCGCGGGCCTGAACCCCCATGCCGGCGAGGGCGGCACGATGGGGCGACAGGAAGTGGCGTGGATTGCGGCGCTGGTGGATCGCCTCGCGCCCGAACTCGGCTGCTTCGGGCCCCTGCCCGCGGATACGATGTTCCATGCCGCCGCCCGCAACAGCTACGACGCTGCCGTGGCGATGTACCACGATCAGGCGCTGATCCCGATCAAGACCATCGACTTCGCGGGCGGGGTCAACGTCACCCTCGGCCTGCCCTTCGTCCGCACCTCGCCCGATCACGGGACGGCCTTCGACATCGCGGGGACCGGCATGGCCGATCCGACCTCCATGGTCGCGGCACTCCGGATGGCGTGGGAGATGGGTCGGCGGCGGGCAGCGGGCGCGTGAGCCGCATCGACGACCTCCCCCCCCTGCGCGAAGTGATCGCAACCCACGACCTGCGCGCGCGAAAATCCATGGGGCAGAACTTCCTGCTGGACCTCAACCTTACGGCGCGGATCGCCCGGCTGAGCGGCCCGCTGGACGGCGCCAGCGTCCTGGAAGTGGGTCCCGGGCCGGGCGGCCTGACCCGGGGATTGCTGGCCGAGGGGGCAAGCCATGTGCTCGCCATCGAGAAGGACGCGCGTTGCCTGCCCGCGCTGGCGGAGATCGCGGCGGCATATCCCGGGCGGCTGACCGTGCTGAACGCGGATGCATTGCAGATCGATGCGGCCGCCCATCTGACGTCGCCGTGGCGGGTCGTGGCGAACCTGCCCTACAATGTCGGGACGGAACTGCTGGTCCGGTGGCTGACGCCCGCCGCGTGGCCGCCGCCATGGCAAAGCCTGACGCTGATGTTCCAGCGGGAGGTGGCGGAACGGATCGTGGCCGCCCCGGGCTCGAAGGCCTATGGGCGGCTGGCCGTGCTGGCCCAATGGCGGTGCGATGCGGCGATCGCGATGACCCTGCCGCCGGAGGCATTCACGCCGCCGCCCAAGGTTTCCTCGGCCGTGGTCCATATGACGGCCCTGCCCGCTCCGCGCTTTCCGGCGGACGCGCGGGTTCTTGAACGGGTCGTGGCCAAGGGGTTCGGTCAGCGGCGCAAGATGCTGCGGGCAGCGCTCCGCGGGCTGGTGCCCGATCTGGAGGACAGGCTCCGGACCGCCGGGATCGAACCGACCGAGCGGGCCGAACAGGTCGGGCTGGAGCAGTGGTGCGCGCTCGCCCGGGTCGTTGCATAGGCGCGGAAGCCGCGTCGATGCGGGGTATCAGGCGTCCTCGGACGGCTGGGCATCCGGCGCGGCACTGGCCTCGTCGGTCTTTGCCGGGGCTTTCTTGCGGGTGCGGGTGCGCCGCGGCTTCGCGGCGGGCTCCATCGGCGCTGGTACTTCGGCCTTCGCCTCCGGCGTCTCGACCAGACCGCTATCGGACTCGTCCGCCTCGATCACATCCGAACGGATCGGCTGATCCGGTTGCCGGTCGTCGCGATCCCGGCTGCGGTTGCGGCGACGGTTGCCCTGTCCGCCTTCGCTGTGGCCACCGCCCTGCGCGGTATCCCCACGCTCCCCGGACGGTTGCGCGCCATTCGACTGTTTTTCCGCGCGATTGCCGGAATTCTGCTGATCGCCTCCGCGACCGCCACGATCCCCGTCGCCGCCGTTGGTGTGGCCGGACTGACCGTTGTTGTTGCCGCTATTCTGGTCACCCTGATTGTTCTGGCCACCCTGCTGCTGGTTGTTGTGCTGCTGATTGTGCTGTTGCTGCCGGGCGTCGATTTCCTTCTGCGCGGCGGCGAGCATCCGGGTGTAATGCTCGGAATGCTGCTGGAAATTCTCGACGGCGACCCGGTCGCCGGACAGTTGCGCATCGCGGGCGAGCTGGTTGTACTTGTCGATGATCTGCTGCGGCGTTCCGCGTACCTTGCCCTCGGGACCGGAACTGTCGAACACGCGGTTCACGATGTTGCCGCCTTGCGGACGGTTGTTGCGGTTCTTGTTTCGCGAGCGCGATTTGGAGCTTCTCATGCCAGGATATGTTCCGCTTGGTATTTTCCGTGGACCTCGCCCGCTACGCAGGTCGAGAGGTCGGGTTTCTCGGACGTTGCACCCGGGGCGAGGGCCGTGGCCGCCGTCTTCCCATGGTTGCAAGGTCGTTATGCGAACGTGAAACGGGACTTACAAGGGGATTCGTTAAGGTGTCGTGGCTTTTCTGCCGGAAACGACGCGATCTCGCCCGCTGAGGTCCGCAAAGGTGCGGATTTCGCCCAGACCGGCCTCCCGGAACAGGGCCGTGACGGCTTCCCCCTGCCCGATGCCGATCTCCGCCATCAGCCACCCGTCGGGGGTCAGCCGTCCCGGGGCCGCGGCGGCAATCGCGCGGTAGGCGGCGAGCCCGTCGCCCCCCGGCGTCAGCGCCAGATGCGGCTCCCATTCCCGCACTTCGGGCGCCAGCGCGGCCATCTCCTCTGCTGCGATATAGGGCGGGTTCGACACGATCAGGTTGAACGCCCCCTCCACCCCGTCGAGCCAGTCGGCGCGGCGCCACGTCACCCGTTCGACCACGCCGATCCGGTCCGCATTGCGGGCAGCCACGGCCAGTGCCGCCTCCGAAATGTCGGTGCCCAACCCCGTGGCCTCCGACCGTTCGTGCAGCAACGACAGGAGAATGCAGCCCGATCCGGTGCCGAGGTCCAGGACCCGCTCGAACGGCACCGCCAGCGCCGCCTCCACGAGTGTTTCCGTCTCCGGCCGCGGGTCGAGGACATCCCCGCTCACCTCGAAATCGTGCATCCAGAAGGCGCGGTGGCCCGCGATATGGGAGATGGGCTCCCGCATCGCGCGCCGGGCCACCAATTCGGCGAGCCGCCGTGCCCCGTCCGGCCCGGTCCCGGCAAGCCGGGCGAGGACGTTCGCATCGCGTCCGGCATCCGGCACCCCCGCCGCCGTCAGGACCGCGCGCGCTTCCGCTTCCGTCACGCCCCCATCTCGGCCAGGAGCGATGCCTGCCGGTCGGAGGTGAGCGCGTCGATCACCTCGTCCAGATCGCCCTGCAGCACCTGTTCCAGCTTGTAGAGCGTGAGGTTGATGCGATGATCGGTCATCCTCCCCTGCGGGAAATTGTACGTGCGGACCCGTTCCGACCGATCCCCCGACCCGACCTGTGACCGCCGATCCGCCGACCGCTCGGCATCCGCGGCCGACCGCTGCGCCTCGAACAGCCGGGCGCGCAGGACGTTCATCGCGATCTCGCGGTTGCGATGCTGGGACTTCTCGCTCGACGTCACCACGATCCCGGTCGGCAGATGCGTGATCCGGACCGCCGAATCGGTGGTGTTCACGTGCTGCCCGCCCGCCCCGGACGCACGCATCGTGTCGATCCGGATGTCGGTCGCGGGGATGGCGACGTCCACCTCCTCCGCCTCCGGCAGGACGGCCACCGTGGCTGCGGAGGTGTGGATACGCCCGCCGCTCTCGGTCGCGGGGACGCGCTGGACCCTGTGCACCCCGCTTTCGAATTTCAGCCGCGCGAAGACACCATCGCCTTCGATCCGGGCGATCAACTCCCGTACACCCCCAAGATCGCTCTCCTGCCGCTCGACCACTTCCACCCGCCAGCCGCGGCTGGCGGCGTAACGGCGATACATGCCTTCGAGGTCGGCCGCAAACAACGCCGCCTCCTCGCCACCGGTCCCGGGCCGAATCTCGAGGATCGCAGGCCGCCCGTCGGCCATGTCCCGCGGCAGAAGCGCGCGTTGCAGGTCCGCCTCCGTCCGCGCCAGCGATGCCCGCAAATCGGGCAGTTCCGCCTCCGCCAGTTCCGCCATCTCCGCGTCGTCCAGCATCGCCTCCGCCTCGGCGATCTGTCGGTCGAGGGCGCGATGGGCGCGGACCTGCTCGGCCACCGGCTTCACGTCCGCGTATTCCTTGGTGAGGGCGGCGATTTCCTCCGCATCCGGCCCCGCGTTCAGCCGCGCTTCGAGGAACTCGAAGCGGGCGAGGATCTGGTCGAGACGGTCTGCGGGGATCATCCACGGGTGATGGGGCGGGGCGGGGCAAGCGTCAATGGGCTTTGGCCGATGGCCCCCGTGTGATACCTTCTCTCGAAGGAGGCACGTATCATGAGACGAATGATCCTCGCTGCGATCCTCGTTGCCCTGCCGGTGGCGGTCGACAGTGTCGGACCGGCGCGGGCTGCTTCGGTCGATTGCTATTGCACCGACCGGACCGGCGGCCGGATCGAACTGGGTCAGCAAACCTGTCTTGCGGTCGGCGGACGCATCTTCATGGCGAAATGCGAGATGTCCCAGAACGTACCCATGTGGCGCGAGACCGGCGAAGCCTGCGTCACGGGCTGACGGCAACCGTGCCGTGGGCGGGATCGACATCCGTCCGAAAGACGCTCGTACGAACTTCTCTCCGCACATGCCGCGGAAGTCTCCTGTCGCAAGCCCCCCCGCCCGCCATCTTTGCTCTCCAAATATTCCGGGGTCCGGGGCAGCGCCCCGGTCCGCTCCTACACGCCACGATGATACCGAGTGAGCGCGCGATAGGCCTTTCGCGGCCCAATCACGTGCCAGCGGACCGACCAGCTCGGCCAAGCAGTGAAGTCGTAGCGGAGCCGGTAGGTGTCCGGCGGACAGTCATGCATGGCCTCCGGACGCATTCCCGGGCCGATCCGGTGGAACGGCCGTCCGTCCCCGAAACGCACCAGGAACCCGTTGCCGTCCACGTCCCAAAGCGTCTCCCGTCGCGCCTCGAACGACGCCGCCTCCTGCCACAGGCGACCCGTTTCGACGCTGCGCCAGCCCTGGTCCGCGTAGGTCCAGACCGCCTGTCCCGAGAACCGCGCCACCGCGCCATCGGCATGACGTATCACCCGCCGCACCTCCCACGACGTCTCCAATGCCCCGAGCAGGGCGATGGGCGTGTCGGGACAGGCCGTCACAGGCGGTACCGGCCCGCGCTCGACCCAACGCCCTGTCCAATCGTTCCCATGTCCGCTTCCTTGCAGCCCCGCCCGGCGCATCCTAAGACCCCCGCGATCCCCCCGAAAGGCCCCGACCCGAAAGGCGCGCCCATGATCCCCCGCTATTCCCGCCCCGACATGGTCGCGATCTGGTCGCCGGAGACGAAGTTCCGCATCTGGTTCGAAATCGAGGCCCATGCGGGCGACGCGATGGCCGATCTCGGCACTATCCCGCGTGAGAATGCCGAAGCGGTCTGGACGGCCCGGGACACCGAGTTCGACATCGCCCGGATCGACGAGATCGAAGCGGTCACCAGGCACGACGTCATCGCCTTCCTGACCCATCTGTCCGAGATCGTCGGCGCCGACGCCGCACGCTTCGTCCACCAGGGGATGACCTCCTCCGACGTGCTCGACACCACCTTCAACGTCCAGCTCACCCGCGCCGCCGACCTGCTGATCGCCGATGTCGAGGCGCTTCTCGCCGCTCTCAAGCGCCGCGCGATCGAGCATAAGGACACCATCCGCATCGGGCGCAGCCACGGCATCCACGCGGAACCCACCACCATGGGCCTGACCTTCGCGCGGTTCTACGCCGAGATGGACCGCAACCTGCGCCGTCTGCGCACCGCCCGGGAGGAGATCGCGACCGGCGCGCTTTCCGGGGCGGTCGGCACTTTCGCCAACATCGACCCCGCGGTGGAGGCCCATGTCTGCGCCAAGCTGGGTCTCACCCCCGAGCCGATCAGCACCCAGGTCATCCCCCGCGACCGCCACGCCGCCTTCTTCGCCACGCTGGGCGTCGTCGCGAGCTCCATCGAGAACATCGCCACCGAAATCCGCCACATGCAACGCACCGAGGTGCTGGAGGCGGAGGAGTTCTTCTCCGCCGGTCAGAAGGGCTCCAGCGCCATGCCGCACAAGCGCAACCCGGTGCTCACCGAAAACCTCACCGGCCTCGCGCGCCTGGTGCGCATGGCGGTGATCCCGGCGCTGGAGAACGTCGCCCTCTGGCACGAGCGGGATATCTCCCATTCCTCGGTCGAGCGCGCCATCGGCCCCGACGCCACCATCACCCTCGATTTCGCGCTCGCGCGGCTTACCGGCGTTATCGACAGGCTGGTGATCTATCCGGACAACATGCTGGCCAACATGAACAAGTTCCGCGGCCTGGTCATGTCCCAGCGGGTCCTTCTGGCGCTGACGCAGGCGGGAGTGAGCCGCGATGATGCCTATAAGCTGGTCCAGCGGAACGCGATGAAGGTCTGGGAGGAGGGCGCCGATTTCCAAACCGAACTGCTCGGCGATGCGGACGTTCGCGCGGCGCTGTCGGAGGAGGAAATCGCCGAGAAGTTCGATCTCGGCTATCATACGAAGCAAGTGGATACGATCTTTGCGCGCGTCTTCGGGGACGCGTAGGCGAGCGGTAGCAGGCTGACGGCTCCTAAAAATGTCGATACCCTGCCCGGACCTTGTGCACATCCCCTCCTCCGGGCGCTGGCCGACCGCGTCGTCGGTCTGCGGCTCGACGGCAGCAGGCGGATCGCTCAGGGAAGTGGCGGGACGGGCGGCGCTTGTTTGCATCGCGATCGGGGCTGAGAGCCCAACCTCCCGGGTCGGCAATCTGTCCATCACGGCTGCTCGCCGCCTGCGTCAAAACGTGACTTTGATCCCGGCCCCCGTCACGCTAACCTAACGTTACCCAAGACAGATCATGGAGACGACGATGACCAAGCTCAAGACGATCCTCGCCGCCACCGCCCTCGTGGCCGCGCCGGGCCTCGCCATGGCCGAATGCAACTGGAGCAAGACGGAGCAGGTGACGATGTCCTGCGCCCCGGGCACCAGCTGGGACGCCACTGCCGGAGCCTGCGTGACCGAAGTCGTCGGCTGATCGACCCGACGAGACGCGACGATGGGCCCCGGCGACGAAGCCGGGGCCCTTTTTGTATCCATCTAACGAATGGCGCGGCCACCTATATAGACCTGCGCCACCGCGCGGTCGTCGCCCATCATGATCGTCGGAAATACAGCTTCCCACACATCCTCCGCCCGTGCGGACCGCTGCGCGATGGCGGGCGTGGAGTCGAGGTCGAGCACAACGAGGTCCGCGTCCGATCCCACTGCGAACGTGCCGATCCGGTCTGCCGCATGGAGGCTGCGCGCCGATCCCTCGGTCGCGAGCCAGAGAAGCTGGGCAGGGTGCAGAGCCCGGCCCCGCAACTGCGCCACCTCGTAGGCCGCCGCCATCGTCCGCAGCATCGAGAAGCTGGAGCCACCCCCGGTATCCGTCGCGAGCCCCACCCGCATTCGCGAGGCGAGCCCCATGTCGAACAGACCCGAGCCGATGAAGGTGTTCGAGGTCGGGCAATGCACCAACGCCGCGCCGACCTCCGCCAGCCGGTCCCGTTCCCGGGCCTCCAGATGGATGGCGTGGCCGTAGAGCCCGCGCGCGCCCAGCAACCCATGCGCCTCGTAGGTATCGAGGTAGTCGCGCGCCTCTGGGAACAGGTTCCGAACCCAGGCGATCTCGTCCTTCTGCTCGCTCAGATGCGTCTGCATCAGACAGTCCGGATGCTCGGCCCAGAGCGCGCCGAGTGCTTCGAGCTGCGCCTCCGTCGAGGTGGGGGAAAAGCGCGGCGTGATGACGTATTCTGCCCGCCCGACGCCGTGCCAGCGGCCCAGCAAGGCTCGGCTCTCGTCATAGGCCCGCGCGGGGGTGTCCGTCAGGTCGGCGGGCGCGTTCCGGTCCATGCAGGTCTTGCCCGCCCAGACCGCCATCCCCCGCGCCGCCGCAGCCGTGAAGAAGGCATCCACGCTTTCGGGATGGCTCGTGCAGAAGCTGCAGACGGAGGTGGTGCCGTTCGCGAGCACGAGGTCGAGATACGTCTCCGCAACCGATCCGGCATGGCCCTGTTGCCCGAACCGCGCCTCCTCCGGAAAGGTATATGTCTCGAGCCAGTCAATCAGGCGCAGACCCCAGGACGCGATGATCGCCGTCTGCGGATAGTGGACATGGGCATCCACGAAGCCCGGCAGGATCAGGGCATGCCCGTGATCGACCTCCGCGGCATCCGGATGGGCAGCGCGCATCGCGTCCACCGA
Source organism: uncultured Alphaproteobacteria bacterium (assembly GCA_963789105.1). GTDB lineage: Bacteria > Pseudomonadota > Alphaproteobacteria > Rhodobacterales > Rhodobacteraceae > Jannaschia. The sequence goes on from CAWBJI010000003.1 coordinate 104,261, forward strand.
CCCGGACCCTAGAATGCGACCGTCGGACACCGCGACCGCGCCACGGGCGTCGTGCCTGGCGGCTTCGGTCGGGGGGACGGCGAACGGATCGGAATGGAAAGCCAGCACCTGGCCCAGGATCAGCGTTGTCATGGCCCCGCCCTAGCCCGTCGCGCAAATCCCCGCTACCCCTCGCACCGGACGCGCGCTATCCCCGATCCCGAACGCCTGCACGGGAGAGCGCCATGACCGAGCCGCAGACCGCCCCCGATCCCGACGCCCTGGAAGAAGAGGTGGAGCTGGACGACGCCCGCCTGCGCGCGATCCGCGAGGCGCTGGAGGCGCGCGACCGGATGGCGCTCGACGACCTGTTGGAGCCGCTGCACGGCGCCGACATCGCCGACCTGCTCGAACAGATCACCGAAGGCGAGCGATCGACCCTGATCGAGCTTTGGGAAGGCCATATCGACGGGGAAATCCTGTCGGAGCTGGACGAGAGCCTGCGTCAGGAAGTCCTCGGGGCGCTGCCCGCGGAGGACGTGGCCGAAGCGGTTCGGGAGCTCAACACCGACGATATGGTCGACCTGATCGAGAACCTCGACGACGGCGATCAGGCCAATGCGATCCTCGGGGCGTTGGACGATGCGGACAGGGTCGCGGTCGAACGGGCCCTGACCTATCCGGAATTTTCGGCCGGCCGCCTGATGCAGCGCGAGGTGGTGATCGCACCTTCCTTCTGGACGGTGGGTCAGGCCATCGACTATCTCCGCCGGGCCGACGACCTGCCGGAACAGTTCTACCATGTCATCCTGACCGATCCCCGGCTCCGGCCCGTGGGATACGTCACGCTGGGCAAGATCCTCTCCACCGAACGGGAGATTCCGCTTGCGGATATCGAAGAGGACAGCTTCCGCACCTTCGAGGTCACCGACCCGGAGGCGGAGGTCGCCTACGCGTTCAACCAGTATCACCTCATCACCGCCGCCGTGGTCGATGCCGACGACCGGCTGCTCGGCGTGATCACCATCGACGACGCGATCCGAATCCTCGACGAGGAGGCGGAGGAGGACATCCTGCGCCTTGCGGGCGTGGATGCCGAAGAGTCGCTGTCGAACCGGACACTCGGCGTGGTCCGCAGTCGCTTCCCATGGCTTGCGGTCAATCTCGTCACCGCGATTATGGCCTCGCTGGTGATTTCGCAGTTCGAGAGCGTCATCACCGAGATCGTGGCGCTCGCTGTCCTCATGCCCATCGTCGCCTCCATGGGCGGTAATGCAGGAACCCAATCGCTGACCGTGGCCGTACGGGCGCTGGCCACCCGGGACCTGACCGGCGCGAATGTCTGGCGCGTCATCCGACGGGAAGTAATGGCGGGCGGGATCAACGGCCTCGCCTTCGCAGCCATCATGGGGGTGGTGGGCATCGTCTGGTTCGGCTCGCCGATGCTGGGCGCCGTGATCGCGGTCGCCATGGTCATCAACTTGGTGGTCGCGGGTCTGGCGGGGGTCGGGATCCCGGTCGTGCTACAAAAGGCAGGGATCGATCCGGCGCTGGCCTCGGGCGCCTTCGTGACGACGGTGACGGATGTTGTGGGGTTCTTCGCGTTCCTCGGACTGGCGGCGCTCTGGCTGCTGTGATCGGCCGGAGGGAGATCGCCGTCTCACCGCAGGTCGAACATGCCGGATCTTAATCTACCGTCCGGAGACAAACTCGTTCGGTGTCAGGCCGCCGCTTCCAACAGGGCCTTGGCGGCCCCCCGCGCGGCGTCGGTGATCGTGTCCCCCGCCAGCATCCGCGCGATCTCGTCCACCCGGTCCGCCTCGGCGACCGGGGTCACCGAGGAGGTGGTGGCTTCGTCGTCGGACCGCTTTTCCACCCGCCAGTGATGTGCGCCCAGGGCGGCGACCTGCGGGCTGTGGGTGACGACGAGGACCTGCCCGCCCGCGGCCAGCTCCTTCAGCCGCCGACCCACCGCATCCGCGGTCGCCCCGCCGACGCCGCGGTCGATCTCGTCGAAGATCAACGTCCGCGCCTTGTCGCCCCCGGTCAGGCACACCTTGAGCGCCAGCAGGAAGCGGCTCAGCTCGCCGCCGGATGCGATCTTGTCCAGCGGACCGGATGGCGCGCCGGGATTGGTCGCCACCTCGAAGGCGACATCGTCGGCTCCGTCCGGCCCGGGCGTGCCGGGGGTGACGAGGGTACGGAAAGTGGCACGGTCCATCTTCAGTGGCGCGAGTTCCGCCTCCATAGCAGTATCCAGCCGGAGCGACGCGGCCCCCCGCGCCTCCGAGAGTGCGGCGGCGGCGGCGGCATAGGTCGCGCGGGCGGCCTCCTCCGCCTCCCGCAGGCGCGACATCCCCCCCTCGGACGCGTCGAGAAGCTCCAGCCGGTCCCGAAGATCTGATGCAAAGGCGGGAAGGTCGTCTGCTGCGACGCCATGCTTGCGGGCCGCGGCGCGGATCGCGAACAGACGCTCCTCCGTGTCCTCCAGCTCCCGCGGATCGAAGGACAGAAGGTCGAGACAGGCCTCGACCCCCTTCTGGGCCTCTCCAAGTTCGACCATCGCGCGGCCGAGAGCGTCGAGGGCCGGGGCCAGCACCTCCCCCGCATGGTCGAGCGCGCCGTCGAGCCAGCGGGTCGCGTCGAGCATCGACCCCTCCGCCCCCGACGCTCCCATGACGTCGGCGGCGCGCAGGACGTCGGCGCGGATCTTCTCCGCCCCCTGCATCAGACGGCGCCGCGTATCGAGTTCCGCATCCTCGCCAGGTTGCGGGTTCAGCTTGTCCAGTTCATCCACGGCGTAGCGGAGGAAATCCTCCTCCGCGCGGGCCGCTTCCATCCGGGCTTCCGCCTCCGTCACGGCCCTGCGCGCAGCGGCGAGCATCTTCCACGCGACCCGGGTCTCGGTCGTGTCCGCGCCCGCAAAGGCATCGAGCAGCGCGCGGTGACCGGACGGGTTCAGAAGGCCGCGATCGTCATGCTGTCCATGAAGCTCCAGCAGCGTGTCGGACAAGGCGCGGAGCACTTCGCCTGTGACGCGGGTGCCGTTGACCCAGGCGGTCTTGCGCCCGTCGCGGGTGTTGACCCGGCGCAGGATCAGTTCGCCGTCCTCCGCCTCGATCTCGTAATCGGACAGGACGGCACGTGCCGGATGACCCTCCGGCAGGTCGAAGGCGGCCGTCACCTCTCCCTGTTTCGCGCCCTGCCGCACCAACTCCGCCCGACCGCGCCAGCCGAGAACGAAGCCGAGGCTGTCCAGCAGGATCGACTTGCCCGCCCCGGTCTCGCCGGTCAGGACGTTCAACCCGCCGCGGAACTCCAGCGACAGACGGTCGATGATGAGCATGTCCCGGATGTCGAGATTGCGGAGCATGGGATCAGGTCCGGCGCGCGCGGACGGTCGCAGGGTCCCGGGCGGACACCGAGTTGCAAGTCGCCAGAGACATGGACCCATCCCACTTCATCGCACCTCCGACGTTTGGGGCCGGCGAAGAGATCGCCGGACTCGCATGGCTTCCCCCGCCTCGCTCAGAGCCAACGTCCCTGGATCGTGCGGCGGTAGACGTCGCGCAGCCATCCGCTCCCACGGGCCTCCATCGACAGGCCACGCCCCGTAAGCTGCCGGAAGGCGTCGTCGTAGAAGGGCGAGGACTGGAAGTTGTAGCCGAGGATCGCGCCCGCCGTCTGGGCTTCGTCCGTCAGGCCGAGCGATAGATACGCCTCGACCAGCCGCATCAGCGCCTCCGGCGTGTGGGTCGTGGTCTGGAACTCCTCCACCACGGCGCGGAAGCGGTTTATGGCTGCCGGGTAATGCCCGCGCTTGAGGTAATAACGACCGATCTCCATCTCCTTGGCCGCGAGATGGTCGAACGCAAGGTCGAACTTGAGGATGCTGCTCCGCGCATATTCGCTGTCCGGATAGCGCTCGATCACGGTGCGAAGGGATTGCAGCGCCTGGAAGGTCAGGCCCTGGTCGCGGCCCACCTGGTCGATCTGATCGTAATAGCTGAGCGCGAGAAGATACTGCGCATAGGCCGCGTCCTCGTCCGCCGGATAGAAGTCGATGAACCGCTGGGCGGAAGCACGCGCATTCTCGTAGTCGCGATCCTTGTGGTAGGAGAAAGCCTGCATGATGAGGCCCCGCCGCGCCCATTCGGAGAAGGGATAGAGCCGCTCGACCTCGGAAAACAGGCGCGCGGCGTTCTCGGGATCGCCTCCGGCCAGCTCGCGTTCACCCTGCTGGAAGATGCTTTCCGGCGCGGTGTCCTCGAGGTTCAGCTCTTCCGATCCCCCGCCGCAAGCGGTGAGAAGGGCTGCAAAGGTGAGTGCGGTCAAGGGCTTGGCCATGCGGTGCAGCACCCGTCTCGTCATCCGAACCATCCTCCGAGCCAAACGCCCCGGAGGGCTCGCCGCCCTTATAGTCAGCGCGTTGCGGGGTGTGAAGCGCAGTCGGGCATTCGCGTGGCGCATGGTGCGGTCGGGCCGCGCCTCAGATATGGGCGAAACGGTCCTTCTCCAGCCCGGCGCCCGGAAGAAAGCGACACTGTTCGGAGGTCAGCGTCCGGATGCGATAGGCTAGCGGATCGGAAAACAGCCGATGCAGAAGACGGTTCGTGATCTCGTGTCCCGCCCGGACGCCGGTATAGCGGCCGAGGATCGGCGCCCCGGCCAAAGCGAGATCGCCCATGGCGTCGAGCATCTTGTGGCGCACCGCCTCATCCGCATAACGGAACCCCTCGGGGTTCACCACGCGCGGGCCGTCGACGACCACGGCGTTCAGAAGGCTGCCACCCAGCGCCTTGCCCGCGGCGTGCATCGCATCGACATCGGCCTGACGGCAGAAGGTGCGGCTGTCGCAGAGTTCGCGGACGAAGGTACCGTTGGACAGGCGCAGAACCTTGCGCTGCCGTCCGATGGCGGCGTCGGCAAAATCGATGGAAAAGTCGATCTCCAATTCCCGCGCAGGCGCCAGCGACGCGGAGCGCTCGCCATCACGGACGGAGATGTTGCGCAGGACCTCGATCGCATGGACCGGCGCATCCTGGCGACGGACCCCGATGCGCAGGATGGCGCGAACGAATTCGGCGGCGGACCCGTCGAGGATGGGAACCTCGGGCCCGTCGATCTCGACCACGGCGTTCAGGACGCCGCAGCCCGAAAGCGCGGCCATCACATGCTCGACGGTCGACACAGAGACACCGGCCTCGTTGACGAGAAGCGTACAGAGTGCGGATGTACGAACCGCATCGTGGCGCGCGGCGATCATCGCATCGCCGTCCAGATCCGTCCGGCGAAACCATATGCCGTGATGTGCCGTGGCGGGATGAATGGAAAGGCGGACCGGTCGGCCGGAATGCAGTCCGACACCGGACAGGCGGATCACGTTCTTGACGGTCGTCTGCATCGTTTGCCTCTTTCACGTCTGGACGCCGTTGCGCCTCTTCTGATTTCTGCTCACGGACGTCTGCGCGCCCTGCCTCGATGGTGGGATATGCAGGCGCGGTGCGACAAGCAATTCAACCGTGGTTACGGCATGAAACAGGAACCGGGCGGATCGGGCGGAAACTCGCCGAGCGATTCTGCGGGGCGTCCGGACCGTCTGTTAACAGGGGGTTAACCGATGCGACTAGATACGCTCCGGCGCCAGTCGAGTGGAGGAACGTGATGACTCCGTTGCAAAAATATATGTCGCGCACCGAAAACGGCGGCCCCGGGAGGGAGCCGTCGCATCGCATCGGACCTCAATCGGATGGCGCTGTTCAGTTCGCCTGACGGCGGAGGAAGGCGGGAATCTCGATCCGCTCCTCCTCCGGGGCCGCATGTTCGGCGGACGCCCTGGGTGCCTGCACCGACGGATGGACCGGGGCGGTGTCGGCCGCACCCGTCATGCGGTTGATGAGCGAGCCGATGCCGAAGCGCGCCGGGTGGTGATGCTCTCCCAGCGCCGCCTGCGGACGGGTGGAAGTGACGGGAGCCGTACCCTCCCGACGCTCGCCGCGGAGGACGGCGGCCCGAAGGCGATCCATCGTTTCGGGAGACGGGGTGCCGGAGCGGGCGGGCGCGAACCCGGCCTGCGGCGGCTCGGCGGCGATCGCGGGCTCGGTCGCCGGAGCGGGCGCGTAGGCCGGTGGCGGCAGGTCGTCGGAAGCCGTCTTCTGGCGGTGGCCGAAGAAGTCGTCGGCAGCGCTCGCCTCCTCCGCTTCCTCCATGGCCGCGGCGTCGAAGAAGCTCGGCTCCGACGGGGCGGACGCGGCAACGGGCTCCGTCACCGGAGCCGGGGGCGCGACCGAGGCGGCGACGGCGGCTTGGGTCTGGGCGGGAGCCATCGGCTCCGACAGGCGGCGGCGCGGCGCGGGCATCTCGGCGCTCGCGGCGGCGTCGATGCCGGTGGCCACGACGGAGACGCGCATCATGCCCTCCATCGCCGGGTCGAGGGTGGAGCCGACGATGATGTTCGCATCCTCGTCCACTTCGTTCCGGATGCGGTTCGCGGCTTCGTCCATCTCGAACAGCGTCAGGTCGTAGCCGCCGGTGATGTTGATCAGCACGCCCTTCGCGCCCTTTAGCGACAGTTCGTCCAGCAGCGGGTTGGCGATGGCCTTTTCGGCGGCATGCACCGCACGGTCCTCGCCTTCGGCTTCGCCCGTGCCCATCATCGCCTTGCCCATCTCGTCCATCACCGAACGGACGTCGGCGAAGTCGAGATTGATCATACCGGGCCGGACCATGAGGTCGGTGACACCCTTCACGCCCTGGTAGAGCACGTCGTCGGCGAGGCTGAACGCCTCGGTGAAGGTGGTCTTCTCGTTGGCGAGGCGGAACAGGTTCTGGTTCGGGATGATGATGAGCGTGTCCACGACCTTCTGCAGGGCCTCGACGCCCTCCTCGGCCTGGCGCATGCGCTTCTGCCCCTCGAACTGGAACGGCTTGGTGACCACGCCGACGGTCAGGATGCCGAGTTCGCGCGCAGCCTGAGCGATGATCGGAGCGGCGCCGGTCCCGGTGCCGCCACCCATGCCGGCGGTGATGAAGCACATATGCGCACCGGCGAGGCGGTCCACGATTTCCTCGATCGTCTCCTCGGCGGCGGAGGCGCCGACGGCGGGCCGTGCGCCCGCGCCCAGGCCTTCGGTCACTCGAGCGCCGAGCTGGATCCGGGATTGCGCGTTGTTCTGTGCGAGAGCCTGTGCGTCGGTATTGGCGACGACGAATTCGACGCCCTCCAGATCCTTCTGGATCATGTTGTTGACGGCATTGCCGCCCGCACCACCGACACCGAACACGGTGATCCGAGGACGCAGGTCGGGTTCAGCTCCGCCACCGGCGCCGCCGGGCATCGTGAGGGTCAATGTCATTGCTCTGTCCACCTGTACTGTTCGGCCCTGCCTCAGGCCCTGGTTCTGCATTGGTGCGGTCTGACGCCGCCTTATTTTTGCCTCAAGTTAGCGAAGTCGTAAGAGTCCGTCACCCCAAAATCGAATCGGGCCTCGATTTCCGCCGATTGCCGTTCGCGTGGCCCACGTCGGACCGGCGAACGTACTTACCAATTGTCCCGGAACCAGCGGACCGCGCGGCGGATCGGGGCGCCGTGGGCCCGTTCCGGCAGGCCGTCGAAATCCCAGAACTCGTCCTGCGGCTCAGCACCCTGCATGCAGAGGCCGACGCAGGCGGCGAAGGCCGGACCCTTGGCCGCCTCGGGCAGGCCGTGGACGCGCAGGGGCCGCCCGAGCCGGACCTGATTGCCGAGAATGCGTGCGGCAAGACCGTCGAGACCGGGGATCTGAGACGCGCCACCGGTGAGCACGATGCGCTGCGACGGCAGATCGCCGAACCCCGCGGCGTCGAGGCTGAGCCGTACCTCCTCGAGGATCTCTTCCACCCGCGGCCGGATGATCCCGATCAGCTCGGTCCGCGTGACCGACCGCCGGTCGTGGTGCCAGTCGCCGGTATCGGCCTCCAGCGCGATGACCTCCCGGTCGTCCATCCCGGTCGCGACGACGCCGCCATAGCGGGTCTTTATCATCTCCGCGGTTCGCTCGGGAATCCGCAGGCCCTGGCTGATGTCGCTGGTGACGTGATCGCCGCCCAGGCGGACCGTGTCGGCATAGACCATGTGCTTGCGCATGAAGATGGAGATGCCGGTGGTCCCGCCGCCGAAGTCGATGCAGGCGGCGCCCAGTTCCTTCTCGTCCTCCACGAGGGCAGATGTCGCCGCGGCATAGGGCGCGGCGGCCAAGCCTGCGAGTTCCAGATCGCAGCGATGGATGCAGGTCAGCAGGTTCTCGATCGCATGGGCGTCCACGGACAGGAGGTGCATATCGGTGCGCAGCATCTCCCCCGTCTGGCCGCGCGGATCGCGCAGGGTGGTGCGGTGGTCGATGCCGAAGTTGACCGGCTGGGCGTGCAGCACCTCGCGACCGGGCCCGAGATCGGGCGTATCGACGGAGGCGAGGACCCGGCCCACATCATGGACGGTGCAGGGACCGGATTCGAGCATCACCTCCCCCGAGAGGCCGTAGCTGCCGGGGCGACCGCCGGAGAAGCAGGCGATGACGTGATCGACGCGGACATTCGCCATCTTCTGCGCGCCCTGCACCGCGGTCCGTATGGCGCGCTCCGTCTCGGGCATCGCGTCCACCTCGCCGGAGCGGATGCCGCGGGACCGGGTCGTGGTGGCGCCGATGACGCGAAAGTTCGACTGCCCCGCCATGTGACCGACGCCCTCGCCCTCGGGCGTGTTTTCCTCGAACCGCAAGACGAGGCAGGCGGTCTTGTAGGTGCCGACATCGAGGATCGCGATGACGCCGCGCTGGAGTGCGGCCTGCCGCTTGCGGCGCATCGCCCGCTGGGCTTGAAACAAACGGCTCATTCGTCCTCCGTTAGGTAGCTCAGGCGCTCGAGGTCCTGTTTAACTTTGAGATCGGCCCGGGCGGCGGGCGACAGGCGGAGGGTGGGCCGGTCGCCGAGGCGCAGGTCCATGACCACGACATCGCGCGCGAGCACATCCTTGGCCGAATGCAGCGCCAACGCACGGTCGAGTGCCACGGCGGGCGCTTCCTCCGGGAGCATGATCCGCTGGTCGCCGGTCAGGGCCACGTCCCAGCGGCGGTCGCCGATCCGGGTCAGCCCCACGAGGCGATCGGTCACGGGCGCCGCGGCCTCGAACAGGCGGAGCGCTTGGCCGACATGGGCATCCGCCCCCGCGCCCGCGATCAGTGGCAGCGCGCCCGCGGCTTCTACCCCATCAAGCGTCGCGACATGATGGCCGGTCGCGTCGAGAACGTAGATGCCGTCATCGTTGACCCATGCCACGGCCGGCTGCCGCTCCGTCACCTTGAGGAGGAGCACACCGCCCGCCTTGATGCGGACCTCGGCCCGCGCGACGGGGTCGAGGTCCTCCAGCGCGGTGCGGAGGGCGTCGATATCCAGCGCGAATTGCGACAGCGGCAGGTCGATCGGCAACGCCTCCTCGATATCCTCGCGAAGCTGCTCGGACGCGCCCTCGATCCGGGTCAGGTGGACCATGAATTCGGGGCGGTCCTGGATGGTGCGGATCGTGTCGTCCCAGGTATCCACGATCGCGGCGATGCGGACGGGATCGCTCAGATACCACAGGAGCGCACCGATCGCCGCGAATGCGGGGATGCCGATCCGGATCAGGGACCGGAAGGCCGGCGTGAGCCAGAGCCGCTGCAGGCGGTAGCGCCAGCGCGACGGGGCGGGATCGGATCGGCCCTTCATCGGTCGCATGACGCATCCTCCACCAGACGGCGGCAGAGCTGACCGAAGCCGAGACCCGCATGGGCGGCCTGTTCGGGCGTGAGCGAGGTGGGCGTCATCCCCGGCTGGGTATTCGTTTCCAGCAGGATCAGCCCGTCCGCACCGCGGATTTCATCCCAGCGGAAATCGGTTCGGCTGAGCGTGCGGCAGCCCAGCGCGGTATGGGCACGCAGGGCATGGTCCCGACAGGCGGCCAGGATCTCGGACGGTATGTCGGCGGGCAGGACGTGCCGACTGCCGCCCGTCTCGTATTTCGCGGCATAGTCGTACCAGCCATCGGTGAAGATTTCCGTCACCGTCAGGGCAGCATCGCCGAGGATCGTGCTTGTCAGCTCGCGGCCCGGGACAAAGGCCTCGGCCATGACCATCTCCGGCATCGTGTCGGGAAGCTGCGGCGGCGCGCTCGCACCCTCTGGCACGATATAGATACCGACCGACGACCCGTCGGCATTGGGCTTGATGACATAGGGCGGGGTCAGGGCATGGGCGGCCCGGGCCTCGTCGCGGGAAACCATCCGGCCCTCGGCAACGGGCAGACCGTGGGCACGGTAGACCTCCTTCGTTCGGGTCTTGTCGAAGGCGAGTGCGGAGGCCAGCACGCCGGAATGAGTGTAGGGGATGCGCAGCCATTCGAGGAGGCCCTGCACGCACCCGTCCTCGCCCCAGCGACCATGCAGCGCGTTGAACGCGACATCCGGCGCGGCCTCGCGCAGGCGCGAAACCAGATCGTCGCCCGCATCGATCTCGGACACTACGAAGCCTTCGCCGCGAAGCGCGTCAGCGCAACCGCGGCCGGTGGAGAGCGACACCTCGCGCTCCGAAGAGGGGCCGCCCATGAGGACGGCGACATGATGGGGTGCCCTGCTCGACATACCCGGTCTTTCTGCGCCTCGTGCCGGGGTCGTTCGGCGCCCCGGCCTTGTCGTGTCCCGTGCCCATTCGGGCAGCCTCTGACGGGCTTTACGGGATCGGTGCGGGTTCTCCGACCCGCTGTATCTCCCACTCTAGCGATATTCCGCTATGGGCGAAAACCCCTTTCCGTACCTCCTCGCCCAATCCTTCCAGATCGGCGGCGGTCGCGCCGCCTTGATTAACGAGGAAATTAGGGTGCTTCGGCGACATGATCGCCCCGCCGCGCGTGGCGCCGCGAAACCCGGCATCGTCGATGACCTTCCACGCCTTCAGGTCGTGGACATCGTCTGCGCGTCCGGTGCTGGAATGTCCCGCGGGGTTGCGAAAGGTGCTGCCCGCACTGCGATCCTTCGTCGGTTGCGTCTCGTCGCGGCGGGCGAGCTGCGCCTCCATCCGCGCCTCCAGTTCGGCCGGGTCCCCGGGGCGCGTGCGGAACGTCGCGCGGGTAAGGATGGCCCCGTCGGGGAGAGTTGAGGAGCGATAGCGAAGACGCAGATCGGGGGCGGAGACCGTGATCGGCTCGCCTGCGCGCGTCACCGCCTCCACCTCCGTCAGGTGATCGGCGACATAGGTTCCGTAGCAGCCCGCATTCATGGCGACCGCACCGCCGATGCTGCCCGGGATGGTGCGCAGGAAGGTGAGGTCGAGGCCCGCCTGCGCCGCGCGGCGGGCCACATGGGCGTCGAGCGCGGCGGCGCCCGCATGAACCAGTCCCTCGCCGATCTCGATCCCGTTGAAGCCCCGCCCGAGCCGGATCACCACGGCGCGCAGGCCGCCGTCGCGCACGATCAGGTTGGAGCCGACGCCCATGGGATAGACGGCAATGTCCGGATCGAGCGCCGCGAGGAATGCAAGGAGGTCGTCGTGGTCCGCGGGCTGGAACAGCGCGTCGGCCGGGCCACCGACCCGCAGCCAGGTCAGGTCGGCCAGCGACCGGTTCTCGGTCAGCGTCCCCCGAGTTGCGGGGTACTTCACCGGGACCGATCCCGCAGCCAGCATCCGATGCGGACCGACGGCGCGCCCGATGCGACGGGGATGGTGGAAATACCGTTGCGGGGCCGGACGGAAGCCGGATATCGGGGCCTCGCCGCATCGTTAGACGGCGCAACGCGAGGGAGGACCGACAAGAGACGATACGCCATAAGGGCCATCCCGCCTCCCCCTGTTTCGGCGGACCGATCCGGCACCCCCGATCCGGCCCGGAGCATCACGCGCCCAACCGGTCCGGCAGGGCATTCGCCCAGGCCGAGATCGTCCCCGCCCCGAGACAGAGCACGATGTCGCCGGGTCGGGCCTGTTCGCGCACGAGGCGCAGGAGGTCATCCTCGTCGGTGACCGCGCGCGCATGACGGTGGCCGGTCCGGATCAGGCCCGCCACGAGGTCGTCGCGGGAGGCGCCGGGGATCGGGTCCTCGCCTGCCGCGTAGACGTCCGTGATACCCACCACGTCGGCATCGGCGAAACAGCCACAGAAATCGTCGAAGAGATCCGAGAGCCGGGAATAGCGGTGCGGCTGATGCACGGCGATGACGCGGGCGCCCGGTTCGACGGATTGCCGCGCGGCCCGCAGGACGGCGGCGATCTCGACCGGGTGGTGGCCGTAATCGTCGATGATGGGCACCCCGTTCCACTCGCCCACGCGGGTGAAGCGTCGGTTGACCCCGCCGAAGGCGGCAAGTCCGTCGCGGATGGTCTCGGCCGGGACGCCGAGCTCGCGCGCCACCGCAACGGCGGCCAGCGCGTTCGAGACGTTGTAATCGCCGGGCATCGGCAGGCGGCAGCCCTCGATGATCGTTCCCTCGCCCTGAAGCGCGATGTCGAACAGCGCGACGCCCGCTTCGTAGCGCAGGCCCGTGGCGCGCACATCCGCCTGGGCATTGAGGCCATAGGTGACGATGCGACGGTCCGTGACCCGCCCGACCAGCGCCTGCACCTCCGGATGATCCGTGCAGCAGATGGCGAGGCCGTAGAAGGGAATGTTGCCGATGAAATCGTCGAACCCGGCGCGCAGGCGCTCGATCGTGCCCCAATGCTCCATGTGCTCGGGGTCGATATTGGTGACGATCGCGATGGTCGCGGGCAGGCGGTTGAAGGTGCCGTCGCTTTCGTCGGCCTCCACCACCATCCACTCGCCCTGCCCCATCCGGGCGTTGGAGCCGTAGGCGTGGATGATGCCGCCATTGACCACAGTGGGATCGAGGTCGCCCGCATCGAGCAGGGCCGCGACCATGGTCGTCGTGGTCGTCTTGCCATGGGTGCCCGCCACGGCGACGTTGGATTTGAGTCGCATCAGTTCGGCCAGCATCTCGGCCCGGCGGACCACGGGGAGGCCGCGCCCGCGGGCGGCGTCGAGTTCGGGATTGCCCGGTTTGATGGCCGACGAGATGACCACCACGTCGGCCCCGTCGAGGTTGTCCGCCGCCTGTCCCTCGAAGATGCGCGCACCCTTCTCGACCAGTCTATCGGTGATCTTCGACGTCTTCAGGTCCGAGCCCTGCACGACATAGCCGTGGGACAGCAGGACCTCCGCGATGCCGGACATGCCGATCCCGCCGATCCCGACGAAGTGGATCGGACCCATCTGGCTCGGCAGCTTGGTGGCGTTCATCGGGTCTGGCTCACGTATTGGACGAGGTCGGCGAGACGGGTCGCGGCGTCGGGGATGGCGGTGGAGAGGGCCGCCCGCGCCATGCGGGACGCGCCGTCGGGATTCGACAGGATCGTCTCGGCCTGTTCGGCGAGGCTTTCGGCGGTCAGCTTGCTCTCGGGAATGAGGATCGCGGCGCCGGCCTCGGTCAGGGCGCGGGCATTCGCCGTCTGCTCGTCCCGGATCGCGCTGGCGAGCGGGATCAGGATCGCCGGACGGCCGATCACCGACAGGTCGGCCACCGTGGACGCCCCCGCGCGCGCGATCACGAGCTGCGCGTCGGCCATCCGTGTCGGCATGTCGTCGAAGAAGGGCCGCACATCGGCGGAGATTCCGGCATCCGCGTAGAAGGTCGCGACCCGGTCGAGATCCTCGGGGCGGGCCTGATGCGCCACGCGGAGCTGTTCGCGGATCCCGTCGGGCAGGCGCGAGAGCGCGTCCGGCACCACGTCCGACAGGATGCGCGCACCCTGACTGCCGCCGGTCACGAGCACCGACATCGGGTAATCGCCCGGCGCGATATAGGGGCTCTCGGCGCGGGACAGGATCGCCGCGCGGACCGGATTGCCGGTATGCGCGCCCTCTATCCCCTCGGGCAGGTCGGTGGGCCAGGTGCCGCAGGCGACGGCATCGACCCGGGTGGCGAACATCTGGTTCACGCGGCCGAGCACGCCGTTCTGTTCGTGAATCAGCCGGGGCAGCTTCATCAGGACTGCCGCCGTCATGGCCGGGATCGCGGGGTAGCCGCCGAACCCGGCCACCAATGTCGGACGGTCGCGGCGGAAGGCCAGAAGGCTGCGCAGGACGCCGCCGGTCAGGGTCGGTGCCACCCGCAGCTTGGCCGCAAGGCCGCCGCGGGCGAAGGTCGCCGACGGCACCACCTCCACCTCCACGGCGTCCGGGAACCCGCCCGCATAGCGCGCGCCCCGCTCGTCGGTCGACAGCTTGGCCCGCCAGCCGCGGGACAGCATCTCCTCCGCGAGGCTCTGGGCGGGGAACATGTGTCCGCCGGTGCCACCCGCGGCGATCACGATCAATGGGGCCGTCATCGGAAGCCGTTCGAGAGCAGGTGGTCGCCGATCTCCGCCTGCGGGCGAATCCGAGTGAAGCAGAGCAGCATCCCCATCAGCAATCCCATCGCGATCAGCGACGAGCCGCCATAGCTCACGAACGGGAGGGTCATGCCCTTGGCCGGCAGAATGCGGACGGCGACCCCGAGGTTGATGAACGCCTGGCTCGCCAGCAGCACCGTCAGACCGGTGCCCGCGAGGCGGATGAAAATGTCCCGCTCGCTGCACAGGCGCCAAAGGCTGCGGAACGCGATGACGGCGAAGAGCGCGATGATGCACAGCACCATGATCATTCCGTATTCCTCCGCCGCGACAGCGATGATGAAATCGGTATGGGCATCCGGCAGGGTCCACTTCACCCGACCCTCGTTCACGCCGACACCGAAGAAGCCACCCTCCCGGATGGCGTCGGTGGCATAGCCCATCTGGGTGCGCGGGTCGATCTCGGGCGACAGGAAGCCGTCGATGCGGCGAGCGAAGTGTTCGGAATTGCCGTAGGCGAGCACGCCCGCCCCGCCCACGGCGAGGACCACAGCGGTCAGCACGAGGATCGGCGCCCCGGCCACGAAGTAGATCGCGGACCAGGCGACGATGGTCAGCATGGCCTGTCCGAAATCGGGCTGCAGCGCCAGGAAGGCGATGACCACGGCGAGGATCGCGACGCTGATCGTCTTGCCCGGCGGGCCGTTCGCCTCCGATGCGGCGGCCATCAGCCAGGCGGTCATGATGACGAAGAGGGGTTTGAGAAATTCCGACGGCTGGACGCTGGCGAAGCCGAGCGAATACCAGCGCGTCGCCCCCTTGCCGAAATCGGTCCCGAAGATCGGGAGCAGCATGAGGGCGACGGCCGCCGCGAAGAAACCGAGCACGCCGAGACGCCGGACGAGTTGCGGTGACATGGTGGAGACGATGAGCATCACGGCGAAGGCGAGACCGCCGAAGAACGCCTGCCGGTAGACGTAGTGGAAGGCGGGCAGGTCGTTGCGCTCCGCCAGGGGAACCGAGGCGGCGAGCCCCAGAAGGATCCCGAAGGCGAACAGCAGGACCACCGCACCGAGGACCGGCTTGTCCAACGTTCGCCACCATCGCGATAGGATCGCCTCGCCCGGTGAGACGGCGACCGCGCCATGCGCTATCTCTGTCATGTGTCTGCCTGCATCTGCCACTGCCCGCCCGGTTTTCCGGGTCTGCGCGGAGAGTCTAGCGCGCCGATGCGCGCAGCACCACCCTTGGCGGGGGACGAAGGACGGCTTAGCCGAGAACGGCCGCGATCTTGCTCTTGGCCGTCTCGGGATCCTCGCCGAAGGCGATGAGGTCCACGACCTGCCCCTCCGCGTTCAGAACGAAGACGGAGGCGTAGTGATCCACCGTGTATTCGCCCTCCCCCAGCGGCCGCTTCTGCCAATAGATGCGCCAGGATTTCGCCATCGCCCAGACGTCATCCGGTGCGCCGGTGATCCCGAGGATGCGGTCCGATTGCGGCTCCAGATAATCCCGCAGAAACTCGGGCGTGTCGCGTTCGGGATCGACGGTGACGAAATAGGCGCCGATCTCATCCTGCCCGACGTCGAGGTCGCTCAGCCACGTCTCCATGTCGTAGACCGTCGTGGGACAGATCTCCGGGCAATGGGTGAAGCCGAAGAACAGAAGGCTGGGGCGGCCGGTGAAGGCGGCCTCGGTGATCTCCGCGCCGTTCTGGTCAACCAGGGTGAACGGCGCGCCGAGATCCGTCGCGACGACTGTCGGTGTGCGGGAATCCATCAGCTGCCGCAGGGCGATGCCCGCCCCGAGCGCGAGGATCGCGACACCGAGAGCAAAGGCGATCGTGAGGGACCGGCGGCTCACGACGTCAGTTCCCGTGGCCGGTATGGGGGTCGTCACCGTCCGCTTCGCCCGCCTCAAGCGCGGCACGGATCTCGGCCAGACTCATCACGGGAAAGTCGAGGGTGATCTCTCCAGCCTGCTCGAATGTGAGGGTCACAGGATGGCTGGCGCCCGCTTCCAGCGGACGCTCCAGCCCCATCAGCATGATGTGCAGACCGCCGGGCATGAGCGTCACACGCTCGCCCGCCGGAAGGACGATGCCGCCCGCAACCTCGGACATGGACATGACGCCGTCGGACATCGTCATCTCGTGAAGCTGCACCATTCCCGAAAGGTCGGTCGCGACGGAAGCGGCGGTCAGGGTATCGTCGGTGTCGCCCGTGTTCTCGATCGTCACGAAACCGCCCGCGACCGGGGCGCCCGGCGGAGTGGCGCGCAGCATCGGGGCCTCGATATGCAGATCGCCCAGCATCGTCATCTCGGCCCAGAGCGGCGAGGTCAGAACGGCCGTGGAAAAGGTCGCCATTGCGGCGGCGGCGAGCAGATGGCGCATCGAAAGCTCCGGATTGGGCACGGGTTACGGTAACGGTCGTCAACCCTTTGCCATCCTCGGGCGCCGGGGGCAATTGCGTCACCCCGTCGCAACCTTCCTGCGCTGGAAGGTTTGCATTCAATTGCCGTAGGCCACCGAGGGCAGCCATGTCGTCAGGGCCGGAAACCAGAACACGATGGCGAGGCCCGTGAGCTGCAACAGGACGAAGGGAATGACCCCCTTGTAGATATGTGCCAGCGTCACACCGGGAGGGCAGACCCCCTTGAGGTAGAAGAGCGCGAATCCCACCGGTGGCGTCAGGAACGACGTCTGGAGCGTGACCGCCACCAGGATGGCAAACCAGACCACCGCCGGATCCTGCACCTGATCGAAGCCCGGCACGGCGAGTTCGAGGCCGACGATGATCGGCAGCATGAGCGGCATGATAATGATTGTGATCTCGATCCAGTCGAGCAGGAAGCCGAGCAGGAACACAATGAACAGGATGAACAGCACGATCATGTAGGGATTGTCGAAGGCGCCCATGACGTGGTTCTGTACGATCTCGTCCCCGCCGTAGCGACGCAGCACCAGCGCGAAGAAATTGGCCGCGAGGAAGATGCCGACGATGTAGCCCGCGGTGTTCAGCGTCGAGCGTCCGACATCCTTCAGGACCTTCAGGTTCAGCTTGCCGTTCAGGAACGCCAGCAGCGTGGCGCCGAACGCCCCGAGGCCCGACGCTTCGGTCGGGGTGGCGATCCCGGCGAAGATCGAGCCGAGCACCAGAAGGATCAGGAACATGGGCGGGACGACGGCGAGGAGCACTTCCTTGACCACGGGCCAGCCCACTTCCTCGGTCTGTTCGGGCGGCGGCATGGAGGATGGCGACAACAGGCCGAAGACCACGATGAAGACGATGTAGAGTGCCCCGAGGATCAGGCCGGGGAAGAGCGCGCCCATAAAGAGATCGCCGAGCGAGATCGCCAGCTGGTCGGACATGATGACCAGCATGATCGAGGGCGGGATCAGGATGCCGAGCGTGCCGGCGGAGGCGATGGTACCGGTGGCGATTGGCTTGGAATAGTTCTGCTTCATCATCGCCGGCAGGGCCATGACGCCCAGCAGCGTCACGCTCGCCCCGATCACGCCGGTGGAGGCGGCGAGGATGATCCCGATCAGCAGCACCGTCAGCGACAGGCCGCCGCGCAGGCCGCCAAACAGCTTCTGCATGGCGTGCATCATCCGCTGCGCCACGCCGGACTGATCCAGCATCAGGCCCATATAGATGAACATCGGCAGGGCCACGAGAACCGGGTTCTTGACGATGTTGCCGAACAGTCGGCCCGAGAGGACCGACAGCTTCTGATAATCGATGCCGGTGCGGTCGAACTCGATGACGTCCCGGAAATTGCTGCGGAACGGGTCGAGGAAGATCTCGGCAAACAGCGCGAAGATCAGCGACACGCCGACCAGCGCGAAGGCCACGGGGATGCCGCGGAACAGCATCCAGATGAACGCGAGGAACATGGCCAGCACGGCCAGTTCGTTGAGCGTCATGATCCGGCCGACAATTTCGAGGAGGAACATTCAGGATTCCTCGGACGTGTCGCGGAGCAGATAGGTGGCGGCGATGATGAGGGGCGTGACGATCAGCCCGGCGGCGACGGTGTATTTCATCTCCTCCGGGCCGATGGTGAAGGTGTCGAAGAACCAGTGCCGCGTGGCCTGCCTTGCGGTGGTGCCCGGCTCGGAGATCCAGAGCACGATCCCCAGCGCCGCGTAGTAGATGACGAGGTTCACGGCGAAGGCGACCGCGGGAAAGGCGTAGAGCAGGCGCTTCCACCAGAGCGGCCGCGTGATCTGCGACAGCGCGCGGACGTAGGCGAACCAGATGGCGGCGGCGATGAACAGGAAGCTCAGATGCATGAACGTCTTGAGCAGGTAGAGGCTGTGCAGGCCGTTGGGACTGTCGGAGCCTTCGCGCGCGGCGATGGACGACAGCGCGTAATCCAGCGTCACGTCCCAGCACAGGATGATGAACGGCAGGAACAGCCAGGCAAGACCGAAGATGTCGATCTTGCGCTGCTTCGGCTTCGCGTAATTGTCGTAGAAGATGTCCACGCGGACGTGGGAATTGGTGGTCACGGCGTAGCCGATCCCGATCAGGACGGCGGCCCCGTAGATCCACCATTGCGCATCGTCGAGCCATGCCTGGTTGTTGCCCATCCCACGCAGCACGACCTGTGCGCAAATCGCCACCATCAGGAGCGGGAACAGCCAGGCGAAGGCGTTGGCAACATGCACGATGAACCGGTCGCCGCGGGAATGGTCGGCGCGCCCGACCTCACCCGGATCGGAGATCGCGACGATGGGCGCGTCCGGCGAGCCCTCCACGTGTTCGGTCTCTTCTGGATGGGACATCTGCACCCCGCCGTCGCGCCGGTCCGGGCGCGTTCGCTTTGACTTGCTCGGTGGATCCGGCCCGGGCGGGCCGGATCCCGGTCAGCGGATCACTCGCCGCGCGGACGCGGCAGGTAGATCGTGTCGCCCCAGGTCTTGTAGCCCGCGCGGAACTCCGTGAGATCGTCCCAGACCTCCTTGAAGAAGGCATCCTCGGCCGCCAGCTCCTCGGCTACGGCGGTCCACTCGGTCTCGAAGGCTTCCAGAAGCTCGGGTGCCCAGACCTTGTTGGTCACGCCGTTCTGCTCCTCGTTCTCCTGCATGGCGGTGAAGTTGGTCGCCTCGCCCTCCGCGTAGTTGGTGGTGATGTTGGCGAGGCAGGCGACCTCGATCTGGTTCTGGGCGCGTTCGTCCAGATCGTCCCAGACGTCCTTGTTCACCAGCAGTTCGAACATCGTGGCGGGCTGGTGCCAGCCGGGAAAGTAGTTGAACTTCGCGATGTTGTAGAAGCCGAGACGGGCATCGACGCGGGGCATGGAGAATTCCGTCGCGTCGATCGCGCCCCGCTCCAGCGCCGGGAAGATGTCGCCGCCTGCGAGCAGCGAGGTGGAGACGCCCAGACGCTGCATCACTTCGGCCCCGAGGCCGAAGAAGCGCATGTTCAATCCTTCGAGGTCGGCAACCGAATTGATCTCGTTCTTGAACCAGCCAGATGTCTCCGGCGCGATGATCCCGCAGGGCTGCACGTGAACGTTGTAACCGTTCTCATCGTACATCCTCTGGAACAGCTCGTGGCCGTCGTCATAGAGCATCCAGGCGATGAACTCGCCCACCTCGGGGCCGAACGGCACGGCGGCGAACAGGGATGCCGCCGTGATCTTGCCCTGCCAGTATCCAGAGGTCGTGTAGGCCGCGTCGACCGATCCGTTGGACACGGCATCCAGAGCTTCGAGGGTCGGAACCAGCTCGCCGGGATCGAAATGCTCGAACTCCACGGATTCGGATATCGAGTTGATCTTCTCGACGAAATCCACACCCGCCGTCCCGAGGATCGGCAGGTTCTTTCCGAAGGCCGAGGTCATTTCGATCACGTCCTGCGCCTGCGCGCCCGTGGCGGCCAGAGCCGCCGTGGATGCGAGCGCGATTGCCTTGAATGTCATGTCGCTGGTTCCTCCCTATTGAACCGGTCTGTCGGGGACGTTGCCCCGTTCGCGAGCCATTCCGGCCCGTCTGGTCGAGAACCTCTATCAGGCGACCCCCGTTACGGCCAGACGGAAGCGCCTTTGGCGAGAGCGAGTGCGCCGTCCAAACGTGATGGCTAGCCCTCCACCCGCGCATAGGTGCGGACGGCCTTGGTCCGGATCATCGGTGCGACGATCCGGTCGAATGTTGCGTAATGTGGTGTCTGTCGATGGGCCTCGAACCCCGCCTCATCGTCGTAGAGTTCGTAGAGGAACACTTCGTCGGGGCGGTCGGGATCCGTCGCCACGTCGAACCGACGGCAGGCGGGCTCGCCCAGCGAGGCCCGCGCGTTCTCCATCATCGCGGGGAGGAAATCGGGCATTCGGCCCGGGGCCACCTCGATCGTGACGGCGACTGCGAACATCTCTGGTCCTCCGGTTGGCCGATGCCTAGGGTCCGGAGCAGAGTGGCGCAGGGGGGCGGGGCATGTCCAAGACTTTCGATATCGCGGTCTTTCACGGTGACGGGATCGGGCCGGAGATCATGGCCCCGACGCTGGAGCTTCTGTCCGGCATCTCGCCGCGCTACGGATTCACGTTCCACGACTGCCCGGCGGGGGCGGCGAGCTACCTCGATTGCGGCAGCGACCTGCCGGAGACGTCGCTGGCGACCGCCCGCCGCGCCGACGCGATCCTGTTGTCGGCGCTCGGCGATCCGGCGGTCCGGTTCGAGGACGGAACCGAGATGACGCCGCAGATCGACATCCGCATCGCCCTCGACCTCTATGCAGGTTTGCGCCCCGTGCGCGTTGTGCCCGGCATGAAGACGCCGCTGATCATCCCCGAGGGAAAGGTGATCGACTTCGTCCTGATCCGCGAGTCGACCGAGGGCCTGTTCCACACGCAGGGCAAGGGTACCGTCACCGCGGACATGGCCGAGGAGACCCTGCGGATCACCCGGGGCACCACGGAGCGAGTCTGCCATTTCGCCTGCAAGCTGGCGGAGGAGCGACGTGTTGCGGGCTCGCCCGGGCGCATCACCAGCGTAGACAAGGCCAACGTCTTCCGCGCCTTTGCCTTCTGGCGGGAGATCTTCGACGAGGTGGCGGCGACCTACCCGAAGCTCACCGCCGACCATGCCTATGTCGACGCCATGGCGCTCTACATGGTCCAGCGGCCCTGGGACTGGGACGTGATGGTGACCGAGAACATGTTCGGCGACATCCTGTCCGATCTCGGCGCGGGCCTGATGGGCGGCCTCGGCATGGCACCGTCGGCCGATATCGGCGACCATCATGCAGTGTTCCAGCCCTGCCACGGATCCGCCCCCGACATCGCGGGCAAGGGCATCGCCAATCCCTTCGCGATGATCCTGTCGGCGGGCATGATGCTCGATTGGCTCGGACGGAAGGCGGGGCTCGACATCATGGTGGCCGACGGCCTGCGCCTGCAGGCGGCGGTGGACGATTGCCTGGCCAACGGCGAAACCACCGGCGATCTCGGTGGCGGCCTCGATACGATCGGTGCGGCGGCCGCGGTGATGGAGCGGCTGTGACCCTGCGCACGGGGCTGCTCGGCCTCGGCTACTTCGCGCAATTCCACCGCGAGGCCTGGGGTCGCATTCCCGGAGCCACCCTCGTCGCGACCGCGGACGCGGACCCTGCAAAAGGCGCGGACCATACCTCCCTGGCGGACCTGCTCGACCGGGACCTCGATATCCTGGACATCGCCACGCCGCCTCCAACCCATGCCGACGCAATCCGCACCGCCCTTCCCCGCGGGCTTCGGGCGATCATCTGCCAGAAGCCGTTCTGCACCTCGTTCGCGGAGGCACGGGCTGTTACGGAGGAGGCCGAACGCGCCGGTGTCCCGCTGATCGTGCATGAGAATTTCCGGTTTCAGCCGTGGTTCCGAGCCATGAAGGCCACGCTGGACGACGGGTCCATCGGAACCCCTCTCGCCCTGACCTTCCGCCTCCGGCCCGGCGACGGACAGGGTCCGGATGCCTATCTCGCGCGACAGCCCTATTTCCGCGACATGCCCCGCTTCCTGATCCACGAGACCGGCGTGCATTACGTCGACACGTTCCTCTACCTTCTCGGACCGCCCGACGGGGTCTATGCCGATCTGCGCCGCCTCAACCCAGCGATCCGGGGCGAGGATGCCGGGCTGTTCGTGTTCGACTACGCGTCCGGCTGCCGGGCGCTGTTCGATGGCAACCGGCTGCTCGATTTCGATGCCGACGATCCCCGCCGCACCTTCGGCGAAGCGCTTCTGGAGGGGAGCGGGGCGACGCTCGTGTTATCGGGGGACGGGTCCCTGATGCGGCGCGCTAGGGGGAGCCGGACGGTCGAGACCCTCCTGCCCGCCCGTTGCCGACCGGGCTTCGCAGGAGACAGCGTCCATGCGCTTCAGTCCCATGTCGTCGTCGCCTTGCGGGAGGACGCGCCGCTGGAAAACGAGGCAAGGGACTACCTGCGGGTCCTGGAGCTTTGCGAGAGAATATATGCCGCGAGCCATGCGCGGCGGCGACTGTCCGCGATCGCTTCGTCGAAGGATCAAATGCGAGACGTTATCGCCTGACCGTTCCGCCCCCGTTTACCTGTGGTTAGCGCCGCAGACGCATAAGCGGTCCGAAAGCAGGGATCGCGAATGGCCGACACAGACCTCCATCAGATCGTGCTCGAGACGCTGCACGGAACGGCCGATGGATATCGCGACCTCGTGCGCGATCTCGCCGTCGCGCAGCCCGATTTGCCCGCATCCCGGCTGGAATCGGTGCTGCTGGCCGTCGCGCGGGAGATCGACGTCAATCTGCAACGCTCCGGCGCTCCCACGGACGAGGCGCGGCTTGCCCGTCGTCTCGCCCTCCTGCTCGGCATGGATATCGACATCCTGACCGCGCGCCTCACCCGGCCGCCGACCCTTGGCGACCTGATGGTCCACTGGACCGCCAACGACGACTTCTTCCTCCGGCTCTGACCGGACGGCCGCGGGTGCAGGCACCCGAAAGTCCCGGCGCCGAAGAACGCCGGATCACCGTGGCGACACGTCCTCGTCGTCCGGTTCCCATGTGAAACATGATGGATGGTAATGACTTATGCGACTGACGACCCACCCGGTCGGGTATATCCCGCTCCGCGCCGATCCTGCGCTGCTCCTCATCGGGGGGCTGATCGTTCTGCTGATCGGCCTGACACCTCTCCGGCTGGAGACCGACCCGGCACCGATTCCGGAGGAGGCGCATGACATGGGCTGCGTTCTTGCGGAGGCTCCCTGCCAGAGCTATCAACTCTAGCCCTGCCGCCCGGAGTCATTCCGGACCACGCTCCGCCGCGTCTCGGATCGCGCGGATGTTCCGGCCATATACATCGGGCGCCGCCGCCGTGCCCCCCTTGAACACCGCCGATCCGGCCACCAGCACGTCCGCTCCTGCCGCTACTGCGGCCGGGGCGGTCGTCGGGTCGATGCCGCCATCCACCTCGATATGCACCGGCCGGTCGCCGATCATACGGCGCAATTCGGCGATCTTGGCCAGCTGATCCTCCAGGAAACGCTGCCCTCCAAAGCCGGGATTGACGGTCATCACGCAGATCAGGTCGACCGCATCCAGCAGGGACGCGGCGGCCGAAGCCGGGGTGCCGGGATTGAGCGCGAGCCCGGCCTTGGCCCCGGCGCAGCGGATCGCCTGAAGCGTGCGATGGGGATGCGGTCCCGCCTCGAGATGGGCGGTGATCACATCGGCTCCGGCTTCGGCGAAGGCGTCGATATACCGATCCACCGGCGCGATCATCAGATGCACGTCGAGGATTCCCGCGACATGCGGACGGATCGCCGCGCAGGTGGCGGGACCGAAACTGATCGCCGGGACGAAGTGTCCGTCCATCACGTCCACATGGACCCAGTCCGCTCCTTGCGCTTCCACCGCCCGGCATTCCGCACCGAAATCGGCGAAGTCGGCGGCAAGGATTGACGGGGCGATCTTGACCTTCCGGTCGAACGCATCGGGCATCGGGCACCTCCTCCGGGCGGTCTAGCTTGGGTGATCGCTCCCGAACACCCCCCGCTCCGTCACGACCTGCGGCAGGAGGATGTCCGTCGCATCGCGCGGGATCTCCCCCACTCTCTGCGCCTCCAGCGCGAATCCCACGATCCATGCCCCGCTCAGCCCCGCGAGCGTCCGGTCGTAGAATCCGCCGCCGTATCCCAGCCGTCCGCCCTCGGCGTCGAACCCGAGCAGCGGAACGATCACGACATCCGGTACGCGCCAGCCGCCCGATACGGGAACGCGCACCCTGAACGCCCCCTCCTCCACCTCGCAGCCGGGCCACCATTCGCGGAACCGCAACGGTGCGCCCGGCGCGACGACTACCGGCATGCAGATCCCGTTGTCGCGGGAGAGCACGCGCAGCACGCCCATGGGATCCGCTTCGGAGCCGATCGGCAGATAGCCGGCGATTGTCCGTCCCCGCAGGTCGCGAAGGCGCGCGTAGAGCCGCGTCGCGGCCGCCGCGCGTGCGTTCGGGCACACGCCCGCACGCGCCGCGAGGCATGTGCGGCGCAGTTGCGCCTTTCGCTCGGCGAGCCTAGCGTCCGTGGCCATGCAATCCTTCGATCATCTCGCAATCAACGCGGCAACGCTGGCCGAGGGCGTCGCCCATGTCGAGGCGCTTGCCGGTCATCGGATGGGTCCGGGCGGCGAACACGCGCTCATGGCGACTCATAACCGTTTGTCGGGGCTGGGGACCGGGGAGTACCTCGAAGTCATCGCCATCGACCCGGACGCCCCACCGCCGGGCCGCCCGCGCTGGTTCGATCTCGATCGGCGGGCGGGTCCTCCACGCATCGGCAACTGGATCGTACGGACAGACGACCTCGACGCCCTGATCCGGCGATACCCTGCCGCGGGCCGCGCGGTCTCCTTCGAGCGGGGACCGTATCGCTGGCGCATGGCCGTTCCCGAAAACGGAATTCTGCCCTTCGACGGGTGCTTTCCCGCTCTCCTTCAATGGGATACGCCGGCGCCGACCTTCCCCGATACCGGTTTGCGACTGACCGCGCTGACGCTCTCCCATCCCAATGGCGATCGTCTCAAAGGGATGCTGGACGACATCCTGACCGATACCCGAATTTCGGTGAATGTGGAGAAGCGTCGGATCGCTGCGTTTCTCGACACGCCTGCTGGACCTCGCAACCTCGCGTGACCGATCCGGCCGATGTCATGGCACCGGACGGGGAATCCATTCGGGACTGCGCGGAACGAACACGCGCGGCGTTCCCCGCTCCGTTCGACGCGCTGGCGGCGGATGTCCGATTGGTTGTCCAGGAATGGGCCGAGGAGTCTTTGCTGGACGAGATGGGGATCGAGGATGCCTACGACCTGACGGGCCTGTATGACGGGGTGGCGCTGACGGAGCGATCCGTCGATATGCCGGATCCCCCCTCGACGATCACCCTGTTCCGCCGTGCAATCATCGACGAATGGGCCGCCCGGGGAGATATCACTCTGCGCGAACTGGTCGCCCACGTAACGGTCCACGAATTCGCCCACCATTTCGGATGGTCCGATGACGACATCGCCCGCATCGATCGCTGGTGGGAATAGCAGGTCGCGTAAGCGCCATCACGCAACCCGCTGATAAGCTGAGATTCGCGCCTCGGCTAGGCGGCTGCGGCCCGTGACATCAGAATCTCATCAACCGACTTCAGGGCGCGATCCTCGTCCATGTCGTTCACGGCCGCCAGTTCCCGCGTCAGGCGGTCGAGTGCCGCCTCGTAGAGCTGCCGCTCGGAATAGGATTGCTCCCGCTGCTCGTCGTTGCGGTGCAGGTCGCGCACAACCTCGGCAATGGCGATCAGATCGCCGGAATTGATCTTCGCCTCGTATTCCTGCGCCCGGCGGGACCACATGGCCCGCTTCACCCGGGCCTTGCCCTTGAGGGTCGTCATCGCCTTCGAAACAATTTCGGGCGAGGAAAGCGAGCGCATCCCCACATCCGTCGCCTTATGGGTCGGAACCCGCAACGTCATCTTGTCCTTCACGAACGAAATGACGAACAATTCCAATTCGATGCCTGCGATTTCCTGCTTCTCGATGGAAACGATCTGACCCACGCCATGGGCGGGATAGACGACGAAATCGTCAGGGCGGAACTCGGACTTCTTGGACATGGTCATCCTCATGATTCGATGACGGGCGCCGGTGACCCGGCGACAGAAACAGCTGGCCGCGGGATATCCCGGGTCAGGGTGTCATCATTGCAATATCCCGTTCGGCCAGAGTGATGGCGGTGGCGCGGCGGGTGTCGGCGGAACCGGTTCTCCCCGGTATGGAACATACGTACCACAAAAAGCGCCTGCACGAAAGTAGCCCGCGGATGAGGTTCAGCCGCCTTCGCCCGGCTCCTCGGAAAAGAGGTCCATCTTCCCCTCCTTGCCATCCATCTCCTCCGCATCGGGGAGGGGATCCTTCTTGGTGATGATGACGGGCCATGCCTCGGAATACTTGCGGTTGAATTCGACCCATTTGTCCATCTCCGGCTCGGTATCCGGACGGATCGCGTCAGCGGGACATTCCGGTTCGCAGACCCCGCAATCGATGCACTCGTCCGGATGGATCACCAGCATGTTCTCGCCCTCGTAGAAGCAGTCCACGGGGCAGACCTCGACGCAATCTGTGTACTTGCAGGCGATGCAGGCGTCGGTGACGACGTAGGTCATGGAGTGAGGTCCTCGGCTTGTCCGGGCCGACTTAGCGGCCCGTCGCCGGGGGTTCAAGCGGACCCCCCGGGGTTCGTATGCCATTCGTGCATACCGCCGTATGACAAACGTATGCCTCGCCGGCATACGCGACGCCCACGGCTCAGCGTGCCGGATCGTCGCGCTCTGCATCCATGCGGCGGCGGGCGCGACCTGTCGGACGGGGACCGACCCGGGGGACGGGCGGTGGCGTGTGGTCGGTATAGAGCGCCTGCGCTTCGGTCGCGGGGCCACGCCTGTCCGCGAGCGCGCCGATCTCCACGACGCGGATCCGGTCGCCCTGCGGAAAGGTCAGCGTGTCGCCGGGGGCGACGCCTGTCGCGGGTTTCGTGATCCGTGCGCCATTCAGTCGCACGCGTCCGTCGGTCACAACCCGCGCGGCCAGTGTCCGCGTTTTGAAGAACCGGGCCTGCCACAGCCACTTGTCGAGGCGCTGCCGAACCGGTGACCCCTCGTTCACGTATCCTTGAGGGCGGCCAGGGCCGCGAAGGGATTGTCCGGATCGATCGCCTTCTCGCGCTTGGGTCGCGCTTCGTAGGTATTGGGACCCCGATCGGCGGTCTTCGGCGGTCGCTTGCCGCCCCGCTCGCCGGGCTTGCCGCCGCCGCGGTTGCCCTGCGGTTTGCCCTTGCGGTTCGGTCGGTCCCCGTGCCCCTCGCTGCGCGGACCGCGTCCGGCAGGACGACGGGGCGCCCATACGAAGGTGTAGAACGTCTCCATTTCGGGCGGAGCCTCGACTTCCGACGCATCTTCGGTTTCGGGCGTCGCCGCTTCCGGGGGCGTCGAGGCGGTCTGAGCCTCCTCCGGGACAGTCTCGACCACGGGATCGGCGCGGTCCTCCATCGAGGTCGGCGCAGTCTCGGCTTCGGTCGATCGCGCCCCCTCGGTCGATGCCTCCTCCGCCGGGGCGGATATCGCGGCTTCCGGCGTCTCGGCGGGTCCCGGTTCGATCGCATCGGGAGCGGCATCAGACGGGATCGGACTTTCCTCCCGAATCGGTGCCGCAGGGGCAGGCCGAGCCTTGACCCGCTCCCCCTTCTCCGCGCGATAGCCGAGGCCACCCATGAGGTCGGCGAATTGCTCCAGCGTCATGCCCGTAATCGAGAGCATGTCGGGCGTCGCCTCGAACCCACCGCGCGAATCCGCCGGGCGCAGCAGATCCGCCAACCGCTCCAGCATGTCGATCCGAATGGCCCTGAGCCCGGCAAGCCTGTAACCCGCCATCGAATAATAGCCGTCGGGCGCCTCGGGAATGGCGGGCACGGTCACGAGGCCGGGCGGCGGCGATTCGGGGAATTCGTCGAGCCCCCGCCAGAGCGACCAGAGCACGAGACGCAGGCGCGTCGGCGCAGGTTTCAGCAGAAGCTGCTGGAAAACGGTATACTGGCCGAACCGCACGCCATGCTTGCGCAGCTGACCGCGGGCCTCCTGATCCAGCTCCTTGACCTCCGCGGCGACCTCCTGACGTGGAAGGATGCCGATCCCCTCGAGGAGACGGAAGGCGAAGCCGCGGGCCAGCCCCGTGACCGCCTCGTCCCGGGACATCGCCAGAAGCGGCTCGAACCCGGCGGCGATCTTGCGGTCCACGAAATGCTGAAGCCGTCGCGTGACCTTCTGCATCACTTCCGGCCCGGCGTCGTCGTCGACGAACGCCTCGACCGCAGGTTTCAGAATCTCAGCCCCGCGCACGAACTTGCCCACCGCCTGGTCGCCCCACATCAGGCCACCCTGCTCTGTGAAATCCATCTCCGTATCGGGTGCGTTGTAGAATCGGTCGGCGCGCAAATGGAATTCCGGTCGCAGGGCCTGGGTAGCGGCCTGCCTGACGGTCTTCGCCTCGTCCGGCGAGGTCGTGCCCGTCTGATGGAACCGGAACCCCTCGAGCCGGCCCAGGGTCTCGCCCTCGACGGCGACCTCGCCCGTGTCGTTGATCTCGGCCAAGAGGCCCTCCTTCATCTTCAGCCGCCGGAGCAGCACGCTGGTGCGTCTGTCCACGAACCGGTTGGTGAGCGCCAGGTGGAGCGCGTCCGACAGGCGGTCTTCTACCGCCCGAGTTGCCTCGCGCCAATGGCCTTCGTTCTCCACCCACCCCTTGCGTTGCGCCACGTAGGTCCAGGTCCGCACATAGGCGAGGCGTTTGGAAAGCATGTCGATATCACCGTCGGGCCGGTCGATGCGCTTGACCTGCCGGGCGAACCAATCCTGCGGAACCCGGCCCGCGCGGTGGAGAAAATCGAAGATTCGCGCCAGCATCGTGGTGTGCTCGCCATGGCTGATCCCCTGGAAATCGGGGATGCGGCAGACATCCCACAGGAGCCGCACGTCGCGGGCATCCGACAGTCGGGAGGCCACGGATTCGAGAGCATGCAACGTCTTGAGCGATTGCAGGTCGTCCGCTTCCCGGCCCCGGGCGAGCAGCCGTTCGGGGGAGGGTGCCTCCAGAGAGGCGACCAGCGCCTCCACATTGCCGAAGTCGAGCCGGTCGTTGCGCCAACTCAGCCGCTCGACGGGCTTGAAGCGATGCTCCTGGATCGCGTCGATCAGTCCCTCTTCCAGCGGCGCGGCCTCGCCCGTGACACCGAACGTCCCCGGCTGCATGTAGCGCCCGGCACGGCCCGCAATCTGGGCCAGCTCGTGCGGCATGAGCGGACGCATCCGTTGGCCGTCGAACTTGGAAGTGGCGGAGAAAGCGACGTGCCGGATGTCGAGATTGAGGCCCATTCCGATAGCGTCGGTCGCCACGAGGTAGTCCACGTCGCCGTTCTGGTACATCGCCACCTGCGCGTTGCGAGTCCGGGGGCTGAGGGCGCCCATGACCACGGCCGCACCGCCCTTCTGACGCCGCAGAAGCTCCGCGATGGCATAGACATTCTCGACACTGAACCCCACGATCGCGGTCCGTCCGGGCATCCGGCTTATCTTTTTGGAACCTGTATAGGTCAAATCGGAAAATCGCTCCCGTCGCGCGAAACTGGCTTCGGGAACGAGGTGCGCGATGGCGGGCCGCATCGTGTCGGACCCCATGAACAACGTCTCGTGCAGGCCACGCATGTTCAGCAGCCGGTCGGTGAAGACATGCCCGCGTTCGGGGTCGGCGCAAAGCTGTATCTCGTCCACCGCCACGAAATCCGTGCCCAATCCCTGGGGCATGGCCTCGACGGTGCAGACCCACCAGGCGGCGCGGGGCGGGACGATCCGCTCCTCGCCGGTGACGAGAGCCACGACAGACGGACCGCGCGCGGCCACGAGCCGGTCGTACACCTCCCGCGCCAAAAGGCGCAGCGGCAGGCCGATGATACCGGTGCGATGGGCCAGCATCCGGTCCAGTGCGTAATGCGTCTTGCCGGTGTTCGTCGGCCCGAGGACCGCCGTCACCCGCCCCCTCGGGGCCCCGTGCATATTCACTCAGAGAGCCCGTTCGCCCGTCTCGCGCTCCAGCATGTCGACGGCGTCGTTCACGTTCTCCTGGGCCGGGAAGACCTGCTGCGCCCGGCGCAATGCGTCCAACGCCTCATCGCTCTCGCCCAATTGCTGCAGGATGATCCCGAGGCCCGCGAGCGCGCCGAAGTGACGCGGCTCCAGGATCAGGACCTGTTCGATGTCGGAAATGGCCTCACCGTAGCGCTGCATCAGGAAGAACGCGGTGGCGCGCTGATTCCAACCCTCAGCGAAGTCCGGCGCGTGATCCGTCAGCGCCGTCAGATGCGTGATCGCCCGCGGCAGATCGCCCTCCCCGATCGCGTCGCGCCCCCGGGTCAGCAGCAGGTCCATCGCCGGGCTGCCGGAATGGGACCACCGCTCCAGTATCTCCCCCGCCAGCCGCTGCGCTTCGGGCTGGTCGCCCTCGGCCGTCAACGTCCCGAGGCGGTTCAGGAGCGTGTCCGCGTCGCGCGCGATCTCCTGCGCAGGCAGGGACGTCGCGTAAGAAACCGCCGCCGCGAGAATGAGGGTGTTGAAGACGGAGCGCAGGTCAATCATCCTAGAGTGCATCCCTTCCTGCCGCCCACCGGCGACACATCATTTCCCGAGGATCCCATGAGCGACATTATCTCCGAAGCGGTCACCCAGCTTTCTGCAAAGATCGGTACCTTCGACGGCTCCGTCAAGTTCGTCATCCCCGGGGAGGGCTCGATCATGGTCGACGAGGCCGGTGTGCGGGCCGGAGACGAAGCCGCGGATTGCACGATGACGGCCGATACGGAAACGTTTCGCGGCATTCTAGACGGCGACGTGAATCCGACCAGCGCATTCATGACGGGCAAGCTTTCGGTGGACGGGGATATGGGACAGGCAGTGAAGCTGGGCGGAAAACTGTCCTGACCGGCGATCAGGCCCCCTATTTCGACGAGGTTTCCAACGGGCCCGCCGGAGGCGCGGCGGTCTGGCTGACCGCCGCGGATGGTGTCCGCGTGCGCACGGCGATCTGGCCCGAGGGCACGCGGGGAACGGTCTTCGTGTTTCCCGGGCGGACCGAGTATGTCGAGAAGTATTCTGATGCCGCGACGCATCTGCACGATCTGGGATTTGCCAGCGTCGCAGTCGACTGGCGCGGTCAGGGGCTTACGGAACGTCCGGCCCATGACCGCAAAGTGGGTCACGTAAATGATTTCAACGATTTCCAGCGTGATATTGATGTCATACTCGAACACGCGCGTGAGATCGACCTTCCGAGGCCGTGGCATATGCTCGCTCATTCCATGGGCGGGTTGATCGGTCTGCGCGCCGCGGGACGGGGGCTCTTCGACCGGGTGGCTTTCTCGGCGCCGATGTGGGGCCTCCCGATCGTGCCCCATATGCGGGCCGCGGGATGGACCCTCTCGGCGGCGGCATCGGCTCTCGGCTTCGGCGAACGGGGCGCACCGGGATCGGGAAAGGTCGCGGACCCCGCCGCTGCCCCGTTCGAGGGCAACCTGCTGACCACCGACCCGGACATGTTCGACTGGATGAAGCGGCAGGTCTCCGCCCATCCGGACCTTGCCCTCGGGGGGCCGTCGCTTGGCTGGCTCTGGGCGGCCCTGCGCGAGATGCACCATCTCGCCCGGCAAAGTGCGCCCAATATCCCATGTCTCGTGATTCTCGGGACGGAGGAGGGGATTGTGGACGTTGATGCGATCCATGTCCGTCTCGCCTCTTGGCCCGATGCACGACTGGAACTCGTGGAGGGCGGACGGCACGAAACCCTGATGGAGGCTCCAGCCACGCGGGCCCGTCTCTTCGCGCTCGTGGCGGATCATTTCGGCGCCTAGGTCAGTCGACCGACATCCAGCCGCACGACCCGGTCCATCCGCTCGGCCAGCCCGAGATTGTGGGTCGCGATCAGAGCGCCCATCCCCGTCTCGCGCACCAGCGCCACCAGGGCATCGAAGACCGTGTTGGACGTCGTCGGGTCGAGATTCCCCGTCGGCTCGTCCGCCAGCAGGAGCGACGGCGCGTTCGCGAGGGCGCGACAGAAGGCAACCCGCTGCTGCTCCCCGCCCGACATCTCCGCGGGACGATGGTCGACCCGGTGCGACAGGCCGACCCGGTCGAGCAGGTCCGCGGCCCGCGCCTCGGCATCGGGTTTCGGGGTCCCGGCCGCAAGCTGAGGCAGGACGATGTTTTCCGCAGCGGTGAATTCCGGGAGAAGGTGGTGAAATTGATAGACGAAGCCGATGCGCTGGCGGCGCGCGCGGGTCCGGGCCCGGTCCCCCTGTCCGCTCAGATCCTCGCCCGCGACGATCACCCGACCCGCATCCGCCGTGTCCAGAAGGCCTGCGATATGCAGGAGGGTCGACTTCCCCGCCCCCGACGGCGCGACCAATGCGCAGACCTCCCCACGCGCCAAAGACAGATCGACGCCGCTCAGCACGCGGATCTCGTTCGGCAGCCCCAAATTATAGGCTTTCTCGATCCCGGAAAGCTCCAGCGCAGGTGTTCCGTCACTCATAGCGGAGCGCCTCGACTGGGTTCATCCGGGCCGCGCGCCGGGCCGGAAAGATGGTGACCACGAAGGACAGGCCGAGCGACAGGGCCACTGCGGAGGCGACGTCAGCCCATTCCAGCCGCGCGGGAAGGGCGGAGATGAACCGGACCGACGGGTCCCAGACACCGCCTCCGGCAAGCGTGTTGACGAAGGAGAAGATCGGATCGATGTAGATCGCAAAAAGACAACCGAGCACAACGCCGATCGCCGTGCCGATCACCCCGATGGACGCCCCGCAAATGAAGAAAACGCGCAGGATAGTGCCTTGGCTCAAGCCCATCGTGCGCAGGATCCCGATATCGCGACCCTTGTTCTTGACCAGCATAACGAGGCCCGAGGTGATGTTGAGGGTGGCGATCAAGACAAGGATCGATAGGATGACGAACATGATATTGTCCTCCATCTGAAGCGCGCGGAGAAACGCGCCGGACGAATCCTTCCAGGTCCAAAGATAGGCGTTCGCCCCCGCAGCCACGGTGAGGGCGGGGCCGATCCGATCCACCTCCTCCGGGTCGCCGATGGACACCTGCACTTCGTCCGCGACGCCCGGGCGGTTGAAGTATTCCTGGGCCTCCGCGAACGGCATGTAGATGCGGGTTCCGTCGATATCGTAGCGACCGACCTGGAACACGAAGACGACCGGATAGGCCTTGATCCGGGGCGAGGTTCCGAACGCGGTCTTGACCCCGTCCGGGGAGATCAGGCGGATGCGGTCGCCGACTCCCATGCCCAGGGTGCGCGCCACGCCCGACCCGATGGCGATGCCCGGGTCGTTCCCGGCGCCATATTCGGCGAGGCTCCCCTGCGCCTCCTCGGGCTGCGCGATCCGTGGCACGGCGGCGAGGTCGTCGCGCCGCATACCGATCACCTGCACGCCGGTGTTGCGCCCCTGCCCCGTGGCCATGACCTGTCCCGAAACCACCGGCACCGCCCGCTCGACCCCCGGCACCGCGGCCAGACGTTCGGCGACGGCATCGTAATCGGCCAAGGTGCGCGTGAGTCGTCCATCGGGCAGCGTTTCGCCGTAGGACATGACGCTGACGTGGGGGTTCGCGCCCACGATGGTGTCGACGAACTCGTAGCGAAAGCCGGACCGGACCGCGAGCGTCGCGATCAGCGCGAAGACCGCGAGGGCGATACCGACGAGGCTTATCCAGGTCATGACGCTGATGCCGCCTTCGGACCGACGCGCGCGCAGATAGCGCCAGGCGATCATCCATTCGAAGGGGGCGAAGGGGGCGGTTCCGGCCATGACGGCTCCTGCTCGGGCGGCTCCGTCCAAGTGAAGGGTCGGGGGCGGGGAATCAAGGGACCCGGCACGGGTGCGGGGCCGGTCGGCGGCCATCGAGGGCGTGCAGCGGGCTCACCGGGAGTCCGGGTCGCGCTGAATCACACAGATGTGCCGGACTTCCGTAACGGAATGCGCCCGGGGACAGGTCACCCCTTCTTCTTCTCGGCGCAAGTATCCCGGGGAGCGCTAGGGGCCGGCCCCTCGCCTTTCCGCCTCAGGGATGTGCGGCGTAGATGTCCGCGAGCCGGGCGATGGCAGCCTCGGGCGACATCTCCTCGCTCTCGCCCGAGCGGCGCGAGGTCAGCTCCACCTTGCCGTTCGCCAGCCCGCGCGGCCCCACGGTCACCCGCCAAGGCAGGCCGATCAGGTCCATCGTCGCGAATTTCGCCCCCGCCCGCTCGTCCCGGTCGTCGTAGAGCGCGGTCAGCCCGGCGGCGGCGAGCGCGTTGTAGATGCCGTCGCAGGCGCTGTCGGTGGCGGCATCCCCCTGTCGCAGGTTGACGATCCCGACATGGAACGGCGTGACGCCTTCGGGCCAGACGATGCCCTTGTCGTCGTGGCTCGCCTCGATGATCGCGCCCAACAGGCGGCTGACCCCGATCCCGTGGGATCCCATGTGAACCGGCACCGGCTTGCCGTCGGGGCCCTGGACATTCGCGCCCATGGCCGCGGAATACTTGGTGCCGAAATAGAAGATCTGCCCCACCTCGATCCCGCGGGCGGAACGGCGGCGATCCTCGGGCACCTGGGCGAAGGCATCCTCGGCATGGGTCTCGTCGGTCCGGGCATAGAGGGAGGTGAACTCCTCCAGGATGCCCTGACACTGCTCTACGTCGTCATAGTCGATCTCGCGGTCGCCCAGCCGGATGTCGGTGACGGCGTCGTCATAGAACACTTCGCTCTCGCCGGTCTCGGCCAGCACGAGAAATTCGTGCGTGTCGTCGCCGCCGATGGGGCCGCTATCGGCGCGCATCGGAATCGCCTGAAGGCCCATGCGCTCGTAGGTCCGCAGGTAGGTAACCAGATGGCGGTTGTAGGAATGACGGGCCCCGGCCTCGTCCACGTCGAAATTGTAGCCGTCCTTCATCAGGAACTCGCGCCCGCGCATGACCCCGAACCGCGGCCGCATCTCGTCGCGGAACTTCCACTGGATATGATAGAGCGTCAGGGGGAGTTGCTTGTAGCTTCCGACATTGGCGCGAAAGATGTCGGTGATAAGCTCTTCGTTAGTCGGTCCGTAGAGCATCTTGCGCCCTTGCCGGTCGGTGATCCGCAACATCTCGGGCCCGTAGGAATTGTCGCGCCCGGATTCCTCCCATAGCTCGCCCGGCTGGATCGTGGGCATCAGCATGGGGATGTGGCCCGCGCGCTGCTGCTCCTCGTGGACGATCTGCTCGATCCGGCGCAGGACACGGTAGCCGAGCGGGAGCCACGAATAGATCCCGGCGCTGGCCTGCTTGATCATGCCCGCCCGCAGCATCAGCCGATGGCTCACGATCTGCGCTTCGGCGGGAGTCTCTTTCAGGACGGGCAGGAAATAGCGGCTGAGGCGCATGGGTGGGGACTTTCGGTTGGCGGACGGGACCCTTGGACCCTGTGCTTCGCACGCGCCCCGGCAGCGGACAAGCCGCCCGTGCGGCGCTGGGTCTAGCGGGCGATCTTCACCTGCGGCTCGACACCGAGACTGGAGGCCAAAGACCCGAACCGAGACTCCGCCACCTCGCCGTAGAGCGCCTCGCCGTCGCCCTTCGGCAATGTCAGGAGAAGCTGCCCCTTCTTGGGGAAGAGCTTCATCCTGCCCATCAGCGACGGATCCTGGGCCGAGAACATCGCACCGAACCGCATGGCCTTGCCCACCACTTCCGCCTGACGGGTGTCGGCCCCGTCGAGAAGCGGGGCGAGGGCCTCGAACGGCGTGCCCTCGCGCTTGTTGCGGTAGCGGTGCAGCAGGGCGAGGCCGAGGAACACCCGCTCCGAATGCGTCAGGCCGCCGAGATTGGCTCGGGTCGCGTTGTCGAAGCAGATTTCGGCGCGATAGTCGGGATGCGCCCGCCAGCTCACGTCATGCAGGAGGCAGCAGGCGCGGATCAGACGGCGGCGCCGGTCCTTCTCGCGCGCGAAGAGCGGGGCGACGAAATGATACAGGACGCGGCCGAAGCCCGGCAGGCGCGCGCTGGCCGCTTCCGACGCGCGACAGCTCTCGATCAGGGGATCGCGGGCGCGCAGGACGTCGGGCATCTGCTCGTAAAGCAGGCCTTCGCGAATGCCGTAGCTGGAGATCGCGATCTCCTTGGGTCGGAACGTCTTGATGACCCGGGCCAGCACCTCGGACGCGATAGGCACGAGGGACATGCGCGCCTGGGACGTTCCGGTGGCGCGGCCCAGCTCGCTCATGTCGGCGCCGGCGATGAAGTCGAGCGTGGCGCGCACGTCTTTCGGCGTCATCGTGTATTCGTGGAGAACGTGGAGCGGGTAATCCCGGCGCTCCATGTCGGCGCGGGCGATGGCCCGCCAGGAGCCTCCCACGAGATATATCTTTTCGTAGCGGTCGCGGCCGAGGTTCTTGGCCATCTCGGCCACGCCCGCGTCGATTTCCGCCCGCCGGGCGCCCTTGCCCTTCACCCCCTGGAGTTTCAGGGGACCGAGCTTGCCGCTAACCGTGGCCCCGACGGAGCCGCCGTCGAGTTCGGCCAGTTCCATGCTGGACCCGCCGATATCGCACATCAGCCCCTCCGCCTCGGGCCAGCCCAGAAGCACGCCCTGCCCCGACAGCCGCGCCTCCTCCGGTCCATCGATCACCCAGAGGCGCAGGCCGGTCTCCGCGGCGACCTCAGCCTCGAAGGCGGGGCCGTCCTGGGCCTCGCGCACGGCGGCGGTGGCGACGGCGGTCAGCGAGTTCACGGCCATGCCGCGCGCGAGAATCGCGAACCGACGAAGTGCCACCATGGCGCGGCGGCGCCCTTCGGGGTTGAGCACGCCCGTTTCGGCCAAGCCTGCGCCGAGGCCGCAGAGAATCTTCTCGTTGAAGAAATAGGCCGGGGACCGAGCGGCGCCGTCGAACACCACCAATCGGACCGAGTTGGACCCGACGTCGATCACCCCCACCCGGCGCAGGGCCCGCGCCTCGGGCCCGTCGAACAGCGGTGCGCCGAAGGGGCCGTAGCCCTCCGGGTCGGTGGCGTCGTCCATCATGGGCAGCGGTCCCCCCGGGCCGGTATGCTCGGGGAGCGGTCTGGCATGCCGGTACGGACCCGGTCAATCAGTGCTTTGTCGGCAGGGGCGCGCGTCTCGAGACAGTCGCAGACCGAATTCAACGACCGGGCGGAGACCCGGTTCGACGGGAGACGGTGATTGCGAGGACTTGCGCGCATGGGCCGGATCAACGGGAAGCTCTCGCCACCATTGAAGTACCGGAATGACGAAGGCAGTCGCCGACCGATGGTCAGGCCGCCGCGATGTCCTGGTCCGATGTACGGCGTCATTGCTTCGGTCGGTCCGGAGCTTCCGCATTTCGTCCGACACCGGACGTGTCTGCTTTTTTGCCCTACTCCACCGAATGCGCCAATTCCGGCACGTCCTTGGCCCCTGCGGACCCACGCCCCGAGAGGGAGGGATTCTCCATGAAGAACCGGTGGCAGTTGAACGGGTTGTCGAGCTTCGTCACATCCGCCCGGACCCAGTCCCCCTCGGCGCCCAGAACCCAGGATTGCGCAACGTCCGCGAGGTTGGCGGCCATGATCTGATCCATGATCTGCGCCTTAACAGTCGGATTGACGCATTCCACCAGCGTCTCCACCCGGCGGTTCAGATTGCGGCCCATCCAGTCGGCGGAGGAGATGTGAACCCGCGCCTTCTTGGACGGCAGACCTGCGCCGTTTCCGAAGCAGACGATCCGGCTGTGTTCCAGGAACCGCCCGACGATGGACTTGACCCGGATCGTTTCCGACAGACCCTTCACCCCGGGGCGCAGGCCGCAGATACCCCGGATCACAAGCTCGATCCGCACTCCCGCCCGGCTTGCATCGTAAAGCGCGTCGATCACGTCCGGTTCGATCAGCGAATTCATCTTGGCCCAGATCGCCCCCGGCCGTCCGGCCCGCGCGTGATCGGCCTCCGCCGCGATGGCCGTCAGGAGGTAATCCTTCATCTGCATGGGCGAGATCGCGAGCGCCTCCAGCCCGTCGGGCGGGGCGTAACCGGAGATGTAGTTGAACACCTTGGTCGCATCGCGGCCCAGCTTCTCGTTGATCGTGAACAGGCTGAGATCGGTATAGATGCGCGCCGTGATCGGATGGTAATTTCCCGTCCCGAAATGGGTGTAGGTCACGAGGCGGTCGCCCTCGCGGCGCACGACCGTGCTGATCTTCGCGTGGGTCTTGTAGTTGGTGAACCCGTAGACGACGTGGGCGCCCGCCCGTTCCAGCCGTCGGGATTGCCGGATATTCGCCGCCTCGTCGAACCGCGCCTTCAGCTCCACGAGGGCGGTGACCTGCTTGCCCGCTTCGGCCGCCTCGCAAAGCGCCGCGACGATCGGGCTGTCGCGGGAGGTCCGGTAGAGGGTCTGCTTGATCGCCACCACATCCGGATCGGTCGCCGCCTGGTTCAGGAAGCGGATCACCATGTCGAACGTCTCGTAGGGGTGGTGCAGGAGCATGTCCTTCTGCCGGATGGCCGCGAACATGTCGCCGTCATGGTCCTGCACCCGCTCGGGCACCCGGGGGGAGAAGCTGGGCCAGAGGAGGTCCTTGCGGTCGTCGACCACGAGTTCCTTGAGGGCGGCCAGCCCGATCAGGCCGTCGACCTCGATCACCTCGCTCTCGTCCACGCCGATTTCCTCGACGATCTCGCGGCGCAGGGCTTCGGGCGCATCGGCAGTAATTTTCATACGCACGATCTCGCCCCGGCGGCGGCGCTTGAGCGCGGTCTCGAACTCACGCACCAGATCCTCGGCCTCCTCCTCGACCTCCAAGTCGCTGTCGCGCAGCACCCGGAAGGCGCAATGCCCGCGCAAGGCGTAGCCGGGGAAAAGCTGCTCGATCTGCATCAGCAGCAGTTCCTCCAGCGGCAGGAAACGGATGTGGTCCGGACCATCCTTGCGCGGTGCATCGTCCAGCCGGATGAACCGGTCGATCTGGGCCGGGATCGGAAGGAGCGCCCGCAAGGTCCGCCCGTCGGCCTTGCGCTCCAGCTCCACGGTAAGCGCGAACCCCTCGTTCGGGATGAACGGGAA
The DNA here is from genome assembly GCA_963789105.1 of uncultured Alphaproteobacteria bacterium. Lineage (GTDB taxonomy): Bacteria > Pseudomonadota > Alphaproteobacteria > Rhodobacterales > Rhodobacteraceae > Jannaschia. The sequence continues at coordinate 143,828 of CAWBJI010000003.1, forward strand.
CGGATGGGCCGGGTCGATGGCCAGCGGCGACAGGATCGGAAAGACCTGCCGCAGGAAGTGCTCCGCCAGTGCGCGACGTTCCTTGGCGGTCAGGGCGTCCGGCGTCAGCAGGCAGATACCCGCCGCCTCCATCTCCCCCCGGAGCGCCTTCCAGACCGCCTGCTGCTGCGCCAGCAGACGTCCGGCATCGTCGTCGATCAGGACGAGCTGTTCGGCGGGGGAGCGTCCGTCAGCGGCGGGCGTGCGATTGCCGGCCCGGGCCAGCTCCCGCAGGCCCGCCACGCGGACGGTGTAGAATTCGTCCAGATTGGCCGCGGAAATCGACAGGAACCGGAGGCGTTCCAGAAGCGGAAGGCGGGTATTCTCCGCCTCTTCCAGAACGCGCCAGTTGAACGCCAGCCAGGACAGTTCCCGGTTGAAGAAGCGACCCGGGCCGGTCACCCGCTCCTCTTCCAGCACCACGGACCCCGGGGGCGTGGCCTTGAGGAAATCGGCGGCGGGGGTGTCGGGCTTGTCCAGCATTCTGTGGCACTTACCGCTTTAAGGTGAAGGAGAGATGAAAGAATATGCCGGGGGTGTCGGGGTGTCCAGCCGCTCGCCCGGCGCGGATCGGCCGACCCGGCGGGCATCTGGGAGGTGAAGCGCGGTCGGCATCGTGGGCGGCCGGGCCGACATTTGCCTTCCGGCCTCGACACTCTCGGAGTGCGCAACCGGCTCAGCGATAGAGGCGAATGCCGGACATGGCGACATCGGCCGCAAAGGGACGTCCGATGGCGACGATCCCGATACGACGCAGGTGGGACGCATCGAACGCCGCTTCGGTGCGGTGCGCCTCCATCTCTGCAAAGGGGAACCGCCGGGAAGTCCAATCCTCCGATGCCTGAAAGGTGGCCCGGAAGGATTGCCAGGGGCGGTTCAAATCGGTCGTCCGCAGGCGCAACTCGTAGGTTTCGTCATTGCCGCGAACGTCCAGCTCGATCCCGGTCCAGCCGCGGGCGTCGAAGGCGCCGCCGTCGGGCATGAGGTCGAACGCCATCTGGACGAAGCCGCCATCGTTCTCCAGCGAGACCTCGCCCGTCAGGCGTGTGGCCTCCCGCCCCGCGACCGTGCCGGACACGATCCCCCCGCGGGACACGCCGCCCATGACGGTGTCGGCGACGTATTCCCAATCGGGCGATAGTTCCATGTCGTGCTCCTCCGCCTGGGCTGCCCGCGAAAACGTCGTGAAGACCAACGTGACCATGACTGCCAAGCGGGCAAGCCCCGTCACGACATCGCCGCTCCGTCCCGTCCAGCCCGTCTTTTTCACCCGTCCATGATCCGCCGCGCCAACGTCACGTCGATGGACGCCCCCTGTTCCAGCGCCGCCCCGTCGAGCCGGTCCACCAGCGCGCGGGCGGCACCGAAGCTGCGCTCCATCCGGGGGAGCAGGTACTGGATCAGGGCGGGGCGAACGGCGACCTGGCGGTCCGCGAAGAGCTTGAGGAGAACGGCCGAGAGAAGCGCCTCGTCCGGCTGCGCGATGATCGCGGGGGTCAGGGACGACAGACGGCTGGCCAGATCCGGCAGCGCCACGCCCCAGTCGGACGGCACGCGGCGCCCCGTCAGCAGCAGACCCGCACCGGACCCGGCGCAGGCATTCCAGAGATGGAACAGCGCCCGTTCCCCCTCCGCCCCCGGAAGGCGGCGGTCGGCATCCTCCACCACCAGTGGACCGCGCGCGAGATCGGGCGTGTCCTCCGCGCGAAGGGTGTTGGCGTCGATCCGGCGGGCGCCCGCCTCCTCGGCCCAGATCGCGGCGAGATGGGATTTACCCGACCCTTCCGGACCGATCAGCGCCAGACGGCGGTCGGGCCAGTCCGGCCAGCTATCGACCAGCGCGAGAGCACGGGAATTGGCGTCCGAGATCATGAAATCCCCGCGGCCCCGCGCATCAAGCCGGGGCAGGTCCATGGCGAGCTGTCGCACAGGCCTATTCCGCGGCGTCGCGGGGCGGAGACGGGGCGTCGAGCAGGGGCGGCGCCTCGCGACCGCGATAGAGCTGGCTCGCCTTGTATTCCTCCACCACGAACCGCGCCACGACCCCGAGGGAGGCGGCGACCGGCACGGCGACCAGCATGCCCACGAATCCATAGATCGTCCCAAAGGCCGACAGCGCGAAGAGCAGCCAGACGGGATGCAGCCCGACCGAGGTTCCCACCAGCTTCGGCGTCAGGATGTTACCCTCGAAGAACTGGCCCGCGACGAAGATCCCCGCCACCAGCGCGATCTGCGTCCACTCGCCCCAGAACTGGAACAGCGCGAGCCCGATCGCCAGCGTGCCGCCGACCAGCGCGCCGATATAGGGAATGAACGTGATGAGCCCCGCGATGGCCCCGACGATGAGGCCGAACTGAAGCCCGACCACCATCAGGGCGACCGAATAGAACGTACCGAGGATCAGGCAGACGGTCCCCTGCCCGCGCACGAAACTGGCCAACGTCCGGTCGATCTCCCGCGCGAGCCGCCGGATCGTTCCCGTATGGTCGCGCGGAAGAAGATCGTCGATTCGAGCCACCATCCGGTCCCAGTCGAGAAGAAGGTAGAACGCCACGACGGGCACCACGACGACGAAGACGAGCGCGTTCACCACCCCGAAGACGTAGCCGAGGATCCCCTGGGCCACCGTCGCGCCGCGTTCGCGCAGCAGATCGCCCAGATTGGTGAGGCCGGTGCGGATCATCCCGCCCTCCTCCACCAGATCGGGATAGCGCAGGGTCAGCCAGTCGCGCAGCGCCTCGAAATAGAGCGGCGCGTCCGCCACCAGTCCTTCGAGCTGGCGGACCAGCATGGGAATGAGGATCGCTACCCCGAGGATCAGGACCGTCAGCCCGACAAGCGTGATGATCGCCGTCGCCCCCGACCGCGGCAGGCCCAGCCGTTCCAGCCGGTCCGCCAGCGGATCGAGGATGTAGGCGATGGCTCCACCGACGATGAACGGCAGAAGGATCGGCCCGAGATACCACAGGAGCACGAGGAAGAGGGCTGCGGCGAGGCCCCAGTAGATCGCCTGTTGCCGGACGGGCAGCGCCATGTCGTTCCTCCGGATGCGGATACGGGCTTATGGCATCCGCCGCTCCCGCCCGGAAGGGTCCGCGGCGGATCGAACACTCAAGATGATGTGCGGATCGGTGCGGAACAAGACGCCGCGGCCCCGCGGCCCCGGCTCGACCCTCTCGTAGGGGGGGCAACTTCGGCCGAAGCGTCGGGAAACGGCTAGGAATGAGAGGCGGGGATGACGGCCGACACTCGTTCCTTTCCGTGCCGGGAAACGGACCGGAGGCAGGTCGGCGCGCTCGGGGTCAGGCGAGCCGAGCCTTGACCATCGGGCCGACCTTTCCGAAGTCGATCTGCCCCGGATGCTGTGCCTTCAGGACAGCCATGACCCGCCCCATGTCGCGCACCGACGTGGCACCCGTCTCGGCAATCGCGGCGGCGAGCGCAGCCTCGACCTCCTCGTCGGACAGGCGGCGGGGCAGGAACTCCTCGATCACCTTGATCTCGTCCAGCTCCTGCTCGGCAAGCTCCAGTCGGCCCGCCTCCTCGTAGGCGCGGGCGCTTTCCTGCCGCTGCTTCACCATCTTGGCGAGGATCGCGGTGATCTCCGCATCGCCGACGGTCCGGTTTTCGGGGCGCAGGGCGATGTCCTGATCCTTAATCGCCGCATTGATAAGGCGCAGCGTGCTCAGCCGCCGCGCATCCTTGTCGCGCATGGCCTCCTTCAACCCCGCGCCCAGCCTGTCCCGCAAATCCATAGGATGTCCCCGTCTCTCTGGCAGCGAGCCCGCCCCTAGCGCAGACACCGGATGACGGCAACGGGCGGCCCGTCGGCGGCATCTGGCGCCCGGGACCGTATCGACGGGCGTTTTCGGATGTCGCAGAGCCCGGTGATTCTCACGACGGCCAAAGGTCGATAGGGACTCGATACCGCGCCATCAGCTCAACCAGTTCGTCCAGCCCGCACCGATCCCTGATGTAGATGTGGTCCCCCGGCGGCTGACCTTCGATCTGAACGCTGTAGATGCCGGGTGGAAGCGTTCCTTCGAGCGTGATGACGGAGAATGTGGCGGGGATCCCGCGGACGAGGAAGCAGATGCCGTGTTCCTCGTCCTCGCTCTTCGCGAAGTAGCGGATCGGTCCGAATTTCGGCTCGACCGCGTCGATCACGACCCGGATCGCGTCGCTGTGCATGGCATCATCCTTCGTCCCTACCGCACACACCGAAACCCTATTCGCCCTTGAGCAACTCGGTCCGCAATTGTCGTTCCAGCACCGAATTCAGCGCGTCGATATCCGCGAGATGGTTCAGGCGCTCCAGCGCCGCGTCCACGTCGTTCATGTCCCGAAGCGCGGACAGGTACGGGTCGGCGGCGTCCTGCACCAGAGCGCGGTGCGAGGTCGACATGATCAGGTCGGCATCATACGTCCTTTTGTAGAAGACGATGCAGTCCTCCAGGAACGCGAGGTCGCGGCCGTCGGAGGTGCAGAGTCCGGACAATTCCGCGATGAGAGGTCCGCGGAAACTCCGGAGTGCGACGGCCGTGATCCGATCGTCGTCGTAAAGTGCCTTGGCCGTCTCAAGGGTGCTGTAGATGCAGTCGGACGTCGTCGGCGGCGTGTCCTCCAACGCGGCCATGATCCGCTCCCCGGCGCGCAGGCGGACGCTGCGCAGATCGACCGCGGAGATGAGATCGCGGTTGTACCGATCGATGGCCTGGTCGAGGTCGGGAACCTCCGCCCGCATCGCGTCCTCCGCGACGCAGCCGTCCTCCCGGGGCTGGACCAGCGCCGGCGCGGCGGATGTGCGGGAGCCCGGCGCGGTGTAGCTCTTGGACGCGCGCAGTCCCGCCACTTCGATATCGACTCGCCGGGGCGTGCCGTCCGCGGGCAGCGAGGAGGTGTAGCGGATCGCGTATTGCCCGGAGAGTTGCGCGCCGATGCTGTCATAGACCGCCGCGAGTTGACCGGTGTCCGGCGCGGGGAGGTACTGACCGCCGGTCGCATTGGCGATCTCCTGCAGGATGGCCTCGTCCATCTCCGTGCCGAGGCCGATCACGAAGACCGGAACGTTGATCTCGGCTGCGCGGGCGAGCGCTTCGGCCACCGTCGCGGTGCTGAGCGGCTTTCCGGTGCCGTCGTTGTCGATCCCGTCCGACAGCAGGACGACTGCCTTGCGCCCCGGCCGTTCGGCCACGAGATCGAGGGAGGTTATCAAGCCGTCATAGAGCGCGGTATCGCCCCGGGCGACCATGCCGCCGATGGCCTGGATCGCGTTGTCCCGCGTCGTCGACATGGTCGTCAGCGTCGCGATCTCGCGCTGGAAGCTGACGATCTGGACCGCGTCGCTCTCGTCGAGCTGCTCCACGAAACTGGTCGCAGCCTCCCGCGTCGCGTCCATGCGCTGCGCCATGGATCCGGACACGTCCACGGTCACCACCACCGAGAGCGGCGGCAACTGCGCCTCCACCGTCAGGGGCCCCTGCTCGACCTCGTCCTCGCTGATCCTGAAATCGTCGGCACCCAGACCCGTGAGCGGTTCGCCGTCCTTCAGCACGGTGGCGAACACGGCCACGTCCGGATAGCCGTCCGTGTTGATCTCGTTGAGCGTGAGTTCGACGCCGCCGCTCTCGGCACGCGTTTCCACGCGGGCAGACTGGCTTTGACCCTGGGCGTTCGCGGCGAACCCGAGCAGCCCGGCGCCCAGGATGGAAATCGTGATGATGCGAAGGCTTCGAGCCCTTTGCGCTGCACTCGGCATGTTCTGTTTCCCCCGATGATCGACACGTTTCCGAATGGTCGCACTAAGCCCGACGGCGACGCTACGTCCGCGCGGATATGACGGAGAACTGGCCGAATTCCGCGGTTTTGGCTTGGGGGGGAGGCAGCCCTCGATCCGCCTTGCAGTCCCGGTGCCTCACCACACCATATCGGCGGCCATCCCGGCGCGATCTCTCGGATCCGCCCGGTTCTGGACCGAAGGAACCGAACCGCCCTTGCGAGGCACCACGCAGTCCCGACCACCAGCGCCCGCCTTGACGCGCCTGCCCCCGGTCCATAGGAACCGGCGAGTTTGCCCTCTTCCCGCCACCCCCCATCCGGAGCGTCCAATGGCACAGATCCCGACCGCCTGCCTCGCCCTTGCCGACGGGACGATCTTCATGGGCCGCGGGTTCGGCGCGACCGGGGTCGCGGTGGCGGAGCTGTGCTTCAACACCGCGATGACCGGCTATCAGGAGATCATGACCGACCCGAGCTATGCCGGGCAGGTCGTGACCTTCACCTTCCCCCATATCGGCAATACCGGGATCAACCCCGAGGATGACGAGACGGCCGATCCCGTAGCCGCCGGGATGGTGGTCAAGTGGGACCCGACGGAGCCGTCGAGCTGGCGCAGTGTCCGCGGCCTGGAGGACTGGCTGGCCGCGCGCGGGCGGATCGGCATGGGTGGCGTCGATACACGGCGGCTCACCCGCGCGATCCGGCAGCAGGGCGCGCCGCATGTGGCGCTGGCCCACGATCCGGACGGCAATTTCGACATCGAGGCGCTCGTCGCGCAGGCTCGCGCCTTTCGCGGACTGACCGGCATGGACCTCGCCCGCGAAGTCACCTGCGCGCAATCCTATCGCTGGAACGAGACGAAGTGGTCCTGGCCCGACGGCTACGGCACCCAGGCGGAGCCGCGGTTCAAGGTCGTGGCGATCGACTACGGGGCGAAGCGCAACATCCTGCGCTCGCTCGCATCCGTCGGCTGCGACGTGACGGTGCTGCCGGCCTCGGCGACGGCGGAGGATATCATCGCCCTGTCCCCCGACGGGCTGTTTCTGTCAAACGGCCCCGGGGACCCGGCGGCGACGGGGAAATATGCCGTGCCGGTTATCCGGGAAATCGTCGAGAGCGGATTGCCGGTCTTCGGCATCTGCCTCGGGCACCAGATGCTGGCGATGGCGCTGGGCGCGCGGACGGTCAAGATGAATCACGGCCACCACGGCGCGAACCATCCGGTCCAGCGTCGCGCGGACGGCAAGGTCGAGATCACGTCGATGAATCACGGCTTCACGGTCGATTCGCAGACCCTCCCGGACGGGGTGGAGGAAACGCATGTCTCCCTCTTCGACGGCTCGAATTGCGGGATCCGTCTGTCGGGACGGCCGGTCTTCTCGGTCCAGTATCATCCGGAGGCGAGCCCCGGCCCCCATGACAGCGCCTATCTGTTCGACGCGTTCGCGGATGCCATGGCGCATCGCTCCGCCTGACGCGACCGCGCAACGCCCGGCATGGCTTCCGTTAGGGCATTAACTGTTCATTAATCATCCGTTAACCAACCACGTCCCACGGTTGCTCCGGTGCAAACCCGGGTTAACTTGATGTCGCAAACGCCGATAACCACGCCCAGTCGGCGAAACACCGATCCGGCGCAGCGCGTTTCCCGTATCGCCGCGTCCGCCGCGATATCGCTGCCGAGGCATGACGCGAAGCAGATCGTGGTCCCGTTCCCGGCCCCGTCCGACGCACCGCCCGGCATTCCGTTCCGCCCCCGTCCCATCACGCTCGACGATCCCGACGTCCTGTCGGGTGCGGCCGCCATCCTGCCGCGGTTCCAGCGGGTTCCCTATATCCGTCGCCGTCAGATCGGACAGCTTCTGCTGGATTCCGGAACGATCACGGAATCCGAACTGACCCGCGCGCTCTTCCGGCAGCGCGAGACGGGAACGCGGGTGGGCGACATCCTGATCCGCAACGGAAATGCGACCGAAGCCGACGTGACCGCCGCCCTCGGCCGGCAACACGGGATGGGACAGGCCGGGCCGCCTCCGCCGGACGATCCGACCCTCGACGCCCTCGCGCGCCGTCTGCCCATGGAGAACGCGACGGAGTATCGCGCCCTGCCCTGGGCCCGGATCGGGCAGCGAACGCTGGTGGCAACGGCGCGGCCCGACCTGATCGACGACCTCGCGCGGGACCTTCCGGACGAATTGGGTCCCTGTCTCTTCGCGGTCGTCTCGGATCGGGCGCTCGATGCCCGGATGGGGGTCGTCCACGGTCCGGCCATGGCCCGCTCCGCCGAATGTCAGGTGCCGGAGGCGCTGAGCTGCCGTCGTCTGCGCGACCGGAGCGGTTCGGCGCTCATGGCGCTGATCCCCGTGGCGATGTGCGCGGCCGCACTATTCTGGCCGACGATCGCTCTGGGCCTCGCCACGATGCTCGGCCTGCTGGTCGCCGCCCTCAACACGGGCCTGCGGACGGCCGCATTCGTGGCGGTCCGCAGGTCCCGCAAGGCGGGGGGGCCGTTCGCAACGGTCCGGACCTGCGGTGCCGCGGCGGGCAAATTGCCGGTGATCTCGATCCTCGTGCCGCTTCATCGGGAACCGGAAATCGCCGCCCCCCTGTCCCGTCGCCTCGCGCGGATCGACTACCCCCGGGAACTCCTGGATATCTGTCTCGTGGTCGAGGAGGACGACGCCGAGACCCTCGCCGCCCTCGATCGCGCCGACCTGCCGCCCTGGATGCGCGTAATCGCCGTTCCCGACGGTCATCCCCGGACGAAGCCGCGGGCGATGAATTACGCGCTGAACTTCGCACGCGGCGACATCGTCGGCATCTACGACGCAGAGGACGCGCCCGCCCCCGATCAGCTGCTGAAGGTCGCGGCCCGCTTCCGCGCGGCACCCGACGACGTGGCCTGCCTCCAGGGCCTCCTCGACTTCTACAACCCGACCCGCAACTGGATGTCGCGCTGCTTCACCATCGAATACGCGAACTGGTTCCGCCTCGTGCTGCCGGGGATCGCGCGGATGGGGCTGGTGGTTCCGCTGGGCGGAACGACGCTGTTCTTCCGCCGCGAGGCGCTGAACCGGGTTGGCGGCTGGGACGCCCATAACGTCACCGAAGATGCGGATCTCGGCGTCCGGCTGGCGCGGCTCGGCTACCGGACCGAAATCCTCCAGACCACGACGCTGGAGGAGGCGAACGCCTCCCCGCTCGCCTGGGTCAAGCAGCGGTCGCGCTGGATGAAGGGCTACGTCCTGACCTGGGCCGTGCATTCCCGCCGCCCGCTCCGGCTCTGGCGGGATCTCGGGACGAAGCGGTTCCTCGGCTTCCATCTGCTGTTTCTCGGCGCGATCCTGAACGCGCTCCTGATGCCGTTCATGTGGTCCACGATCGTCGTCGCCTTCGGCATGTGGCATCCGGTTCTGGACATGCTGCCCGGCAGCGGAACGCTGGCGCTCGCGATGGTGATCGTGACGCTGACGGTGGCGAACATGGCCTTGGCCATGGCGGGCTGCGCCGCGGCACATCACCGCAACCTGCGCCGCTGGGTTCCGACGCTGGAGGCGTACTTCCCGCTCGCGACGCTGGCGGTGGGCAAGGCGCTGGCGGAGATCGTGATGCGTCCGTTCCATTGGGACAAGACGGCCCATGGCGGGTTCGGCGGCGACGATTCGACGGAGGCCATCGAAGACCTGCACGACGCGCTCGACGGGCCGCAGGCGATGCGCCGCACCGCCTGACGGGCTGCTACTAGAGCTTTCGCGCCTCTTCCCGGAGGCGGACTTCGAACGCGATGCTCAGATGCTGGCGCAGCGTATCCGCCGCCCGGTCGCCGTCCCGCGCCGCGATGGCCGCGACGATATCGGCATGTTCCGACAGCGCCGCCTCCCCCCGTCCCTCCGCCGCGAGCGACGTGGTCGCCATCAGCGCCATCGAACGGTGCACCATGCCGAGCTGCTGCACGAGATAGCGGTTGTGGGATGCGAGGTGGATCTGGCCGTGGAACCGCCGGTTGGCCCGGGCCAGCGCCCGCGCGTCGCCCAGAAGCGCGCGATCCTCCTCGACCATGGCGCCGAGCACGGCGACCTCCTCCCGGGCGGCGTGTTGCGCCGCGAGACGGGCGGCCAATGCCTCCAGCTCGGTGCGCACCGCGTAGAGTTCCGCCATCTGGTCGTGGTTCAGCGACGCAACGATCAGGGAGCGTCCGTCCCGCGTAAGGAGCGCCTGCGTCTCCAGCCGCTGCAGCGCCTCCCGCACCGGCGTGCGCGACACGCCGAACCGGTCCGCAAGTTCGCTTTCGACGAGCCGGTCGCCCGGACGGAAGTCGCCGCGATCGATCGCGGCGATGATCAGGGCGTGGGGGTCCTTCTGGGCGGGCTGCACCGGGCGGCTCCTTCTGACGGGCCGAAGGAGCGTATCCGGCGGCCCCTTGCGGATCAACTGCGGCGGGCGTAGCCGCGCCTCCATGGCTCCGCCCTCCCTCGACCGCATCGACACCTGGGTCTTCGATCTGGACGAGACGCTCTACCCGCCCTCCGTCCCGCTTTTCCCGCAGATCGAGGCGCGCATGGTCCGCTGGATCATGGCGTTTCTCTCCGTGTCGGAGGCGGAGGCGGACGCTCTGCGTGCCCGCTGGTGGCACGATCACGGCACCACGCTGGCCGGCCTGATGCGGGAGCACGGCGCCGATCCGGACCCGTTCCTGCGCGACGTTCACGACATCGACTTCTCCGTCCTGTCGCCCGATCCGGCCCTGCGCCTCGCCATCCGGACGCTCCCGGGGCGGAAGGTGATCTACACCAACGGCACCGCTCCCTATGCCGAGGCGGTGCTGCGGGCGCGTGGCCTCGACGATCTCTGGGATGCGATCCACGGAGTCGAACATGCCGGCCATGCACCGAAGCCCGAGCGGATCGCCTACGAACGGGTCTTCGCCCGCGACGGACTGGACCCCGCCCGGTCCGCGATGTTCGAGGACACCGCCCGCAACCTCGCGGTGCCCCACGATCTCGGGATGGCGACGGTCCACGTCGCACCCCTGCGCGCCGGGGGGGACCACATCCATCACCACGCGCCGGACCTCGCGGCGTTTCTGCGTGGCATCGTGACCTCTGGCGATGGGCGTCGCGGCGCCTAAATGATGACCATGGAACACGACACCCGGACATCTTCCGCCTTCGATACCGATATCCTGATCTCCGGTGCGGGACCCGCGGGGCTCGCGGCCGCTTGCGCGCTCGGGGCGGAGGGTCACCGCGTCACCCTCGTGGACCCGGCCCCGCCGGTGACCGGAGAGGACGCGCCGGGTGCGGATCTCAGGACGACGGCGCTTTTGCAACCGGCCCGGGATCTCCTGGCCCGTGCGGGCGCATGGGACGGGCTCGCTGCCCACGGCACGCCGCTCGCGGTGATGCGGATCGCGGATGCGTCGCGGACCCCGCCGGTGGTGCGGGACTTCGCCTCGGACGATATCTCCGACGCGCCGTTCGGATGGAACTTCCCCAACTGGCTCCTGCGCCGCGAACTCCTCGCTGCCGTCACGGCGATCCCGAATGTCACGACCCGGTTCGATACCGCGGTCACCGCCCTGTTTGCGCGCGAGGCCTCCGCCCGCGTGACGCTCTCGGACGGCAGCCGGGTGACGGCCGCGCTGGTCCTCGCCTGCGACGGACGGGACAGCCCGCTGCGCGCCATGGCGGGGATCGGCGCGCGGACGGTGCGCTATGGCCAGACCGCCATCGTGTTCGCCGTCACGCACGACGCCCCCCACGACAATATCTCGACGGAAATCCACCGCGAAGGGGGACCGTTCACGCTGGTCCCCCTGCCTGATCGCGACGGTCGACACCGATCGGCAATCGTGTGGATGGATACGGATGCGGAGCAGGCGCGGAGGATGGATCTCGATGACGATTCCTTTGGGGCGGAGGCGGAGGACCGCTCCGGCGGGTTGATGGGACCGCTGACACTGTCGTCTCGCCGCGCAGCCTGGCCCATCATGTCGCGTCTGGCGGATCGCCTGACGGCACGGCGGCTGGCGCTCGCGGCGGAGGCGGCGCATGCCATGCCGCCCATCGGCGCGCAGGGGCTCAACACCTCGCTTCACGACATCGCCGCGATCCGCGATCTGGTGGCGGAAAAGGGCGTCGGCACGCCCGCCATGCTGGCCGCCTATCAGCGCCGCCGCTGGCCGGACATCGCCGCGCGGATGGCAGGGATCGACTTGCTCAACCGGACATCCATCGCGGGGCAGGCCCCGGTGCAGGCCCTGCGCGCCTGGGGCGTCGGCGCAATCCACGACGTCGCGCCCCTGCGGCGGATACTGATGCGTGCGGGGCTCGGGCGCGCGAAGTAGCGGTTCAGGCCGCGGGCCGCTCCGCGTCCATCACCTCCTCCAGCACGGTTCGCAGACGCTCCACCGTGGCATCCACATCGCGGAGCTTGTCGAGCCCGAAGAGGCCGATCCGGAACGTGGCGAAATCCGACGGCTCCCCGACCTGAAGCGGGACGCCCGCCGCGATCTGCATCCCCCGCTCGGCGAAGGCGCGCCCGGACTGCATCTCAGGCGACGGCGCATAGCTCACCACCACGCCCGGCGCCTCGAACCCGTCCGCCGCCACCGAGGCGATTCCGTGTCCCGCGAGCATCTCCCGCACCTTCGTGCCCAGTTCCCATTGCGCCGATTTCAGACGCGCGAACCCATACGCCCTGCTCTCGTCCAGCGTGTCCCGGAACACCCGCAGCGCATCGGTCGGCATCGTCGCGTGATAGGCGTGCCCGCCGCCGAGATAGGCATCCATGATCGCGGACCACTTCTTCAGGTCGAGGGCGAAACTGTCGGAGGTCGTCGCCTCCACCCGCTCCCGCGCCCGTTCCGACAGCATGACGAGGCCCGCACAGGGCGAGGCGGACCAGCCCTTCTGCGGCGCCGAGATCAGGACATCGACCCCGAGTGCGCCCATATCGACCCAGACGCAGCCCGAGGCGATGCAGTCGAGCACGACAAGCGCGCCCACCTCGTGCGCCGTCTCCGCCAGCGTCGCGATGTAATCGTCGGGCAGGATGACGCCCGCCGACGTTTCCACATGCGGGGCGAACACCACGTCCGGGCGGGTCTCCCGGATCCGGGCCGCCACCTCCTCGATCGGCGCGGGGGCGAAGGGCGAGCGGCTGTCATTGCCGCGCTGGCGGGCCTTCAGGACCTCGACGCCGCCGGTGAAGGCCCCCGCTTCCATGATCTGGCTCCAGCGATAGCTGAACCAGCCGTTGCGCACGACGAGGGCCTTCGCCCCCTGCCCGAACTGTCGCGCCACGGCCTCCATCGCGTAGGTGCCGCCGCCGGGGACGATCACCGCGTGTTCGGCATTGTAGACCTCGCAGAGCCCGCCATGCAGGTCGCGCATGACCTGCTGGAACGTCCGGCTCATGGAGTTCAGCGAGCGGTCGGTGAACACGACCGAGAATTCATCGAGGCCCTGCGGGTCCACGGTGTCGAGCAATGCCATTGGTGCCTCCTCCTGCCTGCGACGGAGTGTTTCATGACCCGCCCGGGGTCGCAAAGTCTATCTCCGTCTTGATCTGCTCCTTGGCCGGACTCGACGCGTCCGAGTGGCGCCGGAGGGACACCCCCGCAGGGGATGCCCGCACCCGTCAGTGGTGTGCGTGTCCGCCCGGCACGATCCGCAGGGCCGGGGCCGGATGGTCGATATCGTGCGAATCCTGACTCGCTTCGGGTACGTTCACCCAGGCTTCCTCCCCGTCGGCGCATTCCTGAACGACTGGAAAATAGACGACATCGCCCGCCGCGAACGCATCGGCGTGGAGGTTTCCGCGAAAGACGAACTCGTCGAAATGGGAATCGTCCAGCGATCCCGTCCAGGTGATCTCCGTTGCGCCTTCGGATTTCGGGCCGTGATAGTCGTAGATCTGTGCGTAGTCGGCCGTGACCGTGTCGAGGGTCCAGCCGGATTTCGGCATCGGCTTCACCGACACCATGCCCTCGGGGATCCTGACGCGCAGGCGGAGCGTCGGCTGGCCGTCGCAGCCGTGGCCGATGCGGACGACCGCCTTGTAGGTGCTGCCTTCCTCGGCGGAGCCCTGTTCCAGCGTCGCGTGGGCGAAGACGGCAAGCGGAGACAATCCGGCAGCGAGCGCCAGGGCGATTGTGGTGGTCTTCATGTCGGTATCCTTCGATGTACGACCCGTTCGTTCGGGCACATGCGTTCGTCTGTCGTCTCGGAGGGAGCGTCAGGCGAAAGGCGGCCCGCGGATCGGAGTCGCCACGCGGAAGGAGATCGCCGGAGGGGCGGTGGGGCGGCGCGTGAATGCGACCCGCACGAGCCCAGCGCTGCGAAGCGCGATCTCCGGCGTCGATGAAACACTGGCCGCGGCAAGGATGCAAAGAGGGCAATGCGCCGTCGCCCCGGCATCCCCACCCCCACAGATCGCCGACAGATCCCCGCCCGCCGCGAGATAGGCGGCCATCGCGGGGGTCGGCGGCACCTCGACCGACCGGACCTGCGACAGGCTCGCGACGGCGAGGACGAGCGCGAGAAGCGGAGCGAGGAGGCGGAAGCGCCGGAGCATGGCGTATCGGTAGCGGCCCCGCCCGGTTCCGCGCAAGGTCCTGCGGTGCGGCACGTTGCGCCCGGCCCGGAAATCGCTAAAGACACGGCGCGGAAGCCGCGCGATCGCGCTGGCGGACCGGGAAACGAAAGTGGAGGGGGAAGCGATGCGCGTCTATTATGATCGCGACTGCGACGTTAATCTGATCAAGGACATGAATGTCGCGATCCTCGGCTACGGCAGCCAGGGGCACGCCCATGCGCTGAACCTGCGCGACAGCGGCGCCAAGAACGTCGTCGTCGCCCTGCGCGACGGCTCGCCCAGCCGTGCCAAGGCCGAGGGCGAGGGCCTCAAGGTGATGGGTATCGAAGAGGCCGCTGCCTGGGCCGATCTCATCATGTTCACCATGCCCGACGAACTGCAGGCGCAGACCTATAAGAACCACGTCCACGACCATATCCGCGACGGCGCCGCCATCGCCTTCGCCCACGGCCTCAACATCCATTTCGGCCTGATCGAGCCCAAGGCGGGCATCGACGTCATAATGATGGCGCCCAAGGGTCCCGGCCACACGGTACGCGGCGAGTACCAGAAGGGCGGCGGTGTGCCCTGCCTCGTCGCCGTCGACAACGACGCCTCCGGTCGCGCGCTGGAAATAGGTCTGTCCTACTGCTCCGCCATCGGCGGCGGACGCTCCGGCATCATCGAGACGAACTTCCGCGAGGAATGCGAGACCGACCTGTTCGGAGAGCAGGCGGTGCTCTGCGGCGGACTGGTCGAGCTGATCCGTATGGGATTCGAGACGCTGGTCGAGGCGGGCTACGCGCCCGAGATGGCCTATTTCGAGTGCCTGCACGAGGTGAAGCTGATCGTGGATCTGATCTATGAAGGCGGCATCGCCAACATGAATTACTCGATCTCGAACACGGCGGAATACGGCGAATATGTCAGCGGGCCGCGGGTCCTGCCCTACGACGAGACCAAGGCGCGGATGAAGGCCATTCTGACCGATATCCAGACCGGCAAGTTCGTCCGCGACTTCATGGGCGAGAACCAGGTGGGGCAACCGTTCTTCAAGGGCACACGCCGTATGAACGACGCGCACCAGATCGAGGAAGTGGGCGCCAAGCTCCGCGAAATGATGCCGTGGATTTCCGACGGCAAGATGGTGGACAAGGCCCGCAACTGATCGAGTTGTTCAGATCGAATGAACGGGGGCGGGTTGCGGCGCCCGCCCCTACTCGTTCAGGTGTCCGCGGGCTTGCCGTGCGAGTCCTTGTCGGAGGCCAGCGTGGATTTCGGCGCGTTCGGGTCCTTCTTGCGGTCGAGAACCTTCTGCTGACTGATATAGGCGAAGACCGCGACACCCAGGAGGGTGCCGAAGGCAAGGGCGGGCAACAGGAAGTCCGTCAGCATGTGCGTATCCTCGGATTGATTGGCGGGTTCGACGGCAAACGCCGCCGGACGGCTCCGGTTCCGGGATGCGTCAGGTGCGACTGGCCGGTGGGAACGCCGCGTCGAAGGCCCGCGCACCGGGGGGCGTGAAGCGGATGGCGCGACTCTCCGGGTCGCGAAGCACCCATTTTTCAGCCTCCATCGCCGTCAGGATCGCCCGACCGAGGCGACCCGCCAGATGCGACCGCCGTTCCGACCAATCGAGGCAGTCGCGACAAAGCGGCGCACGCCCCGACAGGCGCGCGGGATCGAGGTGTAGCGGCCGCAGCGCCGCTTCCATCCCGTCGGTCGCCACCGGCCCGGCGACAAGCACACCCCGGCGCACCAGACTCTCGTACATCTGCACTCCGCGCCGTCCGGCCAGGTGATTGTAGCAGACCCGCGCTTCCCGCAACGCCGCGTCCCTGGGGCCGGGCCGGACGCGGGCGGGACCGAGATCCGCCGACAGCGTCATCAGCCCCTCCAGCACCCGCGCGACACCGGGCGACGCGAGACGCAAATAAGAATGTCGCCCCCGTTTCGTCCGCACGATCAGGCCGCCCGCCTCCAGCTTGCCCAGATGGGAGCTCGCCGTCTGGGGGGTGACCCCGCCCTCCAGCGCCAGTTCCGTCGCCGTGAGCGCCTGCCCCGACATCAGGGCAGAAAGCATCGCCGCGCGGGCGGGATCGCCGATCAGGGCGGCGATGGGGGCGATATCCGGTCCGTTTCGCATGGTTTGACCATGGCCGAAGCATTGTAGCAGGTCCAGCGCCTAGAACGGTGCGGAAAGAGGAGGGACATCATGCTGACCTGTATCATCCGCTACGACCTGGACCCGACCAGACGGGACGCCTTCACGCGTTACGCCCGCAACTGGGGCGAGGCGATCCCGCGATGCGGCGCGCGGCTCACCGGCTATTTCGCCCCCCACGAGGGATCCGCCACGCTGGCCTACGGCATCTACGAGATCGAGAGCCTCGCGGCCTACGAGGCCTATCGCACGCGACTGGCCGAAGACCCGCTGGGCCGGGAGAACTACCGCTTCGCTCAGGAGGAAGGATTCATCCGCGCCGAGGACCGGACATGGCTGCGGCGAGTCGACCGATAGATCTGTTCCCCGTCCCCTCACCACGCTAGGTCCGCCGCATGGTCGCCACAACCGACACCCCCGTCTCGCGGCCGACGCTCGGCAACTGGATGTCGATCATCTCGCTCGGGCTGATCTGGGGCGGGACGTTCATGGTCGTGGCCATCGCCCTGCGGGGATACGGGCCGGTGACGGTGGCGACGGCCCGGACGACGCTCGGCGCGCTGGCCCTCCTGTCGCTGGTGCTTGTGACGGGGCGGCCGGTTCCAACCCCGTCGCGCGGCCTGACATTGTTCGTCCTCCTGCTCGGCGTGACGACCGCGGCCTTGCCGTTCATGCTCCTGTCCTGGGGGCAGCAATACGTCCCCTCTGCCTTTGCCGGGCTGACCATGGCTGTGCTGCCCCTGTTCCTCCTCCCGCTGGCCCATGTCTTCGTGCCGGGGGACCGGTTGACGACCCGCAAGGCGGCCGGGTTCGGCATGGGCCTCGTCGGGGCGATGGTCCTTCTCGGGCCGGGAATCTTCGCGGCGGGCGACGGGGATCTCGGGGCATGGGGACGGCTGGCCTGCATCGGGGCGACGCTGGCCTATGCCGTCGGGTCGATCCTGACGCGACGCTGCCCGCCTGTGGACGCGATGTGGCTGTCGGCGCTGATCCTCGTGGTCGGCTCGGTCATCCTCGTCCCCGCCATGCTCGTGATCGAAGGCGTCCCGCGGATGGCCGAGCCCGGGATCATGGCGGCAATCCTGTTCCTCGGACTGTTCCCCACGGCGCTGGCCGCCCTCCTCCGGGTGCAGGTGATCCGCTCTGCCGGGCCGTCCTTCATGACGTTGGTGAACTATCAGGTGCCGGTCTGGTCGATGGCCTTCGGAGCCCTCCTTCTGGGCGAGGCGCTTCCGGGCCGCTTCTTCGTCGCACTGGCCTTGATCGCCGCGGGCCTCGCCGTCAGTCAGTCGGGGCGGCGCGCGAAGGCAGGCGCCGGGACCGACGACCGACCCGGGACCGGGCGCGCATGACGTTCCGCAACCCGGATCGCATGGGGGGTTCCGTTCTCGATGCCCGGCCCGTCGGATACGTGATCGGCCTCCTCCTCGTGGCGCTCGGCGGTTCCATGGGCCTTCCGCTGGTGGTGGATTTGATCGCCGGGAACGGACACTGGCCCGCCTTCTTCGAGGCGGGGATGCTGACGGTGCTGGTGGGCATGTGCCTCTCGCTCGCCTGTTCCAACGCGGTTCGCTCGCGGCTCAGCCTGCAACAGACGTTTCTGCTCACCACCGGCGTCTGGCTGGCACTCCCGATCTTCGCGGCCCTTCCCTTCGTGCTGGGCGCCACCGGCAGCAGCTATACGGACGCCTTCTTCGAGGCGATGTCGGGTCTCACCACGACCGGGTCCACAGTCCTGTCCGGGCTCGATAACCTGCCGGAAGGATTGCTCCTCTGGCGCGGATTGCTGCAATGGTTCGGCGGCATCGGCGTGATCGTCGTGGCGATGGTGTTCCTGCCGGAGCTGCGCGTGGGCGGCATGCAGATCTTCCGATCCGAGGCATTCGACACGATGGGCAAGGTCCTGCCCCGCGCGGCCGAAATCTCCAGCCGCATCTCCACCATCTATATCGGGATCACGCTGGCCTGCGCGCTCTGCTATTCGGCGGCCGGGATGGACGGGTTCGACGCCATGGTCCACGCCATGACGACCGTCTCCACCGGCGGCTTCGCCAATTACGACGCGAGCTTCGGGGCGTTCCAGGGCGCACACGAATACATCGCGACGGTCTTCATGCTGGCCGCCGCCCTCCCCTTCGTCCTCTACATTCAGCTTCTGGCGGGAAGCGGGCGGCCGATCCTGCGGGACAGCCAGGTGCGCGCGTTCCTGTCGCTGGTCGCCGTGCTCGTCGTGCTGACCGCCGCGACGCTGATGGTGGCCGATGGCTACCCGTTCGAGCGCGCAATGCGGGAGGCGCTCTTCAACATCTCTTCGATCCTGACCGGCACCGGCTACGCCAGTGTCGACTACATGGGCTGGGGCGCGTTCATCATCACGCTGTTCTTCTTCTGCGGCCTCGTCGGGGGGTGCGCCGGCTCGACCTCCTGCTCGGTCAAGATCTTCCGCTATCAGATCCTCTTCGCCGCCGCCCGGGCGCAGATACGCCGGATCCACTCGCCCCATGGCATCTTCCGCGCCCGATACGACGGCCGCACGGTCAGCGAGGACGTCCTGTCCTCCGTGATGGCGTTCTTCGTGCTGTTCGTGGTGACGCTCGGGGTGTTCGCGGTCCTGCTCGCGATGACGGGGCTGGATCTGCTCACATCGGTCTCGGGCGCGGCGACGGCGGTGGCGAATATCGGTCCGGGTCTCGGCGACGTGATCGGACCGGCGGGCAACTTCGCACCCCTGAACGATACGGCGAAATGGCTTCTCTCGGCGGCGATGCTGATCGGACGACTGGAACTGGTGGTCGTCTACGTCCTGTTCACGGCCCGGTTCTGGCAGACCTGAGCCGGGGAGTAGACCCTATGGTTACCAAGCCCCTCCCGTTCCGTCGCTTCGGCTCGTTTCGGAACCACAGACTTGGAAGCCCACGCCTCGGATATCACGTTGTTGCGGATATCCGCGGGCATCCACCAGCCGGGCGCACGATCACTCCCAGCAGCTCACCAGCACGGTCATGCCCGTGGCGCGGGTCGTCAGGTCCTCGGGTGCGATGGCGACCGAGCGGTCTTCGAGGATCACCTCCACCCCCGCCGATCGAAGGACATCCGCCAGCGTTCCGGCCTTCGCCGCGAAGGCCACGTCCGCGGGCAGCGCCCGGCCATCGGCATCCGGCGGCGGCAGCAGGAGGCCCGCGACCCGGCCCGCGGCGTCGAGGACCGGGCCACCCACATCGCCGCCGCGCGCGGGCAACGACAGGCGGAGCACGTCATCCGACCCATCGAGGCCGCGCACGTCCTCCAGCGTCCCGAAGCTCAGCGTCGCGGCACCCAGCACGCCCCCGTAGGGATAGCCGCCGACCGAGACCGGTGCCCGCAGCCGTCCCTCGCCGGGCGCGAGCCGCGCGACCTCCACGGGGGCCAGGGTTCCGAGCGGGCGCAGGATGGCGATCCCCTCCCCTTCGAACGCGACCTCGGCGTCGTGCAGTCGGTCGAGCGTGACCCGCGCGCAGCCCGCGACCGTGGCCGCCGCCGTGGCGGCGCGCCCGGTGCCGTCCACGAAGAACCCGGAGGCGGAGCGGAGCGGCTGCCGGACCTGCAGGCCGGACACCATGTCGAAGCTCTGGGCCGCGGCGTCGAAGCCGCGTTCGGGATCCAGCGGCGGCCCGATGCTCGTCAGCGTCTCGTCCATGGCGGCGAGGGCGCGGGTGGCCGCGACCTCCTGCTCCGGCGGCCAGCTCAGGATGTAGCCGAGCACATGCCCGTCCTCGAGCCGCGCGACGACCTGCGTGGTGCGGCCCGGGGCCTCGCCACGGATGCGGAACCCGTCCCGCTCCTTCGACCGCTCGCCGATGGAGGGCACGATATCGAGCGTCTGGAGAATCTCGTACAGCCCCCCCAGCGCCGCGCGATCTCCCGGCTGGCTGATGAGGGACAGGCGCACGCCGCTGTCGTCCTTCGACAGGTAATGGACGAACGGCGCCTCGATCCGGTCGAATGTCACGAGGCCGAGCGGCCCGGTCACCGCGATCCCCGCCTCGCGGCTCTCGATGGGGCCGAGGCCGAGGGCGGCGAGTCCAGCCGCGAAGTCCTCGCGCAGGCGCGCCCGTTGCCGGGTGGTCAGCACCCCCGTCTCCTCCAGCCCCGCTTCCCGCTGCCACGCAGCCATCGAGGCGCGCGTCCCGCGCCCATACGATCCGTCGATGGCCGCTGTGTAATGGCCGAACCATTGCAACGCGCGTTGCAGGTCCTTCTTTTCCTCGCGGTTCAGCGCCGCCTCCGAGCGCTGCGCCTCGCGAAGCGTCTCCTCCGGCGCCTCCACGGGGGCCGCGATCAGCGGTTCGTCATCAGCGGGAGCGTCGACCGGCGGCGCGTCGACCGCGGGTGGCGGCGCGACGAGGCCCGCGGGCCAGAAGCGGTCGCCGTAGATGCGCCCCTCGGTCACGTAGCTGTCGCGCGGGATCAGGCCATCGCCCCGCAATCGCCGCAGGATCGCGGCCGCCTCGGCATCCGCATAGGGCCCGAGGGCGAGCCCGTACCAGCCGCCGCCCATGCGGAAGCCATTGATGTCCGAAAGGATCCCGCCATAGGCCCGCGCCCGTTCCTGCGCCTCGCGGAGCGACGGATGCGCCTCGATCTGGACGTAGGAGGCACGCTCCTGCGCCCCAGCGACTCCGCCGAGAAAAATCACCGACAGCAGGCACATCGCCAACAGAATACGCATCTCGGACCCCCCGGACGAAGACATGGCAGCTTATCAGGCCTTCCTTCCCCATCGGGCGGCGGAGGAAAAGGGGCCGGTCCCCCGACACCCCCCGAGGCCCGCGTTGACCGCCGATGTGTTGCCCCTTAGACGCGGTGCGGACCCGAGACCCGCCGCCGGAGCCCCCCCGATGACCGCCACAGACGCGCCGAGATCGTTTCAGGAGATCATCCTGCGGCTCCAGACCTATTGGGCGGCCAAGGGCTGCGCGATCCTGCAACCCTACGACATGGAGGTGGGCGCGGGTACGTTCCATCCGGCCACGACGCTCCGTTCCCTCGGCCCCCGCCCCTGGACCGTCGCCTACGTCCAGCCGTCCCGCCGCCCCACCGACGGGCGCTATGGCGAGAATCCCAACCGGCTCCAGCACTATTATCAGTATCAGGTGCTCATAAAGCCGAGCCCGCCCGACCTTCAGGACCTCTATCTCGGATCGCTGCGCGCCATCGGCATCGACATGGATCTCCACGACATCCGCTTCGTCGAGGACGATTGGGAAAGCCCGACGCTGGGCGCCTCGGGACTCGGATGGGAGGTGTGGTGCGACGGCATGGAAGTAAGCCAGTTCACCTATTTCCAGCAGGTCGGCGGCCACGATTGCCACCCGGTCTCGGGTGAGCTGACCTACGGGCTGGAGCGGCTGGCGATGTATATCCTCGGCGCCGATCATGTCATGGACATGCCGTTCAACGATCCCCAGACCGAGATCGCGCTGACCTACGGAGACATCTTCCTCCAGACGGAGGAGGAATACGCCCGCTGGAACTTCGACACCGCCGACACCGCGATCCTGCTGCGCCACTTCGAGGAAGCCGAGGCGCATTGCCACGAGATCCTGTCGCGTCCCGCCGAGGATCCGAAGACCGCCAAGCGCATCGTCATGGCGCATCCAGCCTACGACCAGTGCATCAAGGCCAGCCACATATTCAATCTGCTGGATGCGCGCGGCGTGATATCGGTCACCGAACGCCAGAGCTATATCGGTCGCGTCCGAACCTTGGCCAAGGCCTGCGCCGACGCCTTTCTGCGGACCGATGCCGGGGGCTGGACGGAAGACGCCGCCTGAGTCGCGCGCGCGTCTCCGCGAGTCAGCGATGGATGGCCGAACCCGGCCCGCGCGAATGGCCCGGCCGGATCGCGCCGTGACCGACGCTCCTGACAGCACGTTATCGCCCATCTCCGACCCGTCCGCGCGAACATGCCGATAATTTGGGCGATCCGGCAAGTTAAGGCTTAGCCCCACACCGTCCGGCGCGTCCGGTTGACCGGCGAAGAACGCTCCGAATAGCGTCCCGATATCGGTCGGGGAACACTCTCCCCGATCCGATCCACGACGTAACTATTGCTACGGCACACCTGACGGCATTCCGAATGGAGCAAGTCGTCAATTCGTCCCGCCGGACCTTCCGGCAGGAAACGGGAGAGGCGTGCCCTTTCACATGTTCCAACCGCCCGGATCCCGGGTGAAACCTGTCGGAATTGTCGCAAAAGCGGAATTCCGGAATTTAGAAGCGAGGAATGGGCCATGTCCAAGGCAAATGCACTCGAACAGCAAATGCTCGACCTGATCAATGCGGAGCGCGCCAAAGTCGGAGTAGATCCGCTGACGTTCAACGACAACCTGAACGGGGCGTCGGAGGAGCACAGCAAATGGATGCTTCAGACGAACACATTCTCCCATACCGGGCCCGGCGGGAACAGCGCGGACCAGCGGATGGAAGCCGCTGGATACAAGCTGGAGGGGAATGCCCTCGCGGGCGAGAATATCGGATGGCAATCCGAGCGCGGCGCGCCCGGGCTGGCGGATGACGTGGTGCAGGTCCATCAGGGCCTGATGGACAGCCCCGGCCACCGCGCCAACATCCTGAATCCCGACTACAAGGAAATCGGGATCGGGATCGAACGCGGGGACTTCACCGACGGCAGCACCTTCGACGCGATCATGGTCACCCAGAACTTCGGCACTACCGAGGCGGAGGGCACGCCCGCACCGGCCCCGACCGAACCGGGCATGGCCGAAACGGTCCCCGACGCGATGCCCACCGACGATCCGATGAAGGAGAAGCCGACGGAAGATACAGCCAAGGAGGCGCCCGCGACGGAAGACCCGGCCAAGGGCACTCCGGACAAGACCGACGGCAACGAGACGCCATCGGACGGGACGCCGCCGACCGGAGAGGTCGTGGACGTCGCGATGCCGGAAACCGAAGACGGCATCGGACAGGCCTGCTCATCGGTGGATCTGACCGCCTTCGTCCGCGAGCTTCTGGAACGCGCGGAGATGGCAGCCAACGCAGAAGCCGATCCGTCGAAGGACGCCAAGACGAATGCCGCGGAAGTCAGCGACAGCTCGGATGCGGCGGAGAATGGCGATACCGACCAATTCGAATGGGCGGACCATTCCGACGGTCCCACGGACGAATGGGACATGGTGGATGCGGCAATGGCCGAGGAGACAGCGTCCGCGGACGGCAATGCGGATTGGACCGGACCCTCGGATCAATGGGACTGGGCCGATATGGATCAGGTCGCAGCACAGATGGAAACCGCGATCAATTCGGCCTGCGCCACGGATGATGCGTTCATGATCTAGACAACATCTATAAGACGAACCTGCCCGGGTATCGCCCTCGGGCAGGTCACCTTCTGACGAAACACCTGTTAATTCCGACAGAAAGTCAGGAGAATATACGGATATCCATGATCGTTATGAAGCAACTCACGATATCAGCCGAAATCTGAAACGCAGCCACCTATTCCCGAACGCCCAATATCTGTGCAAGCGGCTTCTTCACCTTCGCCGCCTGCGGCACGGCGGCACCGTCCGCCGGGTGGCCCACGGCGACGATCATCACCGCCTTCTCGGCATCCGGTCGGCCGAGCAGCTCTGACAGGAACCGCATCGGGTTCGGCGTATGCGTCAGCGTGGCAAGCCCCGCCGAATGCAGCGCCGCGATCAGGAACCCGCAGGCGATGCCGACGCTTTCGGGCACGTAGTAATGCTTCAGCCGCGAGCCGTCCGGCCGCGTCCCCCACCGCTGCGCGAACACCACGATGAGCCAGGCGGCATCCGTCAGGTGCGGCTTGTGCCAATCGGTCCCGAGCGGCCCCAGCGCTTCCAGCCATTCGTCCGGCGCGCCGCCCTCGTAGAACCGCCGCTCCTCCTCCTCCGCCGCCTCCCGGATGCGCGCCTTGAGGTCCGCCGCCGCGACCGCCTCGAAATGCCACGGCTGCTGGTTCGCGCCCGACGGGGCCGTGCCCGCCGCCGCCACGCAGGCCTCGATCACCGCGCGCGGCACCGGGCGGGGATCGAAGTCGCGCACCGTTCGTCTTGTGGCCAGACCGGCCCGGAACGCCTCCGCCGCGTCCAGCATCTCCGCGTCGCTCGCCGTCTCCCGCGATGCCAGCGGCGCCGCCTCGTATGCCTGTCCCATCGCGTCCTCCCCCGTTCCCGCGCGACCCTAGGACGCACGCCCCAGGACCCGCAAGCCCGCCCGCCTTGCCCCCCACCGGCGCGCGGTGTAACCCGCGCCGGACCGCAACCGGAGGGACAAATGGGCAAGGCCGTCGTCATCGCGCTGCTGCTCTGTGCCGTCTTCGGGGGCGCGGGCATCTGGTATGCCCAGACGCGCGGTTACTATTCCCCCCTGGACGGCCCCGTCACCCTGACCCTCGCGCGGGACGGCGACCTCTCGACCCTGCCCGCGACGGACATCCAGGCCATCGCCTCCACCTCCTCGCCGCTCGGGTTCCGCGCCTGCTTCGCCCACGATCTCGACCCCGCGGCCCTTGCGGACCTCGCCGACCCGCGCCCGGACGCGGCCCCCACGATCGCACCGGGATGGTTCGGCTGCTACGACGCGGAGGCGGTCGGCGATCTGCTCGCGTCCGGCGCGGCCCGGGCCTTCACCGCCTACCCGAACGCATTCTTCGGCGTCGACCGGATCGTGGCGCTGACGGCGGATGGCCGCGGCTGGGCCTGGCACGAGCTCAACGAATGCGGGCGCAAATCCTATGATGGTACGCCCGTGGGCGCCGCCTGTCCGGACCGCGACGCCTGGACCCCCCTGACCGAAGGCGCGCTCTGAATGCCGGACCTGCTGATCGAACTCTTCTCGGAGGAGATCCCCGCCCGGATGCAGCGACGCGCGGCGGACGATCTGCGCCGCCTCGTCACCGACGGGCTGGTGGAGGCGGGGCTCACCTATGCCGGTGCCGCGGCCCACGTCACGCCCCGACGCCTCGCTCTCGCGGTGGAGGGCTTCACCGACCGCAGCCCGACCACGACCGAGACCCGCCGCGGTCCCCGGGTGGATGCCCCGGAAAAGGCGCTCGACGGCTTCCTGCGTTCCACCGGCCTGACCCGGGAGCAGTTGGAGGAGCAGGACGACAAGAAGGGCCGCGTCTATATCGCCACGCTGACGAAGCCCGGCCGCCCCGCCGCCGACATCGTGGCCGAGGTGCTGGAGGCCGCGATCCGCGACTTTCCCTGGCCGAAATCCATGCGCTGGGGCAACGACGCGCTCCGCTGGGTCCGTCCGCTCCGCTCCATCCTCTGCATCCTGACGCGGGAGGACGGGGCCGAGATCGTTCCCCTCGATGTGGACGGCATCGTCGCGGGCGACACGACCGAGGGGCATCGCTTCATGGCGCCGACGCCCTTTCGCGTCAGCTCCTTCGACGATTACGAGGCGAAGCTGAAACGCGCCTTCGTCGTGCTCTCCTCCGAGGAGCGGGCCGAGGCCATCCGGCAGGACGCGGCCAGCCTCGCCTTCGCCGCGGGGCTCGAGGTGGTCGAGGATCCCGGTCTTCTGGCCGAGGTCGCGGGCCTCGTGGAATGGCCCGTCACCCTCATGGGGAAGATCGGCGCCGACTTCCTCGACCTGCCGCCCGAAGTCCTCCAGACTTCCATGCGCGAGCACCAGAAGTTCTTCTCCGTCCGCGATAAGACGGGTCGCATCACCCACTTCATAACCGTCGCCAACCGCGAAACCGCCGACGACGGCGCGACCATCCTCGCTGGCAATAACCGCGTCCTCTCCGCCCGCCTGTCGGACGCCAAGTTCTTCTGGGAGAACGACCTGCGGGTGGCCCGCGGTTCAATATACGATTGGCTCCTGAGATTTACAAACGTGACTTTCCACAAAGACCTTGGAAACGAGCTCTATCATATAGGACGGCTAGGGGACCTTTCAGAAAAGATCGCGAAAGAGATTGGGGCTGATGCGGAAATTTCCAAAGCGGCTGCAATATTCTCAAAAGCAGACTTATCATCGGAAATGGTTGGCGAGTTCCCGGAATTGCAGGGATTAATGGGCAGCTACTATCTGCGAGAGAATGGCCAGCTGGATATCGTAGCTCGTGCAGCAATTGAACATCGCCGCCCCCTCGGACCCGATGATATTGTTCCGTCAGATCCTGTAATCGTTTCTGTTGCGCTTGCCGATAAGATTGACCTACTCTGCGGATTCTGGTCGATAGATGAGAAGCCAACTGGATCAAAAGATCCCTTTGCATTACGTCGAGCAGCCCTAGGCATAATTCGTATTATTTCTAACGCCCGATTAAAGCTCTCTCTAAAAACATTTATCTTCGATAGTATTGCAGGATTCTTAACTAATGCAGATATCGTTGGACAATTGCATGATATGGCTGAGATAGAGAAGACTCTCAAGTCTTCCAATCATGAAAATCCTAATGAAGTCATGCAGCTTATAAGCAAAAACGTCAGAAGGCGACTTGGAGGTAAGCAGATACGCGATAATGCAACGAGCATGACCAACAACCTTCTCTCCTTCCTCCACGACCGTCTCAAACAACACCTCCGCACCGAGAACATCCGTCACGACGTCATCGACGCCGTCCTCACCGGCGACCGCACGGACGATCTCGCCGACGTAACGGCCCGCGCCCGCGCCCTGAACGCCTTCCTCGCCACCGATAACGGGGAAAACCTGATACAGGGTTACAAGCGCGCGAAGAACATCCTCGATCAGGCCGAGGCGAAGGACGGCGTCGAATATAGCTACGGCGCAGACCCGAAACTGGCCGATACCGACGAGGAGCGCGCTCTCTTCGCCGCCCTCGCCGCCGCCCGCCCGCAAATCGACGCGGCGCTCGCGGCCGAGGACTATCCCGCCGCCATGACCGCCCTCGCCGCCCTCCGCGCGCCCATCGACGCCTTCGTCGAGGCGGTGCAGGTCAACGTCGACAGCGAAGTGGTCCGCCGGAACCGGCTCAACATGCTCTCGGAGATCGTGCGCACCGGCGCGAAGATCGCCGACCTGACAAGGATCGGTGCGTAATTTAGGTCATGACCAACGTCACGACGCAGGTCACGACCGCCGTCACGACGTGATGCCCGACCTCCGCGCCACACCCGACCCGCCATTCTTCGCCGAAGACGTCGATAACGGTTCGGAAACGCGACGTCCCTATATACCGTCGAATTAGACACCTGTTGCTGCAATGCGGCGACGTGCTACGCTGCAGGTGCGAAGGAATTCGACCATGCTGGACACGCCCCGTTTCACCGAGATCACGCCGACCGCGAATATCCGCGCGGGTCGCCACGGAAGCCGTGCGAAATGCCTGCAACGGCTCGTCCGGATGGACCTGCCCGTGCCCCAGACGGTTGCGCTCCCCTTCGATACGGTGCGCGATATCGCCGAGGGGCGGATGCCGGATCTAGCGACCATGATCGCCCTGTTCGACGGCGAACCGCTCCTCCTATCCGTCAGATCTTCCTCGGAAACCGCCGATTGGGGCGGTCCGGGCGCGGTGCTGAACATCGGCATGAACGACGCGGCGCATGCCTGGCTGTCGAACACGCTGGGCCCCGTTGTCGCCGACAATCTCTACCTCCGCTTCATCCGCTCCTTCGCCATCGAGGTCATGCGCCTCGACGAGTCGCCGTTCATGGAGGCGGAGACCCCCGCCGCCGCCCGCGATACCTACGAGACGGAGATGGAGGAGCCCTTCCCGCAGGACATCGCAACGCAGATTGCGGCCGTCCTCCGCTCCATGGCCCGCGCTTGGGAGGGCACCTCCGCCCGCCTCCTCCGGCAGGCCCAGGGCGCGCCCGCCGAAGCCGGTCTCGGCCTCGTCGTGCAGCGCATGGCCCAGAGCATGGGTCCCGGCCAATCCGGCGCGGGCGTCGTCCAGTTCGTCGATCCGGGCACGGGCGAGCCGAAGGTGACCGGCCGCTACATGGGGCAGGCCATGGGCCGCGACGCCCTGCGCAATCGCGACGAGGCGCTCTATCTGACGCGGGATCCGCGCGGCCCATCGCTGGAGGACCAACTGCCGGAAACCTATGCGGAACTCCTGGAAGTGGGCGCCCTCTGCCGCCGCCGTCTGCGCGAGGAGATGCAGGTCGAATTCACCATCGACCAGGGGCGTCTGGCCGTTCTGGATGCGGTCCGCTGCCCCCGCGAGGCGCGGGCATCGGTCGCCATCGCCGCCTCTCTCGCCCGCGACGGTATCATCCCGCGCACGGAGGCACTGCTCCGGGTTGCGCCCGCCACGCTCAGCCGCCTGCTCCACCGGCAGATCGACACCGGCGCGCCGCGGACCGTCCTCGCGCGCGGCATCGCCGCCTCGCCGGGCGCCGCCACCGGCCGGATCGTGTTCGATTCCGCCGCAGCGCAGGCATCTCTGTCCCGGGACGAGCCGTGCATCCTCGTGCGCCGCGAAACGTCGCCCGACGACGTGCGCGGCATGCATGCCGCCGATGCGGTCCTGACCGAGCGCGGGGGCGCGACCAGCCATGCCGCCGTGATCGCCCGCGGCCTCGGGCTGCCCTGCGTGACCGGGGCGACCGGCCTCACCGTCTCGCACCGCAACCGCTCCGTCCGCCTGCCCGACGGGCGTGTTCTGCGCGAGGGCGTTGTGGTCACAGTGGACGGGTCCTCCGGCGAAGTGCTGGAGGGGGCGGTGCCGACCCAGGAGCCCGCCCTCGACGGCGCGTTCGGCGATTTCATGGCCTGGTCCGACGACGTCCGCGACATCGGCGTGCGCGCGAATGCCGACACGGTGGCGGACGCCACGCTGGCCCGGACCTTCGGGGTGGACGGCATCGGGCTCTGCCGCACGGAGCACATGTTCTTCGATGCGGGCCGCCTGACCGTCATGCGCGAGATGATCTTCGCCGAGAGCGCCCCGGACAGGGCCGCGGCGCTGGAACGTCTGCTGCCGATGCAGCGGGACGATTTCACCGAGCTCTTCAACCTGATGACCGGCCTTCCGGTCTGCATCCGCCTTCTGGACCCGCCGCTGCACGAATTCCTGCCCAGCGAGGGGGAGGGCATCCGCGCCCTCGCCGCCGCCCTCGACCGCCCCCTGTCGGAGGTGAAGGCGCGGGTGACCGCGCTTCAGGAATACAACCCGATGCTCGGGATGCGCGGCGTCCGGCTCGGGATCGCGATCCCCGAAATCTACGAGATGCAGGCCCGCGCCATCTTCGAGGCGACGGTCGCGGCCCTCGCGGCCGGGTCCGACATACGGCCGGAGATCATGATCCCGCTGGTGACCGCGCGGCGCGAGGTGGAGCTGGTCAAGCGCCGGATCGACGGAATCGCCGCCGCCGTGCGGGCCGAGACCGGGGCCACGTTCGAGTACCGGATCGGTGTGATGGTTGAGACGCCGCGGGCCGCCCTGCGGGCGGGCGAGATCGCCGAGGTCTCGGCGTTTCTCAGCTTCGGGACCAACGACCTGACGCAGATGACCTACGGCCTGTCGCGCGACGACGCGGGCCGGTTCATGTCGGCCTATGTCAACGAAGGCGTCTATCCGGAGGACCCGTTCCAGACCCTGGATATCGACGGCGTCGGCGAACTGCTCCTGCTCGGGGCTCAGCGGGGGCGGCAGGCCCGGCCGGACATTACGCTTGCGCTGTGCGGCGAGCATGGCGGCAGTCCCGAGGCGATCGCGTTCTGCCGGCTCGCGGGGTTCGACTACGTCTCCTGCTCGCCCTTCCGCGTGCCCGTTGCCAAGCTCGCCGCGGCGCAGAGCACGATCCTGTCCCGGCAGGCGACGCCGTAGCGAGCTGATCTCCAGGCTTCTCCCAATCGAAAATCGGCGCGCGTCTTCACCGTTTCTGAAGATCCCTTCGTTAGGCCGACGCCGAGAGGCCGGTCAGAAGGATCCCCATGATTGACAAAGTCCGCACCGCCCTCCCGGTCGTCCTGTGGCTCCTCTTCGCGGGCGGGGCGACGGCGCAGCCGGTGGGCGGACTGGCCATAGGTGGCGGCGTCGGTCTGGCGGCCTTCTCGCGCCTCGCCACCCCGGAGAGTGGGGGATTGGGCCTCGCCCGATCAGGCAGCCTGTTCGGGGGCGGCGCCCGTCCACTCAGCGACCAGAATCGCGGTCCCCGCCGACAGCAGGACGATCCGGTCGATCTCGACAGCTTCGCCCGCGGATCCCCGGCGAACGGCGATGCCGAATGGCGCTGTCTCGCGGAAGCGATCTACTTCGAGGCCCGGGGCGAGCCGGTCGCGGGGCAGGTTGCCGTGGGGGAGGTGGTCCTCAACCGGGTCGATAACAACCGTTATCCCGACCGGGTCTGCGCTGTGGTCCATCAGGGCACCGGCGACCTCCATGCCTGCCAGTTCAGCTATACCTGCGACGGCATTCGGGATGTCGTGTCCGAACAGACGGCGTGGACCGTTGCAGGCCGGATAGCCCGGCGCCTGATGGACGGCGCCCCCCGGACCCTGACCGCGGACGCGACCCACTACCATGCCGATTACGTCGATCCCTACTGGGCGAAGGTCTATCCGCAGACGGCGCGCGTCGGTCGCCACATCTTCTACCGCCGAACGCCCGACGCCTGAGAGCGGGGGGTTTCCCCGACGCGCGCATCGTGGTTTCCCGGAGCGGTCGTACCAGACGCCGCGAGGATGCCATGACCGCCGATGCCGATGACCGGGCCGCCCTGCGCACCGCCTTTGCCTCCCCCCTCGCCCGCGCCGAAGCGGAGACGGGCACCGACCTCCCGGACCGCATCGCCCTCCGCGAGCACGTCCGGGAGATCGAGATCGGCGCGTTCCAGGTCGAGCGCGGCGTCGCGCAGCGGGTCCGGTTCGACATCGTGGCCGAAATCGTCGCCGACCCCGCCGCCATAGCGGGCGACGACGTGGACGGTATCCTCAGCTACGACACCCTGATCGATGCGGTGGCGGCCGAACTCGCCGCCACCCGCGTCGACCTGCTGGAAACGCTGGCCGAGCGGATTGCGGGCCGGGTGCTGACCCATGACGCGGTCGCCCGCGTCTTCGTGCGGATCGGCAAGCTCGACCGCGGACCGCACGTCCTCGGGGTGGAGATCGTGCGCGGCCGGGACCGTTCGGCGCAGGGCATCGGGGACAGCCCGAAACCGTCCCGCCCCCGTGTGGTCCTGCTCGGGCCGGGGATCCTGGCGGAGGACGGGCTCGGCGCGGCACTCGACCGGCTCGCGACGGGGCACGTGCCCGCGATCCTTTGCGTGAGCCCGGACATTGCGGCCCCCCGCGCCGCGGCCCCCCTCGCCCAGCGGCGGATCGACCTCCTCGCCATGGAACAGGCGGCGTGGCAGCTCGCCGCCCGGGATCCCCGCTGCACCGTCATCGGAAGCCGGACCGAGATGGAGCAGGTGCTGTGGCAGAATGGCCTCGCGGTCTGGGCGCCGTCCCGGATGGTGCTCGACGCGACCGATGGTCCGTCGGGGACGGCGCCGGTCGTGCTGGCACGCTGGCTCGCTGTGGAATTCGACGCCTGCGAACTGGTCCTCGTGGCGGCAGGCGCGGCCGAGGGGGCATCGGAACGGGCGGTTCCCGCGCTGGACGCGCTGTGACGGTCCGCCTGCGCCCCCTGCCCGATCCGGAGGCCCCGCGGGATGCCCCCCGCATCGCGGGCGGATGGCTGCGCTTCACCCGGGTCGAGCGGCTGGAACGCGGACGCGCGCCGGTGATCGTTCCCGCCGAAACCCTCCCGTCCGCGGATCTCGCCCGGCTCAGCTGTCCGCGCTCCGCCATTGCGGGCCTGACGCTCGAGCGGCCGCGGGTCATGGGCATCCTCAACGTCACACCGGACAGCTTTTCGGATGGCGGGAAATTCCTCGACCCGGACGCCGCGCGGGCACAGGCGGATCGCATGGCGGCGGCGGACATCCTCGATATCGGCGGAGAAAGCACGCGTCCCGGCGCGGTCGAAATCTCCGAGGTGGAGGAGATCGCCCGCATCTCTCCCGTTGTCGCGGCGCTGACGACCCGGCGCCTCTCCGTCGACACCCGCAAGGCCGCCGTCGCCCGCATGGCACTGAAAGCGGGGGCGGTGATGGTCAACGACGTCTCCGCGCTCGCTTTCGATCCGGAGATGGCCGCGACGGTCGCGGGATCGAAGGCGGCACTCTGCCTGATGCACAGCATCGGAACCCCCGCGACGATGGCCGACGATCCCGCCTATGACGATGTCCTCCACGACGTTCTCGACACGCTGGCCGCGCGGGTGGCCGTGGCCGAAGCGGCGGGAATCCCCCGCACGCGCATTGTGATCGACCCGGGGATCGGCTTCGCGAAGACCGGAGTCCACAATCTCGCCCTGCTGCGCCGGATCGGCGCGTTCCACGACCTCGGGCTGCCGATCCTGCTGGGGGCGTCGCGGAAGCGGTTCATCGGAGACGTTGCGGCGCCCGCCGGCGCGCCTCCGCCGCCCCCCGCGCGGATGGCCGGTAGCCTGGCCGTCACGCTTGCCGCCGCGGCGCAGGGGGTGCAGATGCACCGCGTACATGACGTGGCCGAAACGGCGCAGGCACTGGCGCTGTGGCGGGCCGTGACGGAGGATGGGTGATGGGCTTGTTCGGAACCGACGGCGTGCGCGGGCGCGCCAATGCGGGCAACATGACCGCCGAGATGGCGCTCCGACTCGGGGCCGCGGCGGGCCGCTATTTCCGTCGCGAGAGCCAGGGGGCCGCCGCCCACCGCGTCGTCATCGGCAAGGATACGCGGCTCTCGGGCTACATGCTGGAATACGCCCTGACCGCCGGCCTCACGTCCACGGGCATGAACGTCCTGCTGCTCGGCCCGGTGCCGACGCCCGCCGTGGGCCTTCTGGCACGGTCCATGCGGGCCGATCTGGGCGTGATGATCTCCGCCAGTCACAACCCGGCGGAGGATAACGGGATCAAGTTCTTCGGCCCTGACGGCTACAAGCTGTCCGACGAGGCGGAGGCGGAGATCGAGCGCATGGTTGTCGACGGGGTGGAGCCTGCCGACGCCCCGCATATCGGGCGCGCCAAGCGCATCGACGACGGACGCGGACGGTATGTCGAATACGCCAAGACGACCATTCCCGCGGGCATGACCCTCGAGGGGTTGCGCGTGGTGATCGACTGCGCCAACGGGGCCGCCTATCGCGCTGCCCCCGACGTGCTGTCCGAACTCGGCGCAACGGTGATCCCCATCGGGGTCACGCCCGATGGCCGCAATATCAACGCGGAATGCGGCTCCACCCATACCGCGGCGGCGGCGGCGGCGATCCACGCCCATGGCGCCGACATGGCCATCTCGCTCGACGGTGATGCGGACCGTGTAATGATCCTGGACGAAGCCGGCCGGGTGGCCGACGGGGATCAGCTCATGGCCCTGTTCGCCGCGCGCTGGGCGTCCGAGGGACGCCTTGCCGGGCCGACGCTGGTGGCCACGGTGATGTCGAATCTCGGGCTCGAACGATTTCTCGCGGGTGCAGGCATCGGCCTGATGCGCACCAAGGTCGGCGACCGTCATGTGGTGGAGGCGATGCGGAAGCACGGCCTGAACCTCGGAGGGGAGCAGTCGGGACATATCGTGATGACGGATTACGCGACCACCGGCGACGGGCTCATCGCCGGCCTGCAATTCCTGGCCGAAATGGTGCGGACCGGGCGGCGCGCCTCCGAGTTGATGCACAGTTTCGAGCCCGTCCCCCAGCGGCTCGAGAACGTCCGATACGCGGAAGGGTCCGCCCCGCTGGAGGCGACGGGCGTCAAGACCGCGATCGCGGAGGCGGAGGCGCGGCTCGCGAAGACGGGTCGCCTCCTGATCCGGGCATCGGGGACGGAGCCGATGATCCGGGTCATGGCGGAATGCGAGGATCCGGACCTTCTGAACGCAGTGGTGGACGACGTCGCCGGAGCGGTCCGCGCCTCAGCCTGAGACGACGTGCAGGACGGCCCCGGCCAGCGCCGAAAGGCCTAGCGTTTCCAGCAACCCGCGCTTCAGCAGGAGCAGCCAGACCATCGCGGCGGCGGCGAGGCAGAGGGCGACGGGATCGAGGCTGGCGAGATCGGCGCGCGGCGGGCCGAACGCCGTCTCGGACACGGTGCGGAACAGGATATGGATCGCGAACCAAAGGGACAGGTTCGCGATCACGCCCGCCACGGCGGCCGAAACCATGTCGAGCGCGCCGCGCAGTCGCGGCTGCGCCGTCAACCGCTCGAGATGCGGCGCACCGGCGAAGATCCACAAAAAACACGGCGCGAATGTGGCCCAGAGCGTCACCAGGGCCGTCATCAGGGCAAGCGCCCAGCCCCCCGCCTGCGCCCCGCCGAGCCAGCCGGTGAAGACCGTCACAAGGATCAGTGGCCCCGGCGTCGTCTCCGCCAGCCCCAGCCCGTCGATCATCTGATCCGCCGAGAGCCAGCCCTGCACCTCCACCGCGTTCTGCGCCAACGCTGCCAGCACCGCATAGGCTCCGCCGAAGCTGACGGTGGCGAGCCAGCTGAAGAACAGGCCGGCCTGCGCCGGAACGCTGTCCGGGGCGATGGCCAGCAATGCCAGCAGCGGCACCCACCAGATGGCGAGCCAGGTCGCGACAATTGCCAGCGTGCCGCGCACCGGGGCCGCTGCGGGCGCCTCTCCCGGACCCGCCGGGCGCGCCAGCCCGATCAGGATCGCCGCGCCGAGAACGGCCCAGAACGGGAGGTCGAGGAAGAACAGCGCGACGAAGGCCGCGACCGCGACCGAAAGGGCGAGCGGACCGCGCAGGGCGTTGGTCCGCAA
Organism: uncultured Alphaproteobacteria bacterium; assembly: GCA_963789105.1. GTDB lineage: Bacteria > Pseudomonadota > Alphaproteobacteria > Rhodobacterales > Rhodobacteraceae > Jannaschia. Next base: position 179,148 of record CAWBJI010000003.1, read on the forward strand.
CTTCCACAGCGCGCCCGCGACGATGGCGAGCGCCGCCGCCTTGACACCCAGAAACGCCGCCTCCACCAGCGGCAGGCGGCCATAGGCGAGGTAGAGCGCGGCGAGCGCGATCATCACGACCGCCCCAGGCAGCACGAACAGGAGCCCCGCCAGCAAGCCGCCGACCGTGCCCCGCATCCGCCAGCCCGCATAGGTGGCGAGCTGCATCGCCTCGGGGCCCGGCAGCAAGGTGCAGAAGCCGAGGCCGCGCAGGAACCCGTCCTCGTCGAGCCAGCCGCGCCGGTCCACAAGCTCCTGATGCATCAGCGCGATCTGTGCCGCGGGGCCGCCGAAGCTGAGCAGGCCGATCCGCCCGAAGGCGCGGGTCATATCGGGCCAGGACGGGATCATGCCGCCACCTGCGCACCCGCGAGCCAATCGTCGACGAGATCGAGCGTGTCTTCGGGCGTTGCGACGCGGGTCAGGCGTCCGGCGAGCAGCGCCGTGGGGCCGCCGCCGAGCGCATCGAGTGCGGGATGGTCCAGCACGGCAAGTTCCGCCATCGCGACAGGTGTCGGCGGCAGGATGCGCGCATCCCAGATATCGGCGGCGGCGGAGAGCCAGTCGCGCTCCACCGGCAGGATGGGGGCGGTTCGATCGACGAGGCGTCGCAGGACCCAGAGCGCGGCCAGATCGTCCCAGCCCGGATCGAGCGGCATGACCCACCGGTCGGCCGGACGACCCACCCGTCTCAGCTGCAGGCCCGCCGCCACCCAGCCGAGATGTCCATGCCGCAGCGAGAGGGCCGGAACGCCCCGTGCCCGCAACATCCCGGCGGCCAATTGACTGATCTTGCCACCCTTCTGACAACAGGTGACGACGGAACCGGTCGGGCCCGCCCCGGCCTCGATCTCCGCGAGGGTGATGGTCTGCGCGCAGGGAAGCGTGCGGGGATCCGCTGCGGCATCGTCGGCCATGCGAAGATCCAGGATCGCGGGCGCGTCGTGGCGGTGCAGGATCGCAGCGAGTGCTGAGGGGGTGATGAAATGATGGTCCAAGGGGCATCCTCCGAGTGAACGGTTTCATGGATGCGCGACTTGGGCCGAAGCCTGTGACGGGGTGTGCGCGACCCCATCCGCGTCAAAGCACGGACGGGCCGGAAGCGTCAACCGGGATGGACGAGGGTGCCGAAGAGACGCGGCTCCAGCGTTCCGGCGGCGAACAGATCGCCGCGGGTGAGGACGGAAACGGCATCGTGGCTGTGCAGGCTTTCCTGATGACTGGCGACGATCCGGAAGTCGCGGATGCTCTCCAGCCCCTGCAGCCCTTCGGCGAAGAGCCGGGCGGCGTCCTCCACGAAGATCGGGTTGGCCGCGTTGAGTTCCGCGAAGGCCTGCTCGTCCTCGCGCTTGACCACCACCTGCGTCTCGGTCGGGACCTGCCTGCGACAGGTTTCGACGATATCCTCGGGGGTTACGTCGTCCGAGATCTCCGCCGAGATCCGGGCGACGGAGCGTTGGGAATGCGGCGTGGCGAGTTGCCCCCTTGTGCGCCGGGCATGTTCGGAGAGTTCGAGCGAACAGGGGCAGGTCGAGGAATAGACGTAGTCGAGATGCAGGATCCGACGACGAATCCGGCCGGACTGAATGATCTCGGCGGCCACGTCATAATATTGCCAGCCGGTCAGGCCGGATCGCAGGCTCTCGACCTTCAGGGGGAGTGCGTAGCGCAGCAGGAGGCGGGCGTCGAAACTATCGAGATCGGTAAGGTAGTCGTCGAGCACGGCGTCCAACACGTTGTAACCGATAAGATTCTCGGCATGTCGGTAGAAGCTGCGAAGGATGCGGGACATGTTGATGCCCTTGCGCCCGGCCTCCAGCGAGACGGTGCCGGTGACCGACGCGTCCACGGCGCGAGGACCGTCCCGGGTGGGTACCTGCAGGGGCAGGCGGAAGTTCGAGATGCCGACATGCTGGATCGCGACGTCCGCGCCGCGGATGCTCGCCGCCGGACCGTTCTGCAGGTCGGGAAGCGTGGCGCGATAGGCCTCGTCCGTAGGGTAAACCGGGTAAACGTCTGACAGGACGGGATAACAACCGCCCTCGGACTCGGCATTCTCGGCATAGCGTTTCAGGAGATCGCGGGCGGCGCGGGCCTCTTCTTCGGTCGGCTGGCGGTCAATATCCGGTGCGTGGACGGTCATTCGTCCCTCCCCTCGGTTCGCGCGGTCGGACCTTCAAGATGGGCCTACGGGCGTCCATTCACAACCCTCTCCGTGCGGCGGCGAAAGGTTAACGGAACGGCCCGAAAGCCCATGAAACAAGGTGCACCATTCGTATGTCTTTCGTGCATACGCCCGTCATACCGCCGTCATACGGATATCCACCCGCCGGACCGTTAATTCCGGTCCAGATCCCGAACCATCTCCGTCGCCGGCATCGTCACGTCCTCTCGGACCTGCGGCTCGGGTGCTGTGACGTGCCATCCGCGGCGCACGAGGAAGGGCCGCGCCATGTCGCTGGCCCGCACGGTGAGGCGGTCGAGACCCCGCGCGGCCGCATGATTTTCCAGAACCGTCAGGAGCGAATCCGCCGTGCCCGTGCCGCGCATCTCGGGGAGGACATAGGCGAAGTCGAGATAACCGTCGTCGCGCAGGGTGATGAAGCCGGTGAGGCGGCCCGCCTCCTCCGCGACCCAGATCGTCTGACCGGCGAGGCGGTCCGCGAAGGCCTCGGGCGTGGGGCGTTCGGGAAGCCAGGCCCGGCGCTGCTCGGCCGTGTAGCGCGGAGCCGCGCCCTCATGGACCCCGCGCCAGAGAATGTCCGTCAGCGCCGCGATATCCTCCGGGATGCCGCGGCGGACCTCACGCATCGTCAAGAGCGGCGGTCACGTCCGCGATCAGATCCTCCGCGTCCTCCAGCCCGACCGACAGGCGGATCAGGCCGGGGGTGATGCCGAGTAGCGCCTTCTGGTCGTCGGGAAGGCGCTGATGCGTCGTCGTCGCGGGGTGGGTCGCGATGGATTTGGCGTCGCCGAGATTGTTGGAGATGATGACGATTTCCAGCGCGTTGAGGAACCGGAACGCCGCCGCCTTGCCGCCCGCGAGGTCGAGGGAAATCACCGTGCCCCCCTGTTCCATCTGCGCCCGCGCGAGGGCTGCCTGCGGATGGCTGTCGAGATGGGGGTGGATCACGCGGGCGAGCTTGGGGTGACCGTCGAGCGCCTGCGCCATGCGCCAGGCGGTGTCGGCCTGGGCCCGGACGCGGAGGTCCATCGTCTCCAGCCCCTTGAGCATGACCCAGGCGTTGAAGGGGGACATGGAGCCACCGGTATGCTTGAGATACGGCTCCGCCACCTTGCGCACGAACTCCGTGGTCCCGCAGATGACCCCGCCGAGGCAGCGCCCCTGCCCGTCGATATGCTTGGTGGTGGAGTAGACGACCACGTCGATCCCGAGGTCGAGCGCGCGGGAAAAGGTCGGTGTGGCGAAGACGTTGTCGCAGATGACGGTCGCGCCGACCGCATGGGCGAGGTCGCAGACGGCGGCGATGTCGATCACCTCCAGCGCGGGGTTGGAAATGCTCTCGAAGAAGACGGCCTTCGTGTCGGCGCGGATGGCGGCGCGCCAGGCATCGAGATCGGTGCCGTCCACCAGCGTAACCTCCACGCCGTAGCGGGGCAGGACCTCGTCGAGGATATAGAGGCAGGACCCGAACAGCGCCCGGGCGGCGACGACGTGGTCGCCCGCGGCCAGCAGAGAGACCAGCGCGCCGTTGACCGCGGCCATGCCGGAGGCGGTGGCGAAGGCGTCCTCGGTCCCCTCCAGCGCGGCGATCCGGTCCTCGAACATCGCCACGGTCGGGTTGCCGTAGCGGGCGTAGATGAACTCCTCGCGGGTGCTGTCGAGGAACCGCGCCTCGGCGGCCTCGGCGCTGTCGTAGACGAAGCCCTGGGTCAGGAATATCGCCTCGGAAACCTCGCCGTATTGCGAGCGGCGCGTGCCCGCATGGACGGCGAGCGTGCGCGGGGCGCGGGGTCTGGAATTGGTGTCCTTCATGGCGGGCCTCCCGGTCCTGATACGTCGCACCTGTCGGAAAGCCGTGGGGACAAAGCGGTCCCCGAGCCTCTTTAGCGGTTTTTCGGACGGGTTCCCCCGACCAGAGGGCCGCAATCCGGTACAAATCCCCTCGGGGTGCAGGGGTAGACCCGTGACGGGGAGCGGTCAAGACGGGGGAATTTCGACGGTGGGCGTTGCGGCGGACGGGCGATGCCGACGCGGTCGTCACCGTTGGATCGCAGGGTCGCGGGACGCCGCAATCCGGAGAGACCATGGTGCGGAACGTGCCATCTCCCTCCTGCGGATGGGTGCGGCACGCGGGGCCACGGTCGGAATCGCATGGGCCGAGTATCGGCTGCGGGCAAGGGATCCAGCCTTGCGCACTCGACCCGCCGCGGTCCGCACCCGGAGACGGGCTTGCAAAGCGCGGATCGCGGACGAAGGATGGCGGACAGCGCCGCCTGAGGGGATCGCCATGCCGGACGACGACACCGCAAAGGCGCCCATCGCGCTCCATTTCTGGCCCACGCCGAACGGCTGGAAGATCTCCATCGCCCTGCACGAGATGGCGCTGCCCTACGACCTGCATCTCGTGAATATCGGCGCGGGGGAGCAGTTCGCGCCGGATTTCCTCGCCATCGCGCCCAACAACCGGATGCCCGCAATCGTGGACCCGGACGGGCCGGACGGCGAACCCGTATCCGTGTTCGAGAGCGGGGCGATCCTGCAATATCTGGCGCGCAAGACGGGGCTGTTCTGCGGCCGGACGGAGCGGGAGCGGATCGCGGTCGACGAATGGCTGATGTGGCAGATGGGCGGCGTCGGTCCGATGGCGGGTCAGGCGCATCACTTCCTGAAATATGCCCCCGTGATGGATCCGCCGCAGGACATCCCCTACGCCAAGGACCGCTACCGGAGCGAGACCGGGCGTCTTTATAAGGTGCTGGACACGCGGTTGGCGGAAAACCGCTACGTGGCAGGGGACTTCTATTCGATCGCGGACATGGCGATCTGGCCCTGGGCGTCGCTCTGGGAGGGGCAGCAGCAGGTGCTGGACGACAAACCGCATCTGGCGCGCTGGCTGGAGGAGGTCGGCGCGCGGCCGGGGGTGCAGGCGGGACGGGCGCTTCGGGCCGATCTGCGCGGCTAGAAAAGGGACCCTACGACGCAGGGCGTGCTCTTTCGCCAGAAGGGTCGATCCACGGGGTGGTCACGCACTGGCGCCGGTCCGGTGGCTGTCGTAGATTGGCCCGGTAAGGTTAACCGTGACGCGAGGAATGCCGCGATGAAGTCCACCGGCCTGCAGAAGACCGCCTTCGCGGCGCTCGCCGTGCTCGTGGCGCTGGCCGGGCTGGGTCTCCTCGACGGCGGGATGCTCTAGGCGATGGGACGGCGCTTCGGCGGAGAGTTCAGCCCCGACGGACGCACGGAGGGTGCGGCCCCGGCGACGCTGCGCGCGCCGTTGCGCGGCCGGGCCCGCAGTTCGATCCTCATGGCGCTGTCGGTGCTGCCGGTGGTCACCGCCTTCGGCCAGCCCGGCGCCACGGCGCTGGCCGGGAATCTCGCCGCGGGCGCGGTCCTCTTCGGGGGCGCGTGGCTTACGCGGGAGGGTCTTCGCGCCGAGGCCGCCTGGACCGAACGGCGCATCGCCCGCCGTCCCGCCATCCCCCGCAAGATACTGGGCGCGGTCGCGACCGGACTGGGCGTGGCGCTGGCCGCGATGACCGGGTTCGACGGCGCGGTCGCGGGCGCCGTCTACGGCGTGGTCGCGGGCGCGCTGCACCTGACGGCCTTCGGTGTCGATCCCATGCGCGACAAGGGGATGGAGGGGGTCGACACGTTCCAGACCGACCGCGTCGCCCGCTCGGTCGAGGAGGCGGAGAAGCATCTGGCCGCGATGCAGGACGCCGTGCTGCGCGCCAAGGACCGGGAGGCCGAGAGCCGCGTCGCCCGCCTGGTCGCCCGGGCGCGGGAGATGTTCCGCCGGGTCGAGGACGACCCCCGCGATCTCAACGCCGCGCGAAAGTATCTGGGCGTCTATCTGATGGGCGCCCGCGACGCGACGGCCAAGTTCGCGGACCTCTATGCCGCGACCCGCGATCCGGTGGTAAAGGCCGACTATTTCGCCCTGCTCGACGATCTGGAACGGGGGATGGATGCCCGGCGCGAGACGCTGCTGGTGACCGACCGCACCGATCTGGACGTCGAAATCGAAGTTCTGCGGGACCGTCTGAAACGAGACGGCCTGCCCATCCGGGAGTAACGACATGGACACCAATACCCGCGCCCAGGCGGCCGCGATCACCGCCGAGGTCGATCAGGTCGCCGCGGTCATCCTCCCCCAGCCCGCGAACGAGATCGTGCCGCTGGAACGCGCGCCGGAACCGGTCGCAGCGAATATCCGCAAGCGGATGGACGAACTGGACATGGGCGACAGCCAGTCGATCATCGCCTTCGGGTCGGCCGCGCAGGCGGAGCTGCAGCAGATCAGCCAGTCGATGCTGGCGGACGTCAAGAACAAGGATGTCGGCCCCGCGGGGGATTCGCTGCGCAGCATCGTCTCGACCATCCGCGGCTTTTCGGTCAGCGAGCTGGACGTGCGGCGCAAGCGGTCCTGGTGGGAGAAACTGCTGGGCCGGGCGGCGCCGTTCTCCAAGTTCGTGGCCCGGTTCGAGACCGTGCAGGGACAGATCGACCGGGTGACCGACGAGCTTTTGAAGCACGAGCATGTGCTGCTGAAGGACATCAAGTCGCTCGACAAGCTGTACGAGAAGACGCTCGATTTCTACGAGGAGCTGGGCCTCTACATCGCGGCGGGCGAAGCGAAGCTCGCGGAACTGGATGCCACGGTGATCCCGGCCAAGGAGCGGGCGGTCGAGGCCCTGCCGGAAGATGACAGGATGATCGGCGCGCAGGAGCTGCGCGACCTGCGGGCGGCGCGGGACGATCTGGAACGGCGGGTCCACGACCTCAAGCTGACGCGGCAGGTGACGATGCAGTCCCTGCCCTCGATCCGGCTGGTGCAGGAGAACGACAAGAGCCTCGTGACCAAGATCAACTCCACCCTCGTGAACACGGTCCCGCTTTGGGAAACCCAGCTTGCCCAGGCGGTTACGATCCAACGCTCGCGCGAGGCGGCGGAGGCGGTGCGCGACGCCAACGACCTGACCAACGAGTTGCTGACGGCGAATGCGAAGAACCTGCGCGATGCCAACAAGGTGGTCCGCACCGAGATGGAGCGTGGCGTCTTCGACATCGCCGCCGTCCGGCAGGCCAACGCCGATCTGGTGGCGACCATCAACGAAAGCCTCCAGATCGCCGATGAGGGCAAGGCCAAGCGCGCCGAAGCGGAGCGCGAGCTGGAAGCGATGGAGCGGGAGCTGCGCGAGACGCTCGCCTCCGCCAGCGGACGGCGCGACGGGCCGGGCGACAATGCCGGTACCTCCGTGCCCCGCACCTGATGCGCGCGGTCCGTCTCCTCGCCGTCCTGCTGGCCGGTTCGGTCCTGGCCGCGTGCCAGCCGACGCCGCCGCAGGTGACCTCCCCGGTGCCCGCCGCCCGTCCCGCCGTGATCGTGCCCGTGGCGGAGCCGTCGGCGGAGAGCCGGTCCGCGGGCCTGTTCTACCGGCGGCTGGAATCGCGGCTGCTGGCGCAGGGTCTGCTGCGGCGCGACGGGGGCGGGCCGGACACGTCGTTCGGCGACGCGGAGCTTGCCCGCAACTTCGAGCGGATCGCCCTGTTCTCCGAATACGTGCAGGTCGGCGGGCGCTACATCGCCCAGCAGAGCCGCGCGCAACTTCGCCGCTGGGAACAGCCGGTGCGGATGCAGCTCCATTTCGGCGCGTCGGTCCCGGACACCACGCGCCGCTCCGACACGCGGGCGATCGAGGGTTATGTCGCCCGCCTCCGCCGGGTCAGCGGGCATCCGATTTCGGTCGTGCCGTCGGGCGGGAACTACCACGTCTTCGTCGCCTCGCTCGACGAACAGCGGACGCTCGGGCCGCAGATCCTGGCCGCCGAGCCGGGTCTGAACCGCACCACGGTGGGCGAGATCACGTCGCTGGACCGCTCCACCTATTGCGCGGTCTATGCCTCCTCCTCGGCGGGCGCGCCGGACACCTACGTGTCGGCCATCGCACTGGTGCGGTCGGAGCATCCGGATCTTATGCGGCTCGCCTGCTACCACGAGGAGATCGCGCAGGGCCTCGGCCTCGCCAATGACAGCCCGACGGCGCGGCCCTCCATCTTCAACGACGACGAGGAATTCGCCCTGCTGACGCGGCATGACGAATTGCTGCTCCGGATGCTCTACGACCGCCGCCTGTCCATCGGCATGACCGCCGAACAGGCCCGCCCCATCATTCGACAGATCGCCGCCGAGCTTGCCTCCGGCGAGACCTAAGGGAGGCTCCCATGCCCATCTTCGATTTCCTTTCCGGCCAGTTCATCGATGTCATCGAATGGACCGACGACACCCGGGACACGCTCGTCTACCGGTTCGAGCGGCACGGCCACGAGATCAAGTACGGCGCCAAGCTGACCGTCCGCGAGGGACAGGCGGCGGTGTTCATCCACGAGGGACAGCTGGCGGACGTGTTCATGCCCGGGCTCTACATGCTCGAGACGAACAACATGCCGATCATGACGACGCTCCAGCACTGGGACCACGGCTTCAAGTCGCCGTTCAAGTCGGAGATCTACTACGTCTCCACCACGCGGATGACGGATTTGAAATGGGGCACGAAGAATCCGGTCACCATGCGCGATCCGGAATTCGGGCCGGTCCGTCTGCGCGCCTTCGGGACCTATGCGATCAAGGTCGCGGATCCGGGGCGGTTCATGACCGAGATCGTCGGCACCGACGGCGAGTTCACCCGCGACGAGATCCAGTTCCAGATCCGCAACATGATCGTGCAGGCCGCCTCCCGCGCCCTGGCCCAGAGCAATATCCCCGTCCTCGACATGGCCGCGAATACCGACGGCCTCGGCAAGATCGTGGCGGAGCAGATCAGCGCGACGATCGCGGATTACGGCCTGTCGGTGCCGGAGCTGTATGTCGAGAACATCTCCCTGCCGCCCGCCGTGGAGGCGGCGTTGGACAAGCGCACGTCGATGGGCGTCCTGGGCGACCTGTCGAAGTATCAGCAATACGCGACCGCCGAGGCGATGCAGAACGCGGCGACCACGCCCAATTCCGGCATGGGCGCGGGTCTCGGCATGGGAATGGGCATGGGAATGGCCAATTCCATGGCGCAGACCGGTCCCTGGGGCGCGCGTCCCGCCGCCGCGCGCGCCCCCGCCGCCGCCGGTCGAACATGTCTGGCACATCGCCGAAGGGTCCGAGACCAAGGGGCCGTTCTCCAAGGCGCGGCTGGGCCGGATGGTGGCAGAGGGGGAGGTCACGCGCGAGACCTATCTCTGGACCCAAGGCCAGGACGGTTGGATGCGGGCCGAGGACGTGACCGAGCTGGCGCAGCTCTTCACGGTGATGCCGCCGCCCCCGCCGGGCGCCTGAGATGGGAATGCGGGCGCGGGTGCGGACCCGCCTGCGCGGCCCGGTCATGGCGCTGCACTGGACGGTTCCCGTGGTCATCGTCGGCGTTCTGGCGCGACCGGGGACGGGTTGGGACGTAGCCCTCGCCGCCTGTGCCGTCCTGTGGATCGCCGCCGCCGGCCTCGGCGGGTTGAACCGTCCGGGACCGGTCCTGTCGGGCTGGCTCCGGCCGCTGCATTTCTGGTCCCATGTGGCGCTTCTGGCGATGCTCGCGGGAACCGCGGCGCTCCTGCTGGCGGAGCATCCGGAGGCGCGGCGCCTGCTGCTGATCCTGTTCATGCTGGGCCTGCTGCACGGGATCTTCCATCTCTGGCGCCATACCGTCCTGGGCGACGGCGCGCTGCGCAACATGCTGCCCCGCGCCGTGCACGGGGTGCTCTGATGCGGATGCCGACCCGGCGCGCGGCTCTGAAGGCGCTGCACTGGACGGTGCTGCCGTTCTTCGTGTGGTTCCTGATCGTGACCCCGGCGGATGTCGGACGGGTCGGCCCCTGGGCCGTGCGCCTTCATTCCGTGTTCGGTCTGATCTTCGTGTCGCTCTGCCTTCTCTGGACGCTGGACATGCTGCGTCGCGGCCTCGCCTCCCGCCCGGGGCCGAAGCTGCGGGGATGGGCGCGGGGCATCCATCGCCCCCTGCACCTCACCCTGATCTGGGGCCTTTTCGGCGTGGCCCTGACCGGGTTCCTGCTCGGGCTGACGGCGAGCCGGGTCCTGTTCGCGGGGGCGATCCTGCCGATCGCGCCGCCGCTCGGCCTGCCGGATGCCAACGCCCTGGTCGGAAAACTGCACAGCGTCGAGTTCTACGCCCTCGCCGTCCTCGTCGCATTCCACGCCGCCTTCCATATCTGGCGCCATGTCCGGCTTCGGGACAACGCACTCCGGATCATGGCGCCTCGCGCGCTGCATCGCTTCCTATGAAGGTGCCCAGCGTCCAGGGGATCCGCCGTCCGCCCGAAATCCCCAAGACCGAGGAACACCGCTTCCCCTGCGACAATTGCGGCGGGGACATGCGCTTCGATCCGGGCGACGAGCGGCTGATCTGCGACCATTGCGGAAACACCGAGGCGCTGCGCCGGGCGAACCCCGCCTCCATCCGAGAGATCGACATCCGCGCCGGTCTCGGCAATGCCGCCAACGATGCCGAGACCGAGGAGACGCGCGTCCTCGCCTGTCCCAATTGCGGCGCGCAGGTGGAGTTCGATCCCGCGATCCACGCCGCCGAATGTCCGTTCTGCGCCACGCCGGTCGTCACCGATACCGGCACGAACCGCCACATCAAGCCCGCCGCCGTCCTCCCCTTCGTGTTCGAGGAGCGGGAGGCGCATGGCGCCATGAACGACTGGCTCGGCAGCCTCTGGTTCGCCCCCAACGGATTGCAGCGTTACGCCCGCAAGGGCCGCAGGATGTCGGGCATCTACGTGCCGTTCTGGACCATCGACGCCCAGACGGTGACCGCCTATTCCGGTCAGCGCGGCGACGTCTACTACGTCACCCAGACGGTGATCCGCGACGGCAAGCGGGTCCGCGTGCAGGTGCCGAAGATCCGGTGGACCCGCCGCCGGGGCCGGGTGCAGCGGTTCTTCGACGACGTGCTGATCCTCGCTTCCACCGCCCTCCCGAAGCAGCATACGGACGCGTTGCAGCCCTGGGATCTCTCGGGGCTGGCACCCTATGCGCCGCATTACCTCGCGGGGTTCCGGGCGGAGGCCTACGGCGTATCGCTGGAACACGGGCTGACGGAGGCGCGGGCGCGGATGGATGCGGTGATCGCCCGCGACGTCCGCATGGATATCGGCGGCGATCAGCAACGGATCGACAGCCTCCGGACCGAGCTTTCGGGCGTGACGTTCAAGCACATCCTCCTGCCGGTCTGGATCGCGGCCTACAAGTATCGCGGCCGCTCCTTCCGGTTCGTCGTCAACGGACAGATCCGGGCGGGTGCAGGGGGAGCGCCCCTATTCGGCGGTCAAGATCGCGCTCGCCATCCTCGCGGCCCTCGTCGTCGCCGGGATCGCCGCGCTGGTCTATGCCGCCTCCCAGGGCGGGGTCGGTTTCGATCCCGGCGATTTCATGCCGTCCGGTGGCGGCGCCGGTTGGCTGACCGATTGAGGCCGCGACTGGCCCCCGCGTGGAACTCGCGATAGCACAGGGCGCGACGAAAGGGAGAGACCATGATCCTGTGCGCGGGCGAGGCCCTGATCGACATGCTTCCGCGGGAGACGGCGGATGGCCCCGGCTTCTTCCCGACGGCGGGCGGCGCAGTCCACAACACGGCCATCGCCCTCGGGCGTCTGGGCGTTCCGACGGCGATGTTCACCGGCCTGTCCTCCGACATGTTCGGCAAGGTTCTGGCCGAGGATCTGGCCGAGTCGGGCGTCGAGAACCGTGCCGCGATCAGCGACCGGCCCTCCACGCTCGCCTTCGTCACCCTGACAGAACGGGCACGCGCAATACGCCTTCTACGACGAGAACACCGCCGGTCGGATGCTGTCGCTCGGCGACGCGCCGTCGATGGCGGGGATCGACGCGCTCTTCATCGGCGGCATCAGCCTCGCGATGGAGCCTTGCGCGCAGACCTACGAGGGGCTGGCCCTCGGCCATGCGCACCTGCCGATCATGATCGACCCGAACATCCGGCCGAACTTCATCATCGGCGAGGCGCGGTATCGCGCCAGGCTCCAGCGTCTGCTCCATGCCGCCGATATCGTGAAGCTCTCGGACGAGGACATGACCTGGCTCGGAATGACGCCGGAGGACGTGCTGGATCACGGGGCAAGGATGCTCTGCGTGACCCAGGGCGAGCACGGCGTCGTCGCCCTGACGCGGGAAGGGCGGGTCCGGGTCCCGGCGGAGCCGGTGGCGGTGGTCGATACGGTCGGCGCGGGCGACACGTTCAACGCGGGCTTTCTCGCCGGGCTGCACCGCGCGGGCGCCCTGAAGAAGGCCGTCCCATCCGCGGAGGTGCTGCACGCCGCACTCACCCTGGGCAACAAGGCGGCGGCGGTGACGGTCGGGCGGGCGGGAGCCAATCCGCCCTGGGCCTCGGAATTGTGAAGGCACTGGTCCAGCGGGTGACGGAGGCGCGGGTCGAGATCGACGGCGCAACCGTCGGTCGCTGTGGACCGGGAATCCTGATCCTCGTCTGCGCGATGCGGGACGATCGCGAGGAGAATGCCGACGCGCTGGCCGCGCGGATCGCCCGGCTGCGGATCTTTCGCGACGACGCCGGGCCGGATGAACCGCTCGCTGCTGGAGACCGGCGGCGACGCCCTCGTCGTCAGTCAGTTCACGCTGGCCGCCGACACCTCGCGGGGCAACCGCCCCGGCTTTTCCGCCGCCGCAGCACCGGAGATCGGCGAGCGCCTCTACGAGCGGTTCGCGGAATCCCTGCGCCGTCAGGGGCGTGCCGGTCGAGACGGGCCGGTTCGGCGCGGATATGGCCGTGCATCTGGTCAATGACGGCCCCGTCACGATCCCGATGGAGCGGTGATGGCGGAGATCGGACGCCATCTGATCCTGGAGCATTGGGAGGGCGCCACGGATGCCGCCACAATCGAACGCGCCCTGCACGACGCCGCGCGGGCCGCCGGCGCCAAGGTGCTGTCGGCGCATTTCCACCCGTTCGACGGGCGGCGGCGTCACCGGCGTCCTGCTGCTGTCCGAAAGTCACATCACGGTCCACACCTGGCCCGAACACGGCTATGCGGCGCTCGACCTGTTCCTGTGCGGCGCGGCCAGACGTCGAGGCGGCGGCGGATGCGCTCGATGCGGCCCTCCGCCCCGCGAGGACCGAACGGCGCATCCTGCTGCGCGGTCACCGGAACCAGGCATCCCACCCGGCGGCATAGGCAAGCGGCAACGGATGCGTGGAGAGCGTGTTGACCGGGACGTCGCGGGGGCCGGTCTCCGCATCGAAGACCTGCGCCGCGGTCCAGATTTCGGGCGTCAGGTATGCAAGGTCGGGTGGATACTCCGCCTGCCGCGGCACCATGCCGTCGGGCGTGCCGAGGACGAACCCCCAGAGGCCGAAGCTCGGCACGTAGGCGTGATAGGGGCGTGATGTCGAAATGCCGCCCCATCGTCTCCGCCACGATCCAGAAGGCGTCGCCCGCGAACATCGGCGACCCGGCCTGCGTCGCGACGATCCCCTGCGCGGACAGGCGACGGGCCAGCAGGCGATAGAACTCGACGCTGTAGAGCCGCGACAGCGACAGATTGCGCGGGTCCGGCAGATCGAGGATCGCGACGTCGAACACCGCCTCGCGCGTCGCGCGCCCAGACGAAGGCATCGGCCGCCACGATCGTCACCCGCGCATCGCGAAGGGAGAAGCCGTTGAGCGCCGCCAGATCGTCCCGGTCGCGGAACAACTCCGTCACCTCCGGGTCGAGATCCACCAGCGTCACCGCCTGGACCCCGTCCCAGCGCAGCACCTCGCGCACCGCCATCCCGTCGCCCCCGCCAAGGATCAGGATCCGCGCCCGACGCGGTGCCTGCGCCATGGCCGGATGGACCAGCGGCTCGTGATAGCGATGCTCGTCGATCGTGTCGAACTGCACCGCCCCGTCGAGATAGAGCCGGGTGCGCCCCCGAAACCGGGTGACCGTCACCTGCTGATAGGCGGTGCGCCGGTCGAACACGATCTCGTCCTCGTAGAGGCGGGCATTTAGCGCACCGGAGACCGGACCCGACCAGACCAGCGCCACGGTCAGCGCCGCCACCGACGCCGCCCAGGCCAGAGCCACCCAGGCCCCGAGCCGCGCCCGGAACAGCCACAGGGTCCCACCCGCAACCGCAAGGTTCAGGAGCCCGAAGGCGAGCCCCGCGGCGATCAGCGACAGGTTCGGGACGATCAGGACAGGGAACGCGAGCGACGCCACCAGCGCCCCGAGATAATCGACCGACAGGACGTTCTCGAACCGGAACCGTCCCGCGCCGATCTCCGCCAGGATCCGCGCCAGCAGCGGGATCTCCATTCCCGAGAGCACGCCCACCCCGATCAGCGCGCCATAGAGCGGCACCGCCACCGCCCCGACGGTCGCATAGGCGTAGAAGGTCGCGAGCGCCGCGAACCCGCCGATCAGCCCGAGCCCGATCTGCGCCCGCACGAACCCGGCGACGGGATCGAGGACGAAGCGCGATACCCACGCGCCCACCCCCATCGAGGACAGGAACACGCCTATGACGAAGCTGAACTGCCGCACGCTGTCGCCCAGCAGGTAGCTCGACACGGTCGCCGCGATCAGCTCGTAGATCAGCCCCGCGACGGCCACCACCAGCGTCGTCGCGAGCAGCCAGACCTCCGTCCCGCGCGCGGGGCGCGCGGTCACGTACCGATGACGGCCGCGATGATGATGGCGAGGGCCAGGAACATGGCGCCCATGACGATGGCGATGGCGACGTTCTGATCCTCCTCCAGCTCCCGGCGGAGCGAGAACGGCGTGACCAGTTCGATCAGCCACCAGCAGGCGAGCATCAGGACAGAGCCCGAAGAAGGTGTAGAAGATCGTCGAGACGATCTCCGCGAAGAGGATGCCCTCGAAGGCGGTCATGTGCTGTCCTTTCGTCCGTTGGGGGCCATGGGTCCTATTTCACGCGCGGGCGGGACGCGCCGCCAACGATTGCCGATCCCGCGCGGACCGACGCGGTTCCGGTATCCCGGTCGACCGTTCCGATCCCGTACCACGAGGCGTAGCCCGCGGCCGCCAGCACGGCCAGCGACACCGCCATCAGGAGCGCCCGACCGGCCATCACTCGTCGTTCCAGTCGCTGCCATGCCAGCGGTTGAGGCGGTGCCTGAGCCGGGTCGACATCGCCCAGAGGAACAGCAGCCCGAACAAGGCCACGGCCCCCCAGGCCCAGAGCGGGTTGCGCCGCCCCTCGATCACCGCGATCCGCAACGTCTCCCGCGCCTGACCGGGGGTCGCGGCCTCGGCCAGCGCGACCCGCAGGCTGTAGGTGCCGGGAACCGTCGGCGCGAAGCCCAGGGTCGCGAACCGGCTCCCCTCGCTCCAGGAATCCTCACCCGAGCCGCCGGAATAGAAGCTCATGCCGCGCCCGGTCTCGGCGACGACCGCGCCCGCCGGATCGGTCAGGGTCAGGTCGTATTCCGCCCAGGCCTGCGACAGGTCCTGATGCAGGGAAATCCGAGCGGGCCGGACGGTGTCGGTCACGTCGAAGGCGAGGGCGGGCGGCAGGTCGGCGGGCGGCCCGTCGAACACGGTGCGCGGCGGATCGGAAGCGACGCCGAGGGCCACGAGGAGGGCGACAGACGCCGCCGTCAGCCCGCCGAACCACCAGCGATTGAACCCCGATCCGTCCGCCGGGGCGTAGGCCTGCAACGGATGGATGCCCGAGGGCGCCGGCATCTCGACCCCGAAGGCCGCCGCCGCTTCGGGGGCGTGCCGCGAGACGTCCACCTCCCGCTCCGCCCCGTCGCGCATAGTGCAGCATCCGGAGCGGCGCCCCCTGCGACAGGAGGCTGACCGTGCTGCCGCGCAGGCCGCGATCCGGGCGCCAGGTGAACTCCCCCTCGACGAAGGTGACCTCCCAGCCGGACGTTTCGTAATAGGTGAAGGTCTCGCCGCGCCAGACGGCGTCCGGCCGCTGCTCCGCCAGCTCGACGGCATGGGCGGTCAGGAACGGGCCCGTGGGCCAGTCGCGCACCTTGCGCGTCAGCAGAATGTGCCCGTCCTCCAGCGTCAGCCAGGCATAGCCGTGGGTCGGCGAATGCAGCATGTGATCGACCCAGGTCCAGCTCTGCCCCTCGTAGCGTTCGACATGGGCGATGGTCCCGATGATGGTGAACGTCACGCCATCCACTACGCCGGTCATGCCGAGCGTGAAGGGCGTGTCGGGCCGCTCCATCCCCGCGGCGACCGACAGGATTCGATAGGCATCGTTCGCGTCCAGCCGCGCGCCGCAATAGCCGCAGACCTGCGTGGTGACGCGCCCGCCGCCCAGCACCCGAAGTCCCGCGCCGCAATTGGTGCAGTTGATCGCGCGGATCGTGCCGGTCACTGCGCCACCACGTCGAACGGGTCGATCCATGCGCCCCGGTACCAGGCCACGCCCCCGTCCCAGATCTCGCCCGACAGGATCGCGCCCCTCGGTCCGGTGAAGTTCGCGTAGAGATGCCGGTCGCCGATCGCCACCGGTTCCGGAAGCTGTCCCCGGAAGGCGCGCGCGACGGCGCTGTCCACCTCCGCGCAGCGGTATTCCGAATCCTCCAGCCGAAGCACGCTTCCCAGCCGGAACAGTTCCCGCCCGCCCTCGGGGGCGAGGTGCGGCGGCACGGGCCGTTGCAAGGCCACGTCGCCCTCGTCCACGGAAACCCAGACCGGATCGCCGCCGTCGAGCGTGCCGTGATACTCGTCCCAATGGCCGCGCCCGTAATCGTAGCGGACATGGCCGGTCGCGGCGAAGGTCCCGTGATCGCCGAGCCGGACCGCCCCGCCGAGCGAGATCAGTTCCGGCGCGTCCGACATCTCCCCCGCCTGCCCCGCCATACGCAGCACCGAATCGTCGAGCACGACCGACGCGCCGCAGAAGTCGCAGTTCACCATCCGCGCATGGGCCAGCAGCGGCGGCAGGGCCGCGCCGCAATTGGGACAGGTCCGATCGGTTGGTACGGGGTCGGTCATGTCCGCACGATAGCGTCAGCGGGCGGCGACGGAACCCCCGGGGTCGAGCATCGCGAAGGCATCGGCGAAGAACGTCTCGGCGCCGAAATTTCCCGACTTCAGCGCCAGCGCCACCCCGTCCCCGGCAAAGCACCACGGCACGCCCGGCGCGATCTCCGGCCCGATGCGAAGCTGCGCGACCTTGAGGGCGCGGGTCACGGCGCCGCTCGTCTCGCCGCCCGCGACGACCACGCGCCCGATCCCCTGGGCCACGGCGTCCACGGCAAGCTGGGCCAGCGCATCCTCCACCAGCGTTCCGGCCCGGGACGCGCCCAGCGATTCCTGCACGGCGGCGACCGCCTTCGGCTCTGCCGTGGCATAGATGATCTTGTCGGCCGCCGGGTCCTGCGCGGCGAGCCAGTCCCGGACATGCTTCGTCCCGTTCTTGGCCAGATCCATCGGATCGAGGTAATAGCCCTGCGCCCGGTCCAGATAGGCACCGACCTGCGCCCGCGTCATCGCCGAGCACGAGCCCGACAGGACGAGTCGCCCCGGACCCGGCACCGGCAGCGGATCCGTCCCGCCGACATCGATGGCACCCGCCTCGCGCCAGAGCGCGGGGAGCGGCTGCGCGATCGCCGACCCGCCGCACAGGAACGCCATGTCCCGCACCGCCTCGGCGATGATGGCAAGGTCGTCCTCCGCGACCGCATCCACGACCACGTGGCCCGAAAGTGCCGTGACCGCGTCCCGCACCGCCTCCGCGCCCCGTGCCACGGTCGGATGGGACACGAGACCGGTGGGTCTGCGCACCTGCGGCTCCAGCAGGCGCATCAGGTTCGCGTCGCGCATCGGCGTCAGCGGGTGATCCTTCATCGGACTCTCGTTCAGCGGCTGTTCGCCCACGAACAGGTTGCCCATGAACACCCGGCGCCCGTTCTCCGGAAAGGCCGGGCAATGGATCGTCCGGTCCACGCCGAGATCGGACATCAGCGCATCGGCGACCGGCCCGATATTGCCCCGGGCCGTCGAATCGAAGGTGGAGCAGTATTTCCAGAACACCCGCTCCGCCCCCTGCCCCTTCAGCCAGCGCAGGGCGGCCCGCGCCTCGGCCACGGCATCCTCGGGCGGAACGGTCCGGATCTTGAGGGCGATGACCTCGAACGCCGTCGCGGCAACGGCCCCCTCGGGCACGCCGATGCGCAGCGTGACGGGCACGCCCGCGCGCGCCAGCATCGCCGCCAGATCGGTCGCGCCGGTAAAGTCGTCGGCGATCGCGCCGAAGAATGTCGAACCCATGGCAGGCATCTCCCCAAAGGATAGCTTGGCCCACCGTCCCAAGCCGTTGAAAGTGCTGGATCGCCGCAAGGGGCGTTTTTGCCGCCCGGGTGATGCAGGAAGGACGCGCATGGACGCGGAGCCCGGCGCGTTCTAGCGTCGCGCGAACCCGCTCCCGAAGGCCGCCCCCATGCCCGATACCCACTTCCCCGATGCCCGCCCGAATTCCTGGGATGCCCGCGCCAAGGCGTCCAGCTTCTTCGGCTTCACCGATCTGCCCTCGATCGAGGCGCGGGGAACCGTCGTGCTGACCCATGGCGAAGGGCCCTACGTCGTCGACACCGACGGGCGGCGATATCTGGATGCGAATTCCGGGCTCTGGAACATGATCGCGGGCTTCGACCATCCCGAACTGATCCGCGCGGCGCAGGCGCAATATGCCCGCTTCCCCGGCTACCACGCCTTCTTCGGGCGGATGACGGACCAGACGGTGATGCTGTCCGAAGTGCTGGCGGAGGTGGCGCCCTTCGACGGGGCGAAGGTGTTCTACACCAACTCCGGGTCCGAGGCGAACGACACCATGGTCAAGATGCTGTGGTTCCTGCATGGCTCCGAGGGCGCGCCGCAGCGGCGCAAGATCCTCACCCGGGGCAACGCCTATCACGGGGTGACGGCCGTCTCCGCCTCGATGACGGGCAAGCCCTACAATTCGGTCTTCGGCCTGCCTCTGCCCGGCTTCCTCCACCTGACCTGCCCGCATTACTGGCGCGAGGGGCGGGAGGGCGAGAGCGAGGCGGAGTTCACCGCGCGTCTGGCGACCGAGCTGGAAGAGATGATCGCCCGCGAAGGCGCCGATACCATCGCCGGATTCTTCGCCGAACCTGTGCAGGGCGCGGGCGGGGTAATCCCGCCGCCCTCGGGCTATTTCGACGCGATCCTGCCGATCCTGCGTGCCCACGGCATCCCCATGATCGCCGACGAGGTCATCACCGGCTTCGGCCGCACCGGCGAGCTCTGGGGCAGCGAGACCTACGGCTTCGTCCCCGACGCGATCATCTCGTCCAAGGCGCTGACGGCGGGCTATTTCCCCATGGGCGCCGTGATCCTCGGCCCGGATCTCGCCGACCGCCTGCAACGGGCCACGGACCTGATCGAGGAGTTCCCCCACGGCTTCACCGCTTCCGGCCACCCGGTCGGCTGCGCCATCGCGCTGAAATCCATCGAACTGGTGCGCGGCGGGCTGCTCGACAACGTCCGCCGCCTGACCCCCGCCTTCGAGGCCGGGATGGCCCGTCTGGCCCGGCATCCCCATATCGGCGAGGCCCGCGGTCGCGGCCTCATGGGCGCGCTGGAAGCGGTGAAGGACAAGGCGACGAAGACCCCGTGGGACAGCCATCTGTCCGTGTCCGAACGCATCGCCAACACCTGTACCGATCACGGTCTGATCTGTCGCCCGCTGGGACAGGCGATCGTCCTCTGCCCCCCCTTCGTGATGACCGACGCCCAGATGGAGGAGATGTTCGCCAAGCTCGGCACCGCCCTCGACGAGGTGTTCGACGGCCTCGCCTGATCCCACCCCCGCAACGGACCCATGCCATGAAACCGATCCTCGCCGCCTCCCTCCTCCTGCTCGCCGCAGCGCCCGTCCATGCGCAGGCCCCGATCTGCGGCGGCATCTCCCTGGTCGGCGAATGGATCGGCGGGACGGAGGCGGCGTCCGACGTCGCCACCGCAGAGACGCCGTTCGACGCCGACGGACAGGTTCCCATCGCGGGCCATCTGGTGCGGATGTTCGCCCTGTCGGAGCCGGCGGACGTGGCGATCGAGGTCGCTGCCCGCCCCGACGGCGACCCCTATATCGCGGTCTACGACACGAACGGGACGGAGGTCGCGGCCGACGACGATTCCGGCGGCGACTTCGCCAGCCTGATCGAGACGACGCTGGAGGCGGGCACCTACTGCCTCGCCGCGCGCAGCTACGCCATCCGGACGACGGATGTCGCCATCCGTGTCGGGCGCGCCGATCAGCCGCCCCTTCTGGAGGACGCCTCCGCGCCCGACGGGGGAACCGGCGCGGGCTGCGGCGACGCCGACATGGCCATGCTGGGTACGGATCTCGACGCGGAGGCCATCGCC
This sequence comes from uncultured Alphaproteobacteria bacterium, assembly GCA_963789105.1. Lineage (GTDB taxonomy): Bacteria > Pseudomonadota > Alphaproteobacteria > Rhodobacterales > Rhodobacteraceae > Jannaschia. The sequence goes on from CAWBJI010000003.1 coordinate 199,772, forward strand.
GCGGGGATCGAGGGTCGCGGGACCGCCGCCGACCGTCCGGGCTGGGGCTTCACGCTGGCCGAACCGACGGCCTTTACCGCGACGGCCCGCTCCGTCGCGGGCGATCCCCTGCTCCGCCTGCGGGACGCGGCAGGCGAGGTCCTGACAGAGAACGACGATTCCGACGGCCTGAACTCCCGCATCGACCGCACTACGCCGCTGGTGCCGGGCGAATACTGCCTCGAAGTGGAGGATTTGCGCGATGGCGACAATGAGATCGCCGTCGCCCTCGCCCCTTGGGATGCCGACGCAGACCGGCGACGCCGCCTCGACGCCGCCGAATTCGCGCCTTCGGACGCGGACGGGGTGGAGATCGAGGAGCTGGGCACGCTGGCCAGTTCCAACGTGACCGTCGTGACCGCCAGCGACGCCGCCTCCTGGCTGCGGTTCGACCTGCCCCAGGGCGGCCTCTTGGTGGCGGAGGCGATCGGCGGCGGCATCGACCCGACGATCGTCCTCTTCGACCGCGTCGGCCGCAGGGTGGCCGAGAACGACGACGGACCGACCGGCCTCGACAGCTTCCTCGCGACCCGTCTGGCCCCGGGCACCTATATGCTGGCGGTCCGCCTCGTGGCCGACGGCACCGCCGGTCCGGTCCGCCTTCTGCTCGAGCGCTACGTCCCGGCACCGTGATCGGGACGGGGGACGGTCTCGGCCTCCGCCAGGGCACGCTCGCGCTCGCGCCCTACGACCCCCGCTGGATAGCCGCCTTCGCCGCCCTCCGCGACGACGTCCTGCCGCGCCTGCCGCCGGGCACGCGCCTCCATCATATCGGCAGCACCGCGATCCCGGGTCTCGCCGCCAAGCCGATCCTCGATATCGCCCTCACCGCCCCCGTCGCGACACATTCGCGCATCGCGGAGGTCCTCGCCGCCAGCGACTGGATCCCCCGCGGCGAGCGCAGCGGGCTGCTTTTCATCCGGGTCCGGGACGGCGACCTGCGGATGCACAACCTGCATCTCTATCCGCCCGATTCGCCCGACCTCGCCGATCAGATCGCCTTCCGCGACCGCCTGCGCGCCGATCCAGACCTGCGGGACGCCTATGCTGCTGCGAAACAAGCTCTCATCGCGGACGGCATCGCGCGGCGCGACTATGCCGCCGCCAAGACGCCGTTCATCGCCGCCGCCCTCGCCTGATCGCTACTTGTTCATCTTCGCGAGCATCGCCTGCATCTCGGCGAGCTGCCTGCGGATCTCGTCCAGCTCCTCGCGGGAGCGTCCCTCCTCCGGCGGCTCGGCCTCGGCTTCCGGGGTCGGCGCGGGGCCCTCGGTCGGGCCGGGCCAGGTTCCGGTCATCGCCTTGAAGAACGCGGCCTGGCTCTCCTGCATCGCCTTGACCCCGGGCATCTGCGCCATCGGGTTCAGGGCGGTCATGTTCTCGATCATCTTCGACTGCCCCGAGCGCAGCATCTCGAAGCTCGACGCGAGGAACTCGGGCACCACCGACCGCGCCGTCCCGGTATAGGACCGCACCAGATCGGTCAGCACGCCGAGCGGCAGGACGCTTTCGCCCTTCGACTCGTGCTCAGCGATGATCTGCAACAAGTAGGATCGGGTCAGATCGTCGCCGGATTTCAGATCGACGATCCGGACTTCCCGGCCCGCGCGGATGAATCCGGCGATATCCTCCAGCGTGACGTAGTCGCTGGTTTCGGTGTTGTAGAGCCTGCGGCTGGCGTAGCGCTTGATCAGCAGGGGCTTGCCCTCATCGGTCATTCTGCGGACCTTTCCCGGTCGTCGGTGCGAAAGAGGGTAACAACGTCGGGGCGGAGCGCAAACGAAAAGGGCGGAACGCCGTAGCGTCCCGCCCCTTCGCGATCTCCGTCCAGTCGCCTTACTTGGTGGCGGCGGCGGCTTTCTTGGTCGCGGCGGTCACGTCCGAGGTCGCCTTCTTGACGGCGGTGGTCGCGTCCTGCTGGGCTTCCTTGCCGGCGGCCATCATGATCTCGACGGTGTCCATCTGGACCTTCTTGGCGATCTCGGCGAAGGCGGCCATGTTCTCGGCGGCCACTTCGGCGGAGGCGGAGGCGAAGTCGCTCATGGCCTTCGCGTAGTCGGTCGGCTCGTCCTTGACGGTGGCGACGGGGCCCATCTTCGTCAGGGTCTCGCGGGTCCACTTGTGGCTGATCTCGGCCGACTGCTCGGCGGCCTGGAGCGCCACGCGGGACATCTTCTCGGCGAAGGCGGCTTGGGTCTTGAACGCTTCGGTCATGGCCGAGTTGTCCATCGGGAACGAGCCCATCATGTCGGTCATGTACTTGGTGAAATCTTGCGAGTTGGTCATGGTCTCAATCCTTTCGCGGGCCAGTTTCAGCAGGGTGCCCGGCGATCCGGACATCTTCCTCTGCGGCTGAGGTCTATCTAGATGCTGCACCGCAGCATTGCAAGAGGATTGCTGCACCGCAGCATAAAAAGGTTCCCGTAGCGTAACCCGTCAGCCGACCCGTTTCATCGGGAGCACGTAAGTCCCGGGCGCCGCACCCAGAACCGGATGGTCCGCCCCGCCGGGCTCGCGCGCCGCGACCTGTTTTCCCGACCGGGGGCGCAGCCATTCCTCCCAGCGCGGCCACCACGACCCCTCGTGAAACGTCGCGCCCTGCAACCAGCCATCCGAATCCGCCGCATCCGAGTCGTTCACGTAATGTCCGTATTTCTTCTTCGACGGCGGGTTCACGATCCCCGCGATATGACCCGATTGCGAGAGCACGAAGGTCTTGTCCTTCGACCCCATCTTGTCCACCGACGCCCAGGCCCCGTGCCATTGCGCGATGTGGTCCGTCTCGCAGGCGATCGCGCAGAGCGGCACCTCCACCTCGCCAAGCGTCAGGCCCGTCTCCCCCGCCACGTCGAAACCCGATGTCGCGAGCGCATTGCCGATGCACAGCTTGCGCAGGTATTCCGTCACCATCGGACCGGGCAGGTTGGTGCCGTCTCCGTTCCAGTAGAGCAGGTCGAAGGCGGGCGGCGTCTCGCCCAGCATGTAGGACTTGATCGCGGGCCCGTAGACCAGATCGTTGGACCGCAGATAGCTGAAGGTGCGGCCCATGAAGAACTTGTCGAGATAGCCCTTGGCCGCCGCCTCCCGCTCGATCCCCTGCACGAAATCCTCGTCCAGGAAGACGCCCATCTCGCCGGTATCCTCGAAATCCGCCATCGTGGTGAAGAAGGTCGCCGATTTCACCGATCGGTCGCCCCGCCGCTTCAGAAGCGCCAGCACCGCCGCGAGCGTCGTTCCCGCGATGCAGTAGCCGATGGCGTTCACCTGTTTCTGCGCGGTGATCGCCTTCACCTGCTCCAGCGCCGCGAGGTATCCCTCTTCCACGTAGGTTCCCATGCCCACGTCCGCATAGGACGCGTCCGGGTTCACCCAGCTCACCACGAACAGGGTGTAGCCCTGATCCACGATCCATTTGATGAGGCTGTTCTGCGGCTTCAGGTCGAGGATGTAGAACTTGTTGATCCAGGGTGGGAACAGGACCACCGGCACCGCATGGACCTTCTCCGTCGTCGGCGCATACTGGATCAGCTCGAACATCCGGTTCCGGTAGACGACGCTGCCCTCGGTCGCGCCGATATTGCCCCCGACCTCGAACGCGTCCGGATCCGACAGCGTCACGAGCCAGTCGCCCTCGTTCGCCTCGATGTCCCGGACAAGATTCTCCAGGCCCCGGACCAGGCTCTCGCCTTCCGTCTCCACCGCCCGGGTCATCGCCTCGGGGTTGGTGGCGAGGAAATTGGTCGGCGCGAACAGGTCGACGATCTGCTGACTGAAGAACTCGACCCGCCGCTTGTCGTCCCGGTCCAGCCCCTCCAGCTCCCCCACCGTGTCCCGGATCGCCTGCGCGCTGATCTGGTACTGCTGCTTGAGGAAGTTGTAATAGGGATGCTCGGTCCAGAGCGGGTTGGCGAAGCGCCTATCCGCGGGCTGGTGATCCTCCGGCGCCGCAGGCTTCCCTGCCGTCAGGGCGGTCTGCGCCTCCATCGCGTGACGCAGCGCCTGGCCCCAATACTCGACCTGCCGCTCGATCAGCTTGCCGGGATTGGACGCCATCTCCGCCCAGTAGGCCGCCATCGCCTTGGCGTAGAGTTCCGGTCCCGGCCCTTGCAGCCCGTGATCCGCTTTCCGCTTCCGGCTCAGCGCGCCCACCAGCCGCTTGGTCAGCACATCCATCCGCGCGAGGTTCTCGTTCAGCCGCGAAAGCGCCGCCCCGTCCGCCTCCGGACCCTGATCCTCCGACCCGTCACCGCCTGTTTCGTCATTGTCACGAAGACCGGTCTCATCGCGCTCGTCGGCGGTCATTTCTTGATATCCCCGGAAAATGCTGCAACTGCTAAGCAATCTCGCCCATCAGAACAGGTGCGGCGCCAAAAGACAAACGGAGCGACGCCGAAGCGCGCCCCTCCGCCCGCTCGCGAAGGAGCCGACTGCATGCGTTTCATGGCCGCCTACGACATGATGGAAGCCGCCCGGAACACGAATGCGTGGCTGGGCGCGACCGCCCGCACCATGGCGTCCTATCCGGCCTTCGCCCTGTCTCCGTTCCCCGCGGTACAGATGATGGCTGCTTGGGGCGCCGTCATGGAACGCTCGTTCAACCGCATGGTGGTCAAGCCCGACTGGAACATCCCGGCCATCGCGGGCGAGGACGGACGCGACCACCCGGTCGAGGTCGAGACCGTGGTGGAACGCCCCTTCGGCGATCTGATCCGCTTCGCCGTGCAGGGGCGGGAGCCGATGGCACGCCGAATCCTCCTCGTCGCACCCATGTCCGGCCATTACGCCACGCTGCTGCGCAGCACGGTCGTCTCGCTGCTGCCGGATGCCGACGTCTTCGTCACCGATTGGCACAACGCCCGCCAGATCCCTGTCTCCGCGGGCAAGTTCGATATCGAGGATTACACCCTCTACCTCGTGGATTTCATGAAGACGCTCGGCTCCGACCTGAACGTCATCGCCGTCTGTCAGCCAGCACCCCTCACCCTCGCCGCCACCGCCCTCCTGGCGGAACAGGACCCGGAGGCCCAGCCGCGCACCCTGACCCTGATCGGCGGGCCCATCGACCCCGATGCCGCCGCCACCGACGTCACCGATTTCGGCCGCCGCGTCACCATGGGCCAGTTGGAGCAGAGCATGATCCAGCGCGTCGGGTTCCAGCATCCCGGCGTCGGCCGACTGGTCTATCCCGGCCTGCTGCAACTCGCCTCCTTCATGTCGATGAACAGCGAGACGCATTCCACCGCCATGTGGAACCAGGTCCTGCGCGTGGCCGACGGCTCCGCCTCCGATCTCGACAAGCACAACAAGTTCTACGACGAATACCTCGCCGTCATGGACATGCCCGCCGAATTCTACCTCTCGACGGTGGAGCGCATCTTCAAGGGGCTGGAAATCGCCCGGAACCGCTTCGTCGTGGACGGTCACCCGGTCGATATCGGCAAGATCACCTCCGTCGCCGTAAAGACGGTGGAGGGCGGCAAGGACGACATCTCCGCGCCCGGCCAATGCGTCGCGGCGCTCGACCTGCTGACCGGCCTGCCGGACGCCAAGAAGGCGAGCTATATCGAACCCGAGGCAGGCCATTACGGCATCTTCGCGGGCGCGTCCTGGCGCCGCAAGATCCGGCCCCTCGTGCTCGACTTCATCGACGCGAATGCGGGCCCCGATGCCGCCGCGCGCCCGAAGCGGCGCCGACCGAAGCTGGCGGCCGTCGGCGCCGTGCCCCCGCCCTCCCCCAACGTCCGGTCTGAGCGGATGGCGGAAACCCTCGGTTTCGCCTGCAGATGCGGCCGCCTCCGGGGGGAATTCCGCGACGTCTCGCCCGCCGCCTACACCAACATCGTCTGCCACTGCGCCGATTGTCGCTCCGCCTACACCCATCTCGGCCTCGCGGATCCAGAGCGCGTCGGCATCCTCCAGACGACGCAGGACCGCATCCACATCGCCGAGGGCGGGGAAAATCTCCGCGTCTTCCGCCTGTCGCCGAAGGGCGCGCTGCGCTGGTACGCGACCTGCTGCGGCACGCCGCTCTTCTACACCCCGCTCAAGCCGCGCATCGTCCATGTCGGGGTCAATACCGACCGGCTGGACGACCCGTCCGGACTGGGCAAGGTCGTGGCCGAAGCGTTCGTCCCCGCCCCCGACGGCAAGACCCGGCACAAGGGAATGATGCGCATGGTCGGCCGCATGGCCAGCCGGATCGCCGCCAAGAACCTCAACGGCGAATGGCGGGGCACCCCCTTTTTCGCCGAGGACGGCACCCCCTCCGTCCCGCCGCAGGTGCTCAGCCGCGAGGAACGCGCCGCGGCGCTGATGGGCATCCGTCGCTAGGGATCGGGCCGCATTGCCGCCATTCGTATCGCTTTCTTCATGTATTCGGCATAAGCACCCCCGCCCCCGACGCCGGAAATTAAGCCGCCGTTAAGGTCCGCAACCGCACCCTGTGGATGTTGCGGTTGGCGGGCCCTCCCCCCGATCCGTCGCCTTAGCAGTGCGAGGTCGGTTTCATGGAAACGAAAAGCCTTACCTGGCGGGTCACTCCGGACCTGCTCGGCATCCTCAGCGCGGACGGTCGGTTCCGTCACACGAATCCCGCCTGGTTCACCACACTCGGCCGCCAGCCGGAGGATATCGAGAGCCGGCTGTTCTTCGACTTCATCCACCCGGAGGATCTCGGACGGACGGCGGGGGCCTTCGCCGAGGTTCAGAAGGGCAATCCCGTCCTGCAATTCGAGAACCGCTACCGCCACAAGGACGGAAGCTATCGCTGGCTGTCCTGGAACGCGGTACCGGACGGCGAGATGTATTTCTGCAATGCCCGCGACATCACCGCCGCCAAGGAGACCGAGGCGCATCTGGCCCGCCACGCCTTCGAGGCGCAGTTGCGGGAGCAGTTCATCGCCGTGCTGGGCCACGACCTGCGCAACCCCCTCGCCGGTGCCGCCTGCGCCGTTCAGTTCCTGGAACGCGAGTCCCTGTCGAAAAACGGGGGAATCATGCTGCGGACGGCCAACGATTCGCTCCAGCGCATGTCCGCCCTGATCGACGACGTGCTCGACTTCGCCCGCACCCGCCTCGGCGGGGATATCGGGGTGGAGCCGCTCCCCGGAACGCATCTGCGGCCTGTGCTGGAGAATATCGTGGCCGAGATCCGGGTCGCGAACCCTTCCGTGATCTGGGAGGAGGCGTACGAGTTCGACGATCCCGTCACCTGCGACCCCGCCCGCATCGCACAGCTCGTCTCGAACCTGCTCGGCAACGCGATCTTCCACGGCACTCCCGACGGGACGATCCGCGTTCATGCGCGTGACGACGGGGACGACGTCGCGATCGCCGTCACGAATACAGGCGGGACGATCCCGCCCGACATTCGCGCGCTCCTGTTCGAGCCGTTCAAGCGCGCCGAACCCGGCAGCAGTCAGAACGGGCTCGGCCTCGGCCTGTTCATCTGCAAGCAGATCGCCGACGGCCACGAGGCCGATCTCTCGGTCGAGTCCCGTCGCGGCGAGACGACCTTCACCCTGACCCTGCCCCGGATGCCGCAAGCCCCAATCCAGGGCCTGCATCTGGTGGCCTGACCCACCGCCCGGGACGCGGCCCACCGGGCCGGGCGGTGGGCACCCGCATGGATGCCCGCCGCCCCGCGCCTCACGACCGGGTCAGGAAATCCGGATTGACCACCCCCACGAAGCAGCGGGGAAAGAACGGATAGCTGTCGGTCGCGAAGTAGGTATAGACCCCGTCGACCAGCCCCCCGTTGCATTCGTCCAGCGTGCCGGACCCGGCCAGATACTCGAAATCCTCCTCGAACGTCCCGTCGTAAATCCCGCCCGGCCCATCTGGCCGCGTCCCGGCCTTCAGCTGCCAGGACGAGGTGGCGCTGTCCGGGCTGTAGCGGATCTCGAACCCGTCGGGCGCATACCCGATCAGCGTATCGCCCTGCGCCGCGAGAAACGCCGCCGAAACCCCGTGGTAGTGATACAGGCCCGACCGATCCACATGCGCGTTCTCCGCATCCATGCCCAGCGAAGCGGGGTCGTGCATCGCCTGCTGGCGCCAGGCCGACGGTTCCCGGCCGATCCCGCGCCGCCCGTCGGGATCGTGATATCCGGCGGTATAGGGACGGATCGGCACGCCCGTCGTCGTCACCCCCACCGTCATCAACCCGCGCGTGACGCCCGTCGCCCGCTGCGGCTGCATCGGGAAACAGAACCGGAGCGCCTGTTCCAGAAACGTATTGGGGTTCGCGGCGTTCGGAAAGCGCCCCATCTCGTGGTTCGGCGTCCCGTTCGACGCGATGCAGGTCATGGCCCCCTCGCGGGTGACGCTCGTCTCGTTCTCATGCGCCGGCGCCGCGAAGGGCAGCGCGCAGAGCAGCAGGATCGTCGGCAGGGATCGGGTCATGGGGATGGCCTCCGGTTGGGGTCTCCCTCCTCCCACGTCATCGGGTCCGGTTTCCGTCGCGACCGCGCCTCGCGGATCCGTCACCCTGCCCTCGAACGCCTAACGATTCGTTAGCGCCCTGTCGGTATGACGTTCGTATGCACGAAAGGCGCACGACCGTATGTACGGCTGGCATACGTTGCCGCGACCCCGGAAACCGGACCCGCGGCCGGTGCGCTCAGTGGCCGAGGATCTGGCTCAGGAACAGCTTCGTGCGCTCGTTCTGCGGGTTCAGGAAGAACGCCTCGGGCTCGTTCTGCTCCACGATCTGACCCGCATCCATGAAGATGACCCGGTTCGCCACCTGCCGCGCGAACCCCATCTCGTGGGTCACGCAGAGCATGGTCATCCCCTCCTCCGCGAGCTCGATCATCGTGTCCAGAACCTCCTTGATCATCTCCGGATCGAGGGCCGATGTCGGTTCGTCGAACAGCATGATTTTCGGGCGCATACAAAGGCTTCGGGCGATGGCGACCCGCTGCTGCTGCCCCCCCGAAAGCTGCCCCGGATACTTGTCCGCCTGCTCCGGGATCTTCACCTTCTCGAGGAAGAACATGGCCGTCTCCTCGGCCTCCTTCTTCGGCGTCTTGCGGACCCAGATCGGCGCTAGGGTGCAGTTTTCCAGGATGGTCAGATGCGGAAATAGATTGAAGTGCTGGAAGCACATGCCGACCTCGGACCGGATCTTGTCGATATTCTTGAGGTCCGACGACAGCGGCGTCCCGTCGACGACGATGGATCCCTGCTGATGCTCCTCCAGCGCGTTTATGCACCTGATAAGAGTGGATTTTCCGGAACCCGAAGGCCCGCAGATCACGATCCGCTCGCCCCGCTGAACGGTCAGGTCGATATCCCGCAGCACGTGAAACGACCCGAACCACTTGTTCATGTTCGTGATCTCGATGGCCACCTCGTCTGAGACCTGCATCTGCGACTGCGTTCCCGCGGGATTGGTGTCGGTCATAGCCATGATGGTCAGCCCCTTATCGGTGGTCGGTGCGCAACTGGCGTTCAAGCCATTGCGAATATTGCGAAATGCCGTAGCAGACGACGAAGAACAGGACGCAGGCCGCGGCCCACAATTCCCAGTAGACGCCGGCCCAGTCGGTCGAGGACAGGATCGGTCCGCGGATCATTCCGACGAGATCGAACATCGAGATGACGGAGACGAGCGTCGTGTCCTTGAACAGGCCGACCGCGACGTTGACGATGCCGGGGATCGAAATCTTCAACGCCTGCGGCAGGATGATGAGCCGCATCGACTGCGCATAATCGAGCCCCAGACTGTCCCCCGCCTCGTATTGTCCCTTCGGCAGGGCCGCGAGACCGCCCCGGATCACCTCGGCGATATAGGCCGACGAGAACATGGTGATCATGATGATCACCCGGATGATGAGGTCGAAATTCGCGTTCGGCGGCAGGAAGTAGGCCAAGACCACGTTCGCCACGAAGAGGAGCGTGATGAGCGGGACGCCCCGCACGAACTCGATGAACACGACGCAGAAGCCCTTGACGATCGGCAGGCGCGATTGCCGCCCGAGTGCCAGCAGGATGCCCAGCGGGATCGACAGGGACACGCAGACGACGCCGAGGATCATGTTGAGCATGAAGCCCCCCATCGCGCGGCTTTGAACCGCCTCCAGCCGTCCGACGCGGCTGAACTCGCCCGCGATGAGACCACCGATCCACCAGACGGCAATGCCGGCCACGATTCCGGCGGCGAGGCCCTGTACGAAGCTGCGACGTTCGACCCGGGTGAAGACGAGGTATCCCACGACGAAACCGATCGCGACGAAGACCGGCGACAGGATCGTTCCGCCCCAGATCAGCCAGTAGGCCAGGAACGGGTAGATCGCCGTGGCGGCCAGCGTCCAGCGCGGCAGGAACATGATGAAGAGCGCCGGTGGCACGGCGAGGAACAGCATCACGAAGGCGAGCGTCGGCCGCCAGCGGAGGTAGTCCGGATACTGGAACCCGAACAGGAGTTGTGGCCAGCGTTCCGCGATGACCGCGAAACAACCGCCGCCATTGCCCTGAAGCTGTTCGCGGCATTCGCGGATATCGCCGCCCTCCCACGTGCCGTTGACGATCCACGGGATCAGACCGGACAGCAGCCAGAAGACGATGAAGGCGCCCAGCAGGGTCATGATCGTGTTGAACCAGCCGGAGAACAGGTTTTCGCGGACCCATTTGAACGCACCTGTTTCGGCGGTCGGAGGCGGTGCGGGCGGGATTTCCGATTGCCGGACGAAGGCGACGGACTGGGCGTGGGTATCGCTCATGTCAGCGCTCCTTCAGGGCGACGGAATTGTTGTAGACGTTCATGATCGCTGAGATGGCGAGCGAGAAGGTCAGGTAGAACAGCATCAGAAGCAGGATGCATTCCAGCGCGCGGCCCGTCTGGTTCAGGGTGATCCCGCCCAGCGTACCGGTCAGGTCCATGTAGCCCACGGCGATGGCGAGCGACGTGTTCTTGGTGATGTTGAGGTATTGCGAGATCAGCGGCGGGATGATGACGCGCAGCGCCTGCGGCAGGACGACGAGCGACATGACCCGGCCGGGCCGGAGCCCGAGGGCCGCGGCGGCTTCGGTCTGGCCGCTGTTGATGGCAAGGATGCCCGCGCGCACGTTCTCCGCGATGAAGGCACCCGTATAGATCGAGAGCGCGAACCACAGCGCGATCAGCGAGGGCCGCAGGAGGAAGCCACCATCGAAGCGGAAGCGGCCCATGACCGGGTTCTCCAGCGAGATCGGCTGTCCCAGAAGGATGTAGGCCAGGATCGCGGGAAGCAGCAGGATCGCGACGGACGGCCAGAGCACCGGAACCACCTGTCCCTCGTCATAGAGCTTGTTGCGGGCATGGGCGCGCCACGCGAAGACCCCGGCGATCGAGGCCAGGAAGATGGCCGCGACGATCCAGCCCCCCTCCGCGAAAACGGGACGGGGGATGAAGACGCCCTGGTTGGTGAAGGCGAACATTCCCAGAAGCGCCGTTCGGGACGGCGTGTCGCCCCGGTAATCCGCGATTGCGGGAAAGGTATTCGCGGCCACCGTGAAGATGATGATGATCCAGATCAGGACCGGGATGTTGCGGAACATCTCGACGTAGATCGCCATCAGCTTGGACACGATCCAGTTCTTCGAGAGGCGCAGGACCCCCGCGATGACGCCGAACACCGTGGCGGTGATGCAGGCGAGGAACGCGACGATCAGGGTGTTGATCGCGCCGATCACCGTCGCGCGCAGGTGCGTGTCCTGGCTGGTATAGGGGATCGGCTGCTGGTTGATGTCGTAGCCGGCGGGCGCGTTGAGGAAGTCGAGGCTGAAACCGTTCGACTGGAGCTGCTCGTTCTGGGACGCGTTGTAGGCGAGCCAACTGAACCCGAGGATGAGGAGGACCAGCGCGATGAACTGGAAGGTGTAGGACCGGTATCGGGTGTCGTTGATGAGCTGCCCGATACGGAAGCCTTCCGCACGCGGCGGATCGGTCATCGTCGTCATATGTTTTCCCCGTGTCCCTGTCGGGTTTGTGGACGGGACGCTTAGGCGTCTTCTCGTCCCGGGGCGGCCGTTTGCGGCGCATCCCCGTCCCGCGGGATCGTATTGTGTTGATTGGAAAAAGGGCGCGGGATGATCCCCGCGCCCCTCTTCGTTATGCTTACCGGAACGGCGGCGAGTAGATCAGTCCGCCTTCGGTGTACTGGGCGTTCAGCCCGCGGGCGAGGCCGATGGCCGTCGCGTCGCCGATGTTCTGGTCGAACACCTCGCCGTAATTGCCGACCGCCGCGATGGCGTTCTTGGCCCAGGCGTTGTCGAGACCGATCATCGCGCCGAGGTCGCCCTCGGTGCCCAGCAGACGGTTGATCTCCGGGTTGTCACCGGCGGCGGAAGCCATCTCCTCGACGTTCTCCTTGGTCACGCCCAGCTCTTCGGCCGAGATCATGGCGTTCAGCGTCCAGCGGACGATGTCCGCCCATTCGCTGTCGCCGTGACGCACGAGCGGGCCGAGCGGCTCCTTCGAGACGACTTCGGGCAGCAGCGCATAGGCGTCCGGGTTCTCGAAGCCAGCGCGCTGCGCGGCCAGGGCCGACCGGTCCGTCGTGTAGACGTCGCAGGCTCCGGCGAGGAACTGCTGCACCGCCTCGGCACCGGTTTCGATCGGCACCGGCTCGTAGGACATGCCGTTGACGCGGAAGTAGTCCGCGAGGTTCAGCTCGGTGGTGGTGCCGGTCTGGATGCAGACGGTCGCGCCGTCGAGTTCCGTCGCCGAGGACACGCCCAGCTCTGTCGGGACCATGAAGCCCTGGCCGTCGTAGTAGTTCACGCCGACGAAATCGAACTTGAGGTCCGTGTCGCGCGAGAAGGTCCAGGTGGTGTTCCGGGCCAGCATGTCGATCTCGCCGGAGGCGAGCGACGTGAAGCGCGTCTTGCCGGTCGTCGGCACGAAGGTCACGGCCTCCGGATCGCCGAGAACTGCGGCGGCGACGGCGCGGCATACGGCCACGTCGAAGCCTTGCCAGACACCATCGGCATCGGGTTCGGCGAAGCCCGGGACGCCGGTCGTCACGCCACATTGCAGCGTGCCGCGGGCCTGGACGTCTTCCAGCGTCGCGGCGGACGCGCCGACGGCGGCCAGACCCCCGACAGCGAGAGCTCCGATAAATACGGATTTAGTCATTTGTTACCTCTTCCTGATGATCCGCCCGGACAAACGCCGGACGGCACCGACCCGCATTCGCGGTGACGGTTGGTTCTGCGAGGGGATGTTCACCCCCCTCACTGACATCGAAAAAGGCCAGACGAGCCCCGGAACGTCAAGGGGAGATGCCGGAATACCGGGCAATCGCCCGGTTTGCAGACGCATTCCGTCCGCCCCAGCCCGATTGCCGTGCAGGTGCCGAAGTCAGCGGGCGCGCAACAAGGCGAGATAGGCCGCTGCATGAAGGAACGCCGCCCGTTTGGAGGCGACAAGAACTGCCTCGTCCTCATCCTCGCCCCATTGCGCGATCTGCCAGTCCTCATCCACACGGGACAGCGTCCAGGTCGCCTCCGGAGACAGATGCCCCTCCATGACCGCGAGGGCGAGGACGAGGCTTCCGGACAGGCTGACAAGCTCGCTCAGCGCCGTCAGCTCCCACGGGGAAAAGGCACCGACCTTCGCCCGCAGGATTATCATCGCCTCCGGCGGTTGGGCCACCGGAACGACGCCCTGGGTCACCGCGAGGCGGGCGCCGTGGCTGTCCGCGAGCCAGTCCAGCGGCGGGTCCCAGGCCGCCGCCTGCGCCGCGATCAGGGCATCGGGGTCCGTGGCGCGGTAGCAGAGGAGGTCGGAGCCGCCGTATTCCGCAAGGTTCGCGGCGACCTCCGCCCGTTGCGGCATGACCTTGTCGATCGTGGCGTTCGCGGCACGGGTCAGGGGCATGGAGAGGGGATCGACCATCTCGGTCTGGGCCCGCCACTCGTCCGCAATCCCTTCGGCCAGCGCCCGGCTCGGCAGGAGGATCGGCGCCTTGGCCGGAGTACGGACGGGCTTGCCGTCGAGGCGGACGGCGAACCCGTCCCCCTCGCGCACCACCTCGGCATCGGTCCAGAAGCGCCGGGCTTTCCAGTCGCTCACGGGGTCCGGCCCCGGGGGGCGACCGCCGATACGCTATTCATCGGGATCCTCGAACGGGTCCACGGGCACGTCCGCACCCGACCAGCCCATCATGTCCCACGTCTCGGTCATGTGGCGCGGCAGCGGCGCGGTCAGGTTCAGGCGGGCGCCGGTCATCGGATGCGTCAGGTGGAGCGACCGCGCGTGGAGGTGCAGCTTGCGACTGATCTCGCCGCCGAGCTGCGCGCCCCAGCCATCTCCGAGGTTCTCCTGCCCCGAGCCGCCATACTTGCCGTCGCCCACGATCGGATGCCCCATCTCGGCCATATGCACGCGAAGCTGATGCGTGCGGCCGGTGATCGGCACCAGCGCGACCCAGGCGGCGCGCCCCCCGAGATTGTCGAGCACCGCGTAATCGGTCGTGGCCCGCTTGGCCCCCGGCACGTCGTCGATGTCCCGCGGATGGATCGCGCGCATCTTCTCGCCGGTCCCGTCGCCCCCGCCGCCAGCCTTCACGAGGCCGTAGCGGATCGTCCCCCGGCGCGGATGCGGCACCCCGGCGATGGCCGCCCAGTAGATCTTGCGCGTCTCGTGATCGCGGAACGCGTCCGACAATTTCGTGGCGGTGAGGCGGTTGCGGGCCATCACGAGGATGCCGGACGTGTCCTTGTCGAGTCGGTGGACGAGCCGTGGCTGTTCCTCCGCATCGAATCGCAGCGCATCGCCGAGGCCGTCCACATGGCGCGTCTGGCCGCTGCCGCCCTGACTGGCGAGGCCCGGCGGCTTGTTCAGCGCGATCAGGTGTTCGTCGCGATATATGACGCAGGCGCGGATCATCTCCGCGTCGGCGGCGAGAACCTTCTCGCGGCGGGGCGCGGCGGGGCCACGCTCCTCCGGCAGGGGCGGCACGCGGACCACCTGCCCCTCCTCGACGCGGGTGCTGGCCTTGACCCGTCCCCCGTCCACGCGCAGCTCGCCCTTGCGGCACATCTTCTCGACCTGTCCCTGGCTGAGCTGCGCAAAGCGCCGCTTGAGCCAGCGATCCAGCCGCTGTTCCCCCTCGCCCGCGCCGACGGTGATCGTCTGGACACCGCTCATGCGACCGCCCTCCCGATCCAGACACCGAACGCGACCGCCCCGAGGGACAGGCCGACCGACAGCGCGACATAGGTTCCCGCCTGCCCCCACGCGCCCCGCTCGGCCAGCGTCAGCGTCTCCAGCGAGAAGGCGGAGAAGGTCGTGAAACCGCCCAGCAATCCGGTCATCAGGAACGGTTGCCACTGGGTCAGGCCGTGCCGGAACAGGAGGATTGCCGCGAGGCCCATGGCAAAGCTGCCCAGTACGTTCACCACGAGGATCGCGACCGGGAACCCGTCGCGCAGGAGCGCCAGCCCGAGGCCGAAGCGCAGCGTGGCGCCGAGGGCACCGCCGAGGGCCACGGAGAGGAGGATCTGCATCATCGCGGTGCTGTCGATCCTCGGGCGGCCGGTGTCAACCTTTGGACCCGGTATCGGACCGGGCGGCGCGCCGGTCCCGCTGCTCCACGAACCAGTCCAGACGGCGCCCCAGCTCCCGCTCGAATCCCCGCTCGACCGGGACGTAGTAGACCGGGCGCTTCATCCCGTCCGGAAAATAGCTCTGCCCTGAAAAGCCGTCGGCCTGATCGTGGTCGTAGGCGTAGCCCTCGCCGTATCCCTGTTCCTTCATCAGACCGGTCGGCGCGTTCAGAATGTGCTTGGGCGGCGGCTCGGACCCCGTCTTGCCGGCCCCGGCCGTCGCGGCCTTGTAGGCGGAATATCCGGCGTTCGATTTCGGCGCGAGCGCGAGATAGATCACCGCATTCGCGATCGCGAGTTCCCCTTCCGGGGAGCCGAGCCGCTCGAACGTCTCCCATGCCTGAAGGCAGATCCCCTGCGCCTGCGGGTCGGCCAGACCGATATCCTCGACCGCCATGCGGGTGACGCGGCGCGCGAGGTAGCGCGGATCCTCGCCCCCCTTCAGCATCCGCGCCAGCCAGTAGAGCGCCGCGTCCGGATCGCTGCCCCGCACCGATTTGTGAAGCGCGGAGATCAGGTTGAAATGCTGGTCCCCGGACTTGTCGTATTGCGCCGCACGCTTCTGCAGGCGGGCGGACAGGGTCGCGGTGTCCACCGGGGCGGTGGCGCCCCAGCCCGCCACCTGTTCGACCAGGTTCAGAAGGGCGCGCCCGTCGCCATCCGCCATCTCCTGCAACGCCTCGCGGGCGGGACCGTCCAGCGGCAGCCTGGCGCCCAGCTCCCTCTCGGCCCGCTGGGTCAGCAGCTCCATGTCGCGCAAGGTCAGCCGTTGCAGGACGAGCACCTGCGCCCGGCTGAGGACGGCGGCGTTCAGCTCGAAGGACGGGTTCTCCGTCGTGGCCCCCACGAGCGTGATCGTCCCGTCCTCCATATGCGGCAGGAAGCCGTCCTGCTGCGCCTTGTTGAACCGGTGGATCTCGTCGACGAAAAGCAGGGTCCCCTGCCCGTTCGCCCGCCGGTTCCGCGCGGTCTCGAACACCCGGCGCAGATCGGCGACGCCGGTGAAGATCGCGGATATCTGGACGAAGTGGAGCCCGACATGATCGGCCAGGAGGCGCGCGATCGTGGTCTTTCCGACCCCGGGCGGCCCCCACAGGATAAGGGACGGCAGCGCGCCGCGCAGCATCGCGGTAAGGGATCCCTCGGGACCCAGAAGGTGCGCCTGTCCCACCACCTCCGCCAGGATCGCGGGGCGCAGGCGGTCGGCGAGGGGCGCGGGGCGCGCATCCTCCGCCGCACGGGGCGGCGAGCCGGTATCGAAGAGATCGACCATGGCTTCAATCTAGGAGCGGCGACGGTCGAGGGAAAGCCGTGGGGGCGACCGCATCGGCCGCCGCCCCCACATCCGCTCGATCAGTGCAGCTTGGCGGCCAGCGAGACACCCACGCAATGGCACGGGGAGCCGTCGATCTCGAGCATCGGACCCGCAGGCATGCATTCCAGCCCGACCCGGCGTCCCAGCCGCGACAGGATGGGGGAGACCAGCCCCAGGATGGACGTGGCACCCAGCGCCCGGGCCGAGCCCACCACTTCGGCGACGAGCTGCATCTGCACGCGCATCCTGATGGCGGCGGGAACGTCGTCGCAGACGAAACCCCGGCTCAGTTCCCACACATGGTCGGCCACCGGGGCCTCTTCGTTAAGGAGGTCCGACGGGATGGTCCCGAGCAGCCCCTTCTGCGCATCGCGGATCATATAGGAGTATATCCCGCAGCGATGCGTCGTGGGCGTCAGCCGTGCGCCAGCCAGGATGCGGCCGTGCTCATGCACCGCCACCCAGCGGCTGGCGGGCGTGTCGTATTGGTCGAACTCCATTCCGTCCGCCTGCGGCAGGTCCCACCGGGCCTGCTGGATGAAGGTTCGGTGGCGGGCACGCAGCAGGTCGGTGAAGAGCGGGCCGTGATCGTGGATGTTGTTGAACGAGAGTGTCGTGGTTTGCATGGGTCAAAGGTTCCTCTGCCAGGTTGTCAAGAAACACCAGGGGGCCTCGTACGTCGTCGATGTGAGGTTCGCTCGACCGTCAGATCAGTCGATACTCCCTCGCCATCTTCAACGCCTCGGCCGTGGTTTTAGCGCCCAGCTTTTCGCGGGCGGACGAAAGGCGCGCCTTGAGCGCGCTTTCCGAAATTCCGATCTTGGCAGCGGCGGCAGTATGGCGATGGCCATTGCCGACCACACGCAGGGCTTCGATCATCGCCGGTGTGAGATCGTCCGCCGGAGCGCCGATCTCATGCAGGGTGGTCGTGATCTCGGAAACCTCTGCGATCTCCTTGTCATCGAACTCCCGGTCGGATCTGGCTATTCCGACAAGTGTACGGGACGTGATCTTGCCACAGGAAACGGTAGCACCATAGGTCAACCCGTGCTCGGCAGCCAGCCGAAGCACCCCAAACGGGTCCGGCAGCGTGATTTCGCTCCACCGGATGTGACCACTCGTTGAAATTCCCCAGAAAACAAGGGGATCGCGCAACTGGTACGAATTGGCGTTGTAGAGATCCTGCCACTCCTGCGGGAGGGTGGACCGGTAGAACATGGGCGCGGCGAACCTGATATGCAGACCGATCCCGTACCCCAATGGGGCCAGGTCATCGAGTCTCTTCAGGTAGCGGACCATGAGGCGGCGTCTCTCAGACATGTCTTTTTAGACAAGTTGCGCAAATTGGCGTCAACCGTATCTTCTCCAGACTAAGCCACGGGAATAGTTAATAGATGATAAACAACCGGTTTGATCCGGCGTTGTTCGCTCGGCTGCTGAAACTATCGCCACCGATTCGCGCCGATTTGCTGGAGCTTCTGGGCACGACTCCGGTGGACGCAGAGGAACTGGACCGGATTCTCTCGAAATTTGAGGAGGATCAGGCGGAAGATGATGACTGCCGCCCGTCCTGACATTTATTATTCCACTATGTTTTAAAGCATCCGGCCCCGCCTGTTTCAGGCGGGGCCAATTCTTTCGAAGTGACAAGATGTCGCGTGACGCCATCAGGCGTCGGCTGCGTCCTCGGCATCCAGTCGGGCGCGGTCCATAGCGCCCTTTGCATCGATATCACGATCCACGAACTCGATGATCGCCATCGGCGCCATATCGCCGTAACGGAAGCCGGCCTTGAGGATGCGGACGTAACCGCCCTGACGGTCCTTGTAGCGCGGCCCGATGATATCCATGAGCTTGGCGAGGTGACGGTCTTCCTTCAGGCGCGACCGAAGCAGGCGACGGGCATGCAGGTCGCCGCGACCGGCCAGCGTCACCATCTTCTCGACGATGGGGCGCAGTTCCTTGGCCTTGGGCAGGGTCGTCTTGATCTGCTCGTGCTCGATCAGCGATCCGGCCATGTTGGCGAACAGGGCCTTGCGATGTTCATGGGTCCGGTTGAGGCGGCGGTATCCGCGGGCGTGACGCATGGGTTGATCTCCGTTTGCTTATGCTTTGTCCGGGGAGCGGTGCGTGCCGTTCCCTCACCTATTGGGGCGGGATTGCCCAAGCGTCGCCCATGGCGACGCGATACCCGGCAGGTGGGTTCGGGGCCAGGCCCCGGTTCCACTGAGAGGGCGGGTCGTAAGCGGGGCGGATCAGCATCCGCCCCACACCGGTCTCAGAAGTTGTCCTCGAACTTCTTGGCCAGGTCCTCGATGTTCTCCGGCGGCCAGTCGACGATATCCATGCCGAGATGCAGACCCATCCCCGACAG
This sequence comes from uncultured Alphaproteobacteria bacterium, assembly GCA_963789105.1. GTDB lineage: Bacteria > Pseudomonadota > Alphaproteobacteria > Rhodobacterales > Rhodobacteraceae > Jannaschia. The sequence continues at coordinate 219,094 of CAWBJI010000003.1, forward strand.
CACTTCCTTGATCTCGTTCAGGGACTTGCGGCCGAAATTAGGCGTGCGCAGCATCTCCGCCTCGGTCTTCTGGATCAGGTCGCCGATATAGACGATGTTGTCGTTCTTGAGGCAGTTGGCGGAGCGGACGGACAGTTCCAGCTCGTCCACCTTCTTGAGCAGGAGCGGATTGAACTCGAGATCGTCGTCAGCCCCCGGCTCGCGCGCGGCTTCCGGCTCGTCGAAATTGACGAAGATCTGCAACTGGTCCTGCAGGATCCGCGCGGCATAGGCCACCGCATCGTCGGGCGCCAGCGAGCCGTCCGTCTCCAGCTTGAGCGTCAGCTTGTCGTAGTCGAGAACCTGCCCCTCGCGGGTGGGTTGCACCTCGTAGGACACCCGCTTGACCGGCGAATAGATTGCGTCGATCGGGATCAGGCCGATCGGTGCGTCCTCGGGCTTGTTCTTGTCGGCGGAGACGTAGCCCTTCCCCGTGTTGACGGTCAGCTCCATGTAAAGGTCGGCGCCGTCATCCAGGTGACAGATCACGTGATCGCGATTCAGCACCTCGATGCCGTTCGACTCGCTGATGTCGCCGGCGGTAACGACCATCGGTCCCTTGGCGGAGATCGAGACGCGCTTCGGGCCCTCGACTTCCATCTTGAGCGAGACGCCCTTGAGGTTGAGCACGATGTCGGTGACGTCCTCGCGCACGCCGGACACCGAGGAGAACTCGTGCAGCACGTTGTCGATCTGGACGCTCGTGATCGCGGCCCCCTGCAGCGAGGACATCAGAACGCGGCGCAGCGCATTGCCCAGCGTCAGGCCGAAGCCCCGCTCCAGCGGTTCGGCCAACACGGTCGCCTGACGGGCGGGGTTGTTCCCCGGACGGACGTCAAGCTGCGCAGGCTTGATCAGCTCTTGCCAATTCTTGTGGATCATATGCCCATCCCTCCATTCCTGTCTCCTGCCGGGGCGGTTGGCGGAGACTCCCGAGGTGTTTCAAACGGCGTGGCGGGGCCGCATCGGCAGCCCCGCGCAAATAGTGTCTCGTGGGGTCAGACCCGGCGGCGCTTCGGCGGACGGACGCCGTTATGCGCGATCGGGGTCACGTCGCGGATCGCGGTGATCTGCAATCCGACCGCGGCCAACGCGCGCAGCGCGCTTTCACGTCCGCCACCGGGGCCCTGCACTTCGACCTCGAGGGTCTTCATGCCGTGCTCCTGCGCCTTCTTGCCCGCATCCTCGGCGGCCATCTGGGCGGCGTAGGGCGTGGACTTCCGCGAGCCCTTGAACCCGCAGGTTCCGGCCGACGACCAGCTGATGGCGTTGCCCTGAACGTCGGAGATCAGGATCTTGGTGTTGTTGAACGACGAGTTCACATGCGCCACACCGGCGGCGATGTTCTTGCGTTCCTTGCGCTTGGGGGCGCGGCGGGTTGCTTCACGTGCCATGTTTGCGCTCCCTTACTTCTTCTTGCCGGCGATGGCCCTTGCGGGGCCCTTGCGCGTGCGTGCGTTGGTATGGGTGCGCTGACCGCGAACGGGCAGGTTGCGGCGATGGCGCAGACCGCGGTAGCAGCCCAGATCCATCAGACGCTTGATGTTCATCTGGGTGTCGCGGCGCAGGTCGCCCTCGACCTGCACGTTCGCGTCGATGAATTCGCGGATCGACAGAACCTCGGCATCCGAGAGCTCGTTCACGCGGCGGCTGCCGTCGATACCCGTGGCCTCGATGATTTCCCGCGCCTTGGAGGGACCGATTCCGGTAATGTAGGTCAGGGCGACGGGAACGCGTTTCCCCGTCGGAATGTTGACGCCTGCGATACGAGCCAAGTGAGCTTCCTTCTGCGTTGCGGTTCCGTAGTCCCAGAACCTTTTTTCACAACGGCCACCATCATATACGTGGCCAAATAGAACCGACCGGGAATCGAGCGATTCCCGGCGGAGACTGCGACTTAGGGGGTTGACCCGGTGGGGTCAAGCGCTGCACGGCGGCCTGTCAAGAACTTTCTGACAGAGCCGTCGCCACGGAGGCCGCGACCTCGTCGATCTCGCCCAGCCCATCCACCGTCCGCAGGTCGCCCTTGCAATGGTAGTAGCCGATCAACGGCGAGGTCTTCTTGTAGTATTCCATCAACCGGGTCGTCAGCGCCTCGGCATTGTCGTCGGCACGGCGCCTGAAGTCGGTCCCGCCGCAGATGGTGCATTTTCCATTCTCCGGGATCGGCTTGGTGACGTCGTTATAGACCTCCCCGCAGGTCCCGCAGGTGGATCGCGCCACGATCCGTTTCACAAGCGCGCCGTCATCCACCCGCATCTCGACCACGGCGTCGAGGCGCGCATCGTGCCGCGATAAAAGATCGCCCAAGGCATCGGCCTGTGCAAGCGTGCGCGGAAAGCCGTCGAAGATGAAGCCTCCACGCTGGTCCCCGGCCAGCTTCTCCTCGATCAGGCCGATCACGACCTCGTCGGTGACCAGCTCGCCCGCATCCATGATCGCCGCCACGCGGTCGCCCATCTCCGTGCCGGAGGACCGCGCGGCGCGCAGCATGTCCCCGGTCGAAAGCTGGATCATCCCCCGCTCCTCCACGAGCCGCCGCGCCTGGGTCCCCTTCCCGGCGCCGGGCGGCCCCAGCAGAATGATGTTCATCGTCTGGCAGTCCCCTTCCGTTGCCCGCGCTTCTTGCCGCGAAGCTGGCTCTTCTCGATCAGGCCCTCGTATTGATGGGCCAGAAGGTGACTCTGGACCTGCTGGATCGTGTCCATTCCCACGGACACGATAATGAGGATCGACGTGCCGCCGAAATAGGCCGTGATGGCGAGCTGGCTGCGCACCATTTCCGGCACGAGGCAGACGAGCGCCAGATATCCGGCGCCCAGCACCAGAATGCGGTTCACGACGTATTCGAGATAGTCGGCCGTCCGCTGACCCGGACGGATGCCGGGAATGAAGCCGTTCTGGTTCTTGAGGTTGTCGGCCACGTCCTCGGTCTTGAAGGCGACGTTATGGGTGTAGAAATACGTGAAGAAGATGATCATGCCCGCGAAGAACAGCAGGTAGAGCGGCTGACCCGGCCCGAAATAGGCGAGGATCGTCGACATGATCGGTCCGGTCTGCGCGCCCGAGAACGTGCTGATCGTCGTCGGCAGCAGCAGCAGGGACGAGGCGAAGATCGCCGGGATCACGCCCGCCGGGTTCACCTTGATCGGCAGGTGGCTGGACCCGCCGTCATAGACCTTCATCCCGACCTGTCGCCGCGGATACTGGATGTGGATCTTGCGCAGGGAGCGTTCCATGAACACCACCAGCACCAGCGTCCCGAGCAGCATCACCACGACCCCGAGGATCGCGGGGGTGGAGATCGCGCCGGTCCGCCCACTCTCGAAGAACTGCGCCAGCGCCGCGGGAAGTTCCGCGACGATCCCGACGAAGATGATGAGCGAGATGCCGTTGCCGATGCCCCGCGCGGTGATCTGCTCGCCCAGCCACATCAGGAACATCGTGCCGCCGACCAGCGTGATGACGCAGGCGGCGCGGAAGAACATCCCCGGATCGTGGGCGAGCCCGCCCGCCTCCAGCGAAACGGCGAGGCCGTAGCCCTGCAGCGTCGCCAGCGCCACGGTGCCGTAGCGCGTGTACTGGTTGATCTTCTTGCGGCCCGCCTCGCCCTCTTTCTTGAGCTGTTCGAGCTGCGGAACCATCGCCGTCATCAGCTGCACGATGATGGACGCGGAGATGTAGGGCATGATCCCGAGGGCGAACACGCCCATCCGGCCGATCGCGCCGCCGGTGAACATGTTGAGCACACCGCCCAGACCCGCACTGGCCTGGTCGATGAAGTCGCGCAGGCGTTCGGCGTCGATCCCGGGAACCGGAATGTAGGTACCGATGCGGTAAATGATCAGCAGCCCGATCGTGAACAGGATGCGTTGGCGCAGCTCCTTGGCCTTGCCGAACGCGCCCCAGCTCATGTTGGCGGCCATCTGCTCTGCGGCTGAAGCCATGCGAGCCCCTCTCGTCAGTGAAACGCCGCCCGGAGGGTCGTCTCCGCGGGCGGCGTTCAGGAAACCTCGAATTCATGTAAGCGGACCCGCGTCCGCCTACAAGCAATCAGCGACGGATCACGCGGCGGCGACCGCCGGAAGCGTGACCGAACCGCCCGCCTTTTCCACCGCCTCGACCGCGCCCTTCGACGCGCCGGTCACGGTGATCGCGGCCTTCGCGGTCAGCTCGCCCTTGCCCAGCACCCGGACGCCGTCCAGCTTGCGCCGGACCAGACCGCTCTCGACCATCGCATCTTCGGTCACGTTGGCGGCGTCGAGCTTGCCCGCGTCGATGAATTCCTGAATCTTGCCCAGGTTCACCACCGCGAAGGACTTGCGGTTCGGCTTGTTGAAGCCGCGCTTCGGCAGACGTTGGTAGAGCGGCATCTGCCCGCCCTCGTAGCCCTTGATCGCCACGCCGGAGCGGGACTTCTGGCCCTTGATGCCGCGTCCGCCCATCTTGCCCGTTCCCGAACCGGGTCCGCGGCCGACACGCTTGGGCTTGTGGGTCGCGCCCGGATTGTCGCGCAGGTCGTTGAGTTTCATGTCGCTTCTCCTCTTGCCGGACGCACCCCCGAAGCGATGATGGGGCGGACGCGGCGTTTCAATTCCTCGGATGGCCCTCGGGCCACCGCGCGGCTCTACACCTCCCCCCCGCCCGCTTCAAGACCCGGCCTTGCCCGCATGGCCTTCGGCTGCGACGCTCGCTGCATGATTTCCGTGCGCCCCGCTTCCCCGAACCGCAAGACGCACGGACGTCTCGGCACGACCGCGGCGGCCGCGCTCGCCTGCGTCCTCGCCATCCCCGTCGCGGCGCAGAGCCCCTGCGCCACCGACGCCATGATCGTCTTCGACGGTTCGGCCTCCATGACCGAGATCGGCTTCGACATTCAGGACGCGACCCGCATCGTCGATGCCCGCAAGGCCGTCGCCCGCGCCCTGCCGGATGTGGCGCCGTTCCGCCGCATCGGCCTCATCACCTACGGGCCGGGCGGCGCGGATGCCTGTTCCGGCATCTCCGTACGCTTCCCGCCCGTGGACATGGCCGCATCCCGCGTGATCGCCGAGATCGAGGCGCTGAGCCCCGCGGGCCTGACGCCCCTCGCCACCTCCGTCGAGCGCGCCGCCGAGGTTCTCTCCTACCGGACGCGCCCCGCCATCGTCGTACTGGTCACCGACGGCAACGAAACCTGCGGCGGCACACCCTGCGCCCTGGGCCGCCACCTCTCCGCAGGCGCCGCCGACCTCACCATCCACGTCATCGGCTTCAAGGCCACCCGCGACTTCTTCGCCTGGGACAGCCCGGAGCAGCAGGAATATGCCGGGGACACCGTCGCGAAATGCCTGTCCGACCGAACCGGCGGCCTGTTCGTCCCGACGGAGACGGTGGACGAACTGGCGGACGCCCTGCGGTCGACCCTCGGCTGCCCTCTGGTCGGATAAAGCCGCACGCAAACCGATCCCCTGAGCCGGTTTCGGTCCCACACCGGTCCCGCCGACCGCAGGCGTTCAAATGCGGATCGGAACGACCTACATGCCGGAGCAGAACATTCCCCGCCAGAAAAGCAGCGTCCCATGCCCCTCCCCCTCAAACCCGTCCTGCTCTCCCTCATCGGAACGCTTGCGGCCTCGTCCGCCTCCGCGGCTCTCTGCGACTACAAGCCCAGCCGCCTCCTCGGCCGGATGGCCCCCACCCTCGCCGAAGGGACCGTCAACACGGCCAATGCTGTGGGTCACTACACGCTGGTCCACGCCAAGTCCGGACTGACCATGCTCGGAACCTCGGCTGCCAGCGGATCGGCGGCGGGCCTCGTCAGCGGCGCATCCGGCTTCCTCGCCTCGGCCATCGCCGTCGTGACCGCCCCCGCGACCATCATCGCCGGATCGGTGACCGCCGTCGCCCTCGGCGGCTACGAAGGCGCCTGCTACTTCGCGGTCGAGCGGGTCACCGACCCGGAGCTCGTCGTCGCGATCTTGCGCGATATGGAAGCACGCGCCGACCCGAACCGCTTCGCCCTCGTCACCCCGGAAGATTCCGGCGAACTGACCCTGGTCCTCCGCGACCCGGCGACCCCGGAGGAGGTGGACACCTACGAAGTCCGCGCCCTCTATATCGCCGACGGAATGCTCCTTCACCGCGACCGCCTCCTGAACACCCGCATCGGCAAGGTGATCTTCATTGATGAGCAGGAGGACGGGTCGGACTAGATTCTCGCCGACATTCCACAAATCAAAACGCCCCGGCCGTTTCCGACCGGGGCGCTCAAATCACAAGCCACATACGAAGCGAAAGGCGCTCAGCCCTTCTCCTCGATGATCTCCACCATATGCGGGATCTTCGCGACCATGCCGCGGACGCTTGGCGTGTCCTCCAGCTCCCGCGTGCGGTGCATCTTGTTCAGGCCCAGCCCGATCAGCGTCGCGCGCTGGTCGGCAGGGCGGCGGATCGGGGAGCCGATCTGCTTGACGACAATCGTTTTAGCCATGGATCATGCCTCCTCGGCGACGGGCGCCTGTTCGCCGTCCATCTTCGGACCGTCATCCTTGCGCAGGATCTCGGCGACCTTCTTGCCGCGACGCTGCGCGACCGAGCGGGGCGACGATTCCTTCTGGAGACCGTCCAGCGTGGCGCGGATCATGTTGTAGGGGTTCTGCGAGCCGATGGACTTCGACACCACGTCCTTGATGCCCAGCATCTCGAACACGGCGCGCATCGGACCACCGGCGATGATCCCGGTGCCTTCGGGCGCGGTCCGCATGACGACCTTGCCCGCACCGTGGCGCCCCTGCATGTCGTGGTGCAAGGTGCGGCCGTCGCGGAGCGCCACGCGGATCATCTGGCGCTTGGCCTGCTCGGTGGCCTTGCGGATGGCCTCGGGGACCTCCTTGGCCTTGCCCTTGCCGAAGCCGACGCGGCCCTTCTGGTCGCCCACGACGACGAGCGCCGCGAAGCCGAAGCGCTTGCCGCCCTTGACGGTCTTTGACACGCGGTTGATCGCGACCAGACGGTCGGCGAATTCCGGGTTGTCGTCGCGGCCACGGCCCCGGCCGCCACCCCTGTTGTCGTCACGTCCTGCCATGCGGCATCTCCTGTCGTCGGGCCCCGCGGGCCGCCAATCCGATCCCAGTGGGCGAACGCCCCCGGATCATCGAGGGAGCCCCGAACGGGCTCCCCGCACTGTCTTCAGAACTTCAGGCCGCCTTCGCGGGCGGCATCGGCAAGCGCCTTGACCTTCCCGTGAAAGAGGAAGCCGCCGCGGTCGAAATACACTTCTTCCACGCCCGCCTTCCTGGCCCGCTCGGCAATCGCCGCACCGACCTTGCCGGCCGCCTCGACGTTGTTCTGACCCGAAAGCCCGATCTCCTTGTCGAGCGTGGATGCCGAAGCCGAGAGTCACGCCCTGCACGTCGTCGATCACCTGGACGGAGATGTTCTTGTTCGAGCGATGCACCGACAGGCGCGGACGCCCGGCGGCCATCTTGCGAAGCTTGTTCCGGACGCGCAGGCGGCGCTTGAGGAACAGATCCCGTTTGCTGTTTGCCATCTGACTGGTCCTTACTTCTTCTTGCCTTCCTTGCGGAAGATATACTCGCCCTTGTAACGGATCCCCTTGCCCTTGTAGGGCTCCGGGCTCCGCCACTCGCGGATGTTGGCCGCGACCTGGCCGACGAGTTGCCGATCGTTGCCCTCGACCGTGATCTCGGTCTGCTTGGGCGCGGTGACGGTGACGCCCTCGGGCACCTCGAAGTTCACGTCGTGGCTATAGCCGAGCGCAAGCTTGAGCGTGTTGCCCTGCATGGTCGCGCGATAGCCGACGCCGGTGATCTCCAGCTCCTTCTTGAAACCGGCGGTGACGCCGGTCACGAGGTTCTCGACCATGGTCCGCGACATGCCCCATTGCTGGCGCGCCCGCTTGGACTTGCCGCGCGGGGTCACGGTGACGGAACCGTCGGCCACGTCCAGGGACACGTCGTCGGTCGCAGTGAACTGCCGGGTGCCCTTGGGACCCTTCACCGAGATCGTCTGGCCCGAAACAGAGGCTTCGACGCCCGAAGGCAGGTCGACGGGTCGTTTGCCGATACGAGACATTCTACCCTCCTCAGAAGACTGTGCAGAGCACTTCGCCGCCGACATTGGCGGAACGTGCTGCTTGGTCGGACATGACCCCACGCGAGGTGGAGACGATGGAAACGCCGAGGCCCTGACGGACCGATGGCAGCTTGTCGACGCCGAGATACACACGGCGGCCGGGCTTGGAGACCCGCTTCACTTCGCGGATGACCGGCACGCCCTCGTAGTACTTCAGCTCGATCTCGAGCGTCGGGTGGCCCTGACGGTCGGAGGAACTTTCGTAGCCGCGGATGTATCCTTCGTCCGCGAGCACGTCGAGCACATGGGCCCGCAGCTTGGAGGCGGGTGTCGAGACATTGGACTTGCCGCGCATCTGAGCGTTGCGGATGCGGGTCAGCATGTCGCCGATGGGATCGTTCATTCGATGTGCTCCCTTACCAGCTGGACTTGACCATACCGGGGATCTTTCCCTGGCTGGCGAGATCCCGCAGCATGATGCGGCTGAGCTTCAGCTTGCGGTAATAGGCGCGCGGCCGACCCGTCAGCTGACAGCGGTTGTTGAGACGAACGGGCGATGAGTTGCGCGGCAGTTCCGACAGCTTCAGGCGCGCCTTGAAGCGCTCCTCCATCGGCTTGTCCTTGTCGCTCGCGATCGCCTTCAGTTCCGCACGCTTGCTGGCGTACTTCTTCACCAGCCGCTCGCGCTTCTTCTGGCGTTCGATCATGGATTCTTTTGCCATGTTCCAGTCCTTCAGCTGTTGAACGGGAGGTTGAAGTGCTTGAGCAGCGCCTTCGCCTCGCCGTCCGTGTGGGCGGTGGTGCAGATGATGATGTCCATGCCCCAGACCTCGTCGACCTTGTCGAAGTTGATCTCGGGGAACACGATATGCTCCTTGAGGCCCATGGCGTAGTTGCCACGGCCGTCGAAGCTCTTGCCGTTCACGCCGCGGAAGTCGCGGACGCGGGGCAACGCGATGGTCACCAGACGGTCGAGGAATTCGTACATCCGCGCGCCGCGCAACGTCACCTTGGTGCCCAGCGGCATGTCTTCCCGGACCCGGAAGCCCGCGATGGACTTCTTGGCCTTGGTGATGACCGCCTGCTGGCCGGCGATGGTGGACAGGTCGTCCTGCGCCGACTTGGCCTTCTTGCTGTCCCGGACGGCTTCGGCACCGCACCCGATGTTCAGGACGATCTTGTCCAGACGCGGGATCTGCATGTCGTTCTTGTAGCCGAACTCTTCCTTCATCGCGGGCTTGATCGTGTCGGCATAGACCGACTTCAGCCGCGGGGTGTAATTTTCGGTATCGAGCATCAGATCACGTCTCCCGTGGTCTTGGCGAAGCGCACCTTCTTGCCGTCTTCCTCACGGAAGCCGACGCGGGTCGCCTTGCCGTTGCCATCGACGATGGCCAGGTTCGACAGGTCGATCGGCAGCGCCTTGGGCACGCGCCCGCCCTGGGACGCCTGGCTCTGGCGAGTGTGGCGGACGGCCATGTTCACGCCCTCGACCACGGCCTTGCCCGCCTTGGGATCGACGGACACGATCTCGCCGGTCTTGGACGCGTCGCGGCCCGACAGCACGACGACCGTGTCGCCCTTGCGGAGTTTGGCAGCCATCACAGCACCTCCGGCGCGAGCGAGATGATCTTCATGAAGTTCTTCGCGCGCAATTCGCGAACCACCGGCCCGAAGATGCGGGTGCCGATCGGCTCGTTGTTGTTGTTGAGGATCACGGCGGCGTTCCGGTCGAAGCGGATCGCGGTGCCGTCGTCGCGGCGCACTTCCTTGGCGGTGCGCACGACGACGGCCTTGCGCACGTCGCCCTTCTTGACGCGGCCCCGCGGAATGGCCTCCTTCACCGACACGACGATCACGTCGCCGACGGAGGCGTATTTCCGCTTGGACCCGCCCAGGACCTTGATGCACTGAACACGGCGGGCGCCGCTGTTGTCAGCCACATCGAGGTTGGTCTGCATCTGGATCATTGGTGTCTCCCGACCTTTGGGGCGGCGATGCGTGCCGGTCTCCCCAGGGTTTCGAATGTCGTGTGCGGATTATTCCGCGATGACTTCCCACCGCTTCGTCTTGGACTTGGGCGGGCATTCCTGAATGCGCACGGTGTCGCCGACCTTGTACTGGTTGGTCTCGTCGTGGGCGCGGTACTTCTTGGACTTCCGGACCGTCTTCTGCAGCAGCGGGTGCTTGAAACGGCGCTCGATGGACACGGTGACGGTCTGCTCGTTCTGGGACGAGGTGACGACCCCCGACAGGATACGCTTCGGCATGGTCTCAGGCCCCCATCTCTTCGGTCGACTGCGCGGCTTCGGCCGCCTTCTGGTTCAGGATCGTGAGAACCCTTGCCGTCTCGCGCTTCACGGCGCGGATCCGGGCGGTGTTCTCGAGCTGGCTGGTGGCAGCCTGGAAGCGCAGGTTGAAGGCTTCCTTCTTCAACTCCGTCAGCCGCGTTCGCAGCTCGTCCGGGGTCTTGGATCGCATATCGCTGGCGTTCATCGCCTGTTCCTTTGCAACATCACCGGAGGGCCCCACCCAAGCGGCGGGTCACCCTGATTCCGGTGGAGATCAACGGTAGAGGGGCCGCATAGACGAGGTTCCGGGGGGGCGCAAGGGGGTGTGGCGGGGTCAATCGTTCGAGATGCAGACTACCCAATACTTGCGAGGAGCGATTTGAAACTAAGAAGCTTGTTTAACTCAATTCTTAAATAGTTTCTGCGTGCTTCCCGATCCTACCCCGCAAACAGAACGTCGCCTCCCCTTCGCTTCGGCTTGCGAAACCTTGATAAGAGTAGACGGCAAGCAGACGGTTTGTGGATCTAACGGATCTAGTTATCGGATCTGATTTTGTACCGACAATTAGCACAGTATCCGAAATAGGGAACAGAACTTCATCTACAACGTCTCCCTTTGCGGTCATCGGGGAAATGCCATCTTTCTTCAGGAAACACAATCCCGTATCCGGAAGGATGAACCTATCATCTCCTGATAATTGAACGATGTATTTTCGATGGAGGTGGAGGTTGACTCGCTCCATACGTCCTAGATCGGACTGCAGCGCTTCAATTTGGGCCGTCCGGACGATTTCTCCTACAGACCCTTTCACTTCTTCCAGCATAGAAAGATCAAGACCGCCGTCATCTAGCAACTTATCAACGAGCTCTGGCAGCTTACAGTCCAAGTATTCCCTGATTGCTCCCTCAAGTTCCGGCGAACCTTCGCGTATGCCGATGCTCTCCATAATCTTTTCTGGGTTCTTCTCTAGATATTTCTTGAGGAGAAGTTTCACCTTTACCCGAGACCTGAAGTGGACTTCCAGTGCTCCCATGAGAATATTTCCCAACCGGATAGAATCCTGGCGAAAGAAGTAGCTTCTCGCCTCTAGGCTCGCAATGATCGGTCCAATCAAATTTGGATCGAGTACACTTTTACTCTCAGCAGCCCGGGCGGATTGTATTACGCCCTGAAAGCTCTGCTCAAACTCGGTAATATTAGTATCAGCCTTGGACCCCTGCGGTCCATAAAAGATCTCTCACAACCAAACTTTCGGGTAACCGTTCTTTTCGGCTTTTCTCCGGATCGGTAGACCCACAAATGATGATCACCAAATTCTTCGTCAGCAAAACCTCGTTGGAGCAATTGCCAGACATAGTGTTGGTTCTTACCAGCCATTCGTTGCAACACTCACGCTCTTGAAAGCCCGTTGATCTTCGTGTTGACGTCGGTGTTCGGCATCTAGCGTTGCCGCACCGCTCCTCACCCACCCAAACCACTCCGCGAACGCCGCCTCCCCCACCGCATCCCGCGCCAGGTCCTCCATCATCCGCACACCCTCCACCGGTTCCGGCCGGAACATCACCCCGTTGAGCCGCAGGAACATCACCGCCGTCACGAAGGCCGTCGGCTTGTTGCCATCGGTAAAGCCATGGTTCTTCACCATGCTCTCCAAAAGCGATGCCGCCATCTCCGCAAGCCCATCGTATTAGCCGCAATAGGCGCGACCGATGGCCGACTCGATCAACGAGAGATTGGCGACGCCCGGTCGGCCGCCGTATCGCATCGCCTCGTCATGCGCCGCGAGCGCATCGGCAAGGGTGATCCGATAAGCGAATTCAGCGATCGACCAGCCGCTCCAGCGCTGCGCGGTGGCGGTCGGAAACCCGCTGCACCACTGCTTCTGTCTCTTCGGTATTGGAGGAATCAGTCTTATCCGTCGCCACGGAGACGAGACGCCCGGTCCGCGCATCCCGCGCGAGCCAGCCGCCCTCTCCCTTCTCACGCTTGATGCGTATGTCCATGGCGTCTCTCCATCGGTCGACGAGACAGCGTCTATCTCACCTGCATCGAAAATAGGACCGCCGTGGTCATTCGGCAAACCACCCCTCACGTCCACCCGTAATTGAAGCTCACCGAAATGCGGTCCTCGTCGGTCATGTTCATCGGCACCTCATGGCGCAACCAGCTCTCCCACAGGAGGACATCTCCCACCTCCGGCTCCATATAGACGAAGGTGCGCATCTTGCGGCGGGCGTCGGACTTGCGCAAAGGGGCGGCCATCATCATCGGCAGGCGCGGATCCTCGAACTTGATCGCGCTCGTGCCGTCGGGCATCGCGACATAGGTCGTCCCGGAGATCACCGAATGGGTGTGCAGATGCCCGGTATGGATTCCCCCGCCCGGCAGGATGTTGATCCAGAGCGAGTCGAGCCTGAGCTTCCGGCCATCCAGATCGAAGGCCAGATCCTCGGCGAAGGCGGCGACATGGCCGTCGAGCGCGCGGACCAGATCCTTGAACTGCGGGAACCGCCAGGCGAGATCGCCGAGCGAGGCGTAGCTGGTATAGCCGGGAAACCGGTTCTCCTCGCACCAGGCCTGCCCGGCCTCGTCATCCTCCGCAATCGACAGGCACGACGCCTCCAGCTCCCCGGGATCGATCCCGGGCCCATGCTCCGACAGGGCGGCGCGGTAGAGGCGGGTCACGAAGAGGGAGGCGATGTCGGCCATTGTGGCGGGTCCGTATCTGGGGCGCGTGCCTATGGGAGGCTACGCGGGACGTCGGAGGAATTGTACAAAATGTGAAACCGTCCGTCCCGACATACCCCGAAACGTGAAAAAGCCCCCGCCGGGGCGGGGGCCTCTCCGATGGCACGGGGGGCGGGACCTACCAGTCTTCGCGCACCACGGTCCGCGTCTTGATCGGCAGTTTCATCGCCGCGAGACGCAGCGCCTCGCGCGCGACGACCTCGGTCACGCCGTCGATCTCGAACATCACCCGGCCGGGCTTGACCTTGCAGGCCCAGTAATCGACCGAGCCCTTGCCCTTGCCCATCCGAACCTCGGTGGGCTTGGAAGTAACGGGCAGATCAGGGAAAATCCGGATCCAGACGCGACCCTGACGCTTCATGTGACGCGTCATGGCCCGGCGGGCGGCCTCGATCTGCCGGGCGGTGACCCGCTCCGGCTGCGTTGCCTTGAGGCCGTAGGTGCCGAAGTTCAGGTCCGACCCGCCCTTCGCCTCGCCGCTGATCCGGCCCTTGAACTGCTTGCGGAACTTCGTCCGTTTCGGTTGCATCATGGCTCAATACTCCTAGCGCCGACGGTCGCCGCGCGGGCGATCGTCCCGACGGCCACCGGCACCCCGAGGGGTCGGACCGTCCTGCAATTCCTGGGCCTTACGGTCCCGCGCGGCGGGATCGTGCTCCATGATCTCACCCTTGAAGATCCAGACCTTGATGCCGACAATGCCGTAAGGCGTCTTGGCCTCGCTATGGGCGTAGTCGATATCGGCGCGCAGCGTATGAAGCGGCACCCGACCCTCGCGATACCATTCGGTCCGCGCGATTTCCGCGCCGCCGAGCCGTCCCGCCATGTTGATCCGGATGCCCAAGGCACCCATCCGCATGGCGTTCTGCACCGACCGCTTCATCGCGCGACGGAACGAGACGCGCCGCTCCAGCTGCTGGGCGATGCTCTCGCCGACCAGCGCCGCATCGAGCTCCGGCTTGCGGACCTCGACGATGTTGAGGTGCAGTTCGCTGTCGGTCATGGCCGCGAGCTTCTTGCGCAGGACCTCGATATCGGCGCCCTTCTTGCCGATGATGACGCCCGGGCGCGCCGTGTGAACCGTGACGCGGCACTTGCGGTGCGGACGTTCGATGATCACGCGGCTGATGCCGGCCTGCTTGCACTCCTCCTCGATAAACTTGCGCATGCGCAGGTCCTCGAGCAGCAAATTGCCGTAATCCTTGGTGTCGGCGTACCAGCGGCTGTCCCAGGTGCGGTTCACCTGGAGCCGCATTCCGACCGGGTTGACCTTGTTACCCATCAGGCTTGCTCCTCATTCTGCCGCACAAGGATCGTCAGCTCCGCGAAGGGCTTCATGATCCGGCCGAAACGCCCGCGGGCCCGGGGGCGACCGCGCTTCATGGTCAGGTTCTTTCCGACCCAAGCCTCGGCGACGACCAGTTCGTCGACATCGAGGTTATGGTTGTTCTCGGCGTTCGCAATGGCCGATTGCAGGCACTTGCGAACGTCGATTGCGATCCGCTTCTTCGAGAAGGTGAGATCGGACAATGCCTTCTCCACCTTCTTACCACGGATCATGGCGGCCACGAGGTTAAGCTTCTGGGGCGAGGTGCGCAGGGAGCGCAGCTTCGCCATAGCCTCGTTGTCGGCCACGCGGCGGGGATTCTTTTCCTTGCCCATGGCTTACTTCCTCTTGGCTTTCTTGTCGGCCGAATGCCCGTAATAGGTACGGGTCGGGGAATATTCCCCAAACTTCTGACCGATCATGTCCTCGGAGATGTTCACCGGGATGTGCTTGTGACCGTTATAGACGCCGAAGGTCAGTCCGACGAATTGCGGCAGGATGGTGGAGCGGCGCGACCAGATCTTGATGACCTCGTTGCGACCGGATTCCCGGGCGGCTTCGGCCTTCTTGAGGACGAATGCGTCCACGAAAGGCCCTTTCCAGACGGAGCGGCTCATATCAGCGGCCTTTCTTGCGGGCGTGACGCGACCGAACGATCAGTCGGCTGGACGCCTTGTTCTTGTTGCGGGTGCGCGCACCCTTAGTCGGCTTGCCCCAGGGCGTGACCGGGTGGCGACCACCCGACGTCCGGCCCTCGCCACCGCCATGCGGGTGATCGATCGGGTTCATGACGACGCCGCGGACGCTCGGGCGGATGCCCTTGTGCCGGTTGCGACCCGCCTTGCCGAGGTTCTGGTTCGAGTTGTCGGGGTTCGAGACCGCGCCAACCGTCGCCATGCATTCCTGCCGGACGAGGCGAAGTTCGCCGGAGCTGAGGCGAAGCTGGGCGTAGCCGCCGTCACGACCGACGAACTGGGCGTAGGTGCCCGCGGCGCGCGCGATCTGACCGCCCTTGCCGGGCTTCAGTTCGATGTTGTGAACAATCGTGCCGATGGGCATGCCCTGGAACGGCATCGCGTTGCCGGGCTTGATGTCCGCCTTCTGGCTGGCCACGACGCGGTCGCCGACGGCCAGACGCTGGGGCGCTAGGATATAGGCCTGCTCCCCGTCTGTGTAGCGGATCAGAGCGATGAAGGCAGTGCGGTTCGGGTCGTATTCGATCCGCTCCACATTCGCCTGAACGTCCAGCTTGTTGCGTTTGAAATCGACGATCCGATAGAGACGCTTGGCGCCCCCGCCCTTACGGCGCATCGTGATCCGTCCGGTGTTGTTGCGTCCGCCGTTCTTGCTCAGACCCTCGACGAGGGCCTTCACAGGACGGCCTTTCCACAGCTCCGAACGGTCGATCAGAACCAGCCCACGCTGGCCCGGCGTCGTCGGCTTGTACGACTTGAGTGCCATGTTACCTGTCTTCCGTTGTGGCGCGCGGGCTGTTCCCGCGCAGGATGAAGGGCCCCGAAGGTCCCCGGTGAGAGGCGACCGGCCCCGAAGATCGGGACCGGTACGCCGGATGGTCAGAGACCCGTGGTCACGTCGATCGTGTTGCCCTCTTCGAGCGTCACATAGGCTTTCTTGACGTCCTTGCGGCGGCCGAGCTGACCCCGGAACCGCTTGGACTTGCCCTTGGTGATGGAGGTGTTGACCGCCTTCACCTTCACGCCGAACAATTCCTCGATCGCGGACTTGATCTGCGGCTTGTTGGCGTCGATCGCCACTTCGAACACGACGGCATTGGCCTCGCTCGCCATGGTCGCCTTCTCGGTGATGATCGGCTTTCGGATCACGTCATAGGTGTTCATTTCAACCGAGCCTCCAAGGCCTCGACACCCGCCTTCGTGAGCACGAGCGTGTCACGCTTCAGGATGTCCATGACGTTCGCGCCCATTGACGGCAGAACGTCCACGTTGTCGAGATTGCGCGCGGCCTGCGCGAAGGTCTCGTCGACCGATGCGCCGTCGATCACGAGCACACGCTTCCAGCCGAGATCCTTGACCTGCCTGGCCAAGGCGGACGTCTTGCCGCCCTCGACGCTTGCCGCATCCAGGATGACGATCTTGCCGGCCTGCGCCTTGGCGCTCAGCGCGTGCAGCAAACCCATGCGGCGAACCTTCTTGGTCAACTCGTGGGCGTGGCTGCGGGGCGTCGGACCCTTGTAGACGCCGCCCCCGCGGAAGATCGGCGCCTTGCGGGAGCCGTGGCGTGCGCCGCCGGACCCCTTCTGACGCACGATCTTCTTGGTCGAATAGTTGACCTCCGACCGCGTCTTGACCTTGTGGGTCCCCTGTTGCGCCTTGTTGCGCTGCCAGCGGACGACGCGGAACAGGATGTCCCGGCGAGGTTCGAGGCCGAACAGATCGTCGTTCAGTTCGACCGATCCGGCGGCGGAACCGTCCATCTTGATGACGTCGAGTTTCATGCGTCACCTTCCTTCTTCTCGGCGTCGGAATTGTCGGTATCCGACTTCTCCTCGGCGATCTCCTCTTCGGCAGCCTTCAACGCGGCGGCCTCTGCGGCGGCCTGCTCGGCAGCCAGCGCCTCCTCGGCGGCCTTGGTCTCGGCCTCGGCGGCGGCGGCGGCCTCGTCGGCCTGGCGCGCGGCTTCGGCGGCGGCGGACCGCAAAGCGGCGGGAACGATGGCACTGTCGGGGAACGGCTTCTTGACCGCATCCTTGACCGTGACCCAGCCGCCTTTGGAACCGGGAACGGCGCCCTTGACCATGATCAGGCCGCGGTCGGTATCCGTGCGGATGACCTGAAGGTTCTGTGTCGTCACCCGGGCGGCGCCCATGTGACCGGCCATCTTCTTGCCTTTGAACACCTTGCCAGGGTCTTGGCACTGGCCGGTGGAGCCATGCGACCGGTGGCTGATCGACACACCGTGCGACGCGCGAAGGCCCTTGAAGTTCCAGCGCTTCATCGCGCCCTGGAAGCCCTTGCCGATGCTCGTCCCCGAGACGTCGACGTACTGACCCTCGAAGTAATGGTCGGCGATGATTTCCTCGCCGACCTCGATCAGCGCGTCCTGATCAACACGGAACTCGACGATCTTGCGCTTGGGCTCGACGCCCGCAGCCTTGTAGACGCCGCGCATCGCCTGACTCGTGCGCTTGGCCTTGGCGGTGCCTGCGCCAAGCTGGACGGCGGTGTAGCCGTGCTTGTCGGTGGTGCGCTGGCCTACGACCTGAAGGCCGTCGAGCTGCAGCACGGTGACGGGAACCTGCCGCCCGTCCTCCTGGAAGATGCGGGTCATGCCCACCTTCTTCGCGATCACTCCGGAACGCATCATCTCTATGCCCTCCTCAGACCGAAATCTGCACGTCGACGCCCGCGGCGAGGTCGAGCTTCATCAGCGCGTCCACGGTCTGCGGTGTCGGATCGACGATGTCGAGCATCCGCTTATGCGTGCGGATCTCCCACTGGTCGCGCGACTTCTTGTCGATATGCGGACCGCGCAGGACGGTGAATTTCTCGATCTTGTTCGGCAGCGGGATCGGCCCGCGAACCTGGGCGCCGGTGCGCTTGGCGGTGTTGACGATTTCCTGGGTGCTGGCATCCAGGACGCGATAATCGAACGCCTTGAGCCGGATCCGGATATTCTGGCTTTTCATGTCATTCGCCTGACAGGCCGACGCATCCCGCGGAGGGGAGGCCGGTCGTTCGAGTTGAGAGGAGGGGACAGGACCATCCTGCCGCCTCATCGAACCCGGACGGACACGGAGTCGCAACTGGAACCCCGTCCGTGAAGACGCGCGGATAGCCCAAGTCGCAGTGGGGCGCAACCCCGAGGGCCAAGGGATTTGGAAGGTCTTTGCGCGTGGTATTCCGTTTCAGTTCAGGGCGTGCGGTTCACAGGGGGTCCGGGACAAGTCACGGCTGCGTCACCACCCGGTTTCGTCGGGTGAATGTGAAGGCTGAAACGGTGTCGACAGGGACCGGGGCGAGCGTCCGGATGGGCCGGAACGCGCCTCCTGTTTCAACTCGGGAGAATACCATGAAGACCTTCATCGCCATTGCCATCGCCGCCGCGCTCAGCCTGACCGGCATCGCCGCCGACGCCCGGTCGATGGGTCAGGGCTACGACATCTTGCAGACCGAGCTGACCAACGATTTCGCGCAGCTGGACATTCCGATGGAATCTTCGAGGACCTGACCATCGGTCAGATCGCCACCATCAAGCAGATCGTCGAGTCCGACGACAAAGACGTTCAGAAGAAGGGCCGGATCGAGGCGATCATTCCCAACAACTGACATCCCGACGCGACAAGGGCCCCGTCCGGGGCCCTTGCAGGTTCGTGTGGGTCCGCCCCCCGGGGGGACGCGTCTCAGTCGAGGATCTTGCTGACCACGCCGGCGCCGACGGTGCGGCCGCCTTCGCGGATCGCGAAGCGCAGGCCCTGCTCCATCGCGATCGGCGCGATCAGCTCCACGCCGAACGACACGTTGTCCCCGGGCATCACCATCTCCGTGCCCTCGGCCAGCATCACCGTGCCCGTCACATCCGTCGTCCGGAAGTAGAATTGCGGGCGGTAATTCGCGAAGAACGGCGTGTGGCGACCGCCCTCTTCCTTCGTCAGGATGTACGCCTCCGCCTCGAACTTCGTGTGCGGCTTCACCGAGCCGGGCTTGCACAGCACCTGCCCCCGCTCCACGCCTTCACGCTCCACGCCCCGCAGCAGCGCGCCGATATTGTCGCCCGCCTCGCCGCGATCCAGGAGCTTGCGGAACATCTCCACACCCGTGCAGGTCGTCTTCTTCGTGTCGCGGATGCCCACGATCTCGATCTCGTCGCCCACGTTGATCACGCCGCGCTCGACCCGGCCCGTCACCACCGTGCCCCGCCCGGAGATCGAGAACACGTCCTCCACCGGCATCAGGAACGGCTGGTCCACCGCCCGCGCCGGCGTCGGGATGAACTCGTCCACCGCCGCCATCAGCTTGCGGATGCTCTCCTCGCCGATCTCCGGATCGCGCCCCTCCATCGCCGCCAGCGCCGAGCCCGGGATCACGGGAATGTTGTCGCCGTCGTACTCGTACTTCGACAGAAGCTCGCGGATCTCCATCTCGACGAGCTCCAGAAGCTCCTCGTCGTCGACCTGATCGACCTTGTTCATGTAGACGACCATCTCGGGGATGCCGACCTGGCGACCCAGCAGGATGTGCTCGCGCGTCTGCGGCATCGGGCCGTCCGCCGCGTTCACCACCAGGATCGCGCCGTCCATCTGCGCCGCACCCGTGATCATGTTCTTGACGTAGTCCGCGTGGCCCGGGCAATCGACATGGGCGTAGTGCCGCGCCTCGGTCTCGTATTCCACATGCGCCGTCGAAATCGTGATCCCGCGGGCCTTCTCCTCGGGCGCACCGTCGATCTGGTCATACGCCTTGAAATCACCGAAATACTTCGTGATCGCAGCCGTCAGCGTCGTCTTCCCGTGATCGACATGACCAATCGTGCCGATGTTCACATGCGGCTTGTTACGCTCAAATTTCGCCTTCGCCATGGGAAGGTCTCCTCTGTCTGGGGGATGGCGGGGTCGTCCCCGCCCTATGGGATGGGTAGGGCGGGGCCTATGGCGGATTTACCCGCCAACTCCCGCCATACCGATTATGCGTATTTCTTCTGAATCTCTTCCGAGATGTTCTGCGGCACGGGCTCGTAATGGTCGAACTGCATCGAGAAGTTCGCGCGACCCGAAGACATCGACCGCAGCGTATTGATATAGCCGAACATGTTGGCCAGCGGCACGAAACAGTCGATCGCGATAGCGTTGCCGCGCGTGTCCTGCCCGTTGATCTGACCGCGACGCGAGGTCAGGTCGCCGATGATGCCGCCGGTATAGTCCTCCGGCGTGATGACCTCGACCTTCATGATCGGCTCGAGCAGCTTTGCGCCCGCCTTCTTCATCGCTTCGCGCATCCAGGCGCGCGCCGCGATCTCGAAAGCGAGGACCGAGGAGTCAACGTCGTGGAACTTGCCGTCGATCAGCGCGACCTTGAAATCGATCACCGGGAAGCCCGCCAGCGGCCCGGAATCCATGACCGATCGAACACCCTTCTCGACCCCGGGAATGTATTCCTTGGGGACGTTGCCGCCGACGACCTTGCTCTCGAAGGAGAAACCCTCACCGGGCTCGGTCGGAGTGATGATCATCTTCACCTCGGCGAACTGACCGGACCCACCCGATTGCTTCTTATGGGTGTAGGTGTGCTCGGCCTCGCGGTCGATGGTCTCGCGGTAGGCCACCTGCGGCGCGCCGATATTGGCCTCGACCTTGAATTCCCGCTTGAGACGGTCGACCAGGATGTCGAGGTGAAGTTCACCCATCCCCTTCATGATGGTCTGCCCGGACTCGATGTCGGTCTCGACGCGGAAGGACGGATCCTCGGCCGCAAGACGCTGGAGGCCCTGGGACATCTTCTCCTGGTCGGCCTTCGTCTTCGGCTCGACCGCGATCTCGATGACCGGATCGGGGAAGGTCATCGTCTCCAGTACGACCGGATCGTTCGGATCGCAGATCGTGTCGCCCGTGGTCGTGTCCTTGAGACCCGCCAGCGCAATGATGTCGCCGGCCCATGCCTCCTCGATCTCCTCACGGTTGATCGAGTGCATCATCATCATCCGGCCCACGCGCTCCTTCTTCCCCTTGGTGGAGTTGAGCATCGTGTCACCCTTCTTGAGCTTGCCCGAATAGATCCGGGTAAACGTCAGGGAGCCCACGAACGGATCGTTCATGATCTTGAAGGCGAGCCCGGAGAACGGCATGTCGTCGTCCGCGCGGCGCGGAATGTTGCGGACCTCGTCCTCGTCGCCGGGCTTGAAGCCCATGTAATCGACCACATCCATCGGGGACGGCAGGTAGTCGATGACGGCGTTCAGAAGCGGCTGCACGCCCTTGTTCTTGAACGCGGAGCCACACAGGACGGGGATGAACTTGATGGCCAGCGTGCCCTTGCGGATCAGGCTGCGGAGTGTGTCGATGTCCGGCTCGGCGCCGTCCATAAGGTAGTTCTCCATCGCCTCGTCGTCCATCTCGACCGCGGTCTCGATAAGCTTGGCGCGCCATTCGTCGGCCTGCGCCTTGAGGCTGTCGCGGATCGGCTGCTTGATCCAGGACGCGCCCAGATCCTCGCCCTGCCAGACCCATTCCTCCATCGTGACGAGGTCGATCATGCCTTCCAGCTCGGTCTCCGCCCCGATCGGGATCTGGATCGGGGCGGGGGTGGCCCCGGTCCGGTCCTGGATCATGCGGACGCAGTTGAAGAAGTCCGCGCCGATCTTGTCCATCTTGTTGACGAACACGATCCGCGGAACCTTGTAGCGGTCGGCCTGACGCCAGACGGTCTCGGTCTGCGGCTCCACACCGGCATTGGCATCCAGCACGGCGACGGCCCCATCGAGCACGGCGAGCGAGCGCTCGACCTCGATGGTGAAGTCCACGTGACCGGGCGTGTCGATGATATTCATCCGGTACTTGGTGTCGGACGTCGCATCGGCGGTGGGCTCTTCCTGACGCTGCCAGAAGGTCGTGGTCGCGGCGGAGGTGATGGTGATCCCGCGCTCCTGCTCCTGCTCCATCCAGTCCATCGTGGCGGCGCCGTCATGCACCTCGCCGATGTTGTGGGACTTGCCGGTATAGAACAGGATCCGCTCCGAGCAGGTCGTCTTGCCGGCATCGATATGCGCCATGATGCCGAAGTTGCGGTAGCGCTTGAGGGGATAGTCGCGGGCCATGTCAGGGGTCCTCAGATGGAGGGTAAAACGGGTTCGGAGGCCCCGGACGGGCCCCCGTATTCTATCGTCAGATAGGTGCGGAAATCACCAGCGGTAGTGGCTGAACGCCTTGTTCGCGTCGGCCATCTTGTGGGTGTCTTCCCGCTTCTTGACGGCGGAGCCGCGGGACTGGACGGCGTCGATCAGCTCGCCTGCCAGACGCTCCTCCATGGTGTTCTCGTTGCGGGCACGGGCGGCCTTGATGAGCCAGCGGATGGCCAGCGCCTCGCGACGCTCGGGGCGAACCTCGACGGGCA
The DNA here is from genome assembly GCA_963789105.1 of uncultured Alphaproteobacteria bacterium. Lineage (GTDB taxonomy): Bacteria > Pseudomonadota > Alphaproteobacteria > Rhodobacterales > Rhodobacteraceae > Jannaschia. The sequence goes on from CAWBJI010000003.1 coordinate 241,660, forward strand.
CCTGATAGGTGGCGCCGCCAACCCGGCGGGAGCGCACCTCGACCGAAGGCTTGATGTTCTCGAGCGACTCGGTGAAGACCTCGATCGGCGAGCGCTTCAGCTTGCCCTCGACCCGATCCATCGCGTTGTACACGATGCGCTCGGCGACGGCCTTCTTGCCGTCTATCATCAGATTATTCATGAACTTTGTCAGCACCTTGTCCCCGAACTTTGCATCGGGAAGGACTTCGCGCTTTTCTGCGGCGTGGCGACGGGACATCTCGGACTCTCTTCTTTTCCGGCCATCCCCGGAGCTGTGCCCGAGGACCTCGATGGATGGAGATCCCCGCACGCTGCGGGGATGACGGCTAAATCACTTCGGACGCTTGGCGCCGTACTTGGAGCGGCGCTGGCGACGATCCTTGACGCCTTGCGTGTCGAGCACACCGCGCAGGATGTGGTAGCGCACGCCGGGAAGGTCCTTGACGCGGCCGCCGCGGATCAGCACGACGCTGTGCTCCTGGAGGTTGTGACTCTCGCCCGGGATGTAGCTGATGACCTCGAACCCGTTGGTCAGGCGCACTTTGGCGACCTTCCGCATGGCCGAGTTCGGCTTCTTCGGCGTCGTGGTGTAGACACGCGTGCAGACGCCGCGCTTCTGCGGGCAGCCTTCGAGGTGCTGCGACTTGGAGCGTTTGACCTTGGGCTGACGCGGTTTGCGGATCAGCTGCTGGATGGTGGGCATGTCGATCTTTTCCGTTCTCGTTCAAAGGCGTGTCCGGCACCCGACAGACAAAACCGAAGACCCGCATCCGCCCGGAATTCCGACCTGGACGATGCGGTGATGCGACAGAGGAAGCGGGAAGCACTATCCCGGATCGTGACCGACGGTTCTGGCGTGCCGGACCCGGACGACGAGCGTCCGGACCGAATTGCGCCCCCATTAAGGGAATCACCCGGGGGTGTCAACGCGACCCCGGGGGGGGTAGTGGGTTGCCCGGGAGTTCGTATGACATTCGTATGCCTATTCGTATGACAAACGTATGCACGGGTGGATGATGGTCATTCCGGACCCGCAGGTCGCGGCATCGGCGCCCGGGTTTCCCGCCAAAGGGTGTAGAGCCCCGTACCCACCACCATGGCCGCCCCGAGCAGGGTGAGCGGCCGGGGCCATTCGCCGAACACCACCAGCCCCAGCAAGAGGCCCCAGACCATCGCGGTGTAGCGGAACGGCGTGACCACCGCGATCTCGCCCGAGCGCATCGCCATGATCGAGAAGAGATAGCCGCCCATGACGAAGACGCTGGCCACGACGATCAGTCCCCCCTGCCCCGCTTCCGGCATCGCCCAGGGATCGCGCAGGGACAGGAGGAGGCCGAGGATGGTGACGCCCGCGGCAGTGAAGATGGCGACCTTTAGGCTGGGCACGGCCGGGGACAGGCGGCGGGTGATGAGGTCGCGGGCAGTGATGATGATTACCGACAGGAGGGCCAGGAGCGACCATTGGTTGAAGCCCTCGGTCCCCGGACGCACGATCAGCAGGACGCCCGCGAAGCCGACCGCGATGGCGGTCCAGCGGCGCCAGCCGACCCGCTCGCCCAGCAGGAGCGCGCCCGCCGCCGTGATCATGAGCGGCAGCGCCTGAAGAATCGCGGTGATGTTGGCGAGGGGCATGTGCGTCAGGGCGATGATGAACGGCAGGAAGGCCGCGACCTCGGCCAGCGACCTGCCGATCACCGCGGGCAGGTCGGCGCGGGGGATGGGCTTGCGCAGCGCCCCGGTGAAATGGGCCAGCACCGCGATCAGGAGCGTGACGCCGAGACCGCGCAGGAACACGACCTGAAACGTGGGCAATCCTTGAGCGAGATACTTCATGCACGCGTCGTTGAGGGTGAAGGTCGCCATCGACACCATCATGAACGTCGCTCCGCGGAGATTGTCGGTCATCGGAACCGGCGGGGGCGGCGTTGGGAAATCATGGCACCGTGCTGTCACGGATGTCTGCATCCGGCAAGCGACGCGGCGGCGCGTGGCAGTCGGGGACCCGGGCGTGATGGAGATCGCGCATCGTTAAGCCACCCGGCTGCAAAGGCCCCGCGGACGCTGTCTAAAAGTCGATATACTTCGAGGTCGGCGCGCCAGAATGTTGCCGGATTTCCGCCCGATTTCAGGATCAGACGGGCGCCATGATACTTGCACATCTTCTCATCGGCATGGTCCTCGGCCTCCTCGGCGCAGGAACCATCCTCATCGGCGGCGGCTCGGTTCTGGCGGCGCTCTTCGCATACTGGCTGCTCGGCACGCTGGGCCTCCTCGGATCGGCGATGTTCGCCCTCGCACCGCAAATGGCCCGCTGAGCCGGGCGCTTCCGGCGGGACCGCATCCCGGTCATGCCGTGACTTACCGTCGCCATTGCGGTGTATCGGTCCGTCACGCGGTCGGACGCTCTTTCCCAGCGGTGCCAAGGGCCGGCGAAGGCCGAAGCCTTACGGACGATGATCGCGGTTGCCATGCGCGCCCTGCCTTATCACCATCGGGACATACCGCCCGGGCCACCCGTCGCGGGCTGGACAGACCCGGTTCGAGACGTTCTCCTCCTCCTGCGGTGATCTGCTTCCGCGCCGTGACAAAATCGCCTGCACCGGAGGACGGAACCCGCCATGAAAATCGTGGATATCCGCAGCCATGTGCTGCAATGCGACATGCCCGAAGAGCTCGGCTATTCGCAGCAATATTATTCCAAACGGACGGCGCATCTGGTCGAAGTGACGACCGACGAGGGGATCACGGGCTGGGGCGAGTGCTTCGGGGCGGGCGATATCGCGCTGGCCAACAAGGGCATCGTCGAGGGAGTGATCCGGCCGATGGTGCTGGGCATGGACCCACTCGACCGGGATGTGATCTGGCACAAGGTCTACAACCTGATGCGCGATCACGGGCAGAAGGGGATGCCGCTGCAATCGCTGTCGGGCGTCGATATCGCGATGTGGGATATCGCGGGAAAGGCGATGGGCCAGCCGATCCACAAGCTGATCGGCGGCGCGCATCGCAGTTCCGTTGCGGCCTACGGATACGGCATGATGCTGCGGCCCGAAGGCGTGGACAACCTCGTTGCACGATTCGCGGACGAGGCGGCGGCAATCAGGGATATGGGGTTTCTCGCTGCCAAGATGAAGGTCGGCCTCGGCCCCCGGAAGGATGTCCGCCTGATCGAGGCGGTGCGCCGGGGCGTCGGCGACGACTTCCGTTTCATGGTGGATGCCAACCATTGCTACACCACATCCGACGCTTTCTATGTCGGCCGGGCAATGGAGGAGTTCGACCCCTACTGGTTCGAGGAGCCGGTGGCGCCCGAGGATCTGGACGGCTACCGCGAATTGCGCGCGGGGCTGCGCGTCAACATTTCCGGTGGGGAGATCGAGTTCAACCGCTGGGGCTGGCGCGCCCTGCTGGAGGCGCGGGGACTGGACATCGCGCAGCCGGAGGTCTGCGCATTGGGGGGCATCTCCGAATATCTGCGGGTGCTGGCGCTCTGCCACGCGCATTTCACACCGGTGGTGAACCATGTCTGGGGATCGGCCGTGGCGGTCGCCACGAACCTGCAATTGCTGGCCGCGATGCCGCCACTGCCGGGCGGGCTGCACCCATGGGAGCCGATGCTGGAATTCGACACGACAGAGAACAGGTTTCGCGACGAATTGCTGGCCGAGCCGCTGGATATCCGGGGTCAGGTCGCGCGCAATAATGGCCGGGTGGCCATTCCCGACGGCCCCGGAATCGGCGTGACCCCGGACCCGGATTTCATCCGGCACTACGAGATCGGCGTCTGAGGCGAAGCGTTGGGCCGGGACTTTGGTGGCGCGCGGCGCTGGTGGAGAAGGGTCCATTAAGAGAAAAGGCCCCGTCGGATCGCTCCGGCGGGGCCCTTCTTCAGAGGCGGGTGGCGGTCACTCCTCCTCGGTTTCCTCGACCATCGTGGAGGTTCCGAACACATCGTCGGGGCTCTCCGTCGGGGCGGCGAGGGCTGCGGCCTTCTCGGCCTCGGCCCGCGCCTCCTCGATGACGACGCTGTCGCGCGCGGTGGCGATGGCGCGCATCTCCTGGGTCGCGCCACCGGTGCCCGCCGGGATCAGGCGACCCACGATGACGTTCTCCTTGAGGCCCACCAGCTTGTCGCGCTTGCCCTGCACGCTCGCCTCCGTGAGTACCCGCGTCGTCTCCTGGAAGGAGGCGGCGGAGATGAAGGACCGGGTCTGCAGCGACGCCTTGGTGATCCCGAGCAGGATCGGCTCCGCCTGGGCCGGACGGTCCCCGCGCTTCTCGACCTTCGCGTTCGCCTCCTGCAGTTCGGCCTTGTCGACATGCTCCCCCTTCAGCAGCGTCGTGTCGCCGCTGTCGAGGATCTCCCACTTCTGGAGCATCTGGCGAACGATCACCTCGATGTGCTTGTCGTTGATCTTCACGCCCTGGAGCCGATAGACGTCCTGCACCTCGTCGATGAGGTAGTCGGCAAGCGCCTCCACCCCGAGGATGCGCAGGATGTCATGGGGCGCGGGATTGCCATCCATGATGTAGTCGCCGCGCTGGACGAAGTCGCCCTCGGCTACCGGGATGTGCTTGCCCTTCGGCACCATATAGTCGATCGGCTCGAGACTTTCGTCCGAGGGCTCGACGGTGATCCGGCGCTTGTTTTTGTAGTCCTTGCCGAACTTCACCGTGCCGTCGGCCTCGTTGATGATCGCGTGGTCCTTGGGACGGCGCGCCTCGAACAGTTCCGCCACGCGCGGCAGACCGCCCGTGATGTCCTTGGTCTTGGCGCCCTCGCGCGGGATCCGGGCGACGACATCGCCCTGTGCGAGCATCTGCCCGTCCTCGACCGACAGGATCGCGTCCACCGACATCGGGTACGTGATCGGATTGCCGGCCTCGTTGCGCACGGGCTCGCCCTCGGCATCCGCGAGGATGACCTCCGGCTTGAGCTCGTTGCCCTTGGGGGCGGAGCGCCAGTCGGACACGATCTTCTGGGTCATGCCGGTGGCGTCGTCGGTCTCGTCCCGGACGGAGATGCCCGCGTAGAGATCGACGAACTTCGCCTTGCCATCCGTCTCGGCGATGATCGGAAGCGTGAACGGGTCCCATTCGAAGAGCTTGTCGCCTCGCTCGATCTTCTGTCCCTCCTGTACGTGGAGGGTCGTGCCGTAACCGAGCTTGTGGCTCGCCAGTTCCTCGTTCGCCGCGTCGACGATGACGACCTGCATGTTGCGCGCCATCACGAGAACCTGCCCGACCGAATTGGTCAGAACGTTGGCGTTGCGGAACTCCACCGTTCCGGCGGCCGAAGCCTCCATGAACGATTGCTGCCCGCCCTGGGCCACACCGCCGATGTGGAACGTCCGCATCGTCAGCTGGGTACCCGGTTCGCCGATCGACTGGGCGGCGATGATGCCCACCGCCTCGCCGAGGTTCACCTTGGTGCCACGGGCGAGATCGCGCCCGTAACAGGCCGCGCAGACGCCCTCTTCCGCTTCGCAGGTCAGGGGCGAGCGGATCCGCATGGTGGCGACGCCCGCCGCCTCGATGATATCGGCGCGACGTTCGTCGATCAGCTCGCCCGCCTTGCAGACGACCTCGTCGGTGCCCGGCTTGACGACATCGTCGGCGCTGACGCGACCGAGGATCCGCTCGGCCAAGGACGCCACAACCTCGCCGTCATTGACGGCGGCGGACGCGGTGATGGCCTTGTCGGTCCCGCAATCGTCCAGCCGGACGATGCAGTCCTGCGCCACGTCTACGAGACGCCGCGTCAGATAGCCCGAGTTCGCCGTCTTGAGCGCCGTGTCCGACAGACCCTTCCGCGCGCCGTGGGTGGAGTTGAAGTACTCCAGCACGGTCAGACCTTCCTTGAAGTTCGAGATGATCGGCGTCTCGATGATGTCGCCGTTCGGCTTGGCCATCAGGCCGCGCATCCCGCCGAGCTGCTTCATCTGCGTCACGGACCCCCGCGCGCCGGAATGGGCCATCATGTAGACGGAATTGGGCTCCATCTCGGCGCCGTCCGCATCCAGGCCCGCTTGGCTGATGTTGGACATCATGGCCTCGGTGACCTTGTCGTTACACTTCGACCAGGCGTCCACGACCTTGTTGTACTTCTCGCCCTGGGTGATCAGGCCGTCCATGTATTGCTGCTCGAAATCCTTCACCTGATCACGGGTGGCCTCGACGATGGGCCACTTGCTGTCCGGCACGACCATGTCGTCCTTGCCGAACGAGATGCCCGCCTTGAAGGCCTCGCGGAAGCCGAGAGTCATGATCTGGTCGCAGAAGATGACGCTCTCCTTCTGACCGCAATAGCGATAGACCGTGTCGATGACCTGCTGCACTTCCTTCTTGCGCAGGAGACGGTTGACCAGATCGAACGGCGCCTTGGCGTTGAGCGGCAGCATGGAGCCGAGCCGGACGCGACCCGGCGTCGTCTCGTAGATGCGGCCGACCTCCTCACCCATGTCGTCGATCTGGGGGATGCGCGCCTTGATGCGGGCGTGCAGATGCACTTCGCCCGCTTCCAGCGCGTGCGTCACCTCGTCGATGGACGAGAAGATCATGCCCTCGCCCTTCATCCCGGCCCGGTCCATCGACACGTAGTAGAGGCCGAGGATCATATCCTGTGAGGGGACGATGATCGGCGCGCCGTTGGCGGGCGACAGCACGTTGTTGGTCGACATCATCAGGACGCGGCATTCAAGCTGCGCCTCCAGCGAAAGCGGCACATGGACGGCCATCTGGTCGCCGTCGAAGTCGGCGTTGAAGGCCGAGCAGACGAGCGGGTGCAGCTGGATCGCCTTGCCCTCGATCAGGACCGGCTCGAAGGCCTGGATGCCGAGACGGTGCAATGTGGGCGCACGGTTCAGGAGGACCGGGTGCTCGCGGATGACCTCGTCCAGAATGTCCCAGACCTCGGGACGCTCCTTCTCGACCAGCTTCTTGGCCTGCTTGACGGTGGAACTGAGACCCTTGGCCTCGAGCCGCGAATAGATGAACGGCTTGAACAGCTCGAGCGCCATCTTCTTCGGCAACCCGCATTGATGCAGCTTGAGTTCGGGGCCGGTCACAATGACGGAGCGGCCGGAGAAGTCGACGCGCTTGCCCAGAAGGTTCTGGCGGAAGCGGCCCTGCTTGCCCTTGAGCATGTCAGACAGCGACTTCAGCGGGCGCTTGTTGGCCCCCGTGATGACGCGGCCACGACGGCCGTTGTCGAACAGCGCGTCGACGGATTCCTGCAGCATCCGCTTTTCGTTGCGCACGATGATGTCGGGCGCGCGCAGCTCGATGAGTCGCTTGAGGCGGTTGTTGCGGTTGATGACCCGGCGGTAAAGGTCGTTTAGGTCGGACGTGGCGAACCGGCCGCCGTCGAGCGGCACCAGCGGGCGTAGTTCGGGCGGGATGACCGGGATGACCGTCAGGATCATCCATTCCGGACGGTTGCCGGATTCGATGAAGTTCTCGACGATCTTCAAGCGCTTGATGATCTTCTTGGGCTTCAGCTCGCCGGTCGCCTCCTTGAGGTCCTCGCGCAGGGTCGCGGCCTCCTGCTCCAGATCGATGGCGGCCAGCATCTCGCGAATGGCCTCGGCCCCGATATTGGCCTGGAACGCGTCGGAGCCATAGGCATCCTGCGCGTCCATGAACTCCTCCTCGGACATCAGCTGCCCGTAGGTGAGGTCGGTCAGGCCCGGCTCGATCACGACATAGTTCTCGAAATAGAGGATCCGCTCAAGGTCTCGCAGGGTCATGTCCAGCATCAGACCGATGCGGCTGGGCAGCGACTTGAGGAACCAGATATGGGCGACGGGCGAGGCCAGTTCGATATGGCCCATGCGCTCGCGACGGACCTTCTGCAGCGTCACCTCGACACCGCATTTCTCGCAGACGACGCCGCGATACTTCATGCGCTTGTACTTGCCGCAGAGGCATTCGTAATCCTTGATCGGACCGAAGATGCGCGCGCAGAACAGACCGTCGCGCTCGGGCTTGAACGTCCGGTAGTTGATGGTCTCGGGCTTTTTGATCTCGCCATAGGACCACGAGAGGATCCGCTCGGGAGACGCGAGCGAGACCTTGATCTCGTCGAAGACCTTCTGCGGGGCGATCGGGTTGAACGGGTTGTTGGTGAGTTCCTGGTTCATCTTGATACCTTTGAATAAAGGGTGCGGTGGAGGGGGATGAGCGGTGCGTGGAACCCACGCACCCTACCGATCGATCTCGCGATCACTCGGCGTCTTCCTCCTCCTCCGCATCCAGGAGTTCCATGTTCAGGCCGAGGCCGCGGACTTCCTTGACAAGCACGTTGAAGCTCTCGGGAACGCCCGCCTCGAAGTTGTCCTCGCCCTTGACGATGCTCTCGTAGACCTTGGTGCGTCCCGCGACGTCGTCGGACTTCACCGTCAGCATCTCCTGCAAGGTGTAGGCCGCGCCGTAGGCTTCGAGCGCCCAGACCTCCATCTCGCCGAAGCGCTGACCGCCGAACTGCGCCTTGCCGCCCAGGGGCTGCTGCGTGACGAGGGAATAGGGCCCCGTCGAGCGCGCGTGGATCTTGTCGTCCACAAGGTGGTGCAGCTTGAGCAGGTACTTCACGCCGACGGTCACCTGACGCGAGAACTTCTCGCCCGAGCGACCGTCGAAGAGATCCGACTGCCCCGACGTGTCGAAGCCCGCGCGGGTCAGCGCGTCGTTGACGTCGCCTTCCTTCGCGCCGTCGAAGACCGGCGTCGCGATCGGCACACCATGGGTGACGTTAGACGCCGCCTCGATGAAGCCGTCGTCGTCCATGCCCGCGAGCCAATCCTCGTAGGCTTCCTCGCCATAGGCGATTTTCATGGCGTCGCGCACCGGAGTCAGGTCGCCTTTGCGCCGGTAATCGTCCAGCGCCTCGTCGATCTGGATGCCCATGCCGCGCGCGGCCCAGCCCATGTGGGTTTCGAGAATCTGACCGACGTTCATCCGGCTTGGAACACCAAGCGGATTGAGCACGAAGTCGACCGGCGTGCCGTCGGCGAGGAACGGCATGTCCTCCATCGGCACGACCTTGGAGATGACGCCCTTGTTGCCGTGACGGCCGGCCATCTTGTCGCCCGGCTGGAGCTTGCGCTTCACCGCGATGAAGACCTTGACCATCTTCATCACGCCCGGGGGCAGGTCGTCGCCGCGGCGCACCTTCTCCACCTTGTCCTCGAACCGGGCTTCCATGGCGCGCTTCAGGATCTCGTATTGCTCGTTGAGCGCCTCGACCTGCTGCGCGTCGGCTTCCTCGGCCAGCGCAAGCTGCCACCACTGCCCGAAGGACAGCTGAGACAGAAGGTCCTCGGTGATCTCCGAGTTGGGCTTGATCCCCTTCGGACCCTTCACCGCTTTCTTGCCTTCGATCATGCCCCGCAGACGGGCATAGATGTTGCGGTCGAGGATCTCGCGCTCGTCGTCGCGGTCACGAGCCAGACGCTCCACCTGCTCGCGCTCGATCTGGAGCGCGCGCTCGTCCTTTTCGACACCATGACGGTTGAACACGCGGACCTCGACCACGGTGCCGTAGTCACCCGGCTTCACCCGAAGCGACGTGTCGCGCACATCGGAGGCCTTCTCGCCGAAGATGGCGCGAAGAAGTTTCTCCTCCGGCGTCATCGGGCTCTCGCCCTTGGGGGTGATCTTGCCCACGAGGATATCGCCCGGCTCCACATCGGCGCCGATATAGACGATACCCGCCTCGTCGAGGTTGCGCAGGGCCTCCTCGCCGACATTCGGGATATCGCGGGTGATCTCTTCCGGCCCGAGCTTGGTATCCCGCGCGGCGACCTCGAACTCCTCGATATGGATCGAGGTGAATACGTCGTCGCGGGCGATCCGCTCGGAGATGAGAATGGAATCCTCGTAGTTGTAGCCGTTCCACGGCATAAATGCGACGATGACGTTCTTGCCGAGCGCCAGTTCCCCCATATCGGTTGAGGGGCCGTCGGCAAGGACTTCGCCCTTGGACACCGAATCCCCCACCTTCACCAGCGGACGCTGATTGATACAGGTGTTCTGGTTAGACCGCTGGAACTTGCGCAGCCGGTAGATGTCGACGCCCGCATCGCCAAGGGTCAGATCCTCGGTTGCGCGCACGACGATCCGCTGGGCGTCGACCTGGTCGATGACCCCGCCGCGCTTGGCCATGATCGAGGCGCCGGAATCCCGGGCCACGACCTCTTCCATGCCGGTGCCCACGAACGGGGCGTCGGCCTGGAGGAGCGGCACAGCCTGCCGCTGCATGTTGGAGCCCATCAGCGCGCGGTTGGCGTCGTCGTTCTCGAGGAACGGGATCAGCGCCGCGGCAACGGAAACCAGCTGCTTGGGCGAGACGTCGATCAGGTCCACATTGTCGCGCGATTGCAGCATGTAGTCGCCGGACTGACGGGTGGAGACCAGCTCGTTGGCGAACGTGTTTTTGTCCGTCATCTTGGCGTTGGCCTGCGCCACGGTGTGCCGCATCTCTTCGGTCGCGGACATGTATTGCACGTCGTCCGTCACCACACCGTCCACGACCTTGCGGTAGGGCGTTTCGATGAAGCCGTACTTGTTGACCCGCGCAAAGGTGGCGAGCGAGTTGATGAGGCCGATATTCGGACCTTCAGGAGTTCTCGATGGGACACATCCGGCCGTAATGGGTCGGGTGAACGTCGCGCACCTCGAAACCGGCGCGTTCTCGGGTCAGACCGCCCGGGCCCAGGGCCGAGAGGCGACGCTTGTGCGTGACCTCGGAGAGCGGGTTCGTCTGGTCCATGAACTGCGACAGCTGGGACGAGCCGAAGAACTCGCGCACGGCGGCCGCGGCGGGCTTCGCGTTGATAAGATCCTGCGGCATGACCGTGTCGATCTCGACGGAGGACATGCGCTCCTTGATGGCGCGCTCCATCCGCAGAAGGCCGACGCGGTACTGGTTTTCCATGAGTTCGCCGACCGACCGCACCCGGCGATTGCCGAGATGGTCGATATCGTCGATGTCGCCGCGCCCGTCGCGCAGCTCCACGAGGCCCTTGATGCAGGCGAGGATGTCGTCGTCGCGCAGCGTCCGCACCGTATCCTCGGCATCGAGGTTCAGGCGCATGTTCATCTTGACCCGGCCCACGGCGGACAGGTCGTAACGCTCGCCGTCACGGAAGAGCTGATCGAACAGGTTCTGGGCCGCATCGACGGTGGGCGGCTCGCCCGGACGCATGACGCGGTAGATGTCCATGAGCGCGGTGTCGCGGCCCATGTTCTTGTCCGCCGCCATCGTGTTGCGGATGTAGGGACCGACATTGACGTTGTCGATGTCGAGAACGGGGATCTCCGTAACGCCCGCATCCAGCAGTTCCTTGAGCGTCCCGCCGGACACCTCGCCCTGCTTGTCCAGCTCCCAGGTCAGCTCGTCACCGGCCTCGGCGAAGATCGCGCCGTTTTCCTCGTTGACGATATCGCGGGCGGCGAACTTGCCGATGATGCCCTCGAACGGCACCAGGATCTCGGACGTGTCGCCCTCCTCCTGCAGCTTCTTGACCTGTCGGGGCGTGACCTTCTTGCCCGCCTCGATGACGACCTCGCCGCTGGCGGCATCCACCACGTCCATCGCCGGACGGGTTCCGGAATAGCGCTCGGGGAAGAACTTCGTGGCCCAGCCGTCGTTCTTGCGATGGGTGAACGTCACCGTGTTGTAATAGGCGTTCATGATCGCCTCCTGATCCATGCCGAGGGCATAGAGCAGGGTCGTCACCGGCAGTTTGCGGCGACGGTCGATGCGACAGAACACCAGGTCCTTGGCGTCGAACTCGAAGTCCAGCCAGGAGCCGCGATAGGGAATGATCCGGCAGGCGAACAGCAACTTGCCCGAGCTGTGCGTCTTGCCTTTGTCATGGTCGAAGAAAACGCCCGGCGAGCGGTGCATCTGGCTCACGATCACCCGCTCGGTCCCGTTCACGATGAACGTGCCGTTCGGCGTCATCAGGGGCATGTCGCCCATGAAGACGTCCTGTTCCTTGATATCCTTGACCGACTTCGCACCGGTATCGTCGTCGATATCCATAACGATGAGACGCAGCGTGACCTTCAGCGGAGCAGCGTAGGTCATGTCGCGTTGCTGGCACTCGTCGACGTCGTATTTCGGCTCTTCCAGCTCATACTTCACGAATTCGAGAGTGGCCGTCTCGTTAAAATCCTTGATCGGGAAGACCGACTGGAACGTACCCATCAGGCCCTCGCCTTCGGAGGGCTCGGCCTGGGAACCGGAGTTCAGGAACAGGTCGTAGGAGGACTTCTGAACCTCGATGAGGTTCGGCATCTCCAGCACTTCGCGGATTTTGCCATAGTAGCGACGGATACGCTTAGAGGACGCTTGCGTCTGAGCCATGTGATGCTCGCCTTTTCTCGGTTTCGCGCCATGCTTCCCGTCGGGCATCGGGAGGCCGTGGCCTGCGAAGGGATCTGAGGGGGGACCATCCGGCGCGCCGTCCCACAGGCGCGCCTCCGTCCCACCTCCTGACCGGGAAAGCCCGTACGGGCTTTCCGGGACAGGAGCGGGTGGAGCGACATGCGGCCGCTCCACCCTGTTTTCGTCAAGGCCCGCATTCATGGGGGCGCACTTCGCGCATCCGTTTCATGCAGCCGCGGCACCTGCCCAACCGGGCAGACCCCCGCGGGATCGCCTTACTTCAGTTCGACCTCGGCACCGGCTGCTTCCAGCTTGCCCTTGATTTCGTCGGCTTCGGCCTTGGAGACCTGCTCCTTGACAGCCTTGCCACCAGCTTCGACAAGATCCTTGGCTTCCTTCAGGCCGAGGCCCGTGATGCTGCGGACTTCCTTGATCACGTTGATCTTGGACGCGCCAGCCGACTTCAGGATGACGTCGAATTCGGTCTGCTCCTCGGCCGCGGCGCCAGCGCCGTCGCCCGCGGGACCGGCCATCATCACCGCGCCGCCTGCGGCGGGCTCGATGCCGTACTCGTCCTTAAGGATTGTTTTCAGTTCTTGCGCTTCGAGCAGGGTCAGTCCGACGATTTGCTCGGCAAGTGCTTTCAGATCAGCCATTGTTTGATTTCCGTTCCGTTAAGATGTGTTCCGATGCCGGGCCGTTCAAGGCCGCGACGAGGGATGACGATTGATGCCTCAGGCAGCCTTCTCTTCGATGGTCGAGAGAATGCCCGCGATGTTCGAAGCAGGTGCGCCAATCGCGCCGGCGATGTTGGAGGCAGGAGCCGCGATGCAGCCGACGATCGAAGCGATGAGCTCCTCCCGCGACGGCATCTGGGCGACGGCCTTCACACCGGCAACGTCCAGAGCGTTCTCGCCCATCGCGCCGCCCAGGATCTCCAGCTTGGAGTTTTCCTTGGCATACGCGTCGATGACCTTGGCCGCAGCCACGGGGTCCTCGGAATAGGCGAGTACGGTCATTCCCGTCAGGTAGTCCGTGATCGAAGCCACGGCTTTCCCCTCGAGGGCGATCTTGGCGAGCTTGTTCTTGGCAACGCGAACAGAACCACCCGCATCGCGCATGCGCGCGCGAAGGTCCTGCATCTCGGCAACTGTCATGCCCTCGTAGCGGCTGACCACCACGACGCCAGAGCTTTCGAAGATCTGGCCGAGTTCATCGACCACTTTCTCTTTCTGGGCTCTATCCACAGTTTCACTCCAATTACCGCGGGTTTCCCCGCGGAGGGGGTCGCCCCCCAGCTCATTCAAGGAGGGTCGCCCCTCCCCTTTTTCGGCGGGGTTTCCCCACCTCTCAGGGTCCAATGAAGGGCCCCGCGCCAGATCGTCCGGACGTGTCCGGAAATCTTTCTCGGGTCCCATCTCGGGAAGGATTTCCGGGGTTTCCCCCTACCCTCCGTCTCGGACAGGACGGGACGCGAACGTCCCGCCAACCGGGGCCCGGGAGGACCCCAATTTCGGTTGCGGCCTCAGGCCGTCGTGCTGTTGCCGGTCGCGCTCTCGACACTCACCGACACGCCCGGCCCCATGGTGGAGCTGAGCGAAATCTTCTGAAGGTACGACCCCTTCGCTCCGGCAGGCTTGGCCTTGGAGACCGCGTCCACGAAAGCGAGGAAGTTCTCCTTCAGCTTGCCTTCGTCGAACGACGCTTTGCCGATGCCGGCATGGACGACGCCGTTCTTCTCGGCCTTGAACTGAACCTGACCGCCCTTGGCGTCCTGAACGGCCTGCGCGACATCCATCGTCACCGTCCCCACCTTCGGGTTCGGCATCAGGTTGCGCGGGCCCAGAACCTTGCCCAGACGACCGACGATCGGCATCATGTCGGGCGTGGCGATGCAGCGGTCGAAATCGATCTTGCCGGACTGAATCGTCTCCATCAGGTCTTCCGCGCCGACGATGTCCGCCCCGGCGGCCTGCGCCTCCTCGGCCTTCGGGCCGCGGGCGAAGACGGCGACACGCACGGTCTTGCCCGTGCCGTTCGGCAGGCTCACCACGCCGCGCACCATCTGGTCCGCGTGGCGCGGATCGACGCCGAGGTTCATGGCGATCTCGACGGTCTCGTCGAACTTCGCTTTGGCATTGCCCTTGATGAGGCCCACGGCCTCGTCGACGCTGACGTTCTCCTTGCCGGAGAAAGCCTCGCGGGCCGCTTTCGCGCGTTTACCGAGCTTTGCCATCACTTCACCTCGATGCCCATGGACTTCGCCGAGCCCAGGATGATCTTCATTGCCGCCTCGACGTCGTTGGCGCTCAGGTCGACCATCTTGGCCTCCGCGATCTCGCGGACCTGTCCGACCGTGACGGACGCCACCGTCTCGCGACCCGGCGTGACCGCGCCCTTCGGCCGGTTGCGCTTGCCCACGGGCTTCAGCCCGGCGGCGCGCTTGAGGTAATACGACGCGGGCGGCGTCTTGATATCCATGGTGAAGGACTTGTCCTGGTAATACGATATCACCGTGGGACAGGGCGCGCCCTCTTCCATCTCCTGGGTCTTGGCATTGAACGCCTTGCAGAATTCCATGATGTTGATCCCGCGCTGACCCAGCGCAGGACCGACGGGCGGCGAAGGGTTCGCCTTGCCCGCAGGGATCTGCAACTTCATCTTGCCGACGAGTTTCTTCGCCATTGGCCTTCTCCTATCCGGCGGGGGACGCATCCCCCCTACACATGCCCCGCGACGGGGCGACTTGCCGTGGTTCGACGCCCCGTCCGGGGTCGCCTCCCACGTCCGATCACGCGGGTCAGGGGCCTCAGGCGGCTTTGCTGACCTGCGTGAATTTCAACTCGACCGGCGTCGCGCGACCGAAAATCGAGACCGAAACCTTGAGGCTCTGAGCCTCATCGTCGACTTCCTCGACCTGACCCGCAAAGCCCTCGAACGGCCCGTCGACGACGCTGACATCCTCGCCGATCTCGTAGGTGATGAGCGACCGCGGGGCTTCCTCGCCCTCCTGCACGCGATTCAGGATCTGGTTCACCTCGGCATCGCGCATCGGCATCGGACGGCCTTGCGGCCCGAGAAACCCCGTGACGCGGTTGATGGAGTTGACGAGGTGATATCCCTCGTCCGACATCTCCATCCGCACGAGAACGTAGCCCGGCATGAACCGCCGCTCCGACGTCACCTTCTTGCCGCGACGAACCTCCAGCACTTCTTCGGTGGGCACGAGGACCTCCTCGATCTGCTCACCGAGATCCTGCTCCTCGACCGCGGTGCGGATCTGCTCCGCCACCCGCTTCTCGAAGTTGGACAGCACGCTGACCGAATACCACCGCTTCGCCATCTGTCCCGTCCGCCTCTGCCCGTTCGCCCGTATCGGTTTCGGTCTTCCCCGCGTCCCGGTGCACCCGTGATCGGGTCGCCCGAAACGTGAAGCAGCGCGCATCCCGAATCAATGCACGCCGCCAGTGATGTCAAGTCGCGTTCCTCTAGCGCCCGCGCCCGGAGGGTTCAAGGGCACGCCGGTCGATCTCGCTAGAAAGCGCTGAGCACCGCCGTCAATCCGGTCCGGATCAGCAAGTCGACGAAGAAGAAGAACGTCGCCGCGAGGATCGCCAGAATGAACACCATCACCGTCGTCAGCGCGACCTCGCGCCGGGTCGGCCACGCGATCTTCGCGATCTCCGACCGGGTCTGCTGGACGAACTGCAATGGGTTTGTCGTGGCCACGGGCGGATCCCCTCTTTCCTCTTCGTGGATGACGTATGGCGGAGACGGGAAAAACGCAAGGCCCGCCGGATGCCACTTGGCAGAGCGAATGTCTCTGCCAGCGGGTCGCATCGGTCGGTTCTAACGCTCTGAACCAGATGTCTAGGATGATAGGGGATGCTTCCGTCGCGTTCGCCGACCTCGGTGCTCGCACCGGCGACAATATAGTTCCTTGCCGTACTGAAACGGATGCCGGAAACTGGTGATGTGGAAGCATTA
The DNA here is from genome assembly GCA_963789105.1 of uncultured Alphaproteobacteria bacterium. Lineage (GTDB taxonomy): Bacteria > Pseudomonadota > Alphaproteobacteria > Rhodobacterales > Rhodobacteraceae > Jannaschia. The sequence continues at coordinate 258,059 of CAWBJI010000003.1, forward strand.
GGCCCGTCCGGCGAAGGAAGCCGTTCGACAGATACGACACCATCCGGATCAGACAATCTACAGAAGCATGTACACGGAGCGTCTGGCAGGGGCAGCAGGGTTCGAACCCGCGACCTGCGGATTTGGAATCCGCTGCTCTACCAACTGAGCTATACCCCTGTGCTGCGCAGCGGATAGGATCCCCCGGGGCGCGACGCAAGGGGCCAATCCCGCTGGTCCAGGAACGTTACTTGACACGATGTTCGGCCTTGCGACAACGTGATCGCCAGATCGCCGATCGTGACCTCGCGTGGACGGCAGAGCCGCTAGGATGATGTCGATCCACGAGGAGGCCATCAGGATGATCAGCAGATATATGACCCGCCGCGCGATGCTCGGCAGTACCGCCAGCTTGGCGGTCGCGCCGATGGCGCTTGCGGCCTCGCCCGCCGACGAGACGTTTCCCTACGAAGTTCAGAGGACCGAGGAGGAGTGGCGAGCGATGCTGACGGAGGAAGAGTACGGGATCCTTCGGAAGGGACATACGGAATGGCCGAAGACGTCACCTCTCTGGCAGGAAACGCGCAATGGCACGTATCATTGCCGGGGATGCGAACTGCCTGTCTTTGAGGCGAACTGGAATGTTCAGCTTGAAAAGGGATGGGTGTTCTTCAAGCACTCGGTCCCGAATTCAGTCATGACCGGCATCGACGGTGCAGTGGAACAATACGGCCAGTCCGACATGGGCGGCGATGCCGTGGCGCTGGTCGAGATCCATTGCCGCCGGTGCGGCAGCCATCTCGGCCATTACCTTTTTGTCAGCCTTCAGAACCTACACTGCATCAATGGGACGGCACTCGAATTCCGGCCTGCGTAAGCAGCAACGGAACCCCGCACGGGCCAGGGGAGTTGGCCCGACACTAACCGCACTGCTCGAAAGGAGCACCACTATGAAGTTCACTATTGCAGCTCTCGCCACCGCCACCGCCCTCTCGTTCGGCTCGGCCGCACTGGCCGATGCCCACACGAGCGAGATGAGCGCAGGCTTTGACATGCTGCAGGCCGCGCTGATGTCCGATTTCGAGCGGATGGGCATTCCCACGGATGCGCTGGACGATCTGACGCTCGGCGAAATCTCCGCGATCAAGCAGATCGTCGAGTCCGACGACAACGACGGTCAGAAAAAAGGTCGCATCGAGGCGATCATCGCCGACTGATTTGAGTCGATATCACGACAGGGGGGCGGTGCGACAGCGCCGCCCTTTTGCGTTTCGTACGGAGGAAGGCTTCGGATAGTCGCGACCTCTCGCATTCTTCCGTATGCATTCGGTTTGATAATGTGGCCGATTGCCTGCGGGATTGGAGGATCCTCGTACGCGCTATGATTGCGACAGATCAAACGAAGTCGTGCGCTCGCCAGATACCAGAACGCTCTTTTGTCGAATACACTGTAATTGTCGTTCGCACACAGCGGATCGTGTATTCACCTTGCTGCCGATGATCTGCTCTTCCGTCAGCAACCCTCTCCGACGGAAGGCCCCCGACGCGACAAGGGCCCCGTCCGGGGCCCTTGCAGGTTCGTGTGGGTCCGCCCCGGGGGGACGCGTCTCAGTCGAGGATCTTGCTGACCACGCCGGCGCCGACGGTGCGGCCGCCTTCGCGGATCGCGAAGCGCAGGCCCTGCTCCATCGCGATCGGCGCGATCAGTTCCACGCCGAACGACACGTTGTCCCCGGGCATCACCATCTCCGTGCCCTCGGCCAGCATCACCGTGCCCGTCACATCCGTCGTCCGGAAGTAGAATTGCGGGCGGTAATTCGCGAAGAACGGCGTGTGGCGACCGCCCTCTTCCTTCGTCAGGATGTACGCCTCCGCCTCGAACTTCGTGTGCGGCTTCACCGAGCCGGGCTTGCACAGCACCTGCCCCCGCTCCACGCCTTCACGCTCCACGCCCCGCAGCAGCGCGCCGATATTGTCGCCCGCCTCGCCGCGATCCAGGAGCTTGCGGAACATCTCCACACCCGTGCAGGTCGTCTTCTTCGTGTCGCGGATGCCCACGATCTCGATCTCGTCGCCCACGTTGATCACGCCGCGCTCGACCCGGCCCGTCACCACCGTGCCCCGCCCGGAGATCGAGAACACGTCCTCCACCGGCATCAGGAACGGCTGGTCCACCGCCCGCGCCGGCGTCGGGATGAACTCGTCCACCGCCGCCATCAGCTTGCGGATGCTCTCCTCGCCGATCTCCGGATCGCGCCCCTCCATCGCCGCCAGCGCCGAGCCCGGGATCACGGGAATGTTGTCGCCGTCGTACTCGTACTTCGACAGAAGCTCGCGGATCTCCATCTCGACGAGCTCCAGAAGCTCCTCGTCGTCGACCTGATCGACCTTGTTCATGTAGACGACCATCTCGGGGATGCCGACCTGGCGACCCAGCAGGATGTGCTCGCGCGTCTGCGGCATCGGGCCGTCCGCCGCGTTCACCACCAGGATCGCGCCGTCCATCTGCGCCGCACCCGTGATCATGTTCTTGACGTAGTCCGCGTGGCCCGGGCAATCGACATGGGCGTAGTGCCGCGCCTCGGTCTCGTATTCCACATGCGCCGTCGAAATCGTGATCCCGCGGGCCTTCTCCTCGGGCGCACCGTCGATCTGGTCATACGCCTTGAAATCACCGAAATACTTCGTGATCGCAGCCGTCAGCGTCGTCTTCCCGTGATCAACATGACCAATCGTGCCGATGTTCACATGCGGCTTGTTACGCTCAAATTTCGCCTTCGCCATGGTGGGCCCCTGCCTGGTTGGGCCGACCCGCGGGTCGCCCGGATTCACATCGCGCGCCGTCTAGCCGGGCCGGTGACGGAGCGCAAGCATCTCGCCCTACCGCCCCGGCAGGCCGAACCACTCGCCGTTCGAGATCATCCAGGACTGCACCTTGTTGGCCATGTTCCGGGCCAGGGTGGTCATCTGTTCGCCCGCATCCTTCACCAGTCCGGACCCGAGGATCAGCGTGTCCGCCCCTTCGAAGGTGACGATCTGCTCCGGACCACCGATCTTCACCTGCGGGTTCGCCTCCCAGACATTGGCGGTCACCACGAGGATCGATTTCGGCGTCAGCACCACCGGGATCCCCGGAGGCGCGAGGGAATAGCCGTCGATCGCGAGCGCGATGACGTAGTCCTTGCCACCGGCATAGCGCCCGAACCGCCGCTCCAGTTCGGAGGTCATCACCGTCTTCCACTGCTCCGGCGTCGCGTTCCGGGACGGGGGGATCTTCTTGGCGTTCTCGGACACGATGACCGTGTAGCCGAGCTGGAAATCCCCCATCTCGCGCATTTCCTCGCCGAGGGGATCCGGGGTCGCGCAGGCCGACAGCGCGCCCGCCGCTCCGGCAAGCGACAGGCCCCCGAAGGCGCGGCGGCTCATTCTATCGGTCATATCCATCCCCCGGTCCGGAATTCCGTCCGGCAATATCGTTCGCATGGCGAGGGGGCAAGCCGACGCGACGCCGGGGCTCGACGGACGGCGCCCGTCACGCGAACCTGTTGTTCCGTGGAAAACCGCGCGGGGCCATCCGACCGGCCTGGGCCCGGGTGCCCAGCCATTCGGAAAGATCGGGTTCGTGCCGGACGCGACCGGCCGGATCGGCCCAACGGAGTCCGTCGGCGAGCGCGATCACGGTCACGTCCGACAGGCCGCCATCCTTGAACCGCTGGAGGCGGACCCCCTTGCCGCGCGGCATCTCGGGTAGGTCCGCGAGCGGGAAGACCAGCATCTTACGGTTCTCGCCGATGCACGAGACGTGGTCGCCATCCGCCGTCACCGGTCGCAGCGCCACGACCCCGGGCCGGACGTTCAGCACCTGTTTTCCGGCGCGCTTGGAGGCGACCATTTCCTCCTCCGGGACGACGAATCCGTCGCCCGCGCTGGAGGCCAGCAGAAGTCGCCGACCCGGACGGTGGATCAGGATATCGACGATCCGCGTCTCGTTCGGGATGTCCACCATCAGCCGCAACGGCTCACCCATGCCGCGCCCGCCCGGCAGGCTCGACGCGCCGACAGTGTAGGCCCGGCCATCGCTGCCCCAGACGATCAGGCGGTCCGTCGTCTCCGCATGGAAGCGGAAGGCGGGACCGTCGCCGTCCTTGAACCGCACGTCCTTGTCCGGCGGCAGGTGCCCGGCCAGCGCCCGAACCCACCCCATCGCGGAACAGATGACTGTGATCGGCTCCCGCTCGATCATCGCCTCCAGGGGCATCTCCGCCACCTCGACCGCATCCGCGAAGTCGGTGCGGCGACGGCCGAGTTCCGTGGATTTGCCGAACGCGCGGCGGGTCTCGCGCAGTTCGGACGCGATCGTCGCCCACTGGACGCCCTCGTTCTCCAGAATGTCCTCCAGCCCCGCACGCTCTTCCATGAGCGCGTCCCGCTCCTTCAGCAGCGCCATTTCCTCCAGCCGCCGCAGCGCGCGGAGGCGCATGTTCAGAATCGCTTCGGCCTGCACGTCGCTGAGGGTGTCCGGCTCCGTCGCCGGCAGGGGGGAGCGATAGTCGGCCTCATCGGTCGCCCGCTCGTAGCCCTCGCCCCAGGGCTCGGCCATCAAGGCCGCCTTCGGCGCATCGTCGTAGCGGATGATGTCGATCACGCGGTCGAGGTTGAGATAGGCGAGGACGAACCCCTCCAGCACCTCCAGCCGGTGGTCGATCCTCTCCATCCTGTGCCGTGACCGGCGCAGGAGGACGTCGCGACGATGGTCGAGAAACGCCTGCAACACCTCCCGGAGCGAACAGACCCGCGGCGTCACCCCGTCGACCAAGACGTTCATGTTCAGCGAAAACCGCGTCTCCAGCTCCGACAGCCGGTAGAGCGTGGACATCAGAACGTCCGGATCGACGTTGCGCGATTTCGGCTCCAGCACGATGCGGACGTCGTCGGCACTCTCGTCTCGGATGTCGCCGAGGATCGGGACCTTCTTGGCGGTGACGAGCTCGGCCAGCTTCTCGATCAACTTGCCCTTCTGCACCTGGTAGGGAATCTCGGTGACGATGATCTGCCACTGACCCTTGCCGAGATCCTCGACATGGTGCCGCGCCCGAAGCCGGAACGACCCACGGCCGATGCGGTAGGTTTCCAGCATGCTGTCCCGCGGCTCGACCACGATGCCACCGGTCGGGAAATCGGGGCCCGGGATATGATCCATCAGGGTCTCGTCCCGGGCATTGGGTGACTTGATCAGGTGCAGGCAGGCGGCGAGCAGTTCGTCGAGATTGTGGGGCGGGATGTTCGTCGCCATACCGACCGCAATGCCCGCCGCGCCGTTCGCCAGCAGGTTGGGGAAGGCCGCCGGAAGGACGATGGGCTCCCGCAGGGTCCCATCGTAGTTATCGCGATAGTCGACGGCGTCCTCGTCGAGCCCGGCAAGCAACGCTTCTGCCGCCGCCGTCATCCGGGCCTCCGTGTATCGGGCAGCGGCCGGGTTATCGCCGTCGATATTGCCGAAGTTCCCCTGTCCGTCGACGAGGGGATAGCGAACCGCGAAATCCTGCGCGAGCCGCGCCATCGCGTCGTAGATCGCCGCGTCGCCATGGGGGTGGTAGTTCCCCATGACATCGCCGCTGATCTTCGCGGATTTGCGGAAGCCACCGTTGGATGCCAGGCGCAACTCGCGCATGGCGAAGAGGATCCGTCGATGCACGGGCTTCAGGCCGTCCCGGGCATCCGGCAGGGCCCGATGCATGATCGTGGACAACGCATAGGTCAGATAGCGGTCGCCGATCGCGCGGCTGAGCGGTTCGGAGACGATCGTGCCGCCGGGTTCTGAATTTTCGGGATCGGACATGCTCAAAGGCTCTAGGCGAGCGGGCGTATCGGCACAAGAAGCGCCCGCTGACGATGGGTCTTCGACGTGCTACCACGGATTCGATATTTTCCGGCGGAACCGATTGCGCCCTTTTTTGTTTTTCCCGTGAACATATTGTATTTTTTGGAAAGCCACCGCTCATGTTGAGACTGACCCTGATCCTTGTCGCGTCCCTCTACGGAGGATTCGTCATCTGGGGCGCGCCGGTTGAGGCCGACCCGCAAATGGCCGCATCGCAGGACGCGGTGGTCGTCGGCTCCGGTGCGGAGTACGACCAACCCACAATCCTGAACATGTCGAGCGATACGGGCGTCGACGTCACCCGCGACGCCACCAACACGGTTATCGTCCCGGAGCCCGCGGTGATCGCGGCATCCGCCCCCGCACCGGGTGAGTTCGAGAGCAGAAGCAGGATTGGTGAGCCGGTAATCGTCAGCCTGATTCAGACGGAATCGGTTTCCGAGCCGGCCGAAGCTGTCGCCCCCGCCAAGGAAGAGCTCTTTCTTCGCGTGACTGGCAGCCGCGTCAACATGCGATCCGGACCTTCGACGTCGAATGTCGTGGTCGGGAGTCTTCGCGAAGGGACACTTGCGGCGGCACTGGGCTCGGAGACGAACGGCTGGATCGAGATCCGCGACGTCTCCACCGGCGAAACCGGTTTCATGGCCGCCCGGTTTCTCGAACCGAGCTGAAGTCTCTATCTTCCGTTGAGACGGGTGCATGAATAATGCGCCCGTTTGCGTTTCCGGCGCTCGATACCTATCGACAGCCCCGTATCGGAGGCGGGACAAATGACCGGAGGCAGCATTCTCATCACAGGCTGTTCCAGCGGTATTGGTCTAGACGCGGCACGGACGCTGCGGGATCGCGGCTGGAGGGTTTTTGCTGCGTGCCGGAAGCCGGAGGATTGCGAGACGCTGCGGGCGGAAGGCATGGCCGGGTCCCCACGCCTCGACTACGAAGACGCAGACACGATCGCCTCTGCCCTTGCAGAAGTTCTGGACGCCACCGGCGGCACGCTGGACGCTCTCTTCAACAACGGCGCGTCCGCGATCCCGGGACTGGTAGAGGACATGCCGACCGATGCGCTACGCGCAACGTTCGAGACGAATTTCTTCGGATGGCACACCCTCACCAGACAGGTCATCCCCGTCATGCGGGCGCAGGGAACGGGACGGATCGTCCAGAATTCGAGCGTTCTCGGCTTTGCCGCAATGCCCTGGCGCGGGGCCTACAACGCCACGAAGTTCGCGCTCGAAGGGTTCACCGACACCCTCCGGATGGAGATGGTGGGGACCGGGATCCATGTCTCCCTGATCGAACCCGGGCCGATCACGTCCCGCTTCCGCGCGAACGCCAAGGCCAATTTCGAGCGCTGGATCGACTGGCGCGCGTCCGCCCGCCGCGCCGATTATGAAGTCCAGATCGAGCGTTTGGGCACGTCCGAACCCGCGAAGTTCGAGCTTCCTCCCGCTGCCGTAACCACCCGGCTGATCCACGCGATCGAGAGCTCCCGGCCCCGGCCGCGCTACTACGTCACGGTGCCCACCCATCTCGGCGGGGTCATGAAGCGGCTCCTGCCGACGCGGGCGCTGGACCGAATCCTGTCGAAGGGCTAGCGTCACGCGCTACGTTCGCGACCCGACCGATACCGAAGGAGCCGACATGGCCGATGATCCCCTCTTCTACGTCGTGGCCGCCGCATGCATCGCGGTGCTCGTCATCCTGCTGATCGGCGTAGGCGGCTTCGCCAAGGGCGGTGAGTTCAATCGAAAGCACGCCAACCGCATCATGCGCTGGCGGATCGGAGCGCAGTTCGCGGCGGTCGTCCTTCTGCTCGGCTTCGTCTGGCTGCGCTCCCGCGGGGGAAACTGATGGTCGTCCTGTCGAAGATCTATACGCGCACCGGGGATGCCGGGACCACGGCGCTCGGCGATGGAAGCAGGGTGCGGAAGACGTCCCCCCGGGTGGAAACCTACGGGACCGTGGACGAGGCGAACAGCTGCATCGGGATGGCGCGCCTGCAGGCCGGCGGCGAGATGGATGCGCAGCTCGCCATGATCCAGAACGATATGTTCGACCTTGGCGCCGATCTCTGCCGACCCGGGATGGAGCGCGACGGGGAAGCCGAATACCCGCCGCTACGGATGACCTCGGCGCAGGTCGACCGGCTGGAGGCGGAGATAGACGGGATGAACGACGCGCTGGAACCGCTGCGCAGCTTCGTGCTGCCCGGCGGCAGCGCCCTGGCCGCCCATCTGCATCTCTGCCGGACGGTGACCCGACGGGCCGAGCGCCTGTGTGTCGAACTCGCCGCCGTCGAGGACGTCAACGAGGCGGCGTTGCGCTATCTGAACCGGCTGTCGGACTGGTTCTTCGTGGCGTCCCGGATCGCGAACGACGACGGACGCGCCGACGTGCTGTGGGTCCCGGGGGCGAACCGGAGCTGAGCTCGACGGCCGGGCACGCGACGATGCGTCAGAACACCGCCGGACGTCGCTTTCCGCCTGTTCCGGCAGGCATCTATCCGTTAGACCGCCGCAAAACGAAAGCTGGAGGAGCCCTGTCATGAAAATCCTCGTGCCCGTGAAGCGGGTGATCGACTACAACGTGAAGGTGCGCGTGAAGGCCGACGGGTCCGGCGTCGACCTCGCCAACGTCAAAATGTCCATGAACCCGTTCGACGAGATCGCCGTCGAGGAGGCCATCCGCCTGAAGGAGAAGGGCGTGGCTGAGGAGATCGTCGCCGTCTCCATTGGCGTGAAGCAGAGCCAGGAAACGCTTCGCACCGCGCTCGCGATGGGGGCGGACCGGGCGATCCTGGTCGTGGCCACCGACGACGTGCATGAGGACATCGAACCGCTCGCGGTCGCCAAGATACTCAAGGGCGTGGTCGACGCGGAGGCCCCCGGTCTCGTCCTCGCGGGCAAGCAGGCGATCGACAACGACATGAACGCCACCGGTCAGATGCTCGCGGCCCTGCTCGGCTGGAGCCAGGCGACCTTTGCATCGGAGCTTTCGATCGATGGCGACGAGGCGACCGTGACCAGGGAGGTCGATGGCGGCCTGCAGACGATCAAGGTCAAGATGCCTGCCATCGTGACGGTCGACTTGCGCCTGAACGAGCCGCGCTACGCCTCGCTGCCCAATATCATGAAGGCCAAGAAGAAGCCGCTGGAGGAGAAGACGCCCGCCGATTACGGCGTCGACGCCGCCCCGCGGCTCGAGATCGTGAAGACGTCGGAGCCCGAGACCCGCAAGGCCGGGGAGATGGTCAAGGATGTCGATGAACTCGTGGCGAAACTCAAGGAAGCGGGGGCGGTCTGATGGCGGTACTTCTGATCGGTGAGGTGACGGGCGGAGAGTTGAACGTCGATGCGACCTCCAAGGCGTTGACGGCGGCGAAGCAACTCGGCGACGTGACGGTCCTCTGCGCTGGTGCGTCCGCGGCGGCGGCGGGCGAGGCGGCGGCCAAGCTCGACGGCGTGACCAAGGTCCTGGTGGCCGAGGATCCGTCGCTGGGCCACCGGCTGGCGGAACCGACGGCGGCGCTGGTGGCCTCCATCGCGGGCGACTACGAACACATCCTCGCCCCCTCCACGACCGACGCGAAGAACGTTATGCCACGCATCGCGGCCCTGCTCGACGTGATGATCCTCTCGGACGTCACCGCGGTGGTCGATGGCGACACGTTCGAGCGGCCGATCTACGCCGGCAATGCGATCCAGACGATCAAGTCGTCGGATGCGACAAAGGTGTTGACGATCCGCACCTCCACCTTCGATGCGGCCCCGGAGGGGGGATCGGCGTCGGTCGAGACGATCGGGGCCGTCGAGAACCCCGGTCTCAGTGAGTGGGTCGAGGACAAGGTCGCGGCGTCGGATCGTCCGGAGCTCACATCGGCGGGGATCGTCGTCTCCGGCGGGCGCGGGATCGGGTCCGAGGACGATTTCGCGATGATCGAGAAGTTGGCCGACAAGCTGGGCGCCGCGGTCGGCGCTTCCCGCGCGGCGGTCGACTCCGGCTACGCGCCTAACGATTGGCAGGTGGGCCAGACCGGCAAGGTCGTGGCTCCCGACCTCTACATCGCGGTCGGGATTTCGGGCGCGATTCAGCACCTTGCGGGGATGAAGGACAGCAAGGTGATCGTCGCGATCAACAAGGACGAGGAAGCACCGATCTTTCAGGTCGCGGATTACGGCCTCGTCGCCGATCTGTTCACCGCGGTGCCGGAGCTGATCGAGAAGCTCTGAGCCGCAGATGTAAAATCTCCGGTATGGCCCCCATCATGGGGCCGTACCGCGCCCCCTCAGCTATCATTCCCGATCGCGCGCGCAAGAGCACAGGCGACCCGTTCGTGTCCCTCGCAAGACAGGCTCCGCAGCGCTGCGGCCCGTTCGAGCTCCGGGAAGATCAGGTGCGTTAGGGGTTCTTCCCTCAGATCGGTGAGGACGTCGCAACGGATTGTGACATCGGTGAGCGGCTCCAACTTCTGCATCATCTCCGGCGTGACGAAGAGCGGCTCCGGCCCGAGGTCGCCTCCATCCCCGTTTTCAATCCACAACAGGACCTTGCGGCCCGGTATGCGCGACAGCAACAGCCGCATGCGCGCGACCCACGCCTCCCCCAGTTCCTGAAGAACCATGGCGAAGCGATCCGGCGACGCCTCCCGCAAGGTTCGCAACAGGTGGCGTGTGAAGGAGAAGTCGCTGAAATCGACGTCATGGAACAGCGTCTCCATCAGAATCGAATGGCGCAGGAAACGGTCATTCCGGCGCGGATGGACGCTGTAGAACCGGTTCGAGATGTTGCCCGCACCCATGATTTGGATCACCGCAATCTCCGCCCCCCCGATCACCTGCATCAGGTCGTCGTCCCGCGCGAAGACGTCGATTCCGGCATTGGGAAGGCCGAGGTTAACGACCCGCCGCCCGGTCATGTCCGTCACACGGTCGCAGAACGGATCCTCGACATATTTGCCATAGGCTTCCGATCCGCCGATCACGACCGTATAGGGCTTCTCCAGTCCCACCTTTGGCCCTCGGAACAGAGTACGCGACCCGCCGTAGGAGCAGGGATAGTAGTCCAGCGCGGTCTCGTGACGCTCGTAGCTCATGGCGGGTCCGTCGGATGGGATTCGACTATCGTCCGTCTTGATGCGCCACCGGACCTTGACGAATTATTGATGCCCGCATTCGCCGCGAATTGTCGGGGTTCGCGCCGCCCGCCTTGTGCCCCCTCCCGCCCCTGATATGGTCCCGCAAACCAGCAGGAGACGGGTATGGAAATCGGCAGCATCGGGATCGTCGGTGCGGGTCAGATGGGCAACGGGATCGCCCATGTCTGCGCGCTGGCGGGGTACGACATCGTGCTGACCGACGTGAGCGGCGACGCGCTGGAGGCCGCCCGGACCATTGTCGGGCAGAACCTCGACCGACAGGTCGGACGCGGCAAGATCGACGCAGCGGAGCGGGACGCGGCTCTCGACCGGATCAAGACGACGGCGACCCTCACCGATTGCGCCCGTTGCGATCTCATCATCGAGGCGGCAACCGAGCGGGAAACCGTCAAGGAGGCGATCTTCGACGATCTCCTGCCGCATCTCGCGCCCCAGACGATCCTGACCTCGAACACCTCCTCCATCTCGATCACGCGGCTCGGGAGCCGAACGGACCGGCCGCACAAGTTCATGGGTTTCCACTTTATGAACCCCGTACCAGTGATGCAGCTCGTGGAACTGATCCGCGGCATCGCGACGGACGAGGAAACGTTCGCCGCCTGCAAGGGTGTCGTCGATCGCCTCGGAAAGCAGGCCGCCTCGGCCGAGGATTTCCCGGCCTTCATCGTCAATCGCATCCTGATGCCGATGATCAACGAGGCGGTCTACACGCTCTACGAAGGCGTGGGCACGATCCGGTCGATCGACATGTCGATGAAGCTGGGCGCAAACCATCCGATGGGTCCGCTCGAGCTGGCCGATTTCATCGGGCTCGATACCTGTCTGGCGATCATGAATGTCCTGCATGACGGGCTTGCGGACACGAAATACCGACCCTGTCCCCTCCTCGTGAAATATGTCGAGGCGGGCTGGCTCGGGCGCAAGACCGAACGCGGTTTCTACGATTACCGCGGTGAGGGCGACCCGGTTCCCACCCGCTAGGGTGCGTCGCGGCCCGACAGCGTCCGGTGCCGCAGCCATGCCATGAATTCGGTGGGATTGTCGGATCGTCCGCGCCAGTCCGCTGGCGGGATCGGCTGTCGGATAAGCGGGGCCTGCGGGCGGTTCAGCGCATGCACCACCTCGTGCAGCAGCAGACCCTGCCGCAACGTGGCCGATAGCAGGTTCGCGATCTGGTAGATACGGGAATTGCGGCCCGCGAAATGGACCGGAAGGACGGTTGCATCGCTCAACCGGATCATCTTGGCGGTAAAAGGCGTCCATTCCTTTTCGACCGCCGGGCCGAACCAGGTGTCGGACGCGGCGACGCCCCCCGACGGGAACAGGACGATCACACCGCCGGCGGAGAGGTGCATCATCGCGACGCGCCGCATCTCCAGATTGCGTTCCCGCGCCCCCTCTTCATGCTGGAACGGGACCGGGATCATGAAGTCGCCGATCTCCGGCACGCCGGTCAGCAGGCTGCGCGTGAGGATCTTGTAGTCGGTGCGGACCCGTCCGATCAGTTCGGCGAGGACCATGCCGTCGACAAGTCCGTGGGGATGGTTGGCCACCACCACGACGGGACCGGTCGCGGGGATCCGCGCCACCTGATCGACCGGGGTGTCGATCCGGATCCCCATCACCCGAAGCGCATGGGTGAAGAACGCCTGCCCCTCCTCCACACCCTCCCGCTCGAACCGGCGGATCAGATATAGCAGGCGTGCCTTTCCCGTCAGCCATTCCATGATGCGGATGATCGTGGCCCGGCGAGGATCGGTGAAGGTGCCCGCATAACTCAGCCGTGTCCTGTCATAGGGAACGTAATCGTCGGGAAGCGCGGCATCGTCGGCCCCTGACGACTTCTTCGCCGTGGGCGACGGGCGCAGGAGGCTCACATCGCTCAAACCGCCTCCCCGAACCTGTCGGAGACAAGGTGGTTCAATGCATCCATCAATTCCTCGGCCTGTGCGCCCGAGGTCTCCACCTCGATCGTGGTGCCTCTGGCCGCCACCAGCATGAGCAGCCCCATGATGGAATCCCCGCCCGCCTGCTGGCCGTCGCGGCGCACGATTGCAGACGCATCGTATCCCTCGACGGTTTCCACGAACCGGGCCGATGCCCGCGCATGCAGCCCCTTCTCGTTCACGATGCGAAGTTCGCGTGTTGGCATGGCCGCTGGTCCCCCTTTGTCCCGCCGCCATTTCCGGCTCGCGGCGCGCCCGCGTCAGGCGACTGGACCTCTTGCCACGTCCATGTAGCGCGTTCCCGCCGCCTTGGCCAAGGCCACCGCCTCGCCCATCGGTTTGCCCCGACTCCGGGCCAGCTTGATGAGGGCGGGAAGGTTGGCGCCGTAGAAGATGACGCGGTCCTCCGGAGCGCAGGCATTCATCGACAGGTTCGACGGCGATCCACCGAAGATATCCGTCACCACCACGACCCCGTCCCCTCCGTCGACGGAATCCGCAGCGGCACAGATCTCACGCTCCTTCGCCGCCCGGTCGCAGGTGTCGTTCACGGAAATTGCACGGACGCCGTTCTGCGGCCCGATGACATGCTCGACCGCCTTGCGGTATTCTTCGGCGAGCCCACCATGGGCGACGATCACGATGCCGATCACGCGGCTGCACCCCCGTCGGATCCGGTTCCGGACCCTTCGATAACCTCGCGGGCCGCCGTCGCCGACATCCTGCGGTCTAATTCCCTATGACGCTTAGACACCTGCCACCCGGCCGCCGCAAGGGCGTCGCCCAGCAATTCGGCCACGGATACGGAGCGGTGGCGCCCCCCGGTGCATCCCAGTCCAATCGCCAGATGGGCCCGCCCTTCGTCCTGATAGGCAGGCAGCGTCCAAAGGATGAGATCGTGGAGACGGGCGTAGAATTCGTCGAACCGCGGGTCCGCGGCCACATGGGCCCGCACATCCGCGTCGAGCCCCGTTCCGTCCCGAAGACCCGGGACCCAGTGCGGGTTCGACAGGAAACGCAGGTCGAAGACAAGATCGAGCCCGCGCGGCAGACCCCGCTTGTAGCTGAAAGACTGGACCGAAATCGACAGGGTCCCCGCGCGACCGCTCCACCGCAACATCTCGTCGCGCAAATCCTGCACGGTCATGGTCGTGGTGTCGATTACGCCATCCGCGCGTTCCGCGAGATCGGAGATGAGTGCCAATTCTCGCCGGACGCCGATTTCCGCATCCTCCTCGGGTGCAAGGGGATGGCGACGGCGCGTCTCCGAGAACCGCGCGATCAGCATGTCCGCGGCACAGTCCAGATACAGCATACGTACGTCGATCACCGGGTCCGCCCGCAATTCCGCGAGCCGTTCGAGAAGCGTCTCCACGGCGAAGTCCCGATTGCGCACATCGAGACCCAGCGCCAGCGGCCGCGGGTCCGACTGGGCCGTGGCCAGCAGCCTGTCCAGCATCGAAAGGGGCAGATTGTCGATCGTCTCGTATCCTGCATCCTCCAACGCGCGGATCGCGGTCGTGCGACCGGCACCTGATGGACCGGTGACGAGGACGAGTTCGATGGAAGGCGATGCGTCGGGCATCTCGGACGGCCCCGGACAGGAGGAACGATTTAATCCTGGCGAACGTAGCGAGCCGGGACCCCGCTTGTAAGGCCCCGAACGCGCCGCTCGCGAAACGGTGAGATCACCTGTCATGCGCGGTCATCCAGAGGAGGAGTTTCGCAGCGAGATCGGCGGTCGCCGGATGCCGCAGGAGCGGCACCGTCCGGCCGAGGGCTTCGAAGAACTCCGGCTCGGGCAGGCGCGCGCTCGACGGGGAGAGAAGGATCGCCGCGGCCAACGGTGCGGTCGCGATCCGTCCGGGGCGAACGATACCAATGCCGCGCAGTTCGATCCCCCCGGGCCCGTTCGGAGGCGCGTGGGCCACGAGGCCGGTCTTGCTTGGCCGAAGATGAACCATATCGTCCGCCACGAGCTTTCCGCCGAGTGCGATCAACTGGGCCGCGAGCCCGCTCTTGCCGGCGCCCGAGGGCCCGAGGATCAGCAAAGCCTGTTCATTGATTGAAACGGCCGTGCCATGGATCGAAGCGCGGTCCGGCCCGATCTGATGCGGGACGGGATGGGACGGCGCATCCGACATTCCCGGTCAGACCGGAAGGCCGACGACGAACCGCGCCCCAAGCGGATCCGATGTCACATCCATCTCCGTGGGTCGGATGTTCTCCGCCCAGATGACGCCGCCATGGGCCTCCACGATCTGTTTGGAAATGGCGAGGCCGAGACCGGAATGGTTTCCGAACTGGTTCTCGGGCCGCTCCGAATAGAAGCGGTGGAAGACCTTTGTCAGCGCCGCCTCCGGAATGCCGGGGCCGGTATCCTCAACCACCACGAGGACGCGGTTGTCGCGGCGACGCATCCAGACACGGACCGCATCGCCGTCTTCGCAGAAGGACAGGGCGTTCGTGATCAGGTTGGCGAAGACCTGAGCGAGACGCGCCTCCAGCCCGAGGATCGTAACCGGTTCCTTCTGCAGGTCGGTGATGAACTCGATACCGTCCAGCTCCGCCTGCTGGGCGTGGTAAACCGTCAGGTTCGACACCAGCGCCACCAGATCGAACGGCTCCTCCTCCTCCTTCACGAGCTCGCTGTCGAGACGCGACGCGTTGGAAATATCCGACACCAGCCGATCCATGCGCCGCACGTCATGCTCGATGACCTCCAGCAGACGGTTCCTCTGTTCGTCGTTCTTGGCCAGCCGCATGGTTCCGACGGCGGAACGCAGGCTGGCCAGCGGGTTCTTGATTTCGTGGGCCACGTCGGCCGCGAACTGCTCGTTGCTGTCGATCCGGTCATATAGCGCCGCAACCATACCGCGGAGGGCGCCGGACAGACGACCGATCTCGTCGGGCCGGGCCGTGAGATCGGGAATACGGATGCGTTGCGGTGACATCTTCCGGGCCTGACGGTCGCGCCCGAGCTCCGCAGCTGCCGACAGATCCGAGAGTGGGTTCGCGATGGTGGAGGCGAGCACGAGGCTCAGCCCGATGGAAACCATGAGGGCGATCACGAACATCTGCAGAAGCTGCTCGCGCTCAGCCCGGACCAGGCTGTCGATCTCTCCGGCGCGGGTGGTCACCGCGATGGTTCCAACCGGGCTCCCGTTTGCGATAACCGGCGTCACGACAGTATAGAGCTGGCCCGCCTCGCCGAGATAGTTCCGTATCCTGGTTCCCCCAATCTCCGGGTCGGCGAGGAGTTCGCGCGCAATGGCGAGCGGGCTGGGAGGCGGGCCGGTCTCGGGCGCGAAGACGGCGGAGACCGATTCCCAGATGGCGTTCAGAATGCTGGTGATGATCGTCGTCTGCTGCGCCGGTGCATTCAGGCCGTCGACCTGGCCGAATTGGGCCGCGCCGATCGCCTGGGCGACGAGCGTTCCGGACCGGTCGAACACGTAGACTTCCACCCCATCCGGCAACGTGACCCCGTCGAGGAGTGCGGGCACGTCGAGGGCGTCCGGAGCGCCGATCGCACCGGGGGCGTCGGGCGGGAGCGCTGCGGCAAACACGTCGGCGACAAGCCGCGCTTCAGTTACGAGCCCCTTTTCCCGCTGGACGACGAGACTGTCGCGGGACGGATTGAGGAACAGTACCCCCGCGACCAGAAGCAGGATCGCGAGCAGGTTGAAGAGGATGATCTTTCGCGCGAGCGGCGAGCGGTCGAGAGAGAAGGCTCCGCGGCGCGCGCGTCCGGGTATCGATAGAACCGGGGCGGCTTTCGCCTTCCGGAAGGACGTGCCGTCCGGCGAGGTCGCCGACTCCTCGCCGTCTCCGCGACGCCGTCCGTGCTGCCGCGCAGGGCGATCGGAAGGAGCATCCATGTCGGTCGCGGAAGCCATCCGCCCCATCACTCCTCGTTGTAGCGGTAACCGATCCCGTAGAGCGTCTCGATCGCCGAGAACTCCTCGTCCGCGGATCGCATCTTCTTGCGCAGTCGCTTGATGTGACTGTCGATGGTACGGTCGTCGACATAGACCTGATCGTCGTAGGCGACGTCCATGAGCTGGTCGCGGGACTTAACGAAGCCCGGCCGCTGCGCGAGCGCCTGAAGCAACAGAAATTCCGTCACGGTCAGCGTGACGTCGCCGCCCTTCCATTTCACCGCATGGCGAAGCGGATCCATCGTCAGCTCGCCGCGGACCATGACCTGTCCGTCCTCGGGGGTGTCGGTCGCATCGGAGGCGATCGCCTCCTGTCGCCGCAGGATCGCGCGGATGCGCTCCACCAGAAGGCGCTGGCTGAACGGCTTGCGAACGTAGTCGTCGGCCCCCATGCGCAGGCCGAGTACCTCATCGATCTCGTCATCCTTGGACGTCAGGAAAATCACCGGCAGCGACGATTTCTGTCGGAGACGCTGGAGCAGGTCCATGCCATCCATCCGGGGCATCTTGATGTCGAAGACCCCGAGATCGGGCATCTGCTGGTTGAAGGCATCCAATGCGGATTGGCCGTCATTGTAGGTTGCAACCTCGAACCCCTCGGCTTCGAGCGTCATGGCTACGGACGTCAGGATATTCCTGTCGTCATCGACGAGCGCGATACGCGACATGTCCCGTTCCTTCGGTTGCCTGTTTTCTGCCGTTTTCGTCCACGTCGCCGGAAACGACCGGCCAGATCAACCGATTTCGCCCGACAGGTGATTCGCTCCGGACACTGTGACCCCCGTGCCGTTAAGGCGACCTTAAGGCAGCACCGCGACTTTCTGCGGGAACGATTGGCCGCGCCGTGCGGGATGGTTGCGCTAACGCCCCCTAACCGGACCGATGCAACGGTGTTATTGCTTAGTGCGTTGCCAAGGTGTCGGGCCGTATTGCCCCGCCGCAACCCGGAGCCATCCGGACAGGGAGTAGCCGATGACCCATCCCCGCGTGAACCCTGACCGGATGCTCGACGCCCAGGGCATGACCGGACTCGGCCGGGTCCACTACAACCTCACCGAACCGGCCCTCGTGCAGGTCGCGCTGGAACGGGGCGAGGGCACGCTCGGCCGGGGCGGCGCGTTCCTCGTGACAACCGGCAAGTTCACCGGGCGCTCGCCGAAGGACAAGCACGTCGTCCGTACCGAGGGCGTGGCCGATAACATCTGGTGGGAGAGCAACACGGCGATGGAGCCGGAAGCCTTCGACCGCCTGCGTGCCGATATGTTGGAGCATATGAAGGGTCGCGACTACTTCGTGAACGACCTCTGTGCGGGCGCGGATCCGGATCACCGACTGGACGTGCGCGTGGTGACGGAACTCGCCTGGCATGGCCTGTTCATCCGGCACCTGCTCCGTCGCCCCGACCAAGAGGAACTCGCCACATTCGTGCCGGAGTACACGGTCGTGAACTGCCCAGGCTTCAAGGCCGACCCCGCCCGCCACGGGTGCCGGTCGGACGTCGTTATCGCCCTCAACCTGGAGGCCAAGGAAATCCTCATCGCGGGGACGGAATATGCGGGCGAAAACAAGAAATCGGTCTTCACCCTTCTGAATTACATCCTGCCGGACCGGAGGGTGATGCCGATGCATTGCTCCGCCAATCACGCGCCGGACGATCCCGAAGACACGGCGGTGTTCTTCGGCCTGTCGGGCACCGGCAAGACCACGCTCTCCGCCGATCCGCGCCGGACGCTGATCGGCGACGACGAGCACGGGTGGTCCGATCGCGGCGTCTTCAACTTCGAGGGCGGCTGCTACGCCAAGACGATCAATCTCAGCCGCGAGGCCGAGCCGGAAATCTACGACACCACGGGCCGCTTCGGCACGGTTATCGAGAACATGGTGTTCGACCCGGACACGTTGGAACTCGACTTCGAGGATGATTCCCTTACCGCGAACATGCGCTGCGCCTACCCGCTCGACTACATATCGAACGCCAGCCTGACGGGTCTCGGCGGCCATCCGCGGAACGTGGTGATGCTCACCTGCGACGCGTTCGGCGTCTTGCCCCCCATCGCGCGGCTCACGCCTGCACAGGCGATGTATCACTTCTTGTCCGGCTTTACCTCCAAGGTCGCGGGCACGGAACGCGGCGTGACCGAGCCGGAACCGACCTTTTCCACCTGTTTCGGCGCGCCTTTCATGCCGCGTCGGCCGGAAGTCTACGGACGGCTCCTGCGGGAGAAGATCGCCGCACACGGATCCGATTGCTGGCTGGTGAATACCGGCTGGACCGGGGGCGCCTACGGGATCGGATCCCGGATGCCGATCAAGGCGACTCGCGCTTTGCTTACAGCAGCGTTGGACGGTTCGCTCGCGGCGGGGGAGTTCCGGCGCGACCCGAACTTCGGCTTTGACGTCCCGGTGTCCTGCCCGGGGGTGGCGGACGAACTACTCGATCCCCGCCGAACCTGGGCCGACGCGGAGGCCTATGACACGCAGGCGCGCAAGCTGGTCGGGATGTTCTCCGAGAACTTCGCCCAATACGTCGATCACATCGACGAGGACGTTCGGGCATGCGCCCTCGGCTGATGCTCTTCGCACTGGGTTTTCTTCTCTCCGCGTCAGGTGCGGCGGCGCAGGTGCGTCTGGTGGAGGCGGGCATCGTCTGCCCTCGCATCTCCTCCGGTGATCTCGTACCCGCACCGGGAACCGAAGCGGGGTTCATTCGCCGGATCGAGGAGGGGACGGGCTTCGATCTCGATGCGCGCGACGTCCCCACCATGGACAATCTCAGCTTCGGCTTCCGTACGGCATTGGAGGACGGGATCGCGGAGCCTCGGGAGGTCACCATCGTCGTCACCCACCCGCCCATGGGTCCCCGCCGGGTCACGCGGGAGGAATGGCCGGATACGATCCTGCCGGACACGACGAACCTGAACCTCTTCACCTTCGAGCATGAATACGAGAAGATCACCGGTCCCTGGACCTTCGCGGTCGAGATCGACGGCACGCCGGTGGTCACCATCGCCTTCGAGGTGACGGAAGCGGGCGGCCGCGGGGAGGTCGAGGCAGCGTGCTTCCGGTTCATGTCCTGACGGCAACCTAACCGACGATCCCCTTGCGGATGAGGTTCAGGCCGGCAACCACGAGCACGACCAGCGTCGCCTTCTTGAACAGGGCCTGATTCATCCGATCCTGCAGCTGGAAACCGATGGCCATGCCGACGAGGGCCGGGGGGAGCATCGCCGCGGAGAACCAGACGGTCCCGCCGTTCAGGATCCCGGATCGCAGATGCGCAGCCACGAGCACGACGGAGCCTGCGCCGTAGATGACGCCCTGCACCACCATCTGCCGCGCCTTCGGCGTGTCGATCGCCATCAGATAGAGCACCGTCGTCGGCCCCCACGTCCCCGTCAGACCGCCAAGGATCCCGGAGATCAGCCCGATCCCCCATTCCGCCGCTATCCGGCGCGATGGTGGCACGCTCAGTCGGACGCCTGCGAGTTGCACCAGAGACAGGGCAACGACGGGAACCCCGAGGATCAGGTAGAATGTCTGTCGCGGTATCACCATGACCAGCTGCGCGGTCAGGAAGATCGCGACCATCACCATCGCCAGATAGCGCCAGTGCAACCGAGCCGCGTCCCGGGCCGGCACCCAGCCCTGCCGCGTCACCTGCCATCCGTTCGTCACCAGCACCGAGATGAGTATCCCCGCCAGCGACAGGCGCGGGTCGAGGAAGCTCGACAGGCCCGAGATCATCACGAGCGGCAGGGCGAAACCCACCGAGCCCTTTACGATCCCGGCGAACAGGGCAATCCCGATTGCGAGGGACCAGGCGAAGGGCGTGAGGCTTTCCATTCCGACCGCTCTACGCCCTGCCCCGCCGCCGATCCAGCGGAACCGCCTCGGTCACAATCCAGCCTTGTCGACCCCATCCGTTGGAATTAAGTTACGCTGCAACTGCGAATTCGATCTTCCCGAAACAGGAGACCTCCGATGCCCCATGACGGTCAGATCATGCCGAACGGGGATCCCGTTCTCCTTCCGGACCTCCTCGACCTGACCGGTTCGGCGGTCGAGGCCGTGGATGCGCTGGTCGCCAAGGCGCGGCGTGCCGTGGCCGCGCGGGTGAGCGAGGACGGGCGCGTCAGCCCCGACCTTCTCGACCGGCATCAGACGGCCGCGCACGGGCTGGCCTGGCTCGCCACCTATCGCGAAGCCCTCGCACGAATGCAGGATTGCGCGGTCGCCCTGAGCGGCGAGGACGCATTCGGCGAGATGGAGGCCCTGATCCACCAGATCGCGTTCGGCGAGTACCTGTGGCAGATCTACGGCGGCATCCCGATGAGCCAGTCCGAGATCGTGCGGCCGCAGGATATCGGGCTCAGCCAGGATGATCAGCGGGACATGATGGTTCCCGCAGTCATGACGCTCTGCGACCGGGGCAACACGCAAGACGCGCGGACCCGGCTCGTGTCCCTCATGCGGGAGCGGAATGCGGAGACGACCTTCGGCGCGACCGGCCTGGATCCGGAGCTGGAAATGGTGCGGGAGCAGTTCCGCCGCTGGAGCCTCGACAAGGTGGCGCCCCACGCCCATGGCTGGCATCTGAAAGACGAGTTGATCCCGATGGACGTCATCGACGAGATGGCGGAAATGGGCGTGTTCGGCCTTACGATCCCGGAGGAGTTCGGCGGGCTCGGGATGTCCAAGGCGGCGATGTGCGTCGTCTCGGAGGAGCTTTCGCGCGGCTATATCGGCGTGGGATCGCTGGGAACCCGGTCGGAGATCGCAGCGGAGCTGATCCTGTGCGGCGGGACCCCCTCGCAGAAGGAGACATGGCTGCCCCGGATCGCGTCCGGCGAGACGCTTCCGACGGCGGTGTTCACGGAGCCCAATACAGGCTCCGATCTCGGCGCGCTGCGGACACGGGCGGTTCGGGATGGCGACGACTGGTCGGTGACGGGAAACAAGACGTGGATCACCCATGCGGCGCGGACGCATGTGATGACATTATTGGCGAGAACAGATTCGGAGACGAGCGATTACAAGGGCTTGTCCATGTTTCTGGCGGAAAAGGAACCGGGGACCGATGCGGCGCCCTTCCCGGATGATGGCCTGACCGGGGGCGAGATCGAGGTCCTGGGATATCGCGGGATGAAGGAATACGAACTCGCCTTCGATGGCTTTCGCGTGGCGGGTGAGAACCTTCTGGGCGGGGCCGAGGGGCAGGGCTTCAAGCAACTCATGCAGACCTTCGAGAGCGCCCGGATCCAGACCGCCGCCCGCGCCATAGGCGTGGCGCAATCGGCGCTGGATGCGGGGCTTTCCTATGCCGAAACCCGGGTGCAGTTCGGACGGCCCCTGGTGGAGTTCCCCCGCGTTTCCAACAAGCTGGCCATGATGGCGGTTGAGATCGCCGTTGCCCGGCAACTGACCTATCACTCCGCCCGCGAGAAGGATGCAGGGCGGCGATGCGACCTGGAGGCGGGGATGGCGAAACTGCTCGGCGCGCGGGTCGCCTGGGCCGCGGCAGACAATGCGGTGCAAATCCACGGGGGTAACGGTTTTGCCTTGGAATATCCGATCAGTCGCATCCTCTGCGATGCGCGGATCCTGAACATCTTCGAGGGTGCGGCGGAGATTCAGGCGCAGGTGATCGCGCGTCGGATCCTCGGCTGACCTCGGGGCACGGACGTCCCGAAAGATGCTGCATCTTTCGTCTGCCGCGCCGTGCACCATTCGTGCATACATTCGTCATACCGATCTGCGCTGCGGTGCAGCATATTTGGTTAGTCTCTGGCCTCGCGTTCGAGCGCCGAGAGGAGCCGGGCACGGGCGGCCGGAACGGGGCGGTCGCCGAGCGATGGCGCCACTTGCGTCTCGAGGAAATGACCGGTGATGGCCAGCGCCTGTCGCACCTCCTCAAGGGACGCGGGTCCACCCAGCATCAGCGGCGGCAACGGCAGGAGCCGGTCGGCCCATACGCCCGCCCCCGCCCGGCTGACCGCGCGACCGGTGCGGGGCGACACGAAGGCGAGCGCGTCCCCGCCCCCCGCGGCACAGGCCGACAGGTCGAGCCGCAGGCCAGCCTCCTCCAACAGCGCCATCTCCCAGAAGACGTAGTCGCGCAGCCATCCCTCCCCCTCCGCCAGCGCGTCACAGAGGGATGTTGTCCGGTCCTGAAACGCGGACAGGGCCTGCCGCTCCGGGAGGACGAAGGCGGCGAGGGCGCAGGTGGCGGCGAGAGCGGCAAGGCGCAGCGGATCGCCGAGAACGTCGCCCGCACGGCCTCGCAACGGCTCCATGTCGAAGCTGCCGAGATGGCTTTCGAGGCGCGCGCGCCATGTCACGGCGACCTCGTTTCCCGGCTGAAGCATGGGCGCGCGGCGGCGGGAGCGGCCGCCATGGACGATACCGAGATGGCGGCCATGGTCCCGGGTGAACACCTCGGCGATGATTGCCGTCTCGCCATGGGGGCGGGCGGCGAGCACGATGCCCCGGTCGCGCCATTCGATCACCGGGACGCGCCCGTCATGCCAGACCGTCCTCGTCCAGAAGGTGACGCCCGTGCCGGTCCTCCACCTCCAGCACCCAGAGGTCCGGGTCGAAGCCCGCCTGTCGCGCGAGCACCGCGTCGCATTCGGCCTCCGGCCCCTCGGTCAGCACGACCCAGGTGCGATCCCCGGTGGCGAGGTCGAAGCTGCGCTGGAACACGCGGGCCTGTCCGTCGAGGGTGTTGAGCTTGACCAGAACGGCGCCGCCGGTGTCGTCGCCGTGGCGGGTGACGAAACAGGGGATGTCCCGAAGTTCCAGCCGCTTGCGATAGGCCGAGACCCAGAAGGAGGCGGTGAGCCGGGTCACGGGGCGGGGGAGGAGCTAAAACGGGTCGTGGTCCGGAGATGATGGGTGACGGCCCGGCATGGGCTGTTTTCCGGGCGCCGCCTCATGCAGACCAACGCTGCGCGCGTTCGCTGCTGAAAGGGGTCCACTGGACCCCTTTCCAGGCGCAGTTCCCTCCGGGCCGGGGCTTCGCCCGTTCGTAGGCGAAACGGTCCACTGGACCGTTTCCGGGAAGCCTGCTCACCCATCACGGAAATCGAGGCCGATGGCGTCGAAGCGTTCGGCCTCGTCGAGCCAGTTCGGGCGGACCTTCACCTTGAGGAACAAGTGGACGCGGTGGCCGAGGAACTCCTCCAGCTCGACCCGGGCGGCCTTGCCCACCGCCTTCGTCGTCTCGCCCTTGTTGCCCAGAACGATCCCCTTGTGACCGTCGCGCAGGACATAGATGATCTGGTCGATGCGGACCGAGCCGTCGGGGCGGTCCTCCCACCCCTCGGTCTCCACCGTGAGCTGATAGGGCAACTCCTGATGCAGGCGCAGGGTCAGCTTCTCTCGGGTGATCTCGGCGGCGATCATGCGCAGCGGCAGGTCCGCGATCTGATCCTCCGGGTAGAGCCACGGTCCCTCGGGCAGGCGCGCCGCGAGATCGGTGCGCAGATCCGTCACGCCATGCCCCTTCTCGGCGGAGATGAGGAAGGTGGCGGCGAAGGGATAGCGGTCGTTCATCATAGCGGTCAGGGCCAGCAGGCGGTCGGCCTGCACCCGGTCGATCTTGTTGATGGCGAGGATGACGGGCTGCGCGCCGCGACGGTCGTCGAGCCCCGCGAGGATGGCCTCCACCCCCTCGGTCAGGCCGCGATGCGCCTCTATCATCAGAACGACGATGTCGGCATCGGCGGCCCCGGTCCAGGCGGCGGCGACCATGGCGCGGTCGAGACGCCGCCTGGGCCGGAACAGGCCCGGCGTGTCGACGAAGACGAGCTGGGCCGCGCCTTCCATCGCCACGCCGCGAATACGGGCGCGGGTCGTCTGCACCTTGTGGGTGACGATGGAAATCTTGGCGCCGACCATGCGGTTGAGCAGGGTGGACTTGCCCGCGTTCGGCTCCCCGATCAGGGCGACGAACCCCGCGCGGGTGGGGCCGGAGGGCGTCGTGTCCGGCGCAATCTCCTCGGGCGGGGGAATGCGGTCGTCAGTCATGAATCACCTCTGACAGCAGCGCGCGAGCCGCCGCCTGTTCTGCCGCACGCTTGGCCGAAGCCTCGCCCTCGGCGGCGCGGCCGTCGGAGAGATGCGCGCGGATGCGGAAGACCGGGGCATGGTCGGGGCCGGTCCGGTCGGTCACGTCGTAGGCGGGTGGGGCCATGCCGCGGGCCTGGGCCCATTCCTGGAGCGTGGTCTTCGGGTCGCGGGAATCGTCGGCGACCCGGTGGAGCCGGTCGCCCCAGAGCCGGAGGATGGCGCCGCGCGCCGCCTCCAGCCCCGCATCCAGGTAGATCGCGGCGATCAGCGCCTCGACCGCGTCGCCGAGCAACGCCTGCTTGCGGCGACCGCCGGTGACCTGCTCGGACTTGCCGAGCTTCAGCACGGCTCCGAGATCGACGTCGCGGGCGACATCGGCGCAGGTCTCCTTGCGCACGAGCGCGTTGAAACGGGGCGCGAGCTGCCCCTCCGTCGCGGCC
Organism: uncultured Alphaproteobacteria bacterium; assembly: GCA_963789105.1. Taxonomy (GTDB): domain Bacteria; phylum Pseudomonadota; class Alphaproteobacteria; order Rhodobacterales; family Rhodobacteraceae; genus Jannaschia. The sequence goes on from CAWBJI010000003.1 coordinate 283,474, forward strand.
GGATCCCCGGCCATGAGCGCATCGGCCATGACGAGGCCCAGCACCCGGTCGCCCAGGAATTCCAGTCGCTGGTTGTCCGGGCGGGTGGGCGATGCGACGGAGCCGTGGGTCATGGCGCGGATCAGGAGGTCGGGGGCCGCGAACCGGTGTCCGATCCGCTCCTCCAGTGCGGCGAGGTCGCGCGACAGCTTCACGGCCATCGCGGGTAGGGATCAAGGCCGGTCGTCAAACGATCTTCTCGAAGAAGCGGTCGAGGCGCCACGTCCAGAAGAACAGCATCCGGCGACCGGCGGAGGAAAAGACCACCCGGTCGGCCCGCCCGATCAGGTTCTCGTACGGCACGAACCCGACACCGCCGATGGACCGGGGCACCCGGCTGTCCGAGGAATTGTCGCGGTTGTCGCCCATGAAGAAATACTGCCCCTCGGGGACCGTATAGACCGGGGTCATGTCGGTCCGGTAATTGCCGATGTTCAGGATCGAGTGGCTGACCCCGTTCGGCAGCGTCTCGACCGTCCGTTCCTTGATGCAGTCCGCGCCCTGTCCCACCGGCTCGTTGGCGCAGCGGGGCATGATCCCCTGGGGACCCTGCCGCTCGAACGTCTCGACGAAGGGGGGGGCCTCGGCGAGCACGACAGGCTCCCCGTTCAGGACCAGCACGCCGTCGCGGACCTGTACCGTGTCCCCGGGCAGGCCGATCAGCCGCTTGATGAAGTCGTCGCTGGTGACCGGGTGGCGGAACACGATCACGTCGCCGCGCTCCGGCTCGGACCCAAGGAGACGGCCGGAGAAGGGGCAGATCGAAAACGGACAGGAATGGCGCGAATAGCCGTAGGCCATCTTGTTGACGAAGAGGAAGTCGCCGATCAGCAGCGTGTCCTTCATCGAACCCGAGGGGATCCAGAACGGCTGAAAGAAGAGGGTGCGGAAGATGCCCGCGATCACGAGCGCCCAGAACACCGTCTTGACGGTCTCCCACGGGCCTTCCTTCTTTTCCGCTCGCGTCGTCGCCATGCCTGTCGCCCCTTGCCGATCCGACATGCCCTGCCCCCGGTTCCGGGCGGTGTCAACCGGTGGGTCGGGGAGCGGCGGCGGGCGGACGGATTGGCGGGATGGGGGAAGCGCGGGATGGAGCGGAGGCGGTCGAGGGTGAGATTTGTCGGGCGATGGGTGTGAATTTGCAGCTGCTCCGCAGACTTCCTGGCACGACCGGGGATCCAGGGCGCGGTCCCGGTGATGCCGCCTTGGATGGACTCGCCGCCCGGACACGGACGGGGCGCGTAGATCGTCGGAACCGGTCCGGCGAAAGGCCGGAGAGCAAAACCGGGACTGGCGATCTACCCCGCGGGTTTCAAGATCTGGGGTCCCGGAGCCGACTTCCCGCCATCGGCCCCGTCGCAGCAGGTCCGCCGCGACCGGCGTCACGCCTGCCCCGGATCCGACATGCTTCAGGCCAGCGGCTTCGCCTCGATCACGACGAAGGCCTGTGCCCAGGGCGCGTCGTCCGTCAGCGAGACGTGGATCACCGCTTCGTGACCTTCGGGCGTCATGCCGTCGAGCCGCTCGGCGGCCCAGCCGGTGACGTGCATGACCGGCTGGCCGGTATGGAGGTTCGTGACCGACATGTCCTTCCATGCGATTCCCATGCGCAGGCCCGTTCCCAGCGCCTTGGAACACGCCTCCTTCGCGGCCCAGCGCTTCGCGTAGGTGCCGGCGACGTCCTTGCGCCCCTCGGCCTTGCGCTGCTCCCGCTCGGTGAAGACGCGGTTGCGGAAGCGGTCGCCGAAGCGGTCGAGGACGCCCTGGATCCGGTCGATATTGGCAAGATCCGTGCCGATGCCGAGGATCACCTCGTGGCCCCCTGCCGGATCAGTTCGACCCCGGCGAAACCGAACAGCGCGGCGGCGCCGGTCTCGATCCCCCGGCGGGCACTCGCGTAGAGCCGGCGCGGGCCGCCGCGCGACATCAGGAGGGCCCAGAAGAGGTAGTTCGACAGACCGATGAGGGCACAGGCCAATGTGGCCACGAACAGCATGACGCCCCCGGCGCTGGCATCGAGGCCCATGGAGAGAGCCGCGAGCCAGGCGAGCACGGCCTTCGGGTTCGACAGGTTCAGCAGGAGGCCCGCGCGGAAGGGACGACGAACGGTCACCGGAGCCTCGACCGGGGCGCGGACGCCGCGCAGTCCCGACCAGCAGAGCCAGAGGAGGTAGGCACCGCCGAGGAGGCGCAGGGCCGTCATCGCGGTCTCGCTCGCCGCGAGCATCGCCCCAAGGCCCAAAGCCGCCGCCACGCCCCAGACCGCAAGACCGAGGGCGAGGCCGAGCGCCATGTGCAAGGCGGCGCGCATCCCCTGCCCCAGGGCCACGAGCGAGACGGCAAGGTTGGCGGGGCCGGGCGCGTAGCTGACGAGGGCGAAGGCCGCGAGGATCGCGATCATGGCGGGCCGAACCGCACGCCGACGGGGCCGGACGCCTGATCGACGGTGATGTCGAGCGACAGGGGCGTGTCATGGACGGCCGCAGCCTCCCGCGCGGGAACGCGGACCGTCAGACCGCGCGCCGGGTCGTAATCGGCCGTCGCGCGCGACAGGGAGATTCCGGAAAAGCCAGAGCCATCGGTGTTGGAGATCAATCGGCAATCGAGGAACGGGTCGTCAGGATGCGGGAAGGTCACCATGACGTGGAAGGACGCGGCCGCCGGTTCCTCGGTGTCCAGCGCCACCAGGCGGATGGCGCCGTTGGCAAAGGTGCGGGTGGGGTCGGACCAGTCGACGTTGCGGGCGCTGACCTCCCAGGTGTCGCAGTCGCGGACCTGCTGGGCGGTGGCGATGCTCGGCAGCCCGGCTGCAGAGAGCGAAAGGGCAAGGGCGAGCGTCTTCATGTCGCCTCCCGCGCCAGGTCCATCAGGCGGCGCATCTCGGCGATGGCCGCGGGCAGGCCGCGGAAGACCGCCTCGCCGATCAGGAAATGACCGATATTCAGCTCGACCACCTGCGGGATGGCGGCGATGGGCGCGACGCTGTCGTAGCTGAGCCCGTGGCCCGCATGGACCTCCAGCCCCAGACCGGCGGCCTGTTCCGCGGCGGCGATGATCCGTTCCAGCTCCGCGGCCGCCTCGTCGGTCCGGCCCTCGTCGACGGCGTGGCAATAGGACCCGGTATGCAGCTCCACCACCGCGGCGCCGACCCGGGCCGATGCCTCGATCTGCCGCGGATCGGCGGCCACGAAAAGGGAAACGCGGGCGCCCGCCTCGACCAGCGGCGCGATGTAGCCGGTCAGACGGTTGGCATCGCCCGCCACCTCCAGCCCGCCTTCGGTCGTCCGCTCCTCCCGCTTCTCGGGCACGAGGCAGATGGCATGCGGGCGGGTGTCGAGTGCGATGCGCGCCATCTCCTCGGTCGCGGCCATCTCGAAGTTGAGGGGGATCCCGATGGCCTCGTTGATCGCGGCCATGTCGGCGTCGCGGATATGCCTGCGGTCCTCCCGCAGGTGGGCGGTGATGCCGTCGGCGCCCGCCGCCTCCGCCGCGAGCGCCGCGCGGACCGGGTCCGGCGTGGCCCCGCCGCGGGCGTTCCGAAGGGTCGCCACGTGGTCGATATTGATCCCGAGCCTCAGCCGTTCAGCCATTGGTCCCCTCCCGCGCGTCCCGCGCCTTTTTCTTCTCCGCCGCCCGCAGCGCGGCCTTGCGCCGTATCTCGTCGAGCTTCTTCTTGAGCGCCCCACGCCGCCGCCGCTGATAGACCTCGATCAGCGGCAGGCTGATCGTGTAGGCGGCAAGGCCGGTCAGGATGCCGGGAATGATCCCGCCCACCAGCCACGGCCAGAACACGTCGTGCCAGAACACCCAGGTCGCGGTCCAGTCGACGGGCGTCCCGGTCAGCGCATACCAGGCGTTCCAGATGAAATCCTCACCCGCGCCCCGGAACTTGTCGAAGATGTTCTCGTCCATCGCCGCCGCGGGCTCGGACCCGAGGATCCAGTGCCCGAGATTGAGCGAGACGACGCCGATGGGCACGTAGGTCAGCGGATTGCCGAAGAACGTCCCCAGCAGGGCCGCCATGACGTTGCCCCGAAGGATCCACGCGACGATCGCCGCCACCACGAAATGCAGCCCGTAGAACGGCGTGAAGGTGGTGAAGACGCCCGCGAGGATTCCGCGGCTGATCTTGCGCGGCGTGTCGGGGAGGCGGCGGAGCCGGTGCTTGACGTAAAGGGCGGCGCGGCCCCAGCCGCCGCGGGGCCAGAGCGCCCGCAATGCGACCTCCCAGATCGGCAACCTGTCGCGCCGCTTGAACACGTCCCGCCTTCCTTCCCGCCCGCTCAGACGGGCGTCGCGACGTCCTCACGGGTCCCGACGGCATCGGTCCGGTGCCGCCTGATCTGGGCCACGTCGCTGTCGGTCTCGGCCGCCATGACGACGGCGTGGAGATGTTCCCGGTCGCGTACGTCCACGTCGATGAGCAGCCGGAAGAAATCCGGCTTGCGGTCCATGAACCGCAGGTCCGAGATATTGGCGTTCTGCTCGGCGATCAACGTGCAAATCCGGCCCAATACGCCGGGATCGTTCGATATGGTCATATCCAGGGTCACGGCGTTGCGGGCCGCATGGTGGCCGGGGTTCCAGCGCAGGTCGACCCAGCGGTCGGTCTGATCCTCGAACTCGACCATCCGGGGACAGTCGATGGCGTGGACATGGACGCCGCGGCCCTTGTTCGTGATCCCCACGATGCGCTCGCCCGGGACCGGCTGGCAGCAGGGCGCCCTCTCGTAGAGCGCCTTCGGGTCGAGGCCGACGATCGCGCGGTCTGCGCTGACATCCGGGGCGGGCCGGGCATGGACCAGCTCCGGGTAGAGGGTGTCGACGACGGTGCGCGCGCTGATCTGGGAGGCGCCGATCGCGGCCAGCAGGTCGTCCTCGTCGGCGAGACCGTGGGCGCGGGCCGCGGTCTGGAGCGCCTTCTCCGTGGCGCGCTTGCCGACCTGGGCGAACGCCGCGCGGGCCAGCTCCCGCCCGAGGCGGACATGCCCGCCCTTGCGCTCGGCCTTGAGCGCGCGGCGGATCGCGGACTTGGCGCGTCCGGTGGTGGCGATGTCGATCCACGTCCCCTGCGGCGTTTGCCCCTCGGCGGTGACGACCTCCACCGATTGCCCGTTGCGCAGCCGGGTCCAGAGCGGCACGCGCATCCCGTCGACCTTGGCCGCGACCGTGCGGTGCCCGATGCGGGTGTGGATGGCATAGGCGAAGTCGATCGGCGTCGCGCCCTTCGGCAGCTTGATGACGTCGCCCTTGGGTGTGAAGCAGAACACCTGATCGGTGTACATCTCCAGCTTCACCGCCTCCATGAACTCGGCGTGGTCGCTCGCCTCCTCGAACCGCTCCGTCATCGAGCGGAGCCATTCGGCCGGATCGACGGCAAAGCGGTTCTCGGCCCGCACCCCGTCGCGGTAGGACCAGTGGGCGGCGACGCCCCGCTCGGCCACCTCGTGCATCTCGCGGGTACGGATCTGCACCTCCACCCGCTTGCCGTCCCGGCCCGAGACGGTGGTGTGGATCGAACGGTAGCCGTTCGATTTCGGCTGACTGATGTAATCCTTGAAGCGCCCCGGCACGGACCGCCAACGCCGGTGGATCGCGCCCAGCGCGCGGTAGCAATCGTCCTCGTCGCCGGTGATGATCCGGAAGCCGTAGATGTCGGACAGGCGGCTGAAGCCGATCTCCTTCTCCTCCATCTTGCGCCAGATGCTGAACGGCCGCTTCGCGCGTCCGAACACTTCGGCCTGAAGACCGGCGCGGGCCAGCTCCGCCTCGATGTCGCGGCCGATCTTGGCGATCACATCGCCCGCCTCCTGACGGAGGGAGACGAACCGCCGCAGGATGGAGGTCCGCGCCTCCGGGTTGAGCACGGCGAAGGCCAAATCCTCCAGCTCCTCCCGCATCCACTGCATCCCCATGCGTCCGGCGAGCGGCGCATAGATCTCCATCGTCTCGTGGGCTTTCTGCGCCTGCTTGTGCGCGATCATGTGACGGATCGTGCGCATGTTGTGCAGCCGGTCGGTCAGTTTGACGAGGATCACGCGCATGTCCTTGGACATCGCCATGAAGAGCTTGCGGAAATTCTCCGCCTGCTTGGTCTCCGAGGAGGTCAGCTCCAGATTGGTGAGCTTGGTGACCCCGTCCACCATCTCGGCGATCTCGGTGCCGAAGCGGCGCGCGACTTCCGGGTAGGTGGAGCGGGTATCCTCGATCGTGTCGTGCAGGAGAGCCGTGACGATGGTCGCATCGTCCAGACGCTGTTCGGTCAGAAGGCCCGCCACCGCAACGGGGTGCGTGAAGTAAGGCTCGCCCGACCGACGGACCTGTCCCGCATGCATGTCCGCGCCATAGGCATAGGCGGATCGGATCAGCTCGGCATCCGTCCGGGGATTATAGGCGCGCACCAGTGCGATCAGATCGTCGACCGCGATCATCGCGTTGTGGGGGGGCTTCGCTTCCCGGGGGGCGGGGGCCGACCGCACGGTCTGCGCTTCCGCCTGCGTCCTGTGGCGGGATGTCTTCGCCTCGCGTGTCGGGGACATTCCCGCCCTCCCGGACCCTATCTTTGGGTCTGCGCCTCCATCAGGGCGCGCAGCAGCTTCTCCTCGGACATGTCGTCCTGGACGGGCACATCCTTCTCGACACCCATCAGGAGGGCCATGCTGTCCTCCTCCGGCTCGTCGACCTCGATCTGGGTCTGGTTCGAACTCGATCAGACGCTCGCGCAGGTCGTCCGCGCCCTGGGTCTCGTCCGCGATCTCGCGCAGGGCGACAACGGGGTTCTTGTCGTTGTCGCGATCGACCGTCAGCGGCGAACCGGTGGCGATCTCGCGGGCGCGATGGGCCGCCAGCATCACCAGCTCGAACCGGTTGGGGACCTTGTCGACGCAGTCTTCTACGGTCACGCGGGCCATGGGCGCACCTCGGGCATAGGAAACAGGAAGGGGGGGTGTACCGCCCCTCCGGGGGGTTGACAAGACCGTGCGTGGACGCCTTCGCCCCTCAGATCGGACCGAGCCGCCGTATCCCCCGCAGCGCCGTCAGCGGCAGCGCCGCGCGCATTTGCACGATGCTCCGGCCGGTCAGCGGATGGCGCCAGCCGGGCGCCACCTCGGCCGCGGGAATGAGGACGAAAGCGCGCTCCTGCATCCGCGGATGCGGCAGGAGGAGGGTGTCCGGAACCCGGCGCCCCTGCTCCTCCGGATCCAGCGCCATCCAGTGGCGAAGTGTTTCCGGATCCGGCATTACCTGCCCCCCGGACGCGATCAGGTCGAGGTCCAGGACCCGGATGCCCCAGCGCGTGGAACGCGTCCGCCCACGCTGCGCTTCCATCCCGTGAAGCCGGTCGAGCAGGGCGCGGGGCGGCATGTCGCGCTCGAATGCCACCGCGGCGTTCACGAAGTCCGGCCCGATGCCCGGCGGCCAGGCGGGCGTCGCCCAGAGCCCCGAGACACGCACTGATGGACCGGCCCAATCGGCCAGCTTCCGCACGGCATGGGCAACCACGCGCGCATTCGCGCCCCGGACATGACCCGAATTTGCGCCGACGGCGACGATGTTTAGCCCCTTCGAGGGGGCGTCCGATATTGCGCGCGACGTCAAAGGCTATAAATACCCGTCAACGGATGTAAGCCGCCGGATCGCATATTCCGCCATCGGTGCCTCCGGAAAGGAATGTGTATGTTTTACCGCGACGAACGTCTCGCGCTCTTTATCGACGGATCCAATCTGTACGCTGCCGCCAAGGCACTGTCCTTCGATATCGATTACAAGCTGCTGCGGCAGGAATTCATGCGTCGCGGCAAGCTGCTGCGCGCCTTCTACTATACGGCCCTGCTTGAAAACGAGGAATATTCGCCGATTCGTCCGCTGGTCGACTGGCTGCAATATAACGGCTTCACCATGGTCACCAAGGCCGCCAAGGAGTTCACCGACAGTCAGGGGCGCCGGAAGATCAAGGGCAACATGGATATCGAGCTGGCCGTCGACGCGCTGGAGACAGCCGCCCATGTCGACCATATCGTGATCTTCTCCGGTGACGGCGATTTCCGGCCTCTGGTCGAGGCGCTGCAACGCAAGGGCGTGCGGGTCTCGGTCTGTTCCACCATCCGCAGCCAGCCGCCCATGATCGCCGACGATCTGCGCCGTCAGGCCGATAATTTCATCGAGCTGGAAGAGTTGCGCGACGTCATCGGCCGCCCCCCGCGCGAGCCGCGCGAACAGGACAATCCGGTCGCCGCGGAGAACTGACGCCGCCGCCCGCTCAGGCCCGCGGCGGCCGCGCCCGGAACGACGGCATCCGCCAGCCGAAGCGGATCGACCCCGCCCGCAGCAGAAACGTCACCGCAACGCAGGCGATGAGCGGCAAGGGCGCCGGGGCGCCCACCTCCCGCGCCGCAACCGCCGCGATGCCGCCGGCCAAGGCGGCGGTGACGTAAAGCTCCCCCTGCCGCAAAACGAGCGGCACCTCGTTGCAGACCACGTCGCGCATCAGCCCGCCGAAGCAGCCCGTGACCACGCCCATCACCACCTGCACCCAGAGGCCGTGGCCCATGCCCTGCGCCGCCGCCACGCCGGCCGCGACCGCCACCGAAAGCGCAATGGCATCGAGCCAGACGATCCAGGCCAGCCGCGACGCCACCAGATGATGCGTGAAGAACACCGCGATTGCCGCCGTCGCCGCGACGGCCACGGGCCGCGGGTCGCCGATCCAGAAGACCGGGTCCCGGCCCAGCAGCAGGTCGCGCACCGTGCCGCCACCCACTGCCGTCAGACAGGCCACGAAGACGAACCCCACGGGGTCGAGCTGCGCGCGCGCGGCCACCAGAGCGCCGGTGATCGCGAAGACCAGCACCGCCGCCAGATCCAGTGCGAGGGGGAGCGTCACGCCGCCGCCCCGGTCCGCAGGCAGGCCAGGACACGGCGATACCGCGCGTCGAACCCTTCCTCCGGATCGCCCTCGACCTGCCAGAAGAACGCGAAACCCTGTCCGCCATCATCCGCCGTTCGATGGACCCACCGATCGGGCAGCGGGCCGCTCCGGACCGCGACCAGATGCCAGCGCTCGCCCGGATGCACATCGTCCCGCACGGCCAGCGGCACCGGATCCCGGCCCGCGACCCCGCTCTCCTCCCGGAGTTCGCGCAAGGTCGCCGCAGCGGGCGTTTCACCAGCCTCCACACCGCGCTTGACCAGTTGCAGCCCCGCCAGCGGATGCCGAAACGCCAGCACCGCGCTCGCCCGCCGTACGATGGGACAGGTCACATCGCGCATCATTTGCCGCCCTTGAACGGCGCCATCCCCGCCCGTGCCAACTCGTCCGCGCGCTCGTTCTCCGGGTGCCCGGCATGGCCCTTGACCCATTCCCAGCGCACCTCGTGCCGCGCCTGCGCCGCGTCCAGCCGCCGCCACAGATCCTCGTTCTTGACCGGCTTGCGGGTCGAGGTTTTCCAACCGTTCCGCTTCCAGCCATGGAGCCAAGCCGTGATCCCGCCCTTCACATACGCCGAATCGGTGATGACGGTCAGGGCGGAGGGTCGCTCCAGCGCTTCCAGCGCGTGGATCGCCGCCAGAAGCTCCATGCGGTTGTTGGTCGTGTCCGCCTCGCCACCCGACAATTCCCGCTCGCGCAGGATCGTCCCGTCCTTCGACGCCACCAGCAGCGCGCCCCACCCGCCGGGCCCAGGATTGCCCGAACAGGCGCCGTCCGTATAGGCATAGAGTTCAGCCATGGGGCCTCCGGCTGAGATGGACGAGGAACGGGGCGACGGAGCCTTCGAGACCGACCGTCTCGCCCAGGCGCAGCGACAGACGCTCCAACCCCGCGGCGGCGGTCAGGTGGTCGAGATCCGCGGGCTCCAGATATACATAGCGGCGGCCAAGGCGGTCGCGGCGGATGCCTTGACCGCGCTTCATCGCGACGTGGAAAAGACCGCCGGGCACCAGCGCCGCGGCGGCCCGCCCGATCAGCGACGGCAGCGTGTCGGGATCGGCATGGAGCAGCGAAAAATTGGCCCAGATGCCGCGGTAGCGTGGGGTCGGGTCCAATGCCTCGAAGGGTTCGCACCGGGCGGGGACGCCGCTTGCCGCGGCGAGGGCCACCATCTCGGGCACAGCATCGGTCGCCTCGCAGCCTACACCCGCGGCGATCATGGCCGCAGAATCCTGCCCCGGTCCGGCGCCCCAGTCGAGGACCGGGCCGTCGCCCGACGGCAGCGCCCCGAGGAAGGCGGCACGGTCCGCGGCGGTCTCGTCGCCCAAAGCAAGGGCGGCATAATCGACGGTCATGGCCGCATAGACGCGGAGCGTTTCGTCATCGCTCACAGCGTCACCGGCAGCAGACAGGCGACCACGCCCGCCGTCAGGACAATCCGCAGCTTCATCCACCAGACCGGCGCCAGCCCCTGATTCCAGAACAGCCAGTCGAGCGCGAGCAAGCCTATGAACCCCGCGATCAATGCGATGGCCGCCGCCACCGGCCCGCCGCCGGTCATGAAGAACGCCCAGAGCGCGGGCAGTGTGGAGAGAGCGTAGCCCGTGGCGGCGACCGATCCTTCGGCCCGGGTCGCGAAGCCCCAGAGGACGCCCGACATGAAGGACAGGATCACCGACCCGTAGAAAAGCCCGACATAGGGACCGGTGAAACGCGGCCCGATCCATTCGAGCGTCGCCGTCGCCGCCGGAACCGACCACATCGTGACGACTCCCCAGACGAAGGGCAGCAGCCCCGCGAGACCGAGGGTCAGGGCGGCGGTCGGGATGCGTGCGGAAAACATGCGACCCGGATGCCACGGTCGTTCCGCCGGGGCCAACCCCCAATTGCGCGGCGAGCCAGAGCGCGGCGACCGGCGCGGCGATCCGCCGCGTCCGGGGCTTCGCGTCTGGCGGAGGTCGAGGGATGCAGCGGCCGGTGCCGTCGTTCCGGGCGCAGCGGGTGCCGCCCGGCGGCGCGCAAGGATGCGGACACGTCCTCCGGCACCGAATTCGCAGCAGCGTTTACCGGGGCGATACCAACTCAGGGATTGTCACTACTCTACGGAGAGCAATCTCCGCGCGGTTCAGCGAGAGGCATCATGGCGACGTAAATCCGGGTAACGGCGACTTTTAGCAGACAGTCTCCGATCTATTCCCCTGAAGGCACGGGATGACGAGGGTGGGTAAGGTTCTCGTCGAGGGAACCTGGTATCCAAAGTTCTCCGGCTCTGTTCCAATGCCTGGACCTGCCCCACGAAGGTGGTTTCAACCGCTCAGGCCCGCTCCAGCGCGAGTCGCCCGGCGAGCGCCGCGAAGACCGCGGCGAAGGAACGGTTGAGCCAGACCATCGCCCGGCGCGAGGACAGGACGCGGCTTCGGAACGCGCCCGCGAACAGGCCGTAGACCGCGAAGATCGCGAAGGTCATCCCCATGAACACGGTGCCCAGCCCCGCCATTTCGACCGTCGCCCGCGCCGGATCGCCCGAAAGGAACGGCGGCAGGAGGGCGAGGAAGAAGATCGAGAGCTTCGGATTCAGCACGTTCAGCAACGTGCCCCGCCATGCCACCCGCCAGAGCGGATCGCGTGACGCCTCCACCGGTCGGATCGCCAGCGCGCCCGTCTGCCGCAGCGCGCCCCAAGCCATCCAGAGGAGATAGGCGATCCCCGCGATCTTCACCGCATTGAAGAGGAGCGCCGACGTGTGCAGCAGAGCCGCCAGCCCCAGGATAGCCGCCAGCAATGCCGGAACGATCCCGAAAGTGCAGCCGAACGCCGCGGCAAGAGCCGCCTTCCGTCCGCGCCCCAGGCCCATTGCCAGCGTGTAGACGACGCCCGTGCCGGGCGCGGCGCAGACCACGAAGGCCGTTAGAAGGAAATGCAAGGACATCGGGGCACCCTGCCGACCGGACCGGTATCGGTCAAGCAGGGGCGGGTCGGGTCAGGCCGTCGCGGAGCTTTATCAAGGAACGCCGGCGTCTCCGAAGGTCCGCGTTCACGCTTTCGTTTTCCCCTTCCCCGACGGCAATTATCCGCCTATGAGATGCGTGTTAATATTTTGTTAACGAGTAGGTATCGTTTTTCGCTGTTCCGGATCGGGTGCGTCCGGATCCGCGTTTGGGACGGGGCGTTCGGGCATCGTGCAAGCGGCCCCTACGATCTTCGGATCGGCGTTCCGTCCCGTTCTTTTCCCATGCCTTCAAAGGGTTTGCCCGGTCAAGCCGTCTCCCGCAGGATGCGGGGCACCTTGAACTCGACATTCTCGACCGCCGTGACGACCGGTTCGACCGAGACGTCGAATCGTGCCCGGAACGCCGCGACAACCTCGTCGATCAGGATCTCCGGCGCGCTGGCCCCGGCCGTGATTCCGACCGATCCAATTCCTTCGAGCGCCCGCCAGTCGATATCCTCCGCCCGCTGCACAAGCTGCGCATAGGGGCAGCCAGCGCGCGCGCCGACCTCCACCAGCCGCTTGGAATTCGACGAGTTCGGCGCGCCCACCACGAGGATCGCATCGCAGAGCGGGGCCATCGCCTTGACCGCTTCCTGCCGGTTCGTGGTTGCGTAGCAGATGTCTTCCTTGTGCGGCCCGACGATCCCGGGGAAACGCGCCTTGAGCGCCGCCACCACCGCCGCCGTGTCGTCCACCGACAGCGTCGTCTGGGTGATGAACGCTAGCCGATCCGGATCCCGCGGGGCGAGCGCGGCCACGTCCGCCGCCTCCTCCACCAAAAGAACCTCGCCGTCGGGAAGCTGACCCATGGTGCCGATCGTCTCAGGGTGGCCGGCATGGCCGATCATCACCATCTGGAGGCCGTTCTCGTGGTGCCGCATAGCCTCGATATGAACCTTCGAGACCAGCGGACAGGTCGCGTCCACGAACACCATCTCCCGTGCGGCCGCCTCAGCCGGAACCGCCTTCGGCACACCATGGGCGCTGAAGATCACGGGCCGGTCCGGCGGACAGTCCGACAGCTCCTCCACGAAGACGGCGCCCTTGTCGCGCAGGCCATCGACGACGTAGCGATTGTGGACGATTTCGTGGCGCACGTAGACCGGCGCACCCCATTTCTCCAAGGCCATCTCGACGATCTTGATGGCCCGGTCGACCCCCGCGCAGAATCCGCGCGGCGCGGCCAGATGCAGGGTCAGGGGCGGTTTCGTCATCGCGCGTCCTCCGGGCTCTGTCCCCGGACCTAATGTCCCCTGCCCGCCCGGTAAAGGGAGGGCCGCGGGCGGATGACAGGGATATCGACCTCGATCTCTCCCGGACATGCGCTCCCGCAGAGGCCCAACGCCCCCCGCCCTATTTTCCGAGCGACTCCCCCGCCGCGATCCGCGCGCCCCGCCGCCAGTCGGCGCCCGGAAGCGGACCGCGCCCCGCCGCCTGCACCTCCAGCAGCCCGACCGCCCCCGCCCCCGCAGCCACCGACAGCTCCTCGCCGTCCAGCACTGTCCCCGGCGCGCCCGCCCCCGGCACGGCTCGCGCGCGCAGCAGCTTCAACCGCGCCCCGTCCCGGGTCACATGGGCACCGGGGAACGGAGACAAACCGTTGATCTTTTGCACGATCTCCTCTGCTGAAGCCGTCCAGTCGATCGCTGCCTCCGCCTTGTCGATCTTCGCGGCATAGGTCAGGCCGTCCTCGGGTTGGGCCAAGGGCGACAGCGTCTCAAGCTGCGGCAGCACCCGCAGGATCAGCCGCGCGCCCATCTCCGACAGGCGGTCATGCAGGTCGCCGGTCGTGTCCGTCTCCGCGATATCGGTTCCCTCGCGCATCAGGACCGGGCCGGTATCGAGACCCGCCTCCATCTGCATCACGCAGACCCCCGTGCGTGCGTCCCCCGCCATGATCGCGCGGTGGATCGGTGCCGCCCCGCGCCAGCGCGGCAGGAGCGAGGCATGCACGTTGATGCACCCAAGACGCGGCGCGTGGAGAACCGTCTGCGGAAGGATCAGGCCGTAGGCCACGACCACCGCCACGTCCGCCTCCAGCGCCGCGAAGTCCGCCTGCGCCTCCGCGTCCCTCAGCGAGACGGGGTGCCGCACCTCGATCCCCAGAGCCTCGGCCCGCGCCTGCACCGGCGACGGGCGATCCTTCTTGCCCCGCCCCGCCGGGCGCGGGGGCTGGCAATAGGCGGCGAGGACCTCATGTGCATCCGCGACGGCCTCCAGCACCGGCACCGCGAAATCCGGCGTTCCCATGAAGATCACACGCATTTGCGGGCCTTTCTCAGCAGCATGTCGCGTCGGAGCTTCGACAGGCGGTCAAAGAACATCCGGCCGTCCAGATGGTCGATCTGATGCTGAACGGAGGTCGCCTCCAGCATCACGAAATCGCGCTCCCTCCGGATGCCCGCCTCGTCGAGATAGCCGATCCGCACCGCCCGCGGTCGCGTCACCTTCGCCGTCACGCCGGGCAGGTTGGGCGAGCCCTCGTCATGGCTGCGGATCTCCACGCTGGCATGGAGCACGACCGGATCGGCCAGCCGGATCGGCCCGTTCCCCGCATCGACCACGGCGAGCCTGCGCATCACCCCGATCTGCGGCGCGGCCAGTCCGACGCCCGGCATCGCATACATCGCCTCCAGCATCTCCTCCCAGATCGCGAGGACGGGTCCATCCACGATCCCCACCGGTTCGGCCGTCGCGGAAAGCCGCGGGTCGGGCCAGCGGAGAAACGGACGGTGGCTCACAATGCGTCCGCGGCCGCCCGGTCGAGGATCAGAACCCCGTCGAGATGGTCCATCTCGTGCTGCACGCAGGCGGCGGCAAAGCCCTCGAACGCTTCCCGGCGCCGCCCGTCCGGTCCGTCGAAAGCCAGTGTGATGCGCGCCGCGCGGGCGATACGGCGGGGCGTGTCGGGGATCGAGAGGCAGCGCTCCTCGTTCACCTGCGCGCCCTCGGACGCGACGATCTCCGGGTTCACGAAGACCCGCGGATCGGGAAGCCCCTCCTTCCACGTGCAATCCTTCACGAAGAGGCGCAGGACCTGCCCCACCTGCGGCGCGGCAAGACCGCGGCCCGGCGCGCCGTACATCGTGTCGAGCATGTCCCGGGCCAATGCGGTCACGTCTTCGGTCACGGGGTCGCAGACAACACGCAGGACGGGATCGGGATGCAGCAGGATCGGGCGGATCACGACATATCCTCCGGGGTCATGTTCCCGCGATCACCTACCGATGCGGGCCGGGCAACCGCGTCGAAGAGCGCCTCCGCATACTTCATCCCCGCGCCATCTCGCGCTTCATCTTCACCATCTTCCGGGTGATCATCTGACGGCGCAGCGGCTTCAGGTGGTCGATGAAAAGCACTCCGTTCAGGTGGTCGATCTCGTGCTGCACGCAGGTCGCCCAGAGGCCCGCCATGTCCTCGGACCGTTCGGCGCCGGTCTCGTCGATCCAGCGGACGCTGACTTCGGCGGGGCGGGAGACTTCGCCGTATTGTTCGGGGATCGACAGGCAGCCTTCCTCGTAGGTGCTCGTCTCGTCGGCCGCCGCCGTCACCTCGGGGTTGAACATCACCAGCGGTCGCGGTGCCGTCCCCTCCTCCTTGATGCAGTCGAGCACGATCAGGCGCGCGCCGACGCCCACCTGCGGCGCGGCGAGACCGATCCCCGGTGCGTCGTACATCGTGGCCAGCATGTCCGACGCCAGGGCCCGCAGGTCGTCGCTCACGTCCGCCACCGGCGGCACGACCTGTTTCAGACGCGGATCGGGATGGAGAAGGATCGGGCGTTTCATCGTCGCCGGAAATAGTCCGCGCCCGCGCCCCGTGCAAGCCGGGCCGGTCCGTCGCGCCCCGTTGCGTCCCGCCCCGACCGATGCGAAACCCGAGGAGACACCGTCCCGAGGAGACCCGCATGAACGCCGACCCCCGTTTCGACCAGATAATCGACCGCCGCGGCAGCCATTGCGTCAAATGGGACATGATGGAGGCGATCTATGGCGTGCCCGCCGCGGACGGGCTGGCAATGTGGGTCGCCGATATGGATTTCCGGCCGCCGCAAGGTGTCCTCGACATCGTGCGCGAGCAGCTCGATCACGGCATCGTCGGCTATTTCGGCAATGACGGCCCCTACCGCGACGCGATCCGCTGGTGGATGAAGGAACGGCACGGCTGGGACGTCGAGGCGGAGGCCATCTTCACCACCCACGGGCTGGTGAACGGCACGGCCATGTGCGTCGATACCTGGACGAAACCGGACGACGGCGTGGTCCTGTTCACGCCCGTCTATCACGCCTTCGCCAAGGTCATCAAAGCCAATGGCCGCCGGGTCGTGGAATGCGAACTGGCCTTCGACGGGACGACCTATTCTCCGGATTTCGACGCCTGGGATGCCCAGATGGACGGCGCGGGGGCCAAGATGATGATCCTCTGCTCGCCCCACAACCCGAACGGGCGGGTCTGGACCCGGCCGGAACTGGAGGGGTTCGCGGCCTTCGCGCAGCGCCATGACCTGATCCTCGTGTCGGACGAAATCCACCACGACCTCGTCTATCCCGGGCACACGCATATCCCGATGGCCGCGATCGACGGGATCGACGACCGGCTGGTGATGATGACGGCGCCGACCAAGACGTTCAACATCGCCGGTGCGCATACCGGCAACGTCATCATCCATGACGACGCGCTGCGTGCGCAGTTCGGCACGCGGATGATGGGCCTCGGCCTGTCGCCCAATTCCTTCGGCCTGTTCATGGCGACCGCCGCCTATTCGCCGGAGGGGGCGGCCTGGGTGGACGATCTGATGGTCTATCTCGACGGCAACCGGCAAGTGTTCGACGAAGGGATCGACGGGATCCCGGGGCTCAAATCCGTGCCGCTGGAGGCGACCTACCTGAGCTGGGTCGATCTCGACGGGACCGGCATGGCGCGGGAGGAATTCACCCGCCGGGTTGAGAAGGACGCGAAGATCGCGGTCAATCACGGGCCGACCTTCGGCAAGGGCGGCGACACGTTCCTGCGGTTCAACATCGCCACGCCGCGTGCCAATGTGGAGGACGCGGTGGCGCGGATGCGGGCGGCCTTCGGCGACCTGCAATAGGGGCGGCACCTTCATGGGAAAACGCGACGTATTTTGAGGGGGGGGTGAGGTGGTACCACCGCCCCGGCTTGAACGGGGGACCTCCTGATCCACAATCAGGCGCTCTAACCAACTGAGCTACGGCGGCACGCAGGGCGGATTTAGCGAAGCGCCCGGCGGGGCGCAAGTCCGGCGTCCCGGCTCAGAGTGACAGTTCCCAGACCTGTTCCACCGTTTCCTGCCCGAATGCGGTCACCGGTTTCTCCGATGTGAGGGCGAAGCCCCGGCGGGCATATAGACGTCCCGCCGCCCGATGGCTTTCATGGGTCCAGAGGACCAGTTTCGCCGCTCCGGTGTCGCGCGCATGGTCGATGACAGCCTCCAGCAGACGGCGGGCGAGACCGGTGCCGCGCATGGTCGGCTCCACGAGGAACACCCGCAGCTTGGCCGTGCCGGCATCGGGCCGCACGCAGAAGATGCAGCCCTGCCGCATGCCGTCCCGGTCGACGGCGATCCAGGCGCGCTCCTGCGGCCCCCGATGGGCGATGAACTCCGACAGGATGCTCGCCACCAGCCCTTCGAACGCGATGTCGTAGCCCTCGTCCGTCCAGTAAAGCTCCCCGTGCCGCATGACGACCCAGCCCGCATCGCCGGGCTCCAGATCGCGGAGGGTGAGGTCGTCGGCGCCACTGTCCATGACCGCAGACTTGCGCGTCCGCGGCCCCCTGTCTAGGCAATGCGGATGGGCATCAACGACGAATCCGACGCCGAGGCCAACCTCCAGATCGCGCCGACCGATCAGGGGATGGTGCGGCTGTTCATCGAGAGCGGCGACCGGGAGATCCCGATGGATTTCGAGCCGGAGGACGCGCTTGAGATTGCGGAGGAGATCCGCGCCGCCGCCGCCATGGCCGCCAAGATGCGCAGCTGATAGCGGTCGCGATCGCGATCGCGAACCCCGGACCTGACATCGGATGCGGGGCCTACCCGCCGATCCAGCCGTCGCCCGCGCCCTGCATCGGGTCGCGGGTCCAGTGCAGTCGGGTCGCGGCGCAGCGCGCGAAGCGAAGCGTCATGGCGCGGCGGCGGGCGGCCGCGAGCGGCGTGGCCTCGGGCATCCGCACCACCTCCGCCCCGAACGCATCCGCGACGATCAGACCCGTCTCCGGCGGCAGCAGGTCTGCGGGAAAATCCGGCCCGACCGCCCAGAAGAACCGGTCGCCCCATTCCAGATAGCCGCGCCATTTCGCATCCGAGCGGTAATCGGCCACGCTCGACTTGCATTCCACGACCCAGAACTCGCCCTTGGGTCCCAGCGCCATGACATCGACGCGCAGGCCCCGGTCCGGCACGAATTCCTCGACGCAGGTGAAGTCGTGATCCCGGAGGTGTCGACCGACCCCGCGGGCCAGAAGCTGTCCCGGCATCAGCGCCGGGGTTGCGGGAAGGATCGGGTCGGGCATCGCCATGGCCCGAACATGAACAAAGGGTAAACGCGTGTCCAGCCCGGATCCCGAACGCCGCGCCTTGCCAGACGGGGGAACGGGGCCTATCTGCCGGGGTGGCGGTGCTTCTGTGCTTCGCGTCACTCGGGCATAATTCCAGTGGCCTTAAGCAATTCCGAGGGAGCTGGCTCTGTCGCGGCCCTGGTCGCGTTATCTGGCGCCCACCTGTAAATACAGGTCCTCGGGAATACATGTCCGACGGTTGCCACGGTTCACCGCCACCCCAGCGTCGATCGCGCAGCGATCGGCGCGTCGCCGACAGCATTCTTTCCGATGGAAAGAGTGCGAGAGGCCCAATGGTGAGACACCATCGCACCGCCTTCCGACCGCTCACTCGGCCCCATCCTACCTATCCCAAAACGCCTTCAACACCTCCGCCAACGGCCCCGGCGCCTCCATCGGGATCATGTGCCCCCGCCCGACCTGCGCCCGACGCGCCCCGGGCAACCGCACGCCGAGGCTGTCCGCAATCGCCGCCACGATCTTCGGCGGATCCGTCCGCGTCACAAGCAGGACCGGCGGCGCCGTGCTCGGCAGGCGGTCGAGAATGTCATGGACGTCCTCCACGATCCCGGGCTGCGACGCCGCGATCAGATGGATGCGCGCCGCGATGTAGTCCCGCTGCCGCGCGGGCAGGTCGTCCCAGCCCGGCCCACCGCCCCATTGCCGGTGAAACGCGCGCGCTGCCCCCTCCGGATCGCCGTCGGCAAGGGCCGCGCGGAACGGGGCCATCCCGTCGAGATGGGGGCCGAGATGGGCGGTCCCGGCTGCGGCGAACAGCACCGGTTCGATCACCGCGAGGCTTCGGACGCGGTCCGGGTGGTCCGCCAGCAGCCGCAGGGCCAGCGCGCCGCCATAGCTGTGGCCGACCACGTCCAGCTTCCCGTCGGGCATCGCCGCCAGCGCCGTCTCCAGCGCGGCGTCCATGTAGTCGCCATTCCCGTCGAACGATGGCGCCCGCCCGTGCCCCGGAAGGTCGGGTGCGATCAGGGTAACGCCCTCCAGCACCGCGCCAAGCGGGCGCCAGGCGGATCCGGCGGCCAGCGCGCAATGCAGCGCGAGGACCTGCCTCACGCGGTCGCGGCGAGGTGCGCGTCGAGATCGGCGAGCCGGTCCTGGCCCCAGAAGCGTTCCTCCCCGACGATGTAGAACGGCGCGCCGAACGCGCCCGCCGCCGCCGCCTCCTCCAGGTTGCGGGCATAGGTGTCCGCCCCCTCCATCAACCCGACATTCACCAGCCCGCGGTCGAAGCCCGCCGCCTCCAGGCAATCGGCGATCACGGCCTCCTCCGCGACGTCCCGTTCCTCCGCCCAGCAGGCGCGGGTGAGGCCCGCCACCAGCGCGCCCACATCGCCCGACCCATCCCGGATCGCCGCGATGATCGCATAGGCGGAGGGCGCCGGGTTCGTCGGCCAATGGGCCGGTTTGACGTTGATGGGCATCCCGTTCTTCGCCGCGGACCGCCGCAGTTCCTGCAGGCGATATTCCTGACGGCTTTCGTGCCGGTCCCGAGGCGGCGTGCCGCCGGTCCGCCCGAACAGCGCGATCACGTCCAGCGGGCTTGTAGGCGATCTCCGCCCCGTGCCGCGCCGCGATCTCCTCCAGCCGGGTTCCGGCGAGGTAGGTGTAGGGCGAGACGGTGGCGAAATAGTAGTCGATCCGCATGGCGGCATCCTCCGGGTCCGGGGCTGGTCGCGGCGACGCTAGTGCCAGGCCCGGACGGGCGCAACGCGCGGAAACGCCCCGACGCTTCCCACGGGGGCGGGCCGGGTGCTAGGGCCTGCGCAGCGACGCCCCGCTCCGATTCGCGCCAGCACGAGAGAGCCGCTCATGCCCAGCCCAGATCCCAAGCTCATCTCCGGCAATGCGAACCGACCGTTGGCCAAGGCCATCGCCCGGCGCATGTCGCTGCATCGGGGGATGCGGATCGGCCTCGTGGATGCGCGGGTGGAACAGTTCAACGATCAGGAAATCTTCGTCGAGGTGTTCGAGAACGTTCGCGGCGAGGACATGTTCATCATCCAGTCGACCTCGAACCCCGCCAACGACAACCTGATGGAACTGCTCATAATTTCCGACGCCCTGCGCCGTTCCTCCGCCAGCCGGATCACCGCCGTGATCCCGTATTTCGGCTATGCGCGTCAGGATCGGCGGACCAAGGCGCGGACCCCGATATCGGCCAAGCTGGTGGCGAACCTGATCGCCAATTCCGGGATCGAGCGGGTCCTCACGATGGACCTCCATGCGGCTCAGATCCAGGGGTTCTTCGATATCCCCGTCGATAACCTCTACGCCTCGCCGATCTTCGCGCTCGATATCCTGCACCATTTCAAGGGCGCGATGGACGACGTCGCCATCGTCTCGCCCGACGTGGGCGGCGTGGCCCGCGCGCGGGAACTGGCGCAGCGGCTGGGCGCGCCGCTCTCGATCGTGGACAAGCGGCGGGAGAAGGCGGGCGAAGTCTCCGAGATGACGGTGATCGGCGACGTCGCGGGAAAGAAGGTGATCGTGGTGGACGACATCTGCGACACGGCCGGAACGCTTTGCAAGGCCGCCGAGGTCCTGATGGAGGCGGGTGCCACGGAGGTCCACGCCTACATCACCCACGGCGTCCTGTCGGGTCCGGCGGTGGACCGCATCACCCGGTCGCAGCTCAAGAGCCTCGTCATCACCGACTCGATCCGGCAACCGGAGGCCGTCATCGACTGCGCCAATATCCGCATCGTGCCGACGGCGCCGATGCTGACCCAGGCGATCCTGAACATCTGGAACGGGACGAGCGTGTCATCCCTGTTCGACACCGCCACGCTGGAGCCGATCTACGAGCCGCTGTACCCGGGGCTCGCGCTCGACCGGACCGCCTGACCCCGCAGGCCGGTCAGTCCCACATCGTCAGGATCAGAACGATCGGTGCGATGAAAGCGAACCAGATGCAGAACAGCATCGCGAAATGGCCGCCCGTGTTCCAGAGCTTCATCTCCGGATCGTCGGGATCGCCCGCCGGGGCGGTCTTTCCCCCCTCGCGCGCTTGGGCTGTGCGCGTCTCCAGCGCCTCGCGGGCATGGGCGATTTCCTCCGCCAGCTTGGCATCGTGATACGCGGTCATGTCGTGGGCTTTCATCGGCGCCTCCTGTCGGTGACACAGATGGGGCCCCGCGCGGGTCCTGTCCAGTGCGGCCGCCTTCCGATAGGACCCGCGGGATGGAGCCGTTCGAGATATTCCTGATGGCCCCGCCGGGGCTGGAGCCGTTATTGGCCGACGAGGCGCGACGGGCGGGGTTCGCCGATCCACGGGCCGTGCCCGGCGGTGTGACGACGACCGGTGGATGGGCCGACGTGTGGCGCGCGAACCTGTGCCTGCGGGGCGCGGGGCGGGTCACCGCGCAGATCGGCGCGTTTCGGGCGTTTCATCTCGCACAGCTCGACAAGCGCGCACGGCGGTTCGACTGGGGCGCCGTCCTGCGCCCGGACGTTCCTCTGCGGGTCGAGGTGGCGACGAACCGCCGCTCAAAGATCTATCACGCGGGCGCTGCCAAACAGAGGATAGAGACCGCGCTGGCGGAAGAGCTGGGCGTGCCCCTGGCCGCGGATGCAGAGCTGTGCGTAAGGGCGCGGATCGACGACAATCTTGTGGTGCTGAGCGTGGATACGTCGGGTGAGCCCCTGCACCGGCGCGGCTTCAAGGAGGCGGTGGGCAAGGCGCCGATGCGGGAGACGATGGCGGCGATGTTCCTGCGCGCCTGTGGTTATGACGGATCGGAGCCTGTGCTGGACCCGATGTGCGGCTCGGGCACCTTCGTGATCGAGGCGGCGGAGATCGCGGCGGGACTTGCGCCGGGACGGGCGCGGGGTTTCGCGTTCGAGCGGCTCGCGACGTTCGACGCGGATACGTGGACGGCGATGCGGGATCGGCCCGCCCGCCCCCTTCCCCCATTGCGCTTCCATGGATCGGACCGGGATGCGGGCGTGTTCGCGATGGCGCGTGCGAATGCGCAACGTGCGGGAATCGCGGAGATTTGCGCCTTTGAAAAGCGGTCCGTAGGCGACCTGCATCCGCCCGAGGGACCGCCCGGACTGGTGATCGTGAACCCGCCCTATGGCGGTCGGATCGGAGACAAGAAACCGCTCTACGGGTTACACGGCGCGCTGGGCGAGGTGTTGCGGACGCGGTTCGCGGGATGGCGCGTAGGGATCGTGTCGAGCGAGGGATCGCTGGCCCGCGCGACCGGGCTGCCCTTCGTCG
The DNA here is from genome assembly GCA_963789105.1 of uncultured Alphaproteobacteria bacterium. Classification (GTDB taxonomy): domain Bacteria; phylum Pseudomonadota; class Alphaproteobacteria; order Rhodobacterales; family Rhodobacteraceae; genus Jannaschia. The sequence goes on from CAWBJI010000003.1 coordinate 306,253, forward strand.
AGGAGGGGCCGCCGGTGGCCCATGGGGGGCTGCGGGTGCGGCTCTACCGGACGGGGATCCTGCCTTAGGCGGGGAGCTTGCCGGTCTGCACGTAGGTCAGGATCTCGACCACCTGCGCGGGCGTCTCGGCCACGGCGAGGGCGGCGGCGTCGATCTCCTTCAGCGGATGCCGATACTCCGGATCGTGGAGCGTTATCAGGGACTTACCAAGTGCGGACGCCATGCCCGCATCGAAGGCGGCGTTCCATTGCCGGTATTTCTCGCCGAAGCGGACGACGACGATGTCGGCATCCCGGATCGCCTTGCGGGTACGGATCGCGTTTATCTGCGCGCCCTTTCGGTCGTGCCAGACCGGGTCGGGCTCGGCGCCGAGGATCGCGGCGCCGCAATCGTCGGAAGCGGCATGATCGGTTACGGGCGAGCCGAAGGTCACGTCAAGGCCCGCGGCCGTGCAGCCCGCGACGATCTCGTCGCGCCAATCGGTATGGATTTCGCCGGAGAGATAAACGGAAAGCATTGATATTCCTCGCTTACGGTAGATGCCGTGGCGGGATCGTCAGCCTGTCGGAAGAGTGGCGCGCTGGGGAGGATTCGAACCCCCGACCCCTTGATTCGTAGTCAAGTACTCTATCCAACTGAGCTACCAGCGCACTACGGAGACGCGGATAAACCCGGCGGTCCTGCGGCGCAAGGGGCGAAAACGAACGTGCGCCGTTCGTACATACGCCCGTGCACCATTCGTACATACAGACGTCATACCGACAGAGCGGTGAGGGTTTGGTAAGGGTTCGGAAGTAGGCGGACCTGTTCCGGCTTCCTGAACCCCAAGATCGGGTCGGCTCGACCGAGGGCGTTCGCACCTCGTCCCGGAGCTCTTGCATGTAGTACAACTTTGCACCAGATAGTGCGACATTGCATTACATGGAGGCCGTCATGCCCATTTCACGCCGTCAGGTCCTGTCCGTCATCGGAGGCGGAACGATCCTTGCCGCCGGGGGCGTCGGCGCCTTCCTCGGGACGCGAACGCCGACCCGGGCGCTGGCCCCGTGGGCTGCGGCCGGAACCTATGCGGAGCCGCGGCGCCGGGCGTTGTCCTACGCTCTGCTCGCGCCGAACCCGCACAACCTGCAACCCTGGCTCGTCGATCTGGACGAGGCGGATGTGATCCATATCCACCGGGACCGGGCCCGAATGCTGCCCCAGACGGACCCCCAGTCCCGGCAATTGACGATCGGCATGGGATGCTTTCTCGAATTGCTGGTCATCGCAGCCTCGCAGACGGGACACGGCGTGGATCTGGACCTGTTCCCCGCCGGAGAGGACGGGCCGGTGGCCACGGCGCGGCTGATCGAGGGCGGGGCATCGACCGATCCGCTGTTCGGTGCGGTCATGGAACGGCGCTCCTGCAAGGAGCCGTTCGAGGATCGGGCTTTGTCGCCCGAACATGCCGCCGCGCTGGCGCCGTTCGCGGACCTGATCACGGAGCCCGCGCGGGTCGCGGACCTGATCGACCTGACCTGGGACGCCTGGCTGGTGGAAGCGGAGACGCCGCGCACCCATAGGGAAAGCGTCGATCTGATGCGGATCGGCAAGGCGGAGATCGAGGCGAATCCCGACGGGATCGACCTCGGGGGGCCGTTCCTCGACTCCCTGTCGCGGCTGGGCCTGCTGTCCCGCGAAGGGCAACTGGACCCCTCGTCAAGCATGGTCGCGCAAGGCAGGGCGATCTACGACGAGATGCTTCACGCGACGCCCGCCTATGCCGTGCTGACCTCGGCGGCGAACGACAGGACGGATCAGATCGAGGCGGGGCGACGCTGGCTGCGCCTCAACCTCGCGACGACGGCGCGGGGCCTGGCGCTCCATCCGGTCAGTCAGGCGCTGCAGGAATATCCGGAGATGGATGCGCTCCGGGCGCGGGCCCAGACCCTGCTGGCGCGCGATGGCGGGACGGTTCAAATGCTCGGGCGTCTCGGCTATGGACCGGTGACGCCGCCGACGCCGCGCTGGCCCCTGGAGACGAAGATCATGGATGTCTGACGCGCTGACGCCGCTCTATTTCCGTTTCTTCAACGAGATCGGCATCATCAATCAGCTTGCGACGGCCGTGCTCGAAAGCCGCCTGCCGGATGGTCTGCTGGCGCCGCATTTTACGGTGCTGAACCATCTGGTGCGGGTGAAGGACGGCCGGACGCCGCTGGAGATGGCCACGGCGTTCCAGATACCGAAGACGACCATGACCCATCAGATCCGGGTGCTGGAGCGGCACGGCCTCGTAGGCTTGGCCCCGAACCCGGAGGACGGACGGTCGAAGCGCGTCTGGCTGACGGAAGCGGGGCGGACGTTGCGCGAGGGGATCATCCACGGATTCGCGGACGTGGTGCAGGACTGGTCCACGCTGATCGACCCGGAGGAGGTGGCCGACCTTCTTCCGCGGCTGGAGCGCATCCGGATCCACCTCGACCAAGCGCGGAACGCCGACTAGGCCAGATCCACCCCGCCCCGGGGCAGTTGGATCAGGAACACCGTCCCCCCCTCCCCCGTCTCCTCCAGTTCCAGCGTGCCGCCATGGCCGCGGACGAGTTCGGCGGCGATGGCGAGGCCGAGGCCGGTGCCGCCCTTGCGCACGTTGCCCTGAAACGCCTGGAACAGGTTCTCCCGCGCCTTGGGCGGAAGACCCGGACCGGTATCGAGGACCCGAAGCTGCCAGCCGGTCGCGTCCTCGTCGGCGCGGATCGTGATCTCGCCCTTCTGTCCGGTGGCCTGGATGGCCTGCCGGGCGTTGCGGACGAGGTTGCCGAGGATGCGGTGAAGCTGCTCGGGGTCGGCGCGCAGGGTCAGGAGGGGATCGGCCTCGTGCCGGATGGCGATCTCGGTATCGGCCACGGCGAGCTGCTCGCTCTCGCAGACCTCGGCGAGGAAGGCGGCGGCCGGGACCTGACGGAGGGCGGGCGGCGCCTCCTCCGCGCGGCCGAAGGCGAGGGTCCCCTCGGTCAGGTTCACGGCCCGGGTGAGGGAGGCGACGAGCTTGGGTGCCACCCGCTTGACGGTGGGATCGTCCACCATCTCCAGCCGGTCGCCCAGCAGGGTCGCGGTGGTGAGGATGTTGCGCAGGTCGTGGCTGATCTTGGCGACGGCGGCGCCGAGCTGTGCCAGGCGTTCCTTCTGCCGGAGAAGCTGCGTGAGCTGGGTTTCCAGCGCGCGGAGGGTCGTCTCCGCCTCGAGGAGCTCCCGGATGCGGGAGGTCGGGGCGATGATCCTTCGCGCATCCTCCGGCGCCGCGGCATAGGCGTTCATCTGGCCCACGAGAGATCGGATCGGGGCCACCATCAGGCGCCGCACCGCGAGAAACAGGAAGATCGCGGTAATGCCGGAGATGACAGCGGACAGGACGAGGATGTTGAGGCCGTATTCCAGCATCGCCTGCCGCAGGTCGCGGGTGTCGACCGCCACCTCGATCTGGAGCCCGCCGCCCTGGGCCGGTTCGCCGATGACGCGGATGATCTCGGGCCCCGGCATGAAGAAGCGCAGGACCGCGTCGCGGATCAGGACGAGAGGCGCGGGGTCGCGCAGGTCCACGGTGCGCGCGACCGGGCCGGGCAGGTCCGAGGAGAGCACCAGTTGCCGCAGGGCGTCGCGGCGCAGGACGACGTTGAGCACGCCCGCATTGGCGAGGAGTTCGGCCTCCACCTCCGGTTCGATCATCTCGCCCGCGCCGAGAAGGGCCAGGGCCGCGATCTGCGCCCGCTCCATCCGGTTGATGAGGTAATCCTCGCGGAAGCGGGCGATGGACGGCAGGAAGATCAGCACCTCCGCCAGCATGACGAACAGCACCGTCAGAAGGAGGAAGCGTCCGGAAAGGGAAGTGAGCATGGTGGCCCGCGCTGGTTTCGGTGGGTCCTTATGCCCCCTGCCCCGCGATTGGGACAGGGGGATGGCGCGCCGTCAGGGCAGCCAGCGCTGTACCAGCCGGACGACCGTCTTGACCGCGTCGCTCTGGAACAGGCGGGGGGTGAAGTAGGAGCCCGCGGCGCGCTTGGAGATTTCGCCCAGGGTGGGATAGGGCGCGACCATCTGCGCCACCTGTCCGATCTTCATGCGGTTGGCGATCACGAGGGCCCAGAGGCCGATCAGCTCGCCCGCCTGCGCCCCGGCGATGGAGGCGCCGACGATGCGGGCGCGGACGACCATGACCTTGATCAGCCCCTCGGTCTTGCCCTCGGCGATGGCGCGGTCGTTTTCGCGATAGGGGAAGCGGAGGACCTCCAGCCTGTCCCCGTGTTCCTCGCGGGCCTGCGCCTCGGTCAGGCCGACCTGCGCCAGTTCCGGGTCGGTATAGGTGGCCCAGGGGATGTGGTCCGTGCGCGCCTTGGCGGGCAGGCCGAACAGGATCGGGCGGATGACGGTGGCGCCATGATAGCCCGCGACATGGGTGAACTGGAGCCCGCCCGCGACGTCGCCGATGGCGTAGACGCGACGGTTGGACGTGCGGAGATCCGCGCCGACTGTGATGGTGCGGTCGTGGTCGATGCCGCCCGCGTCGAGGTCGAGGCGGTCGATATTGGCTTTCCGGCCCACGGCCATCAGGAGGTGGGAGCCGGTGAAATCGCCCTTCGCGGTGTGGACGGTGATGGTGTCGCCGCTGCCGGAGATGCTTTCGGCCTGCGCCTCTTCCACGATCTCGATCCCCTCGGCGCGCAGGCGCTCGAGGACCACCTCCGCCATCTCCGGGTCGTCCTTGCCCAGCGCCTTGGCGCCCTCGATGACGGTGACCTTCGAGCCGAGGCGGACATGCGCCTGCGCCATCTCCATCCCGATGGGACCGCCGCCGACGATCAGCAGGTGATCGGGCCGTTCCATCAGGTCGAAGATCGTCTCGTTGGTATGGACGGTCACGCCGTCCAACCCAGGGATCGGCGGGACCAGCGGGGAGGAGCCGGTGGCGATGACGATGCGGCGGGCGGTGATGCGGTGATTGCCCGCGGCGACGGTGTTCGCATCGGTAAAGCGGCCGTATTCGCGGATGACGCGGACGCCGAGGCCCTCGAACCGCTCCTGGGAATCAACCGGGGCGATGGTCTCGATGACCTTGTGGACATGGGCCTTGGCGGCGGCGTAATCGACCTGCGGGGTCACGGGCGTGACGCCGAACGCGGCACCCGTCTTCATGGCATGGGCGTGCTTGCCCGCGGCGATCAGGGCCTTGGACGGGACGCAGCCGAAGTTCAGGCAGTCGCCACCCATCCTGTGCCCCTCGAGCAGGGTCACGTCCGCGCCCATCTGCACTGCTCCGGCCGCGACGCTGAGTCCGCCGGAACCCGCGCCGATCACCAGCAGGTCGGTCTTTATCTCTTCCATGGCAGGCTCCTTCGCGCGCGTCATTTCGTCGGGGGTGGTGCGGGCGTTCATGATTTCGCCCCCCGGACCTTCCTGATAGCGATGGGCAGGAGCGCCAGCGCCGCGAGGCCGAGGATCGGTCCGATGATCTGCGGCTCGAAAATGATGCCGAGATCGGGCGTCTCGCCGCGGGCGAAGACCTCGCCCAGCCCCGCACCGACCCAGGTATAGACCACCGAGCCGGGCAGGATCCCGAGGAAGGTCGTGACCACGTATTTGGTCAGGCCCACGCCCACGAAGGCGGGGATCAGGTTGGCCACGAAGAACGGCACGGCGGGGACGAGGCGCATGATGAAGAGGTAGGAAGTCTCGTCCTCCCGGATGCCGTCCTTGATCCTCTTCACCGCGCCGCCGGAAGCATCCATCCGGGACGCAAGCCGGTCGCCGAGACCGTATTTCGCCGCAAGGAAGATCGCCGTGGCGCCGATGGTGGCGGCGACCGCGTTGAAGAGCGCGCCGGGAAAGAGGCCGAACAGGAACCCGCCCGTCAGCGTCGCGATGGCCGCCCCGGGAAGGGAAAACGCGACGATGAGGATATAGGCGCCGACGAAGGCAAGCCCCGTCAGAGCATAATTCGCGTCCCGGAAGGCCAGCAGAGCCTCGCGGTTCGCGGCCAGCGTGTCGAAAGAAAGATAATCGCGCAGGAAGAATGCCCCCGCAACGGCCACCGCGAGAATGGCGGCAAGGGGCAGGTAGCGGAGGGGGCCCTTCGCGGCCCCGGGATCGGTCTTCATCGGTCGATCGGTCATGAATGCATCCGGTTTGTAGAGTTTGCGTCCGCGCTCCGTGCGGGGATCTGGCCCCATCCGTCGAGCTTGCGGCACATCTGACGCCGCGGGGCCGATGCCGATAGCCGCCCTCACGTCCATGTGTCGCGGCGTGTGCGGGGGCGTCCGGTTTCGCCCTATTGTTACAGGCGGCGCGCGGATCCGGCGGTCATCGCGGGCGCGGACATTACAGCCACGCGGCCCGCCCCCTTGCCGTTGACACCCCGGATGGGGTCGCCTAGAGGGCGGTTTCAAGTTTTCCGCCCGCCGTAGATTCCATCCCGAATCCGGCCGAACATCCGGAGAGAAGGCCATGAAACGCACCTTCCAGCCCTCGAACCTCGTCCGCAAGCGGCGTCACGGGTTCCGCGCGCGCATGGCCACCAAGGCCGGTCGTCGCATCCTGAACGCCCGCCGGGCGCGCGGGCGCAAGGTCCTCTCGGCCTGATCCCATGACCTGTTCGGTGCAATCGGCGCCGGGGGTGGAGACGCCTCCGGCGTCTTTGCGCGTGCTCCGGGTGCGGCCGCAATTCCTGGTGTTGAATCGCGCGATGCGGGTCCCGGCAGGATCGTTTCTGCTCCAGGCGCGGGACCGGGACGACGGCGATCCGGTCATCGGCATGGGCTTCACCTGTTCCAAGAAGGTCGGCAACGCGGTCGCCCGCAACCGCGCCAAGCGCCGCCTGCGGGAGATCGCGCGGCTCGTCCTGCCGAAGGCGGGGCGGCCCGGCTGGGACTACGCCCTTATGGGGCGGGCGGGGGCGACGGCGTCCCGGCCGTTCGATGCGCTGCTGGATGATCTGCGCGGCGCATTGGCGCGGGCGCATCGGGGGACGGACGGGGCGGCGCGGTCGTGACACCGCTGGCCCGCATCCTGTCCTGGCCGGTCCACGCCTATCGCGCGGTGTTCTCGCCGCGGGTCGGGCACAATTGCCGCTACCATCCGACCTGCTCGGCCTACGCGCTGGAGGCGCTGGACCGCCATGGCGGCCTGCGCGGCGGATGGCTGGCGCTGCGCCGGATCGCGCGCTGCAATCCCTTCGGAGGGTCGGGGATCGACAACGTTCCCGACTGACCTGTTGCCGCAGGGCACCGTATTTTCGCCGACGGCGCAGACAATCGTTGGCTGACGTCCGGTAATCGGGTATGCGGTCGGCGTCGCCGCATCGAACAAGAGGAGGGGCAGCATGTATCATTGGATCGAATTCGCACGCCGCTTCTTCGGGCAACTTCCGGCCTGCGCCGGTATGGTCCGCCTGATCGGCTGATCCCCCTTCGCGCCTGCGCGCGGATCCCCCGACGACCCGTCCAGACCATTCTACAGGATCCGCCCCGCGCGTTGCGTTCGGGGTGGCGGGACGGCGTCTCCAACCTTCACACCAACAGGGACCCCGGCACGTCCGGGGAGGAAACCATGACCGCCTACAGACTGCCCCCGCACCGGACGCCCCGCGACCTGATCGACGAGGCCATAGACCTGCACGGCCCGACCCGCGTCCTTCTGGCCGCGTTCCGCGCCCTGCTGCGCCCGCGTGCCCGGCCGCCCGACGCCGGGCATATAAGCCCGCATCTGCGGCGGGATATCGGCCTGCCGCCCCGCGACGACGGGCCCAAACGGCCGCCCTTCGGTTTCTGAAGGGCGCGCGCCCGGCCTCCACCGAAGCTGGAGGCCGGGCGCGAAACCGGCTAGGGCCATGGGCGATCCGCAACCCGGGGGACGCCCATGCGCGACGAGGCCGACGACATCCATCCCCTGTTCGCGGGGGCGCCCGGGACGACCGAGTTCCGCAAGCTGCGCAAGCGCATCATCCGCGAGACGCGGGAGGCGATCGACCGCTACGGCATGGTGCGCCGCGACGGGCCGCCCCAGCGCTGGCTCGTCTGCCTGTCCGGCGGCAAGGACAGCTATACCCTGCTTGCGGCGCTGACGGAGCTGCACTGGCGCGGGGTGCTGCCGGTGGAGATCCTCGCCTGCAACCTCGATCAGGGACAGCCGGGATTTCCCGCGACGGTGCTGCCGGATTTCCTCGAACGGATGGGCGTGCCGCACCGGATCGAGTACCGCGACACCTATTCTGTAGTGGTCGATAAAGTGCCCGCCGGACGGACCTATTGCGCTCTCTGCTCGCGCCTGCGCCGGGCCAATCTCTACCGGATCGCGCGGGAGGAGGGATGCTCGGCAATCGTGCTCGGTCACCATCGCGACGACATCCTGGAGACGTTCTTTCTCAACCTGTTCCATGGCGGTCGCGTGGCGACGATGCCGCCGAAGCTGCTCTGCGACGCGGGCGACCTGCTGCTGCTGCGCCCGCTCGCCCATGTGGCGGAGGCCGATTGCGCAAGGTTCGCCGCGGCGATGGGCTATCCCATCATCCCCTGCGACCTCTGCGGGTCCCAGGACGGCCTCCAGCGACAGGCGATCAAGGCGATGCTCGACGGCTGGGAGACGCGCGCGCCCGGGCGACGGGCCAGGATGTTCACCGCCCTGACGAAGGTGTCGCCGTCCCACATGCTCGACCCCGCGCTGTTCGATTTCGCGGGTCTTGCGGCGGCGCCCGCGATGGATGCGGAGAATTCGACGGAGATTCCGCAGCTCGGTTAAGGAACCGGACAGGCCGGGACGATAGCTGATCGGAGAACTTCCCCTTCGGAGATTCCCGATGTCGCAAGACGACGCTCCGCCGGAGACCGGACCCGGCATCATCGACCGCCTCCGCCGCGTGCGCGGACGGGTGGACTGGATGATGCTGTTCCCTGTCGTGGCCGCGATCGCCTGGGCCTTCGGGGAGGCGGCGATGGCGATGGTACTCGTTGTCGTGCTCCCGGTATTCATGGCACTGTCGGGCGGGCGCTACGGCCAGCCGGGGCGTCCCGGGGCAACCCCGGCGGGCGGGCGGCCGATGCACCGCGCCGCGCTCTACCGCTTCATCGACGACGTGCTGGACGAATGCGACCTCCGCGACCGCACCACCGCGATCCTGCAGGTCCAGATCGACGATCTGCACGTGGCCAGCGGGCAATGGGGGACGGAGCTGTCGGAAACGGTGATGGAGCGCATCGTCGAGCGGATATCGACCGCGATGCGGGGACAGGATGCGGTGATCCGCTCCGCCGACGATTGCCTGACCGTGGTCCTGCATCCGACGCGGAACGCCGATCTGGACGTCGTGATGAACATCGTGGACCGGGTCCAGGCCGCAGTGCTGGAGCCGGTCTCCATCAACGGGCGCGCGATGCGGATCCAGTCCTGCATCGGCATCTGTTCGGAGGCGATGGCCCCCGCCCGCAGCGCCGCGGCCCTGCTCGCGGCGGCGGATTGCGCCCTGCGCATCGCCCGGAGGCAGGGGGACGGCGCCGTCCGCGCCTTCAATCCCGACATGCAATGCCAGGTCGAGACCGACCTCACCCTCAGCGCGCAGATCGACGACGCGCTCGATGCCGGACAGATCCGCCCCTGGTTCCAGCCGCAGGTCGACACCGCCACCGGCGCAATCGTCGGGTTCGAGGCGCTGGCCCGCTGGGACCATCCCGATCTCGGCATCCTCTGTCCCGACCGGTTCCTCCCGGCTTTCCTCTCCACCGGCCGGATCGTCCGGCTGGGCGAGACCATCCTGCAGGCAAGCCTCGATGCCTTGCGCGCCTGGGACGATGCCGGGCTGCGGGTTCCCTATGTGGGCGTCAACGTGTCGCTGGAGGAACTGAGCGATCCGCGCCTGGCCGAACGGCTGGTCTGGCAAGTGGATTGCCACGACCTGTCCCCCGGACGCATCGCCATCGAGATCCTGGAGACGGTGACCCTGCGCGACGGCGATGAGACGGTGGTGCGCAATATCGAGACCCTGCGGACAGCCGGGTTCCGCCTCGATCTGGACGATTTCGGGACCGGCGCCGCCTCCATCGCGCATATCGCGCGGTTTGGCGTGCACCGCATCAAGCTCGACCGCAGCTTCATCCAGGGCATAGACGGCGATCCCGACAAGCGACGCGTGGTCAGCGCCATCCTGAGCCTGGCCGACACGCTGGAGATCGACACCCTCGCCGAGGGGGTGGAGACGGAGGCGGAACAGGTCGTCCTGAAGGAGATGGGCTGCCCCCATCTCCAAGGATACTGGATCGCCCGACCGATGCCGATCGCGGACACGATCCCCTGGGCGCAGGCCCGGCGAGCGGGGCCGGGGCACGGGCTGCGGGTGATGCATCCGGCCGAGCCACGACAGTAGCGTCGGCGGGGGTCAGCAGCGCGGCATGACTTTCCGGGATGCTCCGCGCAAGCGCCCGACCTTTCCTGTCGCGTCCGCGTAACGGACCCGCAGGCGGGTTGGCCGCGTGGTCGTATCGCGAGACAGTGCAGTCGGCGGATTCGCGGCTGTCAGTTTCGGCGATCGGACCTGTCGCTCACCCGGGAGGCCATGCTTCGGATGCAATCGGACGCCTCCTGTCCGACCGGGTCCATCGACGGACGGGGCAAGCGACCGCTTTCAGCGCGGTATCATCTGCCGGTCCGGGGTTCGGGAGCGGGTAAGCCCGGGGCCGGGCACAGGTATGAGCGCCAAACTGAGATCGGCTTATGCTGGGGGCTGCGCTCGCAGACAGAAGCCGGGAGCGGGAGCATTCGGCGAAGGGACTGCCCATATCGGTAATTTGCTTTCCGAGACCCAAAACGAAGTTCCCGCGCATGGACGCGAACGGGCAAGCGGGAAGAGTAGATAAGGGATATGCGCGACCGTCTCGTCCTTGAGGGCGCGGATAGTGCAGGCATCCCGAGATGGTTTGGGAGCCTCGAAAGCCGTCCGGTAACCGGGGGGATCGTCCGGGAACGACTGCGCTGGCGTGCAACCCGCGCTGGAACATGGCCCACCCGTGAGACCCTATCTGCGATGAAGGCGGCGCAGAAGATGGGCCAGTTCTCCGATGGGAAACGGCCTTTGCCGATCACCCAACTGCGCGTTCAGCGGCAACAAGCGACCTCGGTTGTCAATGTTCGCCTCGCCACCACGTCCAGCGACGCATCGGGCTGCGCGCCTTTCACCAGAAATCTCTTCATCCCCTCCATGCGCGAAGGCGCCCTTGGCAGGAACCGTACTGATCGCGCTCGGGCCCATTCTCTCGCGGCGACCGAAGCTGACAGCCCCCGGAACCAGCCAAAACCCTGGGGCCACTGTCCCTGGGTACGGACGGATCTCCGCCCCCCGGGACGGAGAACCCGCCGATACCCGCTCCGCTCCCGGACCCACCACGGCTCCGACCTCCTCCACAATCACGACGCCGGACGACGCAACGAAGAACACATCCACCATCACCCCGCCGGAGCCGAACCCCACCCGCGGCCCTTCCGCCGCATCCGTGCCAGCCCCGGCGCCCTGTATCGCCGCGCGCCGGACGCGGTGGGGCGAAACGGGTTGACCTTCCCCCGGGGGGCCTGTTGAACGACCCGCAACCCCGACATCGCCCGGACAGGTCCCATGGACGATCAGAACAAGAACCTCATTCTCGCGACGGTGCTCAGCGCGATCGTGCTTCTGGTGTGGTTCTTGCTGTTTCCACCGGAGCAGCAGGCCCCCGGCGTGGCCCAGACCGACACGAATGACGGTATCGTCACGGCAACCGATGGCGGCGCGATCACGCCGCCCGTGGCCCCCGGGACCACACCCCCGCCCGGCACCACCGCGGCACCGGAGGCCGCGACCGGAACCAACCGCGAGACGGCGCTGGCCGCATCGGACCGGATCCAGGTACGCACGCCGCGCATCACCGGCTCGATCTCGCTCGCGGGCGGGCGGATCGACGATATCTCCCTGCTGGATTACCGCGAAACGCTGGACGACGACTCGCCCATCGTGACGCTCCTGAACCCGGCGGGCAGCACGGATGCCTATTACGCGCTGCACGGCTGGGTCCCCGCGGGCGACCTCTCGTTCGAGGCCGTGCCCGGCGCCGGGACCACCTGGACCGCGCCCGCGGGCGCGGAGCTGACGCCCGATACGCCCGTGACCCTGAGCTGGGACAACGGCGCGGGGCTGCTGTTCCGGCGGACCATTTCGGTGGACGTGGACTTCATGTTCTCCATCAGCCAGAGCGTCGAGAACACGACCGGCGCGGCGATCCGCCTGGCCCCTTATGGCCTCGTGGCGCGGCACGGCGAGCCGGATACGGTCAACTTCTTCATCCTCCATGAAGGCGTGGTCCGGAAGGCCGACGGCCTGCTGGAGGAGCTGGACTACGACGACATGGTCGACCTGGAGCGGAACGCGGCCGAGGGCGGCGGCGTCGAGCTGACCCAGGTGGAAAGCTCCGGCTGGATCGGGTTCACTGACAAGTACTGGATGACGACCCTGATCCCCGCCGAGGCGCAGCCCTTCGCCAGCGTCGTCAAATACGTGGACGGCGCCGACATTTACCAGACCGAGACCCGCCTGCCTGCGATTACGGTCGAGGCCGGGGCCACCGCCACCTCCGAGTCGCGCCTGTTCGCAGGGGCCAAGGAGTGGGAGACGATCCGCGCATACGAGGCGGGCCGCCCGCTGGACGGCCTCGGCGAGCATCTCTCCTACACGTTCGGGATCCTCGACGCCGAAGGAGACGGCGTCGCGCGCTTCGTGGACAGCATCGACTGGGGCTGGTTCAGCTTCCTGACCAAGCCGATCTTCATGGGTCTGCACGGGTTGAACGCCGTGATCGGCAATATGGGCATCGCGATCATCGTCCTGACCCTCATCATCAAGGCGCTGTTGCTGCCGCTAGCCTACAAGTCCTACGTCTCCATGGCGCGGATGAAGGAGCTTCAGCCGCAGATGGAGGCGATGAAGGAAAAGGCAGGCGACGACCGGCAGAAGCTTCAGCAGGGGATGATGGAGCTTTACAAGACGAACAAGGTGAACCCCGCCGCGGGTTGTCTGCCGATCCTGTTGCAGATCCCGATCTTCTTCAGCCTCTACAAAGTGATCTTCGTCACGCTGGAGCTGCGCCATGCGCCGTTCTTCGGCCCGTTCCAGGACCTCAGCGCGCCGGATCCGACCTCGATCTACAACCTGTTCGGCGCCCTGCCCTGGCCCGCGCCGGAGGCGGGCACGATCCTCGCCATGGTGTTCATCGGCATCCTTCCGATCCTGCTCGGCATCTCGATGTGGCTCCAGCAGAAACTGAACCCCGCCCCCACGGATGCGACGCAGGCGATGATCTTCGCGTGGCTGCCCTGGGTGTTCATGTTCATGCTGGGCGGCTTTGCCAGCGGGCTGGTCGTGTACTGGATCGCGAACAATACCATCACCTTCATGCAGCAATATTCGATCATGCTGAGCCACGGGTCGAAACCGGATCTCTTCGGCAACATCCGGTCCGGGTTCAAGCGCAAGGCCGGGGCCCCGGCAGCCAAGCCCCCCGCGCGCAAGGGTGGCAAGTGACAGCCGGGGTGGCTCGTCGGGACGCGCCGCATCTGGCGGCGATCTGGCGGCATCCGGTCAAGGGGATCGGGCGGGAGGCACTGCAATCGGCGGAGCTGTCGGCGAGCGCGCCGCTTCCGGGCGACCGGGCCTGGGCGCTTCTGCATGGGGAGGCGGAGGATACCGACGCCTGGCAGCCGCGTCGCAACTTCCTCGTCACCGCATCCGGCCCCCGGCTGGCGCAGGTCGAGGCCGTGACCGAGGGCGGGCGGATCACCCTCACCCACCCGCAGGAGGGCACGCTGACCATCGACCCCGGGCGGGACGGCGCCCGGCTGATCGACTGGGTGCGCCCGCTCTGGCCCGAGGATCGCCCGGTTCCCATGCGGCTCGCCAAGGCCCCGCCCGAGGGGATGGCCGATAACGGTCAGGCGCAGGTCGCGATCCTGAACCGCGCCTCGCTCCGGGCGTTGTCGGAACGGGTCGGACAGAAGCTTGAGGAGACGCGGTTCCGCGGCAACCTCGTGCTCGATGGCCTGCCGCCCTGGGGCGAGTTCGACTGGATCGGCACCATGATCCGCATCGGCCCCGTCACCCTGCGCGTCACCGACCGGATCGGACGCTGCCGCGCGACCGAGGCCAGCCCCGTCACGGGCCGCCGCGATGCCGACACCCTCGCCGCCCTGCGCGATGGTTGGGGCCACCGGGATTTCGGCGTCTATGCGACCGTGCTCGGCGGCGGCAAAGTGACCGTGGGCGATGCGGTGACCGAATGACCGGCCCGGATCCCGACACGCTCGCCCCCATGGCGCCCGCCTACGACGGCACCGTCTTCCTGCGACCGCTGGCCGAGGGACGGACGAACGTGACGGTCGGGGCCTATTCCTATTACGACGACCGGGACGGGACGCGGGACTTCTTCGACCGCAACGTCCTGCATCATTACGACTTCATCGGCGACCGGCTCAGCATCGGGCCGTTCTGCGCCCTGGCCCATGGCGTTCGGATCTTCATGAATGGCGGGACGCATGCGATGGACGGCTTCTCGACCTTTCCGTTCAACATCTTCGGCCATGGATGGGAGGAGGGGTTCGACCCCGCCACCTGGACCGCCGGAAGCCGCGGCGACACCGCCATCGGCGCGGATGTCTGGATCGGCGACCATGCCACGATCATGCCGGGCGTCACCGTCGGGGCGGGGGCCATCGTCGCGGCGGCGGCGGTCGTGACCCGGGATGTGCCGCCCTATGCCGTCGTCGCGGGCAACCCGGCGACCATCGTACGCACCCGGTTCGACGACGGTCTCGTCGCGCGCCTCCTGGCGGTCGCCTGGTGGGACCGGGGCGCCGACTGGATCACATGCAATCTGGATGCGATCCGCGGCGCGGACATCGCGGCGCTGGAGGCCGCGACGTGATTTCCCTCCCCTTTCCCGAGGCGCCCGTCCCCGAACCCGACGCGGAGGAGGCGGGCCGCAAGCTGTTCGCGACCGGCGGCGAGTTCCTGAAGGGCGTCGTCGCCATGTCCGGGATGCCCCCCGCCGACCGGATGGAGGTCTGCTTCGCGGGCCGCTCGAATGTCGGGAAATCCACGCTTATCAACGCGCTGACGGGTCGCAAGGCCCTCGCCCGGGCATCCAACACGCCGGGCCGGACGCAGGAGATCAACTTCTTCACCCTCGCCGACAGCCATTACCTCGTGGACCTGCCCGGCTACGGCTTCGCCAACGCGCCCGTCGCCGTGGTCGCCAAGTGGCAGGCTCTGCTGAAGGCGTATCTCGCCGGGCGGCCCTCCCTGCGGCGGGCCTTCGTCCTGATCGACGCGCGCCATGGGGTGAAGGCGGTGGACGAGGAGATCATGTCGCTGCTCGACGCCTCCGCCGTGACCTTCCAGACCGTCCTGACCAAGGCCGACAAGGTGCGCGACCTCGATGCCGCGCTCGACGTGACCCGCGGCGCCCTCGCCCGCCACCCGGCCGCGTTCCCGGAACTGATCGTCACCAGCAGCGAGACAGGCCGCGGCGTCCCCACCCTGCGGGCCACCATCGCCACGATGGAATGAAGAGATGAAGAGGCAGGACGCCATGACAGAGCGCGACAACGCCGCGATCGCCCGCACCCTGAACGAGGCACTGCCCTACCTGACCCGCTACGACGATGCGGTCGTGGTCATCAAGCTGGGCGGGCATGCTATGGGCTCCGACGAGGGGATGGCCAGCTTCGCGCGCGATGTCGTCCTCATGCGGACCGTGGGCATCAACCCGGTGATCGTCCATGGCGGCGGCCCGATGATCAACGAGCTGCTGGAACGGCTGGGCGTGAAATCGACCTTCGTGCGCGGCCAGCGGGTCACCGACGCGGAGACGCTGCGCGTGGTCGAGATGGTCCTCGCGGGGGAGGTCAACAAGCGCATCGTGCAGGCGATCAACAGCGCGGGGGGGCGGGCCGTCGGCCTGACCGGCAAGGATGCGGACATGATCACCTGCGTCCAGACCGACCCGGAGCTGGGCTTCGTCGGCACCCCGTCGGAGATCGACCCCCGCCTGCTGCACAGCCTGTTCCGGGACGAGATGATCCCGGTGATCGCGCCCATCGGCACGGGGGCCGCGGACGAGACCTTCAACATCAACGGCGACATCGCCGCGGGCGCCATCGCGGGCGCGCTCAAGGCGGATCGCCTGCTCCTTCTGACGGATGTGACCGGGGTGAAGGACACGACCGGCGAGGTCGTCACCGCCCTGACCGCGGCACAGGTCCGCTCCATGACGGAGGAGGGGGTGATCGCGGGCGGCATGATCCCCAAGACGGAAACCGCGCTCGACGCGCTGGAGGCCGGCGTGCGCGCCGTCGTCATTCTCGACGGGCGGGTGCCGAACGCCGTCCTGCTGGAGCTGTTCACCTCCCACGGTGCGGGCAGCCTGATCCGGCTGAACTAGTCCGGCTAGGTCGGCGCGCTGGTCGGGTTTCAGAGCGAGATACCCACGGACAACGCCGCCCCGCCTAGTCCACCATGCGCTTGCGGATCCGGCGCACGATCCACCACACGGCCAGCACCACCGGCAGGACGGCGAGGGCCGAGACCATCTCCTTCGTCATCCCCGCATCCGCGGCGAACGGGTAGAAAAGCGC
Organism: uncultured Alphaproteobacteria bacterium; assembly: GCA_963789105.1. Lineage (GTDB taxonomy): Bacteria > Pseudomonadota > Alphaproteobacteria > Rhodobacterales > Rhodobacteraceae > Jannaschia. The sequence goes on from CAWBJI010000003.1 coordinate 322,924, forward strand.
CGAGACGAGCCCCAGCGCGTAATAGCTGATTGCGACGACGGACAGCCCCTCCACCGTGCGTTGCAGCCGGAGTTGCAGGCCCGCGCGTTCGTCCATGGACTTCAGCAGGCGCGCGTTCTGGTCCGACCGGTCCACGTTCACCCGCGTCGACAGAAGGTCGCCCGCGCGCTTGGACCGTTCCGCCATCGCCTCCATCCGCCGCTGCACGGAGCGGCAGGTGCGCATGGCGGGGTCGAAGCGGCGCATCATGAATTCGGCGAGGGTCTGCCGCCCGCCGAACCGCTCCTCCCGCAGGACGGAGATGCGTTGCTGCACCAGCGCCTCATAAGCTTCCATCGCGCCGAACCGGAAGGAGGAGCGCGCGAGCATCGTCTCCAGATCCGACCCGATCGTCAGGAGGCCCGTCAGCGTCGTCTCCGTCTGCGCCTCCCCGGCCCGGAGCGCACCGACGAGGCCGGACAGCGTCTGGTCCATCTGTCCCAGCTCCGCCGACAAGGCCCGCGCGCGCGGCAGGGCCAGCATCGCCATGGTCTTGTAGGTCTCGATCTCCGTCAGACGCTGCACAACCCGGCCCATCCGGCGTTCGCCGGTCTCGTCGGAGGCGAAGACGGCGAAGCGGATATGGCCCGCCGCGTCGATGCGGAAATCGCTGGCGATCACTGCGCTGTCGTCGAGCACCCGGCTCACCGCGAGACTCTCGCCCACGAACCAGTCGGTGAGCTTCTCCTCGATGGCGTCGCCCGGCGTCTCCGCCTCCACCCGGATCAGGGCGGAGGTCAGGCGGACGCCCGGCGCCTCGGACAGCCAGTCCTTCGGGAAGACGTCGAAGACGGAGCCGTCGAACGGCCGGGCGGCCACCCCGTCCGAGAACAGCGTGTAGGTCACGAACTCCGTATGGCTCTCCCATTTCAGCATGTGCTTGCCGAGCTGGCCGAAGAAATGCGTGGCCCCCGGCGCGGGATGGCTGGCCCCGAACCGGTCGAGCAGCGCCTCCAGATGCGCGCGGTCCAGCGTCCGGTCGCGGTTCGCCGCATCCTCCTCGCGCTTGATGGCCAGGAACGCCGCGCGGCACGGCGCGGTCAGGGCCGGAAAGGGCCGCGCATGCAGCTCGTTGGCCAGTTCGTAGCGGCGGGGATGATCGCGCAGCATGGGGCGTCTCCGGGACGGGGCGTAACCGAGCAGCTAGCGCCCGATGCGCGGCCCGCAAACCCGGGTCGCGGTATGCATCGGTATCCGTGACATCTACGTCACCGCGCGACGGGCGGTGAAGCGCGGATCGCGGTATTCGCCACCGGTCATCACCGCCGCCAGATGGTCCACCGCGCCGTCCACGTCCCGCTCCGACAGGAACAGGGGCGTGAACCCGAAGCGCAGAATGTCGGGCGCGCGGAAATCGCCGATCACGCCCCGCGCGATCAGGGCCTGCACGATGGCATAGCCGTCGGGGTGCCGGAAGCTGACCTGGCTGCCGCGCGGCACCCCCGGCGCCAGCGCGGGCACGAGGTCCGGGCAGGCCGCCGCCGCGGCCGTCGCGAACCGCTCCGACAGCGCCAGCGACCGCGCCCGGACCGCGGCCATATCCACCCCGTCCCAGATATCCAGCGCCGCCTCCAGCGCCGCGAGCTGCAGGACCGGCGGCGTGCCGACGCGCATCCGCTCGATCCCCGGACCCGGCGCATAGCCGAGGTCGAAGGCGAACGGTGCGGCATGGCCGAGCCAGCCGGACAAAGCCGGGCGCACCTCCTCCAGCAGGTCGGGCCGGACATGGATGAAGGCAGGCGCGCCAGGCCCGGCATTCAGGTATTTGTAGGTGCAGCCGATGGCGAAATCCGCGTTGGCGGCATTCAGATCGACCTCGTGCGCGCCCGCCGAATGGGCGAGATCCCAGATCGTCACCGCCCCGACCCCGTGCGCCCGCGCCGTCAGGTCGGCCATGTCGTGCATCCGGCCCGTGCGGTAATCCACCTGCGTCAGCATGAGGACGGCAACCTCCTCGTTCAGCGCGTCGGCCACCGCCTCCGGCGCGACGGTCCGCAGCTCCCACCCGTCGCCCAGCGTCGCGATCAGGCCCTCGGCCATGTAGAGGTCGGTCGGGAAGTTGCCCTCGTCCGACAGGATCACGCGCCGACCCGCCGGGGCGAGGTGCAAGGCGGAGGCCAGCGCCTGATAGACCTTGATCGACAGGGTATCGCCCAGTGTCACCGATCCGGGTGCAGCCCCGATCAGACGGCCGATCCGGTCGCCCAGCCGCGTGGGCCAGCCCATCCAGCCGTCACCCCCCGCGCCCTCGTTCCAGCCGCGGATGAGCAGCGCGCCCCACTCGTCCTCGATGCAGCGCCGGACCCGTTCCGCCGCCCCGCGCGGCAGCGGCCCGAGCGAATTGCCGTCGAGATAGATGAGACCGTCGGGCAGGACGAACTGCGCACGCAAAGCTTCCCAATCCATGTCGTCACTCGTGTCGCGGGCCATCAGAACTCCCCTCCCGAAATCTGCAACGCCTGTCCGTGGACGCTTTGCGCCCCTTCGGAGCAGAGATACAGCGCCATCGCCGCCACCTCGACCGGGTCGATCAGGCGCCCGTGGGGGTTCGCGTTCAGGATCGCCGCATCCGCCTCCGCCTCGCTCAGGCCCCGCGCGCGGAGGCGTTCCAGGTTTTGCGGCACGATGGGCGTGTCGACATAGGCCGGACAGATCGCGTTGATCGTCAGCGGCTTGCGCACGAAATCTGCCGCGAGCCCGCGGACCAGACCGATCATCCCATGCTTCGATGCCGTATAGGCCGCGGCCCCTTTCAGCCCCTTCTGCCCGGCGATGGAGCTGATCGCGATGGCCCGACCCCATCCGGCCTCCAGCATGTCGGGGATGCAGGCGCGGAAGGTGTGAAAGCAGCCGTCGAGGTTGATCGCCATGACCTGCCGCCAGAATGCGGCGTCGGTATCGCGGAGCGACCGCCCCTCCGCGATCCCCGCATTGGCGACGCAGATATGGACCGGCCCGTTGGCCGCGCGGGCGGTGGCGACGCCGGCCACCACGCTCGCCTCCTCCGCCACGTCCATGACGACGGGGGTGCAGCCCGCGACCGCCTCCAGCACATCGCGCCGCCGCCCCGTGACCGTCACCACGGCCCCCGCATCGCGCAGCCCGTCGGCGATGGCGCGGCCGATCCCGGTGCCGCCGCCGGTCACGAGCGCATGGCGCCCCTCCAGTCCATTCCCCAACGTCAGCACCTCTCGCGCAACAATCGTTCGTCAAACCCATGGGTTGCCTTGAGCATCTTTCCCCCCACAGATAGGAAACGAGACCGTCCCCAGCCCGGAGAGCATGCAATGAAGATCGGCGCACCGAAAGAGGTCCATGACGGGGAGGCGCGGGTCGCCATCACGCCCGAAAGCGCGGGGCACCTCCAGAAGCTCGGCCACGAGGTGATCGTGGAGACGGGCGCGGGCGCCGCCGCAGGCTTCACCGACGCCGCCTACGAAGCGGCGGATGTGGAGATCGCCAAGACCGGCGCGCAGCTCTTCAAGGCCGCCGACGTCGTGGCCAAGGTCCGCCCGCCCACGGAGACCGAGGTCAAGCGCCTGCGCAAGGATCAGCTCCTCGTCAGCTTCTTCTATCCGTCCTCCAACGAGGCGTTGATGGAGCAGGCGAGGGAGCGCGGCGCGTCCGTGATCGCCATGGACATGGTCCCGCGGATCAGCCGGGCGCAGAAGATGGACGCCCTGTCGTCCATGGCCAACATCGCGGGCTATCGCGCCGTGATCGAGGCGGGGAACAATTTCGGCCGCTTCTTCACCGGACAGGTGACGGCGGCGGGCAAGGTGCCGCCCGCCAGGGTTCTCGTCGTCGGCGCGGGCGTGGCGGGGCTGGCCGCCATCGGCACGTCCACCTCGCTCGGCGCGATCACATATGCCTTCGACGTGCGTCCCGAAGTCGCCGAACAGATCGAGAGCATGGGCGCGGAGTTCGTGTTCCTCGAATTCGAGGACAGCGAATTGCCCGACGGGGCGGAGACCGGCGGCTACGCCCCGCCCTCCTCCCCCGAATTCCAGGCCAAGCAGCTGGAGAAGTTCCGCGAGCTGGCGCCCGATATCGACATCGTCATCACAACCGCCCTGATCCCCAACCGCAAGGCGCCGGTCCTGTGGACCAAGGACATGGTAGAGGCGATGAAGCCCGGCTCCGTCATCGTGGATCTTGCCGCCGAGCGGGGCGGGAACTGCGAGTTGACCGTGCCGGATGAAAAGGTCGTGACCGATAACGGCGTCACGATCATCGGCTATACCGACTTTCCCAGTCGCATGGCCGCCCAGGCCTCGACCCTCTACGGCAACAACATCCGGCACATGATGGCGGATCTGACGCCCGAAAAGGACGGCGTCATCGTCCACAATATGGAGGACGACGTGATCCGCGGCGCGACCGTGGCCCATGCGGGCGAGGTCACGTTCCCGCCGCCGCCGCCCAAGGTCGCGGCCATCGCGGCCAAGCCCAAGGAGAAGGTCGTCATCCCCACGGCGGAAGAGAAGCGTGCATCCGAAGTGGCCGCGTTCAAGGCGCAGACCAAGACCCAGGTGGGTATGCTGGCCATCGGCGGCGGATTGATCCTGCTGGCCGGTCTCTACACGCCCGCGAGCTTCATGCAGCACTTCATCGTCTTCACGCTGGCCTGCTTCGTGGGCTTCCAGGTCATCTGGGGCGTGGCGCACAGCCTGCACACACCGCTCATGGCGGTGACCAACGCGATCTCTTCGATCATCATCCTCGGCGCCCTGCTCCAGATCGGATCCGGGTCGGCGATCGTCATCGTGCTGGCGATGCTGGCGGTCTTCATGACCGGTATCAACATCTTCGGCGGCTTCCTCGTCACCCGGCGCATGCTCGCCATGTTCCAGAAATCGTAAGGGGCCGACACCATGGAATTCGGATTTACCAATGCGGCCTACGTGGTCGCCGGCGTCCTCTTCATCCTGTCGCTGGGCGGATTGTCGGGGCAGGAAAGCGCCAAGCGCGCCGTCTGGTACGGCATCGTCGGCATGGCCATCGCGGTCGCCGCCACGCTGGTCGGTCCCGGCGCGGGCCTCGCGCCCGTCTCGATCATGCTGATCGGTCTCGGCGGCGGCATCGGCTACTTCCTCGCGACCCGGGTGCAGATGACGCAGATGCCCGAACTCGTCGCCGCGATGCATAGCCTCGTGGGCCTCGCGGCGGTCTTCGTCGGTCTCAACGCGCATATCGAGATCGGGCGCGTGGCCGCGGCCTTCGCGGAGGCCGGCCTTCCTTTCCCGCGCGACTACGACGCCGTCCTCGATGCCGACGCGCTGCTCGCCACCGTCGCCGTGACCGAGCAGTTCCGGGGCTTCGCCGCCGTGGTCGCCAAGAAGATCCCGGTCGAGATCACCATTCTCCAGATCGAGATCTTCCTCGGCGTGTTCATCGGCGCCGTGACCTTCACCGGCTCCGTGATCGCCTATGGCAAACTCGCGGGCCGGGTGAAGAGCACGGCCGAGAAGCTCCCCGGCGGGCATCTCCTGAACGCCGCCGCGGCCGCGATCTCGGTGCTCTGCCTGTTGTGGTACATCAATTCCGGCGGGGCCTTCCCCCTGCTCCTGATGACGCTGGCCGCACTCTTCATCGGCTACCACCTCATCATGGGGATCGGCGGCGCGGACATGCCCGTGGTCGTCTCGATGCTGAACTCCTATTCGGGCTGGGCCGCCGCGGCGATCGGCTTCTCGCTCGGCAACGACCTCCTGATCGTGGTCGGCGCGCTGGTCGGCTCCTCCGGCGCGATCCTGTCCTACATCATGTGCAAGGCCATGAACCGCAGCTTCGTGAGCGTCATCCTCGGCGGCTTCGGCGGTCCGGCGGGCGAGCAGATGGCGGTCGAGGGGGAGCAGGTCGCGATCGAGGCGGACGGCGTGGCCACCGCCCTGAACGAGGCGGACAGCGTCGTCATCGTCCCCGGCTACGGCATGGCCGTCGCCCAGGCACAGGGGGCCGTGGCCGACCTGACCCGCAAGCTGCGCGCCAAGGGCAAGAAAGTGCGCTTCGCCATCCACCCCGTCGCCGGTCGCCTGCCCGGCCACATGAACGTCCTGCTGGCGGAGGCGAAGGTGCCCTACGACATCGTGCTGGAGATGGATGAAATCAACGAAGACTTCCCATCCACCGACGTTGTGATCGTGATCGGCTCCAACGACATCGTGAACCCGGCGGCGCAGGACGATCCCAACTCCCCCATAGCGGGGATGCCGGTGCTGGAGGTGTGGAAGGCCAAGCAGGTCTTCGTGTCCAAGCGCGGTCAGGGAACGGGCTATTCGGGGATCGAGAACCCGCTCTTCTACAAGGACAACACGCGCATGTTCTACGGCGACGCCAAGGCGTCCCTCGACGCGTTGCTTCCGAAGATCGACTGAGGTTCCAAGGAACCTGCGCAACGAAAAAGACCGCCCCAGAGGGCGGCCTTATAGTTCTCGGTGCCGCCGATCAGCGGTTGATGATGGTCTCGATCTCGTCGCGACCCGGCTCGCTTGCCGCTTCGTCGGAGAAGGCGAGGAAGTACAATTCCGCCACCTTGTCGTCCGGAAGGGTCGAGGCGTCCACCTCGAACCCCTGCGTCTCCAGCCAGTTCTGCACCGACGCTGTTACCGACGATTCGCCAGCGGGCATCAGGCCGCGAGCATCCCGCTCTGTCAGGACCACGCGCCGCGTGGTCAGGTCCGCCCCGTAGCCTTCGCCATCGACGGCGGCCTTGATCATGTTGATCTGGTCGTTGGCATCGCCCGCCTGACCCGCGGCGTAGATCTCGACGACCTGCTCGTCGGTCAGGGTCGTGATGTCTATCTCTGTCATGCCCGATTCGACGAGGATCTGTTCCACAGCCGTCAGCATCGTCGGCGACACGCCCGTGTAGGCGGAGGCGGGGACCGCAAAGGCGAGCGTTGCGGCGGCGGCGAGTGCGAAGCGTTTCATATTTTATTCCTTACTGATCCGTGCCGCACAACGGCGCGGCATCTCTGGATCCACAACTCGCAACTCGGCCCGGAAGTTTCCGCAAACCTCCGTTCACGAAGGGTCACGTCGAACTTTGCGTATTTCTTATTGAACGAACAAACGCCCCGGCCCTTTCGGACCGGAGCGTCGCTCTCAAACAAGTACCTCCCGCACCGCACAACCACCGGGAAGGCACCCGGAGAGGGTCAGGCCGCAAGCTGCTCCGATTCCCGCCGTTCGGCGGCGAAAATGGAGGCCAGTTCGGCCAATTTCCGTCCGTAGTTCTGCGCGGCGGTCAAGTCCGCGTAGCGGGGATCCGCATCCAAGCGGGCCGTCGCTATTTGGCCCTGCGCGGCCCAGACCATTCCGTGCTGGTGGATGAGGGTCCAGAGATATTGCATTACCTCAGTCTCCTCGCCGGCGGGACAGCCGTAGTCGGTGAACGCGCCCGCGAGCTTGTCCTCCCACACCCTCCCGAACATCCGGGTATGACTGGCATCGGCGAATGTCTTCGCCTGCAGGGTAAGGCCATCCGCACAGGCGAACCCGCATAACACGATGCAATCGGCCGCATCCAGCGCGCGCCACATGCCCCCCGGAAATCCGCTATCCTCGGCAATCCGCCATGTCCGCGCGACACCCGCGCGACGCACACCCTCCGCCACGGCCTCTGCCTCACGGAGCATATCGTCGCTGTCGGAAAGGCAGACGATCTCGAGCCTGGGGGAATCCTGCATGGGTCCGATCCTCGTGTCGCGTTCCCCTACCGAACGGGTGCGGATCGAATCCGGTTCCGCACTTTTTCCCGATCCCGGCGGTAGATCGCCGAGCAGCGCATCCCGCCAACCGATTGATACACCGAACCCTTACCAAACCCTCACCGCTCTGTCGGTATGACGTTCGTATGCACAAATGGTGCACGGGAATATGCACGAATGGCGGACAAACCCCGCCCCGCACTTCCGGCCCGGATCGTGCGGATTTCCCGCACGGTCCGACCAGCCCGGGATCAGGAAGCCGAAAGGACGCCCCGCGCCACCTGATCGGCCTCGATCAACTCGAACAGCGCCTTGAAATTGCCTTCGCCGAACCCGTCATCGCCCTTGCGCTGAATGAACTCGAAGAAGATCGGCCCGATGCAGGTCTTGGAGAAGATCTGGAGCAGGATCCGCGTCTCGGCCTCGTTCCCCTCCGAATAGATCACGCCTTCCCCGTCGATCAGGATGCCCTGCCGCTCCATCCGATCCAGCGGCTCCTCGTGACCGCTCACCCGCTCCCTGCTCATCTCGTAATAGGAGGTCGGCGGCTTCGGCATGAACGTGACGCCCTTCTCCGCGATGGCATCCACGGCACCGTAGATATCCTTCGCGCCGACGGCGATATGCTGGATGCCTTCGCCATTGTATCGCTTGAGGTATTCCACAATCTGCCCGGTCTCGCCCCGGTCCTCGTTTATCGGGATCCGGATGCGCCCGCAGGGCGAGGTCAGCGCCCGGGACAGCAGGCCGGAGTATTTCCCCTTGATGTCGAAGAACCGGATCTCGCGGAAGTTGAACAGGTCGCCGTAGAAGCCGAACCACTTGTCCATGTTGCCCCTGTGGACGTTGTGGGTGAGGTGGTCGAGGTAGTGGAAGCCGACGCCTTCGGGATGCGCCTGGCCGGTCCAGTCGAACTCCGCATTGTAAGGCGAGGCGTCGCGATACTGGTCGATGAAGTAGATCAGGCTGCCGCCGATGCCGCGGATCGCGGGCACATCCATGGCCTTCCCGGCCCCCTCGTACGGCTCGGCGCCCTTGCTCACCGCATGGGAGAAGGCGTGGTCGGCATCCGCCACGCGCCAGCCCATCGCCGGGGCGCAGGGGCCGTGCTCGGCGACGAAATCCATCGCATGGCTTCCCGGCTCCGCGTCGATCAGATAGGTGATGTCGCCCTGCTGCCAGACCTCGATAGCCTTGGTCTTGTGGGTCGCGACGCAGGCGTAACCCTGCTTCGTAAACGTATCGCGCAGGTCCTGCGGCGTCTCGCTGGCAAAGGCGACGAACTCGAACCCGTCGGTTCCGGCGGGATTCGCGTCGCTGATCTCGGCATAGGGGGCGTGGTGCGGGAACGGGCCCATGGCAATCTCCTCTTTGCGTTCGATGTAGCAGGCGCCGCTTGCCAACGGCGCGCGTTCTGCGGTCTGATGCAAGAGGCGGGCGTCCCCGGCCCGCACAACTCCCCAGTCTCATGCGCGAAACCCGCATCATGCTCACCGAACCCGACCGTCATCTGCTCCGTCTCCTCCAGAAAGACGCCACCCTCACCGCCGAGGCGTTGGGGCGGGCGCTGAACCTGTCGGCGAGTCAGGCAGGGCGCCGCCGCGCGCGGCTGGAGGCGGATGGATATGTTCGCGCGACCGTGGCGCGGCTCGATCCCGCCCGGCTCGACCTCGACGTGCAGGCCTTCGTGCAGGTCCAGATGGCGAGCCACGCACCCGACGGCGCCCGGGCGTTCCTTCGCCTGCTGGAGGCGGAGCCCCGGGTCGCCTCGGTCTGGACGCTGACGGGCGAAGCGGACTACCTCCTGCGCGTCTGGTGCCGCGATCTCGGCGCGCTCAACGATCTGATCCACCGGGTCCTGCTGCCCCACGATGCCGTCGCCCGGGTCCAGAGCCAGATCGTCATGGATCAGCCCAAAGCCGATGGCCCCCTCCCCATCTAACAAAATCAATTGCTTACGGTCTCATCCACGACTGACCCACACATCCGTTGCCGCTCCGGCATCGCTCCCCTAAACCCGACCCATGGACAGTTTCCTCTTCCAGGCCGCGATCTATCTCGGCGCCGCCACGATCTGCGTTCCGCTTGCCGTCCGCTTCGGCCTCGGTTCCGTCCTCGGCTATCTCGTCGCGGGCATCCTGATCGGGCCGGTCACCGGTCTCGTCGGTTCCGAGACCGAGAACCTCCAGCATTTCGCCGAGTTCGGCGTCGTCATGATGCTCTTCGTCATCGGGCTGGAACTGGAGCCGAAGACGCTCTGGGACATGCGCGCGCGCCTTCTGGGGCTCGGGTTCGGACAGGTGGTGGTGACCGTGGGGGCCGTGACCGGGGCCGGGATGCTGCTCGGCTTCGACTGGCGGATCGCACTGGCCATCGGCATGATCCTCGCCCTCTCCTCCACCGCCATCGTCATGCAGACGCTGGAAGAGAAGGACCTGACCTCCACCCGCGGCGGCCGCTCGGCCTTCTCCGTGCTGCTGGCGCAGGACATCGCCGTCATCCCGATGCTCGCCATCATGCCCCTGCTTGCAACCGGCACGGGGCGCGGCGGCGGCCACGGGGCCGAGGCGGCGATGGGCGACGGCGAGAGCGCCACGATGGTCGCCGACGTGACCCATTGGGTCGAGACGCTGCCGGGCTGGGGCACGACGCTCCTTACGGTGGGGGCCGTCGCGGGGGTCATCCTCGGGGGCATGTTCTTGACCCGACCGGTCTTCGCCTTCGCCAACCGCGCCCGCCTGCGCGAGATGCACACCGTCGTCACCCTGCTCTTCGTGATCGGCGTCGCTGTCATGATGTCGATGGTGGGCCTCTCCCCGGCCCTCGGCACCTTCCTCGCCGGCGTGGTTCTCGCCAGCTCCGAATTCCGGCACGAGCTGGAGGCGGATATCGAGCCGTTCAAGGGCATCCTGCTCGGTCTCTTCTTCATCACCGTGGGCGCGGGGATCGACTTCGGAACGCTGCTCGGCGCGCCGCTCATCGTCCTGGGCACCGTAGCGGGGCTGATGGCGGTAAAGGGCGCGATCCTGTTCGCGCTGGCCCTCGTATTCCGGCTGCGCGGACGCGACCGCATCCTCTTCACGCTCAGCCTCGCGCAGGCGGGCGAATTCGGCTTCGTTCTGGTCTCGGTCGCGGTGCAGGACGGCGTATTCGGACAGGAGATCTCGTCGATCGTGCTGCTGGCCATCGCGTTGTCGATGCTGCTGACGCCATTGCTTTTCCTGCTCTACGAGAACCTCGCCGCACGGAGCGGTGCGGGCGAGGAGGTGCCGGACGACGAGATCGACGAGACGCCGGAGGTCATCATCGCGGGCGTCGGACGGTTCGGTCAGGTGGTCCACCGGATGCTGCAGGGCGCGGGCGTGCGCACCGTCGTCCTCGACCGAGACATGGAGACGATCCAGCTTCTGCGGAACTTCGGGATCAAGACCTATCTCGGCGATCCGACACGGCCCGAGCTTTTGCAGGCGGCGGGGCTGGCGACGGCAAAGGTGCTGGTGGTCGCGCTGGACGACCGGGCCGATGCGGTCCGCCTGACCCGCATGGCCAAGGCCGCGAATCCCGACATCCACGTCGTCGCCCGGGCCTATGACCGGGTCCATGTCTACGAACTCTACCGGGCGGGCGCCCGCGACATCGTCCGCGAGATGTTCGATTCCAGCCTGCGGGCCGGGCGCTATGCGCTGGAGAAGATGGGGTGGTCCGAGACCGAGGCCTACGAGGCGCGGGAGGCGTTCTATCGCCACGATCGGGAGGCGCTGCTGGAACTGGCGCAGCTCTGGAAGCCGGGCGTATCTGTTACCGACAACCCGGAATACACCGCCAAGGCACGGGAATATTCCCGCGGGCTGGAGAATGCCCTCCTGAACCGGTTCGGGGAGGATGCGGAGGCGGCGCGGGCCTCGGCGGAGGCGGAGCAGGACCGTCCCGCCTGACGCCCGCGCCGGGGGTCAGAGACCTTTCGCCTGATAGCTGGCGGCGATCCGGCTGATCGAAACGATGAAGCCCGCCGTGCGCAGGTCGGGCACGTCGTCGCGACGGTGCCAGACCTCGCGCATGGCACCGTAGGCCGCGCGCATCGTGTCGTCGAGACCCGACCGCACCAGTTCCAGCTCGCCCGCGCCGCGCAGATAGCGCGTCTTGAAATCGTCCGACAGCTTCCACGGGACGGCGGTGTTCGACGACAGCCGCTCCAGCTCGTCCACCAGCGTCTGGTGGCGCGCTTCCTCGGCTCGGCGTTGCATCCGTCCGAATCGGATATGGCTGAGATTCTTGACCCATTCGAAATAGCTGACCGTGACTCCGCCCGCATTGGCATAGAGGTCGGGAATGATGATGCAGCCCTTCTTCTGAAGGATGTCGTTGGCCTCCGACGTGACCGGACCGTTGGCCGCCTCGATGATGAGGGGAGCCTTGATGTTGTGGGCATTGTCCGCATGGATGACGCCTTCGAGGGCGGCGGGGATGAGGATGTCGCACTCCGCCTCCAAGAGCTTCGCGCCGTCCTTCTCGAACGTCGCACCCGGAAAGCCCTCCACGCCGCCGTTCTCCCGGATATGGAGGTGGAGCATGTCGACGTCGATGCCGTCGTCGGAATAGATGGCGCCGTCCCGCTCGATCACGGCGGTGATCTTGGCGCCGTCCTCCCGCTGCAGGAAGCTGGCCGCGTGGAAGCCCACATTGCCGAGACCCTGCACCACGATCCGCTTGCCGTCGAGCGTGCCGGTCAGTCCAGCGGCCTTCATGTCCTCCGGATGGCGGAAGAACTCCTGCAGCGCGTATTGCACGCCGCGACCTGTCGCCTCCGTCCGTCCGGCGATCCCGCCCGCGTTGAGCGGCTTGCCCGTGACGCAGGCATTTCCGTTGATATCGGTGGTCTTCATCCGTTTGTACTGGTCCGCGATCCACGCCATCTCGCGCTCGCCCGTGCCCATGTCGGGGGCGGGCACGTTCTGGGCGGGGTTGATGAGGTCGCGCTTGACCAGCTCGTAGGTGAAGCGGCGGGTGATCAGTTCCAGCTCGTGCGGTTCCCACGCGTTCGGATCGATGCAGAGCCCGCCCTTGGAGCCGCCGAACGGCGTTTCCACCAGCGCGCATTTGTAGGTCATCAGCGCGGCCAGCGCCTCAACCTCGTCTTGATGCACGGCCAGAGAATAGCGGATCCCGCCCTTCACCGGCTCCATATGCTCCGAATGGACGGAGCGATATCCGGTGAATGTGTGGATGGCGCCCCGAAGGCGGACCCCGAAGCGGACCGTGTAAGTCGCGTTGCAGACGCGGATCTTCTCGATCAGCCCGGGTCTGAGATCCATAAGGCCGACCGCGCGGTCGTACATCGCGTTGACGGAGGCGCTGAAACCCCCCTGATTTGCGGACATCTGTGATCTTCCTCCCGATCGAGCCGACGGCGTCCGCCGGTACCGCCCTCCCTAGCATTCCAAAGGTAAACGTCCCACTCCCGAACCGTTCTTTGCGTCATGTTGCCGTTAACCCTGACACCGATTCACCGCAGTTCCGGCCCACAACCCGCGCGGCACTGGTCGATCCGGACCCCGCAGGATCGTTCAGTCCGGGGCGTGTCTCGGGCAGCAAGCGGATGGCGAAGCGACCGGGTGACAGATCCAGACGGTCGCCGACCGACCGCCCCGTGTCGCCATCGGGGTTTGCCCGCGGCGGCCCGCCCGATACGCTGATCCCCGGGACAAAGGGACGGACATGCGATTCAGCGCCCTCGAAATCATCCGGCAGGGCCTGACCGGCAACAAGGGCTGGCGCCCGCATTGGCGGTCCCCGGAACCGAAACCCGAATACGACATCCTCATCATCGGCGGCGGCGGGCACGGGCTGGCCACGGCCTACTATCTCGCGCGCGAACATGGGCTGACCAATGTCGCGGTGCTGGAGAAGGGCTGGCTGGGCGGCGGCAATGTGGGCCGCAACACCACCATCGTGCGGGCCAATTACGGGATGCCGGGCAATTCGGAGTTCTATTCCCACTCCCTGAAGCTCTGGGAGGGGATGGAGCAGGAGCTGAACTACAACGCGATGATGTCCCAGCGCGGCGTCTACAACCTGTTCCATTCCGATGGTCAGCGGGACGCCTATGCCCGGCGCGGCAACACGATGATCAACCAAGGAGACGACGCGAATCTGCTGGACCGGGATGCGGTGCGCGCGGCGCTGCCCTATCTCGACCACGACAATGCGCGGTTCCCGGTTCTCGGCGCGTTGCACCATCCGCGCGGCGGCACGGCGCGGCACGATGCGGTGGCCTGGGGCTATGCCCGCGGGGCCGACATGCGCGGCGTCGATCTGATCCAGAACTGCGAGGTGACCGGGATCGACGTCGAGAACGGACGCGTGCGCGGCGTGCAGACCACGCGCGGCGCCATCCGCGCGGGCAAGGTCGGCATCGTCGTCGCCGGGCGCTCTGGCCAGGTCGCCGCCATGGCGGGCCTGCGCCTCCCAATCGAGAGCCACGTGCTACAGGCCTTCGTGACCGAGGGTCTCAAGCCGCTGATCGACACCGTCGTGACCTTCGGGATGGGCCATTTCTACATCAGCCAGTCGGATAAGGGCGGACTCGTCTTCGGCGGCGATCTCGATTTCTACGCGAGCTACGCCGCACGGGGGAACCTGCCCATGGCCGAGCATGTGATGGACGCGGGGATGGCGCTGATGCCGATGATCGGACAGGCCCGCGTGCTGCGGTCCTGGGGCGGGATCATGGACATGACGCCGGACGGCTCGCCGATCATCGACAAGACGCCGGTGGACGGCCTCTATCTCGATGCGGGCTGGTGCTATGGCGGGTTCAAGGCGGTGCCCGGCTCGGGGTTCAGCTTCGCCCACCTGATCGCCACCGAAACCCACCACGCGCCCGCCGCGCGCTTCCGCCTCGACCGGTTCGCCCGCGGCGACCTGATCGACGAGGAAGCGACCGGCTCGCAGCACAACCTGCATTGAGGATGGAAATGGCGCGCGCATTCTGGGGGGAGGGGCGGCACCGGATCACCGCGGGTCGTCGGAAATCGGGCCCGGACCACGGGGGATCCCGATGCGCCTGAAATGTCCCCTCTGCGGCGAGCGCGACCGACGGGAGTTCTACTATCTCGGTCATGCCGGTTACCTCGACCGGCCCGCGGCCGGGGCGCCCGTCGCCGAATGGGACGACTACCTCCACAATCGCGACAATCCCGCCGGTCCGACCCGCGACCTCTGGCAGCACGAGGCCGGTTGCGGCGCCTGGCTTCTGGTCGAGCGGGATACGGTAAGCCACGCCATCGCGTCCGTGCGCCTCGTCCGGGAGGCCACGCCATGAGGGTGGACGGACGGGGCCTCATCGACCGGACGCGACCGCTTCGGTTCACGTTCGACGGCAAACCGGTCGACGGGTTCCACGGCGACACCATCGCCTCGGCGCTGCTGGCGAACGGCACGCACCTGATGGGGCGGAGTTTCAAGTATCATCGCCCGCGCGGACCGTTCACCGCCGACAGCGCGGAGCCCAACGTGCTCGTCACGATCCACGAAGGCGACCGCGCGATTCCGAACACCCGCGCCACCGTTCAGGAGGCCGTCGAGGGCCTTGCCGTCCGAAGCCAGAACGCCTGGCCCTCGCTCCGCTTCGACGCGATGCGGATCAACGACCTCGCCGCGCCGTTCCTCGGGGCCGGGTTCTACTACAAGACGTTCATGTGGCCGAAGGCGGCGTGGGAGAAGCTCTACGAGCCGCTGATCCGGCGGGCCGCGGGGCTCGGCGCTCTGCCCGGCACGCCGGATCCCTGGCGGCAGGAGAAGGCGTTCGCCCATTGCGACCTGCTGGTGATCGGGGGCGGCCCGGCGGGGATGCAGGCCGCGCTGACCGCGGCCCGCTCTGGCGCGCAGGTCATCCTCTGCGACGAGGGCGACCGTCTCGGCGGCCGTCTGCTGGCGGAGGACGAGGAGGTGGACGGACAGGCGGGTCACCTCTGGGCAGCTGCGACCGAGGGCGCGCTTCGGGCAGCGGGCGCCCGGGTGATGACGCGGACGACGGTGACCGGCGCCTACGATGGCGGTACGTTCGGGGCGCTGGAGCGGGTCTCGCATCATCTGGCGGATCCGCATCCGGATCTGCCGCGCGACTGCTTCTGGCGGATCGCCGCGAGCCGGGCGATCCTGTGCGCGGGCGCGCTGGAACGGTCCATCGCCTTCCCCATGAACGACCGGCCGGGCATCATGCTCGCCTCCGCCACCCGAGCCTACCTCCACCGGTGGGGCGTCGCGGCGGGACGGCGGGTCGCGATCTTCACGACCTGCGACGACGGGCACCGCACCGCCATCGACCTGCGGGCGGCGGGGGTGGAGGTCGCGGCGGTCGTGGACCCGCGGGAGGAGGCGCCCGACGGCGCGATCCGGGGCGAGGTGATCCGCGCCCACGGGCATCTGGGCCTGACCGGGATCACGGTCCGGGATGGGACGGGAACACGGCGGATCGACTGCAACTGCCTCGCCGTGTCGGGCGGATGGAACCCGACGATCCACCTGACCTGCCATACCGGGGCGCGACCGGTCTGGAACGCGGAACTGGCGACGTTCCTGCCCGCGCCGGATGCCGTACCGGGGATGGGCGTCGCGGGGGCCGCGGCGGGCGCATTCTCGACCCGTGCGGCGCTGGAGACGGGCCATGCGGCCGCGCTGGACGCGCTCGCGACGTTCGGGACGGGGGGTGTGGACATCACGATCCCCGCGGCTTCCGACGCCTCCGCCCGTCAGGCGGCGCCCCTGGCCGTCGGCGCACCGGACAACGCGCGCAACCGCGCCTGGCTCGACCTCCAGAACGACGTCACGGTGAAGGATGTGCGGCAGGCGGCGCGGGAGAACTTCGTCTCCGTCGAGCACATGAAGCGCTACACGACCCAGGGGATGGCGACCGATCAGGGAAAGTCGTCCAGCGTGGCGGCCCTCGCCGTGCTCGCCGACGCCACCGGCAGGGGCATTCCGGAGACCGGCATCACGACCTTCCGCCCGCCCTTCGTTCCGGTCCCCATCGGCGCCATGGGTGCGGGCGCGACCGGCGCGGGGTTCGCCCCGGAACGGCGCACCACCGCCGATGCCGAGATGCGGGCGCAGGGCGCGCCGATGATCGAAAGCGGACTCTGGTATCGCCCCGGCTGGTTCCCGCAGGAGGGGGAGGATTGGCAGGCGGCCTGCACCCGGGAGGCGGCGATGGTGCGGCGCAGCGTGGGCGTTGCCGATGTCAGCACCCTGGGCAAGATCGACATTCAGGGGCCCGGGGCCGCGGGCCTTCTCGATTTCGTCTATGCCAACACGTTCTCGACGCTGAAGCCGGGGCGGGTGCGCTACGGCCTGATGCTGCGCGAGGACGGGATGGTCATGGATGACGGGACGACCGCCCGGCTGGGACCGGAGCATTTCGTCATGACCACCACGACCGCGGCGGCCGGTCCGGTGATGCGGCATCTGGAATTCGTGGTGCAATGCCTGCGGCCGGACCTCGACGTCGCGCTGATCTCCACCACGGAGGCCTGGGCACAGTTCTCGGTCGCGGGGCCGCGCGCGCGGGAATTGGTGCAGGAGATCGTGGCGGAGCCGGTGACGGACGAAACGTTTCCCTTTATGGCTTGCGGTCCCGTGACGGTGCATGGCGTTCCCGCCCGCCTGTTCCGCATCAGTTTCAGCGGCGAACACGCCTACGAGGTGGCGGTGCCCGCCCGGTACGGCGCCGCGCTGTGGGATGATCTGATCGTCCGGGCCGAGTCGCTGGAGGGCGGGCCCTACGGGATGGAGGCGCTGAACGTCCTGCGGATCGAGAAGGGGTTCATCACCCATTCGGAGATCACGGGCCGGGTGACGGCGTTCGATATCGGGATGGACCGGATGGTGTCGGCGAAGAAGGATTGCATCGGGCGCGACGCGCGCCTGCGCCCGGCCCTGCGGGAGAGGCGGGAGGAGATGGTGGGGCTGCGCGCCGTCGAACCGGACGATCGGATCACAGCGGGCGCGCATCTGTTCCGGCCGGGCGATGCGGCAACGCGGGCGAACGATCAGGGCTACGTCACCTCGCCCTGCTGGTCGCCCGCCCTGTCGCGCCACATCGCGCTCGGGTTCCTCCTGGACGGGCGGGCGCGGCGTGGCGAGCGGCTCGCGATGATCGACCATGTTCGGGATCATCGGTGCGAGGTGGAGGTCTGCGATCCGGTGCAGGTCGATCCGGATGGGGAGCGCGCCCGTGACTGACCTCGCTGCCCGCGCCGCGACCGCGGACCTTTTGCCGCTCAGCCATGGCACACTGACCCTGTCGGAGGAGATGCCCGACGCGATCACGTCTCTGGTGCCGCTGGGCGGGGCGTCGGACATCCTGCCCCCGCCGGGACGGTCGATCACGCACGCGGATGGCGGCACGCTTCTGTGGTCGGGGCTGGGACAGGCGATGCTGCTCGGACCGGTGCCGGAGCCAGTGACGGATGTGGCCACGACCGACCAGACCGGAGCCTGGGCGGTCCTGATGCTGGAGGGGGCCGACGTTCGGGACGCGCTGGCGCGGCTGACGCCCCTCGATCTCGATCCCGCGATCTTTGCCGAGGGGTATACGGCACGCAGCCTGCTCGGGCACATGAACGCCCTGTTTCACCGCGCCGGGCCGGACGCCTTCCTCATCCTCGTCTTCCGATCCATGGCCGGGAGCGCCGTGCACGAAATCGAAGTCGCCATGCGCGGGGTCGCGGCGCGGGCGCGGGCCGGATCCTGACCCGCGAACGGGGACGGTCGGCGCTGGACTCCGCCCCGGTGTGATCCGATATTCGGACGATGCGCCTGCCCGACAGTTTTCTCGACGACCTCCGCTCCCGGCTGAGCCTCTCGACGATCGTCGGGCGCCGGGTCGTTTGGGACATGCGCAAGACCAATCAGGCCAAGGGCGACTGGTGGGCGCCCTGCCCCTTCCATCAGGAGAAGACGGCCAGTTTCCACGTCGATGACCAGAAGGGGTTCTATTACTGCTTCGGCTGTCAGGCGAAAGGCAACCTGTTCGGCTTCGTTCAGGAAACCGAGAATGTCGGCTTCATGGAGGCGGTGGAGATCCTGGCCCGCGAGGCCGGGATGCCGATGCCCGCCCGCGATCCCAAGGCGGCGGAGAAGGCAGACCGGCGATCCCAGCTCATAGAGGTCTGCGAGGCGGCGGCACGGTGGTTCCGGATGCAATTCGCGACCGGCGCGGCGGGGGCGGCGCGCGACTATCTCCGCGGGCGGGGACTCTCCTCCGCGACGGTCGAGCGGTTCGGGATCGGATTCGCGCCTGACAAGAGCGATGCGCTGAGGACCCATCTGATGGCGCAGGGGGTCGCGATCGACCTGATCGAAGGGGCGGGACTCGCCGTCCCGGCGGAGGAGGGCCGATCCGCCCGCGACCGCTTCATCCATAGAATCGTCTTCCCGATCCACGATCCGCGGGGTCGGGTGATCGGTTTCGGCGGCCGGGCGATGAACCCGAATGCCCGGGCGAAATACCTGAATTCGCCGGAGACGGATGTCTTCGACAAGGGTGCGAACCTCTACAATCTGGGACCCGCGCGACAGGCGGTGGGCAAAGGCGCGGCCTTTGTTGTGGCCGAGGGCTACATGGACGTGATCGCCCTACATCAGGCCGGGTTCGAGGGCGCGGTCGCCCCGCTGGGAACCGCGGTGACCGACCGGCAATTGCAGGCGATGTGGCGTGTCGGGCCGGAACCCGTCATCGCCCTCGACGGGGACGCGGCGGGACGGCAGGCGGGCCTGCGGGTGGCGGATTTGGCGCTGCCGCTGATGCGGGCCGGCCAGAGCCTGCGCTTCGCGATCCTGCCGGAGGGTCGCGACCCCGACGACCTGATCCGCGAAAACGGGCGCGAGGCGATGCAGGCTGTGCTGGACGATGCCCGCCCCGCCCTGTCGCTGCTGTGGCAGCGCGAGACCGAGGGCCGGAGCTTCGACAGTCCGGAGCGGCGCGCCATGCTGGACCGCGACCTGCGCGCGATGGTCCGGCGGATCGAGGATCCGAGCCTGCGCCGTCACTATGCCGACGAAGTCGCCCGGCTGCGGTCGGAGCTGTTCGGCACGCCCCTGCGGGCTGAGACGGGCGCGGCGCGGCGACCATGGATCCCGGCCGACCAGTTCCGGGCGGGGCGCCGCAACGCCCCCCCCGCCCCCGCCTCCGGTGCGACCCGTGCCTCGCCCATTGCGCGCGGAACGCTGGAACCGGAGGCGGTTCTGGAACAGGTCGCGCTGGCGGGCCTCGCCCTGCATCCAGCTCTGATCGAGGAGTTCGCCGACAATCTGGAGCGCATGGTCTGGACCTCGGACGAGCATGACCGTCTCGCCGCCGGGCTCCTGTCCCTTCCGCCCGACTCGGATGCCGCGACGGCCCGGCGCGAGATTGCCGCCCGTCTGGGCGAGGAAACCCTTGAAACGCTTCTCGCTCAAAGCCATGTCCGCATTTCCCCCGTCGCGCGGACGGATATCGACGACGACATCGCGCGCCACTGCATTCGCGACCTTCTGACCCGCTTGGAGACGCGTCGCGGTGCGGATAGGGAGCGACGGGAAGCGATCGAGGATTTCGCCGACGGCGCCGACGAGGCGATGACATGGCGTCTGGCCCAGGCCGGGCGACGTCGGGAGGCCGCGCTGAGGACCGCGCGGGAAGACGACGACGCGGACGGGGAGGAGACCGGACGGGACAAGGACTACCTTCAGGGCCTTCTGGACACACGCGTCTGGGAGAAAAGCCGCAAAAAGTGATTCGGGGTGCGGCCCCCGACGATTCGCGATAGTGATTCGTTCAACGCCTGGATTTCAGAAAATCACTCCGCCAGAGGAGCGTCGCATGGCCAAAGACACGGACGACCAGAAGCAGGACAACGAAGGCGATATCTCGCTCGACATGAGCCAGGCCGCCGTCAAACGCATGATCGCGGAGGCCCGCACGCGGGGCTACATCACCTACGATCAGCTCAACGAGGTCCTGCCGCCCGAACAGGTGTCGTCCGAGCAGATCGAGGACGTGATGTCGATGCTGTCCGAGATGGGCATCAACATCGTCGAGGCCGAGGAGGCCGAGGAGGAGGACGACAAGCCCGCGGGTTCCACCGCGGTGGTCGATGCGTCCAAGCGCGGCGGCGACGTGGCCACCACCGAAGGCGGCACCGAAAAGCTCGACCGCACCGACGACCCGGTCCGCATGTACCTGCGCGAGATGGGGTCGGTCGAACTGCTGAGCCGCGAGGGCGAGATCGCCATCGCCAAGCGGATCGAGGCCGGGCGCAACACGATGATCCTCGGGCTCTGCGAGAGCCCGCTGACGTTCCAGGCGATCACGATCTGGCGCGACGAACTCCTGTCCGAGGACATCCTGCTGCGGGACGTCATCGACCTGGAGACGACGTTCGGCGACCAGATGGAGGAGGAGGGCGAGACCTCCGTGGTCGGCGCGGCCCCTGCCAACGACAACAAGACCGAGGCCAAGCCCGAACTCGACGCCGACGGCAATCCGATCTCCACCGATGACGACGAGGATGAAGACGAGGGCGCGAACATGTCCCTCGCCGCGATGGAGGCCGCGCTGAAGCCGCGCGTGCTCGAGACGCTGGACGTGATCGCGGGCGACTACATCAAGCTGGCCGAGATGCAGGACCTGCGCATCAGCGCGACCCTGAACGAGGATGACAGCTTCTCCGTCAAGGAGGAGGACGCTTACCAGAAGCTCCGGTCCGAGATCGTCGAACTGGTCAACGCGCTGCACTTGCACAACAACCGGATCGAGGCGCTGATCGATCAGCTCTACGGCATCAACCGCCGGATCATGTCGATCGATTCCGGCATGGTGAAGCTGGCCGACCAGGCGCGTATCAACCGCCGTGAATTCATCGACGAGTATCGGGGCCACGAGCTCGATCCCGGCTGGGTCGACCGCATGACCGAGAAGACGGGTCGCGGCTGGCAGGCCCTGTTCGAGCGCAACCGCGACAAGGTCGAGGAACTGCGCGGCGACATGGCCCAGGTCGGGCAATATGTCGGCGTCGACATCAACGAATTCCGCCGCATCGTGAACCAGGTCCAGAAGGGCGAGAAGGAAGCCCGTCAGGCCAAGAAGGAGATGGTCGAGGCGAACCTGCGCCTCGTGATCTCCATCGCCAAGAAATACACCAACCGCGGGCTGCAGTTCCTCGACCTGATCCAGGAGGGGAATATCGGCCTGATGAAGGCCGTCGACAAGTTCGAGTATCGCCGCGGCTACAAGTTCTCCACCTACGCGACCTGGTGGATCCGGCAGGCGATCACCCGCTCCATCGCCGACCAGGCCCGGACGATCCGCATACCGGTCCATATGATCGAAACGATCAACAAGCTGGTCCGGACCGGCCGCCAGATGCTGCACGAGATCGGTCGCGAGCCGACGCCCGAAGAGCTGGCCGCCAAGCTGCAGATGCCGCTGGAAAAGGTCCGCAAGGTGATGAAGATCGCCAAGGAACCGATTTCCTTGGAGACGCCCATCGGCGACGAGGAGGACAGCCAGCTCGGCGACTTCATCGAGGACAAGAACGCCGTCCTTCCGCTCGACAGCGCCATTCAGGAGAACCTCAAGGAGACGACGACCCGCGTGCTCGCCTCCCTCACGCCGCGCGAAGAGCGGGTCCTTCGGATGCGGTTCGGAATCGGAATGAACACCGATCACACGCTTGAGGAAGTGGGCCAGCAGTTCAGCGTCACACGCGAGCGGATCCGTCAGATCGAGGCGAAGGCGCTCCGCAAGCTCAAGCATCCCTCCCGGTCGCGCAAGCTGCGGTCGTTCCTCGACCAGTAGGATGTCGGACGATCTCCCCGGGGGTCTTCTCCCGGGGCTGTCCGGCCGCTGACCGCCTGCGCAAAACCGCATTTCTACGGCCCCCGACTGTCTCGACTTCGATACAATTCATCGCTACCCCTAGGGCAGCGTGTAGTCGGTAGATGGTTTTTTCGATGTCGGGATCGGTCGCGGTCCCGTCACAGACCGAACTCTCAAACTTGCCGTCATGCGTAGTCTGCGCCGGGTGTTCCGGTGCGGGAGTTGACCGATGTTTAATGAGAGCAAGTCCACTATGAAACTCACGACCCTCCTTCTGTCCGCCGCGCTCGTCGCGTCCGGCTCGGCCGCATCCGCCGCCTCGCTGCTGTTTTCGCAGACGCTCACGCCACAAAGCGGATCGGGCAGCACCACCTTCTTCGACTACGACAACAACTTTGACGAAACGTTCGACTTCAGCGGTGCCGCCATCGACACCATCGAAGAGTTTCGTTTGACGCTGATCGTGTCGGGTGCGCGGGACGAATTCGTGGGTTTCCCGCCTGGGGCATTATTCCCGTGACGAGAACTGGAATGTCCGCGTGCAAGGCTCCAAGAAAGCGGGAGCGGCGATGACTACATTGCGCCGGACACCTATCTTTAAGGGCATCAGTGATCCGAGCCAGGTCTTCAGCATCACCGCTCGCGGACGACACCGGCGGCGTGAATGCCTTCGCCACCTCCGTCGCGAACGGCACCTTCCAGTTCTGGCTCTCCGAACAAAGCGCGGACAGCCTCATCCCCAACCCGTCGATCACCGTCTCCAGCGCCAAGCTCGAGATCTTCGGCACCGCGCCTGCTCCGGTCCCGCTGCCGGCCGCTGGCCTGCTGCTGCTCGCCGGTCTCGGTGGTCTGGCCGCGATGCGTCGCCGCGCCGCCTGAGACTATTCGTCATCCGCGTCGGCCCAATCCGTTTCAGGGCCGACGCGATCCACGACCGCTCGTGGATCAGTCCTCCAGGATGAATGTCACCATCATGTTCACCTGGTAATGGTCCACCTTCCCATCCTTCACGCGCACATACTGCTCCTTAACCCAAGCGCTCTGGACGTTGCGGAGCGTGGCATTCGCGCGCTCCACGCCCTTGGCGATGGCGTCGTCGAAGCTCTTGGTGGATGTCGCGGAAATCTCGGTCACGCGGGCGATGCTCATGGGCTTTCTCCTCCTGGTTGAGCCGACACCCTGCGCTCCGCTCCCCGTTCCGTCAACGCGGCGACCCCGAGCGGCGACTTGAAGCCGATCCGGACCCAAGCCAGAGTTGCTGGATGCAGCCGACGCCCGGAGGCCCGCCATGCCCGGCACGATCCTGACCATCGCGACAAACGGCCCCGGCCTGACGGAGATCACGACCGATATCGCCCGCTGGCTTCCGCGGGGGGACGGTCTGCTTACCGTCTTCATCCGCCATACCTCCGCAAGCCTGCTGATCCAGGAAAATGCCGACCCGGAGGTTCAAAACGACCTTCTCGCCTGGCTGTCCCTTATCGTGCCACCCGCAACCGATCCGTCGATGGCCTATCTGACCCATACCTACGAAGGGCCCGACGACATGCCCGGACACATCCGCGCCGCGCTCCTCCCCGTCAGCCTGTCGATCCCGGTGGCGCGCGGGCGGATGCTGCTCGGCCGGTGGCAGGGGATTTTCGTATTCGAGCATCGCGACCGGCCGCAGGACAGGGACGTGGCGCTGCACTTCATGCCGGACCCCGGGGCGCATATCGGCGACTGACTATGCCCTTGCCTGACTACCCGTGGGGCGGCACAGTGTGGCGGCGTCCAGCACTGGTTGCCCGCTCCAGATATGGCGACCCCCCCTTCGGAGAACGCCGATGCGCTGCCCCTTCTGCGGAAACGTGGACACCCAGGTCAAGGATTCCCGTCCGGCCGAAGACCATGTGGCCATCCGGAGGCGACGGTTCTGCCCGGCCTGCGGGGGCCGCTTCACCACCTATGAGCGGGTGCAGCTTCGCGACCTCGTGGTCATCAAGACGAACGGCAAGCGCGAGGAGTTCGACCGGGACAAGCTGGAACGCTCCATCCGCATCTCCATGCAGAAGCGTCCGATCGAGCCGGACCGCATCGACCAGATGATCTCGGGGATCGTGCGGCGGCTGGAAAGCATGGGTGAGACCGACATCCCCTCCAAGGATATCGGCGGCATCGTGATGGAGAGCCTCGCCCGGATCGACACCGTCGCCTATGTGCGGTTCGCCAGCGTCTACAAGAACTTCCAGGCCGCCGACGATTTCGAGGATTTCGTGGCCGAGCTTCGGCCGCCCACGACGGAGAAGTGAGCGACCCGTCCGACGATGCCCGCTGGATGAACGCGGCGCTGGCCCTGGCCGGTCGCGGATTGGGACGCGTCTGGCCCAACCCCGCGGTCGGATGCGTGATCGTGGCCGGCGGTCGGGTCGTGGGTCGGGGCCGGACGGCCGATGGCGGGCGCCCCCATGCCGAAGCCGTCGCATTGGCGGAAGCGGGGCCTGCGGCACGGGGGGCGACGGCCTATGTAACGCTGGAGCCCTGCGCGCATCACGGACGGACGCCGCCCTGCGCGGACGCGTTGATCGATGCGGGGCTGGCCCGTGTCGTGGTGGCCCTAGGCGACCCCGATCCGCGCACCGATGGCGGCGGTGTCGCCCGGCTCCGCGCGGCGGGGATTGCCGTGACCGAAGGAGTTGAGACCGATGCCGCGCGGGACCTGCAGGCCGGGTTCCTTTCCCGGATCACGCGCGGGCGACCCATGGTGACGCTCAAGCTCGCCACCACGCTCGACGGCCGGATCGCCACGGCCAGCGGTGAGAGCCGGTGGATCACAGGTCCGGCGGCTCGCACCCATGTCCATGGACAGCGGGGCCGCCACGACGCGGTGATGATCGGCGCCGGAACCGCCCGCGCGGACGATCCGATGTTGACCGTGCGCGGTATGGGCCCGCGCCCTCAGCCTGTGCGGATCGTCCTGTCCCGAAAGCTCGACGTGCCGGAGGACTCCGCCCTCGTCGGCTCCATCGACCAGGCGCCCGTCTGGATGCTGCATGGCGATGCGACGCCCGAAGCCGCGCGGCGACATCTTGAGGCAGCCGGGGTGACACTCATCGAATGTCCCACCGGTCCCGGCGGACACCTGGATCTCGGGCAGGCCATGGTGGAACTCGGCGCGCGGGGACTGACCCGTATGTATTGCGAAGGCGGGGGCGCGCTGGCGGCGAACCTATTGGCGGCGAGCCTCGTGGATCGTCTGGACGCCTATGGTGCGGGCGCTGCAATCGGCGCCGAGGGGGTCCCCTCCCTCGGTGCCATGGGCCTCGTCACGCTGGCGGAGGCCCCCCGGCTGACCTGCGTGGATATCAGAAAGCTGGGCCCCGACACACTGACCCGCTGGCGGAGCTGACGGGCCCCGTCAGAGAGCGGCTTTCAGCGCATCCACGAGGTCCGTCCGCTCCCACGAGAACCCGCCATCTGCGTCAGGCTCGCGCCCGAAATGGCCGTATGCCGCCGTCCGTTGATAGATGGGACGGTTCAGCTTCAGGTGTTCGCGGATGCCGCGCGGCGTCAGGTCCATGACCTCCGCCACCGCGCGTTCGATCTCGGGAGCCGGGATTTCGCCGGTCCCGTAGGTGTCGACATAGATCGACAGCGGACGGGCAACCCCGATGGCGTAGGAAAGCTGCAGCGTCGCCTTCCGGGCGAGCCCCGCCGCCACGATATTCTTGGCGAGATAGCGGGCTGCGTAGGCCGCGGAGCGGTCCACCTTGGTCGGGTCCTTGCCCGAGAACGCGCCGCCGCCGTGGGGTGCTGCGCCGCCATAGGTATCCACGATGATCTTGCGACCGGTCAGACCCGCATCCCCGTCGGGGCCGCCGATGACGAACTTGCCGGTCGGGTTGACCCACCATTCCGTAGCGTCGTCCAGCCAGCCATCGGGCAGGACCTCGGTGATGTAGGGCTCGATCACGGCACGGACGTCGTCGCTGGTCATGTCCTCGTCCAGATGCTGCGTCGAGAGCACGAGCGAGGCGATCCCGACCGGGCGACCGCCCTCGTATCGCACGGTAAGCTGCGATTTCGCATCCGGCCCGAGCGTCGGTTCGCTCCCGTTCTTGCGCACTTCCGCGAGCTTGCGCAGGATCGCGTGGGCGTAGAGGATCGGGGCGGGCATGAGCGCGTCCGTCTCGTCGCAGGCATGGCCGAACATGATCCCCTGATCGCCCGCGCCCTCCTCCTTGTCGTTTGTCGCGTCCACACCCTGGGCGATATGCGCCGACTGCTCGTGGAGCAGGTTCAGCACATCGCAGGTCGCGTGGTGGAACTTCTCCTGCTCGTAGCCGATGTCGCGGATGCAATCGCGGGCGATCTGTTCGATCCGGCCCATGTAATCCTTGAGCTTGTCCTGATCGGACAGGCCGACCTCGCCGCCGATCACGACCTGGTTGGTGGTCGCGAAGGTCTCGCAGGCGACACGGGCCTCCGGCTCCTCGGCGAGGAACGCGTCGAGGACGGCGTCGGATATGCGGTCGCACACCTTGTCGGGATGCCCTTCGGACACGGATTCGGACGTGAAGGAATAGTTCTGGCGGGGGGTCATGGGAACGCTCCGGTGATAAAGAACACTCCGTCAGGAAGCCGTTGGAGCGCTGCGATCTCGCTAAAGGGCTTCCGGGCGCCCCACAACCGGAATTCTGCGTTCCCTTTTAACAACCGAACGCCTCCTGGCGCTGAATACGACGGGTGCGCCGAGGCTCAGGAGCATCGCAAGCACGGCCCAGTCCCCCGTGCGCGTGTAGATCGTCGGCGGCAGCGCGGGTGGCAGGGCGGCGTCCAGATGACCGGTTTCGCCAAGGGCCCGCGCGGCGAGGACCGCACCCCGGGCGTCGATCGCGGCGCTGACCCCGGTATTGGCGGCGCGCAGGAGGGGCAGGCCGCTTTCGGCCGCGCGCAAACGGGCGAGCGCCAGGTGCTGCCGCGGTCCGGCGAAGGTGCCGAACCAGGCGTCGTTGGTCAGATGCAGGATCGCGCGGGGGCGGGGAACGGCGCGGATATCCTGAGGAAAGATCGCCTCGTAACAGATCATCGGCAGGACCGGACCCACGCCCGGAATGTCGATCAGCGCAGGCCCCTCGCCCGCCGCATAGCGCCCCGCCAGTTGCGCGGCGAGGGGGCCGATCCCGAGGGCGGCGGCCACCCTCGGCAGGGGAAGGTACTCGCCGAACGGCACGAGTCGGTGCTTGTCATGGACCTCCGCGACCTCGCCCGCCTCCCCCGTCAGCAGGGCCAGCGCATTGCGAGGCGCACCGTGCGTGTCGAACCGTTGCACCCCGATCACGACGGGCGCACCGCCCGCCGCCGTTGCGATCCGGGCACGGGCATCCTCGGATTGGCGCAGCAGGTCCGGCAGCGAGGTTTCGGGCCAGAGGTAGGCCGTCGGCGCGCGCCCGTCCGGAGGTGCAGCGGTCGCCGCCAATCCCCGCTGGAAGAAGATGGAGATCCAGTCGGGGTTCCATTTCAGATCCTGCGGCGCGTTGGGCTGGACCAGCCGGATCACCGGCGCATCCGCTTCCGCCAGCGGCGCAGGCGACAGCAGCGCGGCCATCGCGAACGGCACGGCGAGCACGCCGCCGCCGACCGCGATCGCCACGGGTCGCGGCGTCGCGACGCATGCCGCGCCCAGCAGCACGCAGAGCCCCATCCCGTGTGCCCCGAGGAAAGCCGCGGAGGCCAATGCCGGCGACCCGATCAGGATGTGCCCCGGCAGGGCCCAGGGAAAGCCCGTCGCGACATAGGCCCGCGCCAGTTCGGCCAAGGCGAGGGCCAGCGCAATGCCGACCGCCCCACCCCCCAGAAATCGCCCCACCCACGCCGCCGCACCCCAGAACAGGGCGAGCCCCCCTGCGAGCGCCACGACGGCCACGGGGGCCAGCCAGCCGGTCAGGGCGGCGTCGATCAGGAACGGCTCGGCGATCCAGTGCAGGACGAGGGCGAAATGCGCCGCCCCGAACAGCCACCCGGACAGAAACGGCCAGCCCGTCCGGGCGAGCATCGCCAGCCCGAGGCAATAGGCCGGGATTGCCACGAACCACAGGTTCCACGGTGCCTGTCCGAGCCCGGCGCCGAGGCCCGCAAAGATCAGCAGCGCGGGTCCGGTCAGAGGGCGGAGCAAAGAATCAGGCGGCCTGTGGCATGCGCAGGCGCAGGCGCTTGATCCGCCGCGGATCGGCGTCCACGACCTCGATCTCGGCGCCCGACGGATGCGGGATCACCTCGCCGCGGGCGGGCACGCGCCCGGCCAGCATGAAGACGAGACCGCCCAGCGTGTCGATCTCCTCCTCGTCCTCTTCGGCAACCAGCCTAAAGCCGATCTCCTCCTGGAAGTCGTGGATCGGCGTGCGGGCGAGGGCGAGGTAGCAGCCGGTCTTCTCCTGCCGCCAGAACTTCCCCTCCTCCTGATCGTGCTCGTCCTCGATCTCGCCAATGACCTGCTCGATCAGGTCCTCCAGCGTCACGAGGCCATCCACCCCGCCGTATTCGTCGATCACCAGCGCCATGTGAATCCGCTGTGTCTGCATCTTGGCGAGCAGGACGCCGATCGGCATCGACGGCGGCGCGTAGATCAAGGGGCGCAGCAACGGGCGCAGCTCGAACGGCTTGTCCCGGTCGCCGTTGAAGCCGTGATTCAGCGACAGGTCCTTGAGGTGAATCATGCCCAGCGGATCGTCCAGCGTCCCCTCGAAGACGGGGATCCGCGTCAGTCCCGTCTCCCGGAACCTCGCCACCAGATCGGGCAGGGATATATCGCAGGGCACCGCCTTGACCTCCGCCCGCGGGATGAGCACGTCGTCCAGCCGCTTGAGCCGGAGATTCAGGAGGCCGGGCATCAGACGGGCCGACGGCTCACCCTGCCTTGCGGCATCCGTTTCCGGTCCCATCAGGCCGCCGAAAACGCGCGCGATAAAACCGGGACGCGCGCCGATGCGCGGCCCGTCGGTCTTGGGGTTCTCGGCCTGTGCCCGCGCGCGCAGCGCGGCGTTAGACGATCCGTCGTTGTCCATCGGACCCGGAGGCTTCCTCGCGTCGGGCCGGAAAAATACCCGGCCCGGAGACTCTAATCGTCTCCGTAGGGATCCGGAAGGCCCAAACCCGTGACAATTCTAATTTCGAGCGATTCCATGCGCATGGCGTCCGCATCGGTTTCATGATCGTAACCGAGCAGGTGCAACACTCCATGGACCAGGAGGTGTGTGACATGCGCATCGAACGCCTTGCCCTGTTCGGCGGCTTCCCGTGCGCAAGTCTCCCATGCGATTGCGATATCGCCCAGTTCGGGACCCTCGGGCGGGACCGGATCGCCGCCGGGCTCCGCCGCCGCGCGATCCCCCGATGGCCAAGACAGGACGTTCGTGGGCACGGCCTTGCCCCGGAACTCCGCGTTCAGGACCGCGATCCGGGCATCGTCGCAGCCAAGCACCGCAACTTCCCGGTCCCGCCCCACGCCCGCGCCGTCCAGGGCCGCGGGAATCGCGCGCGCCGCCAATCGCTCCAGATCGGTCCAACGATCGTCCTCGGCCACCACGTCGATCACCGCAACGCCCATGCTCACGCGGCGATGAACCCCCAGCCATCGGGTCGGTAGCCATGGCGCAATGCGGCCTCCGTGACCCGCCGCTCGACCGCATGGATCGCCTCCGCCGACAGGTCCATGGGCGGCGTCTGCGCTTCCAGCGTCTCGGTCTCATCCCCGTCCTCGAACGCGGCGGCGGGGTAATGTTCCACGTCGAAGCCCTCATCCTCCAGCCAGCCCATGAACTCGATGGCATCCGGCGCGTCACCGGGGACGAAATGCAGATCCAGCAATCCCCGCGACGGGGCGCCCGCGGCGACCATCTCGGCCCAACGTGCCTCGGTCTCCGCCCGCTGTGCGCCGTAGTCGAAGCCGGTCGCGTTCTCCTCAGGCATCGCGCTGCTTCGCCGTCTCGGAGCGCAGGTCGTCCGCGTCGTAGGCGCGGATGATCTTGGCCACCAGCGGGTGCCGCACGACATCCGAGGCTGTGAAATAGTTGAAGCTGATGCCGTCGACCCCGTCGAGGATGGCCTCGGCGTTGCGTAGACCCGATTGCACCCCGCGCGGCAGGTCCACTTGACTGCGGTCGCCGGTGATCGCCATGCGCGAGCCCTGCCCCAGACGGGTCAGGAACATCTTCATCTGCATCGCCGTCGCGTTCTGCGCCTCGTCCAGGATCACGAAGGCGTTCGACAGCGTCCGCCCCCGCATGAAGGCCAGCGGTGCGATCTCCACCCGCTTCTCCTCCATCAGCTTGGCGAGTTGCTTGCCCGGAAGGAAGTCGTTGAGCGCGTCGTAGAGCGGCTGCATGTAGGGATCGACCTTGTCCTTCATGTCGCCCGGCAGATATCCCAGCTTCTCGCCCGCCTCCACCGCCGGACGGCTCAGGATGATGCGATCCACCTCGCCGGAAATGAACATGCTCACGGCCACGGCCACGGCGATATAGGTCTTGCCGGTGCCCGCCGGGCCGATCCCGAACACCAGTTCGTTGGTCAACAATGCTCGCGTATAGGCCTTCTGCGCCTCGGTGCGCGGCTCCATCGTCTTCTTGCGCGTCCGGATCTCCAGCGCGGGGCCGGGGAACATCTCGGTCTGGTCGCCGTCCCGCGCGCCCTCCGCCTCTTCCTCGGCACGCAACCGGATCAGGCCGTCGATGGCGCCCATATCCACGCCCTTTCCCGATTCGAGCCGGGCGTAGAGCGCGTTCAGCACACGCTCGGCCTCCGCCGCCGCCTCGCCATGCACGATGAGGGCATTGCCGCGATGGACGACCTGCACACCCATCAGCTGCTCGATCTGTGCAAGATGCGCGCCGCCGGGACCGACGAGATCGATCATCAGGCGGTTGTCGGGGAAATCGAGCTGGATCGCGATGGCGTCCGGGGAATCGGGGGCAAGGATTGGTGCCAACGCGGGCTCCTGTCTGAGGTCTGTCGCAGGGTGCCGCGCGGGCGCGCGCGGCGCAAGACCGCGCGGGCGCGCCGTCACGGAACGGTCATCCCACCTGGATCACACGCGCGGCGATGGAGTTCGCCTTCGCCTCCGTCACGACCACCCGTGCGACCCGCCCCAGCAAGGCGTCGGGGGCTTCGGCATGGACGGCCTGCAGATGCTCCGACTTGCCCACCAGCTGTCCGGCAAGGCGTCCGGCCTTCTCGAACAGGACGGTCGTCTCCCGCCCCACCATGGCCTCCTGCGCCGCGCGCTGCTGCTCACCCAGAAGGGCCTGCAGCCGGTGCAGGCGGGCAACCGCCACCGTCTCCGGCACCGCCTCCCTTTCGGCGGCTGGCGTGCCGGGTCGCGCGGAATAGCGGAAGGAATAGGCCTGCCCGAACCCCACCCGCTCCACCAGCCGGAGCGTATCGTCGAAATCGGCCTCCGACTCGCCCGGGAAGCCCACGATGAAGTCGCTCGACAGCATCAGGTCCGGCCGCGCCGCGCGCAGGCGATCCACGATCCGCAGATAATCGTCGGCACTGTGCTTGCGATTCATCGCCTTCAGGACGCGGTCGCTTCCCGACTGAACCGGCAGGTGGAGATACGGCATCAGCGTGGGGCAATCGCCATGGGCCGCGATCAGGTCGTCATCCATGTCGTTCGGATGCGAGGTGGTGAAACGGATGCGGTCGAGCCCGTCGATCTCCGCCATCTCCCGGATCAGGCGCGCCAGCGACCACGTCCCGCCCTCCGGACCCGCGCCGTGGTAGCCATTGACGTTCTGCCCCAGCAGCGTGATCTCGCGCACCCCGCGCGACACCAGCGCCCGCGCCTCGGACAGAAGGCGCACGGCCGGACGGCTCATCTCCGCGCCGCGGGTATAGGGCACCACGCAGAAGGCACAGAACTTGTCGCACCCCTCCTGCACCGTCAGGAACGCGGTCGGTCGGGCGGCGGGTCCGCGCAGCTTCGGCAGATGCTCGAACTTGTCCTCCTCCGGCATCTCGGTATCCAGCGCCCGCTCGCCCGCATTGGCCCGCGCCACCAGATCCGGCAGGCGGTGATACGCCTGCGGTCCGACCACGAGGTCCACTGCCGGTTGCCGGGCCATGATCTCCGCCCCCTCCGCCTGCGCGACGCAGCCCGCCACGCCGATGCGCAAGTCCGGATTCGCCTCCTTCAGCGGCTTGAGGCGGCCGAGATCGGAATAGACCTTCTCCGCTGCTTTCTCCCGAATGTGACAGGTATTCAACAGGATCAGGTCCGCCTCCTCGGGCCGATCCGTCGTCACGTAGCCCGCCTCGCCCAGCGCCTCGACGCCCATCGCCTCGGCCATGCGCTCGCTGTCGTAGACGTTCATCTGACAACCATAGGTCTTGACGTGCAGCTTCTTCGGCGCGGTCATTCGGGGGACTCCGGGCGGGTCTTCGGATGCCGGGGCATAGCGCAGGCGGGGCGATTGCGAAAGGGTCGGGAACCGGGAGAGGAAGTCGCCCGGTGGGGCGAGAACGGGAGGATCGGAACGGGGCCTACCCCGCATGAACGCCTGGGTCCGGGTTTTCGCCATGGGCTGCGCCCGTCGCGCTGCGCTGACGCTCGCCTTCGTGCACCTGACCGGACGGCGTCCGCGGCTGCGGGTCCGCCGGTGACCCGGACGCAAAAACGCGCGCCCCGTTCCGGGGACGCGCGCCACTCCTCATCCGCGAGGGACAGTCTTGGGGATCAGGCCTCGACGGTTTCGGAGGTTCCTTCGATCGCCGGGGCGTCGGACTTGCCACCGCCCGCGATCTCGATCCGGCGGGGCTTCAGCGCCTCGGGAACCTGACGCTCCAGCTCGATATGAAGCATGCCGTTGGCATGGTCCGCACCGGTCACCTGAACGTGGTCGGCAAGCTGGAACGTCTTCTCGAACGCCCGCTGCGCGATGCCGCGATGCAGATAGGTCGGCTTCCCATCGGTCTCGGCCTTGCGGGCGGAGATCACGAGCTGACCCTCCCGGGCCTCGACCGTCAGTTCGTCCGCGGCAAAGCCCGCGACGGCGATGGAGATGCGGTAGGCGTCATCGCCGCGCTTCTCGATGTTGTAGGGGGGATAGGTGTTGCCGGCATCGGCCGTCATGGCGCGATCCATGAGGTTGGCCATCCGGTCGAAACCGACCGTGGCGCGATAGAGCGGCGTGAAGTCGTAGGTACGCATGTCGTGCATCCTTGTCTAAGCGATACAATGAGTTGCCCCCTCCGAAGGACGGGGGCGGTTCGTCCGCCGGACCCTCTACAGGCATCCGACAGGGCTGATGTGGGAACGGGTGGCGGCGGCGTCAAGAGGCCCGCCGCCACCTCTCGATACTCAGGTTCCGCGGCCGGTCTTTTCCTGCAGCGCGTCGATCCGCTTGGAGGCGTCCGCCTTCGACAGGGAGGGATCGAACTCCTCCCCCGCCTCTTCGCTCAGCGTCTTGAGATAGCTCGCCTGCGCACCGGTCATGGCCTCGTCGCCAGTGGTCCAGTCGTCGGGATCCTTGGCGGCGTTTCCGGGTGCATCCTGCTTCGGGGTATCGGTCATCTTGTCCATTCCGGTTCTCCTTCGTTCCCGAAACGTTCGCCGCGCGGAGGAGGTTCCGGGCCACTTGGAATGGGCTGGAAATATCTCGCGCAGCCGAGGCCACCGCTAACCCGTCGATGGTCCGATCAGGTCCCAGCGCGTCCCCCACGGATCGCGCCAGACTGCCACTTTGCCGTAATCCTCATGCCGCGGCGCTTCCTCGAACGTGCCGCCCGCCGTCTCGATCCGGGCGGCCGTCGCGGCGAAATCGTCGGTCCGCAGGAACAGACCGACGCGCCCCGCGAACTGCCTGCCGATGGCCGCCCGCTGCTCCGGCGTATCCGCCCGGGCGAGCACCAGTTCCGTCTCGCCACCCGCGACCGTGACCCAGCGCTTGCGACCCTGGTCGATATCGGCGGTGACGCGCCAGCCGAGGGCGGTGAAGAACGCGATCCCCGCGTCGTAATCCGGCACGATATAGGCCACCGCGCCGAGGCGGCTCACGCCCGCGTTCCGGCGAATTGTTCCGCCCAGCTTTCCCGCTGCTCGTCGGTGATCTTGGCGAAGAGGACGTCTGGCACCGTGAAGGCGTGGCCGGGCCCAAGCCGCTCCAGCGCTGCCCCCACATCGTCGGGCCAGTCGTCCGACGCGTCCATAGCCGACAGCATCGTCGCGGCGGCGTCAGGGATGAAGGGTTGCGACAGGACCGCGTAGAAGGGGATCAGGTTGAGGGCCAGCCGGATCTGTGCCGCCGCCTGCTCCGGATCGGTCTTGAACACGGACCAAGGCGCGGCCTCCTGCAGGTATTCGTTGCCCAGCGTCCACATGGCACGCAGCTCGGCCGCCGCCTTGCGGATCTCGATGGCGTCCATGTGGGCCTCGTAGGTGGCGAGACGGAAGGTCAGCGCCTCGATCAGCTTCGCCTCCTGCGGCCCCGGCGCGCCGCCCTCCGGCACCGCCTCCCCGAATTTCGAGCGGCAGAACTTCGTCACCCGGCTGACGAAATTGCCCAGCACGTCGGCCAGATCCTTGTTCACGTCGGCCTGGAACTGCTCCCAGGTGAACTCCGTGTCCGAGCTTTCGGGGATGTGCGACAGCAGCCACCAGCGCCAGTAATCCGGCGGCAGGATGGACAGCGCCTGATCCATGAACACGCCGCGCCCCGCGCTCGTGGAGAATTGGCCGCCGTCGTAATTGAGGTAGTTGAACGCCTTGAGGTAATCGACCGTCTTCCACGGCTCCCCGGACCCCAGCAGCGTCGCGGGGAAGCCGAGCGTGTGGAACGGTACGTTGTCCTTGCCCATGAACTGGACGTAGCGAACATCCTCCGCCCCCTTGTCCGTCCGCCACCAGCGTTCCCAATCGCCCCCATGCGCCTCCGCCCACTCGCTCGTCGCCGCGATGTACTCGATCGGCGCGTCGAACCAGACGTAGAAGACCTTGCCCTCCATCCCCGGCCACGGCTCCGTCCCGCGCCTCACCGGGATACCCCAGTCGAGATCGCGGGTGATGCCCCGGTCCTGCAACCCCTCGTCGTCATGCAGCCACTTCTTCGCGATGGAGGTGGTCAGGATGGGCCAGTCGGACTGCGCGTCGATCCAGGCATCGAGGTCGTCGCGCAATTTCGATTGCAGCAGGAAGAGATGCTTGGTCTCGCGGACTTCCAGATCGGTGGAGCCCGAAATGGCGGAGCGCGGGTCGATCAGGTCGGTGGGGTCGAGCTGCTTGGTGCAGTTCTCGCACTGATCGCCGCGCGCCCGCTCATAGCCGCAATTCGGACAGGTCCCTTCGACATAGCGGTCCGGCAGGAACCGGCCATCCGCGTTGGAATAGACCTGCGCCGAGGACCGCTCCTCGATCAGACCTGCCTCCGCCAGACGACCGGCGAAATGCTGCGTCAGGCGGTGGTTCTGCGGCGAGGAGGAACGT
The DNA here is from genome assembly GCA_963789105.1 of uncultured Alphaproteobacteria bacterium. Taxonomy (GTDB): domain Bacteria; phylum Pseudomonadota; class Alphaproteobacteria; order Rhodobacterales; family Rhodobacteraceae; genus Jannaschia. The sequence goes on from CAWBJI010000003.1 coordinate 358,991, forward strand.
CCGAAATGGTCGAAGGACAGCCGGAATCCGTCGGCCAGCTCCTTCTGCACCTGCCACATCTCCGCGCAATACTCCGCCACCGGCTTTCCGGCCTTGGCCGCGGCCAGCTCGGCGGGGGTGCCATGCTCGTCGGTGGCGCAGATGAACATCACCTCATGGCCCCGGGCGCGCAGGTAACGGGCATGGAGATCGGCGGGAAGCTGGGAGCCGATCAAATTGCCCAGATGCTTGATCCCGTTGATGTACGGAATGGCGGAGGTGATGAGCGTGCGGGGTCTGGCGGGCATCTTCGGCGTCTCCGGGGGTCCGGGCGCTTCTAGCCTTCGCGCACGTCCGCTCGCAAGCGCGCCCTCCGCCGCGCCGCCCTCCCCGTCTTTGCTCCGGAAATATTCCGGGGGGCGCGGGGGGCTGGCCCACCGCCCTCGTCAGACCGGCTCAGGTAAACTGCTCCCGCAGGAGCCGCTCCTCCAGCCCGTGCCCCGGATCGAAGAGCAGGCGATGGACGACGGACGGCTCGCTCGCCACCTCGACCCGGACGACGTCGCGCACGGAATGGCCGTCCGCCTCCGCCATCATCGGCCGCTTCTCGGGGCTCAGCACGTCGAACGTCACCCGCGCCGATTGCGGCAGGAGCGCGCCGCGCCAGCGCCGGGGACGGAAGGCGGACATGGCGGTCAGCGCGAGGACGCCGGACCCGATCGGGAGGATCGGGCCGTGGGCGGAGTAGTTGTAGGCCGTGCTGCCCGCGGGGGTCGCGACGAGGGCGCCGTCGCAGACCAGCTCCTCCATCCGCACGCGCCCGTCGACGGAAATGGCGAGGCGCGCGGCCTGGGGCCCGGCCCGCAGGAGCGAGACCTCGTTGATGGCGAGCGCCTCGACCACCTCGCCCGACACGCCGGTGGCCACCATGCGCAGGGGGTTGATCCGCGCCTCCTCGGCCCGGGCGAGACGCGCGGTCAGGCCGGTCGGGCGCCAGTCGTTCATCAGGAACCCGACGGTGCCCCGGTTCATCCCGTAGACCGGCGCTTCATTGGCCATGGTGGCATGCAGCGTCTCGAGCATGAAGCCGTCGCCGCCCAGCGCCACGATGACCCGTGCCGCGTCGAGCGGGGTCTGGCCGTACCGTTCCGTCAGCGCGGCGAGCGCGGCCTGCGCCTCCGGTGTGTCGGACGCCACGAAGGCGATGTCTGTGCTGCGCGGCATGGGCGCTCCCCCGTCGGCGACAGGGTTGGGCCGCCCGGGCGCGAAAGGCAACCTCCCCGGCGGCATGCTCCCGCGGACGCGCTGCGATGGCGGCTTCCCGAACCGCCCGCCGACGGGTAGAAGCCAGCGGGACACAGCACAGGAGCGCGCCATGAACGCCCCCCATCGCGACACGAAGAGCGCAGCCTTTCAGGATGACGGCTTCTTCACCCGCAGCCTTTCGGACACCGACCCGGAGATCGCCGCGGCGACCCGGGACGAGCTGGGTCGCCAGCGCGACGAGATCGAGCTGATCGCGTCCGAGAACATCGTCAGCCGCGCCGTGATGGAGGCGCAGGGCGGCGTGATGACGAACAAATACGCCGAAGGATATCCCGGACGGCGCTATTATGGCGGCTGCCAATATGTTGATATCGCGGAGAATCTCGCGCGGGATCGGGCGAAGGAGCTGTTCGGCTGCGGCTTCGTCAATGTGCAGCCCAACTCGGGCAGCCAGGCCAATCAGGGTGTGTTCACGGCGCTGCTGAAGCCCGGCGACACGATCCTCGGGATGAGCCTCGATGCGGGCGGACACCTGACCCACGGGGCGAAGCCGAACCAGTCGGGCAAGTGGTTCAACGCGGTGCAATACGGGGTCCGCAAGGAGGACCTGCTGCTGGACTACGATCAGGTGCGCGCGCTGGCGACGGAGCATCGGCCGAAGATGATCATCGCGGGCGGTTCGGCCATTCCGCGAATCATCGACTTCGCGAAGATGCGCGAGATCGCGGACGAGGTGGGCGCTATCCTCTTGGTGGATATGGCACATTTTGCGGGTCTGGTGGCGAGCGGTCACTACCCCTCCCCCTTCCCTCACGCCCATGTCGCCACGACGACGACGCACAAGACCCTGCGCGGACCGCGGGGCGGCATGATCCTGACCGACGACGCGGAGATCGCGAAGAAGGTGAATTCGGCGATCTTTCCCGGCATTCAGGGCGGCCCGCTCATGCACGTGATCGCGGCCAAGGCCGTGGCCTTCGGCGAGGCGCTGCGACCCGGGTTCAAGGATTATCAGGCGCAAGTCATTGAGAACGCTCAGACTTTGGCGGATCAATTGATGCAGGGCGGCCTCGATATCGTCACCGGCGGGACCGACACGCATCTGATGCTGGTGGATTTGCGGCCCAAGGGCGTGAAGGGCAACGACACCGAGGCGGCTCTGGGCCGCGCGCATATCACCTGCAACAAGAACGGCATCCCCTTCGACGACGAAAAACCCACCGTTACCAGCGGGATACGGCTTGGCTCGCCCGCTGGCACGACACGGGGATTCGCGGAGACGGAGTTCCGGGAGATCGGCGACCTAATCGTGGAGGTCGTGGACGGGCTCGCCGCGAATGGCGCGGAGGGCAACGGTGCGGTCGAGGATGAGGTGAAGGCCAAGGTGCAGGCACTCTGCGACCGGTTCCCGATCTATCCCGGCCTCTGAGGGTTCTTCACATTTCGGGGTAGGTCGCCGGAGCCGCTTTCACGTTTCGTACAAAATCCGGGGGGACGGGGATATCCGATGACGACCGGTTTTTTCCACGACGAACGCTGCCTCTGGCATGGCGGCGGCAACTACGCGCAGATGGCTCCGGTCGGCGGGCTGGTCCAGCCGATCGCGGGCGGCGGCGGCCTGCCGGAGGATCCGGAGACCAAGCGGCGGCTGGTGAACCTGATGCGGGTCACGGGCCTGATGCCGGAGCTGGATGTGCGGTCCGCCGATCCGATGGTCCGGGAGGACCTGTTGCGGGTGCATCCGTCGGCGTATCTCGATGCGTTCGCGGCGGCATCGGCGGAGGGCGGCGGGGAGCTGGGCCTGCGCGCGCCGTTCGGGCCGGGCGGGTTCGAGATCGCAGCTTTGTCGGCAGGGCTGGTGTCGGGCGCGCTGGAGGCGGTGCTGCGGGGCGACCTCGCGAATGCCTATGCGCTCAGCCGTCCGCCGGGGCATCACTGTCTGCCGGACTGGGCCAACGGATTCTGCCTGCTGGCCAACATCGCGCTGGCGGTGGAGCGTGCGCGGGCGGCGGGACTTTGCGGGCGGGTCGCCATCGTGGACTGGGACGTGCATCACGGGAACGGGACCGAGGCGATCTTCCTCGACGATCCGGACGTCCTGACGATCTCGATCCATCAGGAGAACAACTATCCGCTCGACACGGGCGGGTTCGACGTGCGCGGCGCGGACGGATCGAACCTGAACGTGCCGCTGCCGCCGGGCTGCGGACATGCGGCCTATCTGGCGGCGATGGACCGGCTCGTCCTGCCCGCGCTGCACACCTTCCGGCCGGACGTGATCGTCGTGGCCTGCGGGCTGGACGCGGCGGCGCTGGATCCGCTGGGCCGGATGCTGGCGACAGCGGAGACCTTTGCGGAGATGACGGGCAGGGTGATGGAAGCGGCGGCCGATCTGTGCGGGGGACGCCTCGTGATGGCCCATGAGGGCGGGTATTCCGAGGTCTATGTTCCGTTCTGCGGCCATGCGGTGATCGCGACCATGGCTGGCAGCGACACGCAGGCGCCGGACCCCTTCGCCGCCACATTCGCCGCGCGGCAGCCCGGCGCGGCGTTCGGACGCTTCGCCGACGGAGTGATCGACGCGATGGCGGAGGCGCTGGCACAGTGACCGACGGCGAGCGCACAATCCGATGATCCCACCCAACCGACCGAGGAGTTTTCCATGATACGCCTTTCCGTCGCCTTCGCCCTGTCCCTTGCCCCCGCGCTCGCCGCCGCGGACGGCATGACCATCGTGACCCTCGGCGCGCGGGGCGGGATCGAGGACGGCAACCTGAGCGCCTTCCTGATCCATCCGGCGGGCGATCCGCGGGGCGTGACCTGCGATGCGGGCGCGCTGGTCGCGGGGCTGAACGCGGCGGAGGCGGCGGGCGCGTTCGACGGCATCGCGGTGCCGGAAGACAGCGAGTACACCCGGGTCGGCCACGTCCTGACCGAGGTGGTGAAGGGCTATTTCGTCAGCCACGCGCATCTGGACCATGTCGCCGGCCTGATCGTGGCCTCGCCGGATGACAGCGCGAAACCGATCTACGGCCTGTCCTCGGTTCTGCAGAACATCTCCTCCACCTATTTCAACTGGGTCGCCTGGCCCAACTTCGCCACGACGGGGCCGTCGCCGCTGGGCAAGTACGAACTGACCGAGCTGGTGCCCGGGGAGGCAATCGAGGTCGCGGACACGGCGATGCGGGTGACGGCCTGGCCGCTGGCGCACGGGCCCGTCGAGTCGACCGCGTTCCTGTTCGAGGCGGGGGAGGATGCGGTGCTGTGCCTCGGGGATACGGGCCCCGACCGGGTGGAAGAAGGCGACAATCTGCGCGCCGTCTGGGAGGCGGTGGCGCCGCTGGCCGCGTCCGGGGCGCTGAAGGCGATCATCATCGAGGCGAGCTATACCAGCGACCGGCCCGACGACCTGTTGTTCGGGCACCTGACGCCCGCCCTGATCCACGCGGAGATGGCGGTGCTGGACGGGCTGGCGGGGGACGGCGCGCTCGAGGGGCTGGACGTGATCATCAGCCATACGAAGTTCGTCCTGAAGAAGGGACCGCTGGCGCAGGACCTGATCGGTGCGGAGCTGGAGGCGGGCGATACGCTGGGCCTCGCCTATCACATGCCCGAGCAGGGGATGGCCTGGACCTTCGGAGGCGAATGAGCGGGGCGCAGGTTATTCGGGGCGGGCGGCTGTTCCGGCGCGCGTGACCCGGTGCAGGATAAGGGGTTCGGGCCGAAGCTTCGGACGTTGTTCGTTCCGATAGACATACGGGAAGTGGGCGGTGGGGGTTTCCGGTGTCTCCGCCGGGATTGAAGGGGCGGTTGTCGGGTGTCGTGCGCGGCATCCGGGCATGGCGCGACCCTGTCCTGCTTCGCTTTCCCCTCGTCCTTTGCGACCACTTTGCGTTTCGAATGAAGGATGCAGCATCGAGGTGGCCTACCTGTCCGCGAGAGACTGGCCAGAACGCCCGATACGGGTTCCCGATCCGCCCTTGCAGACGACAACGGCGGAGATCGCGGGTCGTCGATGTCGCATCACACGCGCGTGATTGAAACGCTCGCGATGCTGGGCTACTGATTGACGGGCAAGCGATTTGTCCCGGGGGGAGACAGCGATGAAGAAGGTCCATGGCTCCGCGGCCGAGGCGTTGGATGGGCTGCTGTTCGACGGCATGTTCATCGCGGCGGGCGGCTTCGGGTTATGCGGAATCCCCGAGCTTCTGCTGGACGCGATCCGGACGGCGGGGACGAAGGACCTGACCTTCGCGTCGAACAATGCGGGCGTGGACGATTTCGGCATCGGCATCCTGCTGCAGACGCGGCAGGTGAGGAAGATGATCTCCAGCTATGTCGGCGAGAACAAGGAGTTCATGCGCCAGTATCTCGGCGGGGAGCTGGAGCTGGAGTTCAATCCCCAGGGCACCTTGGCGGAAAGGATGCGGGCCGGTGGCTGCGGCATCCCGGGCTTCTATACGAAGACCGGCGTGGGCACCGTGATCGCCGAGGGCAAGGACGTGAGGTCCTTCGATGGCGAGGATTACATCCTCGAACGCGGCATCGTCGCGGACCTGTCGATCGTCAAGGCGTGGAAGGCCGACACCACCGGCAATTGCGTGTTCCGCAAGACGGCGCGCAACTTCAACCCGCCCGCGGCCATGTGCGGCAAGGTCTGCGTCGTGGAGGTCGAGGAGATCGTGGAGCCGGGAACGCTGGACGGCGATGCCGTCCACCTGCCCGGCATCTACGTCCATCGCCTGATCCAGGGCGAACACGAGAAGCGGATCGAGCAGCGGACCACCCGGCCCGCCGCCTGAGACCGGCAAGACCCGGTCTGGAAGGGCCGGGAAGAAAGGGTGCCAGGGAATGTCGGGGCGATTGCCCGACCCGCCGCACCCGAAGAGAAGGCCCGGCGGCCAATCCGCCGGAGACGACCGACCAGGAGGACGATCGTGGAATCTCGCAGAAAGCTCGCATCCGTCATCGACGACCAGACCGCCCTCGCGGGGTTCAGCCGCGTCAAGGTCGCGATGATCCTCACCGACGCCCGGGCGGAGGACAATCCGATCGTCTACGTCAATTCGGCCTTCGAGCGGACGACGGGGTATTCCCGCTCCGCCGTCATCGGGCGCAATTGCCGGTTCCTGCAGGGGGAGGACACGAAGAAGTCCGACGTCGACCGGATGCGCGCGGCGGTCGAGGCGGGGGGCGACCTGACCGTCGACGTGACCAATTACCGTGCGGACGGGCGACCGTTCCTGAACCGTCTCATCATCGCGCCGATCACGGATTCCGAGGGCGAGGTGATCTATTTCCTCGGCATCCAGAAGGAAGTCTACGACACCGAACGCGAGGAGGATGCGGCGACCGCGCTGCTGCACAAGGTCCGTTCCCGGGTGCAGGTCGATCTGGGCACCGTCCTGGAGAGCCTTGCGCATGTAGACGAGCCGGACCTGGCGGATTTCGGAGCGATGACGCGGCGGCTGGAATGCCTGCAGCTGGTGTACGAGTCGATGATCCTCTCGGAGGAGCAGGGGCGGACCGGCAAGGGGATCGACCTCGGCGCGCTGGTGAGCCGTGTGGGCTCCGCCGTCTCGCACGAGGAGGGACGCTCCGGCATCCGCTTCATCCAGAGCGTCGAGCCGATGATGGCCAATCCGGACGCGGCGGTGCAGGTCTCGCTGCTGATCTCGGAGGTGCTGGCGAACGCGTTCGGCCATGCGTTCGAGCGGATGGAGGAGGGCTTCGTGGAGTTGCGGCTGGCGCGGCTCGCGGCCGGAGGCCTGAGGCTGGTGGTAACCGATGACGGCGTCGGCCTGCCGCGGAACGTCCCCTTTCCCAATCCCGCCACGACCGGCGGGCGCCTGATCCACACGTTGACCGAGGGGCTGGATGCGACCATGACTCCGGTGCGCGGCGCAGCCGGGACCGTCGTGATGATCGACGTCCCCGTGGGCATCGCCGACGTCTAGTCAGTCGAGGAGGCAGGATGCCCTGGGATCGCAATCAGATGGCCGCGCGCGCCGCGCAGGAGCTTCAGGACGGGTGGTACGTGAACCTCGGCATCGGGATCCCGACGCTGGTGTCGAACTACATCCCCGAGGGGATCGAGGTGACGCTCCAGTCGGAGAACGGGATGCTGGGGATGGGGCCCTTCCCGGTCGAGGGCGAGGAAGACGCCGACGTCATCAATGCGGGCAAGCAGACGATCACCGAGCTGCCGCACACGGCCTATTTCGACAGCGCCCAGAGTTTCGGGATGATCCGGGGCGGCAAGATCGCGATGGCGATCCTCGGCGCGATGGAAGTGGCGGAGAACGGCGACCTCGCCAACTGGATGATCCCCGGCAAGCTGGTGAAGGGGATGGGCGGGGCCATGGATCTGGTGGCGGGCGTGGGCCGGGTGGTCGTGGTGATGGACCATACGAGCAAGCACGGCGACTCGAAGCTGCTGCGGGAATGCACCCTGCCGCTGACGGGGACGGCGGTGGTGGACCGGATCATCACCAATCTCGGCGTGCTCGATGTGGTGGAGGGCGGACTGCGGCTCGTGGAGCTTGCCGACGGCGTGACCGAAGCCGAGCTGCGCGATGCGACCGAAGCGACGCTGGTCCCGTGACCGAGAGCGAAATCAGGCGCGAGGACGGCGAGAGCGGCGGGCGATGGGTCATCGTCGTGGACGGCCACGAGGCGGAGATGACCTATTCCCGGATGGGTGCGACGCGGATCATCGTCGACCATACCGGTGTGCCGGAGGCCCTGCACGGTCAGGGCGTCGGGCTGAGACTGGCGGAGCGCATGGTGGCCGATTCCCGGGTGGACGGCGTGCGGGTGATCGCGCTCTGCCCCTTCGTGAAGGCGCAGGCGAAGCGGCATCCCGAATGGGCCGACGTGATCGAGTGACGTTTGGGAAGGCGGCAGGCTCCGTGGCTAGAACTGGGGCATCGGTGGCGGCGGGGTGCGAGCGGACCGCGTTCCGCGCGACGAGGACCGTCGGGATGTAGGCAGGCGCCTTGGTTCGCGGTTCCATGTGGCAGCGCCCATTCCCCTGACCTGCAAGGATTTTCTCCGGTTCGAATCTCTGCGGCGGGGCGTTCGCCGACGCCCGGGAGCACAATCCCCGCGCGCGAGACCGGGGCATTTCCGACCGAAGCCAGCGTGGCACGGATGTCACAGAATGGGTCGCCGGAGCCGGGATCGGCGTCCGCGGACCGCCGAATGTCCCCATCGCGGTCTCATTCCCGCCGCGATTGGCCGTTAGGCCGAGTCGGGCAAAAGGGCGCAGATGCGCGCGGGACCGACGGGATATCACCGTCGACGCGCGACAAAAGACAGGGACCGATTCCATGCTGAAAGCGATCAAGACCTTCTCCGCCGACAAGTCCGGCGCCGTGACCATCGACTGGGTGGTGCTGACCGCCGCCCTCGTGGGCCTCGGGCTGGCCGTCATGGGCGTGGTGTCCGGCGGCGTCGAGACGATGACCAACAATATCGAGGACACGCTGGCCAACCCCGGCTCGGCCTTCACCGTCCCGTCCTGGACCGCGACCTCCGCGACCGAGTGAGCCGGACGAAACCTGCGGGAGCGGACAGGCGCGTCGGGCCGGAACCCGGGGCGCCTTGTCGGTTCGTGATCCGAGACTGTGATACGGGCCCTGGAGTCGCCCCTTCTTAGTCCCGGCCAAGGCGTCGATCCGCTGACTGGCGGCGTGCGGCACCCGATACATCCCACGCGCCCGACCTTCGGCGTCCCGCTCATTGCGGGTCTCGGCGCGTTGACCGCGTAGGGTCGGTTCCGGCAATCGGGACAGGTCCAGCTTCGACGACGCTGGTGATCGGACCGGCGGCGGATCTCCAGTCTATCTTCTCGCTGACGTTGGATCCGTTCGACAAATCGAAGGGGCGTTTCGATGCGCCGTCGGGGCAAACGGGGCCGTCGGCGCGTCCGGTAACGTCGTTCCGCATCGCCCTGTCCGCCGCGCGGGACCTGCGGCGTTCGATCTGCCACAGCCGACCGGTAAATGGGCGCGGCCGTCCGGCGACCCCATACGGATCGGTCGCGGCGCCCTACATGAGGGACGAGGCAGGCGGGAGGGACACATGAGGAAGGTTGAGGGGGTCGAGCGACCCGACTGGAAGGCGCGCGCCGAGGAGGCGGGATTCGTGTTCCACACGATGTACGGCGAGCCCTATTGGGACGAGACGAGCGCCTATGCCTTCACGCTGGAGGAGATCGAGACGCGGCTGGAGGATCCGTCCACCGCCCTTCACGCGATGGTGCGGGAGGCCGTCGCCCATGCGGCGGGGGACGAGGGCATCATGGCGCGGCTCGGCATTCCGGAGGCACAGATGGACCTCGTCGCGGGCTCCTGGCGGGCGGGCGAGGCGGAACTCTACGGGCGGATGGACCTGGCCTATGACGGGACGGGCTCGGCGAAGCTGCTGGAATACAACGCCGACACGCCGACATCGCTCTACGAGGCCGGGCATTTCCAGTGGGACTGGCTGGAAGGCGCGCGGGCGGCGGGGACGGTCCCGGAGGGCGCGGATCAGCTGAACCGGTTGCAGGAGGCGCTGTCCGAGCGATTCGCCGGCATCTGCCCCCCCGGCGAGGATGTGCATTTCGCTGCCATCGAGGGGGTCGCGGAGGATTACGCGAATGTCGAGACGTTGGCCTATGCCGCGCGGGATGCGGGCCTAGGTGCGCATTACGTCGACATGGGCGCCATCGGCATCGATCCGTCGGGACGCCTCGTGGATGGCGACGGGCGGGTGATCGGCACGCTGTTCAAGCTCTATCCGTGGGAGGACTTCCTGCGCGACGAGGCGGCGGGCGCGCTGGCGGAGTCCGGCACACGGTTCCTGGAGCCGCCGTGGAAGGCTCTGGCATCGAACAAGGGGATCCTCGCGGTGCTGTGGGAGATGTTCGAGGGGCATCCGAACCTGCTCCCGACATTCCTGTCGGCCGATGTCGAGCGCGACCCGTCCGCCCATGATCGCGCCGCGGCCGCGGGGGGATTCGCGCGCGGGACGGTGCGCAAGCCCCTGTTCTCCCGCGAGGGGGCGGGCGTGAGGATCGCGGCCCCCGACGGCGCGGAGATCGAGCGGTCGCAGAACGAGACCTACGACGGCCATCCGACGGTCGTGCAGGCCTATGCGCCGCTGCCCGATATGGGTGGGTTCCATCCGGTGATGGGAACGTGGATTGTGGGCGAGACCTGCGTCGCGCTGGGCATCCGCGAGGATGTGTCGCGGATCACGCAGGACCTCAGCCGGTTCAAACCGCACTATATCGAACCGTGAACGACAGGAGGACACGCAGATGAAGTCATCGGCACCCAGACGGATCGCGCTCCTCGGGGCGGCGAGCGTGATCGCCCTGGCGGGATGCCGGGAACAGCAGGCGGAGGTCGTCGTGTTCGACGATACGGCGAGCTGCACGGCGTCCGGCATGGAGCAGGAAGTCTGCGACGCGCAATATGCGGAGGCGATCGCGGAACATGCGGAGACGGCCCCGAGATACGACGCGCTCGACGTCTGCGAGGCGGAGCATGGCGCCGATGCCTGCATCCAGGACGAGAACCGTCCGTCGATCTTCATGCCGCTCATGGCCGGGTTCCTGCTGGGACAGATGATGTCGGGCCGCGGCTTCGCGTCGCGGGCGATGGTGCCCACGGCAGGGTCGGGATTCGCCACGACCGATGGCGGGACCCGGGCGTCGAGTCTTTCGGGGCGCGGGACCGTCGGCGCGTCGGCCCTGACGACGAAGGCGGCGAGCACGCGCAACGCGGCGCCCATGACCCAATCCTCGGTCGCCCGGAGCGGCGGGTTCGGGGCGTCGCGCACGTCTGGCGGTTTCGGCGCGGGGAGTTGAGGGAGGGGTTCGGTCGTCTTTGGGGAGGATGAGGGGATCGACGCAGGATCGCGTGGCGGGATGTGTCTCGGATAGCTACGCCAATAGGGCTATTGGTGTTGTCCAGGCTGACCGCTGCCCATCTCAAGCCGGATCCCGTCCCTGACTTCCCCAACAGCGCAAAGCGTATCGACGGCCTGTCACCAGACTGTATAGGACTTGCCGGAATGCCGTTCGGCCCGCGTCCGTGCCGGCCCGGCGATCCGACCGACCGTCGCGCGATCAGTCCGCGGCCTTGCCCACGTCCGGCGCGCGACCGGGCCAGAAGCGGATGCCGGGACGGGCGCGGCCGCCGCCCAGCGCCGCGACCGTGCCGTCGGCGCGCCAGCAGGCGGCGCCTTCCATCGTGCCGTCCCCGGCGAAGGCGATGGCGTTCATTCCGCCGCCCACATGGGGCATCACCCGGACGTCGTGCCCCCGTTCCTCCAGCGCCGGGACCAGCGGCGCGAAACCTTTCTCCACCTCCAGATGATGCCCCTCCGTCCAGAGCCGGGGCGCCTCGACCGCCGATTGCAGGGACATGCCGTGGTCGATCAGGTTGACGATGGCCTGCAACGCCGAGGGAAAGATGCGCAAGCCGCCCGGCAGGCCCAGCGCCCAGCAGACACGCCCATCGCGGAGCACCATCATCGGCGCCATGGAGGTCGGCACGCGCTTGCCCGGGGCCACCGACAGGGCCCGGCCGGGATGCGGATCGAAGTTCATCATGTAGTTGTTCGGGATGATGCCCGTGCCCGGCACCATGAACCGCGCGCCGAAGATGCCGTTGATCGTGTGGGTGGCGGAGACGACGTTGCCCTCGCCATCGGCCACGGTGACGTGGGTGGTGTCGGCGCTCTCGCGGCAAGCGGGTCCGGTGTCCGTACGGTTGCCGCTGCCGCCCGTGCCGCGCAGACGCGCCTGCGCCTCCTCCGCATAGGCCCTGGAGATCAGACGCTCCACCGGCACGTCCACGAAATCGGGATCGCCGCTCGCCGCGCGCCGATCCTCGAAGGCGATGCGGATCACCTCCGCCATCAGATGCGCCCCGGCCGCGGTGCCGAAGCCCAGCCCGGCGACATCGTGCGGCGCCAGCAGGTTGAGCATCTGCGCGATATGGACTCCGGAGGAGGCGGGGGGCGGGGGACCGACGACCTCGTATCCGCGATAGCCGCCCCGAATCACGTCGCGCTCCCGTGGGGCATAGGCGCGCAGGTCGTCACGGGTCAGCCAGCCGGGATCCGCCCCCTCCGCGATCCGGTCCGCCAATGCCGCGCCGAGCGCGCCGCCGTGGAGCGCCGCCGCCCCCTCCCCCGCGATCAGACGCAGGGCTTCGGCGAAATCGCCCTGGACCAACCTGTCGCCCGCGACCAGCGGCGTGCCATCCGGAATCAGCAGCGCGGAGATCGCGGGGTCGCGCGCCAGATCCGCCGCCGCCTCACCGATCGCGCCCTCCAGATAAGGCGTCACGGCGAAGCCCGCCTCCGCGAGGCGGATCGCGGGCGCGATGACATCGGCAAAGGGCAGGCGGCCGAAGCGTGTATGCATGTCGCACCAGGCGGCGAGGTTGCCGGGCACGGCCACCGCCGTCGCACCGAGCTCCGACCGGCGGCCCACGCTGTCCATGTGGTTCGGCGGCTCATCCGAGACCGGCTCGTAGATGTCGGGCGTGCAGGCCGCGGGGGCGTAGGAGAGGCCGTCGATCACCCGGTGCGTGCCGTCCGCGAGGCGCAGATGCGCGAGGCCCCCGCCCGCGATCCCGACCATCATCGGCTCCACCACGCAGAGTGCCAGCAGGGCCGAGACCGCTGCGTCGATTGCGTTGCCGCCCGCGGCCAGCGTGCCGTAGGCGGCTGCGGAGCCGAGCGGATGGTTGGTGACGGCCATACCCCCCCGCCCCGCTGCGGGCGCCTTCTCGCAGGTGAAATCCAGGTTGCTCATGCCGGGGCTCCCGTCTCCGCCCCGCCGTCGAGGCGGCGCACCGGTTCGAGATGCCGCTCCAGTACCGCCAGCGCGCCCGCCTTGTCGTGGGCGATCAGGGCCCGGATCAGTTCGGCGTGTTCGCGCGCGATGACCTCCGTATCCCCGACCCCGAGTTGCAGCGACAGCATCGCCACCCGGGTCAGGTTCGCCTCCAGATTGTCGAACACCTGCAGCAGCACGTCGTTGCCCGACGCGGCGACCAGGGTGCGGTGGAACAGCCAGTTGAGCCGGACATGCTCCAGATGGTCGGTGGTCGAATCCACCGCATAGGCATCGCAGAGGTCGATCAGGTCGGACGGAACCGCGCGCCGCGTGTCGCAGATGCGCATGACGGCGCGCTGTTCCAGCATCAGGCGCACCTCATGCAGGTCGCCCACCTCACTGGGCGCCAGTGGCCGGACCAGCGCGCCGCGCCGCGGATAGAGCTCCAGGAACCCCTCGGCGGCGAGGCGATTGAGCGCCTCGCGCACCGGCGATCGCGACACGCCGGTCTCAGCCGACGCGGCGACCTCCTCGATGAAGGTGCCCGGCCGGAACGTGCCGCGGAGGATGCCGGCGCGGATGCCCTCGTAGGCGCGGTCCCGCGCCGACGGTTCGGGAAGGGCGGGGTCGCGGTCCGGCTGAATGTGCTTGTTCATGGCTCCACTTCCTCCCCGCCGCCTCCGGGCGCTGCGTCCCGGTCTCTATAGACAGTTCCGTTTTCATGCTATTGTATACATCGTGAAGACGCCAGAAGGACGACGCCACGGAATGGACGGATCACCGCACTCTCAAAGCGACGCGACCTGGCGGGTCGGCGTGGATTCGGGCGGGACGTTCACCGATGTCTGCGCCTTCGACGAGGCCACCGGCCGGATCGCCGTCTGGAAGGTCCCCTCGACGCCAGACGACCCGTCCCGCGGCATCGCCGAAGGTGTCGAGCAGGGGATGCGCGAGGCGACCGGCGCAGCACGGGATCCCGCCGCCGCCATCGCCTATCTCGGCCACGGGACGACGGTGGCCACCAACGCGCTCATCACCCATCGGGGCGCGCGGGTCGGCCTGATCACCACCGACGGGTTTCGCGACCTGCTGGAGATCGGGCGGCAGAAGCGGCCCGACCTCTACGACCTCTTCGCCGACAAGCCCCGGACCCTCGTGCCCCGCGCCCTGCGTTTCGAGGTGCCCGAACGCCTGCTGCGGGACGGGACCGTGGAGCGAGCGCTGGATGAGGCGGCGGTGCGCCGGGCCGCCTGCGCCCTGCGCGAGGCCGGTGTCGAGGCGGTCGCGATCTGTTTTCTCTACGCCTTCGTCGACCCGGTCCACGAACGCGCCGCGGCCCGGATCGTGGCGGAGGAGATGCCGGACGCCTTCATCTGCGCGAGCCATGCCATCGCGCCCGAATTCCGCGAGTTCGAGCGCCTCTCGACGGCGACCGTGAACGCCTATCTCGGCCCGATCATGCATCGCTACATCTCCCGCCTGACGCCCCGGCTGGAGGCGCTGGGCCTCGCCGTAGCACCCCATCTGACGCAGTCGAACGGCGGCGTCGTGCGGTTCGAGGCGGCGGCGACGACGCCGGTCCGGGCGGTCCTGTCCGGGCCCTCCACGGGCGTGGTCGCGGCACAGGCCATCGCGGCGGAGGCGGGGTTCGACGACATCATCACCTTCGATATGGGCGGGACGTCGTCGGACGTGGCGCTGATGGCCCGGGGCGGGGTCGCGCGGGCCAGCGAGAGCATCGTCCACGGCTACCCGATCAAGGCGCCGATGCTCGATATCCACACCGTCGGGGCGGGCGGCGGCTCGATCGCGTCGATCGACAGCGGCGGGTTGCTCAAGGTCGGCCCGGAAAGCGCCGGGGCCGATCCCGGTCCCGTCTGCTACGGCCGCGGCGCGACCGAGCCGACCGTGACCGATGCCAATATCGTGCTGCAGGTGCTGAACCCCACGCACCTGCTGGGCGGCCGGATGGAGGTGCGCCGCGACCTCGCCCTCGCCGCGCTGGAGACTATGGCGGGCAGTCTCGACATGGATATGATGGACGTCGCGCAGGGCATCGTCTCGGTGGTCACCGCCAACATGGCCAAGGCGATCCGCGTCATCTCGGTGCAGCGCGGGCACGACCCGCGGGATTACGCGCTGATGGCGTTCGGTGGAGCCGGACCTCTCCATGCCGTGCGGCTGGCGCAGGAGCTCGGCATGGCCCGCGTGGTGGTGCCGCCCTCGCCCGGCATCCTCTGCGCGATGGGCCTGCTGCTGACCGATCTGCGGGCCGATTTCGGGGCGACGCGGCTCCTGCCGCTGGAGGCGGCGGCGCGCGAGGCCATCGCCGCCGCGCTGGACGGGGTCGCGGCGGAGGCGGAGGAGTGGTTCGCGACGGAGGCGATCCCGGCGGAGGCGCGGCAGAGCCTGCGGCGCATCGACATGCGCTACGACGGACAGAATTACGAACTCTCGATCCCGGTTCCCGACGGGCCGGTGACGGACGCGACGCTCGACGCTCTGCGCGCCGGGTTCGCCGAGGCGCATGAGCGGATGTACGGCTTCACCGTCCCGGACGAGAAGATCCTCTGCGTCACCTTCCGGGCCGAGGCGACGGGCCGCGTGCGCAAGGCCGACCTGCCGCGGCAGGCGCCGGGCGCCTCCGACGCGACCGAGGCCGTCACCGGCTCGCGCGACGTCTGGTATCCCGAGACGCGCGCCTTCACCGCCTCCACCCTCTATGCCCGCGACCGCCTGACCGCCGGGATGGCGTTCGACGGCCCCGCCATCGTGGAGCAGATGGATACCACCACCCTCGTCCCGCCCGGATTCTCGGCGCGGATCGACGGGATCGGCAACCTGATCATGGAGCGCGCGCCATGACCTCCGTCCGCGACACCGCCCCGAAGCTCGACCCGATCACGGTCGAGGTGATCGGCGCCGCGCTGTCTTCCATCGTGGAGGAGACGGGCGAGTCCCTCGTCCGCGCCTCCTATTCCACCAACATCAAGGAGCGGCGCGACTGCTCCACCGCCCTGTTCGACCGCGAAGGCCGGACCCTGTGCCAGGCCGAGCACATCCCCATCCATCTCGGCAGCTTCATCGACTTCGTCCCCACGGTACTGGCCGAACACGATCCGGCCGGCATGGCGCCCGGCGACGTGTTCGTCGGCAATGATGCCTATCGCGGCGGCGGCACCCACCTGCCCGATATCGTGCTGGCCGAGCCAATCTTCGTGGGGGGCGAGCTGATCGCCTGGACCGTCAATCTCGCGCATCATTCCGACTTCGTGGACCGGGCCCATGCCCATATCTATCAGGAAGGGCTGCGGATTCCGCCCGTCCGCCTGTATCGCGCGGGCGAATTGCAGGCCGATATCCAGGAGATGATCCTGACCAATTGCCAGGTGCCGCGCGAGCGCCTGTCAGACCTGCGCGCGCAGATGGCGGCCAACCGCGTCGGGGTCCGCCGCTTCGGCGATCTCTGCGAGCGCTACGGCGCAGCGACCGTGCTCGCCTCGGGCGACGCCTTGCTGGACTATGCGGAGCGCAAGATGCGCGCAGGGCTGGCCGCGCTGCCCGACGGGCGGTGGCGGTTCGAGGACGTGTTCGACACGCTCGACCTGCCCGATCCGATCCCGCTGGCCGTGACGGTCACGGTTGCGGGCGACGGCATAAATCTCGCCTTCGAGGCGCCGCCGCAGGTCCGCGCGGGCATCAACATGACGCGGACGGCCCTGCTCGCGACGGTCTACTACATCGTCAAGTCGATCATCGACCCGACGATCCTGCCGAATGCGGGTCTGGCGCGGCCGATCACCGTCTCGGCCCCCGATGGCTCGATCCTGTCCTGCGCGCATCCGGCGGCGGTGAACGGGCGGGTGCAGACCTGTCAGCGGGTCGCCGACCTGATCCTCGGCGCGCTGGCGCAGGCGGTGCCCGACCGGGTCTCGGCCTGCTCCAACTCGACCTGCACCGTAGCGCTATTCTCCGGCACGCGGCAGAGCGGGCCGGACGCGGGCAGATACTGGGTCTATCTGGAGACCATCGGCGGCGGCGGCGGCGGCCGGCCGCAGGCGGACGGGCTCGACGGCATCCATGTCCACGTCACCAACACGTCGAACCTACCCGTGGAGGCGCTGGAGGTCGAATATCCCCTGATCCTCGAACGCTACGAACTGGTCGACGGCTCGGCGGGCGCGGGACGGCACCGGGGCGGCATGGGCCTGCGCCGGGTCTATCGCGCGACCGAGGATTGCACCGTCCGGGTCGACATCTCGCGCAACCGCTCCCGCTCCTGGGGATTGCAGGGCGGGGAGCCGGGCGGGCACGGCAGCTTCCGGACAGGCCCCGGCACAGACCCCTTCACCGAGGGCGCTGGCACGTTGCGGGCGGGCGAATGGCTGGAGGTCGTGACGCCGGGGGGCGGCGGATACGGCGCACCCGAGGATCGACGCGACACCGCAGCCGAAGACCGCGTCGCGGCGGAATAAGACGGGCCGGAAGACGCCCGAAATCGAGAAACGAAGACCACAGCAGGGAGAATGGAAAGATGATCATACGTCCGAACCGCCGGGGTTTCCTCGCGACGACCGGTGCCGCCGTCGGCACGCTCGCCTTCCTCGGACCGCGCCAGTTGCGCGCGCAGGAAGGCGACACGCTGCGCTTCGCGCTCTCGACCTATCCGCCGAGCTTCGACGCCTGGGCGTCCAGCGGTACGGCGGCGGGCACCATCAAGCTGATGATGCATCGCGGCCTGCTGAGTTTCGATGCGGGCGGTGTCATGCGTGGCGAACTGGCCGAAAGCTGGGAGGTCGACGACGAAGGCGCCTGGATCTTCCGCCTGCGGGAGGGCGTGACCTGGCACGACGGCTCGCCCGTCACCGCCGAAGACATCGCCTGGAACGTGACCGAGGCGCAAAAGCCCGATTCCGCCGCCTTTCTGCAGGGTCAACTCGCACTGATCACCGCGGTCGAGACGCCGGACGCGCGCACCGTGCGCATGATCACCGCCGAGCCGTTGGCCGTGCTGCCGAACTGGTTCGCGCATTACAACATGCCGATGATCAAGAAGGACGAGGCGCGCGATACCACCCTCGGCGCCGGTCCCTTTACGCTGGAAGAAACGGATCGCGGCGTATCGCTGAGCCTGCGGGCCTATGACGGCTACTACAAGGAAGGTCTTCCGAAGCTCGCCGGGATCGAGGCCATCGTCTATGCCGACGAGAACCTGCGCGTGGCGGCCCTCGAAGCGGGCGATGTGGACCTGATCGAATACGTGCCCTGGCAGGCCATGGAGCAGATCGAGACGAACGACGCCCTGACGCTCGACACGGTGGACGGGCCGTTCATGTATCTGACCTTCAACGCCGAACGCGCGCCGTTCGACAATCCGCTCGTCCGCCGGGCGGTGGCCCATGCGATCAAGCGGGAAGATATCGTCGCGGCCGCCTTCTTCGAGCGCGGCGGCGCGCTGGAGCACCTGCCCATCGCCGAGCAATCCGAGTTCTACAATCCGGACCTCGCCAACAGCTGGAACTACGATCCGGAGAAGGCAATGGCCTTGCTGGCCGAGGCCGGACATGCGGACGGGTTCGACTGCACCATGCTGGCGACGGCGCAATACGGGATGCACCAGTCCACGGCGGAGATCTGTCAGGCCTACCTGTCGATGATCGGCATCAACGTGCAGCTCGACCTGCCGGAATGGTCCTCTCGCGTGCAGAAGGGGAACGAGGGCAGCTACGACCTCGCCGTGATGGGCACCACCGCGGACAACAACGATCCCGACGGGCTCAGCAACATCCTCGACGGCAGCCTGCCCGGCAGTTTCGTGCGGTCCTGGGGGATGGAGACGCCGGAGATCAGCCGCCTGTTCTCCGAGGGGCGCGCCACCTTCGACACGGCGGAGCGCAAGCGCATCTACGAGGAGCTGGAGACGACGGCGATCGAGACCGTGCCCATCGTCGGCCTCGCCTGGCGCAGCCAGGGCTATGCCATGCGCCGCGAGGTGACCGGCTTCGCCAACATGCCGGGACAGCTGACGTTCTATTCCGGCATCATGCTGGAAGAAGTGGCGCTCGGCTGATCGCGCGCCGGTGCTGAGATACGTCGCCTATCGGAGCGTCGTGGCGATCTTCCTCGTCTGGGTGGTCGTCACGGTGGTCTTTCTGCTGCTGCACCTGATCCCGGGCGATCCGGCGGAACTGTTGCTCAGTCAGGGCTCCATCGCCGCCGACCCGCAGGCGGTGGCGGCCCTGCGCGAGCGGATGGGCCTCAACGAGCCGATCATGACTCAGTATCTCGACCATCTCGGCGGCGTGCTGACCGGCGATCTGGGCGCGTCGTTCCGCGACGGCGCGCCCGTCGCGGAACAGATCGCCCTCCGCCTTCCGCGCACGCTGGAGGTGATCGTCGCCGCCGCGTTGATCGCCATCGCGGCGGGCGTGCCGCTCGGCACCTATGCCGCCATCCGCGCCGACGGAAAGGCGGACGCGGTGGTCTCCTTTCTGTCCTCCGCCGCGCTCTCCACCCCCGTCTTCGTGGTCGGATCGGTCGTCATCCTGATCTTCGCGCAGCAGCTCCGCATCCTGCCAGCAGGCGGCTTCGTCCCGTTCTCCGAGGATCCGGTCGAACATCTCAAGCTGCTGATGTTGCCCGCGGGGACCGTGGCGCTGGCGCTCTGGGCCGTCATCACCCGCATGACCCGCGCCTCCGTCCTCGAAGTGCTGCAACGCGACTACGTCCGCACCGCCCGCGCCAAGGGCCTGTCCCGCGGGCCGATCCTGCGCCGACATGTGGTGCGCAACGCCCTGATCCCGGTGCTGACGGTGTTGGGGCTGGAAATGGGGACCCTGATCGGCGGCACCGTGCTGGTGGAGTTCGTGTTCAACTGGCCCGGCCTTTCGGGCTACCTCGTCGCGGCGGTGGATGCCCGCGACTACCCGGAGGTGGTGGGGATCGTGATGACGATCTCGATCCTCTTCGTCTTTCTCAACCTCGCCGTGGACATCGTGAACGCCGCCCTCGACCCGCGCATCTCGCTGGCCCGCGCGTGACCGCCCAGGCGCGCAGGCTGGCGCTGCCCGCGGGCCTGATCGCGCTGATCGCGGCGCTCGTCCTTCTGGCACCGGTCCTGCCGCTTCCGGACGTGCGCGCCATCGACGTGCCCAACCGCTTCTCCGGGCCGACGGCCGAGCACTGGCTGGGTCAGGACGAGTTCGGCCGCGACGTGCTTGCCCGACTGATCTGGGGGGGACGGGCGTCGCTCTTCATCGCGGTGGGCTCGGCGCTGGCCGCCGCTGCCATCGGCACCGTTCTGGGCCTCGTCGGCGGCTACTTCCGCGGTCTGGCCGAACTCTTCACCGTGCGCGCGTCGGAGATCATCCTCTGCCTCCCGCCGCTGCTTCTGGCGCTGCTCGTCGTCACCATTCTCGGCGCCGGGACCTGGCCCCTGATCCTTGCGTTGACGATCCTCTACACGCCGACCTATGCGCGCGTTGTCTATGCCGCCACGCTGCAGGTCCGCTCGCTCGACTTCGTCACGGCCCAGCACGCCATCGGCGCGCATCCCCTGACGATCCTCGCGCGCACCATCCTGCCCAATGTCGCGCCGCCATTGCTGGTACAGGTTTCGCTGGTCGTGGCCTCGGCCATGGTGATCGAAAGCGGGCTCAGCTTTCTGGGCCTCGGCGTCGTGCCGCCCACGCCGTCATGGGGCCTGATGATCCGCGCAGCCCGCGGCGCGATGGAGGTGGCGCCGATGCTGCTGGTCTGGCCGTCGCTCGCGCTGGCCGGGACGATCCTCTCCTTCAACCTGCTCTGCGACCGGCTGCAATCGGTCCTCGACCCGCGCGGCACCGTCGCGGGCGGCGCGCTCTGGCTGCGGCGGCCCGGTCCCGGCGCCCCTGCACGACCCGCCGCCGCCCCGGAGGACGCCCCCCTGCTCGACATCTCCGACCTCGCCATCTCGCTGGACGACAGGGCGGGCACGGCATTGGTCCGCGACGTCTCCCTCCGGGTTCGACCGGGCGAGACCGTGGCGCTGGTAGGCGAATCCGGCTCCGGCAAGACCATCACCGGCCTCGCCATGGTCGGCCTGCTGCCGGACGCGCTCTCGGTCACGTCCGGGAGCGCGCTCTTCACGCCGCGGGACGGCCCGCCCGTCGATCTCTGCGCGCTGGACGAACGCGGCTTCCTCGACCTGCGCGGCGACGAGGTGGCGATGGTGTTCCAGGACGCCGCCGCCGCACTCAACCCGATGCTGCGGATCGGCGACCAGCTGGCCGAGGCGATCCGCGCCCATGCCGATCCCGGCGAGGCGGAGCTGCGCACCCGCGTCACCGACCTGCTGCGCCGGGTCGGCATCCCCGACCCCGAGACCCGTGCGCGCGCCTATCCCCACGAGCTGTCCGGCGGCCAGCGGCAGCGCGCGATGATCGCCATCGCGGTGGCCAACGGCCCGCGCCTCCTGATCGCCGACGAGCCGACCACCGCACTCGACCCGACGATCCAGGCGCAGATCCTCTCCCTGTTCCGCTCGCTCAAGGACGACAGGCCCGAAATGGGGCTGGTCTTCGTGACCCACGACCTTGCCGTCGTGGCCGAGATCGCGGACCGCGTGACGGTCATGTATGCGGGCGAAGTGGTCGAAGAGGGGCCGGTCGCCGCCGTCTTCGACCGCCCGCGCCACCCCTACACCGCCGCCCTGATCGCCTCCGTTCCCGAGGGCGATGCGGAGCGTCTGACCGCCATTCCCGGCACCGTGCCCGCCCCCGGGGACATGCCGCCCGGCTGCCGCTTCGCCCCGCGCTGCGAGCATGCCATCGCCGCCTGCGAGGCCGCCCGCCCCCCCGCCGCCCGTCCGGAACCCGACCGCCGGACCCGCTGTCTCCGCTGGGCGGAGGTGACGTGATGGACGCCGCCGCACCACTGGTGACCGCCGACGGGATCGGCCGCAACTATCCCACGCGCACCGGTTTGCTCGGCCGGAGCCACGACGTCTGGGCCGTCCGCGACGTGACGCTGGCGCTCGCCCGCGGCGAGACGGTCGGCGTCGTGGGCGAGTCGGGCTGCGGCAAGTCCACGCTGGGCCGAATGATGCTGGGGTTGGAGGCACCGAGCCGGGGCCGCGTCGCCTTCGACGGGCGCGACCTCGCCGCCCTGCGCGGAGCCGAGCGCCGCAGTCTCGCCCGCCGGATGCAGATGGTGTTCCAGGACCCGTTCGGCTCGCTCGATCCCCGCCGCCCGATCGGCGCGCAGGTCGCCGACGGGCTGCGCACCCACCGCATCGTCCCCTCAGCAGAGGTGCGCGGCGAGGTCTCCCGCCTGCTGGAGGAGGTCGGGCTGTCCGCCGATGCCGCGCGCCGCAAGCCCCACGAATTCTCCGGCGGTCAGCGGCAGCGTGTGGCCGTCGCCCGCGCCCTCGCCACGCGGCCCGATTTCATGGTCGCGGACGAACCCGTCTCGGCCCTCGACGTCTCGATCCAGGCGCAGGTGGTCAACCTGCTCCGCGATCTCGGGCGCGACCGCGACCTCGCCATGCTGTTCATCAGCCACGACCTGCATATCGTGCGCCATCTCTGCGACCGGATCGTGGTCATGTATCTGGGCCGCATCGTCGAGGAAGGCCCTGCCGACCGCGTGTTCGGCACGCCCGCCCATCCCTATACCCGCGCGCTTCTGGCGGCGACGCCCTCATTGCATCCGCGCGACCGCAATGCGGGCGACGGCGTGCTGCCGGGCGAATTGCCCAGCCCCGCCGACCCGCCCTCCGGCTGCCCGTTCCGCACCCGCTGTCCGATGGCGGAGGCGGCCTGCGCCCGTGATATCCCGGCCCTGACGCCGCGTCCCGCGCCAGGCTGGCGGGCCGCGTGCATCCGCACCGATCCGGCCGGGGCCGGGCCGCTGACCGAAGGGACCGCACCATGACCGCCCCCTCCGACACCGCACCCGTCGCCATGGTCACCGGCGCGAACCGGGGCATCGGCGCGGCCATCGCGGCGGAACTGGGCGCGCGCGGGTACCGCCTTTCCCTCGGCCTGCGCGACCCGGCCGCCCTGCCGGACGCGCTCGGGGCCCTCGATCCGCTGGTCATCCGCTACGATGCCGCCCGCCCCGAGGATGCCCGCGCCTATGTCGCCGCCACCGAGGACGCGTTCGGGCGCATCGACGTGCTGGTGAACAATGCCGGCATCTCCGGCCCGCTGGAACTGATGCCCGACCCCGAGCAGACGGATGCCGAGATGGAGACGGCGCTCGACGCGCTCCTCGCCGTCAACGTCAAGGCGCCCTTCCGCCTGACCCGCGCCGCTCTGCCTTCGCTGTGCCGCGGCGGGCGGGGGCGCGTGATCACGCTGGCCTCGCTCTCGGGCAAGCGCGTTCTCGGCTTGAATGCGGGCTACCAGATGAGCAAGCATGCGGTCCTCGCCCTTTCCCACGCCGCTCGCCTGGCGGGTTGGGATCGCGGCGTGCGCGCCTGTGCGATCTGTCCAGGCTTCGTCGCCACCGACATGACCTTGCATCGCGACCTCCCGCGCGAGGAGATCACGCAGCCCGCCGATCTCGCCCGCCTCGTCGCGGAGGTCGTCGCCCTCCCCAACAGTGCCAGCGTCTCGGAACTCGCCGTGAACTGGCGCTACGAGCCCGGCCTGTGATGCGCCCGGCAATCGATATCGTCACGGGCGACCCGCTGCCCGGGCGGGCCGACCTCGTCGTGATCGGCGGCGGCATCGTCGGCGTCTCCGCCGCGCTCTGGGCGGCGGAGCGGGGCTACAGCGTCGCACTGGTCGAGAAGGGACGCATCGCGGGCGAGCAATCGGGCCGCAACTGGGGCTGGGTCCGGCGCATGGGCCGCGATCCGGCGGAATACCCGCTGGGGATCGCGAGCCTGCGCCTCTGGGCCGATCTCGACACCCGCATCGGAGCGCCGACCGGCTTCCGCCGCGCGGGCGTGCTCTACACCGCGCGCACCGACCGGGAGATGGGCTGGCTCGATCGGGTGGAGCGGGACGCCGAGAGCTTCGGCCTCGCCGTCCGCCGCCTATCCCGCGCGGCCCTCGCGGACCGCTTTCCCGGCGCGTCCCTGTCGGCCCAGGGCGGTCTGCTGACGGCGGATGACGGCTGCGCGGAGCCGTCGATGGCCGCACCCGCCATCGCCCGCGCCGCACAGTCCCTCGGTGCCGCAATCGTCACCGGTTGCGCCGCCCGCGCGATCGAAACCCATGCCGGTCGCCTCGCCGCCGTGGTGACGGAGCGCGGGTCCATCGCCTGCGACGCGGCGATCCTCGCGGGCGGGGTCTGGTCGCGCCTCTTCGCGGGCAATCTGGGTCTCGACCTGCCGCAGATGCGGCTCCGGTCATCGGTGCTGCGGACAGGGCCGGTGCCGGGCGGGCCGGACGTGGCCATCGGCAACGGGCGCTTCGGCCTGCGCCCGCGGCACGACGGCGGCTATACCATCGCGCGGCGCGGGCGCTCCGCCCTGCAGGTGACGCCCGACGCGCTGCGCCAGATCCCCACCTTCCTGCCCGGTCTGCGCAGCGCCGGCCGCGAGCTCGCGCCCATTGTCGACCGATCCGCCTGGGATGACCTGCGCATTCCGCGCCGCTGGGCACCCGACGAAGAGACCCCGTTCGAACGCTGCCGTGCCCTCGACCCCGACCCGCAGGACCGTCCGCTGGCCCAGGCGATGCGCGCCGTCCGTGCGGCATTCCCCGCCTTCCGCGACGCTCAAGTGAGGGAACGATGGGGCGGCATCATCGACGTGACCCCCGACGGCGTGCCCGTGATCGACGACGCCCCGCTGTCCGGCCTGGTGATCGCCACCGGCTTCTCCGGCCACGGCTTCGGCATCGGCCCGGCGGCGGGCCAACTCGCCGCCGAAATCGCCACCGGCGCCCCGACGCTGGTCGATCCCGCGCCGTTCCGCCTGTCGCGCTTCGACCGGCGCGTGCCACTTTCCACCGACAGACCAGGAGCCCCCGCATGAACCCCAAGATCCGCATGGCCGAACTGACCTCCGAGGAGGCGCGGGAGGAGCTGACCGCGGATGCCGTCGTGCTGCTGCCCATGGGCTCGCTGGAGGATCAGGGCATCCACGCGCCGATGGGCGACTACATGGCCGCCGACCTGATGGCGGTGGAGATCGCGCGCCGGGCCCGCGAGGACGGCGTGCCGACCTTCGTCGCCCCCGTGATCCCGTTCGGCGGCCGCGACTACTTCAACTCCAGCCATGGCGGCATCTCGATCAGCCACGCGACCCTGGCGGGCATTCTCGACGACATGTTCGCCTGCCTGAACCGGCACGGCATCCGCAAGCTGATGATCGTCAACGGTCATGGCGGCAACGTCCCCGCCATCACCGAGGTGGCGCTGCGCTGGCGGCACAGGGCGGGGCTGTTCGTGCCGTCCCTCTACCTCTGGCAGGTGGCCTATGGCGAACTTCCCGGCCTGATCGGAACCGAGCGGGCGAAACGCGCCTCCGGGCATGGCGGCGACCCGCTGACCTCCGTCGGCCTGCACTTCTATCCCGATCTTCTCCGCCCCGACCTGATGCGCGCCGCACCCGAAGGGGCGGAGATCAAGGGTCTGCGCATCGCCGGGTTCTCGGCGATCGAGTACGATGGCGCGAAGATACAGGCCCCTATCGAGGCGCTGGAAGCGACGGAGACCGGCGCCTTCGCCTGCGACCCGACCGAAAGCTCGGCCGAGACCGGCGCGGCCCTTGTGACCCGGCTGGCCGAGATCGGCGCGGGTCTCGTGCGCGACCACGTCGCGAAGGGACTGCACGACTGACGAGATCACCACCGGCCGGACAGACCGGCCGCAAGCCCATCGGCCGGACAACCGGCCGCAACCCCAACCGGAAGGACACGACATGAAGATCACGACCCACATCGCCGCGACCGCCGCCATGGCGCTCCTGCTCGCCGGGACAGCCCACGCCGAGACCTGGCGCATGGCCACCAAGCAGCCCGTCGACAGCCCCGAGGGCCAGGTGTTCGAGCGCTTCGCCGACCTCACCGAGGAATACACCCAGGGCGAGCTGACCATCACCGTCTTTCCCAACGAGCAGCTCGGCAAGGAGGATGCCGTCCTCGAACAGCTTCAGGCGAACATCGTCCAGATCTATGCCGAGGGTTTCGGCTACATGAAGAAGTGGGAGCCGGCGCTGGCCTGGCTCTCCGCGCCGTTCGCCTTCGACGATTACGATCACTGGCAGCGATTCATGAACTCCGACACCGTCACCGGCTGGTTCGACAGCGCGGCGGAGCAGTCGAATGTCCGCCCGCTGGGCGACCCGACCCGCATCCTGCGCGGACCGTTCCGGGTGATCGTGTCCAACGTCCCGATCGAGACCGCCGCCGATATCGAGGGCGTGAAGCTGCGGATGCACGAAAACAAGGTCGCCATCGAGACCTGGGACTATATCGGCGCGGAGGTCATCACCCTGCCCTGGACCGAGGTCTATCAGGGCATTTCCAAGGGGATCGTGGAGGCGGTGAACTCGCCCATCGCGCTGGTGGAGTCCATGCGCTTCAACGAGGTCGCACCCCATATCGCGCGGCATGACGAATACTGGCAATCGGTCGGCTTCATGGTCAACACCGACGCGCTCGACGCCCTGTCGGAGGAGACGCGCGCGGGCCTGATGCGCGCCTACGAGGAGGCTGGGGATTACTCGCAGGAGCTGATGTTCAGCGTCGCCGACAAGAGCATCGAGGAGATGCAGGCGGCGGGCGTGACCTACACCGTGCTCGATACCGCGCCGCTCGTCGAGAAGATGCAGACCTACTACAAGGACATGCAGGCGGCGGGCGAACTTCCCGAGGGCCTGACGGAGGCGATCGAGGCCGCCCGGACCCCCGGTTCGTGACGCCCTACGAGATCGAGGGGGAGGGCCCGTTGCAGCGGGCCCTCCTGCGCCTCGACCGCGCCAGCTGGAGCCTCGGCGGCGCGTTCCTGTGGCTGTCGAACCTGTGCCTGCTGGCCATGCTGGGGCTGACGGCGGCGACCATCGTTCTGCGTCCGCTGGGGCTCTCGGCCTACTGGATGTGGCCGTGGACGATGGTCTTCTTCATCTGGCTGTCCTTCTTCGGCTTCTTCGCCCTCTATGCCCGGCTCAAGGACGTGCGCGTGGATTTCCTCGCCGAACGCATGGGCCCGCGCGGCATGACCGCCACCCGGCTCGTCAGCGACGCGGCGACCCTGCTGGTGACCGGCATCCTGCTGAGCCAGGTGCCCACCATCATCGCCACCTCCCGCGGGGTCTATGACGGCGCCATCCTGCCGCAGGGGTTCGAGCTTCCGCGCCTCGCGCTCTCGGTGCCGCTCATCGTCTCGACGATCCTCATCGCACTGACCGCCCTTCTCGACGTCGCCAAGATGGCCGCGGGCCTGCCCGAGAACGTCGTCCAGCATCATCCGGAGGCCTGAACCATGGCCTGGATCCTCTTCGGCACCTTCATCGCGCTGATCCTGCTGCGCGTGCCCATCTCCATCGCCATCGGCACCGCCACGGTGCTGACCTTCCTGACATCCGACTTCTCCAATGCGCTCCAGATCATTCCGCAGCAGATGCTGGAAGGCGTGAACAAGGCGTCGCTGACCGCCGTGCCCTTCTTCATCATGGCCGGAAACCTGATGAACGCGACGGGCGTCACGGAGCGGATCTTCAACTTCGCCAACGCGCTGGTCGGTCATTTCAAGGCCGGACTGGCGCAGGTCAACGTGCTGTCCTCGATGATCTTCGCGGGCATTTCCGGCGCGGCCGTGGCCGATTGCGCGGGTCTCGGCGCGATCGAGATCAAGGCCATGCGCGAACGCGGCTACAAGCCCGATTTCGCCGCCGCGATCACCGTCGCGTCCTCGGTGATCGGACCCCTCATTCCGCCCTCCATCGGGCTGGTGATCTATGCGTTTCTGGCGCAGCAATCCATCGAGCGCATGTTCCTCGCGGGGCTCGTCCCCGGCCTCCTCGTCGGCGCCGCGCTGATGATCTACATCCGCATCCGCGCCAATTTCGAGGACTTCCCGACCCAGCCCCGCGCCACCAAGCGGGAGGTGGCGGGCACCGCGAAACACGGCATCGCAGCCCTCCTCGCCCCGGCCATCATTCTCGGCTCTATCATGTTCGGCTTCGTCACCGCGACCGAAGCGGGCGTGCTCGCTTCGGTCTACTGCATCGGCCTTGGCCTCTGGTACCGGGAGTTGACGTGGAAGAAGTTCTTCCAGGCCCTCAGCGACACAGCGATGATGACCGCCGTCATCATGATCATCATCGCCTTCTCCATCGCGATGGCCTGGCTCCTGGCCATCGACCAGACGCCGCAGAAGCTGGCCGAGTGGACCTTCGCCTTCACCGACAGCAAGAACGTGTTCCTGGCGCTCCTGCTGGTGTTCATCGTCCTCGTGGGCTGCGTGGTCGAAGGGGTGCCCGCCAAGCTCATCCTGGTGCCGACCCTGCTGCCGGTGATCGACGCCTATGGCATCGACCGGGTGCATTTCGGCATTATCATGCAGCTCGGGCTGCTGATCGGGATCGCCACGCCGCCGATGGGGATCGGCCTCTACATCGTCGCCGAGGTCGGGCGCGTCCGCTTCGAGAAGGTGACGATGGCGGTGCTGCCGATGCTGGTGCCGCTCTTCGTGGTGCTCGTCCTGCTGACCTACGTGCCGCTCACCTCCACCTTCCTGCCCGACCTGATCCTCGGGCCGCAATGACCCCGACCGAAACGCCAAACCAGCCAGCGAAAGAAGCCATGACGAACCTCATCT
Organism: uncultured Alphaproteobacteria bacterium; assembly: GCA_963789105.1. Classification (GTDB taxonomy): domain Bacteria; phylum Pseudomonadota; class Alphaproteobacteria; order Rhodobacterales; family Rhodobacteraceae; genus Jannaschia. The sequence goes on from CAWBJI010000003.1 coordinate 387,834, forward strand.
ACAAGATCGCCGAGATGCCCCCCGCCATTCCGCAGGACAAGCTCGACCGCCTCGCGAAGCTCGAAACTGCGACCATCGGGCACTTCTATCATTTCGGTTTCGCCAGCCCCGAGATCCGCCCCGTCCTGCCCGGCAAGACCGTCGCGGGTACCGCCGTCACCCTCGCCATTCCCGGCCTCGACTCGACCCTGCTCCACGATTGCCTCAGCCGGGTCGGCCCCGGTTACTTCCTCGCCGTGGATCGGCTGGGCGACACGAAATATGCCTGCTGGGGCGGGGCCGTGACCCGCATGGCCGCGATGATGGGCCTCGCCGGGGGATGCGTGGACGGCCCGCATACCGACACCGCCGAGATCGAGGAGCAGGGGTTCCCGATGTGGTCGCGTGGCGCCTCGCCCGTGACGACCCGGCTCTACGACACCGGCGGCGGCTTCAACGTGCCGGTCTGCATCGGCGGGGCGGCCGTGCTGCCCGGCTACGCGGTGCTGGCCGACCCGTCGGGCGTCCTGTTCATCGCGCCCGAGGACCTCGACGCCGTACTGGAAGAGGGCGAGGCCCGGACCGAACGCGGCCGCGTAAACGAGGCGCGTATCACCGACGGCACGCATTTGGGCGAGATGTCGGGTGCCATCGCGTCGGTCCGCGCCCGCACCGGGGAGGCGCCCGCGTGACCGTCGCGATCTACCTGCCCTCGAACGAGAAGGTGCAATGGTGGACGGACAAGCTGCGCGCCCTCCTCCCCGGCTGGAAGATCGAGGCGTTCGACGAAGTCTCCGACCGGGAGGCGGTCCGCTATGCCGTTGTCTGGCGGCCCCGCCCGGGCGAGATCGCGCGCTATCCCAACCTCAAGGCCATCGTCTCCATCGGTGCGGGCATCGACCATGTCCTCGACGACCCGCATCTGCCCGCGAATGTGCCAATCATCCGCACCACCGGCGACGACCTGACCCAGCGGATGCGCGAATACGTCGCCCTCCACGTCCTGCGCCATCACCGCGACATGCCGCGCCAGCTCCGTGCCCAGACGGAGAAGGACTGGCATGCCATCATCGTGCCCCCCGCCCCCAACCGCCATGTCGGCGTGATGGGCCTCGGCAATCTCGGCGCCGCCGCCGCGCGGACGCTGGCGGGCCTCGGCTTCGCCACCCGCGGTTGGTCGAAAACGCCCAAGAGCATCGACGGCATCGAGACCCATGCCGGGCCGGGCGGCTTCGACGCCTTTCTCGACGGCTGCGAGATCCTCGTGAACCTTCTGCCGTTGACCGAGGAGACCCGCGGAATCCTGAATGCGGACCTGTTCGACCGGCTGCCCGAGGGCACCTGCCTGATCAACTGCGCCCGCGGCCCGCATCTGGTCGATGACGACCTGCTCGCCGCGCTCGCCACCGGCCGGATCAAGCAGGCGACCCTCGATGTCTTCCACATCGAACCCCTGCCCCAGGATCATCCATTCTGGCGCGAGCCGCGCATCACCATCACGCCCCACGTCGCCTCCCAGATTGACGCCGCCACCGGCGCGCGCCTGATCGCGGGCAACCTGCGCGATTTCGATGCGAAGGGGACCTGTGACGACCTCGCCGATATGGATCGGGGATACTGATCGGAGGCCGCTTGTTTCGAGCAAGGTCGGGGGGTGCGGATGCTGAGGCAGGCTTGAACCGGCCAAGCGAGCCGGTCCTTTCCAACCTCCAGATGAAGGGGCGAAGCGGCGGACATTTGGAGCAATTCAGAAGGTCGAGCGATACGCCCATCGCGCCCGCCCCCCTGCGGACACGAAGAAGGGGACGGCGTCTGCCGTCCCCTTCTGTCGTTTCAGGTCGCCGTGGCGGCGGGCTTCAGAAGCCCACGACCAGCGAGACGCCGATCGTGTTGTCGGTCGACTTCAGGCCCGGAAGCGGGTCCGAGTTGTAGTCGGTCCGGTAGCTGATCCGCGTCGACAGCGTGTCGTTGACCCGGAAGTTCACGCCGAAATCGTTCACGACCGCCGTGTTGTCGTCCGAGCCCAGGATGTCGGTGTCGTTGGTCAGCGAGATCGTGTCGGTCAGCCCGTAGTAGAACCGCGAGGAGGCCAGACCGGCCAGCTCGGTCTCGGAATTGCCGTTCTGGTCCTCGATGTAGCGGATGCCGGGGCCCGCCTGAACGCGCCAGGCGAACTGGTCGGTGTTGTAGATCCGGTAGCCGAGACCCAGGCCGAGGAACGCGTCGCGCTCGTCGGTGGCGAAGCTGTCATACTCGAAACGACCGGTGCCGTAGGCGTAGAATTGCGGCGTGAAGTAGCGGCTGCCTTCGTAGATCGCGAAGAACTCTTCCTCGTTGTTGACGCCGTTCGACTCGCCGTACTCGCCCGCGAAACCGATCAGGTGGTTCCAGGAGCCGACGCCGTAGGTCAGCCGGCCCGCGAAGGACAGATCGCCCGTGTCGGTGTTGCCCGAGGCGCCGGACGCGGTCAGCGCGGCGGACCCGCGGAAGCCCTGAACCACGTCGTTCTCGCCGAAGCGGGCCGAATCTTCGCCGCGGCTGAGGTCGCGGCGGGCATCGCGGTCAATGTCGCTGATCTGGTCGTCGAGCTGGCGAACGCCCGTCACGGTGTTCTGGGCCACGGCAGGCAGCGCGACGGTCATCGCGAGCGCGGCGAGAATGGTGAATGTCTTGGTCATGTGGCAGGTCCCTTTCCAGAGGTGGTGTTCCGTTGGCAGATCCATCCGGAGGCCCTTCGGCTACGCGTCACCTAGGACCTGCCGGTGCCGACACAATTCCTCGCCTTGGACGTTTCGGGGACCTGTTGCCCGGATGTCGCACATGGACCCGACGAGGGGTCGGAACGACCTTGGAAAGGCGGAAAACAGCCGACCTGTCCGATGATGAGTGCCGACGAGGATGGGATATCGAGGCGTAATTCGCGGTGACATGCCGTTCGACGGTCGGGCCGGGTCGGCCGATCTCAGGGACCGCATTCGTCCTCCTGCGCATAGAAGGCGGCGAGGGTCTGGTGCGGGGCGGGGACGAACGGCCCGGCAGGTTCCGCGTTGACGATGCGATCGACGCGGAACATGCGAAAGTCATCGCGCAGGTCGCACCAGGCGATGAGGGTCCAGACCTTGCCCCAGAAGGCAAGCCCGAGGGGGCGGACGTGGCGCGTCGTCTGCGACCCCGCATCGTCGGTGTAGCGGAGCGCGAGGCGGATCGTGTCATGGATCGCGCCGTCCAGAAGATCGAGCCTGTCTCGGGTCGGGGCGTCGAGATCGGGCATCCGGAAGGCGTGGATCGCCGTGCGGTCGGCGGCGCGGGCGAGATCGGCGGGAACGACCGCGGCGATCTTCGCCAGCGCATCGGACGCCGCGCGCGCCATCGCGGCCCCTCCCCAGGCCTCGACGAGCCGGGCGCCGGTGACGAGGGCCGCGATCTCGCTCCGACCGAACATAAGCGGCGGGACGTCGAAGCCCGGACGCATCACGTAGCCGACTCCGGCTTCGCCCTCGACCGGAACGCCCGACGTCATAAGGTCGGCGATGTCGCGGTAGATGGTGCGCTCGGAGACCTCGAGCCGGTCGGCAAGCCGCTTGGCCGTGGTCAGCCGCCCGCCGCGCAGAAGCTCGATCAGACGATAGAGGCGATCGGCGCGGCGCATCCGCGTCAGGTGGCGAAGAAGCCGATGGAATTGCCGTCCAGGTCGGTCGCATAGAAGAACGAACCGGCGGGGATCTCGATCGGATCGGAGACGACCTTTCCGCCGGCCTTGCGCACCCGCTCGGCAGTGGCGTCGAGGCCATCGGGCGCGGCGAAGTGGATCGTCGGACCGGTGCCCGCGGCTGCGGGCTTGCCGGGGTAGAGATGGCCACTGACGCCGCTGTCGGACATGTCGGTGAAGGCCACCATGGGGTTCGGACCGCTGTCCTGTCGGCTCAGCTCGCGGTTCAGGACCGCACCGTAGAAGGCGCGGGCGGCATCGAGATCGGCAACCGGGATCTCGAACCAGACACAGGTATTGGCGGTCATGATGTGTTCCTAATCGGGGTTTCTGACAGGGACAGACATAGAGGAAGCCTCCTGACAGCATCCTGTCAGGAGTGTCGCGAACGGGCAATCTCGGCCTGCGGTCCGGGGCCGGCGTGGAACAGACTTCCCGGCGTCGGGTATCGTCCGTTCGCGCTCCGGACGACAGGATTACCCTTTCGGAACAGGACTGCGCCCGTCTCAATGCCTGCCGAACTGAAATCGGTCGCAACCTGATCCGCAGGTACATTCCGCACCGACGTCTGAGGTCGTGGGATTTCCTAGCGGGAGGGCGGACCGACTATCCACCACAGAAAATCGTGATCAATCGAGAGCCCGGTGGTCGCGGCACGAGTGTCCTGAACATCTCGACACTGCTTAGCCCGATCCGCTCCGCATTTAGAGCCGCCGGATGGACCGCGGGTATCCTTTTCGCCCTCTGGTCCATCAAGATCGGGTGAAGCATGAACCGAGTCGCCGGGTCGAACATTTTCGCCCGCCTTGCCCTGCATCACCTGCGGCGGCATCGCGCCGCGAGGACGACACCCCATCGCTTTCATCTTACTACCGACGGAAACGAGAGTATTTTGGCTCGCAGCTTCCATCGCCGCTCCATTTCGCGCGTACCTCATTCCACCTTCTGCCCTTGCCCGGCGGAGCGTCTCTTGAGATGCAGGGAGGGGATCCCGCACGGTCAGCCCGTGCCATCTCAGCGGAAAGACGCGATTTGACAGCTTCGATCACCTCGCCATTCTCGGTTCCGATCTTCCGGTCCATCTGGCTGGCCTCGATGTCGTCGAATGTCGGGGGGCTGGTGCAGGCCGTCGGGGCCTCCTGGCTGATGACGTCGCTTTCGGATTCGTCGCAGGACGTGGCGCTGGTCCAGGCGTCCATCGCTCTGCCGATCGTGCTCTTTTCCCTAATGGCGGGGGCGATCGCCGACAATCTGGATCGGCGCCTGGTCATGCTCTGTGCACAGGGCTTCATGATCTGCGTCTCGATCCTGCTGGCCCTGTTCGCATGGAACAACTGGCTGTCGCCCTGGGGCCTGCTGGCGTTCACCTTCGCCATCGGCTGCGGGACCGCGCTCAACAATCCGGCATGGCAGGCTTCCGTGGGCGAAATGGTGCCCCGTTCGGCCCTGCCCGGTGCGGTGGCGATGAACTCCATGGGGTTCAACATCGCCCGTTCGGTCGGCCCGGCCATCGGCGGCGCGATCGTCGCCGTCGCCGGGGCCGCGGGCGCGTTCCTGACCAACGCGGTAAGCTACGTGGCGCTGATGATCGTGCTGTGGCGGTGGCGGCCGGATGTCCGGCCGCGCGCCCTTCCGCCGGAGCGGATCGGCATCGCGATGGCGGCCGGGCTGCGCTATGTCGCGATGTCGCCGAACATCCGGACCGTCCTGCTCCGGGGCTGCATCTTCGGGGCCGCCGCCGCCGCGCTGCCGGCGCTGATGCCGATCGTGGCGCGCGATCTGATCGCGGGGGGGCCGCTCACATACGGCATCCTGCTCGGTGCGTTCGGGATCGGCGCGGTCGGCGGGGCGCTGTCGAGCGGCCGCCTGCGCGCGCGGCTCACGACCGAGCAGATCGTCCGCGTGGCCTCCCTCATGCTGATGATCGGCGGGATCGGGACCGGCCTGAGCCGAACGCCACTTCTGACGGTTCCGGCGCTGATGCTCGCCGGGTCGGGATGGGTGCTGGCGCTCTCGACCTTCAACGTGACGGTCCAGCTGTCGACACCCCGCTGGGTCGTCGGCAGGGCCCTCTCGCTCTATCAGACGGCGACGTTCGGCGGCATGGCCGCGGGGGCCTGGGGCTTCGGTCTGCTCGCCGAACAGGAGGGGATCACGACCGCCCTCGTTTCCGCCGCTATATTCCAGGCGGCCGGGGGCCTTCTCGGTTTCGTCCGCCCCCTGCCGGGGAGCGGGGATGACGACCTCGAACCGCTCGACCGGTTCCGGGAGCCCGAGACCGCCGTTCCGGTCCATGCCCGGTCCGGCCCGATCGTCGTCACGATCGAGCACCGCATCGACAAGACGAACGTGGCCGCCTTTCTCAAGGCGATGAACGAGCGGCGGCGCATTTCGCTACGGGACGGCGCGCGCCGCTGGACGCTTCTGCGGGACCTGTCCGATGCCCAGCTCTGGGTCGAACGCTATCATGTACCGACCTGGCTCGAATACGTGCGCGATAACCAGCGGCGGACCCGCTCGGACCTGAAGAATTTCGAGCGCATCCGCGCCCTGCAGGTCGAGGGGCACATCCCTGTCGTTCACCGGATGATCGAGCGGCCGGTCGGCTCCGCCTCCGTCGACCATACCCCGGGCGGTGGGGAAGGCGGCGATCCCATGACCGATCCGACGCGGGCGAGTTGAACCGTCCCCCAGAGGAACGGGATCGGAGGTTAACCGGGATTAAGGTCTGTGTCGGGAGCGCAACAATCCCGGCTCGCCTGACTCCCCTCGCGCATCAGCAGTCCACCTATTCGTTGAGATGGAATCGTCATCTGTCATGCTTTTCGACGTGACGCGGGCGGAAGACCTGCACCACGAGGCGGAGCGGTCGGAGAGGCAGGCGCATGACACTGAAATCGGTCCTCCGGGCGGCGCTTCTCGGTCTCCTTCTATCGGGATCTCCGATCTCCGACGCGCGGGCGGATGGGACGTTCATCCCGCAGGAACCGGGGCGGGCCGACGTCCCGGGGTAATTGGACCAGGCGCTACGACGTCCTTCCGATATTCGCCCGGTTCGGCCGTCTTCGCCGGATCCGCTGATCGACGGTCTGTTCATCCCGCCCGCATGGGGGCAGGCGCGTCCCTAGGCGCGGGTGATCCACGGTTCCTCCGCCGAACATCGGACGGGTCCTCGACGCCGTCCGGAGGTTTCCCGGCTGAACAAAGACGCAGATTGCGCGCCGAGCCCGGCTGCGGGAAAATCTTCAGCCGTGTCGGACCCGGAGCATTCGGCGAAACTCCCGGGGGCCGGACGTCGAGAGGTTCCCGACAGACCCGACGACGCACCGACCTATGCCGTGGCTACCCGCCATCATGCCCGATCCTGCCACGCGGACGCGCACCGCCACCCAACATTCGACTGCGCCGCCGATCCGACCGGATGCCGCGCGTCCCCCCTTCCCCTTCGCCGCCGCAGCCCTACTCTGCCTGCGATGGACGTCCCCCCCTCCCTCCAAGCCTTTTTCGACCGGCGCGGCTGGTCCCTTCATCCGCATCAGCGTGAGATGCTGGACCGGGCCGACCTTCCCGCGCTCCTGCTGATCGCCCCGACAGGGGGCGGCAAGACGCTGGCGGGGTTCCTGCCGACGCTGGCCGAGCTTGCGGAGGGGAACCGGCCCGGCCTCCACACGCTGTATGTCAGCCCGCTCAAGGCGCTCGCCAACGACATCCGCCGCAACCTGCGCATCCCGATCGAGGAGGCGGGCCTGCCGATCCGGGTCGAGGACCGGACCGGCGACACCAGCCAGACCCAGCGCAAGCGTCAGCGGGCCGATCCGCCGCACATCCTTCTGACGACGCCGGAATCGCTGGCGCTGATGGTCAGCTATCCCGACGCGGCCCGGACCTTCGCGGGCCTCCGCCGGGTCGTGCTGGACGAGATCCATGCGCTAGCGGACAACAAGCGGGGCGATCAGCTCATGCTGGCGCTGTCCCGGTTGCAGGTCCTCGCCCCAGGCCTCCGCCGGGTCGGGCTGTCGGCGACCGTGGACGACCCGGGCGTCATCGCCCATTACCTCGCGCGCCATCCCGATCCCTGTCCGATTTTGCATGCCGATCCCGGCCCGCCCCCGGATATCGCGATCCTGCCCACCCGCGAGGCACCGCCCTGGGCGGGCGCGGGCGGGCGCTACGCCATCCCGGACGTGCTGGCGGAGGTGAAGCGGCACAAGACGACGCTGATCTTCCACAACACCCGGGCACAGGCGGAGATTTTCTTTCACAACCTCTGGCTCGCCAACGAGGACGACCTGCCAATCGGGATCCATCACGGCGCCCTGTCGAAGGAGGCGCGGCAGCGGGTGGAGGCGGCGATGGTCGCGGGCGAATTGCGCGGGATCGTCGCCACGGGATCGCTCGATCTCGGGATCGATTGGGGCGACGTAGACCTCGTCATCCAGGTGGGCGCACCCAAGAAGGTCAAGCAGCTCGTGCAGCGCATCGGCCGCGCCAACCATCGCTACAACGCGCCGTCCAAGGCCCGGCTGATCGCGGCGAACCGGTTCGAGGTGGTCGAATGCGTCGCCGCGCTGGAGGCGGTTCGGGCAGGCGAGTTGGACGGCGATCTGCGTCTCGACGGACCGCGCGACGTGTTGTGTCAGCATATCGCCATCGCGGCTTGCGCCGGCGACTTCGCGGCGGACGACCTTTTCGCGGAGGTCGCGACGGTCGGCCCCTATTCCGCCCTCACCCGGGCGGAGTTCGACGAATGCCTCGCCTTCGTGGCCACCGGCGGATACGCACTGCGCGCCTACGACCGGTATCAGCGGCTCAAGGAGCGTGCGCCGGGCATCTGGGGCCTGCGCGACCCCCGGGCGGCCCGGCAGATCCGCATGAATCTCGGCACGATCATCGACACCGACACGCTGAAGGTCCGGTTCAAGGGCCGCGGCGGCTTCCCGTTGGGCGAGATCGAGGAGGGGTTCGCGAACACGCTGACGGCTGGCGATACCTTCCTGATGGGTGGCCAGGTCGTGCGCTACGAGAACATGCGCGAGATGACCGTGGAGGTCAGTCCGAACCCCAACAAGGAGCCGCGGATCGCAACTTTCATCGGGTACAAATGGGCGACCTCGGTGCAGCTGGCCGAACGGATCCAGCGTATCCTGCATGGTGGGGATTTCTCCGCCTTTCCGGACCATACCCGGGCCTGGCTCGACCTGCAGGTCGCCAATTCCCGGATGCCCGAACCGGGCCGTCTGCTGATCGAGACGTTCCCGCGGGACGGTCGGCACCACATCTGCATCTACGGCTTCGCGGGTCGCAACGCGCATCAGACGCTCGCGCTGCTGATCACCAAGGGGATGGAGGAGGCCGGGCTGGAGCCGCTCACCTTCGTGTGTACCGATTATGCCGCGCTGATCACGGGCCTGAGGCCGGTGCCGGACGTCGCGGCGTTTCTTCGCGTGGGGAGCGTGCGGGACGCGCTCGACAGCTGGCTGAAAGGCAATGCCGTGATGAAGCGGACTTTCCGCAACGCGGCGATCATCGCGGGCCTGATCGAGCGGAACTTCCCCGGCAAGCGGTCCTCCGGGCGGCAGGCGACATTCTCGTCGGACATCCTCTACGACACGCTCCACCGCTACGATCCGGATCACCTGATGCTCAAGATCACGGAGGAGGAGGCGATGCGCGGCCATATCGATTTCGGCCGGGTCGAACTCCTGCTCGAGACAGTCGGGGACCGCATAGATCAGCTCGACCTCGACCGGGTCACCCCGCTAGCCGCGCCGCTGTTTCTGGAGCGCGGCATCGTGCCGATCCGGGGGCGGGCCGAAGGACGTCTGCTGGAGGAGGAGGCTGCGAAGCTGATGGCGGAGGCTGGGCTCAGTCTGGAGTGACGCAGGGCGCGAACCAGGGCCGGGAGCGTCGTGGCCCCTTGCGCGACCGCATTACTCGTGATTCACCGGAACGCATGGAGAACGGCCATTCCTTCGACTTCGCGGGCGAGCGTCTGGTGGCGCGGGCATCCGGTGCTCTGCACTGGCCTGCGCGGGATGTCCTCGTCGTCAGCGACCTGCATCTGGGCAAGTCCGAGCGGATCGCGCGGCGCGACGGACGCCTGCTTCCGCCCTACGAGGTGACCGACACGTTGCGGCGCTTGCAGGACGACATCCTCGCCACCGGGCCGCACCACGTGATCTCCCTCGGGGACAGCTTCGACGATCTCGCCGCCGCCACGGCCCTTTCGGGCGATCATCGGGACTGGATCGCGCGTCTGACGACCGGGCGGGACTGGACCTGGATCACGGGCAATCACGACCCCGCTCCCGCTGGACTACCGGGACAGTCCGAGGATTGCCTTGCGTTGGGGCCCCTCACCTTCTGCCATATCGCCACCGGCCCCGCCGGTTTCCATGGAGACCGGTTCGAGATCTCGGGCCATTACCATCCCAAGGCGCAGCTTTCGGTCCGGGGACGTCCCGTCTCGCGGCCGTGTTTCCTGCGGGACGCGCATCGGCTCATCATGCCCGCCTACGGCACCTATACCGGCGGGTTGCAGTCCCGGGACGCGGCACTCGCGGACCTGATGGGTGCAGGGGCGCGCGCTATCCTCGCCGGACAGCCGATGGTCGAAATCCCGATGCCGCGATGAAGGCCGTATTCGCGCTCCTCGTGACGGCGGCCCTGCTGACTGCCTGCGCCGCCGCGGTGGCCCCGTTCCTCCCGGCCTATCGCGACCTGTCCGTCCCCATCGCCTCCAAGGCCGACTTCGATCCGGCCCGATATGCCGGACGCTGGTACGAGGTGGCCCGGTTTCCCGTCCCGTTTCAGAACGGCTGCGCCGGGTCGCTCGCCGAATACGCGACGCCGGTGGGCGACACCCTGCGGTTGCGGAATTCCTGTCTCGGTCCGGACGGCGCGACGCTCCGCGCGATCACCGGCACGGCGGAGGTCACGGGACCGGGCCGCCTCAAGGTGGAACTGACCGGCGTGCCGTTCTCGGCCCCGCTCTGGGTGCTTTGGACGGATGCCGATTACCGGACCGCCGTGCTCGGGCAGCCGGACGGCCGGGCGGGCTGGATCCTGAACCGGGAGGCGGACATATCCCCGGATCGGCTGGAAGCGGCGCGCGCCGTTCTGGATTTCAACGGCTACGATACGGATCGGCTGATCTACGCGAGCGGGGTCGAGGCGAATTCGCGATAATTCCAACCGATTCGCGAATCAGTGTTTGACGCGCGAATCACCGACCTGCTATTGCTCTGTCAGCGGTCGGGCAGTGGCCGAAACAATCATAAGAACAACCGGCTTCGAATGGGGCAGGTCCGTCGAATGCCGCGGGTTTCCCGCGATGCGCCGACGATACAGGTTCGGGCGGACGGGCAACGACCCGTCCGCCCGCTTCCGTTCCGGCCTCCGGCTTGACACCCCCCGCCCCCCCTTCTAGACGGCGGCTTCCATTGGTGTTGGCGGCCCCCGCGAGGGGATGCCTGTCGGGGCGAAAGCCCGAAGGACAACGCCCTTCACATATGAAGGAGATCAGACGGTGACCAAACGCACCTCTGCCAAGTACAAGCTCGACCGCCGCATGGGCGAGAATATCTGGGGCCGCCCGAAATCGCCGGTCAACCGCCGCGAATACGGCCCGGGCCAGCACGGTCAGCGCCGCAAGGGCAAGATGTCCGATTTCGGCCTGCAGCTTCGCGCCAAGCAGAAGCTGAAAGGTTATTACGGCGACCTGACCGAGAAGCAGTTCAAGAAGATCTATGTCGAAGCCGCCCGGGTCAAGGGTGACACCGGCGAGAACCTGATCGGCCTGCTGGAGCGTCGTCTCGACGCCGTCGTCTATCGCGCCAAATTCGTGCCGACCGTCTTCGCCGCGCGCCAGTTCGTGAACCACGGCCATGTCGAGGTGAACGGCAAGCGGGTCAACATTCCCAGCTACCGGGTCAAGGAAGGCGACGTGGTCACCGTGCGCGAGAAGTCGCGCCAGCTCGCCATCGTGCTGGAGGCCGTGGGCCTGGCCGAACGGGACGTGCCCGACTACATCGAAGCCGACCATTCCAAGATGACCGCTACGTTCGTGCGCGCCCCGGGTCTGGGCGACGTACCCTACCCGGTCATGATGGAGCCGAACCTCGTCATCGAATATTACGCGCAGAACTGATCTTCGCGCGCAGACAGGATCGGGGCCGTCCTTCGGGGCGGCCCTTTTTCGTTCGGCGTCGCTCGGCCGCCGGGCAATGGGCCGCCGGGTGTCGACGAGAAATGGGATCGAGGTCATGCCGCTCCCGCTTGCCCCCCGACGGGCTCGCGTTCAGAACAGCTTTCGGCGGCCCCTTGGTTTGACCCGAAGCCGACGCTGTGGGACACGCCGCCTCGGCAACCGGCATTCGAGGGTCCGATGACAGACGCAGTCGGCGCACACCGCCCCTACGCCGCGATCCCCGGCGCGATCGTGATGATCGGTTTCGGATCCATCGGGCGCGGGACCCTGCCTCTGATCGAGCGGCATTTCGAGTACGACCGGGACCGTCTCGTCGTGATCGAGCCATCGGATACGGCCTGCGCCGAACTGGCCGCACGGGGCATCGCCCATCGGAAAGTGGCGCTGACGCCCGAGAACTACCGGTCTGTGCTGGACGAGGTTCTGACCCCGGGCGAAGGGTTCTGCGTCAACCTCTCGGTCGATACGTCCAGCCTCGATCTGATGCGCCACTGCCGGGCGCGGGGTGTGCCGTATATCGACACCGTCGTCGAACCCTGGGCCGGGTTCTATTTCGAGACCGAGTCCAACGCGCGGCGCACCAACTACGCCCTGCGGCAGGCGGTTCGCGACGAGAAGGCCGCGAATCCCGGCGGGACCACCGCCGTCTCCTGCTGCGGGGCCAATCCCGGGATGGTGTCGTGGTTCGTGAAGGCGGCGCTCCTGCGGCTGGCCTTGGATACCGGCGCCGACGCAACGGCTCCGACGGACCGCGCCGGCTGGGCGCGGCTGATGCAGGGGCTGGGGGTCAAGGGATTGCACATCGCCGAGCGCGATACCCAGGCGCGGCTCGCCCCCCGCCCCCGCGACGTGTTCGTGAACACCTGGTCCGTCGAGGGGTTCATCGCCGAGGGCTTTCAGCCCGCCGAACTCGGCTGGGGCACGCATGAGACGTGGTTCCCCGAGAATGCCCGCCGCCACGGCACGGGGTGCCAGTCCGCCATCTGGATCAACCGGCCCGGCGCCATCACCCGCGTTCATTCCTGGTGCCCGACCCCGGGTCCGCAATTCGGGTTCCTCGTCACGCATAACGAGGCCATCGGGATCGCGGACTACTACACGATCGGGACCGGCTCCTGGCCCGAATACCGACCGACCTGCCATTACGCCTATCACCCCTGCGACGACGCGGTGCTGTCGCTGCACGAGATGTTCGGTTCCGGACGCCAGCAGACGGGGCATCATATCCTCGGCGAGGAGGAGATCGTGGAGGGTGTGGACGAGCTGGGGGTCCTTCTCTTCGGTCATGCGAAGAATGCGCTCTGGTACGGCTCCCGCCTGTCGAACACGGAGGCACGGCGACTCGCCCCGGATCAGAATGCGACCGGACTTCAGGTCACGTCCGCCGTCCTCGCGGGCATGGTCTGGGCGCTGGAGAATCCCGGTTCGGGCATCGTCGAGACCGACGAGATCGACCACGTCCGCTGCCTCGAGATCCAGTCGCCATATCTGGGCCCGGTGGAGGCTCACTACACGGACTGGACCCCGTTGCAGGACCGATGGCAGCAATTCCCCGAGGATATCGACGAAGGTGATCCATGGTTGTTCCGAAACGTGCTCGCGAGTTGAGCCGTGTCGGGTCAGGGTAGGGTTGACCGGCGTATCGTGGTTCGGCTGCCAGCGTTGCAGGTTTGTCGGTGCCGAAGGCTTGTCCGGATCGTCTTCGTCCAGCCGGGACATTCGGGGGCGAACCGATCCGGAATGGCCGTCGAGGCAAACGTACATCGTCGGCCGGAGCGGCCTGTAGGAACTCCGGATGCACGACGGAATGGCCGAGGATCGCCGCCGCGGTCACGGCCCGCAGCGGCCGGGTTTACGACATGCTGGTGAGGGACGTCATGTCCGGGGTCGTCGCGTCCCGGCCTTTGACGAATGACACCGCTCCGGAACTGTTCGGACGGTAAATTCCTGGCCGATCACGCGGCCATCGCGGAAACGCGCCGCAATGCGGTCCCGTCAGCGGCGAAGATATGGGCGTGTTCCGTCTGCACCCTTAATCCCAGCCGGTCGCCGGGCCGGGCCGGGATATTGCCGTGCTTGCGGACCATCAGGGATCCCAGGCCCTCGACATCGGCGTAGATGTTGGTGTCCGAGCCGAGATGCTCGACCACGTCCGCCATGGCGACGAAGTCGGCGGCGTCAGGGTCCACGACGTCGATATGTTCGGGACGGATGCCCAGCTCGACCGCCTGCAACGTGTCCGGCAGATGCGGCAGGGCGATGGTCGTCCCGTTCCGTATCGTCACGCCCGCATCACCCCCCGTGACGGGCAGGATATTCATCGTCGGCGAGCCGATGAACTGGGCCACGAACTTGTTGGCGGGCCGCTCGTAGAGGTCGAGCGGGCTTCCGACCTGCTGGATATCGCCGCCATCGAGCACGACGATCCGGTCCGCCAGTGTCAGGGCCTCGACCTGGTCGTGGGTGACGTAGATCATCGTCGCCCCGAGGCTCTGGTGCAGGCGCGCGATCTCCAGCCGCATCTCGACGCGCAGGGCGGCGTCGAGGTTCGAGAGCGGCTCGTCGAACAGGAAGGCGCGCGGGTCTCGGATGATGGCGCGGCCCATGGCAACCCGCTGGCGCTGACCGCCGGACAGCGCCTTGGGCAGGCGATCCGTAAGCTGCGACAGGCCCAGCGTCTCGGCGGCCTTCGCGACTCGGGACTTGCGATCCGCGGACGGATCCTTCCGGATCTCCATCGAGAAACCCATATTCCGGGCGACATCCATATGCGGGTAGAGCGCGTAGGATTGGAACACCATCGCGATGTCGCGGTCCCGCGGACGTACGTCGTTCATCCGTTCCCCGTCGATCAGAAAATCGCCACCGGTGATCGGTTCCAGCCCCGCGATCATGCGCAGGAGCGTGGACTTCCCGCAGCCGGAGGGTCCGACGAGGACGATGAACTCCCCATCCGCGATGTCGAGGTCGATGTCGCGCAGGACCTCGACGGCCCCGTACCGCTTCATCACGTCGCGCAGTTCGATGCGTGCCATATCGGTCCCCTATCCCTTGACCGCGCCGGACGTGAGGCCCTGCACGAGGTAGCGTTGAATGAAGATGAAGAAGAGACAGCTCGGGATCAGCGCCAGAACGCCCGCGGCCATCATCTGCCCCCAATCCACCGAGAACTTCGACACGAAGGTCAGAAGGCCGACCGGAAAGGTCATGGCGTCGTTCCGGGAGATCAGCATCAGCGCGAAGAGCAGCTCCGACCAGGCGGCGGTGAAGACGAAGCCCAGCGTGGCGCCCAGACCCGGCAGGGTCAGCGGGAACACCACTTTTCGCAGCGCCTGAAAGCGGGTGCAGCCATCCATCATCGCCGCCTCCTCCAGGTCCTTGGGGATGCCGTCGAAGAAGGACTGCATCAGGAAGGTGGCGAAGGGGATGTTGAATGCGGTGTAGACGATGATGAGGCTGGTGAGCGAGTTGAGAAGGCCGAGCTGCGCCACGATCTTGTAGATCGGCGCGATGATCATCAGCAGCGGGAACATCTGGGTGATGAGCATGACCGCGATGATGATTTTCTTGCCCGAGAAGACGAAGCGGGAGAATGCGTAGCCCGCGCCCGCCGCGATCAGCGTCGTGAAGAACGCCGTGGTAAGGGAAACGATCAGGGAGTTACGGAAATACGCCAGGAAGTCCGTCTGGAAGATCACCGTCGTGAAGTTGTCGAAGGTGAAGGCGGAGGGGATCAGTCGCGTCCCCTCGCTGAAGATCAGCGCATCCGGCGTCAGCGCGATCTTCAGCAGCCAGTAGAGCGGGAAGAGCGCGAAGGTCAGGTAGAAGGCGAGGGCCGCGTATTTTCCGACGGCGAGGACCGGATTGCGACGTGCGACGATGGACATGGACGCCTCCCTAGATCCGGACGAGTTTCTTGCGCAGCCAAAGCAGGACCACGGCGTAGATCAGCAGGATGAACAGGAGGGCCACCGCGATGGTGGACGCATATCCGAAGTCCAGCCTCCGGAACGCGGTCGTGAATATGTAGGTGGACAGGATCTGCGTCGAGTTCGCGGGTCCGCCTCCGGTCATCACGAAGATCAGGTCGGCGAAATTGGCGATCCAGATGGTGCGCAGCATGACCGTGATGGCGATCATCGGGGCGAGAAACGGCAGGGTGATCTTGGTGAAGGTCTGCCATGCGGTCGCGCCGTCCATCTCGGCTGCCTCGTAGAGCTCGCCGGGAATGGATTGCAGCGCCGCCAGCAGCGTGATCGCGAAGAACGGAACGCCGAACCAGATATTCGCCGTGATCGGGCCCCACATCGCGAGGTCCGGATCGCCGAGGATGTTGTAGGGCTCCGACAGAAGGCCGATCCCCGCAAGCCAATGCGGCAGGGGGCCGATCACCGGGTTGAACAGCCAGGCCCAGGTCAGCGCCGACAGGAAGGTCGGCACGGCCCAGGGCAGGAAGACCAACGCCTGGAAGAGCTTCTTCCCGTAGAATTGCGTGTTCAGGAGCATGGCCAGCCCGAGGCCCAGCAGGAACTGGAAGGTGATCGACCAGAACGTCCAGAAGAACGTGTTCTCCAGCGCGATCCAGAATTTCCGGTCGCTCCAGAGCGCGGAATAGTTCTCGAAGCCGACCCAACCGGTGTTGAACGGCTTCAGCAATTCGATGGACTGGAAGGAATAGGAGATGCCGACGATGAGCGGCACCATCATGACCGCCCCGATCAGAAGGATCGCCGGCGACAGGTAGAGAAACGGCTCGACCAGATATTGCAGGTAGAGCGAGCGTCGTGCCCGGGTTCCCCCGGGCACGGACTTGGTCTGGGCGCGCGCGATCACTGCGCCGCTTTCCACTTGGCGTATTCGTCGGTCAGGAACGCCGCCCATTCGTCGGCCACGTCCTGCGCGGTCCGCTGGCCCAGCAGCGCCTCCTGGCTCGATTCCAGCGCGATGCTGTCGGCGAAGTAGCCGAACTGCTCCAGATAGGTGGGCATCACGGTCGGCACGTATTGTTCGCCATTGAGCGTGTCGAACCAGCCCTTGAACTGCTCGGTCTGGAAGTAGGGGTCCTGATCGGCGCCCTCGTGGATCGGGATGACGCCGACGCGCTTGGCCCAGACCGCGTTGGCCTCCGGGGCGGAAAGATGCGCGATCAGGCCGAAGGCTTCGTCCTTGTGCTCGGTCGTCTCGAACATCGACCAGCCCGCGAAGCCGATGGTCGGGAACGCCTTGCCCGACGGGCCGACCGGCATCGGCACGACGGCGAAATCCTCCGCCGGCATCCGTTCGGCCACGGCGATCAGGGCGTCCGGATCCTGGTCGAGAAACGCGCAGGTGCCGGAATAGAAGCCCGCGACGATCTCGTTGAAGCCCCAGCTGACGCTGTCGCGCGGCGCGCTCCCGCTCTGGTAGAGGTCCATCATGAACTGGATGCCCTCGACCGAACCCGGTTCGTTGAGGCGCGACTGGCCGTCCTCGGTGAAGAACTCGTTGGAGCCGTTCATGGTGGCGGCCATCATGATCCAGCCGTTCAGGCCACCCGGTCCGCCGCGCAGGCAGTAACCGGACTTGCCCTCCAGCTCGGACACGGCGGCCGCGGCTTCGGCGAATTCCGCCATGGTGGCGGGCGGCGAATCGACACCGGCCTCCGCCAGCAGCTTCTTGTTGTAGAACATCGCCCGCAGGTAGAAACCGTAGGGGATCATGTAGAGGTCGCCCGCCTGGCTCCCCATATCGACGGACTTCTGGGTCAGGGTCCCGCCATGCTCCCAGCCCTCGACATAATCGGCCAGCGACGCGAGTTGGCCGGAACCGGCATAGAGCGCGGCCCAGCGGTCGGGCATCTCGACGATGTCGGGAACGTCGCCACCGGCGACCATGGTCGCCAGCTTCTCGAACGCGCTGCCCCAGGGCAGCGAGACGATCTCGACGGTCACGCCGTCATTTGCGGCCTCGTACGCGTCGACGAGCCCCTGAAGCACCTCGGTGCGTTCCGGGCTGGTGATCACCTCGACCAGCTTGAGGCTCGTCTCCGCATAGGCGGTCGATCCCATCAGGATGCCGGCGGCGGAGAGCCCCGTCAGAAAATGTTTCATGTTATCCTCCCTTCGCTTCGTGGATTGGTATGGTGACGTCCGGCCCGCCTTAGGCCGTGCTCTCGGACAGGGCAGCCTCGAAATCCGCCCAGAGGTCTTCCGCATCCTCCAGCCCCAGATTGAGGCGCACGAGGTTCGGAGAAACGCCGAACTTCTGCATGGAGTTCTGCTCGCCCGCCTGCGCGAGCCCGATCCGGGCCGGCAGGATCAAGCTTTCGAAGCCGCCCCAACTCACGCCGAGACGGAAATACTTCAGCGCATCAGAGAAACGCGGGATATCGACGCTGTCGTCGAACTCGATCGACATCAGGCCAGACCGACCCGTCAGCCCCGGAACTTCGTTCGCTGCCGGGGAATTGACTCGGCGGATCTGGGCCAACGCGCCCAGCCGGTCCACGAACAGGTTCGCCGTCGCCTCGTGCCGCTCCATCCGCGCCGCAAGCGTGCGCAGGCCCCGGGTGAGTAGGAACGCCTCGAACGGCGCGAGCTTGGCCCCCAGCAGCGGCAACGTCAGATCGCGTATCCGGGCGATATGGGCGTCGGAGGAGATCACGACACCCGCGACGGTATCGGAGTGACCCGAGATGTATTTCGATGCCGAATGCAGGACGATATCGACGCCGGATATCAGGGGCCGCTGGAACACGGGGCTCGCCCAGGAATTGTCGATCATCGTCAACGCGCCATGGCGCTTCGCATGTCCGACGACTCGCGGCAGGTCCAGCGGCTGGAACACGACGGAGGACGGGCTTTCGAGATAGGCCACGGCGACGCCGTCCAGAAGCGCGGCATCCTCCTCGAACCGGGACGGCGGATAGTAGTCGATCACGATCCCGAACGGACGCAGCAGCCGCTCCATCAACCGGAACGTATCGGGATAGACATGCTCGACGCAGGCGATCCTGTCGCCCGGCTTGAGGAAGGCCAGCAGGGTGGAGGAGATCGCCGCCATGCCGGACGCGAAGCCGATCGCGGCCTCGCCCGCCTCGGTCCCGGCGATCAGGCCCTCGAAGGCGGCGACGGTCGGGTTCTGGACCCGCGTGTAGAGCGCGGCCCCGGACCGGCCCGCCATCCGGTCCTCGAAATCCCGATAGGTGTCGAAGGTAAACAGGGACGTCTGGACGATCGGTGGCGTCGCCGCACCGTCCTCGTCGGGCAGAACGGCGGCAAGGAGGGTCGCGATATTCGTGGCTTCAGGCATTCCGTCTCTCGATCACGTGGCGTATTTCGGATTCGACCATGCTCATGATCTCTTCCATGATCCGGATTGCGTAGGCCTGGTTGCCGGACGCGACCGCATGGGCCAGCGGAAGATGCAGCGGGATCGTCGCCTGGCCCAGATGCGGCTGGCCGAAGGGCGCCTCGTAGACCTCGTTGAACACCTGCTGGATCTGCTGGATGATCTGTCCGAAAAGCGGGTTGCCGCAGGCTTCCTGAAGGGCGGCATGGAACCGGTAATCCGCCGCGCGCCAGTCCTCCTGCGCCTCGTAGGACGCCATGAGTTCCGCCGCGCGGGCGAGGATGATCTTCTCGTCCCGCTCGCTGCGGTTCTGCGCGGCGAGGCGGACCGTCTCGATCTCCAGCGGTCGCCGGACGGCATGGGTGCGCAGGAGGCTCTCGGCTTCGAGCTTGAAGGTCACGGGCAGGTGGATCGCGTTCGACGAGACCTCCGCCGCCAGATGGGTGCCCGCCTTCTTGTTGCGAACGACGATCCCCATGTTCTGCCAGGCGGTCAGGGCTTCGCGCACCTTGGCGCGACCGATACCGAGCCTGCGGGCGATCTCGACTTCCGGCGGAAGGCGGTCGCCGACCGTGAGACCGTTGACCTCGATCATGCACGAGAGCGCCTCGAGAACGTCCCGGCTGGTGCTTCCGGGTGGCAGAATAGCGAGCGCATCCGCGATGTCTCGCGGTTCGCCCTTGCCTCTCTTGGGGGCCAGGTCTGTCAAGGCACGTCCCTCCTTCATCCGGTCTTTCCAATCTATATTCTTAATGTAGGACAAAATCAATTATAATGCCGGACAATATTGGAATCGGCGTAAGTCATTAGAAGTGAAACAAAGAAAAGGGGCCGCGGAAGACGTGTCCGCGACCCCTTTCCAAATTACGGGTTTTGGTGATTCGGTTCAGGCGGCCTGCGGCAGGACGCGGGCGTCCTCGCCGTCGAAATAGAAAGCGTTCTGCGACTCGAACCCCAGGCCGATCTTCGCGCCCACCTCTGTCCCGTTCTGACCGAAGAGCCGGACGGTCAGGATCTCGCCCTGCGCCGTTCGGACCAGCAGGTTGGTATCGCCACCGAGACGTTCCACATGGGTGACCTCCCCCTCGATCTGGCCCCCCTCGCGGATATTCAGATGCTCCGGTCGGATGCCGAGGGTTCGCCCGTCCGGAAGGCCCGCGACCGAGCGGTCGAGGAAGTTCATCGACGGCGATCCGAGGAAGCTCGCCACGAACCGGTTGGCCGGATTGTTGTAGAGTTCCATCGGGGAGCCGATCTGTTCGATCCGCCCGTCCCGCAGGACGACGATCTTGTCGGCGAGGGTCATCGCCTCGATCTGGTCGTGGGTGACGTAGATCATCGAGGCCGACAGCGTCCGGTGCAGGGCCGCAATCTCCACCCGCGTGTTCATGCGCAGTGCCGCGTCGAGATTGGACAGCGGCTCGTCGAACAGGAACAGCTTCGGCTCCCGCACGATGGCCCGGCCGATGGCGACGCGTTGACGCTGACCGCCCGACAATTCAGAGGGCCGCCGGCCAAGATAGTCGTCGAGGTCCAGCATCCGGCTCGCCTTGCCCACCCGCTCCTCCACCACGGCCTTGGCCTGACCCTCCTGCTTGAGGCCGAGCCCCATGTTGTCCTTCACCGTCAGGTGCGGGTAGAGCGCGTAGGACTGGAACACCATCGCGATGCCCCGTTTGGCTGGCGGCACGGCGTTCACGACGTCGCCCCCGATCATGACCGTCCCGCTGCTGGCATCCTCCAGCCCGGCGATGACCCGGAGTAGCGTGGACTTCCCACAGCCTGACGGGCCGACGAATACGACGAACTCGCCCTCCTCGACGGTCAGGTTGATGTCCTTCAGGACGTGAACGGAACCGAAGGATTTGTTGACGTTCTCGAGCTTCAGTGCGGTCATGCTGTCTCTCCCAGAAGGATGGATTGGCCGGTGCGGATGCTTTCATCCGCGGCAAGGCAGATGCGGAGCGACTGCACCGCGTCGCCCATGTGGCGGGTCAGGTCGGCATCGTCCCGAATGGCGTCGACGATCCACGCCTGTTCGGCGTCGCACAGGTCCTGGTGACCCGGCTCGTCCGGCAGATCGATCCGCCGGTCGGCACCAGGACGATGCACGAGAAGGCCGCCGACCTTGGTGTGGCCGTCGACATCGTCCGACGCACCCCGATTGCCGTCGGTGATCGAGACGGCACCGTTCGGACTGACCACGTCCTTCACGAAGAACGCGGTCTCCGACATCATCGGCCCCCATCCGGCCTCGTACCAGCCGACGGATCCGTCGTCGAAGACGACCTGGAGCTGACCGTAATTGTACATGTCCTCGGCGATCTCGTCCGACAGGCGCAGACCCATTCCGGTCACCCGGACGGGCGCCGCGTCCGTGATCTGGCACATCACGTCGACGTAATGGACGCCGCAATCGACCAGCGGCGAGGTCGTCCGCATCAGCGCCTTGTGCGTCTCCCAGGTGGGCCCGTCGGATTGCTGATTGAGGTTGAGGCGAAAGACGTAGGGCCCGCCGAGATTCCGCGCCTCCGCGACCAGACGCTGCCAGCTTGGATGGTGGCGCAGGATATAGCCGACGCCGAGCTTCCGGTTCAGGCGCGTCGCGGCCTCCACCACCCGTTCGGCATCGGCGACCGCTCCAGCGAGCGGCTTCTCGACGAAGACATGGGCGCCCGCCTCCATCGCCGCGATGGCATAGTCGGCATGGGTGTCCGTATAGGTCGCGATCACGACGAGGTCCGGTCTGGTCTCGGCCAGCGCCGCCGCGAAGCCGTGGAACAACGGGTAGTCGCGAAGCCCGGGCGGCAGGTCGACAGCGGACCGGTTGACCAGCCCCACGATCTCCGTATCCGGGCGGGCGTGATGAGCCAGTGCGTGGGCCCGCCCCATATTGCCCAAACCTGCGATCAGGACCCTCACTTGACCGCCCCCGAGGTGATGCCGCGGATAAGCTGCCGCGAGAAGATCACATAGAGGACCATGACCGGCAGGATCGCCATCGACAGCGCCGAGAGCACGGCGTTCCAGTCGGTCACGAACTGGCCGATGAAGACCTGACTGCCGAGGGTGAGGGTCTTCACCTCCTCCGACGGCGCGAGGATCAGCGGGAACCAGAGGTCGTTCCAGATCGGGATCATGTTGAAGACCGCGACGGTCGCCATGGCTGGGCGCACCAGCGGCAGGACGAGGCGGAAGAAGATCTTGTACTCGCTCAACCCGTCGATCCGGCCCGCATTCTTGAGATCGTCGCTGACCCCTTTCATGAATTCCGACAGGATGAAGACCGCGAGCGGCAGGCCCTGCGCCGTATAGACCAGGATCAGCGCCGTCAGCGTATTCACCAGCCCGGTCGAGACCATCATCTCGAGGATCGCCACCGTGCCGATCCGGATCGGGATCATGATCCCGAGCGCAAGATAGAGCCCCATCAGCGTGTTGCCCTTGAACCGGTACTCGGCCAGCGCGAAGGCCGCCATCGCCCCGAACAGAAGGATCAGGGTCAAGGATACGACGGTCACGATCATCGAGTTCTGGAAGTAGAGGAAGAAATCCCCCTGCTTCAGCACCGTCTGGTAGCCGATCATCGAGAAGCTCTCGGCATCCGGCAGCGCGAGCGGCTCCCGGAAGATCGCCTTTCGCGTCTTGAAGCTGTTGATCAGGATCACGAAGACCGGGAACAGCGCGATCATCGTATAGGCGATCAGGATGCCGTGGGCGGCGATGGTCGTGCCGGGATTGCGGCGGGCCTTGTTCATCGTCTCGCTCCTCAGAACTGGTAGCTGCGAAGGCGGCGCTGGATGCCGAAGAGGTAGAGGCACACGCCGATCAGGATGATCCCGAACATGGCCGACGCGATGGCCGACCCCATATGCGGATCGCCGAGCTGAAGCTGGAAACCGAAGAACGTCCGGTACATGAACGTGCCGAGGATGTCGGTCGAGAAGTCCGGCCCCGCCAGCGCCCCCTGGGCCGCGTAGATCAGGTCGAAGGCGTTGAAGTTCGCCACGAAGGTCAGGATCGAGATGATCCCGATCGAGGGCAGGATCAGCGGCAGCTTGATTTTCCAGAAGGCGGACATGCCGGTCAGGCCATCGCATTCGCCCGCCTCCAGGATCTCGCCCGGAATGGACAGGAGCGCGGCGTAGATCAGCATCATCGGGATGCCGACATATTGCCAGACCGACACGAGGCTGAGCGTCGTCAGGGCGTATTCCTCCTTGCCCAGCCAAGGCTGGTAGAGAAACTTCAGCCCGATCGCCTCGAGCATCCCGGGTGCTATGCCCCAGATCGGCGACAGGATCAGTTTCCAGGCGAAGCCCACGATCACGAAGGACAGGATCGTCGGGATGAAGATCGCCGACCGGTAGAAGGCGGAGAAACGCAGGGTGGGCGAGGACAGGATCGCGGCCAAAGCGACGCCGATCGGGTTCTGCACCAGCATGTGGATCACGAAGAACCAGGCATTGTTGCCCAGCGCGTTCCAGAACTGATCCGACCAGACCGCGTCTCCGAACAAAGTCCGGAAGTTCTGCAGGCCGACCCAGACGCGCTCCTGCTCGATCTCGGAGAAGAACGACAGGCGCAGCGTGTTGAAGAGCGGGTAGATCATCACCGCCGTGTAGACGAGGACGGCGGGCGCGAGGAAAACCGCGATATGCCATCGGAACGTGCTTTTCGCAGGGGTCGCCATCGCGCGTCTCCTAGGGATGGGGGGGAGGCAGGTTTCGATCCCGGGCGGGGAGGATCGCCCGGGATCTCGGTACGGGCCGAGCTTATTGCTGCGGCGCGTACCAGCTCGCGAGACCGTCCTGCAGGCGCTGGGCCGCATCCTCGGGCGTCTCTTCGCCCTTGATGACCGCGACGCTCGCGTTCCAGGTGTCGTTCTCGAGGTTCGGCGTTCCGCGCGACAGGATCTGGTAGGTCGAGCGGATCGAGCTTTCGCAGTCCTCGCGCCAGGAGATGAATTCCTGCGCCAGCGGATCCTCAAGCTCCACCGCCGCGTCCGACAGCGGGAAGAACCCCGGCAGCGCGTTCGCGAAGATGGTCGAGAATTCCGACGAGGCGACCCAGTTGAGGAAGGTCTTCGCCGCCTCGGGGTTTTCGGTCGCCGCGTTCATGCCGATGCCGATATCGGTATGGTCGGAAATGTAGCAGGTGTCGCCCGCGGCGGCGACGGGCGGCGGGAACGCCCCCATCTCGAAATCGGCCTGCGTGTTGAAGCCGCTGATCTCCCACGATCCGGTCGGATAGATCGCGGCCCGCCCGAGGGTGAAGATGTTCTGGCTGTCGGGATAGGTCTGCGCCTCGTAACCGTCACCAAGGTACTCGCCCCACTTGGCGAGTTGCCGGAACGGCGCGACCCAGCCTTCGTCGGTCAGCTTCTGCTCACCGGCCAGCAAGGCCGCGCGGCCCTCCTCGCCCTTCCAGTAGTTCGGGCCGATGTTGTTGTAACCCATCGTGGCCGCTTCCCACTGGTCGTTCGTGCCCATCGCCATCGGGATGTAGGAGCCATCCTCCTTGAAGGCCTCCAGCACGGCGAAGAACTCCGCTTCGGTCGTCGGAACCTCGACGCCGACTTCCTCGAAGGCCTCCTTGTTGTAGATGAAGCCGTGGATCACGGCGGCCATCGGGATGCAGTAGGTGGCGCTGCCGTCATCCGTGGACCAGCCGGCCTTGGCCACGTCCGAGAAGTTCGCCATGCCGTCGAGATCGCTCAGATCGGCGAGGTGACCGGCATCGTAGAGCGCCAGCGACGCGTCGAACGGTCGGCAGGTGATGATGTCGCCCGCCGAGCCCGCATCGAGTTTGGAGTTCAGCACCGCGTTGTATTCGGCCGGGGCGGATGGCGTGAAGTTGATCTTGATGCCCGGATTGTCAGCCTCGAAAGCCGGGATGATGTCGTCCTGCCAGATGGCGAGGTCGTCGTTGCGCCAGCTTTCGATGGTCAGCGTGACATCCTGCGCCGTGGCCGCCGTCGCGCCCAGAAGCGTCGTGGCGAGCAGCGCGCCCTTCAGAGTCGTGGATTTCATTGGTCTCTCCCTTGGTTGGCAGTCAGTTTCGGATCGTGATTTCGGCGGCGAGAAGCGGCAGGCATTCGCCCAGCCGTCCCCCCGCCTGCGACAGGAGTTCCCGCGCCCGGGGCATTGCCGCCCCCGACGCGATAAGAATGGCGAGTTTCGTGTCGTGTTCCGCTGCGTCCAGCGCGCGTTCGGCCTCGGCTCCGGGGACGGTCGCGATCTTCGCCACGATGGCCGCCGCCCGCTTGCGCAGCTTGATGTTGTCGGGGTTGAGATTGACCATCATCCCCTCATGCACATGCCCCAGCAGGATCCCGGCCTGGGTCGAAATCATGTTCAGCGCGACCTTCTGCGCCGTGGCCGCCCCGAGCCGGGTGGATCCCTCGACGACTTCCGGAGCCGTGGACAGGGTAATCGGTACATCGGCCGTAGCCAGCAGCGGGGATCCCGCGACGTTCGCGATTGCGACGACTGTGTGGCCCTGCGCCCGCGCAGCCTCGGCAAAGGCGAGCGCATATGGGGTCGTCCCGCTGGCACTGACGACGACGGCCAGATCACCCGGCCGCATATCCTGCACTCCCGCATGAGCCGCCTCCGGATCGTCCTCGGTATGTCCGGGCATGATGCCGTCGACGGGGACACCCCCGGCCATGCAGACGCGGATCTGCGACGGCGCGATCCCGAACGTGCCTGGCAATTCGCTCGCATCCGCCAGCGCCATGAGCCCCGAACTTCCCGCGGCGACGTAGAAGAGCGTCGCCCCGCGCAGCAGCGTCGCCGCCATCGCGTCCGCCGCGGCATCGAGGGCCGGTTGTGCCGGGGCGACGGACGCGACGGCGTCGAGATGGGAAGCCAGCATGACGGAGAGCGCATCCGACCGGCGCAGCGCGTCGATGGCTCGATCCTCCCCCTGTTTCACCATGCCCTGCATGTCGATTCTCCCGGTTTCGATCGACCATACCTAACTAATACCTATTGTCTACCAATTTCTTTGGAGTTAGCCAATTTGGGTTATATCGGCTTCAGAATAGGCAGGTTGGTCCTGTTTTGGGCTTTCTGGAACGCAATAGGTATGTTAAAGGCATTGTATGGACCGCGAGATTACATACCATCTATGCGCCGTCGATGGCGGTGGAACGGGCTGTCGCGTTCTCGTCTCTGACCCGTATGGCAAGGAGATCGCGCGCGCATCGGGCGGACCGGCCAACGTGGCGACCGACCGGGAGACAGCGATTCGCAACCTCTCCGACGCCATCATGTCCGCCCTCGGGTCGGCAAATCTCCCTGCTTCCCGATGCGTCGCCCATGCCGGACTGGCGGGCGTTCTGGACGGGACGGATGCAACAGCGGTCGCCGCCCGGCTGCCCTTCGAACATTGCACCGTATCGGACGACAGGCTCACCTCGGTCTCCGGCGCCCTTGGCTCCCGGAACGGCGCCCTGTGCTCGGTGGGAACGGGCACGTTTGTCGCCACCCGGCGCGGTGCTGCAATCACCTATTACGGCGGCTGGGGCCTGCGGCTCGGGGATCAGGCGTCCGGCGCCTGGCTCGGGCGCGCCGCGCTGGAGCGCGCGCTGCTCGCCCATGACGGCCTCGAAGCGCAGACCGACCTGACCCATGCGATCCTCGCCCATTTCGGCGACAGCCCGGCCCGCATGGTCGCCTATGGCAACCGCGCCGTTCCCGGCGACTTCGCCTCCTTCGCGCCGATGGTTCTCGACGCCGCCGATGCGGGGGACCGGTCCGGCCTCACCCTGATGCGGCGCGGCGCGGACTATCTCGACGCCTGTCTGACGGTCGCCGGGATCGGGGCGGATGACGTCGTCTGTCTCACGGGTGGCCTCGGGACCCGCTACGCGCCGTACCTCGGCGACGCCTTTCGCGACCGCATCCGTCCCGCGGAGGGAACCGCGCTCGACGGCGCACTTCTGCTGGCCCGGCAGACCCTGAAACAGATGGAAGCCCTCGCATGAGCGTCGCCGAATTCCTCGCACCCGCGGGCTGGTTCCGGCCCGATGCCGGACCGCGCTACGTGCAGCTCCGCCAGCGGCTCAACGACGGGGTCGCCACGGGCATCCTCGCCCCCGGCAGCCCTTTGCCCCCCGAACGCGAGATCGCGGCGATCACCGACCTGTCCCGCGTGACCGTGCGCAAGGCGATCCAGTCCCTCGCCGACGAGGGGACCATCGTCCAGAAGCAGGGATCCGGCTCCTTCATCTCCGCGAAGCCCGACCGGATCGAACAGAGGCTGTCGCGGCTCACCTCCTTTTCCGAAGACATGGCCCGGCGTGGCAAGACCTCCTCCTCCCGCTGGCTGGAACGGGGTCTGTTCATGCCCTCCCCGGCGGAGATGACCTCCCTCGGCCTGTCGTCGGAGGACAGCGTCGCGCGCATCGTCCGGCTCCGCCTCGCGGACGACGAGCCCATGGCGATCGAGCGCGCCTCCCTGCCCACCGAGATCCTGCCGAACCCGCTGGAAGTGGAGGTCTCCCTCTACGAAGTCCTGGAGCGCAGGGGCCACCGCCCCGTCCGCGCTCTCCAGACGATCTCCGCCATCAACATGGCCCGGGCCGATGCCGAGCTTCTCGCCGTGCCGATCGGCGATGCGGGTCTCCGGATCGAACGAACCTCCTATCTCGCCAACGGGCGGGTCGCCGAGTTCACGCAATCGCTCTATCGCGGCGACGCCTACAATTTCGTCGCCGAGCTGAGACTCTCAAAGGAACCGTCATGACATCCCCGTCCCACATGCGCCGCGAGATCCTCGAAATCCCCGCCGCCGTCGATCACCTCCTGACCGAAGGCGCCGCGGCCATGAAGGCCGCCGCCTCGGCCCTGCGCGACCGCGACCCGTCCTTCATGATCTCGGTCGCCCGCGGCTCGTCCGACCATGCCGCGACCTATTTCAAATACGCGAGCGAACTGCTCTGCGGCATCCCCGTCGCCTCCGTCGGGCCGTCGGTCGCCTCCATCTACGGACGGGATCTGAAGCTCGACGGGACCGCCTGCATCGGCATCTCGCAATCCGGCAAGAGTCCCGACATCGTCCGCATGGCCGAGATGGCGACCCGGAACGGCGCGCTCACCTTCGCGATGACGAACCATTCCGACAGCGATCTGGCCCGCGTCTGCTCGCATACGCTCAACCTCCACGCGGGCGCGGAACTGAGCGTCGCGGCCACCAAGACCTTCGTGACCTCCGTCGTGTCCGCGATCTGGCTTCTCGCGGAATGGCGGAACGATAGCGACCTGCTCTCCGCGCTGCGCAAGCTTCCCGCCGATCTCGACCGCGCCGCCGGGGCCGACTGGAGCGCGCTGGCGGAACAGGTCCAGACCCGCCAATCGCTCTTCACCCTCGGTCGCGGCCCCGCCGTCGCGATCTCCAACGAGGCCGCGCTGAAGTTCAAGGAGACGTGCCAGCTTCACGCCGAATCCTACTCCTCGGCGGAGGTGCTGCACGGCCCCGTCTCCATCGTTGATCGCGATTTCCCGGTCCTCGCCCTGACCGCGGCGGATGCGGCGGAGCAACCGCTCGTGGACGTCGCGGACGAGATCGCGGCCAAGGGCGCCTCGGTCTTCGTGACGTCCGACCGGCCGTCCCGCGCCGCACACCTGCCGACGATCCGCACGGCCCATCCGCTCACCGATCCCATTTCCCTCATCGTCTCGTTCTACGCGATGGTGGAGCAGGTCGCGCGCGCCCGCGGCGTCGACCCGGACGCACCGCGCCACCTCAGGAAGGTGACCGAGACGGTATGACCCGGCACGCTTACATCGGCGCCGAGATCTTCGACGGCCACCACCTGCATCAGGGCAAGGCACTGGTGCTCGACGGGGAGACGTTCGGCGGCATCGTCGGAGCGGAGGAGGTGCCCGAGGATTGCGAGGTCGTGCTCCTCGACCGCGGTGTGCTGATGCCCGGCTTCGTGGATCTGCAGGTCAATGGCGGCGGCGGCGTGATGTTCAACGACGAAACCTCCGTCGCGGGTCTCGCGACCATCGCCGCGGCCCATGCCACCACCGGCACCCGGGCTCTGCTTCCCACCCTGATCACCGACACGCCGGAACGGACCCGCGCCGCGGTCGAGGCGGTCGAGGCGGCCATTGCGCGAAACGTGCCCGGCATCGTCGGCCTCCACCTCGAAGGGCCGCATCTGTCGGTCACGCGCAAGGGTGCCCACGATCCGTGCCTGATCCGCCCGATGGACGACGATGACGAGGCGTTCCTCCGGGACGCCGCGCGGCGTCTGCCCAACCTGATGGTGACCGTCGCGCCCGAGAACGTGACTCCCGACCGGATCGCGCGGCTGGCGCAGGCGGGCATCATCGTCTCGCTGGGTCATACCGATTGCACCCTGACCGAGGCGGAGGCCGCCTTCGCCGCCGGGGCAAGCTGCGTCACTCATCTCTTCAACGCGATGAGTCAGCTCGGAAATCGGGAACCCGGCCTCGTCGGTGCGACGCTGGGCGCCGGGTCCGTTTCCGCCGGTCTCATCGCGGACGAGGTCCATGTCCACGCCGTCACGATGGGCCTCGCGCTGGCGGCCAAGCGCGGGCCGGGTCGCATCTTCCTCGTGACCGATGCCATGTCCACCGTCGGGTCGAACATCACGGAGTTCTCGCTCAACGGCCGCCGCGTGATCCGTCGCGCGAACCGCCTGACGCTGGAAGACGGGACTCTGGCGGGCGCCGATCTCGAAATGCCCACCGCGATCTCCATCCTCATGGAGCGGGTCGGAATCCCGCAGGAAACTGCTCTCGCCATGGCAACGTCGGGACCCGCCTCCGTCCTGCGCGACACGCTGGGTTTCGGCAGTTTCGAGCCGGGCAAGCGGTGGAACGGCATCCATCTCGACCCCCGGAACCGGTATCATGCCATCGCTGCCTGACGGTCGGCGCCTTCCGAACGAAACCCGCCCGTTCCCTAGCTCCGCCTGAACGTCAGGTAGTGCGGCACCCGCCCCTCGCGGATCGCCTTCGCCTCGTAGCGGGTCCGGACCCAGTCCGGCCACGGCGTCGCGAACTCCTCCGATTGCAGCACGAAGCCGCGATCCGGCACCTCCTCCAGCGCCTGTCGCACGTAGTCGGGAATGTCCGTCGCGACGCGGAACTCCGCCCCCGGCCGCAACACGCGGGCGAGCGGGTCGAGATGTTCAGGCGTCACGAAACGGCGGCGATGGTGGCGCGCCTTGGGCCACGGATCGGGATAGAGCAGGAACGCCCGTGCGATGGACGCATCGGGCAGCACGTCGAACAGGTCGCGCACGTCGCCGGGATGGATGCGCACGTTCTGCGAGCCCGATTTCCTAAGCTTTCCCAACAACATGGCGACCCCATTGATGTAGGGTTCGGCGCCGATGATCCCGACCTCCGGGTTCGCGGCGGCCTGATGCACCATGTGTTCCCCGCCGCCGAACCCGATCTCCAGCCAGACATCCCGCCCGCCGAATAATGTCTCCAATTCCAAAGGCTTGCGGTCTGGATTGACGTCCCAGCCCACCGGCCCGGGCGACAGGTCCGCGAGGTCCTGTTCGAGGTAGCCCTCCTGCGACGGCTTGAGGTGCTTGCCCTTGCGGCGGCCATAGAAGTTGCGGTGGGGGCGATCGGTCATGGAACGGGCCGTTCTTCACATTTCGGGGTAGGTCCGGATGCCGCTTTTCACATTTCGTACAAAACGGAAATCAGCGACGGACCCGGTTCAGGTGACCCATCTTGCGCCCCGGCCGCGTCTCCGCCTTGCCGTAGAGATGGAGGCGGGTCGCCGGCTCGGCCAGCAGGTCGGGAAGCCGGTCCATGTCGTCGCCGATCAGGTTTTCCATCACCACATCCGCCTGCCGCGTCCCATCGCCGAGGGGCAGGCCCGCGACGGCGCGGATATGCTGTTCGAACTGGTCGATGGCGCAGCCGGCTTCGGTCCAGTGGCCCGAATTGTGGACGCGCGGCGCGATCTCGTTGACGACGAGGCCGCTTTCGGTGACGAACAGCTCCACCCCGAGGACGCCGACATAGTCGAGCGCGTTCAGGATCCGCCCGGCCAGAAGCGCCGCATCGGTCCGCTGCGCCCCGGTCAGCGTCGCGGGCACCGTCGTGGTCCGCAGGATCCCGCCCTCATGCACGTTCTCGCCCGGATCGTAGCAGACGACCTCGCCCGACGCACCGCGGGCGGCGATCACGCTCACCTCCCGGCGGAACGGCACGACCCCTTCCAGGATCGCATCCTCCCCCGCCATGGCCTCGAATGCGGCCCCGGCATCGGCGGCATCCTCGATCCGGATCTGACCCTTGCCGTCATAGCCGAGGCGCCGGGTCTTCAGGATCGCGGGCGTGCCCAGATCCACCAGCGCCGCCACGAGACCGCCCGCATCCGGCACGTCCCGGAACGGCGCCACGGCAAGGCCCAGCCCTTCGAGGAAGCGTTTCTCCTCCAGCCGGTCCTGACTCACGCGGAGCGCCTCGCGACCGGGGCGGACCGGGCGCGAGATTTCCAGCAGGTCGATGGCCGCGGTGGGCACGTTCTCGAACTCCCACGTCACCACGTCCACCGCTCCCGCGAACCGGGCCAGCGCGCGCCCGTCGCCGTATTCCGCCTGCGTCCACTCGTTCGCGACCTGTGCCGCGGGCGCATCTCCCGGCTCGTAGATATGGGTGCGGTAGCCGAGGCGGGCCGCCGCCATGGCCAGCATCCGGCCAAGCTGCCCGCCGCCGAGGATTCCGATGGTCGCCCCCGGGGCGAGCGCGCTCATTCCGGCACCTCGGGGATAGAGGCCGACAGGTCCGCGCGCCACCGGTCGAGCCGCTTCGCCAGTTCCGCATCCGACAGCGCCAGGATCGCCGCCGCCATCAGGCCCGCATTGGCCGCGCCTGCCGCCCCGATGGCCATGGTCGCGACCGGAAAGCCGCGCGGCATCTGGACGATGGAATAGAGGCTGTCGACCCCCGACAGCGCCTCCGTCCGCACCGGCACGCCGATCACCGGCACCCGCGTCTTGGACGCCAGCATCCCCGGCAGATGCGCCGCCCCGCCCGCACCCGCCACGATCACCTGCACGCCCCGCGCAACCGCGTCCCGCCCGTATTCCCAGAGCCGGTCGGGCGTGCGGTGGGCCGAGACGATCCGCGCCTCATGCGCCACCCCCAGCGCGTCGAGGATGTCCGCCGCCTCGCGCATCGTCGGCCAGTCGGAAACCGACCCCATCACGATGCCCACCGGGGGCGCTCCGGCCAAGGCGGCGCTCATGCGATGATATCCGGGGTCAATTCGTCCTCGATCCGTGCGATGCGATCCTTCAGGCCGAGCTTCTGTCGCTTCAGCCGCTTGACCGCCAGCATATCCGGCGCCGTGCTCTCCTCGATCGCCCGGATCGCGGTGTCGAGGTCGCGATGATCCTGCCGCAGCAGTTCCAGCCGCACGCGCAGCACGTCCTCGTGGCTCATCTCTTGCGGGGCTTGGGACACGGGCTGGCCTTCGGACGGGGTCAAGGCGCCTGTTACACGCAGGCCCCGCCCGTTTCCACTCTCCATCGCGCGCACCTTCACCCGCGCCCCGGACCCACCGCCTTGCACGGGCCGCCGCGCGACCCCACATCCATCGCGTCCCCGGTGCCGATCTCCGGGCCGGGACGCAAGATCGGATCGCTTGAGGAAAGGACCCGACGCCATGACCAAGCCGACTTTCGGCACGCACCCCTTCCTGCTCGGGTTCGACGAGCTGGAGCGCTTGGTGGAGCGCACCGCTCGCACCGGGAACGAGGGCTATCCGCCCTACAACATCGAACAGACCGGGGCCGCCGGGTTTCGCATCACCCTCGCCGTCGCGGGCTTCGCCGAGGCCGATCTCGCCATCACGCTGGAGGATCGACAACTCGTGATCCGGGGGCGTTCGGCCGAGGACGGCACGCGGACCTACCTCCACCAAGGCATCGCGGCACGGCAATTCCAGCGCGCCTTCGTCCTGGCCGAGGGTGTGGAAGTGGCCGGCGCGTCCATGGAAAACGGGCTGCTCCACGTCGATCTGAACCGATCGGCCCCCGAAAACGTTGTCCAGACGATCCGGATCGGAACGGGCCCTCGCCCGGTCGACCGCGACACGCCACGAAAGGACGAAGACAATGAATGAGAATATCGACGCCATGGGCGGCTCTCTCGTCTACGTCCGCAAGGTCGAGCTGGCCGATCTCCCCATGGCCGTGCAGGAGGAGGCCCGCGATGGCGGCCTCGACGAGATCTACGCGCTGCATCGCGGGGCCGACGGCGAACAGGTCGCTCTGGTGGGGAACCGGAGCCTCGCCTTCTCCCTCGCCCGGGAGAACGACCTCGATCCCGTGAGCGTTCACTGAGCGTAGCCGCTCTCCGGACCTGTAACGAAAGACGGCGCCTCCCGGGGCGCCGTTCGCATTTCCGAAGGTAGGCTGCCAAGGGACCGTCCGGCCCCGTGCCCAATCACATCGCGCCGCCCCGGGACACCACGCGCCGGAGGGCCGAGATGATCTCCCCCTCCATCGCGGGCTTTT
Organism: uncultured Alphaproteobacteria bacterium; assembly: GCA_963789105.1. GTDB lineage: Bacteria > Pseudomonadota > Alphaproteobacteria > Rhodobacterales > Rhodobacteraceae > Jannaschia. The sequence goes on from CAWBJI010000003.1 coordinate 421,590, forward strand.
CCAGGATCGGGACATCGCCCCCATACCGGCCTCGCAGAACCGTCTTGTCCAACCGGCCGGTATGGAACACGAACGGTTTGCCGCAGGCCGCAAGCCGGTCCGCCACCGGAAAGACCAGTTCACCGTGCAGGTCCACGTCGAGGATCGCGGCGTCGATCGCACCGTCCGCCGCCGCCAATCCGTCGGCCACGGTATGACACGTTCCCGCGATCGCCGCTCCGGCATCTTCGAGGATCATGGTCAGGTCGAGTGCGATGATCGCCTCGTCCTCCACGATGAGTATGTTCACTTCGTCCAACATTTCCTGCCTTCCGATGTCCGCGGACATCGTCCTGAATGGGTCTTGAATGTCGCCTGCCGGAGGGCTCGGGGTCATCCCTTCGGCGACGACCGGCCCCTGCCGGGACGACATCAGTTGCCCGCCCAACCCTTGCGCCGGAAGGAGGTTCCATCTGGTTTGAACGATGCCAGACACGGCTGTCGCAAATTTGTCGCAAGGCCCGGTATCCCGACTTCCCAAGGGGGGCGAGTGCGGAGCACTCCACAGGATCGTCATTCGTATATGTTTCAATAGTTTCCCATTTGATTGTTCTACTACATGCGATCGGCCCGAAAGAGCATTCCCGATGACCATGCGCCGGATTTCAGTCCACTTTCGGACCGCGAGGCAACAACACTTTCATCGGGGCTGTTGCATCACCTCCTTTTGGGCCCAGTCCGGGCCAAGGGGAACGACCGTCCTGCAGCGCAAACGGGTTTCGAAGGAGGCGTTCGATATGGCGGCGGGATGGCATATCCCACTGGGATCAGTCGAATCGGCGAATGCGACAGGACCGGCCGCCGACAGCATATCCGCGTCCGATTTCCTTCCGCGCTCGAGTCCGCTCCGTTTCCCTTCGAAACGACGAAAGGCCGGGAGGTGATGGTTTGAGCAACGAATGACCGGGATCCCGCCATCGACGTACTGAAATGTTGATTTCGGAGATGGCTGCCGACACGCTCACCGGAGAACCATCCATGTAAATCGAGAGTTACCCATGCGCTATCGAGCCGAAATCGATGGAATTCGCGCTATCGCGGTGGTGCCGGTAATCCTCTTCCATGCCGGATTCACAGCCTTTTCCGGCGGTTATATCGGGGTCGACATCTTCTTCGTCCTGTCGGGCTTCCTGATTACCTCCCTGATCGCCCAGGATCTGAAGGAGGACAAATTCAGCCTCGTCATGTTTTACGAACGGCGCGCACGCCGAATCCTCCCGGCACTGGTCCTTGTGGTTCTTGCTTGCATACCCTTCGCGTGGGCGGTCCTGGTCCCTGCCGATATGGAGAGTTTCTCCAAGAGCGTCTTCGCCGTCGCGACCTTCTCCTCGAACATCCTTTTCTGGAGAGAAAGCGGATATTTCGACGCCGCGACAGAACTTAAGCCGCTTCTGCACACCTGGAGCCTGGCGGTGGAGGAACAATATTATATCTTCTTTCCACTGCTTGTGATGGCGCTGTGGGGGAAGCGCGGCAAATACGTGCCGATCATCGTCGCAGGCATCCTTCTGAGCAGCCTGCTGCTCGCGGAAATGATCGTCGATCGCGCGCCCTCTGCGGCATTCTATCTGCTGCCGACCCGGGCATGGGAGCTGATGGTCGGCTCCCTCGTCGCCCTGCTGTTCTCGTTCGACCGAAGCCCGATCCCGTCCCGTGCCGCGCAACAGGCCCTCGGCATTCTCGGCCTGTCGATGATCGCCTATGCCGTCTGGGCCTTCGACGAGACGACCCCGTTCCCCGGTATCCACGCGCTCGTGCCGACCCTCGGCACCGCGCTCCTGATCCTTTTCGCCCGTTCCGGAACGCTTGCGTATCGGTTCCTGAGCAATCGGGTCTTGGTTATGATCGGTCTCCTCAGCTACAGCGCGTATCTTTGGCACCAGCCGATCTTCGCCTTCGTCCGCTATCGTACCCTCGAGACACCGTTGGCGGTGACGATGATCGGGCTTTCGGGACTGACCTTCGCCTTCGCCTATCTCAGCTGGCGATATGTCGAACGCCCATTCCGAACCAAGGGGAAGGTCCAGCGGGGAGGCATATTCGCCCTCAGTGCCGTCGCACTCACGTCGCTCGTCTCCATCGGACTTGCAGGCTATCTCGCGGACGGCTGGCCCAACCGGTTGTCGCCGGAAAAGCGCGCCCTGATCGCATCCGTTCTCCCGTCGCCGGAGCGGGGCCGATGTCACAACTCAGCGGCCAACCCTCTTGATCCGGAAGACGCCTGCGTCTTCAACAATCCCAGCCCGCAGATCGCCGTATTTGGCGACAGTCATACGGTGGAGCTTGCCTATGCCATTGGCGAGTTGACACACGACCTGGATATCGGCGTCAAACAATACTCCAAAAGTGCCTGTAGTCCCCGCTTTGGATCCGCGCGGGATGATGAATGCGCGGCGTGGACCCACGCCGCAATAGAGGACATCGTTTCCTCTTCGAGCATCGAGGTCGTCATCGTTTCCTACCGGATCGCGTCATCGCTCTATGGCTCGCATACAGGACATTACCCGAACGTACCGAATGGCGGCAGCGAGGAGAGCCGTCGCGAAACCTGGTCCGCCCTCCTGAATATCATCGACGCGTTCAGATCTGGCGGGAAGCGGGTCTATTTCGTCCTCCAGGTGCCGGAGGTCTATCGCGATATCGGCCACATTATTGCAGCGACCGAAATCGGCCTAACATCCGAGCGGATGCCGGGCGTAACGCGAAAGTGGTGGGATGATCGCATTCGTTACGCCGCGGACCGTATCAAGGATATGCCGGAGGATGTGGAGATCATCGACGCCACGGAAGAATTCTGTGACGCGACGAATTGCTACGTGACCCTGAATGGACAGGCGTTGTATTTCGACGACGACCATATGTCGATTGCCGGGGCGATGATCGTGGCGCATTCGCTTCTCCGGAAGATAGTCGATTACTCGATGCGGCTCGACTAGCAAGAGGCGGGGTCGAAAGTCTGCGAAGACAGAGCTTGGAACGTCCTTTCATGGGCATTCCGCGGAGGGCGGCAATCCGACAACGGCTTTCCTGCCGCTGACAGGTAACGTGACCGTCCCTTAAGCGCAGTTTCGATGGTCCAATGGTGGGTTTACAGATCGATGCAACGAATGGGGAGCCGGTCCTGCGAGCCAGTATCCTCGGAAGCAATCGAGCAATCCCTTCGATGTGAACGCCAAGGGACATCCATCCCCCGGATTTGCCTCGGCCAGACATAGCCGGAGTGGTCGCTGGGGAGCTGCGAGCGAGAGGGGGTCTGAGACGCCGTCTCGAAGGTCGTCGACCTGACCGCGGACCTGATCCCGCCCGGACATCCCGACGGCCGCCGGAGCGAGGGCGAAACCATCCGCCGGGCCAGCGCCTCCGCCCGGGTTCGCGACCGGATTACCGGCGCCGAGATCGGTCCGCACCGGCGGCCGCGCAGGAAGGGGTCTCCTCCGGCCCTACACTCCCGCGACCGATTTTCGCACCACCTTTCCGACCCTTGAAGCCAAGCGCCACCCGTGCTTTCGATAGGCGGTCGGCACGTTGGTCGCGCACACACGCACCCGCCAGAAACCGGAGACAGGCCGACTTTTCCCATTCCACAGATGTCCCGGGCCCTTGCGGTCCATGGGCGATGCACATGTGCCAAGAGGACTTTGCCATGCCTTCACTGATGTCCACGATCCATCCCGCAACGCACTCCTATGCCCGCGAGGTGGCCGACGGGACGATGTCCCGACGGGAATTCCTGACCCGCGCCACGTCGCTCGGGGTGAGTGCGGCGGGCGCGTATGGTCTGATCGGTCTCGCCGCGCCGGGACGGGCACAGGCGCAGATGCGCGACGGCGGCACGCTCCGTATCGAGAGCACCGTCCGCGCCATGCGCGACCCGCGGACCTACGATTGGCCACAACTGTCGAACTTCTCCCGTGGCTGGCTGGAATATCTCGTGGAATACAACCGGGATGGATCGATCAGCGGGATGCTTCTGGAAGGGTGGCAGGTCAACGAGGACGCCACCGAATATGTCCTGAATGTGCGGCCCGGCGTCACCTGGAACGACGGCACGCCCTTCACCGCTTCCGATGTCGCCTTCAATATCAACCGCTGGTGTGAACGGGACGTGGAAGGCAATTCCATGGCCAGCCGGATGACGTCGCTGATCGATGCGGATACGGGCCTGGCGCGGGACGGCGCAATCGAGGTGGTGGACGACCTGACCATGCGGCTGGTTCCGGACGTCCCCGACATCACGCTGATCGCGGGCTTTTCCGACTATCCGGCGGCAATCGTCGCGCAGGACTTCGCGGGCGACCCCCTGACGGCCAAGGGCACCGGCCCGTTCCGGACCGAGAGTTACGAGGTGGGCATCCGCGCCGTCATGGTCCGCAACGACGACCATGATTGGTGGGGCACCGAGGTATTCGGACCGGCGGCGCTCGAACGGATCGAATATATCGATTTCGGCGAGGACAAGGCGTCGGTCATGGCCGCGGCGGATGCCGACGAGGTGGACATGATCTATGAATTGCTGGGCGATTTCGTGGACATCATGGATTCGATCGGCTGGCAGAGCTCCGAGGCGATCACCGCAAATACCGTCGTCGCACGGGCCAACCAGCTTGCCGAGGTGAACGGGATCCAGCCCTACGCCGATGTCCGCGTCCGCCGGGCATTGGCCATGGCGGTGGACAACGCCATGTGCCTGTCGCTCGGCTATTCCGATCAGGGAACGGTGGCCGAAAATCACCATGTCAGCCCCATGCATCCCGAATATGCGGAGATGCCGGCACCCGTCTTCGATCCGGAAGCGGCGCTGGCCCTGTTGACCGAAGCCGGGATGCAGGATTTCGAGTTCGAGTTGATCTCCATCGACGATGACTGGCGCCGCAATACATCCGACAACATCGCGGCGCAGCTTCGGGATGCGGGATTCAACGTCAAGCGCACGGTCCTGCCGGGAGCGACGTTCTGGAACGATTGGGCGAAATACCCGTTCTCGACCACGGACTGGGCCCAGCGGCCGCTGGGTGTGCAGGTCCTCGCGCTGGCCTATCGTTCGGGCGAGACGTGGAACGAGAGCGGCTTTGCCAATGCGGAGTTCGACGCGGCCCTGGCCGAGGCGACGGCCATCGCCGATGCCGATCAGCGTCGCGAGGTGATGGCCCGTCTTCAGAAGATCATGCAGGACGAGGGCGTGGTGATCCAACCCTACTGGCGCTCGACCTTCCGGCACGCGAAACCGGAAGTCATGGGGGCCGAGATGCATCCGACCTTCGAGATTTATGTCTACAAGCTCGGCTGGACGGCTTGAACTTGGTTCCGGCCCCGTCGGCGCGGGGCCGGAGCGGAACCATCGTGTTGTTCCGCTTTTGGGGGACCGAGCGTTCGGATAACTGGATTCCCGAGTCATCGATCCATTGTCCGAACACGATTGAGGTTACCAATGCGATGGCTGGCGGGACGCCGTCTCCGGGCACCGACCGGAGCGGGTGGCACTTCTGTGTCAGTCCTTCAAACGCCCGAACATGATCTCGATCCGGTTGTGCGTCCTGTAGCGACGACTGTCGTACCGCGCCGGTTTGTCACGCGACTTCCGGCCCGGGATGCAGGGTTCATTTTCTTACCATCAGGATTTCCCGGACCGATCCGGGTCGTGGCCCGGACCTGCCGGCAACCAATCGTCGGACGGAGGCTGCCCGCCAGGGTTCCGGCCCCGACTTGGTCGCTGCCTTGTCCGACGATCATGACGAACCGGATCGAGCGCCAGAAATAGGTGTCGGAAACTGCGTGCAGCGTCGTGTTTCTGCCGCCCTCCGTTCGCCAGCTCCCGGGACCATACCGCGCAATGTCTCGGCCGGGTCGCGGACCGGCCTGCCATGCCCCCTTCTTTCGACCGCAGGCCGGAGGTCGTTCGATGCCCTTTGAGGCAAGTCGCGTCCATTACCGGAAGGGGGTCACGGAATGATGTCCGGAAAGAGGACATGATGGTCCCATGATCCGCAGCCTCGACGATCGACCTTTCCATGACCCAAGCGACCATTCCCCTTCCGCGGCTGCGCTCGGACCGATCGCATTGGAAACTCACCTCCACCGCTTCCGGCGGTTGCAAAGCGGCTTCTTCGACATCGCTCAGAAATCTGGGGCGTCCGGAGCTATCGCCGACTGCTCCGGTTCTCCCGGAATCGCGGGTCCACGAGGAGCTGTCCGAACGTCCCGCACCACGGATCGTCCTATATCGTCCCGCTATCGACTCCCTGTCCCGAACACGGATTCCCGACTTCCTCGGCAATGAGCGTCCGGAGAGACGATTCCGGGATCGAACCCATGAAGACCGTCCGACCGACCGCGAAAGCAGGTGTCCCGTAGAAGCCGAACACGCGGGCAATCGCCCGGGACCGCCCCAGCTCCAGATCGATTTCACTGCTCCCCATGTCCGCCAGCAACTGCTCGGTGTCCAATCCCAGAGCGTCCGCGATCGCAGCGACATAGGGTTCGTCGGTAATGGTCGGGGTCCGCGCAAGCCGGTCGTGCATCTCCGCATAGGCGCCCTGTCGATCCGCGGCGAGGACCGCCCTGCTGGCAATTTTCGATGCGTCCCCGAGAAGGGGAAGCTGATGGCGGATCACGCGAAAGCTGTCGGGCGCGCGCGCCTGCAGGTCCAGAATACGTGCGTCCATGACGCGACAGATGGGGCAGGCAAAATCGGAGAATACCGCGACGGGCACCGGGCCGGGTCGGGCCGGTCCGAAGAACGCGGTGCAGGGATCGGACCGAACGGCCTTCAGAAGTCGCGCCTCATCGGCGGAGACGGGATCGGCCGGGTCGAGACCGGCGAACATGGCGATGCCCGTCGTGGCGGGTCCGGTATTCGCGAGCCGCCGAAACGGTGCGAGGTCCGGCAGGTCCTCGAACGCGAGATCGGGCTTCCCGAGCGACAGCAGATGCGGCGCCCCCTTCACCCATCCGACGATCGCGACGGCTCCGGCAGCGAGGAGCGCCCTGCGACGCCAATCAGGCGGCTTGTCCGTCATTCCGCGGGCCGCGTCCCGAGCGTACCAAGGCCCATGCCCGCCATCGCCTTGTCGTTCACCACCTTGCTTCCGCTCCCCTCCTTAGTCGCCTCGTCCCGGGGCGTGCCCACGGGCGCATCGCGACCGGCTTCGATATAAGCGAGACAGCTTTTCATCGCCGCAATCTCACCGTGTTGCGCCTCGACGATCGCATCCGAAAAGGCCCGCACGCGGACCCGAGATACCCGCCCGCTCGCTGGTGAGGATGGCGATGGAATGATCCGGACCCATCGCCTTCATCCATGCGGCGTCACCGACGGTGACCTGCGTCCGGACCGGCCCGGAGCCATCCGCGAAGGTCAGAACCGCACCGCGGAATATCGCGAGGTTCGCCTTCCGGTCGGAATACATGCCCGGCATGTAGATAAGCATGTGATCGTCATTACCGCGCAAGGAAAGTGCCATCCACATCCGGGCCCGGGAAGATGGGACAGGATCGAGGGCGTAGGTGCCCGGATACTTCAGGCCATACATCACGACCTTCGACGTCGTGATCATCGCCGGAAATCGGACACATGGCCCGCCGCTCCCGGCCGTCGGCCTATCATCGTGTGTGTGGCATGGAGCCATCCTGGAACTTTCCCGCAATGCCCTGTCACTTCAATCTCATACCCGTTTGGGGTATAGCAGGGAATGTCGATGGCAGGGATCAATTGACGGGGAGACATGGGTTCGTGAAGGCAAACAAGGACAGGACGCTGGACCGGCTTTCCAGACTGGAAGGTCAGGTCAGAGGGGTGGCTGGCATGGTCCAGGCGGATCGCTACTGCATGGATATCCTGGCCCAGACGGCGGCAATCCGGGCGGCGGTCCTCGGGGTCGAAAAGCTCATTCTGGAAAACCACGCCCAACATTGCGTCGAGACGGCAATCGAAAGCGGCGATCCGGAAGAACAGCGGGCCAAGTTCGACGAACTGATCGGGCTCCTGCAAAAGGCGTCCCGGTAGGTCCGCGCGGAGGACCGGCCGCGGGATCGGTATGGGCGTCGGTGGCGGAGGCCACCTGGAATGACGCGGTTGCAGCTATCGGCGTCGCCCCTGCCCCCTGCCCCCTGCCGACGCAGGATGGCGTCGACGACCGTCGCAATCCCGCTGTGTAAAACCAATCCGACCGAAACCCACATCTCGAGCGTCCGGCCATGGAACTCCGCGGTCGGCTCGTATGCTTACCGTCCCTGCATCGCGTCATGCCGGCTGCGGATCTCCTGCGGCCAGGTCGACTTTATATAGCTGAGGACCGCGACGATTTCCGCGTCCGTCAGGATGTCCTCGTAGACCGGCATGTCCGATTCGTAATCCGGATCGCCGATCATGCTGCCTACGCCGTATTTGGTCAGGCGGAACAGGGTATCGTCGTCATGGTGCCAGGTATGCCCGGTCTCGTCATGGGGCGGTGCCGGGAGTCGTCCATCCGGTCCAGGCGCGCGCCAATCCGGCTGACCTTCCAGGTCGACACCGTGGCACGATGCACAATCGGTGGTATAAACATCCGCCCCGAGCGCCAGGGTTTCGGGATCGTCGACGCGCAGAACGATTTTGTTCGCCTCGGCCGAGCCGGTCCCGAACGCGAGGTAGGTCGCCCCGAGAAGGGCCGCACCCGCGACGATGACGGCCACCCGCCTCACGATCCGCCCCGATCGAAGAAGTCTTTGTCCGAGACCGATCCTCCGAGAGCGATCATATCGGGCCACGCGTGCAGTGCACGGACTGTAAGAGGCGACCCGTCGCAACGGTGGACAGGCTGATGAACGGGACCGTCGGAGGGATCGTCGGCAAATACGTCAAGGTCATGCGGTATACCTATACCGGGTATGATATATATTTGGACAGAGGGGGAGGACCATGTCTCCCGGAGAAACCTGATGCCCCTTGCATATACCCATATGGGGTATAAGCTCCAACATCGTCAAGACATCCAATCCGTCACCGGAGGGAGAACGCCGTCATGCGGATCGATCAGCCAACCGATGGACACGCCGATTCACAAACCAAATCCGCGATGTCCCGCTGCTGCGGGAAATCCGGGCAGGACGCGCCGTCCGAGACCGCCGGCCCACCGGCAGGCGGCAAGGCAATAGACCCGGTCTGCGGTATGAGTGTCACGATCGAGACAGCCAAACACATCGCCCGGCACGAGGGTCAGCCGTTCTATTTCTGCTCGGCGGGTTGCAAGACGACGTTCGAAGCCCGCCCCGCAATCTTCCTCGACCCGGCGCTGAGGGCCGAACCCGCGGCGGCCCAGGACGATATCTACATCTGCCCCATGCATCCGGAGATCGAGCAGATCGGCCCCGGCACCTGCCCGATCTGCGGCATGGCACTGGAGCCGAAGGGCATCAATCTGACGGAAGGCCCGAGCGAGGAATATCTCGACTTCCGGCGCCGCTTCGCGGTCGGCGCGGCCCTGACGATCCCGCTCGCCATCGTCGCGATGGGACGGCATTTCGCGCCGGACGCGTTCTCCGTCATCCCCGCCTCCCGGCTCGACTGGATCGAGCTGATCCTGGCGACCCCCGTCGTCCTGTGGTGCGGCCTCCCCTTCTTCGAGCGGGGCATCGCCTCGGTGCGCTCGAAGAACCTCAACATGTTCACCCTGATCGCGCTCGGCACCGGCGTCGCCTACGTCTATTCCATCGTCGCGACCGTCGCGCCGGGCATCTTCCCGCCGCAGTTCCGCGGCGCGTCCGGCGAGGTCGGGGTCTATTTCGAGGCGGCGGCCGTGATCGTCACGCTCGTCCTGCTGGGCCAGCTTCTGGAACTGCGCGCCCGCGAACGGACCGGCGGCGCGATCCGCGCGCTGCTCGATCTCGCTCCCAAGACCGCACGGCTCGTCGAGGACGGCACCGAGCGGGACGTGCCCCTCGAGATGGTCCGCAAGGGCGATGCGCTTCGCATCCGGCCCGGCGAAGGCGTTCCGGTCGATGGCGTGGTGCTCGAAGGCGCCTCCTCCATCGACGAGAGCATGATCACCGGGGAGCCGCTGCCCGTCGCCAAGACCCCCGGCGACATCGTGACCGGCGCGTCGATGAACCAGACCGGCAGCTTCGTGATGCGGGCCGAACGGGTCGGCTCCGAGACGATGCTCAACCGGATCGTCCAGATGGTTGCAGAGGCGCAGCGCAGCCAGGCTCCGATCCAGAAGCTGGCCGATCGGGTGGCGGGGTGGTTCGTGCCGATCGTGCTCGTCGTCGCGATCCTCGCCTTCGTCGTCTGGTCGCTCGTGGGACCCGCGCCGGCAATGGCTCTCGGCCTTGTTGCCGCGGTCTCCGTTCTCATCATCGCCTGTCCCTGCGCGCTCGGGCTGGCGACCCCGATGTCGATCATGGTCGGCGTCGGGAAGGGTGCGTCGAATGGCGTCCTGATCAAGAATGCCGCCGCGCTGGAACGCTTTTCGGCCGTCGATACGCTTGTCGTCGACAAGACCGGCACGCTCACCGAAGGCAAACCAGCGCTGGTCGGCGTCGTCGCGCGGGGGATCGCGGAGAACGACCTGCTTCGCGATGTCGCCGCGATCGAGGCGCAATCGGAGCATCCCCTCGCCCGCGCGATCGTGGACGGCGCGAAGGAACGCGGCGTCGCGCCCGCGCCGGTCGAGGGATTCGGCAGCGCCACCGGAAAGGGCGTCTTCGGTCGGGTCGGAGGACGGCGCGTCGCCGTCGGCAACCGCGCCATGATGGAAGCGGAAGGTGCCGATCCCGCCGCTCTGATGGAGGCTGCGGACACCGCGCGCAGTCAAGCCCAGACGGCCATGTTCGTCTCCGTCGACGGCACGACCGTCGGCCTCATCGCCGTCGCGGACCGCATCAAACCCACCACGCCGGACGCGATCCGGGCGCTCCACGACGAGGGGCTGCGGATCGTCATGCTGACCGGCGACAACGCCCTGACGGCACGGGCCGTCGGGGATCAACTTGGTATAGACGATGTCATCGCGGAGGTCCTGCCCGAGGACAAGCACGACGTGATCCGACGGCTGCAGGCCGGGGGCCGCGTGGTCGCCATGGCGGGCGACGGCGTGAACGACGCCCCCGCCCTCGCCGCGGCGGATGTCGGGATCGCCATGGGCACCGGGGCCGACGTGGCGGTCGAGAGCGCGGGCGTGACCCTGGTGCGCGGCGACCTGTCGGCGCTGGTCACGGCGCGCCGCCTCAGCCGCGCGACGGTCGCGAACATCAAGCAGAACCTGTTCTTCGCCTTCATCTACAACGGCGTCGGCGTGCCGGTCGCGGCGGGAGTCCTCTATCCCGTGACGGGGCTTCTGCTGTCGCCGATGATCGCCGCGCTCGCCATGAGCCTCTCTTCCGTCAGCGTCATCGCGAATGCCCTGAGACTGCGCAACGCGAAGGTCTGAACGTGCTGACGCCCCACGCAACCGTGCCCGTCATGTGATCGCCGGACCGTCGGGACAGCGATTTTGGGGACCCTTCCCAAGAGGGCCGCAATAATCGAGGCTTCCCGACTTATTCGATATTTGACACTACGCTGCCCGTTCTGCGACTTCCGAAGGCACCGCGTCCCTTCGTTAGGGAATTGGCCAGGCGTTCGGAGCCGGTCGTCCCGATCGGCATCACGGACGCCAGGATCAGAACGCTGATGGTCGACTACCGGAATTTCGACCACGTGATCGACGCCAGCGGCACAGCCACCGCCGCGCGTTGCGCGATTATCGACCCACCCACGTAAATCCCGCATTCAACTCCCCGGAACGGCGACTTCGCCTCGTTCCGGACGGGTAAATCAGCCGGAAATCAGCCCCATGGATTCCAGCTTCAGAAGGATCTGCTGCGCGCAGGCATCCACCTCCGCGCCCTCCGTATCCACGACCAGCTCGGCTTCGGTGGGCGCCTCGTAGGGGTCGGAGATGCCGGTGAATTCCGGGATCTTGCCCGCCCGCGCCAGCGCGTAGAGACCCTTGCGGTCCCGGCGTTCGCATTCCTCCAGCGAGGTCGCCACGTGGATCTCCACGAACGCGCCGAACGCCTCGATCATCTCGCGCACAGACCGGCGGGTCGCCGTGTAGGGCGCGATGGGCGCGCAGATGGCGATGCCGCCGTTCTTGGTTATCTCGGACGCGACATAGCCGATGCGGCGGATGTTGATGTCCCGATGCGCCTTGGAGAACCCCAGCTCGCTCGACAGATGCTTGCGCACCACGTCCCCGTCGAGCAGCGTCACCGGACGCCCCCCCATCTCCATCAGCTTGACCATGATGGCGTTGGCGATGGTCGACTTGCCCGACCCGGACAGCCCGGTGAAGAACACCGTGAACCCCTGCCGCGCCCGCGGCGGGGAGGTGCGGCGCAATTCGGACACCACATCCGGGAAGGAGAACCATTCGGGGATCTCCAGCCCCTCGCGCAGGCGGCGGCGCAGCTCCGTCCCGGAAATGTCGAGGATCGTCACCGCGTCGCGATCCGCGATCTCGCTCTCCGGCTCGTATTGCGCCCGCTCCTGGACATAGACCATGCGCTGGAAATCGACCATCTCCAGCCCGATCTCGGCCTCGTGGGACCGGAACAAGTCCTGCGCCTCGTAGGGTCCGTAGAAGTCGTCGCCTGCGGAATTCTTGCCCGGCCCCGCATGGTCGCGCCCGACGATCATGTGGGTGCAGCCGTGGTTGCGGCGGATGATCCCGTGCCAGACCGCCTCCCGCGGACCCGCCATTCGCATCGCCAGATTGAGCAGCGACATCGTCGTCGTCGCCGACGGATACTGCCCCAGCACTGCCTCGTAGCAGCGGACGCGCGTGAAGTGATCGACATCCCCCGGCTTGGTCAGGCCCACCACCGGATGGATCAGGAGGTTCGCCTGCGCCTCCCGCGCGGCCCGGAACGTCAGCTCCTGATGCGCGCGGTGCAGCGGGTTGCGGGTCTGGAACGCCACGATCCGGCGCCAGCCCAGCTTGCGGAACTGTGCGCGCAACTCGTTCGGCGTGTCCCGGCGGCCCCGGAAATCGTAATGCACCGGCGCCTGAATCCCCGTCACCGTCCCGCCGAGATAGACCGGCCCCGCCACGTCGTGCAGGTAGCGGACCCCCGGATGGGCCAGATCGTCGGCGCCGTAGACGCCCACGGCCTCCGCCGCCTTGTCCGGCCGCCACAGGTCGGAGATCGACAGGATGGCGAGGATCACCCCCTCCGGGTCGCGCAGGGCGATGTCCTGCCCCTCCGCCACGCCCTCGGCGAAGTCCTCGGACACGTCCAGCGTGATCGGCATCGGCCAGAGCGTCCCGTCCGCCAGCCGCATCCCCGCCACGACCGCCTCGTAATCCGCTTGGCCCAGGAACCCGCGCAGGGGCGCGAAGCCTCCGTTCATCAGCAGTTCCAGATCGCAGACCTGCCGCGGGGACAGGTCCCAGCTCGGAAACTCCCCCGCCTCGCCCCGCAGCTTCCGCGCGCTCTCGGCGGCGACATAGAGTTCCGGGATGGGTGCCAGACCGGCAAGGGCGGAGGACATGGGAACAGCTTTCCTGGGACTGGAGGACGGCGCGCGGATCAGGCGCCGAGATAGGGCGCGAAGCAGGCCGCCTGCGCCGGATCGGGACGCCCCTGCCCGGAGATCACGGCCAACGCCGCCCGGGCCCGGACGTCCCCCGGATCGCGGGCCAGCGCCGCCTGAACCGGTCGCGGATCGTCGGCGCGAATCGCATCCACCAGCGGGCCGTCCCGCGACGGGTCCGGATCGGGACAGACACCGCCCGCGACCCCGCTCAGCCGCGCACCGCCCGCATCGCCGGAGGCCCCGGACCCGCCGCCGCATCCGGCCAACAGGAGAGCCGCCAGCACAACCGCCGCGCCCCTCATTCCGCCGCCTCGTGCGGCGCGCCATAGCCCAGCGGCGCCGTCTGATCCTGTTCGATGGCGCCGTCCTGCCCGTGTTCGGCCAGGAACTTCTCCGCCTCCAGCGCCGCCATGCAGCCCATGCCCGCGCTCGTCACCGCCTGTCGGTAGATGTGATCGGTGAGGTCCCCCGCCGCGAACACGCCGGGAATGGAGGTCGCGGTGCTGTCGGATCGCGTCACCACATATCCGCCGTCATGCATGTCCAGCCAGTCGGCCACCAGCCCGCTCGCCGGCGCGTGCCCGATCGCCACGAATACCCCGTGCACCGGGATTTCCCGCGTCGCCCCCGTCGTCGCATGGCGCAGGCGCAGGCCCTCGACCCCCCGCGGCTCCTCCGCGCCCAGGATCTCGTCGACCGCATGGTCCCAGACGATCTCCACCTTGGGGTTCTTGAACAGCCTTTCCTGCAATATCTTTTCGGCCCGCAGGCTGTCGCGCCGATGGACCAGCGTCACCTTCGACGCGAATTTCGTCAGGAACAGCGCCTCCTCCACGGCCGTATTCCCGCCGCCGATCACCGCCACCTCCTTGCCGCGATAGAAGAACCCGTCGCAGGTCGCGCAGGCACTCACCCCGAACCCCTTGAAATGCTCCTCCGACGGCAGGCCCAGCCATTTCGCCTGCGCCCCTGTCGCGAGGATCAGCGCGTCGCAGGTATAGCGCGCGCCCGAATCGCTGACCGCCGTGAACGGCCGCTGCGCGAGGTCCAGCGACGCGATGTGGTCGCTCACGATCTCCGTGCCCACGGACGTCGCATGGGCCTCCATCCGCTGCATCAGGTCGGGGCCCATCACCATCGCGTCGCCGGGCCAGTTCTCCACCTCGGTCGTGATGGTGAGCTGTCCGCCCGGCTGGATCCCCTGGATCACCAGCGGGTCCAGCATCGCCCGGCTGGCATAGATGGCGGCGGTGTAACCCGCGGGTCCCGACCCGATGATCAGGACCGGCGCATGGCGGCTCTCGGCGCGCGTGTTCGGCATGGGGTGCCCCTTTCGTCTGGGCTCCGGATATAGGGTCGGATGGCCCCCATGGGAAACCCCCCTCGGCCCGTCCCGGCGGCGTCGTCCCGCTGGCGACATGGCGGTCCGCCTGCTATCCTTCCGCCCATTGACCCGAAGCGTTTGTAAAAGGACCCGATTGCCATGTTGAGACCGCTTGCCACCCTCTGCCTCGCCCTGTCGGGCGGCCTCGTCCTGTCCGGCGGCCCCGCCCTCGCCCAGCAGGCGACGGACGGCACCAAGGCGGAACCGTTCTGCGAAGTCGCGGATCAGTCCGAGGTGATCCGCGTCGCCATCTGCACCCGGGAGGGCACGGACGAGGAACTGGCCACGTTCGGCCGGGCGGCCTGCGACGGCATCCTGCCCTGCGGCGTCTGGTTCTGGACCTCCGCCGCGGACGCGCCGACTACCGCCCCCGACAACCATGACGGCCTGTCCCAGGCGGAAGTCACCTCGTCCCAGGGCGTATTCGTGGCCGAGGACAACGCGGTCATTCGAATCGGCAAGACCACGAACTGACCCCCTCAAACGCGAAGGGCCCACGCGATCCGCGCGGGCCCTTCTTCGTTCTGTGTGACGCTCAGGCCGCGCGGCGGCGCATCCGGCGAAGACCGAAGATGCCGGCCAGACCGGTGAGCAGCAGCGGCAGACCCGCGGGCAGCGGAACCGGCGGCACCTCTCCACCGGTATCCACGATCACCTTACCGATCTTCGCCTTGATCGCAGCTTCATAATCGGCAAACGAGCTGATCTTGTAGACGAAGCTGGTCGTCAGAATATCGGCGGGCAACTCGCCCGGATTGCTGACGAGTACGGGGGTCCCGGGGAATGCCGACGCGAGCAGCGATGTGGTCGATGCGCCGCTGCCGATCGCCTCGTAGCTGAGGCCGTCGATACCTGCATTGAACGCGTCCAGCGCGGCGGTCTGCACGTTACCGCCAACGCCATCGGTGCTGACGTTCAGGATCGAGGTGTCGCCGATCCCGTAATCGACGAAGTTCTTCGTCAGCAGGTTGACCGAGTTGGCGATGTTCGTGCCACCGCTGATCTTGGCCTCGGTCTTGATCGTGTTGATCACGCCGTTCAGGGCCGCCATGCTCGTGATCGGCGTAACCGGCACGACGGTGCGGGCCGATCCGTTGAAATAGACGACGCTGATGCGATACTCGACGTCGCCGCTGGTCGGCACCAGCTTCAGCGCCGAGGCCAGCCCGTCGCGGATCAGCGCGAACTCGCTCTGATTTATCGACCCGGATTCATCGACACCGAATCCGAGATCGACCGTCGCTGCCGAGGCCATGGCACCGGCAAGGGAGAATACTCCTGCCGCCACGACCCCCATGAAACGAGACATCTTCATATTCTTCACTCCTCATTAACAAACGTCGGAAAACGTGCCCAATGGGCCACTGACGTAACGAAACAATGAAGGCGGGAAAACGGATTCGTCAATAAAGGGTTAACTTACCTTTACAAAAAAAGAGCGTTTCGACGAAATATTCTGTCGCATCCGTGAAACATTCTTTTCTTTCCCGGCCCAATCCGGCAACATGTCTCTGACCCCCTGTCGGAGCCCTCCCGTGCCACGCAGTAGCCTCGATCCCATCGACCGCCAGATTCTCGCCGAATTGCAGGGGGACGGGCGAATGACCAACGTCGAACTCGCGCGCCGCGTCGGGATCAGCGCGCCGCCCTGCCTGCGGCGGGTCCGGACGCTGGAACAGGCCGGGCTGATCCGCGGCTACCATGCGGACGTGAACGCCCGCGCCCTTGGCTTCGAGGTGCAGGTCTTCGCGATGGTCTCCCTCCAGCGACAGGCGGAGGGAGACCTCACGGCGTTCGAGTCCCTCTGCCGCGACTGGCCGCTGGTCCGCGAGTGCCACATGCTCAACGGCGAGATCGACTTCATCCTGAAATGCGTGGCGCCGGACCTGTCGAGCTTCCAGTCCTTCCTCACCGGCCACCTCACCGCCGCCGACAACGTGGCGAGCGTCAAGACCTCGCTCGTGATCCGCGGTGCCAAGGACGTGCCCGGCGTGCCCTTCGACGTTCTGGAAGAGCGCCTCGCCCGTCCCGCCTGAGCGTGGACGGCGGCAAGCGAGGCTTGCAATTTCGCACTGTCGAGCGCCTCGGCGGCCTACGGCGTGCGCCTATTTGTATGCACGCCTGTCATACGTCCGTATGCACGAATGGCATACGAATGACGCGGGCCCGGACATCAGAGCTTCAGCACCGGCACGATCTGCTTCTTGCGGCTCATCACGCCGGGCAGGACCACCGAATCTCCCTGCGCCGAAACGCCGAAACTCCGCTCCGCCAGCCCCCGGACACGGTCGTTCGGGACCAGCAGCGTCGCCTCCTCGTTCAGGATATCGACCACGAACAGCAGCACCTCCGCGACCCCGTCCTCGGCCGCGACGGCGGGCATCGCCTCCAGCAATGCGGCCTTGCGCGACAGGACGGAATCCGGCGACGTCGTCTCCAGAACCGAGACCCGGAAGGCGGTTCCCTCGACTTCGTATTCCTTTGAATCCATGCGGAGAAGTTCCGCTTCGGAAAAGGCCGAGACATCCGATTTCGCCGCGAACATCTCCGTCGAGAACGCCTCGATTCCAACCCCCAGATCGGTCGCCAGCCGCTCGGCCAGCACCCGGTCCGCATCCGTCGTCGTGGGCGACCGGAAGGCCAGCGTGTCCGACAGGATGCAGGTCAGCATCGCGCCCCGGATCCCTTCCGGCGCGGTCGACAGCGCCTGTCCCATCAGGTCCGCCATGATCGTCGCGGTGCAGGCGACGGGCCGGATCGTCACCTCGATCGGCCCGGCCGTCTCGATCCCCCCGGTCAGCTTGTGATGATCGATGATCTGACGGATGTCGGCCTTCCCGATATTCTGCGGCAATTCCAACGGGTTGTTCGTATCCACGATCACCACCGCCTGCCCCTCGGCGACGTCCGTCACGATCTCCGGCTTGGGCAGGTCCCAGCGCTCCAGCATGAACGCCGCCTCGGTATTCGGCTCCCCCAGAAGGACGGCCCGCGCGGGTGTGCCCACAACCTCCGACAGGTACCAGGCCCAGGCGATCGGGCTGCCGGTGCTGTCGGTATCGGGGGATTTGTGTCCCAGGACGAGGATCGGATCGGGGGTGGTCATGGCGGGCCTCGCTGGCGAAAACACTCGCGCGGGGCCTTAGCGTGACCCGCACCGCTTGTCACGGGGGACCCATGCGGGAGACCGACCTCTATCCGCCGGTAAAGGCGTTCCTGGAGGCGCAGGGCTATGCCGTGAAGGGCGAGATCGGCGCCGCCGACGTGGTCGCCATCCGCGATGCGGAGCCGCCGGTGATCGTGGAACTGAAGACCGGGTTCAGCCTCGCACTCATCCATCAGGGGATCGACCGGCAGGCGATCACGCCCCATGTCTACCTCGCCGTGCCCGACGCATCGGGCCGACGGGGATGGACGGCGCTCCGGACCAATCTCAAGCTTGCGCGTCGGCTCGGGCTGGGCGTCCTCACCGTGCGGGCGCGCGATGGCCTCGTGACCGTCCACTGCGATCCCGGACCGTTCCGTCCACGCCTGCTCGCCCGGCCGCGCGAACGCCTGCTGCGGGAATTCGCGCGCAGGCGGGGCGATCCGGCCCCAGGTGGTGCCACGCGAGACGGGCTCGTGACCTCCTACCGGCAGGACGCGATGGCGCTGGCCGCCCACCTGTCGGCGCACGGACCCTGCAAGGGCAGCGCGGCGCGGGACGCGACGGAGGTGCCGCACGCGACGCGGATCATGCGCGACAATTATTACGGATGGTTCGTGAAGGTCTCCGTAGGCCTCTACGACGTGACCGAGGCGGGCCGCGCGGCCGGTCGCCCGGCACCGCGATCGTAGGGGCGGAGGCCGCTCACGCCTCCGTCCAGACCGCCATCTCCGTTCCGCCGGGTTCCCGGAACTGAAAGCGCCGCCCGCCGGGGAACTCGAAGATCTCCTTCGTGATCTCCGCCCCGGCCGCCTTCACTTTGGACAGGGCCGCTTCCAGATCGTCGGCCCGCAGGATGACCAGCGGCGGAGCCAACGTCCCCCGAGCGATGCCGCCGCCGATCCCGGCCCCCTGCACATCCCGGTAATCGTCGCCGTATTCGACGAAATCCCAGCCGAAGGCGCGGGCGCAGAACGCCTGCGTCGCCTCCAGATCGGGGGAGGTCAGTTCGACATAGTCGATCTTCATCTTTCGGTCCTCGCCCAGGCAGATACTCCCGGATCCAGCGGTGTCGCCCCGATCCTGCGGGTCCCACGCACCGCTGTCCATCGCGATCCTGAACCGCCCACGCGACTCCGGCTCGACACCGCCCGTCCTCCGGTCCACCAAGGCCCGATGCGCCTTACTGCCCTTGCCGCCCTCGCCATGTGCTTTCTGGCCACCAACTCGCTGCTGACGCGGGCAGGGGTTCTGGACGGCACCGATCCGCTGGCCTTCGCGGCGATCCGGGTCGGGGCGGGGGCGCTGGTCCTGTCGCTGCTGGCGGCGCGCCGGGGGATCACCCTGCGCGGCGGTCGGCGGTGGGGCGCGGCACTCGCATTGGCGGTGTACCTCGTCGGGTTCAGCCTCGCCTACCGGTCGCTCGATGCCGGTCTCGGCGCGCTGATCCTGTTTGCGACGGTGCAGATCGGTCTCTTCGCCATCGGCCTCGTGCGCGGCGAGGGGACCGGCCCGCGGCCGCTCGGCGGGATGGCCCTGGCCCTCGGCGGGCTGACGTGGCTGCTCTGGCCCGGCGGGACGGTGGAGGTCGCGGCGCTGGACGCGGCACTCATGGTCGTCGCGGGGCTCGCCTGGGCCGCCTATTCCCTTGCCGGCCGGTTCGAGACGCGACCCCTGGCCGGGTCGGCGGGCAACTTCCTGCTGGCCGCGGGGATGTTCGCGCTGGCTACCCCGTTCTGGATCGGCGCGCCGGTGACGACGTTCGGTGCGCTGATGGCAGTCCTGTCGGGCGGGGTCGCATCGGGTCTGGGCTATGCGATGCTGTTCCGTGTCCTGCCCGCCATGGGAAGCGCCACGGCGGGGCTGGCGCAACTCGCGGTGCCCGTGATCGCGATCCTCGCCGGGGCGATCCTGCTGGGCGAGGTACCGGGTCCGCAGACCCTGGCGGCGGCGGGGCTGGTGCTCGCGGGGATCGCGCTCGCCACCCTGCGATTTCAGCGCGTCAGGCGTTCGAGCGGATCGTAGCGCGGGGCGTCCGCGTCCCTCCACGCCACGGCGGCAAGGCTCGACGGCTTTACCCGCAGCGCCGCCATCTCCGTCCGCGTGACCCAGGCGCGGCGTGTCACCACCCCCTCCGGATCGCGCCAATCTTCCGAGAGCGTTCCGGACAGGAGGCGACAGCGGAAGAAGAGCTCGACCTGATGGAAGCCCCGCGCCGGATCGTGGAACTCGTTGACGAGGCACGGATCGCCCACGGCGATATCCAGCCCCGTCTCCTCCCGCACCTCCCGCGCGAGGTTGTCGGGGAGGCTCGAATACGGCTCCACCCCGCCGCCTGGCGCGCACCACAGGTCGCTGCCCTTCGCCTCGGGCCAGGCATTCACCAGCAGGAGGCGGTCGCGGTGCAAAAGGATCGCGCGGGCGGCGAGGCGGATCGGCATGGCGGTCCCTAGCCCGCGCCCGGGCGGGTCGCCACCCCGTCGCGACGCTGCGTCCCGGGTGCGGATGGGGGATGCGGAGGAAGCGCGGGTGGCCTACATCCAGCGGATGATCCGGCTCCTCGCCCTCCTCCTGACGCTCGCTTTGCCCGCCGCGGCGCAGGACGGGCCCGCCGATTGCGTGATCCTCCTCCACGGGCTCGCGCGCGAGGATACGTCGTTTCTCGTGATGCAGGAGGCGCTGACCGCCGAGGGGTTTGCCGTCGTCAACAGCGACTACGATTCCACGGTCGCCACGGTCGAGGTGCTGGCGCGCGATGCCCTGCCCCGCGCCATCGCCGCCTGCCCCGAGGACGCACCGCGCATCCATTTCGTCACCCATTCCATGGGCGGCATCCTGCTGCGGCACTGGATGACGGAGAACGACCTGCCGCGGCGGGGGCGGACGGTGATGCTGGCCCCCCCGAACCAGGGCTCCGAACTTGTGGACGAGCTGGGCGGGCTGGCCCCGTTCGACTGGATCAACGGACCCGCGGGGGCGGAGCTCGGGACAGACGGATTGCCCTCGCGGCTCGGACCGGTCTGGCCGGATGTGGGCGTGATCGCCGGAAACCGGAGCCTGAACCCGGTCTATTCGGTGCTCCTGCCCGGGGCGGATGACGGCAAGGTCTCGGTCGAGTCCACGCGGGTCGACGGGATGGCGGCGCATCTGACGCTTCCGGTGACCCACACGTTCCTGATGAACAGCCCGCTCGTCATCGGGCAGGTCCTCGCCTTCCTGCGCACGGGCGCGTTCGACCGGGGCCTGGGCATCGCCGACGTGTTCACCACGCTTACGGATTAGGTATCCGCCTCCGCTTCGTCGGGCAGCAGGTTCCGGGCCGCGAGGGCGTCGATCAGCGGTGCGATGTGGTCGGCATGGGCGCGCCATCCCCCGCGGGACGAGCGATAGAGCGGCTGGCGCACCTGCGCGAAGCTGAGCGTGTCGACCCGTTCCGCCCGCTCGTGGAACGACAGCACACCCGGATCCCAGTCGAGGTCGCATGCGTCCAGAAGGCGCCGGGCCTCCCCCTCCGGATCGTCGAGAAGCGCCTCGTATCGGATGTCGTGGAAGGCGCCAGCGGGCAGGGCGTCGCGCCAGAACGCGACCGCGTCGCGGAAGAGGGCGATGTGGTCGGCGATGCCTTCGAAGCTGTTTGCGTACCGATGGGCACCGTCGCGGAAATGGTTGCGCCAGATCGACAGGCCGGTGTCCCGCGGATCGCGGTGAACGACGACGACCCGGGCGGCGGGAAGGATGCGGGCGGCGAGTCCGATGCGGACGAAGGTGTGGATGGACTTGTCGGTCAGGCGGCGTGGATCGGGTCCGCCGGACAGCGCGTCCGCCGCCGCCGCGTAGGCATCGCCCGTCCCGGTCAGTGTGGCGGCGTCGGGCGCGCGCCCGGCCGCGAGATCGCGGGACAGGTCGGCCAGGGCGGGCTGCAACGCGGCCATCTCGCCGCCCGCGCGAACCTCCCCGTGGGCCGACAGGATCGCCTCGATCAGCGTGGTCCCCGACCGCGGCAGGCCGGTCACGAAGATCGGCGCGGCATTGCAGGTGCTTGTCGCGGGCGCATCGCGAAGGGTGTCCCAGACCGGGCCGGTGATGCGCGCGAGCTCGACCCGGTCGGCCTCCGGATCGTGGGGCCAGGCGGCGGCATTGGCCGCGTTGGCGAGGGTCAGGTGGGCGAAGGAGGTTGCGGGATCGGAGCGCTCGAACACGCGGCCGAGCGCGTAGTGCAGCAGGCGGCGGTCGTCCGCCGCGGTCCGCCCGTCGGCGAGCGCGATCCGCATGTCGCGCACGACGGGCTCGGAGGGATCGAGGCGGCGGCCATAGGCGAGCGCCCGGGCCGCCGCGCCGTGGCCGGGGCGCCGGGCGAGCACGGCGTCGAGATCCGCCTCCGCCTCCTCCGCGCGGCCCAGCGATTGCAGGAGTGCTGCGCGGGCGACGCGCGGTTCGGCATCGTCCGGGCGCTGGTCGATGGCGCGGGCGTAGTGGCTCAGGGCCGCGTCGGACTGCTTCGCGGCGGCGGCGGCCCGCCCCGATTGCAGCGCGGCCCCCGCGGCGTCGCCCTTGCGACGCGCGGCGATCTCGAGCGCCTCGCCCGGTCGCCCGATGGCAAGCGCCGTCTCGGCGGCCAGCGACAGGGCCGCGTCCGACCGGGGTGCCGAGGACAGCGCCGCCCGCGCCGCCCGGTCCGCGTGGGTCGTGAGCCCGTGCGAAAGGGCCAGACGGGCGAAGGCGACCTGCGCTTCGGGCCAGGCCGGTGCCTGCGAGGCCAGCCGCCGCGCCTCGGCCAGGGCCGCGGGACCGTGTCCACCACGTCCCAGCGCCCGCACCAGCCCGAGGCGCAGGTCCGCGGCATAGGGTTCGAGCCGCAACCCCTGGCGGAACGCCTCGGCCGCCGGATCCGCCGCCCGGGCCGCGAGCCGCGCCTCTCCCAGCAAGCCCCAGACGGACGCGCCCGGCTGCCGCCGCAGGAGCGGGGCGGCCAGCGTTTCGACACCCTTCGCATCGCCGCTCTTCACCTTCGCCGCCATCGCAGCAAGATCGCGCCGCGTGGCCGCTCCGGTCCCCACGGCCCGCGCGCCCAGGCCCGAGGCGGCGGCCGCGATCATCTTCGTCAACGCCTGCGGCAGGTCGGCCTGACGGGCCCGCCGGAGGACATCCTTGGCCGTGCCGCTCCCATGCGCGAACAGTGCGAATTCCATCCAGACCGACGGCTCCTTCGGAGCGGCGGCCAAGGCGAGTTCGAACCCCGCCCGCGCGGCCTCCGCATCGCCGAGCGCCGCATCCGCCCGGGCCAGATGGAAGCGCGCCTCCGCCCAATCGGGCCGGGCGGCGAGCGCGGGCCGCAGGATCGCGCGCGCCTGTTCCGGGGCCCAGGCATCAAGCGCGCGGCGGGCGGAGCGAAGGGCATCGGCGGGAGGGGAGTCGCGGTCGGTCATCGTCCCCGCCTAGCACGGGCCGGGCGACCGTGTCAGATCCGGAAAGACCGATGCGCGAAGGCGGCGATACCCCCGTGAAACATATTGTTTCGCCTTCCATCGTTGAGAACTCTGCGGTGCCGGGGTACTCTCATCCCGCGGTGGGGGCCGTCCTCTGGGAGACGTCCCGCCATGGTCATCCATCATCCCCTTCCCCCATCCGCCCGTCATCGGACGTCCGGTTCCCGATCCGAGGCCGCCCCTGCTCCGCGGCCGGTGGCGATCCACGACATCGCCTGGCGCGACCGCAAGGGCAGGACCCACCGCGAGCGCAGGGCCGTGCCGGACAGCCCCGCGCTGGAGGCCGCGACGGCGTGCATCGCGGGCGGTGGAATCCTCCGGAGGCCGGGCGGAGCGGTCGCGGTCGAGGACCTGCGCCCCGGCGACCGCGTCCTGACCGCCACGGGGGAGAGCGTGCGGATCCACTGGATCGGGGCCCGGCTCTATCGGCGAGAGGGGCGCAGGCCGACTTTCTTCCGCATATCGGCAGGGGCGTTCGGCAACACCGGGCCGAAAAGGACGATGACGGTCGGAGCGGCCGCGCATCTGTTGCTGGAGGATCGGCGATGTCTGCCGCTGGTGGGCACACCCCGCGCCTTCGCGCCGATCGCGGCATTCGAGGATGGGGAGACGGTCCTGCGGATCGTTCCCGCAGGCGACGTCCCCGTCTACGGCATCGCCTGCGTGACGCAGGCCGCCGTTGTGGTCTCGGGCCTTTCCATCGAGACGTTCCACCCCGCCCATGCCGTCGCCGCCTGCGCCGGCGAGGCGTTCCGGGCGGATCTCGCCCGTCTGATCCCGCTGGACTTCGACGGCGCCGGGTTCGCCCCGGCGCGGATCCCGCGGCTGAGCCTGTCGGAAGCGCGGACGCTGGTCCGGCCCGCGGACTGATCCGCACCGCGCCATGGACGCCGCGCCCGGAAGTTGTAGGTATCGCGCCGGTCGATCCGACCGCAGTAGAAGGCGCGCCCATGCAGATCATCCGGACCCTCGCCGAAGTATCGCATCGCTACGACGCCCTTTTTGTCGACCTGTGGGGCTGCGTCCATGACGGCGTACGGGTGTATCCCGGCGCCAACGAGGCGCTCAGCGCCTATCGCGCCGGCGGTGGCCGGGTGATCCTCGTGACCAATTCGCCCCGACCGCGGGCGGGCGTGGCGGTCCAGCTCGAACAGTTCGGCGTGGCCCGCGATGCCTGGGACGATATCGCGACCTCGGGCGATTCGGCGCGGACGGCGATGTATCGCGGCATCGTGGGCCGCAAGGTCTGGCATCTCGGCCCCGAGCATGACGGTGGCTTCTTCGAGCCGCCGGAGGTTCTCGACGACCCGGTCGTCATCGACCGCGTCCCGCTGGAGGCGGCGGAGGGGATCGTCTGCACCGGCCCCTTCGATCCGATGGCGGACCCCTCGGTGATGCGGCCCCAGTTCCTCGCCGCCAAGACGCGCGGGCTCAAGTTGCTCTGCGCCAATCCTGATATCGTTGTGGATCGGGGCGGGGTGCGGGAATTCTGCGCCGGGGCGCTAGCGGCGCTCTATACCGAAATGGGTGGCGAGAGCATCTATTTCGGCAAGCCGCATCCGCCGATCTACGATCTGGCCCGTCGCCGTCTGGCCCGTATCGCCGACGTCCCCGATGCCGCGATCCTCGCCATCGGGGACGGTCCCGCAACGGATGCGGCAGGGGCGATGGGCGAGGACCTCGACCTGTTGTTCATTTCCGGCGGGCTCGGGGCGCAGGAGACCGGGACACCCCATCTCGGCGATCCGGACCCGGAGCGGCTTGCACGCTATCTCACGGCGACCGGGGTCGAACCGCGTTATACGATCGGATCACTTCGGTAACAATAGGATGGATTTACATCTTATATAGACATTATCTGTCGGAGATGCTTGCCGCGCTGCGGCGAATGGGCTACTTCGGGAGCGATCGGCCGGAGATACTGGAATGCTCGACAACATGCCCCGCGGGACGATCTGCATCGAGGATATCGAGATCGGCATGACCCGCAGCCTGCGCAAGGTCATCACCGACCGCGACATCGAGCTGTTCGCGGAGGTCTCGACCGATCACAATCCGGTCCATCTGGACGACGACTACGCTCGCGACACAATCTTCGAGGGTCGGATCGCCCACGGGATGCTGACCGCCGGGCTCATCTCCGCCGTGATCGGAGAGCAATTGCCGGGCCACGGCACGGTCTATCTGGGCCAATCGCTCAAGTTCCTCGCCCCCGTCCGCCCCGGCGACATGGTGGAGGCGGTGGTCACGGTGACCGACATGGATATCGGCAAGCGCCGCGTGACGATGGACACCCATTGCGCCATCGACGGCAGACAGGTGCTGAAGGGCGAGGCGGTGGTTCTCGCGCCCTCGCGGAAATTCGACTGATCCCGACGGGCGCGTTGGCGGACAGTTATTCGGAGTTCGCCCACCGCCGCGTTCTTGCCTCGCCCGAGCGGTCGCGATAGCCCGCCTGCATGCGGATTTTCCGGGACATCGACGCCATTCCAGACGACGCGCGGGGCTCCTCCGCCGCCATCGGCAATTTCGACGGGGTGCATCTGGGGCATCAGCATGTGCTCGATCTCGCCCGCCGCGGGGGCGTGCCCCTCGGCGTCGTTACGTTCGAGCCGCATCCGCGAGAGGTTTTCGCCCCGGAGGCGCCGCCCTTCCGCCTGATGAACGCGGGTGCCCGGGCCGCACGACTCTCGAAGTTGGGCGTCGATCTGCTGTTCGAGTTGCCCTTCCCGTCCGTTGCCCCCCTGTCGGCCGAGGCGTTCCTCGGGGACGTGCTGGCCACGCGGCTGGGCCTGACTCACGTTGTCGTCGGGACGGATTTCCGGTTCGGCAAGGGTCGCGCCGGGGATGTCGCGCTCCTGCGGGAAGGCGGTGCACGGCTTGGGTTCGACGTGACGGTCGCCGATCTGATGGGCGGGACGGCGCCCGTCTCCTCCACCGCGATCCGCGACGCCCTGTCGGAGGGGCGCCCCGCCGATGCGGCGGAGATGCTGGGCCACTGGCACCGGATCGAGGGACCTGTCCTGCATGGCGAAAAGCGCGGCCGCACCCTGGGATATCCGACCGCGAACATGGCGCTGGACGGCCTGCACCTGCCGCGGCTCGGCGTCTATGCGGTGATCGTGGACATCTACGACGGTCCCCATGCGGGCCGCCATCACGGCGTCGCGTCGCTGGGCATCCGCCCCATGTTCGGCGAGAATGCCCCGAATCTGGAAACGTTCCTGTTCGAGTTCGACGGTGATCTCTACGGCACCGACCTGTCGGTGGCACTGGTCGCCTTCCTGCGGCCGGAGATGACGTTCGACGGCCTTCCGGACCTGATCGCGCGGATGGATCGGGACAGCGTACAGGCCCGTGCGATCCTGTCCGAGACCGCCGGTGCCTGATCCCGGCGCAGCCCTTCTCAGCGATCCGATCGACCGCAGCGGTCTGCGTCCGGAATTCTGGAACCTGCCGCTGGATCGACTCACGACGGCGGAATGGGAGGCGCTTTGCGATGGCTGCGGTAAATGCTGCCTCAACAAGCTCGAGGACGAGGATACGCGCGAGGTCGTCCTGACCCGGATTGCCTGCCGCCTGTTCGACGACTCGACGTGCCGGTGCGCGGATTACGCGAACCGGCTGTCCTTCGTGCCCGAATGCGTGGTGCTGTCGCCCGCGACCCTGCCCGATGTGGTCTATTTCTTCCCCGAGACCTGCGCCTATCGCCGCCTGCACGAGGGCCGGACCCTGCCCCGCTGGCATCCACTCCTCACCGGCGATCCGATGTCCCCGCACGAGGCGGGCGCCTCGCTCATGGACGAGACGGTCTCGGAAACGACGGTGGGAGAGGCCGACTGGGAGGATTTCGTGATCGTCGAGCCGACCGGCGGGGCCTGAAGGCCCCGCGGCCAGAAACGCAACGGCGGCGACCGAGTAGAATCTGACCCGAACACCGCGCGGGCCTCTTCTCGGTAGAAATATCCCCGCCGGAGGCTCCCGTCCGTGCTCCGCGTCGCAGCGGCCCGGCTCAGTGCATCCGGTATCAGGTCGAGCGGTCGCGCTCCATCGCGTCGAGACGGGTGCGGAGCGCGTCGTTCTCCTCACGGGCCTTCTGGGCCATGGCGCGGACGGCATCGAATTCCTCGCGCGTGACGAAATCGCGATCCGCCATCCAGCGGTCGAGCAGCGACTTCATCGCCGTCTCCGCCTCGGTCCGGGCGCCCTGGGCCACGCCCATCGCGTTGGTCATGAGCTGGCTGAGGTCGTCCATGATACGGTTGCGGGTCTGCATGTCTGTCTCCTGCGGCGTTCCATCCTACATATGGGGCGCCCGTCCGTCGGTCTCAAGATCGCGCGCGCGGTGAGCCGCTCCCCCGGTTGACCGTCGGGGGCGGCACGGGCAAAGCGGAGCCATGCCCTTCGCGATCCCCTTTCCCGACCTGTCGCCCGATATCTTCAGCCTCGATCTCGGCTTCATGACGTTCACCCTCCGCTGGTACGCCCTGGCCTATATCGTCGGGATCGTCGGCGGCTGGCTCATGTCCCGCTGGCTCGTCGGGCAACCGGCGCTCTGGCGGAACCGCATTCCGCCGATGACACGCCCCCAGGTCGAGGATGTGATGACGTGGATCACCCTCGGCATCGTGCTGGGCGGGCGGCTCGGCTACGTGCTGTTCTACCAGCCGGGCTATTATCTCCGGAACCCGGTCGAGATCCTCGCCGTCTGGCAGGGGGGGATGTCGTTCCATGGCGGCATGATCGGCACCGGCCTCGCCGTCATCGTCTTCGCCATCCGCAACGCCATCCCGATCCGCTCCATCCTCGACCTCGCGGCGCTCAGCACGCCGCTGGGGCTCGGCCTCGGGCGGGTCGCGAACTTCATCAACGCGGAATTGTGGGGGCGGCCGTCCGACGCGCCCTGGGCGGTCATCTTCCCCGGTCAGGCGGCGCAGGCCTGCGCCAATGTCGGCGATCTCTGCGCCCGCCACCCGAGCCAGCTCTACGAGGCGATCCTGGAAGGGCTCGTCCTCCTGATCGTGCTCTGGGTCGTGGCCTTCCGCGGCGGGCTCAAGGTTCCGGGCTTCATCTGCGGGCTGTTCCTCGCGGGTTACGGCGCGGCGCGCACCTTCGTGGAGTATTTCCGGCAGGCCGACGCGCAGTACATCACGGTCGACAACGCCTATGGCCACGTGATCGGCTGGGGCGATTGGGGCCTGACCATGGGACAGGTCCTGTCGCTGCCGATGGTGTTCGTCGGCCTCGCGGCGATGGCGCTCGCCCGTTGGCAGGCACAGCGACCCGCCCGCCCGGCGTGATCCTGCGCGACCGGCTGCTGGCGCGCATTCGGTCCACGGGGCCGCTCACCATCGCCGACTACATGGCGGAATGCCTGCTGCATCCGACGCTGGGCTATTACACGACCCGGGATCCGCTCGGCGCGGAAGGAGATTTCACCACGTCGCCCGAGATCAGCCAGATGTTCGGCGAGGTGCTGGGCCTCTGCCTCGCGCAATCCTGGCTGGATCAGGGGCGGCCCGCGCCGTTCGTCCTCGCGGAGTTGGGGCCGGGGCGCGGCACCCTGATGGCCGACATGATGCGTGCGACGCGGGCCGTTCCGGGCTTCGGAGCGGCCGCCGCGCTGCATCTGGTCGAGGCCTCCCCGACGCTGCGCAAGGTGCAGGAGACCTCGCTGGACGGTCACGACCCGGTCTGGCACGACGGCGTGGTGACCCTGCCCGATGCGCCGACCTTCCTCGTGGCCAACGAATTCCTCGACGCCCTTCCGATCCGGCAGCATGTCCGCGACGGCGCGGGCTGGCGCGAACGGCTGGTAACGGATGCCGACGGCGCTCTGACCTTCGCGCTCGGCCCCGCGGTCCCGGTGCCCGAACTGTCGCATCACGACGTGCCCGACGGCACGTTGGTCGAGCGTTGTCCCGCCCTGCCCGGCATCGTGTCCGCCATAGGACAGCGGGTGGCGCGGGGCGGGGTCGCCCTGTTCGTCGACTATGGCCACTGGCACAGCCGGGGCGACACGCTCCAGGCGATCCGCGGCCACGCCCCCGAGGACCCGCTGGCGACGCCCGGCGGCGCGGACCTGACAGCGCATGTGGACTTCGAAGCCGTCGCCCGTGCCGCCGCCCCGGCCCGCGCCTCCGCGATGACGGCGCAGGGCGTTTTTCTCGAACGCCTCGGCATCGCGACCCGGGCGGAGGCGCTCGCGAAACGCCTGGACGGCCCGGCCCTCGCCTCCCACCTTGCGGCCCATCGCCGCTTGACCCATCCCGCCGAGATGGGTGACCTGTTCAAGGTGATGGCGCTGGTCGCACCCGGCGCGCCCCTGCCACCCGGAGTGGATGCGATGGAACGCCGCGAATGACGCTGGAAATCCTGCGGTCCGACCTGCTCGGCGATGTGACCCACGGGTTCTTCACCCGGGCCGGGGGTGCATCCTCGGGCATCTTCGCCGGGCTCAACTGCGGACGCGGGTCCAGCGATCTCGTCGAGGCGGTGGCCACGAACCGCGACCGGGTGGCCGAAGCCATGGGCGGCCCCCTGCACGGGGTGCATCAGGTCCATTCGGCGGAGGTCGCCATCGTCGACGGCCCCCTGTCCGAGCCGGAGCCGCGGGCCGACGCGATGGTCACCGCCACGCCCGGCGCCGTCCTGTCGATCCTGACCGCCGACTGCATGCCGGTCCTGTTCCACGATCCGCGCGCGGGCATCGCGGGTGCCGCTCATGCGGGCTGGAAGGGGACGGTCGGCGGCGTGCTGGAGGCGACGGTCGCTGCAATGGCGGATCTCGGCGCCGCGCTCCGCGACATCCGCGTCGCCATCGGCCCGTCGATAAGCCAGCGGGCCTACGAGGTGGGGCCGGACCTGATGGAGGACGTGTTGGCGGAGGATCCGGAGGCCGTCCGACACTTCGCCAACGGGGAGGGAGACCGCTACCAGTTCGACCTCATCGGCTACGGCCTCGCGCGCCTGCGCGCCGCGGGGGTATCGGCGGAATGGACCGGGCATTGCACCTATGCGGACCCGGCCCGCTTCTATTCCTATCGCCGCACCACCCATGCGGGCGAAGTCGATTACGGCCGCCTGATCGCCGCGATCCGCCCCTGACCCTCAGCGCCGCGCCATGTCCGACAGCGACGCCCCGGTGCTCAGCATGTCCGGATCGAGCTTCAGTTCGATGATCGAGAAGGTCGGCGACGCCATCGCCGCCTCAAGCGCCGGGGCGAACCCGTCCTGCGCCTCCACGCACCAGCCCGCACCGCCATAGGCGCGCGCCAGCGCTGCGAAGTCCGGACTGGCGAGATCAGTGCCCGAGACGCGGCCGGGATAGTGCTTCTCCTGATGCATCCGGATCGTGCCGTAGCGGCCGTTATTGGCGACGATCACGATGGGCCGCGCGCCGTGCTGCGCCGCCGTCGACAGCTCGTTGCAGGTCATCTGGAAACATCCGTCGCCCGCCAGACAGATCACGGTCCGGTCCGGATGTTCGAGACTCGCGGCGATCGCGGCGGGAAAGCCGTAGCCCATGGAGCCGGAGGTGGGCGCAAGCTGCGTCCCGTAACGCCGCCAGCGGTAGTAGCGGTGGAGGAACGCGGCGTAGTTGCCCGCACCGTTCGTCAGGATGGCATCGTCCGGCAGCACCGCGTCCAGATGCGCGATCACCTGTTCCAGCTTCACCGCGCCGGGCGTCTCCTTCGGCCGGATCCACGCCTCGTATTCCGTCCGCGCCTCCCCCTGCCGACCGTGCCAGCCGGGAAGGTCGTCGTCCCGGGCCGCAAGGGCCGCGATCACGTCCGGCGCGCGCGCCGCGATGGCGATCTCCGCCGCCCAGACGGAATTGATCTGCCCGGGGTCGGGATGCACGTGGATCAGCGCGGGCGCGTCGCGTACCGGGTCCAGCGCCTCGTAGCCCTGCGTCGCGATATCGCCCAGCCGCGTGCCGAACGCGAGGATCAGAATCCGCCGCCTTCAGCCGCGCGATCAGCTTCGGGTTCGGCCCGACATTCAGGTCGCCCGCATAGGCCGGGGAGCGGTTGTCCATGTAATCCTGCCGCCGGAACGTCACCGCCACGGGCAGGCCGTGCCGCTCGGCCCAGCCGCGCAGATCGTCCGCCGCCCGTCGGGACCAGCCCGGCCCGCCCGCCACCACCAGCGGCCGTTCGGCGCGCGCCAGCCGCGCGATCAGGAGGCCGAGATCGGGCACCGCCTGCTGGGGCAGGACGACGGCCGGACGATCCGGGACCGCCGCCTCCGCCGAGAGCATATCCTCCGGCAGGGCGAGCACGACCGGACCCGGGCGCCCCGACTGCGCCATCGAAAAGGCCCGGGCGATGTATTCCGGCAGGCGTTCGGTCGCGTCCACCTCCGCGACCCATTTCACGAGACCGCCGAACAGCGCCCGGTAATCCACCTCCTGAAACGCCTCTCGGTCCCGGTGGCCGCGCGCGATCTGACCCACGAAGGCGACCATCGGCGTCGAATCCTGCATCGCGACATGCAGTCCCGCGCTCGCATTCGTCGCCCCGGGGCCCCGGGTCACGAACAGGACGCCCGGCCGTCCCGTCAGCTTGGCCGTGGCTTCGGCCATCATCGCGGCACCGCCTTCCTGCCGGCAGACGACGTTCTCTATGCCGGAGCCGTGGAGGCCGTCGAGGGCCGCGAGGAAACTCTCCCCGGGAACGGAAAAGACGCGCGTGACGCCCTGGATCGCCAGTTGATCGGCGAGGATCCGTCCGCCGTGCCGGGACGGGGCGGCGGGAGTGTCGGCATCTGCGGTCATGGGATCCTCGCGCGGTCGATACGACCCGACCTGACCCGCAAAGCCCGCCGGTGTAAACTCCGCCCTCAGACGCCGAGGAGGCTTCGCGCGATCAAGACTATCGCCGCGACCGCCGCGAGGCCCAGCGCCCAGGGCCGGATCGATCCCTTCGCCACCCGACCCGTCAGCGGCCGCACCGCCCGGATCGTCAGGGGTACGGCGGGCGCGAGCGTCACCGCGAAGGCGAGGTGCCGCCATCCGATCACCCCCGCGAGCGTCAATGCGGCGATCGACACCGCCATGCCGAAGGCGAAGAAGACGTTCTGCGTCGCCGCCGACCGCCGCGCCTCCGTCCCGGAATAGAGGATCGCCATCGGCGGCGCCCCGATCCCGGTCAGGGTGCCCATGATCCCCGCCACGGTTCCCGCGCCGAAGAGGGTTCCCGGCCGGATCGGAAGGCGCAGCCCCGCGACCGACAGCGCCACGGCGCAGAGCACGATGCCCCCGGTCACGAGCGGCAGCGCGGGCGTCCCGACCACCCGCGCGGCGATCCACGCGGCGATCACGGCCCCCAGCGCCCGCCCGGCGAAGCCCGGAGGAAGATCGCGGCGTTCCACCGCGCTGCGATCCGCGAGAAAGCTGCCGGCACCCACCACGAGCCCAACGAGCAACACCGTTCCCGGCAGCCAGCCGGGCGCCACCAGCGCCAGCACGGGGGCCGCGACCATGCCGTATCCCTGTCCCGCGAGCCGCTGCACCGCCGTCCCGAGGATCACCGCCAGAAGGCAGAGCGCCCACGCCCCGGGCCCGGGGAGCAGGTCAGCCAAGCTCGGACAGCTCGATCAGATTCCCGTCCGGATCCCGGACATAGAGCGACATGAGCGGTCCGGTCGCGCCCGTGCGGGCCACCGGCCCCGCCTCGACCGCGATCCCGAGGGCGGCGAGGTGATCCTCCCACTCCGCCAGCGGATCTCCGACGAGGAAGCACAGATCGCCGGTACCGGGTCCCGGCACCGCGGCATGGGGCGTGAATTCCGCCCCGGCGCGATGAAGGTTGATCTTCTGTCGCCCGAAAGTGAGCGCGATCCGGGTGGTGCCGTCATCGGGACGATAGGTCTCCACACCGGTGCCGAGGACGGTCCGGTACCAGTCCGCAATCCGCTCTGGGTCCGTCACCGTCAGCACCAGATGATCGAGCGCCGTGATCCTCATGTTGCAGCCCCCGGCGCCCGCGTCACAATGCGCTCATGTCGCAGCCGTCCCCGCAGATCGTCAAGGACGCCTTGGACCCGGCGCGGGCCGCCGCCTGCGCCGCGATCCTGGACAGGCCATCGCCCGGGGACGTCCTGCCGCCCTTTTGGCATCACCTGCATTTCTGGGAGGTGCGGCCGCCCGGGGATCTCGGTCGGGACGGACATACGGCGCGGGGTGTCGGCCTGATCCCCGATCTCGGTCTTCCGCGCCGGATGTGGGCCGGGGGGCGGGTGGACTGGCACACCCCTCTCCGGCTGGGCGTGACGGCCGAGAAGCGCACGACGATCCGCGACGTCGCGAACAAGAAGGGGCGCAGCGGGCCGCTCGTCCTCGTGACGCTGGGCCACGGGATCGTGCAGGATGGCGCGGTCTGCCTCCGCGAGCGACAGGACCTCGTCTATCGGGCGGATCCCGTGCGGGGCCAGCGGGGCGGGCGCCCCAAGGATGCGGGCGCGGCACCGGTGGAGGAAGCCCGCGCCTTCGATCGCGTGACGCTGATGCGGTATTCCGGCCTCACGATGAACGGGCACCGGATCCACTGGGACGAGACCTATGCGCGCGAGGTGGAGGACCATGCCGGGCTGGTCGTCCACGGCCCGCTGCTGGCGGAGGGGCTGATCGACCTCGCCACCCGCCATGCGGGCCCGCTCGCCGCGTTCGAGTACCGCGCCACCGCGCCCGCCATCGCGGACGAGGCGCTCGCGTTCTGCCTCGACGGGGCGCAGGCTTTCGTGCGGGGCGCGGACGGACGGCTCTGCATGGAAGCGACGATCGTTCCCGCCCCCTGATCCTTCAGGTCACCGGGGACGCCACCCAACCCGCCGCATTCCGTTCCGACCCGATCCCGGGACGCGCTCAGAGATACGGGCGCGAGACGTCAGACGCCTGCCGCCACGATCGCATCGGCGAGCTTCGGCACCGTTTCCGCATTCAGCCCGGCGATGTTCATGCGCGAATCGCCGACCATGTAGACGCCGTGATCCCGGCGCATCGCCTCGACCTGCTCCGGAGTGGCCCCGAGAAGGGAGAACATGCCGCGATGGGACGCGAGAAAGCCGAACCGGTCCGATCCGACCCGATCGCGCAACGCGGTGGCAAGCTGCTCGCGCAGGGACAGCATCCCGAGACGCACCTGCTCCAGCTCCTCCTCCCAATCGGCGCGCATCGCCGTATCGGTCAGGATCGTGGAGACCACCCGCGCCCCGTGATCCGGCGGAAAGCTGAAGTTCAGACGGTTCAGCGTGGCCATCGCCCCCTGGGTCAGGGCCAGCCGGTCGGCGCTCGGCGCCATGGCCATCAGAAGGCCGGTCCGTTCGCGGTAGATGCCGAAGTTCTTGGAACAGGACGCCGCGACGAGCGCCTCCGGCATCGCCTCGATCATCGACCGGGTGCCTGCGGCATCCGCCTCCAGCCCGTCGCCAAACCCCTGGTAGGCGATGTCGATGAAAGGAACCCCGCCCCGCTTCGCCAGTACCTCCGCGACGGATTTCCACTGATCGGGGGTCAGGTTCGCGCCGGTCGGATTGTGGCAGCAGCCGTGCAGGATCACCGCATCGCCCGCCGCGACCGTCGCCAGATCCGCCATCATGCCGTCGAAATCGACGCCCCCGGTCTCCGCATCGAAATAGCGGTAGGTTCCGATCTCCATCCCGAGATATTTCGCGATCGCCGGGTGGTTCGGCCATGTCGGGTCCGACAGCAAGACCTTCGCATCCGGCGCCGCCATCCGGATCAACTCCAGCCCCTGCCGGATCGCGCCGGTGCCGCCGGGCGTGGCGACCGCGGCGAGCCGGTCCTTCGGGCGCGCCGGGCCGAGCACGAGGTCCGACAAGGCATCGGCAAAGGCCGGATCTCCCGCGAGCCCGGTATAGACCTTGGTGTCCTGCTCCTCGACGATCCGGCGCTCGGCGGTCTTGACCGCCCGCATCACCGGCGTGAGGCCGGTCGCATCCTTGTAGACGCCGACACCGAGGTCGATCTTGCCGTCGCGATCGTCCTCGCGGAACGCGGCCATCAGGGCGAGAATCTTGTCGGGGGCTTGGGCGGTCAGCGCATTCAGCATCAGGCGTCTCCGGTGGCTACGTGCAGGTCGGGATACATGCCCCACTCGGCCCAGGAGCCGTCGTAGAGCGCATGGTCGGAATGGTTCAGGCGCGCGAGCGCGAGGTTCAGGATCGCCGCCGTCACCCCCGATCCGCAGGAGGTAACGACCGGGCGCGCAAGGTCGATGCCCGCCGCCTCGAACAGGGCGCGCAGATCGCCCGGCTCCTTCATCGTGCCGTCCCTGGCGAGAAGCTTGCCGAACGGCAGGTTGCGGGCCCCGGGGATGTGCCCTGCCCGCAGGCCGGGCCGCGGCTCGGGCGCGTCGCCGCGGAACCGGGCGGCGGCGCGGGCATCCACGATCTGCACGTGGCCCAGCTTTGAGGCCTGCGCCACCTCGGTAACGTCTCGCATCAGATGCGGCGCCGGGGTCGCGGTCATGTGCCGGTCGCGAATCTGCGGCGGCGCGTCGGTCACGGCACGCCCCTCGGCACGCCATTTCGGAAGGCCGCCGTCGAGGACCGCCGCCTTCTGTCCGAACATCCGGAACAGCCACCAGAGCCGCGCCGCCGAGAACAGGCCCGCGCCGTCATAGATGACCACCATATGCCCGTCGCCGACCCCGAGCCGCCGCATCCGGGACAGGAACTTCTCCACCGTCGGCGCCATGTGCGGCAGGGCGGAGCGTCCGTCGCTCACCGCATCCAGCGCCACGAACCGCGCCCCCGGAATATGCGCCGCGGCGTATTCCGCCTCCGGATCGCGGCCCGCATCCGGGAGGTACCAGGACGCATCCAGCACGCGTAGGTCCGGCGAGGTCATCCGGGCGGCCAGCCAGTCGGTGGACACGAGGGTCGCGGGATCGTCCATCATCGACCGCCACCCAAATGACACGGCCCCCTCGCAGCGCCGCCGCGGGCCCTGTGACCCACGGCCCCGTTTCGGCCGGCTCGCGCGATAAGATTGCGGGACATGATCCCTCCCCTCGCCCCCCGACGCAAGGGTGGGCCCGGTCACGGTGCCTAGACCCGCCCGGCCCCGCTTGCAACTCGGACCCGGCCCGCGGAACCGGAATCGGGCTTGCCAGCGTGCCCCCCCGACGATAGGACGCGGCGTTCAACGCGGGCGGACACCCTTGGAGGCTGCCCCGAGCATACAGACTGGAGAAATGACATGGCTGGTGAGATTCCGGATCTCGTGGTGCATGCACGGACGGGGACAGGCAAGGGGGCCGCTCGTCAGGCACGCCGCGATGGCATGGTACCGGGCGTCGTATACGGGGGCGGTGCCGATCCGCTGCCGATCGCGATTCCCTTCAACGAGCTGCTGACCAAGCTGCGGGCGGGCCGGTTCCGCGCGACGCTGTGGAACCTGAAGGTCGAGGGTCAGGAGGACGTGCGCGTCATCTGCCGCGACGTGCAGCGGGACGTGGTCAAGGACCTGCCGACGCATCTGGACCTGATGCGTCTGCGCCGCTCGTCCAAGGTGAACCTCTACATCCCTGTCGTGTTCGAGGGCGTCGAAGGCTCTCCGGGCGACAAGCAGGGCGGCGTCCTGACGGTCGTGCGCCCCGAGGTCGAGCTGCGCGTGACCGCAGGCGACATTCCAGAGAACATCACCGTCGACTGCTCGAAGATGGAGATCGGCGACACGGTCCACATCTCGGACGTCGTGCTGCCCGAAGGCTCCAAGCCCACGATCGACCGGGACTTCGTGCTTGCCAACATGCAGGCCCCCGCGGCCCTGCTGGCGGAGGACGACGACGAGGACGAGGTCGTCGAAACCGAAGTCATCAACCAGGACGCCGAGACGGTGGAGGGCGAAGACAAGGAGTGATCCTGTCCGCCTGACTTGCGACGAAAACGGGGCGCGGGAGGGAAACCTTCCGCGCCCCTTTCGTTCGGGGTGTGAGGTTGGTATGGGCGGGTTATGACGGGCCGCCGATTTGCGCGGATGCAGCATTTCAAGCCGGATCGTCTGCCAAAGCCGGAAATCCCCATCATGGTCGGAAAGGTGCCCCTTCCGTCCTGCACACCCTGAGTCCAAGCGCCTCCCGTCGAGATCGCCCCAGCGATCCGCAGCCCGGTCGCGAGACCGCAGGTCGGGCACTTCGCGGAACATTCATCCAGTACCATGTTTGAAGAGAACGCGACCGGCCCTGCGCTCCGCGCGGTCGGGCCTGATATCGGTCCACCGGACCGATCTCCGGGCGGCCCTCACCCCATCATATCCCTCAGGACGGCGTCGGGGCCGGACTTCGACGCAGGCTCCGGTCCAGCGATGGCGGGCGTCTCGCGGATATGGAGGTCCTCCTCCACGCAACGGAGCATGAACGCCGCCAGATCGCCGGTCCGCGTCCGGATCAGATGCGGCGGGATCACGTCGGCGAAGACTTCCGCATGGTCCGACGGCCCCTCGTCCAGCAGCCAACCGGGTCGCACCGCCGTCCAGCGCAGCGTCTCCGTCGCCCGCAGGATGCGCTCCATATCCCCCATCTGTTCGAAGATGGCGCGCAGGCCGGTCTTGGCCGCGACCCGGAACCAGATCGGTCCCCTATCCCTCTCCTCGACGAAGCTGGCCGAGATCGTCACCAGCCGATCCACCCCGCTTTTCCGCATGGCGAGGATCAGGTTCAGCGTTCCCTCGGTATGCAGCTTGGGTGGAAACACCGCCGTCTTCGGCCCCGCATCGATCCCGACGGCATTCAGCACGGCGTCGATACCCTCCAGATCGGCGGCAAGGCCCCCGGGGGTCAGTATGTCGCTGCGGGTCCATTCCAGCCGCTCGTGGGTCAGCGACGGTTCCGGTCCGGCAAGATGCGCGGCGCGCACACGATGCCCCGCCGAAAGCGCCAGTTCGACGAGCCGCCCGCCAGTCGCGCCATCGGCGCCGTAGATCAACAGATGCCTGGTCATGTCCGCTCCGCATTTCGGGTCGCGGGTCCAACCGCCCGGTCACGGAACGGTTCCGGCTCAGGTCACCGGGCGTCCCCCCGCCGCAGCATAGACCATGTCGATCATCGCCTGCGTGCCCTTCGCGTCTTCCAGCGTCCAGGGGAACGGGGCCTCGCCCCGCATGGCCGCGCCGAACGCCTCGACCTGCAGCACGTACTGGTTCACGCCCGGCCATCCGCGGCGATGGGTCACGCCGTCCCGGCCGCGCCATTCCACCAGAGCCTCGCCGAACCGCCCGGGATTGAACGGTGCCGTCAGCCGGATCAGGCCCGCATCGCCATGGAACAGCATCACCTGTTCCGGCACCATCCGCATCGAGTTGACCCAATGCGCCGTGAAGTCCGCAAACCGCGCCGACACCCGGGCGAGCACGTCGCACCCGTCCTCCCAGTCGATATCGGCATGGGTGATCCGCTCCGGCTCCGCCCCCGTGGCCCAGCGGGTACAGCCATAGGTATAGACCCCGATATCCGGCAGCGCGCCGCCCCCCGTTGCGGCGACGTTCCGTATGTTTCCGGGATCGTCGGAATTGTCGTAGGTGAACAGCCCCTCGACATGCCGCAACCGTCCGATGGCATCCTCGGACAGCAGGTCGCGCACGAAGTGCCATTGCGGGTGATGGACGATCATATACGCCTCCGCCGCCACCAGACCCGTCCGGTCCCGCGCGGCGGTCAGGGGAGCGATCTCCGCCGCCGCCATGGCGAGCGGCTTCTCGATCAGGACGTGCTTGCCCGCCTCCAGCGCCTTGATTCCCCATTCGACGTGGAGCGTGTGCGGCAGGGGCACATAGACGGCGTCGATCTCGGCATCCGCCAGCAGCGCGTCGTAGCTGTCATACACCCGCAGGCCGGGGGCCAGCGCGGCGAAGGGTGCGGCCTTTTCCGGCGTCCGCGTGGCCAGTGCGGCGAGGACGTGCCCTCGCGCGGCATGGATCGCGGGCGTCATGTCCCGGCGGGCGAAACCGGATGCGCCCAAGACGCCCCACCTTATCAGATTTGCCATGAGCGGCCCTCCCTGTCCCGGGACAAGGGGCCATATCGCAACGCCCTGCGCAACGGCGTCATTTCAACTGGCTGTCCTTGCTGCCGCGCCGGTTGATCCCGGCCCGCGGTGCAGCCCGTCCGTCCCGGTCGGAGGCGCAGTCCACGCAGAGTTTGACCCCCGGCAGGGCCGCGCGCCGCGCTTCCGGGATCGGCTCCTCGCATTCGGCGCAATGGGTCCGGCTCTCGCCCGTGGGGCCACGCCGGGCCTTCAGCCGCGCCAGCTCGTCGGCGATCGAGGCCTCGATCTGCTCGGCCACCGCGCCGTCCCGCGTCCATCCACCCGCCATCGCTCCACCCTCCTGCCATCTGCCAACCGGAATCAACGCACGGGGCCGGTCCGCGGTTTCAGGCCCGCATCTCCACCACCGGCTCGAACCCGCCATAGATGATCCGTTTCCCGTCGAACGGCATTTCCGCCATTTCGGGGGCGAAATCCGGCGCCATCATCTTCGCGTTCGCCGCGTCATGGGTCGCCTTGTCCGGCCATTCGATCCACGAGAACACCACCGTCTCTTCCGGCTTGCACTTCACCGCCATCGGGAACGACGTCACCTTGCCGTCGGGGATCTGATCGCCCCATGTCTCGATCTGCGCCAGCGCGCCCATAGGCTTGAAGATGACCTCCCAAGCCTCGCGGGCATGGGCGACGAACGCCTCGCGCTTGTCGGTCGGAACAGCGGCAACGAATCCGGCGAAATAGGACATGGTGATTCTCCATTCTGTGACGGCCGACCTTGACATGGTAATATGTTGGTATCAACTCATATGTGATGTCCGACATTCTTCCCTTCTCCGCCACGCTCGAAGTGCGCGATCGGTGCCTGTGCTTCCGTGCGCAACGCGCAGCGCGCGTCCTTGCCCGCCGGTTCGATGCGGCGTTCCGTCCGTTCGCCCTGACCAACGGCCAGTTCTCGCTTCTGATGTCGTTGAATCGGCCAGAACCGCCCACCATCTCGGACGTGGCACCATTCCTCGGCATGGACCGCACCAGCCTCACCGCCATGCTCAAACCGCTGGAACGGCGCGGCCTTCTGTCGGTCGCGGTCGATAGGAAGGACCGGCGCGGACGGCGCCTGCGCCTGACGGAAGAGGGCCGCGCCCTTCTGGACGCGGCCCTTCCGATCTGGCGGGCAGAGCACGATAGACTGGACGCGGCCCTCGCCGCCCTGGAACAGCCGGTCGATCCGACACTCCTTCGCAACGGCCTCGGCGGTCTGGCCGAGGCGTAGGCGTCAGGCGGGGACCATGCCCTTTTCGCGCGCCAGTTCCTTCACCCGCTTCTGCAGCTTCTCGAAGGCACGGACCTCGATCTGGCGGATGCGCTCGCGGCTGACCCCGTATTTGCCGGACAGATCCTCCAGCGTCACCGTCTCCTCCGACAGGCGCCGCTGGGCGAGGATGTCCTTCTCGCGATCGTTGAGCACATCCATCGCATCGGTCATCAGCCCGATCCGCGTCTCGTACTCGTCCTTCTCGGCAAGGTCGCCCGCCTGATCGGCGTCGTCGTCGGCCAACCAGTCCTGCCATTGCGTGGAACTGTCGCCATCCGATCCGACCATGACGTTCAGCGAAGCGTCGCCGCCGGACATGCGCCGGTTCATCGACGTCACCTCGGCTTCCGTCACTCCAAGATCCGTCGCGATCCGCTGGACATTCTCGGGCCGCAAATCGCCCTCCTCCAGCGCGCCGATCCGATTCTTGGCCTTGCGCAGGTTGAAGAACAGCTTCTTCTGCGCGCTCGTCGTACCCAGCTTCACCATCGACCACGACCGCAGGACGTATTCCTGGATCGAGGCGCGGATCCACCACATCGCATAGGTCGCGAGGCGGAACCCGCGTTCCGGATCGAACTTCTTCACCGCTTGCATGAGGCCGACATTCGCCTCGGAGATCACCTCGGCCTGCGGCAAACCGTAGCCGCGATAGCCCATGGCGATCTTGGCCGCGAGGCGCAGGTGCGACGTCACCATCTGATGCGCCGCATCGGTATCCTCTTCCTCGACCCAGCGCTTGGCGAGCATGTATTCCTGCTCCGGCTCCAGCATCGGGAACTTGCGGATCTCCTGGAGATAGCGGTTCAGCCCCTGCTCGGGCGAGGGGGCCGGAAGGTTGGCATAGGTCGCCATATCTGTAGTCTCCCTCATGTTAACGGGCTTAACACCCCTTGCCGATCAATCTGGGTGCCCGGTCCCTCCCGTTCAAGTCTGACGGCATCACGCCGCTGCGACCTTCGGAAGGGTTCGACCTACACCGCGCGACGGCGCGCGAACAGGGCGCAAACGGCATGGATGCCCTGCGTATTCGCACCAAAACGTCGGCGGCTAGCACCGGTTCCGGGACTCTCCCTCAATCCGCCGACCCGGTCGCCTGTACCGCGATCCAGTCCACGACTTGCGACAGGGCACCCGGCGCAAAAGCATACCGCCCTTCGACGAGGAACCGCGCAGTCACCCACCATGGCCAGTCGGCGGTAAGCTGCGTGTTATAAGGCCCGGCCTTCAGTAATCCATGGGTCGCGTCCGGCGCCACCAAGACCCGCGCCGCGGGATTGTCGGCCAGCAGGGAGCGATAGGATGCCGCGTCGGCAATGGCATCGACGTTCAGGTCCTCCGCCCCCCAGATCGCCAGGATCGGCAGGTCGAGCCGCGCCAGATCGGCGCTCGCATCCGCATCCCGATTGCGCCGGATGAAGGCCCAGCGCGCCGGGTCCATCCCCTCGGGCGCCGCCTCGGCCCCGGGGCCGAAGAGCCGGGCGTTCTCCTCCGCCTGCCGGGCCATTTCCGCGTCGATCGCCGCCGCGTCCCGCCCCTCCCGGGCAAGCCGCGTCCGCGTGTAATACTCCCCCTGCGCCTGCCAGGACAGGGCCGGACCGACCAGCACGATGAAGTCCGCCTCCCCCGCCGACAGGCGCGGCAGGACCCATCCCGCCTGCGAGAAGCCCAGCGCCCCCACCGGCCCACCGACCCGCTGTCGCAGCGCCGCGAGGGCCGCGCGCGTCTCCGCCGTGCGATCCGGCATGGATTGCGCCAGCCAGTCGCCATCCGACCCGCCGATCCCGGGCTTGTCCCAACTCGCCACCGCGATCCCCGCATCCAGCAGCGTATTGATCAGCGGGGCATAACCGCCGCCCGACACCCGGCCCTGCGGTCCATCGCCATGGACCAGAGCCACCGAAGCCATGGGCGCCTCTTCCGGTCGCCACATCGTTCCGGAAAGCGTGCGTCCCGCCACTTCGAACCCGAACGGCTCCGACCGGCGCCGGTCCAGATCGTGATCCCCCAGCCGCCAGAGCACCAAAGCCGCCAGCGCCACCACCACCAGGACCGCC
Source organism: uncultured Alphaproteobacteria bacterium (assembly GCA_963789105.1). Classification (GTDB taxonomy): domain Bacteria; phylum Pseudomonadota; class Alphaproteobacteria; order Rhodobacterales; family Rhodobacteraceae; genus Jannaschia. Next base: position 464,579 of record CAWBJI010000003.1, read on the forward strand.
CAGCCGCGCCAGCCCATTCGCCCTACCCCGCCCCGCGCAGCGCCGCGTGCAGCGCCGCCATGTCCGTCGGCACCGCACTCTCGAACCGCATCGCGTCGCCGCCGACCGGATGAACGAACCCCAGCGTCGCGGCGTGCAGCGCCTGCCGCGGAAAGGCCGCGACCGCCTCGACGCCCGGATGCCCCTTCGGCAGCCGCCGCCCCCCGCCATAGGTGCCGTCCCCCACCAGCCCGTGCCCCACATGGGCCATGTGCACCCGGATCTGATGCGTCCGCCCGGTCTCCAGCCAGCATTCCAGCAGGGCGGCGGACCCGAACCGTTCAAGCACCCGCGCCCGCGTCACCGCATGTCGCCCACCCTCGCGGATCACCGCCTGCCGCTGCCGGTCGGTGCGGTGCCGCGCCAGCCGCGTCGCGATGCGCAGCACGTCGCCCCCCTCCCACGTCACGCCCGCGATCCCGCGCAGGCGCGGATCGCCCGCATCCGGCTCGCCATGGCACAAGGCGAGATAGCGCCGCTCGACGCTGTGCGCCTCGAACTGCGCGGCCAGCCCGTGATGCGCCGCATCCGACTTCGCGACCACCAGCAGGCCGGACGTGTCCTTGTCGATGCGGTGCACGATCCCCGGCCGCCGCGACCCGCCCACCCCCGACAATTCCCCGCCGAAATGATGCAGCAACGCGTTGACCAAGGTGCCGCCGGGCGATCCCGGTGCCGGATGCACCACCATGCCCGCAGGCTTGTCGATGACGATCAGGTCCGCATCCTCGTGCACGATCGCCAGCGGGATATCTTCCGCCCGCGTTTCCGGATCCTCGGCCACAGGCACCCGCACCTCGATGCGATCGCCCTCCGCCACCCGGTCCCGGGCCCCGGCGACGGACCCGTCCCGGAACACCCGCCCCTCCTCGATCAGGCGGGCGAGGCGCGAGCGCGACAGATGCGCCTCCGCTGGCACGTCCCGCGCGATTGCCTTATCGAGACGCGGCGGCGGATCGGCCGCGATGGCGAAGGTGACGACCGTGTCCGAGGATGGTGGCGACGACATGCGGAACCTTCCCGAACCGCCCAACCTGCGCTTCCTGCGCATTCTGGTGACGGTGCTGACAGCGGTGATGATCGCCGGGCTCCTAGCGGTCGTGGCCACGTTTGTCACCCGCCTGCGCGCGCCGGTCCTGGTCTCGCCCGACGCGCTGGACATGCCCGCCGGGACCGACATTCACGCCATAACGCAGACGCCCATCCGCTGGCTCGTGACGACGACCGAAGACAACCTCCTGATCTTCGGCCCGGACGGGGCGCTCCTTCGGACCATCGACCTTTCCGCGGAATAGGCGGGCCGCGTCCGAGCGCGTATCGCTTCCGCGAGGCTATCCCCGAAGCAGCGGGCGCAACGTCGGCCAGAGGCTCGCCACCAGCAGCGCGGCCATCGTCCAGTTGAAAGCGCGAAGCCGGGCGGGCGAGGTCAGGAACCGCCGCATCTGCACCCCGAGCACCAGCCAGCAGCTGATCGCGGGCAGGTTCACGATCGTGAAGACCGCCGCTACCGGAACCACCGCCCACGGCCCGCTCGCCGTGTAGAGCGTGACCGCCGTCAGGGCCATCGTCCAGGCCTTCGGGTTCACCCACTGGAACGCCGCCGCCTGCAGGAACGTCATCGGCCGACCCTCCGCCGCCCGCCGCTCCGGCGTCGCGGCATTGGCGATCCGCCAGGCGAGCCACAGCAGGTAGGCCACGGACACGAGCGCCAGACCCATCTTCAGGCCGGGCACCGCCTCGAAAGCCCGCGCGAGCCCCAGACCCACCAGCACGATCATCAGCCCGAACCCCCCGGAAATCCCCAGCGCATGGGGCACCGACCGCGCGATCCCGAAATTGGCCCCGGAGGCCAGGATCATCAGGTTGTTCGGTCCCGGCGTGATCGAGGACACGAAGGCGAAGGCCACGAGGGCGAGGAAGATGTCGTATGTCATGGCCGCAGAATGGCCGGTCAGACACGGCAGGTGCTTGCGAATATCGCGCCGAAACGACATCTTTAACAAGACATGACCGAAACCGACCATATCGACGACAGGATATGGCAGACCCTCGTCGGCAATGGGCGGATCAGCAATCAGGATCTCGCCGCAGAGGTCGGCCTGTCCCCCTCCGCCACCCTCCGGCGGGTGCAGGCGCTGGAGAAGGCCGGGATCATCGCGGGCTACCGGGCCCGGCTCGACCCCGAGAAGACCGGCATCGGCTTCATCGCCTATATCGCCGTCGGCCTGAACGACCACACCAAGGCCGGGCAGGAAGCCTTTGAGCGCGCCGTCTCCCGCAGCCCGGAGGTCCGGGAATGCCACAACATCACGGGTGCGGTCGAATACCTCCTCCGGGTGGAGGCCCGGGACCTCGCCGCGTACAAGCACTTCCACACCGACGTGCTGGGCATTCTGCCGCAGGTCGCGTCCCTGACCACCTATGTCGTCATGGGCAGCCCGAAGGACGACCGCGCCTGAACCGATGGAACCCCCTGATCCCGCATCCGATCCCCATCGGACCCGATGCCGACGACAGGTTCCGGTCCCTCACACCCGCCACGACCTGTCACATCGCCGTCATGAAAGTGTCATAACCCTGTTGGCGGCCGTCCCTAGCACCGCCGCCAGACGGGGTGCGGCAGGGGGCCGATCCCGCTAGCCATCCACTGACACGGAGAGCCCGCCATGAAAGACCTTCATCACCTGAGCGCCGACGAATGGGACGAGCTCCGCTCGCCCCGCCCCGAAGAGACCGAGTTCGACGCGGTCGTCGCCTCCGCCGTGTCCCGTCGCGGGTTCCTGGCCGGCGTGCTGGCCTTCGGATCGGGCGCCGCGGCGATGGGCACCGGCATGGGTGCGCTTCTGTCCGGCACGTCCGCCCGCGCGCAGGCCGCTTCCGACTGGGCGTTCGAAGGCATTCCGATCGCCACCGACGCGACCGTCCATGTGCCCCAGGGCTACGAATGGGACATCGTCGCCCGCTGGGGTGATCCGCTCTTCTCCGACGCCGAACCCTTCGATCCCGAGACCGGCGTGACCGTCGCCTCCTCCGACCGGGTCTTCGGCGAGAACACCGACGGAATGGAGGCCTTCGTCGTCGATGGCCGTCAGCTCATCGCGATCAACCACGAATACGCCAACGTGGAGGAGAACCTTCCGCACAAGGGCGACGCCGCCTTCACCGCCGACGACGTCACGATCCTAAAGCACATCCAGGGCGTCACCGTCATGGAAATCGCCGAGGGCGAGAACGGCTGGCAGATCGTGGTCGACAGCCCCTACAACCGCCGCATCCACCACGACACGCCGATGCGGATCGCCGGTCCCGCCGCGGGTCACGACCTGCTCAAGACGGAGGTCGACCCGACCGGCACCGAGGTGCTGGGCACCCTGAACAATTGCGGGGCCGGCAAGACGCCGTGGGGCACGTACCTGACCTGCGAGGAGAACTTCAACGGCTACTTCGGCGTCGCCGATCCGGAAGTCGAGTTCTCCGCCTCCGAAGGCTTCGCCCGCTACGGCATCGGCGCCGAGGGCCGCTACGGCTACGAGCTGCACGATGCCCGCTTCGACGTCCGCAAGACGCCGAACGAGCCCAACCGCCACGGCTACATCGTCGAGATCGACCCCGCCGACCCCGACAGCACGCCCGTCAAGCGAACCGCACTGGGCCGCTTCAAGCACGAAAACGCCGCCGCCGTGGTCGCACCGGACGGCCGGGTCGTCGTCTATCTCGGCGATGACGAGCGGGGCGAATACCTCTACAGATACGTTTCCAACGGCACCTATACCGAAGGCGGCGAGACCGAGGGGCTGCTCGACGACGGCCATCTCTTCGCGGCCAAGTTCAACGACGACATGACCGGCGAATGGCTGGAGCTGACGCCCGAGGCCACCGGCATGGAGGCGGTCGAGGTCCTGATCCACACCCGCATGGCCGCCTCCGCCGTGGGCGCGACCACCATGGACCGCCCCGAATGGGTCGCCGTGAACCCGGTCGGCAATATGGCCTGCTGCGCGCTGACCAACAACCGCAACCGGGCCGTCAAGCCCAATGCGGGCGGCGACCCGACCCCTGTGAACGGTCCCAACCCCCGGCCGGAAAACAATTACGGCCAGGTCGTGCGCTGGATGCCGGACGGCGAGGATCACGCCGCGCCGACCTTCGGCTGGGACCTCTACGTCATGGCGGGCAATCCGATCGTGGGTCAGGGCGACTATGCGGGCTCGGACAACGTGACCGAGGGCAACCTCTTCAACTCACCGGACGGGATGCAGTTCGACAGCACCGGCAAGCTCTGGATCCAGACCGACGGCGACGACAGCAACGAGGGTCCGTTCACCGGCATGGGCAACAACCAGATGCTCGCGGGCGATCCCGAGACCGGCGAAATCCGACGCTTCCTGACCGGCCCCGTCGGCTCCGAGGTGACCGGCCTGACCTGGTCGGCGGACCTCCGGACGATGTTCCTCGGCATCCAGCACCCCGCCGCGCCCTTCCCCGACGGCGAAGGCTCCCTCCCCCGCTCCGCCGTGGTGATGGTCAAGCGGACGGACGGCGAAGCGGTCGGCTGATCGACGAAATATGCGACGAGGGGCGCGCCGGTAGCGGCGCGCCCTTTTTTTCGTGGACGCGGTCCTGATATCTCAAATGGAGGGACAGGGGCGAAGGTACGCGTCGAACCCGACTGATCGGTTGTCGCAGCGTTGATCGAATCCGCTTCGACTCTAGCGTTTCCGCGTATCAAACTCGTTCTCATTCATGGTGTTCCGGCGGCTGGTAAGCTGACGAAAGCCCGTGAACCGGCATCGATCACCGGGTCACCGCTCGTCGACAATCATGCTGCAATAGACATCGCCAGGATGGTCTTTGGTTTCGCTGCGTCAGGTTTTCGGGAGCTCGTGCATGACCTGCGTATGACGACCCTGCAAGGGGCCGCGAAAGCTAAAGTACCACGGCTGATTACGACCGCCGCATATAGCCATCCTTTGGATGCATACCTCGTGCGAGACTACGGTCGTGAGGTTGCGAAGTACGGTGGCACAATCGAACCCGTCCATCTGTCTTAATCCGAAGAGGCTTTGATGGCGCGCGTCTCGGCATCTGAACGTAGGGAAGGAGGCAAGATCGCCACTCCGGAGGGACTGAGAAGATATCTGGACCGGAACAATTTCGTGGCCATATCCGGAGAATAATCGCCTCAGCCGTGCCACAGAGAATATGGCCCCTGGGAAGACTGCCTTTGCCATCGCGCGACATTTCCACATACCGATCGTATCCGGGAAAATGGACCAGCCATCCTGACAAGCGGTCGTTCAAGGCAACGTGATGAGCGGTAGCAAGACCCGGAGCATGAGAAACCTTGCCGCGTCTCCCGACCACACTGCGCGAACAGCCTAGCAGGTCAGTCGAAGTCGCGGAACAGCACCGCGTCGAGGCAGCCGTGCCGGTCAATCGCCAGGTCCGCCCCCGTACCGAGCGGAAGCCGCAGGTGAGGTAGAAGCCGATGGCGAGCGGGCACCCGCCTGGGCTTTAATGGAACGAGCGGCGCGCATGGCCGAATCGGCGGAGCGGTCCCATCGCGAAGACCCGCGCCCGGCGGCGGAAAAGGTAAGATTCGCGAATGCGATGCGGTCGGCGATACCCGGTCGATCGCACCTTCGAAGGTCAGATGCCGGAACCACAGACGGTGAGCGCGTCCGGTGGAACCGATGGTGCGCAATGATCAGCAAGACCGGTCACCGACCTTCATGTGACGACATGATGGATGGCTAGGAACAGAAAGGGCACTTCTGCGCCTCACGCCACATACGGTTCGGCGACGTTAACCGCTGACTATCGCGACGGACAAGCCACAGCTGGGGCACGGTGATCGACGAGCGGAACACGCGCATCGGTCCGGATGGCAGGGTGCGATGTGTTGCCCGGACGCGCGAAAACACCCTGATTTTCGGCGGTAGGACCATGTCTGAGCACCGGCCTCACCTGATGTAAGAACGACGGCACCTGCTTCCGCAAAAGCCACGTCGGGGGGCGTGGAGACGTTCCCCGCGACCCGCTGTGTCGACTCCGAACCCCGCGAACTTGGCGGGGTGAACGAAGGCAGTTCGTCCGATGCTATTCGACGATCGCGGCAAGACGGGATGCCCTTCACCCATGATCAATATCGTCCGATCACGGTCGGTTAACGCGACGAAGCTGTCAGACGGCACTCGACCATCCGCTGCCTTGTAAACATGTCCCATGAAGAGAGAACGGCGAATGGCCAGTTGCCGTTCCGGAAACCGACGGAAGGCCGGGATGTCAGGCAGAACCTTTGGAATACCGGATGAAGCTCCATGTTGAACTTCCAATCGGCGAAGGTCAGACTTGGGTGCAGTTTACTATTCAACGACGAACTGTTTCTGCCACGACACTGGTGGAATTCTTCGTGGATTTCGAGATGGAGCCATGCAAAGCCCCCGAAAACAGGGCCTTTCGTAAAATAGTGGTGGAGCCGAGGGGAATCGAACCCCTGACCTCGTCATTGCGAACGACGCGCTCTACCAACTGAGCTACGACCCCAACGGCGCGTGATATGGCCGGGGGTCGTGTAGGTGTCAAGCGACGGCGGGCCGGTCGGTCCGGCGATCAAGGAGGGCGGGGATGTTCCTGTCGAAGACCTGGTGGAACCTGCGGGAATTCGCGCGGCAGACATGGATCCGGATCGCGCTGATCTCCGGGCTGGCGCTGCTGTCGGCGGCGGTGACGCCGTGGTGTCGGGTTCCTTCCCGAGGGACTGAAGGAGGCGTTCGACGAGGAGGCGGCCGAGTCGCTCCTCCAGATCCTGACCGGCACGATGCTGGGCGTCGCCACCTTCTCCCTGTCGGTCATGGTCTCGGCGCATCATTACGCGTCGAGCCAGGTGACGCCGCGCTCGCACCGCCTTCTGCGGCAGGACGGGCGGACGCAATCGGTTCTGGCGACCTTTATCGGGGCGTTCGTCTATGCGCTCGTGTCGCTCATCATCATCAATGCGAGCATCTTCTCGGGCCGCGATTTCGCCGTGTCCTATGGGGTCACGGTCGTGGTCATCGTGCTGGTCGTGGTCGCGCTGGTCCGGTGGGTGCAGCAACTGACCGCCCTCGGCTCGACCGAGGAGACGACGCGCAGGGTCGAGGCCGTGTGCCGCACGGCGCTGGACGCGCGCGTCGCCACCCCCTGCATGGGCGGAATGCGCTATCACCCGGACCTGATCCCAAATGACGCCGTGGCGATCCTCGCCGAGGAGAGCGGATACGTGCGCCATCTCGACGTGGAGGCGCTGAACCGGCGGGCCAGGGAGATCGGCGGGATCGGCCATCTCGAAGTATTGCCGGGGGATTGGGTGAATGTCGGCGACGTGCTTCTGCATATGGAAGCGGAGCGCCTTTCGGTCGAGGAGATGACCGAGCTTCAGGATCAGGTGACCCTCGGTGACATGCGCTCGTTCGATCAGGATCCGGCCTTCGGGCTTGAGGTGATGTCCGAGATCGGGCAGCGCGCCCTCTCCCCCGGGATCAACGATCCGGGCACGGCCACGGATGTCGTCCGCCTGCAGCTTCGGCTGCTGGAACGGTGGCGCGACGGGGAAGCGGGCGAAGGCGAGCACCGGCTGGAGCATATGCGGATCAGGGCGCTGGAACCGGGCGATCTGGTGACCCATGCCTTCGACCGGATCGCGCGGGACGGCGCGAACCTGGCCGAGATCCAGATCGTCGTGCAGAAGGCGCTCGCGGTGCTGGCCCGGCATGAATGCGACGGGCTGGCGGATGCGGCAAGGGCGATCTCGGCCCGGGCGCTCCTGCGGTCGGATGCGGCGCTGACGCTGGCGGAGGATCGCGCGCGCGCGCGGGCCGCGGCACCGGGCTCCGGCAAGGAGCCCGCGCCGCTCTACTCCGCCGCTTCGAGGTAATCCTCCAGCGGCGGACAGGTGCAGATCAGGTTGCGGTCGCCCGCGACGTTGTCCACGCGGTTCACCGGCGGCCAGTACTTGTCCACCCGGAACGCGCCCGGCGGGAAGCAGGCGGCTTCGCGCGAATAGGGGCGGTCCCAGTCGCGGACCAGATCCTCCATCGTATGCGGGGCGTTCTTGAGCGGGTTGTTCACCGGGTCGATCCGCCCTTCGGCGATGTCGCGCACCTCCTCGGCGATTGCGAGCATGGCGGTGATGAAGCGGTCCAGCTCGGGCTTGGGCTCGCTCTCCGTCGGCTCCACCATCAGGGTGCCGGCCACGGGCCAGGACATCGTGGGCGCATGGAAGCCGTTGTCGATCAGCCGCTTGGCCACGTCGTCGACGGTAACGCCATGTTCGGCGAAGGCGCGGGTATCTAGGATGCATTCATGGGCGATGCGCCCCCTGCGCCCGCCATAGAGGACGTCGTAGGAGCCCTTCAGGCGCGAGGCGATGTAGTTGGCCGACAGGATCGCCACCTTCGTCGCCTGGGTCAGCCCCGCGCCCCCCATCATCATCACATAGGCGTAGGAGATGGGCAGGATCGAGGCGCTGCCATAGGGCGCGGCGCTGACCGGGCCGGCGGTCCCCTGCTCCGGATGACCGGGCAGGTGCGGGGCCAGATGCGCCTTGACGCCGATGGGGCCCATGCCGGGACCGCCGCCGCCATGGGGGATGCAGAACGTCTTGTGCAGGTTCAGGTGGCTGACATCCGCGCCGATTTCGCCGGGTTTGGCGATCCCCACCAGCGCGTTGAGGTTGGCGCCGTCGAGATAGACCTGTCCACCGTGCCGGTGTGTGATGTCGCAGACGTCGCGCACCGTGTCCTCGAACACGCCATGGGTGGAGGGATAGGTGATCATGCAGGCGGCGAGGTCGTCGCCCGCCGCCTCCGCCTTGGCGCGGAAATCGTCGAGGTCGATATCGCCGTTCTCCGCCGCCTTGACCACGACCACCTTCATGCCCGCCATCTGGGCCGAGGCCGGATTGGTGCCATGGGCGGAGGTCGGAATTAGGCAGATGCGGCGATCGTCGCCTTGGGCGCGGTGATAGGCCGCGATGGTGAGGAGGCCGGCATATTCGCCCTGCGCGCCCGAATTGGGCTGCATCGACATGGCATCGTAGCCGGTGATGACGCAGAGGCGGTCGGCCAGTTCGTCGATCATCTCCTTGTAGCCTTCGGCGTCCTCGGGCGGCGCGAACGGATGGAGTTTGCCGAATTCCGGGAAGGTGACGGGCATCATCTCGACCGCCGCGTTCAGCTTCATGGTGCAGGATCCGAGCGGGATCATGGAACGGTCCAGCGCCAGGTCCCGGTCGGCGAGGCGACGCATGTAGCGCATCATCTCCGCCTCGGCCCGGTTCATGTGGAAGATCGGGTGGGTGAGGTAGTCGCTCTGCCGTTGCAGCCCCTCGGGGATGTCGGTGCGGATTGCGGCGACGGCCCCCTCGATCCCGAAGGCGCGCAGGAGGCGGGTGAGCGTCTCGGCATCGGTCAGCTCATCGCAGGCGATGCCGATCCGGTCGGTGCCCACCCGTCGCAGGGTGATGCCCTCGGCCCGGGCGGCGCGCCAGATGACGCCCTGCATCGCACCCACGGTCACGGTGAGCGTGTCGAAGACATGGGTGGGCGCCACGTCGAACCCCGCCCCGGTCAGCGCGTCGCGCAAGGCGACGGCATGGGCGTGGACATGGGTGGCGATGTGATGGAGCCCTTTCGGACCGTGGAACACCGCGAAGAAGCTCGCCATCACGGCCAGCAGGGCCTGCGCGGTGCAGACGTTGCTCGTGGCCTTCTCGCGGCGAATATGCTGCTCGCGGGTCTGGAGCGACAGACGGTAGGCCTTGTTGCCATGGCTGTCGACGGAGACGCCGACGAGGCGCCCCGGCATGTGCCGCTTCATCGCGTCGGCGCAGGCGAAGAAGGCAGCGTGGGGGCCGCCATAGCCGAGGGGCACGCCGAACCGCTGGGCGGAACCGACGGCGATATCGGCACCCATCGCGGCCGGTTCCTTCAGCAGACAGAGCGCGAGGAGGTCGGTCGCGACGACGCCGATGGCGTTCGCCGCGTGCAGCGCCTCCATCTGCTGGGTCAGGTCGCGCAGGTGGCCGTGGGTGCCCGGATACTGGAAGATCGCGCCGAACACCGCCTCGGCGTCGAGGTCATCCGGATCGCCGACGATCAGCTCGATCCCCAGCGGTTCCGCCCGGGTGCGCATCACGGCGATGTTCTGGGGATGGCAATTCGCGTCCACGAAGAAGGCGCGGGCTTTCGATTTCGCGACCCGCTGGGCCATCACCATGCCCTCGGCGCAGGCCGTCGCCTCGTCCAGCAGGGAGGCATTGGCGACCGGCAAGCCAGTGAGGTCCGAAACCATCGTCTGGAAGTTCAGGAGCGCCTCCAGCCTGCCTTGCGCGATCTCGGGCTGATAGGGGGTGTAGGCGGTGTACCAGGCGGGATTCTCGAGGATATTGCGCTGGATCGCGGGCGGCGTGACCGTATCGCTGTAGCCCTGCCCGATCATGCTGACCGTGACGCGGTTGCGATCAGCCAGTTCCCGCATCCGGGCGAGGATGGCGTGTTCGGTCATCTGCGGCCAGGGGAGCGGGTCGGCCTGTCGGATTGACTTCGGCACCGTCTCGTCGATCAGCGCGTCGAGGGTGGGGGCGCCCACGGCCTGCAGCATCTCGTCCATCTCCGAGGGGGACGGGCCGATATGGCGGCGGTTGGCGAAGTCGTAGGTATCGTAATCGGTGAGGGGCATGGGGGACTCCGGGTCAGGCGGAATGGGTCAGGACATTGACGAGGTGCCCGTCGGGATCGACGAGGTAGAAGCGTCGGACGCCCCAGGGCTCGGTGACCGGGCCGTAGGGGACGGAGGCACCAGCCCCGCGGGCGAGGGCCAGCGTCGCATCCAGGTCGTCGACTTCGATGGAGAGGGCCGGCACATCGGTCCCCGACCCGCCCTCGGAGGCCAGCGAAAGCTGGATGCCCTGCGTGTCCGCTCCCGCAAGGGTGACGATCCAGCCGTGATCCATCGCGACGTCCAGACCGAACACAGCGCGGTAGAACGCGGCCGAGGCGGCGGGATCGCTGGCGATCAGGTTGGGGACGATGCGGGAAGCGATGGGGCGGGCTCCGGGGGACGGGGGTGAGAGCGGTGGTGCGATACGGCGGGGTGCGGTTGTCACGGTCGCGGGGCGACCATCACCTTGCCGCCGGATTGGACCGCGCCTGTGCGCGGTCTAGTCCGTGAACTCCTTGTAGGCGTCCTCGTCCATCATCCCGTCCATCTCCTCGGGCGTGGTCGTGGTCATGCGGAAGAACCAGGCCGCCTCGGCATCCTCGTTTACGAGGCCGGGCGTGTCGGCCAGCGCCTGGTTCACCTCGACGATCTCGCCATCCAGCGGCGCGGTGATGTCGGAGGCGGCCTTGACGCTCTCGATCACGACGATCTCCTCGCCCTTGGTGACCTCACGGCCCACGTCGGGCAGATCGACGAACACCACGTCGCCCAGTTGCGTCGCGGCGTGGGGGGTGATGCCGACGGTGACGATGCCGTCATTATCGTCCAGCCATTCGTGCTCTTCGGTATATTTCATGCGGGTTCTCCTCGAGTCTCAGCGCTTGTATCGCGGGGCATGGAACGGCAGGTCGGTCACGGTCACCGGCAGGCGACGCCCCCGGACGTCACCGTAGAGCGTCGTGCCCGCGGTGCAATCGGCAGGGACGTAGCCCATGGCGACGGGCGTGCCGACCGAGGGGCCGAAGCCGCCGGAGGTGACGGTGCCGATGGGTGCCGTGGCGGTCTCGTCGGAATAGAGCATGACGCCCGCCCGCATTGGTGCGCGACCTTCGGGGGCGAGGCCGGTGCGGCGGCGGTCGGTGCCGGATTCCAGCTCCGACAGGATCCGCTCCGACCCGGGGAATCCGCCCGCGCGGGCGCCGCCTCCACGCCTGATTTTCTGGATGGACCAGACCAGACCCGCCTCCAACGGCGAGATTTCCGGCGTAAGATCCTGGCCGTAGAGGGGCATTCCCGCCTCCAGCCGCAGACTGTCGCGGGCGCCGAGGCCGATGGGCAGGACGTCGTCATGGGCCAGCAGGGCGCGGGCGAACGCCTCGGCGGCCTCCACCGGAATGCTGATCTCGTAGCCATCCTCGCCGGTATAGCCCGACCGGCTGATCCACAGGTCGGCACCGTTCCACGCATGACTGGCCACATCCATGAACCGCATCGCGGCCACGCCGGGGATCAGCGCGTCCAGCACCGTCTCCGCCGACGGACCCTGTAACGCGAGGAGGGCGCGGTCGTCCAGCAGGGTGACCTTGTGATCCGGCAGGCCCGCCGTGAGGATCGCCATGTCCGAATGCTTCATCGCGCCATTCACGACGAGGAACAGGTGGTCGCCGCGATTGGCGAACATCAGGTCGTCCTCCACCCCGCCCGCCGCGTTGGTCAGCAGGCCGTAGCGCTGCCGCCCTTCGGCAAGCCCGGCGACGTCCATGGGGATCAGCCGTTCCAGCGCCGCGGCGGCGTCCGGGCCGCGCAGGATCACCTGACCCATATGCGACACGTCGAAGAGACCGGCCTTTTCACGCGTGTGGAGATGTTCGGCCATCACGCCGGCGGCATATTGCACCGGCATCGCATGGCCCGCGAAGGGCACCATCCGCGCCCCCAGCTCGGCATGCAAAGCGGCTAGCGGCAGCGGGATCGGATCGGCGGAGCCGGTCGGGGTCTCGGTCATCAGGCACCTCCATAGCGGGATCGAGCCCGCCCGTGTGATGCCCCCTCTGTCCCTTGCGCCTGAGATCGCTATCCCTTCGGCGGACGCGGTTCCGCGCCTCTCTCCAGAGTTCTGTTGCCCGACAGGTCCGTTCGCCTGAGAGTTTACCGGGGCGGTTGCTCCTTCGGCCCTGTCCATCCGATCCCGTCATCGGGGAGGTGGACAGAGTCTCCCGTGTCGTGCGTCTCTCCGATACGAAACCCATACGGGTCGATGCAAGGGAAACGCGCATGATTCTGGACGAATTCTTCGGGTATGGCAGCCTCGTGAACACCGCGACCCACGGTTACGGGGAGGTGCGGACGCTCACCGTCGCGGGCTGGGCCCGGGCCTGGCGTCATACGGCGCTGCGTCCGGTGGCGTTCCTGACGGCGGTGCGGGAGCCGGAGACGGCGATCGATGGGCTGGCGGCGGTCGTGCCCGGCGGCGACTGGGCCGCGCTTGATGCGCGGGAGGTGGCGTATCTGCGCGCGCCGCTGAACGAGGGGCCGTCGATCTATCACATCCCGGACGGTCTGCATGGTCCTGCGACCGAAACGCATCCGATCCTGCTCAGCTATCTCGACGTCGTGGTGCAGGGGTATCTGCACCGGTTCGGCGCGGAGGGGGTGGCGCGGTTCTTCGCGACGACGCGAGGGTGGGACGCGCCGATCCGCGACGACCGGACGGAGCCCCTCTATCCGCGGGCGCAATCGCTGACGGGGTCGGAGACGGCTCTGGTGGATGACTGGCTGCGACGGGTGGGCGCACGGGTCCGGGTCTGACCGGAGGTGATCCGTCAGGGTTCCGCCGCGCGGTCAAGCGCATCGACCACCGCTGCATCGGTCAGGATTTCCGGCAGCGCGATGCCGCCCGGCGCGCCGGGGCCATAGACCGCGTTGAACGGGATCCCGAAGCGGGCATTGTCGCGCAGATAGGCGGCGATGGATTCGTCGGGCCGGGTCCAGTCGGCGCGCATGGCGAGGACATCTTCCGCCGCCAGCAGGTCCGCCACGGGTGCCGCGGCGAGGACCAGCCGCTTATTGACCTTGCAGGTCAGGCACCAATCGGCGGTGACGTCCACGAACACCACCTGCCCCTCCGCCACCGTCTCGGCGATGCGGTCACGGTCGAAGCGATGCCACGAACCGGACGTTGCGGCCTGCGCCACCGGTGCCTGCGGCAGGAACAGCGCCAGCGCCACGGCTGCGGCGATCCCGGCAGCACCCGGCGCCACCGCCCCGCGTCCGAGGGCCAGCACTCCGAGCGTCGCGACCGCCACTGCGCCGACGGCGCCCGCAATGCCCCAGCCCGCCGCGCCCGCGAGAACCGTCAGAAGCCAGATCGCCGCCATCAGGAGAAGCGCGCCGAGCACCGCCTTCAGTCGCGCCATCCACGCCCCGGGCCGCGGCAGCCGGGCGATCAGCGAGGGCCGGGCCGCCACCGCGAGGAACGGCAGCGCGAGCCCCAGCCCCATGGCCGCGAAGATCGCGAAGGTCTCCGCCACCCCGCCGGTCAGCGCGTAGGTCACCGCCGTCCCGAGGAACGGCGCGGAACAGGGCGTGGCCATCACCGCGGCGAAGGCGCCGGTGGCGAAATCCCCGCCCCAGCCGCCGCGCGTCTCCGTCCTGGCCATGCGCGTCTGCGCCCCGGAGGACAGCCCGATCTCGAAGAAGCCGAAGAGGTTGGCGGCGAACAGCACCATCAGGAGGGTCATCAGTGCGAGGAAGGCCGGGCTCTGGAACTGCACGCCCCAGCCCACGGCGACGCCGGCCATCCGGAGGCCGGCCAGAAGGGCCGCGAGCAGGGCGAAGAAGGCCATCACCCCGGCGGCGGACGCAAGGAAGCCCGCGCGGACCCGGGCCGGTCCCCGGTCGCGGGCCTCCAACGCGGAGGCGAGCTTGATCGACAGGACCGGCAGGACGCAGGGCATGACGTTCAGGATCAGGCCCCCGGCAAGGGCCAGAAGCAGCATCCAGGCGAGGCCCGCCCCCCGCCCCGGCGGCGCGGGGGGCGTGGCGGCGAGATCGGGACGGAGGGTGGCCGCCCGCGCGCCGTCCACGATGGTGACATCCAGCGGTGCCTCCCCCGGCGACAGGACCGGCAGGCGCGCCCAGAGAAGGTGGCCCCCCTCCCCCAGCCGCAGGTCGGGCTTGCCGAATGCCGCGTAGGGCCCCTGCTCCGGGAAGATGTCGGGTGTCGCCATCGGCCGGTCGGCGCGGATCGCGAGGGTGAGCGCCTCGGACCCGAGATGCGCGCGTTCGATCCGGAGGCCCGCCTCCGCGCCCGGGACCGGCACCCGCGCCACCCAGTCCGACAGGAGTGCTGCGCCCGCCGCATCGACGCCGCCCCCCGCGGGCAGGTCCAGAACGATCTCGACGGTTTCAGGCACGCAGATCTCGGCGCAGACGAGGAGGTCCGCGCGGAGGTCCAGGCGCGCGGCGGCCCCCGGCTCCGCCAGCGTCACGGTGAGGGGGAACACGACCTCGTCCGCATAACCGAAATTCTCGATCTCGAAGGCCGTGAACCGGGTCGGCGCTGGATAGTCGAGCGCCACGTCCGCGACGTTGACGCTGCCGTCCCAGGACAGGTCGGGCGGCAGACCGACCTCGCCCGGGGAGCGCCAGTAGGTCTTCCACCCCGCCTCCAGGGTGAGATGCAGGCCCGCAGCCAATGTAGCGGAGCCTTCGCCCACGCCGTCCGAGGCCGAGACCACCCGCGCCGACAACGTCGACGTCTCGACGGCGGGCGAGGCGGCGCCGAGGGCCGGACCGGCGAGCAGCGCCGACAGGAGGAGAAACAGCCGCAGCATGCATTCACCTAGTCCGGCGGGGCGGCCGGGCGATAGGGGGGCAATGCCGTGCCTGACGCCAATGTGACCGCGCGGGCGGGTTGCGTCCGGGGGCCGGGACGGGTCATCTGTCCGCGACCCCTCGATCCCCGTCCGTTGCAGGAGCATTTCCATGACCCGGCCCCTCGCCCTCGTCCTTCCGTTCGTACTCGCGCTCGCCGTGGCCGCCCCGCCCGCAATCGCGGAGGATTTCACCGAGGGGGAGATCCGCCAGCTCGTCCTCGAGACCATCCGCGAGAACCCCGAGATCGTGATGGAGGCCGTGGGCATCCTCCAGGCGCGGGATGAGGAGACCGCCGCGGCGGCAGCCGTGTCCACCCTGGACGAGCGCCGCGATCTTCTGGAGCGCGATCCGAACGCGCCGGTGCTGGGCAATCCCGACGGCGATGTCACGGTGGTGGAATTCTTCGACTACAATTGCCCCTATTGCCGTCGCGCGGGGGAGGAGGTCGCGGGCCTTCTGGAGGCGGACGGCGACGTGCGGGTCGTCTATCGCGAATGGCCGATCCTCGGCGAGGAATCGGTCTTTGCCGCCCGCGCGGCGCTGGCCGCGCGTGAACAGGACGCCTATGGCGCATTCCATGAGGCGCTGATGGGCGCCCGCGGTCGGGTGGACGAGGCGGTGGTGATGGGGATCGCCGCGGATCTCGGCCTCGATGCGGAGCGACTGCGGGCCGACATGGAGGCGCCGGAGGTCCAGGCGCATATCGACACCTCCATGGAACTCGCACAATCGCTGGGCTTCACCGGCACGCCGAGCTTCGTGATCGGCGAGGCGCTGGCCCCGGGACTGGTCGAGACCGATCAGCTCCTGTCCATGGTGGAAGCCGCGCGCGAGGGCGGCTGACGGCGCGCGGATCATCCGGGACGGACGGGCACCATCGTCCCGAGGGCCGTCGCGACGTGAATGCCATCCGCGCCCCAGACATCCGCCGCCACCGCGATCAGGCGGCGGCCCGGGCGGATCACCCGCCCCTCCGCTACGAGCTTCCCCCGGGCGGGCGCCAGAAGCGAGATGCGGAACTCGGACGTCACCACCTCCGAACCCGGCTCGATCAACGTGAGCGCCGCATAACCCGCCGCCGAATCGGCGAGCGCGAAGGTCAGCCCGGCATGGCCCGCGCCGTGCTGCTGCGACGTGGCATCCGAAACCTCCGCCGTCACGCGCACGACACCTTCGCCCACATGCTCCAGCGCGGCGCCGAGGGTCCGCATCATTCCCTGCCGGGCGAAACTCTCCGCGATCCGCGCGTCCATGATCACGTTCCCGCTGCTTCCCGCCCTACCCGGCCATGATGAGGCATGTGGTGGACCCTGTTGCGTAGAGCCTGCCGTCGGCCGCACCCCGGATCCAACCATCCGCCACGCCGGTGGAGCGTCCGGCATGCTGGACCACGCCCTCGGCCAGGATCTCCGTGCCCGGCGGGATCGCCCGGGTCACGTTCACCTTGTATTCGAGGGTCGTGTAGACGCTTCCCTGCGGCACCTTCGTCATCACGGCGCAGGCCATCGCGGAATCGAGCAGCGTTCCGTACCAGCCGCCATGCACGCTTCCGAGCGGATTGGTGTGCTCGAAGGTAGGCGTTCCCGAGAAGACCACGCGCCCGTCCTCCACCTCCGTCACGCGGTAGTTCAGGACGCGGGCGATCGGCGGCTGCGGCAGGTTCCCGTCCCGGATCGCCTGCATGAAGGCGAAGCCCGACATCGACCGGACACGTTCCTGTGTTGCGAGATCCTCGGGACCCGTCGCGTAGAATGTCATCGCGTCCCCCGCTATTGCGGGGACCCTAGCGCCGCCCGTGGGGTCAGGCCACCCGACTCAAAGCGGGCTGGGGCGCGATGCCGAGTGCGGCGCAGACGTCGCGGGTCAGTTCCGGGCGGTTGAGGGTATAGAAATGCAGATGCTCCACCCCCTCCTCCACCAGCCGATCGGCCAGTTCGGCCGCCTGCGCCACGGCCAGCAGATCGGCACGGTCGTCGCGCAGCGCCACCTCGAAGGCCGCGGCCAGATCGTCGGGAATGACGGCTCCGCAGGACGCCGCGAATTTCGACGCCTTGCGCCAATCCTCGATGGGCAGGATCCCTGGAACGATGGGCGCGTCGATCCCGGCGGCGGCGCAGCGGTCGCGGAACCGCAGGAACGTCTCGGCATCGAAGAAGAACTGCGACACGGCCTCGGTCGCACCGGCGTCGATCTTGCGCTTGAGCCAGGCGATATCCGCCTCCGCGCTCGCGGCCTCCGGATGCGTGTCCGGATAGCAACCGACGCGCAGGCAGAAGCCTTCGTCCGCCAGGGCCGCGATCAGCTCGACCGAATCGGCAAACCCGTCGGGATGGGGCCGAAACCCCTCCGCGCCCTTCGGCGGATCGCCCCGCAGGGCCACGATGTCGCGGACGCCCGCCGCACGGAAACCGCGCGCGACCTCCAGCGTCTCCTCCCGGCTCGCATCGACACAGGTGAGGTGGCCCGCCACGTTCAGGTCGAACCGCTTGCCGAGCGTCGCGACCGCCTCGCGGGTCAGCTCGCGTGTCGTGCCGCCCGCACCGTAGGTTACCGACACCCATTCCGGGGCCAGCGGGGCCAGCGTGCTGACGCAGTCCCACAGGCGGAACGAGCCCTCCAAAGATTTCGGCGGGAAGAACTCGAATGAAACGGAAGGACTGGGCATGGGCGGATCCTTTGTGCTCCAACCCTTGTGCCCCGGTCCGGTTTCGTGAGACAGCCTCATAATCTTCATCTTTGAGATGAATCCGACATGCGGCTCAATATCGAATTCCGTCACCTCCGCACGATCCGGGCGATCGTCGAATGCGGCGGCCTGGCCCGGGCGGCCGAGCGTCTCAACATCACACAATCCGCGCTCAGCCATCAGGTGAAGAACCTGGAGGCGCAGATCGGGGTGGAGCTGTTCGTGCGCCGCTCCAAGCCGATGACTCTTTCGCCCGCGGGACAACGCCTGTTGCGCCTCGCCGAGCAGGTCCTGCCGCAGGTGGAGGCGCTTGAACAGGATTTCGCGGGTCTCAAATCCGGTCGCACCGGGCGTCTGCACATCGCCATCGAATGCCATGCCTGTTTCGAATGGTTGTTTCCGGTGCTGGAGCAGTTCCGCCACGCCTGGCCGGATGTCGACGTGGACATTCGCCCGGGGCTTCAGTTCCAGGCCCTGCCTGCGTTGCAGAAGGAGGAGGTGGACCTCGTCGTCTCCTCCGATCCCGACGATCTGGCCGGTGTAGAGTTCGCGCCGCTTTTCGATTACGAACCGGTCTTCCTCGCCTCGTCCCAGCATCCGCTCGCGGCCAAACCCTTTGTGGAGGCGCAGGATTTCGTCGGCGAGACGCTCATCACCTACCCTGTCGAGCGGCCGCGCCTCGACGTCTTCTCGCAATTGCTGACCCCCGCCGGGATCGAGCCCGCCTCGATCCGGCAGGTGGAGCTGACGGCGGTGATCCTGCTGCTCGTGGCGTCGAACCGCGGGGTGGCCGTCCTGCCCGACTGGGTCGTGCGGGAGGTGCGCTACAATTCCGATTACGTGACCCGGCCGCTCACCGAACGGGGCGTGACCCGGCGGCTCTACGCGGCCATCCGCAAGACCGATGCCGCCCGGCCCTTTATGGCCCATGTCCTGCGGCTGATGCGGACCGAACCGCTCAAGCTCCAGCGGTCAGGCGAGACGGTCTAGCGCGGAGCGGAGTGCCGCCTCCGGCATCCCCGCGCGCGCCGCCGCCGACAGGCCCATCATCGCCACGGAAATCGCCGCAACCTCCGCCGCCGCCTCCTCCCGCGACACGCCAAAGGTCAGGGCGCGGGCCACCATCGCCTCGCGCCGCGCCTCCACGATCTCCGTCAGGTCCCGGCGCAGATCGTCGTCCCGGGTCGCGCCGAGACTGGCGATCACCAAGCATCCGTTTCCGCCATCCTTGGTGTAAAGGTCGGTCGCTGCCCCGAGAACGCGCTTGCGCAGATCCGCCAGATCCTGCGCGGCCTCGATCGCTTCGCCGTAGACCACTCCGCTCTCGCGCAAATAGGTTTCCACCACCCTGTCGAACAGCGCGCGCTTCGATCCGTAGGCGGAATAGAGGCTCGGCGGCTTGATCCCGAGGACGGAGCAAAGGTCCGCAACGCCGACCGCATCGTACCCCTTCCACGCGAACAGGTCGCGGGCCGCCGCCAATCCCGCCTCGACGTCGAAACCGCGCGGGCGGCCGCGTTTCGCGCTTTTCTTAGCTGTCGCTAAAGTATCTCTTGCCGGATCCATGTTGAATGTATAGCCATCGCTACATATTCCCGCCAGCCCCCGAGAGGTCGCGCCATGAAGTTCCATTTCCACACCACCCCGAACCCCTTCAAGGTCGCCCTCATGCTGGAGGAGCTGGGCGTGGATTACGAAGCGGTGCCCGTCGATACCCGCCGCGGGGAGCAGCACGCCCCCGCCTTCACCTCGCTCAACCCCAATGCCAAGGTGCCGGTGATCGAGGAGGCGGATGGCACGACGGTCTTCGATTCCAACGCCATCATCCTCTATCTGGCCGAAAAGCACGGACAGTTCCTGCCGACCGGGGACCGGGGCGAGATGCTGAGCTGGTATTTCTTCATCGCCACCGGCCTGTCCCCCTATTCCGGCCAAGCCGTCCATTTCACCCGCGCCCATACCGACAGCGCCTATGCCACCAACCGCTACACCAGGGAGATCGCGCGCCATTACAGCGTGCTGGACGATCGCCTGTCGGACCGCGACTGGATCGGGTCCGACGCCTACGGTGTCTGCGACATCGCGGCCTGGGGCTGGATCCGGATGGCGGGGTTCGTGATGGAGGCGGATGGCGGTCTCGCGCCCTACCCGAACGTGCAGGCGTGGTTCGACCGGGTCGAGGCCCGACCGGCAATCGCCCGCGTCAAGGCGCTGCAGAGCCGGTTCGACTTCAAGACGGAGATGGACGACGAAGCGATGCGGGCGATGTTCCCCCAGAACTACTGATGCCCGAATCCCGGCGCGCCGCCGCGTCGGGATGCGCGGAGAGGGGCTGGCCCCGCCGGGCCGCAGCGGCTACACGCGCCGCCTGACCGGACCGGAGCGGACGACATGCAGGGCAGCGCAAACCTCAACGTCATGATCAAGGCCGCCCGCAAGGCGGGCCGCAGCCTCATCAAGGATTTCGGCGAGGTCGAGAACCTTCAGGTCGGCGCCAAGGGCCCGGGCGATTTCGTCAGCCGGGCCGACCGCGCCGCCGAGGACATCATCCGCGCGGCGCTGATGGAGGCCCGCCCGACCTATGGCTGGCTTGGCGAGGAGACGGGCGAGGCACCGGGCAAGGATCCGACCCGCCGCTGGATCGTCGATCCGCTCGACGGAACCACGAACTTCCTCCACGGCATGCCGCACTGGGCCGTGTCCATCGCGCTCGAACACAAGGGAGAGATCATCTCCGGCGTGGTCTACGATCCGACCAAGGACGAACTCTTCTGGGCCGAGAAGGGCGCGGGCGCGTGGCTCGACGGGCGCGGCCGGATGCGTGTGTCGGGCCGCACGTCGATGATCGAGACGGTGTTCGCGACCGGCCTGCCCTTCGCGGGATCCCCCTACCTGCCCGCCGCGCTCAAGGACCTCGGGCGGCTTCTGCCGGTCTGCGCGGGCGTGCGTCGCTGGGGGGCAGCCTCCCTCGATCTCGCCTATGTCGCCGCCGGCCGCTATGACGGCTTCTGGGAGCGGGGGTTGAAGCCCTGGGATTTCGCCGCGGGCATCATCCTCGTGCGCGAGGCGGGCGGCATGGTTGAGCCCATCCGCCCCGCGACCCAGACCCTGATCGAGGACGGTCACATCCTCACCGGGTCCGCCGCCATCTTCGACCGACTTGCCAAGATCATCCGCGAGACCGACTGACCCGCGGTTGCACGGGGTCCGGCGCCATGCGAGCGTCACGCGGACCGCCCCCGAGGATTGCTGACCCGTGACCGACGCCGCCGATCTCTCCCGCAATGCGGGCCTGCCCTTCGACCCCGCTCTGGTCGCGACCGTTCGGGTCAATACGCCCGCCACGACCCGCCGCGCCGCCACGATCCCCGCCCGCCGGTCCCTCAAGAAGGAGTGGCAGGCCGCGTGGCTCGCCCGCGCCGTCAGCATGATCGACCTCACCACGCTTGCGGGCGACGACACACCCGGCCGCGTCCGCCGCCTGTGCGCCAAGGGCCTCAACCCCGTGCGCGGCGACCTGCTGGAGGCGATCGGCCTGCCCGACCTCACCGTCGGCGCGATCTGCGTCTATCACGAGATGGTGCCCGTGGCGGTCGAGGCGCTGGACGGCCGCCTGCCCGTCGCCGCCGTCTCCACCGGATTCCCCGCGGGCCTGTCGCCCTTCCACCTGCGCCTTCGGGAGATCGAGGAGAGCGTCGCGGCGGGTGCTACGGAGATCGACATCGTCATTTCCCGCCGCCATGTCCTCACGGGCAATTGGCAGGCGCTGTATGACGAAACGGCGCAGATGCGCGCGGCATGCGGTGCCGCGCACATGAAGGCGATCCTTGCGACGGGTGAACTCGGGACGCTGAAGAACGTGATGAAGGCGAGCATGGTCTGCATGATGGCCGGGTCCGATTTCATCAAGACCTCCACCGGCAAGGAAGCCGTGAACGCCACCCTGCCCGTCTCGCTGACGATGATGCGCGCGATCCGCGGCTACGAGGCGATGTCCGGGTTCAAGGTCGGCTACAAACCCGCGGGCGGCGTATCGAAGGCGAAGGACGCGATCACCTACCTGGCGCTCCTGAAGGAGGAGCTGGGCGACCGCTGGCTGCGCCCGGATCTGTTCCGTTTCGGGGCGTCGTCGCTTCTGGGCGATATCGAGCGACAGTTGGAGCATCATGTGACGGGACGCTATTCGGTGGCGCATCGCCATGCGGTGGGATGAGCGCATCCGGGGCCCCCGGCGAGGTGCCTGCCCGGGATATTTGAGCCGAAGAGAAGGCAGGGACGAGAGATGAGCGTGGCCGAGATTTTCGAGAGCATGGAATGGGGCCCGGCGCCCGAGGGACGCGGCGAGGCGGATGCCTGGCTCGACGGCCACGGACGCGCATTCGGACATTTCATCGGCGGCAAGCGGCAGATGCCGGGCGAGACCTTCGCGACGGTGAACCCGGCCACCGGCGAGACGCTGGCCGAGGTAACGCAGGGAACGGACGCCGATGTCGCGGCGGCGGTGAAGGCGGCGCGAAAGGCCGCGAAGGGCTGGGCGGCGGCCTCCGACCATGACCGGGCGCGGGTCCTCTATGCCATCGCGCGGGGATTGCAGAAGCAGTCGCGTCTCCTCGCCGTGCTCGAAACGCTCGACACGGGCAAGCCCATCCGCGAGGCGCGCGATATCGACGTGGCCCTGGCCGCGCGGCATTTCTACCACCATGCGGGCCATGCCGAGCTGCGCGGCGAGACCCATCCCGGGGCGGAGCCGTGGGGCGTGTGCGGGCAGATCGTGCCGTGGAACTTCCCGCTCCTGATGCTCGCCTGGAAGGTCGCGCCCGCGCTGGCCATGGGGAACACGGTGGTCCTGAAGCCCGCCGAATGGACGCCGCTCACGGCTTTGGCCTTTGGGGACATCTGCGCGTCGGCGGGGGTGCCGCCGGGCGTGGTCAACATCGTAACCGGCGACGGCGCGACGGGGGCGGCGCTGGCCGCGGCCGAGATCGACAAGCTGGCCTTTACCGGCTCGACCGAGGTGGGTCGGATATTACGGCGGGAGAGTGCGGGGCGGGGCATCGGGCTGACGCTGGAGCTGGGCGGCAAGAGCCCCTACGTCGTGTTCGAGGATGCCGATATCGACGGCGCGATCGAAGGTCTTGTGGACGCCATCTGGTTCAATGGCGGGCAGGTCTGCTGCGCCGGATCGCGCCTGCTGGTTCAGGAGGGGATCGCCGAGGATTTCACCGCCCGCCTGATCGCCCGGATGCAGCGCATCCGCGTGGGCGACCCGCTCGACAAGTCCGTGGATATGGGCGCGATGGTCCATGCCGAGCAGAAGGCCCGCGTCGAGGCGATGCTGACCCGCACATCCGGTAACGTTCACAAGGGCTTGGCGCCGGAGGGCTGCTACCTCCCGCCCGTCCTGATAACCGATCTGAATTCCGCCGATCCGCTCATGCAGGAGGAGGTGTTCGGCCCCGTTCTGGCCATGACCACCTTCCGCACGCCGGGCGAAGCGGTGCAGCTCGCCAACGACACGACCTACGGCCTCGCCGCGTCTGTCTGGTCGCAGGATATCGACGTCGCGCTGGACACGGCGCCGCGGATCGATGCGGGGATCATCTGGGTGAACGGCGCGAACATGATGGACGCCGCGGCTCCGTTCGGCGGCATGAAGGAGAGCGGGTTCGGGCGCGAGGGGGGCGTTGCCGGGCTTGCCGCTTATGTCCGGCCGCAGGCGGGGGCGCGGCTGAAGCCGGTCGCGACATTCGCCGAAAATGTACAAAACGGGGTCGATGAAATCGACCGAACCCCCAAATTGTACATCGGCGGAAAGCATGCCCGTCCCGACGGCGGCTACACCCGGACCGTCTGGGGGCCGAAGGGGGCCGTGGGCTCGGTGGGGATCGGGAACCGCAAGGACCTGCGCAATGCCGTCGAGGCGGCGCGTGGGGCCAAGGGGTGGAGCGCGTCGACCGGGCACCTGCGGGCGCAGATCCTCTATTATCTGGCCGAGAACCTTTCAGCCCGCGCGTCCGAGTTCGACGCGCGACTGGCCGCGCAGACGGGTGGCAAGCCCGAGGCGGAGGCGGCGGTGCGTCATCTGTTCCGCTGGGCGGCCTGGGCGGACAAGCATGACGGGCGGACATTGGGCGTGCCGATGGGCGGGCTGGCGCTGGCGCTGAACCGGCCCGTGGGCTGCATCGCGGCCTTCGCGCCGGAGGAGGCACCGCTTCTGGGGCTTGCGCAGGTCCTGGGTGCGGCGCTCGCGACCGGCAACCGGCTGATCCTGATCGCACCGGAGTCGGCGCCGCTGACGGCCACGGACCTCTATCAGGTGCTGGACACGTCGGACGTTCCGGGCGGCGTGGTCAACATCCTGACCGGCGACCATGCGGAGCTTGCGGCGCAGACCGGAGGGCATATGGGCCTGGACGCGGTCTGGTCCTTCTCCTCGGCCGATATCTCCGCGACCATCGAGCGGGAGGCGGCCATCGACCTCAAGCGAACCTGGGTGAACCACGGGCGGACCCGCGATTGGGACGCAAACGATGCCGCTCCATGGCTCGCGGCCGGAACGGAGGTTCAGACGATCTGGGTTCCGTTCGGGCTCTGACCGGGCGGTCGGCGCGCGCAGTCAGGGGCCGTCGATGACCCGGACCTCCGGCGCGACCTGTCGCAACGCCGTCCGGATCGTCTGACCCAGCTGCTCGAACGCGTCGCCCTGGGCGGTGCTGCGTCGCCAGATCATGCCGATATCGCGTCCGGGTTCCGGATCGGAAAGCGGGCGGGCGACGACGAGGCTTTCGCGCGCGACTTCGGAGCGGACGTAGAGCGCGGGCAGGATCGACAGGCCGAGGCCGGTCGCCACCATCTGCCGCAGGGTGTCGAGCGAGGTGCCCTCGTAATCCAGCGACAGCTCCGCCCCCGTCTCCGCCGCGATCGCCGCCACCGTGTCGTGCAGGCGGTGGCCCGTCTCCAGCGTCATCACCGTCTCGCCGCGCAGATCGCCCCGCTCCACCCGCGCCGCCGCGGCCAGCCGATGATCCGAGGGCATGACGACCAGAAGCGGCTCGTGGAACAGGGGCAGGACGCGCAGCGACGGCTCCTCCACCGGCAACGGGAAGAACAGGAGATCCAGCGTGCCGTTGCGGAGCCGGGACATCAGATCCGATGCAAGCCCCTCGCGGACATAGAATTTCAGCTTCGGATAGGCATCGTGCAGCGCCGGGATGACCAGCGGCAGGAAGTAGCTGCCGAGGGAGCCGACCAGCCCCACCCGGATCGTGCCGTCGAAGGCGTCGGCCCCGGACCGGGCGAGCGCCGCGATATCGGCCACGTCGCGAAGGACCCGCCGGGCGCGATCCGAAACCTCCTGCCCCACCGCGGTCAGCGTCACGCCGGAGCGGGACCGTTCCACCAGCCGGACGCCCAGCTTCGCCTCCAATTCGCGCAACTGCGCGCTGAGCGTGGGCTGGGTAACATGGACGCTCTCGGCGGCGCGGCGGAAATGCAGCGTATCGGCCACGGCCACCAGATAGCGGAACTGTTGCAGGGTGGGCATGGTGACCAACATAGGCGGCGTCTATCGAAAATAACCTACACGGAATGTTTGCACGATCAAACAATCTGTCTATGTAGCCCCGAACGAATGCAGGAAGACGATGGCCCCGACCAAGGACGATCAGAGTTTTCTCGGCGGACCGGCGGGCTGGATATCGATCCTCGTGCCCGGCGGCCTGTTCCTGTGGTTCGCGCAGTTCGTGCCTGCCGTGGCCGCGGGCGAGGTGCTCGTCTGGCGTCTGGACTGGGTGCCGTCGCTTGGGGTGACCATCGGCATCCTGCTCGACGGATTGTCGCTCTCCTTCGCCCTGCTCATCACGGGCATCGGGACTCTGGTGACGCTCTACTCGACATCCTATCTGGGGGCGCATCCGCATTATTCCCGGTTCGTGACCTATCTGCTGGCCTTCATGACCGGGATGCTGGGCCTCGTCCTGTCGGACAACCTGCTGTCGCTGTTCGTGTTCTGGGAGGTGACGACGATCTCCTCCTACCTGTTGATCGGGTTCGACGCGGAGAAGGCCGATGCAAGGCGCAACGCGCTTCAGGCCCTTCTGGTGACCGGCACGGGCGGGTTGGCCTTTCTTGCCGGTATCATCCTGATCGCGACGGTGACGGGCAGCTTCGACATCTCCGCCATCGAAGGATCGCTGGCCGAGCATCCGCTCTACCTGCCGATCTTCCTGCTGGTCGTGGCCGGGGCGTTCACCAAGTCGGCGCAGGTGCCGTTCCATTTCTGGCTGCCCAACGCGATGGCGGCGCCGACACCGGTCTCCGCCTACCTCCACTCGGCGACGATGGTGAAGGGCGGCGTCTATCTGCTGGCGCGGATGAACCCGTCGCTCGGGGGCACCGACATCTGGTTCTGGACACTGGTGATCTTCGGCGGGGTCACCGCGGTCTTCGCCAGCGTCCTCGCCATCAAACAGACCGACATCAAACAGGTGCTGGCCTATACGACGCTCATGGCGCTCGGCACGCTGGTCATGTTCATCGGGGTCGGCACGCCCGAGGCGATCAAGGCGGCGATGCTGTTCCTGCTGGTCCACAGCTTCTACAAGGCGGCGCTGTTCCTGATGATCGGGGTGGTCGATCACGGCACGGGCACGCGGGATGCGACCGTGTTGCGGGGGTTGGCCCGGGCGATGCCGTTCACGGCGCTCGCGGCGGGTCTGGCGGCCCTGTCGATGGCCGGGGTGCCGCCGCTCTTCGGGTTCATCGGCAAGGAATTCCTCTACAAGGCGGCGCTGGACCTCGATGCGGGCATGATCTGGGTCACCGCCTGCGCCTTCGCGGCCTCGGCGCTCATGTTCGCGGCGGCCGGAATCGTCGCGTGGCGGCCCTTCACGGGCAAGCTGGCCGACACGCCGGTGAAGCCCCATGAGGGCGGGCCCGCCATGCTGGCCGGGCCGCTCCTGCTGGCGCTGCTCGGGCTCGGGCTCGGGCTCTTCCCCGATTATGCCGAGGCTCTGGTCCGCCCGGCCGCCGCCGCCGTGATGGGCGCACCGGTCAGCGTCGATCTCTACCTCTGGGGCGGGGTCAACGCGGCGCTGATCCTGTCGCTCGCCACCTTCGCCGTGGGCCTCGTCCTCTACGGGATCCACCGCCCGCTCCGGGACCGGCTCGCGCGGAGCCCCGACCGGTTCGATCCCGGCTGGGACCGCCTGCTCGGCTGGGTCGCCGCCGGATCCGCCTGGCAGACCCGGGTGATTCAGACGGGACAGCTTCGCCGCTACATCTTCGTTACCTTCGCAGCGCTCGCCGTGATGATGGCCTGGTCGGTCTGGCGCGCGGGCCTGACGCCATCGTTCGAGCTTGGCGACGACGTCCGCACCAAGCACTGGTCGGTCCTGATCTTCACCACCGCCGGCGCGCTCCTGACCGCGTTCACCAATTCGCGCATGACCGCCGTGGCGTCGCTTGGCGTGGTGGGGGTAGGCGTGGCGCTGATCTTCATCATGTTCGGCGCGCCCGACGTCGCCATCACGCAGCTTCTGGTGGAGGTGCTGCAGGTCGTCCTGGTCGCCGTCGCGATGCTCAAGCTGCCGATCCTGAACCGCGAATACGTAAAGACGCTGCGCATCTGGGACCTGTTGCTGGCGCTGTCGCTGGGGGTCCTGACCACGATCGTCCTGTTGAGCGTGATGGCCACGCCCTTCGACTATCGCCTGACGGAGTTCTTCGAGGCCAATTCCGTGCCGGCGGCCTACGGGCGCAACATCGTCAACGTCATCCTCGTGGACTTCCGGGCGCTCGACACGTTCGGCGAGATCGCGGTCGTGGTCATCGCAGCGCTCGGGGCCTTCGCGCTCCTGCGCGGCACCAAGCGGGGGGCATCGTGAAGTCGTCGCTGATCGTCCGGGCGGCCACGCGCCTCCTCGTGGGGCTTCTGCTGATGTTCTCGGTCTGGATGCTGCTGCGCGGTCACAACCAACCGGGGGGCGGGTTCATCGGCGGACTGATCGGGGCCACCGGCTTCATCCTCTACGCCATCGCCCATGGCTGCCGCTCCGCGCGCGAGGCGCTTCGGCTGGAGCCGCAGACCATCGCCATGGCGGGCCTCGGCATCGCGCTGGCCGCGGGGATCGCGGCCTACCTGTTCGGCGACGCGCTCTTCACCGGTCAATGGCTGTTCATCGGCGCGACCGAAACGGACAAGGGCCTGCCGCTCTCGACGGTCCTGATCTTCGACATCGGGGTCTATCTCGTCGTGCTCGGCTCCGTCCTGACCCTCGTCCTCGCGCTGGAGGAGGAAGTCTGATGGAAGTCTTCGTCGCCATCATGGTGGGCGTGCTCATCACCGCGTCGGTCTATCTGATGCTGGCGCGCAACGTGCTGCGGTTCCTGTTCGGGATGGTGCTTCTGTCGAATGCGGCGAACCTGCTGATCTTCGCGTCCGGCGGCCTGACCCCCGAGGCGCCGCCGCTGATCGCCGAAGGCGCGGCGCTTCCGCCCGAGGGGATCGCCAACGCCCTGCCGCAGGCGCTGGTCCTGACCGCCATCGTCATCGGGTTCGGCCTGTTCGCCTTCGCCCTCGTCCTGATCTATCGCGGCTATCAGAACCTCGGCACGCTCTACTCGGACGAGATGCGCCTTGCCGAACCTCCCGAACCCGGGCGCGGATCCGCCAAGTGAGCCCGGACCTCCTGCTCCCCCTGCCGCTGATCCTGCCCTTCGTGACGGCGGTGCTCGCGTTCCTCTTCCGCCGCAACCGGGAGGGGCGCTGGATCTCGGTCGCGGGCTCCGCCGCGATGCTGCTGGCCGGGTGCCTGCTGCTCGCGCGGGTCCTGGCGGAGGGGCCGATCGCCGCGCAAATGGGGGAGTGGCCCGCGCCGTTCGGGATCACGCTGGTCGCCGACACCCTCTCCGCGGTCATGGTCGTCATCACCGGTATCACAGCGCTCGCCGTCTCGGTCTACGCGATCTCGGATATCGACGCGCGGATGGAGGAGCTGGGCTACCACGCCCTGTTCCAGGTGCTGATCGCGGGGGTCACCGGCGCGTTCCTCACGGGCGACCTCTTCAACCTCTACGTCTGGTTCGAGGTGATGCTGATCTCGTCCTTCGGCCTCCTCGTCCTCGGCGGACGGCGGGTGCAGCTCGATGCGGGCATCAAATACGTCACCCTCAACCTAATCTCCACGATCCTGTTCCTCAGCGGGATCGGCCTGCTCTACGGGGCGACCGGGACCCTGAACCTCGCCGATCTGAGCCAGGTCGCTCCGACCGTCGATTCCGGGCTAATGACCGTGATCGCCGTGATGTTCATGGTCGGCTTCGGCGTGAAGGCGGCGGTCTTCCCGCTCTTCTTCTGGCTCCCCGCCTCCTACCACACGCCCAGTTTCGCTGTCTCCGCCGTCTTTGCGGGCCTGCTGACCAAGGTCGGCGTCTACGCCATGATGCGGATGTTCACGCTCGTCTTCGTCCAGGACATCGCCTTCACCCATAACATCCTTCTCTGGGTCGCCTGCGCCACCATGGTCACCGGCGTCCTCGGGGCCGCGGCACAGACCGATTTCCGCCGCATCCTGTCGTTCCATATCGTCAGCCAGATCGGCTACATGGTCCTCGGGCTGGCCCTGATGACCCCGCTCGCAGTGACGGGGGCGGTGTTCTATCTCGTCCACCACATCATCGTTAAGGCGAACCTGTTTCTCGTCGCGGGAGTGGCCAACCGGATCGCGGGCGGGACGGAACTCGGCCGGATCGGGGGGCTCTATGCGGGGGCGCCGCTGCTGGCGTTCCTGTTCCTGATCCCGGCCTTCTCGCTGGCGGGCTTTCCGCCGCTTTCGGGGTTCTGGGCGAAATACGTGCTGGTGAAGGCATCGTTGGACCTGCAGATGTGGGTCGTCGCCTTCCTCGCACTCGCGGTGGGTCTCATGACGATCTATTCGATGACCAAGATTTGGGGGCAGGCCTTCTGGACGCCGCATCCCGGCGGCACGCTCCCGACCCTGTCGCAGCTTCCGCTGGGCGAGCGCGTCTCGCTGCTGCTGCCCATCGGTGCGCTGGCGACCCTGACGGTCCTCATCGGCCTCTTTCCCGAACCTTTCGTGCAGGTGGCGACCCGCGCCGCCGCCGAGCTGCTCGACCCGTCGGCCTATGTCGCCGCCGTTCTCGGGGCGCAGCCATGAGCCTGTTCCTCCTGAACCTCCTGCTCGCGGTGGCCTGGGCTGCCCTGACCGGCAGCTTCACGCTCCCCGGCCTCGCCATCGGATTCGTCGTGGGCTTCGCGGCCCTCTGGGTGGTCCAGCCGCTGTTCGAGAACCGGGGCGGCGGATACTTCCTGCGGGTCTGGCGCTGGGGCAAGCTGCTCGTCCTGTTCCATTACGAACTCGTCGTGTCGTCCATATCCGTCGCCTGGGACGTGCTGACCCCCCGGCACCGCGCCCGCCCCGGAATCGTCGCCGTGCCGCTCAAGGCCAAGGGCGAGGCGGAGGTGCTGCTGGTGACCAACCTGATCTCGCTCACGCCGGGCACGCTCAGCCTCGACGTGACCGAGGATTGCAACACCCTGTTCGTGCACGCCATGTTCGCCGACGACCCTGAGAAGATCGCCGCGGATATCGAGAACGGGATGGAACGCTGGGTGCGGGAGGCGCTGGAATGAACGAAGCGGTCACGACGGCCCTGATCGAGACGATGCCGATCCTCGCCCTGTCGGTGCAGGCGGCGTTCGTGATGGTGATGTCCGGCGTCGTGCTGGCGTTCTTCCGCCTCGTGAAGGGTCCCAGCCTTCCGGATCGGGTCGTGGCGCTGGACACGATGACGGTCCTGATCGTCGCCTTCTGCGGCCTGTTCGTGTTCGAGAGCGGGTCCACCGCCTTCCTCGACGTAGCCGTGGTTCTCGCCCTTATCGGGTTCCTCGCGACCGTCGCCCTCGCCCGCTTCATCGAGCGCAAGACCGACCGGGCGCCCGCGACCAAGCTGCGCAGCACCGACACGGCGTCGGAGGATGCGCCGTGATCCTGGAGCTGTTCCTGTCCGCCTGCGTGCTTCTGGGCGGGTTCTTCGCCTTCATCGCGGGGCTCGGGATCCTGCGCCTGCCGGACGTGTTGATCCGGATGCATGCCACGACCAAGGCGGGCACGTTGGCGAGCGGTCTCATCATGCTGGCCGTGGCCGTCGGCATCGGCGATGCGCCGACCATCGCGCGGGCCGTGGCCATCGTCGTGTTCCTGCTGATCACGGCGCCGGTCGGGGCGCATATGATCGGGCGGGCGGCGTTCCGGTCCGGCGTTCCGCTCTGGCCGCCGACCACGGTGGATCCGACCGCCAAGGCCAAGCTCGGCGTGCCGGATCGCGTGGGATCGGACGATTCCGGGACCTGAGCGAATGCGATGAGGGTGCGCGCCTGTCTAGCTAGCGCCCTCGCCGCCGGGCGAACCACGCCCGGATCCCGCGCCGCCGTTCGGCCAGCGCGTCGCCGGCATCGTCCCACGCCTCGCCCGCATCCTCGACGATCGGGTCGATCCGGTTGCGCCGAAACCGCAGGACCCGCACCGTGATCGCCCAGACCAGCGCCGCCAGCAGCGTCAGGATCACGATGTTGATCCACGGGATCAAGGTCACGTCCGGCCCCTCCACCGGTCGGATCCCCACGGCATTCGGGAAGATCGACAGGAATTCGGACCGCCACCCGTAATGCCGCACCGCGACCCAACGCGGATCGGCGGAGGTGGAGACGAGGTCGGTCGCCTCCGTCTGGAGGTTCGAGGAATCGAGCTTGAGATAGGGTGGCCAGCCCCAGCCCGTATCCTCGTTGCGATAGACGGAGACGCGGCCGTTCGGCCGGACCGTCTCGATGAAGCGCACGTCCCGGTTCGTGCCCGCGACCGCCCCGGATCCGACATCCGGCCCGGCCCAGAAGATCGAGTTCTCCCCGAAATCCACGCGCCGCACATCCGTGTTCACCACCCGGACGATATCCGTCTGCGGCAGGGTATAGTGCAGGAAGCCGCCCACCAGTGCGGCCACCATCAGCAGCAGACCCCATTTGACGATGCGCATGATGTACCCCCTCAGGCGTAATTTACGACGTAGATCAGCGTGCAGATCGCCGCAATCGGGACGATGTAGACCCCGAACAGGAGCCGCCACCGCAGGCTGGCGCCGTATTCGCGCAGACCGTTATCCACATAGGTGTGCCGGGGCAGCGGGGGGCGGTCCCGTTCCCAGGCATGCTCCAGCCGGTCGCGTTTGCCGGCCCGGATCCAGAACCACAGGCAGGCATAGATCACCGTGAGCGCGATCAGCAGCATCACGGCCAGCCTCAACAATCCGAACATCTCGCCTCCCCTGTCGGCCTTCGGTCTGCATGTAGGCGTTCGACGCCCGCCTGCCTACCATGTCCCGCTCCGCCATCGGCCCGGCTGCGCGCTGAGCGACAGGATGACGATCGGTCCCCAGATCAGCCCCGCCCGCAGGGCGAGGGCGGCGAAATGCGCAGGGTCCGCCTCCCAGACGGCGATACCGGCCGGGCCGTAGAGCCAGACGAACCCCGCCCCCGAGAGACCGGCCAGCAGAATCGCCGAAACAACGCCGTTCACCAGCAGCCAGACGGGACGCTCCGGAAGGGCCCGTCCCAGCGCCCACGGCACAAGCCACGCGACGGAGGCGAGGGCGAGTACCGGCAGGACGAGGGTCATCGCGGACTTGGGGCGGAATGGCGGGATGTGGGCATGGCGTCTATCTAGGTGCGATCCCGGCACGCCACCATCGCTGTCCGGTTTGTCGCTGGCGCGTGGGGCGGAATGGTCCCAATCTACGCGGCGACCGAAGCCGGAGGGACGATATGGACGGGTTGCTGCAGGAGATCGAGGGGCGCGAGGCGGAGATTGTCGCCCTGACCCAGACCCTCGTCCGGATCCCGACGCTGAACCCGCCGGGCCTCCATTACCGCGACATCTGCGATCTGGTCGGCAGGCGCATGGCCGCCCGCGGCTGGGAGGTGGAGATGATCCGGGCCGAGGGCGCGCCGGGCGATTCCGACCGCCATCCGCGATGGAACGTGATCGCCCGGCTGACCGGCACCCGCCCGGGCGAGTGCGTGCATTTCAACAGTCACCACGACGTCGTCGCCCTGGGCGAGGGCTGGACCCGCGACCCGTTCGGGGCCGAACTGGCCGAAGGGCGGGTCTGGGGCCGCGGGACCTGCGACATGAAGGGCGGGCTCGCCACGTCCATCGTCGCGGCGGAGACCTTCGCTGACCGCCATCCCGATTTCCGCGGCGCCATCGAGATCAGCGCGACCGCGGACGAGGAATCCGGCGGCTATGGCGGCGTCGCCTATCTGGCGGAGAGGGGCTACTTCGATCCCGCACGGGTCCAGCACGTCATCATTCCGGAACCGCTCAACAAGGACCGCATCTGTCTAGGCCATCGCGGCGTCTGGTGGGCGGAGATCGAGACCAAGGGGCGCATCGCCCACGGCTCCATGCCGTTCCTCGGCGATTGCGCCGTGCGCCATATGGGCGCCGTCATCGACGAGATGGAACGGACGCTATACCCCATCCTCGCGGGCAAGCGGACCGCCATGCCCGTCGTACCCGACGGCGCCCGCTCCTCCACCCTCAACCTCAACGCGATCCATGGTGGCGAGCCGGTGCAGGAGGCGGATTATACCGGTCTGCCCTCGCCCTGCGTGCCGGACAGATGCGTTCTCACCATCGACCGGCGGTTTCTGATCGAGGAGGATATCGCGGAGGTGAAGGCCGAGATGGCGGCTCTGATGGAACGGGTCCGGGCCACGCGCCCGGAGTTTCGCTACGAAATCCGCGACCTGTTCGAGGTTATGCCGACCATGACGCCCGAGGACGCGCCCATCGTGCGGACGGTGCAGGACGCGGTCCACCGGGTCCTCGGCCGGTCCGCGGAATTCGTCGTCTCGCCGGGAACCTACGATCAGAAGCATATCGACCGCATAGGACGGCTGAGCAACTGCATCGCCTACGGTCCGGGCATCCTCGACCTCGCGCATCAGCCGGACGAATGGATCGCGGTGGAGGATATGGTGGATGCGGGCAAGGTGATGGCGGTTACGCTGCACCGGTTGCTGGGGTGACCGACGGCGCGGGCCGGGGCGATCATTGCGGCTGGGACAGATGGCATCGAAAAGGGTCTCCAAGAGCGATAATCACGACTGCCCGGGTCAATAGTTTCAAATGTGTCAACATTTTGAATAATGCTAGAATGTTCTTCCTCCGTCGGCGGAAAGCTGCTACGTAGAGTCAGGGCCTTAGCGTCCCTTTAAATGTTGTTTTTCCTTAACTCGTGAGAATCAAAATGACTGTCTCCCTGAAAACCCTGGCGTTTGCGGCTGCGGTCGCACTTCCCGCCGGGTCCGCCTTGGCGGGTTCGATCGACTTCA
Source organism: uncultured Alphaproteobacteria bacterium (assembly GCA_963789105.1). Lineage (GTDB taxonomy): Bacteria > Pseudomonadota > Alphaproteobacteria > Rhodobacterales > Rhodobacteraceae > Jannaschia. The sequence continues at coordinate 499,294 of CAWBJI010000003.1, forward strand.
CCGATGAGTCGACCTACAGCTTCAGCGCCACCCAGATCGACGGCTCGGTCGATGGCGTCAGCTACAAGATGACCCCGACACCGTCCGAAGGCCCGCTCACGCGCGCCAAGCCCGGACCGCTCGGCATCGCGACCCTTGTCGGCGACAATGACGGGATCGGCATCGTGGACGACGAGGTCACCGCGGCCAACGAATCGCTGCTCCTGACCTTCACCAACACGGTGAGCCTGACCGGTCTGTATTTCCTCGACCTGTTCAAGTCGGCGTCCGTCACGTCCCAGGCCAGCGAGCACGTGTTTGTGTCCGTGGATGGTGGCGCTGCCATCCAATTCGGTGCCACCGAAGCCTTCAGCAATACCGGTTTCGGCTATGGTGAGTTTCTCGGCCAGTCGCTGACGGGGCAGAAGTTCCTGTTCACCGCTGGTGGCAACAATCCGGGCAACAACGATTCCGTGGGCAACCCCGACTTCGCGCTGGCGCGCCTCGACGTGGCGCCGGTTCCGCTTCCGGCCGGTGTCCTGCTGCTGGGCGGCGCGCTCGGTGGGCTCGGCTTCATGCGCCGTCGCGCGGCCAAGAAGGCCGCCTGAGCGAATACGGGCGTTCGCCTCGCGGGCGCCCCTCGAAGAAATGCACGGGCGCGCGGCAACCAGCCGCGCGCCCGTTGCGTTACGGACCGGATGCTGAATGCCCCCGACCGATCCGAGATGATGCACCGCCTGCGCGCGGCCCATCCCCGAACGACGCCTCCGAAGGCCAAGGGCGGCGTCACGGCGTTCCGCTCCGTCGTCTCCTGCATGCTTTCGGCCCAGAGCCTCGACCGCAATACGGCGGCCGCCGCCGATGCCCTGTTCGCGCTGGCCGATACGCCGTCCGACATCCTCGCGCTTACCGATGCGCAGATCACGACTGCGATCCGACCGGCGGGCCTCTACAACGTGAAATGCCGCAATTTGCGCAAGATGTCCGTGGCCCTTCTCGCCGACCATGACGGCGTGGTCCCGAGGACGCGGGAGGGTTTGATGTCGCTACCCGGTGTGGGTCGCAAATGCGCCGATATCGTCCTGCACTTCACCTTCGGCGAAGCCGTGATCGCGGTGGATACCCATGTTCACCGCGTCTGCAACCGCACCGGCCTGGCCACCGGGCGGACCGAGGAACAGACGGCGAAATCCCTCGAGGCCCGCATTCCCGACGGGTTCAGGATGGAGGGGCACCTCCTGCTGCTCGCCCATGGCAAGGCCACCTGCCGCGCCCGGGCGCCGCGTTGCGACACCTGCCTGCTGGCCGATCTTTGCGAGGCCGTGGGGACATCCTGATCCGAAAACGTGATTTGCCCAGCGACGGTGCCATGGGCTCAGGTGATCGGGCAATCACATCCGGAGTCCCCATGCGCGCAGCCCTCGCCCTCGCCCTCCTCGCCAGTCCGGCCTTCGCCGCCGATGGCGCGCGTGTCCAGGTCACCGGTGAGGTCATCGACACCTGGTGCTATTTCTCCGGCGTGATGGGGCCAACCGAATCCGTCGTCGGATCCGCCCACCATACCTGCGCCCTGTGGTGCAGTGCGGGGGGCATTCCCGTGGGTCTTCTGGCCGAGGACGGGACCGTCTACATGGTGCTGAAGATGGAGGGCGACGCGGAGAATGCGGGCGGTGACACCAACCTCCACATCGCGTCGCACACGATCGAGGCGGACGGGATCGCCTATGAACGCGACGGCCTGAACTACATCATCGTCGAGACGATCACCGCCGACCGCGACATCGTGAACGCGACCCATGACGATTTCGGCGTGATCCCCGGCTTCGTCATCCCCGAGGAGGCCGCGCAATGATCCGCATTGCCCTCGCCGCCGCCCTCATGGCGACCCCCGCCGCGGCGCAGGATTTCTCCGAAGGGTCCGAGGCGAAGACCTGGAACCTCTATGCCGAGGTGCCCGCCCGTTTCACCGCCATTGTCACCGATCCGATCTGCGAGTTGACCGGGGAATGCGCCGCCGATTGCGGGGGTGGGGCGCGACAGGTGGCGCTCCTGCGCGAGGCCGACGGGGTGATGGTCCTGCCGCTCAAGAACAACCAGCCCGCCTTTACCGGCGCGGCGGTCGAACTGGCACCCTTCTGCGGTCAGGTGGTGGAGGTGGACGGCCTGCTCATCGACGATCCGGAGCTCGGCGCCACCAACGTCTATCTCGTGCAGCGCATCCGTCCGGACGGGGGCGACTGGATCAAGGCGGGCAACTGGACCGAGGACTGGGCCGCGCGCCATCCGGAGGCGGAGGGCAAGGGGCCGTGGTTCCGCCGCGACCCGCGCATCCTGTCGGAGATCGAGCGGGAGGGATATCTCGGCCTCGGTCCCGAGGTGGATGCGGCCTTCATCGAAGACTGGTTCTGATGCGCGCGCTGCTGCTGGCGCTCGCACTCGCCGCCCCGGCTTCGGCGGGCAATCCGTTCCCGACCGATTTCGGCGGCGACTACGCCCTGACCGACCATCACGGGACGTCGCGCGGACCGGCCGACCCGGACGGCAACCTGCAGCTCGTCTTCTTCGGCTACGCGTCCTGCGAGGCGATCTGCACCGTGGCCCTGCCGATCATGGCGGAGATGGCCGCGGACCTCGCCGCCCGCGATATCCTGGTCACGCCGCTGGTCATCACGGTCGATCCCGCCCGCGATACGGTCACCTCCATGGGCCCCGCGCTCGCCACCTTCGCCCCGGGCCTCACCGGCCTGACGGGGTCGGAAGACGCACTGGCCCATGCCCGCGACCTGTTCCATGTCGAGCGCACGCCGCTCTTCGAGGAACCGCTGGGCGGCATCGTCTACGGCCACGGCTCCCATATCTTCGTCATGGATGGCGAGGGCGGCTTTCTCACCCTGCTTCCACCGATCCTGTCTACCGCGCGCATGGTGGAAATCGTCGCGGGTTATGCGGGCGCGGGGGGCTAGACCCGGCGACCCCGCCGCGCCTAACCTCGCCCCGATAACGGGAGGGACCCCATGCTCATCAGAACGACCGCCGCGTTCGCCTTTGCGGCGACGACCGCCCTGGCGCAGCAGACCGACATCCGCATCGGAATGCAGCTCGAGCCGCCCAACCTCGACCCTACGGCCGGGGCCGCCGCCGCCATCGACGAGGTGGTCTATGCCAATGTTTTCGAGGGGCTGACCCGCTTCGGACCCGACGGGTCGATCCAACCCGCGCTCGCCGAAAGCTGGGAGGTATCGGAGGACGGCACGGTCTGGACCTTCACCCTCCACGAGGGCGTGATGTTCCATGACGGCACCACGATGGATGCCGAAGACGTCGTCTTCTCACTCGACCGTGCCCGGGCGGAGGACTCGACGAATGCGCAGAAGGCCCTTTTCGCCGGGATCGTCTCCGCGGAGGCGGTGGATCCCACGACCGTGCGCCTGACCCTCTCCGCGCCGAACGGCAACCTGCCCTTCAACCTCGCCTGGGGGGACGCCGTGATCGTGGCCCCCGAAAGCGCGGATACCAACGCCACCGCGCCCGTCGGCACCGGTCCGTTCACTCTGGCGCAATGGGTGCAGGGCGACCGGGTGGAGCTGGCCTCGAACCCGGATTACTGGGGGGAGCAGCCCGCGCTTCAATCCGCGACGTTCAAGTTCATCTCCGATCCCAACGCCGCCTTCGCCGCGATGATGGCGGGCGATATCGACGCGTTTCCGACCTTTCCCGCGCCGGAAACGCTGTCGAGCTTCGCCGCAGATCCCCGCTTCTCCGTGATCGTGGGGTCGACCGAGGGCGAGACGATCCTCGCCATGAACAACGCGTCGATCCCGGATGTCCGCGTGCGCGAAGCCATCACCCATGCCATCGACCGGCAGGCGATCATCGACGGCGCGATGTTCGGCTACGGCACCCCGATCGGCAGCCATTTCGCGCCCCACAATCCGGACTACGTGGACCTCACCGACCGGTCGGCCCACGACCCGGACCGGGCCCGCGCCCTCCTGGCCGAGGCGGGGGCGACGGACCTCACCCTGCGCCTGATGCTGCCGCCCCCGGCCTATGCGCGTCGCGGCGGCGAGATCATCGCCTCGCAGCTTCGCGAGGTCGGGATCGAGACGGAGATCTCCAATCTTGAATGGGCGCAATGGCTGGAACAGGTCTTCAACGGCCGCGATTTCGACCTCACAATCGTGAGCCATACCGAACCGGCGGATATCAACATCTACGCCCGGCCCGACTATTATTTCCAGTACGACAACCCGGACTTTCAGGCGCTGATCGCGGAGCTCGACACGACGACCGATGCGGTCCAGCGGCGCGCCCTCCTGCAGCAGGCGCAGGAGACGATTGCCGACGATTACGTCAACGCCTACCTGTTCCAGCTCGCCAAGACCGGCGTGGCCGATGCGCGGATCGTGGGCCTTTGGGAGAATTCGCCGACCCAGGCGAACGACCTGACCGGGGTCCGCTGGACGGAGTGATCGGTTTGGCGGGGCGCCGCATTGCCCGCCCCGCCGGTTCACGATACGCGACAGCGCGGCACCGGCATCGGCGACCGCGCCTGCGAAAGGTCAAACCGATGCGCCTCCGCGCCATTCTCGTCCTGCTGGCCTCGCTGGCCTTCGCCGTCTCGCCGTTCCTGGTGTCGGACTTCGCCGGATACGACCCGTCGCAATTCCCCGTCCCCATCGAGGAGCCGCCGGTGCAGCCCGCGGGCTACGCCTTCGCGATCTGGGGTGCGATCTACCTCTGGCTCGTGGTCTCCGCCGCCTTCGGCCTGTGGAAGCGGGCGGAGGATCCCGCCTGGGACGGCACGCGCCTGCCGCTGATCGTGAGCCTCGCCATTGGGGCCGTCTGGCTCGCCGTGGCCGTCGCCTCGCCGATCTGGGCCACGATCCTCATCTGGGCGATGCTGGCGGCCGCGCTTGCGGCCCTCCTGCGCACGTCCCGCGCCGATGTCTGGCTGCTGCGGGCACCGCTCGGGCTCTATGCGGGCTGGCTCACCGCGGCGAGTTGCGTGTCGCTGGGCGTCACGGCGATGGGCTACGGCCTGCCGCCTTTCGGACCGGTGGGGTGGTCCATCGCGATGCTCTGCCTCGCGCTCGCCATCGCCGTGGCGATCCTGCGGATCGTCCCGTCCCCGATGTACGGGGCGGCGGTGGCTTGGGCGCTTATCGGGGTCTTCGTCCAGAACGGCGCCGATCCCGTCGGCCTTCTGGCCGCGGGGGGCGCCGTCGCTGTCGCCGCCCTCACGCTTTGGTGGGCGCTCGACCGCGCGTGAGCCTCAGATAGTGGCGTTCGTGGCGCCGCCGTCGAGCAGGACGTTCTGCCCCACCATGAACCCCGCATGGGTGGAGCACATGAACGCGCACATTGCGCCGAACTCCTCCGCCGTGCCGTAGCGGCGCGCCGGGATCGAGGCTTCGCGGTTGGTTCGGGCTTCCTCGACCGAGATGTTCTGCTGTCGGCTGACATTCCCGTCCAGCGAAACGGCGCGGTCGGTCGCATGGATGCCGGGCATCAGGTTGTTGATCGTGACACCCGACGGCGCCACCTGCCGCGCGGTGCCGGCGACGTAGCCGGTCAGGCCCGTGCGGGCCGCATTCGACAGGCCCAGCGCCGGGATCGGCGCCTTGACCGATTGCGATGTGATGTTGACCACCCGGCCCCAGCCCCGGTCCATCATCGCGGGCAGGCAGGCCGTCATCAGCGCGATGGGCGTCAGCATGTTGGCATCCAGCGCCGCGATGAAATCGTCGCGGTCCCAGTCGGACCAGATACCCGGGGGCGGGCCGCCCGCATTGGTCACCAGGATATCGGGATCCGCGGCCGCGGCCAGAACCTGCGCCTGACCGTCCGGCGTGGTCACGTCGCAGGCCACCGTCTCGACGGTGACGCCGAACCGCTCGCGCAGGTCCGCGGCCGCCGCCTCCAGCGCCTCGGCGCCCCGGGCGTTCATCACCAGATCGACCCCCGCCTCGGCCAATGCAGCCGCACATCCGAGGCCCAGCCCCTTCGACGACGCGCAGACCAGCGCGCGTTTGCCCTTGATACCGAGATCCATGGTGATCCTCCCCTGTCCGTGATGCCTTCGCCTAACATCCCGATCCGCGTGTCACCAGCGGTCGAGCGCGTCCTCGTCCTCGGGCCGCGCGGCGACCCAGGCTTCGCCTTCGTCCGTCACTTCCTTCTTCCAGAAGGGCGCGCGGGACTTGAGGTAGTCCATGAGGAACCGCGCCGCCTCGAACGCCGCGTCTCGGTGGCGCGAAGCGGTGGCGACCATCATGATCCGGGCGCCGGGGGCGAGGTCGCCGTGCCGGTGGATCACGGTGACGCCCGCAAGGGACCAGCGGTCCGCGGCCTGCCGGGCGATCGCTTCGAGCGCGCGTTCGGTCATTCCGGGGTAATGCTCCACGGCCATGTGCCGGAGCCCGCCCGCCACGTCGCGGACGCGACCCGTGAAGGTGACGACCGCACCGGTCCCGTCCCCGTCCTCCAGCCGCGCGACCTCCGTCGCCAGATCGAAATCGTCGGGCGTGACGACGACACGGATCGAGGCTGCGTCAGCCACCGGTCATCGGCGGAAAGAACGCCACTTCCCGCGCCGAGCCGAGCGCCGTGTCGAGGGGGACCAGCTCCTGATCGACGGCGGCGCGGATCGTGGTCATGTCGGCAAAGGCGGCGGCGTAGCGGTCCTCCCTGTGGCGCAACTCCTCTACGAGGTCCGCGACGGTCGCGGCAGCGGTCTCAACCTCCTCGCGTCCGGTTCCGATCCGCTCCCGAAGCCAGGCGAAGTAGAGGACCTGCACCTTCACGACGACCGGTCCCGCAGATGCGGCAACGCCTTCGCGAAATAATCCCACCCCGTCACCGCCGTCAGGGCCGCCGCCATCCAGAGCAGGACCGTCCCGGCGAGGAACGTGATCTGCTCCCCCTGCAGGAGGCGGACGAGGCCCAGCTCATCCGACAGCGACCCCCCGAGGATCGCCTCGATCGTTTCGATATCCATGCCCTCCACCCGTTCCGCGAAATGGTGGGTGAAGATGCCGGTGGAGAAGAGGACCGCGATGGCGACCATCTGCGCGGTCGTCTTCCACTTGGCGAGCTTGGTGACCTGAAGGAGACCGGCCTTCGCGCCCAGGAATTCCCGCAGGCCGGACACGAAGACCTCCCGGAAGAGGATGATCGTCGCGGGCAGGAGGATCCATGGGTTCATGCCAGAGAACCCGGTGATGACGAGGAGTGCGATCACAACCATCGCCTTGTCCGCGATGGGGTCCAGCATGGCGCCGAACCGGCTCTCCTGGTTCCATTCCCGGGCGATCCAGCCGTCGAACCAGTCGGTGATCGCCGCCACGACGAAGAGGACCAGCGCGAACCAATCGGCCCAGGGACGCGCGAAAAACAGGAACATGATCGCGACGCCCGGCGCGGCGAACAGACGGATGACCGTCAGAATATTGGGGATCGTCCACGTCATGTGACCGGTGTAGCGCGCCGATACCGGCGCCGCCATAGGGGCGTTGCCCATGGGCAACGGAGCGCGTCAGTCGCGTTCGTGGAAATGGTGGTGGATCGTCTCGGCCAGCGCGCCGGAGATGCCGTCGACGGCCTTGAGGTCGGCGAGCGCGGCCCGGGAGACGGCCTTGGCGCTTCCGAAATGAGCGAGCAGGGCGCGCTTGCGACCCGGACCGACGCCGGGCACGTCGTCGAGCGGGCTTGCCACGAAGGCCTTGGCGCGTTTGGCGCGGTGGGTGCCGATGGCGAAGCGGTGCGCCTCGTCCCGCAGGCGCTGGACGAAGTAGAGGACGGGATCGTTGCGCTGAAGGGCCATGGGCCGCCGGCCGGTGCGGTGGAACTCCTCCTTGCCGTGGTCGCGGTCGACGCCCTTGGCCACGCCGATCATGGGAACGTCGCCGACACCGAGCTCGGTCATGATCGACCGGACGGCGCTGACCTGTCCCGCGCCGCCGTCGATCAGGAGGAGGTCGGGCCAGAGGCCGGAGCCGCGCTCCGGATCCTCCTTCAGCAGGCGCTTGAATCGACGGGTCAGCACCTCCTTCATCATGCCGAAATCGTCGCCGGGGGTCAGCTCCGCATCCTTGATGTTGAACTTCCGGTATTGCGACTTCTCCAGCCCCTCCGTCCCGCTGACGATCATCGCGCCGACGGCATGGCTGCCCTGGATGTGGGAATTGTCGTAGACCTCGATCCGTTTCGGGGGGGCCGGCAGGTCGAATGCCTCGGCAAGACCGCGCAGCAGGCGTACCTGCGTGGCGCTTTCGGACATGCGGCGACCGAGGGCCTCGCGCGCGTTGCGGACGGCACCCTGCACCAGCTCGTGCTTCTCGCCCCGCTGCGGCAGGAGGATCTGGACCCGGCGACCCGCGCTCTCGGAGAGGGCCTCGGTCATCAGGTCGGCATCCTCGATCCCGTCGCTGAGCAGGATCATGCGGGGCGGCTCCTTGCCGTCGTAGAACTGACCGATGAACGCCTCCATCACCTCGGCGGGGGAATTGTCCTCGGCCACCTTGGGATAGAAATCGCTGTTGCCCCAGTTCTGGTTGGCCCGGATGAAGAAGACCTGGATGCAGGCCTGCCCGCCGTCGAGATGCAGGCCGATCACATCGGCTTCGGCCACGCCCGCCGGATTGACGCCCTGCACCGACTGCACATTCGTCAACGCCTTGATGCGATCGCGCATGGCCGCCGCGCGCTCGAACTCCATGGCGGCGGAGGCGGCATCCATTTCGGCGGCGAGCCGTTCCTGGATGCCGGTGGTCTGTCCGCGCAGGAACCGCTCTGCGTCGGCCACGGATGCGGCGTAGTCATCGGGCGCGATGAAGCCGACGCAGGGCGCGGAGCAGCGCTTGATCTGATAGTTGAGGCAGGGACGCGTCCGGGTCTCGAAATCGCTGTCCGAACAGTTGCGGAGCAGGAACACACGCTGGAGCTGATTGAGGACGCGATTCACGGCGCCGGCGCTGGCGAAGGGGCCGAAATAGTCGCCCTTTTCCGCGCGCCGACCCCGATGCTTCTTGATCTGCGGGAAATCGTGGGATCGGGCGATGAGGATGTTGGGGAACGACTTGTCGTCGCGCAGAAGCACGTTGTAGCGCGGCTTGAGCTGCTTGATGAGGTTCTGTTCGAGAAGCAGCGCCTCCAGCTCGGTATTGGTCGTCAGGACCATCATCGAGGCGGTCTCGGAAATCATCCGCCGGATGCGCGGCGAATGCCCCTGGAGCCGCGTGTAATTGGCGACGCGGTTGCGCAGGTTCCGCGCCTTGCCGACATAGAGAATACGGTTGGCCTCGTCGAGCATGCGGTACACGCCCGGCGATCCGTCCAGGCTGCGCAGGACGCGTTTGATGATCTCGGGGCCGGTCTTGTTCGTCTGATCCATATGTCACCCGATTCTCGTCGCTGGCTGCCCCGACGCGGGCGATCCCGCAAGGGGGCCGGTCGTCGTTTCTTTCCCCGAGCCGCTGTGGATAAAGCTGGGAGCGGAATTTACAGGCCCTTTGAAGTTAACGGCTTTTTCACGAAACCGTCATAAACGTGATCTGCCAAGCTTTCCGTCAACCAATTGAAGTCTCATATTAATTTATCTAGGTGCCATGGGCCGACCGAAGCAACATGCCGTTTCGGCAGCATCTGCTGTTCCGGCGGTGCAGGGGTGGACAAATTCGGCTACCCCTGACGATCGCAGGCGAATCCGACTCCGTCATTCCAGACCGAGGATATCGGGTGTCCGCCACGCCAGATGCTGTCCACCGTCGATGCAGAGCAGTTGCCCGGTAAGCGCGGGCGCGGTGACGATGTAGCGTAGCGCGGCCACGATGTCGTCCGCCGACGCCCCACGCTCAAGGATGGTCGCCGCACGCTGCTCCGCGAAGTGACGCTCCGACTGCCGTGTGCCGCGAAGGGTCGGACCCGGCCCGATGGCGTTGACCCGGATCCGCGGGGCGAGCGCCTGAGCCGCGGTCCGTGTCAGCGTCCACAGGGCGGACTTGGCGAGGGTATAGGTCATGAATTCGGGCGTCGGCTTGCGGACCCGCTGGTCGATCATGTTCACGATACATGCGGAGGCGAGCGGCTCCCCGTCCGTGCCGGTGTCGGGGGCCTGGGCGGCAAATGCCTGCATCAGGATGAAGGGTGCGCGAAGGTTAGAGCCGATATGGCGGTCCCAGCTCTCGCGGGTGGCGGTCTGTAGGTCGTCATGTTCGAAGATCGAGGCGTTGTTCACGAGAAGATCGAGCGGACCGCCCAGTCCCGCGGCCGCACGGGACACGAGGCTTTCGCAGGCATCGAGGTCCAGAAGATCCGCCCCGATCGCCGTCGCCGCCCGTCCCATCCGGCGGATATCGTCGGCCAGCGCCTCCGCCCCTGTTCCGGATGAATGGTAATGCAGCGCGACGTCGTGGCCATCCTCCGCCAAGGCGCGCGCGATCGCGGCACCCAGCCGCGCGCCCGCCCCGGTGACAAGCGCCCTCAAAACAGTACGATCGCCATGTAGGCGAGATAGAGTCCGAACAGGATAGCGCCCCAGAGCCGCGTGATATCCCGACGGAGGAACACGAAGGGCACGAGCATCAGCGTCGCGCCGAGCATGATCCACAGATCCAAGGTCAGGAACGAGCGATCCACAGGGATCGGCCCGATCAGAACCGCCACGCCGATGATCCCCAAAAGGTTGAAGAGGTTCGATCCGATCACGTTGCCGAGCGCCACATCCGCGTGACGGCGGATCGCGGCCATCACCGTCGTCGACAGCTCCGGAAGGGACGTGCCGATGGCGACGAGGGTGAGGCCGATGACGGTCTCACTGACCCCGAAGGCCCGGGCGATGTCGGTGGACCCATCCACGAGCAGCTTGGCGCCGAGCGGCAGGCCGGCCAGGCCGAGAACGAGAAAGGTCCCGAGCTTCCATCCGGGAAGACCAGGCTCCGCCCCCTCGACCTCCACGTCCTGGCCGCGGGAGGACAGGAAAGTGGCGATCAGGATTCCCGCAAGTACGGTCAGCAGGACGATCCCGTGCCACCAGACGAGAGTGCCGGACAGGCAAAACGCGGTGAACAGCAGCGAGGCCGCGAGCATGTAGAGATAATCGCGCCGGGTTTCGCAGGCTCCGGTATGCATCGTGGCGATCAGGGCGGGAATGCCCAGGACCAGTAGCACGTTGGCAGTGTTGGAACCGACCACATTGCCCAATGCGAGCCCCGGCACGCCGTCGAGGATCGCCTGGATGCTGACCAGGAGTTCGGGGGCGGACGTCCCGAAGGCGACGACCGTAAGGCTGACCACAAGGGCAGGAAGGCCGAGGCGTAACGCGAGATTCACTGCCCCCTTCACCAGCGCGTCACCGGCGAAGATGAGGATGACGAGCCCGAGCGCCACGCTCGCGAAGTCGAGCGTCATGCGGCGCCGCTCCGTTTGCAGGGACAGGGGCCGCGCCCCACCCGCGGCGCACCGCAGGCCGGACATTTTTCACGCCCAAGACGCCCGATCCGCGGGCGCATCAGTCGCGGCAGACGCAGTCGCCCGAACATCGCGAGCACCGCCATGCCGATCAGGAACAGGGTGACGATCTTTACCAGCACGTCCGTCAGAGTCCGTACCGCGCCCAATGGGCACGCGTCTCGACTGCGGTTGCGACATCCCCGACGATGCCGGGCGTGAGCCGCGACAGCAGGGGGCGGCGCTGCACATGGGTCTGGAAGGTAACCCGGTCGCCGTAGAGCTCCCGCATCTTCGGCCCGAGATGGGCGATCCCGTCGACGAGCCCGGCTTCGACCGCCTCCTGTCCGACAAAGACTTCGCCGGTGAAAAGGTCCCGCCCGGTCGCGAGCCGGTCGCCGCGCCGGGCGCGTACATGGTCGATAAAGCTGGAATGGATGCGTGCCTGGATATCCTTCAGCCGGGCGATATCTTCCTCCCGCTCGGGGCGGAACGGGTCGAGCAGAGACTTGTCCTCGCCCGCCGTGTGAACCCGCCGCTCGATCCCGTAGCTCGCAATCAGATCGACGAAACCAAACCCCGCGGAGATGACCCCGATGCTCCCGGTGAGCGATGACGGATCGACCCAGATGTCGTCCGCCGAAGCGGCGAGCCAGTAGCCTCCCGACGCCGCGACGTCCTCCACGAAGGCATGGACCGGCATCGACAATTCGTCGGCGAGCCTACGGATATGCGCGCCGATCAGCGCCGATTGCACAGGGGACCCCCCGGGGGAATTTATCGCGAGCGCTACGGCCGCCGGACGGCCGCGCCGGAACGCCCGCTCGATCACCGGGGCGAGGGCCGCGTGGGCGAGCGTCCCGCGCGACCCGGTTGCCGCAATCACCCCTTGCAGGCGAAGAATGGCAATTCGCGGCCTGCGGGGGATGAAGGGAATACGCTGGAGCATGGCCGGGATGTATAGGCCCGGTCGGACGGGAACAAGGTGATGCTACCCCGTTCATGGCGCAGGACATCGGCACCAGTCGAGACTTCCAGGCGGATGACGCGTCGGCGCTAAGACCATTCGAACCCGTCGTAATGGCTGGACAGAACGGCTGGGTTCTTCGCTTGGCGGTTTCCATCTCAATACGTAGCCTTGCAAGGCACCCTCTGGTCGGTTTCCATGCTCTTCGGTAAACTACTAAAACCGAGTCCACGGGGTGGGAATGCTACGTCATCGAACGGCAGATGCTGCCACTTTGGCTCCGGCCAACTATCGCATGTGAATCACCGCACTACGAAATCCGCGTGTAGAGCACCGGCGGCCTTTATGCTCTTCAGAATATCGATCATGTCACGCGCCGAAACCCCCAAGGCATTCAGACCGGCAATGACATCCGACAGGGACGTTCCGGCTTCGACCAGCGCGAGACCTGGCCCCGGCTGTTCCTGAAGGGCGACGCCGGTTCGGGGCACGACGACCGTCTCACCGTCGGAGAACGGGTTCGGCTGCACGACGATCGGCGCCTCCTCGATCCGCAGAGTAAGGTTGTTCTGCGACACCGCGACCTGCGAGATACGCACGTCGCTCCCCATGACGATCGTGCCCGAAGCCTGATCCACGACGACCCGGGCCTTCGTTTCCGGCTCGACGGTTACGTTCTCGATGGCGCTGATCGCGTGGGCTGGCGACCGGCGCCCCGTGCCGGAAATATCCAGGAGGACCGTTCCGGCATCGAGCATCTGCGCGACGCTCCGGCCGATCTCCCTGTTTATCGCCGTCTCGACGCGGGCGGCCGTAGTGAAATCGGGCTCCCGCAACGCAAGTCTTATCTGGGTCATGCCAGTGAAATCGAATGCGACTTCCCGCTCCACCCGGCCCCCGGCAGGAATGACGCCGGCGGTGGGCACACCCTCCACGATCTCGGCGGCCTGGCCACGAGCCGACACGCCGCCTGCAATAACGGTGCCCTGCGCGACGACGTATATTTCTCCATCGGCGGCCGTGAGCGGGGTCATCACGAGGGTTCCCCCCAAAAGGCTATCCGCATCTCCGATGGCCGACACCGTAACATCGACCCTCCCGCCGCTGCGAGCAAAGGCAGGCAATGTCGCGGTGACGATTACCGAGGCGACGTTCTGAGGTCGAAACTGCTCACCCGTGACGTTCACGCCGAGCCGTTCGAGGATATTCGTCATGATCTCCTCGGTATAGGGCGCATTGCGGAGACCGTCTCCGGTCCCGTTCAATCCGACCACGAGGCCGTATCCGACCAGATCGTTTCCGCGGACGCCGTCGAACTCCACGAGGTCCTTGATCCGAATGGATTGTGCCGAGGCCGCAGAAACGCCGACCACGATTGACAGTAGAAAGCAGACCATCCGGAACAGCGTTCGAAAGATCGACCTATACCGGTACTCTACCCCTCCTGTCATCGCAGATAATCCGTGAGGCGAAGCTGTGACCGCCGAGCGGTGATCGCGTAGAGAGTCTCAAGCCGGGTAAGCTCGTTCTGAAGCCGGCTGGCGGCGTCGTATGGATCGACACCGAGAGTATCGGAGATGGCAATCTCGGCGTTTTGTCGATCGGCCGTCACGGCGTCCAGACGGGAGGCGATCCGCTGTTCCACGACCCCGACCCTTGCCTGAAGTAGGGGGAGGCCGCCATTCGCCTCCGCAGATCGGCGTTGCAGTTCCACCGCAATGGAAGAGGCGGGTCCGCCCGACGTGTCGAACCCGGCTTCGGACAGGCCAGCGATCAGGACCGCCTGCTTGAGCGCGGTCCGAACCTCGTCACTGCCTGCATCGAGATCGAAGCTGACCGTCTGCCCGTCGCCGGCCGGAAAGCGCGCGGCTGCGGTGGGGAAGGCCGCGAGCTGGGTCGTTTCATAAACGCCAGCCGGTGCGAAGTAGGCATCCACCTTGGTTGCGTAGTCTGCGAAATCCGTCGCGGATACGGCGATCGTTTCGATATCGACGAGGATCGCATCGGCGGAGAAGAGAGGGCCGGTCGTTCCGCCGTTACCGAAAACCGCGCGACCGTTGGACTGCCCTTGAAGGGCGGAGGCGATGTCGTAGGCCGCACCGCGGGCCGTTTCCGCGACGAGAGCAAAAGGACGGTTCGACGCCATGACGGGGCTGGGCGGTATCTGCTCGGCAAGCCTCGATCCGGCGGCGGCAATTCCATCGAGAGATGTCTGAAGGGTGTCACCCCAGATGGCGGCCTGCGAAAGCGCCCCGCGTGTGGCGTCCAGTCCGCGCATCTGATGAGAAAGGCGGGAGATTGCGGAGAAGTCACTCGAAAGCGCCCGTCCCGCATCCGACGTGAAACCGCTGGCCACCTCTTTGGTAAGGGTCTCGATACGGGATCGGGTGACCGATGCAGTATCGCGGGGGCCATAGAAGGGTGCGGAAAGGCCTGCTTCGGGTTTCATGTCAGATCTCCGTCAATCGGTTCATCATCTGGTCGACCGCCTGAATGATACGGGCGTTTGCCGCATAGGCCTGCTCGACCTCAATCAGGCGACGCATCTCGCCGTCTATGTCCACTTTCCCGCCATCCCGCAGGGCGACGAGGGTATCCCGCTCGGCACCCGCTACGGCCATGCGATCATCGGCGGCGACCCGATCCGACGAAAGGGTCGAGCGCAGGACTGAGGCCAGGTCAGAGGTCGACCTCGCCGTGGACCCGAGAGCACCGCCCGCAGGGAGCCGCGGACCGGAAAGCGCATCGGAGAAGCGCAGGAGTTGTGCCGGGTTCGAGGCGGCGCCGGGTATCGCCGCGGCTACTCCGTCCCGCAGGCGCCAGGTCTCGGCCGCGCCATCGGGCGCCACCGAAGCATTCAGCGTGAGGCGCGATGAGAGACCGACCATGTTGACGGCGGCAAACGTGGAACCGGCATCGGTGAAGAGCCCCGGCATCGCTCCCGCGAGGGACGGATCGACCGTCGGGTCCTGGAATCGTTCCGCGAGGTCGGCGGCAAACGTATCGAGCCGGGCCATCGCTTCCGGTGCCGCCTCGTCGCGCAGTGCGAAGAGCGCGCCCAGACCACCGCCGGCCAATTCGGAGCCCGGTGTTGCGGTTCCGACATCCCGGCCATTCAAGGTCAGCCCGGACAGGGCTATCGGATATGCCATACCCGGCTGCACCAACGGGTTGGCGACGAACTCGATCTTCGCCGCCCGACCATCAAGAAGCAACGCGCCGCCCTGGGACACGAGAGCGACGGTTCCGTTATCCCGCTGCATCTCGCGAAGCGGAATGTCCTGGGAAATGCGGTCGATCACCAGTTGCCGTTGATCCACGAGGTTCGAGGGATCGTTCCCGGTCGCCTGCATCCGGACGATGTTCGAGTTCAAACGTTCGACGAGACTGAGATCCGTGTTGAGACGGTCGACAGTCTTCGCGATCCGCCCTTCGGAGGATTGTCGTTCGACGGTCACCGCATCGCCGAGCGCGTTGATCTTGTCGGTCAGGTCCTGCGCCCCCCGCGCCACCGTCGCAAGACGCGTGACGGAGGTGGGATCGGCAGCGGCGGTAGTGAGGGAAGCGTCGAGACGAGCGAGCAGATCCTGAAGACTTCCGCCCTGACCCGGATCGCCGATCATGCCGTCGATCCTGGTCTGGAAGGACTGGTCGATCGAAGCCCCGGCCGACCGTGATTCCGCATCCCGGCGCATCGCCAGCAGATTCGCATCGAGCGATCGTGTCACCGCCGTTCCCGCATTGGGAATGCCGGTCACGGGTCCATTGGTCGCGAGCCGACGGGCGGCGTAGCCCGGCGTGTCGGCATTGGCGACGTTAGAGGCGATCATCTCCGCCCGGCGGGCGGTGAGGCCGAGGCCGGTCACGGCGGAACTGAGAGACGATGTCAGGCTCATTGGAACCTCCTAGGATCGAGATGCGCGGTATCAGCGCTTGATGTTGGTGGTTTCCTGCAGCATCTCGTCCACGGTCTGGATGACCTTGGCGTTCGAGTTGTAGGCTCGCTGTGTCGTGATCAGCTGGGTGAGTTCGGATGCGACGTCGGTGGTGCTTTCCTCGCGGGAAAACCCGACGACATCGCCGACCGGTCCGGTTCCGGCATCCCAGAGATAGAACGACCCGCTTTCGGTCGATGCCTGGAATGTCTGGTTCGAAAGCGCACGCAACCCGTTCGGATTTGGCACATCGATCACCGGGATCTTGTAGAGCGTCTTGGTGAAACCGGTATTGTAGATGGCATTCAGGTTTCCGCCGGCATCGACCTCGAGACCGGCGAGCGTTCCGACAGGCGATCCGTCCTTGGTGAGGGAGAGAGGCGCAAACGTATCCCCGAGCTGGGACAGACCCGTCGGCTCGAACTGACGACCGATATTGATGTCGAGGTTTCCACTGGCAGTGGTGACAGAGAGGTTGCCCGTGGTGCCGGTCCAGGTACCCGCACCGGTGACGGCCACGGTATCGATGGTGCCCCCATTCGCGGCGGTCGCATCGAATGTCACCTGAAACTCGCCCACGAGCGTGCCGCCCGCGGCGTTGTCGCGGATTTCCAGCGCCCATTGGTTGGCGGTGCCGGTCGGAGTGAAGGTGATGCCGAGCGTCTCGGGCTGGCCGAGATTGCCGTAGTATTCGACGGTCATGGCCTTGGCGGGGCCGGTCGAACCGGCAATCGCATCGGTGGCAGGAAGGTTGACGCCGAGCCCGATCGTGGTGGTGGGAGCGGCATCGAGAGAATTCGTAGGTACGATGATGGGCTTCAGGCCACCCAGCGTATCCCGCGGAAAATCCGGGATCGTGCCGTCGGACTCGGCCGGCCAGCCGAGAAGCGCGAGACCGCTCGCCGTCCGCAGAACGCCGTCGGCATCGGCCCGGAAGGAGCCGGTAGAGGTCATCTGCAGCGGGGTGATCCCGCCCGCAGCGACGGCCGTGACCGGCGTCACCGGGAGCATCCCGCGCCCGCCGATCGACAGGTCCGTCGGGTTGTTCGTGGTGATCAGCGTCCCTCGCTGATCGACCGTGCGGCCCGTCGTGACGCGCACGCCGCCGGCAGAATAGGCGCCCTTGCTTTCCCCGACGACCAAGGAATGGAAGTCCGCCGTCGAGCGTTTGTAGCCGTAGGTCGACGAATTGGCGATGTTGTCGGAGATCGTCGCAAGCTTGCTGGCATTCACGTTCAATCCGGCAACGCCTGCATTCATGGAGGAGGAAATCGTCATCGAGGGCCCTTCCGTCGGTCTCGTAATGTTACCGGAGCCGTGAGCCCCGAGTCGCGCCACCCTAGCGGGCGGGTGGTTAAGCCCCCGCTAATGGCTGGGTCCATTTCGGGGCGTGGTTAAGAAAGGGTCGATCATCCGTTCGAACCGGTTCGCAGCAGCACGATCTCCAGCCGATTGTTCCGCGGGGAGAACGGGTCGCGCTCGGCCAGACGCCGATCGGAATGGCCGGAAAGCCGGGCGATCCGTCTTTCGGGGAGACCGAGGGCGGGGAGCAGGACGCGCAGTGCCTGCGCCCGCCCGGTCGTGACGTCCCATCCGCGCGGCACCCGGGTCACGATCGCTTCGCTGGCGCTGAAAGCCGCGAGGGAGACGGGATTGCTCTGGTCGACGAGCAGGGGCGTCACTGAGGTAAGAAGCTCGCGGAGAAGCTGCGTCGGTTCCTCCCCGACAAAGAGGGGGCGGTCGGGAAGATCGAACAGCTCGATCACGAGTCCCTCGTCGGTGAGTCTGACGGCCACGTGACGCAACTTCTCCTCGTCCAGCAGGCTCTCGCCGCCTTTGCCGAGTAGGGCGGCCTCAGCCGCCTCAAGCTGAGCCTCCGCCTCTTCGGTCGTGCCGTGCTGGCTGGAGGAGGTGATTCCGCCGCGCCCGATCTGGACGGTGGCGGCATCGCTGGCGAGCGACCGGCCGCCGAGCGCACCGTCGCCGCCGCCGGAGGAGCGGCTCAGCGCGATCGTCGGACTGAAGTAGTCGGCAAGGCCCTTGCGTTGCTTCTCGGTGGTGGCGTTCAACAGCCACATCAGCATGAAGAACGCCATCATCGCGGTTACGAAGTCGGCATAGGCCACCTTCCAGGCGCCGCCATGATGGGCGTCGCCCGCCACGACCTTCTTGCGCTTGATGATGATGGGCCGTTCGTTCGCGCCGCTCATGACCTTCCCCTTCGCTTGCCGGACGGCCTAGGCGACAGAGGTGAAGAATCGGTTAGGGCGCGACCCACCGACCCCGCATCTGCGGACCGTCGAACACCGCCCGTCGGTGCGGGTCGTGGCCGAGAGACACGGCGTCGATCCGATAGACTGCTCCCCTCAGGGCTGCAAAGCGCGCGCGACGGGGCGTTCGCTCGTAGGCGTCTGAGGCGGCGATCGGCGTGCCGGGGGCGGGGTCGGTCCCGTAATTGCCGCGGGCGGCGTCGGGAATGGAAGTCCACCGCTCCGGGTCCGCAACGTTGACGGACAGGCGCGCGGAAAGGCGGATCTGAATCTGTGTCCGCGGGTCCCAGAAGAGGAGTGCGGCACGGGAATCGGCGCGGAGGGCGTCAACCTTCGCCGTCCGCAGGTCCGAATGGATTTCGACCTCCGCCCGGTCGCCATCGGCGACGCGAAGCGCGACCATGCGCGCTTCCGGACCGCCCGTCCCCGTGGTCGCCAGGACCGTCAAGCGGAACGGGTCACGCGACTGCGCCGCCCCCGTCGCGAGCCGGGTCCAAAGGTGGGAATACAGCAGGCCGAGATCGTCCCAGGGATCACTCATACCCCGTCATCTCCAGATAACCCTCGGCGCTGTGGCTGCCGCTGGCCGTCACGGGGCCCTCCCAGTAGGGGAAAAGGGTATCCTGCCAGCTGGTCGGGTTCACGGCCTCCACTTCGATATCGACGCCTTCCGCCGGCAGCTCGAGGCGCCAGCGGACCGGCACGTCGCGCCCCGCGACCGGCGCGGTGCCCAGCGGCGACAGGCGGAGCGCCCCGTTGGGATAGGGCGCCAGGCTACCGTCGGGCGCGATCCACGACGCATAGGTGTAGGGCCGCGATCCTCGCAATTGGAACGCCATCAGACGATGACCGTCGTCGAAATGGAGGGAGAACCAGTCCCACCCCTCCTGCTCGGCGTCGAGCGGCTGGGACGACCATTCGCGGTCGAGCCAGGCCCGCCCGCTGACCTCGACCTCGCCGCCCGGAAGGTCGAGGGTCCCGGAGACGGCGTAGAACGGCTGGGAATAGTAGTAGCTCGCCTGCCCGCTTGCGGATTTTACGGAGAACCCGTTCGCGCCGTGGAACACCAGCGGTCCCTCCGCGCGCAGGGAGAGGTCGTATCCCGCCTCCGACGTGCGGGCTTTCAGGTCGAGCGTATCGAGATCCGGGCCCGCAAGGCTCCAGTCGTCGATCCAGGCTGCGAAGGGGGCGGACGTCACACCGGCCTGGCCGATACCGCCGCGGGCGAACTTCTCGCCGCTGAGATGGGCGTCGGGGGTGGTCAGTCCGAAATGGCCCATCCAGACCTGCGGCCCGCCGGGCGCCAGTGCGGACCGGAACAGCGTCCACTGGATGCCGTAGCGGGTGCCTTCGGCGTCGCGGAGCGTGGCGGTCAGATACCACCATTCGATGCGGAAATCGGGATGGGGACCGTGATCGGCCGGGAAGTCGAATGTCGGGTCCGGCGCGGGAAGCGCGAAGCCGTCGCCTCCCTGCCCCAATCCCGCGAAACCCTGGGGAAGCGCAGCGGATGGCATGAGGAGCGCGAGGAGAAGGCCGACGATCCTAACGTTCATGGGCGAACACCTTCACGAGATCGGCCGGGGGCATCCGCCAGAGACGCCAGGCGGGAAAGGCCGCGGCGAGAAGCGCCGCGACAATCGTCCAGCCTCCGAGTCGCAGCCACCCCGCCGGATCGGGCAGAAGCGGCAGCCGCCAGCCGAAGGCCTGCACGTTGACCACGGCAAGCAGCACCCAGGCAAGAGCAACGCCGACGGGAATGGCGAGCGCGCCGGTCAGGAGCGCCAGCACGAGCGCGCGTCCCATATCGGCGAGCGCGAGTTGCGCCCGGGTGAGGCCCAGCGCCCAGACCGGCGCGACCTGAGGCAGGCGCATGGTTCCGAGCGTCGTAAGGCTTGCCCAGAGGGCGAAGGCCGCCACCCCGAGGGTGAGGACGTTGAGCGCGGCCGTCACGGCGAAAGTCCGGTCGAACACCTCCAGGGAGAAGCGTTTTATCGTCGCCTGGTCCACGACCTGATCCGGATCGAGCGCGAAGGCTTCGGAGAGGGCCGATGCCACGGGAGCGACCCGGTCCGGAGTGAGGCGGATGGCGAGCCGCAGGCGCGGCGCCTCCGGATAAGCCGCATCGAAGGTGGCGAGGCCGAGGATCGCCTGCCCGGCGGGATTGCCGTAATCGGAATAGACGCCGAGAACGGGGAGCGGGCCGATCGCTGTCAGATCGAGGCTGGTACCCGGCCATAACCCCTCGCGCCGCGCGAGCTGTTCGTTGACGAGGATGCCTTCGCCCGCGGCGAGCCGGTCCCAGACATCCGGGACCCCGTCGAGAAGCGGCCAGTTGTTCCGGTACGTCGCATGATCGGCCATTCCGAACAGCTCGCCCGGTGCCCCCACGAGCTCGACCCGGGTCGAGACGATGGGCAGAACCGCATCGGCCCGGGTCGCGAGCCAGTCCCGGATCTCCGCTGCCTGTTCCGCATCGCGTGCGGTGACGAACAGCTCGGATGCAAGCCGCTGATCGAGCCATCCGGTGAAGGTGCTGCGGAAACTGCCGACCATGGTGCCGACGCCGATATTCGCCGCCAAGGCCAGCAGAAGGGCCATGAGGGCGAGGCTGAGTGCGGGGACCTGCTGCCGCGTATCGGCCCAGAGCCATTGCGCGACCGCCCCCCGCGCCCGGGCCGATCCGAAATCGAGAATGACCACGAGGATCGGGGGAAGGAGGAACGCCGCGCCGATAAGAAGGCAGGCGAGCGTCGCGAAGCCGATCGCCAGACCGTTTCCGAAAGAGGCGAGCGCGGCGGCGAGCAGCAGAAGCGCCACCCCGAGCCATCCCTGCCGTCGGATCGTCCTCCGCTGCGCCCGGGCCCAGGCGCGGGGCATGGCCGGGGCGAGAACGGGAAGCGTCACGATCTGTCGCAGGCGCCCGCCTCCGGCCAGGACCATCCCGGCCCCCGCCATCCCGAATCCGGACAGCCACCAGACCGGCGAGAGCGTGAGGCTGCCCTGTACCCCTGCGCCGTAAAGGCCCGACAGAGTTGCGGCCA
Source organism: uncultured Alphaproteobacteria bacterium (assembly GCA_963789105.1). Taxonomy (GTDB): domain Bacteria; phylum Pseudomonadota; class Alphaproteobacteria; order Rhodobacterales; family Rhodobacteraceae; genus Jannaschia. Next base: position 520,937 of record CAWBJI010000003.1, read on the forward strand.
CACCGGGGAGCAGGGCGGCAGCGACCACGTAGCCGAGAAGGATACCAAGCGCGCCGGAGACGAGGGTGAAGGCCAGAAGCTCGACCGCCAGCAAACCCGCCAACGTCCGCGCGGGTAGTCCGAGAGCGCGCAGCGTGCGGAAGAGAACGCGCCGCTGCTCGAAGGCAAGCCCGATGGCAGAATGGACAATGAACAGACCGACCGCGAAGGCGAGGAGACCGAAGGCCGTCAGGTTCAGGTGAAAGCTGTCGGTCAGGCGGGCGATATCGCCGTCGCCCTCGGGCTGCACGAGACGGGTGCCGGGCAACAGCGCCGCAAGGTCCCCCGCCGGTCCGGGGCCGCCGGGCCCGACGAGGAGGCGGGTGAGGCCAGGGCGCCCCGCAAAACTCTGTGCCGTCAGGAGGTCCGCCATCACGATACCGGGGGCGAGGCCCTCCAGCGGCCGCGCTTCGGGCAGGCCTTCCGGCAGCCGGGGGATCGTATCGGGCGCCGCGAATACGATGTCGCCGATGAGGAACCCGCGAAGCACGTCCGGCTCCGTCAGGTCGGGCGTCCCACCGGCGGGCGGAAGCGTGAACGGGTCGATCCCGAGAAGGCGGAGCCCGGACCCGGGCAGTCGCGTCTCGATCACCGGCGACACGTTCCACCCCGCCCGCCGCGCCGTCGCGAAATCCTCAAGGCTCAACGTCCCCTCCAGCCGGGGAAGGCGGTCCTGTCCCAAGGTGGCCGCGGCTTCCGCATAGCTCGAGCGGGCCTGGGCGTTGATCGCCTGCACGCCGGTCCAGAGGCCGGTCGCGAGGGCGAGGCCCACCACCATCGTCAGAAGCTGGATCGGATGCCGCCGCCAATGGGACCAGAGCGCCTGAAGCCCGGCCCGGATCACGCGACCTGTCCCGCGCGCAGATGCAACCGTCCGCCCAGCCGGGAGGCAAGCCGATCGGAATGCGTGACCATCAGGAACCCCGCCCCGCTTTCGGCCACGAGATCTAGCATCGTCGTCAGGACCGCGTCGCCCGTCGCCTCGTCGAGATTGCCGGTCGGCTCGTCGGCGAGGATCAGGCGAGGCGACGCTGCCAGCGTGCGGCCGATGGCAACCCGCTGCTGCTGCCCGCCGGACAGCTGCTCGGGATAGTTCGCGAGATGGGGACCGAGCCCGAGCCGGTCCGCGAGCAGTCCCAATCTTTCGGCGTCGGCGCGTCCGGCAAGCCGGGCGTGAAAGGAGAGATTATCGGCGACGTTGAGCGACGGGATCAGGTTGAACTGCTGGAACACAAGACCCACTTCGCCGCGCCGGAGTGCGGCCCGGCCCGCATCGTCCATTCCGGCGATGTCGCGGCCGTCGATCTCGATCCGACCGGCATCGGGCGCGTCCAGACCGGCGATCAGATGAAGGAGCGTCGACTTGCCCGATCCGCTCTCGCCGGTCAGTGCAAGCGTGGCACCGGCATCGAGCGACAGGGAGACGCCGGAAAGGACCGACACCCGACCGTCTGCTGCGGCATACGACTTGTCCACGCCTTCGACCGACAGCAGCATCGCAACCCTCCGGAGGGGCTACCTAAGGCATGGGGCGGGTGCGGACCAGCGCACCCCGGACCCCTGCGCTACAAAGTCACGTCCGGGAGGCTGTCGAAGGCCTGCCGGAGGGCGTCGGACCAGCCGTCGGAAACGGCACGCCAGTCGGGGTCCGACTCCTCGACGCGACGGCTGATGCCGAGGGCCAGCGCGTCCGCCTCCACCACCTGGAGGTCGAGCGGGGTGCCGACGGACAGATTGGCGCGGATGGTCGAATCGAAGCTCACCATCAGGAGCTTTACCGCGCGCGCGAAATCCATATCGGTATCGTAGGCCCGCACGAGGATCGGACGGCCGTACTTCGTCTCCCCGATCTGGAAGAACGGCGTGTCGGCCTGCGCCTCGACAAAATTGCCTTCCGGATAGATCATGTAGAGGCGCGGTGGGCTGCCCTTTATCTGACCCCCGAGGATCATGGTCGCACCGAACGTCTTGGCGGTCCCGTTCGCGGCCTCGTGCCGGCTCTCCGCAATGACGGTCTTGAGCGTATGACCCGCCAGCCGCGCCGCCTGGAACATCGACGGCACGGTCATGAGCGACGGTGTGCGGTCCGATGCCGCAAGGTTCCGCTCGTCCAGCAGGGAAACGACGGATTGCGTCGTGGCGAGGTTGCCGGCCGTCATCAGGACCATGACCCGGTCGCCCGGCACCTCCCAGGTGAACTGCTTGCGATAAGTGGAAATGTTGTCGACGCCCGCATTGGTGCGGGTATCGGACAGGAACACGAGTCCGCGGTCGAGTTGAAGGCCGACGCAGTAGGTCATTTGTCAGGATCCGAAGCTATTGCTGCTGCGCCTGTGCCATGGCGGCGACGGTGACGGCAACCGACATCTTCTCCAGCCCGGCGCCCTGCCGGATGCCGGAGACCGGGGCGGCGTCCATATAGTCGAGACCGGTTGCGACCCGCACGTAGCGTTCGTCCGGCGAGATCCCGTTCGAGATATCGAAGCCCACCCATCCCAGTCCGTCCACATGGGCCTCGGCCCAGGCATGGGTCGCCTCCTGCTCCTCCTGCCCGTCGATCTTGAGATAGCCGGAAACGTACCGCGCGGGCCGGTCCAGCAGGCGCGCGGCGGTCACGAAGATATGCGCGTGGTCCTGACAGACGCCGCGTCCGGCGGCGAAGGATTCCTCCGCAGTATTCGTGACGTCCGTGCCGACGGAATCGTAGGCCACCTGATCGCGGATCGCCTCCGACAGGGCATGCATCTGCGCGAGCTGATCCTCGATCGCGCGAACGTCCCGGGCAAGGCCGATCGTCCCCGGCCCGCGCCGCGTCCGATCCGTGGGGCGCAGGAACATCCAGAGCGGCATGTAGCCGCCATGCGCCCCGATCACCCCGGTCGCGTCCGACATCTCGACCACGCCCTCGGCGGTGATCTCCACCTCCGACGCGCCCTCGTCGATGGAGACGAGCTCGACCCGGTTGGCATGGGCATCGTCGAAGGAGACCTCGACACGACCGCCTCGGACGGAGGTGGACCATTCCACGATCTCCTGCCCGTGGCGGCCTTTCGGCGTAAGGCGCAATTGCTGGAGCCCGTAATCGACGGGAGAATCGTAGCGGTACGTGGTGACGTGGCGGATGTGGAGGCGTGAGGTCATTTGAAGAACCGGTAATCCCGTTCGATCTGATGGGCGAGCTCGGTGTTGCAACGCAGGAAGTCCTGAAGGAACTGATGCAGCCCCTCCTCGAAGATGTCCTCGATGCTCAGCTGTTCGAGCCGCAGGCATAGCCGCTCGGCAAGGTCGTGGCTCGGTTGCCGAATCCCGTAATCCCGTCGCAGGTATTCGAGATTGTCCCCGATCTTCTTGTAGCAGAAGGCGAGACTGCGGGGCATCCGCCCATCGAGGATCAGGAACTGGGCGATATCCACCGCGCCTTGGGTGTTGCCATGGACCATTCGGAACGGTCCCTCGGCCGACACGCTGCGCAGGATCATCTCCCATTGCGCGTTGTCCAGCCGCGAGCCCACGCCCGCAATGGAGGGCAGGAGCACGAAGTATTTCACATCGAGCAGGCGCGCGGTCGCATCGGCCCGTTCCACGAACGTCCCCAGACGGGCGAAATCGTACATCTCGTTGCGCAACATCGTGCCGTGCAGCGCGCCGCGCACGAAGGCGGAGCGCGCGCGGATCACGCCGAGCACGCGCGGAAGTTCCCGCGTGACCACCTTGCGCGACAACTCCTCGCACAGGGTCATCCAGCATTCGTTGACGGCTTCCCACACCTCCCGGGTCAGGGCGGTGCGCACGGTGCGCGCGTTCATACGGGCCGATTCCACGCAGGAAAGCACGGAGGACGTGTTGTTCGGCGACCGGAGCAGCCAGTCGATCACCGCCTCGCCGGTGATCTCGTCGTTGTGTTCCAAGAACGCGGCGCGCACCCCGGCCGTCTCCAGCACGGACTTCCACTCGCTGATCGAGGAATCTGGGCGCGTGAGCGCGATGCGCTGGCCCGTCTCCACGAGCCGAGCGATATTCTCGGTGCGCTCGAGATACCGGAACATCCAGAACAGCCCGCCTGCGGTCTTGCCGAGCATTACTCGTCCTCCAGCACCCAGGTATCCTTGGTGCCTCCGCCCTGGCTGGAGTTCACGACCAGCGATCCTTTCTTGAGCGCCACCCGGGTCAGGCCGCCGGGCGTGATGTCGATCCCGTTGGGCGAGACGAGCACGAAGGGGCGAAGGTCCACATGGCGCGGGGACAGTCCCTTTTTCGTGAAGATCGGCACGGTCGACAGGCTGAGCGTCGGCTGCGCAATGTAGTTCGACGGACGCGCCTTGAGCTTGTCGCGGAAGCTCGACAGTTCCTTCTTGGACGCGGCGGGCCCGATCAGCATGCCGTAGCCTCCGGACCCGTGAACCTCCTTCACGACGAGCTCGGCAAGGTTGTCGAGCACGTAGGAGAGGCTCTCGGGATCGGAACATCGCCACGTGGGCACGTTCTCCAGCAGGGGCTTCTCCCCCGTGAAGAACTCCACGATTTCCGGCATGTAGCTGTAGATCGCCTTGTCGTCCGCCACCCCGGTTCCCGGCGCGTTGGCGATGGTGATCCCACCGGCACGATAAACATCGAGGATGCCCGGCACGCCCAGCATCGACCCGGCGTTGAAGTTCATCGGATCCAGGTAATCGTCGTCGACGCGGCGATAGAGGACGTCGATCGCCTGGTATCCGCGGGTGGTCCGCATCGCGACGCGACCGTCCACCACCCGAAGGTCGTGGCCCTCCACCAGCTCGGCCCCCATCTCGTCGGCGAGAAAGCTGTGCTCGTAATAGGCCGAGTTGTGGATCCCGGGCGTCAGGACGGCGACCACCGGAGTCCCCTCGCAGGCCCGCGGCGCACAGGCCGACAGGCTTTCGTGCAGGTGCTGGGGATAGCGGCTGACGCGCTTGACCCGGTTGCGCGAGAACAGCTCCGGGAACATGTGGAGCATCGTCTCGCGGTTCTCCAGCATGTAGCTGACGCCCGACGGTGTCCGGGCGTTGTCCTCCAGCACGTAGAACTGATCCGGGCCGGTCCGCACGAGGTCGATGCCGACGATATGCGTGTAGATGTCGCCCGGTGGATCGACCCCGATCATCTGCGGCAGGAACGCCTCGTTCCGGGCGATCATATCCACCGGCAGGATGCCCGCCCGCACGATCTCCTGGCGGTGATGGATGTCGTGCAGGAAGGCGTTGAGCGCACGGACCCGCTGCTCGATTCCGCGCGACAGCCGGGCCCATTCCCTGGCCGCGATGATGCGCGGAATGATGTCGAACGGGATCAGCCGCTCGCCTTCCTCCGCGTCGCCGTAGACGTTGAACGTTATGCCGGTCAGGCGGAACACGTCCTCCGCCTCCCGGGCCTTGACCCGGAGCCGCTGCGGATCCTCCGCATCGAACCAATGCGCGAACTCGCTGTAGGCCGCGCGCGTCACACCCTCGGTGCCGCGCATCTCGTCGAAACTCGATTTGGATTTCATCCGGCGACCCTGTCCGTTGTGGTCTCCGGACGCAATGCCTCCCGTGCTTTCAGGCTGGCCCCGAGGTGCGGGGCGTAACGATTTCGCAAGTCTTTTGCGCGAGAGACTGCGGTTGACCCAACGGGAAGATCGCCATGCACCGAATCCGATCGCTTACGGTAACCCAGTCGATGGCCGTGATCTTCCTGTCCGGTTTCACCATCGCCTTCGTCTTCGCGCTCGTTTCCATCATCACGGACCTCCGCCGCCACTCCGCGATGCTGCAGGATCACGATCTTCTGGTTCTGACGCAGGATGTCGGCGCCCTCGTGCACGAGATGCAGATGGAAAGGGGGCTGACGACGACATGGCTGGCCAATCCCGAAAGGGGTCTACGCCGGGCGATCGAGGCGCAGCGCGATCTTGTCGATGCGATCCTGAAGCCCCTCGCAGCCAGGTCGATTGCGGAGGATGCAGCCGAGGCATCGATTGCCGAGCCCGATCTGTTCGGAACACTGCCCGACTGGCTGGTCAACCATCGAGCCGACATCGATGGCAAGGGACTGACAAGCCGCGACTATCGCGTCCTCACCACCGCCAAGCATAAGGAGGTGATCGCCGCCGTCGCGTCGGCCGCGTCCCGGGCACGGTCCGTGCGCCTGGCGCTTCTCATCCGCAACAGCGCATCGCTTATGGCGGCGAAGGATGCCGTCGGGCTGGAGCGCGCCCTCGGCGGGGCGATCACCGCAACGATCGCCGCGAACCGCGACGTCCCGGAGGAACTCCGCGCCGATTTGCGCATCGAGATCGGTATCCGGAAGACGCGACTCGACGCCTTCCGCCTCATCGCGGACGAGGGGATGCGTACATCCCTCGAGCTATGGGCAAGATCGTCACGGGCCGCGCGGTTCGAAGACCTGCGCGACTCCCTGCTTGGCCCCGCGCCGGACAAGGCCGCCGGGGACGCGTCCAATGTGACCCGGCAGGTGGGGTCCGTCGCGGCATGGTTCGAGATTGCCGATGCCCTGATCAACGAATTGCGGACGATGGAAGAGGAGGGAGATGCGAGATTGTTCACCGCACTCGAGCGCGAGACCGATGCCTCCCGCACCTTCATCCTGCGCGAACTGACCCTCTTCGCCCTCCTCTTCTCCGTATTCGGCAGTTTGGCATGGGCCACCCTGGTGGGGGTCAACCGATCCATCCGGCAGATCATCTGCGTCATCCGTCGCCTGTCGGTGGACGCGCAGACCACCCGCATCCCCCAATGTCCGCAAGCCGACCTGAACCAGATCTCGGCCGCGCTCTCAGTGTTGCGCACCGTCCAACTCGACAAGACCCGGCAACTCCAGGCTGCCGAGGACGTCCGTCATCGCGTCGACGCCGATGTCGACAATGTGCTGGCGGCGGCTGCAAGCGGGGACAAAGACAAGCGGGTCGATCTGCTCGGCCTCGATGCGCCGACCGCGGTGATGGCCCGCGGCATCAATCATCTGCTTGATCGGATCGAGAGCGAACGGACCACCTCGGTCTGATACCTGTAGTTACGAATTCGACAGAGGAGCTGGGCCGGAAAGCTACCTTCCATCATAATCGGCCGACGTGAAACCACTGGTCACGCCATCGGCTCAGGAGATCACGTGATCCGTCACGAATGTCTCTTTGTCAGAGATCGCTAAGGTCTAAGGAGTCATCAGGCCGCCGCGCCGAACAGCGATCGCTCCCCATACCAAAACGACCTGTGGATTCCGGCACGGCGGGGCAGTCCGCCAGTCGACGTCGGCAGCCATGATGTCAACGCACCCCACCGTTCCGTGACGGGTCCGAAAGCACCGGTAGACGTTCCAGCGATAACCTGAGGCGGGCATAGCCAACGAAGGCGGCGGTCACGAACTTGCCATCGGTTCGACCATCGTTCGGCCATCCCCCGCCGGTTCCGCCGATCCGACCCGCAATCCACTGTCGAACCGCATCGCCCGCATGGCCCCCTAGACCATTTCCTCGGGAATGCCCGGCAGGTCGCGCCCGAAACGCTTTGCCGGTTCCATCTGATACGGCAGGAGAAAGCCCGCTCGCGCTTCCGGCGCCAGGCGCACGTTCCGCGCCGCTCGGCCCCGCCAGGCCGCGACACAGGTTTCCGCATCGAGCGCGCCATCCGATCCGTCATCGCCCGGCCCCGCCCAGTGCTCGAGGAAGCGGCGGCGAAGGTCCGCGATGCCGTCGGATGCCTGAAGCGGCGTACCGAACTCGGTATCCCAGCGCAGACTGCGGCCATTCAGATTGGCGCTGCTGACGATCCCTGCCCGGTCGTCGAAGAGGCATACCTTGGCATGGACGTAGATCAGCGGCGCCCCGTGAAGACTGTCCCGTCCCTCGGACTCGTAGGCCACCCGACGGGCCGGTGCGCCCACGAACGCACGCTGGCGGAACGCGCGACGAACCGTCCGGATCGCCCGCGCCTGCTGGAACTCGCCGAACCGGGCATCGCTGCGGTCGCTATCGAGGAAGGCCACGTCCTCCGGCGCGCCCGGCAGGACGAGGAACAATTCCAGCTCGGGACGCTTCCGCGCCGCCGTCGCGAGGGCCCGGGCAACCCGCAGATCGCGCAGAAACTGCGTCTCGATATAGATCAGGCGGCGCGCCTCCGAGATGCCGCGCAATATCTCGGTCTCAAGTTCCGTCAACAGGCGCCGCGGCGCGAAAAGCCGGAACCCGCCCTCCGCCTTCATGGACAGCGTGCGCAGAACTCCGCCGGAGGCTTTGGCAGGCGACCGATCCCGTTGGGTCACAGCCACGAAATCCTCGAGATGTCTATGCGCGGCCACCGCCGCCGCCTCGTTCCGGAGGATCACCTGAACATCGTGCCACGTCTCCTCGGCCGGCTGTTCGTGGTGCTTCGTATCGTATCGGCGTTCGTTCAGATCCAGACCGCCGCAATACACGACCCGGCGGTCGATCACGGCGACCTTCTGATGATGGGTCACCGGCGAAAGACTGGGCAGGACGAACCGGATCGGACGTGGCACATCCCCCCGATCATGGAGCATCCGCGCAAGGCTCGGATGTTCCTGAAGATAGCGCTCCCGCTTTCGCTCCGGCATCTCGGCCAAGGACTTGACGCGGTCCTTCAGCATCGATTGCACCCGGGGCCACAGTGCCAACCGGGCGGGCCAGGCCAGCTTCGCGGGATGCAGCGCCGCAGACACGTCGACCCGCGCGTCCGGACCCGCGGCCTCCTTGAGAGCCGCGGCATAGCGCATGGATCGCCAGGTCAGGCCGTGCAGCTTCGCGCCGACGACCGGGTCGAAATCAGACAGGACCAGCCGGAACGACACCCCCCGACGAAGGGCGTGAAGGATGAGGTCGAACCAGTCCTCGCCGATCGCCCGACCTTCTTCGCTGCGCAGCCGGGTCTTGAAGTCGAAGATGCGAAAACCCGCGGAGATTTCCGACGTGGCCGAAAGGATCAAGCGCTCGAAAGCCGGATAGGCCTCCTCGGCCGTGATCAGGACGTCGAGCGACCGCGATCCGTCCTCCTGCGACACGATCTCAGCGCCGGAAACTCCCTCCATGTCAGAACCCCCTCGACTGTTTTCGACCCTCGCGAACCGGACATGCCACACGCATGACCCGTGCCCCGTTTTCCGGGCACTCCGATGGAACATCGTCCGGCTGTACCTCGAGCGCCCGCATCAATTGTGGATCAATGCCGTTCTCGACTCGGCTTCCGGCACCATTCGCCCCGTGCGGGAAGCCAGTCAACGCGAAGGTTGCCTCCGCCTCCGGGTGGCGGCCGGACGTCATCGTGATCTCGTCACCGTCCGCAAGCGCGACGCACGGTGTGCAGATCGACATTTCGGCGGTCGGAATGGTGGTGAGATCGCCTGCTCCGGAACCAGGGTTCAAAGGGTCCGGATCGAAGGCAAGGAGCGCGCGGTTTCGGACGTTCACCGCGGACCTCGCCGTCCGCGAGACGACCGCTGAAAGTTCGACCGCCGCGGCGGGTACGTCATCCCCCGCCGTCGGAACCGTAACGTCTGCCCCTACGCAGAAGGATGGTACGGCACCGAAAGGCAACGCCTCCGCCGCCAACTCCCCCCGTCGCGGCACCGACATCGCACGACAGGCGCAATTGTCCGCCGGAGGCCAGGATGCGATCCGTCCGTCCTGCGTCACCATTGCGGCAGACCCGGCCGAACCACGCTCATGGGACCTGGCTCCGATCCATCATGCCGTCGGCAACATATGCAGGTGGACATTCCATTCAAAGACGCAACGGTGCGCCATCCACACAGTTCCATCCCGTCCCGCGATCCATGACTCGACGACCGGATAGCAGAACATCCCGGAACGCCGGGTTCCGCTTCGACGTCCCGGAATGTCCGACCCCCGCCGATGGCCGCATGACTGCGCGTCGTCGCGGCAGGGATCACGTCCGAAGCGGGCTTTCGCCCGGTCCTTCGATCAGCTGCTCTTTGCCCGACCCCGGCGAGACGCGCATCAAGCTATGTCGAAGTTGGATGCGGTTGCTTCGACCATACTGCAGGACCATGCCCGGTCATCACGGCGGCGTGCCTTCCCACGGTCGATAGCGGATGCTAGCACGTTCGGAAGTTTCCGCGGTCGCGCGGGGATTGCGGTCGTCGGACCCGACGCCGACCGGCTTCGCAACCTGGGATGTGCCATGCCGCGCCGCAGATTTCACGCCGCCTTAATCGCCGCTTTTCTCGCGCTTCCGGTCCCCGTCGGCGCAGTCGAGCTGCGGCTGGCCATGCCGGTCGAGAACGACCTCGCCCGGAGCGTCCAGACCGCCTCACTCGTCGCTCAGGCCATCCGCGACGGGGAGACGACCCGGCGGGACATCGTCGCCGCGGCCCAGGCGGATTACCGGCGTCTGCTCGCCGTTCTGTTCGATGCGGGCTATTTCGGACCCGTCATCTCCATCACCGTGGACGGGGAGGAGGCGGCGGGCCTGCCGATCGTCGGCCGCGGCGGCAGTGTCGCGTCCGTCACCATCGCGGTTCAGCCCGGGCCGCGCTTCGTGTTCGGGAGCGCCACGATCGCCCCGCTTCCGCCGGGCGCGGTTCCGCCCGACGGCTTCGCCCCCGGACAACCGGCGGGGACCGACATCCTGCGCGAGGCGACGGCCGACGGGATCGATGCCTGGCGCCTGCGCGGATATGCCAAGGCCGAACTCGCCGGTCAGGACATCGTCGCCGACCATGCAAGCGATCAGTTGAACGTCGGCCTGACGCTCGCCCCCGGCCCGCGGCTGAGCTACGGCCCGGTCTTCGTGGACGGCAACGAGGACGTGCGGGAGCGCCAGATCGCGCGCATCGCCGACCTCCGGCAGGGACGCGTCTTCGACCCGGAGGAGGTGACGGAGGCCGCGCGACGGCTCCAGCGGACCGGCGCCTTCCGGTCCGTCGCCATCGTCGAGGCGGACGAGATTGGTCCGGCCAGCACCCTTCCGCTGACGATCCAGGTGGCCGAGCGGCTGCCCCGCCGGATCGGCGCGGGGGCGGAGATCGGAACGACCGAGGGCCTCGGCCTGTCCGCGTTCTGGCTCCACCGCAACCTCACCGGCCTCGCCGACAGCCTCCGCCTCGAAGGCGAGGTGGAGGGGATCGGCGGCGACAGCGGCGGGGCGGATTATCGCCTCTCCTTCGCCTATAACAGACCTGCAACCTTCAATCCGGAGACCGACCTGTTCGTGACCGGCAAGGTCGAGCGGCTGGACCAGCCGGATTTCCAGGCCGACCGGGCGGAGCTGTCCGTCGGCGCACGGCGCATCGTCAGCGACGAATTCCAGTACACCTACGGACTGTCCTATTCCCGGTCCCGTGTCACCGACGCCTTCGGGACCCGCAATTTCTCGATCGTCTCGGTGCCGCTGGCGGCGCAATACGACCGGCGCGACGACCCCCTGGACCCCTCCGACGGATACTACGTCGAGGCGGAGCTGAAGCCCTTCCACGGGTTCAAGACCGCCGGGTCCGGCCTGCGCTTCCTGGCCGATGCGCGGGGATATCAGGGCTTCGGCAGTGATGACCGCACGGTGATCGCCGCGCGGCTGCAGGTCGGGACGGTCGTGGGACCCGATCTGGCCGAGGTGCCCGCCAACGATCTCTTCTTCTCCGGCGGGGGCGGGACCGTGCGCGGTCAGCCGTTCCAGTCGCTGGGCGTGCGGCTGCCTTCCGGACGGCAGGTCGGCGGCCGATCCTTTCTCGGCCTCTCCACCGAATTGCGACAGGGCGTGACCGAAAAGATCGACGTCGTCGGCTTCGTCGATGCGGGCATGATCAGCGCGGCGAGCGACTGGTCCGATGGCGAGACCCATGTCGGCGCGGGCTTCGGCGTCCGCTACGCGACCGGGATCGGACCGATCCGCGTCGATCTGGGCGTGCCGGTCTCGGGCCCCGGGGATAATACGGGCGTCGAGATTTATATCGGCATCGGGCAGTCATTCTGATGCGCAGCGCCCGCCTGCTCCCCCTGGCGCTCTGCCTTGCGCTTCCGGCATCGGCCCAGGATGCGCAGGAGGCGCGGGACCGTGGCTTCATCACCGGGCTGATCGAGGACAACCTCTCGGCTCCGGGCCTCTCCGTCCGGATCGAAGGGTTCGAGGGCGCGCTGAGCAGCGCCGCGAGTCTCCAGACGCTGACCGTCTCCGACGACGAGGGGGTTTGGCTCCGGCTGGAGGACGTCGTGCTGGACTGGAACCGCTCCGCCCTTCTGCGTGGACGGCTGGAGGTGGAGGAGCTGACCGCGGGCCTGATCGCGGTCGAGCGGGCACCGCTTCCGGCCGAGGGCGCCGCCCTCCCGGATGCGGGGGCCGGTGGCTTCTCCATCCCGGACCTGCCCGTCTCGGTCGATATCGAGCTGATCCGCGCGGACCGGATCGAACTCGGCGCGCCCCTGTTGGGCCAGGATCTCGCCCTGTCGCTGGAGGCCCAGGCGCGCCTTGCGGACGGCTCCGGCGAGGTAACTGTGACGGCGGACCGGCTCGACGGGCCCGCCGGGACCTTCGACATCGCGCTCGGCTTCGATGCGGACACCACGCTCCTGTCGGTCGATGTCGCCGTTTCCGAAGCCGCGGACGGCATCGCCGCGACCCTTCTGAACCTGCCCGGCGCGCCCGCCATCGACCTGTCGATCGAAGGCGAGGGCCCGCTGGACGATTTCGCCGCCGACATCGCGATCGCCTCCGAGGGCGAGGAACGGCTCGGCGGACAGGTCACGCTCACCGGCGTGGAGGACGGTCGCCGGTTCGCCGTGGATGTCGGCGGGGACGTGACCACGCTCTTCGCGCCCCGCTACCGGCCGTTCTTCGGCGAGGATGTCGGCCTGCGCCTCACCGGCGTGCAACTGACCGGCGGCGGCACCCGGCTGGACAGCATCGACATCGCGACGCAGGCGCTGTCGCTGGCCGGTTCCGCCGCGATCGGCGCCGATGGCTGGCCGACGATGCTCGACGTCGAGGGCCGCCTCGCCGCGGCGGACGGCACGCCGGTCCTCCTGCCCACGGCCCAGGCGATCAGCGTGCGGGACGCGACCTTCACCCTCCGCCACGATGCCGACACGTCCGACGACGTCGTTCTCCGCCTCGACATCTCGGACCTGTCCCATCCGACGCTGGAGCTTGTGGACGGCTCCCTCGTAGCGACCGGAACCATCGCCCGCGACGGCAACACCGTCACCCGTGCCGCCGCCGCGCTGGAGGCCGCGCTCGACGGCATGACCTTCGCCGATCCCGCCCTCGCGGAGGCGGTCGGACCCGCGGCCGCCCTGACGGCGGATGTGGCGTGGGACCAGGGCGGGCCGGTGCGGATCGACGGGCTGACCCTGTCCGGCCCGGCCTTCGAGGTCTCGGGCGACGTGACCGTGGCCGTCGATGGCGGTCCGCTGCCCATCGGCCTCGACGTGACCACCCGGATCGACGATGTCGCCCGCCTGTCCGGTCTGGCCGGGCGCGACCTGTCGGGTGCCGCCCGGCTCACCCTGCAGGGCGACGTGGCCCCGGTCGGCGGCGCGTTCGACCTCCGGGCGGATGGGCAAACCACGGACCTTACCGTCGGCATCCCGCAGGCCGACGCCGTCCTTGCAGGTACGACGGATCTCGGCGTGACCGCCCGTCGCGACGTGACCGGCACCTATCTCGACGCCCTCGCCCTTTCGAACGATCAGATGTCCGTCGAAGGCAGCGCCTCGATCCTGGCGGAGGACGCGCCCGCCCGGGCCGAGGGTGCCGCCAGCGCCGCCTCCCTCCGGATCGCCTTGCCCGATGGCGGCGTCGTCGATCCCCGCCTTGCGGGCCCCGTCGCGGCGAATGTCGACCTGGCCGAAAACGCGTCCGGCGCCTTTGCCGGAACCGCCGAGATCAGCGCTCCGAACGGGGTCGCCTTGACGGCGGGGGGGGTGCTGACCGGCGATGCGCCCGACGTGACCTTCGACCTGTCCGTCCCGGACATCGCGGCCTTTGTGGACAGCGTGCCCGGATCGCTCCGCGCCAATGGCCGGGCCTTTGCCCGCGACGGCATCTGGTCGGTGGATGCGGCGGCCGAAGGTCCTTGGGACCTGTCGGCCGAAGTCGCGGGCACGGTTACCGGCAACCGCCCCGATCTCGCCTTCACCGCGAGCCTGCCCGACCTCACCGCCCCGGTGCCCGCCCTGCGCGCCGTGCCGCAACTTCAGGGACCCGCGACGCTAAACGGAACCATCGTGCGCGAGGGCGGCACCTGGATCGCGGACGCGACCGTCGCGGCGCCCGAAGAGGTCACGATCCGCGCGCGCGGCCCCGTCACAGGTCCGGCTCCGCGCCTGGAGATCGCCGCCACAGCGCCCCGGATCCAGGCTTTCGTGCCCGCAGTCGAGGGGGCGCTCAGCCTCGATGCCACGATCGCCCGGCAGGGCGACGACTGGAGCGTCGAGGCCCGCGCGCTCGGCCCCGCGAATGCCCGCGCGACCGTCCGGACAATCCTGAGCGACACGCCGCTCGCCGCCGATTTCACCCTGACCGTGCCGCGCCTCGCCGCCTTCGTGCCGGGCGCCCCCGGCGGCCTCGACGTGGCCGGCATGGCGGTGCAGGCGCCCGAGGGCTGGCGCGTCGATTTCGACGGGACCGGCCCCTACGAATCCGCGCTCGACGTCACCGCCACCCTGCCGGAAGACGGCCCCCGGATCGAGGCCAGCGCCACGATCCCCGACGCCTCCGCCATCGCGCCGCAACTGTCGGGTCCGCTGACCGCGAATGTCACGGCACGACAGGCGGACGGCGTCTGGCGCGCCGATCTGGACGCATCCGGCCCCTTCGGCGCGACGGCCACCGCCTCCGTCGACATGGCCGCGGCGGGGCCGGACATCACCGCCGCCCTTCGCGTGCCCAGCGCATCGGCCATCTCCCCGCAACTGCGCGGACCGCTCAACGTCGACCTCTCCGCGAATCAACGGGACGGCATCTGGCGCGCGGATGTGGACGCGTCGGGACCCTATGGCGGCCGCCTCGACATCAGCGGGATCGTCGCCGGGGCCGATCCGGACGTGACCATCGACCTGTCGGTGCCGGACATTTCCCCGCTCGTCCCGGACCTGCCGGGGCCCTTGCGGATCACTGGCGGCGTGACGCGGCCGGGCGAAGACTGGCGCGTCGATCTGGATCTCTCCGGCCCGTCGGGCACCGCGGCGGACCTTTCGGGCACCGTCGGGAACGACCTCACCCTCGACCTGTCGGTCAGCGGCAGCGCGCCGCTCGGCCTCGCCAACGCCGCGATCGCGCCTCGCCGCCTGTCGGGGATCGCCCGGTTCGACGTCAGCATCTCCGGCCCGCCCGCGTTCGACAGCGTGTCGGGCACGATCACCACGTCGGGCGCCGCCCTCTCCCTGCCGACGCTGCGCAACGATCTCGACCCCATCGAGGGCACCGTTACCCTGACGCGCGGGCGGGCGCAGGTGGACCTGCGGGCCCTCGTCGGCACCGGGGGACAGGTGGCGGTGACCGGCCCGATCTCGCTCGCCGCGCCGTTCGACGCCGACCTGCGCACGGTCTTCGACGTCACGCTGGAGGATCCGCGCCTCTATACCGCCGACGTGTCCGGGACCCTCGCGATCACCGGCCCGCTCACCGGCGGCGCGCTCATCGCGGGCGAGGTGCTGGTGGACGGGGCGGAGATCTCGGTTCCCTCCTCCGGCCTCACCGCCATCGGCGACCTGCCCCCGATCCGGCACATCTCCACCCCCCGCCCGGTGCAGCGGACCCTCGCCCGGGCGGATCAGGACGCCGCCGCCATCGCCGAAGCGCGCGCCCGGCGCTCCGGCGGCCGGCGCGGCTTCCGGCTCGATCTCCTCGTGAACGCGCCGGGCCGCATCTTCGTGCGCGGACGCGGGCTAGACGCGGAACTCGGCGGCAGCCTGCGTCTGACGGGCACGACGTCCGACCCGGTGACGGCGGGCGCGTTCCAGCTCGTGCGCGGACGCCTCGACATCCTGGAGCAGCGGTTCGACCTCGACGAGGGAGAGATCAGCTTTCAGGGCGACCTCACCCCCTATATCCGCCTCGTCGCGATCACCGAGACGGACGGTCTGACCGCCTCGATCACCGTCGAAGGGCCGGCCGACGATATCGACATCACGTTCGGGAGTTCGTCCAACATCCCGCAGGAGGAAATCCTCGCCCAGATCTTCTTCGGTCGCGATCTGAGCCAGCTCTCGCCGCTACAGGCGATCCAGCTTGCCAATTCCATCGCGGTCCTGTCGGGCCGGGGCAGCAGCGGGCTGCTCGACCGGCTGCGGGGCGGGGCCGGGCTGGACGACCTCGACATCACAACGGACGGCGAGGGGAACACCGCCGTGCGGGCGGGCAAGTATCTCTCCGACAACGTCTATACCGACGTGCAGGTGGATCAGGACGGGGATGCCTCGATCTCGCTGAACCTCGATCTCACCCCCGATGTCACGATCCGCGGCTCCACCGGGGCCAAGGGGAACAGCACGCTCGGGATCTTCTACGAGCGGGATTATTGAGATGATCGCGACGGCCGATCCGTCGGACCTGGTCTGCTGCCCCGTCTGCGACGCCCTGCACGAGGTCGGTCCGGTCCCGGAGGGACAGCGGGCGCGCTGCATCCGCTGCAACACCGTCATCGCGGTCGGGCGGCCGGAGGCGATCCTGCGGATCGTCGTCCTCGCGGCGACCTCCCTCGTCCTGATGACCATCGTCGTCTTCTACCCCTTCCTGGAATTGCGGAACGGCGTCTTCGACAGTCGGGCCTCGGTCCTCGACACGGTGATGAGCTTCTCGCACGGGGTCATGGCGCCGCTGTCGCTGGCGGTGGCCGCCTTCGTCATCGTCCTTCCCATCGTCCGGCTGGGCCTTCTGATCTGGGCGCTCGGCCCGCTTTCCATCGACCGGACCGCGCTGCCCGGCGCCGCCTTCGCCCTGCGTCAGGCCGAGACGATGCGACCTTGGGCCATGGCGGAGATCTTCATGGTCGGCGTCGCGGTCGCACTCATCAAGCTGGCCGACCTCGCGACCCTGTCCACCGGTCCCGCCTTCTGGTCCTTTGCCGCAATCGTCGTCATAACGGCCTTTCAGGACTCCCAGATGAGCAAGCATTCCCTATGGACGGCTCTGGACGAAGCAACGCCGCGCTGACCGCACTCGATGCGGGACTGGTGGGCTGTCGCCATTGCACGCGCACCTCCCCGATGGGAACCCCGACCTGCCCCCGCTGCGGGGCACGCCTGGTCAGTCGCGATCCCACCAGCCTGCAACGGGTCTGGGCCTGGTGGCTGGCGGGCCTGCTGTTCTACATCCCCGCGAACCTCTATCCTATGCTCATCACCTCCACCGTCGGCCGCGCGTCCGAGGCGACCATCGTCGGCGGCGTGATCGAGCTGGCGCATCATGGCGCCTGGGCCGTCGCGGGAATCGTCTTCTTCGCCTCGGTCATCATCCCGGTCGGCAAGTTCCTGGCCATCGCCTATCTCGCCCTCGCCGTGCGACGCCCCCACGGCCACCGGCCCGGCACGCTTCTGCACCTGTTCGAGCTGGTGGAGTGGATCGGCAGGTGGTCCATGATCGACGTGTTCGTTGTGGCAATTCTCGTGGCATTGGTGCAGTTCAACCTGATCGCCACGATCAATCCCGGGATCGCGGCGGTCTGCTTTGCGCTGTCGGTGGTCTTTACGATGCTTTCGGCGCTCAGCTTCGACAGCCGCGCAATTTGGGACCGGATCGAGACCCTGACCGATGACGACTGACCCCGACACGCCGCAGGCGCCGAGAATGGAGAAGGGCCGCTCCGCGCGCCGGATCGTCTCGGCCGTCTGGCTCGTGCCGATCGCGGCGGTCCTCATCGCGCTGGCCATCGCCTGGCAGAGCTATTCCAATCGCGGGATCCTCGTCGCGATCACCTTCCCCGATGCCTCGGGGGTCGAGATCGGCCAGACGACCCTCCGGTTCCGGGAGGTCACGGTCGGCGTGGTGGAGGATGTGGGTTTCTCCTCCGACCTGAGCCAGGTCAACGTCTATGTCCGCGTCTCCAACAACATCGCGCCCTATCTGGACGAGGATGCGAGCTTCTGGGTGGTTCAGCCGGAGGTCTCAGCCCGCGGCGTCGAGGGTCTGAACACGATCCTGTCGGGCACCTATATCGAAGGAACCTGGGACAGCGATCCCGGCGAGGCGCGTACCGCGTTCCAGGGGGACGAGCGGGCGCCCATCGTCCCCCCCGGCGTGCGCGGCACGGCCATCACCCTCGCCTCCCGCGACAGCTCTCGCCTCGGCCCGGGCGCGCCGATCCTCTATCGCGGGATCGAGGTCGGCGAGGTGTCGGAGCCTCGCCTTTCCCCCGACGGCACGGAGATCCGCATCGACGCCTTCGTGCTGGCCCCCTATGACCGACAGCTCAGCACCGCGACCCGCTTCTGGGATGCGTCCGGCGTCTCGGTCGATCTCGGCACAGGCGGGGTGGAGCTCCGGATCGGGTCCATCGCCTCGATCCTCGAAGGCGGCGTGAATTTCGACACGCTCATTTCCGGCGGCGAGGCCATCGAGCAGGGTCATACCTTCAACATCTTCGTCGACGAAGCCTCCGCCCGCGCCTCCACGTTCGAGGCGCCGACAATTCGGGCATTGTCGCTTTCGGCGCTCTTCTCGTCCGCCTTGGACGGTCTCACCATCGGGGCGCCGGTCCGCTATCGCGGCGTGCGCGTCGGGACCGTGTCCGCCATCACCGGCTTCATCCGGCCCGACGATCCCTCCCAGCAGGTACAGCTTCTGGCAGTCATGTCGCTTCAGCCGGTCAAGATGGGGCTGGAGGGGATGAATACGGACCTCGAAGGTCTCGATTTCATCGGCGGGCTTGTCGAGGACGGCGTCCGTGCGCAACTCGTCTCCACCTCCCTCTTCGGTGGGTCCCTTGCCGTCGAACTGGTGCCGGTGGACGACGCACCGGCCGCACAGCTCGAGATCGGCGTCGCCGACACCCCCCTGATCCCCACCATCGAGACCGAGGCGTCCAGCCTCGCCGCCAATGCGGAGGGCGTTTTCAACCGCATCAACGAGCTGCCGGTGGAGGAATTGCTCGCCGCCGCCACCGACCTGCTGGAGAACCTCAACGTCGTGGCCGGATCGCCCGATACCCGCGCGATTCCCGGCGCCGCCCTCGCCGCGCTGGAGGACGGGCGCGGCCTCATCCGCGACGGCCGCGCCATCATCACCTCGCCCCAGGTCGCGGGCGTCCTCGCCGATATCGAGGCGATCGGCACGGGGCTGCGCGGCATCACCGACGATCTCGTGGCCGGGAGCATCGCGACGCAACTTGCCGACGGCCTGTCCGCCGCCACCGACGCCGCCCGCAACATCGCCGCGGGGACGATCGATCTGGAAGCCGTGGCCGCGAACGTGAACCGGCTCGTGGGCAATGCGGACGAGCTTCTGGCCTCCGACGCGACGCAGGCCCTGCCCGGCGCGGCCCTCGGCCTGATCGAGGACGGGCGCGGCCTCGTCGCGTCCCCCGAGATCGAGACGATCCTGACCGACCTTTCCGCCACGACCGCCGACCTGCGCGCCATCGCGGCCGATCTCGCGGCGCAGGAGGCGGGCGTCCGGCTCACCGCGGCCCTCGCCGCCGCACAGGAGGCCGCCGTCGCCGTCGCGGAAGGGACCCGGAACCTGCCGGAACTGACCGCCTCCGCCGAACGGGTTCTCGCCGAGGCGGAGACGCTGGGCGCCGGTCTGAACCGCCTGACGGCCAAGGCAGAGGCGCTCGCCCTGGACGAGCTGGTGAACTCCACGACCGATCTGATGCGGACCGCCGATGCCTTCCTCTCCTCGGACGAGGCGGACGATGTTCCCGTCGTCCTGGTCGAGACGCTGGAGGAGTTGCGCGCGACCATCGCCACGATCCGCACCGGCGGCACCCTCGACAATCTCAACGCCACCCTGCGCTCCACCGCGGGCGCCGCCGACAGCATCGCGCGCTCCAGCAGCGATCTTCCCGCCGTCGTCGCCCGCCTGCGAACGCTCTTCGACCAGGCGGGCGCAGTGCTGGGGACCTATAGCGACGGCAGCCGGATCAACGCGGAACTCTTCGCCGCCCTGCGCGCCGCCACCCGCGCCGCGGAGGATGTCAGCTCCCTATCCCGGACCATCGAACGCAATCCCAACTCGCTCCTGCTCGGACGGTGATCGCCATGACATTCCGCCTCCCCCTCGCCCTTGTGATCCTCGGTCTCGCTGCCTGCGGGCAGACGCAGTATTTCGCGCCGCCGCCGACCGCCTCGGACCTGCGCCTGAACGTGGCCGCGAACACGGTGATGGTGAACGAGGTCTCGATCCCCGAATACGCCATCAATCAGGAAATCCCGATCCAGCAACCCGATGGCAGCCTCACGACCGATACCGATCGCCTCTGGGCCGATCTGCCCGACCGCGCCATGGCCGCCAGCCTCACACGACAGCTCAACACCATCACCGACGCACAGGTCTCGGTGGAGCCCTGGCCCCTGTCCGGCTTTCCCGATGTCGAGGTCTCCGTCTTCGTCGAGGACATGATCGTGCAGGCCACGGGCACCCTGCGCCTCACCGGAACCTATGCCCTTCGGGTCGAGCGCGGGAATGGCCGGGTGGAGACCTTCGCGATCACGGTCCCCGTCGCGGGCGACAGCTATGTCGCCATCATCGCCGCGCACGAGGCGGCATGGTCCCGGCTGGCCGAGGAAATCGCACGCCGCCTGTGAACCTGTGAACACACGGTTCCGGCATCGCCTCTGGCATATCGGCACGCGGAGGATAGATGCACGTCCTGAAACCTAGGATACCATCATGCCCGCCCTGCCCCGTCCCATCGCCGCCTTTCTTCTCACCACCCTCCTCTCCCTGCCCGCCGCGGCGCAGGATATGGCCAGCGCGATGTGGGGCGGCCTGATCGAACAGGTCGGTCGCAATACGGGCGAGATGTCGATGACGATGCCCGGGATCTCGCCGGGCGACCCGCGCGAGGTGACGGAGGTGCTGCGGTTCGAGCCGTGGCAGATGCTGGACGATCTCTTTCGCGACGACATCGTCCTTCTGATGCGCCACGGACCGACGGACTGGTCCATGCGCGATGCCACCGACGTCGCCCCCGACGATTGCGCGAACCAGCGGGTGATGACGCCGGAAGGTCAACGTCAGATGTTCGAGCTGGGCGCCCTGATGGTCGCGAACGAGCTCACGCCCGGACGGATTTTCGTCAGCCAGTGGTGCCGGAACCAGCAGACGCTCGCCGCCCTGCGCGACGGGATGGAGATGACGGACGCGAATGCCCTCGACGGGGTCGAGGTCACCGACCTGCCCGACCTGAACCTTCTGCTCTCCCTTCAGGGCGCGCCGAACGTGACCGCCATGCGCGACACGATCTCCGCCTGGGATGGCGGCGAGGGGCGCGGCCCGCTGCTGATCGTCTCTCACTTCACTAACATTGCCGAACTGACGGAATTCAACGTCTATGAGGGCGAGATGCTGATCCTCGATCCGAAGCGGAACAACCGCGTTCTCGGCTATGTCCGGCTGAAATCGGCGGGCCCCGATGTGGGCCATTTCGACGCTTCGGTCACATCTTCCGACTGAAGCGCGCGGGCGACGCGCAGAAGGCGATCAGAACGTCCGATCCCGACACTGGAGGCCCTGCCACCGGTCGGACAGGATCGGACTCGCATCTCCGATGAGACGGATCGGTTCGGCGTCGTTTCTGGAAGGTCTCCGGCTTTCCGTACGGAAGCCTTTGGTGCCGCTGAGAGGACTCGAACCTCCGACCCCATCATTACGAATGACGTGCTCTACCAGCTGAGCTACAGCGGCACCGTGGCGCGGTCTCTAACAGGGGTTCCGGGGCTGATCCAGCCCCGAAATGCCACTCACATCCGGGACGTTCCAGCGGTCGTAGGCGTCTCGTCCTGGGGCGCGGGCGGGCTCTTTCCCGCGGGCAGGACGACCGTTTCGTCGCCCTCGCCCGTATTGCCCACCACGTCGGGCCGTGCGACCGGCTCGTCCTCCGGATCCTCCACGATGACCGGTGCCGGGGGGGCCGGTTCGGACAATTGCTCGACATCCGCCGGGTCCGGCTCCGCCGGTCCCACAAGCAACGGCAGCATGTCCGAGGGCAGCGCATTCGCCGTCGCGAGGCCCGGATTCGGTTCCCGCCAGGCGAGGCTGTCGAACGCCTCGCAGGAAGTGCAGACCGGGACCCAGGCCGAATGCGCGGTGCCGCAAGCGTCGCACACCCATTGCGGCCCCCGCGACGCGCCCAGCGCCTTGGCCAGCCACCCGCGCACCACGGCCTCGGAGGCCCCCTCGCCCCGCTCGATCGCGGCCATGAGCGACAGGGCCCGGGCGGATGGCGCGGTCTCGTAAAGCTGACCCAGCGCCCGGCGCGCTCCCGGGAAATCCTCCGCCGCGAGGTGGAGTTCGGCGTCCAGCATCCGCGTTTCCGGCGCGTCGGGCGCGATCTTCAAAAGCGGCTGGAACCGCTTGATCCGCGCCTCCGGCGTCTCCCCCGGCTCGATGTCGGCGAAGGCCGCGGCGAGGTCGGGATGCCGCGTCGTCTGCCAGGCGGCTTTGATCGTCTTTACCGCGCGCCGCTTCTCGCCCGCCTCGATGTGCATCCGGGCGGCGAGCACGGCGGCGGGGACCAGTTCCGGCGACAGCCGGTTCGCCTCCAGCGCCTCCGCCCGGGCCTTGTCGGTTCCGCCTGCGGCAAGCTGCGCCCGCGCATCGGCGAGGCTCAGCACCGCCTCCCGCCGCTTGTAGACGTCCTTCGGCAGCGCTCCGGATTTCAGCTTGGCCGACAGGACGCGCCGCGCCCCGTCCCAGTTCTCGTCCTGCGCCTGCAACCGCAGGAGCGTATCCTGCGTCTCGACATGGCGCGGCTTGAGCGCGAAGGCCTTCTCGGCCAGCTTCATCGCCGTGACCGTGTCGCCCTCCTCCAGCTTCTGACGCATCAGACCGCGCACCCCGACGAACCGCGTGCGGTCATGCCGGACAAGCGTCTTCCACGCCTCGCGCGCCCGCTCCGTCTCGCCCGCCGCCTCCGCGGCCTGCGCCACCAGAAGGGTCGTGATCTCGGGTTTCTGCAGGTACTTCTCCGCCTTCTGCGCCTTGGTCGCCGCCTCACGGGCTTCGCCGGAGGCGAGCGCGAGGAGGCTGTCGCTCAGCGCCTCATAACCCTTCCGTTCGCGATTGCGGTCGAAATACCGGCCGATCGCCGTATCGTCCCCGTTGATGAACCGCAGCGTCGCCAGAAGCAGGCCCGCCAGCTTGAACAGCACCCAGAGCACCAGCATCAGGACGAGGATCCCGATCACGACCATCAGCGGCGACAGCACGAATTCCTCGCCGCCAAAGCGGACGAGCACCGAGCCCGACATGGCGATCAGCCATTGCACGCCGAAGGCGAGCGCCACGACGAGCGCGACGAAGAGGAGGATCTTGAAAAGCGACCACAGCATGAAGGATCCCCTACTCGGCGTTCAGATAGTCTTGCAGCGCGGCCTGGGCCGCCCGGCGCGTTTCGGCCCGGGCGATCCAGTCCGACAATTCGGCGCGGGCATCGTCCGGCAGGGCCTCGACCTCGGTGAGGGCCGTCGCGACATCGCCCGCCCGGATCGCGGCCTCGGCCCGGCTGAGCACGGCATCGGCATCGTCGCCGTCCCGCGGCTCCAGCGAGCGGGCACCCGTCTGGCGACGCAGGAAGGCGGTCACCGGGTTGCCGTCAACGGGCTCGGACGCGCGGGCGACGGCCAGCGCGCGGCGCGACGGTTCCGGGAACGCGGCGGTCAGTTCGGCCACCGTCGGGATGCCCGCCTCGGCGGGCGCGGCCAGCGGGTCCGGCACGTCGCCGCCCAGCTGCGCCAGCGGCTCGTCATAGGGAAGGCCCGATTCCATCGCCAGCACGAGCTGGTTGCGCGCCGCCTCCCGGACCGCGCGCTCCGCCTCGTCCTCCACCGCGACGTTCTCCGCGGAGACCCCCTCGATTTCGGCGGCCAGCGCGTCGAGCCGGGCGGGGAGTTCCTCCTCCAGCGTCGTCACGCGCGGCGCCAGATCGTCCTCCAACGCCGCGATCCGGGGTGCGAGATCGTCCTCCAGGGCACCCACCCGCCCGTCGAGCCCGTCCAGCCCCTCGGGCACCGACAATCCGTCGACCCGCTCCCGCAATGCGTCCAGATCGGCGCGCAAATCCGCGACCTCCCCGTCCTCCGGCGCCGCCGCAATCGTGGCTCCGGCGGCCTGCGTCGCGGCATCGGGCGCGGGCTCCCGCCCCTCGACCTCGTCCAGCCTGGCGCCGACCGCGTCGAGCCGCGCCGACAGGTCCGCCTGCGCTTCCTCGACGGGGGCGAGGTCCGGGACCCCCGCGCCGATCTCGTCCAGCCGGGCCTCTATCGCGTCCAGCCGCGCGGTATCCTCGACCGTCGGGGGCGGCGCGCCGAACGTCGCGAGCGCATATCCGATCCCCCCCGCGATCAGGCCGCCGAGCAGCAGGATCACGAAGCCCATCGACCCGCTTCCGGCGGGCGCCGACTGGACCGGGGCGGGTACGCGCGATGTCTCGCTCCCGTCGACCCGTACCTCGTCCATCGCGGCCGCCTGGTCCTCGACCGGCATCTCTGCGGGACCGACCCGGCCCACGACGTCCTCGCCCGGATCCCGGGGAATGTCACCGTCATCGTCCCGGGCCACATTGCCGTCGGGATCGACCACCATCACGCTGTCGTCGTCCGGCGCGTCCCGGGGCGCCCCATCCATCGGATGTGCGCCGTCATCGGTCCCGGACACCACAACGGCATCCTCGACCGGCGGTCCCGGCAGAGTGTCATCCGGTCCGGTCGCGGACGTCTCTTCGGCGCGCTCCGACGGATCGGTCGCGGCGGTCGCATCGGTCTCGGTCTCGTTCTTGTCGCGCGCCAACGCCATCCCTCCGACTCGCAGGTCCGGAGCAGCGGGCTCCGGACGGGCAATTCACACCTAGTCGCATCCCGGTCCGCCCTCAACTGCCGATGCACGGAGGAGTTTACGCAGCAGATCCCGCATCGCGGCCCCGTCGGGGCGCGCGGCCACCGTCTCCGGCGCCACCGGCAGCGCCGCGGCCACCGCCGGGGACAGGGCCAAAGCCGCGACATGGGGCCACGCCGCCTCCGGACACGCGGCCGCAAAGAGCGCCGCACTTCGCGGCGAATAGAGCGGCACGATCACCGGCCCGGCCAGCAGCGCGTCGCGCGCCGCCCCCGACAGCGGCACAGCATCCTGCGCATAGACAACCGCATCCCCGGCCCGCAGCCCCCGCGCCCGCAAATCCGCGGCCAGATCCCCCCGCTGCACCGCCCCCCGCAAATGCAGGAGCGACGGCGCGTCGTCCGGGATAGCCGCCGCCAGCGACGCCGCATCCGCCACCTGTCCCCGCAGATCGAGGCCATGGGCCGCCGCATCCGCCGCCGTGCAAGGCCCCACGCACCAGACCGGAAGGCCCGGCGGCCCGCCCAGCGCCACGTAGGCCGCCACCCCCGCCCGCGACGTGAAGATCAGCGATTCGGCCAGCGGCGGCAGCACATCGGCGAACCGGATCGACAAAAGCGGGGAGATCAGGATCGCCACCCCCGCCGTCTCCGCGGCCTCGGACAGGTCCCGCGCCAGCGCCCACGACGCCGCCTCGGGTCGCGTCAGGAGGAGGGTTCTCGCCGGGCCGGTGCGCAACGTTGTCAGCCCCTTTCGCGGCGGATAGACCGGGCCGGAGACTGGACCCCGGCGCATGATGGCACAAGACCTGACCCTTCTGGGGCTCGAAAGCTCCTGCGACGACACCGCGGCGGCGATCGTGCGGCGGTCCGCGGACGGGCGCGCCACGATCCTGTCGAACGTCGTCCTCGCGCAGGACGGGCTGCACGATGCGTTCGGCGGAATCGTCCCCGAAATCGCCGCCCGCGCCCATGCGGAAAAGATCGACCTCGCCGTCGAACGCGCCTTGGCCGAGGCGGGGATCGGGCTTCGCGACTGCGACGCGGTGGCGGTCACGGCGGGGCCGGGCCTGATCGGCGGAGTTCTGGCCGGGGTGATGTGCGCCAAGGGGCTGGCGGCGGTCACGGGCCTGCCGCTGATCGGGGTCAACCACCTCGCGGGTCACGCCCTGACGCCGCGTCTCACCGACAATCTGGCGTTTCCCTATCTCATGCTGCTGGTCTCGGGCGGCCATTGCCAGTTCCTGCGCGTGGACGGCCCCGACGCCTTCGCCCGGCTGGGCGGCACCATCGACGACGCCCCGGGCGAGGCGTTCGACAAGGTGGCGCGCCTTCTCGGCCTGCCGCAGCCCGGAGGCCCCTCGGTCGAGGCGGCGGCCCGGGACGCTACCGGACGCATCCCCCTGCCCCGCCCCCTCCTCGACCGGGAGGGGTGCGACCTGTCCTTCTCGGGTCTCAAGACGGCCGTCCTGCGCGCCCGCGACGTGATCGTGGACCGTCACGGCGGACTGCCCCGCACCGACCGCGCCGATCTCTGCGCCAGTTTTCAGGACGCGGTGCGCGACGTTCTGGCCGAGAAGTCCCGCCGCGCCATCGCCGCCTCACCGGGCCTCACCGGCTTCGCCGTCGCAGGGGGCGTTGCCGCCAACGGCCCGCTCCGCGCCGCCCTCGCGGAGGTGGCGCGGGACACGGACCTGTCCTTCGTCGCGCCGCCCCTGGCCCTCTGCACCGACAACGCCGCCATGATCGCCTGGGCCGGGGCGGAGCTGTTCGTGGCCGGGCACCGCGACGACCTGACACTCGCGGCCCGTCCCCGCTGGCCGCTGGACCGGGCCGCTACGCCCATGCTCGGCTCGGGCAAGCGCGGGGCCAAGGCGTGATCGGCGTCGCAGGCGCAGGCGCCTTCGGCACCGCCCTTGCCGTGACCTGGGCGCGGGCCGGGGCGGAGGTGATCCTCTGGGGCCGCGACCCGGAGACGATGGCCACCGCGCGCACCACCCGCACGCTTCCGCGCCTCCCCGATATCGAATTGCCGCCCGGGATCCGCCCGACCGCCGATCTCGCGGACCTCGCCCCGTGCGGGATCCTCGTGCTCGCCGTGCCGACCCAGAGCCTCGCGACCCTCCTCCCCGATCTCGCAACGCTCCGCCCGCGCCATGCCATCGCCGCCTGCAAGGGCCTCGACCTCTCGACCCTGCGCGGCCCCGCAGCGATCCTCGCCGACGGTCTCGGGGCGATCCCCGCGATCCTCTCGGGCCCCAGCTTCGCCGCCGACATTGCCCGCGGCCTGCCGACGGCCCTGTCGCTGGGCTGCGCCGACGAGGAGGCCGGCGAACGGGTGCAGCATGCCCTCTCGACCCCCACCCTCCGCCTCTATCGAACCACCGACGTGACCGGCGTGGAACTGGGCGGGGCGCTCAAGAACGTGGTGGCCATCGCCTGCGGCGCGGCGATCGGTGCGGGCCTCGGCGAATCGGCCCGCGCCGCCCTGATGACCCGCGGCATGGCGGAGATGATGCGCCTCGCCCGGGCCATGGGCGCCCGCCGGGAGACGCTGATGGGGCTCTCGGGTCTGGGCGATCTGGCGCTGACCTGCGCGTCGCCCACCTCCCGGAACTTCGCGCTCGGGCTGTCGCTCGGACGGCGCGACGTCATGACCGACGTCATGACGCAGGTCACGACCCCCGTCACGACGTCCGTCACCACCGAAGGCGTGGCCACCGCCCGCGCCGCCCTCGACCTCGCCCGGGGCCACGGAATCGCCCTTCCGGTGACCGAGGCCACCGCCGCCCTTGTCGACGGACGCCTGACGGTCGAGGATGCGATGCGCGACCTTCTCACCCGCGACCTCACGACGGAATGAACCCATGCTGCACGCCCTGATCTGCACCGACAAGCCGGACCATCCGGAGATGCGCCGCACCAACAGGGAGGCGCATCTGGCCCATCTCCGCAGCGATCCCCTCGTGGTGCAGGCGGGCCCGTTCGTCGATGCGGCGGGTGCGATGTGCGGTTCGCTCATCATCTTCGACACCGACGACCGCACCCATGTCGAGGCCTTCGCCGCCTCCGACCCCTATGCCCGCGCGGGCCTGTTCGCGGAGGTCCGGATCGAGGCGTGGAACCGGGTCATCGGCGGATGAAGTACTGGCTCTTCAAGTCCGAACCGGGCGTCTGGTCCTGGGACGATCAGGTCGCGAAGGGGGATGCGGGCGAGGAATGGGACGGCGTCCGCAACTACCAGGCACGCAACTTCATGCGCGAGATGCGCATCGGCGACCGCGGCTTCTTCTACCACAGTCAGGACGAGAAAGCCGTGGTGGGGATCGTGGAAGTCTGCGCCGTCGCCCATCCCGACAGCACGACGGAGGACGACAGGTGGGAGTGCGTGGACATCCGCGCGGTCGAACCCCTGTCCCGCCCGGTCCCGCTGGCAGAGATCAAAGCACGCGACGACCTCTCCGACATGGTCCTCGTCCGCAACAGCCGCCTGTCGGTCCAGCCGGTCGCGAAGGCGGAATGGGACATCGTCCTCAAGTTGACCCAGGAGGCGTCGTAACGGTCGGGAAACCAATCTGCGCCATTCTGCGTTGGCAGCGCAGGAGAAAACGATGATCGAGTCCCGCCCCATGACCCAGCCCCGCATCGTCCATATCGAGAGGGTTCGCCACGACCTCCTGACCGGCCATGTCGTCGGAATCGCCATCCGGCGAGAGGCGGACGGCGTCCTTACCCGGTGCGAAGTCCGCGCCGACGCCGAGCCGACCTGCACCCATGCGGAGGCGACGTTGCGCTTGCGAGCCTGCGCGGACCGCATCTAGACAGCGACGGCCCCGCACCCTACCCCGGCCCCGACTGTGCGCGGAGGGGCCTGACATGAGAGACGACCGCCTGATCGTGGCGCTGGACCTGCCCGACGCCCTCGCAGGGCTCGAGTTTGCCAAGGCCCTCGGCGACGACGTTTCCTTCTACAAGATCGGGCTCGGGATGCTGACCGGCGGCGGGCTGGCGCTGGCCCGCGAACTAAAGGACGATCACGGCAAGCGCATCTTCCTCGACATGAAACTCTTCGATATCGGTGCCACGGTCGAAACGGCGGTGCGGGGCATCGCCCGGTTCGATCTCGACTTCCTGACCGTGCACGGCGACCCGCATGTGGTCTCCGCGGCCGCGCAGGCAAAGGGTGACATGAAAATCCTTGCGGTCACGATTCTCACCTCGCTCGACCGCGCCGACCTGGATGCCGGGCTCATGGTGCCGGGGGACGTCGCCGATCTCGTCTGCGTCCGCGCCGCCCGCGCGCTCGCGGCCGGAGCGGATGGCGTCATCGCCTCGCCGCAGGAAGCGGCGGCGATCCGGGCCCTGCCGGAAGCGGAGGGCAAGCTGATCGTGACCCCCGGCGTGCGCCCCGCCGGTGCGGCCCCCGGCGATCAGAAGCGGATCGCGACCCCGGCGGAAGCCATCCGCGCCGGGGCCGATCACGTCGTGGTCGGCCGTCCGGTCTGGCAGGCGCCGGACCCCGCCGCCGCCGCCCGCGGCATCCTGGCGGAACTGGCTTCGCCACAGGCGCGCCGCCCCAACCGCTGATCGCACGGCCGGCTGGAATAGAACTCCTCAGCCGATCCCAAGCCGCAACTCAGTCGTTCACGTCCTCGTCGAAGCTCTGCGCCTTTGCCCCCGGCGGGCCGAATACCGCCCGCAGCGCCAGCCACGCGCAGAGCGACAGCGCGGCGAACAGCAGCACGAGAACCGCGAAGCCATACCCGCCCGCCAATGCCGTCAAGCCGCCCAGCACCCCCAGGAGAAGCCCCAGCCCCACCAGTCCCGCGCCGATCGCGAAACCCAGAAGGATGAAGCCCGGCGCGATCATTTCGAGGATAACGAGCACGAGGCCGAACGACATCCACGCCCACCATGCGGCCCAGAGCATCAGCCCCGCCCCCGCAACATCTTGAACGCCTCGCCGAACGCATCCAGCGCGGAGGCGGGCACGATCACGGTCTGCGACCCCGCCGAGGACCCGAGCGCACCCAGCGCCTCCACCTGCTTCAACGCCACCTGATACTGCGCCGCCTCCAGCCCGTTATCGGCGATGGCACGGGCCACGACCCCGGTCGCATAGGCCTCCGCGTCGGCGGAGATGCGGCGGGCCTTGGCCGTCTGCTCCGCCGCGTAGAGTTCCGCATCGGCGGCCAGTTCCACCGCTCGGCGGCGCCCTTCCGCCTCGGTCACGGCGGCGCGGCGGGCCCGTTCGGCGTTGAGCTGCTGGAGCATGGCGTCGCGGGTCTGCATGTCGAGGTTCACGTCCAGGATCTCGGCCCGCGTGACCTCGATCCCCCAATCGTCCACCGCATCGGCGACCTGAGCCTTGATCTTGCCGATGACCTCGGCGCGGTTCGACTGCACCTCGTCCAGCTCCATCATCCCGATCTCGGCCCGCACGATCCCCGCCACCGTGGTCGCGATGGCCGCATCCACATCCCGGATCCGGTACACGGTGCGTTCGGGGTTGAGGATACGGTAGAAAACGCTGGTCTCGACCTGCACCAGAACGTTGTCGCGGGTGATCGCGTCCTGACTCGCATTCGGAAGCTGACGTTCGAGGATCGAGACCTTGTGCGCCACCTTGTCAAGGAACGGAACGATGAGATTGATCCCCGGTCCCAATACCGACTTCAGTCGACCGAACCGTTCGACGACGTATTTCTCGGATTGCGGGACGATCCGAACACCCAAGAGGATGCAGACGACGACGAAGATCGCCACCGCAATCAGCACCGCGTTGTTGCCCGCAAAGGCGAGCAGTTCCTGTTCCAGTTCCATATTGGTCACCCCCGGTCCGGTCCGCGGATACCTTCCGTCAGGGCCGGGCCGGGGGCAACGGGATTGTCAGTTTCCCGTCGTGCCATCCGTCGCGGGCGCATCGGTCACCGGGGCATCGGCGGCGGGCGCATCGTCGAGGATGATCGCATCCTCCGCACCGTCCACGCTCTCCGGATCGTCGCCTGCAAAGAAGAACGACACCAGCAGGATCAGCGCGATCACGGCGACCGCGGCGATCAGCCCGGTCCGCGCGCGCCCGGAACGGGGCGGCTCGACCGCGGCATGGGCGGACCCGGATGGCGGGGCCGCGGCATAGTCGGCACTGCGGGAATCGGCGCGCCTGTCAGCGTCGACGCGTGCGGGATGGATGGGATCGCCCGTGCGGGGATCGGTATCGCGGGGGTCGGCCATTGCGTTTCTCCTCGATGATCGGGGTATCGAAAACAAAACGACCACAGGCCGGGGGAGAGTTCCCGGATCGAGCGAGGGCCAAGCCCTACGGGCCGGTCCTCGCCGGAATTGCCGGGAAGGTCGGCGATCAGTTGCCGGTGGCAGCCCCCTCGACGGCCGTTGCGGCGCCTTCGACGGCAGTAGCGGCGCCCTCGACGGCATCGCTCGCGCCCTCGGTGACCACTACGGTCGTGTCGCTGGCGCCGTCACCCGCGGTTTCGGCGCCGTCCGCAACGAACAGGAAATAGACTAGTCCGAGTGCCAAGGCGGCCCCGAGGATCAGCCACAGCGCGGAACTTCCGCTCGATTTCCTCGTCTCCACGTGGGTGACGGTCGTGGATTGGGGCGGCGGGGGCGAAGATGTCGTTGTGGTCGTGCGATCTGAGTCAGCCATTTCGGCCTCCCTGGAGGTTGTGCAGCAGGGAAACGCATGCCGCGTATTTCTGTTCCGGTCGCGGCCCGTCGGCGATAGGATGACGCCATGCCCGCCCTGTGCCGTCAATGCCTCCACTGCTTCGAGGAGGCGCGGAGATGTCCGCGCTGCGCCTCGCCGCGCGTGACGACGCATCCGGAACTGAACGACCTCTCCATCGCCCACATGGATTGCGACGCCTTCTATGCCAGCGTCGAGAAGCGGGACCGCCCGGACCTCGCTGACAAGCCGGTCATCATCGGCGGCGGACGGCGCGGCGTCGTCTCCACCTGCTGCTACGTGGCGCGCATCCGGGGCGTGCGGTCGGCCATGCCGATGTTCAGGGCGCTGGAACTGTGTCCCGATGCGGTCATCATCAAGGGCCGCATGTCGCTCTATGTCGAGGTGAGCCAGCGCATCCGCACGATGATGGAGGAGCTGACCCCCGACATCGAGCCGCTGTCGTTGGACGAGGCGTTCCTCGACCTGACGGGGACGGAGCGCCTCCACGGTCAGCCGCCCGCCGTGATGCTCGCCCGTCTGGTGCGCCGGATGCAGGAGGAGTTGGGGATCACCGGCTCCGTCGGCCTGTCGCACAACAAGTTCCTGGCTAAGATCGCCTCGGATCTCGACAAGCCGCGGGGCTTTTCGGTGATCGGCCGGGCGGAGACGGAGACCTTCCTCGCGGACCGGCCCGTCGGCATCATCTGGGGCGTCGGGATCGTCGGGCAGGAGGCGCTGAAGAAGGCGGGGATCAACACGATCCGCGACCTGCGCCGCTGGGACCGGGTCGATCTGGGCCGTCGGTTCGGGTCGATGGGCGATCGTCTCTGGCACCTCGCACGGGGGGAGGACCGCCGGAGGGTCAGCCGGAACCGCCCGGTCAAGTCGATCTCCAAAGAGACGACCTTCTCCGAGAATACCGACGATCCGGACATCCTCGACGGCCATCTCTGGCGGCTGGCCGAACAGGTCAGCGACCGCGCCAAGACCAAGGGCGTCGCGGGCCGGGTCGTGACCCTGAAGCTGAAGCGCGCGGATTTCACCGCCGTGACCCGGCGCCACGCCCTGTCGGAGCCGACGCAGATGGCGGATCGCATCTATCGCGAAGGGCGGGCGCTGTTCGACGCGTTGGGGCGGACGGGACAGGCGCGGCTGATCGGGGTCGGCATCTCCGATCTCGTGCCCGAGGGGCAGGCGGACCGGGCGGGCGACCTCCTCGATCCGCAGGCGGGCCGACGCGCGGCGGCGGAACGGGCAACGGATGCCATCCGCGCCCGCTTCGGCACAGACGCCATCGTCAAGGGCCGAGCCCTGCGGTGATGTAACGGAGTGGGCGGACGGGTCCGCCCCTCGCGCCCATTCACGACCAGGGACCTGTCAATACGTCCGCGGTCGGCGAAACAGCGGCTCTATCCCGTGCAGCCGCGTGGCCTCGAACAGCGGTTGCAGCACCGCGCGGTCCGACGTCGTCACTTCGCCGCTCGCCCGGCACGGCGTGACGTCCATGGTCGGCTCCACCACCACGTCGCCCATCCGCTGGAATGCCCCGGCGGCCGCGCCGTCCCTGTCCCGCGAACGGGCCGCCTCGATGAATTCGCGACACATGCCGAGCAAGCGGTTCTGCTCGGACCGGGATACCTGCCGGGGCAGGGTCGAGATCACCACGGTCCAGTCCGACGCCTCGAACCCGGCCATGCAATCGTCGAAGGCCAGCAGGTCCGAGTCGTCGCAGGCAAGGACCGCCCGCGCCAGATCCCGTGGATGGTAGGAGCGGCGATGCCAGGCGGCGCATTCCGCTCCCCCATTCTCGACCTGCGCGCCCGGAAGCAGGCGCTCGATATAGATGGGATCAACGAAGTCCTCCGGCATCTCCCGCATCACCTCGGGCGTCAGCGCATCGCGCAGGGCCGGATCATCCACGACCGGAATGGGGTCAAGAAACGCCTCGATCGCGCT
Organism: uncultured Alphaproteobacteria bacterium; assembly: GCA_963789105.1. GTDB lineage: Bacteria > Pseudomonadota > Alphaproteobacteria > Rhodobacterales > Rhodobacteraceae > Jannaschia. The sequence continues at coordinate 554,593 of CAWBJI010000003.1, forward strand.
TCGGTCTTCGCCATCGGTCAGCCAGCGATAGAGCGCCGCGTGAAACGCCACGTCATTGTACAATCGCCAGCCGTTGCGCGTGTTTGCCACGTCGAGCGCGGCGAGCGTGTCGTCCAGCCCGTCCGCCGCTTCCCGAAGCTGCTTGCGCGCCGCGCCTGGGCTCTCCTCCCACAGCGAGACCGCCCGCGCGGCCCGGAGGTTGGCGAGCCGTAACGAATTCCGCAGCGGATAGTAGGAGAACTTCTCGATATCGTCCGGCCCCTTCGCCGCCGCCAGACCCGCCGCCGTCCGGCTGTCGAAGGCCCGCAATCGGTCGATGGTTCCGGCAAGATCGGGGGCATAGCCGGACTTGTCGGACTGTCCGGCGCAATAGGCCTGGCGCAGGTCGAACATGGGGTCGAGCGCCGCCGCACGGTAATAGCCTTCCCGGTTACCCGCCACGCAGTCGAGCCAGCGGAAATCGGTGCTCTCGGCGCTCGGTTCCGCCTGCATCAGGCGGTAGGCTGTCCGCTGCAACTCCTCGTCGCCCGCCTTGCTTCCGGTCTTCCAGGGCCGGATCGCACAGAGCACCTGCCCCACCGTGGACACCTGCCCCTCCAGACGCCGACCCAGGGCCGCGACCACCAGATCGCGCCGACCGGACGGCATCCCGTCGATCGTCTCGTGGGGGGCGGGCTCGGCCAGGAGCGCGTCGATATCCTGCGCCGCGACCGGCATGCAGAGAAAGAGCATCGCGGCGAGGGCCGCCCCGATCCTCACTGGTTCGCCGCCGCGTTGGCCGCGTTCGTCACGTCGCCCGGATCGTCCAGCGACCTGCCGGCCCCGACCGCCTGCGCGTCGCGGATGGCGGGATCGAGCGAGTCGCACAGGTCCTGCAACGAGACGTCCAGCGGGGTCAGCGTGGCGACCAGGTGGCCGCCCTCCATCGTCAAGCGCGTGCTCATGATCTGCTCCCGGTCGGCGGTGAGCAGGATGAAGTCCGTGCCGTTGGGCCGCAGCACGAACGGGCTCACGTCCGCGACGTCCACCTCGTCGGCCGCGTCGGCCCGCAGGATCGCCTCGACGAACTGCTCGTTCTCGCGCACCGGGGGCCAGTCGATCCAGTGGCTGCGCCGGCGGGAGCATTGAACCCTGAGCCGCATGAGGTGAACGCCGTCCCGGTCCATCTGACCGGTGAGAATGGTGCCGTATGCGCTGGCCAGCAGCTTCTCGGATTCGTAGAGCCCGGCCATCCGCGCGTTCTCCTCCGCTTCCTCGGAAAGCTCGCGCTCCTCGCGCTCCTTCGCCTCCAGACGCTCGCGCTCCGCCACCTGCCGCTCCTCGAACCGCTCCATCACGAGGTGAAGCTCGAAGGTCCGGGTGACGGCGGCACCGCCCAGCATCAGCGCAATCAGGAGGAAAGCCGCGCCGCCGACCGCGATGGGCAATTCGATCCCGAGGAACTTGAGCGTGCCCGCCCCCTCCGCGTCGATCTTCACGATCCGCGCCAGAAGGACCGAAATGCCCGCCATCATCAGGAACAGCCCGACCCAATAGGACAGCGGGAAAATGGAATACGCGATGTCCCGAAGGTCGTTGCCTGGTACGAGGGCCGCCCCGAGCGGCATCATCAAGGCGACCAGACCCGCCATGAGCATGGCCAGCGCAATACCGATGGATGCCGCGCGGCTCGCGACCGGCAGCGGCTTGGGGTTCGTTCCGTTATCGCTCATGGCGTTCTGCCTCCCTGTCGCGCTGTCATGTACGCCCTGTCGCGAGCGCATCGTCGATCACCCGCCGGAACCGGCGCCCCACCTCGGCGAAGCCCGCGGAGGTGCCGTGGATCTCGTCCGCCCAGTGCGACACGTCCGGCAGCGCCCCGCGGCAATCGACGACGTGGACGCCCCGCTGCCCCGGCGCGTCGCGCAGCGCGAAGAGCATGTCGTAGAGGCGATCGATCAGGACCGCGACGATCCGGCGGCGAAGGTCCGGGTCCATGATTCCGCGGGCGGCAAAGGCGCGGCCGAGCCATTGGTCCTTGGCCGCGTAGCGCGGATTCCGCCGGTCGCCCGCGCCCGCCGGATACGGGATCGCATAATCGTAGCCGTGGACTACGATGGGCAGGTTTTCCAACCCCGGCTCCGCCCGGACGATCCCCACCATGCGATTATAACCCAGCGACAATTCCGACAGGCGCGCATTCACGGCGGCGGAATCGACATGGCCCGTCACATCCGAGGTGTCGCCGTTGAAATCGCGCAGGAGGCCGATCATCATCGGCTCGCGCGTTACGGGATCCTCGCCGATGATGTCGTTGCCCGCGCCGGAAAAGAGGAACGCCTTCACCCGCGCCCGCTGCCGACGCAACTCGCTCAGGAACTCGAACCTGCCCCTGCGAGGCCTGCCGGAGATCATCTCCTGCAGCGTCGCGCCCGCGGCGCCCAGCGACCAGACGTTGAAATGCGGCAGCAGGTGGTCGATCGTCTCCTCGATCAGGATAGGGAACTGGAACCAGCTGTCGCCTTCGGAGACGAGGACGGGGCGTTCGGGGTGGGATTTCAGAACGTTGAAGAACTGCCCCCGGCGCCGGAACCGCGCCAGACCGTTGCCGATCTTCATCGCGCTCTCCAGCTCTTGATCGGCGGCGGTCATGATGACGGTGTCCGGATTGGGCGTCACCTCGAAATCCAGCCCGCCTTCGCCCGGCACCAGGATGACGTAGGGTTCCAGTTCGGAATCGGGGAGGGAGGGATCCCGAAGCCGCCGCAGCAGCTCGTCATAGGTAATCGACTCGGCCATAACGACCCCCAGCAGTGTCAAATTATTACTCAAAAGCGAGACAATCCTAGCGGATAATTGCCATTTCGTCTACGCAAACGGAATGGGAACCGACGCGGGACAGATTGCGGTGATGAGCGGGGCCGCGGCGCGGTTCGATACCCATCTGTCGCGCATCCGCGGCGCCGAGGACCGGATCCTCGCCCGAAGCCGCCGGATTACCGGCGCAGCCGCGCCCAGGCCCGGTCCCCCACGATCCGCACCCGCCCGCCCGCGGGGCGCGGTGGAACCTGCGGACGTCCTCGAACGCCTGATCGGACGGACGGACGACATCGTCTCGATCGAATTCCTGGAGACCGGCCTTCTGGCGCGTCGGGCGGTCGGACGCATCTGGGATGGCGGCGGCTCCTCCTCCACCGGTTTCCATGTCGGCCTCGGCCTCGTGATGACCGCGGGCCACAGCCTGCCCTCGGCGGCGGCGGCAAGCGACCACGTCCTTCAGATGGATTACGAGGAGCAGAGCCTCGGCACCATCCGCCGGATAAGCGAATATTCCCTCGATCCGGACACGTTCTTCCTGCGCGACGACGGCTACGACGTCGCGATCTGTGCTGCGACCGACTTCGCGGCCAGCGCCCCGCCCCTCGACAGCTTCGGCTGGCACGTCCTTCCGAGCGACGACGAGACCATCGACACCGGCACGCCGGTCAGCATGATCCAGCATCCGGACGGGCGGATGAAATCCCTCGTCGTCCACAACAGCCATTTCGTCGATACCGGCAAGGACAGCGATGACGACCGCTATTGCTGGTATACCGCCGATACCCGGCCCGGCAGTTCGGGCGCGCCGGTCTTCGACCCCGCCTGGCGCCTCCTCGCCCTGCATCACAGCGCAGTTCCGGCCCGGGATGCGAACGGGGTCATCATCGACCGGGAGGGACGGCCGATGCGGGTGGACGGCGTGCCCGTGACCGAGGTGCGGCAGCTCGCCGACCTGTCCGCCGTGTCGTTCCTCGCCAACGAGGGGATCCGGGCCTCGCGGCTGGTGCGCTGGCTCGCCGGGGTGACGCTTCCGGACCCGACGCAGGATGCGCTGCGACGCAATCTCCTCGCGCTCTGGTCCCGGCCCGGCGCCGACCGGATCGCCCGCCGCGCCGCTGCGCAGGGCGATGTGTCCCCCTGACGCTTCTGTGCGATGCAGGAAACTGCGACGGCCGGACTTTCCAACCGAAATCAACAACCGACGAAACCGGGAACTGCCCCATGTGAAGCGGGCGCTCGACCGTCCCGCTTCCGCGTCAGAACCGGTGCAGTGGATCCCCGTCGAGCCGCGCCGCCACGTCCCCCACATCCGCGGCGAAGGCCGGATAGCGCGCCATAACGAGCGGATCGTGGCCGGGAATGATCAGCGAGCGGTCGGAGGCCAGACGCTTCACGGTCTCGAACCCCTCGAACATATCGCCGAGGTTGCAGATGATCGGGAACGGGTTCGCCGTGTCGATATTCTCGTAGAAATGGCTTACATCCGAGGCGAGGACGAGCCATCCGCGCCGCGTCCGCACCCGCACCACCTGCAACCCCGCCGAATGTCCGCCGATCAGATGCACCGACACGCCCGGCGCGATCTCCGCATCCCCCGCGTGGAACCGTACGCGCCCCGCAAACACCGCACGCACCATGTCGCAGACGATGTCGGCGGTGAACGCGCCGGTGAAGTTCGGATGGCACATGTGGCGACCGGTGGCGTAGGCCATCTCCGCATCCTGGAGGTGGAACGTCGCGCGGGGGAAATCCGCGATCGTCCCGGCATGATCGAAATGCAGATGGGTGACCACGACGTCCTCGACCCGTGCGGCGTCGATCCCGACCCGGGCGAGGCAATCCTTCGGCAGGTGGGTAATGCGACGGTCCCGGCGTTCGCCCTCCGCATGGCCGAAGCCGGTATCGACGACGATGGTGCGCCGCTCGTTCCGGATCGCCCAGATGTAGAAGTCGATCGGCATCGACGCCTCGAAATCCGGACCCGCATGGAGAAGGTTGTCGTGTCGCTTGCGTGCGGCATAGGTCGCGTATTTCAGCGCCACCACCTCATAGACGTCGTCGGTCATCGCTCCTCCCGCTCCCGTGGTCCGCGACGCCGCCCTAGTCGAGCATGTCCGGCTGCGTCCGCACCAGATCGTCCCAGATCGGCTGGAAGTGGAGCCAGCCGATATACTCGCTGCCCACATGCTCGCGGCTGTAGCGGGCGCGGTCCGGCGCGACCAGCCTCGGCGCGCGCCCGGAGGCATCCAGCAAAAGCTGTTGCCGGCAGCACCGGTCCAGCGCGATGAACCAGAACGCGGCGGATTCGATGCTGTGCCGACTTGCCGTCAGCAGGCCGTGGTTCTGGTGGATCGCGGCCTTCACGCCCTCGAAGGCGCGGGCGACGTTGGACCCGGCGGGCGTTTCGACCGCGACGGCCCCGGCCTCGTCGGCAATGACGACGTGATCCTCGAAGAACGCACAGGCATCCTGCGTCACAGGCTGAAGCGGACGCCCGAGGGCCGCATAGGCCGTGCCGTAGACCGTATGCGCGTGGCACATGGCAAGGATGTCGGGATGCGCCTCGTGGACGCCGCCATGGAGGACGAAGCCCGCGCGGTTCACGGCGTAGTCGCCTTCGACCACGGTTCCCTCGTGATCGACGAGGATCAGGTTCGATACCTTCACCTGCCGGAAATGCACCGCCATCGGATTGGTCCAGTAGAGGTCCGGCCGCTCCGGATCCCGGATCGTGAGGTGGCCCGCGAACCCGTAGTCGAAGCCCTGCAGCGCAAAGGCGCGGCATGCGGCGACCAGCCGTTCCTTCAGGTGGCGACGCTCATCCGCGGCACTGGCGAAGGTCGGCCGCTCCGGAAAGATCAGCCCCTTCTGGCTGGGTTGATAGATCAACTCGCGCTCGCCGAGGTCCAGCATGTCATTTCCTCCCGTCCGACATCGTGGCGGGCGTCCGGTTCCCCGCTGCCCCGGAATCGAGGATAGCGTCCGGATGGCATCGTCGGAAGGTTATTCCGCGGCGAGACGCTCCGGCAGAGCCGACAGGTCGCGGATACGGGCCATCGCCTCGGTCATCAGCTCGCGCATGGCCTCGAAATTCGCGTTCGGCGCGACCTTCGCCTCGTCGAGATAGAGCGAGCGGTCGATCTCGATCTGGATCGCGTGCCGCCCGAGGTCGGGTTTGCCGTATCGTTGCGTGGTATAGGCGCCCGCGAAGGGCGCGTTGCGCGCGACCCGCAGGCCGAGCCCGGCGAAGATCGCCTCCACCCCGTCCACCAGCGCGGGATCGGCGGAGGATCCGAACCGGTCGCCCAGCACGATCTCCGGCCGGCTCCGCAAGGCACCGCCCTCGATGGCCTCGTGCGGCATGGAATGGCAATCGAGCAGGATCGCGCGGCCGAACCGCCCCTGAGCCTGGGTCAGGAGGCAGTCCAGCGCGGAATGGTAGGGCTGCCAGACCATCTCGATCCGCTCCTGCGCCTCGGCGCGGGTGATCTTGCCCTCGTAGATGGCGCGCCCCTGACCCACGACCCGGGGAATGACACCCAGCCCGGACGTCACCCGCGGATTTGCGGCCCCCCGCGGCACGTCGCAGACCACGGCGGGGTCGAGTTCGACGGAGGAGCGGTTGAGGTCGATATAGGCGCGGGGCATCTCGGCGGCCAAAAGCGGCAGGCCCAGCGCGGGCACGTTCTCCAGCAGGAGATCGACATAGGCATCCTCCGACGACCGTATCCCATCCGAGTCGAGGATCGTCCGCGCCAGAAAGGCGGAATCGTAGGTTCGCCCCGAATGCGGCGAAGCGACCACGACGGGGGCGGCGGGCCGCACCGGAAGGAGCAGTCGATAGGGGCGTGATGGCATCGGAAACCGGCCTCCTCACATCGTGGATACTGCGTCCGTGCGGCGGTCGAAAGCCCCCTTGCACGGCCTCGGGAAAGGCACTATCCACCGCCCACCAATGCGCCGGGGCCTTCGGAGTTCCTCCGTTTTCCGGATGCAGAGGGGCGATTAGCTCAGCGGTAGAGCACTTCGTTGACATCGAAGGGGTCACTGGTTCGATCCCAGTATCGCCCACCACCTTGCCTTTTCGCCAAGAAGGGGTCACGTGGTCGAACCGGGGACGACGCCCGCGCCTTTCCGCAGGAAAGGTCGCGGTCCCAGCCCCGGCATCACCGCCCCCACCCGCGACGGGGGTACGATTTTCACCCGGGGCGTCACCCCGCAGGCAATAGGAGAGCAGCCATGAAGGTTCGCAATTCCCTCCGGTCGCTGAAGAACCGGCACCGCGACTGCCGCGTCGTGCGCCGCAAGGGTCGGGTCTACGTGATCAACAAGACCCAGCGCCGGTTCAAGGCCCGCCAGGGCTGATCCGACCGCAGATCGTTATCGGGCCGCTCCTTCGGGGGCGGCCCTTTGCGTTTTATCGGGCGGGCGTGGCGACGATCGCGACCTGTCCGCGCGGCAGCCGGGTTGCATTGATATCCGGAATGAACCCAGCCTCCCGGACCAACGCATCCATCGCCGCCCGGGTCAGGTGATAGGGCGGTCGCGCGGGATGAGTGACGACGCCATCCGCCTGCCGGAACGAAGCCGCCGCCGTCTCCTCCGGGGCGAGAAAGACGGTGAAGAGGAAAGCTCGCAGGTCGGGAAAGCGCGCCCGGGCCGAACCAAGCGCGCGGGCCAGCCGATCCCGGGGCAGATGCGTGAACACCGCGAAGGCGATGGCGAAATCGATATCGGCAGGCACGCCGGGATAGGCGAAGCCCGCATCCTCGATCAGGCGATCCTCAGGCAGGCGCGCGGGATCAGGCAGCTCCGCCGCCCGGCCCCGCCGCAGCAGCGCGCCCGACGCATCCGTGGCCCAGTACTTCCCCGGTTCGAGATACGGCACCGCCCGACATCCGAGCCGCAGGGCACCCGCCCCGATATCCAGCAACCGGTGATGCGGCATCAGCCCCGCCTCCCGCAGGAGCGCCATCTGCGCGCGACCCGTCTCCTCCCACCGTCCGCCGACGATGGCACGGTGACGCCCGGAGGCGAGCGCGCGATCGTAGAAGCCGGGCGCGAGGTAGGGAGAGGCCGGTGTGCTTGCGGCAGCGCCATCCGCCGGGAGTATCGGACCTCGCCCTCCACCATTATCCGTTCGCCTCGACGCCATCCCCCGGTGATACGACCGCACCCGCTTCGCCGAAAGGCCGAACGGGGCACGGGCCGCACCGCCCCCTGCGCGGTCGACAGCGCAGACCGACCTTCCTAGAGTGCCCGACGAACGGACCGCACCGGAACACAGATGCCCAAGACCCCTTCCAAAGCCTCCCTGCCGCTGGTCGCGGCGGCGGCGCTCTCGGCCGTGCTGTTCTGGTCGTTCAAGCCGATCATCATCACCGAGATCGGCGACAGCGCGCGCTACGTCGAGGTCTATCTCGTGGCGGGCGGGATCGCGGTCGCGGTCAGCCTGATCGCCTGCCTGTTGCAGCCGGGCCCGGCGCTCCGCCTGCTCCGGGCGGACACGACCCCGCGGGCGGCAGGGCTGGCGGCCATATCGGGACTGTGCCTCGCCGTCTGGTATTACGGCTTCTACCGGGCGCTCTACGGGTCCGGAAAGGTGGACGCGACGATCATCGCCTTCGCCTGGCCGCTGATCGCCGTCTTCGCGATGCGCATCTTCGCGCCCGAACACGGCCGCGCCCTGCGCTGGCCGGAACTGGCGCTGATCGGGATCGCGTTCCTCGGCGCGGTCGCCATCGGCATCTCCAGCGTGACCGAGGCCGGGTTCACCGAAGGGTGGGAGATCGGCTTCGCCTTCGTCGCGGCCCTGGGCTCGGGCTTCTACCTGCCCTTCGCGATCCGGGCCTCGACGGCGTTCACCAGGACGCTGGGAAGCGGATTGCGCGCCACGTTCTTCGCCATCTCCATCGCCAATCTCGTGGCGCTTCTGGCGGTGGCGGGGATCACGTACCTGGCGGGGACGCAGCTTCTGTTCTACGCGTTCGACGCCCGGGTGATCGCCCTCTGCGCGGTGATCGGGATCGGCACCTATCTCGTGGCGGAGGTGACCTGGACCTGGGCGTTCCGCGAGTACCAGTCGCTCACCCTCTCGTCGCTCGCCTTCTTCTCGCCCGCCCTCTCGGTGGTGATGCTCTACGCGTTCTACGGCGAACGGGTGGACGCGCTCTCGGCCTATGGGCTGACGCTGATCCTGTTCGCCAACATGACGCTACACGGGCGCTATCAATCCGGGAACGCCCTGATCGCCGCGCTGATCGGGACGCTCTACGTGGCCCTCGCCGCGCTCTTTCTGGGGACGGTCGCGGCGCCGGTGCTGACCGACATGCTCTACTTCATCTCCGGCCTCTTCGCGATCCTCGCGGGTTTCGTCCTGTCGCGGGTATCGAGCCGCCGGGCGCAGGAGCTGGACCAGAGGGCGGTGCTCGCGCGCGGCATCATCGACCTGACGGCGACCGAGGGGGGCGTCGATGTGGCGGACGACCTTCTGACCCGGCTCATCGATATCGAGTTCGAACCGACGATCGAGGGCAAGGGCCGCATCGCCGGGTCGTTCCGCGATCGAATTCCTGCAATCGGTATCGGCGACCCGCGCCGCGACATCGCCACCGCCTTCGACCTGTGGTTCGCGATCCACCGGGACCGCCTGTCGTTGGGCGAGAAGGTCGCGCTCTGGATCACCGGCGGCACCAGTATCCTGTTCCTGATCCTTATCAGCGCGGACAGCCTGTACGGACAGCTCGGGCTCTACGCCTTCTCCGCGGGCTGCCTGCTCGTGATCTTCACCATCTCCGATTACGAGCGCAACAATGTGCTCGGCTTCCGCAAGCAGATCCTTCGGATGCAGGAGGCGTTCCAGGAGATCGGCCGCCTGGCCTACGTGCCCCGCGACCTGATCCACACGCGGGAGGTGGTCGGCGTCCTGTCCGACCGGACCGTCCGCGCGCGGGGCGATGACGGGGAGATCGCGGAGTTCGCGGTGCCGCATTCGTCGGGGGCGTTCCGCTCGATCTACTGGCTGACGGCGGGGCTCCTGCTGACGACGCTGGTCTTCCTGCCCTTCGCCGCGCGCGACGGTCTCGGGCCCGGATCCGGGCGCGTTCTGCGGCCCGATCTCATCGAGGAGCGGTTCGGCAGACTTTTCCGCGACGACACGCCGCCCATCGCCGTCGCCGCCTTCGACTGGCCCGCGAGCCAGGTGGTCGCGGAAATCCTCGCCGCGGAGATCGAGGCGCGGTTCGGGACCCGGGCCGTGACCCGGCCCGCGACCGTCGACGGCGTCTTCCGCGCGATGGTCGCGGAGGAGCCGGAGATCGACATCCACGCCGATTTCTGGCGACAGAACCAGCCCCAGAACGAGGCGCTCTATATCCGCGACGAAGGAAGCGTGGCGCTCAACGACGCGCCTTATCTCGCGCGGCAGGGTGTCTATCTCCCGCGATCGCTCGCGACGTCGCTCCGGATCGTGCGCCTCGCGGATCTCGCCGATCCGGACATCGCCGCGCGGTTCGACGCGGACGGCGATGGCCTGGGGGAGATCTGGATCGGCGCGGACGGCTGGCGCTCGACCGACGTCATGCGCCGCAAGCTCGCCGCGTCCGGGCTGGATGCGCTCTGGGAAGCGGATGTCTTCTCGGATCGCATCTTCAAGGCCAAGCTGGCGCTCTATGTCGCCCGCGACCGGCCGATCGTGTTCTACGGCTACGAGCCGGACTGGATCCATGCGAGTTTCGACCTCGTCCGGCTGGAGGAGCCGTCGCCGAAGGACGACTTCTGCCTGTCCGCCGCCGACCTGCTCGCCGGATCCGCGGACGGACCGTTCGACGCCCCCGCTTGCCAGTTTCCCCCGACCGAGGTGCATGTCGCCTATGCCACACGCCTGACCGAGCGGGACCCGGAGATCGCGCACTTCGTGTCGCGGGTCCGGTTCCGGCGGGAGGAGGTGAACGGCTGGCTGGAGCGCATCGCGCGCGACGGTCTGGACGCCGGAGATGTGGGCGCGGAATGGCGTGCTGCCAATGCGGCGCGACTCGACGGGTGGGCTGCGCCCTAGCGCTGTGCCGTGGCCCAGGCGGGGTGGATCCACGGCTCCTCCGGCTCGGGCGACAGGGGCGCGCGGCCGAGAATGTGATCCGCCATCTTCTCGCCCACCATGATCGACGGCGCGTTGATGTTGCCGTTGGTGATGCGCGGAAAGACCGAGCTGTCCGCGACCCGGAGGCCGTCGACGCCGATCACCCGCCCCTCCGGGTCCACGACCGCGCCGGGATCCGTCACCGCCCCCATCCGCGCCGTGCCGCAGGGATGATACGCGCTCTCGACATGCTCGCGGATCGCGTCGTCCAGCGCGGCATCGTCCTGCACCGCCTCTCCGGGAACCAGTTCGCGCCCGCGAAATGGATCGAAGGCGGGCTGGGCGAGGATCTCCCGCGTCAGACGGATCGCCTGCCGGAAATCACGCCAGTCGTCGGGATGGGACATGTAGTTGAAGAGGATCGAGGGCGCCGCCTCCGGGTCCGCGGAGCGAAGCCGCACGCGTCCGCGCGAAGGGGAGCGCATCGGGCCGACATGGACCTGATACCCGTGACCCTCGGGCGCCGCCTGCCCGTCATAGCGGACCGCGATGGGCAGGAAGTGGAATTGCAGGTCCGGGTACTCGACACCCGCCGCGGACCGGATGAAGCCCGCGCTCTCGAACTGGTTCGACGCCCCCGGACCGGTCCGCGTCACGAGCCAGCGCGCACCGACCCACGCCTTGCCCCGCAGGTTCCAGTAGCGGAACAGGCTGACCGGCAATCGCGACTGCACCTGGACGTAAAGCTCCAGATGGTCCTGAAGATTGCCGCCCACGCCTTGCCGGTCCGCCACGATTTCGATCCCGTGCTCCGCCAGATGAGCACCGGGCCCGACCCCCGACAGGAGAAGCAGTTTCGGCGTGTTGATCGCCGACGCGGCCAGCACGACCTCCCGCCGGGCCTCGATCACCTCGCACCGTCCCCGTCGCGTCACCTCGATGCCCACGGCCCGGCCCTCCCGGATCACGACCCGCCGCGCCAGCGCCCTGACGAGGGTGCAGTTCGGACGCCGCAGCGCGGGCTTCAGGTAGGCATCCGCCGCGGACCAGCGCCGCCCCCGCCAGGTGGTCTGATCCTTCGGACCGAACCCTTCCTGCTTCCGACCGTTGTAATCCTCCGTCCCTTCGTATCCCGCCTGTCGCCCCGCTGCCTCGAACGCGCGGGTCAGGGGATTGTCCCGCGGACCGCGCGTCACGTGCAGCGGCCCGTCCGACCCGCGCCGGTCCGGATCGCCGCCATGGCCCCGCGGCTCCCAGTTCTCCATCCGCCGGAAATACGGCAGCACGTCCGCATGGGCCCAGCCGTATGCACCCGCCTCCGCCCAATGATCGAAATCGCGCGCATGACCGCGGACATAGACCATGCCGTTGATCGACGAGGATCCGCCCACGACCTTGCCCCGCGGACAGGCGAGGACGCGCCCGCCCAGATGCGGTTCCGGGTCGGTGCGCAGGCCCCAATCGTAGCGCGCCATATTCATCGGATAGCTCAGCGCACCCGGCATCGCGATCAGCGGTCCGGCATCCGAGCCGCCATGTTCGACGACGATCACGGAATGCCGCCCGTCCTCCGACAGCCGGGCCGCGAGGGCGCAGCCGGCGCTTCCCGCGCCGACGACGACGAAGTCAGCCTGCATGGTCCCGCCCCGTCTCCGCCCACCGCACGGGCATCGCTTGACGCCACCGGCGGGAGGGGCGAGTCTCGGGGTCATGGCGAAATCTCATTCCCCGAAAGCACTTGCCGAACTGATCGACCGGCTCGCCCCGGCGCTGCGCCGCCTTCAGGGGAGCGGTCCGGCCCGGGCCACGCGGCTGGCCGCGCTGGGTCATCTGGCGGAGACCGGCGCGCTCTCGATGCGCACGCTGGCCGACCGGCTGCATGTCTCGCCGCAGGCGATCACCGGCCTCGTAGACGCCCTGGAGGCGGACGGGATGGTCGTGCGGGAGAAGCATCCGACCGACCGGCGCAAGACAGTGGTGCGCCTCAACGATCACGCCGCCGACCGGGCGCGCGCCGCCCGCGCGGACCGCGCCGACGGGTTGGCCCCCCTGTTCGAGGGGATCCCGAAATCCGACCGCATCGCGTTTGCCCGGGTGGCGGAGACGTTGCTCGACCGGGCCGCCGCGGGCGTCAGCTCGGGTCCTTCGTCGTCCGCAGATAGGGAAAGTGAGTCTTGAACTCACCGAACTTCTCGCGCGCATCCTCGTCGGAGACGGTCGCGGGAATGACCACGTCCTGGCCCCGCTCCCAGTTGGCGGGCATCGCCACGCCGTGCTTCGCCGCCGCCTGAAGCGCATCCACCGCCCGCAGGATCTCCGCGAAGTTGCGCCCGACATTCATCGGATAGGTCATGCTGAGCTTCAGCTTCTTGTCCGGCCCGATCACATAGACCGACCGCACCGTCGCCGTGTCGTTCGGCGTCCGGCCATCGGGCAGATATGCGTCGGCGGGGAGCATGTCGTAGGCCTTCGACACCTCCAGCCCCTCGTCGGCGATGATCGGGAAACCCGCTTTCGCGCCGCCGAACGTCTCGATGTCGGACTTCCACTTGCGGTGGCTCTCTGCGCCGTCGACGGAGATGCCGATCACCTTGACGCCGCGCTTCTCCCATTCGGGCGCGAGCTGTGCCACGGCTCCGAATTCGGTGGTGCAGACGGGCGTGAAATCCTTCGGGTGGCTGAACAGGATGGCCCAGCTGTCGCCGATCCACTCGTGGAAGGAGATCGGTCCTTCGCTGGTCTCGGCCTGAAAATCGGGGACGTCCTGATTGATGCGCAGGCTCATGGCGACTCTCCTTAGGATGTGTCGCCGCGACCCTAGCGATGCCTCACGGCAGAAGGAAGCGGCGGCGCTCACGGTTTCTTCATCCATTCGTGGTTTGTGCGAGCCGGGCGTCCGCGCCGGACGATCCGCATCCCGACCCGGAAGGAACCGCATCATGCAGCGCGAAACGCTCACGCATCCCGCAACGCTCTTCGCCCTCGCCATTGCCGGCGCCCTCCTGCTGGCCGCGGCGCTTGCAGGAATGGAATGGATGATGCCCGGCCTCACGACCGCCCTGCCCGGCGGCTGATCCCCGCTCAGAACGGACAGGGCGCCTCAAGCCGCGTCACGATGCCCGTCGCCGGATGCTCGAACTTCAGCCCCTCTGCATGGAGCATCATGCGCGGGAAGTTGCGAGCTGCTCCCGTGGCGTAGAACGGATCGCCCAGGATCGGGTGGCCCAGCTCCCGCATATGGACGCGCAATTGATGGCTCCGCCCGGTGCGCGGCATCAGCCGCATGCGCGTCGTCCCGCCCCCGTCCACCGGCTCCGGTTCCATCCGCCGCCAGTCGGTGATCGCGGGCTTGCCGGTCTCGCGGTTGACATGCTGCAGCGGGCGGTTCGGCCAATCGACGATCAGCGGCAGGTCGACGACCCCCTCCGCCTCCGGCACATCGCCCCAGACCCGCGCGACGTAGCGCTTCTTCACCCGGCGCGTCTCGAACATCCGGCCCATCCGGCGCTGCGCCTCCTTGGTCAGCGCGAAGACCATGATCCCCGACGTGTCCCGGTCGAGCCGGTGACAGAGCAGCACCTCGGGCCAGTCCACAGCCAGCCGCGACAGCAGGCAATCGGCCAGATGTTCGCCCCGCCCCGGCACCGACAACAGGCCCGCGGGCTTGTCCACCACCAGGAGATGGGCATCCTCGTGGATCACGGGGATCGCGCTATCGGGCGGATCGTAGGGAGTCGAGACGTCGGACATGGCCGCGGACTAGCGCGGCCTCACCGCCGCCGCCAGAGGCGCAGCGCGGCCCAGATCGCCGTGGCGCCGAAGAACGCGCCCGACAGGCCCACCACCTCGATCGCGGCAATTCCCGAAACGCCGCGCACCGCGACCGCCACCCCCATCAACGCAAGCCCCGCCAGCGAAACGAGGAGGTAGAACAGCGTCTCGCCCCGGGTCGGTCCGAAATCCTTCATGGCATCGAACTCCGCAGTCTATGCCAGATAGACCCGGAACCAGGCGATCGTCTTTTCCCACGCGGCCTCCGCCGCCTCGGCATCGTAGCGGGGGGTCGTGTCGTTGTGGAAACCGTGGTTCACATCCGGCCAGATCGCCGCCTCGTAGATCTTGTCGTTTTCCTCCAGCGCGCGCTGCATCTCGGGCCAGCCCGCATTGATACGACTGTCGAGCGCGGCGTACTGGAACAGAAGCGGCGCCTCGATTTTCGGCACGTCCGCCGCCGATGCCTGCCGCCCGTAGAACGGCACGCCCGCCGACAGCTCCGGATAGGCGACCGCCAGCGCGTTCACCACGCCGCCGCCATAGCAGAAACCGGTCGCGCCGACCTTGCCGTTCGTTCCCTCCAGCGCCGCGAGATACTCGTATCCCGCGAAGAAATCGTTCATCAGCTTCTCGCCGTCTACCTGACGCTGCAACTCGCGCCCCTCGTCATCAGCGCCCGGATACCCGCCCACGCTGGTCAGGCCGTCCGGCGCGAGCGCTATGAAGCCCGCCTTCGCGACCCGCCGCGCCACATCGCGGATATAGGGATTCAAGCCGCGATTCTCGTGCACCACAAGCACTGCGGCCGGGGGATCCTCGGTCTCGGCCGGACGCACGAGATAGCCGTTCACGTCGCCATGGCCGTTCGGACTCTGATAGGTGATCTCCTCGCCCATGATGTCGGCATCATCCTCGGCGATCTGCTGGGCCAGCGCGTAATCGGGGCTCAGCGTGTGCAGAAGCGCGAGCGCCGTGACCCCGCCGACCGCCCATTTGCCCGCCCGGTCGAGGAACTCCCGTTTGGAAATGCGCCCGTGGGCGTAGAAATCGTAGAGGTCCAGAAGCTCCTGGTCGAAATCCTTGGCCGTCATGCGTGTCATCGTCCGTCCCCCGGTTCCATCGCGACAGCGAAAGACATAGCCCGGCCGGTGCCCGAGGGAACGCCGCGCCCCGCCGCGAGGCGGGAACCGTTCCCCGTTGGAACGCCCGTCGCGATGGGGCATTGTCCCGCCATGACACATATCGCACGCGCCAGCGCCCTGGCCCTCGCCCTTCTCGCCACCCCCGCATTCGCCCAGCAGGTGGGAGAAGTCGGCGTCGACTGGGTCGGGAACGACATCCTGATCGACGCCATCCCCGACCCGAAGGTCGAGGGCGTCACCTGCCACATCGCCTATTTCGACCGCTCGCTGATCGACCGGCTGTCGAACGGCAACTGGTTCGAGGATCCGTCCAACGCCTCCATCGCCTGCCGCCAGACGGGGCCGATCACCGTCGGCGACATCGACACGTCCGAGGATGGCGAGGACGTGTTCCGCGAAAGCCGGTCGATCATCCTGAAATCCCTGCGGATCAAGCGGATCTTCGACGAGGCGAACCAGACGCTTATCTATCTCGCCCATGCGCAGGAACTGACCGAGGGGTCGGCGAAGATGTCGATCTCCACCGTGCCGCTCTACGGCGCGATCCTCGGCTCAGATCAGTAGCAGCGCCACGCCGTAGGCCACGAAACAGAGCGCGAGCCCGCGGCGCAGCCACAGGCTCGCCACCAGCCCCAGCGCCCGCCGCCCGAGCCACGCCCCCAGCGCGCACCATGCCGTATAGCTGGCCGCCGTGAGCGTCAGGGCGGTGGGGACGATCACCCCCATCTGCGACCAGATGGGGATATCGGTCCGCACGAATTGCGTGAACGCCGCGAGGTATCCCGCCACCGACTTCGCGTTCAGCGTCGCCACGAGGAACGCGCGCAGCATGATCCGGTCCGCTGGCGGCGCCTCCGTCGCGACCGGATCCCCCGCCCGCAGCCAGGCCCGGACGCCGAGGCCGATCAGGACCACCGCACCGGCGACGCGCAACGCCGCGAACGCCCCCGGGGCGGAGAGCAGGAGCGCCGTCACCCCGCTCGCCGCGAGCGTCAGGAACAGCAGCGCCTGACAGAGGATGCCCGCCACGCACCACAGCGCCCGCGCGAACCCCGCGCCCCAGGCCGTCAGGATGCAATTGACCGCGTTCGGCCCCGGCGTCGTCACGAACAGCGCCCAGAACGACGCGAAGACGATCCAGTCGGCGAAGGTCACGGGCCGGGCCGCGTGGTCGTCATCGCCCCTGTCCCCCGTGGCGGTCGCGCAACGATCTGGCGCGAACCCGGATGACATTCCCGTGATTGCCGCGCAATGGGCCATTTCGCGCGCATTCCCCCGCCGCGCGCCCTATGTAGACCCGGACGACCGATCCTTTCCCAACGACGGACATACCCACCTGTGCCCTTCGAGACCACGTTTCCCCCGCCCCGCCGCATCGCGATCGTCGGCGGCGGGATCAGCGGCATGGCCGCAGCCCATGCCCTCTGCCGACAGCATGCCGTCACCCTGATCGAGGCCGCACCCGTCCTCGGGGGTCATGCCCGCACGATCCTGGCCGGGCGGCGCGGGGATCAGCCGGTCGATACCGGCTTCATCGTGTTCAACAAGGTGAACTATCCCAATCTCCTCGCCCTGTTCGAGGAGCTGGACGTCCCGTTGGCCGAGAGCGACATGTCCTTCGCGGCCTCCCTGCGCGGCGGTGCGCTGGAATACAGCACGCAGACCGTGAACACGATGTTCGCCCAGCGGCGCAATCTCGCACGACCGCGGTTCCTGCGGATGGTGCGCGACATCCTGCACTGGAACGCGAATGCCGCCGACGCGGAAGCGGATCCCGACATCTCCCTGCGCGAGTTTCTCGACCGGCTGGGCCTCGGGCAATCGTTCCGGGACTGGTATCTCGGGCCGATCTCCGGCGCGATCTGGTCCACCCCGTCCCAGGACGTGATGGATTTCCCGGCCGCCGCCATGATCCGCTTCTTCGCCAATCACCGCCTGCTTGCGGCGACGGGACAGCATATGTGGTACACGGTGCAGGGCGGGTCGGTCGAATATGTCCGCCGCCTGCATGCCCATCTCGACCGCAGGGGGGTGGACATCCGCCTCGGCGCGCCCGTGCGCGGCATAAGGCGCGGTCCCGAGGGGGCCGAAATCCGGCTCGACGGGGCCGAATGGGAGGGATTCGACGACGTGATCCTGGCCACCCATTCCGACGACAGCCTGTCGATGCTCGCCGATCCGAGCGAGGCGGAGACGCGCCTTCTGTCCTCCGTTCGCTACCAGACGAATGCGGCAGTCACCCATTCCGACCAGAGCCTGATGCCGCGGCGGCGCAAGTGCTGGGCCTCCTGGAACTACGCGGAGCCCGCGGGCGCGCGTCCCGACGGGATCGGACTGACCTACTGGATGAACCGGTTGCAGCCGATCCCGATGGACGACCCGCTCTTCGTGACCCTGAACCCCCAGGTGCCGATCCGAGAGGAGGCGATCCACGACCGGACGACCTTCGCGCATCCGGTCTATGACCTGCCTATGATGGCGGCGGTGGAGGGGTTGCGGGCGCTGAACGGCATCGCGCTCCACCTGGTTCTGCGGGGCGTGGATGCATAACGGCTTCCACGAGGACGGCTATCGCAGCGCGCTCGACGTGGTCGAGGCGCTCGGGCGGCGGGATGCCGTCCGGCTGGCCGCCGAGTGACGCGCGCGCCGCAGCATATCCCGGCGCTCACCTTCCACGGTCGACGGGCCGAGGGGGTGACGAACGCCTTTCGTTACGGCATCGACTACGTCCTGATCGACCCCGAGGCGCGCGGCCCCCTGCCCCGCCTCTTCGCGCGCAACCGCCGGCGGGCTCGTCTCGCTCCACGACCGCGACCATGGTGGGGCGCCCGGTGCCGGGCGCGGCACGGGCTGGGTGCGGGAAGTGCTGGCGGAACACGGTATCGACGCCGCCGACGGCGCGATCCTCCTGTTGGCGCAGCCGCGGGTGCTGGGCCACGTCTTCAACCCGGTCAGCTTCTGGCTCTGCCATGATCGGGACGACATCCTCCGCGTCGTCATCGCCGAGGTGTCGAACACGTTCGGCGACCGGCATTCCTACCTCTGCCACGCGGAGGATTTCGCGCCGATCACCAGGGATCTGACCCTCTCGGCGCGCAAGGTGTTCCACGTCTCGCCGTTCCAGCCGATCTCCGGTGGCTACACCTTCCGCTTCGACATCGCAGCCGAGCATATCGGCATCTGGATCGACTACCGGTTCGAGGGCGGGCGCCTGATGGCCACGCTCTCCGGCCCGCGCCGGCCGCTCACGAGCCGCGGCCTGCTCCGTGCCGCCCTGCGCCGGCCGCTGGGCGCGCGGCGGGTCCTCGCCCTCATCCACTGGCAGGCGATCCGCCTGTGGTGGAAAGGGGCCACGTTCCGCCGACGCCCCGT
The DNA here is from genome assembly GCA_963789105.1 of uncultured Alphaproteobacteria bacterium. Lineage (GTDB taxonomy): Bacteria > Pseudomonadota > Alphaproteobacteria > Rhodobacterales > Rhodobacteraceae > Jannaschia. The sequence goes on from CAWBJI010000003.1 coordinate 573,757, forward strand.
CCCACCCCCCTCGGAGGTGTCGCGCTGACCCCGGCCACGGGCCTGCCGCGCCATGCGGCCTTCGCGGCGGTTCTGGCGGCGGCGGGTCTCCCGATCTACATCCACGCGCCCAAATACTACGTCGACAGCTACGGCGTCACCCTGGCTCAGCTCTCGCTCGCGCTGTTCGCCCTCCGCCTCATCGACGTGGTGCAGGACCCGCTCCTCGGGCGCCTGTCCGAGAGGACGCGCGCATATCGCGGCGCGATGTGCGGGATCGCGGGCGCGGTCATGGCGGTTTCCATGGTGGCGCTGTTCGCGGTGCCGCCGCTCCTGCCGCCGATCTGGTGGTTCGCGATCTACCCTTGCGGGACTCTTCTCAGCGCATTCTCGTTCCTCACCATCTGCTTCTACGCGCAGGGCGTCGCCAAGGCCTCCGCCATGGGCGACGGCCATGTCCGTCTCGCCACCTGGCGGGAGACGGGCGCCCTGTCCGGTGTCTGCCTCGCCGCAGCGCTTCCCGCACTTCTCGCGGGGACGGGGATGCCGTTCACCCTCTATGCGCTTGCCTTCGTCGCGGCCACGATCCTCGCGCTGATCCTGATGGCGCCGGAATGGTCCGACCGGGGCGCCGCGCCCGCGCCGGGGGGCCTGCGCGCGGTGCTGGGCGATGCGACCGCGCGCCGCCTCCTGCTGATCGCGCTGGCCAACGCCACGCCGGTCGCCGTCACCTCCACGCTGTTCCTGTTCTTCGTCGAGGATCGGCTCGGCGCCCCCGCCGCCGCCGGGCCGCTCCTCCTCCTGTTCTTCCTCTCCGCCGCCATCGCGGCCCCGCTCTGGGGCCGGGCCGCGACCCGATGGGGGCCGCGGCGCGCCCTGTTGGCGGGGATGGCGCTGGCGATCGTCACCTTCGCCTTCGCACTGACCCTCGGGACCGGGGATATCGCAGCCTTCGCCCTGATCTGCGCGGCATCGGGGGCCGCGGTCGGCGCGGACCTGACCCTGCTCCCCGCGCTCTTCGCCCGGCGGCTGGCCGCGATCTCGCCGGGGGCGGCGGACGGGTTCGGCCTGTGGTCCTTCGTCAACAAGGCGACCCTCGCCATCGCCGCCATCGCGCTCTTCCCGACTCTGGATGCGGCGGGCTTCGTTCCGGGCGGGGCGAACGACGACGCGGGCCTCGGTATGCTGACGGCGCTCTATGCCGGGCTACCATTGGCGCTCAAGGCCGTGGCGATGCTCCTGCTCGCGCGGCTGGATCTGGAAGGAGAGAGATCGCATGCGTGAATGGACGGGAAAACGCTACTGGCTCGTGGGGGCGTCCGAGGGACTCGGCGCAGCACTGGCGCGCAAGATGTCGGCGGCCGGCGCCGAACTCATCCTGAGCGCGCGAAACGAAGAGAAGCTGACCGCCCTGGCCGCCGACCTTCCGGGCCGGGCCGCGATCGTCCCCTGCGACGTGGCCGATACCGAGAGCGTGACGCGGGCCGCGGCGGAGGCGGGCCGGATCGACGGCGTGGTCTTCCTTGCCGGAGTCTACTGGCCCCAGAAGGCGCAGGACTGGAACCCCGAACAGGTGGAGGCGATGTGCGACGTCAACTTCACCGGCGCCGCCCGCGTGGTGGGTGCCGTCATCGGCGACATGGTCGCGCGCGATGCGGGGCATATCGTCCTGACCGGCTCGCTGTCGGGCTTTCGCGGCCTGCCGGGGGCCACGGGCTACGGCGCGTCGAAGGCCGGGGTGATGTGGCTGGCCGAGGGGATGTATGCCGACCTGCGCCATAGCGGGGTCGAGGTGCAGGTCGCCAATCCCGGCTTCATCGCGACCCGCCTGACCGAGAAGAACGATTTCGACATGCCGTTCCTGATGACGCCCGAACAGGCGGCGCAGGAAATGTTCGAGCTGATGTGCACGGATGCGTTCAAGAAGAGCTTTCCCGGCATGTTTTCATGGCTGTTCCGGGGGGGGCAATTCCTGCCGGACTGGCTCTGGTACGGGCTGATGGCGCGGAAATAGGGCGTAGACGGGACCGGTTACGGCCAGCGGAGTCCACGGGATGGTCTCGACAAGCGGAAGGCGGCGGACGGGCGGGCGTCGTTTCCCAATGCGCGCCGGTCGTCGGTCGGCTGTCGCGCGGCGGGCGAGTTCCCTATGCTGCCGGGGACAGACGAGGGGACGGCGATGTCCGACACGATCCGCTTCACGCTGGACGGCCAGGAGGTCGATGCGGCACCCGGGGAAACCATCTGGGAGGTCGCGAACGGGCGCGGCCTGACGATCCCGCATCTGTGCCACAAGCCCGCGCCCGGCTACCGCCCCGACGGCAATTGCCGCGCCTGCATGGTCGAGATCGAGGGAGAGCGGGTTCTGGCCGCGTCCTGCATCCGGGAACCCGTCGCGGGCATGGTCGTGACCACGGACAGCGCGCGCGCGACAGGGGCGCGGCGGATGGTGGTCGAAATGCTGCTGGCCGATCAGCCGGAGCGGGCGGTGGCCCATGACCGTTCCTCGCATCTCTGGGACGTGGCGGACGCGGCGGGTGTCACGGAGAGCCGGTTGCCGGTGCTGGACGCGGAGCGCATCCCGCTGCTGGACGACAGCCATATCGCCATGCGCGTCAATCTCGACGCGTGCATCCAGTGCGGCCTTTGCGTCCGGGCCTGCCGCGAGGTGCAGGTCAACGACGTGATCGGCATGGCCGGGCGGGGGCACGACAGCTACCCGGTGTTCGATTTCGACGACCCGATGGGGGAGAGCACCTGCGTCGCCTGCGGCGAATGCGTGCAGGCCTGTCCGACCGGCGCGCTGATGCCCGCCACGATGGTCGATGCGGTGCAGGTCGGCGACAGCGCAGATTTCGACCGGGAGGTGAAGTCCATCTGCCCGTTCTGCGGCGTCGGCTGTCAGGTGTCGCTGAAGGTGCGCGCCGGGGAAGACGGATCGCCGGACCGGGTGGTGAAGATCGACGGAATCGACGGCCCGGCCAACGAGGGACGGCTCTGCGTCAAGGGGCGCTTCGGCTTCGACTACATCCACCATCCGCACCGCCTGACGGCCCCCCTGATCCGTCGCGACGACGCGCCGCCCAAGGGGCTGAACGTCGATCCGGGGAATTTCGGCGACGTGTTCCGCGAGGCGACCTGGGACGAGGCGCTGGACGCGGCGGCGAACGGCCTGCGCGGGCGGGGGCGCGAGGTGGCGGGCTTCGGCTCGGCCAAATGCTCCAACGAGGAGGCGTATCTGTTCCAGCGCTTCATCCGGCAGGGCTTCGGGCACAACAACGTCGATCACTGCACGCGACTTTGCCATGCGAGCAGCGTTGCGGCCCTGCTGGAGAACATCGGCTCGGGGGCCGTCACCGCAACCTTCAACGAGATCGAGAATGCCGACGTCGCCATAATCATCGGCGCCAATCCGGTGGAGAACCACCCCGTCGCCGCGACCTATTTCAAGCAGTTCGCAAAGCGCGGCGGCAAGCTGATCGTCATGGATCCGCGGGGGCAGGCGCTGAAGCGGCACGCCTCCCACATGCTGCAATTCCGGCCGGGCGCGGACGTGGCCCTGCTGAACGCGATCATGCACGTCATCGCGGAGGAGGGGCTCGCCGACCGGCAATATATCGAGGCGATGACCGAGAACTGGGAGGCTCAGCGCGACCATCTGCGTGGCTTCGCACCCGAGAGCGTCGCCGACCTGACCGGGATCGACGCGGATACGATCCGAGACGTCGCGCGCACCTTTGCCGGGGCGAAATCTGCCATGATCTTCTGGGGCATGGGGATCAGCCAGCACATCCACGGAACGGACAATTCCCGCTGCCTCATCTCGCTGGCGCTCATGTGCGGACAGATCGGGCGACCGGGCGCGGGGCTGCATCCGCTGCGGGGTCAGAACAACGTGCAGGGGGCGAGCGATGCGGGGTTGGTCCCGATGTTCCTGCCGGATTATGCCAGCGTGCTGTCGGCGGATGTGCGGGCGCGATATGCCGCGCTCTGGGGGACGGAGCCTCTGGCGGAGAAGGGCCTGACCGTGACGGAGATCCTCGACGCGGTCCGCGCGGGCGATATCCGGGCGATGTATATTCTTGGCGAGAATCCCGCCATGTCGGACCCGGACGTGGACCATGCGCGGTTCGCTCTCGCCTCGCTGGACCACCTCGTGGTACAGGATATTTTCCTCACCGAAACAGCGAATTACGCCGACGTGATCCTGCCCGCCTCGGCCTTTGCCGAGAAGACCGGGACCGTCACCAACACCAACCGGCAGGTGCAGATGGGGCGACCGGCCATGCCACCGCCGGGGGAGGCGCGGGAGGATTGGTGGATCGTGCAGGAACTGGCCCGGCGCTGCGGGTTGGACTGGACATTCGCGCATCCGCGGGAGGTCTTCGCCGAGATGGCGAAGGTCATGCCGTCGCTGGCGAATATCACATGGGACCGGCTGGAGGCGGAGAATGCCGTTACCTATCCGTCCCTTACGCCCGACGATCCGGGGCAGGCGATCGTGTTCGGCGACCGCTTCCCCCGCACGGATGGCCGCGCGCGGTTCACGCCCGCCAATGTCGTTCCGCCGGACGAGAGCCCGGATGCCGAATACCCGATGATCCTGACGACGGGGCGGCAGCTTGAGCACTGGCATACGGGGTCGATGACGCGGCGCGCCACCGTACTCGACGCGGTGGAGCCCGAGGCGAATTGTTCGCTGCATCCGAAAACCCTGCGCGATCTGGGGGTTGAGCCGGGCGGGACCGTTCGACTGACGACGCGGCGGGGAAGCGTGACGCTGATGGCGCGGGCGGACCGGGCGGTGGCTCTGGACATGGTGTTCCTGCCCTTCGCCTTCGTGGAGGCGGCGGCGAACCTGCTCACCAATCCGGCGCTGGACCCCGACGGCAAGATCCCGGAGTTCAAGTTCGCGGCGGTCCGGGCCGAGGCGGCGGAGACGGTCGCCGCGGAATAATTCACAATTCGTGAAGGCCCCCGAGGGGGGTCTTCACATTTTGTACAGAACGTCGGGCCGCTATTCGGCCGCCAGTCGGGTGATCAGCACCGTGACTTCCGGCCGTTTGCCCACCTCGTCCTGCGCGACCTTGCGGACGCCCTTGACGATCAGCGCCTCCAGCTTCTCGTCGTCGCCTGCGGTGCGGGTATCGACGCGCGCGAGCTGTCCGGCGAGGTGCTGTTCCATGAGGTCGGCGAGCGGCGCGCCGTTCGACGCGGCCTCCGGCAGACCGCGCAGATCGACCCAGGTATCCTCCAGGATCTCGTCGTCGTCATCGACCATCACGGCAACCACGACATGACCGGCAAGCGCCATGCGGATGCGGTCGCGAATGACCCCGTCGAACTGTCCGACCAACGCCGAACCGTCGACATAGGTGCGCCCCGTCTCCACGTGATCGACCACTTCGGGCTTGTTCCCGGAGAGGTCGAGCATCGTCCCGTTCGGCGCCACCACCCCCATCCGTCCGAGGGATTCGGCGAGCTTGGCATGTTCGCGCAGGTGGCGATGCTCCCCGTGCATGGGGATGACGATCTGCGGGTCGGTGATCCGGTGGACCTCCTCTAGGTCGGGACGGTTGGCATGGCCCGAAACGTGGTAGAGCCCGTCGTCGTCGGTCACCACGTCCACCCCCAGTTCGGAGAGGTTGTTCATGATGCGGGCGACCTCCTTCTCATTCCCGGGGATCGTCTTGGAGGAAAACAGGAAGGTGTCGCCGTCCGCCAGCTCCATCCCGAAATACTTGCCGCGGCTGAGCTGGGCGGAGGCGGCGCGCCGCTCCCCCTGGCTGCCGGTGACGATCAGCATGAGGTTCTCGCGCGGCAGGCTTGCCGCGTCCTCGGGCGAGATGGTGGGCGGGAAGTCCGTGAGGATCCCCTCCTCCATCGCGGCCTCGGTCATGCGGCGCATGGCGCGGCCCATCAGGCAGATGGAACGGCCCGCGGCCACGCCCGCATCCGCCAGCGATTTCAGCCGGGCGACGTTGGACGCGAAGGTCGTGGCGACGAACATGCCCTTGGCGGAAGCCACGAGGGGGACGAGGTTCGGCTTCACCTCCGACTCGGACCGGCCCGCATGTCTGGAGAAGACGTTGGTGGAATCGCAGACGAGCGCGCGGACGCCCGGCTTGGCCGCTTCGGCCCAGAGCGCCTCGTCGAAGGCCTCGCCCACGACGGGGGAGCGGTCGATCTTGAAATCGCCGGTATGGATGATGCGCCCGGCGGGCGTGTCGATCACGAGCGCCGCGGATTCGGGGATCGAGTGGGAGACCGGCAGGAAGCCGACGCGGAACGGTCCGGCGTCTATCATCGCGGGGAACGGCTCCGCCGTGACGACGCGCTTGGGGTCCTGTCCCTTTTCAGACAGCTTGCGGCGGGCGAGGTTGGCGGTGAACTTGCGGGCGTGGATTGTCGTCTTGAGCTGGCTGAACAGGTGGCCGGTGCCGCCGACGTGATCCTCGTGCCCGTGGGTGATGAAGATCGCCTCCAGCCGGTCGAGCCGCTTGGTCAGCCAGGCGATGTCGGGCAGGATCACGTCCACGCCGGGGGTCGTGTCCATGTCCGGAAAGGCGATGCCGAGATCGACGAGGATCAGGCGTTCCTTCCCCTCCGGCCCGTAGCCGTAGACATATGCGTTCATGCCGATTTCGCCCGCCCCCCCCAGGGGGAGGTAGATAAGTCGTTCGCGTGCCATTGATTATTCCTTGTTGAATGCGTGGATGACGGTCAGGCCGTGCATCGTGAGATCGTCCTCGAAGACGTCGAACAACGCCTCCGCCTGGCTGAAGAGCGGCGCCAGCCCGCCTGTGGAGATGACCTTCATCGGTCGGTCCCGTTCGGCCCGGATCCGGGCCGTGATTTCCTTGATGAGGCCGACATAGCCCCAGAAGATGCCCGATTGCATGCAGGCGACGGTATTGGTGCCGACGACGCGCTGCGGCTGGGTGATGTCCACATGCGGCAGGGCGGCGGCGGCCATGTGCAGCGCCTCGAGCGAGAGGTTCACGCCGGGGGCGATGACGCCGCCGACATAGGCGCCGTCATGGTCCACGACGTCGAAGGTGGTCGCGGTGCCGAAATCCACCACGATCAGGTCGCCGCCATGCCGGTCGTAGCCGCCGGCGGTGTTCACGAGGCGGTCCGGACCGACGGTGGTGCCCGCATCGACCCGCGGATCGGTCGGGAGGCGGCAATCGGGCCTGCCCACCACGAGCGGGCGGGTGTCGAAGTAGCGGTCGCAGAGGACGCGCAGGTTCAGCACGACCCGCGGGACCGTGGAGGAGATGATGACGTCGGTGATGGTGACGTCGATCCGGTGCAGGTCCATCAGGGTGCGGAGCCAGGTGTAGTATTCGTCGGCCGTCCGCTGATGCTGCGTCGCACAGCGCCAGGAGGCGAGGAAGGCGGTTCCGTCCCAGATGGCGAAGACCGTGTTGGTGTTGCCGCAATCGACGGTCAGGAGCATGGGACCGCCCCGAAGAAGATATCCGCCGCGGCGATCCGGCGGCGGCCGTCCGGTGTCGCGAGGATGAGGTGACCGTCGTCGTCCACCTCCTCGAACGTGCCGGTGACGGAGGTGGTTCCGGTGCGCGCGGTCAGGCTTTGCCCGATCCGGGCGGCGTGGCGCATCCAGTCGTCGCGGAGAGCGGGGAAGCCATCGGTCGCGAACTGCGCCTCCCGGGTTTGATAGGCGGGGGCGAGGGCATCGAGCATCGCCTCCGGCGTCACCCGGAGGCCGGTCGCCTCCAGCAGCGAGACGGGGGGGATTGCGTCCGGCTCCAGCATCGCGGGATCGGGCGCTGCGATCAGGTTGATGCCGATCCCGAGAACGAGGAGGCCGGGCGCGGGCGATTCGAGCAGGATGCCCGCGACCTTGCGGTCCGAAAGGAGCACGTCGTTGGGCCATTTGAGCGCGAGGCCCCGGGCGCCGAGCGCCGTGAAGGCATCGTGCAGGGCGAGGGAGGCCACGAAGCTGCGCAGAGCCATCCGTGCAGGGGAGTCGTCGCGCCGCCAGGCGAGGGAGGCGGCGAAGTTGCCCGGGGGCATGGACCAAGGGCGGTTCCGGCGGCCCCGGGCGGCCGTTTGTTCCAGCGCCAGATACCAGGTCGGCATGGCCGGAGCCTGCCGCGCCGCTTCGGCGGAGGTGCTGTCGACGGTCGGCAGGACGACCCGCCGGACGCCCCCGGGCCAGTCCACCATCAGTTGACCAGCGTGAGTGCGGCGGCGGCGGCCGCGCCTTCGAGCCCGAAGAGGTTGATGATCCCGAAGACCATGATCGCGGCGGATCCCATCAGCGCGAGCCACTGGACCAGGGGCATGTCGCCATCCACCGGCGTCTCCGTCTCGCCGAAATACATGTAGTAGACGATCCGGAGATAGTAATAGGCGCCGATGACGGAGGCGATCACGCCGAGCACGGCGAGCCAGAGCAGCCCCGCATCCACCGCAGCCTGAAGCACGGCCAGCTTGGCGAAGAAGCCGAGCGCGGGCGGCACGCCCGCGAGCGAGAACATCAGGACCAGAAGCGCCAGCGCCTTGCCCGGATGCGCACGGGACAGGTCGTTGAGGGACGCGATATCCGTCACCTCCATCCCGTCGCGCGACATGGAGAGGATGAAGGCGAAGGTGCCGATATTCATCACGACGTAGATCGCCATGTAGAGGAGCATCGCCTCGACCCCGCCCACGGTGCCCGCGGCGAGGCCCATCAGGGCGTAGCCCATATGGGCGATGGAGGAGTAGGCCATGAGCCGTTTGATGTCGCGCTGACCGATGGCGGCGATGGCCCCGAGGAACATGGACAGGACCGAGAGCAGGGCCACGATCTGCTGCCAGTCGTTGACGACGCCGCCGAACGCGTCGTGGGTGACGCGGGCGAACATTGCCATGGCGGCGACCTTGGGCGCGGTGGCGAAGAAGGCGGTGACGGGGGTGGGGGAGCCCTCGTACACGTCCGGCGTCCACATGTGGAACGGCACGGCGGAGACCTTGAAGGCGAGGCCGCAGATCATGAAGACCAACCCGAAGAGCAGGCCCGTCCCGACGGAGCCGTCGGAGGCGGCGGCGATCACGCCCTCGAACTCGGTCGTCCCGGCATAGCCGTAGGTGAGCGAGATCCCGTAGAGCAGGAGGCCGGAGGACAGCGCGCCGAGGACGAAATACTTGAGCCCCGCCTCGGTCGACTTTACATGGTCGCGCCGCATGGCGGCCACCACGTAGAGCGCCAGCGATTGCAGCTCCAGCCCCATATAGAGGGTGAGCAGGTTGCCCGCCGAGACCATGACCATCATGCCGATGCAGGCCAGCGTAATGAGGACCGGATACTCGAATTTCAGAAGGCCGGTCCGGGCCATGTAATCCTGTCCCATCACCAGCACCACGGCCGCCGACAAAAGGATCATGACCGAGGCGAAGCGGGCGAAGCCGTCCTTCACGATCATGCCGTCGAACCCGGCGCCCGCATCCCCCGACGCGCCGATCCACAGCGCCATGACTGCGAGCACGGCGGCGGTGATCCAGATCAGCGGCCGGGCCAACGCGTCCTTGCCGGTATAGACCGCAACGAGCAGGGCGCCCATCGCATAGAGGGCGAGGACGATCTCGGGGAGGATGATTGTGAGGTCGGAGGCGATCATGGACGTATCCTCAATTGCCCGCATCCGCCACCGCGCCGGACAGCGCGAGATCGGCGGTGGCGAGGTCGTAGCCTTCGACCAGCGCGCCCACGGAGGGGCCGATGATGTCGGTGATGAGTGCCGGGTACACACCCAGCAGGATGGTGGCCACCGCGAGCGGGGCGAAGATCGCCTTCTCGCGCGCGGTCAGGTCGGTGATGGAGCGCAGGCTTTCCTTGATGAGGTCGCCGAATACGACCCGGCGGTAGAGCCAGAGCGCGTAGCCCGCCGACAGGATCACGCCGGAGCAGGCGACGAGCGCGACCCAGGTGTTGACCTGGAACACGCCCACCAGCGTCAGGAACTCCCCCACGAAACCGGACGTACCCGGCAGGCCGACATTGGCCATGGTGAACAGCATGAAGATGAGCGCGTAGGCCGGCATCCGGTTCACGAGGCCGCCATAGGCGTCGATGTCGCGGGTGTGCATTCGGTCGTAGATCACCCCGACGCAGAGGAAGAGCGCGCCGGAGATGAAGCCGTGGGAAATCATCTGGAAGATGGCGCCGTCGACCCCCTGCTGGTTCGCGGCGAAGATGCCCATGGTGACGAAACCCATATGGGCGACGGAGGAATAGGCGATCAGCTTCTTCATGTCCTCCTGCATCATCGCCACGAGCGAGGTGTAGACGATGGCGATGGCCGACAGCCACAGGACCAGCGGCCCGAGGATTTCCGAGCCGACGGGGAACATCGGCAGCGAGAAGCGCAGGAATCCGTAGCCGCCCATCTTCAGCAGGATCGCGGCGAGGACGACGGAACCCGCCGTCGGCGCCTGGACGTGGGCGTCGGGGAGCCAGGTATGGACCGGCCACATCGGCATCTTGACCGCGAAGGAGGCGAAGAAGGCGAGCCAGAGGAGCGTCTGCGCCCCGCCGACGACATTGAGGCCGAGGACGTTCAGGGGCGCATAACTGAACTCGTGCGTCAGGAGGGTCGGGATGTCGGTGGTCCCTGCGTCGAGATACATGAAGATCATCGCGACCAGCATCAGGACCGAGCCGAGGAACGTGTAGAGGAAGAACTTGAACGACGCGTAGATGCGGTTCGCGCCGCCCCAGATGCCGATGATGAGGAACATCGGGATCAGGCCCGCCTCGAAGAAGAGGTAGAACAGGATCAGGTCGAGCGCGCAGAACACGCCGAGCATCAGCGTCTCCAGCACGAGGAGCGCGACCATGTACTCCTTTACCCGGTGGGAGACGTCCCAGCAGGAGGCGATGACCAGCGGCATCAGGAAGGTCGTGAGCATCACGAACAGGACCGAGATGCCATCCACGCCCATCTTGTATTTCAGTCCGAGGAGCCAGCTCGCGCTCCTCCACGAACTGGAAGCCGGTATCCTGCGGATCGAACCCGGTCAGGATGAAGATCGACACGAGGAACGTGAAGGTCGTGGCACCCAGCGCCAGCCATTTCGCGTTCCGCTGCGCCGCCTCGTCGTCGCCGCGCAGGAACACGGCGAGGATCAACGCCGCGATCAAGGGCGTGAAGGTGACGATGGAGAGGAGGTTGTCCATGGCTCAGTTCCCCGTCGCGATCGTCACCCAGGTGATCAGGACGACGATCCCGATCACCATCGCGAAGGCATAGGTGAAGATGTATCCCGACTGCGCCCGGCTGAGCCATCGGGTCGCGAAGGGGACGATCCCCAGGGCGAGGCCGTTGATCGAGCCGTCGATGACCGTCCCGTCGCCCTTCTTCCACAGGAAGCGGCCGAGCGCCTTGGCCGGGCGCACGAAGATGGCGTCGTAGATCTCGTCGAAATACCACTTGTTCAGAAGGAAGCGGTGGAGCGGCGCGAGGTTGGCCGCCCATTGCCCCGGCAGGCCGGGCGCGCGGATATAGGCGATCCAGGCCGCCACGAAGCCGAGCAGCATGGCGATGAAGGGCGAGAGCTTGACCGGATACGGGGCTTCATGCGCCTCGTGGATGACGTGGTTGTCGTCGCCGAAATAGAGCGCGCCCGCGCCCGGGACCTGGGGGGGCCGTTCGGCGGCTTCCTCGCCGGTGGCGGCATGGGCCGCGCCGGGGGCGAGTTGCGCATGGCCCGCGGGCTCTTCGTCGGTGATGCCGAAGTAATGGTCCACCTGACCCTGACTGCCGAAGAACGGGCCGTAGAACACCATCCCCGCGAGGATCGAGCCGACGGCGAGCACGCCGAGGGGGGCCGTCATCGTCCACGGGCTTTCATGGGCGTGGTCGTGGGTATGGGCGTCGCCGCGGGGCGTGCCGTAGAAGGTCAGGAACATCAGGCGCCAGGAATAGAAGCTGGTCATGGCGGCGGCGGCGACGAGGACCCAGAACGCCCCCTGCGAGCCGACATAGGCCACCTCGATGATCGCGTCCTTGGAGACGAACCCCGCGAAGCCCACCGGGAAGCCGATATAGAGCAGCGGGATGCCGACGCCGGTGATGGCGAGCGTGCCGATCATCATGGCCCAGAACGTGTAGGGGATCTTCTTCCGCAGGCCGCCGTAGTTCCGCATGTCCTGTTCGTGGTGCATGGCGTGGATAACGGAGCCCGCGCCGAGGAACAGCATCGCCTTGAAGAAGGCGTGCGTCAGCAGGTGGAACATGGCGACGGAATAGGCGCCGAGCCCGGCGGCCACGAACATGTAGCCGAGTTGCGAGCAGGTGGAATAGGCGATCACGCGCTTGATGTCGGTCTGTACGAGGCCGACCGTCGCGGCGAAGAACGCTGTGGCCGCGCCGATGACGACGACGAAGGCCATCGCCTCGGGCGCGAATTCCATCAGCGGCGACATGCGGCAGACGAGGAACACGCCCGCCGTGACCATGGTGGCCGCGTGGATGAGGGCGGAAACCGGCGTCGGCCCCTCCATCGCGTCCGGGAGCCAGGTGTGGAGGCCGAGCTGCGCCGATTTGCCCATCGCACCGACGAACAGCAGAAAGGCCAGCAGGTTCGCGGCGTTCCAGTCGGTCCAGAGGAACCGGATCGAGGTTTCCGCGATCTCGGGCGTGGCCTCGAAGATGGTGGTGAAGTCGATGCTGTCGGTCAGGTAGAACAGTCCGAAGATGCCCAGCAGGAAGCCGAAATCGCCCACCCGGTTGACGATGAACGCCTTCATCGCGGCGGCCGAGGCGGACGGCTTGCGCCAGTAGAACCCGATCAGGAGGTAGGAGGCGACGCCCACGCCCTCCCAGCCGAAGAACAGCTGCAGCAGGTTGTCGGCGGTCACCAGGGCGAGCATCGCGAAGGTGAAGAACGACAGGTAGGCGAAGAAGCGCGGCTTGTAGGTCTCCCCCTCCCGCCATTGCGGGTCGTGATCCATGTAGCCGAAGGAATAGAGGTGGACGAGCGACGAGACCGTCGTGACCACGATCAGCATGGTCGCCGTCAGACCGGTCGAGGCGGATGGACCAGTCGGTCAGGAGCGACCCGCTCTCGATCCAGCGGAAGAGCTGGATGATCTCGGTCTCGCCGTCATGGGTCAGGAACACGATCCAGGACAGGATCGCGCTGACGAAGAGGAGGGTCGTGGCGGTGACGAGCGCCGCCTTCTCCCCGAGGAAGCGCCAGCCGAAGCCGCAGATCAGCGCGCCCAGAAGGGGCGCGAACAGGATGATCGTTTCCACAGGCTCAGCCCTTCATCACGTTGACGTCTTCGACGTCGATGGTGCCCCGGTTGCGGAAGAAGCAGACCAGGATGGCGAGGCCGATGGCGGCCTCGGCCGCGGCGACGGTGAGCACGAAGAGGGTGAAGACCTGACCCGTCAGGTCCCCGAGAAAGCCGGAGAACGCGACGAAATTGATGTTCACGGCCAGCAGCATCAGCTCGATCGACATCAGGATGATGATGACGTTCTTGCGGTTCAGGAAAATCCCGAAGATGCCGATGACGAACAAGGCCGCCGCCACGGTGAGATAGTGCTCTAGTCCGATCATCTCGTCCCTCTCCGGGGCGCTTGCTGGCCCCGTTCGTCGTCCCGTCCCGGCGCGTCGCTCAGAGGAACGAGTACCCGCCCAGCAGGATGATCAGCAGGACGACGATGATGATGATTGTGGTCTGGGACATGGGATGCCCTCCTCGGTTATAGGCCTTGGCCCGGTTTCACGTCCGTCACGTTCATGGCCTGCTTCGGATCGCGCCACATCTGGTGCAGCACGTTTTGCCGCTTGACGTCGCGGCGGTGGCGCAGGGTCAGGGCGATGGCCCCGATCATCGCCACCAGCAGGATGAGGCCCGAAAGCTGGAACATCAGGAAATACTGGTCGTAGAGCACGAGGCCCAACGCGGCGGTGTTGAGGTCCGGCGGCACCGGTATGTTCGCCAGCCCATCGGCCAGCACGACGCCGTCGGCCGCGTCCCACACCCCGTAGGCGATCACAAGCTGCATCAGCAGGACCAGACCGATCAGGGCGCCGAGCGGCACGTACCGCGCCATCTCCGCCTTCAGCTCGGCGAAATCGACGTCGAGCATCATCACGACGAAGAGGAACAGCACCGCGACCGCGCCGACATAGACGATGATCAGCAGCATCGCGACGAACTCCGCCCCGATCAGGACGAACAGTCCGGCGGTCGAGAGGAACGTCAGGATCAGCCACAGCACCGAATGGACCGGATTGCGGGACACGACCGTCATCAGACCGGCGGTCACCGTCAGGAACGCGAAGAGGTAGAAGGACAGGTCGAGGATCGTCATGCCTTGTCCTCCAGAACCTCGTTGGCGAGCGTCATCGCCTTGTTCATCGCGGGCAGGCCGCCGAACAGCCCCATCAGGCCGATCGTCTCGGCGATCTCCTGCTTGGTGGCACCCTGAGCCGCGGCCTGACGAACGGTCATCCGCACCTGCGCCTCCGCCTGCGCGCCCAGCACGGTGAGCCCCGCGAGCGTCAACAGCATCTTGGTCTTGGCGTCCAGCCCCTCCGGGTTGATGCCCTTGCCCATGAACTGTTCCATGATGTCGGCGGGCATGGTCGGCCAGAGCTTCTCGAACCCCTGGGGCGTGAAATTCTCCAGCGCCGGGTTCATGGACCTGGCCATCCCCTGCATGTGGGACATCCAGTCGGCGAAGGGGTTCTTCGGATCGGTCATCGGTACGGTGCGTCCAGCTCGAGGTTCTTCGCGATCAGGGATTCCCACCGCTCGCCGTTGTCGAGCAGCTTCTCCTTGTCGTAGAGAAGCTCCTCCCGCGTCTCGGTCGCGTACTCGAAGTTCGGCCCTTCTACGATGGCATCCACCGGGCACGCTTCCTGACAGAAGCCGCAATAGATGCACTTGGTCATGTCGATGTCGTAGCGGGTGGTCCGGCGGCTGCCGTCCTCGCGCGGTTCGGCGTCGATGGTGATCGCCTGCGCCGGGCAGACGGCTTCGCAGAGCTTGCAGGCGATGCACCGTTCTTCACCGTTCGGATAGCGGCGCAGGGCGTGTTCGCCCCGGAACCGCGGGCTTTGCGGGCCCTTCTCGTGCGGATAGTTCAGCGTGGCCTTGGGCGCGAAGAAGTACTTCAGCCCGAGCCGCATGCCCGTCCACATATCCGCCAGCAGGAAGTATTTGACCGAGCGGGTCCAGTCGATCTGTTGGGTCATTCGTCACCTCCGAACGTCCGTGCGGGGATCCCGGCCTGCGGACCGGGGACGATATCGCGAAACACCACCATCACTGAACCACCACCGCGACCTCGGGCCAACGGGCCCAGAAGCCGCCGAAAACCTCGAACCGGGCCAGGAACGCGACCAGTACGACCCAGGCGAGCGAGAGCGGCAGGAAGACCTTCCAGCCGATACGCATGAGCTGATCGTAGCGGAAACGCGGCACGATGGCTTTCACCATCGCGATGAAGAAGAACACGATCGCCATCTTGCCCACCATCCAGAGCGATCCGTCCGGAAGGAACGGCACCGGCGAGAGCCAGCCGCCGAAGAAGAGCAACGTGATGAGCGCGGTCATCAGCACGATGGCAGCGTATTCGCCGATCATGAACAGCAGGAACGGCGTCGAGGAATACTCGACCTGATAGCCCGCGACCAGTTCCGACTCGGCCTCCGGCAGGTCGAAGGGCGGGCGGTTCGTCTCGGCCAGGGCGGAGATGAAGAACAGGAACACCATCGGCAGGTGCGGCAGCCAGTACCAGTCCAGCATGCCGAGATCGCCGTCCTGCGCCCGCACGATCTGCGTGAGGTTCAGCGACCCGCTGGAGATGATGACGCCGATCAGGATCAGGCCGATGGACACCTCGTAGGAGATCATCTGCGCGGCGGAGCGGAGCGAGCCGAGGAACGGGTATTTGGAGTTCGACGCCCAGCCGCCCATGATGATCCCGTACACCTCCAGCGACGAGACCGCGAAGATGAAGAGGATCGCCACGTTGATCTCGGCGATAGCCCAGCCCTCGTTGAACGGGATCACCGCCCAGGCGAGGATCGACAGGGTGAAGGCCGTCAGGGGTGCCAGGAAGAAGACGAACCGGTCGGCACCGGCGGGGACGACGATCTCCTTCAGGGCGTATTTGAAGAAGTCCGCGAAGGATTGCAGAAGGCCGAACGGTCCGACGACATTCGGGCCGCGCCGCATCTGCACCGCGGCCCAGATCTTGCGGTCCGCATAGAGGAGGATGGCGAGCGACATCAGCAGCAGCACGACCAGCAGGAGGCACTGCGCGAGGATCGTCAGACCGATGCCCGCCGGGGATGCCAGGAAATCTGCCATGTCAGGTCCTCATACGCTCGGGATGCCCGCTGCGGGAGTCGCAGCTCCCGGAATCGCGCGCATCGGTCGGTCGTCTGCCCGCCCGGGGCTCCGGCGAGACGGTGTAAATCGCATACGGGCGCCGAACGCCACCCTCTTCGTCCCTCGACGCGACGCGGAGGACGGGGCGGCATTGCAACCCGGACACAGGGTTCATTCGGCGGCGATCGGCGGCGCGTCCCGCGACCGGGCCAGCGCCGACAGATCCGCCATCAGTTGCGAGGCGCGGGCGATGGGATTGCTGAGGTAGAAGTCGCTCGTCGTGCCCGCGAAATCGCCCTCGCCGAGTGTCGGCGCGGGACCTGCCGGGGAAGCCGCGTTCACCGGCACCTCGTCGATCTCCGCCAGATGAGGGGCGGCCTCGACCATGGCGCGGCGAAGCTGTGCCAGGCTGTCGAACGGAAGCTGGAAGCCGATCTCGGCGGACAGGGCGCGCAGGATGGCCCAGTTCTCCTTGGCCTCGCCCGGCGCGAAACTCGCGCGGAGCGCCATCTGCGGGCGGCCTTCGGTATTGACGAAGAGCCCCTGTTCCTCGGTCCAGGCTGCACCGGGCAGGATCACGTCGGCCCGGTGCGCGCCGCGGTCGCCATGGCTGCCCTGATAGATGACGAAGGGACCCGCGGGAATGTCGATCTCGTCCGCCCCGAGGTTGTAGATCACCTCCGCCGACAGCGCGGCGTCGATGCCGCCCTCGCAGGTCGCGCCCACATCCATCGCGCCTACCCGTGCGGCGGCATTGTGGAGGATCAGGATGTCGGACTGCGCCGAAACCGCCATGGCGCGGATCGTGGCCAGGATTTCCGCTCCGTCCTCGCCGGTCAGGGCGCCCTGCCCGACAATGGTCACGCCTCTCGCGTCGTTCTTGTCGGAATGGTCCATCGCAGCCAGCTTCGACAGGGCCTCGCGACCGATGCCGAGCTCGACGGGATCGTAGGACAGGGCGGCCGGGGCGCCGATCCGGGCCACCTTGGCCCCCCGCAGCCACGCCTTGCGGATGCGGGCATTGAGGACCGGCGCCTCGACCGACGGATCGGTCCCGATCAGGAGGATCGTGTCGGCCTCGTCGATATCCTCGACCGCCGCGGTCCCGACATATCCGGCCCGGTCACCCGCCGGCAGCCTGGCCCCGTCGGTCCGGCACTCGGTCACGCCACCCACCGCATCCATCAGCTTGCGCAGCGCGAAGGCGGCTTCGGTCGGGGCGAGATCGCCCACGATGCCCGCTGCGGATTTGCCCTTCATGGCCTGCGCCGCGGCATCCAGCGCCTCGGGCCAGGTGGCGGGGCGCAGCTTGCCGCCCTCGCGGATATAGGGCCGGTCCAGCCGCTGCCGCCGCAGCCCGTCCCAGACGAAGCGGGTCTTGTCGCTGATCCATTCCTCGTTTGTGCCGTCGTGGTTGCGGGGCAGGATGCGCATCACTTCCCGGCCCTTGGTATCCACGCGGATGGAGGCGCCCAGGGCGTCCATGACGTCGATCGTCTCGGTTTTGGTCAGCTCCCACGGGCGGGCGGTGAAGGCATAGGGCTTGGAGACCAGCGCACCGACGGGACAAAGGTCGATGATGTTGCCCTGCAGGTTCGATTTCAGCGTCTCGCCCAGATAGGAGGTAATCTCGCTGTCCTCGCCGCGGCCGGTCTGACCCATCTGGGTGACGCCCGCCACCTCGGTGGTGAAGCGGACGCAGCGGGTGCAGGAGATGCAACGGGTCATGTGCGTTTCGACCAGCGGCCCGAGGTCGAGGTCGACGGCGGCGCGCTTGGGCTCCCGGTAGCGGGAGAAGTCCACGCCGTAGGCCATCGCCTGATCCTGGAGGTCGCATTCGCCGCCCTGGTCGCAGATCGGGCAGTCGAGCGGATGGTTGATGAGGAGGAACTCCATCACCCCCTCGCGGGCCTTCTTGACCATGGGGGAATTGGTGCGCACGACGGGTGGCTCGCCGTCCTTGCCGGGGCGCAGGTCCTTGACCTGCATCGCGCAGGACGCGGCGGGCTTGGGCGGACCGCCGACGACCTCCACCAGGCACATGCGGCAATTTCCGGCGATGCTGAGACGTTCGTGATAGCAGAACCGGGGGATTTCGATCCCGGCCAGCTCGCAGGCCTGAATCAGGGTCATGGCGCCGGGCGCCTCGATCTCGGTGCCGTCGATGACGATCTTCTTCAGGTCGCTCATGGGTGCAGCCTCCGGTTGCCGCGCGCGGTCCCCCGCGCGGAATGTCGTGACCGGGCTTACCCGCGCCGGTGGGGGCCATGCAAGCCGGGCCACGCGCAAAGGGGTGCGGCACGGTGGAGCAAGGCGCGCCCTCCCTAGTCGGCGGGCCCCATCCGGCACAGTTAACAAAACGTCAACCTCCTCGAAACTCCCGGGTGGCGTCTGCCGTGGCTTCTTTCGCCACGCGGCATATGCCGCAGACGGCGTTATGGAGTTGCAGATATGAAGATCCTACAGAAGTTCCTGATCGCCGCGGCGGCATTTGCCATCGCGACCGCGGGGGCGGCCTCGGCGGCTACGCTGAAGCTCACATCCACGTTCGACGTGGTGAAGCTGCCGAATTCCCTCAATCTGCCGCCCGCGCTCGGCGACAGGTTCCAGCCGGATACCGGCGGCCTCGACGGATCGAGGTTCAAGGTCGACATCGTCTTTGCCGACGGCACGACGATCACGAACGGCTTCGCCGCCGCAGAGAGCGTCACGGTCAACGTGTCGGGCGCCAGCGTCGAGTCGAGCAACGGCTCATTCGTCGTCTCCGACCCGGTCGGCCTGTTCGCGCAAGGCGGGCTGGGCAAGCCTACGTCGTTCCTCGGCAACCCTCCGGGCTCGGGAACGTTCGCGATCGGGTCCATCATCGCCAAAGCGCGTTTCGACAGCCTCGGCACCTTCAGCAGCCCCGGGGAGGGCAACGAACTGACGCTGGCCTCGCTGGATGGAGTGACGTTCACCTTTGCCGGCACGTCCGACAATTCGCAGCTCACGAATGCAAGGCAGCGGCAATTCGATGCCCGCAACATCATGACGTCGGCCACGGTCGTCGGCGGGGTGGCACCCGTCCCGCTTCCGGCCACGCTGCCGCTGCTGCTGGCCGGGCTGGGTGGATTGGGCGGGATCTCCGCGCTGCGCCGCCGCAAGATCTCCTGACCGGCATCGCCGGGCGCGAATCGACGCCGCGTCCGGCGACCCTAGCGGTGGAGGCAGGTTCCCGCCATCGTAAGGGACCCGCGGTCGCCCAGCGCCACCTGTTCGGGGGCGAGGTCGGGTCCGGCGGTCCAGACGATCTCGGAGCCGCCGAACCGCTTGAGGCAATAGGCAACCGCGTCGACGCGACCCGCCTCCTGTGCCGCGGCGAGGCTGCGGGCCGCGCCGCTGACGGAGACGGCGAAGCCGCGGTCGTCCTCGGTGGTGGGGCCGATCCGGGTGCGGAAGCGGATGCCCTCGACGTCCTGCGCCGTGCCGCGAAGGCCACCGCCGCCGAACAGGCCGCTATCGCCGGATCCGATCCCGGAGAAGCCGCAGCCCCCGAGAAAGAGGGCAGAAACGAGGGTCAGGGTCAATCCGGGTCTCATTGCGCGACCTCCGCAGGATGGGTTCCGATGAGAGCCGCCGCGTTCGCAACGCGCGATCCGGGCGGCAGGGCGGTCACAGCGCGAACGCCCCGAAAAGCGCCATGATCCCGAGGGCGAGACAGCAGACCGTGCCGGTCAGCCAGCACACGGAGCGGAGCGGCTGTATCTCGGTTCCGATATGGATCGCGGCCATCGCGATCCGCGCGGCGAGGAACACGCTCGCGAAGAGGTTGACCCAGAACGGCGCGGCCCCGACGAGGATCGCGGCCAGCGTCACAGCGAGGAACAGGCCCGCCGTCTCGACCGCGTTCCGGAACGCCCGGTCGCGGCGATAGAACGGGTCCGAATAGTCCCGCACCGGCATCCCCGACGGGGTCCGCCCGCGGGGCGCGCCGAAGATCGAGAGGAACGAGAGCACGATCATCAGGATGCCCCATCCCGCCATCGCGGCGAGCGCGTGGGCGTAGGGCGCGAAGGCCAGGACGACCGCGACGTCGCCCGTCTGCGCCCAGGCGGGAGCCGCGAACAGCAGGGCGCCCGGGACGAGCCATTTTTTCATTCCGCAGCCACGGCGGGAGTAGTCCGGGGCCGCTTGTGCTTAATGCGGTCCTCGATCTCGTCGCGGAAATGCCGGATCAGGCCCTGGATCGGCCAGGCGGCGGCGTCACCCAGGGCACAGATGGTGTGCCCCTCCACCTGCTTGGTGACGTCGAGCAGCATGTCGATCTCCTCGACCTCCGCGTCGCCCTTCACCAGCCGGTCCATGACCCGCATCATCCAGCCCGTGCCCTCGCGGCAGGGCGTGCATTGCCCGCAGCTTTCGTGCTTGTAGAACGCGCTCAGCCGCCAGATCGCCTTGATGATGTCAGTCGAATTGTCCATCACGATGACCGCCGCGGTGCCGAGCCCCGACTTCTGCTCCCGCAGGTAGTCGAAATCCATGATCGCACCGCGCATGTCCTTGCCCGGGATCATCGGAACCGAGGATCCGCCCGGAATCACCGCCTTGAGGTTGTCCCAACCGCCGCGGATGCCGCCGCAATGCTTCTCGATCAACTCCTCGAACGGGATGCTCATCGCCTCCTCCACCACGCAGGGGCGGTTCACGTGGCCCGAGATGGCGAAGAGCTTCGTGCCCGCATTGTTCGGCCGCCCGAAGCCCGCGAACCATTCCGCGCCGCGGCGAAGGATCGTCGGCACGACGGCGATGGATTCGACGTTGTTGACCGTGGTCGGACAGCCGTAGAGGCCCGCGCCCGCCGGGAAGGGCGGCTTCATCCGCGGCATCCCCTTCTTGCCCTCCAGGCTCTCCAGCAGGGCCGTCTCCTCGCCGCAGATATACGCGCCCGCGCCATGGGCGAGGTATAGGTCGAAATCCCAGCCCGATCCGCAGGCATCCCGCCCGAGGAACCCGGCCTCGTAGGCTTCGTCGATGGCGGTCTGCAACGCCTCCTTCTCGCGGATATATTCGCCGCGGATGTAGATGTAGCAGGCATGTGCGCCCATCGCGAAGGATGCAATCAGCGCCCCCTCGATCAGGGTGTGGGGATCGTGGCGCATGATCTCCCGGTCCTTGCAGGTCCCGGGCTCGCTCTCGTCGGCGTTGATGACGAGGTAGGCGGGGCGACCGTCGCTCTCCTTGGGCATGAAGGACCATTTGAGGCCGGTGGGAAAGCCCGCGCCGCCGCGACCGCGCAGGCCGCTATCCTTCATGATCTGGACGATCGTGTCCCGGCCGAGCCCGATCAGGTCCTTGGTGCCGTCCCAATGCCCGCGCGACTGCGCCCCCGCGAGGGAGCGGTCGGCCATCCCGTAGATGTTCGTGAAGATCCGGTCCCGGTCCTGCAGCATCCCGCTCACTCCCCTTCGCGGCGCATCCGGCGCACGCGCAGCAACATGATCAGCGCCCAGGCCAGAAGGCCGAGCGCCGCGAAATCCACCAGGGCCATCCAGCGTGTCGGGACGTCCGCCCAGGCCCCGATCCATTGCATCGGCAGCCAGACGGCGAAGGTTCCGAGGATCACGAGCGCCACGTTGCGCTGGCGCCGGGCGATCAGGATGTCACGCGAGGAGGGTCCGGTCATTCCGGGCCCTCTTCAACAGGTCGGATGCGGGGAGGTCAAGCGCGACCGGGTCCCCCGCGTCAATAGACGTCGCCGTCATCGACCCGCCGGGAGAAATCCGTATCGCCCCCCGCGGCGAGTTCCCGTGCCTGGACGACCCAGTCGTCGCGGCTTACGCGGCCCCGAAACCCTTCGAGGTTCTGGTCGACCCATGCGACTTCCCTGTCGGTCCAGGCGGCGATCTGGTCGAAATGCCAGAAGCCGAGCCCGTTGCACGTCTCCTCCAGCTTCGGACCGACGCCGCGGATCCGCTTGAGGTCGTCCGCCCTGCCCCCCCGGGGCGCGTCCAGCGTCGGCGGCTTGCGTTCCTCGCCCGGGGCGACGTCTACCCCGCTGACGCTTGCCCCGGAAGTGCCGGACGCGGTCGCCGAAGCGGGCGACGTCGACTCGTTGTAGCTCTGGGCCTTCGCGCCGGCGGTGGGCGCGGGGCCGGGCGCCGCGCCGCTCCCCTTCGCGGCCTCGTTGCGGTCGATCCGCGGGGCAGCGGCGGCGGCCGGGTCGATGGGTTCCGGCGGCTCCGGCGAAACGATGGCCCCGTCGAGGGGCGTCGGCTGTTCCTGCGCCACGGGGTTGGACGTGGCACCGACGGGTCGGGCCACCCCGGCATCGGCAGCGTTGATCGGCGCCGGGGCGGGAACGCGCGTCGCGGGCGCGGGCTCCGCCATGGACGTGCCGCCCGGGCCGGACGAGAGGGCGCGGTTGACGGCCGGGCTGTTGAGATCGACGCGCTGGGCGTCCGAGATCGCGGAATGGTCGATCCCCTCCTTGTGAGGCGACGGCGCGTTGAGGTCTCGCGGCGTCAGCGGGCGACCCGGCTGCCCCGGTTTGCCAGGCATGTCGGCGCGGGCGAGTGCGGCGGTCGGCTCCTGCACCCCCTCCTCACCAAGGGGCAGGGATGCGGGCCGCCCGACCGTCAGCATCAGCACGAACCCGATCACGACGGTCGTGACACTCGCGCCGAAGATCGCCTGCAAGATCGACCAGTCCGCGATGAGGAGCAGCAAGGCGAAGGTCCCCAATCCGGCCAGCAGCGCGACGCCCCAGCTCGTTGCGGCACTTTCCAATGTCCCGATAGGACGCGTCCGATTGTCCATGTGTTCGACTCCCAAGTCATCGGGGCGCCCGTCCTCCCGGACCCCCCTCCGTCATGCGGGAGGGGACCGCGGCGTTTCACCCCTCGTGCAGCACTTTAGCCAGTTTGAAGCGTTCGTCACGTCTCTCGCGCGAACGGACGTTCCGCAGGCAGGTCGCGGACCGATCCGACACACCCCGCGACCCGGTGTCGCATCCGCGGAAACGCCCCGGCACGCCTTGAATGCAACGGTATACGGCGCCGTTCGCCTTTCCGTCGACCCTCACTTCTCGGTCGGACCGTCCCGCCCGGATTTCGGAGACTCGCCTTCCGGGTCGTCCCCACCAGTCGCGGTTGATTCGGCGGCGGTTTGTGTTCCCGGGGGGGCGCCGTCGGTATCGGTCGTCCCCGTCACGACCGGATCCGTGCCCTCGCCGATCCCCTCGGCGGGCTTGCCGTCCGGCCCGTCGATCACGCTGCCCTCCTCGGGCTTGCCCGTCGCCGTCGCGTCAAATCCGCGGATATTGGCCTTGCCGTCGCTGGCATCGCCCCGGTCGCGCGGGGCCGGTGCCTCGCCCCGCACCCGACCGGCCTGCTTTCCGTCGGGCCCGGAGGGGCCCAGCATCGGGTCGCGGGCCGCCACTTCAGGATCGGGGTCGGCCTGCTCCGGCTTCCGCCACGGCGTGACGAGGGGAACCTCGGTCCCGTCGATCCGCCGGATCGTGTCCCCGATCTCCGTGGCGAGCGTGACGCTGGCATTGGTCGCGTGGCCGGAGGATTGTGCCGCCTCGGTCAGGGCGATGGCCCCGCCGGACGGCTCCGACGCGAAACGCCCGTTCTGCGGCCCGGGCACCGGCACTTCGCCCGCGCGGAACCGGTCGAGCAGGTCGGACAGTCCCTCGACCGTCAGATCCTCGTAATAATCCTTGCCGATCTGCGCCATCGGGGCGTTGGAACAGGCGCCGAGACACTCGACCTCTTCCCAGGAAAGCTTGCCGTCATCGCTGATCTCGTGGGGGCGTTTCGCGATCTTGTCGCGGCAGACGGCCACCAGATCCTCTGCCCCGCAGATCATGCAGGACGTCGTGCCGCAGATCTGGATATGCGCGACAGAGCCGACAGGCTGCAGCTGGAACATGAAATAGAAGGTCGCGACCTCCAGCCCCCGGATATAGGCGAGGCCCAGCATGTCGGCTACGTGCTCGATCGCGGGCCGCGTCAGCCACCCTTCCTGCTCCTGCGCACGCCAGAGCAGCGCGATGATCGCGGAAGCCTGCCGCCCCTCGGGATACTTGGTCATCTGCGCCTCGGCCCAGGCGCGGTTGGCTGGGGTGAAGGCGAACGTTTCGGGTTGGTCGGCGTGGAGGCGGCGGAGCATGTCAGGCGTCTGCTTTCAGGTCTGGGTCGGTCTGTTCGTCGGATTTGAGGCGGAGCGCCTGGGCGCAGAAATCGGCCCCGTTGGCCCATTCGATGCCACCGCCACCATCGACGACGGACACGTCTCGGAAGATTTCGGGGCTGCGAAGAGCTTCCAAGACAGGATGACGTGTCATCCAATCGCTTACGTCGACCTCGCGGCTGATGCCGTCGTTCCAGGTCAACGACAGAAAGCCAGGGTCGAGCGGAACCACCGACGTGATCCTGAGAAGGGTCATGGATTGTACTCCTTCCAGTAGCGCCAGAGGATGAAGCGGTTCTTTTCCGCCCATTGCAACGCCTCGGCTTCAGCCTTCCGATCCACGCTGCCTTCCATGTGCTTCAGTGTCCGGATCGTATAGAGGGCACCACCATCCGTTGTGTCGACATGGAAGTGCGGCGGGTTGTGATCCATGAAATACATCCGGATCACACAGAACTGCAAACGGACGATGATCGGCATCGTTACCGATCGATCTCCCCGAACACCACGTCCAGCGTTCCGATGATCGCGGCGACGTCCGCAAGCTGGTGCCCCTTGGAGATGTGGTCCATCGCCTGGAGGTGGAGGAAGCCCGGGGCGCGCAGCTTGGCGCGGTAGGGTTTGTTGGAGCCGTCCGATACCATGTACACGCCGAACTCGCCCTTGGGCGCCTCGACCGCGGCATAGACCTCGCCCGCGGGGACGTGGAACCCTTCGGTGTAGAGCTTGAAGTGATGGATCAGGCTTTCCATCGACGTCTTCATGTCTCCCCGGCTCGGCGGGGTCATCTTGCCGCGGGCGAGGATGTCGCCCTGTCCTTCCGGTTCGCGCAGCTTGGCGATGGCCTGTTTCATGATCTGCAGGCTCTGCCGCATCTCCTCCATCCGGACGAGATAGCGGTCGTAGCAATCGCCGTTGTTCCCGGTGGGGATGAGGAACTCGAACTCGTCGTAAAGCTCGTAGGGCTGCGCCCGCCGCAAGTCCCAGGCGAGGCCCGATCCGCGCGCCATCACGCCGGAGAAGCCCCAGTCCATGACCTCCTGTTCGGAGACGATGGCGATGTCGACGTTGCGCTGCTTGAAGATGCGGTTCTCGGTCAGGAGGCCGTCGATATCGGCGAGCACGGCCGGGAACGTGTCCGTCCAAGTCTCGATATCGTCGATCAGGTCGGGGGGCAGGTCCTGATGCACGCCGCCGGGTCGGAAATAGGCCGCGTGGAGGCGCCCACCGGAGGCCCGCTCGTAGAAGACCATCAGCTTCTCGCGCTCCTCGAACCCCCAGAGCGGTGGGGTCAGCGCACCGACATCCATCGCCTGCGTCGTGACGTTGAGGATATGCGAAAGTATCCGCCCGATCTCGCAATAGAGCACCCGGATCAGCGAGGCGCGCCTCGGCACCGGCCTCTCCGTCAGCCGCTCGATGGCCAGGCACCAGGCATGTTCCTGATTCATCGGCGCGACGTAATCGAGCCGGTCCAGATAGGGCAGGTTCTGGAGATAGGTCCGTGATTCCATCAGCTTCTCGGTGCCGCGGTGCAGCAGGCCGATATGCGGATCGCACCGCTCCACGATCTCGCCGTCCAGCTCCAGCACCAGCCGCAGCACACCATGGGCTGCCGGATGCTGCGGCCCGAAATTGATGTTGAAGTTGCGGATCCGCTGCTCGCCGGTCAGGGCGTCGTGCGATCCGTCGTCATAGACGCGAGGCGGGCTCAGGTCGCCGTCCATCATTGTGCCTCTCCTTCGGGGGCGAACATCGCGAAGACCTCGGCCTCCGTCATGGTCCTGCGCTCTCCGGCCAGGGCGTAATTGGCCGGTTTGCGGTCATGGAACACTTCAACGGCGATCTCGAACTGCTCCGGATCGTCGAAACAGTGGATCGACACATGCTGATGCGTCCCTTCCTGGGCCTGCCACAGGAGGGACGAGCCACATTGGCTGCAGAAGATGCGCTCGCCCCATTGGCTGCCCTTATAGCTGGCCGTCGGCGCATCCTCCGCAAAGCGGACCGTCTCGCCGCAATCGACCGACAGGAACATGCCGCCGGACCACTTGCGGCACATCCCGCAATGGCAGGCCCCCGCCCCGAGCGGCCCACCCGGTCGCGCAGTGAAGGTGCAGGCACCGCAGAGGCATCGGCCGGTCAGATCGGTCACTTCCCCTCCCCCTTCTCATCACCCGGAAGGACGTATTCCGCGCCTTCCCAGGGGGACATGAAGTCGAATTGCCGGTATTCCTGCGTCAGGTTCACCGGCTCGTAGACCACCCGCTTCTGCACCTCGTCGTAGCGGACCTCAGTATAGCCCGTCGTCGGGAAATCCTTGCGCAGCGGATGGCCGCGGAAGCCGTAATCGGTGAGGATCCGGCGCAGGTCGGGGTGGCCGGAGAAGAGGATGCCGAACATGTCGAACACCTCCCGCTCGAACCAGTTGGCGGCGGGGAAGGTGCCGGTGATCGACGGCACGATCTCGTCCTCGCGGACGTGGCATTTCACCCGGATACGCTGATTCCGGTACATCGACAGGAAGTGATAGACCACGCAGAAGCGGCGCGCGTCCCCGGGATAGTCGATGGCCGTGATGTCCACGAGGGTGGCGAAGCGACACTGCTCGTCGGTCTTAAGGAACTCGACGAGATGGGGAATGTCCGAGACGGTCGTCTCAACGGTCAGCTCGCCATGCACGATCACGGCCGAGGAAATCGCATCCGCCTGGCGCAGTTCGAGATGGGCGGACAACTCCTCGATCTGCTCGGAGAGGACGGTATCGAGGCTCATCGCACCAATGTCCCCGTCCGGCGGATCTTGCGCTGCAATTGCAGCAATCCGTAGAGCAACGCCTCCGCCGTCGGCGGACAGCCGGGCACGTAGAGGTCCACGGGGACGATCCGGTCGCAGCCGCGCACGACGCTGTAGCTGTAATGGTAGTAGCCACCACCATTGGCGCAGCTTCCCATCGACAGGACGTAGCGCGGCTCCGGCATCTGGTCGTAGACCTTGCGCAGGGCGGGCGCCATCTTGTTGGTCAGCGTGCCTGCCACGATCATGAGATCGGACTGCCGGGGGCTGGCGCGCGGCGCGGTCCCGAACCGTTCCATGTCGTAGCGCGGCATGGCGGTATGCATCATCTCGACGGCGCAGCAGGCGAGCCCGAACGTCATCCAGTGCAGCGAGCCGGTGCGCGCCCAGTTGATGATGTCCTCGGTCGAGGTGAGCAGGAACCCCTTGTCCTGCAATTCGCGGTTCAGAAGCTGCGTCGCATGCTCCTTGTCGCCACCAGCGGTGTTCAGTCCGGTCTGCACGCCCATGGCTACGCTCCGTCTCGGGGGGGGTCCGCGCGGACATCTGGGATCCCCGGGGTCGGTACGCGGTGTAGCCCGCGCCCCGGTGGGGGTCAACGCGCCCGCATGCCGCAAACTGGGGCCTTTTCCGTCGATTTCATCCCTTCGCCCTGCGGCGGATCGCAGCCCCGGTCGATGGCGGGAGGATCGGGGGGCTGCGGGGGCGCGCTGGCTCAATCGCTTCGGATGGCTCCGGCGCGGGACCGGAGCTTCGGTCGTGCCGCCGTGGAATGTCGTCGGATCTCAGGTTCGGGATGGGATGGTAAGGAGAACCCCGCCCATCGCGTTCTTGCCATGACAGACAGGTTCGAGGGCTTCGCCGGAATCACTCCCAGTCGAGCGCGCCCTTCTTCCATTCGTAGGCGAACCCGACCGTCAGCACGCCGAGGAAGACCATCATCGACCAGAATGCCGCGTCCGTGAGCCCGGCGAAGGATACCGCCCAGGGGAACAGGAACGCGATTTCGAGGTCGAAGATGATGAACAGGATCGCCACGAGGTAGAAGCGGACATCGAACTTCATCCGCGCGTCGTCGAAGGCATTGAATCCGCATTCGTAGGCCGACACCTTTTCGGGGTCCGGCGCGCGCACGGCAAGCACGACGGCCGCGAGGATGAGCACCAGCCCGAGACCGATCGCCACCCCGAGGAAGATCAGGATGGGCAGGTATTCGCGCAGCATCACGTCCATCGGATCCTCCATCCGTCGCTGCGGCCCGGTCTAGGCGGCCCCGCGCGTCGCCGCAAGTCTCTCAGCGGAGCGCCGCGAGCATCGCCGCGGACGGATCGCCCGTCGCCGCAAGGCCCCGCGCGCGTTGCCAGGCGGCGATGGCGGCCCGGCTCTTCGGGCCGATCACGCCATCTGTGCCGCCGGTGTCGAATCCCGCCCGGGTGAGCCGCTGCTGCAAGTCCTGCCGGTCCGTGATGGTCAGGCCGTACCGGTCGGGCCCGAACCCCTGCCGCAGGGGTCCGCCCCCCGCGATCCGGTCCGCGAGATGGCCGACACCCAGCGCATAGCTGTCGGAATTGTTGTAGCGCTTGATGACGCGGAAGTTCGGTCCGGTCCGGAAGGACGGCCCACCCGCATCGGGGGTGAGGTTGCCGCCCGGATCCTCCACCGCCCAGGACGCGCCCCGCTGCCAGCCCGCATCGGCAAGATACGCCGCGGCGGAGGCCAGCGCATCGGACGGATCCGCGCCCCAGATGTCGCGCCGCCCGTCGCCGGTGAAATCCACCGCCGATTGCAGGTAGGAGGTCGGGATGAACTGCGTATGTCCCATCGCCCCCGCCCAGGATCCGAGCATGCGGTCGGGTGTGGTGTCCCCGGCCTGCAGGATGCGCAGCGCCGCGATGAGCTGCGCCTCGAAGAACGCGCCGCGCCGTCCGTCATAGGCCAGCGTGCTCAGCGCGCTGGTGACCGGGATGTCGCCGCGCCGGGCTCCGTAATTGCTTTCGACGCCCCAGATGGCCGCCACGATCTGCGCGGGGACGCCGTATCGCGCCTCGATCGCACCGAGGGTGGAGCGGTTCCGGGCAAAGGCGGCGCGGCCCGCCTGAACCTTTGCCTCCGGGGCGACGATGGCGAGGTAGTCCTCGAAGGAGCGCTTGAATTCGGTCTGGTTGCGGTCCCGCTCGATCACCCCGGGGAGGTAGCCCGCGTCGCGGAAGGCGGCGGCGATCACGTCCTGCCGGATACCTGCGCCCGCGGCCCGGCCGCGGAACGCCTCGACCCAGGCCGACCATCCGGGATTCGGTTGCGGCGACAGGGCGGGATCCCGGGTCGCGACCTGCGCCGAGGGCGTGCCGACGCATCCGGCGAGGGCCAGTGTCGTGGCGGCGAGCGTGAACGTGCGGCGGGTGAGCATCGGGGCGGATCCTTCGCGGTATGGGGCGCGTCCGGACCCTAGCCGACCGCCCTGCGGCGGCCAAGCGGGGACGGCGGGCGAACGGCCTATCCGGCCCAATTCGGCTTGCGCTTCTCGAAGAAGGCGCCGACCCCCTCCGACGCTTCGTCGCCCGCCCAGCGCGCGGCGAGCGCGTCGATGCTGAGCGCGATGGCCGCCGAGTCGATCGCGGGCCCGAGCGCGCGGGCGAGCCGTTTGGCATCGGCTACCGCCCCCGGCGCACAGGCGAGGTAGGGCGCCACCTCCGCCTCCACCGCCGCGTCGAGGTCGCCCGCAGGGACCACCCGGGCCAGCACGCCAAGATCCCGCGCCTCCGCTGCGTCGAATCTCCGGCCCGACATGAACACCCGCCGGGCCATCCCCTCCCCCAGCCGCGCGATCACGTAGGGTCCGATGGTCGCGGGGATCAGACCCAGCCGCGTCTCCGTCAGGCCGAACAGCGCGCCGTCCGCCCCCACGGCCACGTCGCAAACACAGCAAAGGCCCACGCCGCCGCCGAACGCATTGCCCTGCACCCGCCCGATCACCGGCTTCGGCAGCGTGTTGAGCGCGTGCAGCATATGCGCCAGCCGCCGCCCCTCCGCGGCCCGCACCTCCGCGCTCGCGTCGAACTGCGCCCGCATCCAGCCGAGATCCCCGCCGGCGCAAAAGGATTTCCCCGCCCCGGTCAGGATCACCGCCCGGCTGTCATCCGCAGCCAGCACCTTCGTCAGCGCGACGAGGTCGTCCATCATCGCGGCCGACAGGGCGTTGTGCGTCTCCGCCAGGTTCAGCGTGACCGTCACCACCCCGCGCCCGTCCCGCGCCACGTCCAGCGTGTCCCCGTTCATGTCCCGCCCCTCATCGCGCGCGCCATCCGGCCCGCTTCCGCCACGATCGCACCATCCAGCCCGGTCGCGAAGCCCTGCTTCGAAAGATGCGCGTGCACCGCCTCCGTCGCGACATTCCCCGAGGCCCCAGGCGCATAGGGACAGCCGCCGAGTCCGCCCACCGCCGCGTCGAACACGCGCAACCCGCGCGCCAGCGCCACATCCACGTTCTCCAGCGCGCGACCGCCCGTATCGTGGAAATGGCCCGCGAGCCGCGCCGCCTCCATCTCGCCGGTCACGGCCTCCAGCATCGCGTCCATGGCCTCCGGCGTGCCCCGCCCGATCGTGTCCCCGAGGCTCACCTCGTAGCAGCCGAGATCGCGCAGGGCCGCGACGATCCGAGCCACATCGCCCGGGGGCACCGCCCCGTCGAACGGGCAATCGGTCACGCAGGAGACGTAGCCGCGCATCGGCATCCCATCCGCCCTCGCCGCCTCCGCCACCGGCGCGAACCGCTCCAGGCTCTCGGTGATGGTCGCGTTCAGGTTCGCCTTGGAAAACCCCTCGGACGCGCTGGCGAAGATGGCGACCTCGTCCGCCCGGGCCGCCCGCGCGCCCTCGTAGCCGCGCAGGTTCGGCGTCAGCGCGGCGTAGGACACGCCGTCCACCCGCGCGATCCCCGCCAGAACCTCCGCCCCG
Organism: uncultured Alphaproteobacteria bacterium; assembly: GCA_963789105.1. Classification (GTDB taxonomy): domain Bacteria; phylum Pseudomonadota; class Alphaproteobacteria; order Rhodobacterales; family Rhodobacteraceae; genus Jannaschia. The sequence continues at coordinate 605,027 of CAWBJI010000003.1, forward strand.
TCCGCCATCTGCGGCACCCATTTCGGCGACACGAAGCTCGCCACCTCGATCCGCCGAAACCCCGCCCGCGACAGCAGGTCGATGAGCGCGATCTTCTCCGCCGCCGGGATTGCCCGAGCCTCGTTCTGCAACCCATCGCGGGGACCGACCTCGAATATCTCCACCGCCTCAGACATCGTAGAAGTCCCGATCATACAGAACCGGACCGCCCTGTGCCGCGCGCCAGCCCTCCCGCGCCTCGCACCGCGCCAGCCACGCCGCCATCCGGGGCCGGTCGCCGACCCGGTGGAACCGCCGCGCCATGATCGCCGCCTGCGCGACGCAGATATCCGCCGCCGAAAAGTCCGACAGGAGCCAGTTTTCCGACAGCCGCCCTTCGACCGCGTCGAAGCACTTCCCGATCCGCGCCGCCTCCAGCTTCATCACCGTCTCCGAGCGCATCCAGTCCTCGCGCAGCATCAGGTGCTGCTGCGTGCAGGCCGCGACATGCTGGGAAATCGTCTCTGCGAAATGCACCCAGATCAGCCAATCCGCCCGTTCCGCGTCGTCGGGAGCCCGGCCCAGTTTCCCGAACCGCTCGCAGAGCAACGCCACGATCGCCCCGCTCTCCCAGATCGATCGTTCGTCCATCTCCAGCGCCGGCACCCGTCCGGCAGGGTTGAGGGCAAGAAACTCCTCCCCCCGTAGCGCCTTGTCGAACGGCCAGACCCGCAGGTCGAACGCCACCCCAAGCTCGTGCAGCAGCCACAGCACCCGCTCCGACCGGCTCTGCGGCACGTGATGCAGGACGAGGTCAGCCATTTGGCGCCCGCATCTTTGCTCCGGAAATATTCCGGGGTCCGGGGCGGAGCCCCGGTCGGCCCACGATCGGACTCCGCCCCGTCATTCTTCCTCCATCCGCATCAGCGCCGCGCCCGCCTCCACCTGCGCCCCCGCCGCCACCAGCACTTCGGCTACGATGCCGTCCCGGGGTGCCGTCAACGTGTGCTCCATCTTCATGGCCTCCAGCACGGCCATCCGATCGCCCGCCGCGACTTGCGCACCCGCCTCCACGAACACCGCCTTGACCAGGCCAGGCATCGGCGCCTCCACCACGCCCGACGCGGCCCCGCCCGCCGCCGTCACGGCCAGCGGATCACGCGTCCCGAAGGAATAGACGTTGCCCCAGAAGACGTGGACCGCGCCCGGCCCCCGCGCGACCTCCGCTGCGACCGACGCACCATCCAAGCGCCATCCGTCATCCCGCGTGATCTCGTGCGTCGCATCATCCACAATGACCCAGAACCGGCCCGCGCCCAGCGCCGCGACCCGCGCCGCGATCTCCGCGCCGTCATGGGTTAACGTCGCGTTCCAGGCCAGCGGTGCCCAGAGGTGGAACCCCTCCGCCCCCTGCCCTTTATCCAGCCCCAGCGCGGTCAGCGCCGCCAGAGCGCGGGTCCGCGAACAGGGCACCGGCGCGGCCGTCAGTGCCGCGAAGTCCCGCTCGATCAGCCCGGTATCCACGTCGCCCGCGACGAAATCCGCCTGCCGCGAAAGTTTCCGCAGGAAGGACAGGTTCGTCACCGTCCCGGCCACCTGCGTTCCCGCCAGCGCCCTTTCGAGCTGCAGCAATGCTGTGGCCCGGGTCGGCCCATGCACAATCAGCTTGGCGATCATCGGATCGTACCAGGGCGAGATCGCATCGCCGGGCCGCACCCCCGTCTCCGCCCGCGCGCCCTCCGGGAATGCGAGATGGGTCAGCGTACCCGTCGCGGGCAGGAACCCGTTCGCCGCATCCTCGGCATAGAGCCGCGCCTCGAAGGCATGGCCGGTGATCGACAGGTCCTCCTGCGCCGCGGGCAAGGGCTCGCCCGCCGCGACCCGCAGTTGCCATTCGACCAGATCGACTCCCGTGATCGCCTCCGTTACCGGATGCTCCACCTGCAACCGCGTGTTCATCTCCATGAAGTAGAATCGGTCCGCTCGCAGGCCATCGGTCGCGTCGACGATGAACTCCACCGTGCCCGCGCCCGCATAGCCGATGGCCTCCGCCGCGCGGACCGCCGCGTCGCCCATGGCCGCCCGCATCCCGGGCGTCATGCCCGGCGCGGGGGCCTCTTCGATCACCTTCTGGTGGCGCCTTTGCAGCGAGCAATCCCGCTCGAACAGATGCACGGCCCTTTTGCCGTCGCCGAAGACCTGCACCTCGATATGGCGGGGGGTCGCGACCCATTTCTCGATCAGGACGTGGTCGTTGCCGAACGCCTTCTTCGCCTCCGACTGCGCCGCCTCCAGTGCATCGGCAAAGCCCGCCGCCGTCTCGACCTTGCGCATCCCCTTGCCGCCACCGCCCGCGACCGCCTTGATGAGGACCGGATAGCCGATCCCGTCGGCCTCACGCGCCAGATGGTCCGGATCCTGATCCGCGCCCTGATAGCCGGGCACGACGGGCACCCCCGCCTCCGTCATCAGCGCCTTGGCCGCGTCCTTGAGCCCCATCGCCCGGATCGCGTCCGCCGAGGGTCCTATGAAGGTCAGCCCCGCCGCCGCCACCGCCTCCACGAAATCGGGGTTCTCCGACAGGAACCCGTATCCCGGATGCACCGCCTGCGCCCCCGACGCCCGCGCCGCCGCGATGATCGCATCGCCGCGCAGATAGCTGTCGGCGGGCGCGGCGCCGCCGAGGCTCACCGCCTCGTCCGCCATCGCCACATGGCGCGCGTTCGCATCCACGTCGGAATGGACGGCCACGGTTTGAACGCCCAGACGGCGGCACGTGTCGATGACCCGGCAGGCGATCTCCCCCCGGTTGGCGATCAGGATCTTGGTGAACATGGAGAGCCCCCATCTGCGTCCGTGACGTCTTGAAACGCAATCATTCCAGAACCTCGACGATCTCAAATCGTTCGCAAAGCAGCCACATATCCTCGGACCAGCCGCCATTGCGTTCGAAGTAAGCGACATGCCCGGCGCGCCAGTCGGCGAAGGTGCCTTCGCCCTCGGCCAGCGCGAAATCCTCGGGGACATCGCGAAAGCGGACCTCGGTGACTTCGGTGGTCTCGATCACCATGCGGGGGGTGCCGTTCCAATCGGTGGCGATGTCGCGGCGACCGATCTCGGGGCGTCCCGGATCGCCTTCCGGAAAATCGCGCAGGGCACCGCAAGTCGCGGTTTTCTTTCCCTTTATCACCAGGTCGGTCAATTCATCGCAGAGCTTCGGCCCGTCGCCGAACTTGAAGGTGCCCGCACCGGGATAGCGGTCGTTGAGGTCTTCGAACTCGTCCATATCGCTCACATCCGGAACACGCCGAAGCGCGTCTCCTCGACCGGCGCGTTCAGCGCGGCCCGCAGCGATAGTGCGAGCACGGTCCGGGACTTGCGCGGGTCGATGATGCCGTCGTCCCAAAGCCGCGCGGAAGCGTAGAGCGGATGCGATTGCCGTGAGAACATCTCCTCGGTGGGGCGGCGGAACGCGGCCTCGTCCTCCGCGGACCAGGTCTCGCCCGCCCGCTCCATCGCGTCGCGTTTCACCGTCGCCAGAACGCCCGCCGCCTGTGGTCCGCCCATCACGGAGATGCGGGAATTGGGCCACGTCCAGAGGAAACGCGGCTGGTAAGCCCTTCCGGCCATTCCATAATTCCCCGCCCCGAAAGAACCGCCGACCAGCATCGTGATCTTGGGCACGGAGGTGGAGGCGACGGCGGTGACCATCTTGGCGCCGTGGCGCGCGATCCCCTCGTTCTCGTATTTCCGCCCGACCATGAACCCGGTGATATTCTGCAGGAAGACGAGCGGGATGCGGCGTTGCGAGCACAGCTCGATGAAATGAGCGCCCTTCTGCGCCGCCTCCGAAAACAGGACGCCGTTATTGGCGACGATCCCGACGGGCACCCCCTCCACATGGGCGAAGCCGGTCACGAGGGTGTCGCCGAAGCGGGCCTTGAACTCGTCGAAGCGGGAGCCGTCCACGAGCCGGGCGATCACCTCGCGGATGTCGTAGGGCGTCCGCAGGTCGGCGGGGACGACGTCCAGGATTTCCCCGGGGTCGTAGGCCGGGGGATCGAAATCGTACGAAACGGGGTAAGTCGCGGAAGGCGAATTCACATTTTGTACAATCTGACGGGCGAGCGCGAGGGCATGCCCATCGTCCTCCGCAAGGTAGTCGGCGACGCCCGACAGGCGCGTGTGCACGTCGCCGCCGCCGAGATCCTCCGCCGTGACGATTTCACCCGTCGCGGCCTTCACCAGGGGCGGACCGGCGAGGAAGATCGTGCCCTGCTCCCGCACGATGATCGAGACGTCCGACATGGCCGGGACGTAGGCGCCGCCTGCGGTGCAGGAGCCCATGACGACGGCGATCTGCGCGATGCCCTTGGCCGACATCCGCGCCTGATTGTAGAAGATGCGTCCGAAATGATCGCGGTCGGGGAAGACCTCGTCCTGGTTCGGGAGGTTCGCCCCGCCTGAATCCACGAGGTAGATGCAGGGAAGGTGGCATTCCTCCGCGATCTCCTGCGCGCGCAGGTGTTTCTTGACGGTGACCGGGTAGTAGGTCCCGCCCTTCACCGTGGCGTCGTTGCACACGACCATCACGTCGCGCCCGCCGACGCGGCCGACCCCCGCGATGACCCCGCCGCCCGGTGCGGCACCTTCATACAGGCCGTGACCGGCGAAGGTCCCGACCTCCAGAAACGGGGAGCCGGGATCGAGCAGACCCGCGACCCGGTCCCGGGGCAGCATCTTGCCGCGGGACAGGTGCCGCTCCCGCGCCCGGTCGCCGCCCCCGCCCACCGCGATCTCGGCCGCCGCGGCGATTTCGGCGAGCGCGTCGAGATGGGCCGCCCGGTTGGCGCGGGCCTGATCGGAATTGGGGAGGAGGGAAGAGGTCAGCTTCATGGGCGACTTTCAGGTGAGGGGCGCGTAGCGCGGAAAACACTCACCGATCCTGCGCTTGACGATACCATCATATGATACTACCACAAATTCGGACCGGGCGATGTGGTCCGACGAAATTCATCCCCCGCGCAGTAAGCGCCTTCCCGATACGAATGAGAAGGTGAGCTATGTCTGCGAAATCAAGGAAGGTCCTTGCATCCGTTTTTGCCGACCCGGTCCGGTCCGACATTCGATGGCGCGAGGTGGAAGCCATGCTGACAGGGCTCGGAGCGGAAATCGGCCAGGGAGCCGGATCACGGGTGCGGATCGCCCTCCATGGGGAGCGGGTCATCCTACATGCCCCACATAGGCCAGCGGTCATGGACAAGGGCGCCGTAAAAGCGCTTCGAGCCTTTCTCGCACGTGCAGGAGCCGAACCATGAAATCTTACAAGGGATACAGTCCGACGATCTGGCATGAGGCGGACGACCGTTCCTTTCACGGTATTGTCGATGGGATCCGTGACACGATTCACTTCACCGGTCGTAGCGCCGACGAACTGGAACAGGCATTTCAGGACAGTGTCGACGATTATCTGCAATGGGCCGAGGAGGCGGCGTTCACGCCCGACAGGCCCTATTCCGGCAAGTTCGCCTTTCGTACTACGCCGGAGCACCATCGGATGATCGCAGAAGCAGCCGCCGCGGACGCCAAGTCGATTAATCAGTATATGGAGGATGTCCTCGTAGAGGTGGCCCGTCGAAGGGCGGAGGACGGGTCCCGAAAGGTGAAGCTCAGGTAGCCTCACCCCATCGCCCCCATCATCTCGCGTCCGACCAGCATCCGGCGGACTTCGCTCGTGCCCGCGCCGATCTCCATCAGTTTGGCGTCGCGGAACAGGCGGGAGACGGGGGTGTCGTTCATGAAGCCCGCGCCGCCCATGGCCTGCACCGCCTGATGGGCCTGCACCATCGCCTGTTCGGAGGCATAGAGCACGCAGGCGGCGGCGTCCTGGCGGGTGACCTGTCCGCGGTCGCAGGCCTTCGCGACCTCGTAGACATAGGCGCGGGCGGAATTCATCGCGGTGTACATGTCGGCGATCTTGCCCTGCATGAGCTGGAACGACCCGATGGGTGCGCCGAACTGCTTGCGCTCCGCCAGGTAGGGCATGATCTCGTCGAGGCAGGCGGCCATGATGCCGGTGCCGATGCCCGCCAGCACGACGCGTTCGTAGTCGAGGCCGGACATCAGGACGCGGACGCCGCGCCCCTCCTCGCCCAGGATGTTCTCGAACGGGACCTCCACGTCCTCGAAGACCAGCTCGGCGGTGTTCGAGCCGCGCATCCCGAGCTTGTCGAAATGGGGCGAGGTGGAGAACCCCTTCATCGACTTTTCCACGAGGAAGGCGGTGATGCCCCGCGACCCCGCTTCCGGGTCGGTCTTGGCATAGACGACGAGCGTGGTCGCGTCGGGGCCGTTGGTGATCCAGTATTTCGTCCCGTTCAGGACGAATCGGTCGTTCCGCTTTTCCGCCCGCAGTTTCATCGACACGACGTCCGATCCCGCCCCGGCCTCGGACATGGCGAGCGCGCCGACATGGTCGCCGGAGATCAGGCCGGGCAAGTAGGTCGCCTTCTGTTCGGCGGTACCGTTCAGCGCGATCTGGTTCACGCAGAGGTTGGAATGCGCCCCGTAGGAGAGCGAGACGGAGGCGCTGGCCCGGGCGATCTCCTCCACCGCGATGACATGGGCGAGGTAGCCCATCCCGGCCCCACCATGCGCCTCCGGCACCGTGATCCCCAGTAGGCCGAGCTCCCCCATCTCGGTCCAAAGCTCGGCGGGGAAAGTGTTTTCGGCGTCGATGGCGGAGGCCATGGGCTTCACCCGGTCCTGCGCCCAGCGGTGGACCATCTCGCGCAGGGCGTTGACGTCTTCGCCGAGGTCGAACCGCATGGTGGCGTTGAACATGGTGCAATCCTCCCCGGGGCGCGCATCCGCGCGAATTGAACGGCCGTTCAGTTCATAGCGACCGTCCGCCCCCCCGTCTACCGGTTTGCCTTACTTGACGGAAGGTCGCCCGCCCTGCAGCCTGCACGCGATTGCACAGCCGGAGGTTACGAGATGGAGCGTTATTACGTCGCATTCTACCGCGGGCGGGGGACCCTTGCCGACAGGATCGTGCGCGGTGCGACCCGGTCGCCGTTCTCGCATTGCGAGCTGATCCGGACGGTCGACACGCCGCGGCGGGGCGATACCGTGACCTGCATCGGGGCCTCGGGCCGCGACAAGGGAGTCCGGATCAAGGACATCACCCTCGATGACGGGAAATGGGACATCTACGCCGTGCCGTGGGCGCGGGTGGATGCGTGGGACCGGGCAGCCGGAGAACTGGGCAAGCCCTACGAATTGTGGGCGATGGTCCTCAGCCAGCTCTTCAACTTCCGGCGTCATTCGAGGGATCAGTGGTTCTGCTCGGAACTGATCGCACACGCGCTGGGGCTGAGCATGCCCCATGCGAAGTCGCCGGGCGACCTGCTGCGGGCGATCCACGACCATGGCGGGACCTGGCGGTTGGCTCAGGACACCTTCATGGTCCACGACAATGACGAGGAGCTGAGCCCGATCACCTGACGCGCGTCTGTCGCGGGGGGGCATCCATCGCGCCCGCCCCCCTGCGGACACGAAGAAGGGGACGGCGTCTGCCGTCCCCTTCTGTCGTTTCAGGTCGCCGTGGCGGCGGGCTTCAGAAGCCCACGACCAGCGAGACGCCGATCGTGTTGTCGGTCGACTTCAGGCCCGGAAGCGGGTCCGAGTTGTAGTCGGTCCGGTAGCTGATCCGCGTCGACAGCGTGTCGTTGACCCGGAAGTTCACGCCGAAATCGTTCACGACCGCCGTGTTGTCGTCCGAGCCCAGGATGTCGGTGTCGTTGGTCAGCGAGATCGTGTCGGTCAGCCCGTAGTAGAACCGCGAGGAGGCCAGACCGGCCAGCTCGGTCTCGGAATTGCCGTTCTGGTCCTCGATGTAGCGGATGCCGGGGCCCGCCTGAACGCGCCAGGCGAACTGGTCGGTGTTGTAGATCCGGTAGCCGAGACCCAGGCCGAGGAACGCGTCGCGCTCGTCGGTGGCGAAGCTGTCATACTCGAAACGACCGGTGCCGTAGGCGTAGAATTGCGGCGTGAAGTAGCGGCTGCCTTCGTAGATCGCGAAGAACTCTTCCTCGTTGTTGACGCCGTTCGACTCGCCGTACTCGCCCGCGAAACCGATCAGGTGGTTCCAGGAGCCGACGCCGTAGGTCAGCCGGCCCGCGAAGGACAGATCGCCCGTGTCGGTGTTGCCCGAGGCGCCGGACGCGGTCAGCGCGGCGGACCCGCGGAAGCCCTGAACCACGTCGTTCTCGCCGAAGCGGGCCGAATCTTCGCCGCGGCTGAGGTCGCGGCGGGCATCGCGGTCAATGTCGCTGATCTGGTCGTCGAGCTGGCGAACGCCCGTCACGGTGTTCTGGGCCACGGCAGGCAGCGCGACGGTCATCGCGAGCGCGGCGAGAATGGTGAATGTCTTGGTCATGTGGCAGGTCCCTTTCCAGAGGTGGTGTTCCGTTGGCAGATCCATCCGGAGGCCCTTCGGCTACGCGTCACCTAGGACCACGGACTCCGAAAGGAAAACGCTTTGTCGAAAACGGTGCGCCGATTCCTGCCAGTGTCATCACGAAAGCACACTCGCCTCGGCCGCGACGATCCGTCCGATAGCGGCGCAATCGGCGGCGTCGAACGTGAGCGGAATCCGCAGGTCCAGAAGGCGCGCGAGCACGGAATCCGTGCGCGGAAGGTGTTGCGGCTCGACATAGCCCCAGTGCCGGTGCGCGGAGGTGAACCCGGCGGCGGTCTCGGCGCCGAACCACTTCCATTCCACGCCCCGCGCGGCGCAGGCGGCAACGAAGGCCGGAACCGCCTCGGGCCGGTCCGCGAGGACCTGGATGGAGGAGCCGACGAAGCTCTCCTCCGGGGGGCGTTCGATGACGGACAGGCCCGGAACCGCCCGAAATCCGTCCTCCAGCAGGCGATAGCGTTCGTTCCACCGCGCCGCCTGCCGCGGCAGGTCCGCGATCTGGGGGCCGAGGATGGCGGCGCGCAGCTCGTCCATGCGGCCGGACACGTTCGGGACCGAACCCTTGTGACGGGCGAACACGTCCTCGGACGGGGCGGTGCCGTTGCGGGCGTAGAGCATGTAGCTGCCCGACAGGAGGATCATGCGGGCGGCGAGATCCGGATCGTCGGTGACGATCAACCCCCCCTCGCCCGCGTTCACATGCTTGTAGGTCTGCGTCGAATAGCAGCCGATCGCCCCCCAGCGCCCGGACGGAACCCCGTCCCACGCGGCCCCCATCGTATGCGCGCAATCCTCGATCACGGTGATGTCGCTTTCGTCGCAGACCGCCATAAGGGCACGCATGTCGACGATGTGGCCCCGCATATGGCTGAGCATCAGGACCCGCGGGCGGGGTGCCGCGGGGAGGGAGCGGGCCTTGGCGGCAAGGTCGGCGAGGTCGATCACGAGATCCTCGGTCACCTCCACCAACACCGGCGATGCGCCCAGGGCCGCGATGGCCCCCGGCACCGGGGCGAGGGTGAAGGCGTTGGTCAGAACGCTGTCCCCCGCCGCGACGCCCAGCGCCCGCATCGCGCAGCCCATCGCGTAGCCGCCGGACGCCACCGCGAGCGCGTGCCTGGCCCCCGTGGCGGCGGCGAACGCCTCTTCCAGCGCCGCGACCCGACTCGGATCGGCCCCGTAGCGGTGCAGCGCGCCGGAGCGCAGGACTTCGACCGCCGCGGCGATGGCCTCTTCGGGGATCGGCTCCTGCCGGGTGAAGGACTTCTCGAAGCGTTCCATGGGCGCAGTTGCTCCCCCCGCGGGCCTCGCGTCAACGTCGCATTCGGAACAGAACGCGGGCGCAAGCGCGGCGAGGGTCCGGTCCGTGGATGCCATCGACTTCCTGCTGGATGCGGAGCCGTTGCCCCCGGCCGTGTCGGCCCAGGCGCATCGGTGCCTGCTCGATCTGGGGGGGACCGGATGGCGCAGATCGATCCTGCCGCTGTCGGCCATCGTGCGCGACCATGCGGCGGAGGACATGGCCGGAGCCGTCCCCCTGCCCTTCGATACGCGCAGCGCCACGCCGATGGGGGTCGCGCTGGTGGCCGGGATGACCATCGACGCGCTGGACGACCATGACGGGTTCAACCCGGCCAAGGGCCATGCCGGATGCGGCCTGCTCGCCGGGTTGCTGGCGCTGGCGCCGGATGGCCTGCCGGAGCCGGATTTCGTGGACGTGCTGGCAAGGGGATACGAGATCGCGTGCCGGGTCGCCTGGACGCAGCACGCGACCTGCACCGATTACCCCCCCGTCGGGCGCCTGGGTCGCGGTGGCGGTCGCGGGGCTCGGCGCACGGCTGGCCGGGTTCGACCGGGCCACGACCGCCCATGCGATGGGGATCGCCGAATATCACGGCCCACGCAGCCGGATGATGCGCTGCATCGACCATCCGACGATGCTCAAGGACGGGTCCGGCGCGGGCGCGATGGTCGGCGTTCAGGCGGTGAAGCTCGCGGTGCGCGGCCTCACCGGGGCGCCGGCGGTGACGCTGGAAGGCGGGATGTGGGTCGACCTCGGGACCCGCTGGCTGATCCGGGAGATGAAAGACGGCATCCTCTCCACCGCGCGGCAGGGGGCGGTTCTGGCCACGCTCCGCGCGCCCGCGAAAACCGCCGATATCCGCGCCGCATTGCGCAAGGGCTAGAGCCCGATGCCGCCCAGGACCCGCTCCAGATCGCCGTAATCGTCGAGCAGCGCCTCCGGCGACAACTCCGCCACGGACCGTCCGGCGGGCGCGAAGGTCACCAGAACGCAGGGGATGCCCGCCGCCCGCGCCGTCTTGCGGTCGGTCTCCGTGTCGCCGATCAGGACGGACCGGGCCGGGTCGCCGCCCACCCGCCGGATCGTCTCGACCAGATGTTCGGGATGCGGCTTGCGGTGGGCCAGCGTGTCGGCGCCCACCAGTGCGTCGAACTCGGCGGTCGCGCCCAGCGCGGCCATGAGCTTCACCGCCAGCCCCTCGGGCTTGTTCGTGCAGATGCCGACCGCGTCGCCCCGGTCGCGCAGCCGGGCCACCGCGTCCCGCGCGCCGGGATAGAAGAAGGTGTGCTCGCAGATGGCGGCGTCGTAGGCATCGAGCAGGGGCTGGAACCCCGCATCCACCTCCGCCTCGTCCACGGGACCCGCGCGCCCGAGGCCGAGGCGCAGCATCGCGCGCGCGCCGCGGACCGCCGCCGCCCGATCCTCCGCCGCGTCGAGATCGAGGCGGATGTCGCGGCCGAGACGGGCGAAGGCCGCATTGGCCGCCGAGAGGAGGTCGCCGGACGTGTCGCAGAGCGTCCCGTCGAGGTCGAAGATGACGGATCGTTTCATGCGATGGTGTCCTTTCGCCGACGCCGCCCTTGCGACGCGCCCGATGCGAGGTAGAACGGCGCAACCCCGAGGGAAAGGTCCGAGATGCCCACAGCCCTGATCGTCCTCGCCGCCGGACAGGGCAGCCGGATGCAATCCGACCTGCCGAAGGTGCTGCACCGCGTCGGCCATGCTCCGCTCCTGATCCACGCGCTTCGGGCCGGGGACGCTCTGGCACCCGAGCGGGTCGTCGTCGTGACCGGGCCGGGCGGCGAGGCCGTCGGCGCGGCGGCGCTGGAGCACGACGAGAGCATCATTGTCGTCCGGCAGGACGAGCCGTTGGGCACGGGCCATGCCGTCCTGCAGGCGCGCGCGGCGATGGAGGGGTTCGAGGGCGATGCGATCGTCCTCTACGGCGACACGCCGTTCGTGCGGCCCGAGACGCTGGAGGCGATGCTGGCCCTGCGCGCCGACGGGGCGGATGTGGTCGTGCTCGGGTTCGAGACGGCGGATCCCGGGCGCTACGGTCGGATCGTGGCGGAGGGCGACCGGTTGGACCGGATCGTCGAGGCGCGGGATGCGGGCCCGGAAGAACTGGCCATCCGGCTGTGCAATTCCGGCGTGCTGGCCGCCGATGCGGGCCTTTTGTTCGACCTGCTGGGACAGGTGGGGCGGGATAATTCGGCGGGGGAATACTACCTCACGGACGTCCCCGCCCTTGCCCGGGCCGCCCGGCTGTCGGCGCGTGTCGTCACCTGCGCGGAGGCGGAGACGCTGGGCGTGAACACGCGCGCCGACCTCGCCGAGGCAGAGGCCGCGTTCCAGCGCCGGATGCGCGACGAAGCCCTCGCCACCGGCGCCACGCTCACCGCGCCCGAGACGGTGTTCTTCGCCTTCGACACCGTGATCGGCCGCGACGTGACCATCGAGCCGAACGTGGTGTTCGGCCCGGGTGCGACGGTGGAGTCCGGCGCCACGATCCGCGCCTTCAGCCATCTGGAGGGGTGCCACGTCTCCGAAGGCTGCGTCGTCGGACCGTTCGCCCGCCTGCGCCCGGGGGCCGAGCTGGACCGCGACGTCCGGGTCGGCAACTTCGTGGAGGTCAAGGCGGCCACGGTCGCACGAGGGCGCGAAGCTCAACCACCTTTCCTATATCGGCGATGCGGAGATCGGGGCGCGCGCGAATGTGGGCGCGGGCACCATCACCTGCAACTACGACGGCGTCTCCAAGTATCGCACGGTTGTCGGCGCGGATGCCTTCATCGGATCGAACACGGCGCTGGTCGCGCCGGTGCGGATCGGGGCCGCGGCGATGACCGGGTCGGGCAGCGTCGTGACGATGGACGTGCCCGACGGCGCGCTGGCGCTGGGCCGGGCGCGGCAGGTCAACAAGGAGGGGCTCGCCCGGCGGATGATGGCCCGGCTGCGCGCCGCGAAGGAGGCACGCTGAATGTGCGGGATCATCGGGATATTGGGCGATCATCAGGTGGCGCCGATCATGGTCGACGCGCTCCGGCGCCTCGAATATCGCGGCTATGACAGCGCCGGGATCGCCACTCTGGATGCGGGCGCGCTGGACCGGCGCCGGGCGGTCGGCAAGCTCGTGAACCTGGAAGACCTGCTGGTCACCGATCCGCTGGCCGGGTTCGCCGGGATCGGCCACACCCGCTGGGCCACCCATGGCGGACCGAGCGTGGCGAACGCCCATCCGCACCGGGCGGGGCGTGTGGCGGTGGTGCATAACGGGATCATCGAGAACTTCCGCGCCCTGCGGGCCGAACTCGACGGCCCGTGGGAGAGCGAGACGGATACCGAAACGGTGGTGCGCCTCTGCGAGCGGTTCCTGAACGAGGGGAAATCGCCGAAGGATGCGGCCTTCGCGACCATCGACCGGCTGGAAGGGGCCTATGCGCTCTGCTTCCTGTTCGACGGGGAGCCGGATCTGCTGATCGCCGCGCGGGCGGGGTCGCCGCTCGCCATCGGACATGGCAGCGGCGAGATGTTCGTGGGATCGGATGCCATCGCACTCGGGCCCCTGACGGATCGTCTCACCTATCTGGAGGAGGGCGACCGTGCCGTGGTCACGCGAGCGGGCGCGCAGTTCTTCGACAGCGAGGGGCGGCAGACCCATCGCGAGACGCGCCGCATCCGCATGGAAGCCACGCGGATCGAGAAGGCCGGGCATCGGCACTTCATGGCCAAGGAGATTCACGAACAACCGCAGACTCTCTCGGACGTGATCGCGACCTATGTGGAGGGCGACCGGATCGCGCCGCCGACGGAGTACGATTTCGCCGCGACGGACCGGATCCAGATGGTCGCCTGCGGGACGGCGCATATCGCCTGCACGGTGGCGAAATACTGGTTCGAGACACTCGCCCGCCTTCCGGTGGAAGTGGATATCGCTTCCGAATACCGCTACCGCGAGGGACCGGTAGGCATTGATAACACGGCCCTTTTCGTCAGTCAGTCCGGCGAGACGGCGGATACGCTGGCGGCGCTGCGCTATGCCAAGGGCAAGGCGCGGGCGATCCTGGCGGTGGTGAACGTGGCCGAGTCGTCCATCACGCGCGAGAGCGACGTGGCGCTTCCGATCCACGCGGGGGTGGAGGTCGGCGTGGCGTCGACCAAGGCGTTCGTGAACCAGCTCGCCGTGCTCCTCTGCCTCGCGATCCGGGCGGGGGTGCAGCGCGGCACGATCGACCCCGCGCGGGAGGCGGAGCTGGTCGCCGGGCTGCGCGCGCTGCCGGGGCTCGTCTCCTCGGCGCTGGGCATCGAGGGGCGGTGCGAGGCGCTGGCCTCCCGCCTCGCGGAGGCCAGCGATATCCTGTTCCTCGGGCGCGGGCCGATGTATCCGCTGGCCCATGAGGGTGCCCTGAAACTCAAGGAAATCAGCTATATCCATGCGGAAGCCTACGCCTCCGGCGAGCTGAAGCACGGGCCCATCGCGCTGGTCGACCGGACCATGCCGGTGGTCGTCTTCGCCCCCACGGACCCCCTGTTCGAGAAGACCGTGAGCAACATGCAGGAGGTCATGGCGCGGGAGGGGCGGGTCCTTCTGGTGACCGATTCCGAGGGGGCAGCAGCGGCGTCGGAGGGGGTCTGGGAGGTGCTGACCATGCCCCGGGTGGAGCCGGTCTTCGCGCCGATCCTGTACGCCATCCCGGCGCAATTGCTGGCCTACCACACGGCGGTCCACAAAGGCACGGATGTGGATCAGCCGCGCAATCTGGCGAAATCCGTCACGGTCGAGTAGCGCCTTTTCGTTCGTGCATACGGACGTGCACCATTCGTGCATACAAACGTCATACCAATTGCGATCCGTTCGCAAAAGGCGCGGGCCCGCTTCGGATCGCGCGGGCGGGTTCGCCATCCGGATCGGGAGCGACCGGTGGCGGAGCAGTGGGACGCGACGGGGTGGTCAGGTCCCGCGCACGGATGCAGGCACCGTCGCGGAACCCCGCGGGGGTGATTTTCCGAACCGCCCGGGGATCCAGACGATGCGGGAACGGGCGACGGGATCGATCTTCTCTGCCATGATGCGGAAAAGGGGACCGGATTGGAGCTTTCGATGATCCACGGACCGGCGGAGCGATCGGGCGGCCCGTTCCGGCTGGACGGCTTGCACGAGCCGGAAGGGACCGCGCCTCGCCCGCTGCCGGTGACGGGGGAGGTGGTGGACGGGGCCGTGCCGGTCGCGGATGCGCCGCGGGATGGCCCGGTGAAGGCGGATCGACGGCTGCGCGTGCTGGCTGTGGATGACGATGCGCTGGTCCTGATGGGAACGGCGGGGATGCTGGAGGATTTGGGCCACGAGGTTCTGGCGGCGATGTCGGGAGACGCGGCGCTGGAGGCGTTCGCGGCGAACGGGGAGATCGACCTTCTGGTCACGGATCAGTCGATGCCGCGGATGACGGGGCTCGACCTGGTCCGGACCCTGCGGGAGCGGCACCCGGACCTGCCCGTCATCCTCGCCACCGGGTATGCCGATTTGCCCGAGGAGACCACGGGGCGTCCGATCCTGCGGCTGGACAAGCCGTTCGGGCCGGACCAGTTGCGCGGGGCCATCGAGGACGCGATGCGGGATCCGGGCTAGCCGGGCGGATCGGTTTCCCGGTCGCGGTGGAATGTCGAAATGCAGGACGTCCGCGCGGATGCCGAGACCGGAGTAGAGCGCGACGGCCGGATCGTCGGGGTCGGCCCGGTGGCGCGGACTGGACAGGCGGGCGGGCTTCGGGTCTGCTGTCGCCACCCCCGTCGTCGGAGGCGCGCATGAGTCTGGAGACCTTAGCCAAGCTGGCCGCCGCGGGCGTTGCCGCCCTGGCCCTCGCCTGGGGGATCGCGGAGTTCCTGCGCAGCCAGTCCGTCGCCGCCGAACGCCCCTTCCTGGAACGCAAGCTGGCCTGGTGCGAGGAGGCGGTGGAGCTTGCCTCGGCTCTGGCCGTCGGAGGCGTTGGACAGGAGGCGAAGACACGGTTCCGACAGATGTTCTACGGCGTAATGGGCCTCGTCGAGAACGCCGAGATCCGCGAGGGGATGGAATCCTTCCAGGCCGCGCTCGACGGCGGCGAAAGCGGCGCCGTCCCGGACCGCAAGGGATCGGCCCCGGAGGGCGGGCTGGAAGGGCATGCGCTGGCGCTCGCTCATGCGTGCCGGGCCGAGCTGTCGCGCGAATGGTCCCCTAGCTGGGCGCGCCGCTGACCGCACCACCCGGCCGTCGCGCTTGCCCCCGCCGCGCCGCTCGCCTAACAGGCCAGCCGACCGGCAACCGGGGGTCCGATGCCCAGACTCGTGATGAAATTCGGCGGCACCTCGGTCGCGAACCTCGACCGGATCCGGCGGGTGGCCAAGCGCGTGGGCGTGGAGGTCGCGAAGGGCTATGAGGTGATCGTCGTCGTCAGCGCGATGTCGGGCAAGACCAACGAGCTCGTCGGCTGGGTGGGCGAGACGTCGCCGCTGTATGATGCGCGGGAATACGATGCGGTTGTGTCCTCGGGCGAGAACGTGACCGCGGGATTGCTGGCGCTGGTGCTGCAGGAGAACGGGGTCGAGGCGCGGTCATGGCAGGGGTGGCAGGTGCCGGTGCGCACGTCGTCGGCCCATTCCAGCGCCCGGATCGAGGAGATCCCGACCGCCAATTTCGACGACCGCTTCGCCAAGGGCATGCAGGTCGCCGTGGTCGCCGGGTTCCAGGGTGTGTCTGCGGAGGGACGGATCACGACGCTGGGCCGGGGCGGGTCGGACACGACCGCGGTGGCCTTCGCCGCGGCCCACGGGGCGGAGCGGTGCGATATCTATACCGACGTGGACGGGGTCTATACCACCGATCCGCGGATCTGCTCCAAGGCGCGCAAGCTGGAGAAGATCGCGTTCGAGGAGATGCTGGAACTGGCCTCGCTGGGGGCGAAGGTGCTCCAGACGCGGTCGGTCGAACTGGCCATGCGGTACAAGGTGCGCCTGCGGGTGCTGTCGAGTTTCGAGGAACAATCGGACGATGCGGGCACGCTGGTCTGCGCCGAGGAGGACATCATGGAGAGCAATGTGGTCGCCGGGGTCGCCTTCGTGCGCGACGAGGCCAAGATGACGCTGATATCCGTGGCCGACCGGCCCGGTGTGTCGGCGGCGATCTTCGGACCGCTGGCCGAGGCGGGGGTGAACGTGGACATGATCGTTCAGAACATCGCCGAGGACGGACGCACCGACATGACCTTCAGCCTGCCGGTGGATCAGATCGCCCGGGCGGAGAAGGCGGTGCGCGACGCCATGGCCCGCGAGGAGATCGAGTTCCACGACCTGATCGCGGACGAGGGCGTGAGCAAGGTCTCGGTCGTGGGGATCGGCATGCGGTCCCATGCGGGCGTCGCCGCGCGGATGTTCGCCGCCCTGTCGGCGGAGGGGATCAACATCAAGGTCATCACCACGTCCGAGATCAAGATCAGCGTGCTGATCGACCGGAAATACATGGAACTGGCGGTGCAGGCGCTGCACGACACGTTCGGGCTGGAGACGGCCTGACGGCACCGGGCTTCGGCGGCGGATGCGCGGGCGATTTGGACGGGCGCGCGCGCCGGGGCGGCGGCCTTCCCCCTCCCCTTCGGCGCACCCCTCCCCTATAGGGGGCCGCGACAGGGAGGGCCGAGCGACATGCCGACGTCCAAGGACAGCGACAGCCGAAAGCTCCTGCGGCGCCTGCAGGCGGTCATGGCCGAGGCGGGCGCGGGGCAGGAACGGCTGGACCGGATCGTGGATCTCGTGGCCACGTCGATGGGCACGGAGGTCTGTTCGATCTACCTGCACCGCGACGAGACCACGCTGGAGCTCTGCGCGACCCATGGCCTGAACGCCGAAGCCGTCCACGTCACGCGGATGCGGGTGGGCGAGGGGCTGGTGGGCCGGGTGGCGAAGATGCGCCGCGCGCTGAGTACGCCCGACGCGCCGAGCGAGAAGGGGTTCCGCTACATGCCGGAGACCGGGGAGGAAGTGTATTCCAGCTTCCTCGGCGTGCCGGTGCAGCGGCTGGGCGAGCGGCTGGGCGTCCTCGTGGTGCAATCCAAGGACGCGCGCAGCTATTCCGAGGACGAGACCTACGCGATCGAGGTCGTGGCGATGGTCCTCGCGGAGATGACCGAACTGGGCGCCTTCGCCGGCGAGGGCGAGGCGCTGAAGCCGCGCCACAAGCAGCAGGTCCTGTTCCGCGGCGTCACCGGACAGGAGGGCAGCGCCGAGGGCATCGTGCACCTGCACGATCCGCGGGTCGTGATCGCGAACCCCGTCAGCGACGATCCCGAACAGGAACTGGTCCGGCTGAACCGGTCCATCGACGAGCTGCGCCTGTCGGTGGACAAGATGCTGTCGCAGGCGACGGGCAACGCGGAGCAGACCGAGGTGATCGAGGCGTTCCGCATGTTCGCCTATTCCCGCTCCTGGCTGCGGCGGATGGAGGGGGACATCGCCGCCGGCCTGACCGCCGAGGCCGCCGTGGAGAAGGAACAGACCGCGGCCCGCGCCCGGATGGCCGGGGCCGATCCCTACCTGCGCGACCGGCTGGCCGATCTGGACGATCTGTCGAACCGCCTCCTGCGGATGCTGACGGGTCAGGGGCGGGACCGGGGGGCGGTGCCCGACGGCGCGGTGCTGGTGGCGCGCAATATCGGGCCGGGGGAGCTTCTGGAATACGGGCGGCGGCTCAAGGGCGTGGTGCTGGAGGACGGCGCGGTGGGCAGCCATGCGGCCATCGTCGCGCGGGCCTGGGCGATCCCGCTGGTGCTGCAGGCGCAGGGGATCGTGACCGAGGCGCTGTCGGGGGACCCGATCCTGGTGGACGGCGATCAGGGGGTGGTCCACCTGCGGCCCGACGACCTGGTCCGCAACGCCTTCGGCGAGAAGCTCGCCATGCAGGCGGAGGCGCAGACGCGCTACGCCTCGATCCGGGACCGGGCCTGCGTGTCGTCGGACGGGCACCGGATCGAGCTGATGATGAATGCGGGGCTGATGGCGGATCTGCCGTCGTTGATCGGGTCGGGGGCCGAGGGCGTCGGCCTGTTCCGGACCGAGCTGCAATTCCTCACGCGCAACAAGGTGCCGAAGCGGGGCGAGCTGGCGGCGCTCTATTCCGGCGTGATGGACGCCGCGCAGGGCAGGCCGGTGACGTTCCGCACGCTCGATATCGGGTCCGACAAGGTCCTGCCCTACATGAAGGCCACGGAGGAGCCGAACCCCGCGCTGGGCTGGCGGGCGATCCGCGTCGGCCTCGACAAGAAGGGCGTCATGCGGATGCAGCTTCAGGCGCTGCTGCGGGCGGCGAACGGGCGGCCCTTGCGGGTGATGTTCCCGTTCGTGGCCCAGATGGAGGAGTTTCTGGCCGCCCGCGGGCATCTGCTGCAGGAGATCCATCGGGAGAAGTCGCTCGGCCACGTCCTGCCGAGCGGCCTCGAGGTGGGCTCGATGCTGGAGACGCCGTCGATGGCCTTCGCCCCGCGGCGGTTCTTCGAGGAGGCGGATTTCATCTCCATCGGGGGCAACGACCTCAAGCAGTTCTTCTTCGCCGCCGACCGGGAGAACGAGCGCGTGCGCCGCCGCTACGACACCCTGAACGTCAGCTTCCTGTCCCTGATCGAGCAGATCGTGGCCCGCTGTGCGGAGACGAACACGCCGGTGTCGTTCTGCGGCGAGGATGCGGGGCGGCCGGTGGAGGCCTTGTGCTTCGCGGCCATGGGCCTGCGTTCGCTGTCGATGCGGCCCGCCTCCATCGGGCCGGTGAAGCACATCCTGCTGCGCGCGAACCTGACCGAGGTGAAGGAGGTCATCACGGCGGCCCGGGAGACCGGTGAGCAGTCCGTGCGCCCGGCGGTGATGGAGTATCTGCGCGGGCGGTAGGAGCGGATGGTTCGGAGGGTGATGTCGGGGCGTGTGATCTGACATGCGGATCGGGGGCCTCGGCAGCGGGTTGCGTTCGGAAGCCGCGACCTCGCTCGAGAGGCGCACAAGCGCGTCTGGGTCCGGAGCCGGATCGTTCCGGTCGAGGTCTTGGACGACGCGGCATAGCAAGAGAATGCGTTGCGGTTCGCGGGGTCCGTTCGGTTTGCGTTCCAAGGCCCACCGACGGATCCCCCCGACCTCCAGCCCGTCGCGGCGGAGCCCGTCGCTAGCCCCCGACCTCCTTCTTCAGCCGAAGCCGGGCGATCCCCTCGTGGCGGTCGGCTTCGCGCCGGTCGGCCAGCGCGGTGCGCACGAAAGCCAGATGGGTCTCGACCGCCGCCCGGGCGCCGTCCGCGTCCCGCGCCTGCAGCGCGTCGTTGATGGCGCGATGCTGGTCCAGCAGGGCCGCGCGGGTCGTGCGCTGCCGGAACATGATCGCGCGGTTGTAGAACACGCCCTCGCGCAGCAGGTCCATCATCGACCGCATCATGTGCAGCATGACGACGTTGTGGCTCGCCTCCACGATGGCCATGTGGAAATCCGCGTCGAGGGCCGCCTCCCGCGCGGGATCGCCGCTTTCGTGGGCCGCCTCCATCTTCGCGAAGATCGCGCCGACCAGGGCCAGATCCGTGTCCGATCCGGTCGCGGCGGCCCGGGCGGCGGCGAGCCCCTCCATGTCGCGGCGGAACGCGATGTAGTCGAGCAGTGCGTCCTCGTGGCTCGCGAAGAGGCGGATCAGGGCGGGCGAAAAGGCGGAGCCGAGGACGTCCGCGACGTAGATGCCGGACCCGGCCCGGGTATCGAGCAGGCCCCGCGCCTGAAGCTCCGCCACCGCCTCCCGCAGGCTGGGCCGGGAGACGCCGAGCCGCTCCGACAGCTCCCGCTCCGGCGGCAGGCGGTCCCCGGGGCGCAGGACGCCGCGCAGGATCAGCGTCTCGACCTGGCGGATGACGGCTGCGGCGCGCTTCTGAGCCTCGACCGGCTGGAACGGCATCGCGGACGGCCTCCCTCGGATTGGTCGACAGATAGGATCGCCCAGGACCCGACGCCAAGCAAAAAGCCCCCGGCATCGCTGCCGGGGGCCCTCCCGATGGTGCGGTGCGGGAGTGGGTCAGCCGTTGGGCGTGATGACGATCTCGACCCGGCGGTTCTGTTGCTTGCCCGCGGCGGTGTTGTTGGTCGCGATCGGCTGCGCCTCGCCACGCCCGATGGGCACGATGCGGGCGGAGGACACGCCCTGACCGATCAGCACGCCCGAGACCGCGCGGGCCCGGCTCTCCGAAAGCTGCTGGTTGAAGGCGGCGGCGCCGTCGCTGTCGGTATGGCCGATCACCTGAACGGTGGTGTTCGGGTATTGCTGCAGGTTTCCGGCCAGGGCGCGGATGTCCGATTGCAGGTCCGGCCGAAGCTGCGCGCTGCCGGAGGCGAAGAGGATGTCCTGCGGCATCGTCACGATGAGCTGCTGGCCGGTATTGGTGATGGTGATGCGGTCGTCGCCGAGCTGACGGCGCAGGTCCGCCGCCTGCCGGTCGAGCTGCTGGCCGACGCCCGCGCCGACGAGGCCGCCGATGGCGGCACCGGCGGCGATCTCGTCCGCCCGGCTGCCGTCGCCGAGGATCGCGCCCGCCGCGGCGCCCACGCCGGCACCGATCAGCGCGCCGTTGCGGGTGCGGTTCGGCTCGCCCGGGGGGGAGGTGACGCAGCCGGCAAGGGTGAGGGCGGCCGCGAGGCCTACGATGAGGGGGGTCTTTGTCAGGGTCATGTCCGTCTTTCCCATTGCGTGGCCTGTCGCCACGTTATGTTGCATGCCTGCCCGGATCTGCCGTTTCATCCCCCGCTGCGCAAGAGGACCGGAACGGGCGGCGCTCCGCCGGGAATGGGTCCCGCGGAGGGCGATAGGCAATAACATGCCGGGGACAGAACGTTTCAGCCCGCGTCGCGGCGGCTGCTCTCCCAGGCGAGCATGGCGCGCTTGACCGGCAGACCCCAGTGATAGCCGCCCAATCCGCCCGATTTCCGCAGCGCCCGGTGGCAGGGAATCAGCCAGCTCACGGGGTTGCGCCCCACCGCCGTCCCGACCGCGCGGACGGCGCGCGGATTACCGATCCGGGCCGCGATTTCCGAATAGGTGGTGACGTGGCCGGACGGAATCTCCATCAGCGCCTCCCAGACCTTGATCTGGAACGGCGCCCCGATCAGGTGCAGCCGCGCCTCCCCCGCCCCGCGGAACAGGTCGGCCACGAGGGGGGCGATGGCGGCCCCGTCCTCCGCATGATCCGCCGCGGGCCAGCGGGCGCGCATGTCTGCGAGCGCGGCCTCCCGCCCCGTTTCCGCCGCGAAGGCCATGCCGCAGAGGCCGCGATCCGTCGCCATGACGAGCATCTCGCCGAAGGGGCTGTCGAACCAGCCGTGGCGGATTGCGAGGCCCGCGCCGCCGCGGGCGTAGTCGCCGGGCGACATCGCCTCCCACCGCAGGAACAGGTCGTGCAGCCGCCCCGTTCCCGACAGCCCGGCCGAGGCGGCGGTGTCCAGCAGCGTGAAGCGGTCCTTCAGCAGCGCCTTGGCATGGCCGAGGGCGAGGTATTGCTGGAACCGCTTCGGGCTGACCCCGGCCCAGGCGGAGAAGACGCGCTGGAAATGGGCGGGACTCATGTGCATCTCGGCGGCCATCTCCTCCAGCGAGGGGGCCTCGCCCGCGCGCGCGTCGATCAGGTCGATGGCCCGCCGCATGAGCGCGTAGTGGTAGCGTCCCTCCATGCCGGGCGCGGGGCCCTGATCGGCGGCGGGCACGGTGGGGACGGGATCGTGTCGGGACATGGGATGCGCGCCTCCTGCTGGGGTCCGGACCCGTCTAGCACGCGCGCCCGCCCCCCGCGCGACCCGAAACCTGCGCAAGCGCATCGCGCCTGCCCGCTTGCCCCGCGCCGGACGGATTGCGATACGGAGCCGATGGCCAGGCAGCTTCCCTATTCCACGATCTCCGAGATCTTCGCCCGGTTCGAGGCGGCGGAGCCCGAGCCGAAGGGCGAGCTGGAGCATCTGAACGCCTATACGTTGGTGGTCGCCGTGGCCCTGTCGGCACAGGCGACGGATGCAGGCGTCAACAAGGCCACCCGCAGCCTGTTCGCCAGGGCGGACAGTCCGCGGAAGATGCTGGACCTCGGTCTGGAGGCCGTGACCGAACACATCAAGTCCATCGGCCTCTACCGCAACAAGGCGAAGAACGTCCTGAAGCTGAGCCAGATCCTCGTCGACGAATATGACGGCGAGGTGCCGTCCAGCCGGGCCGCGCTGCAATCGCTGCCGGGGGTGGGCCGCAAGACGGCGAACGTGGTCCTCAACATGTGGTGGGGCCACCCGGCGCAGGCGGTGGACACGCATATCTTCCGGGTCGGCAACCGCACCGGCATCGCGCCGGGCAAGGATGTCGAGGCGGTCGAGCGCGCGGTGGAGGATCACGTCCCCGCCCGCTATCAGCGCCACGCGCATCACTGGCTGATCCTGCACGGGCGCTATGTCTGCGTGGCACGCAAGCCGAAATGCCCCGCCTGCCTGATCCGGGACCTTTGCCCCTACGAGGACAAGACCGCGTGAAGCGGCCCTGCGGCGCGGACGCCTTAACCGCAAATTCATCCATCCCGTTCCAGACATCGAATCGCGGGGGCCCGCCGGATGCAGGCGCCTTCGCCCCCCAATCGAGGACCCGTCCATGACCAAAGCCTTCGACGTGATCGGCATCGGCAATGCCGTGGTCGACGTGATTTCCCACGCCGACGACAGCTTTCTCGACCAGATGGGGATCGAGAAGGGCATCATGCAGCTGATCGAGCGGGAGCGGGGCGAACTGCTCTATGCCGCCATGACCGACCGGGTGCAGGCGCCGGGCGGTTCGGTCGCCAACAGCCTCGCGGGGATCGGCGCGCTGGGCCTGTCTACGGCGTTCATCGGCAAGGTGAAGGACGACGCGCTGGGCCGGTTCTACGCCGAGACGCTCGCGGCTTCGGGCACGGCGTTTCCGAACGATCCGATGGACGTGAAGCTGCCGACCTCCAGGTCGATGATCTTCGTCACGCCGGACGGCGAGCGGTCGATGAACACCTATCTCGGGGCCGGGGCCGACATCTCCTCGGCGGACGTGCCGGACGTGTTCGGGGGCGGTGGGATCCTGTTCCTCGAAGGGTATCTCTTCGACAAGGACGAGGGGAAGACCGCCTTCGCCGAGGCCGCCGCGAAGATGAAGGAAGCGGGCGGGCGGTCCGCGATCACGATTTCGGACCCGTTCTGCGCCGACCGGCACCGCGCCGACTTCCAGCGCCTGATCGCCGAGGACATGGACATCGCCATCGGAAACGCGGCGGAATGGACGACGCTCTACGAGACCGACGACCTCGACCGCGCCCTCGGGATGGCGGCGGAGGTCTGCGGAATCGTGGCCTGCACCCGCTCGGGAGAGGATGTCTGGATCCGCTCCGGCGACACGCGCGCCACGGCACCGGTGACGCCCGCGAAGGTGGTCGACGCGACCGGGGCGGGCGACCAGTTCGCGGCGGGCTTCCTCTACGGCCTCGCCATCGGGCGGGATCTGGAGGTGGCCGCGCGGATGGGCGTCGCCTGCGCCCGGGAGGTCATCGGCCATGTCGGACCGCGCCCGGCCGTCGATATGGCCGACCTGTTCCGGGCCGACGGCCTGCTTTGACACGGCGGCGGTCTCTCGCGAATGGGCGGTCCGACCGTCAGAACGCGGGGGAGTCCCGCCGGGCGACATCATATTGCGAAGGACGCGGGTCGGGGCTGGCCCCTCCGCGCCCTCTCCCCTAGCGTGACTTCCGACATCCAAGGGGGACCAACATGCAGATCCTGATCACCGGCGCGGCGGGCATGGTGGGCCGCAAGCTGACGGACGCGCTGGTCGCGCGGGGCACGCTTCAGGGGGTGGACATCACCGGCCTTACGCTCGTGGACGTAGTGGCGCCGGTCTTGCCGGATGGCGTCCCCGGCGCGGCGCTGGCCGCCGACCTGTCCGACCCCGCTGCGGCCCCCGCCCTGATCGAGGCGCGCCCGGACGTGATCTTCCACCTCGCCGCGATTGTCTCCGGCGAGGCCGAGGCGGATACGGCCAAGGGCTATGCCGTGAACCTGCACGGCACGATCGGCCTGTGCGACGCAATCGCGGCACAGGAGGGTTATCGCCCGCGCCTCGTCTTCACCTCCTCCATCGCCGTCTTCGGCGCGCCGCTGCCCGACGTGATCGGCGACGACGTCCAGCCCATGCCCCTGACCAGCTACGGCACCCAGAAGCTGATGGGCGAGCTTCTCATCAACGACCTGAGCCGCAAGGGTGTGCTCGACGGCATCTCGCTGCGGCTGCCGACAATCTGCATCCGGCCGGGCAAACCGAACGCCGCGGCCTCCGGCTTCTACTCTTCGATCCTCCGCGAACCGCTGATAGGGCAATCCGCGATCCTGCCGGTGCCGGACACGACCCGCCACTGGTTCGCTTCGCCCCGCTCCGCCGTGGGGTTTCTCCTCCATGCTGCCGAGATGGATCTGGAACCGCTGGGCCAGGACCGGGCGCTGAACCTGCCGGCGGTGGATGCCACTGTGGCCGACGAGATCGCGGCGCTGGAGCGGGTCGCGGGCCCGAAGGCGGCAGGCCTGATCGAGCGGCGGGAGGACGCGACGGTCGCGGGAATCGTCGCGGGCTGGCCTCAGGCCTTCGATCCCGCGCGGGCCCGGTCGCTGGGCTTTGAGGCGGAGCCGGACATGGACGCGATCATCCGGGCCCATATCGAGGACGAGCTGGACGGACACATTCCCGTGGCCGAAGCGTAGGCCGTGATCCGGGGCGCCCGGACCGACCTGCGGAGCCTCCGGCGGGAATATTTCCCGAGCAAAGAGGGGGCCGTCAACCTTCCCTCAAACCGATTGCGCCAGAACGGCCGGGCGGAACAGGCAGGAATGCCGATGGCCGTGAGCGAAGATGCCCCGTCGTTCGGCCCCCAAGCAAACGGCGGCCCTATGACAGGGTCACGCCGTTCTTTGCTATGGAAATATTCCCGCCGGAGGCGAACGTCTCAGCCGAGCGCCACCTCCAGACGCTCGAATCCCCGGAACCGCACGCGCTCTCCCCGGCGCGATCCGGTCACGCGGTAGTCGGGGAAGCGGGCGAGGGACCGTTCCACCGCCACCCGGCCCTCCATCCGCGCGAGCGTCAGGCCGACGCAGATATGGGGCCCCGCGGCGAAGGCCAGGTGCCGCGATGTGCCGCGATCCGGCCGGAATGCATCGGGTGCGTCGAACACCTGCGGATCACGATTCGCCGCCCCGATGCAGAGGTGGAGATCGGTACCCGCCGGGATCGTCATCCCATGCAGCGTGACCTCCGCGGTCGTCTGGCGATTGCCGAACTGGTTTGGGCTCTCCATCCGCAGTACCTCCTCCACGATCGCCGCGGGATCCCCGGACCGGCCGTCCGGATGCCGGTCCAGCAGCCACAGCGCGTTGCCGATCAGGTTGGTGGTCGTCTCGTGGCCCGCGTTGAGGATGAAGATGCAGTTGTGCAGAAGCTCCGCCTCCGACAGCTCCCCGCCCCGGAGGAGGCGCGTCAGCACGTCCACCTCCGGGTCGCCGGGCCGGGCGCGGCGGCGGACGACGAGGTCGCGCAGATAGGCGAGGAAACCGGTTACGGCCGCGTTGCCTGCCGCCTCCTGCGCCGGTGTCAGAGTGGGTTCGAGCGCGCCGAGGATCGCCAGCGACCAGCCGCGCAGGGGCGCGCGTTCGTCGGGCGGGACGGCCAGCAGGTCGCCGATCACCTCGACCGGGATGGCGGCGGCGAACCGCTCGATCGCGTCCACTTCCCCCTCCAGCCCGTCGAGCAGCCGGTCCACCAGAGCCTCCAGCCGCGGTTGCAGACGATCCAGCGCCCGGGGCGTCAGCGCTCCGGTCAGGACCCGGCGCACCCGGGTATGAAGCGGCGGATCGTTGAACACAAGCGAGGTGGTGTGATGCTCGTAGAGCGGCGCGGCGCCGTATTTCGGGCCGAAGACCTCCGTCTTGTCGGAGCGGTAGAGGGCGTTGTCCTTGTAGATCGCGGCGAGATCCGCATGGCGCCCGAGCAGGACCGACCCGTCCGGCTGCCCCACGGCACCGGCGTCGCGCAGGGCGGCGTAGTGGGGGAACGGGTCATCGTGGAAGCCGGGCGGCAGGTCGGTCAGGATCATGGGCAAACGATGGTCAGCGATGTCCGGGCGGTCAACCGGCGAATCCGCGGCCCTACCAGTGCGGCGGACGCTGATCGGCCATGGGCACGGTGCCGCCCGCCGCCTCCGCCTCGGCGGCCCGACGCATCAGCATCGCGACACGTCGCTCCAGCACCGCGATCTCGCCCGCCTGCCGCGCCACCACGTCCGACAGATCCTCCAGCGCGCGGGTCAGGTGGGCGATGCGTTCCTCGAGTTCCTGCATGGCGGGTCTCCGGGTTGCGGGGCGGGGGCGCGGGACGTATGGACCGGGCCGACGAGAGGACCGCGCGCCATGGTCAAGACCAAGAAGCCCCGCCGCCCCACCCCCCGGACCCCCAAGGGGTTCCGCGACTATTTCGGCGCGGAGGTGGCGGAACGCAAGGCGATGCTCGACGCCATCGCGGAGGTCTATCACCGTTACGGGTTCGATGCGCTGGAATCCTCCGCCGTGGAGACGGTGGAGGCGTTGGGCAAGTTCCTTCCGGATGTGGACCGCCCGAATGAAGGCGTCTTCGCCTGGCAGGAGCCGGGACAGGGGGATGCACCGGACGGCGATTGGCTGGCCCTCCGCTACGACCTGACGGCGCCCCTGGCCCGGGTCTATGCCGAGCACCGCAACGAGTTGCCGACGCCCTATCGGCGCTATGCGATGGGTCCCGTCTGGCGCAACGAGAAGCCTGGGCCGGGGCGGTTCCGGCAGTTCTATCAATGCGATGCGGATACGGTGGGATCGGGAAGCGTGGCCGCGGATGCGGAGATGTGCGCGATGCTCTGCGACGCGCTAGAGGCCGCGGGGATCAAGCGCGGCGAGTATGTGGTGCGGGTGAACAACCGGAAGGTGCTGGACGGGGTAATGGAGGCGGCAGGGATCGCCGAAAACGACGTGCACACACGAGGGATCGTGCTCAGGGCGATAGATAAGTTGGATCGGTTGGGCACCAAAGGCGTAATAGATCTTTTTCGCCAAGGTCGGAAGGATGAGAGCGGTGACTTTTCTGAGGGTGCCAACCTCTCTGTTCAGCAGGCGAACAGAATTCTTCAGTTCTTTATGGCGCGAAACAACGTTTTCCGAAATGCCTCTTTGTACGCCGACAATATCGAAAATCCAATTGAACGCGACAAAGAACTCCGAGGTGTCGCGTATGTGAACTCGGACGCACCCTATAGCCGGGAAGCGGTACTCGCGTACAACAAGTACCTCTTGCGTTCTCTGAAAGGTCTCGTTTCGGGGATTGAAGTTGGCTTCGAAGGCGTCTCCGAACTCGAACAGATTGCCAGCCTCCTCGACGCCGAAGGCTACGGCCCCGACCGCATCATCATCGACCCCTCCATCGTGCGCGGTCTCGGCTATTATACCGGCCCCGTCTTCGAGGCCGAACTCACCTTCGAGATCACCGACGAGAAGGGCCAGACCCGTAATTTCGGCTCGGTCGCGGGCGGGGGGCGCTACGACGATCTCGTGACCCGCTTCACGGGCCAGCAGGTCCCGGCGACCGGCGTCAGCATCGGCGTCGATCGCCTGCTCGCCGCGTTGCAGGCCAAGGGCCGTGCGGCGAAAGCCGATCCCGGCCCGGTGATCGTGACCGTGATGGATCGCGACCGGATGGCCGATTATCAGGCGATCTGCGCCACGCTGCGGGGCGCCGGGATCCGGGCGGAGGTCTATCTCGGCAACCCGAAGAATTTCGGCAACCAGTTGAAATACGCCGACAAGCGGAACTCTCCCGCCGCGATCATCCAGGGCAGCGACGAGGCCGCGCGGGGCGTGGTGCAGGTAAAGGACCTGATCCTCGGCGCCAAGCTGGCCGAGGACGCGAGCGTCGAGGAGTGGAAGGAGAACCCGTCGCAGACCGAAGTGCCGCTCGACGGCCTCGTCGATCACCTCGCCAGCATGGGCCTCGGGCCGACGCGGACCGAATGATCTCCGCCGCCGACCGGTCCCGGGCCGCCGAAATCCTCGCGCGGTTCCGCGACGCGGGCGCCTCCCCCGTGGAGGCCGCGATCCTTCAACCGGCTGGCACCCTGCTCGATCTCTACGGCGAGGATATCCGCGCGCGCGCCTTCGTGACCACCGATCCGCAGGCGGGCGAGATGATGCTGCGCCCGGACTTCACCGTCCCCGTGGTGCAGGCGCATATGGAGCGGGGCGCCGATCCCGCCCGCTACTGCTACGCGGGAGAGGTGTTCCGGCGGCAGGAGGAGGATGCGGCCCGCGCCCGCGAATACCTCCAGGTCGGCTACGAGGTGTTCGACCGCGACCGCCCGGCGGATGCCGATGCGGAGGTGTTCGCGCTGATGACCGAGGTGCTGGCCCCCTGGACGCCGGTCGCGGCGACGGGGGATCTGGGCATCCTGATCGCCGCGGTCGAGGGGCTCGGGACCAGCGCGCGCCGCCGCGCCGCCCTGCGCCGCCATATCTGGCGGCCGGTCAGGTTCCGCCGCCTGATGGAACGGTTCACGGGCCGGGTCGGGATCCCGGCGCCACGGGCCGCGGTTCTGGCACAATTGGAGGCGAGCGACCCACTGGAGTTGATCGAGGCGGCGGGGCCGTCGGTCGGGCTGCGCGAAGCGGGGGAGGTCGCCGCCCGGCTGGCCGCTCTGGCCGAAGATGCCGTGCTGCCGCCGATTTCCGCAACGGAGGCGGAGGTGCTCGACGCCGTCCTCGCCCTCGACGGGACCATGGCGGCCGCGATCCCGCCCCTGCGCGATCTCGCCGTGGACCTGCCCTCGCTGGCACACGCGGCGGACCGGCTGGAGGCGCGGGCGGAGGCGATGGCCCGCCGCGGCATCGACCCCGAAACGCTCGCCTTCGCGCCCGCGCGGGGCCGGACCGCGATGGAATATTACGACGGCTTCGTCTTCACCCTCTCGGCCCCGGGCAGCCCCGGGCAGCCGCCGCTGGCCACCGGCGGCCGCTACGACGCGCTGACCGCGGTGCTGGGCCGGGGCCGGGGCGTTCCGGCGGTGGGCGGCGTGATCCGGCCCGGCCTGCTGGAGGATCGGCCATGATCCGTCTCGGCGTGCCCTCGAAGGGACGGTTGATGGAGAAGACGTTCGACTGGTTCGGGGCCCGCGGCCTGACGCTCACCCGCACCGGCTCGGACCGCGAATATGCGGGCGCGGTGGAGGGGGCCGATATCGCTCTCGTCCTGCTCTCGGCGGGCGAAATTCCGCGGGAGCTGGCCGCCGGGCGCATCCATCTCGGCGTGACCGGCAGCGACCTCGTCCGCGAGAAACTGGTGGGCTGGGACGCGCGGGTGGAAACGGTGGCATCCATGGGGTTCGGACACGCGGACCTGATCCTGGCGGTGCCCCGCGCCTGGATCGACGTCGACACGCTCGACGATCTCGATGCGGTCGCGGCGCAGTTCCGGGCGATCCACGGCCACCGCCTGCGGATCGCAACGAAGTATCACCGGCTCGTGCGGACCTTCCTGCGGGAAAACGGCGTTGCGGATTATCAACTCGTGGACAGTCAGGGAGCGACCGAAGGCACCGTCCTGAACGGCACGGCGGAGGCCATCGCGGACATCACCTCCACCGGCGAGACGCTGCGCGCCAACCACCTTAAGGTGCTGGCGGACGGCCTGATCCATGGCAGCGAAGCGACGCTGTTCCGGTCGCGCATGGCGGAATGGGACGATGCTGCGCGGACCGTTCTGGACGGGCTCCTGCCGCGTCTGACCTGACGGATCAGACGCCCTCCGCCTCCGGGGCCTTGCGGGCCAGCAGCATGAGGTTGTTGGCCGGCATCTCCACCGCCTTCACGTCGAAACCGAGCACCGTCAGGACGGTCCGCACCACGCCCTCGTCCTTCAGGCCGATGGCCGCGTCCTGCGCCCGGAGGCCCGCGTCGAAGGCGCGATCGCCGTCGCTCGTGCTCTCCCCGTCGCGCAGGAACGGTCCGTAGATCGCGAACAGCCCGCCAGGGGCGAGCGCCCGCGCCGCCTCGTCCAGGAGGACCGACATTTCTCCTTCCGAGATCAGGTGCAGGAGGTTCACGACCACGATCCCGTCCGCCCGTCCCTCCGCCGCCCAGCC
This sequence comes from uncultured Alphaproteobacteria bacterium, assembly GCA_963789105.1. Classification (GTDB taxonomy): domain Bacteria; phylum Pseudomonadota; class Alphaproteobacteria; order Rhodobacterales; family Rhodobacteraceae; genus Jannaschia. Next base: position 636,021 of record CAWBJI010000003.1, read on the forward strand.
CGGGATGCAGGCGTCGAGGTCGCCCGTCCGGGCCACGTTGGTCAATCCGGCGCAGCGGGCGTCGATGGCGGCACGTCGCTCCGGGTCCGGCTCGGTCGGGTGGAATGTGAGATCGGGACGGTGCGCGGCCAGTGCCGCGATATGCTGTCCGGTGCCCGAGGCAAGCTCCAGCACGTTTCCCTTCCGCGGCAGGCGCGGCAGCAGCACGTCGAGGATCGGGCCGAGGTTGCGCGCGGCCGCGGGCGCGCTCATCCGCCCGGCCCCGTCGGGCGGCGCGGCGCTGTCGGGCAGGGTGAGCTTGCGCATCACGCGAAGCGCCCGGGTGCCGTGGCGGCCACGATCTCCGCGTCCAGGTCCGGCGCGCGCCCGGCCACCAGATCGGCCAGCAGGCGCGACGCGGCGGGCGATGTCTGGAAGCCGTAGCCCCCCTGCCCCGCGACCCACCAGAAGCCCGGCACCTCGGACGGTCCGATCGCCAGACACCGATCCCGCGTGAAGGTCCGCAGCCCCGCCCAGTGGGAGATGGGCCGCGTCGGCGCCGCGGTCACCGCCGCACCGTAGCGGTCGAGCCCCTCGGCCAGCGCCTCGTCTTCGGGCCAGGCATCCATCGCCTCCGACGGCGTCTCGTCGGCGGGGGACACGATCAGGGCACCGGCATCGGGCTTGGCGTACCACCGTTCCCCAGCGCCCAGCAGCATGGGCCAGCCGCGGACGTCGTGGCCCCTGGGCGCCGGGATCCGCGCCACCGAGCGGCGCAGCGGCGCAAGGTCCAGCGGCGCGACCCCGGCCATCGCCGCGATCCCGTCGGCCCAGGCCCCCGCCGCGTCGAACACCATCCGCGCCGAGATCGAATGGGTGCCGGAGGTGACGCGCCAGCCGCCCGCCTCGGGGATGATTGCGGTCACCGGACGCCCCGTCTCGACGGTACCCCCCGCCGCCCGGATGGTCCGGGCTGCCCGTTGCTGCATGGCATCCGTGTCGAGGTCGAAGGCGTCCGGGTCGTGGGCCGTCCGCGTCACCGCGTCCGAGAGAATCGGGACCAGCGCCCGGGCATCCGTCACCTCCATCCGCGACAATGCCATCCCGGCGAGGTCGCGGGCGAATGTCTCCTCCTCCCCCGCGATCCCGACCAGGAGCAGGCCGCGGGGAGACAGGTCGCCGTTCTCCGCATGCGCCGCCCGGGACGCGCGGTTCAGCGCGACAACGGGCGCCGCGCCGTAGCTTTCCTCGAACAGGGCCGCCGACCGCCCCGACGCATGGGTCCCGAGGCTCGCCTCCGCCTCCCACAACGCGACCCGGCCAAGGTCGGCCAGCGCCGCCCCGGCGCCCAATCCGGCGATACCCCCGCCGATCACCATGAAATCCGTATCCATGACGGAGACTCATACATGCGGCCCGGGGGGCCTCAAGCGTGCCGTCGGGAACCGCTCTGTTTCCGTCCTTTGATGCCTATTGCGGAGGCATGTCCGCCTACCCCGCCTCCTCCAGCCGGTCGGTCGCCGGTGCGGGCGCGCGCGACAGGGCCGTGATCCGCGCGTAGAGATCATCGCCCAGCGTCACCTCCATCGCGGCCAGCGACGGGGCGAGCTGCTCCGTGGAGCGCGCGCTGATGATCGGGGCGGTCACGGCGGGGTGCCGGGCGGCCCAGGCGACGGCCATCGTCGCCGCATCCATCCCCGCTTCGGCAGCCAGATCGGCAAGCGCCGCGGCGGTCCGGTGCATCCAGTCCTGACCGTAGCGCGCGGCGTAGCGCTCATCGGTGCTGAGCCGACCCGCGCCGCCCGCGGCATATTTCCCCGTCAGCAATCCGCCGCCAAGGGGCGAATAGGGCGCGACGGCAATCTCCTGATCGGCGGCCATCGGCAGGATCTCCACCTCCGCCTGCCGCTTCACGAGGTTGTACATCGGCTGGATCATGTCGATCCGGATATCGAAGGTCGCGGCCACCGCCTGCGCCTTCATCACCTGCCAGGCGGCGAAGTTGCTGACGGCGACGTGGCGGATCGTGCCCGCCTCGCGCAGTTCGGCCAGCGTCCCGAAGCTCTCCTCCAGCGGCGTCTCCCCGTCCCAGCGATGCAGGTAGAGCACGTCGATCACGTCCATCCCCAGGCGCGTCCTGCTGTCGTCCAGCGACTCCAGTATGTTACGCCTCCCGGCCCCGCCCGCATAGGCGGCCTTCGTCGCGATGATCAGTCCGTCGCGCTCGTCCGCCGCGAACCTGCCCAAGAAGGTCTCCGACGCACCGCCGGTATAGACATGGGCCGTGTCGAAGAACGTCACCCCCGCTGCCCGGCAGGCATCGTACATCGCCCGGCTCGCCGCCTCGTCGGCGGTCCCGCCGAATTGCATGGCGCCGAAGCAGAGGGGCGAGAGCGGGGTGCCGTCCAGGCTGATGATTTGTGTCATGGGGAGCGTTTTGTACGTTTTGGGGTCCCTTGGGGAGGGGGAATTCACATTTCGGGGTAGGTGTCAGGAGGGGTCGGTCGGCGCGGAAGCTCGGGCGGAGGAGATAGGACGAACGTCCGCTTCGAGCCCATTGTAACTAATGCTGCGGTTTGCACGAACGTCCGAGATTAGATATGTCCACCTGAATCGCGCAAAGCTGTCGCACGAACATGGAGGCTGAAACTTTGCTAGTACAAGGCATTCGCGCATCTATTGTTCTTTCGGCTGTCATTGGCCTGCCTCTCATTGCTGTCGCTGACCATGTCCCCGACAACCTTTCCCAAGACCTCAATCCAAATTACATTGCCTGCTTGGCCGCAGTTGACGGCGCAGAAGCAGAGTTCCGCGATGCACTCCAATCTACGTGCATCCAGCGCATGGGCGACATTTGTAGTGGGAAGAACGGAATTGCCATACCGTCTCAAGTCATTGCCTGCCTTCACTTTGAGACCCAAAGAGGCCTTGAGTTTGTGCAAGTTGCGGCAAACGACCTTCCTGAAGTTGTCGAACAGGAAGGTTTTTTCGGACGAGGGTATCAGAGACGGCGCGACAGAATTCTGATGGATGCAGAGACACTTCAAAATTCGCCTGCGCCTGATACTTTGGAAACCGCAGTTCAGCAAAGCATCAAAATAGCATCGGCGGCCACCACCCTGTTTTGGCTGGCTCGGGAAACTGGAATATCTACTGAAGCTCACGTGGTGGCGTCTTTTGGTGGCCATTAAATTCAGTCGCCTTCAAGCCGACGTTCACGCTGTATTGGTCAACGGCGGCTTCGTCCCGCCATGCCGACCTTAGCACCGGCCGCAACGAAAGATCGGTCTGGGTCGGAAATGCTTGGCGTTTGGGCCAATACTTCGTGACGGGGCCCGTTGATGGGATTCAGAAAATCTGCCGCATCGAGTCAAGAACCTGTTTTGAACTCTCAGCAGACATAGCCGGGCCCTGACGCTTGCGGATTCAGCAAGCCTTACAATCGATAACATTGGCGGTGTCCTTCCCTCCTAAGACTTGGCCAGTACGTCGGCCCTTGAAGGGGGACTTGTGATGGCGCGGAAACTTCATTCTGGCAAGGTTGTATTGAAGCTGCAGCGTGAGATTGAACTGAACCTCGACTGACATCAGCCGAGATCGGCACGGTACTGCGCGAATCGGGTTCTCATCCGCCTTTCAGCCGCTAGGATGTGGTTCGGGCCTGAGTAACGTGAGTGAGCAAGTTGGTTGATGTTACAGGCGCTACGCAGGTTCTGGGCGCGCTCGTGGGCACGAGCAAGGTCCTCGGAAAGACCATCAAACTGCTCAAGCCGGATCTCGGTGAACGGCTAAAGGAAAAAATCCAGCTGAGTGGCTACGTCCGGTACGACGTTCCCGAAAATCACCGGGTCACACGGGCGTTCCGCAGCGCCTGGGCCCTCGCCACCGTCAGTGCGTTGGACACCGCGACCGCTTCCGCAAGGGACGGTGGGATGCCATCTGCCGCCAAGGTCGAGCTCGACCGCGTCTGCGCTTTGGCGCGGGAAGCGGCAGAGGCGGTCTCGCTCACGCTAACAACGGATAACACGCTCCCGGAAATTCCAATTGATAGGCATATTCCGTTGATTCTCAATATGGTGTCAGACCATATGCTCCGGCAGACGCGTCCGGACGAACGCGATCTAATCAATCTGGAGTTCACGGCTTGGCTCGATAGCAAGGTTGGTCAGCACGGCGATCCGCTGCCCCCGCTTCTGACAAGCGTCATCGACGGCGACGGTGCGGCAGACCATGCGGCGGGTCGCAACTTCGCCTATCTTCTCGTCGACAAGATTGCGCATATCATGCGCAACCCGCAGCTATATCCCGACGATGCCAATTCCCTCCTGATTGCGGTCGAGCGGCTGGAGCACCGGACCATCGAAGCGACGTTGGGTCAGATCCTCGAAGAAGTTCGGGGAGGAGATGACGCGCAAGAACTTCAGAGCGTCCGCACGCAGCTAGAGGCCGACAGGGAAGAACTGGACCGGGATATGCGGGAGATCAAGGACGGCGTCGGCTCCATCGTAGACGATATGCGCGGCGTCGTGGAAGGTCTTGATCGCTTGTCGGACAAGGTTGCGGGCCTCGCGCCGGACTTCAACCAGGCGCGGAGATCCTTCGGCTTTCTCGAAGGAATGCCGAATCTCGTGATCTGCGCCGATCAGTCCGAAACAGCTTGGACGGAGGATTTCGAACGCGCGGTTGGGGCGGCGATGGAAAGACTGCCCGAGAACTACGACCTCGGAGTGCAGTGTTGGAGGCTCGGTACCGGCGAGGTCGAAAGGACCTTCCAGTCTGCCCGGATGTGGAAGCAGGTTCTCCATTGCGACGCGGCGCCCCATGGCGGAACGGTCGCGCTGATTGGGGGAGCGCTCGACGCACCGATCCGAAGTGACACGACATTCGAAGACCGGTTGGCCGAACACGGGTGCCTGGCCTCGCCCCAGGCGCCGACTGGACTGTTCTTCGCCGAGGCATACGACGCCCACCAGCGCCTTGCATTCCGGAAGGAGGGCGCCGTCCCCGTAACGGTCCTGACCCGTTTGATCGTCGAGACACATCTATCGGGCAGAACGCTCCAGGTGCTTGATGGAGGCGAAGCGCTGAAACGGGACACCTGGACCCAAAACCTAGTTGCCTGGCTCGAAGATCTCGGGGTTCCGATTACCCGCGATATCAGTCAGGACAGGAGCGCCTTTCTCGCCACTCAGCTGCTGAACCGTATTTTGGACGTGCCTGCAGAGGTAGTTTCCAATCCCTACCTGAGGCTAGAGCACTACGTGCCGGAGGACGTCGACCGCTACTTCGGACGGGACGGCGCCATCGCGCAGGTCCTTGCGTTGTTCGAGCCGCTCCAGAAAGGCGGACAGGCAACCGTCCTGCGCATCGACGGTGCCAGCGGCGTCGGCAAGTCGTCGTTCATGAACGTTCGGGTTGCACAGATGGCCGCCGATCTCGGGTTCGACTATGTGACGTTCCGCCCAACGGACATCATGTTACACAGAAGTGGAAGCCAACGGCCTATCGAGGCATTCTGTCGGCACGTCGCGTCCGAACTGGGTTGGGCCGCGCCCGACGAGACGTTTCCCCTCATCGGCTGTCCCGACCTCGACCGTGCCGCCACACAGGCACAGAAGTGGTTCCGATCGCAGCTTGGCGAGGACCGGAAGGTCCTCATCGCGATCGACCAGTTCGAGGAGATCGTGGACAGCATAGCGAACGACTGGAACGGCGAAGCCTGGCGCAGCGTAATCGCATTGGCCGAAGAGTTGGTTGGGCCGCGCGTCGCGCTGGCGTTCACACTCGAAAGCAGTCGGAGGGACATCTTCGCGGCGTCAATGCCTGACGGGGCCTATACACGGGCTTTCCGGCTCGACCTTGACGACGACCCTGACTTTCTACGTGCGGTGATCGAGCGCCCCTTCGCGGCCGAGGGGTTCAGACTGCAAGACCGGACCGTCGATATGCTTCTGGAGGAAGCGCAGAAGTACGGGACGAGCGCGGGCGAGACGATCTCAGCCTTGCCTCTGCTGACGCTTAAGCTCCACGCGCTCTTCCAGAATGTCGCCCGCCGCTTTTCGCGCGGCGATCGCACCAGGATGCTCGACATGATCGAGGTGCCCCATGAGGATATCCCCATCGGGCTCGATATCGGGTCGGAAATCGACAGTCTCGGATGGTCGGCTTGGAACAAGAAACCCGGCACGGATTCGGATTTCGACGCCTTCATGCGTCCGTTTGTGCGCGTGGTGAAGACGCGGAATGACGAGGTGGCAAGGCTGGTCCTCACTACCGTGCCGCACCGTGGGTTTCACGCGGTGCAAGCACGGCAATCGGCGTTCGAGCAAAGCAGGCTCATCGTGCCTGCACCCGGCGGCAGCCGCTTGGCCCACGAAGCGATCATCCGCCGATGGGGCAAGGCACGCGACTGGTTCGACAAGGTCCGCGAGTCCCTGGAGCAGGAGACAGACTTTCTGGAGCGTGCCCAGGAATGGGATCTGTCCGAACGTCCGAAGGTCGGACGGGCGGACAAATCTGACGTCGTGATCGCGGCTCGCATCCTGGGCAATCGGACTGCCGACTGGGCAACCGTCGATAGTCAAGTTCTGGATTCGCGCACGAAGTCCGAGCGCGCCTTCTGCCTTGAACACATGGGCCTCGCCACAGACCCGCGGCAGGCGGTCGAGGGGTCTCCGTTCGGATCGTGCTTGGTGCATCTGGCGGCGAGCTACGATCAGCTCGATCTCATGCGCCGGTTTCTCGAGGCCGATCCCGATGTGATCGACCTGCCGCGTACCGACGGTCGCACGCCCTTGATGACGGCCGCCTTCGTGGCCGACGACATGGTTGCGCTGCTGCTGGAAAAAGGGGCAAATCCGAACGTGCTGGATTACTCGGGGTGGACTGTCATCGACAGCGCGATCTGGGGCCAGCAGGACGAGATATTTGACCGCCTGATCCATGTTGTCCGGCCCGATGTCTTGGGTGCGGTCGGAAAGAGCGACTCCGAAGAAAAACTTCAGCCGGGCGTCAATGCTCTCTACTCGGCTGCCAGCATGAGACGGCCCGACCTGATGCACCGACTTGAGGGCGCGGGCTGGCGCCATGACCAGCCGACCCGTCTCGATACCACACCGCTGATGGGGGCGGTCTATTCGGGACGGCTCGATATACTTCGGCATTGTCTGAGCCGCGGCGGGGAACCTGGTCGTCGTCCAAACAGAGACCTCAACGCCTTCGACAGGGCAGCCGCACTCGGCGACGTCGGCATTTTGAAAGAACTGATCAGCCACCCCGAAGGCCCCGCCTGTATCGACGCGGTGTCCGAACATGGCGTAACCCCACTCATGCGTGCGGCCTTCGCGCATCGGCCCGACGCGATCGCGCTGCTGCTGGCAGCCGAGGCGCAAGTGAATGCGGTAATCGAGGGGGGCAAGAGCGCCGTGGGCGGCAACGCCCTGCACTGCGCGCTCGACTGGATCGGTCGCTTCAAGGGCAAGGCGACGCGCTTCATTGTGGAGCCCACCTGCCTTACCGTGGAGGCGCTCCTCATCGCCGAAGACCTAGACGTGAACCTTGTTGCCAAGGATGGGCGGTCGCCCTGGGCAATGGCACAGCACCACGACAGTATCCGGACCCTGATCGAGAACCATCCCCGCTTCGACATCGGGAGCCTGCCCGGCGGCAGCAAGTCGCCCCTGCACCTTGCCGTGGAGAAGGGCGACGCGGATAAGATCCGCGCCCTGATCGAGACGGGGCCTTTCCGAGCGCTGGTCGGACAGACGGTCGGCAACGTCAGCCCCGCCGAAGGGATGGTCCGCCTGGGTCTCGGCGATCTCGTTTTAGAGCTGCTCGACTCCGGCGAGCTGAACCCATGGTCGGCAGACGGAGGAAATATCTTCGACGATGCCTGGTTCATTGGCGATCAGCGGCTGATCAAAAAGATTTTGGATCTGCTGCCGGATCGCCTGTCGGCGCCGGAACTCATCGCCGTTCTGACGACCGCTATCGCGTGCAATGCTAGTGGCACCCTGTTCCCGACCCGCATGCCCGATGCAGCCTTGATCGAAACCTGTATTGCGCGGGCCGATGGACAGGCGACACTCGATGCGGCGCTGTTGCGCGTGGGTCAGCTCGGTGCGGTCGATCTCTTCCGGAAACTGCGCGCTGCCGGTGCGGACGCGACAGCGACCGATGACTGGGGACGCACGGTCTTGGAGCGGTCTTCCGACGCTGTCATCTTGGCTGAGGGCGGCGCGACGGACGGATGGCCAATGGCCGACGATGGCCCGCCAATCATCCACATCACCAGCGACGAACGCGCGACTCTGGCGAAAGGCGACCTGGAGGCGATCACCACCCTGATTGAAAGCTGGGGGGAGGATCACCGCAGGGACGCATGGGGACGCTCCGCCGCCGACCTTGTTCCCGATGTGATCCGACCGGCGATCGCCGAATTGATCGAGGGACATGACGAAAGGCAATAGCATGGACAAATTTCACCCAAAGCACCCGAGCTGGGTCAATACTGGGACGCAGTGGCAGGACAAGCTTCGCGAAAAGCTCTCCGATTTCCCTTGGAGCGATCAGATCAACATCAGCTCGCAGCAACTGTCCTTCTACCCGGACGTGACCTTCCTCATTGTCAAGGATCCCACGTGGGAACCCGCGAACGCCTTCGTCTACGTACTCGAGCATGAAGGCGACCTGACCGTCCTCGATGGGACGTCGCCACCGATCCACGCGCTCAACGGTGCGGGGCTTCTACGCGTCGACAGGGAAACGGTGATCGACTATCTGCGGTTCTTCTGCTTCTTCGTACGCGGCGAAGACGGTCCCTTCTACATCGCGACGGCCCCGGATGCGCCGTACCTTCCGGACACCACGCGCTTTGGCGCGTCCGAGACGTACTCGGAGACGCAGGAGGTGTTCCGGAAGATCCATCAGTCCATCAGGACCTTCGGTCGCAGCAACGAAGGGAACTGGCGGATGTCGGCGACGGTGTATTACTCGAACGCGGTTTTCGTAAGCGATTTCACCGTCCAACCGTCGGGCATGATCGAAATGAAGGACGACAATCCCCTGATGTCGGATCTGCCGTTGCGAATCGACGCCCCGCTTCGTCCCGGCAGGACCCGAAAGACGACGATCCACTAGGCCGCGCGGTCAGAGCCGAGAGCGTTCGATCTGGTCGGCGGACAGCGCGTATCCGATGTCGGTCAGATGCGTGGAGACGGAGGAGATATCTGTAAGCGTCTGGTTTCGCCGCTCTGCCTGAGGGGACAGCGCGGCCTGAATGTCCATCAGCGATGGTGGACACTAATGGGGTGCGTGCGATGGCGGCGAAGCCACGCCTGCGCCGGGTCCGGGTTAAGCGTCTGGCCTTGCTGCTTGGGCGGTCAGCGAGATCTCCGGGTCACCACTTTGACGAATTCGGTTTGCCGTCAGCGTAGTGTCCGCGGCCCGCATCGCCGATAGGGTGGACGAGGTCCTGCTTGAGGGCGGCGTAGCGGTCGCGGAGATCGGGATCGGCGCGCAACGCGTCGCGGATGGCGATCTAGGCGCGGCAGTCGAGATCCTCCCGGCGGTAGAGATGCAGGTTGTGTATCCGCACGTCGCCGTCGCGCAGGCGGATGAAGAGCCACGCGGCCTTCCTTGACCGACGGCCATACGAAGCGACCCTTCTCCAGTCTCTTCGAGAACAGGCATGATTCCTGGCCGTCGTACCAAATCATCTTGATCAGGTTGCCCCGCCGACAGCGGAAGACGAACAGATGCCCGGCACAGGGATCGAGCTTTAGCGTCGCCTCGGCCTGCACCGCGAGCGTCGCAAAGCCGCGCCGCATGTCCGTCACACCCCGCCGTCAGCCAGACCCGCGCGCCGACGGGAATCCGGATCACAGCGACCGCCCGCACAGGAGGCTTGCCAAGGCGTCCGGATCGTAGGCCCCCGTGGTCCGCAGGCGGTGCCCAGCTTCGCTGACGCACCTGGATGGTAAGCGAACGACAGGGCGTCGCTTGGCTGCGAGAAAGTGGTCTGGACGACATCGGGTTCCAGCCAATCGGACTGGGGTTCGGGGCTGGCCGGGCCAGTATGGCGTTCTGGGCATGAAAGCCCACTGGGACGGTCGGTTCGTCAGAGAATGAAGGTGTCGCGCCCCGTGGCGGAGGTCGCTGAACAACGTCTCGCCCGGCAGCTCGTCCCGAAGCCTTCCGTTGAAGCTTTCGACGAAGGCGTTCTGGGTCGGCTTGCCCCCTCTCGGGATCATGCTCTGCATGACCCTGCCGGGCAGTGGGGCGCGCTGTAGTGCCACTCGACTTTCGTTCGCTGACACCAGGCCAGGATCGCCGTCGAGGTCAGCTCCGTGCCGTTGTCCGAGACGATGGTTGTGGGCCGTCCCCTGGCGGCGATGGCCGTATCTAGTTCGCGGGCGAACCGCGCGCCTGACAGCGACTCATCCGCCACCAGGGCCAGGCATTCGCTCCTATGCTCGTCGACCACCGCCAGCAGCCGGAAACGGCGGCTGTCCGTGAACGCATCGCTGACAAAGTCGAGCGACCACCGCTGGTTCGGCCCGTCGGGTACGACCATGGGGCGGCGCGTGCCCAAGGCGCGCTTGCGACCGCCCCGGCGCCTGACCTGCAACCGTTCCTCGCGGTAGAGCCGCCGGAGTTTCTTGAGGCTCATAACGAGCCCTTGGCGCTCCAACATCACGTGGATCCTGCGGTAGCCGAACCGGCGACGTTCCCCGGCCACCGCCTTCATCGCGGCCCTCGCCTCGGCATCGTCGGGCCGGACGCTGCGGTAGCGCACGCTCGATCGGTCGAAACCTGGGCCATGCACGCCCGCCGCTCGCTCACGCCGCGCGCCTCCGTCAGGTGCGCCACGACCGATCGCCTTGCCGCGGGCGTCACCACTTTCTTGCGGTCACGTCCCGCAGCATCGCGTTGTCCAACATCTGCTCGGCCAATAGCCTCCTGAGCTTGGCGTTCTCGTCCTCGGGCGCCTTCAGACGCCGGGCGTCGGACACCTCCATGCCGCCATACCGGGCCTTCCACTTGTAGAACGTCGCGCTGCTCACGCCGGCCGGCCGGCACACCTGCGCAGTCGGCACACCAGCCTCCCGCTCCTTCAGCATCGCGATGATCTGCTCCTCGCTGAACCTCGATCTCTTCATCCGTCCATCTCCTTCGTCGGGATGGACCCTACCCAAATCTGGAAGAGAAATCAGTGCTCAGGGCACATCACTGATCCCGTGCTTGCGACAAAGAGCGGACGCAGACATCCCCGCCTGGTGCTCCTTCAAAATGCCAATGATCTGCGCTTCGCTGAACCTGCTCTTCTTCATCGTCCGTCTCCTTCGTCAGAGAACGCACTAACCTCAAATCGAGGCCTCTTCAGGGGAGCAGGTCAGATCATATGGCTTTGACTCTCCTGACTCATTCTACCCGTCTCCAATTAAACGCAGATTTAACCGTCGGTTTGGTATAACCTTCCCCGAAATGGTACCTCAACGCAGGCCTCGCGACGGGCTTGAAACCAGTTTGTCCTACCGCACCAGAAAATCCATAATTTACTTTTGAATATTAATTAATTCATTTTTCCGCCTGATTTGTCTGGAACTTTTGATCCTCACCTCGGGAATGCACTTGTAATCGGGCACGGCCGTTTGTTTTGGCTTGGTAGAGCGCTTCGTCTGCTTGTGCCAACAATGTTGATATCGGTGACCCCACTTTTGCGAGAGCGACACCGACAGAAACTGTCATAAGTTTATCTCTTGGAACGCTTGCCTCTTCAGGAAACGGTAAACCCGCCGTCAGGATACGCCCGACACCTCGCGCGCGCTTTTCGCCAGCGCAATTTAACCAAATTGCAAACTCTTCACCTCCGAGCCGCCCGCAATGGTCGGTATCACGAATGACCCGCCGCAACTGTTCGGCCAGCGCGATCAAACACAAGTCACCGATCGCGTGACCATACGTATCATTGATCTTCTTGAAATGATCGACATCTATCATCAAGACTGCCCCGTCGCTAATGTCAGCAGCGTGCGTGGCGGCATCCAGAAAGGCGCGGCGGTTGGGGAGACCTGTCAACATATCTGTACTGGCAAGATGCGCCAGGTCCCGCCGTAGTCGATCTAGATAGGCCACGAGTGCCAAGCCGAACACTGTGAAGGGCAAAGCGACTAACCATGTCCGCACAACCACACTCATTATCGTTTCATCCCATGAACCGCCCAAGTAGTAATGCGCAGGCACATTGATGATCGAAACCGGTACAAGAATGAGCATGATCCTGGTCGCCCACCCGAGTACTCCCTTGGGGGCAAGAAGCTGAACTGCTTTTTCCATCGACCACCCCTTGGGTCACTAACCTCGGAGGAGAAGAGGTAGCTGAGCGGTACTAATAAATAATTTAGTCGACCTTGTTTTCTGGCTGCTTGCCGTCGTTGGACTGCAAGAGACTAAGGGCAACTAAGTCCGCCTAACGGACCCAATCTTCCAGCCGCCCGCCTTAGTCTGCCAGGGTTCGCCGCCACAACTGTGGTACTTGCCGCCTGACTCATGTCGTATGAATCATCGCAAGATGCTCTCGTGGAGGGATCGGGGGACTTCTTGCACGCTGGAAAAAGCCGACGCGCAGCAACTGGAACCATCGGTTAACGCCGGACAAGATGTTCGCTGTCGCGTACGTAGAGCAGTGCATCGGCGGCCCAATTGACCTTATCGACGTTGATGATCTGTAGAATAGCATTGAAGTCGGTCGCTGTCCGGGACGACCTCAAGCTTGGATCAGGTGAGCAGCGCACAGCAGGATCTTCCATACGATTCCTGGCTGCGACTGACCTGTCCCAGGGACACGGATGCTGACCGAAAGTGGGTCCATAACCCGTACGCCCGCGGCTGGAGCAAAGGTGCGCAAGTCCGCGCTGTATTCAGTCTGGTCGGCAAGACATCGGAACGAGGATGAGTCGGCTGAGGAATGCCCCGTGCAGCCGCAGAAGGACTTGCACGGGACATGGGAAAATCACCTCTCAAGCGCGCCAACGCCGGAGAAGCGGAAAGCTTCCTCTTCCAGCGCATTCAGCTCCTCTAGACTCATGTCCGCGTTGGCGATGGTTATGCGCCCGAGGAAGATCTTCGGCAATTCTTCCCCGCGCCCCTCCATGTGGTACTTGATGGCTTCGGCCACGGCCGCGCCGACGTCGTCGCCCATCCGCATCGGGGTGGCGTCGAGCTCGCCGTTGCGCATCGCCTCCAGCTCCAGTCCGGTGCCGCCCCAGCCGGTCACGAAGATCTCGTCCGTCATCTCCATGGCCAGCTGCGCCTCGACCGAGCCCAGGGCCATTGCGGTGTTGGCGTTGTGGATGATCTTGGCCTCGGGGTAGCTCTGCAGGATGAAGTTCGTGCCGTCGAAGCCGCCTTCGCGGCGGTATTCGCCGTAATGTTCATAAGCCAGCTCCCAGTTGCCCTTCTCCTCCACGCAGGCGGCGAAATCGCCCGAGCGCTGGTTGTCGGTGATGCCAGGGATGCCGCGATTCATCGCATAGGTCTGATCTGGACCCAGCTTTTCCAGCATGTAGTCGCAGATGAGGTTCGCGCCCTCGGAGGCGGAGAAGTCGAACCATCCGGCGGGCTGGTTCTCGAGATACTTGGGCGGGGTGAAGAAGGAGATGACGAAGGTGGTGAAATCCTCCGTTCCGGCCAGCTTGTCGATGTTGTCGGCCTGCGTGGCGAGTTCGGAGGGGCCGAAGAGGACGAAATCCCAGATGTCCTTATCCTGGATGACCTGGGTGGTGTAGGTCGCCTGAAGCGAATGCTCGATCTGGCGGGAGGCGAATTCCGTGGTCTCGTATTCGATCCCGAGCTCGTCGAGCCGCTTGGTGAAGGCGAGGTACATCCGCGCCCAGAAGTCCGAGACGTCCGCCGATGGATAGACCAGCGCGATCTGGAGCGGGCCGTCCTGTTCCACCGCGAGCGGCACGGCCGGGGAGCCGACGACTTCGCGTAGCGCCTCCAGCTCGCCGGGGCGGTTCATCTGCTCGACGAGATAGAAGTCGCGGTCCGCATCCCCCTCGACCTCCATCAGCGGGATCTGCCGCGCCTCCTGCGCATTGGCTACGGCGGGCGCGAGGGCCAGCAGGGCGGCGATGGCCGTCATCGTGGTTCTCATGTTGTTCTCCTCCCAGAGTGTGATGATACGTTCAGCCGGACCGGCTCGGGTCGCCCGCGAAGGCCCAGCCGAGCAGCGTAAGGACCACGAGCGCTCCCACCACCGCCGCGATCAGGCGCAGGAGCCGCCGCGTCTCGGGTTGGGCGAGCTTAGCCCGCAGGCTTTGCGCGCCGTCGCGGTCCTTCTTCTGGAGCCAGGTGTAGAGCGCGACGGAGGTGACGATGACCACGCCGGAGCCGACGGATTGCCAGAAGAACTCGATCCGCAGGGTGACCAGCGCGTTGATCATCAGCGCCAGCAGCAGCACGCCTGCGAGCGAACCCAAGAGCGAGGCGCGGCCGCCGAAGAGCGAGGTGCCGCCCACGACGACGGCGGCGATGACGTGCAGGTTGAAATACGGGGCCGAGGTCGCCTGCACCGCGTTCAGCTTGCCCAGCAGCATGACGCCGCCCAGCCCCGCCATCGCGCCCATGAGCACGTAGGCGTAGATCTTGTAGCGGTCGATGGCGATGCCGGTGAGCTCGGCCGCCTGCGGCTCGGAGCCGATCGCGATGGTGTAGCGGCCGAACTTGCTGCGCGTGAGCAGGAGCCAGCCTACGGCCATCGTGGCCAGCCCGATGCAGACCGGGATCGGCAGGAACCATGCCAGTTGGCCCCGCCCGATGTCCGTGATGAGATCGGGGTAGCGGGCGAGGACGAGGCCCTTGGCCAACACCAGCGCGAAGCCTCGGTAGACGAGATCCATGGCCAGCGTGCCGATGAGGTCGGGCACCTTAAACTTGGTGATGATCAACCCGTTGACGAGCCCCAAGGTGGCCCCCAGCGCGATGGCGATGGAGACGCCGGCCCAGGCGGGGAAGCCGTAGACCTTCATCATGAAGCCCGCGATGATCGTGGAGAGGGCGGCAACCGAGCCGATGGAGAGGTCGATGCCGCGCTGTGTTATGACGAAGGTCATCGCCATGGCCATCGGCATGTAGAGCGCCGCTTCCAGCAGGATGATCTCGAGGTTCGACAGACGGAAGTAGCGCGCGGGTTCCAGCACCGCCATGATGAGCAGGATCGCCGCGATCATCGCGATGGGGGCGATGAAGCCCATGTAGGGCTCCATCCGGGTGCGCATCGTCGGCGTGCCGGAGGATGGCCGGACGGCGGTCGCGTCGGTCACGGGCGCGGCGCTCATGCGGACTCCCCGGCGGGTTCGGGGGCGCCGACGATCATGCCGAGCACGTCCTGCGTGGTGACATCCGCGACCCGGACGACGCCGACGCGCTTGCCGCGACGCATCACCTGCACCCGGTCGGCGACCTCGAAGACGTCGTCGAGGGAGTGCGAGATGAGGATGATAGCGAGCCCCTGTTCGCGCAGCGTCTCGATCAGGCGCAGCGTGCGCGCCGTTTCCTGCGGCCCGAGGGCGGCGGTGGGCTCGTCCATCACCAGCACGCGCAGGTCCGTGTGATAGACGGCGCGGGCGATGGCGATGGCCTGCCGCTGCCCGCCCGAGAGGCTGGCGGCGGGGCTATCCATGTCCGGCAGCCGCACGCCGAGCCGGTCGAAGAGCACCGCCTCGGCCTCCTCGCGCATCCGCTTGTTGTCTAGCAGCGGCACACCGAGGACCTTCGTCATCAGCTCGTTGCCGAGGAAGACGTTGGCGGCCGGCGGCAGGTGATCGGCCAACGCGAGGGTTTGATAGACGGCGTCGATCCCGAGGGCGGTGGCGTCGGAATGGTTCGACATCGCAAGGCGGCGGCCGTGCATCTCGATGTGCCCGGCACTGGGCTGGTAGACGCCGGTGAGGATCTTGATGAGGGTCGACTTACCCGCCCCGTTGTCGCCGACGATGGCGAGCACTTCGCCGGAGTAGGCGTCCAAATCTACCCGGTCGAGAGCGGTAATACCGCCGAAACGCTTGACAATATCTCGCATGGAGATCGCCGGTTCGGCATCGCCTTCACCCATGAGTGTTCTCCCGTTAGCGCTAACTATGGGCGGGCAAATGGTAGCGTGTCAATGAAAGCGCATGTATCTATCGGTCTACCGTTCGCAGATACCAATGGTGACCGGCGTTTGTACCGGTCTCCTTAGATATTAGCTCTGCCGCCGCCGCGCCTGAAAGGCTGGGAAACAACTCCACACAGACGTCCAGTACGCTTTGACGAAACAATATAGGAGGTCTCCAACTGGACCGCCAAAGAAGACCCATCTCTATACGAAATGTATCCAGTCGCTCCCACGTTGCGCTACGAACCGGCCATTGCTTGCTTTATGGAGAACCGTCCCACCATGCCGCGTGTTGTACCAGTCGACGATCGCGGTGGTTTGGCTAGTGACGGTTTCAGACGCTCAACTCTCGAGATCATCACAGATCCAATATTTTGAGACTGTCGAACGGCTGCTTCATCTATATGTCTCCTTGACGCAAGATCGAACCCGAGCGTAGGCATTATGCCTCATTCACAGGCGTCCCCGATCCAGCAACTGTGTTCGGGAGATTGGCCTCAATCTGATTATCAAGGCGCCGGGTGTCGGATTCACAACGATCTCTTCTTCAGCTTCTGAAGTAGTCCGATCCCGCGCCGTCATTCTGCTTGCGCCAACCTTAAATCGTTTGCTTCGTATTTTATCATTGGCGGAACGCCTCCACTCGCGACACGCCTGATCGTGGAGCACCTCAAACTTTTCGAACGTGATAACGGGCTCTTTGGCCTTGTATCGTTTTTTCCGTCTAGTGCAGAAGGGGAAGATCAGCAGCGGCCGTACTTGCAACGGACGTGGATACGGTCCTGCTCCCCCTGTTCGAGAGAGCGGCTGGAGCGCGTCAGTCCTCCAAAACGGCGTCGATCACAGCCATGAACATTGCTAGGCCTATTGGGATGCGATCGTCGGGGAAGTTGTAGTCCGGCGAATGCAGACCCGGGTGGTCGTCGCCCGATCCGAGCAGGAACATCGCGGATTTCGCCTGCGCTCCGAAGCGGCTGAAGTCTTCTGATCCGCGCATTGGCAAACCCCGCGTGCCGCGCGGCACGCCGATGTCGTCCGCGGCGGCCGCGAGGATGCGGGCGGCGTTAGGGTGGTTGTCGCAGTGTACGAAGACGTCCGCGTCTTCGGTCGCGAGCCCTAGTCCGTGACGGGCGGCAGTTTCAGCGAGCAGCGCGGCGACGTCGGCCACCAGACCCTGCATCGCCTCGTCGCGCAGGGTTCGCAACGTGGTACGCACCTCCGCCAGGCCCGGTGCGACGCCGTAGGTCGGCTCGCCGAGCCGCGCATGGGTGACCGTGACGAGGCGGAAGGCGGGATCGGTCACATCCTCGTCCGCCCCGAGTGCCGTTAGGGCCGACAGGAGTTCGGCGACGGCCAGTGTCGGGGCTAGGCCTTCGTGCGGGCGCGAGGCGTGGGCGGTGCGCCCCGATAGCAGGATGTGCAGACCCCGCGAGGCGCAGTTCGCCGGGTCGGGTGCGACGGAAACATGGCCCAGCGGCAGGCCCGGCGTGTTGTGCAACGCGAAGGCCCAGTCGGGCGCGATGGTCGCGAAGGCCGGATCAGCGAGCACCGCCGCGGCCCCGGATCCGTCCTCTTCCGCTGGCTGAAACAACAGGACAGTGCGACCGCGGGCCGGACGGCGTTCGGCCAAATGGTGCGCGACGCCAAAGACGATTGCCATGTGGCCGTCGTGTCCGCATTGATGGCCTTGGCCGGATATCGTCGAGCGGTACAGCGTGCCTGAATCGTCGGGAATGGGAAGCCCGTCGAGTTCGCAGCGGATCATCACGATCCGGGCCCGGTGTGCCACTTTCGAAGACTGCTGCGACTCCGGTCCCCCCGAGGTTGCGGAAAAGGTGGTCAGGGGCGGTGTCGGCCAGTCGTGCGGCGACTTCCGCTGCGGTCCACACCTCCGCGCCCGACAGCTCGGGATGACGGTGCAGATGTCGACGCCAGGCGGTCAAATCTAAGGCCGTCATGTCCCGACCTCCCGAAGTGCTTGTGCCGAGATCGGCGCGTTGCGGATGTGCGCGATCAGGTGATCACGGGCTGTCCGCAAATCCCCTGCGGCGATCGAGTTCAAGACGTCGAGATGTTCCGTCGCCGACTGCCGAATGCGGCCGGGGCGCACGAAATGTCGGTACTGGGTCAATCTGCGCCGGCAATTGTGCCGCCTCACCCCATCGAGCAGAAACGCATTCCCCGACCAGCCGGCAACGGCTTCGTGAAAAGCGGCGTTGCGGTCGAAATTCACGATCGACTGGCCTGGTGTGTCCGCGTCGTCGAAGAGCCGGCGCTGTTCGTCAATGATCGCCGCGAGTTCGGCCCTCGGCGCACGATAAGAGGGTTCCATGAGCGCGGCAGGCTCTAGCAAGAGCCGGTAGCGTACGCTGGCCGCGGCCTGTTCGGCATCGAGAGGCGGGTGAAACGACCAGCCAAGACCGGCACGACGCGTTACTATCTCTTCCTCTGCGAGCCGCCCCATGAGCCGCGACACAAGCCGACGCGGCGCGTCATAGCGGCGCATCAGAGAGGCTTCGTCTATGTCATCGGGAAGCTGGCCATCGATACGGTCATTCACTAGCCGCCAGTACACCCGCTCCTCGTCAGACTGCACCGCCTGCGCGGCGTAGGCGTCGAGGTCGACCACAAAATAGCCCCGGTTTTCCTGCCGGCAGATTACCCCAACGGCCTCCAGGAGTTCAAACGCACGCAGTACCGGAGAACGAGAGACGCCGAGTGCCTCGGCCAAGGGCGTTGTGGCGAGGTGTGCACCGACGAGCAGGCCACGCATTCTGGCGATCTCAACGATCTGAGCGGCGAGGCGGTAACGACGTGCGCCGATCAGCGCGGGGTCGGGGCGGGCGTTCATGCCCTTCGCTACCACCATCTTGTGGACGGTCATAGGGATTGACCGAGTTTGCGATGTCGTACAATCATGTTTGGCATGAACGTCATGCCCTTTCCCCACATCTGCATCGAAGGCTCCCCGCGGGACCGTGGCCTTTCCTACGGACGCCAGGCCGCGGAGCGGATCGGGAGGGGCATGGAGATCTATCGCGCTGCCATGGGGTCGCGAGGGTTTGAATGGGCTGAAGTCCGGCGACTGGCGACCGCATTCCGTCCGGCCATCGCGGCCATCGATCCGGACTACCTGACGGAGATCGATGCCATCGCCGAGGGGGCGGGGATCGAGGTCGAGACGGTGATCGTAATCAACGCGCGCTCGGAGATCTTCAACGGACGTGATCCGGCCGGCGCAGCGGCCATGCCGGCCGAGGGCTGCACCAGCGGGCTCGCCATGGCTGCCGCCACGCGGGCCGGACGGCTGCTGCATGGGCAGAACTGGGACTTCAATGCCGACTGCGTACACTCATCGATCATCCTTGAAGTGGTGCCGGATGACGGCCCGGCAATGCTGACCTTCGTAGAGGCCGGTGGTCTGGCCCGGTCCGGCTTCAACGATCGCGGCATTGCGGTAACAGCGAACAACCTCGAATGTGAGGCGGATGCGGGGCGGATCGGCATGCCGCTATCGATGATCCGCCGTCGGATCCTGTCCTCTCCGACCTTTGCCGAAGCCATCGGAACCGTAACGTCGGCGCCGCGCGCGGTGTCCAACAACATGACGATCTCGGCGGCGCACGGAGACGAGGCGATCAACCTTGAGACCACACCCGACGAGGTCTTTCCGACCTGGCCCGGGGACGACGGGCTTTTCTCCCATTCCAATCACTTTCAGAGCGCTGTTGCCAATGTCAAGGTTCGCGACGGCGCCAAAGACGGGCGCACGCCCTGCACTTTTTACCGGGACCGTCGGGTGATGCGTCATCTGCGCGCCGCAGGAGGCGAAATCACGATCGATACGTTTCGCGCCGCACTCACCGACGATTTCGGTGCGCCGTACGCCGTCTGCCGTCCGCCGGTCCGGTCGCGGTCGGGTCATCTTTCGTCGAGCGTCGCGAGCGTGGTCTTCGATGCGGCCGGGGGCGAGTTGCACGTCCGCCCTGCGCCGTGGGACCCGGACACAACCTGGGCCCTGCATCGCCTTGCGCCTGCGACCGCCGCCGCCGCCGCCGCCGAATGACAGGTCATCTGCCAGAACCCGCCTTTCAAAAGCGATCGGGCTACATCCAACGGGGAACACGACATGAAGCGCTTGACGATAACCGCCGCCACCATGCTGGCATTCCTGCCTGGTCTGGCCACCGCGCAATCGACCCTGAGGGTCGCCTCCCAGAGCGACATCACCTCGATCAATCCGGGCGTCGACCGCTCGGGCTTCACCGACGAGGTGCACATGAACATCGTCGAGGGGCTCGTCGGCTACCGTAACGACTTGAGCGTCGGACCGGTGCTCGCCAGTTCCATAGAGATATCAGACGACGGCATGATCTACACCTTCCCGCTGCGCGAGGGCATTACATTCCACGACGGCACGCCGATGGACGCAGCCTCCGTCGTCTCCTCGTGGGATCGGTTGATGCTACCCGAGACGGACTGGCGCTGCCGCGACCGTTTTTCGGGCGAGGACGGCATCGAGGTCACGGCTGTGGAGGCGGTAGACGACATGACCGTCCGCTATACGATCTCAGCCCCGTCGCCCTTGTTCCTCAAGGACCTCGCGCGCTTCGATTGCGGCTCGACCCCGGTGATGGCGGCGTCGAGCCTTACGGACGAAGGCACCTTCGACCGCCCCGTCGGAACCGGCCCGTTTACTTTCGTCGAGTGGTTGCCTGGACAGCGGGTCGTGCTGGCGAAGTTCGACGGCTACGTGCCCAGCGAGGGGGCTGTTAACGGCTACACCGGCGACAAGACACCGATGGTGGACGAGGTCCGTATCACCATCGTTCCTGACACCGCCTCGGCCAAGGCCGCCATGCGCGCTGGGGAAGTCGACCTGCTCGATATCGCTACCGCTGACGTGCCGGAGATGCGCGACGCGGGCTTCGAGGTGCTGGTGGAGCAGACGCCGGCCTGGGGCGCGTTCCTAATCTCTCGTCACGACGAGACCATGCAAAGCCAGGCTCTGCGGCAAGCGATGGCGAAGGCGCTGGACGTTGATCAGCTCGCGACGCTGATGGGATACGAGAGCGCCAACGCCACGCCTATCCCGCCGATCTCGAGCTTCTATACCGAGGCGCAGCAGGCGACCTACGGCTACGACGTGGAGCGGGCGAAGGCGCTTCTGAAAGAGGCGGGCTACGATGGAGCGCCGATCACGTTAATCACTTCCCGCCGATCCGCCACGATGTACGATCAGGCAGTTGTGGCGCAGGCGATGTGGCAGCAGGCGGGACTGAATGTTGAGATCGAAGTGCTGGAATGGGGCACGCAGCTGGATCGCTATCAGGAGGGAAATTATCAGATCATGTCCTTCGGGTTCTCCTCACGGCTCGACCCAGCGCTGTCCTGGGACATGTTCTCGGGCGAGCAGCAGCGCAAAGTCTGGGCCGATCCGAACGCCCTGGAGCGGATCGACGCGCTGATGAGCGAGACAGATGATGCGGCGCGTGCAGCAATCTCCGACGAACTTATGGAGCTGTTCCTCGAGCAGGTGCCGGCCATCGGCCTGTACTCGCAGCCGGCTGCGGTAGCGCAGAGCGACCGCGTCGCGGGCTTTTCCCTCTGGCCGGGTGGCACGATGCGGTTCTGGAACACAAGCCTGACCGAATAGCACCATGTGGGGCTTCGCCCTCCGACGGGCGGCGATGACGATCCCGACGCTGTTCCTCGTGTCGGTGATCGTCTTCGCGCTGATCCGGGCGATCCCGGGCGATCCGGCGGCGATGATGCTGGGCGACATGGCCAGCGATGCTGCGGTGGCGGCCAAGAGGGTCGATCTCGGGCTTGACCGCGCAGTGCCGGTCCAGTTCGCCGTATGGCTAGGCGACATGTTCCACGGCGATCTGGGAACCTCCATAAAGACCGGCGAGCCGGTGGCGCAGGCCATAACCTCGCGTTTCGGCGTGACCGCAACGATCACCGCGTTGGCGGTCGCACTCGCCATCGCCATCGCCACGCCCGCGGGCCTGATCGCCGCGTGGCGGCAGAATACCGGGACCGACTACGCCATCGTCTTAATTTCGATCCTGTTCCTGTCACTGCCGTCCTTCTGGCTCGGACTGATGATGATATACCTCTTCGCGATCACCCTCGGCTGGCTACCCACGATTGGGTTCGTCTCTGTTGCAGAGGATTTCCTTGGCGGCATCCGCTACCTCATCATGCCGGTCGCCACGCTCGCGCTGGTCGAGATGGCGGTGATCGCACGGATGCTGCGGGCGCAGACGTTGGAGGTCCTCCGCCTCGACTACGTCACTCATGCACGCGCCAAAGGACTGAGCGAGAGCGTGGTCCTGATGCGGCACGTCTTTCGGAACGCCTTTGGTCCGGCGCTGACTGTAATCGGCCTGATCCTCGGCGGCATGTTGGGCGGCGCCTCGGTTACGGAGACGGTATTCAGCCTGCCGGGTATCGGCCGCCTGCTGGTCGATGCGATCTACGCACGCGACTACCCGGTCCTGCAGGGCTGCCTGCTGTTCATCGCCGCGATCTACGTCTTCGTGAACCTCGCCGTGGACCTGCTGTACATGGTGTTTGACCCCCGGGTGCGGATGTGACGATCGGGACGGGCACCGACGCGCCGGTTCGCGTTCGCCGGAGGTCCGGTCGGCTATGGTTCCTGCGCCGTTTCAATGGCATCGTCGGCAGCGGGCTGCTGGCGCTAATTTTCGTCGCGGCGCTCACAGGGCTGGTCTGGACGCCGTTCGATCCGCTGACCCCCGACTTTCTCAATCGGTTCGCCGCCCCCGCCTGGCCGCACCCGATGGGCACCGACGAATGGGGACGGGATGTGCTGTCGCGCATCCTAGCGGGCGCGCGGACCTCGGTGCTGGTGGCCGTATCGACCGTCATCCTCGCCATCCTCTTCGGCACGGCGATCGGCGGCGTATCGGGCTATTTCGGTGGCTGGATCGACCGTATCGTGATGATGCTGACGGACGCGCTGCTGGCGTTTCCGGGCCTGTTGCTGGCACTCGCGATCATGGCCATCGCGGGGCCGTCGGAATGGGGCGTGATCATCGCTCTGTCGCTCAGCTATGCACCGTCGGTCCTGCGTCTCGTGCGCGGTGCCGTCCTGTCGGTGCGCGAGAAAGAGTTCGTGGAGGCCAGCCGCGCGCTCGGCGACGGGCCGTTCTACACGCTCTTCGCACACGTCTTGCCGAATTGCACTGCACCCCTCATCGTTATGGGCACGGCACTCTTCGGTTCAGCGCTGCTGGCGGAATCCGCGCTGAGCTTCCTCGGCCTCGGCGTCCCGCCGCCCGCGCCGACTTGGGGCAACGTGCTGTCGGAGGCGCGGGGCAACTTCATCGAAGCGCCGTGGCTCGCGATCTTCCCAGGTCTTTGCATCTCCCTTGCATTGCTTGGCATAAACATCTTCGGCGACGCCCTGCGCGATCGGCTCGACCCGAGGATGCGTGGACTGGATGCACCGCGATGACCTTGCTGTCGGTGGAGGGTCTATCGATCAGCTTTCCGGACGGACAGGGGGGCCGTACCCGCGTGGTGGACCACGTGTCGTTCACGCTCGGCGCACGGGACCGACTGGGCGTAATCGGCGAAAGCGGCTCGGGCAAGACAATGATCGGGCGCGCAATCCTCGGCCTGCTGCCGCCTGGCGGGCGAATCGACGAAGGCCGCATCCTCTGGGAAGGGCGTGACGTCGCCAAGATGACGCGGGCTGAGCTGCGGGCAATTCGGGGTGCTCGGATTGGGATGGTGTTTCAGGAACCGATGGTCTCGCTCAACCCATCTCTGACGATCGGGCGGCAGATGACGGAGGGCGTGATGCTCCATCGCCGCCTCGACCGGCGCGCCGCCGAGGCGGAGGCGGCTGCGATGCTGGAGCGTGTCCGCATGGAGGAGCCGCACGCCGTGCTTCACCGCCATCCGCACGAATTCTCCGGCGGGATGCGGCAGCGGATCATGCTGGCCTCAGTGCTGATGCTGCGCCCTGCGTTACTCATCGCGGACGAGCCGACGACGGCGCTCGATGCAGTGATCCAGAAGGACATAATGGCGCTCATGGACGACCTCGTGAACGAGACGGGCACGGCGCTCATGCTCGTCAGCCACGATCTGCCACTCGTCGCGCAGCACACCAGGGTCGCGATCATCATGCAGACCGGACGGGTGGTGGAAACCGGCGCGATGGCGCGCATCCTGTCGGCGCCGGAGCGGCCCTACACCGCGCGCCTCGTCGCCGCGTTACCCCGACCGGGAACCGGCGCACCGCTGGACAGGGCACCTGTGCTGGAGGTGCGCGGCCTGTCGGTGACGTTCCGCGCCCGCCGGCGCGGAGCGCTCCCTTGGGCCGCGGCAATCCCGACGCATGCCGTGCGCGACGTCGACCTGACGGTTCGGGAGGGCGAGATCGTAGGGCTCGTCGGCCAGTCCGGGTCGGGAAAGACTACGTTGGGCCGTGCCATTCTCGATCTCGTCCCGATTACGTCCGGAACGATCCTGCTGGACGGCAAGTCGCGCCCGCCCGATTTCCGTCGCCACATGCAGATCGTGTTCCAAGATCCGTACTCCTCCCTCGACCCCCGGCGCGAAGTCGCAACCATCGTAGGCGCGGGCCTGCGCCAGCGACGCCTAAGCCGGGCGGAGCGAAGGGACCGCGTGGCTGAAATCCTCTCGACAGTGCAGCTGCCCCTGGAGACCTACGGCACCCGCCTGCCGCACGAACTTTCCGGGGGACAGCGCCAGCGGGTCTGCATCGCCCGGGCGCTGATAACCCGTCCGCGTTTCGTGGTCGCCGACGAGCCGGTCTCGGCGCTCGACCTGACGGTGCAAAGGGAGATCCTCGACTTGATAGGCAACCTTCGGCAACGACTGGGTTTCTCGGCGCTCTTCATCTCCCACGATATGGCCGTCATCGAACAGATTGCCGACTGGGTGATCGTCATGAAAGATGGAGCTATCTTAGAGCAGGGCTCGAGAGCAGACCTATTCGGATCTCCGCAGGCCGACTACACCCAAACGCTCCTAGCGGCCGTTCCTCGTTTGGCAGCTAAAACGTAGACGGCATTCGAGTGAACTGCTCCCCTGAAGGTTTCCCATTCATAGGGAAGCGGATATATGTGCTGTGACTATCAGCGGCGTCTTCGCGCCGACTGCAAACCCGGGATCGTTCACGTCCAAGGGGCCGGAAGCAGTCTCGACCGCTCGGAACCGGAGGAAGCGGACATCCGACTCGACAGCACAGGTGTCGATCTCGTCTCTGGCGGCGTCTCAGTTGACATGCAAGAAGGGCCGGAAGCAGTCAGCCAAGAGCCATCGAACTTCTGAAAGAAGCGGACATGGTTTACGTTTCAAAACGGGCGTTGCTGCTCTTCGCCGGCTCAAGGATCTTAGGCGAGGCTGGATGATCGATCGTCTCCGTTGGCACGCGTTTCGTCAGATTCAACGGCGAGGCTGAACGACTTCGTTTTCTAGACCGCCATCAAAGCGAACCGATGCTCACTCGTCTGCCTCAGGCGTCCATGAAACGTCGCTCCACGCATTCCTCGGTCGTAGAGACGGTCCACCGACAGTGGGATCACCGACTTGAACCCAACATCACGAAGGTCCTGTTCGAGCCTCTCTGCCGTAAGGCCGGTGGCATAGTGCAATCTGGCACGGATATCGTCATGCCGCGCCCGGTCGGTACCCGAATGACCGGATGGCCCCATGCGGTCGGCGAGCCAGTTTCTTAGTCTTTGCGGCAAACTGCGCGGGGCAGACCAGTTGCCATCGACCACCAGCAATCTTCCACCGGCTTTCAGAACACGCCGCCACTCTGCGTAAGCCGCCAGCGGATCAGTCAGGGTCCAGGCGAGATGGCGTGTGACCGCCAGATCAAACTCACCGTCCTTGAGCGGGTGCAATGCTTCTGCATCGGCCAGCATGCCCGTCCAGCGACGTCCGGCAAGTTTCCCCCGTGCGATCCCCGGCATGGTTTCGGAAAAATCCACTGCCGTGACCTCGGCATCGAGGCCGGTCAGAACGCGACTGATCTCACCCGTGCCACAGGCGATATCGAGCGCCGAGAGCCCGTTCAGGGATTCTCCGTCGTTCAGGTCGAAAGCCTTGCGGATCAGCCTGTGCCATTCGGGCATTCGTATCGGTCGTCTATCCGATGGGATACGGAGGCATCGAACGACGCGGCGCGATCCGACCAGTAGGCTCGGATTTCATCTTTGAGGGTGAAGTTCCGGTTCGGGAGGGTCATATCATTCCCGCCAGCTTTGCATCGACATAGAGCGACCCGCGCCGCGTCCGTTCCAGCGCCGTCTCGACCCGATACGTGTCGCCGATCTCGGGCATGGCCAGAATGTCATCCGGCTGACCGTCGGCGACGATCCGGCCGTCCCGGATCAGGATCAGCCGGTCGCAGAACTCGGCGGCAAGGTTCAGGTCGTGCAGGGCGGCCATGACGATGGTGCCGCGCGCCCGCATTTCGCGCCGCACGGAACTCATGATCGACAGCTGGTGATGCAGGTCGAGCGCGCTGGTCGGCTCGTCCAGCAGCACGATTGCCGGGTCGCGCACGAGGGTCTGGGCGACGGCGACCATCTGCGCCTGTCCGCCGCTGAGATCGCCAAGGCCCCGATCCGACAAGTGCGTCAGGCCAAGCGTCGCCAATGTCACCGAGACCCGGTCAAGATTGTCGGTCTCCACACGCCAGCCGGTCGTCTGCTTGAGCGCCAGCAGCACGCTCTCGTAGACAGTAAGGATCGCGTTGCAACCGTAAGCCTGCGGCATATAGGCGATCCGGCGTGCCCTGTCGCGGCGGCGCAGCTTGCCCAGGTCGATATCGTCCAGATGGATCGTCCCGGCTGAAGGGCGCAGCAGACCGGACAGGGTCTTGAAGAAGGTGGATTTGCCCGATGCGTTCGGACCGATCAGGCCGACGAACTGGCCCGGTTCGATCGGGTCCAGCTTCACATCGTGCAGAACCGGGGTGCGGCCATAGCCCGCGCTCAGATTGTCGACGATCAGGCTCATGACGACCGCCTGCGCCGGGTCGACAGGATGATCGACACGAACACCGGCACGCCGATCAGCGCGGTGATGATCCCGATGGGATAAATCACGCCCGGCGTCAGGGATTTCGAGATGAACGAGGTCAGCGACAGCACCAGCGCGCCCACGAGGGCCGACAGGGGCAGGAAGAACCGCTGATCCTCTCCAACGATCATCCGCGCGATGTGCGGTCCGACAAGACCGATGAACCCCACGGTGCCGACGAAGGCCACCGCCGTTGCGGCGAGGACCGACACGACGATCAGCATCTCGATCCGCAGGCGGCCCACATCCACGCCCATGCTGGCTGCCGTTGCCTCGCCCATGCGCAGTGCCGTCATCTGCCAGCTGCGCATCAGGCCAAAGGGCAGCACGACGGCAAGGAGGATCGCGCCGAGGCCGATCTTTTCCCAGCTTGCGCGCCCGAGTGAGCCCATCATCCAGAACACGATGCGGGCAATCTGATCCTCGGACGCCATGTATTGCATCAGAGCCAGAAGGGCCGAGAAGGTGAAGAAGATCGCGATGCCGAACAGGATCATCGTCTCGGACCCGACCCCCTTGAGCCGCGTGGCAAACAGGATGAACCCGCAGGTCAGGAGGGCAAATACGAAGGCGTTGACGGTCACGACAAGCGCGCCGACGACGGGCAGAACGCTCCACCCCAGAACGATGGCGAGTGCGGCCCCAAAGCTGGCGGCAGAGGACACGCCGAGGGTAAAGGGTTCGGCCAGCGGGTTGTTCAGGATCGTTTGCATCTGCGCGCCCGCGACGGCGAGCAGGGCACCGACAAGAACGGCGGTGACCGCGATGGGCAGGCGGTAATCCCAGACGATGACCTTGATCTGGACCCCGTGCGCCATCGGATCGAGCAGGGTCTCTATGACCGTGCGCAACGGGTAGTTGCCGGGTCCGGTCGCCACGTCGACCACGAAGCTGGTCATCAGCAGGGCTGCGGCGATCAGCAGGACAAGGTAGCGCCGCCGTGTCTGTGTCGCATATCCCGTGCGCAGCGCTGCGCTGTCGGCAACCATCGTCATGGTCGGACTCCTGTCCTCATGAAAAAAACGTCTCCATGCCGGACCGGCACAGAGACGGGAGGTGGGGAGATCAGTTTCCGGGACTTTCCAGTGTCGCCCAGAACACGCCGGAATGGTCAATCGGCAGGAATCGCTCGTGCAGCTCGCGCATCGTGGCATCCGGGTCGAGGTCGGCAAAAAGGTCCGGATGCATCCACTTCGCGAAGGCCTGCATGGCGACGAAGTGGTACGGGCTGTTGTAGAACTGATGGTAGACGGAGTGGAATTGCCCATCCCGCACCGCCGACAGTTCCGGCCAGCCAGGCCGCGCCGCCAGGGCCGCCAGCCGCTCCTGAACGGCTTCGGGCGTCGCTTCATATCCGAAGAGGACGGCGGTCGTCGCCGGATTTGCCTCTGCCCAGTTGGCACCGGTGCCGATGATCACATCCGGGTCGTCCGCAAAGACGGCTTCCAAGCTGACATCGCCGCCGAAACCGGGGAATTTCTGCGAGCCCCAGTTACGTCCGCCCGCCAGATCGACGAGCCGTCCGAGATTGGTCCCGCCGAAGGTCGAGCAGCATTCGTTCGGATTGTAGCCCGCCGCGCGTTCGATGAACACGACAGGCCGGTCTTCCAGTGGTATCTGCTCGACGGTCGCATAGATGTGGCTCATCTGCTCGGTATAGAAGTCCGTGAATGCGTCGGCCTCGTCCCTGCGGTTGAGGATGCGACCCATCAGCTGGATGCTGGCTACGGTATTGGCCGTGGGATCCTGCCGGAAATCCACGAACACGGTCGCGACACCGGCCTCATCCAGCTTGTCGATGATGCCGCTTTCCTGCGCCTTGAGAAGCTCGCCGAGGTTCATGAACACGACCTCAGTGCCGAGCGAGATCACGGATTCGAGGTTCCAGTCATCTGCATAGGGCGAGCCGAGACGTGCGATATCTGCGGCTTCGGGAAACGCCGCTTCATATCTGCGCCAGGCGTCCGGATCGTAAAGGATCATGTCGTCCTTCCAGCCAACGACGCGCTGGAAAGGATCGCCTCGGTCCAGAAGGGCAAGGGAATAGATCATCCTCCCCTCGCCGAGAACGATCTGCTCGGGGTTCCGTTCAACTTCGACGGTGCGCCCGGCGATGTCGGTGACGGTTATGGTCTCTGCTGTGGCGGACGTGGCTGACGCGACACTGATCGCGATGGCTGCGGTGGCGAAACAAAGACCCTGAATCAGCTGGTTGGGCTGCATAGATCTCTCCTCGAATTTCTCGGTGCCGCGTGCTGCGACGACCACATGGATAGATGACATAGTATTTTAGTCAACTACCCTTGTTGACATGTCCGACCTTTTTAGTCAGCTTTTATGAAGTTATTCCAGCTACCCCGCGGGCAGCTCGGATTACATCGCCTCATGAGGTGCCCCGATGTCCGCAGTGATCATCCTCCAAGGAGCGTCAGCGCGTGTCCGAAAAAATGCCAGAACAGCCGAGCAGGACCGCGAACCTCGACTGTGCTGGCGCGAACTTGTCCATCTCGCGATGGACGGATTTTTCCCGAGCGACCAACGGCTGGAACATCTCCTCGATCGCATCGAGCGCCTGCCATGGCCGCGATGAAGGCAGTGTCCTCAAGCGTTGATTTAGACCGCGAACCGCTTCCTGTCTACGACGCCAGAGATTTGACAGACGGTGGTGATCAGGCGCGGATCGTGCTCGACGGTCAGGTCTACACCCTGCGGATCACCCGCGCGGGCAAATTGATCCTCACCAAATGAAGATGCGGTTCGAGTTTCCGGGTGAAACGCCGCCCACGGCACGGCAGCGCGGCGCAGCTCCGGTCGGGCATCTGCATGAGTTGCCGCCCGTCGAGCTGGCGGAGATCGTCTACCTGCGCGCCTGGTGCGAGGGTGGAACGGACCGCGAGATGATCGCAAGGGACTTCCGCCTCGTTATGGGGAGCACCGCAGGACGGGTGGCCGTCGGGGCTTTCGACGCCTTGATGGCAACACTTTCAGGCTGCGCCCGCAGGCCGATCATGCATCACGGCCTTGGGTGCAGGTGCTTCGGCGGCGATGAGAGCGCCTTCGCGAACATGGTCGCGGCCGCAGCCGGTCAGGACCGGGACGACGCGATGCTTTTCGCCGGCACCCTGATGAGGGGTGATGCTGCATGGGCCGCCGTCCGGGTAGCGCTGCGACTGGAACAGGTGTTCCTGCGCCTTGCCCGCGTGCCGGATGCGCCGCCGGAGCCGACCCACGGACCTGAACAGACTTCCCACAGACACTGAGAGATAGCTTACCCGATAAAACACAATCTCCATGCAGTTCGACCGGCCCGCAGCTTTCGGGAGTTCGGGCACTAGCCCGAGGTCAAGAGAGAGCAGGTCAGAGCAACTCGGATATTCTTTTGGTCGAGGCGCGTTGCGAAGGGCCGATTCTGTGGAAAAGAGGCCTTCGCAAGCGCAGCGAAGTCGATCTGATCGAGGCCGAGCGGCCTTCTCCATCAGGGTGTTGCGGCTTTCGGCGGTGCCGGGAAGATCTTCGCCAGCTTCCGGAGGTTCTGGGCGGTGGCTGCAAGGAGAAATTCGTCGTTTGCGCCGTTCGGTCCGCGTAGTCGGAGCCTTCTCAACCCGAGGATGCGCTTGAGGTGGGCGAAGAGCATCTCGACCTTCTTTCGAAGCCGCATCGAGATCACGTAGGCGTCGGTCTTGGAGATGTCGCGAGCGACCTGGCGGGCGTCCTCGTGCTCTTCGCGGGTGATCTTGCGGGCGTCGGCGTTCGGGCAGCACTTGGACTTCGACAGGCAGGCCTGGCAGACCTCCTTGATGGCCCGGTAGCGGGCGGCGCCTTTGTCAGTCGGGCCGCGGTCCGGGTCGGAGTAGTTGCGCCGGAACTGCTTGAGGTCCTGGCCCTCGGGGCAGACGTAGCGGTCGTTCTCCGGGTCCCACTCGAAGTCGGCGCGTGACCAGGTGCCATCAGCGCGGCGTGACTTGTCGACAACCGGGATGTGTGGGGCGATTTTGCGATCCACCAGCCAGCCCAGCATCGGACCCGTACCGTAACCAGTGTCCGCGATCAGCCTCTCGGGGTGGAGGTCGAAGCGGTCCTTTACCCGGTCGAGCATAGTCTTCGTCGAGCCAACCTCGGCTTGGCGGATCGACCGCGTCGTCTCGACGTCGAGGATCACGCTGTGGTCCGTATCGATCAGGTAGTTGTCGGAGTAGCTGAAGAACGCCGGACCTTTGCGCGCCGCGGTCCATTGGCTGGCCGGATCGGAGAAGGACGTGAACTTCGGTTCCACCTCGGAGGCCGCACCGAAGGCGGCCTCGTCGAGAGTGTCGAGATACTCTCGCACCGCGCGGGGCACTGCCTCCCGATCGATCCGTGCCGGATCCCAATCTTCCTTCGGTGCTGAATACTGCTTGTTCGCATCAGCCTCAATCAGACTGGCATCCACGGCCATCCGCTGCCCGCTCACCAGGCCCTCGGCGATACAGCGCGCCACGACCGTTTCGAAGAGATGACGCAGCAGCTCGCTGTCCCGGAACCGGCCGTGGCGATTCTTCGAGAAGGTCGAGTGATCCGGCACGCGGTCCGCCAGGTCGAGCCTGCAAAACCACCGATATGCGAGGTTCAGATGGACCTCTTCGCAGAGCCCACGCTCGGAGCGGATGCCGAGGCAATAGCCCACGATCAGCATGCGTATGAGCAGCTCAGGGTCGATCGAGGGACGGCCGGTACTGCTGTAGAACGGGGCCAGATGCTGACGGATGCCGGACAGATCGACGAAGCGATCGATGGATCGCAGCAGGTGATCCTGGGGGACGTGATCCTCTATCGAGACCTCGTAAAACAGCGCGCCCTGCGCCTCCTGCTTCGGTCCCAGCATCGCAGATCCCCCGCTTCACTACCGAGAGTGAATCAGCGACCAAGCCCCAAATCAACAAGAGTCTTTCAACGAAATAGGCCCCATCCTGCGTGAGTTCGGGCACATCCTGCCAACGGGCATTGAAGCTGTGTCCAAGTTTGCTCGGGAACATGGTTCGGAAGAGCCGTTGGAAATGCCAGAGATTGCGGACGTTATTCTCGGTGTCACTTAGCAGTTAAATGAAAGAATGCGGGTGTTTCGATCTGGTGCTGGATCTCGGCCTAGATGTTCTCAACGGCATGTAGCTCATAGCAAAGGTTTGACTGCCCATACCGGCTTTTACCGCGCCGATCAGTTTTTTTATCTCTGCGCCAACTTTTGCAAGCCGTCTATCGAGAGATCTACGATCTTCATGGGCCAGGCCCTCTCATTGACCGACTTCCAGTAGCGCTTTCTCGATTCGCGCCGCCCCTTGGTTGAGATCCTCGCCGATCAGTTCCACGATCCATGCGTTGTCCTTACGCTGCAGCGACTCCAGAATCGAGAGGTGGTTCTTGTAGCCGGTCATTTCCGCGCGGTAGCTTTCGAACAGCATGTTACGGGTCGGTCCACTGCGCAACCACAGGTTATTGATTACCTGCCGCAGGACCAGCGAATCGCAGGAACGGTACAAATCCAGATGGAAACGCGAATCGAGAATGAGCGCCTTCTGGAATTGCCCGTTCTCGATGAGCGCGCGCATATCCTCGTTCAGCCGGTCGAGCTGTGCGATGGTCCTCTTCTTGATGTTGTTGACAGCTTGCCGCGCGGCGATGGGCTCGAGCACGAGGCGCAGTTCGATCACTTCCATGTAGTCTTTGGCCGACAGCCGCGGCACCGAATACATCCGCTTGTCCGACAGCGTCAGGCCGCCTTCATTGGCGAGCCGCGTCATCGCATCGCGGGCGGGCGACAGGCTGGTGTTGTAGTTCCGCGCCACCTTGCGCGCCGTGATCTTTGCGCCGGGCAGCCATTCGCCCACCATCAACCCCTCGCGCAGGGCGACATAGATCTCATCGGAGAGCGTCGTCTTGTCGGGGGAGGCGAACACGCCGGTCAACGCGATTTGACCGATCACTTTGTCGAGTGCCTCCGTGGAATTCTCTCTCGTCAACTTTCTCATCCTGATCTGCAAAGGCATCCTGCCACCAGCGCCGTAAACAATACTGCATGCATGATGATGCTCCTTGCCGTCCTTCCCGCGCAGATTTGCCATGACAGCTCATCGTTTTGCAATGCGTCACGCGGCTCCAAGCCCTTTGCGAGGCTCTGCCACCTGCGCATCCCATACAGGATCTCAGCAAAAATGCGATATCATTTCTTGTTGTGCTTTCGGAGTTATGAGATATCATTCTGCAACAGGGAGACTGTTATGAGAGATGAGAGCGCAAGTATTTCTTTTCCGCAGGGGGGCGCCTCGTGGTCTGAACTGCAGGCCGAGATGGCGGAGTACTCCGCCCATGACGTGCCCTGGCGGGAAGGCCGCTCGCCTCTCTTTGTCTTCAAGAACGACGCCGAGACGGAGGAGATCGGGCGCAGGGCGTTTTTCGAGTATTTCAACGAGAACGGTCTCGGGGGCACCCGCGCCTTTCACGGAATCGGGCGAATGGAGCGTGAGGTGCTGGCTTACGGGCTCGACCTTCTGAACGCGCCCGACACCGGTGCCGGCGTGTTCTCCCCCGGCGGGAGCGAGAGTATTTTTCTGGCGGTGAAGGCCGCGCGCGACGCTTATCGCGCGGATACCGACGCGCCCCGCTATGGCCTCAACATCGTCATGCCGGATACAGCGCATGCCGCCTTTGACAAGGCCGCGCAAGTCATGGATCTCGAGATCCGGCGCGCGCCGCTGCGGCCGGACATGCGCGTGGACGTGGATGCCCTCGGCGCTTTGATCGACGATCACACCATTCTCATCGTCGGCTCTGCGCCCTGCTATCCGCACGGTGTCGTCGACCCGATCGAGGCGCTGTCGGATCTGGCACTGGCGCAGGGCATATGGCTGCACATCGACGCCTGCGTGGGCGGCTGGATCCTGCCCTTCTTCCGGCTGAACGGGCGCGATGTCGCGGCCTTTGACTTCGCCCTGCCGGGTGTCAGGTCGATCTCCGCCGATCTGCACAAATTCGGCTTCTGCCCCAAACCAGCATCGACCGTCTTCTTCCGCAACATCGCAGATCAGGAGCGCGCCAAATTCGTCGCCGATGCCTGGCCCTCAGGCGTGTTCCGCACCGCGACCCTTGCCGGGACCCGACCCGCGGGCGCCGTTGCAGGCGCTTGGGCCGTGCTCAATCATCTCGGGGTGAGGGGCTACCGCGAAGCTGCCGACCGGCTCGCCCGGATGACGGACGCCTATGTCGCCGACATCGAGGCGATCGACGAGCTTACCATGTGGTCGCGGCCCGACATGTCGCTCATAAACTTCGGCTCCCACACCCATGACATGGCCCGCGTCGCCGCCCAGATGGCAGAGCGCGGATGGCTCACGACGCTGACTCGGCGCCCAGTGGGTCTGCATCTGATGATGTCGTTGCTGCACGAGGCACCCCGGCAGAAATACGTCGCCGACCTCGCCGCCTCCGTCGAGGCGAGCGCGTCAGACGACAAGACCCTTGACGCGCAATCCATCAGCTACGCTGGATAATTCAACCCCGACCACCTCCCAACCCGCAAGCATGGAGAAGAAGTATGGCATCGACTAAAGGATTTTCC
Source organism: uncultured Alphaproteobacteria bacterium (assembly GCA_963789105.1). Taxonomy (GTDB): domain Bacteria; phylum Pseudomonadota; class Alphaproteobacteria; order Rhodobacterales; family Rhodobacteraceae; genus Jannaschia. The sequence goes on from CAWBJI010000003.1 coordinate 670,844, forward strand.
CGCCGTGACCTGATGAAACTGAGTGGCAATATCGGACTTGCAAGCCTCATGGTCTCCCCCTTTGCATTGGCGACACCCGCACGTGCACAGGACAAGAACGTCGTGCTCAGCCACTTCTCCACCGTGAACCCGCAGAACTATGCAAGGGCGCTCGGCTCGTTCGAGCAGGCACTCTCGGGGATGGCCTCGGTCGAATATCAGGGGGTCAAGTCCGGCCCCGATGTGCTGACCGGCATGGCATCGGGTGCCATCGACATCGGCAACCTCGGCTCCAGCCCGATGATTGTGGGCATGGCGCAGGGCCTCCCTATCTCGATGGTATACGTTCACAAGATTATCCGCGAGAGCGAAGCGCTAATTGTGCGCGAAGGCAGCGGCATCGCTAGCCTCGAAGACCTGCGCGGCCGCAAGATCGGCACGCCCTTCAACACCTCCGTACATTTCGCCGTGCTCGCCGCGATGGACAGTGTCGGGCTCACGACCTCCGATGTGGAGCTCATCAACCTGCGCCCCGACGCCATCGCGGCGGCCTGGTCGCAGGGGGCCATCGATGCCGCCTACATTTGGACATCGGTGCTCTCCAAGCTTGAAGAGGACGGCGGCGAGATCATCTTCATCACCGGCGATCTGGCGGAGCATGGCGTGCTACTGCTCGACGGTTTCGTGGTGCGCGACGAACTCAAGGAGGAGAACCCCGAGCTGGTCCTCGCCTGTCTGCAGGAGTTCGCGCGGATCGACGCGCAATTCGCCAATGACCCCGAGGAGGTCGTCAGCACCCTGACTGATTTCCTGCAGATGGACCGCGCGCTGATCCAGCGCTTCATCGACACCACCCACAGCCTCACGCCCGAGCAGCAGGCGACCAAGGAATGGATGGGTATGCCCGGCGATACAGACACCGGCATCCAGCAGGCGCTTCAAAAACAGGCGCAGTTCATGCTCGACACCAATCAGATCATGCAGATGCCCGATCTAGGCAAGTTCATCGACTCCAGCTTCATCGCCCAGATGGTATCAAGCTGAGACACCAGCGCCCGCGCTCGAGTGGCCGCGGGCGGCCCGCAATAAACCGTCAGGAGGCAGACCATGCAGATCGAACCCTATGATTGCCGCACGCGCTGCGCTCCGGCGGATGCCAAACTCTCACTCGAAGGTGTCAGCAAGATCTACGGTTCGGGTTCCGAGAGCGTTCAGGCGCTGACCCCCATGGACCTGATGGTGGAGGAAGGCGACTTCCTGTGCATCGTAGGGCCTTCGGGATGCGGAAAGACGACATTGCTCAACCTCGCGGCAGGGTTCGACAAACCAACCACCGGCATCCTCAAAATCGACGGCAGGGAGATTTCAAAGCCCGGCTCAGAGCGCGGCGTCGTCTTCCAGCAGGGTGCGCTGTTCAGCTGGATGAGCGTTCTGGAAAATGTGGCCTTCGGGCCACGCGCCACAGGCCACTCCGCCGCACGGGCCCGCGAATTGGCGATGGACACGCTGCGGATGGTGGGTCTGGACGAGTTTGCGGACAAATACCCCTATCAACTGTCGGGCGGGATGCAGCAGCGCGTCGGCATCGCCCGAGCCCTGACAAACGACCCCGAAGTGCTGCTGATGGACGAACCTTTTGCGGCCCTTGACCAGCAGACGCGCGAAGGGCTGCTGGAGGAGATCAGACAGCTCTGGAACCGGACCGGCAAGACCATCCTGTGGATCACCCACTCCATTGAGGAAGCGCTTTTCCTTGCGACGCATATCGTTGTCATGTCCCCCAGGCCGGGCCGGGTCAGCGCGTCCTTCCGCAGCGACTTCGGAACCAGCGAAGACCCGATGATCTCGGTCACGCCTGAATTCGTGGCGGCCAAGCGCCAGATCTTTGAACTGCTCAAGGCACCCGCCCCGCAGGACGCTCAGGTCGCATGACCGAAGTCTATCCAACCGCCGAGCTGAAGGCCGAAGCGATCCCGCAGGCGCGCCCCCGCAAGCGTCTCAACAACCGCTGGCTGACCGTCGCGACCTTCGCCTGCTTGCTTACCAGCTGGGCTCTGGCGACCGGCATGGGGCCGTGGCCTCCGATCATCAAACCGCTGTTCCTGCCGTCACCCACGCTGGTCGTGCAGACATTCTTCCAGCTCCTCGAAAACGGCTTTCAGGGCAAGACGCTCGGACAGCACGTCGGCATCAGCCTCTACCGGTTTTCGGTGGCCTTCTTCTTCTGCATCGTCATCGGTGTGCCCGTCGGCCTGCTGATGGGTATGAACGCGCGCTTTCGCGCGATACTGGAGCCGCCGATACAGGCCATCCGTCCGGTGCCCAAGATCGCACTGCTCCCCTTGTTCCTCATCTGGTTCGGCATCGGAAATCTCTCGAAGATCATCGTGATTGCCGCGCCCGTTTTCCCCCTGATCGCGATCAGCGCGATGCAGGCGGTGCAATCCGTGAGCGTGAAGAAGATGCAGGCTGCCCAATCGCTCGGTGCAAACAGATGGACGATTTTCTCGCGCATCGTGCTGCCCGCGAGTCTGCCCGGCATCTTCACCGGGATCCGACTGTCGATTTCGATCGCCGTCACGATGCTCGTCGCGGCGGAGCTCACCGCTACCTCCGAAGGCATCGCATGGATGGCGCTGACGGCTGCGGAATTCCTCGCAACCAACGTAGTGATCGTTGCCGTTGTGATCATGGCCTTCATTGGCTTCGGCCTCGACCGCATCTTTTGGCTGCTCGAGACCCGAATCGTGCATTGGAGCGGCAAGGACTGACAGCGGGCGGGGGCGCCCTCATCAGCTTGGGCTCGGCGTCCGTGGGACCGTTAAGTGGACATTAACATACAGGCAATCCTCTACGGTAAGCTACTCCTCAGCCCTTGGACAGCATCTGGCGCTTCTTAAGCTCTGATTTGCTCGTGTTGTTTGGGTTGCGTTCAGGCGTCGAACCAAAGATGACCGCTTCCCGCCTTCCCTGTCGGACGACGCGATGGCGCGTCGCCCTGCTGGGTAAAACTGATCACAGGTCAGTCGCCTCCGACAAGGTCAAAGCGTCGTCGATATCGACTCCAAGATACCTGACCGTGCTCTCGAGCTTGCTGTGACCGAGCAGGATCTGCACGGCGCGCAGGTTGCCGGTCGTCTTGTAGATCAGGGCGACCTTCGTACGCCGCATCGAATGCGTCCCGTAGAGCGCGGAGTTCAAGCCGGTCGCTTCCACCCAACGTTTGACGAGACGCGCGTATTGTCTGGTCCCGATATGGGTATCGGCGTTCTGGTTGCTGGGAAAGACAAAGTCTTCAAGATAGCCAAATCGCATGTTCAGCCAGCCCACGAGGCTGTCACGTGTCTGCTCCGTGAGTTCGAACGTGACCGGCTTGCCAGTTTTCTGCTGAACGACGGTCGCGCGCTTTTTGGCCTCGCCATCGGCTACAACGTCACCGATCCGCAGCTTGACCAGATCGCAGCCACGCAGCTTGGTGTCGATGGCAAGGTCGAACATAGCCAGATCACGGATCATGCACTCGCGTTGCAAATGAAACCGAAGCGACCAGACATGCTTGGGCTTCAGGGCCAGCTTGGCACCAACGGATCGGTCCTTGTTCCACGGCGTTCCCGAGGGTGCCTTCTCGTTCGTCTTGGGGAAGGTCCAAACGAACTCTTCTTGGACCTCGTCTGCATTGCTCTCAGTCGAAGTGGCATGTGCCGAAGCTTTCTCCGCCATCGTCTGAAACGGTATGGCTTGAGCGCTGCGGGCAGCCTCGATCCGTCTTCGGGTCCTCGCGGGCAAGGTGCCTAAGGACGTGGTTTGTAAAATAGACATACTGGTTCTCCTCCCGGTTGGTGCCGATCGAATGATCGGCGTGGCGAGGATACATCAGAGGCTTCGCGACCAACGAAAATGGCCGGGCGAGCCGTGTCCGCTATCGGGAAACCTGATCTCGCAGGGAGGCGTCCACGATGGGCGCATAGCCGACCTCGGTAGTTGCCCGGCCCATGTATCGGCGGAGCATTAGCAATCGAGAAAAATTCTGGCAACCTACTCGAATGAAACCGACGAACCGGTACCGCTTCCGCAAAGCTACGATGCTTCACTTCCCCTTACTGGTGGAATGGCAGTCGCATCCGCATGTTCGCGAGTGGTGGGGTAGCGATGAAACGTTCGATCAAGAGAAGATCGAGGATCCCCGCGTTGCAAGATGGATCGTCGAAACGGCCGACAGACCCTTCGCCTTCATGCAGGATTACACGGTCCACGGGTGGGACGGGCATCATTTTGCCCAACTGCCGAAAGGGTCCCGTGGCATCGACCAGTATATCGGCGAACCTGAAATGATCGATGTCGGACACGGATCGGCGTTCATCGCGACACGGATGCGATCGCTGTTCGATGCGGGTGCTCCCGTTATCGCCACCGATCCGCACCCGGACAACAAACGGGCGATTGCAGTCTACAGGAAGATCGGCTTCGAGGTCTTCGGGTCGCCACGGGAAACCGAGTGGGGATTGATCCTGCCCATGCAGGCGACACGGGTGCCGTAAGCCTCCCGACCGGCAGCAACGTCCCTCTCGCCGAACGAAACGCGGCCCTGTCCACCGTTTCACCCGATACCCCCAACGAAAAACGCCCGGCGGATCGCTCCGGCGGGCGCTCATATTCTGCCGTCGGACTCAGTTCGGGATATCGCCCGAGATACCTTCGACGTAGAAATCCATTCCGGCCAGCGCGCCGTCCTCGGCCACTTCGCCGTCGGCGAGCCAGACCGAGCCGTCCTGCTTGCTGATCGGGCCGGTGAACGGGTGGTAGCTGCCGTCGGTGATCGCCGCGATCATCGCCTCGGCCTCGGCCTTCACCTCCGCCGGGACCGCCTCGGTGATCTCGCCGATGACGACCTCGCCCTCGGGCATTCCGCCCCAGCTTGCCGTCTGCTCGTAGGTGCCGTCCATCAGCGCGCCGATCCGCTCGATGTAGTAGGGCGACCAGTCGTCGATGATGGACGCGATCCGCGGTTCGGGCTTGAACGCCGCCATGTCGGAGGCCTGACCGAACGTGTAGACCCGCCCGCCATTCGCGTTCGCCTCCTGCGCCGCGGCCTGGGGCGCGGTGCTGTCGGTATGCTGCAGGATCACGTCGACGCCCTGGTCGATCATCGCGCGGGCGGCGTCGGCCTCCTTGGCGGGATCGAACCAGGTATAGGCCCAGGTCACCACCATCTCGACCTCCGGGTTCACCTTGGCCGCATGCAGGTAGGCGGAGTTGATGCCCTGGATCACTTCGGGGATCGGGAAGGAGGCGATGTAGCCGATCTTGTTGGTCTCGGTCATGTGCCCGGCGATGGTGCCGATCACCGCGCGCCCCTCGTAGAACCGCGCGTCGTAGGTGGACACATTCGGATGCTCGCGCTTGTAGCCTGTCGCATGCTCGAACTTCACGTCCGGGAACTTGGCGGCGACGGCATTGGTCGCGTCCATGTAGCCGAAGGACGTGGTGAAGATGATGTCCGCCCCGCCCAGCGCCATCTGGGTGATGACCCGTTCGGCATCCGCCCCTTCGGGCACGCTCTCCTGGAAGACGGTCTCGACGGCGTCACCGAACTCCGCCTCCACGGCCAGCCGGCCCTGGTCGTGCTGATAGGTCCAGCCGCCATCGCCGATCGGGCCGACATAGACGAAGCCGACCTTGACCCCGTCCATCTGGGCCGCGGCGGGTCCGGCCAGTCCGAGGGCGACGGCCCCCGCGAGCACTGCCTTGAATGTCATCGTGATCTCCCCTGGGTAAGCGCGTCTCTCAGGTGGACGCGTGGAACGGTTTGCCGAGATCGGCGGGCGCGTCCCCGCCCCTCCCGGCGCGCACGGATATGAGCACGAGCACGAGGATCGTGACAAGATAGGGCGCCGCCGACAGCAGCTCCACCGGGACCCGTGCGCCCGCCGTCTGAAGGTTGAGCTGCAACACGGTGATGCCGCCGAAAAGATAGGCGCCGATGAGGACGCGGCCCGCCCGCCAGGACGCGAAGACGACGATGGCCAGCGCGATCCACCCCGCCCCGGCCGTCATCCCCTCGGTCCATTGCGGCACCCGGACGAGGGACAGGTAGGCCCCGCCGAGACCCGCGCAGGCCCCGCCGAACGCGATCGCCGCCAGCCGGACGCGCCGGACATGGTAGCCGAGCGCATGGGCGGCCTCGTGGCTCTCGCCCACCGCGCGCAGGATCAGGCCGGCCCGGGTGAAGCGCAGGAAGACCCAGACGCAGGCCACCAGCGCGAGGCTGACATAGACCATCGGATCGTGGCCGAAGAAGACCCGCCCCACGAAGGGCAGGTCCGACAGCCAGCCCATGTCCATCCGCCCCAGGCTGTTCGCCTTGATCCCGACATAACCCTGTCCCAGCAGGCTCGACAGGCCCAGCCCGAACAGCGTCAACGCCAGCCCCGTCGCCACCTGGTTCGACAGGAGCACCTGCGTCAGGATCCCGAACAGGAGCGCCATGCCCGCCCCACCGAACGCCGCGACGAGGAACCCGAGCCAGGGCGATCCCGTCTCCACCGCGGCGATGAACCCGGTCACAGCGCCCATGATCATCATCCCCTCGACCCCGAGGTTCAGGACGCCCGCCTTCTCCACCACCATCTCGCCCAGGGCCGCCAGAAGGATCGGCGTCGCCGCCACCATGAGGGAGGCGACGAGGAGGGTGGGGGAGATCGCGGAGAGGTCCATTCAGGCCGTCCCGTGCCACGTCGCCAGACAATGGACGCAGATCATGGCGAACCCGGCGAGTGCGCCGAGGCCCATCCTCCGGCCCATCGCCTGCGTCGGGCGGTGCCGTCCCGCCCAGTCCCGCACCGACGGCACCACGAGCACCATGCCCAGCATCGCCAAAGCCACGGCGACATGCCCAAGCACGAAGGCCAGCCCGATCCCGCCCATCGATCCATGCGCCATCAGCGGGATCATCCCGCCCATCATCAGCCCCATCGCCGGGGCGAGCCGTTCGTGAGTCATCCTTCGCTCCCTTTCCCGATACGCGACACCCGAAAGCCGCTCCGACCCCGCCGACCCTCAGACGCCGAACAACCCGCCCATGTGGAACGCCGTGATCCACGCCCCGCAGGTCAGCCCCGCCAGGATCGCGAGCAGCCACATCCGCACCGCCGCCCGCCGCCGTCGCCGGGCGATCACCGCGATCAGCAGGGCCAGCGTCAGCAGACCGGCGATCACGATGTCCCCGAGGAGCGGGTGCGCCATGTCGAACGACGTCAGGAAGAACAGCGCGAACGTCCCCGCGAACCCCGCCAGCGCGGCCAGCAGGAACAGCAGCGCAAGCCCCACACCCGCCGCCACGCGCATCCATTGCAACCCGTCCGGTCGGTCCATTTCGGTCATGCCGCAGTCCCCTGTCCCATCCGAATACGGAAGTTCGATAGCACGTCCACCGCCAGCAAAAAGAACAGCAGCATCCCCTGAAACGCCGAGATCGCCGCCGACGGCAGACCAAGATTCGTCGCCGCATTATCCCCGCCCACATAGGTGAGCGCCATCAGCAGACCCGCGAGCAATATGCCTACCGGATTGAGCCGCCCGAGGAACGCCACGATGATCGCCGTGAACCCGTAGCCGGACGCGAAGTCGATGCTCACCTGTCCCGCAGGTCCCGTCACCTCGAACAGGCCCGCCATCCCCGCCAGCGCCCCCGCGAGGCCGAGGCAGAACACCACGAGCCGCGCCGGGTTCACGCCCGCGAACCGCGCCGCCCGCGGGGCCGCGCCGGTCAGGCGGATATGGAACCCCATGAGATGCCGCGTCAGCATGATCTGTGCCAGGATGACGGCGACGAAGGCCGCCACCACACCCCAATGCATCCCCGTCCCCGCGATCAGCTCCGGGTTTGCGGAGGAGGACCACCGCGCGAGGTTCCGCGATCCCGGGAACCCCGACGCCTCCGGATTGCGCAGCCATCCGACCGCCGCCGAGGCCAGAACGTTCTCCGCCACATAGACCAACATCAGCGACACCAGGATCTCGTTGGTCCCGAACCGGATCCGCAGGAAGGCCGGGATCATCGCCCAGGCGAACCCGCCCAGCGCGCCGCAGACGACCATGAGCGGAAAGAGGAACCAGGCGTCGAGCGGATAGAATGCCAGCCCCGCCGCCGCGCCGCAGATCGCACCGATGATGTACTGCCCCTCGGCCCCGATATTCCAGATCCCCGCCCGGAACCCCATGGCGAGGCCCACCGCGATCAGGATCAGCGGCCCCGCCTTCACCAGAAGCTGGCCGCGGAAATAGAACGCGAACTCCCCGAAGATCGGGTCCCAGAAGATCGTGCGGATCGCCTCGAACGGGTCCTCGCCCAGGGCCGCGAACATCATTCCGCCCGCCACCATCGTCAGCGCCACCGCCACGAGGGGCGAGGCCGCCTGCCAGAAGCGGGACGGGGCGGGGCGCCGCTCCAGCCGGATCACGGCGCGGCTCCTGCCGGGCGGCGGCCGGGACGGGACCACCCACCCATTATGCCCCGGATCGCCCGAACCGACCGCGCGCGGGCCCCGCCCTCTTTGCTCCCGAAATATTCCGGGGGGGGTCCGCAGGACGGGGGGCTGGCCCCCCTCCCCCGTCCCGATCCGAAGCCGACCACCGCCAGGACGCGCCCGCCCACGTCATGACGTATGTCACGACCTCCGTCACGACCCGGGTCACGACATGCGTCTCCCCCCGCCTCAGACATGCGCCGCCTCCATCCCGTGCGCCCCGCCGAGCATCAGGCCGATGCGTTCGATGGTCAGCGTGGAAGTCGGAACCGGGTCGCCCAGCCGTCCCTCGTTCAGGGCCGCGAACCGGTCGGAAATCCCGATCAGCTCGTCGAGATCCTGACTGATGACGATCACGCCCGCCCCGTCGGCGGCAAGGTCCAGAAGCGCCTGCCGGATGGCGGACGCGGCGCTCGCATCGACGCCCCAGGTCGGCTGGTTCACCACCAGAACCCGCGGATCCTGAAGGACTTCCCGCCCGATCACGAATTTCTGCAGGTTGCCGCCCGACAGGCTCCGCGCCGCCGCTCCCGCCCCCGGTGTGCGCACGTCGAACCGTTCGATCACCTCCTCCGCAAAGGTCCGCGCCCGGCCCCAGCGGACGAAGCCCCGCGCGAGCAACCCCTTCCGCGTGGCCCCGGTCATCGCGGCGTTCTCGGTCAGCGTCATGTCGGGCGCCGCGGCATGGCCCAGCCGCTCCTCCGGTGCGGTCAGCAGGCCCGCCGCCCGCCGCGCCGCCGGTCCGAGCCGGGAGAGGTCGACCCCCTCCAACTCCACGGATTTCGCGACCGAAAGCCGTTCCCCCGAAAGCGCGCCCAGCAGTTCGTCCTGCCCGTTTCCGGCCACCCCGCCGATGCCCAGAACCTCCCCCGCCCGCAGCTCCAGCGAGATCTCCCGCAGGGGCGTCCCGAACTGGGACGCGGGCGGCAGGGACAGATCCCGCACCGACAGCAGGACCTCTCCCGCCGCGCGCCCGCTCGCCTTCGGCGCCACCAGCTTCGCGCCCACCATCCGCTCGGCGAGGTCCGCCGCCGAGGTGCGGCGTGGATCGCATTCGCCCACGACCTTCCCGCCCCGCAGGATCGTCGCCGCGTCGCAGAGCGCCCGTATCTCCTCCAGTTTGTGGGAGATGTAGAGGATTGCCGTCCGCTCCTCCGCCAGCTTGCGCAGCGTCGCGAAGAGGATATCCACCTCCTGCGGGGTCAGGACGGAGGTCGGCTCGTCCATGATGAGCAGCTTCGGATCCTGCAGCAGGCAGCGCACGATCTCCACCCGTTGCCGCTCCCCGGCGGACAGGTCGCCCACCCGCCGGCCCGGATCGAGCGGCAGACCGTATTCCTCGGACACCTTGCGGATGCGCCGGGACAGATCGCGCAGCGGGGGTGCGTTTTCCATCCCGAGCCCAACATTCTCGGCTACGCTCAGCGCCTCGAACAGGCTGAAATGTTGAAACACCATTGCCACGCCCGCAGCCCGGGCGGCCCGGGGATCAACCGGTGCATAGGGCTGGCCGCCGAGGAACATGTGTCCGCAATCGGGCTTCACCAGACCGTAGATCGTCTTGACCAGCGTGGATTTTCCGGCCCCGTTCTCCCCCAGGAGGGCGTGCACGCCGCCCCGCGCGACGGAAAAGGACACATCGTCGTTCGCGATCACCCCGGGATAGGTCTTGGTCAGTCCGTCGAGGCTCAGCAGCGTAGTCAAGCGAGCGTCCCTTCCGGCGCACGGGTGGGCGCCCGGTGCGAGAGTAATCCGGCCGCAACACCCACGGCAATGGCCTGGGGATGCTTGCCGAGGGCGGGGTCGCCGATGGGACAGTCGATCCGGTCGAGCGTGGCGGACGCATGTCCAAGGGCCGCCAGCCGGGTCCGGAACCGCGCCCATTTCGTCGCCGACCCGATCAGGCCGCAGGACGCGAAACCCCGCGTCAGTGCGGCATGGCACAGCGTGAGGTCGATCTGATGGCTATAGGTCAGGATCAGATGCGCGGCGCCGCGGGGCGCGTGGGCCATTGCCCTGGGCATGTCCGCCACGGCCAGAGGGGTCGCCCCGTCCGGCAGGGCCGGCATCCGTTCCGGCGTATCCAAGACCGTCGGCGCGAGACCCGGCAGCGGAGCCAGCACCCGGGCGATGGCGAGGCCGACATGGCCCGCGCCCCAGATCCAGACGGGCCGATCCGGATCGTCCGCCTCCTCCCGCAGCCAGCCGCCCTGCAGGCCGGTCCGCGTTCCGGTCGGCGGGGGCGCCTCCCCCTCGACGCGCCGAAGCCAGGGCAGGTCCGGCACCGCCTCCAGCCGCTCGATCACGAGAATCACCGCCCCGCCGCAGCACTGGCCCAGTGCGGGGCCCAGCGGCATCCGCTCGACGCGCGGCGCCCCGTCGCAAAGGGTTTCCCGCGCCACCTCCAGCGCCCGCCATTCCAGCGCGCCGCCCCCCACGGTCCCGGAAAAGCCATCCTCCCAAACCAGCATTTCCGTGCCCACGCCCCGCGGCACCGACCCCCGAGCCTCGGCCACCAACACCCGCGCGACGGGCCCGTGGGCGTCGAGCGCCCCGCGCAACCGCTCCGCATCGAGACTCATCGGATCCGCTGGATGGCCGCCAGCACCCGTTCGGCGGTCGCGGGCGCGTCGAGATCCGGGTAGCCGCCCCCGCACGCCCCGATGGCGTCCGAGAGGGCGAGGAACACGCCGATCCCGTGCATGAGCGGCGGCTCGCCCACCGCCTTGGAACGGTAGATCGTCTCCTCCCGGTTCGCGTCCTCCCAGAGCGCGACGCGGAAATCGGGCGGCAGGTCCGAGGCGCAGGGGATCTTGTAGGTCGAGGGCGCATGGGTCCGGAGGCGTCCCCGTCCGTCCCAGACCAGCTCCTCCGTCGTGAGCCAGCCCGCACCCTGCACGAAGCCGCCCTCCACCTGTCCGATGTCGAGCGCGGGGTTCAGCGAGGCGCCCGCATCGTGCAGGATGTCGGTGCGCAGGATGCGGTTTTCGCCGGTCAGCGTGTCGACGACCACCTCGCTGCAGGATGCGCCGTAGGCGAAGTAGTAGAACGGTCGCCCGCGGCCCGCCTGCCGGTCCCAGGAGATATCGGGCGTCGCGTAGAAGCCCGTGGCCGACAATTGCACCCGCGCCATGTAGGCCCGCGCCGCGACCTCCTCGAACCCGTATTCCGCGCCCGCCACCCGGACCCGGTCGCCCTCGAAAACGACGTCGGCGCGCTCCGCCTGATGCTCGGCGGCGAGGAAGTCGGCCATGCGACGGCGGATCGTGTCGCAGGCGGCCTTCACCGCCATGCCGTTCAGGTCCGCGCCGGACGACGCCGCAGTGGCGGAGGTGTTGGGCACCTTGCCGGTATCCGTGGCCGTGATCCGGACCCGCGCCAGGTCGCAGCCGAAGCCGGAGGCCGCGACCTGCGCCACCTTGGAATGGAGCCCCTGCCCCATCTCCGTGCCGCCGTGGTTCAGGTGGATCGAGCCGTCCGCATAGACGTGAACCAGCGCGCCCGCCTGATTGAGATGGGTCAGCGTAAAGGAGATGCCGAACTTCACCGGTGTCAGGGCGATCCCCCGCTTCAGCCGCGGATTGCCCGCATTCCATTCCGCAACCCGGCCACGGCGGGCATCGTAGTCGCAGCTTTCGGCCAACCGCGAGACCAGCGCATTCAGGCAGAAATCGGTGACCGGCTGTCCGTAATGGGTGTGCCCCTTCTTCTCGGTGGAAATATCCCGGGGAGTGCGAGGGGCCGGCCCCTCGCGACCGCCCCCTCCACCGGCATCCGCGTAGAAATTGAGCCGCCGCACCGCCAGCGGATCGTGGCCCGTCGCATGGGCGACATGGTCCATCACCCGCTCGATCCCGATCATCCCCTGCGGCCCTCCGAACCCGCGGAAGGCGGTGGCGGACTGGGTGTTTGTCCGCAACCGCCAGGATGTCACCTCCAGCGCGGGGATGTCGTAGGCATTGTCGGCATGGAGCATGGCACGGTCGGCCACGGGCAGGGACAGATCCTGGGACCAGCCGCAGCGGACCCAGTGGCGGAAGCGGACGGCGTGGACGCGGCCCTCGGCATCGTGGCCGACCTCGTAGGCGATGCGGAAATCGTGGCGCTTGCCGGTGACGACGAAATCGTCGTCGCGGTCGTAGCGCATCCGGCAGGCCTTGCCGGTCAGACGGGCCGCCACGGCGCAGGCGATAGCAAGCGCGTTGCCCTGGCTCTCCTTGCCGCCGAAGCCGCCACCCATGCGGCGCACCTCCGAGCGGACGGCATGCATGGGGACGCCGAGGGCGTCTGCGACCTTGTGCTGGATCTCGGTCGGGTGCTGGGTCGACGACAGGACGTGCATCTCCCCACCCTCGCCCGGCAGGGCCAGCGCGGCCTGCCCTTCGAGGTAGAAATGCTCCTGCCCGCCGATCTCGAACGTGCCGTCGAGCCGGTGAGGTGCGGCGGACAGCATCCCCTCCACATCGCCGTCGGACCAGAGGCGGGGGCCGTCGTCGAACCACGCCCCGGCGGCCAGCGCCTCCTCGATCGTCAGGATGGCCGTACCTTCGGTGACCTCGGTCGCATGCAGCCGGGCGGCCCGGCGGGCGTTCAGATGGGTGTCGGCGATCACGAGGTAGAGCGGCTGACCCGCATAATGGATCGCGCCCGTGCAGAGCAGCGGCTCGTCGGCATTGCTGGGCGAGCAATCCGGCATCGGATCCAGATCCTCCGCACGCAGCACGGAGACGACGCCCGGCGCCGCCCGGACGGCATGGAGGTCCAGCGCATCGAGCGTCCCGGCGGCCTGCTCCGACAGACCGAAGGCGAGGTGCAGGCATCCGGCGGGCGCGGGAACGTCGTCGGTGTAGCGGGCCGTGCCGGTGACGTGCAGGCGGGCGGATTCGTGGGGGAGCGGCTTGGCGACGGTCACGGGGTCACCGCCAGCAGATCCGCGGACCCGCGCCCGTCGATCCGTCCGAACGCCCCCATCAGGGTGCCCTGCGCCGCGGCGAGGCGGTAATGCGCGCTCGCCCGCATGTCGGAGAGCGGCGTGAAATCAAGCGTCAACGCCTCGGAGGCGGCGGCGAAGGCGGCCTCGGTCGGGGCCTCGCCGTCGAGGGCGGCTTCGGCATGGATCGCGCGCTTGGGAATGCCCGCCATCCCGCCGAACGCGATCCGGGGCGCGGCGATCGCACCGCCCTCGACCGGCAGGTTGAAGGCGCCGCAGAGGGCGGAGATATCCTGATCGAAGCGCTTGGAGATCTTGTGGCAGTGCAGCGCATCCGCCTGTCGCGGGATCGAGACGGCCTCGACGAATTCGCCGGCGTTCCGGTCCTGCTTTCCGTAATCGAGGAAGAAATCCTCCAGCGGGATCGTACGGCGTCCGTCGCCCCGGCGCAGGTGCAGCGTGGCGCCGAGCGCGATCAGCGGCGGGGGGCTGTCGCCGATGGGCGAGCCGTTGGCGATATTGCCGCCGATCGTCGCGGCGTTGCGGACCTGCACCGAGCCGTAGCGGCGCAGGAGTTCGGCGAAGGCGGGATGGTGCGGGGCGATGGCGTGGCGGAGCGTCTCCATATCCGTCATCGCGCCGATGCGGATGTGGTCGTCGGTGACCTCGATGCCCCGCAGGTCATCGCATCCGGCGAGGAACGCGACCTGTCCGAGATCGCGGAACTGCTTGGTGACCCAGAGGCCGACATCGGTGGCCCCGGCGATCAGGGTGGCATCGGGATTTTCCGCGTACCAGCGGGCGAGATCGTCGGAATGACGCGGCGCGTAGGGGGACGCCGTCCCCCGGCCCTCGGCCTCCCCCTGGAATATTTCCGGAGCAAATACGGGGGGTTCGGTCATGTGGGCGGGGATCGCGGCGGCCTCGACGTCGCGGGCGGCCCGCAGGATCGGGGCGTAGCCGGTGCAGCGGCAGAGGTTGCCCGCGATCTGATCGGCATGGTCGGTGTCGCCCCGGGCATGGGCGGCGGCCATGGTGGTGACGAAGCCGGGCGTGCAGAAGCCGCACTGGCTTCCGTGACGGTCGATCATCGCCTGCTGCACCGGGTGCAGAAGGCCGTCGGGGGCGGCGATCCCCTCGACCGTGCGGATGGCGCGGCCCGCAACCTGCGGCAGGAACAGGATGCAGGCGTTCAGGGCCTTCGGAACCCCGTCCGGGCCGGTGACGATCACGGAGCAGGCGCCGCAATCGCCTTCGTTGCAGCCCTCCTTCGTGCCGGTCAGGCCGCGGGTTTCGCGCAGCCAGTCGAGCAGGGTCGCGGTCGGGTCGGCGCACGGGACGGTAACGTCCTCGCCATTCAGGCGGAAGGGGATCTCCATGGGATCGGGTCCGCCGCGTTACCGGTCCGGCCCGCAACCCCTCCCGATGCGGCGTAGGGAGGGCGGGCGCGGAGACATTAGACTAGGAGCGGCACGGGAATGGCAAGGGGCGCCGGGCGCGTCAGCCCGCGACCTTGAGCAGCGCCACGCCCCCGAGGATCATCCCGATCGCGGCAAGCCGCAAGGGCGTCGCCGGATCGCCGAACCAGACGATCCCGAAGATCACCGCCCCCACCGCCCCGATCCCGACCCAGACCGGATAGGCCGTTCCCAGCGGCAGATCGCGCATCGCGAGTCCCAGCAGCCAGAAGCTGGCCGCCGCAGAGATCCCCGTAAGGACCGCATAGCCGGTATGGGAGAAACCGTCGCTCGCCTTGAGGGATGCGGCCCAGACCACTTCCAGGAGCCCGGCGAGGAGGAGGAGTATCCACGGCAGCATGATGGGTTCCTCTTTTTTGGGGCCATGGACGGGTCCGTGGACTACACGCGATTTCGCCGCCGCGCCGCAAGATGCGGGCGGCTTGATCGCGGCACGCGCCCGTAGTCAGGCTGACCCGATGGCGATGACGACCCTCATCCATGATGTGACGGAGCACCTGAAGGTGTATCTGCTGGCCGGGACACTGGTGGCCTCGGGTTCGACGTGTCGGGGTCGATGGGCGGGGCCATGGCGGGGACGGTGCCGATGCCCGATGGCGGGTGGAGCATGCCGGTAAAGCTCGGTTTGCGGGCGATCGGCGCGCTGATCGCGACGGTCGTGGCGGTCCTCTATGTCGGCAACTTGTGGTGCGGGTTCGTGGCACGCCGCGCGTTGCGGTTCCGCTTCGTGGAACGGGGCCTGTTGCTGAAAGGCTGCGGATAAAGCCTGGCCTTCGCCTATGTGAAGACCGCGGTCTATCTCGCGCTCGTGACCTGAGGGTGGGCCTTCCACCGGGACGGCGCGGCGGCTACATCTGGGGCATGGCCGAACCCCGATTCATACATCTGCGACTGCATACGGAATATTCCCTGCTGGAAGGGGCGGTGCGGCTGAAATCGCTGCCGGACCTGGTGGCGGAAGCGGGGATGCCCGCGGTGGCGGTGACCGATTCCAACAACATGTTCGCCGCCCTGGAGGCCGCAAGCGGGCTGGCCGCGCGCGGCGTGCAGGCGATCATGGGGTGCCAGGTCGATCTGGAATACGACCCAACGGGCCCCGGCGAGAAGCCCCGCGCGCCCGCGCCGCTTGTCCTGCTGGCCCAGGACGAGGGCGGATACGAGAACCTGATGGCGCTCAATTCCTGTCTCTACCTGTCGCGGCCGGAGATGGTTCCGCAGGTGAGCGTGGAGGAACTGGCGGCCCGGTCGGCGGGCCTTATCTGCCTGACCGGGGGGCCGGACGGGCCGCTCGGGCGCTTCGTGACGGCGGGACAGGAGGCGCGGGCGGAGGCGTTGCTGGACCGTCTGACGGCGATCTTCGGCGACCGGCTGTATATCGAACTGCAACGGCACCGGATGCCGGAGCCGACGGAGCGGTTCCACGTCGAGGCGGCCTATGCGCGGGACCTGCCGCTCGTGGCGACCAACGACGTCTACTTCCCCGAGGCGGGCATGCACGAGGCGCATGACGCGCTCCTCTGCATCGCCGAGGGCGCCTATGTCGATCAGCAGGCGCCGCGCCGCCGGGTCACGCCGGAACACCGGTTCAAATCCGCCGCCGAGATGGCGGCCCTGTTCGCGGACCTGCCCGAGGCGCTGGTCAACAGCGTGGAGATCGCGCGGCGCTGCGCGTTCCGGGCCTATGGCCGCGACCCGATCCTGCCGAAATTCGCCGAGGACGAGATCGAGGAATTGCGGCGCCAGTCGGTCGAGGGCCTGCGCGCCCGGCTGGCCGTCATCCCCCACGCGGCGGAGGTCGCGGACTACGAGGCGCGGCTCGATTACGAGCTGGGCGTGATCGAGGGGATGGGATTTCCGGGCTACTTCCTGATCGTCGCCGATTTCATCAAATGGGCCAAGGATCAGGGGATCCCCGTGGGGCCGGGACGCGGGTCGGGCGCGGGGTCGCTGGTGGCCTATGCGCTGACGATCACCGATCTGGACCCCCTGAGATACGGTTTGCTGTTCGAGCGGTTCCTGAACCCCGAGCGCGTCTCGATGCCGGATTTCGACATCGACTTCTGCATGGACCGCCGGGAGGAGGTCATCCGCTACGTGCAGGAGAAGTACGGGCGCGACCGGGTAGGTCAGATCATCACCTTCGGCGCGCTCCTGTCCAAGGCCGCCGTGCGGGACGTGGGGCGCGTTCTGGGGATGCCCTACGGGCAGTGCGACATGCTGTCGAAGATGATCCCCGTGGAGGGGGTCAAGCCCGTCTCGATCACGAAGGCGCTGGCCGAGGAGCCGCGCCTGCGGGAGGCGGCGCGCGAGAGCGAGCAGGACCGCCGCGAGGGGCGGACCAACCCGGTGAAGCGCCTGCTGGATTACGCGGCCCAGGTGGAGGGGCTTCTGCGCAACGCCTCAACCCATGCGGCGGGCGTGGTGATCGGGGACCGGCCGCTGGATGCGCTCGTCCCGCTCTACAAGGATCCGCGGTCGGAAATGCCCGCGACGCAGTTCAACATGAAATGGGTCGAGAAGGCGGGGCTGGTGAAGTTCGACTTCCTCGGCCTCAAGACCCTGACGCAGGTTGCCGACGCGGTGCGCATGATCCGGGAGCAGGGCCGCGACCTGCATGTCGCCGCGGACGGACGCGCACTCTACGATCCGACCCCCGGGACGGAGAACGACATCAACCTGATCCCGCTGGACGATGCGGCGTCCTACGAGCTCTATTCCGCGGCCCGCGCCGTCGCCGTGTTTCAGGTTGAATCGACGGGCATGATGGATGCCCTTCGGCGGATGAAGCCCACCTGCATCGAGGATATCGTGGCGCTGGTGGCGCTCTACCGGCCCGGTCCGATGGAGAACATCCCGAAATATTGCGAGGTCAAGAACGGGTTGTCGAAGCGCGACACGCTGCATCCCAGCATCGACCACATCCTCGACGAGACCCAGGGCATCATCGTCTATCAGGAACAGGTGATGCAGATCGCGCAGGAGATGGCGGGCTATTCGCTCGGCGGCGCCGACCTGCTGCGCCGCGCTATGGGCAAGAAGATCCAGGCGGAGATGGACGCCCAGCGGCCGCTGTTCCTGGAGGGCGCGGCGAAGAACGGCGTCGACCGGGAGAAGGCCATCGAGGTCTGGAACCTGCTCGACAAGTTCGCGAATTACGGCTTCAACAAATCCCATGCCGCCGCCTATGCGGTCGTCAGCTACCAGACGGCCTGGCTCAAGGCGAACCACCCGGTCGAGTTCATGGCCGGGATCATGAACAGCGACATCCACCTGACCGACAAGCTCGGAATCTATGCCGAGGAGGTGCGCAAGGCTACGGACCGAGGTGGGCTCGGGCTCATCATCGTACCGCCCTGCGTGAACCGCTCCGGCGCCCGGTTCGGCGTGGCGGGCGGGGCGCTTGTCTACGGTCTCGGCGCGCTCAAGAACGTCGGCGTCGAGGCGATGAAGCTGGTGGTGGAGGGACGGGGCGACGCGCCGTTCTCGACGCTGTTCGACCTTGCGCGCCGCGTGGATCTCAAGCGCGTGGGCAAGCGCCCGCTGGAGATGCTGGCCCGCGCCGGTGCCTTCGACGAGCTGGACCCGAACCGGGCGCGGGTCCTCGACGGACTCGATGCGCTGGTGGGTTACTCGGCGGCAATCCACGGGCAGCGCGCCTCGAATCAGGTCAGTCTCTTCGGGGAGGCGGGCGAGGATCTGCCCGAAGCCCGCCTGCCCTTCCGCGACGACTGGCTCCCCGCCGAACGGCTGGGCGAAGAGTTCAGGGCCATCGGCTTCTACCTCTCGGGCCACCCGCTCGACGATTACATGCCCGCGCTGAAGCGTCAGGATGTCCGGACGCTGGCGCAGGTGCAGCAGGACACGCTGACCGGCCCCCGGGTCGTGAAGATGGCCGGGATCGTATCCGCCCGGCAGGAACGCAAATCGGCCCGCGGCAACCGCTTCGCCTTCGTTCAGGCGTCGGACCCCAGCGGTGCCTACGAGGCGATGGTGTTCTCCGACGTGCTGGATTCCAGCCGTCAGCATCTCGAGGCGGGCTGCCGCGTCATCCTGCAGGTAGAAGCCACGCAGGAAGCGGATCAGCTCAAGCTGCTGGCCCGGTCCGTGACCCCCATGGACGACGCGGTGGAGGCCGCGCCGCAGGTCGGCCTGCGCATCTTCGTGGAGGGATCGGACGCGCTGCCGAGCCTGTCCGGCCTGCTCGACCGGCTGTCGGGGGAGGCGACGACGCGGGGACGCGGGCCCGTGCATCTCTGCCTGTTGCGGGACGACCTGCCCGGGGAAGTGGAGTTGCGCCTGCCGGACCTCTACCCGGTCACGCCGCAGATCAAGGGCGCGCTGCGCTCCCTGCCGGGGGTCGCGATGGTGGAGGAAGTTTGAGGCGGCGGGAGTCCGATCCCAAGCGGCGGATCGGGCGGTTCAGGCGTCCGGCCCGCGGCATGCGCGCCTGTACCCTCGCGCTCGGCGGGAGCCGGTAGCGGAATGGCCCATGCGGTCCTCATCCAGAATCCGAAATCGATCTACAACGACGCGCACGGCCTGCATTACCATTTCCCCAAGATGTATCTCGGTACGCTCCGCAGGGCTGTCGGCGACTGGGTGATCTTCTACGAGGGCAAGCGCGGCGCCTTTGGCTACACCCATGTCCAGAAGGTCGTGGGCATTCGCCGGGATCCCGCCCGGGCGGATCACTTCTACGCCGATCTCGACCCGGCCTCCGCCTTGCAGTTCGAACGGCTCGTCCCCCGCACCCGCCCGGACGGCACCCGCTACGAGAGCGGTCTCGCGCCGGTCGCGGGCAACAACACGCTGGCCGTCCGCACGCTCCTGCCCGCCGATTTCGCCGCCATCGTGAACGAGGGCCTGCGGGAGCTGCCCGATATCGACGCCCATCCCCGCACCGGCCCGCTCCACGGCCTGGAGGAGGAGGTGGCCGCCTTCACCATCGACCGGCGCAGGGTGCTGACCAGCCGCACGGATCGCGACGCCGCCTTCGCCCGGATGGTCCGCCGCGCCTATGGCGGTCGCTGCGCGATCTCCGGACTGACGCTGCGCAATGGCGGCGGGCGGGCGGAGGTGCAGGCGGCACATATCCGTTCCGTCGCCCATGGCGGCCCGGACGTGGTGGCGAACGGTCTCGCCCTTTCCGGCACGCTGCACTGGATGTTCGACCGGGGCCTCCTGACGGTGGCGGAAGACCATTCCGTCATCATCTCTCACAACAAGGTCGATCTCGACACGGTCGCCCGGCTGATCCATCCCTCCCGCCGCCTGATGCTTCCCGAAGACCCGCGCGACCAGCCGCATAGCGACCACCTTCGCCATCATCGGGAGGAGGTCTATGGCCGCGCCTGATCCCGCCCACTTCCTCGCCGACCTGCACGCCTTGCGCGCGATCGGAGCGCAGGGGACGGGCGTCGTCCGGCGGGCCTTCGACGCGGAGGATGCGCGCGCCCGTCTCTGGCTGGCGGAGCGCTTCGCTGAGGCGGGGCTGGAGGCGCGGATCGACCCGGCGGGCAACATTTGGGGCCTGCGCGGGCCGCTCCTGATCGGAAGCCATACGGACACGCAGCCGGAGGGCGGATGGCTCGACGGGGCATTCGGCGTGATCGCCGGGCTGGCGGTCGCGCGGGGGAATCCCGGCATCTCGGTCGTCAGCTTCCAGGACGAGGAGGGGCGGTTCGGCGCCACCACCGGGTCGGAACTCTGGTCCGGTGCATTGACCCCAGGGGCAGCGGACGCGCTGGAGGATCTGGACGGCGTCGCCTTCGGGGCGGCGCGCAGGGCCCTGCCCGCCACCGGCGATTTCCCCGATCCCGCGCGCTTCACCGCCTATCTGGAGCCGCATATCGAACAGGGCCCGGTTCTCGACACGGCAGGGGAGGCGGCGGGTGTCGTGACCGCCATCGTCGGCCTGCGGCAGGTGGTCGTGACCATGACCGGACAGCAGAACCACGCGGGCACCACGCCGATGCATCTGCGCCGCGATGCCATGGCGGGACTCGCCGCCGCGCAGGTCGCCATCGGGGCGGTCCTGCGCAATGAGATCACGCCCGCCTCGGTCTGGACGATCGGTCACGTGAGCCTGCATCCGAACGCGCCTTCGGCGGTACCGGGCCGGGTGCGGTTCACGGTCCAATGGCGCGACGCGGAGGCGGGGCGGCTCGACCGGATGGAGGCCACGATCCGGACCGCGCTGGTGGAGGCGGCGGCGGCGAACGGTCTCGACCTCGCCATCTCCGGGACGTCCGCCCTGCCCCCGACCGAGATGGATGCGGACCTCCGCGGGGCGCTGTGCACCGCAGCGGAGGCCATTGCCCCCGGCCGGTGGCGCGAGATGCCGTCGGGCGCGCTGCACGACGCGACGAATGTGGCGCGCCTCCTGCCCGTGGGCATGCTCTTCGCGCCCTCGATCGGCGGGATCAGCCATGATTTCGCCGAGGACACGGTGGAGGACGATCTGGTCACCTGCCTGGAAATCCTCGATCGTGCCGTCCGCCTGTGCACCACCTGAACGGGATTTCTTCTCGGCTGAAATATCCCGGGGAGCGTGAGGGGCTGGCCCCTCACTCCGGACCCCGCCGCCCGCGCCTCAGATCGGCAGTTCCGTGGTGTCCTTGATGTCCTCCATTACGAAGCTGGCGGAGACGTCGGCGATGGGCACCCGCGCGATCAGCGCCTTGTAGAACCGGTCGTAATCCGCGACGTCCGCGACCCGCACGCGCAGGACGTAATCCAGCTCGCCCGTCATGCGATGCGCGCCCTGGATCTCGGGCATGGAAGCCACGGCCTTCTGGAACCGGTCGAGCCAGCCCGGCTCATGGCTGCCGACACGGATCAGGACGAAGACGGCCAGCCCGAGACCCAGCGCCGCGGCATCCAGATGCGCCACCCGGGATCGGATCACCCCCGTCTCCTCCAACCGCCGCACACGGCGCCAGCAGGCGTTCCGCGAGAGTGCCACCGCCTCGGCCAGCGCATCGAGGCTGGGCGTGGTGTCCTTTTGCAGTTGCCGCAGGATCCGACGGTCCGTTTCGTCTAATTTGGATATCATATCAGTATGATTATCCCAGAAATAGGCCCTTTCCCAGCCCGTTTTGAGATACGGTCCCGCCACGATCCGGCGATACTGTCCGAAATCCCCAACCGGAGGCATCCATGGCTCAGATCGACAGCTTCATCCGTGCGTTCCGCGACCATCCCGCATCGGTCGACGAGACCTATTTCGGCCACATGCGCTTCGCGTTGGGCTTCGCCGGTGCGCTGTTCCTCGCGGGGGGCGCCGCCCTGGTCCACGCCTTCGTGCCGCCGCTCTGCGAGACCACCGCAAGCCGCAAGGTGAAGGCGCTCTACGCCCGGATCCACAACCGTCACTGACGGCGCAACGCTGGGCTTGCGGGGGATCGTACCCCACGCGGTTGGGCGGCGGTTTTCCCGACGGCCCGCGCGCGTCACTCCCAGCGCACATCGCCGAGAAACAGGTATCCCGCCCCGTAGATCGTTTTGATGAGGGCGGGGTTCTTCGGGTCCTCGCCCAGCTTCGCGCGCAGGCGGGAGATGCGGACATCCATGGCCCGGTCAAACGCCTCGGATGCGCCGCCGCCCAGTGCTTCCTGCATTTCCGCCCGGGAGATCAGGCGCCGCGGACGGTCGAGGAACAGGCGCAGCACCTCGCCCTCCGAATGGGAGAAACTCCCTTCGCCCGAAGGCCCGGTCAGGGCGTAGCGGTCGAAATCCACGATCCAGTCGCCGAACCGCGCCCGCGCCCGGTTGGCCGGCGCCGGCGCCTTGCGCAGACGGGCACGCACCCGGGCCACGATTTCCGCAGGCTCGAACGGTTTGACCACGTAATCATCGGCCCCGAGTTCCAGCCCGGTGATTCGGTCCTGCACCTGTCCCCGGCCCGAGATGATGATGATCGCCGCGCCGCCCTCCAACGCCAGTCGCGAGACAACGGCAAGCCCGTCCCGGTCCGGCAGGCCGAGATCCACGAGGCAGATATCGGGCGTGGACCGGCGCAGCGCCGCCTCGAAGGCGTCGGCGCGGGCATGGGCCGTGACCTGCAATCCCGCGCGGGTCAGCGCCTCCGTCAGCGTGGCGCGGATGTCGGGATCGTCGTCCAGGATTGCGACCGTCTGGGTCATCTCGAACCGCCGGGGCGCCGCCCCGGACCCCGGAATATTTCAGGAGCAAAGAGGGCGGGCGTCATGCGAGCACCGCGGCGAGCTTCTCGACGGAGAAGGGCTTGCGCAGGACCGGCCAGGCGGCGACCGCCTCCCGGTAGAGGGGTGCGTCGACGGGCAGCGAGGTCATCAGCGCGACGGGAAGGTCACGCGCGGCGGCGAGGGCCGCGAGGTCGAGGCCGGTCTCGGCGGAGCGGAGCATGATGTCGGACAGGACCAGGCCGATCCCGTCGATGCCCAGAAGATCGCGCGCCTCGGCGACACCTCCGGCCTCCAGCACGATATGGCCCGCGGCGAGGAGACGGTCGCGGACCGCCTCCCGGATATGCGCCGCGTCCTCCACCAGCAGAACCAGCGTTGGCGGCAGGCCCGGAGGCGGCACCCGCAGCGGCAGGCGAAGGGTCACCTGCGCCCCGCCCTCCGGGGCGTTGGCCAACCTGGTGCGCCCGCCGGCGAGCTTGACCACATCGTAGACCATCGAGAGGCCGAGACCGGTTCCGTCCTCTCCCTTCTCGGTGAAGAACGGCTCCGCGCCCTTGCGAAGAGCCTCGCGACTGAATCCCGGGCCGGTATCGCGCACCTCCACCTCCAGCCACGTGTCCTGATGCGGACGGGCGCCCAGCGTGATGGTTCCCGGACCGTCGCCGATGGCATCGCGCGCGTTCAGGATCAGGTTCAGGATCGCGTCGCGCAGAGCGTCGGGATCGAGAAGGACGGGCGCGTCGATCCCGCGCAGTTCGGTCACGAGGCCGATGGTCCGGGGCAAGGACGCGCCGCCGAGGGTCGCGAGCTCGGCCACGAAGGCGTGGAGATCCACCGCCCGGGGCCGCAGGTCGCGCGGACCGCTCAGGCCGGAGATCTGGTCGATCAGCGTCCCGCCCCGCGTGGCGGCCACGCCGATCGCCTCCACCGCTTCGCGCGCGGAGGGGGCGAGATCCATGGTGCCGAGACGATCCTTCAGGCCGAGGATCACCGTCAGCAGGTTGACGAAGTCGTGGGCCATGCCCGAGGTGAGCTGCGCCGCGACCTGCCGACCCGCCGCCTGGGCCAGGGCGGCGCGGGCCTGCGCCTCTTCGGTCACATCCATCGACAGGGCATAGACCCCGACGATCCGGTCCCCCTCCCCGTCCGGCGTGAAGCTGACGCGGATGCGGCGGCCGGTCGGGTCGTGCGTCATCTCGAAGACCGGGGAGGCCCCGGCGAAGGCCCGGTCGAGATGGGGTGCTATGGTCGCGTAGGGACCGGGGCCGAGCGCCTGCGCCATGGTGAGGCCGACGATCTCCGCCTCCGCACCCGGAAAGATCGCGGCGAGGCGGCGGTTGGAGAAGGTGTAGCGCCGGTCCCGGTCGAGGCGGGCGATATGGGCGGGCAGCATCTCCGTCGTGAGACGGATGCGGGCGGCCATCTCGGTCGCCTCGTGCCGCGCCTCCTGCAGCGCGGAATTGGCGGCGGCGAGTTGCCGGTTGGCCTGCCCCAGCTCCTCTGCCCGGGCGAGGAGCTGATCCGACAGCACCTCGGACCGCGACCGGAGCAGACGCTCCTGCGTCTTGATGGCGGTGATGTCGGTATAGACGGTGACCCATCCCCCCTCCGGCAGGGGCGAGCCCTCGACGGCGACGACCTGTCCGTTGGGACGGCGGCGCTCAAGATAATGCGGCTCGAACGCCCGGGCCTGGGCGACCCGCTCGGCCACCAGCGCGTCCGCATCCGTCACCGGCCCGTACTCGCCCCGTTCCACCAGATGCCGGATCGTCTCCTCGAACGAAACGCCGGGAAGGGTCAGGCGATCCGGCAGGTCGAACATCGTCGCATACATCCGGTTGCAGACGGCCAGCCGCAGGTCGCGGTCGTAGATCGACAGCGCCTGTCCGATCAGGTTCAGGCCCGCCTGCGTCAGGCGCGCGGTGGTGGTCGCTCCCCTCTCGGCCATTCCGCCCTCCCCGGTTCCGACGGTAGCAGAGGCGCCGGCGGCGGCAAGCATGGCGGCGCGGCGGGTCGCTTGGTAACGTCGAGAAACCATCGTCCCGGAGCGACGCGAAAGATGACCGCCCCCCTGCCCGACGAAGTGCCGGAGACGGTCCGGTACTACCTCGACCGGATCCGGCGGCTGCTGGACCGGATCGGGGCGGAGCCGGACACGGCGAGGCTCCTGTCGATACGGCTGGCGCCGGACATGTTCGATACCGGCTTCCATCTCGCGGTCGCGATCCGGTTCGCCGCCCGGGCGCTCTGTCCCCCGGCGGGACTGGACGTGCCGGAGATACCGGAGGAGATCGACAGGGGGACGCTTGCGGAGTTCGGGACGGCGGTCGCGCACCTGACCGCGCCGATCCGCGCCACCGACCTCGTGCAGCCCGTGAACCATCGTGCGGGGGAGGCCCGGCTGGTGCAGGATCCGGCCGACTATGTCCTGCGGTTCGCCCTGCCGAACATGCTGTTCCACCTGTCGCTCGCCCATGCCGGGCTGCGGCATGGAGGGATGGCGATCGGCAAGGCGGATTTCGACGGGCTTCACCGTTATCCGTAGCCAAGCGCGCGCGGTAACAATTCGTTAGGTTCCGGACACATGCTGGCAAGGATCGCGGTGCATCCTCCACCCGTGATCGCGCCGGGAGGGGTGCGGTCGCGCGGGGGACCAGCATGAACCAGACCGACCTTCGGACGATTCCAGATTTCCTCGACCGCAATGTCGCGCGGTTCGGGCAGGCTCCGGCCTATCGCGAGAAGGAATTCGGGATCTGGCAGGAATGGAGCTGGGCCGACGCGAAGGGGGAGATCGAGGAGATGGCCCTCGGCCTGATCGCGCAGGGCATCGAGATCGGCGAGCATGTCGCGATCATCGGCCGCAACAGGCCGCAGCTCTACATGGCGATGGTCTCCGCCCAATGCGCGGGCGCGATCCCTGTGCCGCTGTACCAGGAGGCCGTGGGCGAGGAGATCGCCTACGTTCTCGGCCATTGTTCCGCGAAGTTCGTGATCGCCGCCGATCAGGAGCAGGTCGACAAGGTCGAGGAGGTCCGCGAGCGGATCGACGGGCTGCGCCACATCGTCTATCTCGACGGTCGCGGCCTGCGGAAATACGACCATTCGGTCATGTCCTCCATGGCGACGCTGCGCGAGTTGGGGCGCGCCGCGGACCGTGCCGAACTGGACCGCCGCCGGGCGCAGCAGACGGGCGCCACCACCTGCGTGATGCTCTACACCTCGGGAACCACCGGCAAGCCCAAAGGCGTGGTGCTCAGCCATGAGAACATCGTCTCGACCGCCAAGGCGTCGTCCGGCTTCGACAGTCTCCGCCAATCCGACGAGATCCTCGCCTATCTGCCGATGGCCTGGGTCGGCGATTTCATCTTCTCCGTCGGGCAGGCCATGGTCACCGGCTTCTGCGTGAACTGTCCCGAGAGCGCCGACACGATCATGCACGACCTGCGGGAGATCGGGCCGACCTATTACTTCGCCCCGCCCCGGGTATTCGAGACGCAGTTGACCAACGTGATGATCCGGATGGAGGATTCGGGCCGCTTCAAGAAAGCGCTGTTCGACCGGGCCATGGCCCATGCGAAGACAATCGGCCCGAAACTCCTCGATGGCGAGGAGGTCGGCATGTTCGACCGCCTGCGCTACCGGCTGAACGAACTCCTCGTCTTCGGGCCGCTGAAGAACACGCTGGGGCTCAGCCGCGTGCGCGTGGGCTACACGGCGGGCGAGGCCATCGGGCCGGAACTGTTCGACTTCTACCGCTCCATCGGGATCAACCTGAAGCAGCTCTACGGCCAGACCGAGGCTTCCGTCTTCATCACGCAGCAGAAGGACCACGAGGTCCGCTCCGACACCGTCGGCACGCCGACGCCGGGCGTGGAATTGAAGATCGGCGAGACGGGCGAGGTCTTCTACCGCTCGCCCGGCAGCTTCGTGGAATACTTCAAGAACCCCGAGAGCACGGCCTCCACCAAGGACGCGGAGGGCTGGGTCGCCACCGGCGATGCCGGGTTCATCGAGGAGGGTACCGGCCATCTGCGGATCATCGACCGCGCCAAGGATGTGGGCAAGATGGCGGACGGTGCACTGTTCGCGCCGAAATTCGTCGAGAACAAGCTGAAATTCTATCCTGACATCTATGAGGCCGTGGTCTTTGGCAACGGCCGCGATCGCTGCGTCGCCTTCATCAATATCGACCTGACCGCGGTGGGAAACTGGGCAGAGCGGAACAACATCGCCTACGCCTCCTATCAGGAGCTGGCGCAGCATCCCCGGGTGCTGGCGACGATCACCGAACACGTCAACACGGTGAACAAATCCGTGGCCGAGGACGACATGCTGGCCGGTTGCCAGATCCATCGGTTCCTGGTGCTGCACAAGCAACTGGACGCCGATGACGACGAGATGACGCGCACTCAGAAGGTCAAGCGCCGCACCATCGAGGAGAAATATGCCGACCTGATCGCCGGGCTCTACGGCGACGCGGAGGAGATCTACACCGAGACGGAAGTGACCTACGAGGACGGCCGCAAGGGCAAGATCCGGGCGACGGTCAAGCTCTGCGACGCCGCGGTCGTTCCGGTCCAAGCGAAGACGCTGGAGGCGGCGGAGTGAGTGCTGCATCGCCGCATTGGCACGAAATCATTCGTACGTTCTCCTTGGCAGGAATTGCGGGAGTTGGCGTGCTAATTGCATACCTTCAATATCGTCTTGCAAACTTGAAACGAGAAGACGAATTATTTGATCGTAGATATAGCCTCTTGTCTGATATTGTAAAGCAGGTTCAAGCAGTATGTAAATCAGAAAGCCGTAGTGAATTTGACTTTGAGGAATTTTCGGCGCGCGCTGAGATACTGTTTGACTACAAATTCTCAGCCAATTTGCGAAGCAGTCTATTGAAGGCTGCAGTGCTTGATCTAAAAGCTACACTGTCAGATTTTTCTCAAGCACCTAAGGAAGAGGAAATAAATTCTAGCGTGCGGGATATAGTGTATGAGATACGGGATCTATTTCGAGAACGCTTGACAAGTCGTGGGCTATTTCGATGAACGTGTTTTCGAATTTCGCGGCTTGGGGGGTGTAGAATGCTCGATAGTTTCACAACCCCCGACGGTCGCAAGATCGGCGACGTCGTCATGGACCTCCGCAACATCACCCTGCGGTTCGGGGGGGTGGAGGCGATCAAGGATATCTCCTTCGATATCCGCGAGGGCGAGATCCGGGCGATCATCGGGCCCAACGGGGCGGGCAAGTCTTCGATGCTCAACGTCATCTCCGGATTCTACGTGCCGCAGGAGGGGGAGGTCTGGTTCCGGGGCAAACCGCGCCCGCCGATGAAGCCCTACGAGGTCGCGCGGCAGGGGATCGCCCGGACGTTCCAGAACATCGCCCTGTTCGAGGGTATGAGCGTTCTGGACAACGTGATGACCGGGCGGCTCGGTTACATGTCCTCGAACCTGCTGACTCAGGCGATCTGGTGGGGGAAGGCCGCACGGGAGGAGACGGAGAACCGGGCGGCGGTCGAGCGCGTCATTGATTTCCTTGAGATTCAGGCGATCCGGAAGACCCCGGTGGGGCGCCTTCCCTATGGCCTGAAGAAGCGGGTGGAGCTGGCCCGGGCGCTGGCCGCGGAGCCGAAGCTGCTGCTGCTGGACGAACCGATGGCGGGCATGAATGTCGAGGAGAAGGAGGACATGAGCCGCTTCATTCTCGACGTGAACGACGAATTCGGGACCACCATCGCGTTGATCGAACACGATATGGGCGTGGTCATGGACATCTCCGACCGGGTCGTGGTGATGGATTACGGGCGCAAGATCGGAGACGGGACACCCTCCGAGGTGCGCGGCAATCAGGATGTGATCGACGCCTATCTGGGGGTGGCGCATGATTGAGGGTCCATGGAAGACCCATGTCGTGACGGGGGTCGTGACATACGTCGTGACGTTGGTCATGACGTTCGCTGCGCTTCTGGCGGGGAGCGCCGCCGCCGCGGCGGCCCAGACGGATCCGGTCGGAACGGGCTGGGATGCGTTCGAGGCGCGTTGCATGGCGCCGATGTCCGAGATCGAGCAGCCCGATACCGCAGGACTGAGCGAAGGCGGCTCGGCGTGGATGGCGCAACTGATGGATGGGGAGATTGCCACGGCGGCGACCTACCTGGTCCGCGATGGCGTCTTTCTGACCGTCGTGCCCGAGGGCAACGGGGAGTATCTCGGCTGCTCGGTGATCGACGAGAGCGACACCGCCGCCGAAAGCTTCGCGCAATACGAGACCTGGATGGCGCGCGAAACCGCGCTGGGCCGCTGGCGGGAGACGGATGCGTTGCTGGGCGTCGTCCATCGCTCGACCATGTGGCGCGAACCGCAACTGCGCTTCGGCCACATCAAGGGGAATGACGGCGACCGACGGCTCTTCGTCCTTTTCGTCGCCGCAACCGATCTCGAAAGTTGAGGGAAATCCATGCCTGACCAACTGCTCTTCGGACTGGAAGTCGCCCTCAACGGCCTGATGGCGGGGGTAATGTATTCGCTCGTGGCGCTCGGCTTCGTGCTGATCTTCAAGGCGTCCGGCATCTTCAACTACGCGCAGGGTGTCATGGCCCTGTTCGCCGCCATGACGCTGGTGGGGATCCAGAACGGGCAGGTCCCGTTCGCGCATCTCATCAACGCGACCTTCGGCACGAACATCCACTACTTCGGCTGGACCGTCCCGGCGCTGGCCGCGATCCTGATGACGGTGGTGGTCATGGCGGCCTTCGCCTGGATCGTGAACCGGGTCGTGTTCCGGCACCTCGTCAATCAGGAACCGATCATCCTGTTCATGGCGACCATCGGGCTGGCCTATTTCCTCGAAGGGGTCGCGGACCTGATGTGGGGAGCGGAGATCAAGACGCTGGATGTGGGCCTGCCGCAGGGGATCAACGACTGGATCGACACGACGACGTTCGAGCTGTTCGGCTACGGGTTCTTCATCGACAACCTCGACATCGTGGCGACGATCATTGCGGGCCTGCTGGTGGCGGGACTGGTGGCGTTCTCGCAATTCACCAAGCAGGGACGCGCGTTGCGAGCCGTCGCGGACGACCATCAGGCGGCCCTGTCGGTTGGCATCTCGCTCAACTTCATCTGGGTCCTGGTCTGGTCCATCGCGGGGTTCGTCGCCCTGGTCGCGGGGATCATGTGGGGGGCGAAATCGGGGGTGCAGTTCTCGCTCTCGCTGATCGCGCTCAAGGCGCTGCCGGTCCTGATGCTGGGCGGGTTCACGTCGATCCCGGGCGCCATCGTCGGCGGGCTCATCATCGGGGTGGGCGAGAAGCTGTTCGAGTTCCTGATCGGGCAGCCGTTCTTAGGCGGCGCGACGGAAAACTGGTTCGCCTACGTGCTGGCGCTGCTGTTCCTGGTGTTCCGCCCGCAGGGGCTGTTCGGGGAGAAGATCATTGAGCGAGTTTGAGGTCCGCATTTAGTGACGTTTCCTGATACCGACACTCGAACTACCATGATCCTACGAAAGACCCGCTATGAGTAAGTCTATTGAAATTCTCGATGAACGCCTTGCAAGAGGTGAAATTGATTCTGACGAGCATGCAATGCTTCTGAAGCTCCTGACACGGGATAGGACCGCGCATTCCGATCCCGTGGCCGAAAATCCTTCATCTCTCAATCAGACGGACGCGACTGCCAAACCTTCTGCGCCGGCCCAAGAGCTTCTTGAAAGCACCCAAGAAAAATCATTCGCGAATTGGATGGATGGGCCCGGGCTAAAAATCATTGTCGTACTCGCAGTCATTGGAGCTCTGATGGGCTTTAATCGTTACCGCGAACACAACGAAGGCACGGACGTCTGTCGCGAAAACTCGATGTTTCGCACAAATGCAGGTTGTGAGTGCCTAGCTGACGAAATGGTTTCACGGGTGCCAAACTCGTATTTCTTGCCAATTATTGGTGGGCTCTTCTTCGAACCATCGCAAAGCGAGTCGGCGCAGATTGGAAAAGCTGCTTTCGACATCTGCCAACGTCGTTTTAACTGAGGACATCTGATGCTTTATCGCGAAGCCGGTGATTTCAAAACCACCTACGCCAAGGACGCACAGACGTTTCCGATCCGGTTCGACCGGTGGGGATATTACGTCATCCTCGCCATAGCGGTGCTGGTGGTGCCGTTCGTGGTCTCGGATTACTGGGCCAGCGCGTTCCTCGTCCCGTTCCTGATCTATGCCATCGCAGCGCTCGGGCTGAACATCCTCACCGGTTATTGCGGGCAGGTGTCGCTGGGCACGGGCGGGTTCATGGCGGTGGGCGCCTATGCGGCCTACAAGCTGATGACGGCGTTTCCGTGGATGGACATGTTCACCGTCACCATCCTGTCGGGCCTGATCACGGCGGCGGTGGGGGCGGCGTTCGGCCTGCCGTCGCTGCGGATCAAGGGGTTCTACCTCGCTGTGGCCACGCTGGCGGCGCAGTTCTTCCTCGTCTGGCTCTTCAACAAGGTGGGCTGGTTCTACAACTACTCCGCCTCCGGCCAGATCAACGCGCCCGAGCGGGAGGTGTTCGGCATCATCGTCACCGGCCCGAACACGCAGGCCTGGGCGCAGTACCTCTTCTGCCTCGTCTTCGTCGTCGCGCTGGCCTGGGTGGCGCGCAACCTGACGCGCGGCACGGTCGGGCGGCAATGGATGGCGATCCGGGACATGGACATCGCGGCCGAGATCATCGGGGTGAACCCGTTGCGCGCGAAGCTGACGGCCTTCGCGGTGTCGTCGTTCTTCGTGGGCGTGTCCGGCGCGCTGTTCTTCGCCATCTATCTGGGCGCGGTGGAGGTGGGCGAGGTGTTCGGCATCCAGAAGTCGTTCCTCGTGCTGTTCATGATCATCATCGGGGGCCTCGGCTCGATCTTCGGGTCCTTCGCGGGGGCGGCGTTCCTCGTGTTGCTGCCGGTGATCCTGAAGCTGGTGGGCGTGGACCTGCTGGGCTGGCCCACGGATATCGTCGCGCATCTGAACCTCGTGATCGTCGGCGCGCTGATCGTGTTCTTTCTGGTCGTGGAGCCGCACGGGCTGGCGCAGCTCTGGCGACTCACGAAGGAGAAACTGAGATTGTGGCCGTTCCCGCATTGATGCGGACGGTCGCGCAAGAAGGCCGGAGGGCCGGACCCGCGATGCGGGCCGGGATACCGGCGAAATCGGAACCCCTGGGAGGACTGACCCGATGAAGAGACTGATGACGAAGAAACTCGGAACCTTGACCGTCGCCGCGATCTGCGCCGCGGCCCCGGCGATGGCGGACCTTGTGTTCCCCTCGCTCAGCTACCGGACCGGACCCTATGCGGCGGGCGGGATCCCGTTCGCGGACGGGTATGCGGATTACTTCACGCTCCTGAACGAGCGCGACGGCGGGATCGGCGGCGTGATGACCCGCGTCATCGAATGCGAGACCGGCTACAACACCGAAAAGGGCGTGGAGTGCTACGAGAGCACCAAGGGCGAAGGCTCGCTGGTCTATCAGCCGCTCTCGACCGGGATCACCTATCAGCTGATCCCCAAGACCGCCGCCGACGGCATTCCGATGCACACGATGGGTTATGGCCGGACCTCCGCCGCCAATGGCGAGGTGTTCAACAACATCTTCAACTATCCCGCGAATTACTGGGATCAGGCGTCGATCATCGTGAACTACCTGCTGGAGGAGAACGGCGGCTCGCTGGATGGCAAGACCATCGCGCTCGTCTACCACAACTCCGCCTACGGCAAGGAGCCGATCCGCACGCTTCAGGAACTGTCGGCGAAGCACGGCTTCGCATTGACCGAGCTGGCCGTGGACCATCCGGGGCAGGAGCAGAAGTCGCAGTGGCTCCAGATCCGGCGCGAACAGCCGGATTACGTCGTGATGTGGGGCTGGGGCGTGATGAACCAGGTCGCCATCCAGGAAGCCGCCAACATCCGCTATCCGATGGACCAATTCATCGGCAACATCTGGGCCGGGTCGGAGAACGACGTCCTGCCGGTCGGTGAGGGCGCGAACGGCTACAAGGCCGTGGCGATGCACAATGTCGGCGACGACTTCCCGATCATTGCGGATCTGCGCGAGCATGTGATCGACGCAGGCAAGGCCGCGGGCAACGGCGATCAGGTCGGCACGGTCCTCTACAACCGGGGGCTCTATGCGGCGATGCTGGCCGGCGAGGCCGTCAAGAAGGCGCAGGAAATCCACGGAGAGATGGACATCACGCCCGCGATGATGCGCGACGGGATGGAATCGCTGGTCATCGACGAGGCCCTGATGGAAAGCCTCGGGATGCCGAATTTCGGACCCGCCTTCACCGTCTCCTGCGAGAACCACGGCGGATCGGGCGAGGCCAAGATGCAGCAATGGAACGCCGATACGGGCGAATGGGTGATCCTGACAGACTGGATCGCCTCCGACCGCGAGGTGATCGATCCGCTGATCGAGGAGGATTCGATGGCCTATGCCGCCGAGAACAACCTCACGCCCGGCTGCGCCGAAAGCTGACGGAGAGGCCGGGCCGCCCGCATGTCGGGCGGCCCGGACCCTATCCCATGATCGCTCGCCTCCTCCTCCTCTTCTGTCTGGTGCCGCTGCTCGCCGCCTGCGACCTCGGTCGCACGGCCGGTCTGTCCTGTCCGATGTTCGCGGACGGGGGCGCGCCGGTGGTGAAATCCTCGCAGGGGACCGCAGCGCCCCGGATGACGCCGGAAATCGCCGCCGACATCGTCCAGCGTGAGGAAGCCCGCACCGAGGCCGTCATCGAGGAGGCTCTGCGCGACCGGGTCGCCAATGTGCCGCGCGGGCAGACGGTGACCCTGAATGTGGTGACGCTGTCGGCAGGGGGGCAGTACGGGGCGTTCGGCGCGGGATTCCTGACCGGCTGGACCGGGAACGGGCGCCCGGCCTTCGATCTGGTCACGGGGGTCAGCGCCGGGGCGCTTCTGGCACCCGCCGCCTTCGCGGGCCCGGAATTCGACCCCCTGCTCGCAGCCTATGACGGGCTGGACAGCGATGGCGTCCTGACCCTCCGGCCCTGGTTCACGCTGCTGCGCGCGCCCTCGCTGGCCCGGCCCGGACCGCTCTCGGCGTTTCTGGACCGGACGCTGGATACGGACCTTGTCCGGGCCATCGGAACCGCGCAGGAACAGGGCCGCACGCTCCTGATCGGGGCGACCAACCTCGATACCGGGATCGGCGAGGTCTTCGATATCGGACGGGCTGCCGAGACGCCCGGAGCCGTCCCCTGCATCCGGGAGGCGCTTCTCGCATCGGCCGCGATCCCGGGCCTGTTCCCGCCGCGCAACATCGACGGCGCGCTCTATGCCGATGGCGGTCTGCGACAGCACGTGTTCCTGCGCGCCCTCGACGGCGCCCGCCGCAATGTCGGCCGCGAACGCGGGGTGACCTTCCGGGTCGAGGCATATCTCATCGTCAACGGCGCGCTCCTGCCGCCGCCGCGTCCCGTCGAGGATACCCTGCCCGCCTATGTCATCCGGGCCGCCTCGATCCTCGCCGACGAAGTGCTGCGCGACAGCATCGTGGAGGCGGTCGATTTCGCCGCCGCCCGCCCCAACTGGCGGCTGCGCGGCATCCGGGCCGAATTGCCGCCAGGACAGCCGACGACCCTTCGGAACGGCGCCTGCACGATCCCCAATGGCAGTGGGGACGAGGATGAGATCGGTGGCTTCGACCCGTGCCTGACCGCCGCGCTCTTCGCCCATGGCCGGGGCCGCGCGGCCCAGACCCCCATCCCCTGGCTCAGCGCCGCCGACCTGCGTGCGCTGGCACTCGAACTCTAGGAGGACGTCCGATGCTCGATACCGCCCCCACCCCAGACGCCACCCCGACCGGGGAGCGCGGCGAACCCTTGCTGGAGGTCAACAATATCGAGGTGATCTACAATCACGTCATCCTCGTGCTGAAAGGCGTATCGCTGACGGTGCCGAAGGGCGGGATCACGGCCCTTCTGGGCGGAAACGGCGCGGGCAAGACGACGACGCTCAAGGCGATCTCGAACCTTCTCAAATCCGAGCGGGGCGACGTCACCAAGGGCTCCATCATCTATCGCGGCGAGCGCATCCAGGATCTGACGCCCGCCGATCTGGTGATGCGCGGGGTGATCCAGGTGATGGAGGGGCGGCATTGCTTCGAGCATCTGACGGTGGAGGAGAACCTGCTGACCGGGGCCTATACCCGCCGCGACGGCGCCAAGGCGACGGCGGACGACCTCGACCTCGTCTATACCTATTTCCCGCGCCTCAAGGAGCGGCGGAAATCGCAGGCGGGATACACCTCCGGCGGAGAGCAGCAGATGACCGCCATCGGTCGTGCGATGATGGCGCGGCCGGAGACGATCCTTCTGGACGAGCCGTCGATGGGCCTCGCCCCGCAACTGGTGGAGGAGATCTTCGGGATCGTGAAATCCCTGAACGAGGATCAGGGCGTGAGCTTCCTTCTGGCCGAGCAGAACACCAACGTCGCGCTCCGCTTCGCGCATTACGGCTACATCCTGGAATCGGGGCGGGTGGTGATGGACGGCCCGGCAAAGGAGCTGCGCGAGAACCCTGACGTGAAGGAATTCTACCTCGGCATGTCCGACGAAGGGCGCAAGTCGTTCCGCGATGTGCGCAGCTACCGGCGACGCAAGCGGTGGCTGTCGTGACGGGGTGGAACACGTGAGGGCGTTCATAGGCCTTCCAGTCCCGGAGACGTGGATCGCACCCCTGATCCGCGCCCAGGGAAGAGTATCGGGCGGGCGGCGGGTCGCGGCGGACGACCTGCACCTGACGCTGGCCTTTCTCGACGATCAGCCGGAGACGCGACTGATCGCGTTGCACGAAATTCTGGAGGCCCGACCCCTGCCCCGCGCCATGCTGCGTCCCCTGGCCTATGCCGTTCTCGGGACGGGTCGGCCACGGGCCGTGGCGCTGGATCTGGCCGCCGATCCGGGGCTCGACGCGCTGCGAGACGGGGTCCGCAGGGCCGCGCGGACGGCCGGGATCGAGCTTGCGCGCGAGCGGTTCCGGCCGCATGTCACGCTCCTGCGGTTCTCGGCCACGGCGCCCGCCGATCCCGAACGCCTGCCCGGTGCGGTGGCGCGGCTGGGCCTGCCGGAGATCGCGCCCGAGATCGCGGGGGCCGCGACGCTCTGGTCCTCCACCCTCACGCCCGCGGGCCCGCTCTACGAACCGCTCGCCTCCTATCCCCTGCGCGCCGCATGACCGACCGCGTCCCCTGCCGCACGCCGACGGGTACGTCCGCCACCAACATCCCCGCGTGGAAGTTCGATGCCTGCCGCGAGGCGGTTTTGGCCACGCTTGCCGACGGCGAGACGAAGGCCAAGGACATGACCGACCGGGTCCGTGACCGCCTGACGGAGGCGCAGCTCGCGGAGATGGGCAAG
Organism: uncultured Alphaproteobacteria bacterium; assembly: GCA_963789105.1. Taxonomy (GTDB): domain Bacteria; phylum Pseudomonadota; class Alphaproteobacteria; order Rhodobacterales; family Rhodobacteraceae; genus Jannaschia. The sequence goes on from CAWBJI010000003.1 coordinate 707,325, forward strand.
CTCGGCTGGCACGTCACGGCAGTCCGGCTGGAGATGGAGGTGCGGGAGGAGATCGCGCGGGTCCCCGGCCTGTCGCCGGTGACGCTGCGTCTTGCAACGCCACGGGGTGCTGCGCGTTGACGGTCCGGACAGGAATGCCGGAGGCCGTATGATCCGCACGCTCAAATCCCTCGCGCTCTCGCTCGGGCGCCGTGGCGAGACCGTTCTGGAACGGATCGGCGACCGGGACGATTCCAATCCGGTGCTGGAGCCCTATTACGGCTACGCCACGCCGGAAGGGGTGCTGCTGCGCGGGCGCGTCCTGTCGCATCTGCGGAGGTCCACGCCGAGCGCGCTCCAGTCCAGATGGACCAACCTGCGGCAGATGTTGTCGCTGTTCGCGACCGACGAGGTGGCGGGGGTGCGGGTCGAGGCTGCGGGCGTCGAGGCGGTGAGCGACGCCGAGGGCTATGTCCGCCTGCTGGTCCCGCGCGCACCCTCGCCCGGCTGGACCAATGTGCCGGTCGCCATCGCCGGGCAGGATGGCAGCGCGGTGCCCTTTCCGGCTCGGGTTCCCGGGGACGACGCCCGGCATCTCGTCATCTCCGACATCGACGACACCATGATCGAGACCGGCGCCCACAGCCTGTCGCGGAACCTCTGGACCACATTTACCGGGTCGGCCCTCACCCGGTCCGTCCATGACGATGGCCGCGATCTGATCGAGCATCTGGCCGAGGGCGGGACCAACCCGGTCTTCTACGTTTCCTCGTCGCCCTGGAACCTGCACGACTTCCTGAACGCGCTGTTCACGCGCCACGACCTGCCCCGCGGACCGATGTTCCTGCGCGATCTCGGCATCACCTCGGAAGGCGTCGGAGACAGCCACAAGACGCATAAGGGCGCGGCGATCGACGCGATTCTCGCCGCCAATCCGGATCTGCCCGCCTGGCTCCTGGGGGATTCGGGTCAGAAGGACGCGACGGTCTATCGGGATGCGATCCGCCGCCATCCTGGCCGCATCCGGGGCGTCGCGCTGCGCGAACCGGCGCCGGGCGCGGGGGTCGACGACAAGATCGCGATGTTGGAAATCGAAGCCGCCGGGGTGCCCTGCTTCCACGGTCCGCGTTTCGACGGGACGCTCGCACATTGGGGATACAGATGAGCCATTACGACGATCTGGAGACGCGCTCCGCCGACGCACGCGCCGCGGCGCAGGATCGGGCGCTGCGCGATCTGGCGGGGTTCGGCCTCGACGACCTCGCGGCGCAGACGGTCCTGCGCAAGGCCGACCTCGTCACGCGACAGGCGGAGCAGCGACCGTTCGGCGGCCTGCCGGTGGCCAACCTCGCCCATATCTTCCAGTCGCCCGGTCCGATCTACGAACCGGGCGGCATCGCGCCAGATTGGTGGCGCATGGGCCGGTTCCTCCATGCCTGCGGCATCGGGACGGGGGACATCGTGCAGAATTGCTTCGGCTACCACCTGACGCCCGCGGGCCACATCTTCGAGAGCGGCGCGCGCGCGGTGGGGGCCGTCGTGATCCCCGCGGGCACCGGGCAGACGGATCTTCAGGTGCGGGCCGCCGTGGATCTCGGCAGCACGGCCTATGCGGGCACGCCGGATTACCTCAAGGTGATCCTCGACCGGGCCGCCGAGATGGGCGAGACGCTGTCGATCACCCGGGCGGCGGTGGGCGGCGGCGCGCTGTTCCCCTCCCTGCGGGAGGAATACGCCGACCGCGGCATCGCCTGCCTGCAATGCTATGCCACCGCCGATCTGGGCAACATCGCCTACGAGAGCGACGCGATGGAGGGGATGATCGTGGACGAGGGCGTGATCGTCGAAATCGTCCGCCCCGGCACCGGCGATCCGGTAGCGGCGGGCGAGGTCGGCGAGGTGGTCGTGACATCTCTCAATCCCGACTACCCTCTGATCCGGTTCGCGACCGGCGATCTGAGCGCCGTGCTGGCGGGCACGTCCCCCTGCGGGCGGACTAACCTGCGGATCAGGGGCTGGATGGGCCGGGCGGACCAGACGGCGAAGATCAAGGGGATGTTCGTGCGCCCCGAACAGGTTGCGGATTTCGTCGCCCGCCACCCCGAGATCCGGGCCGCCCGGGTCACGGTCACCCGGGAGGGCGAGATGGACGCGATGGATGTCGCGGTGGAGGCCGACGACGGCGATCCGGAGGCCTGGGCCTCCTCTGTCGCCGAAACCCTCAAGATCCGCGGTCGGGTCAGCCGGACGGACACGCTTCCCAACGACGGCCTCGTGATCGACGACCGGCGGGACTACGGCTGAGCAGAGGTCCCGGACAGATCCCGGAGGCTTTCCGATCCGCGAACGGGGCGCGCCGGACCCAATCGGCGACGGTCGGGCAGCGACGCTTGGGGTTTCATCAGGCGCGCGTGGTCCCGACGCTTCCCATCTTCGTTCCGAAACCCCTATAGTGCGCCACGCCGACGCCCGTGTCCGGCACAGGAGTCCGCGTGTCGAAGCCGAAGCAACTGATCGTCGTGGGATGGATGGAACAGGTGAGCCTTCCGTCCCTCGGCCTCCTCGATATCAAGGCCAAGATCGACACCGGTGCACGCACCTCGGCGCTGCATGCCGACCGGATCGAGACCTACGAGCTGGACGGTGCGGAATGGGTGCGCTTCCGGGTCCAGCATGACGGCGCCCGAACCCGTCGCACGCTGGAGCATCCCGTCCACGACAGCCGCGCGATCAAGAACACCAGCGGCATTCCCGAGGAGCGCATCGTCATCCGGACCGCCCTGCTTATCGCGGGGCACAAATGGCGCATCGACCTGTCGCTGACGGACCGGACCAACATGCGCAGCCCCATGATCGTGGGTCGTACCGCGCTCAGCGCGCACAACGTCGCGGTCCACACGCGGCGCACCAGACTAAAAGCCTGAAGCCCCGGTGCCATTCCGGCACCCGAAAGGACGTCCCATGAAAATCGCGATGATGGCCCGCAACGCCAACCTCTATTCCCACCAGCGCCTGAAGGAAGCCGCCGAGGAACGCGGTCACGAGATGCACATCATCAACACGCTGCGCTGTTACATGAACATCGCATCGCGGCGCCCGGACATCTACTACAACGGCGAGAAACTGACCGGGTTCGACGCCGTCATCCCGCGGATCGGTGCCTCCGTCACCTTCTACGGCCTCGCCGTCCTGCGGCAGTTCGAGATGATGGGCGTCTTTCCCGTCAACGAGAGCGTCGCCATCGGCCGCTCCCGCGACAAGCTGCGCTCGATGCAGCTTCTGGCGCGCGACGGCATCGGCCTGCCGGTGACGACCTTCGCCCACGACCCCAAGCAGACCGAGGAGGTGCTCGCACTCGCGGGCGGCGCGCCGCTGGTCATCAAACTGCTGGAGGGGACGCAGGGGCTGGGCGTGGTGCTGGCCGACACGGACCGCTCCGCCAAGTCGGTGATCGAGGCGTTCCGCGCCACCAATACCAACATCCTCGTGCAGGAGTTCATCAAGGAAGCCGGCGGCAGCGACATCCGCGCCATCGTGGTGGGCGGCAAGGTCATCGCCGCGATGAAGCGGCAGGGCGGCGAGGGGGAATTCCGGTCGAACCTGCACCGCGGCGGCTCGGCGGCGGTCATCAAGCTGTCGCCCGAGGAACGCTCGACCGCGGTGCGCGCGGCAAAATCCATGGGGCTCGCCGTCTGCGGTGTCGACATGCTGCGCGCCAATCACGGGCCGGTGGTGATGGAGGTCAATTCCTCGCCCGGTCTGGAGGGCGTGGAAAAGGCCACCGGCCTCGATATCGCGGGCACGATCATCGAATATATCGAAAAGAACGCCAAGCCGAACGCCACCAGGACGAAGGGCAAGGGCTGATGCCGAAGCGCTTCGTCCGTCCCGCCTTCGAGATCGGCGGGACGGAGGTGGCGCCCGGAACGCGCATGACCGTCGACCTGCCGGTGAGCCACCTGTCGGATCACACGCCCGTCTCGATGTCGGTTCAGGTGATCCACGGCAAGACGGACGGGCCCACGATCTTCATCAGCGCGGGCATCCACGGCGACGAGGTCATCGGGGTCGAGATCGTCCGCCGTCTGTTGCGCACGCCGTCCCTGCGGTCGGTGAAGGGTACGCTGATCGTCATCCCGATCGTGAATGCGTTCGGGTTCATGAACCATTCGCGCTACCTGCCGGATCGGCGGGACCTGAACCGCGCCTTTCCCGGCTCCCCGGGCGGGTCGCTCGCGTCGCGGCTGGCGCATCTGTTCCTGACGGAGATCGTGGCCCGGTCTGATCTGGGCATCGACCTGCATTCCGCGGCCATCCACCGCACCAACCTGCCGCAGATCCGGATCTCCCCCGACGATCCCGGAATGCTGGATCTCGCGCAGGTCTTCGGCGCGCCGGTGATCCTGCAATCGCCGTTGCGGGAGGGATCCCTGCGCGGGACGGCCAAGGCGATGGGGCGCGACGTCCTGCTCTACGAGGCGGGCGAAGGGCTCCGCTTCGACGAGTTCTCCGTTCGCGCAGGCGTGGCGGGCATCCTGCGGGTGCTGCGCTACAAGGGGATGGTCGGCGGCCGCGGCATCGCCGCCGCCCAGACGAAGCCCCAGATCTGCACCGCGTCGAAATGGCTCCGCGCGCCCGCGGGCGGCCTGCTGCGCACCTATCGCGGGGATGGCGACGTGGTCGAGAAGGGCACGGTGGTCGCCGTCGTTTCCGACCCGTTCGGACTGGAGGAACGGGAGATCACGGCGCCGTTCGACGGCATCATCGTCGGCCGCGCCGTAATGCCCGTGGTCAACGAAGGCGATGCGGTGTTCCATCTCGCGCGCGTCGCTTCCGTCACCCGGGCCGAGACGACGATGGACGACCTGTCGTCCCAGATGGCCGACGATCCGCTCTTCGACGAGGACGAGATCATCTGAGCGTCAGGCGTTTCGGGGCGGTCGGAGCGGGGGCCGGCCCCGCTCGCGATCTCGCCCCAGGGATATCTGGACCGGGAAGACGCGGATCAGCTGCGCAGCTCGCCTCCGGTCGCGCGGGTGACCTTCTCGACCACCTTGGCCGAGACCGCCTCGATCTCCTTGTCGGTCAGCGTCGCCTCGGTCGGTTGCAGCCGCACCGTGAGGGCCAGCGACTTGCGTCCCTCGCCCAGGCTGCCGCCGACGAACGCGTCGAATGCGCGCACATCCGCGATCAGGGCCTTGTCCGCGCCGCGGGCCGCCTGAACCAGGGTCTGCGCCTCGACATCGGCATCCACCACGAAGGCGAAGTCGCGCTCCACCGCCTGCAGATCGGACAGCACCAGCGCACCGCGGTTGGACCCCTGCGCCTTCGGGAACGGAACCTCGGCCGGGGTGATGGTGAAGCCGACGGCCGGGCCCCGGACGTCGAGGGCGCGCAGGATCCGGGGATGGATCTCCCCGAACTCGGCCAGCACCTTCTTCGGCCCGAGGCAGATGCGCCCCGACCGTCCCGGATGCCACCAATCGCTCGCCCCGCGCAGGATCTGCGCGGAGGACGGCGCGCCGATGGCGGCCAGCAGAACCTCCGCATCGGCGCGGGCATCGAAGACGTCCACCGACCGGTCGTCGCCATGCACCGAGCGCGGTCCCGTCCGGCCGGTCATCAATCCGGCAAGCGACAGATGCTGCTCCCCCGGAGCGCCGCCGTCGAACGCGGCCCCCAGTTCGAACAGGGCCAGGTCCGTCATTCCCCGCGCCTGATTGCGCGCGGCGGCCTGCAGGAGACCGGGCAGGAGCGCGGGTCTCAGATGGCTCATATCGGCGCTGATCGGGTTCTCCAGCCGGGTCGCATCGGTGCCGCCACCGAACAGCTCCGCCGCGGCGCGGTCGATGAAGGAATAGGTCACGCATTCGTCGTAGCCGAGCGCCGCCGCACTCCGCCGTGCCATGCGCTCCCGTTGCTGCATCGGCGTCAGGACGGGGCGCAGCACCTGCGCGGGCCTCGCCATCGGCCGCCCCTCCAGTTTGGTCAGCGAGGCGATCCGCACCACCTCCTCCACCAGATCGGCCGAGCCCCGGACGTCCGGACGCCAGGACGGGACATGCGCATCGTCGCCCTCAAGCCGGAAGCCGAGCGCCGTGAGCGTCGCGCGCTGCGTCTCCGCCGGGATCGACATTCCCACCAAGCTCTCGACCCGGGCGGTATCCAGCGGATAGCTGCGCGCCGTGTCCGGCACGGCCCCCGCGATGACCATCTCGGACGGCTCCCCCCCGGCATGGTCCAGGATCATCGCCGTCGCGTGGTCCAGCCCCTCGAGCGTGAAAGCCGGGTCCACGCCCCGCTCGAACCGGTAGCGCGCGTCGGAATTGATCCGGAGCGCCCGGCCGGTCAGCGCGATCTGCACCGGATCCCAATAAGCACTCTCCACCAGCACGTTGACCGTCGCGTCGGTCACGCCGGACTGGGCGCCGCCCATGATGCCCGCGATGCTCTCGGGTCCAGTCTCGTCCGAGATGACCATGGCCCCGGCGGGCAGGGTGTAGGTCCTGTCGTCCAGCGCCACGATCTCCTCGCCGCCGGTTGCGCGATGAACGCGGAGGTCCCCGCGCACGACATCCGCGTCGAACACATGGAGCGGGCGGTTCAGATCGTAGGTGAACCAGTTCGTCACATCCACGAGGAAGCTGATCGGGCGCAGTCCGATGGCGCGCAGCCGGTCGCGCAGCCAGTCCGGCGAGGGCCCGTTCGTCACGCCCCGGATCATCCGCAGGCAGAAGACCGGACAGCCGTCGCGCGTATCGTCGTCGATGGTCACGCCGACGGGACTCGGATAAGTGCCGTCGATCACCGGGCTGTCGAGCGGCAGGAGCGTTCCCAGCCCCCGCGCCGCGAGATCCCGGGCGATTCCGCGCACGCCCAGCGCATCGGGCCGGTTGGGCGTGATGGCGATGTCGATCACCGGGTCGACCTTTGCGGGATCGTGCGCGGCGAGCCAGTCGGTGAACCGCTCGCCGACCTCCCCCGAGGGCAGTTCGATGATGCCGTCATGCTCCTCCGACAGTTCCAGTTCCCGCTCGGACGCCATCATGCCGAAGCTCTCGATGCCCCGGATGCGGCCCACGCCGATTGTCGTGTCGATACCGGGCACGTAGATTCCGGGCTTGGCCACGACGACAGTGATCCCCGCCCGCGCATTCGGCGCGCCGCAGATGATCTGCTTGGGTCCCTCGTCGGTCTCCACCTGACAGACCTTCAGGCGATCCGCGTCCGGATGCTTCTCGGCGGAGACGACCTTGCCGATGGTGAAGTCGCGCAGTTTCGCGGCGCGGTCCTCCACCCCCTCGACCTCCAGCCCGAGATCGGTGAGCGCCTCGGCGATCTCCGCCACGGTCGCGGAGGTGTCGAGATGGCGGCGAAGCCAGGAGAGGGTGAATTTCATCGTATCTGCCTGTCTGTCGATCCGTGCCGCGACTATCCTCTATCGCGGACGGTTTGAACCCCGATCAGAGCGCGAACCCTATCCGCCGGACCTTTACCGCCTTGCCGACCAGAATGTCGTCCTCCTCGCCATCGTCGACACCGGCATTTGCGAGGTAGAACGCATAGGCCCGGGTATTTCGCGACAGGACCGTGAGCGTACTGCGCGAAAAGCCCCGCGCGGCCAGCGCCGCGTTCGCCGCCGACAGCAATCCTGCCCCGACCCCGCCCCCGCGCAGGCCCGGCCGCACGTGCAGATTGTCGATCAGTGGCGGATCCCGGTCGGTCAGCGCGCAGACGAAGCCCGAAAGCCCGCCCGCCCCCTCGGCCAGCAGCGTCACCTGCCCCTCCCCGAACGTCCGCTCCGCCCATTTCGCGGCAAGGTAGTCGGGCAGGACGTCGCGCAGGACGTCCTCCGGCAGTTCGATCCCGTAGCTCGATCGCCACGACGCGAGGTGCAGCGCGGCGATGGCCTCGCGGTCGGCCCCGGTCGCGGGCCGAATCACGGGGTAACCCCGTCGCCGATTGCGACGTCCCCGGGCTCGACCACCTCCGCGCACCAACCACCGTGGTGGCGAACGGCGGAATAGCCGCCCCTCCCCAGCACCTCCTCCATGCGCGAGCAGGGCGGGCAGGGGCCGGTGATCCGCAGGAACGCCGTGCCGACCCGCACCTCCCGCCCCTTCAGCGCGGCGAGGTTGATCCCGGAGACCAACAGGTTGCGCCGCAACGCGCCGGGCGTGACCTCCCCGTCGCAAAGCGCCGCGATCACCGGCAGATGCTCCGCCTGGATCAGGGTGACGGCACGTTTGCCGGGGCTCGGGTGCCGGTCGCCCTCCAGCCCCGTCACCCCGATCCGGACCCGATCCACCGCCACCACCTCCGTCCGCCGCGCGGGACGCAGGCCGATCCAGTCGACCCGCCCGGCCCGGGCATGGGTTTCCATGAGGTCCCGAAGGAGTTTCAACGCCGCCTCACCGGGCGAACGTCGCCGCCAGGATGCCCGACAGTTCCGCCGCATCCTCCGACCCGAACGCATCCACCCTGTCGCTGTCGATATCGAGCACGGCGATCAGGTCGCCCGCCGCGTTCCGCACCGGCAGCACGATCTCCGACCGGGTCGAGGACGCGCAGGCGATGTGGCCCGGAAAGGCCTCCACGTCCGGCACGATCTGTACCTCTCCCGTCCGCGCGCAGGCACCGCAGACGCCCCGGTCGAACGGGATGACGAGGCATCCGTGCCCACCCTGATACGGCCCGATCTTCAGCAGGTCCGGCGCAACCACCCGGTAGAAGCCGGTCCAGTCGAAGCGGTCGTCGGAATGATGGAGTTCGCAGGCAAGCGTCGCCATCAGGGCGACGGCATCGTCCTCCCCCTCCGTCAGGGAGGCCACCCGCCTCTGGAGCGCGCCATAATCCACGCGCATCATCGCGGCAGGCACCTCAGGGCCGTTCGATCGCAATGGCCGTCCCCTCGCCGCCGCCGATGCAGATCGCCGCGACCCCGCGCTTCAGCCCCCTCGCCTCCAGCGCATGCAGGAGCGTCACCATGATCCGGGCGCCCGACGCGCCGATCGGATGGCCCAGCGCGCAGGCGCCGCCGTTCACGTTCACCACCTCCGGGTCGAGCCCCATCTCGTGCATGAACGCCATCGGGACGACGGCGAACGCCTCGTTCACCTCCCACAGGTCGACATCGCCCACCGCCCAGCCGAGCCCCTCGATCAGCTTGCGCGCCGCGGGCACCGGTGCCGTGGTGAAGAGCGCGGGCGCCTGGGCGTGGCTCGCATGGCCGCGGATCCACGCCCGCACCGGAAGCCCCTCCGCCTCCGCGACCGATCCGCTGGCCAGCAGCAAGGCCGCCGCGCCGTCCGAGATGGAGGAGGAATTGGCAGCCGTCACCGTGCCGCCTTCGCGGAACGCGGGTTTGAGGTGGGGGATCTTCTCCGGTCGCGCGCTCCCCGGCTGTTCGTCGCGATCCACCGTCACGTCACCCTTGCGGGACGTCATGGAGACAGCCGCCACCTCGCCGTCGAACCCGCCCGACGCGATCGCCTCTTGCGCCCGGCCGAGCGACCGGAGGGCATATTCGTCCTGCGCCTCACGGGTGAACTGATAGGCTTCCGCGCAATCCTCCGCGAACGTACCCATGAGGCGCCCCTTCTGATAGGCATCCTCCAGACCATCAAGGAACATATGATCAACAGCCTGACCATGTCCCAGCCGCGCCCCGCCCCGCATCCCCGGCAACAGGTAGGGTGCGTTCGTCATGCTCTCCATGCCGCCCGCGATCATCACGCCGGTCCGGCCCAGCGCGATCTGATCATAGGCCACCATTGCGGCCTTCATGCCGGAGCCGCACATCTTGTTGAGCGTCGTGGCCGGAACCTCTTCTCCCAGTCCCGCGGCGAAGCCGGCCTGTCGCGCCGGCGCCTGTCCCTGCCCGGCAGGAAGGACGCAACCCATTAGGATTTCCTCCACCCGTTCAGAGGCGAGATCCGCATCCGCGACGGCCGCGGCGATGGCACCGCCCCCGAGTACTGCGGCCGAGGCGTCGGACAGCGCGCCCTGGAAGCCGCCCATCGGCGTCCGCCGAGCCCCCGTGATGACCACCTGTTCCATGCGCGCTTACCCTTTCGTAACGTTTGGGCCGTAGCTTGCCAAAGCAACCGCCCGAGCACCAGCGGCCCGTCTTCCGTGAAAGGCCTTCGCCATGCTGATCTCCACCGAAGTCCATGGCGACGTCCTCTCGCTCCGGGTGGAGGAGACGCGAATCGACGCTGCCGGTGCGCTGATATTCAAGGAAACGGTACGCGACCGGCTCGCCGACCATGCCGGACGGGTCGTTCTGGACATGGAGAACGTGGAGTTTCTGGACAGCAGCGGGCTTGGATCCCTCGTCGCCGTCATGAAGATGCTGGACGGGGATCGGCGGCTGGAACTCGCGCGAAGCGGCCCGCTCGTGGTCAAGGTCCTGCGCCTGACCCGCATGGATCGCGTCTTCGTCCTTCACGAGGACCTGCCCTGGACGGCCCCCGACGATCAGGATGCCGCATGACCGCCCGCCCCGCGCGGCTGGTCGACGATGCGCTGATGCGCGACCGGTTCGTCGGAACCGCCGATGCCGTGCGCGGATATCTTCAGGTGCTCCAGGAAACGGCCCGGCATCGAGAACTCGACCGGGAGCTGCGCGAAGACGTGATGATCGTTCTGGGAGAGGTGCTCAACAACATCGTCGAACACGCCTTCCGCGCCGGAGACGGATGGATCGACTGCACCGTCCGCCAGATCGACGGCCGCCTGTCGGTGGAGACATGCGACAATGGACTCCCGATGCCCCCGACCCTGATGGTACACGGATCCCTTCCGGAGATCGGCGAGGCGCCGGACGACCTGCCGGAAGGCGGTTTCGGATGGTTCATCATCCACAGCCTCGTGGACGACATGGTCTACGAGCGGGAAAACGGTCGCAATCGCCTCAGCTTCTCCTTCGACATGGCCTGAGACACGGGCTCCGAGGGGTGGTCCGGGATCATCCCGTACTCGGCTGGGACATGGCCAGATGACGCCACCATTCCATGACTTCCAGAACGCGCGGCATCGCTCTCCGAATCGCGGTCCGCGGCACCCGATCACCAAGGTGGCTTCACGCATTCCACGTCGCAGTGCCATCCGGTTCCCTTCCCTCGGTCGCTCCACTCAAGATCAACCTCCCGCAGGAGGATCGCCGACGACTCCCTAGTTGGTCAGTCCGGGCAGGCCGTTCGAAACACGCCGCGTCGATTGCGCTCATTCGTCTCAGCCGAAGTTGCGCTCCGACTGAACCAGGCCGAGCGAAACTGACTTCCCGCTCCACGTCCGGACCCGGTCCTCCCGTCGGACGGCGCCCTCTTGCGTTAGCGGCCTTCTCGAACGGACCGGCGACCGGTTCCAAATCGACCGACATCCCAAACCATCATCGCAACCGAAGATTGGCATTCCCGCGCCCCGGCCCTAGCGTCGGCCGAAACAAGCGACGGGGGCATCCATGCGCGACTTTCATCTTCCCGGCCGCTCGCCGGTCCTGGCGACCGGCGGCATGTGCGCGACGTCGCACCCCCTCGGGGCGCGGATCGCCGTGGAAACGCTCGCCCGCGGCGGCAACGCCGTCGATGCGGCCATCGCCGGGGCGGTCGTGCTCGGCCTGTGCGAGCCGCAGATGACCGGGCTCGGCGGGGACTGCTTCGTGCTCCTCAAGCCCGCGGGCTCGGAGGAAATCCTTGCCCTCAACGGCTCCGGTCGCGCACCGGCCGCCACGGATGCGGCGGCTCTTCGCGACACGGGGGCCGGGACGGTCGGGCTTCGATCGGTGGAGTCGGTCACGATCCCGGGCGCGGTCGACGCGTTCTGTCGCCTCTCCGAGGAGCACGGCAAGCTCGGGATCGGCGACACGCTCGGCCCGCTGATCCCCTATTTCGAGACCGGCGTTCCCGTCGCGCCGCGGGTCGCGTTCGACTGGGCGCTGGCGGAGGACACGCCGCAGGGGCATGCGCGCGACATCTATCTGGACGACGGCAAGGCGCCACGCATGGGTGCGCGCTTCGCATTGCCGGGACAGGCGGAGGTGCTGCGCCGGATCGCGGCGGAGGGGCGCGACGGCTTCTATGCGGGGGAGGTCGCCGCGGACATGGTCGCTTCCCTGCGCGCGGCGGGCGGCGTGCATACCGAGGCGGATTTCGCCGCAACCGCCTGCGACTGGACCGATCCGGTCAGCGGGACCTACAAGGGCATGGAGCTGGTCGAGCATCCGCCCAACGGCCAGGGCGCGACCGCGATCCTGATGGCGAACATCCTGGCGCAGTTCGATATCGCGGCGCTCGACCCGCTCGGGGCGCCGCGCGCGCATCTGGAGGCGGAGGCGGCCAAGCTCGCCTATGACGCCCGCAACCGGTTTCTCGCCGACCCCGACCACACGACCCGGCTGGCGCATATGCTCGACGCGTCGACGGCGGAAAAGCTCGCCGCGCTCATCGACCCGAAACGCGCGATGGAATCCCCCGCCTCCGTCAGCGAAGCGGTGCATCGGGACACGATCTACATCACCGTCGTCGACCGCGACGGGATGGCCGTCTCCCTGATCTATTCGATTTTCCACAGCTTCGGGTCGGGCCTCGCCTCGGACCGGTTCGGCATCCTGTTCCAGAATCGCGGCGCGGGTTTCACGCTGGAACCGGGCCATCCGAACGAGTTCGGGCCAGGCAAACGGCCGATGCACACGATCATCCCGGGCATGTTGCGACGGGACGGGCGGGTGACGATGCCGTTCGGCGTCATGGGCGGGGCGTATCAGCCGAACGGTCATGTCCGCTTCCTGTCGAACATGGTCGATTTCGGGATGGACGCGCAGAGTGCGATCGACGCGCCCCGCGCTTTTTCCGATGGGGGTGTGATGAAGGTGGAACGGGGATACCCGGATACCGTCCGCGCGGAACTGGCCGAGATGGGGCACGACGTCGCGATCCCGGACGTGCCCATCGGCGGGGCGCAGGCAATCCGGATCGACCCCGCTGGGTATCTCGAAGGGGCGTCGGATCCCCGCAAGGACGGGTGCGCCCTGGGCCTCTGACCGTCCCGCGGGCCGTGTCGTCACCGGCGGGTCGACGGCTCGTCAGACCCGCTCGATGGCGAGGGCGATCCCCTGCCCGCCGCCGATGCACATGGTTATCAGCGCCCGGCGCCCGCCGGTCCGTTCCAGCTCGTGCAGCGCCTTGACCGTGAGGATGGCGCCGGTTGCCCCGACGGGGTGGCCGAGTGCTATGGCGCCGCCGTTCGGGTTCACGCGGGCGGGGTCGAGGTCGAGGGCGCGCGAGACCGCGATGGCCTGCGCCGCGAAGGCCTCGTTCGATTCGATCACGTCGAAATCGCCCGCGGTCAGACCGGTCCGGACCAGCAGCGCCTCGACCGCCGGGATCGGTCCGATGCCCATCACTTCGGGTCGGACGCCCGCATGGGCATAGCCGAGGATGCGGGCACGGGGGGCGAGGCCCGCGGAATCGGCCGCGTCCGCCCGGGCGAGGACGAGCGCGGCGGCGCCGTCGTTGATGCCGGACGCGTTGCCCGCCGTCACCGATCCGTCGCGGCGGAAGACGGGTCGCAGCGCGGCGAGAGCGGCGGCATCCGTGGCCTTGGGATGTTCGTCGGTCTCGAATGCGACCTCCTCGCGCCGGATGCGGACCGGAACGGGAACGATCTGACCCGCGAAGCGGCCCTCGGCGACGGCTGCGGCGGCGCGGGTCTGGGAGGTGAGGGCGAAGGCGTCCTGATCGGCGCGGCTGACGTCATGTTCGGCGGCGACGTTCTCGGCAGTCACGCCCATGTGGCCGGTGCCGAACGGACAGGTGAGCGCGCCGAGCATCATGTCGAGCGCCTTTACGTCACCCATCTTCGCCCCCCAGCGCGTCTCGGGCAGGATGTGGGGCGAGCGCGACATGCATTCCGCACCGCCGACGAGGGCGAACTCCGCATCGCCCAGCATCAGCGACTGCGCCCCCGACACGATGGCCTGAACGCCGGAGCCGCAAAGGCGGTTGACGTTCATGGCGGGGACCGTTTCCGGCACGCCCGCCCGCATCGCGGCCATACGCGACAGGTACATGTCGCGGGGTTCGGTGTTGATGACGTGCCCGAATATCGTGGTCCCGATCCGATCCGGATCGACATCCGCGCGTTCGATTGCAGCTTTGGCAACGATTGCGGCGAGGTCGATGGGCGGGGTCGCTGCGAGACTACCGCCGAACGTCCCGATTGCGGTGCGGACGCCGGACAGGATGACGATGTCGGACATGGATGCCTCCGTTCGTGGACGTCTGGGCGGACCGGAGGGCCAACGCCCGGCCCGCCCGGATTTTCATGGAAAGAGAATGGCCTAGACGTCGAAGCGGAGCGGGGAGACCGTCTGGAACATGCCCGTCGCGCGCAGCGTGTCGAGGACGGATGCCGGGGGCTGCTCGTCGAGATACAGCAGGGCGATGGCATCGCGGCCCCGGTCGGACCTGCCCAGCGTGAAGTTTGCGATGTTGACGCCGCCATCGCCCAGCGTGTGTCCCAGCGTCCCGATGATGCCGGGCACGTCGACATTGGTGGTGTAGAGCATGTGCGCCCCGATCTCGGCGTCGATATTGATGCCCTTGATCTGGATGAAGCGCGGCTTGCCGTCGGTGAACACCGTGCCCGCGATGGACCGTTCGCGGGTGGCGGTCCGGACGACGAGCTTGACGTAGCCGTCGAAGACGCCGGTCTTGTCTTGTTTCGTCGTGGAAATCTCCACCCCGCGCTCGCGGGCTATGACCGGGGCGGACACCATGTTCACGTCCGGATTGGTCGCCTTCATGACGCCCGCGATGGCGGCACAGTTGAGCGCGTCCAGGTTCATGGCGGCGACCGAGCCGTTGTAGATGATCTCGATCGTCTCGATCGGCTCGTCCGTCATCTGGCCCACGAAGGCGCCGAGATGGTCGGCGAGCTTGACCCACGGTCCCATCACCTTCGCCTCCTCGGCGGTGACAGACGGCATGTTGAGCGCGTTGGTGACCGCACCGGTCAGCAGGTAGTCGGCCATCTGTTCGGCCACCTGGAGGGCGACGTTTTCCTGTGCCTCCGTGGTCGCGGCGCCCAGATGCGGGGTGACGACGACGTTGGGGAGGCCGAAGAGCGGCGAGGCGGTCGCCGGTTCCTCGGCGAAGACGTCGAAGGCCGCGCCCGCGACGTGGCCGGATTTCAGGGCGTCGGCAAGGGCTTGCTCGTCCACCAGGCCGCCGCGGGCGCAGTTGACGATGCGGACGCCCGCCCTGGTCTTGGCGATGTTCTCGGCGGACAGGATGTTGCGCGTCTGATCCGTGAGGGGCACGTGGAGCGTGATGAAGTCGGCGCGTTTCAGAAGGGCGTCGAGTTCGACCTTCTCGATATGCAGCTCGGTCGCGCGCTCCTCGGACAGGAAGGGATCGTAGGCCACCACCTTCATCTTCAGGCCCCGCGCGCGGTCGCACACGATGCCGCCGATATTGCCCGCGCCGATCACACCGAGGGTCTTGCCCGCGAGCTCGACGCCCATGAACCGGGATTTTTCCCATTTTCCCGCGTGGGTTGAGGCATTCGCCTCGGGGATCTGGCGGGCGACGGCGAACATCATCGCGATGGCGTGCTCCGCGGTCGTGATCATGTTGCCGTAGGGCGTGTTCATCACGATCACGCCGCGGCGGGAGGCGGCGGACTTGTCGACATTGTCGGTGCCGATGCCCGCGCGACCGACGACCTTGAGGTTGGGTGCCGCGTCGAGCAGCTTTTCGGTGACCTTGGTGGCGGAACGGATGGCGAGGCCGTCGAACGCGCCGATGCGGGCGAGGAGGGCGTCCTTGTCCTTGCCGAGTTTCGGCTCGAACGTGACATCGATGCCGCGGTCGCGGAAGATCTGGACGGCGGTTTCGGAGAGGCTGTCGGAAACGAGGACCTTGGGGGCCATGGGAGCTTCTTTCACAATTCGGGGTAAGTCGCGGAGGGACTTTTCACAATTTGGGGTAAGTCGGAGAGGGGCGCCGCCGGGCCGTCAGGCGGCGCGCTCGGCGTCGTAGGCCCACTCGATCCACGGCAGGAGGGCCGCGACGTCCGAGGGATCCACCGTGGAGCCGCACCAGATGCGCAGGCCCGGCGGTGCGTCGCGGTAGGCCGCGATGTCGAATGCGACGCCCTCCGCCTCCAGCCGCTTGGCGACGCGCTTGGCGAAGTCGTCCGGAAGGGCCTCGTCCGTGAACCGCAGGCAGACGGAGGTGGTGGATCGGGTGGCGGGATCGATGGCGAGATTCGCGATCCAGTCGCGCGCGTCGCAGAAATCCCAGATGTGGCCCGCGGATGTGGTGGCGCGGTCGATCAGGCCCGCGGCACCCAGACCCTCGGCCCAGTCGAGCGCGGAATGATAATCCTCGACGCACAGCATGGAGGGGGTATTGATCGTCTCGCCCTTGAATATTCCTTCGATGAGTTTCCCTCCCTTGGTCAGGCGGAAGATCTTGGGCAGGGGCCAGTCCGGCGTGTAGCTTTCCAGCCGCTCCACGGCGCGGGGGCTCAGGATCAGCATGCCATGCGCGCCCTCGCCACCCAGTACCTTCTGCCAGGAGAACGTCGTCGCATCGAGCCTGGACCATGGCAGGTCCATGGCGAAGGCGGCGGAGGTCGCGTCGCAGAGCGTGAGGCCGGTGCGGTCGTCGGCGATCCAGTCCGCATCCGGCACGCGCACGCCGGACGTGGTCCCGTTCCAGGTGAAGCAGATGTCGCGGGCGGAATCGACGGTCAGGTCCGGCAGGGCGCCGTAATCGGCATTCCGCACCTCCGCATCGAGGCCGAGCTGCTTGACGGCATCGGTAACCCAGCCCGCGCCGAAGCTCTCCCATGCCAGCATGGTGACGGGCCGCGCGCCGAGCATGGTCCACATCGCCATCTCGTAGGCTCCGGTATCGGAGGCTGGCACGATGCCGATGCGGTAATCGTCGGGCACGCCGAGAAGCGCGCGGGTGCGGTCGATGGCCGACTTCAACCGGTCCTTGCCTGCGGGCGAGCGGTGACTGCGCCCGAGGGGAGCATCGGTCAATCTGTCGGGGGTCCAGCCGGGATGCTTGGCGCAGGGGCCGGAAGAAAAACGCGGATTCACGGGCTTCGTGGCGGGCCGCGCGGCCGCCTGGATCGTATCGGTCATGTCTATCCTTGCAGATATGTGCCCTTCGTTGGGGAAGGGTGTCCCGCCGCCGGACCTACGGAAATCCCGAGACCTCCACAATAGAGATTGGCGTCTGGCCTGCTGTTCTGCGCGCGGGCCGGCGGGCAGGCACCGGGACCGTTTCGTGCGAATGGCGGGACGCCGACCGCGCCGCGAACCGCTCCACGATGGTGCCGGGTGATGTTTTCCGGAACGGGTCTCGGACCCCGCATCGGGTCGAGACGGGCGACGGGATCGCCGTGAGCCTCGATGGATGCCCCTTGCGCAACGAGGCGGAGGCTTCCCGTCCTGACGGTCCCGCAAACGTCCGGGGTGGCTATCGCCCGTCCGTCAAGCGCCGCACTTAGATGGACCGGATGTCCGGCGCCGGGCCCGTGGTCTTGCGGGGAACGAGGCGGCAGGGCAGGCGCAGGAGCCGGTCCGCCTGCGCGCCCGTTCCGAGGCGGTCGAACAGCATCGCCATGGCTTCGCGCCCGGCATCGCGCGGCGAGGTGGCGACCGTCGTCAGGGGCGGGATCGTCCGCGCGCCCAGCACGTCGTCGCAGCCCACGACCGAGACGTCTTCGGGCACCCGCAGACCCCGATCGGCCAAGCCGCTCAGCAGGCCGTGGGCGGTGATGTCGTCGAAGGCCACCACGGCGGTCGCGCCGGTCGCGACCACCTGCGGGACGAGGGCGCGGCCCGCACCGTAGGCCGGGCGGTGCAGCGCCATCAGATCGAGGGTCAGGTCCAGCCGCGCGGCTGCCTGCGTCACCGCCTCCCGGCGCTCCATCTCGGCCCAGGACGTGACCGGCCCGCCGACATAGACGATCCGCCGGTGACCGAACGCCGCCAGATGCGCCACCGCCTCCGCCACCGCCGGTCCCGAATCGATCAGGATGCGGGGAATGCCGGGCACGGCGCGGTTCACCAGGACCAGCGGGCAGGCCTGTGCGTAGTCCCGGATCGCCGCTTCCGACATCCGCGACGCGACGAGGATGAGGCCGTCGACCTGCCCCAGGAACCGGCCGACGAGGCGGTCTTCCTGCGCCGGATCCTCGTCCGAATTTCCCAGGAACATGCAGGCGTCGTGGCCGTCCGCGGCGACCTGCGCCGCGCGGATCAGGGGCGGGAAAAACGGGTTGGCGATGTCCGGCACCAGCATCGCGATGTTGCCGTAGCGCCCCGTGCTCAGGCCCCGCGCTGCCCGGTTCGGGACGTATCCGATCCGCGCCGCGACGTCCCGGATGCGCGCCACCGTCTCCGCACCCAGCAACTCGGGTCGGCTGAAGGCGCGCGAAACGGTCGATTTCGTCACACCCACCGCAGCGGCGAGGTCGGTCATCGTCGGGCGCGCCGCCACCGGACGCCGTGCGCCGTTCGTATCCGAGCCGCTGTCCATAATCTTGCCCCGTCCCGATCGGAAGGGCGACAGGATCGGGCAAACGCGGTTGACGTGCAACCGGTTGCCCCGCGATAGTCCGCCCCGGGCGGTCCGGGTCAGACCGGCGCGAACAGGCCCGATAGATGCAGCCCCGACCCCAAGGCGAGGACGAGCGATGACGGTACGGCGGCGAATGGTCGAGAAGCTGGAAGTCCTGTCGTTCCCCGACCGCATCTCGATGGCAAGCGCTGCCGCGGATGCGATCGCCGATCGTCTGCGGGACCTGATCGACCGGGAGGGCGCCGCCAGGATCGTGTTCGGCGCCGCGCCGAGCCAGGAGGATACGCTCGCCAACCTCGTTGCCGCCCCCGGCATCGACTGGTCGAAGGTGACCGCGTTCCATATGGACGACTACGTCGACCTGCCCGCGGATGCGGACCAGCGTTTCGCCAACTGGCTCGACGCGCGCCTCTTTTCCCGCCTGCCCTTCGGCGCGGTCCACCGCATGGCCGCGACCGGCGATCCGCAGGCCATCGCCCGCGACTACGCCACCCTCCTGAACGCGGCGCCGCTCGATATCGTCGTTCTCGGCATCGGCGTGAACGGCCACCTGGCGTTCAACGATCCGCCCGCCGATCTCGACGATCCGCGGGACGTGGCGATCGTCACCCTCGACCGCATCTGTCGGCAGCAGCAGGTCGATGACGGCGCCTTCGACGACATCGACGCCGTGCCGCCCCGGGCGATCACCCTGACCGTGCCCCGGATGCTGCGCGCCGACCGGCTCTTCTGCGTCGTGCCGACGGAGGCCAAGCGCGACGCGGTGCGTGCCGCGCTCCACGGGCCCGTCACCGGCGATTGCCCCGCCTCCGCCCTCCGCTCCCATCCGGCCTGCACGCTCTATCTCGAACCGGATTCGGATCCGGATGCCTGACGCCCCGCCCGATCCCGCCGCCCTGTGTGCGGAGTATCTCGGTCAGGTGACCGCCCTCATGCGTCGCATCCAAGACGAGGAGGGCGCGCCGCTCGACGCCGCCGCGACCCTGATGGCCGACCAGATCGCCGCCGACCGCCTGGTCCACGTGTTCGGCCCCGGCGGCCATTCCAACCTCGCCGCGCAGGAGGTGTTCTTCCGCGCCGGGGGCCTCATGCATATTAGCGCGATCCTCGACGAGGGGACGCTCCTGTCGAACGGCGCGCTCCGCTCCATGGCCGTGGAACGCCTGCCCGGCTACGGCCGCACCGTCATCGCGGATGCGCGGCTCGGTCCGGACGACCTGCTGATCCTGGTGAATGCCTACGGCATCAACGCCGCCCTGATCGACGCGGCGATGGAGGCACGCGCGCGGGGCACGACACTGATCGCCGTGAGCGGCCGGGCGCATGCGGAAGGGTCCGCCCCGGACCATCCCGCCCGTCACCCGAGCGGCGCCAACCTGCACGACCTTGTGGACGTGGCAATCGACTGCAAGGTGCCCATCGGCGACGCCGCCCTGTCCATCGACGGCGTGGCCGAGCCCATCGGCGCCGTCTCGACCTTCGCCAACGCCTTCGCGCTCAACTGCCTCGTCATCCGCACCGTCGCCGCACTGGCCGCGCGCGGCATCGACCCGCCCGTCTGGCGCAGCGGCAACGCGCCGGGCGGGGACGCGGCGAACGGGCGATTCCTGGCGCGGTTCCGAGACCGCGTCCGCAAGCTGTGACCACCCTGCGCGGACGCGACCCGGCCACGGGACGGGGCATCGGGATCGAGATCGCCGACGGCAGGATCGCCGCGATCCGCGACCGGCCCGACGCCTCCGGTCCGTGGCTGTCCGCCGGGTTGATCGACCTTCAGGTGAACGGCTACGGGGGCATCGACCTCAACGACGGCGCGGTGACGCAGGAAGCGGTCGCACGCCTCGCCGAACGGCTCCGGTCCTGCGGGGTCACGACCTTCCTGCCGACGCTCATCACCGCGTCGGAAGGGGATCTGATCGCCGCGCTCACGGCCATCGCCGCCGCCCGCGCCGCCGATCCCCGCATGGCCCATGCCATCCCGGGCATCCACGTCGAAGGCCCGTTCATCTCGCCCGAAGACGGTCCCCGCGGCGCCCATCCCGCCGACCATGTCCGCCCGCCCGATATGGACGAGATCGCGAGATGGCAGGCGGCCTGCGGCGACCTCGTCCGCGTCGTCACCCTGTCTCCCCATTGGGACGATGCGGCCGAAGTCACCGCTAAGCTCACGGCCAACGGCATCCACGTCGCCATCGGCCATACCGATGCGAGCCCCGACCGGATCCGTGCGACCGTCGATGCGGGGGCCCGCCTCTCCACCCATCTCGGCAACGGGGCGTCGGCGATGCTGCCGCGCCACCCGAACCTGATCTGGACGCAGCTCGCGGAGGATCGCCTGACCGCCGGTTTCATCGCCGATGGCCACCACCTGCCCGCCGACACGTTCCGGGCGATGGTCCGGGCCAAGGGCCTCGACAGATGCCTTCTGGTGTCCGACGTCGCGGCGCTCGGCGGCATGGAGCCCGGGCTCTACGACGCGCCCATCGGCGGCCGGGTGGAACTGCGGGCGGATGGCTGGCTCGGCACGCCGGGCACGGTGTATCTGGCGGGGGCGTCCCGGCCGCTGAAGGACGACGTCGCCATCGCGGCGATCATGGCCGACCTGTCGTTGGCGGACGCGCTCCGGCTCGCGACCCGCAATCCGGGCCGCTTCGTCGGCGGGCGCGGGGTGCTGGAGCCGGGCGCCGCCGCGGACGTGATCGCCTTCGACTGGGCGCCGGGCGACCGCACCCTGCGCCTTCGGGAGACCTATCTTGCCGGTATGCGCGCGTGACCGGGCGCAAGGTCGGCGCGGCGACGATCGACATCACGCCCGACGCCGCCATGCTCGCCCGGGGCCTGCGGCTCGCCGGGTTCGCCGCGCGAGACGGGCCCGCGGCGGGCATCCACGACCCGCTGACGGCGCGGGCCGTGGTGGTGGATGATACCGCCATCGTCGCGGCGGACGTGATCGCGATGCACGAGGACATGTCCGCCCGCATCCGCGCGCGCTGCGTCCTCCCGGCGGAGCGGGTGATCGTGACCGCTACGCATACCCACGGCGCGCCCTTTTCCGCGAAAGGACTGCTCGGCGGAAGGCCCGACCAGGCTTTCCTGCAACTGCTGGAGGATGGCTGCGTCGCCGCCATCGACGCCGCATTCCAGGCCCGCCGACCCGCCACGCTCGCCGTCGGTCTCGGCGCCGATCCGGGCGTCGCGCGCAATCGCCGCCATCCCGGCGGTCCCGTCGATGGCGCGGTTCCGGTCCTTCACATGCGCGACGCGGAGGGAGTGCCGATCGCGATCGTCGCCTCCTATGCCTGCCACCCGGTCGTTCTCGGCGCCGACAACCGGGCCGTCACCGCCGATTATCCCGGCATCGTCCGTCAGCGGCTGGAGGCGGCCCGTCCCGGCGCCGTGGCCCTGTTCCTCACCGGGTGCTGCGGCGACGCGAATACCGGTCATTCCGCCGCCGCCTCGCTCAGCCTCGCATCCGATGACGGGCGCAGCTTCTCCGCCGCCAACCGCCATGGCGACCGCATCGCGGCGGCCGCCCTCGCCGCCGCCCTGCGCCCCGCGACCGGCGAAACCCGCGCCGCCTCGACCTTCGTCGCGCTCGATATCGCGCGACGCGAGACCGACCTGCCCGCGCTTGCCGCTGCATGGAGAGCCGAGAGGCAGACTGCCGATCCGATCCGCCGCCGTCTTCTCGATCACTGGATCCGCTGGGCCGACACCGCCACCGATCCGGTCCCGTGGAGCGGCCGCGTCTCGGTCCTGCATTGGGGCGGCGTCCCGATCATCGCCATGCCCGGCGAGATCTTCGCGCGAACCGCCCTCGACCTGCGCGCGGAGATCGACGGACCTGCCTTCGTGCTGGCCTATGCGGACGCCGTTCCGGGCTACGTCCCGCCACGCGGAGAATATCGGCATGGCGGATACGAGGTGGACGAGGCGCATCGCTTCTTCGGAATGCCGGGCGCGTTCGCCCCGGGTTCCGCCGAACGGCTCGCCGATGCCGCGCGGTCGCTGCTGCGAGGGTCCGGCCCGGACGTCACCTGATGGTGCCCGGGCTCCCGATATGCCGCATATGACCGGCGCAACCGGTTGCAAAGACGCTTCCGATGACCCAATCTCGATACAGGCCCACCCAAGCAGGAGATGGAATCATGACGAAACGTCCCCGGAATATGCCGCGCGCCCGCACCGGACGCGCCCGCCTCGCCGCCGCAATATCCGTCGTCGGCCTCTTTGCCGGTGCAGCACAGGTCGCCGCCCAGGACATCCGCGTCTGGAGCGGTTACCCCGAGCTGGAGCCCTTCTACCTGCACGTCGCCGAGGGCATGAAAGCCGACCATCCGGACCTCAACGTCACGGTCGAGGCCATCAACCTGCGCGACCACGAACGGCGCGTGGCCCTCGGCCTGACCTCCGGGGAGGCCGCCGAGGTGATCGAGATGGCCTCCGCGCTCGCCCCCCGCTACCTCGAGAACGAATTGTTCAACGCCGCCCCCGACGCGGTCGCCACCTTCGTTTCCGACCCGGCCAATTACGGCGAATTCTTCCGCGACGGCGCGAGCTTCGGCGGCAGCGTCTACGGCGTCCCGATGTTCCGCGGGCAGAGCGCGCTCTACTACAACACGGATATGCTGGCTGCCGCCGGTCTCGACGGCCCGCCCGCGACGATGGCCGACTACGATACCTATGCCGCGGCCCTGACCCAGCGCGGCGACGGTAGCGATCCGACCGTATCGGGCTGGTCCCTGCGCTTCTCGGGCGGCGGTGCCGGCATCACCGAGAAGTTCACCATCAATATGTTCCAGCATGGCGGCACCTTCCTCGAAGAGAGCGAGGACGGGAAATGGCGCGCCGCCTTCGCCGACGAGGCCGGTCGCAAGACGCTGCAGCAATATCTCAACGCCCTCTACGGCGACGAGACCGTCACCGTCTCCATGCCCGCCGATGCCGAGGCGTTCGAGCGCGAGCAGACCGCCATGTTCATCCGGGAATCGTGGGTGATCGGCGACATCGCGGCCAAGTCTCCCGATCTCGCCTATGCCACCGCGACCCTGCCCGAGGGCTCCATCGTGTCGCAGGTGAACCTTTACATCACCGGCGAGGGCGACGCGGAACAGGCTGCGTGGGACTTCGCGCTGGCGGCACAGGAGCCCGAGAACCAGCTCTGGCTGCTCGACAATGTCGGCTGGCTTCCCAACCGGCTCGGTCTCGATTTCTCCGATATCGTCGCCCGCAAGCCCGCCTTCGAGGCGTTCGTGAACCTACCCGAGGATTACGGCTTCTTCACGAACCCCGCCGTCGGCCCGGTCGAGGAGATCATGGCCCGCTTCGCCGCGCAGCTCGAGCGCGCTTTCGCCGATCCGTCGCTTCTGGGTGACGACGCCGCCATCGACGCCTTCCTCGAAGGTGCGGCGGAGGAGATCAACGGCATCCTCGCCCGCGACGACCTGCTCGCCGACGAGACCTGAGCGCTCCGCCGGACCGGCACCCCCGGTCCGGCGACATTCTGAAAGGACGTTCATGCTCCGACGGCGCAGATGGATCTTCTCGCTTGCCGCGATCCTGCCGGTGCTGGCGATCTTCGCCTATGTCCGCGTCTTTCCCATCGCCGAGATCCTGCGGCTGAGCGTCCATAAATGGGATCTCCTGTCCCGATCCAAACCGTTCATCGGGCTCCAGAACTTCCGGGAACTCGTGCACGACCCGCTGTTTCGCGAGGCCCTGTTCAACACCTCGATCATCGCCTTCGGCGTCCTGCTCGTCACCGTCCCCACGGCACTCGTCCTCGCCGCCCTCATCTACCACCGCACCCGCTCCCGCTTCGCGTGGTTCTACGAGACCAGCGTCTTCATCCCCCACGTCGTCTCGCTGGTGCCCGCGGCGATGGCGTGGAAATGGATCTTCGATGCCCGCCTCGGCCCCCTCAACGCGCTCCTGTCGGCGTTCGGGGTGGAGCCGAAGGCCTGGCTCTTCGACCCGGTCCTGTCGCTCATCTGCATCATCGTGCTGTGCTCGTGGCAGGCGCTCGGCTACTGCGTCCTGATCTATCTGGTCGGCTTCAAGAACCTGCCCCATTCGCTCTACGAGGCGGCCAAGCTCGACGGCGCGTCGGGCCTGCAATCGTTCCGTTTCCTGTCGATCCCGATGCTGCGCCCGATCACGCTCTATGTCTCGGTCATCACCCTCGTCTCCGCCTTCAACGTCTACGCGCAGGTCTACGTTCTCGCCTCCGACGCGCAGGGTGCTCCGGGGCGACAGGTCCGCGTCCTCGTCCTCGACATGCTGGAGAACGCGTTCCGCAACTACCGGATCGGCTATGCCGCGTCCGAGGCCGTCGTCCTGCTCCTGATCGTCCTGGCGCTCACGCTGATCCAGTTCCGCCTGCTGCGCGACCGGAGGGCCGGACGATGACGACCGAGACCGACGCGACAATCCCCGACCGCGCCGCCGACGCAGCGCCGCCGCGCAAACGTCGCCGCCGCTTCTCTCCCGGCGACCTCGCCATCGACGCAGCCCTCATCCTCTTCGGGTGCTTCATGATCCTGCCGCTGGTCCTGCTGGTGGCCAATGCCTTCAAGACGCCGGAGGAGATGCTCGCCTGGCCGCCGACCATCATTCCCCACGATCCGACCCTCGCCAACGTCACCGCCGTCCTGTCGAGCACGCCGCTCCTGCGCTGGATCTTCAACTCGCTGGCCTTCGCCGTTCTCTCCGCGCTCTCCATCACCGCGACCTCGGCCATCGCGGGCTACCTCATGGCCAAGTTTCCGTCCCGCACGATGGGAATCCTCTTCGCGATCATCCTCGCCACCGCCATCGTGCCGTTCGAGGTCTACATGATCCCCCTCTATTTCCAGGCGCAGCAGCTTGGCCTCCTGAACTCGCTCGGCGGCCTGCTCCTCGGCTATCTGGTGATGAGCTTCGGGATCTTCCTGATCCGGCAGAACGTCGTCCATTCGATCCCCGACGAACTTCTGGAGGCGGCGCGGATCGACGGTGCGGGCGAGATTCGGATCTTCTGGCGCATCGTCGTACCGCTGCTGCGCGGGGCGCTCGGCGCGCTCTTCGTACTCGCCTTCTTCCAGGCCTGGACCGCCTTCGCCTGGCCGATCATCGTCGCCACCACCAAGGAGAGCTACACGATCGAGGTCGGCCTCGCCCTGTTCCAGACCGGATTCACGGTGGATCTGGGCCGCCTCAGCGCGGCCTCCGCCCTCGTCCTCGTCCCGTCGGTCACGATCTTCATGCTCCTGCGCCGCAACTTCGTGCAGGGCGTGGCCAGCACGGGACTCAAGGAATGACCGTCCTCCCCGCCGGAGCCGCCGCCCGGTACCGCGCCGCCAACGCCGCCACGCTGCGCTGGATGCTCGCCCGGCCGCGCCTGCACGGCGCGTTCCTGAACACCAAGCTGAACCCCCTGACGCTGACGGACTACACCGATGCCGAAGGCTGGCGCGGCCCCGACTGGACCTATGGCTGGATCCAGGGGCGCGGGCTGGAATCCCTGGCAACCCATGCCGCGGATTTCGCGACCCGCAACCCGGAGCTGGCCCGCGACCTCGACGTTGCGGGTCGCGCGCTCTACAACGCCGTCGATGCGCTGCAGGTCCGGGACGGCCATGGCTTCTTCCGCTACGGCCCCGACATGATGCCGGTCTGCGGCCCCGACGACGGCCCGCTGCACCCGCAGGCACGTGACGGCGACATCTACACCTATTCCGACGCCTTCTTCGCCAAGGGCCTGCTCTGCGGCGCCGCCCGCTACGCCCCCGGGGACATGCCGCGGCAGCGCGACGCCCTCGCCCGGGTGATCGACGCCATCGAGGACAACCGCTTTCAGATGGCCGAGAAGGTCCCCCTCTCCCCAGCCATGGCCGCCGCGGAGCCGGGCGATTTCGGCCCCCGCATGATCCTTCTCGGGGCCGCCGGAATGCTGCGTCGGCTGGGCCAGGGCGATGCCACCGCCTATGCCGACCGCTTCGTTACCCATATCCTGTCGCGCCATTTCGACCCGGCCACCGGCCTTCTCCGCAACGTGCCGGGAGAGGACGACTGCAATGTCGGCCACGGCATCGAATTCGTGGGCTTCGCCCTCGACCATACCGGCGGCGGCGGGGATCCCGAAACCCTCCGCGACCTCGCCCGCATCCTCGCGGCCTCCTTCGACGCGGGGCTCGACGGGTCCGGCATCCGCCTCACCGTCTCCGCCGCGACCGCCCGCGGGATCAGCCCCTATCGCCCCTGGTGGTCCCTGCCCGAGACCATCCGCGCCGCCGCCCTTCTCCACCGCGCCACCGGCGACCCGGACGCCCTCCGCATCTGGCGCATGGCCGACGAACGCTTCTGGGCCCATTACTGGCGCGACACGCCGCCCATCGCCTATCAGTGCCTCACCGAGGAGGGCCCGGTCGACTACGTCCCCGCCACGCCCTGCCTCGATCCCGGCTACCATACCGGCCTCAGCCTCCTCGCCGCCGCCCGTGTCGCGGACGACATCGCCCCATCGCAAGCCGAGGCATCCTGACATGGCCACCGTCGAAGTCCGCAACGTCCACAAGACCTTCGGCACCACCCCCGTCATCCGCGACGTCAGCATCGACATGCCCGACGGCGCCTTCACCGTCCTCGTCGGCCCCTCCGGCTGCGGCAAGTCCACGCTCCTGCGCATGATCGCGGGGCTGGAGGAGATCGACGACGGCACCATCTCCATCGCCGGCCGCGTCATAAACGAGGTGCAGCCCAAGCATCGGGACATCGCCATGGTGTTCCAGAACTACGCCCTCTACCCGCATATGTCCGTGGCCGAGAATATGGGCTTCTCCCTTCGCCTCGCGCGCCATTCCAAGTCGGAGATCGCGACCAAGGTCGGCGAGGCGGCGCAGATTCTCGGCCTCGCCGACTATCTCGACCGCCTCCCCCGCGAGCTGTCCGGCGGCCAGAGACAGCGTGTCGCCATGGGCCGCGCCATCGTGCGCGCGCCCGAGGTCTTCCTCTTCGACGAACCGCTCTCCAACCTCGACGCCAAGCTGCGCGTCCAGATGCGCGGCGAACTCAAGGAAATCCACGCCCGCCTGCGCACCACCACGATCTACGTCACCCACGATCAGATCGAGGCCATGACCATGGCCGACGTGATCGTCGTCATGCGCGACGGCATCGTGGAACAGGCGGGGCAGCCCCTCGACCTCTACGACCGCCCGGCCAATATGTTCGTCGCGGGCTTCATCGGCTCGCCCGCGATCAACTTCGTGCCCGGTCGCCTCGACGGCGACGCAGCACTCCTCGGCTCCGACGGCACGCTCTGGCCCACAGGTCCCGCCACCGCCCGCGCGGCACCCGCCCCGGCGGTCACCTACGGCATTCGCCCGGAGCATTTCGCGCTGGCCTCCGGCGATGACGGCCTGCCCGCGCGGATCGTCACCATCGAGCCGACCGGCGCCGAGACCCACATCGTCGCCATGATCGGCGAGACGCGGGTGACGGTCGTCCTTCGCGACCGGATCGGCGCGCGACCGGGCGAGATCATCCATCTTCGGCCCGACGCCAGCCGCGCCCTTCTCTTCGACCAAGCGACGACGCAGCGGATCGGGTCTTGAGCGACTGCCGATCTGGAACGCCTTGTGTTATCCCAGCGCCTCGCACCTTTTTTGCCGTCTCTGGCAGGGTGCGCAAATCGCACTTCTCGACGTCCTGCAAAGCTGCGCTGAAATCAGGGGGTATGGTGAATCCGGCTCTTATAGCGGTCTGATCTTCGGGTTGGACCGGTTCTATTGCCCCAGCGCGGCGACAGTAGGTCCTGTCTTTGCCCCGGCGGAAATGGGGCAGGTCACGACGCCCGACCGGGATAGCTGGCCTTCGGCAAAGGCAGGCGATAACCTGACGCGGTCCATTGCTCGACAACAGAAGATCGTATGCGTTCTCTCGTTCTCGCGGCCATCGTCCTGTCCTCATGTCTCCCGGGCTATGCACTGGCGCAGGATGTCGAAATCCGACGGGTCGATCTCGGTCAATCCGGGCTCGCGCTCTACGACCTCGTCGCCGACATGGACGGGGACAGCCTCTTCTTCACGGTGCCCGAAGGCGATGCGAACGACGTTCTAGGGTCTCTCGTGGTGCGGGATGCGTCCGGCGCGGTGCTCGGTCTCCGCACCGATACGCCGGACAGCGCGCCGGAGGCCCTGCGCGATACCCGCTTCGCCGACGGCGCGCCGGGGACCGCGATCGATTTGCTGGAGGCGCTTATCGGGGCCTCGGTGACCGTGACGACGCCGGACGGGGCCGTGTCGGGATCGGTTCTGGGCCTCGGCACGCGGGAGGTGGCGCAGGGGGAAACCGTCCTCCTCGTTCCGACCGTGCTTCTTCTCGAGGGGGGGCTGGTGAGCGAAATCGTCCTCGAACCGGGCGCCAGCGTCGCCATCGACGCCGAACAGGCCAATATCCTCGCCGAAGCCGGGCGGCTGGCCTTCGATGCCGACGCCACCCGCCGTTTCGAGCTTCTTCTGGAAGATGGCGGGCCGCGCGAGGTGGGCCTGTCCTACCTGACCGATGCACCGGCCTGGAAGAACTCCTGGCGGCTTCTTCTCGACGAGGGACGTCTGCAAGGCTGGGCCATCGTGGAGAACGTATCCGGACAAGCCTGGACGGACGTGACCCTGACGCTGAGCACCGGCGCGCCGGTCGCCTATGCGCGCGATCTTCTGGAGCCACGGCGCTTTCCAAGGCTCGACCCGCCCGACCTGATCGGCGGGCGGCCGACCGTGCGGGCCGATGGGGGTTTCGCCGTCGAGGTCGAAGCCGAAACGGACGCGGCGGCCCTCGACGCGCCCCGGCAGGCATTCGCGCTCAATCGAATGGCCGGGGCCGAGCCGCTCCCCGTCGCGGCACCGGCGCGCCCGGCGGACTCCCTGCGCGGGATCGCCAATGTCCGCTACCGCGTTCCCTATCCGGTCGATCTCGCACCGGGCCGCACGGCGAACCTTCTCTACATCGATGTCGAGGTCGATGCGCAGGTCTACGCGCTCCACCAGCCCGGCCAGTCCGAGGACATCCTGCTGGCCGCAAGGCTCACGGCGGATCAGCCGTTGGCGCCGGGTCTCGTGTCCGTGCGCGACGCCAACGGATTCGTCGGAGATGCTCCCTTCACGGGCCTGGAAGCCGGACAGGTGCGCCTTCTGCCCTACGCGGCCGCCCCCCAGGCGACCGTGCGGCAGAGCACCTCCGAACGTGGCGCCACAATCGACCTTGTCGCGGCCGGCGGCGCGCTCAGCCTCGAGCTGCGCGAGGAGGTGCGTTCGACCTATGCGGCCGAAGTGCCGGACGATGTGGACATGTTCGTGGTCGAGCATCCGCGCCGCAGCGCAAACTTCGTCAGCGCCAATGGCGCGGTGGAGGAGAATTCCGGCTTCCTGCGAATCTCGGTCCCGGTCGAGAACGGCGAGGCGGAGGTTTTCGTGCTGGAACAGCGCGTGCGAGTGCAACGCTTCGCGCTCGACGGCACGGGTCTGCGGGCCGCCCTGGCCAGCATCGCTCTCGGCAGCGCGCAGATTTCGAACGAGGATCGCGCCGTCATGGAGGAGGCCGCCGCCATCGTCCGCCGGATCGGAGACTTGGAGGCGCGTCTCGCCGACCTGCAGGCGCGGTATCGGACGCTCATCGCCGAGCAGGATCGCCTCCGCGCCAATCTGGCGGTCGTCGAAGATGGGGCGTTGCGGCAACGCTACGAGACCACGATGTCAGACACCGAGGACAGCATCGCGGCGACGCTCGAAGCGACCGAGACCGCCCGTGCGACGATCCGCGAGGCGGAGATGGCACTCGACGACGCTGTCGGGCGCCTTCGGTAGAGGGTGTCGGCGATCTTCGCGACGAGTGTGCGGACGACGACGGGTTAGTCGGAGCCGGTGTTTCAGGGGGCCCGTAAGGAGCCGCCGCCGGGGGAGAAACATCGGACAACCGTCGAGGCCTCGTCGGGGAAGGCGTCCCGCCGATATCGGCGATGACCGCAAGGGGGTCGCGCAGACGTCGTTATATCGCTAGGGGCCGGGAAATACGCGGGGGCCTCCCGCCCCGCTCTGCCGATCGGATCCCGATGTTCGCCTGCGTCCTGACCTGCTCGCCCGAAACGCCCGCTCTGGAGGCCCCGCTGGTGAAGGCGCTGCGGAACGGCTGGGGGGGCGGGGAGGCCCGATGGCTTTCGCCCGACGCGGCGGCGGAGTTCCCCGTCGCGTCGATGCCGGACAATCTCGACGCCGTGCGGGCGGATCTCGACGGGATGGGAATCGACGTCAACGTCGTCCCGGCGGCGGGCCGGACCAAGCGACTGCTGCTGGCGGATATGGATTCGACGATGATCCGGCAGGAATGCATCGACGAGCTGGCCGATGTCGCGGGCGTCGGTGAACAGGTCGCCACGATCACGGCGCGCGCGATGAACGAGCGAGATCGACTTCGAGGGCGCGCTGCGGGAGCGGGTCGCCCTGCTCGCCGGGCTGGACGCGGGGATGATCGACCGGGTGATCGCCGAGCGGATCACGATGATGCCCGGAGGCGCGGTCCTGGTCCGGACCATGAAGGCCCATGGCGCGCGGGCGGCTCTGGTATCCGGCGGTTTCACCGCCTTCACGAGCGCGGTCGCGGCCCGGTTGGGGTTCGACGAGAACAGGGCCAATACCCTGCTCATCAAGAACGGTCGGCTGACGGGGAGGGTGGGCGAGCCGATCCTCGGGCGGGAGGCGAAGGTCACGGCGCTGCGACAAATCTCGGCGGCGATGGGGATCGAACCCGCAGATGTGATCGCGGTGGGAGATGGGGCCAACGATCTCGACATGCTCCGGCTTGCCGGAATGGGGGTCGCGTTGCATGCGAAACCGGCGGTGCAGGCAGCGGCCCGGCTCCGGGTGAACCACGGCGACCTGACGGCCCTCCTCCATCTGCAAGGGTTAACGCCCGAGTGATATCGCATGTCAGGCGGAAACCGTCACGATGCTGCAATGCGGCACGACTAGACCGCATGGCGAATCACCCGACCCGAAGGGGCATTCCGATGGTAGAGATCGACCCGCTGAAATTCGTGCTTTCCGTGTTCCTGCACCGCCCCCGCAAGCGCTGAACCCAC
The DNA here is from genome assembly GCA_963789105.1 of uncultured Alphaproteobacteria bacterium. Classification (GTDB taxonomy): domain Bacteria; phylum Pseudomonadota; class Alphaproteobacteria; order Rhodobacterales; family Rhodobacteraceae; genus Jannaschia. The sequence continues at coordinate 739,020 of CAWBJI010000003.1, forward strand.
TGGCTCCTAGAGGCCGGTCTCGGCCACGATCCGTGCCCGGGACTTGCGCTGCCGCTCCGTCGCGGATTTGAGCTGTCCACAGGCGGCCATGATGTCCTCGCCCCGCGGCGTCCGGATGGGCGATGCATATCCCGCCTCCATCAGGATCGTCGCAAAGGCGCGGATGCGATTGTTGGACGACCGCGTATAAGGCGCGCCGGGCCATTCATTGAACGGGATCAGGTTCACCTTGGCGGGGATCCCGTCGAGCAGGACAACGAGCCGGTGCGCGTCCTCGTCGCTGTCGTTGACACCGTGGAGCATCACGTATTCGAAAGTGATCCGCTCCGAATTGCTGACCTTCGGATAATCCCGCAGCGCCTCCAGCAGCGCCTCGATATTCCAGCGCTTGTTGATCGGCACCAGCACGTCGCGGACCGCGTCGGTCGTGGCGTGGAAGCTGACCGCCAGCAGGCAGCCGATCTCCCGCGCGGTCCGGGCGATCTCCGGGACGACGCCGGAGGTCGACAGGGTGATGCGGCGGCGGCCCAGCGCGATCCCCTCGCCATCCATGACGATCCGCATGGCATCGCGCACGTTCTCGAAATTGTAGAGCGGCTCGCCCATTCCCATCAGGACGATGTTCGACAGAAGCCGGGCCGTCGGATCGTTCGGCGCACCCTTCTGCGGCCATTCGCCAAGATCGTCGCGCGCCAGCATGACCTGTCCCACGATCTCTCCGGGGGTCAGATTCCGGACCAGCTTCTGCGTGCCTGTATGGCAGAAGGAACAGGTCAGGGTGCAACCGACCTGGGATGACACGCAAAGGGTGCCGCGCCCCTCCTCGGGGATGTAGACCACCTCGACTTCGTGGCCCCCGGCGATGCGGATCAGGTACTTGCGGGTTCCGTCATCGGAGACCTGACGGGTGACCACCTCCGGCAGCGCGATCACGAAATGCTCGGCCAGGGTCGCGCGGAACTCCTTGGCGAGGTTCGTCATCTGCGCGAAGTCGCGGATGCCCCAATGGTAGAGCCATTGCCAGAGCTGACCCGTCCGCATCCGCGCCTGCCGCTCGGGCGTCCCGATCGCGATCAGCGCGTCCCGAAGCTGATCCCGCGTCATGCCGATCAGGTTCGGCTTCGCCGCAACCTCGCGGCGGGGCAATGTCAGGACGTCCGGGATGACGGGCGCTTTCATGGGAACCTCCGGGCGGGCGAAAACGGGCGGACGAAACGGAAACGGGCGCCCCATATAGGGACGCCCGCGCGCAAACTCAAACGGCAAAGCGCGGGCCGTCAGCCGCTGCAGCGCGTCTCCGCATCCTCGACCGCCGCGGTGAACCCCAGCAGACTGAACGTGTCCTGCGTCGCCGTGCCGCGCCCGGACCGGCCCGAGACGACCGCTTGCGTGCCGCGCTTCATCGAGGCGATGATGCGGGCGTCGTCAGTGGGCGACGCGGCCCAGGCCAGCTCGCCGTCGGTGAACATCTCGTAGGTGTCCGAGCCGATCTGGATCGTCACGGTGGAGCCGTCGGCATAGGGATAGCCGCCGGTGGCCGAGACCTCCCCCTTCTTGTCCGCGCCGGGCCAGTAGCTGACGAACAGGCGGATATCGCCGCGCCGCGCGGCCACTTCGCGGCCGTCACGGGTGTTGCGGATGGATTTCGGCGCGGACACGATCCAGCACTGGGTCGGATTGTCCTCGACGAAGACGGACCAGTCGGTCTCGGTGTTGACGCGGTTGGAGCTCTCCTGCGCCGTCGCGGGCATCGCCAGCGTCAGGGACAGAAGGGCGAAGCCGATTGCCTTGGGCATCATCGTGTCACGTACTGCCTCTTGTTCGTCGCGCGCACCGGTGCCCGGGGGGTTCCCCGGGTCGCGTGCCGGGCCGCGAGGTTCCCAAAACTGCTTGCCGATGATAGCGCAGGCGGGTCGGGGTCCGAAACCCCGTGCAGCGGAATTTTGCGCAAGGGGCGAAGGATGGGCGGCGACGTGCAGATGGTGGAGGTGATCCGCGGCGACCTGGTGGAATCGGTGCATCGCGGCCATGCCGTCATCTGCGACGGAGACGGGCAGGTCGTGGAGGCCTGGGGCGATCCGGAGGCGATCATCTATCCGCGCTCGGCCTGCAAGATGATGCAGGCGCTGCCGCTCCTGGAATCCGGGGCCGGGGCGGGCCTGTCCGACCGCCATCTCGCCCTCGCCTGCGCCTCGCATCAGGGGGCGGCGGTGCATACCGATCTCGTCTCCGCTTGGCTTGCGGACATGGACCTGTCGGAGGCGGATCTGCGGTGTGGGTCGCACATGCCCTATTCCGAGGCGGCGCGGGAGGACCTGATCCGCGCCGGTGAGGCGCCCTGCCAGATCCACAACAATTGCTCGGGCAAGCATTCGGGATTCCTGATGCTGTCGCGCCATCTGGGAGCCGGGCCGGACTATGTCGAGGTCGATCATCCCGTGCAGCGCGCCGTCCGCGCGGCCTTCGAGGAGGTCACCGAAATGGAGAGTCCGGGCTACGGCATCGACGGATGCTCGGCCCCGAACTTCGCCACCCGGCTCGACGCGTTCGGCCGCGCGATGGGCCGGTTCGCCCGGGCGCGCGAGGGGGACGGAACCCGCGGCGACGCCATGGCCCGGCTGGTCCGCGCGATGGGGGCGGAGCCCGAGCTGGTCGCGGGCGAGGGACGTGCCTGCACCGATCTGATGCGCGCCATGGAGGGCCGGGTGGCGGTCAAGACCGGCGCCGAGGCGGTCTTCATCGCGATCCTGCCCGAAATCGACCGGGCCGTAGCGCTGAAGATCAGCGACGGGACCACCCGGGCCGCGGAAGCGGTGATCGCCAAACTCCTGGTCCGCTTGGGCGCCCTCGCGGCGGAGGCACCGGTGACGCGGCGCCTGACCCATGGCCCGATCCGGAACCGGCGCGAAATGGAGACCGGGCACTTCAACGTCACCCTCTGATCGGCGCTCAACCGTCGGTCCGGGCGGACAGGATGGCGTCGATCGCGGTCATGAGGGCCGGCTTGCGGACCGGTTTCGTCTGATGACCGGCGAAGCCAGCATCGCGAAGCTGCTCCCCGATCTCCTCGCCGGTATGGGCCGTCAGTGCGATGATCGGCGCGGAGCGGCGCCCCTGCTCCGCGTCCCATTCGGCGATGGCGGCGGCGGTGCCGAACCCGTCGAGCACGGGCATCGAGATGTCGAGCAGCACGAGGTCGGGCCGCGCCGCGCGGTAGGCCGCCACGGCCTTGGCGCCATCCTCGACGACGTCGAGGTCGAACCCCTCGGACCCCAGCATCTTCTGCAACAGGAAGCGGTTGGTGGCGTTGTCATCCGCCATGAGGATGCGTCCGCGATTCCGGACCGCTTCCCGGGGCTGATCCGCGGGCGGGGCCGACAGGGCCGCGAGCAGCGCCGCGCCGGGGGTCGGGATCGGCAGCACGGTGTCGGCCCGCGCCACGAGGTCCGCCGCCGCATTGGTCCGCGTCCCCAGCAGGATGAGCCGCGCACCGGATGGCAGGTCCTGCATCAGCCTGGCCCGGACATCCGCCGAAAGAGCCGCCGGGGCGACGATTGCGGCGGCATCCGCGGAGACCAGCCGCGCCACGCTCCCTCCCGCTTCGGTCAGCCGGTCGGCGAGGATATCGGCCTCGAGCCCCACCCCGGCGGGGATCGCGACCGGCCGGGGCCGCACGGCCGCGGGCCAGTCCCCCTCCACCGGCAGGGTGACGGCCAGGCGGAAGCAGGCGCCGTCCCGCCCGTTCTCGTCCAGCAGGTCCAGGCTCCCGCCCATCCGCTCGGCAAGCCCGCGGGAAATGGTCAGCCCGAGCCCGGTCCCCTCCTTCTGGCGGCGGCCATCCTCGAGCTGTCCGAACGGCTCGAAGACCAGATCGCGCTGATCGGCCGGGACGCCCGGCCCGGTATCGACGACCGTGAGCGCGATCTCCGCCCCGTCCGACGCGCGCGTAATGTCGGCGCGCACGACCACATGGCCGATCTCGGTGAACTTCAGGGCGTTCCCGACCAGATTCATCACGATCTGGCGCAGGCGTCCGGCATCCCCGACGAACCGCACCGGGGCATCCAGCGGATAATGGAGCGCCACGGCGGGGCCGTCGGCATCCCGCCCCGCATCGGCCAGCCGGAGGCAGTCGCCGAGCATCGTCTCCAGGTCGAACGCCTGCATGCGCAGCTCGACCTTGCCCACCTCCAGCCGCGAGACGTCGAGGGTGTCGTTGATGATGACCAACAGCGCCTCCGCCGAGTTGCGGATCGTGCGCGCGTAGGTCAGCGATTCCTCGTCGATGGGCTGCTCGCTGAGCATCTCGGCCAGGCCCAGCACACCGTTCATGGGCGTGCGCATCTCGTGGGACATGCGGGCGAGGAAGGCGGCCTTGGCCCGCGCCACCTCCTCCGCCGAGTCGCGGGCGGCGGCGAGCGAGGCCTGCCGCTCCTCCACGTCGGAGATGTCCACGGCGAGGCTCACGATGTCGCCGTCGGGCACGAGCCGGTCCTGCAACCGGATCGTGCGCCCGTCGAACGTGTTCAGAACCTGGGCCCCGATCGGGTCGGCGTCCCAGCGCGCGAGCTGCGCCGCGGCCCATTCGGCGGGTTCGAGGTCGGCCGTGTCGAACGCCCCCTCCTCGGCGGCGCAGCCGAACAGCTCCTCCGCCGTGGCGCCGGGCCCGAGCTCCGAATCGACGTCGAACAGGTTCAGATAGACGGAGTTCGCGGCGATCAGCCGCCGGGACGAGTCGAACAGCGCGAACCCGTCGCGCATCGCCTCCAGCGCGTGCCACAGACGGCGACGGGCCCGGTCGGCCCGCTCCGCCGCTTCCTTGCGTTGGGCCAGCACCGCCGCCTGCCGGTCGCTCAGCCGCAGGTTCGTCTCCCGCTCCGAAAGATAGCGATGCGACAGGCGGTCCGCATTCGCCACCAGCGCCCGGTGCGCGCGGCTCAGCTCCCCGCGGGTCCGCTCCAGCGACCGCTCGGCGGCCAGCCTGCGACGGCGCTCCTGCTGGTAGAGGATATCGGGCGGTGATCCGTCCATTCAGAGCTTCGCTCCCGGCGCAGGGCTCCCGGGACCCCGGGGACGGCGGAGGCATCGCATCAAAGGGTGAAGGCTGCGTTAAGCGCCGCCGCGCGACCGTCAGTTCAGGTCGAAATGGAGCGGATAACCGCGCCCGTCGAACGCCCCGAAGAGATCGCCCAGATCGGGATGGGTCACCGGCTCGCCGGACCGGTCGGGCACAAGGTTCTGCTCGGAGACATAGGCGACGTAGTAGCTTTCCTCGTTCTCCGCCAGAAGGTGGTAGAACGGCTGGTCCCGGCGCGGACGGGAATCCTGCGGAATGGCATCGTACCATTCCTCGCTGTTGGAAAATTCGGCATCGACGTCGAAGATCACCCCGCGGAACGGGTGCTTCTTGTGGCGGACCACTTCGCCCAGCCCGTATTTCGCGCGGTTCGTCAGCATCGCGTTGCCCTTTTCCCTCGCCGTTCCTAGACCGGGCCCGTTCGGATTGTAAATCGGGCCGGCGCGAATCGGTGGAAACATACTGTGACGTTGGCCCTGACAGTCCTGGAGATCGTTGCCCCGGTGTTTCTTCTGGCCGCGATCGGCTTCGTCTGGGTCCGGCTCGGGATCGACTACGACACCGCCTTCGTCACCCGCCTCGCCATGACGCTGGCAGTCCCCTGCCTCGTCTTCGTCGCCCTCGCGCGGGGGGATATCGACCCGGATGCGGCCGGGCGGCTGGGGCTCGCGACGCTGATCGTCTATGCGGCGATGTTCGCGGCGTTCTTCGGGATCTGCCGGGTCATGAGCCTCGATCTGCGGACCTACTGGGCGCCCCTCGTTTTCGGAAATACCGGCAATCTCGGCCTGCCGCTCGCGCTCTTCGCGTTCGGCGAGACGGGCCTCGGCTATGCGGTGGTCGTGTTCTCCGTCACGGCGATCCTGCAGTTCACGGCGGGCATCTGGATCGTGTCCGGCGGCGGCAACCCGCTCCGCGCGATCCGCGAACCGATGGTGGCCGCGACCCTTCTCGGCGCGCTTTTCCTGTGGCGTGGCTGGACCCTACCGGACGTCGCGATGAACGCGCTCGACCTTGTGGGACAGATGGGCATCCCGCTGATGCTCATCACGCTCGGGGTGGCGATGGCCCGGATCCGGCCCGCGGGCCTTCTTCCGATGGCGGGGCTGGCGATCGTCAAGGTCATCGTCTGCGCGGGGCTGGCCTTCGGCATCGGCACGGCCTTCGGCCTCGACCGCGTGACCCTCGGCGTCCTCGTGGTGCAGCTTGCGACGCCGGTGGCCGTCAGTTCCTACCTTCTGGCCGCCAAATACGGTGCCGATGCACAGCCCGTGGCCGGCCTCGTCGTGATCTCCACCCTGCTTTCTGTGGCGATCCTGCCGCTGATCCTCGCCGGGTTCGTCTGAACGATTGGCAGAACGCGCGGAGTTCGCTATCGTCATCTTCAACGGTCGATAACAAAGAACCGAGCAGTGAAAATGAAAAGATATGCGCAGATTGGCTGTCTGTTGCTGCTTGCCGCGTGCGGCGGTGGCGGCAGCGGCGACGCCCCGCGATTTCTCGACGACGCCTGTGCCATCCTCGCGGAACGGCCGGGCTACCTTCGGGCGTTCCGCAACACCGAGCGGAAATGGGGTGTGCCCGTCCATGTCCAGATGGCGACGATCCATCAGGAATCGAAGTTCATCTCAGACGCGCGCACGCCGCTTCGCTACTCGCTGGGCGTCATTCCCGTCGGTCGGCAGAGCAGCGCCTTCGGGTATTCCCAGGCGCTGGACGGCACCTGGAAGGAGTACCTGGCCGAACAGGGGAAGCGTCGGGCCCGCCGCGACAATATCCGCGACGCCACGGATTTCATGGGCTGGTACATGTCCGAAACCACCCGACGGCTCGGCATTCCCCTGACCGACGCGCGCAACCAGTACCTCGCCTACCATGACGGGCGAAGCGGTTATGCAAGGGGCAGCTACAACGCGAAGCCCTGGCTGATCCGCGTGGCCGCCAATGTCGCGAACCGCTCCGAGACGTATCGGCAGCAGCTTTCGGGCTGCCGCTAGAGTCCCGCGCTGCGCGCCAGCGACCGATAGATCGCCTCGGCCAGTCCGGTCTGGCCGCTCCCCGCGACGGCCTCCGCCTGCGATTGCCGCAGGAAGCTGTCGAACTGCGTCTCCCCGCCCCCGGCGGGCGAGGGCGCACCGGTTCCCGAAACGCGCAGAAGCTCCGCGAAGAGGAACGCCTCGAGCTGCGTGGCCTGCTCGCGGAGCGCCGCTTCCTGCGGCGCCGGGGCGGCGGCTGCTGTCGGAAGGATCCCGGGGGGGGTGGCGACGTCGATCATGGGCGATCCTCTGCTTCGGTTGCGTCGGGACGGTGAAACCACATGCGGGTAAAGGATTTCGTAACGCGGGAACGCTAGAGATTCGGCAACCCGCCCCGAGTCGAGGTCCGCCGTGCTGCCGTTTCCCACCTTGCCGAATGCGACTTCCGGCCCGCTCGGACCCCATCAGCGCGGCACCGCGAACCCTTCTGCCGATGGGGAAACCGACGGCCGTGCCTTTCTCGCACTGATGGGAAATCCCGACGGCGGCGAGACGATCGCCATCCCCCTTCTCCAGATACCGGAAGCCGGGGAAGAGGAGGTAGAGGGCGCGTCGGCAGACGACGGATCGGCCGTGGAAGACGCTGTCGATATCGAACTGCGCCCCGATGGCCCGGCTATGCCGTCTCAAACGACGTCCCTGCTCGCGGTGCCGCCGACGCTACTGGCCGCCCCTGTTGTGGCGGCATCCCCGGTCGTCTCCATACTGTCCCCGCCGCAATCCGAACTCGCCGGGCCGGTGTCTACCGCAATCCAGGTCGCTTCCGCCCCCGTGCCGCAAGCTGTCAATCCGGGCCCGGACGCCGCTTCCATCATAAGCGGAACCGTGCCCGGAGGGGCATCCGAACCTGCGTTGCAACTGGCCGGACGGGTGGCCTCGTCCATGCGCGACGGACGTCCGGCGGCCGCAGAACCTGTACCATCTGCTCCGTTGGCGGCCGCATCCGGTGTCCCGGGGCCCCTTCCGGCCCCGTCCCGCACCTCCGATCGATCCGGAGCCGAACGTCTGCCGGAGAGCGCTCAGACCATGCGGTCCGTTGCCCCCGCAATTGCCCCCCCCTCGCCCCCGATCGCGGTGGCCTGGGACGCGGTGCGCCTGCCTGCCGACGCGCCGCCGGACCGTCCTGCCCCGAGTGTCGCGACGCCCCTCGCCGCCGAGGCCCCGGCGCTTTCCACAGCTGCGCCGATGGACGCGCCACGCGGGACCGCCGCGGCGCCGCCGGGTGTCCCGCTCGCCGACCTCGGTACCGCCCTGCGACAGGACGTTCTCCGCCTTCAGCAGGAGGCGCGCGCGGCCGGGTCCCTCGACCGGCTGGCCACCGAACGGTCCGGCGGCGGCGCCCGGACGGAGATCGAACTTGCACCGGCGGAACTGGGAAAGCTGCGGATCGTGCTGCAATCCTCGGAACGCGGCCTCCATGTGCAGATCGCGGTGGAGCGTCCGGAAACGCTCGACCTCGTGCGCCGCCATGTCGAAGGACTGCATCGCAACCTTCTCGCCGACGGCGTCAGCCTGAGTGGTCTCGACATCGGCACCGGGACCGGGACCCAAGCCGGAAAGCGGGACCCCGGCGCGGCGGATCAACACCCGCAGGGTCCGGGCCTTTCCGCGACCGACGATATCGCACCCGCCCCACCTCCCCCGCTCCGGACCACGTCGTCCGGACGCCTCGACATCCGCGTGTAAGGAGCCTCCTCTTGGACACCACCGCCATCACCGCCGCGACCGCCTCCCCGACCTCGAAGGAAGGGAAGGCCAAGCAATCGCTGAGCTCCGACCTCGACACGTTCCTTCGCCTGCTGACCGCGCAGATCGAGAACCAGGATCCGCTGAAGCCCGCGGACGGCACGGAATACGCCTCCCAGCTCGCGACCTTCTCGGGCGTCGAGCAATCCGTCCGCACGAACGAGCTGCTGGCCGATATGGCGGCCAAGCTCGCGCGGCAGGACGTGGCCGTCGCCGCGAATTGGATCGGGATGGAGGTGCGTCACGAGGGGCCGGTCGCCGTCACCGGTCAGCCGGTCGCGCTCAACCTCGCGATCCCCCCTGCCGCCGACAAGGCCGCGCTCGTTGCCCTGGATCGCGACGGCGTCGAGGTCATGCGTCGTCCGCTCGATCCCAGGCAGAAGACGCTGTCCTGGTCCGGCGACGACGGCCGCGGCGGCGCCCTTCCGCCGGGCACGTATCAGGTACAGGTCGCCGCCTCTGCCGGATCGCAGGATCTCGGTCTGCACCCCGTCAGTCACTACGCGACCGTCGAAGAGGTCACTCTGGGCGCCGGCGGTGCCGTCCTCATGCTGCCGGGCGGCGTGCAGCTCGATATGGCGCAGCTGGACGCGCTGCGTCGGCCAAGCTGACGGCGGCCGGGGAGTTAACTGCTTCGCCGGCGCGGGCGTCGCACGACTTCTCTGGAGTACATCCCGCTTCGTATGGTCCGGGACGGAACTTGATATGTCCCGAAACGCCAGACCTCCCCTATGATTTTGTCTTGAAAATCATCACGGTCGGTCCGCACTCCCCTGACGGCAGATCAACCCGAGCGGGCGTCGTATGCACCTGACCCAAGACCGAACCGAAGATACCGGCTTCGTTCGGGCCTTCGAAGGTACGGCGCTCACGGGCATTCGGCTGGATAGTCCGGCCTGCCTTGGGATGCACCGAAATCGGATCGACCCGATCCGATCCGGGGAGAGTACCGGAGGGCGAATTCCCGAGCGAAACAACAGATAATGACTGCGCCGCCCTCCTCATCGACCGGTGACGCCGATGGCCTTCGAACGCGCCGGTCTCTCTCCCGGGGACCTAAACCACCCACGCCACGACAAGCGCGCCCAGAACCGTTGCCGCCACGCCTGCGACGAACCAGAGGGGACCGGTCGCGGCGGACCGCCCCGGCACGGCGATGACGGTGCGGGTCTCCCGGCGCAGGGCGTCCTCCACCGCCTGCGGCAGGTGGGGTCCGAACCGGGCCAGCACCCGCGCGGTCCGGGCCAGGTCGCGCGCAAAGGCCCGCGGCCCGAGATTCTGCGTGATATAGCGCTCAACTTCCGGGCGGGCGGCGTTCCAGATGTTCATATGCGGATTCAGCGTTCGCGCCACGCCCTCGACCACCACCATCGTCCGTTGCAGCAGGATCAGCTCGGTCCGCGTCTCCATTCCGAACCGCTCCGTCACCTCGAAGAGATAGGCCAGCAGCCGTCCCATGGAGATCCGCGACGCGTCCATCCCGAAGATCGGCTCCCCCACCGCGCGCAGTGCCTGTGCGAACTCGTCGATATCTCGGTCCGCGGGCACGTAACCGGCCTCGAAATGCACCTCCGCCACCCGCCGGTAATCCTTGCGGATGAAGCCCATCAGGATCTCCGCATAGACCCGCCGCGTATACTCGTCGAGCCGTCCCATGATCCCGAAATCCAGCGCCACGATGTCCCCGTTCGGCGCGACCTTCAGGTTCCCCTGATGCATGTCCGCATGGAAATACCCGTCGCGCAGCGCGTGGCGCAGGAACATCTGCATCACCCGGTCCGCCAGCGCCGCACGGTCGTGTCCCGCCGCGTCGATCGCCGCGAGATCCGCCATCTGCTCCCCCTCGGCCCAGTCGAGCGTCATCACCGCCCGCCCCGACAGGGCCCATTCCACCGCAGGCACGGTGAACCCGGCATCCCGCGCCGTGTTCGCCTTGAACTCCCCGGCCGCCGCCGCCTCCGTGCGCAGGTCCAGCTCCTGCTGCACTGTGGCGTCGAAATGCGCGATCACGTCCATCGGCCGCAGGCGCCGCGCCGTCGGCGACAGCCACTCGATCACCCGCGCACCCAGATAGAACGCGTCGATGTCCCGCCGGAACGCCCGCGCGATCCCGGGGCGCAGGACCTTGACCGCGACCTTGCGGTTGTCCCGCAGGAGCCGCGCCCGATGCACCTGCGCGATGGAGGCCGCTGCCACCGGCTCGGAGAACTCCGAGAACAGCGCGTCGATCGGCAGTTCCAGATCCCGCTCCACCATCGCCCGCGCCTGCGCCGTCGGAAACGGCGGCAGCTTGTCCTGCAGCACGCGGAGCTGCATCGCGAGGTCGCTGCCGACGAAATCCGGCCGGGTCGACAGGATCTGCCCCAGCTTGATGTAGCTCGGCCCCAGCGCCGTCAGCGCCCGGGTCACCGGCGGCAGCGCGGGATCGCCCTTGAACCCGAGCCACTTGAACGGCCAGCCCAGCACCCGCGCCGCGATCCGCAATTCCCGCGGCGCGCGCATCTGTTCCAGCACGACCGCCATCGCGCCGGTCTGCTCGAACGTGGCCCCCGTGCGGATCAGGCGCCAGATATTGTGCGGCCCCCTCACGCCGCGCGTCCGCTCACAGCTTCCAGCCGGAATGCAGCGCCGCGATCCCGAAGGACAGGTTGCGGTAGCGCACGTTGCCGAACCCCGCATCGACGATCATGCCCGCGAACCGGTCCTGATCCGGGAATTGCCGGATGCTTTCGACCAGATACTGATACGAATCCCGGTCGCCCGCGATCGCCTGCCCCATCCGCGGGATCACGTTGAAGGAGTAAAGGTCGTAGGCTTTCTGCATCAATGGGTTGGGCAACTGGCTGAACTCCAGGACCATGATCCGTCCGCCCGGCCGGAGGACCCGGTACGCCTCCGACAGCGCCTCGTGGATGCGGGTTACGTTCCGGATGCCGAAGCTGATCGTATAGACGTCGAAGGTCCCGTCCGCGAAGGGCAGCGCCATTGCGTCGCCCGCGACCCAGTCGAGCCGGTCGGCCCGGTCCGCGGCCTCCGCGCGCACCCGTCCGGCGGCCAGCATCCCCTCGGTCATGTCGCAGACCACCGCGCTCGCGCCGGGCGCGCGGTCGAGGAACCGGAACGCGATGTCCCCCGTCCCCCCCGCCACGTCCAGCAGGCGCTGGCCCGGCCGCGGCGCCAGCCAGTCGAGCATCGCGTCCTTCCAGACCCGGTGCACCCCGAGGCTCATCGCGTCGTTCATCACATCGTATTTCGACGCGACGGAGGTGAAGACGCCGTGCACGCGGCCCGCCTTTTCCTCCTCGGCCACGTCCTGATAGCCGAAATGCGTCCTGCGCCCCGCGCCGGGGTCCTGATCGTCTTGCGTCATCGGGATCGGGTCCTCATCTGTCGGACTGACTTATAGGGCGCGGGGACGCGCCTGCAATGAAGGGTCCCCATGCCGGAGCTTCCCGAAGTCGAGACCGTTCGTCGCGGCCTCGCCCCCGCACTCACCGGCGCCCGCCTCGACCGGGTGGAGGTGCGGCGCGCCGACCTGCGCTGGCCCTTCCCCGAGCGCATGGCGGAACGGCTCGCGGGCGCGACCGTGCGGATGTTGCGGCGGAGGTCGAAATACCTGCTGCTCGATCTCGACACGGACGAGACGCTGATCGTGCATCTGGGCATGTCCGGCCGGATGGTGGTGGACGACATCCGGCTGGGTGCCTTCCACCGCGAACCGGCCTGGCTGCCGCAACACGATCACGTCGTCTTCCACACCGCCACCCACCGGGTCACGTTCAACGATGCACGACGGTTCGGCTCGATGGATCTGATGGCGACGGAGGCGCTGGATGCCCATCGCCTCATGGCGCGGCTGGGCCCGGAGCCGCTGGGCAACGGGTTCCACGGCGACCACCTTGTCGCCGCCTTCCGCGGGCGCCGGACGCCGGTGAAATCGGCCCTGCTGGATCAACGGATCGTCGCGGGCCTGGGCAACATCTATGTCTGCGAGGTGCTGCATCGCGCCGGGATCGCCCCCGCCCGCAGGGCCGGGCGGATCGCCGCCGAGCGGGTGCGCGCGCTCGTGCCGATCGTCCGAGACGTGCTGGGCGAGGCGATCGAGGCGGGCGGCTCCTCCCTTCGCGATCACCGGCAGGCGGATGGGGAGCTGGGCTATTTCCAGCACGCCTTCCGCGTCTATGACCGCGCGGGCGCCCCCTGCCCCCGGCCCGGATGCGACGGGACGATCCGCCGCACTGTGCAGGCCGGGCGGTCGAGCTTCCATTGTCCGGCCTGCCAGAGATGACTTGATCGCCCCTGCTTTTGGGGGCAGGCAGATGGACCTGACCAATCTTGCGGAGGGCGTGATGGGCTACGAGACACTCAACGTGGACGTGAGCAATCATGTCGCGATCATCAGGCTGGACCGTCCGGATGCGATGAACGCGCTCAACACGGCCCTGCTGGGGGAGCTGGCGCGCGCCATGAAGGCCGCGCAGGACAACGACAAGGTGCGCTGCATAATCCTCACCGGTTCGGACAAGGCGTTCGCCGCCGGGGCCGACATCCGCGAGATGAGCGGCAAGGATTTCGTCGACGTCTTCATGGGCGACCTGTTCGGCCCGGAGGCGGAGGCGATCATGTCGGTGCGCAAGCCGGTCATCGCCGCGGTCGCGGGCTATGCGCTCGGCGGCGGCTGCGAGCTGGCGATGATGTGCGACTTCATCATTGCCGCCGACACCGCCAAGTTCGGCCAGCCGGAGATCAATCTCGGCATCGTCGCGGGCATCGGCGGAACCCAGCGCCTGACCCGGGCCGTGGGCAAGGCCAAGTCGATGGACATGCACCTGACCGGCCGGTTCATGGATGCCGAGGAAGCGGAGCGCTCCGGTCTCGTCAGCCGGGTTGTCCCCGCCAAGCGCCTGATGGACGAGGCGCTCGCCGCGGCGGGCAAGATCGCCGAGAAGTCGATGATCACCGCCACCGCCGTCAAGGAAGCCGTGAACGTCAGCCAGGAGGTCGGCCTGCATGAGGGTCTGCTGTTCGAGAAGACGGCTGTTCCACGCCCTCTTCGCCACCGAGGACCGGGAGGAGGGGATGCGCGCCTTCCTCGAGAAACGCGAACCGCAGTTCCGCGACAAATAGCAATCCCGCACCGTCCCGTGTGAGTCGCGGCTATTCGGTGCGCGTATTTGTATGCACGCCTGTCATACGTTCGTATGTACGAATGGTGCACAAATATGCGCCGTTCCGCGCCGGGCCTTTTCTTCCCGGACGGAATCGTCTAGCCGCCGTCCCATCATGCGTGTGAGGCCCGCTCTGGCCGGATCGGATCCGCGGCGGAAGCTGTCGCGCGGGATCGGGTGCTCGTCCGCGAAGAACGTCACAGACCGTCCCGAAAGGACCCGACACAGATGGCAAATTCGCCCCAGTCCAAGAAGCGCGCGCGCCAGAACGAGCGGCGTTTCGCCGTCAACAAGGCGCGTCGTTCGCGCATCCGCACCTACATCCGCAAGGTCGAGGAAGCGATCGCGTCCGGCGACCAGGACGCCGCCGCCACCGCCCTGCGCGAAGCCCAGCCCGAATTGATGCGCGGCGTCACCAGGGGCGTGTTCCACAAGAACACCGCATCCCGCAAAATCTCGCGTCTCTCCAGCCGTGTGAAGGCGATCGGCGCCTGATTCCCGGGCCGTCGGGCGACGCCTTCGAGCCACAGTCAATCCTTGAAAGGGCCCGCCGGATGGCGGGCTTTTTTTGACTGCCGCATCCGGCGGTTAACCGCCATGTGACGGATTCTTTGCAGGCCCGGTCCGAGTCAAGACAGAAGAGTCGTTGCCCTCTCGGCGGCGCAAAAGATACATCTTTCGGTGCGAGTCAGATCGCACTTGTGGGGATATTCATGGACACGGATGCGGGTCCGCATGTCACCGAGGCACCGCCTCGGGATGCGTGGAAGATATTGTCGGAAGACGCCGCCGCCATGCTCGTGGATGTCCGGACCCGTCCCGAATGGGGATTTGTGGGCGGGCCCGATCTGTCGGGATTGAAGCGGGACGTCGTTCGGATCGAATGGAAGTCCTGGCCCGACATGAGCCCGAACCCGTCCTTCGTCGGGACGCTGATGGAGAGCTGTGCGGAACTGCCATCCGCATTGCTGTTCATCTGCCGGTCCGGCGCACGTTCGATGCAGGCGGCGCAAGCCGTCGCGGACGCCCTCGCTGCCGAGGGCCAGGCGATTCCCTGCATCAACGTGAGCGAGGGTTTCGAAGGCGATCTGGACCCGCATGGAAGACGGGGGGCCCTCAACGGTTGGAAGGCCCGGGGACTGGCATGGCGTCAGTCCTGATCGCAACGAGATTAACGGGTAGGGCCGAGTGAAATGACAGAGTCGACGTGGGACCTCGCGAAGGGCGGGATCGAGAAGGATATCGGTACGCACAACTTCAAGGCCTGGATCGACCAGCTGAAATTTCGCAAGCTGGACGGCGATACGCTGAGCCTGATTTCGCCCACCGCGTTCATGGGCCGGTGGGTCGTACAGAATTATTCCGACGTGATCCTGCGCCATGTGGTCGAGGCGGGCGGACGGGCGACGCGGGTCGCCTGCAACGCCCCCGCCGCGACCCAGTCGCAGCCCCAGGTGCAGAAGAGACAGGCCGCCAACAGATTGCGGACCGAGGGTACGCTGGATGCCCGCTTCACCTTCGACAGCTTCGTGGTCGGCAAGTCCAACGAGCTGGCCCATGCCGCCGCCCGCCGCGTCGCCACCGGCGACAGCGTCAGCTTCAACCCTCTCTTCCTCCATGGCGGCGTCGGCCTCGGGAAGACGCACCTGATGCAGGCCATCGCCTGGGAGCTGAACGAACGGCATCCCGAGACCCGCGTGATGTTCCTCTCGGCCGAGCAGTTCATGTACCGTTTCGTGCAGGCCCTGCGCGAGAAGAACACGATGGATTTCAAGCACCTGTTCCGGACCGTGGACGTCCTGCTGGTGGATGACGTCCAGTTCATCGCGGGCAAGGAGAGCACCCAGGAGGAGTTCTTCCACACGTTCAATGCGCTGGTCGATCAGGGCAAGCAGGTGGTGATTTCCGCCGATCGCAGTCCCGCCCAGATCTCCGATCTGGAGGAGCGGATCACGTCGCGGCTCCAGTCCGGCCTCGTGGTGGATCTTCATCCGGCGGACTACGAACTGCGTCTCGGCGTGCTTCAGCATCGGGTCGAGATGTTCCAGGAACGCTATCCGGCATTCGAGATCGCGGATGGCGTTCTGGAGTTCCTTGCAGGTCGGATCAGCGCCTCGATCCGGGCCCTCGAAGGGGCGGTCGCCCGGCTCGTGGCCAATGCGGATCTCGTCAAGCGGGAAGTCTCGATCGAACAGGCGCAGGATATCCTGAGCGATCTTCTACGGTCGTCCGAGAAGAAGCTGACCATCGACGAGATCATGAAGAAGACCTGCGACCACTATAATCTGCGGATGTCCGACATGACCTCCGCGCGCCGCTCCCGGTCGGTGGCGCGACCGCGACAGATGGCGATGTACCTGTCGAAGAAGCTGACCCCGCGGAGCTATCCCGAGATCGGGCGCAAGTTCGGCGGCAAGGATCACACGACCGTCCTCTATGCGGTGCGCAAGATCGAGGCGCTGATCGCTGCTGAGCCGCAGATCGCCGAGGATGCCGAACTGCTGCAGCGCAAGCTGGAGAGCTGACGGCCGCCGCTTGCGATGTTGCGCCCCGGCCCCGGCGCGCTAAGGTGCGCGTCCGATCTAATCGAGGTTCGACAATGAAGTTCTCCATCGAGCGGGCCGCGCTCCTGAAGGCGGTCAGTCAGGCGCAATCCGTCGTCGAGCGCCGGAACACGATCCCGATTCTGGCCAATGTCCTGATGGAGGCCGAGGGATCGGACGTGTCGTTCAAGGCCACCGACCTCGATATCGAGGTGATCGACAGAACGGCGGCGCAAGTCGAACGCCCGGGCGGCACGACCGTCAGCGCGGTGCTTTTCCACGAGATCGTACGCAAACTGCCGGACGGCGCGCTGGTACAGGTCGAGGAGGATCAGGCAGCCGGCCGCCTGCAGGTTACCGCGGGGCGGTCGCATTTCTCGCTCGCGACCCTGCAGCGCGAGGACTTCCCGGTCATGGCGACGTCGGACTACGAGTCCAATTTCTCCTGCCCCGCACCGGTGCTGCGGCGTCTGTTCGACAAGACGCGATTCGCCATCTCCACGGAGGAGACGCGCTATTACCTCAACGGCGTCTACATGCATTTGGCAGAGGGCGAGTCAGGCCGGGTCCTGCGTTGCGTGGCGACCGACGGACACCGGCTCGCGCGGGTGGATGCGCCGCTTCCCGAGGGGGTGGAGGAGATGCCCGGCGTGATCGTCCCGCGCAAGACCGTGCAGGAGTTGCGCAAGCTTCTGGACGATGACGATATGAGCGTGGCCGTTTCGGTGTCCGAGACCAAAATCCGGTTCGCCACGCCGGAAATCACGCTCACGTCCAAGGTGATCGACGGGACCTTCCCCGACTATGCGCGCGTCATCCCCATGGGGAATACCCGCAAGCTGGAGGTCGACGCGGCGGAATTCGCGCGGGCGGTGGACCGGGTGGCGACGGTCTCGTCGGAACGCTCCCGGGCCGTGAAGCTGAGCCTGGACGAGGATCGCCTGATCCTGTCTGTGAACGCGCCGGATTCGGGCAACGCCGAAGAGGAACTGGCCGTGGCCTATGGCGACGAGAAGCTGGAGATCGGCTTCAACGCCAAGTACCTGCAGGAGATCGCGGGTCAGGTGGACCGGGAGAATGCCGTCTTCCTGTTCAACAATGCGGGCGACCCGACGCTGATGCGGGAGGGCGACGATTCCTCCGCCATCTACGTCGTCATGCCGATGCGTGTCTGACACGTCGACGGTCGGGCGGATCGCGTCGCTGACGCTGTCGCACTTTCGGTCCCATCGCCGGACGCAGCTCAGCTTCGACGGGCGGCCCGTGGCGATCCACGGCCCCAACGGAGCGGGCAAGACGAACCTTCTGGAAGCGGTCTCGCTGCTGTCGCCCGGGCGCGGAATGCGACGGGCCGAAGCGGCCGAGATCATCCGCCGCCCTGAGGCGATCGGCTGGCGCATCGCCGCGCGGATCGGCGGAAATCCGGATCATGAGGTCGAATTGCGGGCGGAACCCGGCGCGTCCCGGACCACGCTCGTCGACGGAAAGCCGGCGGCGCAGATCGCGCTGGGACGTCTGACGCGGGTGCTGTGGCTGGTGCCGAGCATGGACCGCCTGTGGATCGAAGGGGCGGAGGGGCGGCGCCGGTTCCTCGACCGGATGACGCTGAGCTTCGATCCATCCCATGGCGAGGGCGTCCTGCGCTACGAGAAGGCGATGCGCGACCGCAACCGCCTGCTGCGGGACGGGGTGCGGGACGCGCATTGGTACGAGGCGCTGGAGGCGCAGATGGCGGGGGCCGGGGCCGGTATCGTCACCCGCCGGACGGATGCGCTGTCCCGTCTGGCCGCGGCGCAGGAACCCGACGGGCCGTTTCCGGCAGCGACGCTGACCATGGGCGACGGGCCGGTGCCGGAGACGGAGGAGGCCTTGGCGGAGGCGTTCGCGGCGTCGCGGATGCGGGACATGGCCGCGGGCCGCACGCTCATCGGGCCCCATCGCGCGGACCTCGAAGCGACCTATGCGGCGAAGGAGATGGAGGCGCGTCTGTGCTCGACGGGGGAGCAGAAGGCACTGCTGATCTCGCTGATCCTGGCCAATGCACGGGCCCTGAGGGAGGATATCGGCACGGCGCCGATCCTTCTGCTGGACGAGGTCGCGGCGCATCTGGACGCGGAACGGCGCGCGGCGCTCTACGCCGAACTTGCCGCGCTCGGCGGTCAGGTGTTCCTCAGCGGAACGGAGCCGGACCTGTTCGCCGACCTGGCCGATGCGATGCATTTGCGCGTCATGCCGAGTGAGGACGGAAGTACGGTCGAAGAGGTTCGCGCCTGACCGAATGCCGGCCCGTAAGGACCTACCAAATATGGTGTCATCCGCGTGACAATCCCCGACCGGATGGGTATATCTTGGGCCAATCCAAGGGAAACGACAGACATGGCAGACGCAGCCCCCGTGCCGCAGGAATACGGCGCAGATTCCATCAAGGTTCTCAAGGGCCTGGAGGCCGTGCGCAAGCGTCCGGGCATGTATATCGGGGACACCGACGACGGGTCCGGCCTGCACCACATGGTCTACGAGGTCGTGGATAACGGGATCGACGAGGCGCTCGCCGGTCATGCCACCGAAGTGAGCGTCAAGATCCATGCCGATTCCAGCGTTTCGGTTAAGGATAACGGTCGCGGCATTCCGGTCGGCATCCACGAGGGGGAGGGGGTTTCGGCGGCCGAGGTCATCATGACCCAGCTCCATGCGGGCGGGAAGTTCGACCAGAATTCCTACAAGGTGTCCGGCGGTCTGCACGGCGTGGGCGTATCGGTCGTCAACGCGTTGTCGGACTGGCTGGAATTGCGCATCTGGCGGGACGGTAAGGAGCATGTGGCCCGGTTCGAGGGCGGCTTCACGGTCGATCATCTGAAGGTCGTGGGCGATACGGAGGAGACCGGGACCGAAGTACGGTTCATGGCGTCGCTGGGGACGTTCTCGAACCTCGATTACGTGTTCAAGACGCTGGAGAACCGGTTGCGGGAACTCGCGTTCCTGAATTCCGGCGTGAAGATCGTGCTGGAGGACGAGCGCCCGGCGGAGGCCTTGCGAACGGAGCTCTACTACGACGGCGGCGTGCGGGAATTCGTAAAATATCTCGACCGCTCCAAGACCCCCGTGATGCCGGACCCGATCTACATGGACGGCGAGCGCGACGGGATCGGCGTCGAGGTCGCGATGTGGTGGAACGACAGCTATCACGAGAACGTCCTGCCGTTTACGAACAACATTCCGCAGCGGGATGGCGGGACTCATCTGGCGGGCCTGCGCGGGGCGCTGACGCGGACGATCAACCTCTACGCGCAGGCCTCGGGCATCGCAAAGAAGGAGAAGGTCAGCTTTACCGGCGACGATGCGCGCGAGGGGCTGACCTGTGTGCTGTCGGTAAAGGTGCCGGACCCGAAATTCTCCAGTCAGACCAAGGACAAGCTGGTCTCGTCGGAGGTACGCCCGGCGGTCGAGAACCTCGTGAACGAGAAGCTGTCCGAGTGGTTCGAGGAGAACCCGCAGCAGGCCCGGCAGATCGTCGGCAAGATCGTGGAGGCGGCGCTCGCCCGCGAGGCGGCCCGCAAGGCGCGGGAGCTGACGCGCCGCAAGACGGCGATGGACATCGCCTCCCTCCCCGGCAAGCTCGCCGATTGTCAGGAAAAGGACCCGGCCAAGTCGGAGCTGTTCCTCGTGGAGGGCGACTCGGCCGGCGGCTCCGCCAAGCAGGGGCGCTCGCGTCAGAACCAGGCGATCCTGCCGCTGAAGGGCAAGATCCTGAACGTGGAGCGGGCGCGGTTCGACCGGATGCTCGGGAGCCAGGAGATCGGAACGCTGATCACCGCGATGGGCACCGGCATCGGGCGCGACGAGTTCAACCTCGCCAAGCTGCGCTACCACAAGATCGTCATCATGACGGATGCGGATGTGGACGGCGCGCATATCCGCACGCTGCTGCTGACGTTCTTCTACCGTCAGATGCCGCAGATCATCGAAGGCGGGCACCTCTATATCGCCCAGCCGCCGCTCTACAAGGTCGCGCGCGGCAAGTCCGAGGTCTACCTCAAGGACGAGACCGCGATGGAGGATTACCTCGTGCAGATGGGCACGGACGGTGCCGTCCTGCGGCTGCCGTCGGGGGAGGAGATCGCGGGCCGCGATCTGGATCGCGTTGTGCAGGCCGCGCGGCAGTTCCGCCGCATCCTCGAAGCCTTCCCGACCCATTACCCCCGGCATATCCTGGAGCAGGCAGCCCTTTCCGGTGCGTTCGAGGCGGGTCAGGCGGACAGCGACCTTCAGGGTGTCGCCGACCGTGTGTCCGAACGGCTCGACCAGGTGGCCGCGGAATACGAGCGCGGCTGGCAGGGACGGATCACGCAGGATCACGGCATCCGACTCGCCCGCGTTCTGCGCGGCGTCGAGGAGGTGCGGACGCTCGACGGCGCCGTCCTGCGGTCGGGCGAGGCGCGCAAGCTGGCACAGGTCTCGGCCGGGACGCGCGACGTGTATCGCGACCCCGCGAAGCTGTCCCGCAAGGATCGCGAGAACCTCGTGCACGGGCCGATCGACCTTCTGGAAGCAATACTGGCCGAAGGGGAGAAGGGTCTGTCCCTGCAACGCTACAAGGGTCTGGGCGAGATGAACCCCGGCCAGCTCTGGGAGACGACGCTGGACCCCGAGGCCCGCACCCTGTTGCAGGTGAAGGTCGAGGACGTGGCCGAAGCGGACGACGTGTTCACCAAGCTGATGGGCGATGTGGTGGAGCCGCGTCGCGAATTCATCCAGGACAACGCGCTGAGCGTGGAGAACCTCGACTTCTAGTGGAAATCCCGTGACTTGGGGATGACCCGCACGTCGCGGGGATGCTTCGACGTGTGGCTCGGCAGCGGGTGCCTGACGTGGTCGGCACGGGCGAGATCCGGGGTCAGCTCATCCTCGCTGAGCCGCAGCAACGCGTCGTTACGGTCCACGATATCCCGGGCGACCACATGGATCACGGCGTCGTCGAACTGCACATGACCATGCACCGCCATCAGGCGTGAGGCCATGATTTCCTTGCGGAACCGCTTGAACAGGTCGGGCCAGATCACGACGTTGATGACCCCGCTTTCGTCCTCCAGCGTGGTGAAGCAGACGCCTTTGGCGCTGCCGGGTTTCTGTCGGATGAGGACGAGGCCCGCGACCGAGACCTTCTGGTTGAAGCGCAGGGATCGCAGGTCGGCCGCGCGGGTATAACCGCCCCGGTGCATGGCCCGGCGCATGAACGACATCGGATGCGCCTTCAGGGACAGGCGCGCGGTCTGATAGTCGGCCACGACATGCTCCCGCAGGGGCATCTGCGGCAGGTAATGCTCCGGCTCGACGCCGATATCGGGCGCATCGCCATGGATGAAGAGCGGCAGCTCCGGCCCGCGCCTGATCGCCTTGGCGTCCCAAAGCGCGGCGCGGCGATCCTGCCCGCAGGAGCGGAAGGCATCGGCGGAGGCGAGCGTCTCGATCGCGCGTTTCGTGAGGCGAGTCCTGCGGCGCAGGTCGTTCACATCGGCGAAGGGCACGGTGCGCGCATCGGTCAGTTTCTTCAACTCCTCCTCCTTCAGGCCCGAAAGTTGCCGGAAGCCGAGCCGCAGGGCGAATGTCCGCGGGCCTGTGGGCTCCAGCAGATTGTCCCAATCGCTGTAGTTCACGTCCACCGGCAGAACGGTCACCCCCGACCGCCGTGCCATTTCGACGATCTGCGCGGGGGCGTAGAACCCCATCGGTTGCGAGTTGAGAAGCGCGCAGGCGAAGACGTCGGGGTGGTGGCATTTGAGCCAGCTCGACACGTAGACGAGATGCGCGAAACTGGCGGCATGGCTCTCGGGGAAGCCGTATTCGCCGAACCCCTCGATCTGGCTGAAGCAGCGCTTGGCGAAGGCTGGATCGTAGCCGCGTTCGATCATCCGGTCGACCATGCGACCCTTGTGGTTGGTGATGTCCTCCTTGGACCGGAAGGTCGCCATGGCGCGGCGCAGGCCATTGGCCTCGGCGCCCGTGAACTCGGCGGCGACGATGGCGATCTTCATCGCCTGTTCCTGGAAAATCGGCACGCCGAGGGTGCGCTCGAGGATATTGCGCAGCTCGTCCTGCGGATATTGCGGCCCGGGGGTCGGATATTCCGGCTCCTCGTCGCCGCGCCGCCGTTTGAGATAGGGATGCACCATGTCGCCCTGGATCGGCCCGGGGCGAACGATGGCGACCTGTATGACCAGATCGTAGAAAACGCGTGGCTTCAGCTTGGGCAACATCGCCATCTGCGCCCTGCTCTCCACCTGGAACACCCCGAGGCTGTCGCCGCGTTGGAGCATCTTGTAGGTGGGCCGATCGTCCGCATCGATGCTGGCAAGCGTCATATCCTCCCCGTAATGGTCCCGCAGAAGGCCGAAGCATTTGGCGATGCAGGTCAGCATCCCCAGCGCCAGAACGTCCATCTTGAAGATGCCCAGCGCGTCGATGTCGTCCTTGTCCCATTCGACGAAGGTCCGGTCGGGCATGGCGCCGTTGCCGATGGGCACGGTGCGGGTCAGCGGCTGGTTGGTCAGGATGAAGCCGCCCACATGCTGTCCCAGATGGCGCGGCATCCCGATCAGCTGGTCGGTCAGGCGCAGGACCCGGCGGATAAGCGGGTCGGCGACGTTCACGCCGGTATCCTCGGGGTGCATGTCCGCGACCGATGCGCCCCAGGATCCCCAGGTCGTCTTGGCCAAGGCGTTGGTCACGTCCTCCGTCAGGCCCATGACCTTGCCCACCTCGCGGATGGCCATGCGCGGGCGGTAGTGGATGACCGTGGCGCACAAGCCCGCATGCTGACGACCGTAGCGGTTGTAGATGTGCTGGATGACTTCCTCGCGCCGCTCATGCTCGAAATCGACGTCGATATCGGGCGGCTCGTTGCGGTCGGCGGAGAGAAACCGCTCGAACAGGACCTCGTTGCAGGCGGGATCGACCGAGGTGATCCAGAGGCAATAGCAGACCGCCGAATTCGCGGCCGACCCTCGGCCCTGACAGAGGATGTTCTGGCTGCGTCCATAGGCCACGATCTGCTGGATGGTGATGAAGTAGCGGGCGAGGTCGCGTCCGGCGATGAATTTCAGCTCCGTCTCGATGGCATCGCGGACCTTCTGGGGCACGCCGTCGGGATAGCGGCTCCCGGCCCCGTCCTCGGTGAGGATGCGCAGGTGTTCGTCGGGGGTTCTGCCCGCAGGGATGTCGTCCTCGGGGTATTCGTATTTCAGCTCCTTCAGAGAGAAGTCCAGCCGTTCGGCGATCAGGACGCTTTCGCGGATCGCATGGGGCCAGCGGGCGAAGAGACGGATCATCTCCGGCGGGGACTTAAGGTGGCGCTCGGCATTGGCATGGAGATGGAAGCCCGCCTCCGACAGCTTCACCTTCTCGCGGATGCAGGTCATCACGTCCTGCAGCGGGCGGCGTTCGGGCGTGTGGTAGTGGACGTCGTTGGTCGCCACGATCCGCAGCCCGTGGCGACCCGCCAGCCGGTCCAGCCGTTCGATCCGCGCATGGTCGTCGCCGCGATAGAGGTGGGCGGCGGCGATATGGGTGAGGGCCGGCAGGGTGCGGGTCAGACGGGGCAGATTCGCCTCGAACGCGTCCAGGTTCTCGCCGGGCAGCGCGATCAGTATCACGCCGTCGCAATGGGCGGCCAGATCGTCGAGCGTGATGTCGCAGCGTCCCTTCTCCTGCCATTCGCCATTCGGGTCGGTCATCCGCCCCCCGGAGATCAGCGCGCAGAGGTTGCCATAGGCCGCGCGGTCGCGGGGGTAGGCGAGGAATTCGGTCCCGCAGGTCAGGATCAGGCGGGTGCCGATCAAGGGGCGCAACTTGGCGGCATTCGCTTCCACATGCATCCGCACCACGCCCGCCATGGAATTGCGGTCGGCGATGCCGATGGCGTGGTAGCCCATCTTCCATGCGGTGATGGCCAGGTCGACGGCATCCGACGCTCCGTGCAGGAACGAAAAGCAGGAGGCCACGCCCAGCTCCACAAAGGGGGCGGGCGGGTTGCGGGTGAACCCCTGGTCGGGGTCCAGCGTGCGGCGGTCGGGGGTGAGCGGCTGATCGGGCATGGCGCGTCGAATGGGGGGCTAGCCCCCCATACCCCCCAGAATATTTGTGGAACAGAGATCGGGACGGGCGCGGGCCGGCAGGGGGATCCGGGCGTTCATCCGAACAGCCCATGGAGAAACCAGTCCGGCGTGTCGCCGCGACCGTCGTCGGCCAGGCCCTGACGGAACAGCCAGTAGCGGGCGCCGCCTTCGACCTCGACCTTGTAATAGTCGCGCAGGCGGGTGCCGGGCCGATCGTGCCACCATTCGGGCGCGATCCGTTCGGGCCCCTGATGGCGGCGGATCAGATAGGGCCTGCGCCGCCATTGGAAGCGGACCGGCGGCCCTTCGGGCACGGCATAGAGAACCTCGATCCGCTCGGGCGATTGCAGCAGGCGGAGGGGGCGGTCCCGGGGAGGGGCGACCATGCCCCCGCCGCCCAACCCGCCGGGAGCCAGCAGGTCCGCGCGATTGCGACCCGGCCGATCGAGTGCCGGGACCCAGACTTCGCCCCGTTCGGGGATGTGGCTCTCGCGAATCTCGGCCACCTGCACGGCGCGGGGCCCGACGCGGCTGGAGAGCCGGTCGATCAGCGTCGCCACCGCTACATCGTCGTCGGCCCCACCCTCCAGCCGGGTCTGCGCATCGGTCTGGGCTTCGATCCGCATCGCCTCGACCGACAGGGTGTCGAAGCCGAAGCCAGCATCCAGTTCCTCGAACCGCTTCTCCAGCAGGCGGCGCAGGTGATCGGGATCCCGGGTCGCCCGGGCCGTGAGAGTCTCAAACGTCGTTGCGACGCCGTCGACGCGGTAGAGATCGAGCCGGATCGCCCGCGTCCCCTGCCCGTCCCGCGCCAGGTCGTTGCAGAGAGTTCGCAGCAGGCCGGGCAGCCAAGGCTGCGGATCCATCACCGGCTCGGCCAGACGTTGCACCGCGCGATAGCGGCGCGGGGGGGCCGCGCTGACCACCGGCTCCGGCAGATGACCGAGTACCTGATCGAGACGATGGAGCGGCGTGGTCAGCATCTTGCCGTCGCGTCCGAAACGCCGTTCGAGCGTCGCGCGGGGAATTGTCATCAGATCGCCGATCCGTTTCAGTCCCAGGCGTCGCAGCACCAGAAGCGTCGGCGCATCCAGCCGCAGCGCCGAAACCGGCAACGCCGCCATCCGGGCGCGCAGCGCGTCCGGGCCGCAGACCTCCCTCGGGCCGCCATACCTCGCCAGCGCCCAAGCCGCCCCGTGGGTGGGCGCGATGGCCAGTCGTGCCGCCTGGCCCAACCCGTCCATCCGCGCCTCCATATCCGCCAGCATCGCGGCCTCGCCACCCCACAGATGCGCCGATCCGGTCGTGTCCAGCACCAGACCGTCGGCCCCGTCGGTGGCCGACCACGGGCACCACCTGCGCGACCACAGCGCGAGCCGCCCGAGGGCCGTCGCATCGCCCGCCAGATCGGCTGGCATCGCCACGAGTTCGGGGCAGAGAGCGCGGATGTCGACGATCCGAGCCCCGTGCGTGGCACCCGCGGCCAGACCCGCATCGTTGGCGGCATGGATCACCGGGCCGTGCCGACCTTCGGCGGCCAGGACGAGCGGCGTTTCGGGATCATGCTCCGGTGCCGGATCATCCCACGGCGCGGGGGCGGGACGCGGGGCGATTGCCCGCGCCCTCTCCCATCGTGCCATCGCGAAGCGGGGCAACCAGATCGAGGCGATGCGCCGCGCGGTCATGTTCGGCCACCCATATCCCCGGGCGGGAGCCCCGCGACCGGAAGAGGTCGGCCTGCCACCGGGCCCGCCCCGCCGCCCTGGAATCGAGCACGTTGGGATGCGACGGGACGGAGGTTACGCGCCACCGATCGGGCGCAACCGAAAGCGACGGTTCCGCATCGGCCCGCAGCAGCCAGAACGGCACACCCGACCGGCCCGATCGCAACGAGAGCCGTTTGGTCGCGGTGAAGTCCAAGGCCCGGGGCGCGCCCCAGATCTCTCCGATGACGGCTGACAATGCGGCGCATCCCAATCCTTCCTCCATGGCCCAGAGCGCCTCGGCCGCATCACGCGCCGCGACCCGCAGAATGGGCATGTCCAGACCGATCGTCCCCGCGATGCCCCGCATATGCGGCACCCCCCCCTCCCGCGCAGCCAGCCTGTCCTGCACCCACAGGATCGGCCCGCGACGTCGACCCGTCGCATCGAGTTGCGCCAGAACCATGCCCGTCGCGGCACCGTCCCTAGAGGTCGAGAACATCTCGGTGATGGTAGGAAGGGACGAATCCGGCTTGGGGATCATAACCTGACAACATAGGGAATCGGCTTAATGTTCCCCTAATGTTCTCATTTTGGCCGGACTTGTCGAGTCCCTCCGTTCATCCGTTTTCGATGGGATCGAATCAGGGGAGAGACAGCTCGCGATATCCCGCGCGATATCCTGAAGAAGAGCGGTATACAGGCCTGCGCCCGGAGCATGCGCCGAACCCAGCGGGTCCAGAACCGCCACCTTCGCGCCCCCCTCCGCAGCGATGGTCCGGGCCAACGCCATGTCGAACTGCGGCTCGGCAAAGATACAGGAGATGTTTCCGGTAGCCACGTTCTCCCCAAGATCGGCGACATGGGCGACGCCCGGTGCGGTGGCATCGCCCAAACGGATGGAACCGGCATGGTTCAAGCCGAACCGGTCCTTAAGGTATCCATAGGCATCGTGAAACGTGAGGAATGGCCACCTGGCGATGGGCGAGAGCATCGCCTCCATCTCCGCGGTTGTCGCGTCGATCTCCGACTGTCCGGTCAGTGCGTTGGACCGGTAGCGTGCGGCATTCTCGGGGTCCGCCGCTGCGAGAGCCTCGGCAATCGCACCGAGCCAGAGCCTGCCGTTGTCCGGGTCCAGCCAGGCATGGGGATCGATTCCATCCCCGTGGTCGTGGCCGTGGTCATCCCCGTGATCGTGATCGTGATCGTGATCGTGTCCATCGCCGTGTCCGTCGTCACCGCCATGGCCCTCGCCATGATCGGGATCCTCGCCGTACTCTCGCAGCCGCGTCCCCTGCACATCCAGAAGACTGACAACCGTTGCATCCCGGGCCAGCGATTCGATGGCGCCCTCCAGCCACGGGGTCAAAGAAGGCCCCATCCAGAACACGATATCCGCGCGCTCCAGCGCCGCCGCCTCCGACGGGCGCATCGCATGGGCATGGGGCGATGCGTTCGAAGGCACGACCAATGCAGGCACGTCCAGGCCCTCCATCGCTCGGGCGACCAAGGACTGCACCGGCAGGATATCAGTCGCCACGCGCGGAACTTCGGCACTGGCGGGAGTGGCGGACAAAATCGTAAGGCAAAGGATGAGGTATCGCATGCCGCCTTGCTAAATGTAATAGTATAACATATCAACCCCCAATGTCCGCACTCGGTTTTCAATCCCACGACCATGCCCATTGCATCAGCGATGCCATCACGGCCGTCGATGCGCGATGCGTGGAACAGGGGCTGCAGCTGACACCGGTTAGGCGACGGGCTCTCGAAGTCCTGTTGCAGGAGCATCGGGCGATGGGGGCCTACGAAGTTCTCGATGTGTTGCGCGTCGACGGGCTCGGATCCCAGCCGCCGGTCGCATATCGCGCGCTCGATTTCCTTGTTCGCCATGGGTTCGCGCACCGGATCGAACGTCTGAATGCCTTCGTCGCCTGCACACGGCCCGACGCCCCACACGACCCCGCCTTTCTAATCTGTCGCGGCTGTGACGCCGTGGCCGAAACCGCTGCGACGACGCCGGAAGACAGCATCGGCGACGCCGCCCGCGGTGCGGGATTCCGGATCGAACAGACGGTGATCGAGGCTCAGGGCCTGTGCCCGAACTGTCAGCGTGAGAAATCGTGACCTCGCCGCTCGTGACGCTCGACCGCCTGACGATCCGTCGCGGCGGCCGCATCGTTCTGGACGACATCTCCCTTGCGATCGCACCCGGCGAGATCGTCACCATCGTCGGCCCCAACGGATCCGGGAAATCAACACTCTTACGCGCGCTGATCGGCGCGATCCGACCCGCATCCGGCCGCATCGTCCGGGACCGCCATCTCCGGATCGGCTATGTGCCGCAGAAGTTGCGGATCGATCCGACCATGCCGATGACCGTGCGTCGGTTTCTGTCCCTGCCCGTCCCGATCCCGGATATTCGTGCCAACGAGGCGCTCGCCCAAGCCGGTGCATCCACCCTGTCGCGTCGCCAGATGGCGGATCTCTCCGGTGGGCAGTTCCAGCGCGTACTGCTTGCCCGCGCGCTTCTGTCCAAGCCCGAGCTGCTCATTCTCGATGAGCCGACCCAGGGCCTCGATCAGACCGGGTCCGCCGAATTCTATCGTCAGATCGAAGCCATCCGCCGAGACTTCGGATGCGCTGTCCTGATGGTCAGCCACGAGTTGCATGTGGTGATGGCGGCCTCCGACCGGGTGATTTGTCTGAATGGTCATGTCTGTTGCGAGGGCCATCCCGAACATGTCGCCTCGGCGCCGGAATACCGCGCGCTCTTCGGAACCGGGACGCGTGGCGCGCTCGCGCTCTACCGCCATGAGCACAGCCATTCTCATGACCACGGGCCCGATCGAGCGTCGGATCATACAGCGGCCGGATGATCCTGCTAGACAGCTTCCTGTGGCGCGCGGTCCTTGCGGGCATGGGGGTCGCCATGGCGGCCGGGCCGCTCGGCTGTTTCGTGGTCTGGCGGCGCATGGCGTATTTCGGCGATGCGACAGCGCATGCCTCCATACTCGGCGTCGCCATCGCGCTCGCGCTTTCCACGCCGATCTTCGCCGGAGCACTTGTGGTCGCCCTTGTGATGGCCGCAGTGATCACCGTTCTAGGCGGACGTGGATATGCGACGGACACATTGCTCGGGGTGCTCGCGCATTCCGCGCTCGCAATCGGCCTCGTGGCCGTTTCGTTCCTTCCGGGCGTTCGCGTGGACCTCATGGCCTACCTGTTTGGGGACATCCTCGCCGTGGACCGGACCGACCTCATCGTGATCTGGTGCGGTGTGGCCCTCGTCCTCGGCCTGATCGGCTGGCGTTGGCAAAAGCTCCTCACGTCGACACTGGACGCCGATCTCGCACGGGCGAGTGGCATCGATCCCGACCGGGAACAGCTCGTCGTGACCTTCGCCCTGGCCATTGTCGTCGCAGTCGCGATCAAGGTGGTCGGCGCGCTCCTGATCTCGGCGCTCCTGCTCATCCCGGCTGCGACCGCACGCCGGTTTGCGGCCACCCCGGAGCGGATGGTTATTGTGGCGGCAGTCATTGGCGTCGCCTCCGCGCTGGGGGGGCTTCTGCTGTCCTACCGCCTGGATACGCCGGCAGGTCCAAGCATCGTCTGCCTCGCCGCGGCGTTCTTCGTTCTGGCAAACCTTCGTTTGGGATACCGGGGGCGCGAACGCAACTGAGGCGGATATCGCTGGCACCACTGATGTCTGGTGCGGTGACCATTGTGCACTTGTCAGGAGCACCTCTACGATACGGCGGAATACCTCTCGTTATCTCGTCGAAAGCAACTCGGTCCGCGGATAGTACCGAACTAACACAAAACGCCCGTTGATCGCCGATCAGCGGGCGTTTTGTGTTTGGTTGCGGGAGTAGGATTTGAACCTACGACCTTCAGGTTATGAGCCTGACGAGCTACCGGACTGCTCCATCCCGCGCCAACAGAGGAAGGCCTACACCTGACATTCCAGACCTGCAACCCGTACCTCGGACTTTTCTATCGTCGCATCTGAAATCACCTAGGGGTGCAAATGTTACTGACAGAAAGACTTCACGATGACACTAAGAACGGAGAGCATCGACACAAACACAAAAAGGGCCCCATTGTAAAAACAATGGAGCCCTCATCGAGTCATATCGTAAAGAGAGATACGTGATGGGCTTTCTAGGTTTGGCGATGACCTACTCTCCCACGTCTTGAGACGCAGTACCATCGGCGCTACAGCACTTAACGGCCGGGTTCGGGATGGGACCGGGTGTTTTGCTTGCGCTATGATCACCAAACCGAAAAAACCCATCAATTCCAAGTCAAGCATACCCGTAATTGGTGTGTATGCTTTCGATCCGAAGTCTCACTTCTACTGGATCAAATCAAGCCTATCGGACAATTAGTACCGGTCAACTGAACGCATTGCTGCGCTTACATCTCCGGCCTATCGACGTGGTGGTCTACCACGGTCCTCAGGGATACCTTGTTTCGAGGGGGGCTTCCCGCTTAGATGCCTTCAGCGGTTATCCTGTCCGATCATAGCTACCCAGCACTGCCATTGGCATGACAACTGGTCCACCAGTGGATCGTTCACCCCGGTCCTCTCGTACTAGGGGCAACTCCTCTCAAGTATCCTACACCCACGGAAGATAGGGACCGAACTGTCTCACGACGTTCTAAACCCAGCTCACGTACCTCTTTAAACGGCGAACAGCCGTACCCTTGGGACCTGCTCCAGCCCCAGGATGAGATGAGCCGACATCGAGGTGCCAAACGGTGCCGTCGATATGGACTCTTGGGCACCATCAGCCTGTTATCCCCGGCGTACCTTTTATCCGTTGAGCGATGGCCCTCCCACTTGGGACCACCGGATCACTATGGCCGTCTTTCGACTCTGCTCGACTTGTCAGTCTCGCAGTCAGGCTGGCTTCTGCCATTGCACTCAACGAGCGATGTCCGACCGCTCTGAGCCAACCTTCGCGCGCCTCCGTTACTCTTTAGGAGGCGACCGCCCCAGTCAAACTACCCGCCACAGAGGGTCCCGGATCCGGATAACGGACCGCGGTTAGATATCAAGCGAAGCAAGGGTGGTATCTCAAGGGAAGCTCCACAGAGACTGGCGTCCCTGCTTCAAAGCCTACCACCTATCCTGCACATGCCTGGCCTGATACCAGTCTGAAGCTGTAGTAAAGGTGCACGGGGTCTTTCCGTCTAACCGCGGGTAGCCTGCATCTTGACAGGCAATTCAATTTCGCTGAGTCGATGTTGGAGACAGCGGGGAAGTCGTTACGCCATTCGTGCAGGTCGGAACTTACCCGACAAGGAATTTCGCTACCTTAGGACCGTTATAGTTACGGCCGCCGTTTACCTGGGCTTCAATTCAGAGCTTGCACTCCTCCTTTTAACCTTCAGGCACCGGGCAGGCGTCAGACCCTATACGTCGTCTTGCGACTTCGCAGAGCCCTGTGTTTTTAGTAAACAGTCGCCACCCCCTGGTTTGTGCCCCCAGCCTCCAGTTGCCTGGAAACCGGGCCTCCTTCTCGCGAACTTACGGAGGTATTTTGCCGAGTTCCTTCAACATCGTTCTCTCAAGCGCCTTGGTATTCTCTACCAGTCCACCTGTGTCGGTTTAGGGTACGATCTCATGTAGGGCTATTTCCAGGAACCCCTAAGCGGCCCATCCAATCCGATAAGGATGAACAACCTTCGGGATCCGTCACGTCCTACTGGCTCAGGAATATTAACCTGATTCCCATCGACTACGCCTTTCGGCCTCGCCTTAGGGGTCGGCTTACCCTGCTCAGATTAGCTTTAAGCAGGAACCCTTGGACTTTCGGCGACAGGGTTTCTCACCCTGTTTGTCGCTACTCATGTCATCATTCTCGCTAGTGATCTCTCCACCGGATGGCTCACGCCCCGGCTTCATCGAAAACTCGAGGCTTCCAAGACGTCCGAAGACGCCGAAGAAGCCGAAGAGTTATATCACACTACGCTCCGCTACCATGCACTATGTGCATCCTCAGCTTCGGCTCATGGCTTGAGCCCCGTTACATCTTCGCCGCAGGACAACTTGTTTAGACCAGTGAGCTGTTACGCTATCTTTAAAGGATGGCTGCTTCTAAGCCAACCTCCTGGTTGTTTTGGTCGTCCCACCTGCTTTCCCACTTAGCCATGAATTAGGGGCCTTAGCTGGAGGTCAGGGTTGTTTCCCTCTTCACGACGGACGTTAGCATCCGCCGTGTGTCTGCCATCTAGTACTCCCGGGTATTCGGAGTTTGGTTAGGATCAGTAAGCCTGTGGGGCCCCATTACCCATCCAGTGCTCTACCCCCCGGGGTATTCGGATGACGCTCTACCTAAATAGATTTCGCGGAGAACCAGCTATCTCCGAGTTTGATTGGCCTTTCACCCCTAGGCACAACTCATCCCGACCTTTTTCAACAGGTGTGGGTTCGGACCTCCAGTTGGTGTTACCCAACCTTCATCCTGGTCATGCCTAGATCACTCGGTTTCGGGTCTGATCCCACGAACTAATTCGCCCTATTAAGACTCGCTTTCGCTGCGCCTACACCTATCGGCTTAAGCTTGCTCGTGAGACCAAGTCGATGACCCATTATACAAAAGGTACGCGGTCAGGCCTCAAGGGCCCTCCCACTGCTTGTAGGCGTCCGGTTTCAGGAACTGTTTCACTCCCCTCGTCGGGGTGCTTTTCACCTTTCCCTCACGGTACTGGTTCACTATCGGTCAGCAAGGAGTACTTAGCCTTCGAAGGTGGTCCTCCGATCTTCAGACAGGATTTCACGTGTCCCGCCCTACTTAATACGTCCGATCATGCTTCCTGTACGGGGCTATCACCCACTCTGGCTTACCTTCCCAGGTAATTCCAGTCACACTCACGGCTCGGCTGGTCCCCGTTCGCTCGCCGCTACTAGGGGAGTATCAATTGATTTCCTTTCCTCCGGGTACTTAGATGTTTCAGTTCCCCGGGTTTGCTTTCTAAAGCCTATGTATTCAGCCTTAGAATACCTGTTTCAGCATCCTGTTGATTACCCGAAGGTAACAACAGAGCACTGTCAGGTGGGTTGCCCCATTCGGAAATTCATGGATCAA
>CAWBJI010000003.1:777500-2408278 GCA_963789105.1 uncultured Alphaproteobacteria bacterium
CGCACAATCTACGCCGCGCGCGACGATCCGGTCGAACAGCTCGCGGAACGGATCCTCGGCGCCCCCGACCGTCTTGATTCCGACCGGCTTGCCCGTCACCTCGCGGATGCGCCCGATCATGTCGAGCAGTTCGTCGATATTGGACGCCTCGGAATGGCGGTTCGGGCTGATCCCGTCCTCGCCGGCTCGCAGCCCCCGGATCTTGGCGATCTCCGGCGTAACCTTGGCCGCCGGCAATATGCCGCCCTTGCCCGGCTTAGCTCCCTGCGCGAGCTTCAATTCGAACATCTTGACCTGCGGCCGGGTCGCCATCTCCCGCAGCTTCTCCTCGGACAGCGCACCCTCTATGTCGCGGACCCCGAACTTCGCCGTTCCGATCTGGTAGACGAGATCGCAGCCGCCTTCGAGGTGATACCCGGACAACCCGCCCTCCCCCGTGTTCATCCAAATACCTGCCGCTTTGCACCCACGCGACAGCGCCTGCACCGCGGGCTTGGAGATCGCCCCATAGCTCATACCGGAAAGATTGAAGAAACTCTGCGCGACATAGGGCTGCCGCGTCTGCGCACCGATCACCATCGGCTCGGTCTTGGCCGCCTGCTGATCCAGCGGCGGGAAGGCGGCGTTCACGAAGAGCGGCGTTCCCGCAACTCCGATATTCCGCGTGGAGCCGAACGCGACGGTATTGCCCTTGCCGTCAGATGCCCGCTTGACCCAATCGCGCTGCGCCCGATTGAACGGCAGTTCCTCGCGATCCATCGCGAAGAAATACTGCCGGAAGAACTCACCCAGTTCGGTGAACAAGTGCCGGAAGCGGCCGATCACGGGATAGTTGCGGCGGATCGCGTCTTCCGTCTGCATCCGGTCCGCTATGAAGAACACCAATGCGACGGCCACGGCGACGCCGATGATAAACACGAATCCCAGCGCCAGCGCCTGGATCGCGAACCCCGCCCATTCCATGAAGATCATCACGCGCCCTTCTCCGAACGCGGCCATCCTGCGGGCCTCTCGGTCGGCGCGCAACCTCGACGGCGCTCACTACCGATCACGATCCGGGATACGCCCACCCGGTCATATGCCGGGCGGGCGCCGAAACATATCAGGACGCGGGCAGGAGGACCGAGTCGATCACGTGGATCACACCGTTCGACGCTTCGATGTCCGGCGTAACGACAGTCGCTTCACCGATCTTCACACCATCGGACAGGTCCACCATCAGGGTCTGTTCCCCTGCGGTTGTCGCCTCCATGCCGTCGCTCAGGTCGGTGGACATCACCTTCCCCGGCACGACGTGGTAGAGAAGGATCGATGTAAGCTGCTCCTGGTTCTCGGGCAGGAGCAGGCTTTCGACCGTGCCTTCCGGCAGTGCCGCGAAGGCGTCGTCGGTCGGCGCGAACACGGTCAGGGGGCCTTCGCCCTTCAGCGTCTCGACCAAACCGGCGGCCTCGGCGGCGGCGAGAAGGGTGGTGAAACTACCCGCGGCCGCGGCCGTATCGACGATATCCATGTCTTGCGCATAGGCCGGCATCGACAGCGCCGTGGCGGCGGTCAGGGCAAGGAAGGTTCTGCGGATCATCATATCTGTGTCTCCCAATGGTTTTGGCGGCCCGCTCGCTGCGAGACGCAAAAGTCATATAGGATGCCGATCGCCGCGAGGTTTTTCGCCAAGCGATAAAAATCAGGTTGACCGAAAGCCATCGCAGCCTAAGCCAAGCTCCCGATCACTTTCCACTCAGCACAATGTGTTCGGCAAAAACTTGCCAGCCTCTATGGGCCTTGCTGGAGCCCTTGCGCCGATCGGGTCCGAACGTATCAAGGGCGGCCTGAAAGCCGCCCCTGACTACCCTCATAACGGTTCCCCGCAGGATAAGTCGGTCAGTGCATCACCGCGTCTTCCGGCGGGTGACGCTCCGACGTCGCAAGGCGGTCCCCGATGAGGAGGCCGTCCTCGCCCGCACGCACCGGCACGACGGAATCGTCGCCGATCTCCCCGGCCAGCAACATTTCCGCCAATTGGTTCTGTAGACTGCGCTGGATGACCCGCTTCAACGGCCGCGCCCCGAACACCGGATCGTAACCCTCGTCGGCCAGCCACGCTTTCGCGCCCTCATCCAATGTCAGCGTAATCTTCCGACCCGCCAGCCGCTTCGTCAGCCGCGCGATCTGGATATCCACAATCCCGTCCATATCGCCGCGGGCGAGCCGGTCGAAGATGATCGTCTCATCCAGCCGGTTCAGGAATTCCGGCCGGAAATGCGCCCGGACTGCGTCCATCACGTCCCGCTTGGCATCCGCGGCATCCGCTCCGTCCGGCAACCGGCTCAGCGCCTGCGCCCCGAGGTTCGACGTCAGGATAATCAGAGTCTGCTTGAAATCCACCGTCCGGCCCTGACCGTCCGTCAGGATACCGTCGTCCAGCACCTGCAGAAGCACGTTGAACACGTCCGGATGCGCCTTTTCGACCTCATCGAACAGAACGACTTGATAGGGCCTGCGCCGCACCGCCTCGGTCAGGACACCGCCTTCGTCATAGCCGACATATCCCGGCGGCGCTCCGATCAGGCGGGCGACCGAATGCTTCTCCATGAATTCGCTCATGTCGATACGCACCATCGCGCCGTCATCGTCGAACAGGAACTCGGCTAAAGCCTTCGTCAACTCCGTCTTGCCCACACCGGTCGGCCCCAGGAACAGGAACGAGCCCAGCGGCCGTCCCTCGTCGTTCAGGCCCGCCCGCGCGCGCCGGACGGCGTTCGCAACCGCGGTCACCGCCGGACGCTGCCCGATTACCCGACGGCCCAACTCGTCCTCCATCCGCAGGAGCTTCTCGCGTTCGCCCTCCAGCATCCGGCTCATCGGAATGCCGGTCCAGCGTTCCACAACGCTCGCGATCTGGTCGGGACGCACGGCCTCCTCGACCATCATCTCGCCCTCGCGGCTCTCGGCCTCGCCCAATTGCCGCTCAAGCTCCGGGATGCGCCCGTATTGCAACTCTCCCGCCCTGGAGAAATTGCCATCGCGCTTGGCCTGATCCAGTTCCAGCCGCGCATGGTCCAGTTGCTCCTTGATGTCGCGCGCGCTCTCCAGCTTGTCGCGCTCGGCCTGCCAGGCGGCGGTCATCTCGCTCGATTGCTGCTGCAACTCCGCAAGTTCGCCATCGAGCTTCTCCAGCCGGTCGCGCGAGGCGTCATCGTCCTCCATCCGCAAGGCCTCGACCTCGATCTGCTTCTGCAGGATGTCGCGGTCCAGCGCGTCCAGTTCCTCGGGCTTGCTGTCCACCTCCATCCGCAGGCGCGACGCCGCCTCGTCCACGAGGTCGATCGCCTTGTCCGGCAGGAACCGGTCCGTGATGTAGCGGTTGGACAACGTCGCCGCCGCCACCAGCGCGCTGTCGCTGATCCGCACCCCGTGGTGCAGCTCGTACTTCTCCTTAATGCCGCGCAGGATCGAGATCGTGTCCTCCACGCTCGGCTCCTCCACCAGAAGCGGCTGGAACCGCCGCGCAAGCGCCGCGTCCTTCTCCACATACTTGCGATACTCGTCGAGCGTCGTGGCGCCGATGCAATGCAGCTCACCCCGCGCCAGCGCCGGCTTGATGAGATTGGCCGCATCCATCGCGCCGTCGGTCTTGCCCGCACCGACCAGCGTGTGCATCTCGTCGATGAACAGGATCACCTCACCCGCGGCGGCGGTCACCTCGTTCAGGACCGCCTTCAGCCGCTCCTCGAACT
Source organism: uncultured Alphaproteobacteria bacterium (assembly GCA_963789105.1). GTDB lineage: Bacteria > Pseudomonadota > Alphaproteobacteria > Rhodobacterales > Rhodobacteraceae > Jannaschia. The sequence continues at coordinate 781,235 of CAWBJI010000003.1, forward strand.
CGCCGCGATACTTCGCGCCCGCGATCAGCGCGCCCATGTCGAGCGCCATCAGCCGCTTGTTGCGCAGGCTCTCCGGCACGTCGCCATCCACGATCCGAAGGGCCAGGCCCTCGGCGATGGCGGTCTTGCCGACACCGGGCTCGCCGATCAGGACGGGATTGTTCTTCGTCCGACGGCTCAGGACCTGCATCGCGCGCCGGATCTCCTCGTCGCGGCCGATGATCGGGTCGATCTTGCCCTCGCGCGCCGCCTCCGTCAGGTCGCGGGCATACTTGCCCAGCGCCTCGTAGGTATCCTCGGCGCTCGCGCTGTCGGCCGTCCGGCCCTTGCGCACATCGTTGACCGCGGCATTCAACGCCTGCGCATTCACCGCGCCCGCTTCCAGCGCGTCCTTGGCCTTGGAATTCACCATGGCCAGCGCCATCAGCATGCGCTCCACCGGGACAAAACTGTCCCCGGCCTTCTTCGCCACCTGCTCCGCCTCGTCGAGCACTCGCGTCAGATCGCGGCTGAGATAGACCTGCGCCCCGCCACCCGACACCTTCGGCAGCTTCGCGACCGCCACGTCCACCGATTGCCGGACCCGGTCCGGTGCGCCGCCAGCGGCGGAGATCAGGTTCGCGGCCATCCCCTGCTCGTCATCCATGATCGCCTTGAGCAGATGTTCCGGCACCAGTTGCTGATGCTCCTCGCGCGTGGCGATCGTCTGCGCGGCCTGGATGAACCCGCGCGCCCGTTCCGTGAATTTCTCGAGGTTCATGCCCCATCTCCTAGCAAAAGCACCCGGAAGCGGAACCGCCCGTCATCGGCACGGTCCCTCGCGGGCCTCGATGGCGAGATGGGGGGAGTGTTGCCCATCTGCAACCTCACTCTGCAACGAAAACGGGCGTCCCGCCGCCTGCGAAACGCTCGTGAGCGGGATCCGAACGTCCGCGTCAGTTGTAGACGCTTTCCTTCCCGAAATGCTTGGTCAGGAGGTAGTAGAACACCGCCCGGTACTTCGACGTGTTCGACCGGCCGTATTTCTCGGTCACCGCCTCGATCCCCTCCATCAACTTGGCACCGTCGCTCAGGCCCAGCTTCTTGATGAGGAAATTGTTCTTTACCGTCTCCATCTCGCCCTTGCTCCCGGTCGAGACGGTCTCGCTGTCATTGTTGTAGATGGACGGCCCGCAACCGATCGTGACCTTCCGCAGGAGGTCCACATCGGGATTGTCCTCGCCCACCTTGGTCCGGAGGTCGTTGATGTACTTGCCGATAAGCTCGTCACGCTTGCTCATTGCTGTCCCTCTCGCTCTTGTGGTCGGACGCATCGGCGCCTCCACGACATGATTGTCGTCGGGCCCGCGAAAATAAAGGGAAAGTTAGCGGGAGGTCCCCCAGCCGCCCGATTGCAGATGCAGATTATCGGCGTGGGCTGCGTTGTGGGCGGGGCCAAGGACGGTCGTGAACCACTTGCAGGCCCCGTCCCGCGCGGCGCGCCAGAACGCCGCCTCCGGTCCGTTCCCGGTCCAGCCACTCGCCAGCGACAGACGGCGGCCATCCGCCAGAACCAGTCCGGACAGGTCGATGGCCGTGCCGTGGCGTGATGGCTCATCCGCGTTCCGCCCCGGATCGACCGGCAATTGTAGCTTCCCTGATGCAGCAGTCCGACGATATCGGCCCCGAGGCCGGATGCCGCGGGACGCAGCGCATGCCGCTTCCACATCGCCAGCCGCAACGCCGTCTCGCAGGCTGTCCCCACCGGCGCCAGCGTCACCCCGCCGACTCCGCGCAGCGTGACCCGAACCGCGATCCCGCAATCCGGCCCCGCGTCGAACGGCGGCAGCAACACAAAGTCGGCACCGGTGGCGAGCGCGGCAAGAAAATCTCCGGTGTCGCCAGCGCCCGGCGCATCTTGAACCCGGCAAGGGAAGTCGCGTCGTCCGTCAGATCAAGCGAAAGGAGGGGGTTCCATCCGGACGCCAGCGGCGTTCGCAGGTCGTTCAGTACCCAGTACCCGCCCCAGACAATCGCCAGCAGCAGGGCCAGCGTCGGCAGGAAGCGCAGCAGACGATACACGGCTGGCTACGTCAGGGGTGGCTTCCGAGCGAAAAACCACCCCCGCCCGCATGTCAGTAGCGGTAGTGCTCTGGCTTGAACGGACCGTCCTGCGGCACGCCGATATAGTCGGCCTGATCCTTCTGGAGTTCCGTCAGCTTAACGCCGATCCGGTCGAGATGCAGCCGGGCGACCTTCTCGTCGAGCGCCTTGGGCAGAATATAGACCCCCGGCGCGTAGTCCTCGCCCTTGGTCCACAATTCGATCTGCGCCAGCACCTGATTGGTGAACGAGGCCGACATCACGAAGGACGGATGACCCGTGGCGTTCCCGAGGTTCAGGAGGCGCCCCTGCGACAGCAGGATGATGCGATTGCCCGAAGGCATCTCGATCATGTCCACCTGTTCCTTGATGTTCGTCCATTTGTGGTTCTTCAGGCTGGCCACCTGAATCTCGTTGTCGAAATGGCCGATATTGCCGACGATCGCCATGTCCTTCATCGCGCGCATGTGCTCGATGCGGATCACGTCCTTGTTGCCCGTGGTGGTGATGAAGATGTCGGCGCTTTCCACCGCGTCTTCCAGCGTCAGGACCTCGAACCCGTCCATCGCCGCCTGCAACGCGCAGATCGGGTCCACCTCCGTCACCTTCACACGCGCGCCTGCCCCGGCCAGCGACGCCGCCGATCCCTTGCCCACGTCGCCGTAGCCGCAGACGACCGCGACCTTGCCCGCCATCATCGTGTCCGTCGCCCGGCGGATGCCGTCGACAAGCGATTCCTTGCAGCCGTACTTGTTGTCGAACTTCGATTTGGTAACTGAATCGTTCACGTTGATCGCCGGGAACGGCAGGAGGCCTTTCTTGTGCAGGTCGTAGAGGCGATGCACGCCGGTCGTCGTTTCCTCGGACACGCCCTTGATCGCGTCGCGCGTCCTGGTGAACCAGCCCGGGCTCTCCTTCATGCGCTTGGCGATCTGCACCTTGATCGCCTCCTCCTCCTCCGATTGCGGAACGGGAATGACGTCCTCGCCCGCCTCGGCCCGCGCGCCCAGCAGGACGTAGAGCGTCGCGTCGCCGCCATCGTCGAGGATCATGTTGGCCCCGTCCGCGAACTGGAACGACCGATCGAGATAGTCCCAATGTTCCGTCAGCGTCTGGCCCTTGACCGCGAAGACCGGCGTTCCACCCTCCGCGATGGCCGCCGCCGCATGGTCCTGCGTCGAGAAGATGTTGCACGACGCCCAGCGCACATCCGCCCCCAGCGCGTTCAGCGTCTCGATCAGGACGGCGGTCTGGATCGTCATGTGCAGCGAACCCACGATACGCGCGCCCTTGAGCGGCTTCGCCTCGCCGTACTCCTCGCGCAGCGCCATCAGGCCCGGCATCTCCGTCTCGGCGATGTCCAGTTCCTTGCGACCATAGGCGGCCAGTTCGATGTCCTTGACGACGTAATCGCTCATGTCTCGATGTCCTGCATGGGTCCGGTTGGCGCGGGCCTAGCAGGCTCGCGGAAATCGCACAACGGCGGGCGGGCAAGACGGTAACCAAAACGATACCGTCCGCGTATCGCGACCGAATCCACCACATGCTCCCGAGCCGCCCCGCACGGTGATGCGGCGCCCAAACCCCGGCAAGCCCGCGACCAAGCCTTGCATCGGCCGTCCGCCCGGCTAGGACGAAGACCATGACACGGTCCCGCCCCCAGCCCCGCGCGTGGCAGAGGATGTTGTCCGGGCGACGTCTGGACCTGCTCGATCCGACGCCGATGGATATCGAGATCGAGGACATCGCCCACGGTCTCGCCTTCGTCGCGCGCTGGAACGGGCAGACCTCGGGCGACTGGCCCTATTCCGTTGCGGAACATTCATTGCTGGTCGACGACATCTTCGTCCGCCAGGGCCCCGCCACACCGGCGGAGCGACTCTGCGCCCTGCTCCACGATGCGCCGGAATACGTCATCGGTGACATGATCTCCCCGGTGAAGGCGGCGGTGGGCCCGGGCTACGGCGCGCTGGATGAACGACTTCAGACCGCCATCAATCTCCGGTTCGGCTTGCCCGCGACCACGCCGCAAAGGCTCAAGCGGCGGATCAAGAAGGCGGACCGCGTCTCCGCCTGGCTCGAGGCGGTGCAGATCGCGGGCTTTTCCCGGGCCGAGGCCGACCGCTTCTTCGGCGTTCCGGATCCCGAATCGATCCGCGACCTGCGCGTGACCCTGCGTCCCCCGGCCGCGGCGCGCGCCGCCTATCTGGCCCGTCATGCCGAACTGCTGGGGGCCTGCGATGCCTGACCCGATTGTCCGGCCCGCCCATCCCATCGATGCGGCGCCGATGGCGGCCCTCCTGAACGCGATCATCGAGGAGGGCGGCAGCACCGCCATCGAGGGGCCGGTCGCCGCCGAAATCCTCCGCGACTGGATGGCGGGGGACGATGCCTGGCACGTGGCCGACCTGGAAGGGGAGCTCCTCGGCTTCCAATGGATCGGCGCGCGCGATCACCTGCCGCCCGAGGCCTGCGACATCGCCACCTTCGTCGCGCCGGGTCGTCACGGTCTGGGGATCGGTTCGCGCCTGTTCGAGGCCACGGAGAACGCCGCGAGATCCCGGGGATATGCCTGGATCAACGCGACCATCCGCAGGGTCAATACCGGCGGACAGGCCTATTACCGGTCCCGCGGGTTCGAGATCTGGCGCGAGGAGCCGGAGCGGATCCTGCGCCGATACGACCTCTAGCTCACCAGGTTCCGACCCGCGCCATCCATGCCAGCGATTCGGAGCGGGCGGCCCCGCGGGGCCGTGACGGGGTTCGCATCGGACCGCGGCCGGTCGAGTGACGTCCCATGGGCGCGCGGCGCGACAGGGCGGCCCCGAGGAGGAAGTCTGCAAGCGTGGCGAACATGGCGGCGACCTTTCAAGACGGATGATCCAGTCGCGTCGCAATGACACGCCACGCCCCGTTAACGCCACTCTGGATAATTTCGCGGATGTAAGTATGGGTGACAGCCATGATCGACTGGCGCGATATCCCCTCCCTCGCCGCCCTCCGTGCATTCGAGGCCGCCGCCCGCTGCGGAAGCCTCTCGGCCGCCGCGCGGGAACTGAACGTGACACATGCAGCGATCGCCGGTCACGTCCGCGCCCTCGAGTCCTTCTTCGGTGTCATGCTGCTCCGCCGTGCGGGACAAGGCATGGACCCGACGCCGGAAGGGGCGTTGCTGGCGCGCGGATTGTCCGACGGCTTCGCCACCCTGATCGCGGCCTGCACCGACCTGAATGCCCGGAACCGGGCCCGCCCCCTGTCGGTGACGACCACACCGACCTTTGCCGAGAACTGGCTGATGCCGCGGCTGGCAGGGTTTTGGGCCGATCATCCCGATGTGAGCGTGACCATCAACCCCACGCCGGACATCGCCGACCTTCGCCGCGACGGGCACGACATCGCGATCCGGTATGGCGACGGGGACTGGCCGGGGCTGGATGTGGAGCCGTTGATGAACGGCGGCTTCGTCGTGATCGCGGCCCCGGCCCTGGCCAAGCGCCTGCCCGACACGACGATCGAGACGCTGCTGCGGCAATATTGGCTGATGGCCACGAACCGGGCGGAGGAGCCCTACATCCTGCGCGCCCTCGGCGCCCGGGAAGGAGAGCTGAAGGTCCGGACGCTCGCCACCAACGGAATGGTCCTCTCCGCCGTGCGCGCGGGCCTCGGCATCGGCCTCCAGAGCCGCGTCCTCATCCAGCCGGAACTGGAACTGGGCCGTCTCGTATCACTGACGGAACTGCCGATGGACGATGTCGGCTATCACATCGTCACCCGCCCGGATGCCGTTTCCGAACCGCTCGAACGCTTTCGCCGGTGGCTTCGCCGCGCCGTGTGACCGCGCCATCCTGGGTTCGGGACCAGAGCGCGGCAAACTGACGGCGTCCGAAGCAAAAAGCGGAGGCCATCATGCCCATGCCCTGGAACTACCGGCACGCCTCGCTCGAATAGCGCGCGTTCCTCGATGACGCCCGGAACCGGATACGTCTGGTCTCCGACAACATGGCCTACACCGCCGTCGACGGCGTCCTCCAGGTGTTCCGCCGCCTCCTGACCGCGCAACAGGGGTTGGACTTCGCCAAAATCCTTCCGTCGATCCTCCGCGCCATCTTCGTCGCCGACTGGGACGTGACCGGGCCGCCGCTCCCCTTCTCCGATCGGGCCGCCCTTACGGCGGAGGTCAAGGCCATGCGCGCCAACCACAACCTCAGCCCCGACAACGCGATCGAGGCGACGGCATGGGCCGTCCGCCGCTGCACCGATCCGGTGGATTTCGCGCGCGTCATTGCGACGCTCCCGTCCGAAGCCGCCGATTTCTGCCATGTCGACGCGGCCGCCCCCCGAGGAACTGGCCCAGCGCATCGTCTGATCCGACGGCGCGGCAATCTGCCCCGGCCGCCTAGGTATCCGGATCGCCCCCTTGCGAAGGCCTGCGGGAACGGGGAATGCTTGCCCCATGCAGTTACTCGTCCTCTATTTCGGCTCCGCCACCTTCTTCCTCGTCGCCGATGCGATCATGCTGACGCTGGTGATGAAGCCGCTGTTCGAGCGGCATATCGGCGACATGCTGCAATCCCCGATCAACATCGCCCCCGCGGCCATCTTCTATCTATTCTACGTCGCCGGGATCCAGTGGCTGGTATCCCTGCCAGCGCTCCGCGAGGGATCGGTCGGGAGTGCGGCATTCAACGGCGCGATCCTCGGGACGCTCGCCTACGGCACCTACGAGTTCACGAACAAGTCGACCTTGAAGGGGTGGGACTGGTCCATGGTCGCGACCGACACCGCCTGGGGAGCAGTCCTGACCGGGGCCACTGCGGCCTTCGGCGTGTGGCTGGTGCGGACAATCCTGCCCGCCTAGGCGCAAGTCCGGCCCGCGGCGCCTGACGCGCCCTGCCATCCAACGAATCGCCCGCCCTCGAAAACCAGACGCAGGCCATCCGCGATCTCCCACGCACTCCGTCCCACAACGTCACAGGAAGCGGGGCGAACCGCATCGCCGGTCACCCGCCTGACGCTCTCCAGCACACCCACCTGCGCGCGCCCGAACCCGATTTCCCGTCCGCCGGACCCCGCGACATCCAGCCCGCCCGACGCGGGCACCAGCGCGTACCGCGAGGACGTCGCACCCGGTCCCGGGTTACCGCTCGCGGCGACGCACCCGCTCAGGAGCAGCACTGCGACGCAAAGGTTAACGCCATTCCGTATGATGCCGGTATGGCGGTTGTATGCACGAAAGGCATATGAGTGACGCGAGGACATCCGGCGGCGAATTAACGATTTCACGTGACCGTCCCGATCACCGCGGCGACCGCTTCGCGAGGATCCGCTGGAGGGTCCGCCGGTGCATGTTCAGCCGCCGCGCCGTCTCCGAAACGTTGCGGTCGCATAGCTCATAGACCCGCTGGATATGCTCCCACCGGACCCGATCCGCGGACATGGGGTTCTCCGGTGGCGGCGGCATCCCCTCGTCCCCGCACAGCAGCGCATCGGTGATGTCGTTCGCATCCGCGGGCTTCGAGAGATAATCCGTCGCGCCGATCTTCACCGCCGCCACCGCGGTCGCGATGGCACCGTATCCCGTCAGCACGACGATGCGGCTATCGGGACGCTTTTCGCGAAGCCGCTCAACGACATCGAGGCCGTTTCCATCCTCAAGCCGCAGGTCGATCACGGCATAGGCGGCGGGTCGCGACGTGGCGCGGGCGAGCCCTTCCGCAACCGATCCCGCGGCCTCCACGTCGAAGCCGCGCTTTTCCATCGCCCGCTCGAGCCGCCGCAGGAACGGCTCGTCGTCATCGACCAGCAGCAACGTCTTGTCGGGACCGATCTCCCGCGTCGTCTCTCCCATCAGAATCGCCTCCCGCCAATCTCGTCGCGCGCTATGTTGAGCCCTGCGACCCATTGCCGATAGCTAGGGCCCATGCCGCTACAATCGACCCGAACCTTGCTTCCCCCCGAAACCCGTGTGCCGCGCGTGCGCCTCAACACGCTGGTGAACCTGCGCTGGCTCGCGATCCTCGGTCAGACCGTGACCGTTGTCGTCGCGAGCCTCTGGCTCTCTCTGTCGCTGCCGTTGGGACAGTGTTTCCTGGTGATCGGCTCGGCCGTGATCTCGAACCTGCTGGCCCTGGCATATTATCCGGCGAACCACCGGTTGTCGGATCGCGGGGCATTTATTTTCCTGCTGTTCGATCTGTTGCAGCTCACGATCCTGCTTTTCCTCACCGGGGGATTGAACAATCCTTTCGCCCTCCTCTTTCTTGCGCCGGTGACGATCTCCGCCACCGCCCTGTCGCTGCGCTCGACCGTGACCCTTGCCATCGGGGCCCTGACGCTGATCTCCCTGCTGGGCGGCTACCATCTTCCGTTGCGGACCGAGGCCGGGACGATCCTCCAGCTGCCCGCCCTGCACCTCACGGGGTTCTGGGTCGCGATCGTCGTGGGAGTCGTGTTCCTCAGCGGCTTCGCCTTTCGGCTCACGCAGGAGACAGAGACGATGTCGCGGGCCCTGCTGGCTGCGCAGACCGCCCTCGGCCGCGAGCAGAAGCTTCAGGATCTCGGCGGCGTCGTGGCGGCTGCGGCGCACGAGCTGGGAACACCCCTCGCGACCATCAAGCTGGTCAGCGGGGAGCTCGCCGAAGAACTCGCCGACCGCGCCGACCTGCGGGAAGATGTGGAGCTGATCCGCCAGCAGGCCGACCGCTGCCGCGATATCCTGCGATCCATGGGGCGGGCGGGGAAAGCCGACCAACAGCTTCTGACCGCGCCGATCGAGGCCGTGATCAAGGAGGCCGCGGAACCGCACGAGGACAGGGGCATCGCCGTCCTCTACGATTTCGGGACGATCGACGGGCGGAGCGAGACCGGACCCGTCATCCGCCGCCTGCCGGAGATAATCCACGGTTTGCGCAACATGATCCAGAACGCGGTGGATTTCGCGACCGTCCGCGTCTGGGTCGATATCCGCTGGTCGGAACAGGACATCGTGATCCGGGTCATCGACGACGGAGAAGGATACCCGCCCGAAGTGATCTCGCGGCTGGGTGACCCGTTCCTGCGGACCCGCCGCGGTCCCCGGGCCTATGAGGGGCTAGGGCTGGGGCTGTTCATCGCCAAGACGCTTCTGGCGCGGACGGGGGGACATATGTCCTTTGCCAACGGCTCCGCCCCCGGCGCCCGGCGCCCGCGGCAGCGGGGCGGCGCCATCGCCGAGGTTTCCTGGACGCGCGCAGACATCGCTGCGGACGAACGGGCGGCGCTCGGCCTCAATCCCCCGATGCGCTGAGACGCGACCGATGGCGCGCGATCATGCCCGTTAACAACGTTTTAACCAATTTCACCCCACTCTTGGCTCAGGAAGACGACCACGCCGAGGAAGTAGATCATGTCGATTGCCGCATTCGTGACGAGCATCGCGTTCGGCGGCGGTGTCACCGCCCTTCTAGCCCTCGTCCTCGTTCTGTGGCTCGCGCCGAAACCCCGGCCCCAGATGCGGCAGACCCCATCGGAAGTGCTGTCGGAACCGCGGCATTTTCAGTTCCGCAACGGCTATCTCGTCGAGCATTCGGAGAATGCGGGCTTTCTGCTGCCGTCGCCCCTCGATCACCTCAAGGCGTGGGACGACCTCATCGACGTTCTCGGCGACATGGCCGACGGCGTGGCGCCCGCCTTTGCCGCCCTCCGCGATTCGGGTCGGGCCTTCCGGCTCGACGGGCAGTTCGGGGGAGACCGGATCATCGTGATGGGTGTGCGGATCGGCGACGACCTGCGGATCAGTGTCGCGTCGACGGAAGCGGAGCAGAGCGCGATCCGCATGGACTTGGCCAGCCTCAAGGTGCTGGAGGACGACGTCGACCTTCTGACGCAGGTGAGCGAGACCAACCCGACGCTGAGCTGGGTTGTGGATCCCGGCGGTCGCGTGATCTGGTCCAACGGCGCCTATCTGAGGCTGGCCGAGCAATGCGCCGGACCCGACGCCTTGCGTGGCTGGCCGCTGGCCGCGCTGTTCCCGGACGAGGGTGGCGCACCCGTCGGAACGTCCCGACGCCAGATCGTGGACCGGACCGGAACCACCCGCTGGTTCGAGATCACCACCACCGCCCCCGACGCGCACGGCATGCGGCACATGCACGCCCTGTCCCTCGACCCCGTGATCGCGGCCGAAGACAGCCTGCGCGCCTTCATCCAGACGCTGACGAAGACGTTCGCCTACCTGCCGACGGGTCTCGCCATCTTCGACCGGGAGCGGACGCTCGCGATGTTCAACCCGGCGCTGATGGACATGACCGGTCTCGACGGCGCCTGGCTGTCGCGGCGTCCGAAGCTGGAGGATTTCTTCGACGCGCTCCGCGATCACCGCAAGCTGCCGGAGCCGCGGGACTACAAGGCCTGGCGCGACGGGCTCAGCGATTTGAGCAGGGTGGATGCCGCCGGTGCCTATTCGGAAACCTGGACGCTGCCCTCGGGCCAGACCTACTGCGTCACCGGACGGCCGCAGGCCGACGGGGCCGTGGCGCTCATGCTCGAGGACATCTCCGCTGACATCTCCGCATCCCGCGCCCACCAGACCGAGCGGGAGGCGCTGATCGGCGCGCTCGACGCGCTGGACGATGCGGTGCTCGCATTCGGACCGGACGGCGTGCGGCTGGCGGCCAACGACGCCGCCATCCGGCTGCCGGTCCAGATCGGCGCCGCGGCGCTTCCGGCCACCCTCGACGGGTGCATCGCACTTTGGCGCGAACGGTTCCTGCCGAGCCCCGCCTGGAGCGATCTCCGGGGCGTGGCGAGGGGGGACGACCCGGAGGCCGGCATGACGGAATGGACCGAGATGCTGCGTGCGGGCGACGGTGGCGAGGTCGCGATGCGCGTCGTGCCAGGTCGGGCCGGACGACTGACGGTCTGCTTCTCCGTGGCCCGCCCCTCCCTCGCCCTGGACGCTCGCCCGAGCGAAGAGGCGCGGCGGACGGTTCCCGCCGCCTGACGCAACGAGGGCCGCACCGGTCCGCCTTGCACGCGACGGTCGGGGGCGTAGAAGTCGAGGCATGGCCGGGACCGAACAGACATTCGCAATCGATCTTCCCGGCGAGATGGCCACGGCGCGGCTGGCCCGGGCGCTGGTGCCTGACTTGCGTTCGGGTGACACACTTCTGCTGGAGGGGCCGGTCGGCGCGGGCAAGACCAGTTTCGCGCGACATCTGATCGGCGCCATTCTTGCCGCGGACGGTCTCCCCCCCGAGGACGTCCCCTCGCCCACCTTCACGCTGGTGCAGACCTACGTGGCCCGGCGTTTCGAAATCTGGCACGCCGATCTCTATCGGCTCGGCGATCCGGGCGAAGTCGCGGAGCTGGGTCTGACGGAAGCATTCGACACCGCCCTGTGCCTTGTGGAATGGCCGGAGCGGATCGGGGCGGATCGACCGACCGGGGCGGCAAATCTGCGCTTCGACGGGGCGGGACGCGACGGACGGCGCCTGACGATCACCGGGCCGCCCGATCTGATGACGCGGCTCACGCGCCATGCCGCCACGGCGGCTCCACGCCGATGACGACACGGGAGACAGCAGTTGCGGCGTTCCTGTCGCGCGCGGGGTGGGCCGGCGCGATCCGTACGCCGCTTACCGGCGACGCCTCCGCGCGTCGGTACGAACGCCTCCGCTGCGATCCCCGGGGCGCCCTCCTGATGGATGCGCCGCCCGAAAGCGGCGAGGAGGTTCGGCGGTTCCTCGCGATCGCCGACCTCCTGTCGGAGTGTGGCCTGTCGGTGCCCCGCATTCTGGCCGAAGAAGCGGAGGCCGGGCTTCTCGTAATCGAGGATTTCGGAGACGACGTCTTCACGCGGCTGGTCACCGAAGAACCGACGCGGGAGCCGGACCTCTACGCCGCCGCCGCCGGGGCCCTCGCGCACTTGCACCCGACGCCCCCGCCGCTGCATCTCCCGCCCGGTCGACGGCGGATGCCGGAGCAGGCGGCCCTCGTCCTCGACTGGTACGCGCCGGAAGCACGTGCGGCGCGGGACGATCTTCTCGCCATCGTGGGCGACGCCATCGACCGCCTCCCCCCGGTCCCGGACACAATCGTGCATCGGGACTTCCATGCCGAAAATCTCATCTGGCTGGCGAGGCGGGACGGGGTGCGCCGGGTCGGCCTGCTCGATTTTCAGGACGCCATGGCCGGTCCGATGGACTACGATCTCGCATCCCTCGTCGGCGATCCGCGACGGCGGGTCTCGGACGGTGCACGCGATGCCGCCATCGCGGCCTATGCCGACGCGTCCGGGCGCGATGCGACGGACGTGGAGACGGGAATGGTGATCTGTTCCGCACAGCGAAACCTCCGGATCCTCGGCATCTTCACCCGGCTCTGCCTGCGCGATGGCAAGACCCGCTATCCGGGTTTCCTTCCGCGCACATGGGAGATACTGACCCGCGACCTCGGCCATCCTGCCCTCGCGGATCTCGGGGCGTTCGTCGAGCGTCACCTGCGCCCGCCGACTCCCGCCCGTCTCGATACGATCCGTACCCAGGCGGGAAAGTTCCGGGACCGGGACAGCGCGGAAATCCCGTCGTGACCGCAGCCATGGTCTTCGCCGCGGGCCTCGGCAGTCGGATGCGCCCGCTGACCGACGATCGACCCAAAGCGCTGATCCCCGTGGCGGGCCGTCCCCTGATCGAACACGCCCTGGAACAGGTGACGGGCTGCGCCCCGATCGTGGTGAATGCCCATCATCACGCCGCCGCGCTGGTGGATCGGTTGGCCGGGAGGACAGATCTCAATGTCCGGGTGGAGGAGACGCGTCTGGAGACGGGCGGCGGCCTCCGGGCCGCGCTCCCGCTGCTCGGGTCGGAGCCGGTTCTGACGATCAACGCCGATGCCGTCTGGACCGGACCCGGCATCCGCACCACGTTGGAGGCGGCGTGGGACGGGATCCGCATGGACGGCCTCCTGCTCCTCGTACAACGGGAACGGGTCGCGGGGGAGACGCGGGGCAGTTTCGCCATGGCGCCGGACGGCCGCCTGTCTTGGGACACGGACGCCCTCGTGCACAGCGGCGCCGGGATCGTCCGGACCGACGGCCTTGCGGACTTCCCCGAGGGTCCGTTCTCGCTGCTCGACCTCTGGCTCCGGATGTTGGCGGCGGGGCGCCTTTACGGGGTGATCCATCCGGGACGATGGGCCGATGTGGGAACGCCCGAGGGCATCGCCCGGGCCGAGACGATGCTGGCGGCCCCGGCATGAGCGCGCTTCGCGGCCTGTTCCACGAATCGCCCGGGGTCGATTTCTCCTTGGCCGTCGTGGCGGGCCTGCGCGCCAGGATGCCGGATCCCGCACCGGAGGCACTGGCCCGCGTCACCCTTCTCGTCAACACGAACCGCATGGCGCGGCGCGTCCAGGCGGCGTTCGCTGCGGGCGGCGCGACGCTTCTGCCACGGATCGGACTGGTCTCGGACATCGCGGCCCTGCTCCCGCCCGGGTCGGTCCCCGGCGCGACGCTCTCTCCGCTGGCCCTGCGCCTGCGTCTGACGACGCTGGTGCGCGGTCTGCTGGAGGCGCGTCCCGACCTTTCGCCGCCGAGTGCCGCTTTCGACCTCGCCGGAACGTTGCAGACTCTTCTGGCGGAGATGCAGGAGGAAGGGATGGCGCCCGACGCTCTGGACGCCATCGACACCGCGCATCTCTCGGACCATTGGCGCCGCTCGCTCGTATTCCTGCGGATCGTCGCGGAATGGGAGCGGGAGACGGGCGATGTGACCGATGCGATGCGGCAGGCGCGCGCCCTGGATGCGCTGACCGAACGCTGGGCCCGGATGCCTCCGACGGACCCGGTCATCATCGCGGGCTCGACCGGCTCGCGCGGGCCGACCCGCCGTCTGATGGAGGCGGTCCTCGACCTGCCGTCGGGGGCGGTCATTCTGCCGGGGATGGATGTGGAGATGCCGGACGCCGCCTGGGCCGATCTCGTGCGGGAGGACGGAACCGGCGGCCCGCAGGATCATCCGCAATTTCGCCACGCTGCCCTGCTGTCGTGGCATGACCGGACCCGCGCCGAATGTCCCGCCTGGAGCGGGTACGGTCCCGCCAGCCCGGCGCGCAACCGATTGCTGTCGCTGGCGCTTCGACCCGCGCCAGCGACCAATTCCTGGCGGGTCGAGGGACCGGAACTGGACGATATTGCGGCGGCCTGCGCGGGCGTGACGCTGCTCGGCGCGCCGTCGCCCGGCGCCGAGGCCGCCGCCATCGCACTCGGCCTGCGCGCGGCGATCGCGGAGGGGCGGCGCGCGGCGCTCATCACCCCCGACCGGACCCTGTCGCGGCAAGTCGCCGCCCATCTCGACCGCTGGGGGATCGAGCCGGACGATTCCGCCGGTCGCCCCCTGATCCAGTCCGCACCCGGTCGGTTTCTGATGCAGCTTGCGGGGATGATGGGTCAGAGGGTCGAGGCGGAGGCGCTCGCGATCCTGATGGCGCATCCGCTGACCCGCGCTGGGGCCGACCGCTCCGACCATCTGGCCCGGGCCCGTGCGCTGGAACTGTCGCTTCTGCGCGGCGGTCCCTGCCCGTTTCCCGACCGCGCCGCCGTTATGGCCTGGGCGGAGAGTGCTGAAATCCCGTCGAAGGGCGAAGAATGGGTCCTCTGGATTGCAGGTCTGCTCGACGACATCGCCACATCTCCGACCGGGACGCTGTCCGGGCATGTCGCGCGCCACCGGATGCTGGCCGAACGGCTCTGCGCCGGAGACGGCACCCTCTGGGATGGACCGGCCGGACGGGTCGCGGAAGGGGTGATGGACGCGCTGGAGCAAGCCGCGCCGGAAATGGGCGGGGCTGCCATGAGCGTCGCCGACTATACCCGCATCCTGCACGCCCTCCTGTCGGCGGAGGAGGTGCGCGACGCCTACTCGCCGCATCCCGACGTCATGATCTGGGGCGCACTGGAGGCCCGGGTGCGGACGGCCGACCTCGTGATTCTCGGCGGGTTGACCGACGGTGTATGGCCCGACCAGCCGGGTGTGGATCCGTGGCTGAACCGCGCCATGCGGATGCAATGCGGTCTGCGCCTGCCCGACCGGAGCATCGGCCTCTCGGCACACGATTTCCAGCAGGCGGCGGCGGGGCCGGAGGTCTGGCTGTCCCGATCCCTCCGGGATGCCGAGGCGGAGACGGTCCCGTCCCGGTGGCTCAACCGGATCGAGGGGCTGCTTCACGGGATCGGCGGCGCAGCCGCACAGGCGCTTGCGGACATGCGCGGGCGGGGTAATGGATGGCTCGCACTGGCCGCCGAACTCACTCGGCCCGATGGGCGCGTGAACCACGCGCCGCGCCCCGCGCCCGTACCGCCCCGTGTGGCCCGTCCGAATCGCCTGTCGGTCACGGCGATCGAGACGCTGATCCGCGATCCCTATGCGATCTATGCGCGATACATCCTCGGGCTTCGCCCCCTCCCGCCCCTCCGCCAGGGGCCGGATGCGCGTGTCCGAGGCATCGTCGTGCACGAGGCGATGGAGCGGTTTGCCCGCGACACCCCGGGCCCCCTGTCCGAGGACGCGGTGGACCGGTTGCGCCATGCCCTCGAAACGACGCTGGAAGAGGAGACCCCCTGGCCTGCCATGCGCCGCATCTGGCTCGGAAAGTTCGAACGCCTCCTGCCCGATCTCGCGCAGGCCGAAGCCGGGCGCAGAGCAATCGGCGCGCCGCTTTTCCTGGAGGAACAGGGGATGCTACCGCTCCCCGGCCTCGATTTCACGCTGACCGCCAAGGCGGACCGGATCGACCTGCGGGGCGATGCCGTGGCGATCTACGACTACAAGACCGGCACGCCGCCCACGCCGAAACAGCAGGAGACATTCGCGAAGCAGCTCCTGCTGGAGGCGGTGATGGTCGAGGATGGGGCCTTTGACGGGATCGCCCGGCGCAGGGTGGAGGAGGTCGCCTACCTTCAGGTCGGCTCGCGATACGATGAACGGCGGGTCAAGATCGACCCGGACATCCTGACAGTCACCCGCGCGGGTCTGCGCGACCTGATTGCTGCCTATGCGAACGGGCGCCCCTATACGGCGCGGCTCGCGCCCGACCTGATCGCCTATGAGTCGGACTACGATCACCTCTCGCGGCGGGGCGAATGGGCCGATACGGATACGGCTCTTCGCATTCCGGTCGGCGAATGACGGACGCGCAAATCCCCGACGATGCCTCCCGCGCGCAGATCGCCGCGGCGGACCCGTCCGGCTCCGTCTGGCTGGCCGCGAATGCGGGGGCCGGCAAGACCCGGGTGCTGACCGACCGGGTTGCGTGGCTTCTGCTGGAGGGGACGCCTCCGGAGCGGATCCTGTGCCTGACCTACACGCGCGCGGCGGCGGGGGAGATGCAGAACCGGCTCTATGCCCGCTTGGGGAACTGGGCGATGATGCCCGATCCCGACCTGCGGGGCGAACTGGAGGCGCTCGGGGTCCCGACCCTGCGCATCTCGTCGGAGCGGCTCCGCCATGCCCGCACCCTCTTCGCCCGCGCCATCGAGACGCCGGGCGGCCTCAAGATCCAGACAATCCATGCCTTCTGCGCGTCGCTCCTGCGCCGCTTCCCGCTCGAAGCGGGCGTCTCGCCCGCCTTTCTGGAGATGGACGAGACCGCCACCACCCGCCTGCATGTCGAAATTCTCGACGAGATGGCCTCCGGTCCGGACGCGCCGCTCGTGGATGCGATGGCCGCGCGCCTCTCGGACAGCGAGCCGAGTGTGTTTCTCGCCGCCGTCGCAAAGGCATGGCCACCGGGAACGAAACCCTTGGACGAAGACGCGCTGCGCGCCGGCCTCGGCATCACGGACGAGAATCCCGAGGGGGTGCGCAACGGTGCGGTGACCGCCGACGATGTCACCCTGATCGAGACGGTCCGGGATGCCGCGATATCGGATGGCGGCAAGAAGATGGTGGACCTGACCCGGATCCTGTCCCAGGCGATCGTGGCCGACCATCCCGAACGGTTCGACCTGCTGTCCGAGGCATTCCTGAAGAAGGACCTGGACCCGCTCAAATCTCCGGTCAGCAAGTCCGTGACCGAAGCCATCGGCGACGCCACGGTAGAGGCGGTGTACGATCTCGCCGCGCGGCTCTCGGACGCCCATGCCTACATCGCGGCCTTCGTCTCACTCGACTACGCCCGCGCACTGCACGCCTTCGCTCCCGCCTTCGTCGCCCGCCTCGAAGCCGCCAAGCAGGCGCGCGGCTGGCTCGATTTCGACGATCAGATCGCCCGGGCCCGCGCGCTGCTGTCCACCTCGGACATGGCGCAATGGGTCCTGTTCCGGCTCGATGGAGGCCTGGATCACATGTTGGTGGACGAGGCACAGGACACGGCCCCGGCCCAATGGGACGTGATCGCGGCCCTGGTTGCGGAGTTCGGGGGGGGATCGGGCGCGCGTCCGGACGTCGCCCGGACCCTGTTCGTCGTCGGGGATCAAAAGCAGTCCATCTATTCCTTCCAAGGCGCCGATCCCGATGCCTTCGCCCATATGCGCGACGTGTTCGCACGCACGCTCGGACCCGGCCTGCCCTACCTTCGCGACCATGCCCTGCGCCACAGCTTCCGCTCCTCTCCCGCGATCCTCGACCTCGTCGACGCGGTCTTCGCGGAGGGCGGCGGCGTCGGTCCCGCCCCGGTCCATATCGCCCATCGCGCCGACATGCCGGGCCGTGTCGATCTCTGGGCGCCGATCGAGCAGGAGAAAGAGGACCATTCCGACCGCAAGTGGCACGATCCCGTGGATCGCGAGGCCCGAAACGACGCCGAAATCCTGCTGGCCGAGCGGATCGCCGACGCAATCGTAACCATGCTACGGGACGGCACCCCGATCACACACAAGGGCGTCCGCCGCGCGGTGGAGCCGAAGGATATCCTCATCCTGCTGCAGCGACGCGGTCCCCTCTTTCATCACGTCATCCGGGCCTGCAAGAAGCGCGATCTGGACCTCGCCGGGGCCGACCGGCTCAAGCTCTCCGACGATCTCGCCGTGCGTGATCTGATCGCGCTGCTGACCTGGGCGGCCACCCCCGATGACGACCTCTCTCTGGCCTGCGTCCTGCGCTCTCCATTGGGTGGCGTGGACGAGGCCGGTCTCTTCGACCTGTCCCACGGGCGCAAAAGCCGTCCCCTCTGGAGCGTCCTGCGCGACAGCGGACGCGATGTGTCGATGCTCGCGGACATCCTTCGGGTGGCCGATATCCTGCGCCCCTACGAAATCCTCCAGCGGGTCCTGATCCGGAATGACGCTCGCCGCCGCCTGCTGGCCCGACTGGGAGCCGAAGCGGACGAAGCGATCGAGGCGCTGCTGGGTCAGGCGCTGGCCTATGAGCGACTGGAAGTGCCGAGCCTCGCGGGGTTTCTCGGCTGGCTCTCGTCGGCAGATGTGGACCTCAAGCGACAGGGCGGACGCGGTAGTATCCGGGTCATGTCCGTCCACGGCGCGAAGGGGCTGGAATCGCCGGTCGTGATCCTGCCCGACACCCGGGTCCGCCCGCCGAAAGCGCCGAGCGGTGTGCGACGTCTGCCGAACGGGATCCCGATCTGGATGCCCGCCAAGGCCGGGTGGTCGCCTGCCGTCAAATCCATGGCGCAGTCCTTCGCTGAGGCACAGGCGGCGGAACGCGACCGCTTGCTCTACGTGGCCCTGACCCGGGCGGAAAGCTGGCTGATCGTCGCCGCGGCGGGCGATGTGGGAGCGGCGCCCAAGGACAGCTGGTGGCGACAGGTGGAGGCGGGAATGCAGGCCTGCGGCGCGGTTCCCGTGAGTGATGGACTACGGCTGGAGGTCGGCGACTGGGCCGCGATGAAAGGGGCGTCGCAGAAAGGGACCGGGCCCGCATTCCTGCCACTTCCCGACTGGATCGCCATGAAGGCGGAAGCTCCCGGCGTGACGGACCGGCCCGTCGCTCCGTCGGACCTACCGGGGGCGAAAATCCTGCCTGGGGAGGGGGACGGAGACGGCGAAACCGCACGGCGGCGGGGAATCGCGATCCATCGCCTGCTGGAGCATCTGCCCACCCTGCTTCCCGGCGAGCGGACCGCTGCGGCGCGCGCGCTTCTGGCGGATGACGACGTGACGGCGGAGGTGCTCGCCCTGCTGGACGATCCCGCGCTCGCCCATGTGTTCGGAACGGACGCCCTTGTCGAAGTGCCGTTCCTGCTGCCGCGCGGACCGGAACATCCGGCGGTCGCGGGCACGATCGACAGGCTGATCCTCCGCTCCGGGCGAGTGATGATCGTCGATTTCAAGTCGAACCTCGCCGTTCCCGCCGACGCGGCCGACACCCCGGTCGGATTGCTCGCCCAGATGGGGGCCTACCGCGCGGCTATACGGGCGATCTGGCCGGATCGGCCGGTGGATCAGGCGATCCTGTGGACCCGGAATGGGCGGCTCATGTCTTTGCCGGACGAGCTGATCACGGGAGCGTGGGAAGCGGCGGCGCGCCATTGACCCGGAGGCGCGGGCTGCCTAGCTTCGGCTCCCAACCCGGCGCGTTCCGCGCCCGATCAGGAGAGTGCCAATGGCCACCGTAGCCGCCACCGACGCGACGTTCGACGAAGTCGTCAAGCAGTCCGATGTCCCCGTCATCGTGGATTTCTGGGCGGAATGGTGCGGCCCCTGCAAGCAGATCGGCCCGGCGCTGGAGGAGCTTTCCGAGGAGTATGACGGCCGGGTTAAGATCGTGAAGGTCAATGTCGACGAGAACCCGTCGAGCCCCGCCGCGATGGGCGTGCGCGGTATCCCGGCCCTGTTCATGTTCAAGGGCGGGGAAGCCGTGGATCAGAAGATCGGCGCCGCGCCCAAGGCGGCCCTCAAGGACTGGATCGAAGGCGCCGTCTGATCGGCGGTCTGCCCACGGGGAGGGTCGGTCGGACGGGGCCGGCCCTCGCGAGTGGCGACGTTCAGGACGCACGACTGCTTTCGAGGCATTAGGCCACCTCAAGCGTGACGTGTTTATTGGCAAGACAACCTCATCGCTTGTCGAACGATGACCTAGAAGATTGCCGCTTCACCAATCTCACACCAGATATTTTCCGCCCCCCGAACCTGCGGGAACCGGAAAACGGCACATCGGATAGTCTGAACTCCATGCCCAACCCCGGCGATGGTTGGACCACCTTTTGCGACGCCTCCGATCGTTCGCCCGGGTTTGAAAGGATCGCGATCCCGGCGAATGGACCACACGGATAGGTGCTCTGTCAGGTGCCCCCATGGCGCCCCGCATGGGGAGGAACGGCATCGGGAGGGTCCGGATTGCCGCGATCTTCTCGCCTTCCTGACGTCCAAGACACTCACCAAGAAGCGAGCCGACAACCGTCTGTTCGCAGTTCTCTTCGTGTTTAGCGGGCACTCGGCGCAGGGTTCGTTGGCGCCGAGCGCTGACGATCAGCCCCGCCGCTTGCGACGCAACGCGGCCAGACCACCCAGTCCAGCGAGCATCAGCACACCGCCCGCGGGAAGCGGGACCGGAGCGACGGCGGTCGGAACACCCGGAATGCGCAGGCCGGCGGAGGGGTCGATCGTCAGGAAGCCCAGATCGCGGAAGGCCGCGATGGATGCTGCGGCGAAGGTCGGCTCACCGCGCGGCAGAACTGCCGACAATATCTCGGAATCGTTGAACAGGCCGGGTGCGCCGGACCCGTCTTCGGCGCTGCACGCCGCGCCGGTCGCATCCGCGACCCAGCATTCGGACCAATGGCCGCCCCCGTCCTGCAACAGGAGGCTGGCGACAGACGTTCCGTTGGTCGCATTGAAAGCCGCCACCGCCTCGCCGCCGATATAACGCTGACCCGCCGAGTCGAGGAGGCCGTTATAGGAAAACAGCGTGCCGAACCCGACGGCATGGGCGACCTCGTGGATCGCGGCAGTCAGGAACGTTTCCTCCGATTGCGGCGTCGACGCACCCGCACCGAAATCGTCGGCATCGAACACCATCCGACCGCCGGTCGCGCGGACGAAGGTCTTGTCCGCGCCGCTGGTCGGGTCGGTTCCCTTGACGTATTTGAAGGTCTTCGGCCCGGCGAACGCGGCGGTGCCGTAGGCCCCGTCGATGGCGGCCATGGTTGCCGTCAGGGCGAAGGACGCGCTGCCCAGCCCCGAAAACCCGACCAGAACGTTCTCCCAGAAGGATTCCGCGACCGAGAGAAGTTGCCGCTGCCGGATCGAGAAGCCTTCGCTGATGGCGGTGTTGCCAGCCGTTGTGGACACAGTTTCCCCACCCGGGGTGAACGTCGTCAGGATGTCGAAGGTCGATGCCTCCGCGGCGGGCGTTCCGAGCGCGAACGTAGCGGTGCAGGCGGCAGCCAGGATCCGATTCATATGACGGACTCTCCAGGGTTCACGGTTCCGAAGAACCGGATGACGGGAATCGCGGATATCAGTCCGCGGCTCGCCTATAGCTGGAAAGAAGCTGTCAGTGGTGATCCGAATGATTAGAATACATACTTAAAACAATGGTTAAGAGACTGTTTACCTATAGTCTGTCGTTAACCGCTTCAGTCTGTCGTTAACCGCTTCTTCGGTTAGGGAGCAGACATACAAGAACCCCCGGGCGATCTCTCGCCCGGGGGTGTCCGGTTTCCCGATCTGCCGAAGGGGATCAGCCTTTGGAGAACTCGGGATAGGCCTCCATGCCCATCTCCGACATGTCGAGGCCCATGACCTCGGCCTCCTCGCTGACCCGGATGCCCACCACGGCCTTCAGGATGAACCAGACGATCAGGCTCGTCACGAAGACGAAGGCGCCGATCGAGACGAAGCCGATGAACTGCGTCACGAAGGTCGAATCCGCGCCCGCATAGACCGGCACGACCATCGTGCCCCAGAAGCCTGCTAGCAGGTGGACGGGGATCGCACCGACCACGTCGTCGATCTTCATGCGGTCGAGCATCGGAACCGTGACCACCACGATCAGGCCGCCGATCGCCCCGATCCAGAGCGCCCCGAACAGGGTCGGCTCCAGCGGCGAGGCGGTGATCGAGACGAGCCCCGCGAGCGCGCCATTCAGGACCATCGTCAGATCGACCTTCTTGTACATGATCTGCGTCAGGATAAGGCAGGACACCGCCCCGCTCGCCGCCGCCATGTTGGTATTGGCGAAGATGCGGGAGATGTCGGTGACATCGCCGATCGTCCCCATCGCCAGCTGCGAGCCGCCGTTGAACCCGAACCAGCCAAGCCACAGGATGAATGTGCCGAGCGTAGCCAGGGCGAGGTTCGAACCCGGCATCGGGATGACGCGCCCGTCCTTGGCGTACTTGCCGAGGCGCGGTCCCAGCACGATGGCGCCCGCCAGAGCAGCGAAGCCGCCTGCCGCGTGAACGAGGGTCGAACCAGCGAAGTCGTAGAACCCCGCCGTGGACAGCCAGCCGCCGCCCCACTGCCACGAGGCCTCGATCGGGTAGATCACACCGGTCAGCACGACCACGAAAGCGAGGAACGGCCACAGCTTGATGCGCTCCGCCAACGTACCCGACACGATCGACGCGGTCGTGGCGCAGAACATCAGCTGAAAAAAGAAGTCCGATCCGACCGAGGCATAGGCGGTATCGACACCGTCCGCGCCGATGCCCACGGGCTCCAGCGAGGCCGGGGAGAACAGGTTGCCGAGGTAGCCCTCGATGGTCCAACCGTCGCCGGGATACATGATCCCGTAGCCGATCAGCCAGTACATGATCGCCGCGATGGAGAAGAGCGCGATGTTCTTGGTGAGCTGGGTCGTCACGTTCTTGGACCGGACGAGGCCCGCCTCGAGCATCGCGAACCCGGCGGCCATCCAGAAGACGAGGAAGCCGCCCATTAGGAACAGGAGTGTCGTGAGGATATAGGGCGAGACGCCCGGTGCGGTGTTCGGGTCGGCATCCTGCGCCAGACCCATCACGGGAATAGTCGCGAGCGCGGCCCCGATCATGATAATGTTGCGGAAGTTCATGGTTCTATCGTCCCCTGTTCGTCACGTGTTCAGATGGCGTCGTCGTTGAGCTCGCCGGTGCGGACGCGCACGGCTTGCTCTACGTCGAGCACGAAAATCTTGCCGTCCCCGATCTTGTCCGTCTTGGCCGTCGCGGCGATGGTCTCGACCACCTGCTCGGCCATGGCCGAGGGGACCACGATCTCCAGCTTCACCTTCGGCACGAAGTTCACGGCGTATTCGGCACCGCGGTAAATCTCGGTATGGCCGGACTGGCTTCCGAAGCCCTTGATTTCGGTCACCATCATGCCGCGCACCCCGAGGGTGGTGAGCGCCTCGCGCACCTCCTCGAGCTTGAACGGCTTGATCGCTGCAATGATGAGTTTCACGCGCTTCCCCTTCGGATTACGGCCCCCACGGGGGAGGTCCGGATGGGGGCAGATCACGGGCCCGGTCCGCGCGGCGCAATGGATCGGGTTGCTTCGACGTGCCTACGAAAGGCTCGGTTCCGGTTTTCTTGCACAATTTGGCGGCACTGCCTGTTTTTTACGCGATGGCTTTATGCCGCAAATGCGAAGGAAATGTTCCATGGCGGGTGCACATCCGACTCGCGGCGCTCTATCTTGGGAAAAACCTCGTCGGGCCGACGCGATCCCGGCCGCGGCATGAACGGGGGCGAGCAGCAAATGGCAAGATCCGGCAAGTCCCGGCTGGTTGCCGACCGCAGAACGACGGCGGCGGGTTCGGGCGGCAAAAACGGCAAGGCGCCAGCCCGCAAGGCTCGGAAGCGTCGGCCCGCGCCGCGCAGGCGGGGTTTGCTCGGCTGGCTTCTCTGGCCATTCACCTTCCTTATGCGCGCCGGGTGGGCGCTGGCCTGGCGCGGGGCGCTCGTCCTCGTGCTGATCGTGGCGGCGACGACGGCCTACAATTACGCACGTCTGCCGGGCATGGCGACGCTCTCGGACGGTCGGGCCCGCGGCTCGGTCACGCTGGCGGACCGGTCGGGCGAGGTCTTCGCTTGGCGCGGCGACAACTTCGGGGGTCTCGTGACTCTGGACGGTGTGTCCCCCCATCTGCGCAACGCTGTGATCGCGTCCGAGGACAGGGGATTCTACCGTCACCTCGGCGTCAGCCCGCGCGGCATCGCGGGCGCCATGCGCAGCAACCTGGCCGCGGGACGCAGTCCGTTTTCCGGCGCGGGCGGTTCGACCATCACGCAACAGGTCGCCAAGCTCCTCTGCCTCGGCAATGATTACGACCCGACATCGGGCATCACGGAGGCGGAGTTCGAAGCCGATTGCCGGGCGGGATCCGTCTGGCGCAAAGTCACGGAAATTCCCTATGCCTTTGCGCTGGAGGCGAAGTTCACCAAGGACGAGATCCTGGCGATCTATCTCAACCGGGCCTACCTCGGCGCGGGCGCGCGGGGCTTCGCCGCGGCGAGCCAGCGCTATTTCGGCGAATTGGTGGCACGGCTCGGACCGTCGGAGGCGGCGATGCTCTCGGGCCTGCTGCCCGCACCGTCCTATTATGCGCCGACGAGCAACCTGAAGCGCGCCCAGGACCGCGCCGCCACCGTCCTGCGCCTGATGCGGGACCAGGACTTCCTGACCGATGCGGAGTTTCAGGCCGCGCTCGGCGCGCCCGCGACCCTGTCCTCCGCAGCGCAACAGGATACCGGCGGATATTTCGCGGACTGGGTGATGGGCGCGGGACCGGACTTCCTCACGTCGGACACGACCGAGGACGTGCTGATGCGCACGACGCTCGACAAGGACATCCAGCGGGCGGCGGAGGGCGCACTGGCCTATATCTTCGAGACCAAGGTTCGTGCGGGATCCGAGGCCCAGGCGGCCATCGTCGTGATGAGCGCGGACGGTGCCGTCCGCGCCATGGTCGGCGGCCGCAACACCCGCGGCGCGGGGCAGTTCAACCGCGCGATCCAGGCGGTGCGTCAGACGGGATCGAGCTTCAAGCCGTTCGTCTATGCCGCAGCACTCGACCTCGGCTGGGACTGGAACTCATACATCTTCGACGGTCCGCTCCAGATCGACGTCCCCGGATCGGGCATCTACTCGCCCGAGAACTATTCCGACCGCTATTACGGCGAGGTCACGCTGACCGACGCGCTGGCCCAGTCGATGAACACCGCCGCCGTTCGCCTGTCGGAGAATGTCGGCCGCGATATCGTCCGAAAGGTCGCCACCGATTTCGGCATCGACAGCCCGCTCGCCGCGGGTCCGTCCCTTGCCCTCGGCGTAAGCGAATCGACGCTGCTGGAGATGACCGGCGCCTATGCGGGCATCCTCAACGGGGGAACCTCCGTCACCCCCTACGGTCTGACCTCCCTCCGTCTGCGCGGCGAGGAGACGGCACTCCTTGATCACGAATCCGGGCTGGGCGAGCGGGTCATCACCGAGCGCGCGGCGCGGCAACTCGTCTACATGATGTCCCAGGTCGTCGAGCGCGGCACAGGACAGCGCGCGCAACTGCCCGGGGGCCGTCCCGCCGCGGGCAAGACCGGCACCACCCAGGCCGCGCGCGATGCCTGGTTCGTCGGTTTCACGGGCGACTACGTGGCCGGGGTCTGGATGGGCTATGACGACAATACGCCGCTCACGGGGGTCACCGGCGGAGGATTGCCGGCGGAAATATGGCAGGAAGCGATGGCCCGCATCCATGACGGACAGCCGATCACCCCCTTGCCGATGATCGACCCGGGCGCGGAAGCCCCCCGCCCCGCACCGCAAATCGCCGTCCCGCAGCAACAGGCACCCCCCCCACCTCAGCAACAGCAGCGGCAACCTGATCTCGCCGAGCGGATCCTCATGGACGTGCTGGGCGGCATCTTCCGGCAGAATTGATCCCAGGGTCCGGTCGGGATTGGGATCAATCCGTTGTTAAGGTATCGTCGGTTATGAACAGTCGCGGACGACGCCATCCCGCCCCGACCATCTGTCCGAACGACCCGAATGCCCGGGGGGCTCCATGAAAAGACGCCAGACGCATCAGCCCGGCTCCGGCGCGGCGGAAATGTCCGACATCCGGCGGCGCAGCACCGGGCTTCTGGCGATGGTTTTCCTGTTCTCCGTCGTCGTGAACGCGCTGATGCTCACGGGCCCGCTCTATATGTTGCAGGTCTATGACAGGGTGCTCGGCTCCCGGTCGGAAGAAACGTTGCTGGCGCTTTCGGCCCTTGCGACGTTCCTGTTTCTGATGATGGGTGTGCTCGACCATGTCCGGGGCCGTGTGATGGCCCGGGTCGGCGCACGGTTCCAGTCGGCGCTGGATGGCCGTGTGTTCCAGGCCCACCTGACCCGCGCCGCGGCCTCCCCCGGCGGCGCCGGAACCCGCAATCCTCTCCGCGACGTCGAGGCGGTGCAGCGGTTGCTGTCCTCTCCGGTCTTTCTTGCGCTCTTCGACGTGCCCTGGACGCCGCTCTTCCTCTTCGCGATCTTCATCTTCCATCCCTGGCTGGGGATGCTCGCGGTGGGCGGCGGTGTGCTGCTCGTGGTGCTTGCCCTGGTCAACCAATGGATGACCAACGGCCCGATGGCCGAGGCGAACCAGGCCTCCGCCCGTGCGGAGCTGACGGCCCAGCAGCTGGCCTCGGAGGCGGAGCTGGTCCAGTCGCTGGGAATGCGCGGGGCGGCCTTCGCGCGCTGGATGAAGGCCCGGGGACAGTCGTTGTCCGAGGCCGTCTCCTATTCCGACCGCTCCGGCTTCTTCACCGTGACGACCAAGACGCTGCGCCTTTTCCTGCAATCGGCAATGCTGGGTCTCGGTGCCTATCTCGTGCTCCAGAACGAGCTGACGGCCGGCGCGATGATCGCGGGTTCGATCCTTATGGGCCGCGCCCTCGCGCCGATCGAGATGGTCATCGGTCAATGGCAACTGGTTCAGGCCGCGCGCAAGGGTCGGGTCGCGGTGATCGACCTCCTGGAGGCGATCCCACCCGAAAGTGCCCGGACGGCCCTGCCGCGCCCCCGAGCCCTTCTGTCGGCGGAGAACGTGACGATCGTCCCGCCCGGCTCCACGCAGGCATCGCTGCGGGCCGTCTCCTTCAACCTTCGGCCCGGGCAGGCGATGGGAATCATCGGTCCGTCGGGCGCGGGAAAGACGTCGCTCGCTAAGGCGGTGACCGGGGTGTGGCCCCCCGCCGGCGGCAAGATTCGTCTCGATAGCGCCACGCTCGATCAATACGACCCGGATGTGCTCGGAACCTATATCGGCTACCTGCCGCAGGCCGTCACGCTGTTCGACGGCACCATCGCGGAGAACATCTCCCGTCTTGCCGCCAACGCGGATCCCGCCCGCATCGTCGAAGCCGCGAAGAAGGCGGCTGCCCACGAGATGATCCTGGAGCAACCGCTGGGCTATGATACGCCGGTCTCGGCGGTCGGAGGACGGCTTTCGGGCGGGCAGACGCAGCGGATCGGCCTCGCACGCGCTATGTATGGCAACCCCGTGATCCTCGTCCTGGACGAGCCGAACTCGAATCTCGACAACGAGGGGACGGTGGCGCTCAACCGCGCGATCAAGGCCATGAAGGGGCAGGGGATGTCGGTCATCATCATCGCCCACCGTCCCGCCGCGATCCAGGAATGCGAGGTGCTCCTGATGCTCGAGGGTGGAATGCGCACGGCCTTCGGTCCGCGGGAAGAGGTGCTTCAGAAGATGGTGCGCAACCACGCCGAGATCTCCCGCAGCCCCGCACCCGGAGGCGTGTCGTGAACCAAATGCCGGCCCGGCCGCCCCGTCCGCAGCATCCCGTGCCCGCCCCGAAGCCGCAGCCCGCGGCTGCCCCGAGCCCGGCTCCGGAAGCGACCCGCCCCTGGTCGGCGAACCGGCCGTTGGCGATCGGATTGCTCGGCCTGCTGATTCTGGTCGGGGGCTTTGGATCCTGGTCCGTCCTCGCCAACATCTCCGGTGCCATCGTGTCGTCCGGCCGGATCGCCGTCGACAGCAATCGGCAGGTCGTGCAGCACCCCGATGGCGGCGTGGTCGACCGGATCCTCGTTCGTGAGGGCGACCTCGTGGCGGCGGGCGATGTGCTCGTCGGGCTCGACCGGACCCTCCTGCAATCGGATGCCCGCATCCTTCGGGATCAGCTCACGGAGATCGGTGCCCGCTCCGCCCGGTTCGAAGCGGAACGGGACGTGGCCGAGGAGATTCTCGTTTCCCGATACGCTGCTGCAGGCCGCTGCCGACAATCCATCTGTCACCGAAATTCTGGAGGGCCAGCGCAACCTCTTCGACGCCCGGCGCGAGGCCTTCGCCCGCGAAACCGAGCAACTCATGCGCCGCAAGGATCAGATCGCCAGCCAGGTGGACGGCATCGAGGCTCAGCAGCAGGCGCTCACGCTCCAGCTCGGTTTTCTACGCGAAGAACTCGATGCCCAGAAAAGCCTGCTGGAACGCGGCCTCGCGCAGGCTCCCCGTGTCCTCGCCCTCCAGCGGGAAGAGGCGCGATTGCTGGGTCAGGTGGGCGAATTCACGGCCTCCGCGGCCGAGCTGGAAGGCCGTGCCACCGAGATGGATCTCGAGGTGCTGAAGCTCGAAACCCGGCAGCGCGAACAGGCCATCAGCGAGTTGCGGGACCTTCAGTTCCGGCAGGTGGAACTCGCGGAGCAATACCGCTCCGTCGAGGAACGGCTCAGCCGGATGGAGATCACCGCGCCCGTTGCCGGTGTCGTCTACGATCTGGCCTTCTTCGCCGAGCGAAGCGTCATCCGGCCCGCCGATCCGGTACTCTACATCGTTCCGCAGGACCGCCCCCTCGTGATCCAGACACGGGTCGATCCGATCCATGTCGACCAGGTCTATCCGGGGCAGCCGGTGACCTTGAGGTTGCCGACATTCGACGCCCGCACCACTCCCGAACTCTTCGGGTCCGTCGTTCGCGTCTCCCCGGATGCCTTCACGGACCAGGCGACGGGCGCGCCGTATTATCAAGCGGAGATATTGCCGGATGAGGGTGAGCTAGACCGGCTGGAGGGTCAGATCATGCTTCCCGGCATGCCGGTCGAGGCCTATCTGCGCACCGACGACCGCACACCCCTCGCCTATCTCGTCAAACCCCTCGCCGACTACTTCAACCGCGCCTTCCGGGAAGGCTGATTGCTCATTGCTGGATAGCGGGTGGCTAAGTCCATGCTTCGCAGCGTCCGGGGCGATGGGCTCTGTGCCTGAAGGCCGAGGAAGCAGGAGTTCGCGTCAAATCCTTGTGTGACTATATCCGATACCTCCTGCTGTAAGATCCGATTGAACCTTTCTCACACCGATCTCCGGAAGGACGATCCTCGCGGTAAATGGCTGCGCGGTCGAAGAATGGATGAACGGTTCAGGTTCGCCGAAAGGACCTTGTCAGACGATTTTCGGAGCTTGCAGCACGCTTCGTGTCGGCCAAACAGGCGGTGCATCTGCGGCTTTCTTGCAAGGATGCCTTGCACGGCGAAATCCATGGCAGCGCATACAGTATCAATCCAACCGCATCGCAGGAACCGACACTGCGACCGTTCCCGGCATTGCGCTCCGTTAGTCCGCTTCGGCTGGCAGATTGCCGAGCGACCGTCCCTCCGCCAAATTTGAGCGTTACCATGGCAATCGTTGTGCCTTACCACGCCCGGAACCCGTCGTGCGACCAGTGAGGACGGTTCAGCACTCAGAATGTCTAAGCGTAGAAGTCTGAAACGAATGCGTTAGAACGAGCCGCCACGCTCTGACCGATCACGACGCTATCCCGTCTGCCCCCCAAAGACCGCGCTCATGCCTTCATCTGCCCAAGCTTCGGTACGTAGTCCCTGCTCCCTGCCGCGCTCGCCGCTCTGTTCCCGCCCCTAAAACCTGTGGAAACGCCGCTCCCCCGGCGCTACGGCACGGTCCCGGCCGCGATTGCCCTCGCCCCGCGCCCATGCCAGCTTGCCCGGCACAAACTGCCCCGAACCGGAGACGTCCATGTCCATCGCCGACCGCCTCACCGAACTGGGCATCGCGCTGCCCGATGCCCCGATGCCCGCCGCCAACTACGTCCCGTCGGTCCGCTCGGGGGACCTGCTCTTCGTGTCCGGCCAGATCAGCGCCCGGGACGGAACGATGATGACCGGCAAGCTCGGGGCGGACGCGTCTCTCGAGGACGGGGTCGCCGCCGCGCGGCAATGCGCGATCAACCTGCTGGCACAGGTCCGCGCAGCCTGCGACGGCGACATCGAGCACCTCGACCAGGTGGTGAAGCTGACCGGGTTCGTGAACTCGACCCCGGATTTCACCGATCAGCCCAAGGTCATCAACGGCGCCTCGGACCTTCTGGCCGAGATCCTAGGCGAGGCGGGACGGCACAGCCGATCCGCCGTCTCCGCCGCCTCCCTCCCGTTTGGCGTCACCGTCGAGATCGAGGGCATCTTCCGCCTGAAATGATCCGCCTTCCCGACCGTTTCCTCGCCGGTCCCATCGCGCATCGGGGCCTGCACGACCGCGCCTCCGGACGGCCCGAAAACTCGATCGCGGCATTCCGCGCGGCGATGGATCGGGGGCTGGCGATCGAGCTGGACGTGCAGCCATCGTTGGACGGCGTCGCGATGGCGTTCCACGACGATCTCCTGGACCGGTTGACCGACACGACCGGCCCGGTAAGCGCGCGCAGCGCGGAGGAACTGGCCGCGATCCCGCTGCGGGACGGGACGGCAGGCGTCCCGACGCTGGCCGACGTCCTGTCCCTCGTGGCCGGACGCGTCCCCCTGCTGGTCGAGGTGAAGGATCGCGACGGCGCCATGGGCCCGAATATCGGCCCGCTGGAGGATGCGGTCGCTGCCGCGCTCCGGAGCTACAGCGGCGAGGTGGCGCTGATGTCGTTCAACCCCCATTCCGTCGCGCATCTGGCAATCGCGGCCCCGCACCTGCCCCGCGGCATCGTGACCTCCGCCTTCGATCCCGGGCACTGGCCCGACTTGCCTCGCGCGACGCGAAACCGCCTCGCCGCGATCCCCGATACGGACCGCACCGGAGCCTCCTTCATCAGCCACGAGGTCGCTGCGCTGAACGCCCCCCGGGTGGCGGAACTCAAGGCTGCCGGTCTGTCGATCCTGTGCTGGACGGTGCGTTCGCCGGATCAGGCACGCGAGGCGATGCGGATCGCGGATCAGATCACGTTCGAAGGCTACTTGCCGTGACCGCACCGCACACCACCTCTCGCCCATGACCGACCAGCAGATAGAGATCACCGTCCTCCCCGATCTCGGCGGGATCGACGCCGCCGACTGGGATGCCTGCGCCTGTCCCGAGGCGGCGGATGGCGGCCCGCCCCACGATCCGTTCACCACCCATCGTTTCCTGCGTGCGCTGGAAGTATCCGGCTCTGTCGGCGGCAGGACGGGCTGGCAGCCCCAGCATCTCGTGGCCCGCGTGGACGGAGAGGCCATCGCCTGCGCGCCGATGTACGCGAAGGGGCACAGCCAGGGCGAATACATCTTCGACCATAGCTGGGCCCATGCTTGGGAACGGGCGGGCGGCGACTACTATCCGAAGCTGCAGGTGGCGGTGCCGTTCACCCCCGCGACGGGGCGACGATTCCTCTTGCGTCCCGGCTCCGAGGAGATCGGTTTCCAGGCCCTGTCCCAGGCGGCAATTCAGTTGACGGAGCAGAACGACCTCTCCTCGCTGCATGTCACATTCTGCACCGCGGAGGAGCGGGAGGCGGGCACGGCGCTCGGCCTGATGGCGCGGTCGAGCCAGCAATATCACTGGTTCAACGACGGATACGCGGACTTCGACGCTTTTCTCGGCGCGCTCAGCAGCCGCAAGCGCAAGACGATCCGCAAGGAACGGGAGGTGGCGCGGGGCTACGGCGGCGAGATCCACGCCTATACCGGCGACGACCTGCGACCCGATCACTGGGATGCGTTCTGGCAGTTCTATCAGGATACGGGCGCGCGGAAATGGGGCACGCCCTACCTGACCCGTGCGTTTTTCGAGGAGGTGCAGGCGACGATGCGAGACGATGTCCTCCTCGTCCTCGCCGAACGGGAGGGGGTGCCGGTCGCGGGGGCGCTCAACTTCATCGGGCGCGACGTGCTCTACGGACGTTACTGGGGTTGCGCGGAGCATCATTCGGCGCTGCATTTCGAGCTGTGCTACTATCGCGCCATCGACCACGCCATCGCCCACGGCCTCGGGCGGGTCGAGGCGGGCGCGCAGGGAGATCACAAACTCGCCCGCGGCTACCGGCCCGTCACCTGCCACAGCCTGCACCACGTCCCGAACGAGGGGTTCCGCCGCGCGGTCGCGCAATTCCTCGAAGCGGAGGCTCGCGCCGTGGAGCAGGACATCGAAGTCCTCACCGCCTACGGCCCGTTCCGGCGCGATAGCATGGAGGACCGGCGATGATCCCCGACCACTGGACCGAGCGCGATGGCGGGCTGGAGCGGTCGTTCCGCTTCGCCGATTTCGCGGAGGCCTGGGCCTTCATGTCCCGTGTGGCCCTGCTGGCGGAACGGCACGATCACCATCCGAACTGGTCGAACGTCTGGAACCGCGTCGACATACGGCTTACGACGCACGATGCGGGCGGCCTGACGGACCGGGACCGGGCCCTCGCCGAAGCGATCAACGAACTGACCTGAGACCCCCATGAACGACTCTGCTCTCCACCGAAATATACAGCGGCCGGACGCTGGGCGACTTCGTCTCGTTTGAATTCCTCGCCCTCATCCTTGGCGATATCGTCGCGGCGATCGTCGTCCTCTTCCTCGGCTTCGTCATCGCCGGGTGGGTCGGGCGACGGATCAAGCGGCTGGCCGATCGTCACGCCCGGCTCGACCAGACGCTGTTCGACTTCCTGGCCAATATCGCGCGCTATGCGGTGATCGGGCTGTCGTTCCTGATCGTGCTCAACACGTTCGGCATCCAGACGACCTCCCTCGTCGCCGTGATCGGTGCCGCGGGCCTCGCCATCGGACTGGCGTTGCAGGGGACGCTGTCGAACGTGGCGGCAGGCGTGATGCTGATCTTCTTCCGGCCCATCAAGCTCGGCGATTTCGTCACCATCAACGGAGAGAGCGGGACGGTCCGGTCGATAAACCTGAACTTCACGGAGCTGGCCAGCGTAGGCAATTTCCAGATCATCATTCCCAATTCCGAGGTCTGGGGGAACACGATCACGAACTATTCCGCCTATGACACGCGGCAGGCGGAATGGATCTTCGGCGTCGGGTACGGTGCCGATCTGCGCCTCGTGGAGCGCGTGATCCGCGACACGATCGCCGCGGATCCCCGATTCCTGGAGGAGACGGAACCCACCGTCTTCGTCGATGCGCTGAATGCGTCGTCGGTCGATTTCCTCGTGCGGGCCTGGGTCAAGCGGGCGGATTTCTTCGGCTTCTGGAAGGACATGAACCGCGAGGTGAAGCTGGCACTGGACGCGGCCGGGGTAGAGATCCCATTCCCCCAACGATCCGTACACCTCGTTCGGGAAAGCGACTCCACCTAGCGGTTCAGCCCGCCCCGGCCCGCGCCACCATTCCGAACAGATCGCGAGGATCGTCCGGATCGGCCAGCATGTCGAGATCGACGTAGTGCCCCGTCCGCCGCATCTCGCCCTGGATATGCCGCATGGCGCTGTAATCCTCCGTCGCGAAGCCCACGGAATCGAACAGCGTGATCTGATCGGCGGAACTTCGTCCCGGTACCTGCCCGTCGATCACCCGCCACAGCTCCGTCACCGGATGGTCCTCCGGCAGTTGCTGGATCTCCCCCTCCACCCGCGTCTGCGGCGGATATTCGACGAAGA
The DNA here is from genome assembly GCA_963789105.1 of uncultured Alphaproteobacteria bacterium. GTDB lineage: Bacteria > Pseudomonadota > Alphaproteobacteria > Rhodobacterales > Rhodobacteraceae > Jannaschia. The sequence goes on from CAWBJI010000003.1 coordinate 815,024, forward strand.
TCTCGGACCGCATCAGGATGTCGCGATGCAGCTCGGTCTTGCCCGGGCAATCGCCACCGATGGCGTTGATATGCAACCCCGCGCCGACCATGTTGTCGGTCAGGATGGTGGCCTGCACCTTGTCGGCGGTGCAGGTGGTGATGATCCGCGCCCCCGCGATGGCCTCCTCCGCCGAGGAACACGCCACCACGCGCAGGCCGGTCCCGGCGAGGTTGCGTTCCGCCTTCGCCGTCGCCTCCGGGTCGATGTCCCAAAGCCGCACCTCCTCCACTCCGAGGCAGTGGTGGAACCCGAGGGCCTGGAACTCGCATTGCGCGCCGTTGCCGATCATCGCCATGACCCGCGCATCCTTCGGCGCCAGATGTCGCGCGGCCACGACCGACGCCGCCGCCGTCCGCAAGGCCGTCAGAACCGTCATTTCGCACAGCATCACCGGATAGCCGTTGTCGACCCGGGCGAGCACGCCGAACGCCGTCACCGTCTGGAACCCGCGGGCCATATTGGCCGGGTGGCCGTTGACGTATTTGAACCCGTAGAACTCGCCGTCCGAGGTCGGCATCAGCTCGATCACCCCCTCCTCCGAATGGCTCGGCACCCGGGCGACCTTGTCGAAGCTCTCCCACCGCAGGAAATCCGCCTCGATCCGGTCGGCGATGGCCGCGATGGTCTCCGCCACGCCCGTCTCATGGACGATCCGCATCATGTTCGCGACCGAAACGAACGGCACCATGGCGAGGCGGGAAGGGGCGGGCACCGTCATGTCCGGCTCCGCGTCGGACGATCAAGGACAGACAGGCCGAACAGCGAGGAGACGAGATCCACGATCAGCGTGGCCGTCCGTCCCCGGTCGTCGAGGAACGGGTTCAGTTCCGCGATGTCGAGCGATGTCACGAGGTCGCTGTCATGCAGCATCTCCATGGTCAGATGCGCCTCGCGGAACGTCGCACCGCCCGGCACGGTGGTCCCGACCGCCGGCGCGATGGACGGGTCCAGGAAGTCCACGTCGAGGCTGACATGCAGGTCGCCGCCCGCTGCCCGCACCCGGTCCAGAAACGCGCGCAGGGGGGTTGCGATCCCGTGCTCGTCCACCGCGCGCATATCGGCCACGTCGATCCCCGCCTCCGCCACGGCCCGCTTCTCGTGGGCATCGACGGAGCGCAGGCCGATCATGCAGATATTCGCCGGATCGACGGTCGCGCGCGGGGCGGGAAAATGCGGCTCGAACGTCGAGACAGCGGTAAAATAAGCGACCGGCGTGCCATGCAGATTGCCGCTGCCGGTGCTGTCGAGGTCGTGGATGTCGCTATGCGCGTCGAGCCACAGCACGAAGAGCGGGCGGTCCGTGCGCGCCGCCATCGCGGGGACCGTTCCCGCCGCCATCAGGTGATCGCCGCCCATGAAGACCGGAACGATCCCCTCCGCCACGTCCACCGACTGCAGCGCGTCGACCCATCCCGCGCAGGCCTCCAAGTCGCGGACGGCACCGTTCGCGGGGGCAGGCACGGCCAGCGGCTCCGCCGAGACGTTCCCGCGATCCGTCACCTCGTGCCCGAGGGCCATCAACGCGGGCGCCAGCCCGGCCGTGCGCAGCGCATCCGGTCCCATGACGCAGCCGCGCCGACTTGCGCCGGACTGGACCGGGGCACCGATGAGAGCGATGGATTTGGACATGGGGCGGCTCCTGCGACGGTTGGATCGGTGTCGCTTCCTTCAACCGCCTTTGCATGGTGGCCCATAGGGAACTAAATGCGCAAAGTGGTCGGCAGATCGATCAATTTGGACAAGGGAGCCGCGCAGGATGGACGATCTAGACCGGCGGCTGCTCGGCGGCCTCACATCCGACGGGCGGGCTTCCGTATCATCGCTGGCCGCCGCCCTGGGCGTGACCCGGGCCACCATACGCGCCCGGATGGAACGGCTCACGCTGGCGGGCGAGATTCTGGGCTATCGCGCGGTGCTGAAGGGGGATCTCGCCGATCGGGCCGTCCGCGGCATCGTCCTCGTGGAGGTGGAGGGGAAAGGCGCGGCGCGGATCGCCCGCGCCATGGCCGCCATGCCGGAGGTGGAGGCGGTCCACTCCACCCACGGGCGCTGGGACCTCATCGCGGAACTCGGCGCCGACACGCTGGAAGCGCTCGACGTCACCCTGAACCGAATCCGCCTGATCGACGGTGTCTCCCGGTCAGAGACGAACCTCTACCTCTCGACCCGCCGGGGCTAGCGGACGATGCGGTGCAGGAGCAGTCCTCCGCGCAGGGGCGCGTTTCGGACCGGGAAGAACGGACCGGCTTGACTGCCCCGCCTTTCAGTCAACGCAACGACGATCGTCCTCGGTGTGAGGTCTCGCCCGACACTTCTCCGGAGGAGCCTGCAACTTCAAAGCGCACGCCAGTCGTCAGCAACGGAGGCCGACCGCATCCCGGATCGGCCCCCGCTTCTCAGAGTTCCGCCAGAAGGCTTTCGCCCCCGGACGCATCGCAGGTGCCGGGGCTCTCCTCGACATGCAGCGTCCGGACCACGCCGTCCTCCACCAGCATCGCGTAGCGCCGGGACCGGCCGTGGAACCCTGCGGGTGGTGCGTCGAAATCCATGCCCACCGCCTTCGTGAAGGCCCCCGACGGATCGCCCAGCATGTGAAGACCCGCCTCGGTGGCGCCCGTCGACTCGCCCCAGGCCTTCATCACGAACGGATCGTTCACGGCGACGCAGACGATCGTATCTACGCCCTTCGCGGCGAACCCGTCCTTCGCCCTGATGAAGCTGGGCACATGGGCGTTCGAGCAGACGCCGGTATAGGCGCCCGGCACCGCGAACAGGGCGATGGTCTTGCCCGCCGTCAGCTCCGACAGCGACACGGATTCGGGGCCGTCCGCCCCGAGGCGGAGAAGGTCGGAATCGGGCAGGCGGTCGCCCTGGGAAATGGCCATGTCGCGGTCCTCGCGTTTGATGTTTCACCGGAGGGGATATAGCTCTGGCCGCGGCGCGCCACCAGCGGCGTGCGGCCGGAGGGATCGGGCAATGGATCACATCGCCGTCGTCGGTGCCGGACAGGCCGGCGCCACCCTGGTCGAGACGCTCCGCAAGGGCGGCTACGGGGGACGCCTGACCCTCTGGGGCGCGGAACCCGAACTGCCCTATCAGCGCCCGCCGCTCTCCAAGGGATACCTTCTGGGGGAGATCGCACGGGACCGCCTCCACCTGCGGCCCGCCGCCTTCTACGACGAGCAACGGGTCGAGCTGCATATCGGCACCCGCATCGATACCATCGACCCCCGCGCCCGGACGCTCACCCATCATGGCGGGACCGAGACGTGGGATGCGCTGATCCTTGCGACCGGCTCGACGCCCCGCCGCCTGCCCCCCGCCATCGGCGGCGCCCTGCCGGGCGTGTTCGGCGTCCGGACCCTTGCCGATATCGACGCGATGGAACCCGCCTTCGTGCCCGGCGCGCATCTCCTGGTGGTCGGCGGCGGCTATATCGGGCTGGAGGCGGCGGCGGTGGCCCGCAAGCGCGGGATGCGCGTCACGGTGCTGGAGGCGGCGAAGCGCCTGCTGTCCCGCGTGTCATGCTGGGACACTGCGACCTGGTTCGCCGAAAGGCACCGGGCCGAGGGCGTCGATATCCGCGAGGACGCGAAACTCGCCCGCCTGACCGGCACCGACGCGGTCACCGGCGCGGTCCTGACCGACGGGACGGAATTCGCGGTCGACGCGGTGGTCACCGGCATCGGTGTGGTGCCCGAGACGCGACTGGCCGAAGCGGCGGGCCTCGCCATCCAGGACGGGATCGCGGTGGATGCGCGCGGCCGTACCTCCGCGCCTTGCATATGGGCCGCGGGGGATTGCTGTTCCTTTCCCCATGGCGACCGGCGCGTGCGGCTGGAATCGGTGCCCCACGCGATCCATCAGGCCGACGTGGTCGCGCGTAACGTCCTCGGCGGTGCGGAGGATTACGTCGCGACACCGTGGTTCTGGTCCGATCAATACGACGTCAAGCTTCAGATCGCGGGCCTGAATGCCGGGTTCGACGATGTCGTGGTCCGCGAGGGGTCTGTCGATGGCGGAAGCCGCTCGCACTGGTATTTCGCGGGCGACCGCCTGCTGGCCGTGGACGCGATGAACGACCCGCGCGCCTACATGGTGGGCAAGCGCCTGATCGAGGCGGGGCGTTCGCCGGATCGCGCGGCGGTGGCCGATCCGGACGTGCCGGTGAAGTCGCTGCTGTGAGGCATCCGTGAGGATCGTGGGCGGTCGCTGGCGCGGGCGACGGCTGGCCTCGGTCGGAGCCGGGGATGCGGGTGCGCATCTGCGACCGACGACGGACCGGGTGCGGGAGGCGATCTTCAACCTTCTGGCCCATGGCGGCTATGGCGACATCCTGACCGACGCGCGGGTGCTCGACGTCTTCGCGGGCACCGGCGCCCTCGGGCTGGAAGCCGTCAGCCGGGGCGCCGCCTCCGTCACCTTCCTGGAGCAGGGGCGCCGGTCGCTCGCGATCCTGCGCGAGAACGTGACCCTGCTGGACGCGCCCGCCCGGATCGTGGCCCGCGATGCGCGGCGGCCCGGGCCCGGCGAGGCACACGATCTGGTCTTCCTCGATCCCCCCTATGGTCAGGAACTGGGCGAGGCGGCCATCTCAGCCCTCCAGACCGGCGGCTGGCTTGCTCCCGGCGCGCTGGTGGTGTGGGAGGAGGCGGCGGAACCCGTCCTGCCCCCCGGCTTCTCCCGGCTGGACGGACGGCGCTACGGCGATACGTTCGTGACCCTGGCCACCGCCCCCTGACCGGTTCGGCAGCCCGCCCCTTGCCACGCGAATCGCGACGTGGGAGTCCCGACCGATGCTTGCACGAGACCGCCCATGACCGCGCCCCGCGACCTGCTGTCCTCCGTCTTCGGCTTCGACGCTTTTCGCCCCGGGCAGGAGGAGATCGTGGCGGCCGTCTGCTCCGGGCGGAACGTCCTCGCGATCATGCCCACCGGCGGCGGCAAGTCCCTCTGTTTCCAGTTGCCCGCGCTCTGCCGCGACGGGCTGACGGTGGTTATTTCCCCGCTCATCGCCCTGATGCGCGATCAGGTCCGTGCCCTGCAGGAGGCCGGAGTCGAGGCGGGCGCGCTCACCTCCGGCAACACGGAGGAGGAGACGGAGGCGGTCTGGCAGGCGATCGAGGAGGGAAGCCTGAAGCTGCTCTACATCGCGCCCGAACGCCTCGCCTCCACCGCGACCGAGCGGATGCTGAAGCGCGCGAACACGTCGCTCATCGCGGTGGACGAGGCCCATTGCGTCAGCCAGTGGGGCCACGATTTCCGCCCCGACTACCTCCGGATCGGCGCCCTGCGGAAAACGCTGGACGTGCCCCTCGCCGCCTTCACGGCCACCGCCGACGCGGAGACCCGGGCCGAAATCGTCGCGCGGCTGTTCGAGGGGGAGCCGGAGACCTTCCTGCACGGGTTCGACCGCCCCAACCTCACCCTCGCCTTCGAGCCGAAAAACACGCCCCGGCGCCAGATCCTGTCCTTCGCCGCCGCCCGCAGGGGCCAGTCCGGGATCGTCTATTGCGGCACCCGCGCCAAGACCGAGACGCTGGCCCGTGCGCTCGCCGAGGACGGGCATACGGCCTGCCACTACCATGCCGGGATGGAGGCCGAGGATCGCCGCATCGTCGAATCGCGGTTCCAGCGCGAGGATGGCCTGATCGTCGTCGCCACGGTCGCCTTCGGGATGGGCATCGACAAGCCCGACATCCGCTGGGTCGCCCATGCCGACCTGCCGAAATCGGTTGAGAGCTATTATCAGGAGATCGGCCGCGCGGGTCGCGACGGCGCCCCCGCCGATACGCTGACGCTGTTCGGGACCGACGACATCCGCTTCCGCCGCAGCCAGATCGACGAGGGCACCGCCCCGCCCGAGATGCGCGCCGCCGATCACGGGCGGCTCAACGCGCTGCTCGGTCTGGCGGAGGCGCAGGTCTGCCGTCGGGTGACCCTGCTGTCCTATTTCGGCGAGACGCCGGAGCCCTGTGGCAATTGCGACCTCTGCGCCAAGCCACCGGAGCTGTTCGATGCGACGACCGACGTGCGCAAAGCCCTGTCGGCCATGCTGCGGACGGAGGAGCGGTTCGGAACCGGCCACCTCATCGACGTGCTCACGGGGACCGAGACCGACAAGACGAAGCGGTTCGGCCATGACGCCCTGCCGACATGGGGCGTCGGAATCCGACACGCCGAAACCCCAATGGCAGGCGATCTTCCGGCAGATGATGGGCCTCGACCTCGTGCGGCCCGACGGGGAACGGCACGGCGCGCTGCGAATGACGGATCCGGCGCGTCCCATCCTGCGCGGCGAGGCGAGCGTGACCCTGCGCCGCGACACCATCGCGAAGGCCGAGCGTCGGCCCGCGGTCAAGCAACTCGTCTCGGAGGAGGATGCGCCGCTCCTGTCGGCGCTGAAGGCCAAGCGCCGCGCGCTGGCCGAGGCGCAGGGCGCACCCGCCTATGTCGTGTTCACCGACCGCACCCTGATCGAGATGGCCGAGACGCGGCCCGCCACGCTCGATGCCATGGCCCGCATCTCCGGCATCGGCGCCACCAAGCTGGAGCGCTACGGCGCCACCTTCCTGTCCGTCATCACGGGCGAGGCACCCGACGCGCCCCATCCCGCCCGCCGCAAGCTCGCCGGACGGACGGAGGGCGCTCTCTACGACCGGCTCCTGTCGGTGCAGTCGGATCTCGCGCGGGGTGCGACCGGGCTCGACAAGCCGATGTCCTGCTCGTCCTCGCAGCTCGCCCGCGTGGCGAAATCGCGTCCGGATGCCGACGCCCTGCACCGCATCCTCGGCGACCGACATGCGGAACGGTTCGGAGACGCCTTCCTCGGCGTGCTTCGCGGGGTTGAGAGCGATGCGTGAGGCCCTAGGATACCCGCCATGCTGACGGTTATCTCTCCCGCCAAGACCCTCGACCTCGCCCCCGTGGACCACCCCGCGACCGCGCCGCGTTTCCCGGACGATACCGCCCTTCTGGTGGCCCGGGCCCGACGCCTCGGCCTTCGGGACCTGCGCGCGCTGATGTCGATCAGCGAGCCGCTCGCGCGCCTGAACCGCGACCGCTACCGCGACTGGGACATGGCCCCGGAAAAGCCTGCGATCTTCGCCTTCGCGGGCGACACCTATACCGGCCTCGACGCGGCCACGCTCTCCACGGATGCGCTGCGCCACGCGCAGGGGAGCCTGCGGATCCTGTCGGGCCTCTACGGCCTCCTGCGCCCGCTCGACGCGATCCGGCCCCACCGTCTGGAGATGGGATCGCGCCTCGCTACCCGCCGGGGCCGCGATCTTTACGCCTTCTGGGGCGACCGGATCGCCCGCGCGCTGGAGGCGGATGCCGCGGCGGCGGGCACGGATGTCCTCCTGAACTGCGCGAGCGTGGAATATTTCGGCGCCGTCACCACCGGCGCGCCCGCCCTGCGCATGGTGACGCCCACCTTTCTGGAGGACCGGCCCGGCGGCCCGAAGGTCGTGAGTTTCGCGGCCAAACGGGCGCGGGGCGCGATGGCACGGTTCGTGGCGGAGAACCGGATGGCGGATCCGGCCGACCTGCGCGGCTTCACCGCCGGCGGCTATATCTGGCGGGACGGCCCAGAGGACGCGCCTGTCTTTCTGCGCCGCACCGCTGACGCCGAGGCGGCGTGAACCGCGCTAGGAGCCAAGATCCGGGGACGCGAAATAGTCGCGAAGCACCCGGCCGTAGATCGCCTTGAGCTGCCCGATCTGCTCGACCCGGACCCGCTCGTCGACCGCATGCATCCTGTGGCCGACCAGGCCGAACTCCACCACCGGGCAATGATCCTTGACGAAGCGCGCATCCGACGTTCCCCCGGTCGTGGACAGCTCCGGCGTCCGGTTCGTCTCCACCTGCACCGCGCGGGAGACGAGGTCCGACAGCGGCCCGGGTGGGGTCAGGAAGGACTCGCCCGACACCTTGGAGCGCAGCGTCACCTCCGTCCCCGTCTCCGCTTCGGTCCGCTCGCATTCGGACCGCAGCCAGGCCAGCAGCGTGCCCGAACTATGCGTATCGTTGAACCGGATGTTGACGGTGCCCCGGCTCGCGGCGGGGATGACATTGGTGGCGGGATTGCCCGTGTCGATGGTGACCACGGCGAGGGTGGAGGGGTCGAAATGCTCCGTCCCCTCGTCCAGCACCCGGTCCGACAGCCGCGCCATCAGGTGCGCCATCGCGGGGAGCGGGTTGAGCGCCCGGTGCGGATAGGCGGAATGCCCCTGCCGCCCCCGGACCTCGATCCAGGCGGTGAGGGAGCCGCGGCGCCCGATCTTGATCATCTGGCCCATGTGTTCGGGACAGGTCGGCTCGCCCACGATGCAATGGGCCATCCGCTCCCCTTGCGCCTCCATCCAGTCGAGGAGGGCGACGGTCCCGTTCACACCCTCCGCCTCCTCGTCGCCGGTGATGGCGAGGATGACCGCTCCGTCCGGCGGGGTCTCCGCGACGAAATCCATGGCGGCGGCGGCAAAGGCGGCGACGCCCGATTTCATATCCGTCGCCCCGCGCCCGTAGAGCCAGCCATCCTCGATCACACCACCGAACGGATCGTGGGTCCAGGCGTCCCGGTCGCCCACCGGCACCACATCGGTATGCCCGTTGAACCCGAAGGTGCGGGCGTGGCCCCGCGCGCCCCAACGCGCGAAGAGGTTGGACACCCCGCCCCGATCCACCCGGGTGCAGGCGAAACCCGCCCCGGACAGCAGCCCTTCGAGCAGGATCAGCGCGCCCCCCTCCGCCGGCGTGACGGAGGGACAGCGCACGAGGTCGGCGGTCAGGGCGACGGGGTCGACGGAATCCTTCACCCGCCCCCCTCCCGGAATACGGTCGTCTGCGCGACGATCACGCTGTTCTCGGCCAGGGCGCGATCCATCAAGGCGCGTTCGTCCGCGTCGATGTCATGTCCCTCCTCCTCCCGCTCGGCCAGGGTGCCGTAGCCGGTGACCTCGAGAACGTTCATGTCCGCCTGCTTGAGGATGGCGACCGTCTCCCGGACCGCCTCAGCCTCGTCCACGCCGGAGGCGTAGCACATCAGAGCCGCACCCGAGGCGCCGTCCGGAAGACCGTCGCCCGCGCGGCGACCTACCTCCACCAGCAGGGTGAAGACATGATGCGGGCGCTTCGGTCGGGTCTCGGTCATCGCCGTTCGGTGCGGCCCGCGGGCCGTGTTGTCAAGCCGGGGCTCCGCATCCGGAACGTAAAAAGGGCGCCCCCGCAGGACGCCCTTCCTTACACCCATAGTCGGGGTGATCGCCGTCAGGTGCGGCCCTTGACCAGCCGGGCGACCCAGATCAGCAGACATGCACCGATCACGGCCACGACGAGCTGGATCAGCCAGCTTCCCTCGCCAACGGTATCGCCGAGGACGAGCGCCAGCAGGAAGTTCGCGACCAGCGCGCCGACGATGCCGAGGATGATGTTGAGAAGAAGTCCCATGTCGGACTTCATGATCTTCTCGGCGATCCATCCGGCGATGGCGCCGAGAATGATGGAGCCGATCCAGCCGATACCAGCCATTACGATATTCCCTTCGGGTTGTGTGGTGCGACAGGAACGCTTTGCAGGGCGGCCCGGTTCCCGTCCGGGGCGACGGATTGCCGCGGACCTCTCGACAGGGCCGCGCCCCGCTTCCATTCTGCACGCCCGGAGAGAGTGAGGCGGCGATGCCCGGACCGGCGAGCCACGGAAACCAGCGCACGACCCTCGCCCTGTCGCGGGCGCGGCGAAACAACATGGCGGAGTTCGACCGTCTGCCCCCCGCCCTGCGCGCCTGGCTCGCGGAGGCACGGCTCCCCTGGTCCCCCGCCTCGGCCCGCCGCGCCTGGCGCCGCGCGATGTGGCGCTCGATGGGCCGGACCAATGCGGCGCTCTCAATCATGGACAGGCTGGAGGCGGAGCGGCTGGCGCGGGATGCATTGACGGTGGTGCGGGCGGCGGAGGGGCTGCGGGATTAGGGCCCGGACGGCCTCTAGATATCCTCGTCCCGCCCTATCTGGTGCTCGACGGCCCTCCGCCGTCCCGAGCCCGTCTCAGGCTGTACACCAATTGCATGGCATCCGCTGCTCCCGCCTCGAAACCGGCATTGTTCATGGGGTCACACCGGAAGAGACGGCCCGTATCGGACAGGAAAGCCATCAGCCCGGCGAAGAAATCATCAATATCCTCCTCCGTCATGCCCGGCAGGCCCGCCGGGGACAGGGACGTGGATAGATCGAGATGGGCGATCATCTTGTGTCTCAAGGGTCGGATCGGCTCGACCCGTTCCGCGAGATCCGCCGCGCGGGCCCTGAGGCCAGCGATCAGGTCATCGCATCCGGGGCGCGTGCTGCGATCCAAGGTTTCGCAGGCGTCCACAAGACGTTCCAGTGTCAGATTGGCGTTCGCCCCATTCTTCCCGGAGCTTGCCCGGTCTGTAATGCGAACCATTCCCAGATACAGGGCGCCGACCTGCCAGTGATGAACCCTGCCGAAGAGTCCCGGGGCGGCGTCGGACAGCAGGTTCTCCGTCTCATCGGCGTGGATGAGCGTCTTCAGACATGCCCGGTTTCCGTCGAGGTTGTCCCCATGGGCCCGCAAGTGTCGAAACAGATCGAGCGCCTCTGCCTCCCTCAATCCCGCAGCAACTCGTTGATCGCCGTCTTCGACCGGGTCTGCGCGTCCACCTGCTTAACGATCACCGCGCAGTAGAGGTTCGGCGCCGCCTGACCGTTCCCCATCGTGCCGTTGCCGGGCATCGACCCCGCGACCACCACCGAATAGGGCGGCACCTCGCCATAGGTGATGTCCCCCGTCATCCGGTTCACGATCCGGGTCGATTTGCCGATGAACACGCCCATGCCCAGCACCGATCCCTGCCGCACGATGCAGCCCTCGACCACTTCGGAGCGCGCCCCGATGAAGCAATCGTCCTCGATGATGGTCGGCCCCGCCTGCATCGGTTCCAGCACGCCGCCGATGCCGACGCCGCCCGACAGGTGCACGTTCTTGCCGATCTGCGCGCAGGAGCCGACCGTGGCCCAGGTGTCGACCATCGTGCCCGTATCGACATGCGCACCGAGATTCACGAAGCACGGCATCAGGACCACGCCCGGTGCGATATAGGCCGAGCGCCGCACGATGCAGGACGGCACGGCGCGGAAACCCGCCTCGGTCCAGTCCTCGTCGGTCCAACCGTAGAACTTGCTGTCGACCTTGTCCCACCACGTTCCGCCCTGCGGCCCGCCCGCATGGACCTCCATGTCCTTCAGCCGGAAACCGAGAAGCACCGCCTTCTTGGCCCACTGGTTCACATGCCAGTCGTCGCCGTGCTTCTCGGCCACCCGAACGGTTCCGGCGTCCAGCGCGCCCAGCACCGTCTCGATGGCGTCCCGCGCCTCGCCGGTGGTCTGCGGGGTGATCCGGTCGCGGATCTCCCAGGCGGCCTCGATCGCGGTCGAGAGCTGTTCGTTGGACATCGGGGGGCCTCGCCGGTGCTATGGGACGGAATTGACTGACGCGTGCATATCGACACGCCCCGCACGGGGCAACTCCGCCCCGCCCCGCTCGCCGGGACCTTCGATGCCGATCCCCTCGCGCACCGCCCCGATCCCGACCGCAATCGCCGTTGTCGTTAGCCCGGGCGCCGCGGTGCGGGCGCCCGTCGCTGCGGATCCCGTCCGCCTGGCGGTCCGTGCAATCACACCGCGGCGCCCCGCGGCGCTGGCCCTGATCGACGCGGCCCTCGTCCTCTCACGCCTCCAGCGGATCCGGCGCCGGGTTCGCTCCGCAGAGGAGGACCGCGATCCGCTCCCCCGGGTCGGGCACCCACGCCCCGCAGAGCAGAGCCGCCAGCGCGCAGGCCCCCGCCGGTTCCAGCAGCAGCCGCGCCTCCTGCCAGAGCAGGCGCTGTGCCGCGAGAATCGCGTCGTCCGGAACCGTCACGCTGTCCATCCCGCGCGCCAGCCCGAAGCAGATCTCCCCGATCCGCCGCGCGCCCAGCGCATTCGCGCCCACCCCGGACACGGGCACATCAACCGGCGCGCCCGCCTCCAGCGCGGCGTTCAGCGCGCGGGACAGGTCCGGCTCCACCGCGACGACACGCCGCCGCCCGGCCCAATGCGCCAGCGCCCCGGCGATCAGGCCGCCGCCACCGACCGCGATCAGCACCGTCTCCGCCTCCAGCCCCTGCGCGTCCCATTCGGCGAAGCACGTCCCCTGTCCGGCCACCGTGGGCACCGCGTCGTAGGCATGGACCTGCATCGCGCCTGTCGCCGCCTCGTGCCCGCGCGCCGCCTCCAGCGCGTCGGCATAGAGACCGGGGACGACGTGACAGGTAGCCCCCGCCCGCTCGATCAGGGCGATCTTGGCCGCGCCCGCCACGTCCGGCACGAAGATATGCGCCGCATGGCCCAGAGACGCCGCCGCATAAGCCACCGCCGCCCCGTGATTTCCACCGGAGGCGGCCACGATCCCGGCCGCGGGCACCGGCCCGGACAGGAGCGTGTTGAACGCGCCGCGGGCCTTGAAGCTGCCGGTATGCTGCATGTGTTCGAGCTTCACCGCGACGTCGAACCCGCCCAGCCGCACCTGCGCCACCGGCGTGACCCGGACGTGGGCCGCGATCCGCTCCCGGGCCGCCGCGATCTCCGGGCCCCATTCCACCGCCGCTGGATCCATGTCGCACGTCCCCCCGGCGCCTGTTACACCGCCCGCGACAGCCGGATGCAAGGACGCCCGATGACCGAACACGACCGCCGCCACCCGATGCGCGAGGCCCGCGAGGATATCGCCACCGCCGAGGGCGTGCCCGACACCCCGCAGACCCGCTCCCCCGCCTATCGCCTCGCCTTCGCGGACGAGGATTTTCTCTGCCGGGAGGAGCTGCGTCCCGTCCGGCTGCAGCTCGAACTCCTGAAACCCACGCTCCTGATGGACGAGGCGGGGATCGAGAGCACGGTCGTCCTCTTCGGCGGCGCGCGCATTCCCCGGCCCGCCGATCGCGATGCCGCCCGGACCGAGACCCTGCGCGGCCTCGCGGACCAGTACGAGGAGGCGCGGCGCTTCGCCCGGATGGTCACCGAACGCTCCCTGGCCGAGACCGGCGGCCGCGAGAACGTCATCGTCACCGGCGGCGGTCCGGGCGTGATGGAGGCCGGGAACCGCGGCGCCGTGGATGCGGGCGGACGCTCCATCGGCCTCAACATCGTGCTCCCGCACGAACAGGCGCCGAACGAATACGTCACGCCGGAACTGGCCTTCAATTTCCACTATTTCGCCGTCCGCAAGATGCACTTCCTCGTGCGGGCCAGCGCGATCTGCGTCTTTCCCGGGGGCTTCGGAACGCTGGACGAGCTTTTCGAGGCGCTGACCCTGATCCAGACGGGGCGGATGGAGCGGATTCCGGTCCTCCTCTTCGGGGAGGCTTTCTGGCGCAAGATCGTCGATTTCGACGCTCTGGCCGAGGCCGGGACGATAGGCGCCGACGATCTGGATCTCTTCCGTTTCGTCGAGACGGCGGAACAGGCGCTGGCGCTGATGGACGACTGGCCCCTGCCCCGGACCCGACGCGAGAGCCTGCACCGCTAGGGACACCGCCCGAACTCCCCGGGGATACCTTACGCCGGGGGCGGGCAGGCCCGCTCAGTCCAGCACGTAATCCACGAACTCGGTCCGTTGCAGCCATGGACGCTGGTTGTCGTCGGAGATCATCGTGGCGCGCAGGCGGTCGTCCGCGTCGCGCCAGACGGCCAGCCCCTCCAGATTGTCATGGGCCCGCAGCGCGCTCTCGAATTCCAGCCGCGGCTCCGAGCCGTCCACGGCCATGCTGCGCAGCCGACTGCGGAACCCGACCGCCAGAAACGCCCGTTCGAGAACGTAGAGCCGTCCGTCCGGCCCGATATCGGCCCCGGTCACCAGATAGAACGCATCGCGGGTCAGCGCAAAGGGCTGGCGCCAGATCTCGCCTTCGCTCCGCCAGATCGGAAACGTCGCCGTCCGCCGCCCCGGAAGCCGTTCGGGAATGGCGTAGAGGCGGCCTTCCGCATCCGCAGCCAGCGCCTCGATCCCCCGGTTGCCGGTCAGCGCGCCGAACGCCTCCAATTGCGGGATCCATTCCGGCGTCCCGTCGAGCGACGGGTAGCGCATGACCCGGTGCGCACCCTCGAACGCGACATAGGCGATCCCGTCCACGATCGCGATGGACTCCGAGTCTCCCTCGCCCTTCTGCATTTCCGTTCCATCCGACCGCAGGAGGGGGCCGCGCCCCGTCACCTCGATCCCGGCCACGACCCCCGCCGGGTCCCGGGCGAGCGTTCCGGTGACCCAGGTCCCCCGGTCCGACAGCGTCACGAAGCCCGTGCCCTCCGTATCCAGCCATAGGGCGGAATAGCCCCCGGACCCGTCCCAGCCGGGGCTCCAGGAATGGCTACCGAGGAACTCGCCCGCACCCGCGGGCAGCGCGGTCAGCGCGAGGGCGCAGAGAGAACGGAGGCGCATTGGGCCGGAAGGTCGGCCAGCCGCAGCTCGCGTCGGGGGGTGGGGGCCGGGGCGTTCGGATCCGCCGGTGGCGGGTTCAGGATATTGTTCACCCAGGCTTGCGCATCGGCGCAGCCATCACCCGGCGGCGGCGGATCCTGATTGACGCATCCGCGCGCGCCCCGGGGACAGGCGATGCGGACATGTATGTGGTAATGGTGCCCGTACCAGGGCCGCACCTTGCGCAGCCAGGCGCGGTCGCCGGTCTCGTCGGCGCACATCTGCACCTTGGCACCCGGGAAGATGAAGATGCGCACGGTGCGCGGATCCTGCGCCGCGCGCTTGACCAGCTCGTGCTGCCCGCGCGACCAGTTGCCGTTGACATAGGCTCCGTTGGCCCGCCGCATGGAGACGGCGGACAGATCTTCCCGCTGCCTGCGGCTGAGACTCATGTCGGTCGCGGGATAGAGCCAGATATCGGCGTCGAGCCCGATCTGGTGGCTCGCATGGCCGCTGGTCATCGGACCGCCGCGCGGCTGACTCATGTCACCGACATAGATGCCGCCCCAGCCGATCCGGTCCATGTGGGTGCCGACCTTCTGGACCAGGTCCACAAGCTCCGGATGGCCCCAGTTGCGGTTCCTCGACAGACGCATCGCCTGCCAGGAGGGGCCCGTCTCGGGCAGTTGCACCAGACCCGCGGCGCATCCCCGGGAATAGGACCCGAACGGCTCCGCCGACTGGGCCGATCCGGTGCGGGCCGCGCCGAACTGCGTCTTGGCGAGTTGCGCGGCTGCAGGGGCTGCGAGCAGGAGAAATGCCGTCAGGCAGGCAAGTGCGGTTCGGACCATGCGTCGGGCTCCCCTTCCGGTCTGACCCACATTAGCAGGAGCAGCCCGCCGATGAACAGGCCCGCAATCGGCAGAATTCCCGCCTGTTGGCTGCCGGTCGCGAGGGTCACCGCTCCGATCAGCATCGGCGCGAGGAACGCCGTCGCCTTGCCCGCCAGCGCGTACAGGCCGAACCCTTCGGTCATGCGCGCGGGATGGGCCTGCCGGACCAGCATCGTGCGGCTGGAGGCCTGCAACGCGCCGCCCGCCGCCCCGATCGCGGCCCCGATCACGTAGAACGCGATGTCCGGCAGGGCGGAGCCCTCGGCCACCGCGATCCCGAACACCCGCCCCGGCGCCACCGTCACGACCAGCAGCGTCGCCACCAGCAACGCCGCGACGCAGACGACGATCACCGGCTTCGGCCCCCGGCGGCTGTCGGCATGGCCTCCGATCCAGGCGAAGACGGCACCGGTGATGGCGGCGAGGATGCCGAACACGCCGACGTCTATGACGGACCAGCCGAGAACGCCCACAGCGTAGATCCCCCCGAACGCGTAGAGCCCGTTGAGCGCGTCGCGATAGAGCATCGACGCGCCGAGAAACGCGGCGAAGCCCGGCCGCCGGGGCAGGCCGCGGATCGTGTCGCGCAGCTGCACCAGCGCGGGCCGGATCGCCAGCCGTCGCGCGGGCGGGCGCACGGGCCGCACCCAGAGGAAGAACG
Source organism: uncultured Alphaproteobacteria bacterium (assembly GCA_963789105.1). Classification (GTDB taxonomy): domain Bacteria; phylum Pseudomonadota; class Alphaproteobacteria; order Rhodobacterales; family Rhodobacteraceae; genus Jannaschia. The sequence continues at coordinate 831,086 of CAWBJI010000003.1, forward strand.
GCACCATGAAGGCCAGGAACCACAAAGCGGTGAACGGCCCCACGAACCGCGTCCCCTCACGCATGTCCGGGTCGAGCCCGAAGGCCGGCGCCCAGCCGAGGAGCGTGACCCCCTCCGCGTTCTCCGCGAAGAACAGCAGCATCACCACCAGCGCCAGCACCCCGCCCACATAGCCCAGCGCCCAGCCGCTGCCGGAGATGCGCCCGATCTCGTCCCGGGGCCCCAGCTCCGGCAGCATGGCGTTCGTGAAGATCGTCGCGAATTCCATTCCGATCAGGCCGATGCAGAACACTATCAGGATCGGCAGCACCGCCTCCGCCCCCGGCACCGCGAACCACAGGGCCGCCGCGCCCAGCATGTAGAGCGCGGAGAACCCCCAGATCCACGGCAGGTGCCGCCCCGACGCATCCGCCATGGCCCCCAGCACGGGCGCGGCCAGCGCGATCACCAGGCCCGCCGCCCCGATGGCGAATCCCCACATCGACTGCGCCGCGACCGGATCGCCGACCACCGTGGCGAAATACGGCCCGAAGATGAATGTCAGCAGAAGCGTGTTGTAGGGCTGCGATGCGAAGTCGAACATCATCCAGCCGCGCACCCGGCGCTTCAGCGCGATATCGGTCATGGCCCCTCCCCAGGTCTGCACGGACCATGCGGGGTGGAACACGGGTGCGCAACGTCCCCGTGACGGCGGCGGGCCGCGCGGCCCGGTCTCAGGCGCCCGGCGGCGTCCCGTCCTCCGGGGGCCAGGGGCGCTCCGCTTCCGCGGCGATCCACTGCGCGACCCAGACCGGCAGCGTCGGGGCCGCCCCGGTCCAGCCGATCTCCCGCACGATCTCCTCCGACGGGACCGCCCGGCGTCCCGACACCACCGCCGTCCGCAACAGCGCCTCGGAGCAGCAGGTCCCCGCGACCCACATCGACTGCACGATATAGGTGAACCGCGTATCCCAGCCGACCACCCGGGTCCGCATCTCGATCCGCTGAAACACCGTGATCCGACGGCGATAGCGCACGCTGGCCCCCGCGACGGCCAAACCCCAGGACCGCCGCCGCAAGGCTGCGATCAAGCCCGATCCGCGCGCCCAGCGTGAACCGCCCCAGATCGTAGAGCGTCAGGATCCGCCCGTTGTTCAGCTCCCCGAACCCGTCGAGGTCCCAGGGCAGACACAGGTGATGCGAGACATGGGTGTCGAGCGGGGCGAGGCTCGGCGCGCGGCGGGCGCGCAGCATCTGCCAGGCGAGGCGAAAGAACGGATACATGCCCCGCCCCTGTCCCCCGGCACGGCCCCCGTCAACCCGCGACGGCGCGTCAGACGCGCGCATGCTTGCGGCGCGGGCTCCGGCCCCATAGATCGAAGGGCGATCCCCAGCCACAGGCCCGGCCCATGACCTCCCTCTTCCAGATCATCATGTTCGTCCTGAGCATCGCCCAGACGATCATCCTGATCCACATCGTCCTGTCCTGGCTCATCAGCTTCGGTGTCCTGAATGCCGGACAACCGCTGGTGGCGCAGGTCTGGGACGGGCTGAACCGCCTGCTCGAACCGATCTACGGCCCGATCCGCCGGGCCCTGCCCGCGATGGGGGGCCTCGATCTCGCGCCACTGGTGGTGATCTTCGCGATCTTCATCCTGCGCACGGTGCTCGTGAACAACGCCGCCGCCTTCTACTGACGCCCGCGCCGCATTCCTGCTAAAGAGCGCGCCTCACGACAGGCGCGACGTCTCGATGCAGTCGCCGCACCCGGCGTGGCGATGCGAATCCTCGTGCTTCTGCACGGCGATCCCGGCGAGGATCGACACGATCAACAGGGCGAGACGGATGTTCTGGGGGATTGCCTTGGTCATGGAGACCTCCTGAACCGATCGGTTTACCTTCAACCCCCCGCTTGGCGCGCGCAAGTCACAACCGCGCGAGGCGGTTGCCCCGGACCGCCCGGCGAACCGTCGAATCCGGCTCGCAGGGCGATCCCCGCATCGGTCCGGATCGTCCCCATCTCCGGGCGTTTCCCCATCCGCCGGAACCCCGCAGAACGGAATCCCCTCCCTGTCGCGTCCAGCGCGATGCAGAACAGGCAGATGACTTTGACCATCATGTCGAAATATTGACCTCAAGTAAGAAAATGCAGCATCACCGATATTGTGCTGATCGCAGCGAGCGACGGCAAAGAGCCCAAAGTACCGAATGCTGCAAAGTAGACGAACGTCCGCTAAAAGGCGTTCGACGTGTTAATGTGACCAGTCCAAAGAATTGCGCCAGCAACCAAACTCCACGATGCGCAGACCGCTTCAATGATGGTAGTCACAGGCCAATCTGATCGTTTTCATCGGGTCATTCCTCATATGTCGAGGGCACGAAAATCTTACTGAGTTCGTGGCCAGTCGTTGCTGATGTTTGGGTGATAAGGTCTGGGGCAAAGGCCCGGCCAATCGCGGCCCACGTCAACAATACAGCCCGATCCCGTGCTAATTGTTCGGGAAGGCCAGTCTCGATCAATAGCTCGGTCAGATAGCTTGTTCGTATCTGGTCGACTTCTGCCAGAGCGACCGCGACCTCATCGTTGACACCACCCCATCTGCGCATGCCGTTCTCTAGCGGTTGAGGTGCATCAATACCCATCTGGATAAGCGCAGAAATTTGAGCCTGCACGTCTGACAATTTTCCCAACTGCGAAATAATGTCCAGCGTGTTTTCTTCACGCCAAGTGGCCAACAACGCGTCGTGAAAATCTCCGAGCGACGGAAAATGCCAATAAAAGCTCCCGCGAGAAACACCAAGCGCTTTGGCCATCACCTCGGCCTTGAGCTTTTCATGCCCTTCATACCGCAACACATCAAAGCCGTGTTCGATCCAAGTTTTGCGTGTCAATCGGTCGGTCATAGTGCGACCATACAGAACTGTCTTGTTTTCTCAAGACAGTTCTGTATGGTTCTTGTGAAGTTTGCTGACCTTCTTTCGAAGCAACGAAACCAATGGAGAACCAATCGCATGAATATCCCAGTCCTTATTGTGGCTTGTATCATGGCCATCACTGTTGTCGCGCATGTCTTTGGTGGGACACGGGAAACCGCCCGTATTGCGCCTGACCCTTCCGCCCGGAACTTGACCCGGCACTGGGTTCAAGCAATGGGCGCATTTCAAATGCTGTCGGTGGATCTGCTGGCTATCGCGCTTCTGCTGTTTGGAGTTGCACTCTGGGATTTGGGTCCTGCCGAGGATTTAATCCTAAAGAGCCTGATTGCACTCTTCTGCAGTTGGGGAATTGTTTGGTTCGTTCAAGTGCAATGGCTAAAGCGAAAGGGTGCAGGCATACTACAACTCCCTCATTGGGTGATCTGGTTCATCTGTGCGGGCCTTCTATTTTTCGGCCTTAGATTGTAGACCGCGAGGCCGCGGACAAAGTTGGTATCGTTGCTCCTCGGTGGAGATAACTGGGTGACTGCAGGGAGCAGAGTACGGCTGGTCCCGACTCGCCTAGGTCCCCAAAGCGGACACTCAAGGGGATGCCGTGTAGGGCAACTTAGTCCCGCCCTGCCGACCTTAGCCCCGGCCGCGGCGAAAGACCGGTCTGGGTCGGAAATGCTCGGCGTTTGGGCCGATACTGCGTGACGCGGCCCGTCGATGGAATTCGGAAAATCTGCCGCATCGAGCCGGAGATGCGCGACGTTCCACGCGCGACCCGACCGGCATCGACCCGTCGCCGCGCAGAACCGGCGTCACGCCCCGACCGCCGCCCCCTCGCCAGCCTTCGGCGACACCTCGAAGACCGGCCCGACCGTTGCCCCCGCCTGTCGCCCGCAGCGACATTCCCCCTCACGCCCCGATACCCCCCCACCCCGCAGCGCACCGCTTGCATCCGCACCGGCGCCGGGCAAGGTTCCCGCCATGGTCGAGATCTCCACCCATGACGCCGAGGAGGACGCGCGCAACGCCGACATCCTCATCTGGATCGACGGCGCCCTGACCCCCCGGGCCGACGCCAAGGTCAGCGTCTATGATTCGGGCTTCATGCTCGGCGACGGCGTGTGGGAGGGACTGCGCCTCTATGACGGGCGCTGGACCTTCCGGGACGAACATCTCGACCGGCTGTTCGAGGCGGCCCGCGCCATCGACCTCGATATCGGCCGCACCCGCGCGGAGGTGGCCGACGCGCTCGAGGAGACCCGCAAGGCCAACGGGATGGAGACCGACGCCCATGCCCGCCTGATGGTCACCCGCGGGGTCAAGCGCCTGCCGTTCCAGCATCCGCGCCTCTCGGTGTCCGGCCCCACCATGGTCATCATCATGGAACATTCGCGCCCGAAGATCGCCCGCCCCGTCCGCCTCGCCACGGTCCCCCACATGCGCGGCCTGCCGATGACGCAGGATCCCAAGCTCAACTCCCATTCCAAGCTGAACTGCATCCTCGCCTGCATCGCCGCCGAAAAGGCCGGCGCGGACGAGGCGCTGATGCTCGACGTGCATGGCTTCGTGAACACGACCAACGCCTGCAATTTCTTCATCGTCCGGCGCGGCGCGGTTTGGACCTCCACCGGCGATTACTGCATGAACGGGATCACCCGCCAGAAGGTCATCGACCTCTGCCGGGCGAACGATATCCCGGTGGCGGAGCGCAACTTCTCCCTCGTCGATGCCTATGCCGCCGACGAGGCGTTCCTGACCGGAACCTTCGGCGCCCAGACGCCCGTTGGGTCGATCGACGGCCGGACGATCGGGGACGGCGAACCCGGCCCCGTCACCATCCGCCTGCGCGCCCTTTACAAGGCGCTCGTGACCCCGTGACCGGCCCCGCTTCTTCTCGGTCCGGATATCCAGCGACCCGACGGCCGGGCACCGCGATTTCAGGTGCCGGGACCGGGACTTCGGGCGGCGCGCACCCGGTATTGAAGGCGAGAGCGACGAGACCTCCGCCGGACCATCTCACCCGTCCGGTCCGCACAGACACGCCCGTCTCGCACTATATCGGTGCGCGTATTTGTATGCACGGCTGTCATACGTCCGTATGCACGAATGGTGCACAATGAGGATCCTCGCCTGGTCCGGCCCCCGGAACCTCTCCACCGCGATGATGTACGCCTTCGCCGCACGGCCCGGTTTCGAGGTTCTGGATGAGCCGTTCTACGCCGCCTTCCTCGCCGCCACCGGGGCCGACCACCCGATGCGGGATGCGATCCTCGGCAGCCAGTCCACCGATCCGGCGGAGGTCGCAAGCCTTTGCGCCTGCGACGGAAATCCCCACATCTACCAGAAGCACATGGCCCATCACATGGTCGCCGGGATGCCGCTCGACTGGACGGATGGCGCGGTCCACCTGCACCTGATCCGGCACCCCGCACGGGTCATCGCGAGCTATGGTGCCAAGCGGGAGGAGGCGACCGAAGACGACCTCGCCTTCGCTGCCCAGGCGACCCTCTACGACCGTCTCGGCGGCCTCGTTCTCGACACCTCGGACCTGCGCGCCAACCCCCGGAAGATGCTTGAGAAACTCTGCGCCGAACTCGGCCTGGACGGGGCCGGAACCATGCTCCGCTGGCCCGAAGGAGGCCACCCCGCAGACGGCATCTGGGCGTCCCACTGGTACGGATCCGTCCACCGATCCACCGGCTTCGCGGGCGCCGAAGGCCCCCTCCCCCCGGTCGAGCGCGACGACCTCCTCATGGCCGCCTGGCCCTTCTATGCCGCGATGAAGTCCCGCGCCCTAAAGCCCTGATCCCGAACGGGTCTCATCCCCGCTCCCACAGCATTTCGTAGACCCGCCCGATCCCTTCCGCCTCCCGCGCGATGGAGTGGATCTCCACCGCCCGCTGCCGTGCCGTCCGCGACATCCCCTCCAGCCAGCCATGGTTGGACAGGAGCGCATCCACCGCCGCTCCCGCGTCCTCCACCAGATGTTCCTCCTCCACGACGATCCCGGCGGACCCGTCGGCGGCAAAGGTGCGGAAATCCCCGGTCGGCGACCCCACGAACGGAACGCCCGACGCCATCCCCTCCAGCGGCGTCATGCCGTAGGGTTCATAGCGCGGAAGCGGCAGAGTAAGCGAGCAGGCACGGATCAGGGCGGGCATCTCCGCGGGCGGAACCTCCCCCGGGAACAACAGGCGATCCGCCAGCCCCGCCGCACGAACGCGTTCCTTCAGACCGTCGAGGAACGCCGCGTGCTGCGGACGCGCCTGCCCCAGGACGAGTGCGGTCACGTCCGGATGATTGGGCAGCACGCGGAGCATCGTGTCGACAAACCGGTCGGTCCCCTTGCTCTCCCGGATGCGCCCGACAGCGGCCACGCCCCGCTTTCCGGGATACCCCGTCGCGGACCAAGCGGCGGCACGGTCCTCGGCCGGTCGCCAAATGTCGCAATCGACGCCGTGGGGCACGACGGCCTCCACATGCGGCTTGCCCCGGGCGGAGGCGGGCATCGTCGCGATCAGGGCATCCATCCGCGACATGAGCCAGCGTGGAAACAGCGAATGGCGATGCGTTCCGGCGGTGGTGAACACGATCCGGATCGGCAGGCGCAGGACGTCCCGCGCCCAGAGCGCCGCCCGCATCTCGTTGTTGCGCCGCACATGCCAGACGGTCACGCCCCGCGACGGCGAACGCGACAGGGCCCGCGCTGCGGTCAGTGTCACGGGGCCCGGACAATCGGGCAGCGGGTATCCCGCCAGCGCCATGTCGTACATCGCCGATTGCACGCGGACGAGGCGCGCGGCGGTCGAGGAAACGCCGGTGTAGCGCGGGTTGAGGTTGGTGACGATCAGCTCCGTCATCTGGCGCGATCCTGTCCACGCCCTGTTCCGCCGGAACGATCCAGGCGGACGGACCCACCGGGCCCCGGCGCGATCCGGCCCCGACGAACCGCGGCCGAAACACCCGTCACGGCCCGGACGGGGAGGGCAAAAGGGCCGGTCCGCAGACGGACGTTGGATGGATGGATTACGGGCAATCGGGGCCTCGGTCGCTTTGGCCGGGCTTAGCGCATGGCGGGATGGGGCGGCAATGGCCGGGGGGAAGGATGCCCTATGGCGCGAACAGCCCTTTCACCCTGACGCCGTCGCAAGTGGCGGGGGTGCTCATTCTGTCGGCGGGGATGGGCACCGGAACGCTCGCCCTGTTCCTGCGCTGACGCGACCTGCGACGGACGGGCCGCATCCTTCTGGCGCTCGGGATGTTCGCGGCGTTCGGCTGGCTCTCGCCGCAGGTCCATTACGGCTATTATCGGACGATCCTGCCGGGACAGGCGGGACAGGCGGTGACCGGCGCGCCGCCGAGCCCCGCTGCACTGGCCCGGATCCTGACCTTCGCGGAGGCGGCCACGCCGTCCCGGCACGGTCAGGGCTTGCTCGGCTGGTCGCTTCTGCTGCTGTCGTGGCGCTCGCCGGGTTCGGGCCGCAGGCCGTAGGGTTCGGCGAGGCGCCAGACATGGTCCGGGATCATGTGCTTCATACGATGCGGCATGGCCCGGCGGAGGTGGAGGATCGTCTCCACCGCCTTCATCTCCACCCGGGCGCGAGCGAATTCCAGGCCCCGGGGGCCGATCCGCGGTTGCAGCCAGGCCACGATGGGCCGGACCCAGTCCGGCATCCGCCGCAGCGGAAGGCCTCCCGCCGCCCGTTCGGTATTCGCCGCGAACCCCTTCACCGCCGCCGCCCGCTTGCCCCGCGATGTCAGCGGCGACAGGGTCACCCGGTCGCCCAGACCCGCCAGCATCTCCGCCCCCCGCGCATTGCGCACGATCAGCCACTGCACCCCGTCCCCGGCCATGTAGCCCACGGTGATGTCGGCCAGCCGATTGGTGTAGTCGGTGCAGGTCCGGCAGGTCAGCGGAAAGAAGTCCGGCGGCAGGTCCGACAACGGCAGCTTGAGAAACGGGATCAGGCGGACGCGCCCGTCGTCGAAGCGCATCTCCACCCGGTAATCGGCCCGGAACTCCAGATAGGTGACGCGCTCCGGCGTGTCGGTCAGTCGGGCGAGGAAGGCGTGGAAATTCTCGGTCGTGGTGTTGTCGCTGCAGGGCGTCCCGATGACGTAGAGCCGTTCCAGCCCCAGCTCCGCCTCGATCGCGCGCAGGGCGTGGACCTGGCACGGGATGCCGACGATGCCGATCCGGGTATGCCCCTGCGCCATCGCGGGCTCCAGCAGGGCGAGCAGCGGCGCGTAGCCCATCCGCATCCCGCGTACCGCCGCCATGCCCTCGGGTTCGGTCACGATGACGGGGACCGGTCGGAACGGATCGTCCTCGGCCGGGGCCAGCGTGAGGATCGCGGTGACGATGCCCCGCGCCAGCAGGTCGGCGGCGAGTGCTGTGGTGATGCCGGTCCATTGCGCGCCCGGCGCGGGCGGCGTCAGGGCGGCGCGATGCATCGCGAGATGCGGGCCGAAATGGTCGTCGCCGCCGGACGTGCCGTGGGCCGCCGCCTCGCGGGCGGGAAAGTCCGGCACCGTGAACTGGCAGGCGGTGCCGCAGCGGGGCGCAAGCGCCATCCGCGACAGACCGCAATCGGTGCACATCGCCCCGCGGGGCGCGGCGGGACCGATATCGGGGGCCTGGAGCGGGGAGGCATCGCGCATGGCGGCACCCTGGCCGCGGATCGGGGGGCTGTCCACCCGTCCGGCCCGCCCCGGAACCCCGACCCCGAACCTTGCGGGCGCCCGCGCCCCGTGCCACCGAAGCGCGCGGAGGAGACATCTATGCGCGCCGGGATCGCTTTCCTGACGCTGGGCTACGTGCTCAGCCAGTTCTACCGGGCGTTCCTCGCAGTCCTCGCGCCCGATCTCGATGCCGATCTCGGCCTCGGCGCCGCGGATCTCAGCCGGGCGTCCGGCATCTGGTTCCTGTCCTTCGCGGCGATGCAGATCCCCATCGGATGGGCGCTCGACCGGATCGGGCCGCGGCGCACGGCGGCGATCCTGCTCGGGGTGGCGGGCGGGGGCGGCGCCGCGCTGTTCGCAGTGGCCCAGTCGGGATGGCAGGTTTCGCTGGCCATGGGCCTGATCGGCGCGGGCTGCGCGCCCGTCCTGATGGCGAGCTACTACATCTTCGCGCGGACGTTCCGCCCCGCGGTCTTCGCCACCCTCGCCGCGACCCTGGTGGGGGTGGGAAACCTCGGGAACATCGCGGCGTCGCTCCCCCTGTCCTGGGCGGCCGAGGCGCTCGGTTGGCGCGGGGCGCTGGCGCTTCTATCGGCGGTGACGGTGGCTGTGGCCGTCGCCTGCTGGGTCGCGGTCCGCGATCCGGAGGCGGTGGAGGGCGGCGCGCGGGGTTCGCTCATGGACGTACTCCGCATCCCGGCGCTCTGGCCGATCCTCGCGATGATGCTGGTCAACTATGCCCCGGCGGCGGGACTGCGCGGGCTCTGGGCGGGACCCTACATCGCCGACAGCTACGGCGTGGTGCATGTGGGAACCGTGACCCTCGTGATGGGCCTCGCGATGATCGCGGGCAGCCTCGCCTACGGACCCCTCGACCGGGTGTTCGGGACCCGGAAATGGGTGGTGCTGGCGGGCAACCTCGTCGGGGCGGGCCTCTGCGCGATCCTGTGGTGGATGCCGGTTCCGGGTCTCGGCGCATCGACCGCGCTTCTGGCGGGGATCGGGGCGCTGGGCATGACCTATGCCGTCTGCATGGCCCACGGTCGCGCGTTTCTGCCGCCGCATCTGGTGGGCCGCGGGGTGACGCTCCTGAACCTGTTCAGCATCGGCGGCGTGGGTGTCATGCAATTCGCGACCGGCCCCCTGTTCGCGGGTGCGGGCGGCGGGATGGACGGCTACCGCGCGCTGTTCGGGGCCTTCGCGCTGGCGCTGCTGGCGGGGTGCCTGATCTATGCGTTCTCGCGGGAGGAGGCGGCCTGACCGCATTGCGCGACCTTCGGCGTCTTTACGCGGGCGGGAGGGGGGTATAGCTCCCGGCCGTCCCCCAAGGGAGGCTGACATGGGTTACAGGGTCGTCGTCTGCGGCGCCACGGGAAACGTGGGCCGCGAAATGCTGAACATCCTCGCCGAGCGGGAGTTTCCCGTCGACGAGATCACGGCGCTCGCGTCGCGCCGGTCCCTCGGGACCGAGGTGAGCTTCGGCGACCGCACGCTCAAGACCAAGGATCTGGAGCAGTTCGACTTCACCGGCTGGGACATCGCGTTCTTCGCCATCGGATCGGACGCCACCAAGGTCCACGCCCCCCGCGCCGCCAAGGCGGGCTGCATCGTGATCGACAATTCGTCGCTCTATCGCTACGACCCGGACGTCCCGCTCGTGGTGCCGGAGGTCAACCCCGAGGCCGTGGACCGCTACGCGAAGAAGAACATCATCGCCAACCCGAACTGCTCCACCGCGCAGATGGTCGTGGCGCTCAAGCCGTTGCATGACCGCGCCCGGATCAAGCGGGTGGTGATGTCGACCTATCAGGCCGTGTCCGGCACCGGAAAGGCCGCCGTGGACGAGCTTTGGGACCAGACCAAGGGCGTGTACGTCCCCGGTCAGGAGCGTGCGCCGAACGTCTATCCCAAGCAGATCGCGTTCAACGTGATCCCGCATTGCGACATCGTTCATGGAGGACGGATCGACCCGCGAGGAATGGAAGCTGGGCGCCGAGACCAAGAAGATCCTCGACAAGTCCATCAAGGTCACCGCCACCTGCGTGCGCGTGCCGGTCTTCGTCGGCCATTCGGAGGCGATCAACATCGAGTTCGAGGATTTCCTCGACGAGGACGAGGCGCGCGACATCCTGCGTCAGGCGCCCGGCGTCCTGGTCGTCGACAAGCGCGAGGATGGCGGCTACGTCACGCCGGTCGAATGCGTCGGCGACTTCGCCACCTTCGTCAGCCGGATCCGGCAGGACAGCACCATCGACAACGGGCTCAACATCTGGGTCGTCAGCGACAACCTCCGCAAGGGCGCGGCGCTGAACGCGGTGCAGATCGCGGAGACGCTGGACGCGCGGATCCTGTCGAAGCGGCCCGCCATCGCCTGACGCGCGACCGGGCGGGGCTCGTCAGAGCGGAACGAAGCGGTCCGTGGCCGCCTCGTAGATCTCCAGCGCGCCCGCGGTGATGTCGTTCCAGAGGCCGTGCAGCGCGAGGTCGTCGCTCTGCACGGCGTCCGCCACGAAGGGGAACGTCATCAGGTTGTCGAGGGAGGTCAGCACCGCCTGCTTCTCCAGCGCCTCCAGCCGCGCATCCGCATCCTCGATCCCCCTCACCGCATCCCAGCCGGGGCGCAGCACGTCCATCCAGCGCCCGACATAACTTTCGGGCCGGTCCAGCTCCGGCGCCTCGCCAGAACACATTTCGGCGCAGCTCCGGACTCCGCCGCATTGCGAATGGCCCAGCACGATGATCTGCGCCACCCGCAGGCCGAGAACCGCATATTCGATCGCGGCCGACGTGCCGTGACGCAAACCGTCGGGCTCGTGCGGGGGGACGAGGTTGGCGATGTTGCGGTGGATGAAGAACTCCCCCTGCTCGGCGCCGAAGATCGAGGTGACGTGGACCCGGCTGTCGCAGCAGGAGATGACCATCGCCCGCGGCCGCTGCCCGTCCTCGGCCAGACGCCGGTACCAGGCGGCGTTCTCGGCGAAGGTCGTGGCCTTCCAGCCGTGATACCGCTGGACGAGCGATTTCGGCAGCGGTTTGGCGGTTCTCATGGCGCGGCGTCCCCCGGCGGATCGAAGCACCTTCTAGGCAATGGGTCCGCGCAATTCGAGGGAATTCTCGGATTGCCGCCCGGAGCGCGTCACGGTTTTGCCCCGAATGGGGGCGAGGTTGCGTCAAGGCCGTGGGGGCTGACGAGACCAGAGGCATGACATGACCGAGACGCTGACCTTCCCCAGATCCGACGAAGCCGTCGAATTCGACCACGACGTCCTGTCGGCGCTGTGCCGCCGCCATGGTGCCGCCGCCGAAGCCCACATCGCCGCCCGGCTTTCCGAGATCGAGCAGCTCCTGGGGCTTGCCCGCCTGCAACTGTCCGAACGGCATGTTTCCGGTCTCACACGCACCGCCGACGACCTCGCCGCCCTCGGACGGGAGATCGGGATGCGCACGCTGGAGCGGATCGCGGGCTCCGTGCTCGACTGCCTCCGGACGGGGAACGAGGCCGCGCTGGTCGCCTGCACGCAGCGGATGCTGCGCCTCGGTCGCCCGGACACGCTCGACCACTGGATCGTCCGCCGCGGCACCGTGGCCTGACCCCGGCGCCCGCCGGGTCTTGCGGCGGCGGCATGCGCGGCTAGGGTGGCGGGCATTCGCCCGACCGCCCGCCGCGCCCGACCAATGCCGAGGATGCCGCCCGACATGCCCGCCACCCTCCGCTTCGCGGCGCCCGACGACCGCGCCATTCCCATCCGCATCGTCGCTCAGGCCGATTTCGACGACTGGCTCGCCGGACAGGAGGAACCCGTCCGCGACTGGGTCGCGGCCAGCGATTTCACCGGCCGCGCGGGACAGGTGCTCCGGCTGCCCGCGCCCGACCTTTCGGTGGCGCGGATCCTGTTCGGCTGGGGCACGCCGACGGACCATGCGCGGGGCCGGTTCCTGTTCGCGCGGGCCGCCGCCGCCCTCGGCCACGGGACCTACGCCCTCGAAGGCGATCTGACGGAAAATGCGCGGGAGGAGGCGGCCTTGGGCTGGCTTCTGGCGGGATACCGCTTCACTCGCTACGCCGGAACGGACGGGGACATGCCCCGCCTGCGGGTGCCGCGCGGGGTCGATGCCGCCCGGCTTCAGGCGATCGCCGCGGGCGAGGCGCTGACCCGCGACCTCATCAACACCCCCGCCTCCGACATGGGCCCCGCCGAACTGGAGGCCGCCTGCCGCGATCTCGCCCGGGCCCATGGGGGCGAGATGGATGTCACCACCGGCGACGCCCTGCTGGACGCGAACTTCCCGATGATCCACGCCGTCGGCCGCGCCTCGCCCCGGGCGCCCCGCCTGATCGACCTGCGCTGGGCGGGAACCGGCGGCGAAGACGGGCCGTCGCTCACCCTCGTGGGCAAGGGCGTCTGCTTCGACACTGGCGGCCTGAACCTCAAGCCGGGCGCGTCGATGGGCATCATGAAGAAGGATATGGGCGGCGCTGCAACCGTCCTTGGTCTGACCTCGATGATCATGGCGCAGAACCTGCCCCTGCGCCTGCGCGTCCTGATCCCGGCGGTGGAGAACGCCGTGGCCGGGAACGCCTTCCGGCCCGGCGACATCCTCATCGCCCGCAACGGCCTGACGGTGGAGATCAACAATACCGATGCGGAGGGGCGGCTGGTCCTCGCCGATGCGCTCGCCTACGCATCCGAGCGGCCCGCCGACCTCACCATCTGCATGGCGACGCTGACCGGTGCGGCCCGCACGGCCGTGGGCCCGGACCTCGCGCCCTTCTACACCGATGACGACGCCCTCGCGATGGCGCTGGCCCAGGCGGGGCGGCGGGTGCGCGATCCGCTCTGGCGTTTGCCGCTCCACCGCCCCTACGAGGCGCTGATCGAGCCGGGGATCGCCGATCTCGACAACGCGCCCTCCGGCGGGATGGGCGGCTCGATCACCGCGGCCCTGTTCCTCGACCGGTTCGTCCGGGGCACGCCCCGCTTCGCGCATTTCGACATCTACGGCTGGACCCCCGTCGCGGCACCCGCGCGGCCCAAGGGCGGCGCGGGGATGGGCGCGCGGGCGATCCTCGACGCCCTGCCCAGGATCCTCGATCTCGGGGGAGATGGATGAGCGCGCCCGATCCGCGCGTCACCCCCGCCAACGGCCACGCCGCCGCCCACGAACTGCGCGGAACGGTCCAGGCCGCGCGCTACGTCAAGGGCACGGTCCGCAGCGTGCAGCAGCCGCTCGTGAACCTCTCGGACACGCCGCGGGGCGACCGCGCCAGCCAGCTTCTGTTCGGCGAGGCGTTCCGCGTGATCGACGAGCGCGACGGCTATGCCTACGGGCAATCCCTGCGCGAGGGATATTGCGGCTACGTCCTGTCCGCCGCCCTCGCCCGGCAGGAGGCGGCCACCCACTGGGTCGCGTCTCCGGCCACCCATCTCTACCCAAAGGCCCGCCTCAAGGCCCCGCCGGAAATCGCCATCTTCTTCGGCAGCCATGTCCGGGTCACCGCAGATCTTGGCGCGTTCCAGCGCGTCTCGACGGGTCATTTCGTCCCGACCACCCACCTGCAATCCCTGCGGGCGCGGTTCGGCGATCCGGTCGGGGTCGCCGACATGTTTCTCGGGACGCCCTATCTCTGGGGCGGGTGCTCGCGCTGGGGGATCGATTGTTCGGGCCTGGTGCAGCAGGCACTGGTCGCCTGCGGCATCGATTGCCCCCGCGACAGCGATCAGCAGGCGGAGATCGGCCGCCCCGTCCATGAGGGCGAGCCCCTGCGTCGGGGCGATCTGGTGTTCTGGCGCGGTCATGTCGGCATCATGGCGAACGAGACGACGCTGCTCCACGCCAATTCCTTCCACATGGCCACCGCCTACGAGCCGCTCGACGCAGCCCGGCGGCGCATCGCGGACGGTGCCGACGGGGAGTCCGGCATCGACGGGGAGATCACCGCGCGGCGGCGGGTGACGTCGGCATGATTGGCTATGTCACCGTCGGCGCCGACGACCTCGGGGCGGCGGAGCGGTTCTGGTCCGCGATCCTGCTGCCCCTCGGCTACGGGCTGACGACGGGGCCGGGGGGCTGAGCTATGTCCTGTCCGCCGAACCCGGACAGGCGGTCGTACCGCCCGACCTCTACGTCAAGCCGACCTTCGACGGGCGGCCAGCCACGGGCGGAAACGGTTCGATGGTGGCGTTCGACGCGGGGACGCAGCGCCGGGTCCGGGATCTGCATGCCGCAGGCCTCGCCGCGGGCGGGTCCGACGACGGGCCGCCCGGGTTCCGCGATGCCTACGGCCCGCATTTCCACGTGGGCTACCTGCGCGATCCGCAGGGAAACAAGGTCGCGCTGTTCTCCGACGATCCGACCGAACCGGGGCGCGACGACTGAAGCGCCTCTAATCCACCGCCCGGATCAACTTGCGCTCCAGCACGCGCAGTACCGTCTTGAGATCGTGCCCCCGGCGCAGGATGCGTCCGTCCATTCCGATGACGCAGTACATCCCCTGCCGGGCCGCCATCCGGGGTCGCTTCTCTATCCGGTACATCGGCTGTTCGGCAGTGCGGCGGAAGACGGAGAAGACGGCCACCTCCCGCAGAGCGGAGATGCCGTAATCGCGCCATTCGCCCGCCGCCACCATCCGGCCGTAGAGAGACAGGATCACGCCCAGCTCCGTGCGATGGAAATGTACGGCGTCCGGCACGGGCGACAGGGGTCGGGGGGCATTCATCCCGGTCAAGGTGGCGCGGACGGACCCGGCATTCAAGCCTTCGCAGTCCGGGGGTCGCGCGCGAATCGCGTTAACCCCGTCACGATCATGCCCCGAAATGGTCCCGCACAGGGCCCGCGCCGACCTGAAATCCGCCCGATCCCAGCGCCATACCGGTTCCTGCAGGAGCGCAAGCTCATGTCACCCGGCGCGGCGCATCCTCTGCCCCCACCCGAAGCGCCGCGCCGGGAACCCTGCAAATGTGAGTGGAAATGTTTAACCAGTAATCGGCCCCGTCTCTTATGAGGCGGGGCCCCTAGCCCGTCTGCCCATGGGTCAGGCGCGGACGAGCTTCTCGTAGCTCTCGGAGATGTCCCGCGTCATCGCGCCGACCTCGAAATTGTAATCCCCGATCTGTCCCACCGGCGTCACTTCGGCCGCCGTCCCGGTCAGCCAGCACTGCTCGAACCCTTCCAGCTCCTCGGGCATGATGTGCCGCTCGTGGACCTTGATCTGCCGGTCGCGCAGCATTCCCAGCACCGTCTGCCGGGTGATCCCGTTGAGGAAGCAATCGGGGTCGGGCGTGTGCACCTCCCCGTCCTTGACGAAGAAGATGTTGGCGCCCGTCGCCTCCGCCACGTAGCCGCGATAATCGAACATCATGGCATCCGAGCAACCCTTCGCTTCGGCGGCGTGCTTGGACATGGTGCAGATCATGTAGAGGCCCGCGGCCTTGGCATGGCTCGGCGCCGTCTCCGGCGACGGCCGCTTCCACTTCGCGATGTCGAGCTTGGCGCCGCGCATCTTGGCGTCGCCGTAATAGTTGCCCCAGGCCCAGGTCGCGACCGCCATCCGCACTGGATTGCGCGCCGAGCTGACGCCCATATCCTCGCCCGCCCCCCGCCATGCCAGCACGCGGACATAGGCGTCCTCCAACCCGTTGGCCTTCATCGTCTCGTACTTGGCGGTCTCAATCTCGTCGACGGTCCAGGGGATCTCCATATCGAGCTGTCGCGCCGAATAATGCAGCCGCTCCGAATGCTTGCGCGATTCGAAGATGGTGCCGGAATAGGCCCGCTCGCCCTCGAACACGGCGCTGGCGTAATGCATCGCATGGGTCAGCAGATGCACGTTCGCATCGCCCCATTCGATCAGCTTCCCGTCCATCCAAATCTTGCCGTCCATCTCGGCATATGAACCAGCCATCCGCTTCTCCATCCCGTTCGTGTCGTAAATATACCCGTTTCGGACATATTATTGCGTGGAAAGTGCCTCCGGCTAACAATACGCCCTTGGAATGTCAACAACGCTGACGTAGTTTTCGGCGGAGGGGGACCGGCATGGCCGACGACCGCATCGACAGCGAGACCCTGCTTTTCCTGACGGACGAGCAGTTGCGCCGCGCCATCGAAGCGATGTTCTTCGCCTATCGCGGGTTCACCGCCGATCCCGACAGGATCCTCGCCGATCTCGATTACGGGCGCGCCCACCACCGTGCGCTGCACTTCATCCACCGGACGCCGGGCACCACCGTCAACAACCTGCTGGCGATCCTCGGCGTCACCAAGCAATCCCTGAACCGCGTCCTGCGGACCCTGGTGGAGGACGGACTGGTCGAAAGTCGGGTCGGCACACGGGACCGGCGCGAACGCCATCTCCACCTCACGGAATCCGGGGCCGCGCTTGAAGCGGATCTGTCCACCGCGCAACGGGCCCGGATGCGCGCGGCCTTCCGGGAGGCGGGCCCCGACGCCGTCGCTGGATTCCGTCAGGTTCTTGAGCATATGATGGACCCGGAACTGCGCCGCCACGCCGCGGCCACCAGGGAAGGCGACAGATGAATTCCGAGGCCCGCCCGACGGCGCATGACGCGAGCCCGAACCATCAGGCCCATATCCTGCTGGTGGATGACGACGAGCGCATCCGGACCCTGCTTCAGAAATTCCTGTCCCGGAACGGCTACCTCGTGACCGGCGCCCGCGATGCGAACCACGCGCGGCGCCTTCTGGCGGGGCTCGACTTCGACATCGCGGTCCTCGACGTGATGATGCCCGGCGACAACGGGATCGTGCTCTGCGCGGAGATCCGCGAGACGAGGGAGATGGCGATCCTGCTGCTGACCGCCAAGGGCGAGACCTCGGATCGTATCACCGGGCTGGAAGCGGGGGCCGACGATTACCTGTCCAAGCCGTTCGAGCCGCGGGAGCTTCTGCTGCGGCTCAAGGCGATCCTCCGGCGCGCCCCCGCCGGTGGGGGGGCCATGCCCAAGATCCTGCATCTCGGCCCGGTGCGCTACGACCTCGAACGCGGGGAACTCTGGCAGGGGCAGGACCCGGTGCGACTGACGGCGACGGAGACGACGCTGATGCGGATCTTCGCGGCCACGCCCCACGAAGCCGTCAGCCGGTCCATCCTCGTCGAGAAGCTGGGCCGCGACGGCAGCCAGACCAACGAGCGCGCCGTCGACGTCCAGATCACCCGTCTCCGCCGCAAGCTGGAGACCGACCCGAAGCAGCCCCGCTATCTTCAGACGGTACGCGGCGAGGGTTACATGCTCGCCCCCGACTGACGCCCCCGCCTCCGGCTCCCCGGGATATCCATCGCAAACGGAAGAGGCCCGCTCTGACCCTGCTCATCACGCATCCGGACGCGCTCCGGCACGAGAACCCGCCGGGGCATCCCGAACAGGTGGCGCGCCTCCGGGTGGTGCTCGACGCGCTGTCGGACATGGATCTCGACCGGGAGGAGGCGCGGGAGGCGTCCGACGCGGACCTCCTCCGCTGCCACCCGCAGGACTATCTCGACCGCATCGCCGCCGCCTCCCCCGCCGAGGGCTGGGCCCAGCTCGATGCCGACACGTTCCTGTCGCCGGGCACCTTGCGTGCCGCGCGCCTTGCCGCCGGGGCGGCGATCCGGGCGGTCGATGCCGTGCTGGACGGACACGCGCCGAACGCGTTCTGCGCAATGCGCCCGCCCGGCCATCACGCGGAGCGGACGACGCCGATGGGGTTCTGCACCCTCGGCAACGTGGCCATCGCGGCGAAGCACGCGCTCGACGACCGTGGCCTCGCCCGCGTGGCTGTGGTCGATTTCGATGTCCATCACGGCAACGGCACGCAGGACCTGCTCTGGGACGAGTCGCGTGCCCTTTTCGTCTCGACGCATCAGATGCCGCTCTGGCCCGGCACCGGCGATCCGTCGGAAACCGGCGCCCACGGAAATATCGTCAACATACCCCTTGCCCCGGGCAGTGGCGGCGGCGCCTTCCGCCGCGCGATGAAGGACCGGATCCTCCCGGCGCTCGATGCTTTCACATCGGACCTCCTCCTGATCTCCGCCGGGTTCGACGCCCATGCGGACGATCCGCTGGCAGGCCTCGACTGGACCACGGAAGATTTCGCATGGGCCACCGAACGCCTCTGCGACGCGGCCGACCGGCATTGCGGCGGCCGGGTGGTTTCCTGCCTCGAAGGCGGCTATGACCTCGACGCGTTGGCGGCCTCGGCGGCCGCGCATGTGGACGTGCTGAGGAGGCGGGGCGATGGCTGACGACGTGAAGAAGATGACCTTCGAGCAGGCCATCGCGGAGCTGGAACAGGTCGTGACCCGCCTCGATTCGGGCGACGTGCCGCTGGACGAATCCATCAAGCTCTACGAGCGCGGCGCGGCCCTGAAGGACCATTGCGCGGCCAAGCTCGACGATGCCGAGGCGAAGGTCCGCCAGATCACGCTGGACGCCAAGGGCCAGCCGACCGGGACAACCAAGCCCGAGGGGATGTGACCCTTCCCGACGGACTGGCCGCCGCACAAGGCGCGGTGCAGGCGGCGCTTGATACGCTCCTCGCTCCGTTCGGCACAGACCCGGTGGCCGAAGCGATGCGCTACGCCACGAAGGGGGGGAAGCGCCTGCGCGCCTGTCTCGCGCTCGAATCGGCGGCCTTGTTCGACGTGCCCCGGGACCGGGCACTGCGGGTCGGGGCCACGATCGAGGCGATGCACGCCTATTCCCTGATCCACGACGATTTGCCCTGCATGGATGACGACGATCTGCGCCGCGGTCGCCCCACGATCCACCGGGTCTGGGACGAGGCGGTCGCGGTGCTTGCCGGGGATGCGCTTCAGTCGCTCGCTTTCGAGATCGTGACCGATCCCGCGACCCATCCCGACGGTGCGATCCGCGCCGACCTCGCCCGCACCCTGGCGCAGGCCGCCGGAGCGGCTGGCATGGTCCGCGGTCAGGCGCTCGACATCGCCGCCGAGACCGCGCCCGCCCCGCTGAGCCTCGCGGAAGTTTCCGACCTCCAGCGGCTCAAGACCGGGCGACTGCTGGAATGGCCCTGCCGCGCGGGAGCGCTCCTCGGGGGGGAGGACCCTGCCCCGCTCCTCGCCTATGCGGCCCGTCTCGGCCTCGCGTTCCAGATCGCCGACGACCTTCTGGACGTGGAGGGGGACGCCGCAACGGCGGGCAAGGCCCTGCGCAAGGATGCGGGCGCGGGCAAGGCCACATTCGTCTCGCTGCTGGGAGCGGAGGGAGCACGGGCACGCGCGGAAGCACTGGTGGCCGAAGCCGAAACCGCCCTTTTGCCCTACGGCCCGAAGGGCGCTACCCTCACCGCCATTGCCCGCTACGTGGTGACTCGCGACAGGTGACCTGCATGACCGACCGGCCCAAGACCCCCCTTCTCGACCGCATCGCCGGTCCCACAGACTTGCGGGCCATGCCCGACCGCGAGTTGCAGCGCGTCGCCGACGAGCTGCGCGCCGATACGATCTGGGCGGTCAGCCGGACCGGCGGGCATCTCGGCGCGGGCCTCGGCGTGGTCGAGTTGACGGTGGCGCTGCATGCGGTGTTCAACACCCCGCGCGACAAGCTGATCTGGGACGTGTCGCATCAATGCTACCCGCACAAGATCCTGACCGGGCGGCGCGACCGGATGGACACGATCCGGCAGAAGGACGGCCTCTCGGGTTTCACCAAGCGAACCGAATCGCCCTACGACCCGTTCGGCGCCGCCCATGCCTCCACCTCGATCTCGGCGGCGCTCGGATTTGCTACCGGGCGGGAGCTGGGGGCCGAGGATGTCGGCGATGCCATCGCGGTGATCGGGGACGGTGCGCTGACGGGAGGCATGGCCTACGAGGCGCTGAACCACGCGGGCCACCTCAAGACCCGGCTGATCGTGATCCTCAACGACAACGAGATGTCGATCGCCCCGCCGGTGGGCGCGATGTCGAGCTACCTCTCCCGCCTCTATGCCGGTGCGCCGTTCCAGGAGCTGAAGGCCGCGGCCAAGGGGGCGGTCGGTTTCCTTCCGACTCCGTTCCAGGAGGGGGCGAAACGCGCGAAGGATCTCCTCAAGGGAACGTTCGTGGGCGGCACCCTCTTCGAGGAGCTGGGGTTCAGCTATGTCGGTCCCATCGACGGCCACGACATGGAACAGCTCGTCGCCGTCCTGCGCACGGTGAAGGTGCGCGCGGACGGGCCGATCCTGATCCATGCGATCACGAAAAAGGGCAAGGGCTTCCGCCCCGCCGAGGGCGCCGCCGACAAGGGCCACGCGACGGCGAAATTCGACGTCGCCACCGGCGAGCAGAAGAAGGCGCCCTCGAACGCGCCGAGCTATACCAAGGTGTTCGCCCGGACGCTGATGCAGGAAGCGGCCGACGACGATCGCATCGTAGCCATCACGGCGGCGATGCCGGACGGCACCGGCCTCAACCTCTTCGCCGAACGCTTCCCTGCCCGCTGCTTCGACGTGGGCATCGCGGAGCAGCATGGCGTGACCTTCTGCGCCGGACTCGCGGCGTCGGGGATGAAGCCGTTCTGCACGATCTATTCGACCTTCCTGCAACGCGCCTACGATCAACTGGTGCATGACGTAGCGCTCCAGAACCTGCCTGTCCGGTTCGCCATCGACCGGGCGGGCCTCGTCGGGGCGGACGGCGCGACCCATGCGGGCAGCTTCGACATCGCCTATCTGTCCAACCTGCCGAACTTCACCGTCATGGCCGCGGCGGACGAGGCGGAGCTGCGACACATGGTGGCGACGGCGGCGGCCCATGACGGCGGCCCCATCGCGTTCCGGTTCCCGCGCGGCGAGGGTGTCGGCTGCGAGATGCCGGAGCGGGGCGTGCCGCTGGAGATCGGGAAGGGCCGTATCGTTCACGAGGGCGAGCAGGTCGCGATCCTGTCCTTCGGCGCCCGGCTTTCGGAGATCGAGGCCGCGCGCGAGAAGCTGATGGCCCGGGGCATCTCCCCGACCGTGGCCGATGCGCGCTTTGCCAAGCCCCTGGACCGGGACCTTATCCTGAAGCTTGCGCGCGATCACGACGTCCTCCTCACCATCGAGGAGGGCGCGGTAGGCGGCTTCGGCAGCCATGTCGGGCACCTTCTGGCCGAGGAGGGGGTGTTCGACGAGGGGCTCCGCTACCGCTCCATGGTGCTGCCGGATGCGTTCATCGACCAGGCGGGGCCGCGCGACATGTATGCGAGCGCCGGCCTCAATGCCGAGGATATCGAGGCGCGGGTGCTCTCCCTGCTGAAGCTGGGCGTGATCGAACGGCGGGCCTGACGCGACGATTGGCCGTGAGCAATGCGCCGTTCCTGCGTTGCGGACCAACGGGTTGCAGTATCACGGCTTGCGCAGGCTCTCCTCGATGGCGCGCAGACGTTCCATCACCTCATCCCGGTAGGCGTCGGTCGCGGCGTTGCTTTCCTCCGCATGGGCGTCCTGCATCGAGCTGACGATCAGGCCGACCAGAAGGTTCACCACCGCGAAGGTCGTGACCATGATGAACGGCACGAAGAACGCCCAGGCATAGGGATAGATTTCCATCACCGGCCGCACGATCCCCATGGACCAGGATTCCAGCGTCATGATCTGGAACAGGGAGTAGCCGGACCGGCCCAGATCGCCGAACCATTGCGGGAAGGCCACGCCGAACAGCTTGGTCGCCATCACCGCGCCGATATAGAAGATGATCCCCATCAGGAGGAACACGCTGCCCATACCCGGCAGCGCGGTCACGAATCCCTCCACCACCCGGCGCAGGCGGGGGAAGGCGGACACGATCCGCAGCACCCGCAGAATGCGCAGCGCGCGCAGGACGCTGAACGGGCCGGAGCCGGGGACGAGGGCGATGCCCACGATCACGAAGTCGAACAGGTTCCACCCCTGGGTCCAGAATCGGCGTCCCTGGGCGATCATCTTGGCCACCAGTTCCACCACGAAGATCGCGAGGCAGGCCGTGTCGAGGGCCAGCAGGATCGGGCCGATCCGGTCCATCACCGGCGGCACCGTCTCAAGCCCGAGGATCACGGCATTGAGCAGGATCACCGCAATGATGAAATTGCGCGTGGACGGGCGGTCGAGGAAGGTGGCGAGGCGGGCGCGGGTCATGGCTTCTCGAAGGATGTGACCAGCTCGATATGGGGGGACCAGCGGAATTGGTCCACCACCATAACACCCCCCATGCGCCATCCGGCGGCAACGAGCGTGGCGGCGTCGCGGGCGAAGGTGCCGGGATCGCAACTGACGAAGGCGATCCGGCGGAGCGACGAATCGGCGATCTCCGCCACCTGCGCCGTCGCGCCGGCCCGGGGCGGGTCGATGATGGCCGCGTCGTAGGCGGCCAGCTCGCCTGCGTCGAGCGGCTCGCGGAAGAGATCCCGCACCGATGCCGAGATTCGCTTGAGACCGGTGGCCTGACGCGCACCCGCATCCAGCGCCGCGATCAGGTCCCGGTCGCCGTCCACCGCATGGACCGGGGCCGTGGCCGCCGCCGGAAAGGTGAATGTCCCGCAACCGGAAAAGAGGTCCACCACCCGGGACGCGCCGCCGAGGATATCGCAGACACGGGCGACCAGCGCCGCCTCCCCCTCCGGCGTGGCCTGCAGGAACGCGCCCGGGGGCGGGCCCACCCGGGCCGCGCCCATCGCCTGCCACGGAGCGGTGGCCTGCAAGGCGGGCTCCCCGTTCCAGGTGACCCGGACGAAGGCGGCGGCGATGGGGGCGAGGGCGCGCATGGCCTCCCCATCGAACGGCTTCGCCCCCACGATGTCGAGGTCGAGGCCGACCGGGCCATGTGTGACGTGAAGCGTGATCTCCGCGCCTCGGGTCGCGGCGATGCGGGTGATCGCCGCCAGCGCGGGGAGGGCCGCGACGATATGCGGATGCAGGACGCGGCAACCGGGGATTTCCACCACTTCGTCCGAGCCGCGGACGTGGAACCCGACCTGCGAACCCTTGCGGGTGCGGCGACCGGACAGGGCGGCGCGGCGGCGGGTTCCGGGTGGCGACGTCTCGACCGAGGCGATCTCCGCCGCGATCCCGACCCGGGCCAGCGCATCACGCACGATCCCCGCCTTCCATCCTTCGACGAACGCATCCGAGGCATGTTGCAATGCACACCCGCCGCAGCGGCGCGCATGAGGACAGGGGGCGGTGACCCGGTCCGGGGACGGGGTTACGATCTTCGGGTCCGGAATCCGGTCGCCCTCCACTTCGCCGGAAACCGTCTCACCCGGCAGGGTCCGGGGCACGTAGAGCGGGCCGCCAGCCCCCTGCGCGATCCCGTCCCCCCGATGGCCCAGCCGGTCGATACTCACCTCACTCGGCGGCGACATCCCCGTCCTCCGGGCCGTCCGCCGCATCCTCCTCGGTGCCGATGAAGCCACCGGATTGCCGTTCCCAGTAGCGGGCATAGGTGCCGCCGAGGGCGAGCAGCTCCGTATGGGTCCCCCGCTCCACGATGCGCCCCGCCTCCAGCACGACGATCCGGTCCATGCGTGCGATGGTCGAGAGCCGGTGTGCGATGGCGATGGTGGTTTTGTCCTCCATGACGCGCTCCAACGCCGTCTGGATCGCGGCCTCCACCTCGCTGTCGAGCGCGCTTGTGGCTTCGTCCAGGATCAGGACGGGCGCGTCCTTGAGGATGGCGCGGGCCAGCGCGATCCGCTGCCGCTGCCCGCCCGAGAGCTTCACGCCCCGCTCTCCCAGGAACGCGCCGTAGCCGGTATTGCCCTTGTGGTCGCGCAATCCCTGGATGAATTCATGCGCCTCTGCCCGGCGGGCGGCATCCTCCACCTCCGCGTCCGACGCGTCGGGACGACCGTAGAGGATGTTGTCGCGGGCGGAGCGGTTGAACATCGCCGTCTCCTGCGTGACCATCGCGATCTGTCGGCGGAGGCTGTCCTGGCTGATGTCGCGGATATCGCGCCCATCCAGGGTGATCCGCCCCCGCTCCGGATCGTAGAGCCGCAGGATCAGGGCCACGAGCGTCGATTTGCCCGCCCCCGACGCGCCGACCACGCCCAGTTTCTCCCCCGGTTCCAGCGTCAGTGCGAGGTCGCGGATGCCCCCCTCCTCCCGGCCATAGGCGAAGGTCACGTCCTCCACCGCCAACCGTCCCTCGGCCCGGTCGAGCTCCAACGCGTCCGGTGCGTCGGTCAACGTCCAGCGGGGCGTGAGGGTGTTCATCCCGTCCTCGATCTCGCCTACATTGGCGTACATCTCCATCAGCGTGAAGCTGACCCAGCCGGTCATCTGCGCGATGCGGATGGCGATGGCACCCGCCGCGGCGATATCGCCCGGCGTCGCCGTTCCGGATCGCCACAACAAAAGCGCTCCGCCGATCAGGAGCACAGGGAGCAGGCCCGCCAGCGACATCAGCGCGAACCGGAACGTGGCCGAGACATAGCCGAAGTCGATGGCCCGATCGCGGAAGGTGGACATCGCATCCAGTGCGGACCGGTCCTCGTGCTCCGCATGGCCGAAAAGCTTGACCGTCTTGATGTTGGTGATCGTGTCCACGACCTGCCCGGTGACCATGGCGCGGGCGGCGGCGCGGGCCTTCGACCGCTTGCGGATCTGGGGCATGAAGGCGCGGATCAGCAGGATGTAGGCGACCATCCACCCCGTCAGCGACAGGGCGATCCGCCAGTCGATCGCGATCAGCAGGAGCGCCGATCCGACCAGCGAGGAGGCCGCGAAGGCCACGACGTTGATCGTCTCGGAGGTCACCGCGGTCACGGCGCGGGCGGTCTGCATCTGCTTGGTGGCGATGCGTCCGGCGAAATCGTTGTCGAAGAACGTCACCGCCTGTCCCAGGGTCCAGCGATGCAGTCGCGACTGCACCAGCGGATAGACCGACGGCTGCACCGAGACGCCGTTGAACGCCGCGGAGGTGCCGAAGATCAAGGGCCGGAGGATAACGTAGAACGCGACGAAGCCCGCGAGCAGGAGGATGTTGTCGGTGAAGTAGCCCTCCGCCGAGCCCAGCGCGCTGTCGATGACGGCCCCGAGGAGGAAGGCGGTCACTACCTCCGTCACGCCCGCGAGCGCGGACACCGCGAAGGCGAGCCCCAGCACCGGCCACGCGCCCGAAAGCGACCAGCCCAGAAACGCCATCAGCGTCGCGGGCGGCGGCCCCTCGGCCCGGTCGAACGGGCGGATCAGGTTGGCGAGCCGGGCGAGGATCATTCCGCCGCCTCGGTCTCGCCGTCGCGGTCCCGCGTGTCGATGAAGCCGCCCGATTGCCGGGCCCAGAACGACGCGTAGAGTCCGCCCGCAGCGAGCAGCGTGTCATGGGTCCCCTCCTCGATCACGCGGCCCTCGTCGACGACGAGGATCCGGTCCATGGCGGCGATGGTCGAAAGGCGGTGGGCGATGGCGATGACGGTCTTGCCCTCCATCATGCCATAGAGCGTGTCCTGGATCGCGGCCTCCACCTCCGAGTCGAGGGCAGAGGTCGCCTCGTCCAGCACCAGCACGGGCGCGTCCTTGAGGATCACGCGGGCCAGCGCGATCCGCTGCCGCTGCCCGCCCGAGAGCTTCACGCCCCGTTCGCCCACCTGCGCGCCGTAGCCGGGTCGCCCCTCCGGATCGGCGAGGTCGAGGATGAAGTCATGGGCCTGCGCCTTCTGGGCGGCGGCCTCGATCTCGGCCTGGGTGGCATCGGCGCGGCCATAGCGGATGTTTTCCGCCACGGATCGGTGGAGGAGGGAGCTGTCCTGCTGGACCATGCCGATGGCGTGACGCAGGCTCGCCTGGGTGACGGACGTGATGTCCTGCCCATCGATGGCGATGCTGCCGCGCTCGGGGTCGTAGAACCGCAGGAGCAGCTTCACCAGCGTGGACTTGCCCGCGCCCGACCGGCCGATCACGCCGACCTTCTCGCCCGGTGCCACGTGCAGGGTGAGGTCGGTCACGCCGCCCTGACCTCCGCCGTAATGATGCGTGACGTTCCGGAAATCGATGGCGCCGTCGGTCAGGGTGAGCGGGGCGGCTCCTTCGGCATCGCGCAGGCGGATCGGCTGGGCGATGGTCTCCATCCCCTCCTCCACCACGCCGAGGGAGCGGAAGAAAGAGGTCAGCGCCCACATGATCCAGCCGGTCATGGCGTTGAGCCGCAGCACCAGCGCCGTGGCCGCCGCCACGACGCCCACGCTCGCCGAGCCTCCGACCCAAAGCGCGATGCCCCAGCCGACCACCCCGACGATCAGCAGGCCGTTCAGCATCACCAGCGCCACGTCCATGATCGTGAAGATGCGCATCTCGCGCTGGAACGTGGTCCGCGTCTTCTCGATCGCGTCGCGGGCATAGGCCAGCTCCCGTCCCTCATGGGCGAAAAGCTTGACGGAATGGATGTTGGTATAGGCATCCACCACGCGGCCCGTGGTCATGGAACGCGCGTCGCTGCTCGCCTTCGACGCGGGCCCGACCCGCGCCACGGTCCAGCGCACGAGAAACCCGTAAAGGACCAACCACAGCAGGAGCGGGATCACCAGCCGCGGATCCGCCCCGAACAGAAGGATTCCCGCTCCGAGCAGGTAGGCGAGCGCGAAGGCGATGGCGTCGAAGACCTGGAACACCGCCTCGCCCGCCGCGGGGGGCGCCTGCATGATGCGATTGGCGATGCGGCCGGCGAAGTCGTTCTCGAACCAGCCGACCGATTGGCGCAGGACGTGCTTGTGCGCCCGCCAGCGCATCAAAGTGCCGTAGTTCGGCAGGATCGCGTTGTTCAGCAGCAGCACATCGAACGCCTGCAATGCCGGGCGGACCAGAAGGATGAACGCCGCAACGATAATCAGCTCCCAGCCGTAATCGGCGAGGAAGGCGGACGGCGCGCTGCGCGACAGGATGTCCACGAGCCGCCCCATATAGGAGATCAGCCAGATCTCCACCGCCGCCACCACGACGGCCATCACCGCCGTCACCGCGAAGACCCGTGCGAAGGGACGCGAATATTCCTTCAGGAACGGCCAGAGCCGCGACGGGGGGGTGTCGTCCTCCGGATGCGGCGCATACGGATCGACCAGATTCTCGAAATAACGGAACATCGGGACAGGGCCTCAGTTGTCCGGATCATATAACGGATGGCGGACGGATTGCCACCGGGCGGTCAGGCGAGAAACACCATCGCGCCGGATGCCGCCAGTGCCGCCGCCATTACCGCGGTGAACGCGCGCCACGCCGCGGGAGAGGTCAGCAGATAGGCCAGGAGCGTTCCGGCGAAGGTCCAGAACAGGCAGACGAACAGGTTGATGCCGCCGAAGGCCGAGCCGATGCGCAAGGCCTCCAGAGGAGGAGGGAGGTTGGAGGCGTAGCCGCTGGACGCCGCCAGCGCCACGATCCAAATCTTCGGATTAACCCACTGGAACAGCACCGCCTCGACAAAGGTGAAGGGACGGTCGCGCCCGTCGCCGCCACCGCCGCGAGAGGCGCGCAGGATCGTCCAGGCCATCCAGAGGATCCAGGCGAAAGCGACGATCTGCAGCGTGAGTTTCAGGGCCGGAGCGGCGAGGAGCAGCGCCCCTATCCCCAGCGAGGTCAACGCCGATGTCACCGCGACCCCGACGGCCACCCCGACGATATGCGGCAGGGTCGGACGCAGGCCGAATCGCGCACCCGACGCCGTCAGCAGGATCACGTTCGGGCCGGGCGTGAAGAGTCCTGCGAACACGAAGAGGTAGAGCGGGTCGATCACCCCCGGGCCGCCTCCATCAGGTCGTCGCGGGAAACGTCGCCCCGGCGCGCGAGCCAGAGGGCGCGGGCCCGGGCGAGCCCCTGTCCGAGAGCGGGACCGGTCAGGGCGGGCATCAGGTCGGCCGCGACGAGGGGGAAGGTCGCCCTGGCCCCCGCCCTCGCCTCAGCCAGGGCGGCCGGGTCCGGCGGCGTTCCCGTGAGCGCCGCGCGCACCAGCAGGGCATCGCGGGCCTCCGGGCCGAGATCGGCACCCAGCGCGAAGGGGGCTGTCCCGTCGCGCGCGGCCGTGGCGATATCGTGCAGCGTCCGCGTCTCCGCCTTCGACAGGCGCAGTCGGTCCGCATCGCCCCCGAGGCAGGCGAGCCGCGCGATCCAGCGGTCCGCGCCGAACGCCACCAGCAGCGGCAGGGCGGCGGCATCCGCACCGGACAGGATGCGGGCCAGGATGCCGGTCGCCGCCATGGCGGCGACCGCCGGGGACGGGTCCGGCGCGGCCAGCAGGCGCCGCATCTCGTGCCCGACGCGCTCGCCGCTGAGCCGGTCGAGCCCGTCCGCATGGGCGGCGCAGGCGGCGATCCCGTCCGCGTCTAGGCCGAGATCCGGATCGCCATACCGCGCCGTGAACCGGAAGAAGCGCAGGATCCGCAGGTAATCTTCCGCGATCCGCGCCGCGGGGTCGCCGATGAACCGCACATGCCCCGCGCGCAGGTCCGGCAGACCGTCCAGCGGATCGACCAGCCCGCCCGCCGCATCGGCGTAAAGCGCGTTCATGGTGAAATCACGCCTTGCCGCGTCCTCCGTCACGTCGTCGGAAAAGGCGACTGTGGCGTGACGCCCGTCCGTTTCCTCGTCGCGGCGAAAGGTGGTGACCTCATGCGGGATGCCGTCCGAGATGATCGTGACGGTGCCATGCTGCAATCCGGTGGGCACCGTACGCAGGCCCGCGGCCTTCGCCAACGCCATCACCCGGTCGGGTCGTGCGTCGGTGGCGATGTCGATATCCGCGACCGGCATCCCCAGAAGCGCGTCGCGCACGCAACCGCCCACGGCCAGCGTCCGATGCCCGCCATCCGAGAGCATCGACATCACCGCCTGCGTCGCGGGCGCCGTCAGCCAGTCACCGGAAATCCGCTCCACCGCGTCCCGTCCCCCTCACGCCGCCTCCACCCTGTCGGCAAGCCCCCGCAGGATCCGGGCGGTGGCGCCCCAGATGTAGTAGGGACCATAGGGCACCGCGTAGTAGCGGCGCCACTCCCCGCGCCAGCGCCGTCGCTCGACGACGTAATTCGCGGGATCGAGCACATGGGCGAGCGGGACGGTGAACACCTCCTCCACCTCGCCGGGTTCGGGCACCGGGTCGAAGGGCCGGATATGGGCGAGGACCGGGGTGATCGTGAAACCGGTCACCGTTTCGTGCGACGGGAGCCGTCCGACGATCGTGGCGGCAAGGGCGGGCAGGCCGACCTCCTCCCCCGCTTCGCGCAGGGCGGCCTCTTCCGGGGTTTCGCCCGCATCGGTCTTGCCCCCCGGGAAGGCGATCTGCCCGGGATGGTGCCGCAACCGGGAGGACCGCTTGGTCAGGAGGAGGCGCGGTTCCGGACCGCCGGACATCACCGCGACCAGGACCGCCGCATCCCTCAGGAGGCGGCGGCCCGGCACGATCACGTCCGGGTTGAGGTCGAAATCGGAGGACGCGCCGCCCGACCGGGCCAGCGCCGCCGCCAGCGCGTCAGGTGTCATGCGGCTCGCGCACGGCCTCGAACCCGAGCGTTCCGGGGTCGAACGTGTAATGCGCGCCGCAGAACTGGCAATCGGCGGTCACGATCCCCTTCTCGGTGGTCATATGGCCGATATCGCGAGCCGAGTAGATCGACAGCGATTGCCGCACCTTGTCGGCGGAGCACGAGCACCCGAACCGCACCGGCTGAGGGTCGAAGACGCGCGGCCCCTCCTCGTGGAAGAGCCGGATCAGAAGGTCCGTGGGCGCGACCGTCGGTCCGATCAGCTCCATCTCCTCGATCGTGTCGAGGAGGATGTTGGCGCGGTTCCAGTTCTCGCCCGCATCCTCGTCCAGCACGTCCGAGGCCGAAAGGAGCCCGCCCTCGCCCGAACCGCCCTCGCCGGTGACATGCATCCCGAGCTTCGGCATGTGCTGGAGCATGATTCCACCCGCGCGCCAATGCTCGGCCCGCCCCGGCAGGGTGGAGCGCCCGTAGGAGAGCGCGAACCGTGTCGGAAGCTGCTCCGATTGCGCGAAGTAGGTCTCCGCACAATTCGCGAGGCTCCCACCGGCGATGGGCGTGATGCCCTGATAGGGGGTCGTACCCTCGCCCTGGTCGATGAGGATCGCGAAATATCCCTTGCCGATCAGGTCGAAGGGAATCGCCGCACCCTCCAACCGGTCCGCGTCGAAACTGGCATAGGCCCGGATGCGCGCCGGGCCGCCATCCTCGGTCGGCGCATAGTAATCCGTCGCGATCAGACGCGCAGGACCGTTGCCGCGCACCTGCAGCGACAGCTTCCAGCGCAGCTTCACCGTCTGACCGATCAGAGCGGTCAGCAGCGCCATCTCCGCCACCAGCGATTCGATCGCGGCGGGGTAGTCGTGCTGTGCGAGGACCTGTTCCAGCACGCCGTCGAGGCGCGCGACCCGGCCCCGGATATCGGCGGCGTCGAGCTGGAACGGCAGGACGGTATCGTCCCAGAGAAGGGTCGTTGCATCGGTCATGGCGGGAATCCCTGCTTTCCGGTCGGGCACCGGCTTGGCATATGAGGGGGCATATAGGCGGCGTCCCCGCAGCCTCCAACCCCCCGCCCCCGGAGGCCCCCGTGATCCCCCGCTTCGGCACCCCGCCCCGGCCCGCCACCCGCTATCGCCCGCGCCCGGGGGTCTACGCGATCCTGATTGCGGGACGCCGCGTCCTGCTGACGGAGCAGACGACGCCCGACCTGCTGGAGGTGCAACTGCCCGGAGGGGGGATCGATCCGGGCGAGGCGCCCCTGCCCGCGCTGCGGCGAGAAGTGTTGGAGGAGACGGGCTACGGCTGTGCCGGGCTACGGCGGATGGCTGCGTTCCGGCACTTCACCTGGATGTCGGAATACGGCATCCAAGCCGAGAAGCTCTGCACGATCTATGTCGGTCGGATCGGGCCCCGGCTCGGCCCCCCGCGGGAGGCGGGGCATCGCGCGCTGCTGCTGCCGGCGGCGGAGGCGGTCGCGCGGCTGGCGGGCGACGCCCAGCGGGGATACCTGCTCCGGGCGCTCGGATGGTCGCGGGCCCGGCCCGGATCAGGGTGGGGCCGGGATCAAGGCGTCGCGCGGCCGGGCCGCTCCGGCGCGTTGCGGTAGCGGAACAGCACCATCGAGATATCGTCCTCGAACCCCTGGATACCCGCATGGTTCGCGAGCCCCATCTCCAGCCAGGTGGCCGCCGTCTCCGTGTCGTGGCCGAGGCCCGCGATAAGGTGCATCAGCCCCTCCTCCTCCAGCATGTCGCCCCAGGTGTTCACGCATTCGGTCAGGCCATCGGAATAGGCCATGAAGATGTCGCCCGGCCGCAACTGCGCCTCCACCGCCTCGAACTGCGCCCCGGGCAGGAGGCCCACGGGCGGCCCGCCATCGCCGATCCGCGTGACCGACCCGTCGTAATGCCGGATCAGCGGGTGGGGATGCCCGGCCTGGCACAGGCGGACGGCGCCGGTCGTGGTGTCGACATAGGCGAGGACGGCGGTGAAATAGATGTCGGAGCTGAGCTGCTGCAGCATGAAGTCGTTGAGCTGCGCCATGACCCGTTCGGGCGGGGCGGCGGTGCCCCCGGCGACGGGGAACGCGATGTTGCGGCGAGGTTGTCGGCTGGAGAACAGCTCCGCCAGATGACCGGTCAGAAGGGCCGACGCGATGCCGTGACCGGACACGTCGATGGAATAGAGCGCGATTTCCCGGTCTGAGACGGGGAAATAGCCCACGAGGTCGCCGCCGATCTGTTCGCAGGTCAGCAGCCGGAGAGAGATTTCCGACCCGTTCACCCGGTGGTGGCGGGGCGGCAGGAAGGCGCGCTGCAGGTTGCGCGCCTCGTCCAGGTCGCGGTTGATCCCGGCCTGCAACGTCTGCAGGTCGCGAAGGGTCGTACGTACCTCGTGGTTACGGTGCAGCAGCGCCTCGTGCATGTGCAGGAGGCGGCGACCGGTCTGGAGCCGGGCGCGCAACTCGCCCATATCCACCGGTCTGGTGACGAAATCATCGGCGCCTGCCTCCAGCCCCCGCGTCTTGGCCTGCCCCTCCGTCTGCGACGTGAGGAGAATGAAATAGCCGAAATCGTCGCCCCGCAATTCGCGGAAGGCACGACAGAAATCCGGCCCGTCCATGCCCCGCATCTGCCAGTCGCTGATGACGATCCGGATGCGGGCGCCATCCGGTCCGGCGCACAGCTCCAGCGCCTCCTCCGCACTGGCGGCGGTCTGGACGTCCAGGTCGGTGCGGGACAGGACGGCCCGGAGCAATTGCCGCTGCGACGCGCTGTCGTCGACGATCAGGACACAGGGCCGAATCGCCGGAATCGGCGGCGCCACCCTCTGATCTATAACATTCATGCGCATCACCGGATCGACTGATCTTGCATGCCAATTAGGAGGGGCGCGTTAACGGTGGGTGAAAGATCGAATGCCAGCCAGTTCGCCGCCCCGCGTTGACGAATCGTCAACCTCGGACAGAGCATATCTGCCGCCATGATCGATCAGGACCGCATCACGGAACTCAAGGACGAGATCGGGGACGACGACCTCGCCCTCGTACTGGGCATGTTCATCGCCGAGGCGCGGCGGGAGATCGCCCGGATCGGCACCGGCCTCGACGCGGTCGACCACGCCAAGGCCACGCATTTCCTGCGCAGCGGCGCGCTGAATGTCGGATTGGTCGGGCTGGCGCGGCATGCCGATCTCGCGGCGATGGTCCAGGCGGATGCGCGCGCCGGAACCGCCGAGATCCTGGCGCGGGCCTTGCGACAATCGACCGCCGCGCTCGGCATGGCGGAGGAGGATGCCGCCTGACGGATGCCTCAGATGATCAGTTCGCCCAGCATCGGATCGTCGGTCAGGTCGCGCCAGGCGAGCCCGGTCTGCTCCATGCGCGATTCCAGCACGTCGAACGCCTCCGGCGTGGCGGTCTCGATCCCGATCAGGACGGTGCCGAAATTGCGCGTCGATTTCTTGAGGTATTCGAACCGCGCGATATCGTCATCCGGCCCCAGCAGCGCGAGAAAGTCGCGCAGGGCCCCCGGTCGCTGCGGCATCCGGAGCACGAAGTACTTCTTCAGCCCGGCATGGCGCATCGCCCGTTCCTTGACGTCCGGCAGCCGCTCGAAGTCGAAGTTCCCCCCCGTGGTCACGCAGACGACGCGGCGACCCGCGATCTCCGGCCCGAGATCGCGCAGCGCATCCACCGACAGCGCGCCCGCCGGTTCCAGCACCACGCCTTCGGTGTTCAGAAGCTCCTGAATGGTGATGCAGACGCGGTTCTCCGGCACCCGGAGGACATGCTGCGGCGGCACCTGACGCAGGATCGCGAAGGGCCGGTCGCCGATCCGCGCCACGGCCGCCCCGTCAACGAAGGTATCGAGCCGGTCGAGTGTCACCGGCTTGCCCGCCGCGAGCGCCGCCGACAGGCTCGCCCCGCCCAGAGGCTCCACCAGGCGCATATCCGGCACGCCGCCGCGATCCGCCCCCCGCGCACGCAGGTAGGCCAGCATGCCCGCCGACAATCCCCCGCCCCCGACCGGGACGACGATCATGTCGGGCGGGCCGTCCATCTGATCCTCCATCTCGACGGCGACGGATGCCTGTCCCTCGATCACGTCGTCGTCGTCGAAAGGCGACAGGAACTGCGCGCCCGAGGTGGCGCACCAAGCCTGCGCCGCCGTCAGCGTCTCGTCGAAGAAATCCCCGGTCAGGCGGATCGTCACCCGGTCGCCGCCGAACAGGCGGGTCTTGTCGATCTTCTGGCCCGGCGTCGTCACCGGCATGAAGATCACGCCATCGACTCCTAGGTGCCGGCACATCCAGGCGACGCCCTGCGCATGGTTGCCGGCGCTGGCGCAGGCGACGGTCCCGCCATCCATCTTGCGCATCGCGTTGAACGCGCCGCGCAGCTTGTAGGACCGGACCGGGGTCAGATCCTCCCGCTTGAGCCAGATATCGGCCCCGAACCGTGCCGAGAGATAGTCGTTGCGCTGACACGGCGTGGCGGGAAAGACGTCGCGCATGGCCTCCGTCGCGACCCGTGCCGCGGCGGCGAAATCAGTCAACCGGCCGCCCCTCCACCAGATGTCCGTAGAGTGCGGTCAGCGTACCGACCCCCAGCAGGAGCGCGATCCACTGCACCACAAGCTGATAGACCACGGTGATCGGCCCGGTGCCGCCCCCGTCGAGCATCGTCGGCACCTGCAGCAGGAACGAGAACCCGACCGTCAGCAGCGCCAGCACCACGACGGTCCCGGAATGGCCGCGGGTGAGCGTCATCGCCTCGCCCAGGGTCATCTTGCGCCCGATCGATCCCGCCGGCAGCACGATGGCCAGCCGGTAGAACAGGATCATCGCCACGAAGAGGGCCGCGGCCCCCACGACGCCGGTCGCCGCCGTGCCGAACAGCGGCAGGACCAGCACCGCCACCATGGTGGAAATCGCCAGCATCACCAGCACCACGAGCAGTCCGATCAGGATCGACCGCCCGAGATAGCCGAGCACTTCGGGCCCGTTGAACGGTGGAACCCAGCCTTCCGGCGATTCCGACAGGAGGACGTAGCGATGCCACTGGACCGCGATCCAGAGGCTCGCGAACAGGCTCAGCAGCGCCACTAGGAGATCCGGCAAGGACAGCGCCACCATCTCGCCGGTGACCGGGTCCTCCATGGCGGACGGAAGGCCGGACGACCCGGACGACACCGCCCAGACCGAAGCCACTACGACCAGCGCATAGGGAAGCGCACTCAGCCGCAAGGCCGCGCCGAGGTTCTCGACCAGCAGCGACAGCGCCCGCAGGAACAGTTTCCAGCCCAGCATTTCGATCCCTCATCCCGGTTTCCCCACGCCTAGGGCGCGTCCGCCGGGGCGTCAACGCGGCGCTGGCCGGATCGGGCCCGCGCCCTATGGTTCCGGGTCCACATCCAGACCGGAGTAACCCCATGACGATCCCCAGATTGTTCGCCGCCGCGTCCTTGTCCCTCTGCGCCGCCGGGGGCGCGCTCGCGGACGCCCATGCCAGCGGCCCGTTCTCCATGACCAAGCTCGAATACGGCGAGACCTATCTCGCGACGACCCTGATCGGGACCCGCATCCACGTGACGGAGGATAAGATCGCCCCGGGCGTGGCGCTCGCCGCTGGGACGGTGGACGAATGGGACGATATCGGGGAGATCGGCGACCTGATCCTGGGCGTCGACGGCACGTTGCAGGCGGTCGTCCTCGACGTGGGCGGGTTCCTCGGCGTGGGCGAGCGGGAGATCGCGGTGGACTGGGCCGCCCTGCGCCCCGTCTACGAGGAGGACAACGTCCAGGAGTACTTCCTCGGCCTGAACCTCACCCGCGAACAGCTGGAGCAGGCCCCGGAACTGGAGCGCGTGCCCGCCGAGTGACGGCCCGCTGCCACCCCCCCGGGGCCGCCCGTCGCCGCAGCCCCGGAGGACACCGGTTCCCGTCCGCTTTCCGGTGCGGCCTTGCGGTGCGCGCCCAAGCGTCCTACCCGCTGGGGCCAGCTATCGGAGGACCCCATGGACGCGCCCAAGAAAGTCGTGCTCGCCTATTCCGGCGGGCTGGATACCTCGATCATCCTCAAATGGCTTCAGACGGAATACGGCTGCGAGGTCGTGACCTTCACCGCCGATCTGGGCCAGGGGGAGGAACTGGAACCCGCCCGCGCCAAGGCCGAGATGATGGGGGCCACGGCGATCCATATCGAGGATCTGCGCGAGGAGTTCGTCCGCGATTTCGTGTTCCCGATGTTCCGCGCCAACGCGCTCTACGAAGGGCTCTACCTGCTGGGCACGTCGATCGCCCGGCCCCTGATCTCCAAGCGGCTGGTGGAGATCGCCGCCGCCGAGGGCGCCGATGCCGTCGCCCATGGCGCCACCGGCAAGGGCAACGACCAGGTCCGCTTCGAGCTGGCCGCGTATGCGCTCAACCCCGAGATCAAGGTGATCGCGCCCTGGCGGCTCTGGGACCTGTCGTCCCGCACCAAACTCCTCGACTTCGCCGAGAAGAACCAGATCCCCATCGCCAAGGACAAGCGCGGCGAGGCACCGTTCTCCGTCGATGCGAACCTTCTGCACACCTCGTCGGAGGGCAAGGTGCTGGAGGATCCCGCGGAGGAAGCGCCCGATTACGTGCTCCAGCGGATCACACGCCCCGAGGACGCGCCCGATGCGCCCCAGATGGTGGAGATCGGGTTCGAGCGCGGAGATGCCGTCTCCATCGACGGCGAGGCGATGTCCCCCGCTGCCATCCTGACGAAGCTGAACGAGCTGGGCGGCGCCCATGGCATCGGCATCCTCGACCTCGTGGAGAATCGCTTCGTGGGCATGAAATCCCGCGGCATCTACGAGACGCCGGGCGGCACGATCCTGCTGGAGGCGCATCGTGGGATCGAGCAGATCACGCTGGATTCCGGGTCCGCTCACCTCAAGGACAGCATCATGCCGCGCTATGCGGAGCTGATCTATAACGGGTTCTGGTTCTCGCCCGAGCGCGAGATGTTGCAGGCGTTGATCGACAAGTCGCAGGAGCACGTGACCGGGACGGTCCGCGTCAAGCTCTACAAGGGCAGCGCGCGGACAGTGGCCCGCTGGTCCGACCATTCGCTCTATTCCGAGGCCCATGTGACCTTCGAGGAGGATGCGGGTGCCTACGATCAGGCGGACGCCAAGGGCTTCATCCACCTCAACGCGCTCCGGCTGAAGCTCGTGGCCAACCGCAACCGGCGGTTCGACTGATCCCCGCGGTGCCCGAGAGAGGGGCACCCGGGAGTGCTTCTTCCGCGACCCTGCGGCACCGGTCCGGCATGCGGATCCCCGTTCGGCGGGACCGATCTGCGCACGGGATACCATCCGCGGGACGGACCCCGACCGCCCCCGCCCTCCCGGCCGCAGCGTCCCATCCGGACCGCCCCCGGTGACGCGCATCGCGGCGACCTTCGCGATCTGCGCGGCGGGCGTGGTCCTGTTCCGCTTCCTCGGCCTGCCCCTGCCCTTCCTTCTCGGCCCGCTCTTCGCCTCGCTCACCGCCGCACTCCTCGGCATGAAGCTCGCCGCCTGGACGCCGCTCACCGACGCCATGCGCACCGTGCTCGGCGTCGCGGTCGGTGCGTCGATCACCCCTGCCCTCGTGGGACAGCTTCCGTCCATGGCGCTCAGCCTCATGCTCGCGCCGGTCTTCCTTCTGGCCGCCGGGCTCGCCGGATATCCATATCTGCGGCGGGTCTGCGGCTTCGATCCGGCCACCTCCTTCTACGCTGCCATGCCCGGCGGGCTTCAGGACATGCTCCTGTTCGGGGAGGAAGCGGGCGGCGATCCCCGCGCCCTCTCGCTCCTGCACGCGACGCGGGTCCTGCTGATCGTGACGATCGTGCCCGCGATCCTCGTGCTGACCTACGATATCGACCTGACCGCCGCGCCCGGCGCGCCCGTCCGCGATTTCGGCGTCGTTCAGCTTGCCGTGATGGCGGCGGCCGGTCTGATCGGGTGGAAGGTCGCGAAACGGGTGGGTCTGTTCGGCGCCTCGATTCTCGGGCCGCTGATCCTGTCGGCGGCGCTGGCGCTGGCGGGCATCATCGAACAGCGTCCGCCCGCCGAGGCGATCCAGGCGGCGCAGTTCTTCATCGGCATGGTCGTGGGCGTGAAGTATTCCGGGATCACCATGGCCGAGGTCCGGCGCTTCCTCGTGGCCGGGCTGGGCCACGGCGTCCTGCTGACCATCATCGCCGCCATCTTCGCAGAGGCCGTCGTCCTCCTCGGCCTCGCCCCGCCGCTCGACGCGATCCTCGCCTTCTCCCCCGGCGGTCAGGCCGAGATGGCGCTCATGGCGATCGTCGCGGGGGCCGACGTCGCCTATGTCATCATGCACCACCTGACCCGGATCGTGATCGTCATCACCTGCGCGCCGCTGGTCTTCCGCCGGCTGCGCCGACCGGGGTGCTGACGGGCATGTGATGGGACATCCCCGCGCCCGGCGGGTTATCCCCCCGGAAAAGGAGATCCGCCATGATGCCCACCCGCCTCGCCACGCTCGCTGCCCTCGTCCTCTGCGCCGCCACCCCGCTGCGGGCCGAGACCGCCATCGTCGCGGGCGGATGCTTCTGGTGCGTCGAATCGGATTTCGAATCCGTCGCGGGCGTGGGCGACGTGGTTTCCGGCTTCACCGGCGGCAGCACGGCCGATCCGACCTATCGCAGCCACGGCGACCATATCGAGGCGGTCACCATTCCGTTCGATGCGGCGGAGGTCAGCTACCGGCAGGTGCTCGACCTCTTCTTCCGCTCCATCGACCCGACCGATGCGGGGGGACAGTTCTGCGACCGCGGCCATGCCTATACCACCGCCGTTTTCGCGGACGGCCCCGAGCAGCGCGCCATAGCGGAAGCTGCCAAGGCCGAGGCGGAGGCCGCCCTCGGACAAGCCATCGTCACCCCGATCCTCGATGCGAGTTCGTTCTACCCTGTCGGAGCTTACCATCAGGATTACTACAAGTCGGACGAGCGCATCGCGATCAGTTCGCTGGGCATCGGCGTCCCGAAATCGGAGGCCTACAAGCGGTATCGCGAGGGCTGCGGCCGGGATACCCGGGTGCGCCAGATCTGGGGCGACGCCGCGCCGTTCGTGGACGGTCACGGCGGAAGCTGAGCGCGACCGGATCGGGGAACGTCATGACGCACGTCACGACGTAGGTCACGACCGGCGTCACGACATGCGTCACCCCCCTGTCGGTGGCGTTTCCACCCCCGTCTCGCCCCCGGCGTCTTCGAGCGAAAGTCGGCGGGTCGCTTGCCCACCCAAGCCGCGAACCGCGCCAGCCGGGGATGCGCGCGCAGCTTCTCGGACGTGTCCCAGAGCCGCGCCAGCTCCGCCTCCGACGCGCTGGCATGGATCTCGTCGTGGCATATCTGATGCAGGATAACGGTCGGCCCACCCTTGCCCCCGCGCAGCTTCGGGACAAGGTGATGCAGGCTCTGCGGCGTCCCCGGAAGGACCGGTCGCAGGCACAGCGCGCAGATGGGGTGGTCGCTCTCGTCCGGGTCTGACATGAGCCCGAAGATGGAGCGAGAAGCCGATATACCAAGGGTCGCCATCATCGGCGCGGGCCCCGCGGGTCTGATGGCGGCGGAGGCGGCGGCACAGGCAGGCGCCCGGGTCGAGCTGTTCGACCGGATGCCCAGCCCGGCGCGCAAGTTCTTGATGGCGGGCAAGTCGGGACTGAACATCACCCATGCGGGCCCGGATTTCGCGGCGGCTTACGGCTGCGCGGAAATCGAGCCGATGATCGCCGCTTTCGGCCCGGACGCGGTGCGTGCCTGGATGGACGGGCTGGGTCAGCAATCGTTCACCGGGTCGACCGGTCGCGTCTTTCCCCAGGCGATGAAGGCGTCCCCGCTGCTGCGGGCCTGGCTCGGGCGGCTCGACGATCTCGGCGTCACGCTGACCCGTCGCGCCCGCTGGACGGGCTGGCGCGACGGCGCGCTGACCTTTGCGGATGGTGTCCCGATCCAGGCGGACGCGACCGTGCTCGCCTTGGGCGGCGCGTCGTGGCGCAGGCTCGGATCCGACGGAGCCTGGGCGGACATCCTCCGTGACGACGTCACCCCCTTCGCGCCGTCGAATGTCGGCTTCCGCGTCGGTTGGTCGGCGCATATGGCGCGGCATTTCGGGACCCCGGTTAAGAATGTCGGGCTGATCGTGGGCGGGCAGCTTCATCGCGGCGAGATGGTCTTGTCCGCGGAGGGAATCGAGGGCGGGGGCCTCTACCCGCTGACGCCCGCGCTCCGCGACGGGGCAGCCCTCGCCCTCGATCTCAAGCCGGACCTGGCGCTTGCGGAGGTGCGCGCCCGTCTTGCCGGGCGTGGCAAGGGGAGCCTGCCGAACCGGCTCCGCCGTGCGCTGCGACTCGCACCCGCACAGATCGCCCTGTTGCAGGAGTTCGGCCGCCCGCTTCCCGACGACCTCGCGCCCCTCATCAAGCGCTTGCCGGTCCCCCTGCTCGGGCCGCGGGACATGGATCAGGCGATCTCGACCGCAGGCGGCCTGCGCTGGGACGCGGTGGACGGGGGCCTGATGCTGCGTGCGCGGCCCGGCACGTTCGCGGCGGGCGAGATGCTCGACTGGGAGGCGCCGACCGGCGGCTGGCTCCTGACCGCGTGCCTTGCGACGGGGCGCTGGGCCGGGCGGGCGGCGGCGGCCTACGCGTCGCGGTAGCGCCCCATCCATCCAAGGCTGGCCCCTGTCTCTCCGCCAGGCTTGTACTCCGCCCCGAGCGGCACGTCCCATCCCAGCCGCCGGATCTCCGCGAAAACGTGGCCATAGGCCAGCTCCCCCTCGTCCGGACGCCCCCGCGCCGGCACACCCGCGAACTGGATGTGCCCGATATCGGGCAGGCAGTCGCGTAGTTGCCGCGTCAGGTCCCCGCCCATGATCTGCAGGTGATAGCAGTCGAACATCAGCTTGACGTTGTCCCGACCCACATCGGCGATGATCGCCCGCGCCTGTGCGGATGTGGTCAGGAAATAGCCCGGCGCGTCGTGGCGGTTCAGCGGCTCGATAAGGATGGTGAGGTCGGGGGCGGCCTCGCTGGCATAGGTCAGGTTCGCCACGAAGGTCGCGCGCGCGGCATCCCCCTCGGCGAACCCGGCCATCACATGGACCGCGCCCGCACCGATCTTTCGCGCATAGGTCACGGCCTGGTCGATGGCCGCACGGGCCGCGTCCTCCTGTCCCGGAAGGGCGGAGAGGCCGTTGCCGTCGCCCCTGATGGTGTTCACGCCCAGCGCGGGCAAGCCCGTCTCGTCCAGTACGGCGCGGATCTCCGCGGCGGGCGTCTCATAGGGCCAATGGAACTCCACCGCATCGAACCCGGCGGCATTGGCCGCGCGGATCGCATCCGGCAGGGGGAGGTCGGTCCAGAGGAACCCGAGATTGGCCGAGAATTTCATGCGTCCCACTCCAAATCGAACTTGGTGACCACGTCGCGCAATTGCGCGTCGGTCAATCCGCGCGGCCCCATCCCGCGCGTCAGAAGAGCCAGCTTGGCGGTCGCCTCCAGCTCCTCGATGGCGTTGCAGGCGGCCTCGACATCCTTGCCCGCCACCACGGGGCCGTGATTGGCCAGCATCACCGCCGACCGCTTGCCCGCCAGCCCGCGCACCGCGTCACCCATCGCCGGATCGCCCGGCAAAAAGAACGGCAGGAGCGTCACCCGCCCGAGCTGCATCACCGCATAGGGCGTGAGCGGCGGCAGGAAATCCTCCCCCGGCTCCTCCAGCAGGGAGAGCGCGACGGAATGGCACGAATGCAGGTGGACGACCGCCCCCGCGGCCCGCGTGTCGTAGAACGCCGTATGCAGCGGCATCTCCTTGGTCGGCGGGTCTCCGTCCACATGGCGGCCACCGGCGTCGAACCGCGACAGGCGCCCGGGATCGAGCCGCCCGAAGCTCGTGCCCGTGGGGGAGACGAGCAGGCCGCCATCCTCCGTCCGGGCGGAAATGTTGCCGGTGGACCCGTGGGTCAGGCCCCGACCGAAGAGCGAATGCGCGAGCGTGCACATCCGCTCGCGCAGGGCCGTCTCCGTCACGGGAGCGTCACCCCGGCCTGGGCGGCGTATATCTTCGCCACCGCCGCGTCGTCCTCGGACACGAGGCCCGCCGCCTCGGCGGCACGGAACCGGGCGAGCGCCGTCTCCGTCAGCGGCATGTCGATCCCCGCATCGGCGGCAATGTCGCCTACGATGGCGAGATCCTTGAGCCATATGGCCACCGCGGACCGGGGCGTGTAGTCGCCGTCCCGCACATGCGGCCCGCGGTTTTCCAGCATCCACGACGTCCCCGCGCAGGAGGGGATGACGTCCAGGAACTGCTCCGGGGTCACGCCCTGGGTCATGCCGAACACCATCGCCTCGGCCATGGCGGCGATGTGGGTTCCGGCGAGCATCTGATTGACCGCCTTCATTGCCGATCCCGGCCCAGCATGATCGCCGAGGACGAACACCTTCTGCGCCATCGAGTCGAGGGCCGGTCCGGCGGCCTTGAACGCCGCCCCGGTGCCCGACGCCATGATCGTCAGCGCGCCGTCCGCCGCCTTCGCGGCGCCGCCGGAAATGGGCGCGTCGAGATAGAGGACGTCCCGCTCGCTGCAGCGCATGGCCATGGTACGAGCGAATTCCGGCGGCACGGTGGCGCAGGAGATCACGACCGCGCCGGGGCGCAGGTCGGGCAGGATCTCGTCGATCACGGTGGCGGTCTGCGCGGCGTTGAGGACCACGAGGACAGCGATGTCCATCTCCGCCACCGAGATCTCCTCCGCGCCGTCCAGCGTCACGCCGCGCGGGTCGAACCCCGCCACCGCATGGCGCCCCCGGATCAGCGATTGCGCCATCCCGAGACCCATGGAGCCCAAGCCCCAGACACCGACTTTACTCGCCATGGGACAGCGCCCTCCGGAAGGCGGGGCGCGCACGCATCCGCGTCATGTGGGCCCGCAAGGGGTCGGGAAGGTCGAATTTCAACCCGGCGGCCCAGCCGCAGCAATGGGCGAGGAGGAAATCCGGGATCGTGGGATCCCCGCCCA
This sequence comes from uncultured Alphaproteobacteria bacterium, assembly GCA_963789105.1. GTDB lineage: Bacteria > Pseudomonadota > Alphaproteobacteria > Rhodobacterales > Rhodobacteraceae > Jannaschia. Next base: position 874,170 of record CAWBJI010000003.1, read on the forward strand.
GGAAGCAGGGCCCGTCGCCGAGCAATGTCGCGACCGCGTCGGCGTTCTGTCCGAACTGCCAGCGAAGGCTGTCCTTGACCGCGGGGACGCGCCGCTCTTCCGGGAGGATGAAGCTGTGGCGCGCGTAATCCCAGAGGATGGCATCCAGCATCTCGTTGATCGTGTTCGTGATCCCGTCCTGTCGCGCACGATCGTAGCTGCCCGCCGGGTGGGTGAAGCGCCCGGCGCGGTCCGCGAGCATCGTCATCTGCGCGACCGAGTCGAGCACCGGGCCATCATCCGACAGAAGGACGGGGATCTTTCCCAGCGGCGAGACGGCGCGGGCTTCGGGCGACCGCGGCGCGGTGGGGATGAACTCGAACGGCTCCCCCAACTCCTCCAGCAGCCAGAGCGTGCGCATGGCGCGGCTCTTGACCTGTCCGTGCAGCCTGTACATTCCGCCCCTCCCGTTCCGGCGTCACGTCCCGGCCATCATCGCCAGCCGGATCAGCGCCCGTTCCGTCACAGCCATCTGTGGGGCGCGGGACGCGGAACGCAAGGTCAGGTCGGTTTCCATCAGGAGCGAAAGCGCCGCCTCCAGCTTGCGGGCGCCCCAGCCGCGGACCTGCCGCTCCATGGCATCCCGGCGGGGACCGTAGACCGGCGGTCGCAGCCCGCCGACCCCGCCCGAGACGGCCGCGATGTGAAGTTGCTGAAAATGGCGCGTGGCGAAGATCACCAGCGTCACGGCGGCCACCCCCTGTCCCGCGAGGCGCGACATCAGCGGGCCGATGGCGGCGGCGCGTCCCTCGGCGGCGGCGGCGATCACCTCGTCGGTGCCCGCGTCGATGGTGGCGGGGGCGAGGAGATCGACCATATCCGGCGTCACCTCGGCCCCGTCGGCATAGAGCGCGATCTTCGTCACCGTCTGCCGGAAATCGCCGGGGTCGAGATGCGTGGCAAGTGCGTCGATGGCGAGCCGGGCATCCGGATTGGGCGCGAGATCCTCGGCCGCAAGGGCGGCATCCACCTCGTCGCGGCCCATCGGATCGTCGTAGAGTCCGATGGCCGCGGCCTTGGGATGCGCCTCGAACGCGCGGCGCAGCTTCGAGTTCTTCTTCAGCGCCCCGGCCGTGACCACGAGCGCCGCATCCGCATCGGTCCGGTCCTCCAGCGCGGTTAGGATCGGGGCTGCCTGCGGCTCGGTCACGCCATCGACGAGGACGACGCGCGGCCCGGGAAAGAATCCGGAGGAGCGGAGCGCGTCGAGCACGGCGGCGGGGTCCGACTTCGCCTCCGCCCCGGTCAGGCGGGTGAGGCGCATCTCTTCCTGTGCCGCGGGGCCGGCGAGTGCGGCCACCAGTTCCTGTCGGCGCAGGGCCACGCGCATGGCATCGCCCCCGTAGATCAGTGCGCCGGCGGTTCCCTTGTCGGGCGCGGCGCAGAAGCGCGCGACCTGCGCCCCGCGCAGGTTCACGAAGCGGGCACCCCGGCCAGCAGGCGGTTCACGACCCGGTCGGCGAGGATCACGGCCAATCGCTCCTGCGCGTCCCGCTGGGATGCCAGGGTGGAGATGGTGGAGCCGGTCGCGGAATAGCTGGTGAAGCTCGTCTCGCTCCCCGACAGAATTGCCGGGCCGCCGCCTGCGGGCGTGACGGACCAGACGATCCGCCCCTCGACATTGAACCGGGTGATGCTGTTGGACCCGTCGATGGCGAGCGCCGCCTCGGCGGTGGTGATCGAATAGGTCAGGTCGTAGCGCACGTCCGCCGGAAGGCCGATCCGCTCCTCGAAGCGGGTCAGGAACGCGAAGTCGAGGTCGTTGGCCGGATCGGCGGCGCGCACGCCCCCGCGGAGCGCGCGTGCCTCGCCGCCCGGACCGTAGACCGGGGTGAAGCCGCAGGCCGAGAGCCCCGCGGCCGCGCCGAGCCCGGCGAGGACGGCCCGGCGGGATGTCCGGTCAGACCACGACATTGACGATCCGCCCCGGCACCACGATCAGCTTCTTCGGCACGGCCCCGTCGAGCAGGCGGCGCACGGCCTCGTCCTGAAGCACCATCGCCTCGACGGCGGATGCGTCGGCATCGCGCGCGACCGTCACCTCGGACCGGCGCTTGCCGTTGACCTGGATCGGCAGGGTCACCGTATCCTCGGTCAGCAGCGCGGGGTCGGCATCGGGCCAAGGCGCGGAAGCGACGAACCCCTCGCCGCCCGTCATGGCCCAGATTTCCTCGGACAGATGCGGGGTCATGGGCGACATGAGCTGCGCCAAAACCCGCATCGCCGCCCGGCGCGCCTCGCCGCCCGCATCGGACCGGTGCAGCACGTTCGCGAATTCGTAGAGCTTGGCCACCGACTTGTTGAAAGCGAAGCCATCGATCCCCTCCGTCACCTCGTGGATCGCGCGGGCCGTGGCCCGGGCCAGCGCGCCGTCGGCCTCGTTCGCGGGGCGGTCGGCCCGGGCGATGTCGGTGGCAAGCCGATGCACCCGCATCAGATGCTTGTGCACCGCCGCGGCCCCCTCGGGCGTCCACTCGAAATCCCGCTCCGGCGGACTGTCGGACAGGACGAACCAGCGGGCGGTATCGGCGCCATAGGTCGCGATGATGTCCATCGGGTCCACGACGTTCTTCTTGGACTTTGACATCTTGATCGCGGGCACGATCTCGATCGCCTCACCAGTCGCGCGAACAGTCCGCGCCGGAACGTCTACCTCCTCGGGGAGATGGTAGACCGACTGACCACGCTCGCCCCGGGTGACGTAGGCGGGATGCGTCACCATGCCTTGCGTGAAGAGCGCCTCGAACGGCTCCCGCGCTTCCGCCGGAAGGTGGCCGGTCGCGATCATCGCCCGGGCGAAGAAACGGCTGTAGAGGAGATGGAGGATCGCGTGTTCGACCCCGCCGATATACTGGTCCACGTTCATCCAGTAGGCCACGTCCTCCGCCACGGTCGGCGTCTCGGCCCGCGGGGCTGTGAACCGGGCGTAGTACCACGAGCTGTCGACGAACGTGTCCATCGTGTCCGTCTCGCGCCGGGCGGCCGCGCCGCATTTCGGGCAGGCCACGTCGCGCCATGTCGGATGCCGGTCGAGCGGATTGCCCGGCACGTCGAAGGTCACGTCGTCCGGCAGGCGCACCGGCAGGTTCTCCTTGCGCTCCGGCACGACGCCGCAGGTCTCGCAATGCACGACCGGGATCGGGCAGCCCCAGTAGCGTTGCCGGCTCAGGCCCCAGTCGCGGAGGCGATATTGCGTCCGGGCGGTGCCGATCCCCTCGGCCGCGGCCCAGTCGATCGTGGCGTCGATGGCCTCCTGCCCCGTCGCGACATCGACGCCCGCGGGCTGTTCGATCCAGCGGACGGTCTCGGTCTTGGGGGGCACGAAGGCGGTCTCCGTGACCGGGCTTCCGTCTTCGGCGGCGACGAAGGTGTCGATCACCGGCAGGTCGTACTTGCGCGCGAAATCCAGGTCCCGCTGGTCATGGGCGGGGCAGCCGAAGATCGCCCCGGTCCCGTAGTCCATCAGCACGAAGTTCGCGACCCAGACTGGGAGCGTGCCGCCCAGCGGGTTCGCGACCGCGAGGCCGGTGTCGTAGCCGCGCTTCTCTGCCTTCTCCAGCGCCTCCTCCGTGGTGCCGCCGCGGCGGACATCGGCGGAAAAGGCGGCCAGGTCCGGATCCCCCGCCGCGAGCGCCATCGCCAATGGATGCTCCGGGGCGATGGCGACGAAGGACGCGCCGCGCAGGGTGTCGGGGCGGGTCGTGTAGACGTCGATGCCGGTCTGATCGTGGGCCGGTTGGGACAGGGGAAACGTCATCTCCAGCCCGCGCGACTTTCCGATCCAGTTCTCCTGCATCAGGCGCACCTTGTCGGGCCAGTGCTCCAGCTCGCCCAGACCTTCCAGCAGGTCGTCGGCCATGCCGGAAATGGCGAAGAACCACTGCACCAGCTCCCGCCGCTCCACCTCCGCGCCCGACCGCCAGCCGCGGCCGTCGATCACCTGCTCGTTGGCGAGAACGGTCATGTCCTCAGGGTCCCAGTTCACGGTCGCCGACTTCCGATAGACCAGCCCGGCCTCCAACATGTCGAGAAACAGCGCCTGCTGCTGCCCGTAATATTCCGGATCGCAGGTCGCGAATTCGCGGGACCAGTCGATGGACAGGCCAAGCGGCTTCATCTGCCCGCGCATCACGTCGATATTGGCGTAGGTCCAGTCCTTCGGATGCCCCCCGCTCGCCATCGCCGCGTTTTCGGCGGGCATTCCGAACGCGTCCCAGCCCATCGGGTGCAGCACGGAATAGCCCCGCGCCATCCGGTAGCGCGCCACGACGTCGCCCATGGCGTAGTTGCGGACATGGCCGATATGGATGCGACCCGACGGATAGGGGAACATCTCGAGCACGTAGTATTTCGGAGCGTCCGTACGGGCGGCGCGAAACAGGTTCGCCTCGTCCCAGGCGGCCTGCCATTTCGGCTCGGTTGTGGCGGCGTCGTAGCGGTCCATGGGTTTCCCGGCGTGAGGATGCGCCGCAGGGTCGGCCCCGGACGGCGCGTTTCGTGTCAGAGGCGGCTGTCCCGGATCCGGAGTTGCCGTGCGCGGGTGAGGATCGCGTCCTCGATCGCGCGCTGCGTCTCGCGGGATACCGTGCCGCCGCGCGTCCGCAGCGAGACGTTGAGCGAGCGGGCGTCCAGTGCCGGGTCCTGCACCAGCACCGTCGCCTGATAGGCGCGGCCCCCGCCCGGCGGCGTGCCGTAGCCGAACTGGATCACGCCCGAGAACGGATCCGCGTTCTGAACCGGGAGGAACGAGAGCACGTCGAGCGATGCGGCCCAGAGGTAGCGATTGACCTCCAGCGTGGTGTTGGGATCGTCGGAATTGTTGAACAGATCGAAGACCGAGGAGGTCGTACTCGTGCGCCGCGCGTCGCGGGCGAGGCTCGCGGGGTTGTCCTGTGCCGCGATGCGATCGGCCCGCGTCTGGCCGAAGAACGCGCCGCCGCCGCATCCCGCCAGCGTCGCCGCCAGCGTGATTATCGTCGCGGCCCTGAGCGTGGCCCGTGCCTGCATGTCGCGTCCCCCTGTTCTTCGGCACCTGCCTAGCCCATGCCCGGCAACCCTCACAAGGCTTTGCGACCAGAGGGGCCTTATGGGCGGCGCGCGGGACCGTTTGGTCATCCCGGATGGACCCGCCGGGGGGCCGAAATCACTGTGGCAAGAACGCACCAACGAAACGGCGAAAAGAGCCGCCCCCCGGGGCGTTTGTTGCGGGGTGCCCGCCGATGGGGGAAACGACCCTACGCCCAACGCGATTCCCGTGGTGGGGACGAAGTGAAAAAAATACGAGGGAAAACCATGAAAAAGATTCTTCTCGCCTCGACCGCCCTGGTTGCCTTCGCGGGCGCCGCTGCGGCCGACGTGACGATCTCCGGTAACGCCGAAATGGGCCTGGTGAACACCAGCGGCAGCAACGGTAACACCAATACCGGCGGCGACACCGAGTTCTTCACGGATATCGACGTTACCTTCACGATGTCGGGCGAAACCGACAATGGCTTGACCTTCGGTGCCTCGGTCGATCTCGACGAGGGCGGCGACGGCTCGGACGCCTCCGACAACAACCGTGAAGACGGCGGCGCGACCATCTTCCTGTCCGGCGCGTTCGGCACCGTGACCATGGGCGACACCGACGGAGCGCTTGACTGGGCCATGACCGAAGTTGCCTTCAACTCCGGTTCGCTGAACGACGACGAGACCGAGCATGCTGGCTACAACGGCAATTCCGGCCTCGACGGCGTGCATGACGGCCAGATCGTGCGCTACGACTACAGCTTCGGCGATTTCGGCGTGGCCCTCTCGGCCGAACTGGACGACGACGACGTTGATTCGGCCGCCCTCGGCATCGGTTTCAAGTATACCGCCGACCTCGGCGGCACGGTCCTGAGCTTCGGCCTGGGTTACCAATCGACCGAGATCAAGGTGGGAAGCACGAACGCCGCAGCCGTTGGCGATCATGACCTGATCGGCGCGTCGCTCAGCGCTACGTTCGACGCCTTCACTGTCGGTGTTTCGTACATGGACATGGACCGTCCGACGCTCGCGTCGTCGGGTGACCACGTCGGTGTCGGCGTCGGCTACACGACCGGTGCGATCTCGCTCTCGGCCAACTACGGTCAGTACGACTACGACGACGGCACCGAGTCCGACGGCTACGGCCTGACGGCTGGTTACGACCTCGGCGGCGGCGCGATCGTTCAGGTCGGTTACGGCGACGGCGACCGTCGCGGTGTCGACGGAGACTCGTTCTCCTTCGGTGTACGCCTGAACTTCTGATCCCAACCGGATCGGACGTCGGAAAGAGCGGGCCTTGTGCCCGCTCTTTTCATATCCGACACATGGGGTTCGATCCTGCGGAGCCCATGCCCCATGTCCCTGCCCGACATCACCGCCCGCATCGACGCCGCCTGCATAGCCGCCGACCGCTCCCCTGCCGAGGTGACCCTGATCGCCGTCAGCAAGGTACAGCCGCCCGCCCGGGTGGAGGCCGTCCTCGCCGCCGGTCACCGCATCTTCGGCGAAAACCGCGTGCAGGAGGCGCAGGGCAAGTGGCCCGCCTGGATGGACGCGCATCCCGGGGTGGAATTGCACCTGCTCGGACCGCTGCAATCGAACAAGGTCCGGCCCGCAATGGACCTGTTCCACAGCATCCATTCCATCGACCGACCCAAGCTCGCCCGCCGGATCGCGGACATCGCCCAGGAGATCGGCCGCGCGCCCGCCCTGTTCCTGCAGGTCAATACGGGCGCGGAGCCGCAAAAGGCGGGCATCGCGCCGGAGGAGGCCGATACCTTCGTCCGCGACGTCCGGGCGATGGACCTGCCGGTTGCGGGTCTCATGTGCATCCCGCCGGAACAGGACGATCCCGGCCCCCATTTCGACCTCTTGGCCGAAATCGCGGCGCGCAACGGCCTGCCGGGGCTCAGCATGGGAATGAGCGCGGATTTCGAGGCGGCCATCGCCCGGGGCGCGACCCATATCCGCGTGGGTTCCGCCATCTTCGGCGCCCGGGTCAGTTCCTAGACCGGCAGCGAAGGGATCCGGTCGCTTGGTCTCCGGGGCTGCCCTCGCAGCAACCGACCAAGAGCCCGGAGATCAGTTCCGGCCTTCTGCTCCGGGTCTAACCGATCCGACGCCAGTCTCTCCGGCACCACCAGCCGCGTTCCCAGACGGATCCGTTCCGCCACCCAGCGCAAGTCCATCGCATCCATGGCGACGCAGCCTTCGGTCGGATATCCCGGTCGTCGCCAGCGGTGGAGAAAGATCGCGCTGCCCCGCCCGGGCTGGCCGGTCTCGTTCCAGCCGGTCAGCAGGATCAGATCGTAGAGCGGATCCCCCCGTCTGAGATGCTCCGCCGAGCCAGAGAACGGCGCGCGCACCGCCCGGTTATAGGCCGCATGACCGGGATCGTCGCACCAAAGATCCCGCAGTCCGATGGGCCTCGCCCAGCGGGCGGGAGCTCGCATCCGGTCCGGGCGGTAGAGCATACCCTCGATCCGATGACTGCCGACAGGAGTCGCTCCGTCCCCCTCATGCTTGTCCATCCGGATACCGCCGCGTCCGACCGTGCAGGCGATCCGACGGCCGAGAAACCGCAAACCCGTCGGAGCGACCACGATGTCCTCGGATCCGGTCCGAACGGCATCCGTCATTCCAGATGCCCAGACTTCGACCGCTTCACGTCCAGATAGGCGGCGTTCAGCGGTCCGCGTCCGGCATGGAGCGGGACGCGTTCCACCACCTCGATCCCCTGCGCCCGCATCATCTCGATCTTGCGCGGATTGTTCGTCATCAGGCGAATGCGCGCGATCCCGAGTTGTCGCAGGAGAGCGGCGCCGAGGCGGAAATCGCGCTCGTCATCCTCGAAACCGAGGCGATGGTTTGCCTCGACCGTGTCGAATCCCTGATCCTGCAGGTCGTAGGCCCGCATCTTGTTGGCGAGCCCGATGCCCCGTCCCTCCTGATTGAGATACAGAAGAACCCCGGCGCCCGCATTCCCCATCGCCGCCAGAGCCGCATGGAGTTGCGGTCCGCAATCGCATTTCAGCGACCCCAGCACGTCCCCCGTGAAACAGGCCGAGTGCAGTCGGACGAGGACCGGTTCCGCCCGGTCGGGCGTTCCGATCTCGACCGCATAGTGCTCCTCCCCCCCCGCGCCGTCGCGCCAGACATGCAGACGACCCGCACCCGCCGCCTCCATCGGCAGGCGGGCGGCGGCAACTTCCTGCGGCACTCCGGGCTTCGGGGGTCCATCCGGCAGGATCGTGACGCCGGGCGGGGCCGCCGCCTTCACCCCCACCACCGCCGGGAGGACCTGCGCCGCTTTGGCCAGCGCGATCCCCGCCCGCCACGGCGCCGCATCGCCGTCACGCTCCGTTCTCAGCGGCCCCTTCATCGGCATCCGCAGATCGTCCGCCGGATCGGCCAGCGCGCGCACCCATCCAAGATCCGCGCCCGCCGGGACGATCACCCGCGCGATGTCGCCGTCATAGGCCCGCGCCTTCAGCGTTTCCGCCCGCCGTCCCGTCAGCGCGAGGATCAGCGGCCCCAGCGCCGCCATCTCCGCCAACCGATCCGCCGACACGGTCTCCGCCGCGGCCAGCAGGACGGGGCCCGACGCCACCGGCAGCCCCAGGCGCAGGTCGCCCCGGGCGCGGGCGATCGTTTCGGTCGGGTCGGGCGACAGCATGGGACCTCCTGTAACAATGCGACCGGGCACGGCACCCTGTCGGGACCCATATGTAACAAATCACGGCCCGGCGACACGGCCCCGTGACACCCGCGTGAGAACCGGATCGAACAGCTTGGCGAATGCGCGCCGGTCCGGCACCAAGGCGCCAACGGAACAGGGAGACGCGACATGGCTAACCTCAAGAAGATACTGTTGGTCGACGACGATGACGACCTGCGCGACGCGCTGGCCGAGCAGCTTGTGATGACCGAGGATTTCGACGTGTTCGAGGCGGATTCGGGTGCGACCGGCATGACCCGCGCCAAGGAGCAGATCTACGATCTCGTGGTTCTCGACGTGGGTCTTCCGGACACGGACGGGCGCGAACTCTGCCGCCTGATGCGCAAATCCGGCGTGAAGTGCCCTATCGTAATGCTGACCGGTCACGACACCGATGCAGACACGATTCTCGGCCTCGATGCGGGGGCGAACGACTACATCGCCAAACCGTTCAAGTTCCCGGTTCTGCTGGCCCGCATCCGCGCCCAGCTCCGGCAGCACGAGCAATCCGAGGATGCCGTGTTCCAGCTCGGGCCTTACACGTTCAAACCCGCGATGAAGATGCTCCTGACCGAGGACGAGAAGAAGATCCGCTTGACGGAGAAGGAGACGAACATCCTCAAGTTCCTCTACCGCGCCAATGACGGCACGGTGGCGCGCGATGTGCTGCTGCATGAGGTCTGGGGTTACAATGCGGGTGTCACGACCCACACGCTGGAGACCCACATCTATCGCCTGCGTCAGAAGATCGAGCCCGATCCCTCGAACGCCCGCTTGCTGGTTACGGAAAGCGGGGGCTACCGCCTCATGGCGTGATCCGAAGGCCACAGCCCGGCACAATTACGCTTCTCCGTCGCATTAACCTTACGGAAACGTATTTCCCCCCATAAGGTGATGATGAACCGACGCACCCGCGGTCTATCGGGTGCAACCTCCCTGTTGGACTCGCCCGGGCCTTGTGCCCGGGTTTTTTTTGCGCGCCCCTTGGGGACACGGTTCCATGTCTGGCCTGCGTGATCCCGCCGGGGCTGGACGCGAGGCTCCGGTCGACGGTCGCTCAGATAACGAAGATTTTCGTCGATGTGTCGGACGATGGATCTGCTCGCTCCGGATGATGTTCACCACCCATCCCTGCGGACGGATCGCATCACCTGGTAGCGGATTCCGGCACCGGCACCGACAGGATCACCACGAGGCCCGTTCCGTTCCAGCGGCGTTCGAGGGAGCCGCCGATCTGGGCCGCAATGGAATCGAGCATCCGGCTTCCGAACCCGTCCGGCGCCGGCGGTTCCGCCACGGACGGGCCGCCCGTTTCGATCCATGTGCCGCACAGGATGTCCCCGTCCTGCCTCCACTCCATCACGACCCGGCCGCCTTCCTCGCGCAGGGCGCCATACTTCGCGGCATTGGTTGCAAGCTCGTAGAGGAGAAGCCCGAGCGGCGTCGTCCAGAGGCTCGGCACGAGGGTCCGGTCGCCGGTCACGCTGACCTTCCCCTCATAGGCCTGAAGGACCTCGGAGGTCAGTTCGACGACGTCGACCGTGTTTCCGGACGTGTCGATATGCTCTGCGCCGACATTGCTGGCCCGCGCGAGGGCCTGGATCCGGTCCCGCAGGATCCCGAACACCGCTTCCGGCTGCCCGAGCTTGCGCGCCTCCCGATCCGCGAGCCCCACGAGCGAATGGACGACGGTGAAGAGGTTCTTGATCCGATGGCGCAACTCCTCCGCCTGGACCTTCTGAAGCTGACCGATCCGGTCCAGCTCGTCCTGCGTATGGCGACGTTCGATCGCGATGCTGAGCATGTTGGCGACGGCGAGGAGAAACGCAGTGTCCGGTGCGCTGAAGCAATCCGGCTCCCGGCTATCCACTTCCAGGATCCCGAACTTCTCGCCCTTGAAGGTGACCGGCACGTTGATCGCGGACCGGACATCATGGTCCCGGAGAAGCGCGGGCTGCCGGAACCGGGTTTCCTGCGCCAGATCGTTGGACAGGACGGCCTCCCCGTTCCGGTAGGCGAAGCCTGCGGGACTCTCCAGATCGGCCTTCAAAACCGCCGTTCCGACCACGCCGTCCTTCCAGCCGACACCCGCGCAGACGAGAAGGCCCCCGGAATCGGGGCGGAATTCCAGCACCTTTGCCATGGTGCCCGCCGTCCCCGCCGCCGCGATCCGCGCGGCCTCGTGTAGAAGGGCGGCCTCGTCCCGACGGGCCAGTGCGAACGCACCGAACTGCACGACGAATTCCTGCTGATGCAATCGTCGCGCGAGTTCTGCGGCGGGCCGCGTCCGAGCACCCATGGGAAGTTATCCGCCTCGCTTTTCGCAATGCCCGTCCCGACACATCGCGATTGTTGCCGGTCACCCCGAGGTCCGCCGCGAAAGGCGGGCCGGTCCGATCTCACGATATGCCGTGTCGGCATTAGATGCGACCGCGCTCCCCGGTTGTAAACTCCGAAGGCCGGCAAATCAGGCAGTCTTTGGGAACGCCCTGTCCGAGCCTCTGCCACGGAACCGATCTACCCGACGACGGAACCTCCCGCCGGGAAGGCTCCCGTAACCGGATCAGGCGCGACGGCGGAGGGCCCATGCGATGACCGGGATGCTCCAGATCGCGAAGGTGAACAGGCCGAGACCCGCAGAAATCGGACGCTCGAAGAAGGCGACAAAGCTGCCATCGGCCTTGATCATCGAGGTTATGAAGTTCTGCTCCAGCATCGGCCCCAGAACCAGGCCGAGGATCGCGGGTGCTATGGGGATGTCGTTCTCGTCCATCAGAAAGCCCAGAACGCCGAACACCAGCATCAGGCCGACCCCGAAGATCGTGTTGTTGATGGCGAAGGATCCCACGATGCAGAACATCAGGATGATCGGCATCAGGACGTTCCGCGGAATCGACAGGATCGTCCCGGCCGCCTTGATCGCCATCCATCCGAGCGGCAGCATGATGACGTTGGCCAACAGGAACACGATGAAGACCGCGTAGATCAGTTGCGGGTCGTTGATGAACACCATCGGGCCGGGGTTGATCCCCTTGATGTAGAGGACGCCGATGACGATGGCGGTGATGCTGTCGCCCGGGATTCCGAAGACGAGCGCGGGGATCCACGCCCCGCTCACGGCCCCGTTGTTGGACGCGCCCGCCTCGACCAGGCCTTCGACATGGCCGGTGCCGAACTTTTCGGGCGTGCGGGAGAAGCGCTTGGAGACGGCGTAGGAGATCCATGCGGCGATATCGGCACCGGCACCCGGCAGCGCGCCGATGGCGGTGCCCAGGACACTCCCGCGCAGGGCCTGAACCGGATAGCGCCGGAGGTTGCGCCATTGGTTGCGGAAGATGCCGCTGCGGGATTTCTCGATCTTGACGGGCTGTCGCGACCGGTCGACGAGGCTTCGCAGCACCTCGCTGACCGCGAAGAGGCCGATCATGGCCGGAATGAACTGGACTCCCGCCAGAAGCTCGACATTGCCGAAGGTGTAGCGCGGCTGACCCGCCGGGTTGTCGATCCCGATGGTGGCCGCGAACAATCCGATCAGCAGCGATATGAGCCCGCGGGACACCGCTCCCGGGGAGACGAAGATCGCGCAGGAGAGGCCTAGCACGACCAGCCAGAAATACTCGAACGACGAGAATTTCAGGGCGATCTCCGCCAGGATCGGCGACAGCGTCATCAGGACGATCGTTCCGAAGATGCCTCCGATGGAGGAGAAGACCAGCGCCGCCCCGAGCGCTTCCTCCGCCCGGCCCTTCCGGGTCATGGCGTAGGCGTCCTCGACATAGGCCGCGCTTGCCGGCGTTCCCGGCATACGGAGGAGGCCCCCGGGAATGTCGCCGGCGAAGATCGCCATCGCCGTGGCCGTCACGATGGCCGCGATGGCGGGAACCGGATCCATGAAGAAGGTGATCGGCACCAGAAGCGCCGTCGCCATCGTGGCGGTCAGGCCGGGGATGGCGCCGACGAACATGCCGAACGCTGCCGATCCGAGGATCACGAGGAGCACGAAGGGCTGAAAGACGAGGCCGAGCGCCTCTGCGAAAACCGACATGCGCGCCTACCAGAGGAAGCCGAAGACTTCGCTCCGCGGAAGCGGCACGAGGAGCAGGCGACCGAAGGCCTGCTGGATGGCGAGGGTGGCCAGCGCCGACAGCGGCACGGCCACCCACCACCGGACGCGCATGACGAGCATCAGGATCAGGATCGTGACCGCCGCGACGGGGATGAAGCCCAGACGCCCGGAGAGGAGGATGTAGCCGACGACGAGCGCCAGCGCGACGGCGACGCCCGCCACCGCGCCGGGCGTGCGGGTCCAGTCCGCGCGCCGCAAGCGGGGAATGGCCTCTCGGGCCAGAACCCCCTTCGCGACCATGAAGAGCCCGAGACAGAATGCCAGGGCGGACAGCGCCAACGGCATTGTCTCGGAGCCATAGGCCTGGTTCGGCAATCGGGAGAAGTTCTGCGCCGAGAACCAGATCGCGACGGCGGCGGCAATCAGGACGAAGCCGAGCAGGGCGTCGTTGAGCTTCATGGCGACCGCCTGCCGCCGGAAGGGTGGGTGGGCGCCGCCGACCGAGCGCAGCGGCAGGCGGCGTCCCGGGTCACTCTGCGGCGAGGCCCGCTTCTTTCATGACCCTGCCGAGGCTCTCGTCATCGGCGGCGATGATCTCGGTCGCCTCCTCCGCCCCGGCCCAGCGCAGGCCGAAGCCGCGATCCGTCATGAAGCTCTGGTATTCCTCGCTGTTGTAGGCGGTCTCGATCGCCTCCTCCAGCCGTGCCTTGACGTCGTCGGGGAGACCCTTCGGAGCGGCCACGGCACGCCAGACGGCATGGGTATAGGCCGTGCCCGTGGCCTCCTCGATGGTGGGCACGTCGGGGAACAGGTCCTGTCGCTCGGTGGACATGGTCGCGAGCGGACGGACCCGGTCCGCGTCGATCATGGAACGCCCTTCCGCCAGCGAGGAGGGAACGATGTCGACGCCGCCCGCCACCATGTCGGTGATGCCCGGGGCCGCGCCCTCGCTCGGAACCCACGTCACCTGATCGGGCGGCAGCCCCTCCGCCATGAGCCAGCCCGCCAGCCCCAGATGCCAGATGCCGCCCTGACCTGTACCCGAGCCCTTGAACGTGCCCTTCGGCTCGGACCTGATCGCCTCCAGAAGCGCGCCGGCATCCTCGTACTCGCTGTCAGCGGAAATCATCAGGCCGCCGGGATCGGCATTCACCAGTGCCAGGATATCGTAATCGGTATGGGTCAGCTCGGTCAGGCCCTGCCAGTGCATCATGCCGATCTCGATCGTCATGATGCCGATGGTGTAGCCATCCGCCGCGGCGTTCGCGATGGCGCTGTGGCCGACGACGCCGGACCCGCCGGTGCGGTTCACGACATTCACCGGAACGCCGAGATCCTCCTGCAGAAGCGAGGCGAAGACCCGGCCGACCGCATCGGTCCCGCCGCCCGCGCCCCAGGGCACGATCATCTGGACGGGCTGCGCCGGATAGTCCTGCGCAACGGCTGCCGCGGTCGAAAGGACCGTCGCGGCGGCCAGTGCCGCACTCGTCAGCAGAATGGTTCGTCTGTGCATGTATTCCTCCTCCGAAGTATCGTTCCGGCGTCGTCGGTTCCCCGGCCTCCCCGACCGGTCCGCGCCGTCGCTCCCGGGTCGCGCCGACAAAGGGAATGTCCGCCGTCCGTGATCCGGGTTCCTCAATGGAAGCATTCCTTCCCGATGGCGCCGTGTCAATCGAACATGACTATCCGTTTGATTGTCCCGGGATGTTTCCGCCGCCCGCGCGATGTCCCGAGGTCGGCGCGCGTCGCCGGTCAGTTATTCTCCCGGAGGACCAAATGCCCGGGCGCCACCTCGTCGTAGACCGAGGGCTCCGCGACATGACCCGCCGGATGGATGGGTGACCGCAGGGGAGGCGATGTCGGCAGGGGGCCGGTGGGGCGACGCGCCGGGTCCGCCACCGGCACAGCCTGCATCAATCGCCTCGTATAGGGATGGCGCGGATCCTCGATCACGGCGGCGCGGGGGCCGATCTCCACGATGCGTCCGAGGAACATGACGCCGACCATGTGCGAGACCCGCTCCACCACCGCCATGTCGTGACTGATGAACAGGTAGGAGAGGCCCAGCTCCGCCTGCAACTCCATCATCAGGTTCAGCACTTCGGCCTGAACCGAGACGTCCAGCGCCGACACCGCCTCGTCGGCCACGATCAGACCCGGATTGAGTGCGAGCGCCCGGGCGATGGCCACCCGCTGCCGCTGACCGCCCGACAATTCGTGGGGAAACCGGCGCAGGAAATCTCGCGGCAGGCGGACCCGGTCGAAGAGATCGGCGATGCGGTCGTCGAGCTCCGACCCCGTCGCCACGCCGTAATTGACCAGCGGTTCCGCCACCTGCGCCCGCAGGCGACGGGACGGGTTGAGGGAGGAGAACGGGTCCTGAAACACCATCTGCATCCCGCGCCGCGCCCGGCGCAAATCCCTGTCCCCCATCGACAGGATATCGCGCCCGTCGAGGATCACCTCGCCCGAGACCGGTTCCGTGAGACGCAGGATGGAGCGCGCGCAACTCGACTTGCCGCACCCGGACTCGCCCACCAGCGACAGGGTCCGGCCGCGCGGCAGGGTGAAGCTGACATCCTCGACCGCATGGACCAGTCCCGTGATCCGGCGCAGGAAACCGCCCCGCACGGGGAAGCGCGTGGTCAGGTGGCGAACCTCCAGAAGCGGGCCGGATTCCGACGGGGGTACCGGCGGCGTGTCCCGTCGTTCGGCCCCGGGGATCGGCATCGGTTCAGGTGCGGGGCGACCGCGCATGTCCCCCAGCCGCGGAACGGAGGCCAGCAATCGGGCGGTGTAATCCTCGGCCGGGGCGTCGAAGATGCGCGCGACGGGCCCCGCCTCGACCAACCGACCGGCCGCCATGACGACGACGCGATCGGCCATCTGGGCCACGACCGCCATGTCGTGGGTGATGAAGAGGACTGCCGTGCCGTATTCCCGCTTCAGCTGGTCGATCAGGGCGAGGATCTCCGCCTGGATCGTCACGTCCAGCGCCGTCGTCGGCTCGTCGCAGATCAGCAGGCGCGGGCGGCAGCCGAGCGCCATGGCGATCACGATCCGCTGCCGCATTCCGCCCGACAGCTCGTGGGGATACTGGCGCAGGCGACGGGCGGGTTCGGGGATGCGGACCTGGTCCAGCAGTTCCAGCGCGCGGTCGCGGGCCGCCTCGCGGGACAGACCGAGGTGAAGGCGGAGGCCGTCGGTCATCTGCCGCTCTATGGTCAGGACCGGGTTGAGCGACGTCATAGGCTCCTGAAAGATCATCCCGATCTCGTTGCCACGAATGTCGCGCATGGTCTCGTCGGACGCGGTCTCGATGGCGAGGATGTCGCCGTTGGCCCGGGCGAACGCGATGGTGCCGCCGGCGATCCGCCCGCCTCCGAACTCCACGAGGCGCATGATCGACAGGGACGTGACGGACTTGCCCGAGCCGCTTTCGCCCACGACGCAGACGGTTTCGCCCGGGGCGATGGAAAAGCCGACATCCTCCACTGCCGTGACGCGCGCGTCGCCGCTCCGGAACTCTACGCGCAGCCCCTCGATCGCGATCACCGGCGGGGGGGCGGGTCCGTCCCTCATCGGGTGCGCGGGTCGAGGACGTCGCGCAGGACGTCCCCGAACATGTTGAGCCCCAGCACCGTCAGGGCCACCGCCGCGCCGGGCACGATGGCGGTCCAGGGGGCCACGTCGAGATAGTCCCGGGAGGCCTGGATCATCAGGCCCCAGGAGGCGCGGGGCGGCTGGGTGCCAAGGCCGAGAAAGGAGAGCGCCGCCTCGGCCAGGATGGCGAAGGCGAGACTGATCGTTCCCTGCACGATCAGGGGCGGGACGATGCCGGGGAGGATGTGACGGAGGATGATCTGCCCATGGCTGGATCCGGCGGCGCGCGCGGCCTCGACATAGGGCATCTGCGCCACGCGCAGGGCTTCGCCCCGGATGATGCGCGCGAGGAACGGGGTGAAGGCGATACCGATGGCGAGCACCGTGTTCTGCATGTTCGGCCCCAGCACCGCGCTGATCGTCAGGGCGAGCAGCAGGGCCGGGAAGGCGAGCAACGTATCCACCAGCCGCATCAGGACGTTGTCCGTCAGGCCGCCGAAATAGCCGGAGATCACCCCGATCGGCAGGCCCAGCACCACGCTGATCGCGACGGCCAGCGCGGCGATGGTGATCGACGTCTGCGCCCCCAGCAGCACGCGCCACATCAGGTCTCGCCCGAGCTGATCGGTGCCCAGCGGGTGGGCAGGGGTGGGCGGCGACAGGCGGGCGCGCATGTCCATCGCCGTCGCGAAATCGGGCGGGATCACGATCGGCGCGAGGATCGCCACCAGGGCGACGATCGCGATGAGCGCGAAACCGACGAGGCCCTTGCCCGACCGGAAGCCCGCCAGCGCCGTCACGACAACCGGATCCGCGGATCGACGGCCACGTAGAGGAGATCCACCAGAAGGTTCGCCAACATCACGACAGCCGCAATGACGAAGACGCAGGCCTGGATCAGCGGGATGTCCCGGTTCAGCAATGCCTGATAGGTGAGCCAGCCCATGCCGGTATAATTGAACAGGCTCTCGATCACGATGATCGACCCGAAGAGGTAGCCGACCTGCAAACCCGCCACGGTCATCACCGGGCCGATGGCATTGCGCAGGCCGTAGCCCCAGACGACCGTTCGTTCGCCCAAGCCCTTGGCCCGCGCGACGCGGATGTAGTCCTGTCCCAGGATGCCCGTCATCGTCGACCGCGTCATGCGCGTCAGATGCGCCATCAGGCCGAGCCCCAGCGCCAGCGACGGCAGCAGCGCATGGCGCAGGGCCGCGGTGAAATCCTCGGTCGGGTCGGCGAAGCCGGAGGATGGCAGCCAGCCGAGCCATCGGGCGAAGAGCAGGATCAGCATGATCCCCCAGAAGAAGTCCGGAAGACTGACTCCGATCAGCGCCGATGTGCTGGCCGTCGTATCCTGCCAGCGGTCGCGATGAACGGCGGCCCAGACGCCGAGCGGCACCGCCGCAGCGAGGGCGATGGCCATCGACATCACCACGATCATCGCGCTCGCCGTCATCTTGTCGGCCAGCAGCGGGCCGATCGGCTCCTTGAACACCAGCGACGTACCCCAGTCGCCGGTGACGATCCCGCCGATCCAGCGCCCGTATTGCACCACCAGCGGATCGTTGAGGCCCAGCGACCGGCGCAGACCCTCCAGCGCCTCGGGATTGGACTGAGTGCCCATGATCATCATCGCCACGTCGCCCGGCAGGATCGCGGTCACGGCGAAGGTGATGACCGAAATCAGCAGCAGCGTCAGGCAGGTCGAGATCAGGCGATTGAGGACGTAGGACATCCGCACTCCGGCATTCGGGAAATCGGCGCGGGCGGGATGGCCCGCGCCGGGTCGCTCACTGCTCCAGCCAGACCTTGTGGAAGTCGAGGTTGGAGCCGTTCGGATGCACCACCGTATCCAGCCCCATCACCTCCGGACGCGCGCCGATGGATCCGTTGCGGAACCAGAGCACGACGTCGTGGGTCTGTTCGTTCACGATCTGGGCAACCTGCTTGTATATGTCCGCCCGGGCGGCGGGGTCCGTCTCGCGGCGCGCCTCGGTCGTCAGCCGGTCGATCTCCGGATCGGACACGCCGCGATAGTTGAAGGCGCCCTCGGTATTCCACAGCGAGTAGTAGAGGAAATCCGGCTCCCACAGGGTGAAGAAGTTCATCATCGTCATCTGGAAGTCCTTGTCGGTCCAGACTTGGCTGAGCCAGTCGCTCCAGGTGAGCTGTTCGATGGTCGCATTCACGCCAGCCATGCGGAACCATTCCGACATGATCTGCGCGGCCTCGACATGGTAGGGATAGTTGGTCGTCACCTTGAAGGTCACGTCCAGTTCGCCCGGCCCGAAGCCCGCTTCCTGCAGCAACGCCGCCGCCGCCTCGAAGTCCTGGCCCGTCTGTGCCAGCGCGTCGTTGTAGGAAGCGGAGCTGGGATAGCTGGGAGAGGCCGTCACGGCCCCCTGCCCCCAGAGCGCCCCTTCCAGCAGGACCTCCTTGTCGATCATCAGGTCGAAGGCCCGCCGGACCCGCGGATCGTCGAAGGGCTCGACCTTGTGGTTGAAGTTGACGAAGTCCCAGTTCAGCGGGAACCAAGAGACGACCTGCAACTCCTCGTCCGCCTCGATCTCGGCCACGCGGTCGGCGGGAATGTCGTTGATCATGTGCAGCTCGCCGGTGCGCAGGCCGGTCAGGCGGACCGTCGGCTCGGTGATCTCGCGGGCGACGATCCGGTCCAGATAGGCGGGCCCGTCCCAGTATTCGTCGAACCGCTCCAGCTCCACCTGGTTGCCGAACTCGCGCGCGACGAAGCGGAAGGGTCCGGCGCCGACGGGGGTGGTGCCCTGCACGTCGCCGGAGCCTTCGGGCATCACCACGCCCGCACCGTTCTCGGCCAGGCGGCTGAGGAACGGCGCGTTGACCTCCGACAGGGTGACCACGACGGTCAGATCGTCCGGTGTCTCGATCGAGGCGACGTCGTTGAAGACCTCGAAATTCACGGCGCCCGTCTCCGGGTCCATGGCCCGTTCGAAGGAATACTTCACATCCGCCGCATCCAGCGCACTGCCGTCGTGGAACGTCACGCCGGGGCGCAGGGAGAACGTGTAGGTAAGGCCGTCCTCGCTGATCTCATAGCTTTCGGCGAGGGAGGGGATGACGTTCAGATTGTCGTCCACGGTCACGATGGCATCGTGGACGTTCTCCAGCACGCGACCGGTCGATGCCGTGCCCGTCTGGTGCATGTCGAGGTTCTGGGTTGTTTCGGAATGGCCCCAGATCAGGGTCCCTCCGGAAGTCTGCGCCATGGCGGGCAGCGCGAGAGTCGCCGCGAGGGCCGTCGTGGCAAGGATGGTCGAACGTGTCATGGTCGTCTCCCCTTCGGTTTGTCGTACTTCTGGTGTCTATGTCGTCAGATCAGGGCGCCGCGCGGCCACGTCGAGTTCGGCCTCCAGCGCGCGTCCGAGGGCGATCAGCGGTCCCTCGCGGAACAGATGCCCCCAGAGCGAGATACCCTGCGGAACGAGGTGGGTCTCGCCCTCTCCCGCCTCGCCGGTGGTCAGCTTGCCGGCCCCGAGAGAAGCGGCGCCGCGGGTGGGCAAGGTGTCGAACCCGGCCCGCAGGTGCAGGCAGGGATGGCCGGTGAAGTTCGACGCGATCAGCATCGGGCCGGTCATGAATGGGCCGATCATGGCGTCGATCCCGGCGAAGGTGCCGTCCAGCGCTTGCATCACGCGGTAGCGCAGGCGGTCGAGCTGGACATGGTCCACCGCCGACAGGAATCGCGCCTTGCGGAACGTATTGGGCCACGCGCCATCATCCTGCCATGTCAGCGTGTCGTCGGCATCCGACAGGGTAAGCTGCTCGAAGGCCGCCGCGGCCTCCGCATAGACGACATTCATCAACGCGCCGTAGGGCAGGTCGGGCAGCGTCACCTCCACCACCTCCACCGGAAGCGCGCGCATCGCCTCCAGCGCGGCGTGATCGACCGCGGTCGCGCCCTCGCCGAACGCTTCCGCAAGGTAGCCGACGCGCATCCCCGCGATGTCGTAGCCCGCATCGTAGTGAAACGGCGCCACGATGGAGCCGCGATCCGCCGGGTCGCCCCCGCTGATCGCGTCCAGCACGAGCGCCGTGTCCTCGACGCGCCGGCAGATGGGCCCGACCTTGTCCAGCGACCAGCAGAGCGCCATGCCACCCGCCCGGCTGACCCGTCCGAAAGTCGGCCTCAGACCGGTCGTGCCGCAGCGCTGCGACGGCGACGTGATGGAGCCGAGCGTCTCCGTCCCGATGGAGAAGGCGCAGAGCCCGGCCGCCGTGGCCGAGGCGGAGCCCGCGCTGGATCCGCTCGACCCCTCTTCGGCGTTCCAGGGGTTCCGCGTCCGCCCGCCATACCAGATGTCGTTATAGGCGAGCGCACCCACCGTGGTCTTGCCCAGCATGACCGCACCGGCCTGCCGCAGCATCGTGACGATGCGCGCATCGGTGTTTGGCACGCGGTCGCGGAAAGGCTCCGCCCCCCAACCGGTGGCGATCCCCGCCGTATCGAACAGATCCTTCAGGCCGTAGGGAATGCCGTGGAGCGGACCCAGACTGATGCCGCCCCGGGTCAGCGCGTCGGCAGCATCCGCCTCGGCCAGCGCGCGGTCGGATGTGACGGTCGCCCAGCATTCCAGCACCGGACCGATAGCGTCGATCCGGGCGAGATAGATTTCGGTCAACTGTCGGCTGGTCATGTCGCCCGCACGGATCCAGCGGGCGAGGTCGGTCACCGGGGCAAACGCGATGTCTTCGTCATTCTCCGGCAGAGGCTTCCGCCCCTCCGACACCGTCACACCCGATGCGCCCGGCATCTCGAACCCGGGCAGGCGCGGGTCGAAGCGGCTGGCCATCGGGACATCGTTGGACAGGTCGACGGCCCGGCGCGCGACGGCGGAATCGATTTGTCCGGCGAGGTTGCCTTTCATCTGCGCCCGCTCGCGCCCGGTATAGGCCACGCCGAGCAGGCGCTCGGCAGCGGCGATGTCGTCCTCGGTGATCGTGTCGGTCATGGGCCGTCCCTTCCTCCTCCGGTCATGGGGCACCGGTCCGCTCCGCCGGACAAGCGCTTTCGCGATGCCGCCCCTGCGGGCTTTGCGCCTGCCCAACCCTTGGGCATCCCCGCGAACCTCTCGGGCAGGGCGCGCATCACCCCTCCAGCTCCAGCCGGGCCGCGTCGAACTGTTTGCGAAGGGCGTCGAAGCGGCTCGACAGGTGGTCGTGCATGGCCTCGCGCGCCAGATCGGGCTGTCGGGTGGCGATGGCGTGGATCAGCGTTTCGTGCTCGTTCCGGCTCACCACCATCGACGCATTGCTGCGGGCCCGAGCACGGACCGCCACCCATTCGGGGTTCGACCGGACCCGGTCGAGCAGGGCGAAGGCGGTCAGGAGCGGACGGTTGCGCGCGCAGTTCGCGATCAGCCGGTGCAGCGCGCCGTCCCACAATTCGATGGCATGCGGATCCGATGCCTCGACCTGCCGCTGCGCCAGCGCCCGAAGGCGGACGATCTCCGTTTCGGTCATCCGTTCGGCACAGAGGGCGGCGAGCGTCGGTTCGATGCAAAGGCGCGCCTCCATCACCTGGATCGGATCGGTTTCGCCCGCGATCCGTGCGGCCAGATCGCCGGTCGGATCGGATGGCAGGCCCGCATAGGTGCCCGACCCCTGCCGCCGCCAGACGAGGCCCTCTCCCTCCAGATTGTCCAGCGCCAGCCGGACCGCCCGGCGCGAGGTTCCGAACCGGTCGGCGAGCGCGCGCTCCGTCGGCAGGCGCCCCTCCGCGCCGAGTTCGCCCGCCGCGATCAGGGCCAGAAGCCGGGACCTCACCGGATTCTCGGTCATGTCGCTACGGCCCGGGATCGGCTGGCCCGACCTTGCGCGACGCGGGCCGCCTCCGCGTCGGCAATGGCGCGGTCGATGGGTGCCCGGTCGGTGAGACCCGAGAAATTCTCCGTCGAGGGCATCCCCTCCGCGAACGCCGTGTACCGCTCCTGCGCGACCTCCCAGAGCCGGGCGAGCTCCGCGAGCGGATCCGCATCGTCATCCGCCCGGATATCGAGCCAGGCATGGGCCTCGCCCCGATGGATGGTCAGTCCCGCCGCCTGCCGTCCGCGCTTGTCGCCCCCCGCCGCCTCGCCCGCGCGCATCGCTGAGATCAACCGCTCGGGCAGCGGCGCATCACTGCCCGCAAATGCGGCGGAGGTCGCCTCCAGCACGTCCGGACCGGCCAGCATGTTTCCCGCCACCGAATGATCGTCGCGCAGGAGGTGTCCGAACCAGGGCACGCAGTCCCCGCCGGTATGGGCCGCGAACCGGCCCGCCGCATCCATCATATGTGCCTGCCGATGGTCCCGCCCGTCATCCCGGGCCACGAGGTCGGCGAGCACTTCGCCCGCATGCTGACCCGCTTCCAGCCGCGCGCGGCCCTCGGTGCCCCAGATCGGGTTGCAGAATGCCTGCGTCGCAACGGCGCTCCGGACGCCGACATAGGGGACCACCGCGCCGCACGCGAAGAAGCGCGAGGCGACGATCACGCCGACCTCATCGCCCACCCGCGCGATCAGCGACCAGGTCATCGGCCCACCGCGTAGGCCTGCATCAGGCGGGGCGTCGCGGCGGCGCGCAAGGTGCCGTCCGGGTCGCGCATCGCCGCCGTCAGGCGCCCGACGGACCATGGCTCGGCGACATGGACGATATGACCCCGCGCGCGCAGATCGGCGATGACGTCGTCCCCGAAGGCGGGTTCGATCATCATCGCGCCGGGCATCGCCTCCCGCGGGTAGAACGACCCCTGGAAATGCATCGAATGGAACAGCGGCGCGTCCATCCCCTCCTGCAGGCCGAACCCGTGATGGACCAGCCGCAGGAACCAGATCAGCTGCCACTGATCCTGCTGATCCCCGCCGGGTGTGCCGAAGACCAGTTGCCGCCCGTCCTCGTGCTCCGCCAGCGTCGGGGTAAGCGTCGTGCGCGGGCGACGACCCGGGGCGAGCGAGGTCGGCAACCCCTCCTCCAGCCAGAACATCTGCGCGCGGGAGTTCAACGGGAAGCCCAGACCGGGCACCACCGGGTTCGACTGGAGCCAGCCGCCCGACGGCGTCGCGGCGACCATGTTCCCCCAGCGGTCGATTACGTCGAGATGCACGGTATCGCCACGCTTCTCCGTCAGATGGGCCATGGTCGGTTCCTGCGCCGGGGCCGCGGCGACGCCGAAATCCCGCGCGGCCCGCTCTACATAGGCATCGGCCAGACGCTCGAAACCGGGCACCCGCCCCGGTCGCTGCGTATGGCTCGCCTCCGCCGCGATCATCGCGGCCCGTTCCGCGTTGTAGGCATCCGAGAGGAGGTGCTCCATCGGCACGTCGCTGTAGTCCGGGTCGCCATAATAGGCCTCGCGGTCGGCATAGGCGAGCTTCATCGCCTCGGTCACGACATGGACGAACTCCGCCCCGCGGGGATCCATCGCGGCGATATCCCGGTGCTTCAGGATCGCCAGAGCCTGCAACAGGACCGGCCCCTGTCCCCAGGCCTGGGTCTTGTGAACGGTCCAGCCGTGATATCCGTAGGCTTCGCTCTTCTCATAGAGCGCCTGCCAGTTTGCCATATCGGCACGGGTCAGTATGCCGCGATGGGGCGAGCCCGATACGTCCATCACCTCCGCCTCGTCCAGATAGTCCGCGATGGCCTCGGCGACGAACCCATCGCGCCATTCCGCCCGGGCCGCGTCGATCTGCGCCACCCGATCATCGCCCGCCGCCTCCCCGACCTCAACGAGCCGCGCATAGGTCCGGGCGAGATCGGGATTGCGGAACGCGGAATGGGCCACGGGTGCCTCACCGCCCGGCGTCCATACCTCAGCCGAGGATGGCCAGTGCTCGGCGAAGTACTCGGCCAGTCCCGCGATCGTGTCCGCGACCCGCGGCAGGAGCGGATGTCCGTCGCGCGCATAGCCGATGGCAGGGGCCATGACCTCCGCCAGATCCATTGTCCCGTGATCCCGGAGGAGCAGCATCCAGCCGTCGAACGCCCCCGGCACCACCGTCGCCAGAAGGCCCGATCCCGGGATCAGGTCCAGCCCCTGCGCGCGGTAGTGCTCTATCGTCGCGCCCGCGGGGGCAGGTCCCTGACCGCAGACCACCTGCACCGCGCCATCCGCGGTCCGGAAGATCGCCGGCATGTCCCCGGCGGGGCCGTTCAGATGCGGCTCCACCACCTGAAGCGTCAGCGCGCAGGCCACCGCGGCGTCGAACGCGTTCCCGCCCCGCTCCAGCATGCCCATCCCCACGGCGGAGGCGATCCAGTGGGTAGACGTTACGACACCGAAGGTGCCGCGGATTTCGGGTCGGGTCAGAAAGGTCATGTCATCTCTCGCGCGGATCCAGGGCGTCGCGAAGACCGTCCCCGAGAAGGTTGAAGCCCAGCACCACGAGAAAAATCGAGATGCCCGGATAGAACGCCATCCAGGGGGCCTGATTGAGGAAGTTCTTCGCCGTGTTGAGCATCGACCCCCAGGACGGGGCCGGCGGTTGCTGCCCCAGACCGAGGAACGACAGGGACGCCTCGGCGATGATCGCCGTCGCCACCGTCAGCGTGGCCTGTACCAGGATCGGCGGGGCCACGTTGGGCAGGATGTAGCGGCTGAGGATCATGCGGGTCGGAAGGCCGATGGCGCGGGCGCTGTCGACGTAATCCTCGACCTTGACGTTGATGACCTGGCCCCGCGTCAGGCGGATGAAGAGAGGGGTGGCCGAGATGCCGATGGCGATCATCGCATTGGTCAGGCTCGGCCCAAGGAACGCGGCAAGCGCGATGGCCAGGATCAGGAACGGCACGGCCAGAAGCGCCTCCGTGCAGCGGGAGATGACGGCGTCGACCCAGCCGCCGAAATAGCCCGCGACGATGCCCAGCGGAACGCCGACCAGAACGGCGATCCCCACCGATACGACCCCCGCCAGCAGCGATGCCTGCGCACCCCAGACCATGCGGGAGAGGACGTCGCGCCCGATCTCGTCGGTCCCGAACCAATGCGCTGCCGACGGCGCCTTGCGCACCGCGGACCAGTCCGTCGCCTGCGGTTCGGGAATGGGAAGAATCGGCGCGAGCAGGGCGATGGCTACGAAGAAGGCGACGAGAAATCCGCCCAGCATTGCCGACCGATGGCGGCGGAACTTCTTCCAGACCCGGTTTTCCGGCTTGGGCAGGACATCGGTGGCGGACCCGGCCCCGGGATCGGTGGCGGCGACCATGCTCAGGCCTCCCTCAGACGGGGATTCAGCAGGACGTAGGCCATGTCCGCCAGCAGGTTCATCACGATGAACCCCACCGCCGTCACCAGCACGATCCCCTGCACGACGGCGTAATCCCGGTTGAAGACCGCATCCACCACCAGCTTGCCGAAGCCGGGAATGGTGAAGATCTGTTCCGTCAGGACGGCGCCCGCCACCAGTTCCCCGAACAATAGGGCCGTCAGCGTCACGATCGGCGTCAGCGCGTTGCGGAAGGCGTGTTTCAGCACCACCGTCCGCTCCGGCAGGCCCTTGGCCCGGGCCGTGCGCACGTAATCCGAGGTCAGCACGCCCAGCATCGACGAGCGTGTGTGCCGCATCAGGGTCGCCGCCAGCGCCGTGCCGAGCACGAAGGCCGGCATCAGCATGGTCTTGATCGACAACCAGAGATCGTCGCCCGGCGGCACGTAGCCCGAGGCGGGCAGCAATTGCCATTTCACCGATACCAGCAGGATCAGCATGATCCCCAGCCAGAAGTTCGGGATCGACAGGCCCGACAACGCGACAACGTTCGCCACCCAATCCGTCACCGTCCCCTTTCGGTAGGCCGACAGGATACCCGCCGGAATGCCGATGGCCATCGCGAAGACCAGGGACATGGCGGCAAGCTGCAGCGTCACAGGCAGCTTTTCGGCGATCAGTTCGGTGACGGGTTGGTTGGTGCGCAGCGAGATGCCCAGATCGCCCTGCAGCGCGTTCCAGGCCCAAACGCCGTATTGCACGATGATCGGGTCGTTCAGGCGATACTTCTCCCGCAGGAAGGCCAGCGTTTCGGGGTCCCGCTCCTCCCCCGCGAGGACGAGAAGGGGGTCCCCCGGCAGCAGCTTCTGCAGCGCGAAGACGAAGACCGAGATGATGACGATCGTCGGTATCGCGATCATCACGCGGCGCAGGAAATAGGCGAGCATGGGCACCCCCGGGAAATGGCCCGCCCCGGAGGGCGGACCGGCTCAGGTCATTCGGACTTGGTCACGCCTTCGAGGCGGATCATGCCGTCGGGATAGGGGGTGAACCCCTCGATCGAGCTGTCCAGCGCCCAGATCCAGGTCTCGTGGTAGAGGAACACGCGCGGCAGGTCCTCGATCAGGATATCCGTCGCCGCATCGTATTGCGCCTTGCGCTCCTCGACGCCCGACAGGGTGCGCGCGGTGTTGAGCGCCTCGTCCACCTCAGGATTGGAATAGCCGCTATCGTTGATGCCGCCATCGGTCGTCACGAACTGGTGGTTGTTGCCGTCCGGATCGACGCGCCCGGACCATCCGATCTGGCTCGCGATGTAGTCGCCAGCCGACTGGTCGGACAGCAGCGTGGCGAACTCCTTCGACGTGATCTCGACGTTGATCCCGGCCTCGGCCACCATCGACTGCACCACCTGCATCAGTTGCAGCGGCACGGTCGTGTTGGGCACCTGCACCTCCAGGTCGATCCCGTCGGGATAGCCCGCCTCGGCCAGCAGGGCGCGGGCCGCCTCCACGTCGCGCGCCGCGACCGGATGATCGGTGTCGTACCAAGGGGAGTTCGGCGGGAACGACTGATTACCAGGTGCCGCCGTACCCTCGAACACGACTTGGCTGATCGCCTCGCGGTCGATGGCCAGACTGAAGGCCTGCCGCAACCGCGCATCCTCGCCCCAGGGGTTCGCGGCCCGCTCGCCGTTGCCGACGTTGAACGTGACCCCCTGATAGCCGAGCGACACCGCCCGCTCGACCGCGATGCCGTCGTCGCCCTCGACCTGCGCCAGATCGGTCGAGGCCAGACGCTCCAGCATGTCGATATCGCCCGACTGCAGGTTCGCCAGACGTACCGTCGTGTCCGGGATCGGCAGGAACGTCACGCTGTCGAAGTTGATCGCCTCGGCGTTCCAGTAGTCGGCAAAGCGGTTCAGCACGATCTTGTCCTGCGCCACCCGCTCGCCGAAGCTGAACGGCCCCGAGCAGATCGGGTTGAGCCCGAAATCCGCGCCCGCCTCCGCCGCCGCGGTCGGCGACATCATCATTCCCGCGCGGTCGGCAAGTTGCGCCATGATCGTCGCATCCGGCCCGGTCAGGTTGAGCACGATCTCATGGGGGCCCGTCACCTCGGTCGAGGCGATGGAGGCCAGTTCCGACTTGCGGCGGCTCTCGTCGAGGGTCTGGGACCGCTCGATATTCGCCGCCACCGCCTCGGCGTCGAAGGGCGTCCCATCGTGGAACACCACATCCTCGCGCAGCTGCATGGTTATCGACATGCCATCGTCGGCCACCGTCCAGCCGGTCGCCAGCTGCGGGATGATCTCCAGCTCCGGCGTGATGTCCACCAGCTTGTCGCAGAGCGAGGCGTAGACGATCCGCCCCACGAAGGTCCGCGACTGATCGGGGTCAAGAACGTCCGCGTCGGATTGCAACGCGATCCGGAGGTCCTGCGCCATCGCCGGCGTGGTGAGGGCCAGCGCGAGCGCGGTGGTGAGTGTGAGGTGTTTCATGTCGTGATCTCCTTGTCGGTTTTCGTGTCGTCGGTTTTCATGTCGGTGACGGGGATGATCTGCGCGCCCTCCGTCGCCCTTCGGTAGAGTTCCAGCCGTGCTTCGGCCTCCGGCGACCGGTTGCGCCGTGCCGCCACCCGCGGCGCCGCCTCGATCTCGCGCCAGAAATGGCACGCGACGGAATGGCCGTCGGGCGTCTCCTCCAGCACCGGAACGCCTTCGTGGCAAAGGGACCGCGCATGGGGGCATCGCGTATGGAAGACGCAGCCCGGCGGCGGGTCCGAGGGCGACGGCATCTCTCCCTCGACCCGCGCGCGGGACGCCCCGCCGGGATCGTCCAGGTCGGGCACGGCATCCAGAAGGACCCGGGTATAGGGATGGCGCGGTCCGGCGAAGAGGGTGTCGGTCGCCCCCTGCTCCACGATGCGCCCGAGATACATGACCGCCACCCGGTCGGACATGTGCCGGATCACCGCCAGATCGTGGGCGATCAGGATCAGCGTCAGGCCGAGGTCGCGCCCGAGATCGGCCAGCAAGTTCACCACCTGCGCCTGCACGCTCACGTCGAGCGCCGAGACCGGTTCGTCCCCGATCACCACCCGGGGTCCGGTGGCCAGCGCCCGCGCAATCCCGATCCTCTGCCGCTGGCCGCCGGAGAACTCGTGCGGATACCGGTCCGCATGTTCCGGTCGCAGGCCGACCTGCACCAGCAATTCCGCCACCCGGTCGCGTCGCTCGGACCGGGACATCCCGCGAGCATGCACTTCCAGCGGTTCTCCGACCAGGCGACCGACGGTCAGGCGAGGGTTGAGGCTGCTGAACGGATCCTGAAAGATGAACTGCACGTCCCGCCGCAGATCCGCGAGCGCGTTTCCCGTCACGCCCGTCACCTCGATCCCGTCGAAGGTGACCGAGCCGCTCGTGGGCTCCAGCAGGCGCATGAGCAGGCGGGCGAGGGTCGACTTGCCGCAGCCGGATTCGCCGACGATGGCGAAGGTCTCCCCCGGTGCTATGGACAGGGACACGCCGTCCACCGCCTTGACGATACCATGCTTGGCGAAGAGGCCGCCGCCGATGCGGAAATGCTTGGTCAGATCGCGCGCTTCGAGGATCATCCCGCCACCCGCAAGTGATGTTCCAGCGGGACGAAGTGACAGGCGGCGCCGTGCCCGGGGCCCACATCGCGCAGGGCGGGCCGTTCGGCACAGATCGCGGCGGCGAACGCGCACCGGGTGCGGAAGCGGCAGCCACCGGGCATCGTCTCCATCGTCGGCACGGAGCCCGAGATCGTCGTCAGCCGCCCGCCCCGGCCCGACAGCCGCGGCACCGATTGCATCAATCCAATCGTGTAGGGATGCTGCGGGTCCTCGAAGACGCGCTCCACCGGACCCCGCTCCACCACCTGCCCCCCATACATGACGGCGACGGAATCCCCGATCTCCGCCACGACGCCCAGATCGTGGGTGATCAGGATCGTTCCCGTATCCGCTTCCCGCTGGAGATCCCGGATCAGTTCGAGGATCTGCGCCTGAATCGTCACGTCCAGCGCCGTCGTCGGCTCGTCCGCGATCAGGAGCTTCGGGTCGTTGGCAAGCGCCATGGCGATCATCACACGCTGTCTCTGACCACCGGACAATTGGTGCGGATACTGGTCCAGACGCTCCTCCGGCGACGGCAACCCGACGCGGCGCAGCATGTCGAGCGCACGGGCCCGCGCCTCCGCTTTCGTTCCTCCGTTATGCCGCAGGACCGCCTCGGCGATCTGGTCCCCGACGCGAAAGACCGGGTTGAGGGAGGTCATGGGCTCTTGGAAGATCATGGCCATGGCCCCGCCCCGCCAATCCACCGGCGGATTCTCAACCGTCAGGTCGACCGACGCGCCGTCGAACGTCATGCTTCCGCTGGGTATTTCGGCCGTGCCATCCGGCAACAGACCCATCAGCGCCATGGCCGTCACGCTCTTTCCGCAGCCCGACTCTCCGACGATGCAAAGGACTTCGCCCCGCGTCACGTCCAGGTCGATCCCGTCGATCACGCAGGCATCCTGCCCCCGGAACCGAAGGCTGAAATCCCGAAGCACCATCAGCGGTGCGGAGGCGGAACGCTCGGACAGGGCCGTCCCCTTCATGTCTGGACCAATTCGATATTGGTTCAACTTCGGGGGTCCGTTGTCAACGTTTCCGTTGAATGTCGTGCGGACGCGGACGCGCCGAGCCTCATTCCGCGGCAGGTTGATCAGATTGCAGGTGTTCGGCGAACGGGGGCGGGGCGGTTTTCCGGTTCAAGGCTCTGGAATAATCTTACGATCAGGCCCTTGGTGCCGACCGTTCCGACGGATCTCCGGCCATTTTCACCGGGCAGGTCCTCCCCCTCGAACGCTCGTCCGGCTGGAGCCCTCAGGCCCGGGCCATCCTGATCTCCTCGGGCACGAGATCGCCATCCAGGACCATTGGCTCGTCATCCAGAAACAGCGAGCAGCCCCGCATCGGAATGTCGAGATGGCAGGCGGTGTCGTTCGGACCGCCCAGCTCGTTGTTCGGTCCGGTCGAGAACATCACGTTGCCGTAGTAGCTGCGCGGCTCCATCCCCATACCGCCGGGAAATTCACCCGGAACCATGCCGTGCCAATTGGCCATCGGGTTCATGCCCCAGCCGACATGGCTCATCCCCATGCCCCGGGAATCGTCGAATGCCGCCATGTAGGATTTCACCAGCTCGGCATCGAGACCGCCGCGGATATCGGTGACCCACCCCTTCTCGATCGTGTAGGTGATCGGTTCGCGGACATACATGTTCTGCGGCAACAGGATGTCGCCCACCGCCACCACGATCTGTCCGTCGACGCCATCGTCGTCGCCGCCGGTGAAGACGAAGCCCGAGGGCCAGTGGTCCCAGCGCCCCGGCTCGTCGGTGCAGGCGTATTCCGTGACCGTCGGATATGTATTGAGCTTGTAGGTCACGTCGGTGCCGTGGGGCGAGGTGATGCACATGACCGACGCCTTCGCCAGCATCTCGCCCGCGATCTCCACCTTCTCCCGGATTTCCTTGGTCGGCAGCATCCGGGCCAGCAATTCCGGCGGCTCCACCGCGGTGAGGATGCGCGTCCCCGCCGCCTGGATCGCGAACTGCTCCGGCGAGAACAGGAGGAACACGCAGTCGATCAGCATGTCGCAGTTCTTGAGCGCCTCGACCGCATCCGGCATCGCGGCCAGCCCCGTCTGGCCCACCGCCCAGCCCCCCGTCGGCAGCGGCGCGGGAAGGCGCATGTGGTACATCCGTGCCCCGAGCCGCTGGCCCGCCGCCATGAAGGCGTCGGCGTAGTCCAAGCGATCCCCGCCCTGGGTCAGAACGATGAGACGCTCGCCCTCGTGCACCCCCGACATCCGGAGCTGGTGGAGGCAGATCTCGGTGAAGCTGGCGGGATCCATGGCGGCTCTCCTTAGGGTCAGGCGGTGATTGCGGCGACGAACCCCTCGAGGTCGTCCCACGGGATCATGTGGCCCGCGCCCTCGACCGTGACGATATCGAGCGCGGGGGCGAGATTGTGGATTTCGGCGATATCGTCCGGGCCGATGACGGGCGCGCCACCCGCCACGATCAGGCGCATGGGGATGTCGATCCGGGCGAGGTCGGCATGGATGTCGTCGGTCTGGAACCCGTCATACGCGATCCGCACGGCGTCGAGGCTGCAGGTCGCGAGCCATTCGGCTCGCAGGGCAAGCTGTTCCTCGGTCCAGGTCGGACAGAAGGGCCGCATCTCCTCCACCGTGCAGCCCACGCGGGTCAGACGCAGCGAATCTGCGTACCAGGCCCAGTCCGACGGATAAGGCTTCCGCCCGGGTCCGCTGACCGGCGGATCCGCGAGGAACAGCCGGGCGAAGACGGCGGGCGAACGCGCGGCGGCGCGGATCGCGATCCGTGCGCCCATGGAATGGCCAAGGACCGTGACGGGCCCCTCGCCGATCATTCCCGCGAGCGCGATCAGATCGTCGGCCATCGCGTCGAGCGAATAGTCCAGATCGCCCGCCTGGCTCAGCCCCCGGCCCCGCACGTCCAGAACGTGAATGTCGAACCGATGGGCGAGAGCGTCGGCGACGAACCCCCAGGTCGCGGCGGGCGAGGTGATGCCGGGCACGAGGATCATGGTCGGTCCATCGCCGGGATGATGCACGAGATGCTGCCGGATGCCGTTGGCGGAGAGATGGTAGCCCCGGGTCATGCGGAGCGCCCCCCCGGGGCGGTCAGACGGCCGGGCGCGGAGATGGGCACAGGCTTCGGCATCGCAAGTCTCCTCGTCCCGGCACCGTCCGCAGACGAAGCAATTCCATTGGTACACCAACGACAAGTTGCCACAAGGGAGCGCAGGTTGTCATCCGCGACATGCCTGAAATTTGGCCTTCCCCGCCCCGCGGAACTGCCTAAGACTTGTTCGTGCACGATGGATCTCGGAATACGGGGAGCGCTCCATGGCCGACGGGACGAGGCTTCGGATCAACGGGAGCGACCACGATCTCGGCGTGGACCCGGATCGGACGCTCCTCGATGTCTTGCGAAGCGAGCTCGGCCTGAATGCGGCGAAGTACGGCTGCGGTCTCGGGCAGTGCGGGGCCTGCACGGTGCTGGTCGACGGAAATCCGGCGCGCGCCTGCGTGCTGCGGCTGCGCCATGCCGCAGGCCACGAGGTCACGACCCTTGAGGGGCTCGCTTGCGCGGAGACCGGGCGCCTGCATCCCGTGCAGGTGGCCTTCGTCGAACGGGAGGGCGCGCAATGCGGCTACTGCCTGAGCGGGATGATGATGCAGACCGCCGCCCTCCTGCGTCGGCAACCGCACCCGACCGCATCGGACATCCGGGCGGCCCTTCGACACAATCTCTGTCGCTGCGGGACCCATACGGAGATCGTAGCATCGGTCGTGCGCGCGGCCGAACTGGCGGCAGCCGATGGGTGACGACCGGCTCCACGTCCGCGATGCGACGGGACGCCCTTTCCTGACGCTGGACGCGTCCGGCGGGGTCACCGGGTTCTGCGGCCATGTCGACCTGGGCACCGGCATCGAGACAGCCCTGGCGCAGATCGTGGCGGAGGAACTGGAGCTGCCGCTCGACGCGGTGACGATGGTGCTCGGCGATACGGAGCGGACGCCGGATCAGGGGCCGACCATCGCGTCCGAGACGATCCAGGTTTCCGCCGTTCCCCTGCGCCACGCCGCCGCCACCTTGCGGGCCGAACTCGCCGCGCGGGGCGCGCGACGCCTGAACGCGCCGGTAGCGGAGGTGACGTTCGATGCGGGGAGCGTGCGACACGGCGATGCCGTCGTGGGGTTCGCAGCGCTGCTGGACGCGGGAGACCACGCGATCGCGCTCGACGGGACCGCGCCGCTGAAGAGCCCGTCAGACTATACGCTCGTCGGCCGTCCGACCGGGCGCCGCGATCTCCCGGCAAAGGTCGCCGGGCGGTTCGCCTATATCCACGATGTCGTCGTGGATGGAATGTTGCACGGTCACGTCGTCCGGCCACCCTATGCCGGGCGGGACAGCGGGGCGTTCGTCGGCACCAGCCTGCTGGGCTACGACGAGGCCGCCATCGCCGGTCGGGAAGGGTTCGTGGCTGTCGTGCGGGAGGCTGACTTCCTCGGCGTGGTCGCGACCCGGTCCGACCTCGCCCGGCCCCTTGCAGAGTCTCTGCCCGTCCGCTGGCGGACCCCTCCGCACCTTCCGGACATGGACGACCTCGCTGCCACGATCCGGGAACAGCCCTCCACGCCGCGGGTCCTCGACGTCGCGGGAGACTTCGCCGAGGGCCTGCGGGACAGCGACCGGACCTTGCGCCGCAGCTATGTCTGGCCATATCAGCTTCACGGCTCCATCGGCCCGTCCTGCGCCGTCGCCGATTGGGCCAGCGGCGATCCCGTCGTCTGGACCGGCAGCCAGAACCCCCACATGCTCCGGGACGATCTGTCCCTGCTGACCGGGATCCCCGCCCACCGGATCGACGTGCGGCGGCATCAGGCGGCGGGATGCTACGGACGGAACTGCGCCGACGACGTGGCTGGCGACGCGCTCCTGCTGTCGCGGGCGGTCGGCCACCCCGTTCGCGTGCAGCTTACCCGGGCGCAGGAAACCCTGTGGGAACCGAAGGGCGCCGCGCAGGTGATGGATGTGGAGGGAGGCCTGCGGGATGGATGCCTGCACGCCTATGGTCTCGATACCTGGTATCCGTCCAACCGCGGACCGAACCTCGCCTTGCTCCTGACCGGTCGGATCGCCCCCGATCTCCGCCCCGTGGAAATGGGCGACCGCACGATCGTCCCGCCCTACCGCATCCCGAACAAGCGGATCATCGTCCACGACCTCGCCCCGATCGTGCGCGCCGCCTGGATACGGGGCGTGTCGGCCCTGCCGAACACCTTTGCCCATGAGTGTTTCATCGACGAGATGGCGGCGGAAGCGGGGGAGGATCCCGTCGCCTTTCGCCTCGCCCATGTCGATGATGCGCGGTCCGCCGACCTGATCCGGCGCACCGCCGAGGCTGCGGGCTGGACGCCGCGCGCCGGGCCGCGCCTGCGCCGCGAGGGACGGATGGCCTACGGACAGGGCTTCGCCTTCGCGACCTATGTCCATGGCCCCTTCCCCGGCACGGCAGCCGCCTCCGCCGCGTGGGTCTGCGACGTGGCGGTCGATACCGAAACCGGCGAGGTCACGTTGACCCGGGTGTTCGTCGGCCAGGATCAGGGGCTGGTCATCAATCCCGACGGCGTCCGGCAACAGATCCATGGCAACGTGCACCAGACGGCGGGCCGCGTCCTGAGCGAGGCGGTGACGTTCGACGCCATCGCCCCGGCCCAGCGGAGTTGGGCCGACTACCCGATCATGACCTTCCCCGACACCCCCGAGGTGGAGACCCTGCTGGTGGAACGGCCGGGCGATCCGCCATTGGGTGTGGGGGAGAGCGCCGCCATCCCCTCCGCCGCCGCCATCGCGGGCGCGATCTTCGACGCGACCGGCGTGCGCCTGCGGGAGGTGCCGTTCACGCCGGAGCGGGTGCGGGCGGAACTCGGCCGCGCGGGATATGCCGTCGCGCCGCCGCCTGTCCATCGGCGGCCTGGGTTGTGGAAGCGCGCAGGCGCGGCGATCGGCATCCTCGCGGGCGCGTTCACGTTCGGGGCGGTCGGCCTGCCGCTGCATCGCGCCATTCCGCCGGGGACACCGCCCGCCGCGGCGAGCTTCTCCCCCGAGCTTCTCGGCCGCGGCGCGCAGGTCTTCGGCGCCGGAAATTGCGGCCATTGCCATACCGCGGAGGGGGGACCTGCGAATGCCGGGGGCCGTCCGGTCGAGACGCCGTTCGGCACCGTCTGGACGACCAATCTCACACCGGACCCCGAGACCGGCATGGGACGCTGGACCTATGCCGCGTTCGAGCGGGCCATGCGGCACGGGATCGGACGGGACGGCAGCAACCTCTATCCCGCTTTTCCCTACACATCGTTCGCGGGCATGTCCCAGGACGACATGTTCGCGCTCTACGCCCATCTGCAGACGCTCGAACCGGTGCGGCAGGAAATACCCGAAGCGCGCCTGACCTTCCCGGCGAACCTGCGACCGGCAACCGCCATCTGGAACCTGATGTTCCATGATCCGAAACCCCTGATGGCCGATTCCGGTCGGGATGCGATCTGGAACCGCGGTCGCTACCTCGTGGAGACGCTGGGCCATTGCAGCGCCTGTCATTCGCCGCGAAATCCGCTCGGGGCGGAAAGGACGGGGGAGCATCACCTCGCGGGGGCGATGATCGGGGGCTGGTACGCGCCGCCGCTGGCCGGTTCGGATGCGGCCTCCCGCGGCTGGGATTCCGACAGCCTCACGACCTATCTTAACACGGGACACGCGCCCGGCATCGCGGCCGCGGCGGGGCCGATGGCGGACGTCGTCG
The DNA here is from genome assembly GCA_963789105.1 of uncultured Alphaproteobacteria bacterium. Classification (GTDB taxonomy): domain Bacteria; phylum Pseudomonadota; class Alphaproteobacteria; order Rhodobacterales; family Rhodobacteraceae; genus Jannaschia. Next base: position 910,257 of record CAWBJI010000003.1, read on the forward strand.
CCAATTTGCAGGCGCTGCCGGATGCGGACCGTGCGGCGATGGCCACCTATCTCGCCGATCTTCCGACCCCCGCGACGGCAACGGTCCCAGCGCCAGTTCCCCGGATGACCGACGATCCGACCCACCGGCTGTTCGAGACCGCATGTGCCGCCTGCCACGAACCGGCGATGCCGGACATGCTGACGGCGGCGCGCATCCCACTCGACCGCTCCATGGCCGTTCGCGCGCCGTCGCCCGAGGCGGTGAGCACTATCATCTCCGAGGGATTGCGGGCGCCGGACGGCCTCGACCTGCGGGACATGCCGGCCTTCGGCGCGGAGCTCCCGACGGCACGGATCGCCGCGCTGAGCGCGTATATCCGCGCCCGCTACGCACCGGATCTGCCGCCCTGGGACTGAGCGTAGCGGTCTGGACCGCCCTCCGCAAACTCGTTAGCCTACGAACAAATTACGGAGCGCCTTCATGGAAGTCGAACAGGTCGATATCGCGGTCGTCGGGGCCGGTCTGGGCGGGGCTGCCGCCATGGCGCTGCTGCACGATGCAGGCTTCGACGTGCGGGCCTTCGAGCAGGCCCCCGAATTCACCCGCCTCGGCGCGGGGATCCATATCGGACCGAACGTGATGAAGATTTTCCGACGGATCGGGCTGGAGGATCGGCTGGCGGCAATCGGCGCGCATCCCGATCACTGGTTCTCGCGCGACGGGCGGACGGGGGAGTACCGTTCCAGGATACGGCTGGGCGATTTCGCTCTCCGTGAATACGGTGCGCCGTATCTCACGATCCATCGCGGCGACATGCATGCCACGCAGATCGACGCATTACCGCAGGACCGGCTGCATTACGACCATCGCCTGATCGCACTGGAGGACCGGGGCGACGACGTCCTGCTGACCTTCGAGGGAAAGCAAGCGGTCGCGGCGCGGCTCGTGATCGGTGCCGACGGCATCAGCTCGATGATCCGCGAGACGTTGCTCGGCCCGGAAAAGCCCCGATTCTCCGGATGGATCGGGCACCGCGCTCTCGTGAACATGGACCGTTTGCGGGCGTCGGGGCTGGAATTCGAGACCTGCGTCAAGTGGTGGTGGGAGCGGGAACGCCACATCATGGCTTATGCGACCAAGAAGGACGGCTCCGAATACTACTATGTGACCGGCGTGCCGGTGGAGAGCTGGGAGCACGAGGCGGGCTGGGTCGACAGTTCGCGCGAGGAGATGGAGGCGATCTTCGGCAACTCGCATCCGGTGGTGAACGCGCTGGTGAATGCGACGGAGGAGGTCACCAAATGGCCATTCTGGAACCGCGATCCCCTCAGCCTCTGGAGCGAAGGGCGGCTCTGCCTGCTGGGCGATGCGTGTCATCCGATGCGACCGCACATGGCGCAGGGGGCGGGAATGGCGATCGAGGATGCCGCAATCCTGACGCGGTGCCTTTCGGAGACGGGACTCGAGGCGTACCGCACGGCATTCGCGATGTACGAGGCAACGCGGCGCGACCGCGCGACGAAGGTGCAGACGATTTCCAACGCGAATACCTGGCTCAAGGATCCGGAGGACCCCGCCTGGGTCTACGGCTACGATCCCGTCGCGGCGCCCCTGACACAATGATCGCACCCTGTTAGGGTCCATGAGGCCCGCCGGAGCGGTGGCGGGCGGACGCAATCCGGCTGGGCAGGACCATGAGCGAACCTTCCGACCTGACATTGGAGCCAGCCTCCGATCCGCTCGGATCGGAGGCGCGCGGCTCCTCGCCGCCCTACGACCTCGACGCGCAGGTGGGGTTCCTCCTGCGCCGGGCGCAGCAGCGGCACCTGAGCATCTTCAACACCCGGATCGCCGAGGGGCTGACGGCGCAGCAATTCGCCGTTCTGGTGAAGATTTCCGATACCGGCGGAACGTCCCAGAATGCCCTGGGGCGTCAGACTGCGATGGATCAATCGACCATCAACGGTGTGGTGCAGCGTCTGATCCGGCGCGGGCTGGTCCGGCGCGACCGGTCGGCGACGGATCGGCGGATGATCCTCCTCGACCTGACGGAGGCGGGACATGCGCTCCTGTTCCGAATGCTGCCCGTCGCGCGGGAGATCACGCGCCAGACCCTCGCCCCCCTGTCCGAGCGGGAGCAGGCACGCCTGCTAGACCTGTTGCGTCGGATCGGCTGATGCCCGGTCAGAGCAGCGCGAGGCTGAGGGCGGGAACGAGCGCGAAGGTGACGAGTGCGAGGAACGTCACGACGAAGAACGGCAGCGAGACCTTGATGACGGCTACTGGACTGATCCGCGCGACGTTCGCCGCCACGTAGAGGCCGATCCCGACCGGGGGCGACAGGAGCCCGAGGATCAGGTTGATCGATACGACCACACCGAAATGCACCGGATGGATGCCGTACACATCCGTCGCGATCGGCAGCAGGATCGGGACCACCATGATCAGGCCCGGAATGCCGTCGATCACGGTGCCCACCATCAGCAGGATCACCACGACGAGCAGCATGAACGCCGCGGGCGTCGTCGCCACCGTCTGGATCCAGGCGGCCACGGTTTGGGGCACCTGCCCGAAGATCAGCACCCAGGAGAATACGCCCGCCGACGCCACGAGGAACAGGACCAGCGCCGAGTTGATCCCCGTCCGCAGAAGGATCGGCGGCAGGTCCCGCAGGTGCAGGGTCCGGGTGAAGAACACGCCGAGCAGGGCCGCGCAGAGCGCGCCGAGGGCCGCCGCCTCGGTCGGGGAGCCGTAGCCGCCGAGGATCGTGCCGATGATGACCGCAGGGATCAACAGCATCGGGAGGGCCGCGCGCACGGCGCCGAACCGTGCGGACCAGCCCAGATTCTCGCCCCGTGGATAGGTGTACTTGAACCCGAGCAGCGCGATCGTCCCGAGAAAGAGCACGGTCAGGATGAGGCCCGGAATGATCCCCGCGATCAGCATGTCCCGCACCGCGAGCTGCGCCAGAACGGCATAGACCACGAACACGATGGAGGGCGGGATGATCGGCCCCAGCAGGCCGCCGAACGCCGTGATCGCGGTGGAGAGGTCCCGGGGATATCCCGCCTTCTCCATCTCGGGGACGAGGACCTGGGTCATCATCGCGATCTGTGCCGTGGCGGAGCCGAGGATCGAGGCCACCATCATGTTGGCGATCAGGTTGATATACGCGAGCCCGCCCCGCAGCGACCCGACGAAGATTCCGGCCAGCCGGATCAGGCGCTGCGTGATCCCGGCGCCGTTCATCAGCTCCCCGATCAGGATGAAGAGCGGGATCGCCAGCAAGCCGAAATTGTTGAGCGCGCTGAACATCTGGAGCGCGTAGCTGTCCAGCAGTATCGTGTTGTCGGTGGCCAGGATGAACGCGATGGCCGAAAGGCAGAGGATCAGGCCGATCGGCACCCCGACGAGGAGCAGAATCAGGAAGATGCCGGCGGTCATACCGACGCGCCCTCCATCGCGAGACCGGCGGGGTCCGCCGGACGGGGGAGAAGGCCCAGATCCTCCAGTAGGTTGGTCGCCGCATGGACCGTCACGGTCAGCGCGAACCACGGCATGATGACGTAGAAGTACCACGCCGGGATACCCATCACCGGGGTCGTGTCGGTATAGACGAAGTTGAACGTCGCCCCCTCGAACGCGCCGACATCGAACCCGGCGGCGATCAGGGCGAGGGGATCGAACCACCGCCAGCAGAGATGCAGGAGGATCCCCCCGAATGCGAGGGCGACGGTCGACACCACCCCCCGCAGGATCCGGCGCCCGCCCTCCGGGATCATCTCGTGCAGCAGCAGGACCGCGGGGTCGATCCGGGCGCGCAGCATGAGGGACGCTCCGACGAAGCCGGACAGGATCATGGCATAGACGGCGATCTCGTCCGCCCAGGCGATGGTCACGCCGAACATCCTCAAGAGGACATTGGTGAGCACGAACCCCGCGATGGAGAGGACGAGCCCCATCAGGATCAGCCGTTCGATCCAGGCGAACGCGGCGGAGGCTCGGCGGATGGCGCGGGGGATCATCGGCGGCGCTCCGGTGCAGGGAGAGGACGGCGGCGGGAGACGGGCCGCCGCCCCCGTTCGTTCAGAACGTTGCGACCAGCGCGCGCAGCCGCTCGACATACGGCGTCTGCGCGGCCCATTCGGCATCCCACCGCTCGACGATATCGCCGAAGAATTCCGGGCCGACATCGTCCGTGACGGTCAGCCCCTCCACCGCCCGGAGCGTATCCAGCTTGGCCGCCTCGCCCTCAACGAAGCGGTCGATAGTGCGGTCGCAATGGGTCTGCGCCGCCTCGCGGACCAGGGTCTGATCCTCGGGCGAAAGCTGCGCCCAGACCCGCCCGGAGATCAGCGCGACCATTCCGAACAGGTGATGGTTCGTCTCCATCATATGGGTCGCGTGATCGTGGTAGCCGAAGTTGATGATCGACTCGTGATCCATGTCGATGGCGTCGATCTGCCCGTTGGCAAGCGCGTCGTAGACCTGAGTCAGGGGCATCGGCGCGGGTGCTGCGCCGAACATCTCGAAGAAGGTGCGGATCGGCGGGGCGGGCGTGATCCGGAAGCGCATCCCGTCGAGATCGGCGGCCGCCTCGACCGGTTCCTTGGTCAGCAATTGACGCATCCCCGTCATCGCGTAGCAAAGACCGACGGTGCCCGTCGCCCGGGGCAGCGCGTCGAGGATTTCCCGCGCCTCGTCCGACCGCAGGACCCGGGCGGCATCGGCGATGTTGTCCACCAGGAACGGCGCGTGCAGCGCGCTCATGTCCGGCACCCGCGTGGTCAGTTCCGCGGTGGTGAGCCACGCCATGTCCAGCGCGCCGGTCTGAAGCTGCTGGAGCATCGTGCCCTCGCTCCCGAGCTGTCCGGATGGAAAGGCCGTCACGGCGAACCGGCCGTCCGAAAGCTCGGACAGCGTCTCGCCCATCGCGTCCACCTCCTGGTTCCAGACATGGACCGGGGGCGTGATGAGGCCGACGCGGAAGTCGCGGTCCTGCGCCGCCACCGCTGCAGGAAGGGCGGCGAGGACGACCCCCATCAAACTCGCAACTGTTCTCTTCAGCATGGATATGTCCCTTTCCCCGATCTCCGCGCCGCCGGGCGCGCATCGCGTCAGGGGGGCACTTTTTTGTTTGTGCACGTATCATTTTGTAACCCGTGCAATGCGTCAAGCCTTTCCGGATGCCGCCGTCCCGCCGCGTGGAGCGGAAGGTGTCCGCGCATTCCGGGCGATCAATTCCTGCGCGCCCCGCGAGCCCCTGCGCGATCCGCAGCGGGACGGCGCGCGATCAGGCTCGCCACCACGATCAGGGTCGCACCGCCCCAGAACCCGGCGCCGGGTACTTCGTCGAAGACCAGCCAGCCGGTTCCCGTGCCGAGAATAAGGCTCGCATAGCCGATGATCGCGAGCATGCCCGCCTCCGCCAGCCGGTGCGCCCGCAGGAAGCAGAACTGCGCCAGTTGCGCGAAGAGCCCGATCCCGAGCAGGAGCGGCCAGAGCCCGGCCGGGATCGGTGTCCAGGACGCCAGCGCGAACGGAGCAGTACAAAGGGCGAGCCCGGCGGTGTAGGCCGCCATCATCACCACCTCCGGCTGATCGTTCAGCTTGCGCGTCGCCACGATCGCAGCCGTGCCCGCGAGGACCATCACGACCAGCGAAAGGATCGCCCAATCCGGCGCCGTCCGCCCCGGCTCCACCGCGACGAACACCCCGAGCAGGCCGATCCCCGCCGCGATCCAGCGGCGCGGGGTCGCCGGTTCGGAGAGAAACAGCGCCGCCATGGCGATGAGGATCAGGGGCCGGGTGAAATTGACCGCGGTCACCAGAGCGAGCGGCAGGCGGGCGATGGCGTGGAACGAACAGGCGAGGGTGACCGTCGAGAGCGCGATCCGCATCAGGTGCAGGCCCGGCGCGCGGACCTCCGCGAAGCGGGCCCGCGCCATCCAGATCCACGGGAGCATCAGAGCGAGGCCGGTTACCGCCCGCAGGAATACGAGCTGCACCGCTCCGAACTCCGCCCCCGTCGCCTTCACGATGGACAGCGCCCAGATGTTAAGCGCCATGTCCGCCAGCAGCCACAGCGCCCCGCGCCAGCTACCGCCGGGCAACGAGGTTCGCCATCAGGCGGAAGGCCCCGGGGACGAGGTTCTCCATCTGGTGATGCAGGATCAGGGCGCAGTGGGTATGCCGTCCGGCCCCGATCGCCGCGGAGAGGAGCGCGCCGTGAAGCGGATCCTCCCCGGGATCGGCCATGGCGAGGAGCGGGGTGTAGGCCGGGTCCCAGGCTTGCGCGAAGTAGAGACCCCGTTCCTTGTCCCACCCGGTCCAATCCTCCGGCCCGATCCGGTTCGGCCCCGTCAGGATCGGATGATCCGGCGCGAGATGCGTGACCTCCGCCGCCGGGTCGGTGACGCGCCAGCGCAGGCTCGGCTGACCGATCTCCAACCGGGCCGGTGGGGTCGTGTCTGGGTCCCAATCGTCCCACGGGCGATGGTACAGGGTCAGCAACGTGCCCCCGGCGCGGGTCCAGGCGTGGAGGGCAGGCATTCTTGCGGCGAGCCCCGGGCGGAAGCGCAAAGCGAAGATGCCGATGACGATCGAGTCGAACCCGGCCATCGCATTTGGATCGTCCAGCGTGGAATCGTCGACCTCAACCACGTCCAGACCCATTCGGGACATCCAGTGTCCCACCCGGTCCCGCCCGGCGCCGATATAGGCGACCCGACACGGCGGCAGCGCCGCGTCGATCACGGCGACCTGAAGGAGCGCGGGGCAGGCCAGGACCCGCGGGACGGTGTGAGGGGCGTGGATGCGCGTGACGGTCAGGGCCGGCTTGCGGTCGAGCGTCACAGGCAATTCGTAGGGGCCCGGCTTCACCTGTTCCGGCAGATTCAGTGTCTCGCCGCGCCGCCATCCAGGGGGCAGGTCGAACCGCGCCTCCGGAGGATCGAGGCGGACGGGAACGGTGCATGTTCCTGTCGCAAGGTTCACCACGTCCCGGTCCGGCGACAGCGTCACGGCCCCTTCCGGCAAAGCGGCGGGTACCCGGTCGAGTGGAAGGCGCAGGGATACCTCCTCCCCCGCGATCCTCGCCGACAGGTCCAGGGCAGGCGTCGGCGGGTGGAGCGGATCGAACGTGTCCGGATAGGGGTCGGGCACATGGCCGGGATCGGGTCGCATGGTGTCCTCCGCACACGACCATCCAGCCGCAACGGCAAGCCCGACCGAGATCGCCGAAGCGTCTCCTTCGGTCACCTCGACGGCGACCGTCGCTGCCTCCCCGGGCGCGATCCAGTCGCGGTCGGCAGCGACCCGCACCTCCGCGCCGGAGGCGAGCCAGAGCACCCTCTCCACCTGCGCGATCTTGCGCGTCACCCGGTGCCGATCCTCCGGCGGCAGCTCCGCTGCGCGCAGAAGGCGCACGGCCTCCACCGCCGGACCCGTCATGTCGCCGAACGGAAAGGCAGCTTCCGCCTCCCGCATCCTTTCAGCCGCCGCCCCCAAACCAAGTTCGGCGAAGCCCGGCAGGCCGTCGGTAACGGCCCCCTCCGATCCCCCGCCGACCAGATGAAGCGGGTAGTCGCGTTCCGCCTCCGGCCAATGACCCATCCCCTGGGTCCTATGCATGGCGCGGGAATGCTGTCCCATCCGGGCCCAGGGAAACCCGGTGACCGGATCCCGCCCGGTGCCGGTTACCCGCACCGTTTCGGGCGGCGGCGGAAGGGCGTCGTCGTAGGCCTGACCCGCGCCGGACCAGGCGGGGAGGTACAGCTTGGCGATCCGCCACGGCGCTGCACCGTCCGTCCCGACGGTCGGATCGGCCGCGACATCCATGACCTCATGGGCCAGCTCCGTCATCGCGCGGTGATGGCCATGCTGTCCCGGCACGTCGAGGAACGTGACGCAGAGCATGTCCGGCCGCAGAGTCCGGACCGTGCGCGCGAACCGCAGGAGCGTCCGGTCGCGACCCCACCGGGCCAGCGTCTCCTCCCCCGACTTGGAGAACCCGAAATCGGAGATCGTGTCGTCCGGCCCCTGCCCCAGCCAATCGACCCGCATGTCGAGGCGCGTCGCGGCGGCCTCCATCTCGGCCGTCCGCAGGGTCCCGAGGGCGGCCCCGGTCTCGCGACCGATGTCGTTCTGCCCGCCCTCGCCGCGATTGGCGCAGATATACGCGATGTCGAGCCCGTCCCGGAACCGCAGCGCGGCGAGCATGGAGGATGTTTCGTCGTCGGGATGCGCGCCCGACTGGGCGAAGGTCCACGGCGTCCGCAACGCCGTCAACGTCTGCCATAGACGGACGAAACGGGGGGCCGCGCGGTCGGCTTCGAGGCGGGACTGATCCGGCGTCATGGCGCGCTGCCAACCGGATATGCGGCCCGTCGCCCGGGACGACGAACGATAAAATCGGGGATGGGACGGAGCCGCGGGACGATGAATATCATAGGACCCCGACTATATCGCCGACCTTGTTGGAGCAATTGGGTTGGGTTAACGCTTGGGAACAATCCGTCCGCCGGGCGATGCACCATGGCGGTCCAGACCAACGGGAGACCCTCATGATTCGCTTCGCACAGACGGCCACCGCAGCCCTACTGGCCTTCGGCCTCGCCCCCGCCGCGCAGGCCCAGGTGGAGATCGAATACTGGCAGTATTTCTTCGACGCCCGCGTTACCGCCATGGAGCAACTGATCGACGGTTTCCAGGCCGAGAACCCCGATATCACCGTCACCATGACCCATTTCCCCTATGCCGATTACCGCACCAAGGTCGCCGCGGCGATCCCGGCGGGCGAGGGACCGGACGTGGTGCAGCTTTTCTACGGGTGGCTCAACGACTACATCGAAGCCGACCTCATCCAGCCGCTGCCGGAGGATGTCTTCCCCGCCGCGACCATCGACGCGGAGTTCTTCCCCATGGTCGGCGCGATGAAGGTGGACGGACAATACTACGCCCTGCCCACCGCGGTCCGGAGCCTTGCACTGTTCTACAACGAGCGTCTGTTCGAGGAGGCCGGGATCGACGGCCCGCCCGCCACGCTGGAGGAGATGGTGGAGACCGCCAAGGCCCTCACCGAGAAGGACGGCGCGGGCAATATCACGCAGGTGGGCATCACCACCGGCATGACTGCGCAGGATCACCACTGGTTCCGGGAGGTCCTGGTCCGGCAGTTCGGGGGCGAGCCCTATCTCGACGATTACCGGACGGTGAATTGGAACGACGAGGCGGGGATGGCGGCCCTCGCCTATTATTCCGATCTGGAAAAGGTCCACGGCGTGACCGCATCGGGCTTCATGGACGAGCCGCAGGCGGCGTTCAAGGCGGGCCGCGCGGGGATGCATATCGACGGCAGCTTCCGGATCGGGTCGCTGGCGGAGGTGCGCGGCCTGAAATGGGGTGTCGCCGAACTGCCTGCAGGACCGGACGGCGCGCGGTCGAACTACTCCTCCTACTGGGTCAATGCGATCACCTCCAAGGCCGAGGGCGAGCGCTACGACGCGGCGGTGAAGTTCATGCAATACGTCACCTCCGACGAGGCGATGCAGCTCTGGCTCGACGTGGTCGGCGAACTGCCCGCCAAGCCGTCGGTGGGTATGACCGAGGAGAACGCGAACGATCCCATCTACGGACCTTTCATCCGCGGTCTCGACTACGCCCACACCACCATCTTCGCCGACGAGAGCGGCCAGCGGCAGGCCCTCGTGGACATGATGGCCCGGATCGACATCGAAGGCGCGGATCCGGCCGAAAGCATGGAACAGGCGGCGACCGAGGAACAGGCGATCCTCGACGCCTATTACGGTCAGTGACGGCAAACCGGATGGCCCGCCCTGTGGGAAGGGGCCGTCCGGGCTCCAGCCCGCGTGATCCGGCCGTGCAGCCGTGACCCTCTGGCGGAACCTCACCATCCGGCAAAAGCAGATCGCCTGGGCCTGGGCGTTCCTCGCGCTCCCGGTCCTATTCTACGGCGTGATCCGGTTCTATCCGACCGGGAACGCCATTCTGATCTCGTTCCAGGAATGGAATCTGCTGGGCACGCGAAGCTGGACCGGGCTCGACAATTACGTGACGCTCTGGAATGATCCGGTCTTCTGGAAGGTCTTCGTCAACACGTTCGAATATCTCGCGATCGGCACGCCCGTCTCGCTCCTGATCTCGTTCGTCATCGCCTACCATCTCGACAAGCTCCGGCTGATGCACGGCTTCCTGCGGATGCTGTATTTCCTGCCGTTCATGACGAGTGCTGTGGCGATGGCCTGGGTCTGGCGCTGGTTCTATCAGCCGGTGCCAATCGGCCTCTTCAACAACTGGCTCGCGACCTTCGGCATCCCGCAGATCGCGTTCCTCAATTCCACGACCAACGCCCTGCCCTCGATCCTCGCCCCGGCGATCTGGGCCGGGCTCGGATTCCAGATCATCATCTTCATGGCCGGACTGCGCGCCATCCCGACCAGCTATTACGAAGCTGCCAAGATCGACGGCGTCGGCTGGTGGACGGTGCTGACGCAGATCACGATCCCGCTCCTGCGCCCCACGATCGTGTTCATCGTCGTGTTCTCGTCGATCGGGTTCCTGCGCATCTTCGACCACGTCTACAACATGACGCACAACAATCCGGGCGGCCCCCTGAACTCCACCAAGCCGCTGGTGCTGATGATCTACGAGACCGCGTTCACCTCCTACGACATGGGATATGCTGCGGCGCAGACGGTGGTTCTGTTCACCATCCTCCTGATCGTCAGCCTTCTGCAGATACGTCTGCTGCGGAGCGACTGACATGACCGCAGCGCCCAACGTCCCTGACGCGATCCGTCCCACCGCCGCCGCCGTGCTGGATCGTCCGGGTCCGCGGCGACCCCGCAATATGGGTCAGATCCTGCGCTGGTGGCTGCTGTTCGCGGGCGGGATCCTGATGGTGATGCCCATCGCCTACATGATCTCCACTTCGCTGAAGTGGCCACACGAGGTCTACGACGTCAATCTGATCCCAAACGAACCGACGCTCGAGAACTATACCTACGTGCTGGAGGACGGGCGGTTCTACGGCTGGTTCCTGAACTCGATGATCATCGCGACGCTCACGACGATCTCCAACCTCTTCTTCGACAGCCTTGTGGGTTATACCCTCTGCAAGTTCCGCTTCCCCGGCCGGACCCTCGTCTTCATCGCGATCCTGTCGACCCTGATGATCCCGACCGAGATGCTGGTGATCCCCTGGTATCTGATGTCCCAGTCCTTCGGCTGGCTCGATACCTATTGGGGCATCATGTTTCCGGGGATGATGACCGCCTTCGGCGTGTTTCTGATGAAGCAGTTTTTCGAGAGCGTGCCGGACGACTTTATCGAGGCCGCGCGCATCGACGGGCTGAACGAATTCCAGATCTGGTGGACCGTCGCCATGCCGCTGGTCCGGCCCGCTCTGGCCGCCTTGGCGATCTTCGTGTTCCTTGGCAACTGGACCGCCTTCCTCTGGCCCCTGATCGTGACCAACTCGGTCGAGATGTACACGCTGCCCGTGGGTCTCTCCGGCTTCGGGGACGAGGTGGATGTCGCGTGGGAGCTCATCGCGACGGGCGCCGCGATCTCCACCATCCCGACGCTGGTGGTCTTCCTGATTTTCCAGCGGTTCATCATCCGCGGCGTCGTGATGGCGGGGCTGAAGGGATGAGGCGCGGTCCAGCGACGCCCTGTGCGGGCGGGCCAAACTCCCGGAGATGCTCCGCATGACCGATCTGGAGACATTCCCCAACCCGGTCTATCGCGATACCGTGCTGGCCCCGCTCTTCGAGGGGGTGAAGGCGCATCATGCCGCCGACATGGATACCATAAACCGGGCCCACCTCGTGATGTTGGTGGAGACCGGGATCCTCTCCCGCACGGATGGCGGCGCGATTGCCGTGGCCCTTGCCGAGATCGAGGAGGGGCTGGACCGCAGGACCCTCACCTATACGGGCGAGTTCGAGGATTGGTTCTTCCTCGTGGAGGCGGAGCTGCGCGCGCGTATGGGCGATCTCGGCGGGGCACTGCATACCGCCCGCTCGCGCAACGACATGGACCACACGATGTTCCGGATGGCCCTGCGCCGCCGGGTGGCTGACCTGGAGGTGCGGGTCCATGCGCTCGCCACATCCCTCCTCGCCAAGGCGCGGGAGGAGCGGGACACCCTCATCGTGGCCTATACCCACGGACAACCGGCCCAGCCGTCCACCTTCGGCCACTACCTTGCCGCTGTGCTCGAAACGCTCTTGCGCGATGCGAAGCGGCTGTCCGATGCGGCTGACGGACTGGAGAACTGCCCCATGGGCGCCGCCGCGATCACCACGACCGGTTTTCCCATCGACCGGGCGCGGGTCGCCGACCTGCTCGGCTTCGCGGGGGTGGAGGTGAACAGCTATGGCTGCATCGCCTCCGTCGATTACGTCACCGGGCTCTATTCCGCCATCAAACTGCCGTTCGTTCATCTCGGGCGGGTCGTGCAGGATTTCGCGTTCTGGTCGGCCTTCGAGGTGGGACAGCTTCGCCTGCCGGGCGGTCTGGTCCAGGTCAGCTCGATCATGCCGCAGAAACGCAATCCGGTTCCTCTGGAACACATGCGCCATCTGGCCGCGATCACCGCGGGACGCTGCGACGCGATGGTCGACACGATGCGCAACACGCCCTTCACCGACATGAACGACAGCGAGGGCGAAGTGCAGCAGGCGGGATATGCCGCGTTCGAGAGCGGGGGCCGGATGCTGGACCTTCTCGCGGCCGTGATTTCGGCGGCGCGGATCGACGGCGCCCGCGTGGGGCGCAATGCGGACGCTGCCTGCGTCACGATCACCGAACTGGCCGATACGCTGGTGCGGGACGAGGGCTTGAGCTTCCGCGCCGCGCACGAGATCGCAGCCGACACCGCCCGCGCCGTCATCGCGCGCGGCGTGCCGCTCGGCGACGGGTTCGAGGCCTTCCGCGATGCGTTCGCCGACCGTGCGGGGCGGAGGGCCGCCATCGACGCCGCGGCCTTCGCGGAGGCCGTCGATCCCGTCACGTTCGTCGCCCGGCGCGACCGCGTCGGCGGACCTGCACCCGCAGCCCTTGATGCCGCCCTCGACAGCTCCGGCGCGACACTCGACGCCCTGACCCGCCGCAGCCGCGACCGCGCCGACCGCCACGATCAGGCCGACAGAAACCTCGCCCGCGCCTTCGCGGACCTCACGGAGGCCTGACCATGGCCAATCTCTCGCTCCGCAACCTCATCAAACGCTATGGCGACACCGAGGTGCTGCACGGGATCGACCTCGATGTCGCGGATGGGGAATTCGTCGTTTTCGTGGGTCCGTCCGGATGCGGCAAGTCCACGACCCTGCGCCTGATCGCGGGGCTGGAGGAGGTATCGGACGGCGCCATCGAGATCGGCGGCCGCGACGTCGCCCATCTGGAGCCGAAGGACCGCAACATCGCCATGGTGTTCCAGAACTACGCGATCTATCCCCATATGTCGGTGCGCAAGAACATCGCGTTCGGCCTGCGCTCCTCGAAGATGCCGAAGGCCGACAAGGCGCGGCGGATTGACGAGGTTGCAGGGATCCTCGATATGACCGCGCTGCTTGATCGGAAGCCCAATCAGCTTTCGGGTGGGCAGCGCCAGCGGGTCGCCATCGGTCGTGCGATGGTCCGCGATCCAGCCGTGTTCCTGTTCGACGAACCGCTCTCGAACCTCGACGCGCAGCTTCGGACCCAGATGCGGCTGGAAATCAAGAAGCTGCACCAGCGGGTCGGCAACACCATCGTCTTCGTCACCCACGATCAGGTCGAAGCGATGACCATGGCCGACCGGATCGTGATCATGAAGGACGGTCGCATCCAGCAGGTTGGCACACCGTCGGAGGTCTATCGCCATCCGGTCAACACCTTCGTCGCCCGCTTCATCGGTGCGCCGTCCATGAACATGATCGAGGGCGTGGCGGAGGCGGGCGAGGTTCGACTGACCGGGGGCGGCCGCATCGGCCTGCCGACGGCGTCCGGCGGAAGGGTCCTTCTCGGGGTGCGGCCGGACGATCTACACCCGATGGAGGCGGACCCGTTGATTGAGGGGCGCGTCACCGTGCGGGAACCGCTGGGGCCGGAAACCCTGATCTACGTCGAGACCGAAGCGGGGGAGATCGTTGCCAAGGCGGATGGCCGGACGCCACCCTCGGTGGGCGACATGGTACAGCTCGGCGCGGCCGCGCGGGACCTGCATCTGTTTGATCGGGAAAGTGGCTCGGCGATCGTGTGAGCCGAGCTTCACGTCAGAGCAGTGCCGTCCATACGAAGAAGGGCCCCCGGAGGGAGCCCTTCGACTGCTGCGCTGGAATGCGAGGTTAGTCCATGTCGCCGATACGTGCTTCGAGCGGGATGACCTCACCGGCCTGATCCCATTCCGGCATGCTCTCCAGCTCCGCTTCGGTCAGCGAGTTGAGAACCATGGCGCCGTTCACCATCGTGAAGCGATCCAGCGGGATTGCGACATCATGCTCCCCCAGTCCAAGGAAGCCGCCCACACCGACCACGGCGAGAAGCTCGCCCCCGGTCGAGATGAGGCGATCGATCTCACCAACATCGTTGCCGGTCTCGCCGAGGACATTGGTACCGACGAGATCGGACACGACTGAGTCTTCGAACATCATGTAGCGGCTTTCGGTCGTCGCTGTCGTCGCGGCAGTCGTTTCTGTCGTGGCGACCGTAGCCTGCTCCGTCACCTCGACGTCCGCTTCGCCTTCTTCGATGTTGATTGCGGCTTCGCCTTGTTCGACCTGGACGTCCGCATCACCGGCTTGCTCGACGTTCACGACCGGCTCGGCATCGGTAACGTTGACCTGCGCCTCACCTTCTTCCTCGATTGTGACGTTCGGATCGGCCTGAGCGATGGAGACGGCAGCGGTATCCGCACTGTTCACACGAATTTCCGGCTCGGCGGACGTCACATTCACACGCGGCTCGGATTCTTCGATGGTGATCCGCGGCTCGGGACGCACGAAGCGAACGATCGGCTGCGGCTGCTGCACCGCGATCTGCGGCTCGGACGTCTGGACGTTGACGTCGGGCTCCGGCATCCGGACGGTGATCACCGGCTCGGGGATCACGACCGTGACTTCAGGTCGGGCCTGCTCGATCGTGATGATCGGGGCCTGCTGCTCGACGGTCACCGTCGGTTCGGCGACGGTTACGGTGATCTCCGGCTGCGCCTGCTCGACGAGCACTTCGGGCTGCGCCTGATCGACGGTCACCACCGGATCGTCCACAGTCACCTCGACCTCGGCATCCCCCTGTTCGACCACGATCTGTCCGCCAAGCGCACCCGTTCCACCTTCGACAGGATTGCCCTGGGCGTCGAGGACGATAGCGCCTTCCGCAGGCACTTCCTCGGTCGCAGTGGTTTGTGCGATGGCGCCGGTTACAGCGAGCGCGGTCGCGGCGACGGTGCTGAGAAGCAAGGTGTGCTTTGTCATTGTTCCATCCGATGTTTGTTTGCAGTGACCATCCAACAGGTCGGCCCCTCAGAAGTTCCAAGCTTTCCGGGGAAACGTACGGTCAGCCCTTCGCGACAACATGCGGGCCGACAACATAAATTGAATTGCCCGACTGGACGGCGTGACGGGGATCGGTGCGGCCCGACCCCGTCACGCCGACGCTAATAGTACCGCGCCTCTTGGCCTTTAGGTCCGTGTTGCCCCGCCGGTTGGGCGGGTAGCGACGTCCGTGTCCGACCCGCTCGCCATGGGCGCGGTCATCGGGTCGTCCATCGCAACGTCGCCCCGGGAACCGGCGGATGTGAACGTTGCCTCCTGCTCCGGCAATCCGGTAGTCGCGTTCAGACGCTCGGACGACCGCGGCACGTATCGTACGCGGCGCGGCTTCGGACGGCTTGCCCCCAACGCAAGCCAGGCGAGGCCCACGCCCACGAGCATCACGGGGATCGGATTAGCTCGCGCTTCGCGCATCAGCGCATCGGCATAGCTCTCGCCATCACCCTTGAAGTACGCGAGAGCGTCTTCGAGCATCGCACCTGGAGACATCTTGTCCCGCAATTGCCCCAGGGAGCCTTCCAGATCGGCCCGGGCATGTTCGACATCGCGTTCCAGTTCGCGGGGGGAGGCGTGGTTCGAATCGGTCATTGGTTCTGTCCTCGATGGGATAAGTTCGGAGGCGGGCGGCGACCGGTCAGGTGTGGTCGCGCACGAGTTCGCCGTCTTCCTTGACCTGTCGGATCGTCCGCTCGGGGGCAAGATTTCCCAAATCGAGCTTGTTCAGCCCGCTGCGCATCAGGAGCGCGCCGACGATGGCGAAGATGATCCCGACGATCAGGGCGGCTAGACCCTCGTAGGCGGGAAGGGCACGGGTCGTCTCGAGCGCGGCGACGAAATTGTCGTTCATCGCCGTGACAATGGCGTTGCCGGACTCGTCGAGCCCTTGGATGGCAACGGCTTGCTCCACCGGCTCTTCCGCGAAGAGACCGACGAGCAGGCGCGCCACGCCGCTTACCAAGGCCGCCAGAAGGATGCCGAGCGACACCGCCACTGTCACCGCGCCCGCGATGATCATCGCGATGGCGTCCCGCATCTGGGACAGCTTCTGAAGCATCTCCGCCTGCGCGAGTTGCGCTTCCTTGCGGATCAGGTTGGAGCCGCGTTCGAGCACGTCGCCGGCAAGCGTGCCGATATTGCGCTGATCGGAGCGGGGTGGGTCATTGGGGTTTGACATCGGACAATCCTTCGAAAGTATGCCGGACCGGGCTGATCGCCGCCGCCGGACGTTCGTTCGTGGACGACCGGCGGGGCCGCCATCCGTGATGCTTTGCTAACCCACGGTTTCTGCAATGGTTCCTGTCAAACCAGGTTCCGGACATGTGGCACGGTCGACCGACGGCCGCACCATCGAGGGATCGATGGCCAGCTCAAGCGGCGGAAAGGCAGGGTCGGGCCGTCGGGCCCGCAATCCATCGCGCGCGGTCCGGTAGAGCGCCTCGCTCGCATCCACCATCGCGTCGAGCGTGAACAGCCTTTCCACCCGGCGACGTCCGACCAAGCGCGGAATTGCGAGGGCCTGACGAACGGCACGGGCGAGTGCAGCCGCGTCGTTCGCGGGGGCGTAGGCACCGGCCTCGCCCACCACCTCGCGCACGGCGCCCATGTCGATCGCCGCCACCGGCAGACCCGTCGCCATCGCCTCGATGGCCGCGAGGCCGAACGGCTCGTCCCAGAGCGGGGTGAACAGCATTACCGATGCCGCGCCCAGACGGGTTGCGAGGTCCGGACCCGACAGATGCCCGCCATATCGAATGGACGGCCCGAGAAAGGGACGCACCTCGTCGTCGAAGTAGTCCTGATGTTCGATCACTCCGTAGATCGTCAGGGGAACGTCCGCGATCCGGGCTGCCTGCACCGCCAGATGCGTCCCCTTGTTCGGCGTGATCCGCCCGGCCCAGACCGCACCGCCATCCCCCCAGGTTACGAATGACCATTGGTCCAGATCGATGCCGTTATATAGAACGCTCGCCTCCGGCGGCGCACCGTTCGGCCACCAGCTTCGGCGCTGCATCGCGGAGGTGACGGTGAAGCGCGACCACGGTGCGACGCTCTCATGCACCGACCGGCGCAGCGCGTCGAAGGATGGCACATGAAGCGACGTCACCATGGGCAGGCGTTCCGCCCGGGCGAGCCGGGGAATATAGCGGTGCAGCGAATTGTTGTGAATCACGTCGAACCGCCCGCGCAAGAGATCGCGGCACGTTCCGGCAAAGCCGAGATCCACATGATCGTTCAGCGCATCGGTCCCGTGGAAGCGATGCCACGGAAACGCCCGGTCATAATGCTCAGCCAGGATCGGGCGGACGCGTACGCGCGGCGGGGCCCCCTCCGCGCTGTCGCCGCTCGCGAACAGCGTCACGTCGTGACCGCGTCCGGCGAGGGCACGGGCGAGATGCCAGGAATGCGCCTCCATCCCGCCCATAAACGGCGGCGCGATCCGATGGCGCACATGGGCAACGAGCGCGATCCGCATCACTCGGCCGCGGCGCGCACGGGCGGCGACAGCAACTCGTCCTGGGCGCGGGTCATCCGCTCGTTCCGCCGACGACCCGGCGACAGGTCGGGCGGCAAGCCCGCCTCTGCCCGGCGACGGTCCTCCAAGATGCGCATGACCCGCCCCGTGGCGGCATAGGGCATGTCGGATGTCTGCTCGCACAGATCGAAATCGGCCCGCGACGGATCGCGCAGGATCCGCAGGCCCGTGGCGGAATTCTCGATCAACCCCATCATCCGGAATGCGTGGAGCCAATGCTCCATCGTGCGGTGACCCCACTTCTCGGCGAAGATCTCGGCGTTCCGGACGATCGACGGGACGTGATGGATCGGCGGCATGCAATGGGGGTGATGCTGATGGTATACGCGAGCGCCGCGGATCCACCAGATCGCAATATCCCGCTCCGACAGGGTCCGTCCGAAATCCGTATCCTCGCCGCCATAGCCGACAAACCGCTCGTCGAACCCACCCGACGCGGCCCAGTCGTCGCGGTGCATCGCGAAGGAGAGCGACCAGAAGCAGCGGTAATCCTCGCATCGCCGCATCGCGTCCTCCGGTGGCCCCTGCCGGTCGCAATGGCGCTCCGCGACCGCATCGAATTCGGCGTAGGTCCAGCCGGGCTCCGCAGCACCCGCGGGTAAGTAGAGGACTTCGCCCATCGTCAGGCCCGTTCCGGGCCGGGTCCCCGCCGCGTAATCCTCCACTAGGGAAGGGGACGGGATGCAGTCGACATCGACGAAGATCAGCACGTTCCCAATCGCCTCCCGCGCCACAGTATTGCGCGCCCGGGCGAGGGGCAGTTCATCGGCCACAACATGCACCTGCCGGATCGGGAACGGCGCGGCCGGAAGGGTCAGGTACGGCTCCACCTGCATTACGCCAATCACCAGTTCCTTGGGGAGTACCGTCTGATGGGTGAGGCCAAGCACGACATTGCGCAGATGCGCCTCGCGCCCCCGGGCAAGCGTCAGAATGGACGCGGATCGAGTCTCGTTCATATCGTATCTCCGGGGGTGAGAGCATATCGGGGCGCCGTCTGCCGCAGGCGGAGGGCGAGCGCCTCCAGCCAACTCGCGGCATGGTCGGCCGCATCGGTGCGGGTCATCGAGCGTTGAAGATCGGGATCGTGCGTGGTGCGGGACGCGGCGATCGCTTCGCGCCAGCCCTCGGCCGAGGCGGGCAGATGCGGAACGTGATGGGCGACGCCCGCCCGGTCGAGCGCGCGGGCCTTTTCCACCTGTTCGTCGAAGTAGCGCCATTCCGGCACCGCCACCCACGGAAGACCGGTGGCGAGAACCTGTTGGCAGGTGGTGTTCCCGGTGGAGGCCACGACGACATCCGCCGCCGCAAGATAATCCGCCGCGCCGTTCACCCAACCCTTGTGTTCGAGGTTTGACGGCTCCGTCGCGTGCCAGTCCCGCGTGATGTTCCCGACCGTGATCCAGCGCGCCTCCGGCACGGCGCGCGCACCGACCGCAACGGGCGCGCTGGCGAACCCCATGCCGCCGCCGCCGGACAGGACGACGATCACCTCCTCCGTCTCCGCAATCCCGAGGCGGCATCGCGCCTCCACCCGGGTCGGTGCTGCGACATCGACCCCGAGCCCCCCGGCGAAACAGGCCTTTCGCATCATTCCGGGCGTCCAGTCCGGCTGCGCGAGACGTTCGTCGCACGGGACCAACAGGCCGGCGGCTCCGTCATAGGCCGCCCGATGACCGGGATCGTCCCGCCGTCCATGCTGGACCACCTTCACATGCGGAACCGAACAGAGCCGCGCGAGCTGGGCCACCTCCGCCGATACGTCGCAGACGATGAGGGCGGGGTCGGCAGCGGCGAACCAGCCGGAAATTCGGGCCATCGCGCTACGGATGCCCGGCCAGCCGAGCGGTGCACAGTGTACATTATCGGGGGTCGGAACCCAGTCGGCGGACACTTCTTCTCCGGTCGGTTCGAACAGCGACGGGATGGCCCGGACCTCCACTCCGGGGCGGAGTGCCGGAAACCCGTCCTCCCGGGCGCAGAAGATCGTTGCGGGCCGGTGGGCAGGGAGGGCGTTCAGGATCGCGGCCGCCCGCTCCATGTGACCACGTCCCTGATGGTGCACGAAGTAGCCGATCGGCGGGAAGTTGACATGGGTGGGATCGAGCCGCCTGTTCATCCGCGCATCCCCTGGCGCATCCCTTGCCCGGGCCGTAGGACGCCGAACCGCTCCAACCCGTCGAGGACTCCGTCCGCATGGCGCATCGGCGAGCGGTAGAGACCCCGGCGCGGCGGCAGCCCGTCGAGGTCGCGATCCGCATTCGCCACCAGGATCGCCCGTCCGCTGGTGGCGAGCATGTCGGCATCGTTGCCGCTGTCCCCGGCCGCGATGCACTCATCGAGCGACAGACCGAACCCCCGCGCGGCGAAGGCGAGCGCCGCCGCCTTGCCGCCGTTCGGCGCGAGCAGGTCGATCAGCCGGTCATGCGATGCCACGACCCGGACTGCGAGCCCGGCTTCCGCAAGGGCATGACGCAGAACGACCGCTTCCTCCCCCGACCCGTAGGCCGCGAGCTTCCAGCGTCGCTGCTCGACCTCGGGCTGCATCTCCAACCCGCTCGTCGCGAGGACGTCCAGTGCCGCGGCGCGATCCCATCCGCGCTCCAGCTCCTCGGCGAAGGTGCGGCAGAGGGCCAGCGCGCCGGTTTCGTCCGACCGGTGGATCTCCGTCCCCACCGCCGTCACGAACAGATCGGGGTCCGGCAGGTCCCATCGGTCCAACACCGCGCGCGCTTCCGAGATCGACCGGCCGGTGGCGACCGCAAACGGTATCTGGCGACCGGCGGCCCAGTCGGCGAACCGTACGGCCGCCGAGCGGCACCCGGTCAGCGTCCCGTCGATATCGCAAGCCAGTAAGGCGGTCACCGTCCGGATCAGTGGCCGTGGCGATGCCAGCACGCGGGCATAGACACGCCCGACAGATGCGGCCCAGCCGGTCCAGCCGGACGCGTCGCCCGTCGGCATTCGCACCGTCCCGGGCGGGATCCGGTGAACGCGCGCCGCAACGTCGATGCCGTACCCCTCCGCCTGTCGTTCCGCGGCATCCCGGGAAGCCACGATCACGGCGGAGGACATCTGCAACGCGGCCCTTTCCCGTTCGACTCTCAGGTCCGCATCGAGGGCCGTTTCCAAACCGCCACCGCCGAGATCGAAAGCGCCGGGGGACCACACGATCGGAACGCCTTGTTCATGTGCAACGTCCTTCACAGCCTCGAAGGCGTCGAGCGAGTGGGCGTGAAATATGTCCGGGACGCGGGCCAGCCCGTAGACGAGGCACCGCAATGCGGCAGCGCTTCCGCCGGGGGCGCCCGCCGAATGAGCCGAACGTTCGCCAAACCCGATGCGAAAGACCGTGGATTTCGGACCGGAACGCTCGACCTCCGAAGATCCCGAACCATCACCCGGCGACGACAGGACGACGTCCACGCGCGATACATCCAACCGGTCCGCCTGCGCTCCGACCGGGCCCAGGAGATTACTCATACCAGTGTCACCGACGATGACGCCTCCATCCCGGCCCGACGGCACAGGTCGGCGGCCATCCAGGGCAACGTGCATGATATACATGGACAATCTCCATTCGACCGACGTTAACCTCTCCCGCCTCCCCCGGTTCCCTGACCGTTGACGTCGGCAGTCCGGCGCTAGGTCCCCGGTCTGGAAACCACCCGGTATCGGACGCGTGGGCCGACTCGCGACGATATCGGCGCCGGACAGGAGAGGCTTCAATGCCGTTGCAACATCGCTATCTGTTCATCGGCGGACTGCACCGGTCGGGAACCAGCCTCGTGGCCCGGATGGCGGCGGGTTTGCCCGGTGCGGCGGGCATCGAAGACGCGCCGGTGCCGGAGAACGAAGGGGCGTATCTTCAGGGCGGCATTCCCCACGACGCCCTGTCGGGAAGGCCGATGCATTTCGCCACGGACCCGGCCCAGCACCTGACGGAGGCGCATCCGCTGAACCGGCTCGGCACGCGGAACCGGATCGAGGCCGACTGGTCGCATTGGTTCCGGCCCGACGCCCTCTGGCGGGTGGAGAAATCGCCGGTGAACCTGACCCGCACGCGCCTCCTGCAACAACTTTTCCCGCTCTCGCAATTCGTCATCGTCCTGCGCCATCCGGAAGCGATCGCCGCCGCAATCGCCAAATGGGTCGATGCCGAACCGGATCGCCTCATCGAACATTGGATCCGTGCCCATGAGATCGTGGCCGATGATATCAGACGGCTCCATTCCGTTCTGGTCCTGCGCTATGAGGACGTAATCGCCGCCCCCGATGCGACCCGGGCCGCACTGGCGGCGTTCATTGAGGTGGAAGGTCCGGTGGCGCCGTTCGGCGAGCCACTCCGGGACGGCAATGCCGACTATCCCGATGCGCCCCGGATTTTCCCCGCGCAGATCGACGGGGCGGCCCGGTGGGGCTACGGTTCGGGCCTCGTTGCGGATGAGAAATGGGGTCCCGTCATCCGCCATCCGCTCCGATCCGTGCGGGAGCGGACGGACGCGGCGCTCGTCCATGAGCGACCGAGGTCCGGAAGCACGGAACGGCAAGGGCCCGGCGCCCGTTGAGCCTTGCTGATACACCGGAGATCCCCATGAGCCGCGGACGCCAAGCCGAAACCCCTACCGAGATTCCCGCCGCCGGCTGGAAGGACATCGCCCTGCGCGTGAAGGACGAGATCTCCGCCGATAGGGTCGGCCTGATCGCCGCTGGGGTTGCGTTCTACGGATTGCTGGCGCTGTTTCCCGCGGTGGGCGCGGTCATGGCCATCGCGGGCCTTCTGGTCGACCCGAACCGGATCGTCGAACAGCTTCAGGGCCTTTCCGCCCTGGTCCCGGAGGATGTCCTGTCCATCGTGATTGACCAGGCGACGGCGGTCGCCGGATCGCAGGAGGCGGGCCTCGGCCTGACCGCACTCATCGGTTTCCTGCTGGCGATCTATTCGGCGTCCAAGGGCATGGCGAGCCTGATGGAGGGTATGAACGTCGCTTATGACGAGACGGAGGAGCGCGGCTTCTTCGTGCGGACCGCGATCACGCTGGCCCTGACATTGTTCCTCGTCTTCGGCCTGATCGTCGCGCTGATGGCGATCATCGGGATCCCCGCCATCCTCGCGACCCTGTCGCTGGGTCCGGTGGTGGAGGTCGGCAGCACCATTCTCGCCTATCTCGTCGTCGCCGCCCTGACGTTGATCGGTCTTGCGGTCGTCTATCGCTACGGCCCCTCGCGCAATTCCCCGGAGCTGAAATGGGTGTCCGTCGGCGCGATCGCCGCCCTCGTGCTCTGGGCCGTGGGATCGGCAGGCTTCGCATTCTATGTCGGGAATTTCGGCTCCTACAATGAGACCTTCGGCACGGTGGCGGGTGTGGTCGTACTCCTTATGTGGTTCTGGATCTCGGCCTACATCATCCTCATGGGCGCCGAACTGAACTCCGAGATGGAGGCGCAGACCCGTCACGACACGACCGTCGGACGCGATCAGCCGATGGGAGAACGGGACGCGGAGAAGGCCGATAATCTCGGCCGCGCCAAGGGCCGCTCCTAACGGCGGAGGCTTCACTACGGGAGGAAACTTCGCGGCAGTGTCCCCCGCTGTCCGGTGACGAAAGACAACCAACCCGCGGCGGGCCAGGCCTCAGCCGACCAGCCGCAGGCTCCCGTCCGGTTCGATCGCCGCCCGTCCCAGCCAGCCGTTCCCGAACAAGGCCGCCACGCCGGGGTGCCGCACGAGGATATCATCCACCGCCTTATCAGGCGCCTCAATGGCGACCAGCAAGCGAAGTGGATCGTGGACCGGACGGTCGCCGTCGAACACCGATTGCAGCGGCAGGCCACCGCGCAACAGCCCGCCGTTCCCCTCAAGTACGCCAAACCCGCCGACCGCGTTGTGAAGGAGCTTGTCGCCCCCCCCGAACAGATCCGGCGCCACGGTCGATCCGTAATACTGCAGGCTGATCCAGCTTGCGACGACGACCGGTGCGGTCAGAATCCCCTCCAGCACCGCAAACCCCTCGTCCCGCTCCCATTCGTAATCGTGCAGGAAGACGCGCCCGCCGAGGTCGCGGCCCCGCGTCCGCGCCCGGGGGGCCGCGATGAAGGCCTGGCAATTCGCCAGCGCCCATTCGGGTCGCACCTCGGACCAGTCGCGCGCCCGCATCGCGATCGTCGGCGCACTCGCCCGGGGCAGGCGCCGGGCCCGTTCCGTCCGCGCGCGAAGACCCGCCGCGGAGAGCCAGCCGCGCAGCTCGCCGACGGCGCCGTCATGGTCGGGGGACGGTACATCGGAATAGAGCGTGACCACATCCGTCGTCGTGTCGTGCAGGCCCGCGATGAACAGGGTGTCGTCGGGCACCGCGATGCCCCGCTCGGCCAGGCCCGCCCGCACCTCGCCCTCGTTCAGGAGCGTGGCCAGGATGCGGGCGTTCACATCGCCTGAGAACCCGCCGCAGGCCCCGCATTGCAGCGCGGCCGCGTGGGGGTTGTTCACCACCTCCGCCCCGTGCCCGGCGATCAGGACCAGCGGCGCGAACCCGTCGGTCAGGGACATCGCCCGCAGGATCCCCTCCGCCGCGTCCACCCGCGCCCCGATCTCGATTTCCCCGTCCAGAACCGGCACCGGCTCCGCACCCGGGACCACGGCCCGGCCCAACCCGTCGCGCAAGAGCTTGCCCACATAGAGCGGCCCGGCCGCTTCCACGAAGGCGAAGGAAGAGACCGCCGCCATGCGGAACCGGTCCCAGGCGCGGGTCGCCCGGCGGGCGATCCGTGCCGCGGCATCGTCGGCACCCTCGGTCCGACTCTCCATCGACGGGAGCAGGAGGACGGGCGCATGGGCCTCCGCCACATCCGAGGCGTGGCCCCGGTGCCGCAGGGGCAGGCCGAAGAATCCCGCAAATCCCAAAGTGATCACACCCGAGGCGACCCCCTCCAGCGCCCGCCGGAACACTTCGGAGCGCACGTCGATGCAGAACGCCGCCTGCACGTCCGGACGTCCCTCCGTCGCGTCCACCCCCGGCGCCGCCAGCGTGTCCGACAGATGCCGTGCCGCCGCCCGTTCGGCGGCGCGCTGCAATACGGCGTCCCCGACCTGTGCCTCCGTGGGAGCGAGCGGGGCGGCATGGGCCTCCCGCACCTCCTCCCACCGCGTGCCGATGGCGTCCCGGTGCTGCTCCAGCAAGGCCTCCTCCCAGACGAGTCGGATTGCCAGCAGATCCTTCAGCGTCCGGTCCTGTCCCCCGGCCAGTTCCGCCTCGAACGACATCTGCCGGGCAAGTTGCGACCAGCCATTGAGGCTCAGGTGCAGCGCGTGGAAATACGACGCCGCCCCCTCGCCGGTCAGGCCCAACGCGCGACCCGCCTGCGCGATGGCCGGGCGGGCGGAGGGCGACAGCTCCGCCACATGCGCCGCGAACCCGCGCAGGCCGTGCATCTCCGGCGTGAGATCCCGCGCCGCGAAAGCGTGCCAGGACGCGAACGCCCCCCGATCCGGTGCGGGCCAGAGCGCCTGCCCCCGGTCGAAATGCGCCGCCGCCCAATGGCCGATCCGGTCGGCGATCAGACCGGCCCAGTCCACGCCAGTCGCCTCTGCCACCAGTTCCGCGATGGTTGGCAGCCCGTGGGGGGCCGGGGCCGGTTCACGCAAGACCGCCATCACTGCCGCCAGATCCTCCGGTGCGCCCTCGACCTCACCCAACGCGGCACGAAGGTCCTCCTCCGCGATCTCCCCGCTGTCGATCTTCGCCAATCGCTCCGCGCGATCCGGCGTCACCGGCGCGCCCGCCACCCGGGCGAGGCGCGCCGCGGCCACCGGCAACGGCTCTCCCGCCTGACCGAGATAGGGGTTCACCGCGACGGATGCCGTCAGCGGCCAGAGCGGAGGGACCTGTTGTCCCGCCTCGACCGCCGCTGCGAACAGACGCAGTTCCGGGCCGTGCCAAGTCTCCGGATCATGATACATCGCGGGTCTCCCCCTTGTTCGTATTGGTGACACGCCACCCGCCCAGCCAGCGGTCGACCAGCGCGCCGAGATAGAGCCCGTTCGACAGATGCACCCGCAGGCCCGCCGCCGCCGGATGCGGCGCCCAGAGCGGGAACGTCGCCTGCGCCAGCGCGACCAGTCCGAAACTGCCGATGGCCAGCACGATCAGGCCCCATTCCAGCGGCCCCGGAACCGGCACCGGCGGCAGCGCGCCCTGCGTCAGCCAGACCGACAATGTCTGGAGCGCGAAGTAGGCCAGCGTCGTGGCCAGCGCGGCCAGCGTCGTCCGCAGGGTCAGCGCGCCGGGGGCCGCATCCGCGAGCCCCTGCGCGATCAGGTAGGCGACGCCGAAGACGAGGATCGCTCCGAGCGCCAGCGCCTGTGGCGATTTGCCTGCGAAGCCGAAGGCGAGGCCGAGCACCGCATAGACCGCCAGCGCGATGGCGAAAGCCCGGCCCACCGCGGCCAGCGACGGCACCGCGACCGGCCCGGGTCGCCGGATCGCCGCCACCCGCCCGATGGCCCCGCCGGAGGACAGGAAGGCATGGGCCTTGTAAAGCGAGTGCGCCACGATATGCAGGAGCGCCAGCGGGAACAGCGCCAGCCCGCATTGCAGGATCATGAACCCCATCTGCGCCAGCGTGGACCACGCGAGCGACGTCTTCACCGCCGGTTGGGTGAGCATCACGATCCCCCCAAACAACGCGCTGAACCCGCCGATCATCACCAGCGCCGCCAGGACGCCCGGGTTCGTCAGCATCACGTCCGCGAACCGGATCAGGAGGAATCCACCCGCACTGACTACCCCCGCATGGAGCAGGGCGGAGACCGGCGTGGGCGCCTCCATGACTTCGGTCAGCCATGAGTGCATCGGAACCTGCGCGGATTTCAGGACCGCCGCCAAGGCCAGCAGGATCGCCGCCGCACTGGTCGCGGCCTCCGGCGCATGGCCCAGCCGCGCGACCGACAGGATCGCCGCGATATCCGTCGTCCCGTAGGCCCGCGCCAGCAGGAGCGCCGCCACGGCGACCGCGATCCCGCCGACGATTGCCGAAACGGCCTTCTTACGAGCCGCCCGCCGCGCCGCCGGTCGATCCGGCCGGAACAGGAGGAGGCGATGCACGACCCATCCGATCGCCCACCAGGCCAGCACGAGCTGCACGAGGTTCCCGGACTGCACCAGCGCCAGCACCGCGGCCACCGCGACCGACAAACGGGCGAGGAACGCGCCCTGGCTTGCCTCGCCGTCGCTGTAGGTGGTCGCGAACCGGAGCACGATCCATCCCACGAACGAGACGAGGATCAACATCGTAACACTCACCGCATCCAGCCGGGACGAAAGTCCGACCCCGGCCAGCCCCAGAAGCCACGACGTCCCCGACCCCGCCGCGAGCAGCAGGACGAGGGACAGCACAGATACCGCCAACGCCCCCAGCGCCGCCCATTCGACATGGCGCAGGCGTCCGTCGCCGCGTGGGGCCGCATGGGCGCTCCAGGCGCCGGCCAGCAAAAGGATCGGCGCGAGCAGGGGAAGGAGATAGATCATCGGGCGGCTCCTGCGGGACATCTCTGGAGGTCTTTGATGTTCCGGCGGAGGTAACAGGGCCGATCGCTTCCATCCAATGCATTGATGCTATCGGACCGTTCTGATTTAGAGAACCCATGCCGCGCCTGAATTACGGCCATCTGTTCTACTTCCGCGAAGTCGCGCATGAGGGGAACCTCACCCATGCCGCGGAACGGCTCGCCGTCTCGCAGTCCGCGCTCTCGACACAAATCCGCGCGCTGGAGGATCGCCTCGGTCACGCCCTCTTCGACCGCCGGGGCCGGGGCATGCAGCTGACCGAAGCCGGGCGCATCGCGCTCGACCACGCCGACGCCGTCTTCGCGGCGGGCGACGAGCTGGTGGGCGCGCTCTCGGAGGCGGGGCGTGGCCAGACCATCCTGCGCGTCGGCGCCCAGTCCACACTCTCCCGCAATTTCCAGATGCGGTTCCTCCGCCCCGTTCTCGGCCGCCCGGATGTAGAGGTCATCCTGCGCTCCGGCGGCGCGACGGAGCTGATCGAGGCCCTCGGGACCCTGTCCCTCGACGTCGTGCTCACCAACGCGCCGCCGCAGGGCACGCCCTCCCTGCGCATCCATCCGCTCGCCCGTCAGGAGGTCCGCCTCGTCGGCACGCCGGAGCGGATCGGCCCGCCCGGCGACCTCGCCGCGCTTCTGGGTCGGGGACAGTTCCTGCTGCCGCCGCAGGGGACGGGCGTGCGGATCGCCTTCGACAGCCTCGTGGAGCGGATGGGACAGACTCCCGCCATCGCCGCCGAAGTGGACGACGCGGCAATGATGCGCCTGCTCGCGCGGGAGGGGGCGGGGATCGCCCTCGTTCCCGCCGTGGTCGTGGCGGACGAGCTGGCTTCGGGGCGGCTCGTCCTGGCCCCGCACGTGCTCGGGATCGAGGAGGCGTTCCATGCCGTCCTTCCGGTCCGCAAATTTCCGAACCGCATCCTCTCCGAGGTCCTCGGCATCCCGGCGACCGCAGCGCCCGCCTAGCGCCCCTCACCCGCCCGGCGGCGGCCCCGAACTCCCCCGCACGATCAGCCGGGACGGCAGGACCTGCCGACGCGCGACCGCCTCCGCTTCGCCCCCGCTCAGCGCGGCGATCAGACGCTCCGCCGCCACCCGGCCCAACTTCGCTCACGACCGATGCACGGTCGTCAGGGGCGGAATGAACCGTTCCGAGAATTCGATGTCGTCGAACCCGACGACGCTCACCTCGCGCGGCACGGCCGCCCAGACGCGCATCGCCGCCGCCCTGCCTTCGATACCGGGATCGCCTACCTGACCGAGGACCGGGAGGAGTGCGGCCTGCCGCGGTCGAAGGGGATGCGTGAGAACCTGACGCTGCAGAGCCTGTCGGATTTCACGCGCCTCCTGATCGACGGGTCCACGAAGGAGTGCGCGCTCGACCGCGCCAGCGAGGATTTCGACATCCGCGCCCCGCATCGCGCCGTCGATGTCGGCAACCTGTCGGGCGGCCATCAGCAGAAGCTCCTGCAGGCCAAGACCATGCTGGCGGACCCGGGCATCATCATCGACGAGCCCACGCGCGGCATCTTAAGGCAGTCCGGATCGAGGCGTTCATCGTAATCCTCGGCATCCTAGTGAACATCGCCACCATGATGTGCGGACCCGACCTCGGTTCGGTCTCCTCCTCCATCGGCGTGTCGTGGAAGCCGGAGGCGATCGAGGCGGCGGACCGAAACGATATCGAGTTCGTGCTCGGTGGCGCGGGGCATGAAGGCGACGACAGCCCGGACTCGCGACGGCGACCCGATGATCCCGGCGAACGTCAGCTATCCGTCCGCTATAATCGGCACTGCCATCAGACTCACCGCTACGGGGATCACGTCCAACGCGCCGGTCGCGGGCACCTCCACCATCGGCTTCGTGCCGGTGACCGTGGAGAACGCAGCCGACTCCTCCTTGGAGGACCGCCCGTTCTGAGGTCGGCCACCGTAGCCGACAGGGTGTCGCTTCTTGCAGCCTGCGATCCATCATCCTACGCTGACCCGATCCGTGCCGGTGTGATCACACCGGCACGGCCCTTTCCTGCGGAGGCCTTTCCATGATCCTCGACGCCTCTCCCGAGACCTGTCATTGGGGCTTCTTCGACGCGGCCCATCCCTCTGTCGTCGAGGTAGCCAGCGGCGATGTGATCACGATCCGCACGGTGTCCGGCGGTCCCGACGTGCTTCCCGGCGACGGCTATCACATCCCTCCCGAACTGCTGGCGATCCATGACGGTGGCGCGCCCGGCCGCCCGGGTCATATCCTGACGGGGCCCGTTGCCGTTACCGGAGCCGAGCCGGGCCACGTCCTGCAGGTCGACATCCTCGACATCCGCTTCCGGCAGGACTGGGGCTACAACGTGATCCGCCCCCTCGCGGGGACCCTTCCGCTCGATTTCGATGCGACGACCCTTACCATCCTGCCCCTCGACGCCGAGGCCATGACTGCCCGCCTTCCCTGGGGACGCAACCTGGCACTCGCACCGTTCTTCGGCGTCATGGGGGTGGCCCCGCCAGCCGGTTGGGGCCGCATCTCCACCATCGAGCCCCGCGCCCATGGCGGCAATATCGACTGCAAGGAGCTTGTGGCCGGGACGACGCTCTATCTCCCGATCCACAGCCCCGGCGCGGGCTTTTCCGTCGGCGACGGGCATGGGGCGCAGGGCGACGGGGAGGTCTGCGTGACAGCCATAGAAACGGCGCTGGAGGGTCGCTTCCGGCTAACCCTGCGGGACGACCTGCCCGTGCGTGCGGACGGACGGCACCGCATCCGCGCGGAGACCCCGACCCACCACATCACCCTCGCCACCGATCCCGATCTCGATCGCTGCGCCGAGGAGGCGACGCGCGACATGATCGCCCTGATCTGCGAGCGAAGCGACCTCGCGCGGGAACAGGCCTATATGCTCTGCTCGCTCGCGGCCGACCTTCACGTCACGCAGACGGTGAACGGCCACAAAGGTGTGCACGTGATGCTCGCCAAGACGCATCTCTGACCGCCGCGTTCCACCGCGCGCCGCCTCTTCTCACGGGTCGGGAAGGATGTGATCCGGACGGATCCCGCTGGCCGCGATGGCATGTCCCACGTCATGGCCACGCAGGATGCCGTGACCGGTGACGAGGGCGGAGTCGATGCCGGCCACCTGCGCCCCGAGGATATCCGTGTGGAGGCTGTCCCCGACCATGAGAATGCGGCCCGGGTTGGACAGGCGCGCGAAGGCGAGGTCGTAGATCCCGCGGAACGGCTTGCCGTGGAAGATCGGTTCGATCCCCGTGCGGTCGGCAAGGCGGTGGGCCCAGTGACCGGGCTCGCGGCTCGGCTGGCCCTCGCGGGGCGCGGCGAGGTCTGGATTGCCGCAATGAACTGGCCGGGGGTTCGCGCGCAGGGACGCTTCGAGCAGGTCCTGCCGCGCCTCGTTCCATCGGGACGATCCGATGAGTAGGAACCCCTCCGCCGCATCGTAGGCGGCCTGATCGTCGGCCAGCAGGTCCGGGAACAGGGATTCCAGTCCATCGGCGGAGGCAGCCATGGCGGCCCAGCGGCGGCGCGGGGCGGGGGCGAGTGCCGCGATCAGGGCCGTCCGGCTCGTGATCACATCGTCCGGTTCTAAGGCAAAGCCGAGCCGCGCGTATTTCGCCATCAGAACGCCGTGGGGAAGCCCGGCGGCGTTCGACACGACGAGCACCCGCTTGCCCGCCGCCTGAAGCGCGGCGATGCGGGCGGGCGCGCCGGGAATGGCAGTCTCGCCCACGTTGAGAACACCGAACGCATCCAGCAGGAAGGTGTCGTAGGCCCCGGCAAGGTCGGCCAGCGAACGGGAAAGCGCGCAGGCACCGCCTGACCCAGGGTCAGGCAGGCGGGCGCGGACGCCTTCGTAGGCGTCGAAGATCGGTCCGGCGGGGGAGGTCAGATGATCGCGCCCCGGACCTTGGCCGACACCCATTCCGAGAGCACGACCGCAAGCAGGATGACCAGCAGGATCAGCGAGACCTGTGGCCAGGCGAGGGTATTCAGCGATGCCTGAAGCTGCAGCCCGATGCCACCCGCCCCGACGAGGCCCAACACGGTGGATTCGCGGATGTTGATGTCCCAGCGGAACACGGCGATCCCGGCGAAGGCGGGCGCGATCTGCGGCACGATCCCGTAGGCCATGACCTGCCAGCGGGAGGCACCGGTGGCGGTTACCGCCTCGACCTGCGTCTGGTCGATCTCCTCGATGGCCTCGTAGAGCAGCTTGGCGCAGAAGCCGATGGAACGGATCGAGATGGCGACGATGCCCGCGAAGACGCCCGGCCCGATGATCGCGATCAGCAGGAGCGCCCATATCAGCGAATTGATCGACCGGGTCGCGACGATGATGAAGAGCGCGATCGGCCGAATGAACAGCGCCGAGGGTGTGGTGTTGCGCGCCGCGAGGAAGGCCACGGGAACGGCCATGATGAGCGCCGCGATCGTGCCCAGCGTGGCGATGTTGATCGTATCCCAGATCGGCCACCACAGATTCGAGATGTAGGACCAGCGCGGCGGCGTGGCCCGGCCGAGGATGTCCCCGGCAATGGCGGGTGCGTCCCAGACGAAGAACCAGGTCGTCGCGTCGGAAATGCGCGACCAGCACCACAGGAATATCGCGAGCCCGAGCAGCCAGCCGAACCAGCGCACAAGGGTCTCGTTCCGGGTGCGGCGGCGCCAGACGGGGCCGGACGCGGTGTCGAGGACCGGCATCTACTGCACCCGCGCCCGGACGATGCCGGAGATGTATTCGAGGGCCATGACGATGGCGATGATGATGAGCAGGATCGCCGCGGCGGTATCGTATTCGTAGCGGTCGAAGGCGGTGTTGAGCGTGGCGCCGATGCCGCCCGCGCCAACGAGGCCGAGGATCGCGCTTTCGCGGAAGTTGATGTCCACGCGATAGATCGACAGGCCGATAAGGCGGGGCATGACCTGCGGCCGGATGCCGTACTCGATCCATTGGGTCCAGCGCGAGCCGGTGGCGCGAATGGCCTCCGCCTGGGAGCGGTCCATGCTCTCGATATCCTCGGCCAGGAGCTTCGACAGGAAGCCGATCGTCGCGAAGGAGAGGGTGAGGAAGCCCGCCAGCGGGCCGAATCCGAAGATCGCGACCAGCAGGATGGCCACGATGATCTCCTGCAGCGCGCGGGAGACGGCGATGATGCCGCGGCAAACGACGTAGACCGGAAGCGGGGCGATGTTGCGCGCGGCACCCAGCGCGATGGGGATGGAGATGGCGATGCCGACCACGGAGGAGGCGACGGTCATGACGATGGATTCGAGCATCCCGTCCCAGATGGCGCCCGCCCGCGACGTGAAGTCGGGCGACATGAAGGCCAGGACGAACGCCGCCCCGCGGTCCAGCCCCTCCCACACACGGTTCCAGTCGACCTCCACCGAGGCGATGGCGGCGACGAGATACAGAAGGAAGCCCACGACGAGGGTCCAGCGCAGCCATGGTTTCGCGATCAGCGGCGGGCGCCGCCAGCGGGTTCCCAGAAGCGTGTCGAGTTCGGTGGCGGAGCCGGAGGCGGTCATTCGGCGGCGCGGTGGGTGGATTCGGGATCGGGATCGGGTGCGTCTTCGTCATCGACCTTCTCGATCGTCGCCTCCCAATCCTCCTCGCCGTAGATGGTGGTCAGGACCTCGGGGGTGAGGCCGTCGGGCGGACCATCGAACTCGACGGCGCCGGCGCGCAGGCCGATCACGCGGGCGACGAACCGCTGGGCCAGGGCGACGTCGTGGATGTTGATGATCGCCGCGAGGCCGCGCTCGGCGCAGAGCTCGCAGATCAGCCGCATGATCTGGCGCGAGGTCTTGGGGTCGAGGGAGGCCGTGGGCTCGTCCACCAGCAGCAGGGCCGGATCCTGGATCAGGGCGCGGCAGATACCGACCCGCTGTCGCTGGCCGCCGGAAAGTTCGTCGGCCCGCTTGTCGGCCATGGCGAGGAGACCGACGCGGTCGAGGAGGCGGAAAGCCTCGTCCACGTCCTTCTGCGGAAAGCGGCGGGTGAGGGAGCGCCAGAAACCGACATAGCCGAGGCGGCCGGAAAGGACGTTCTCCATCACCGTCAGCCGTTCGACGAGGGCGTATTCCTGGAAGATCATGCCCATCCGGCGACGTTCGCGCCGGAGCGCGCCGGGACCGAGTGCCGTCAGGTTCACATCGCCCAGAAGGACGCGGCCCGAGGTCGGCTCCACCAGCCGGTTGATGCAGCGGATGAGGGTGGACTTGCCCGCGCCGGACGGGCCGATCAGGGCCAGCACCTGTCCCGAGGGGACGTGGAGGTCGACGGATTTCAGCGCCTGATCACCGGTCCGATAGGTCTTCACCAGCTTTTCAAGGCGCAGCATGTCGTCTCCCTTCGCGGCACGCGCGGCAGGCAGGACCCGCCGCGCGTCGTCGTTTCCGTGCGATCACTCGCAGGCGTAGCTGACGTCGTTGGCCGCGTCGATATTGCGGATCACCTCCCAGAAGCCCGCATAGTCGATCGGGATGAACTGCAACTCGCCGCCCTTGCCGAACTCCTCCAGCAGGGACGACCCCTCCCAGTCGAAATCGAAGAACGCCTGACGGATGCTCTCCTGCAATTCCGGCGTCAGGTTGTAGACGGTGCCGTAGCCGGTCGTCGGGAACGTCTGCGACTTGTAGAGGGATACGATCTGATCGCTCGAGACCACGTCGCGCTCGACCATGCGGGCGAGCACCGAATTGGCGATGGCCGCCGCCGGGTAGTCGCCATTGGCGACGCCGAGGATCGAGTTGTCGTGCTTGCCCGAGAAGACCGGCTCGAAATCCGTGCCCGCCTCCATGTCGAATTCGGAGCGCAGGATCGCGGAGGGCGCTTTGAAACCGGAATTGGAGGTCTCGGAGGTGAAGGCGAGCTGCTGGCCGCGGATGCCTTCGACATCGGCGATGCCGCTGTCGGGGGAGGTGATGATCTCCATCTCGTATCCGAACGAGCCGTCCTCGCCCGCCATGATGGTGAAGGGACGGAAGCCCGCGCAGTTCACGGCGAGCGGGTTGGAGCCGGTGTTGAAGCCAGCGATGTGCAGGCGACCGGAGCGCATCGCCTCGATCTGGGCGGCGTTGTTCTGGACCGGGAAGAACTGCACTTCCTTGCCGGTCGTGTCCGACAGGTGCTGGAGGAAGTCGGCCCAGGCAGTGGCGTAGACGGCCGGGTCCTCGACGGGCGTATAGGCGAAGATCAGGGTCTCCGGGTCGATCAGATCGGCTTCGTCGGTCGGGACGTCGGCGATCAGGTCGCCGTCGGTGTCACAGTAGCGGGCGTCGAGCGCGCCGCGTTCGCAGTCCTGGGCCGCGGCGGGGCCGGCGACGAGGGCGAGGGCCGTCAGAGCGACGGCGCCCAGAAGGTCGACTTTCTTCATTGGTGGAATCTCCCGTTGGGGGGCGGCCGTGGCGGCACGCACCGTTCGTGTCGTAGCGGCCCCTTGCCGGGGCTTCGTGACGTGGTTGTGACGGGCGAAAGGACGCCTGTCCAGCCGTGGCGTCGCCGAAGGGGACCGGGCGGGACCGCCGGGGATCCGCCTGTTTGCCGGACGAACGCTGTTTCGCTGGACGGCCAGGATCGCGGTCCGGAAGCCCGAGCGCTGGCGCGACTGACGGTGTTGGTCCGGCTTCGGATGCAGGCGCTACATGCCGGGGCGCGATGACCGGCGGTGACGGGATCGACCGGGGCGGAGCGGCCATGATCCTCGGCGGAACACCGACACGCCATCGCAGACGGTACGCCCCGGATCCGAAACCGTCACGCTCTGCGCAGGACGGGGAACCAGTCGTTGCGGAGGGTGTCGCCGGGCGACATGCCGTGGCCGGGAAAGGGAGGCGAGGTCGGGCCGGGCCGGGCGACGAAGATGGCATCGTCCCCGACGAGGCGAAGGCTGAAGGCCCGCCGCGCGGTGGCGGATTCGTTGCCGCGGGCCCCGTGAAGCGTGGCGAAGTGGAAGGCGACGGCATCGCCCGGCTCCATCGCCCATTCGCGGATCTCCATCCCTTCGGCATCCGGGTCGGGGACCGGGCGCCATGCGGTCGGATCCGGATAGAAAGTCTCCTCCGACAGCCACCGTGTCGGAAGAACCTGACGCTCCCAGAGATGCGAACCGGCGACACAACGGAGCGTTGCCGCCCCGACCGGATCGAGCGGACACCAGAAGCTCACGTTCCGGCGTCCGCCGACGAAGTAGTAGGGCGCGTCCTGATGCCAGGGGGTCGGGCGGGCCGTGCCGGGCTCCTTCACGAGGACATGGTCGTGGAAAAGCTGCACCCGCGTTCCGCCCATCAGATCGGCGGCGACGTCCGCGGCGGGACCGTTGCGGATCACGGTCTCGAATTCCGGGATCCGGGACCAGTTGCAGTAATCGTCGAAGAAGCGACCCGCCTCCCCCGAGCGCGTGTTCTCGGCCGCATGGGGGCCGGGCTCCGCCATGTTGCGCGCGACGCCGGCACGCAGATCCTCCACGTGATCGGCGAAGAGACCGCGGATCAGGACGACACCGTCGCGCGCATAGGTCTCGATATCGTCCGGCGTGACGAGGGGGTGGGGCATCGGGTCCTCCGGAATCGTTTCCCGCCGCAGGATCGGGGGAACGGACGGGACCCGCCAGTTCTTTCTGCGCGCCGCGGCTTGGCAGCGGGGGATCCGCGCGCGACAGTGGCGCCCGTATCCCGTACCGGAGCGCCTATGACCGATCGCAGCTATTTCGCCCCGACGGGCGGCCACCCGCCGCAGACGCAACTCCTGACCGACCGGGCGGTGTTCACGACGGCCTATGCGGTGATCCCGAAGGGAACCATGCGCGACATAACGACCAGCGCCCTGCCGCATTGGGAGGGGACGCGCCTCTGGGTGATCGCGCGACCGATGACGGGCTTCGCCGAAACCTTCAGCCACTACCTGATGGAGGTGGCGCCGGGTGGCGGGTCGGACCGTCCCGAAGCGGATACGCAGGCGCAGGGCGTGCTGTTCGTCGCCGACGGCACCGTCAAGCTGACGGTCTGGGGGACGGCGCACGAACTGGGACCCGGCGGATATGCCTACGTGCCGCCGGGAGCGGAGTGGACCCTGCGCAACGGGGGTTCGGGCGCGGCGCGGTTCCACTGGATCCGAAAGGCCTGGGAGCCTGTCGAGGGGCTCGATCCGCCGGACGCATTCACCGCGCGGGACGCCGATGTCGCGCCAGTGGAGATGCCGGGGACGGGGGGCGGCTGGGCCACGACCCGGTTCGTGGATCCCGCGGATCTGCGCCACGACATGCACGTCAATATCGTCACGCTGCAACCCGGCGCGGTGATCCCGTTCCTGGAGACGCATGTGATGGAGCACGGGCTCTACGTGCTGGAGGGGAAGGCGGTCTATCGGCTGAACACCGACTGGGTGGAGGTGGAGGCCGGCGACTACATGTGGCTGCGCGCCTTCTGTCCGCAGGCCTGCTATGCGGGCGGACCGGGACCGTTCCGGTATCTGCTTTACAAGGACGTGAACCGGCACATGGCCTTGCCGCGCCGGGGCCCGGGCGGATGAGGGACGGATCGCTCGACGGGCTGGAGGTCGGATACGACGT
Source organism: uncultured Alphaproteobacteria bacterium (assembly GCA_963789105.1). Lineage (GTDB taxonomy): Bacteria > Pseudomonadota > Alphaproteobacteria > Rhodobacterales > Rhodobacteraceae > Jannaschia. The sequence continues at coordinate 947,466 of CAWBJI010000003.1, forward strand.
GCCCGCCTTGCCGGGGATGACGGAGGCGGAGGTCCAGACGCCCTGCCTGATCCTCGATCTAGATGCGCTGGAGCGGAACGTGGAACGGATGGGCGCGCTCGCCCGGGCGTCGGGCGTGCGCCACCGCAGCCACGGCAAGATGCACAAGTCCGTGGATGTCCAGAAGCTTCAGGAGCGGCTTGGCGGGGCCTGCGGCATCTGTTGCCAGAAGGTGTCGGAGGCGGAGGCGTTCGCCCGGGGCGGCATCCGCGACATCCTGATCACCAACGAAGTGACGGAGGCGGCCAAGATCGACCGGCTCGCCCGATTGCCCCTGCTGGGCGCGCGGATCATCGTTTGCGTGGACGATCCGGCGAATGTCGGCGATCTTTCGGCGGCGGCCATGCGGCACGGGACGATCCTGGAGTGTCTGGTGGAGGTGGAATGCGGCGCGGGACGCTGCGGCGTGTCCAGCCCGGCGGAGGCGGTGGCGCTGGCCCGGGCGATCGCCGGTGCGGACGGCCTTCGGTTCTCCGGATTGCAGGCCTATCAGGGTGCGATGCAGCATCTGCGGGATCCCGTCGAGCGGACCCGGGCCGCGGCGGCCGCCACCGCGATCGCGCGCGCCACGCTGGAGGCACTGCTCCGGGAGGGGTTCGACTGCGACATCGTCGGAGGCGGCGGCACCGGGTCCTGGCATCCGGAGGCGGAAGCCGGGGTGCTGAACGAGGTGCAATGCGGCAGCTATGCCTTCATGGATGCCGATTACGGCAGGGTCCGGAATTCCGAAGGCCAGCGGTTCGATGCGGGGGAGTGGGAGAACGCGCTGTTCCTCCTCACCTCGGTGATGAGCCATGCGCGGCCCGACCGGGCCATTGTCGATGCGGGTCTGAAGGTGCAATCGGTCGATAGCGGCCTGCCGGTCATATACGGACGCGACGACGTGGAATACATGTCCTGTTCCGACGAGCACGGCGTGGTGGCCGATCCAGGCGGCGCGCTGCGGGTGAACGACCGGCTCCGCCTCGTGCCTGGACACTGCGACCCGACCTGCAACCTGCACGACTGGTATGTCGGAATGCGGGGCGGCGTGGTGGAGGTGCTCTGGCCGGTCACCGCACGGGGCAAGGCGTTCTGAGGATGCGGATCGCGGATAAGGATAAGGATAAGGAGACGAAAATGGCGGGATATCTCACGACCCATGTGCTCGACACGGCGCGGGGATGTCCCGCCGCGGGGCTGGAAATCGAACTCTTTCGGCTCGACGGGGATGAGCGGCTGTCGCTGCGAAAGATGATCACGAACGCCGACGGGCGCACGGAGGGTCCGATCCTTCCGGAAGCGGAGTTTCAACCCGGGACCTATGAGTTGCTGTTCCGGTGTGGGGCATATCTCGACGGGGTCGGGGGGATGGCGGAACCGCGGTTCCTCGACGACGTGCCGCTGCGCTTCGGAATGTCGGAGGAGGCGCATTATCACGTCCCGCTGCTGCTCTCGCCCTTCGGATACTCCACCTATCGCGGGAGCTGAGGCCGGACGTACCAACCTTCTGTCCCGTGGGCCCGACGACGGCGAACTGCGGTCCCGATGTTGGTGGAATCCGGGTCACCGCTCTTCCCGGCATATCGCGGCGCTTCCGGGAGCCGCGGTGACGGCCCGACCATGCGGCACGGCGAGATGAGACGCTCGCGGCACGGCGACCGACCCTGCAATCCATCTCCGCGCCCGCCCCCAAATCTCAGTCAGGCAGGACCGCACGGACGCTACCGAAACGCCGCGCGCGTCACATCGTCCGGCGCGAGCATCCGCAGTGATATTCATCCGGGGAAATCCGGTCCAGTCTATCTGGACCATGGCATACGCCCCTGTCACAGGCAGGTCGGTATCCGATCGGTTGGCTCCGAGCCAGTTTTTCCCCTGTATTGCCTTGCTAAACAGAGGCAAAACCGCAAGTTGGAAGGCATGACGCAATTCAGTCCGTTTCCGCTCGTGCATGGCGATTGCGCCGAATGCCCGATCCGCCACCGGGCGGTCTGCGCCCTGTGCGACGTTGACGAACTGGCGCGCCTCGATTCGATCAAGACCTATCGGTCCTGGAAGGCGGGCGAGACGATCCTGCATCAGGGGGACGACATGGGCTTCGTGGCGTCCGTCATGACCGGCTGCGCCACTTTGACGCGCTATCTGGAGGATGGCCGCGCCCAGATGGTGGGCCTCCTGCTGCCGTCGGACTTCCTCGGCCGGCCGGGACGCACCATGGCCGCCTACGAGGTGACGGCGGCGACGGACGTGACGCTGTGCATGTTCCGGCGCAACCGGTTCGAGAACCTGCTGGATGAAATGCCGCATATCCGCACGCGCCTGCTGGAGATGTCGCTCGACGAGTTGGATGCGGCACGGGAGTGGATGGTGCTTCTGGGGCGCAAGACAGCACGGGAGAAGGTCGCGACGCTCCTGATGATCGTACTGCGCCGGGCGGCGGTCGTCCCCGGCGCGTCGCGGGTGGAACTGCCGCTCTCGCGTGAGGCGATGGCGTCCTATCTAGGGCTGACCATCGAGACGGTGAGCCGCCAGATGACGGCCCTGCGCCGGGACGGGATCGTCGCTCTGGAGGGGACGCGCGGCCTCCGGGTTGCCGATCTGGGCGCGCTCACGGCGGAGGCGGGCGGCGAGGTCGACTGAAAGACCGGCAGCGACGCGGCGGTTTGACCTGAATCAAGGCGGCACCATCCACCTCCCGCCATATCCCCCCGGACGCATATCCGGACGGGGGCGGGAATGTCCGACTACTTCAAGCTTATCGCACTGGCCCTGGTCGCCTTCGGGGCCATGCTGGCCGCAAGCTGGGCCCGGGATGCGGCCTACATGCTGCACGCCATCATTGTGCTGCTGCTGGCGGCGGGTGCCTTTCTCTGGGTGCTGCGCGGGATGGAGGAGACGCGGGTCGCGGTCGCCATTCCCACGGGCTACATGGACGGGCCGGTCCGCTACGGCGTGATCGCTACGGCGTTCTGGGGCGTCGTCGGATTCCTCGTCGGGACCGTGATCGCGTTTCAGCTCGCCTTCCCCGTGCTCAACCTCGAATGGGCACAGCCCTATGCCAACTTCGGACGCCTGCGCCCGCTGCACACATCGGCCGTGGTCTTCGCCTTCGGCGGCAACGCCCTGATCGCGACGTCGTTCTATATCGTCCAGCGCACCTGCAACGCCCGGCTCTGGGGCGGAAACGCGGGCTGGTTCGTGTTCTGGGGCTACAACCTGTTCATCGTCCTGGCGGCGACGGGATACCTGCTCGGGTCCACCCAGTCGAAGGAATACGCCGAGCCGGAATGGTACGTGGACATCTGGCTCACGATCGTCTGGCTGACCTATCTGGCGGTGTTCATGGGCACGGTCCTGAACCGTCGCGAACGGCACATCTACGTCGCCAACTGGTTCCTGCTCAGCTTCATCGTGACCGTCGCGATGCTGCACGTGGTCAACAACCTCTCCATTCCGGTCAGCATCTGGGGCTCCAAGTCGGTTCAGGTCTTCGCCGGGGTTCAGGATGCGATGACCCAGTGGTGGTACGGCCACAACGCGGTGGGCTTCTTCCTGACGGCCGGGTTCCTCGGGATGATGTACTATTTCGTCCCGAAGCAGGCGAACCGGCCGGTCTATTCCTACAAGCTCTCGATCATCCACTTCTGGGCGCTGATCTTCCTCTACATCTGGGCCGGGCCGCACCACCTGCATTACACCGCCCTGCCCGACTGGGCGGCGACGCTCGGCATGGTGTTCTCCGTGATCCTGTGGATGCCGTCCTGGGGCGGCATGATAAACGGGCTGATGACCCTGCAGGGAGCGTGGGACAAGATCCGCACCGACCCGATCATCCGGATGTTCGTGGCCTCCCTCGCCTTCTACGGGATGAGCACGTTCGAGGGGCCGATGATGTCGATCCGGGCGGTGAACTCGCTCTCGCATTACACCGACTGGACCATCGGACACGTCCATTCCGGGGCGCTCGGCTGGAACGGCCTCATCACCTTCGGCGCCATCTACTTCCTGACGCCGAAACTATGGGGACGCCGCGAGATGTATTCGATGCCCGCGATCAACACCCACTTCTGGCTCGCGACGGTGGGCATCGTCCTCTACGCCTCGTCGATGTGGGTATCGGGCATCATGGAGGGTCTGATGTGGCGCGAGGTCGATGCCAACGGCTTCCTCGTCAACAGCTTCGCGGACACCGTCGACGCCAAGTTCCCGATGTATGTCGTGCGCGCCCTGGGCGGCGGACTCTACATGATCGGCGGCCTGATCATGTGCTGGAACATGTGGATGACGATCCGCGACCCTAAACCGGCCGCCATCGCGACCGCGGCGGAGTGAGACCATGAGCAAGGACCCCCAGAGCCCCGATTACGACCCCGAGGACGACCCGAAGGTCGACACGGCTTCGGACGCGCCCGGCGCTCTCCCCAACGAATTGCCGCCGGAGACGGCGACGATCACCTTCCATCAGCGGCTGGAGCGGAACGCGACGCTGCTGCTGGCGGCCTCCTTCGCGGTGGTGACGGTCGGCGGGATCGTCGAGATCGCGCCGCTCTTCTGGCTGGAGAACACGATCGAGGAGGTGGAGGGGATGCGTCCCTACACGCCGCTGGAGCTGGCCGGTCGGGACATCTACATCCGCGAGGGCTGCTACCTCTGCCACAGCCAGATGATCCGCCCGATGCGCGACGAGGTGGAGCGCTACGGGCACTACTCGCTGGCCGCAGAATCGATGTACGACCACCCGTTCCAATGGGGCTCCAAACGGACCGGGCCGGATCTCGCCCGGGTCGGCGGGCGCTATTCGGACGAATGGCATGTCGACCACCTGCTCGATCCGCAGAGCGTCGTGCCCGAGAGCGTCATGCCGAAATACGCCTTCCTCGCCGACACCCGGATCGACGGGGAGCATATCGGCGACCTCGTGGCGACCCACGCCATGGTCGGCGTGCCCTATACCGGCGAGATGATCGAGCTGGCCCGGGCCGATTTCAACGTCCAGACCGATCCGTTCGGCGATATCGACGGCCTGCTGGAGCGGTATCCGGGCGCACAGGTGCGCAATTTCGACGGCCTGCCCGCGGTGACCGAGATGGATGCACTGATCGCCTATCTCCAGATGCTCGGCACGCTCGTCGACTTCTCCACCTTCACCCCCGATCCCGACCGCTGAGGAGGCCGCGATGGACACCTATTCCTTCCTGCGCGAACTGGCCGACAGCTGGGTGCTGCTGATCCTGACGCTCGTGTTCCTCGGCGTGATCGGCTGGGCGTTCCGGCCCGGCTCGCGCCCCCTCCACGACGATGCCGCGTCGGTGCCGTTCCGGAACAGTGACGACGCGCCGCGATCCCGCGCCGCCCGCATCGCCGGATGCGAAAGCGGCTGTTCGGATTGCGCCTGCGCGCCGGACGGCCCGGCCAAGGAGACTGCCCGTGGCTGACAAGAAGCGTATCGACGAGACCACCGGGATCGAGACCACCGGACACGACTGGGACGGGATCGAGGAACTGAACACGCCATTGCCGCGCTGGTGGCTCTGGACGTTCTACGCCACCACGGTCTGGGGCATCATCTACACCATCCTCTATCCCGCCTGGCCGCTCGTGTCCGGGGCGACCAGCGGCGTCTTCGACTGGTCCACCCGTGGCGAGGTGGCCCGCGAGATCGAAGCGTTCGAGCTTTCGAACGCGGACTTGACCGAAAGCCTCGTAGGGATCGACCTCGCCGTACTGGAGGAGAACGAACCCCTGCACCGCTTCGCCATCTCGGCCGGGGAATCGGTGTTCCGCAACAACTGCTCGCAATGCCATGGCGCCGGCGCCGCGGGGGTGCAGGCGGCGGGCTATCCGAACCTCCTCGACGACGACTGGCTCTGGGGCGGACAGATCGCGGACATCGCGGACACGGTCCGCCACGGTATCCGCAACGAGGACGATCCCGACGCGCGCTGGAGCGAGATGCCCGCCTTCGGCGAGGTTCTGGAGGAGCCGGAGATCGCATCGCTCGTCTCCCATGTCCGCGGCCTCTCGGGGCTGGAGGAGGCGCCGGATCCCGCGGGCGCGGAGCTGTTCCTCGACAATTGCGCGAGCTGCCACGGCGACGACGGCATGGGCGACCGGGAAGTGGGCGCACCGAACCTGACCGACGCGATCTGGCTCTATGGCGGGACGCCGGAGGCGGTGGAGCAGACCATCGTGTATTCCCGCTTCGGCGTGATGCCCCCCTGGGGCGACCGGCTCGGCGAGGCGCAGGTGCGCGCGGTCGCGGCCTATGTCCACGGCCTCGGCGGCGGCGGCGGCGAGCGTCAGGTGGCGGACATCGCCACGGAAACCGAGGCGGAGGCAGCGGCGGACGTCCCCGCAGCCAGCTATCCCGCCGCGGCCGAAGAGACACCGACGGAGGCGGGCGAACCCCCGGTTCAACCCGTTCCGACGGAGTAGCGGCGCCCGCGCGGGATGCCGCGCGGAACCTGCCGACCGCCGCCCCGGGGACGGGGCGGCGGTTGATCCACGTCAAGGCGTAGCCGCCGCCCGGCTGCGATGAAGCCCCATTCCCGATCCACCCCACGGGACAGATCCATGTCCGACGCCCCCCTCTTCGCCGCACAGGAGCCGGTCTTCCCTCGCCGGGTGCGGGGTCGCTTCCGCTCGCTGAAATGGTGGATCATGGGGATCACGCTGGGCATCTACTATCTGGTGCCGTGGATCCGGTGGGACCGGGGACCGAACCTGCCGGACCAGGCGGTCCTGATCGATCTCGCCGGGCGCCGCTTCTATTTCTTCTGGATCGAGATCTGGCCGCACGAATTCTACTTCGTCGCGGGTCTGCTGATAATGGCGGGGCTTGGGCTGTTCCTGTTTACCTCGGCCCTCGGGCGGGTGTGGTGCGGCTATGCCTGCCCGCAGACGGTCTGGACCGATCTGTTCTTCATGGTGGAACGCTGGATCGAGGGGGACCGCAATGCGCGAGTCCGCCTGTGGAAGGGGCCGTGGAACGCGCATAAATGGCGGCTGCGGCTGACAAAGTGGCTCGTCTGGCTGCTGATCGCCGTGGCGACCGGCGGGGCCTGGGTGTTCTATTTCGCCGATGCGCCGACACTGGCGCGGCAACTCGCGACGCTTCAGGCGCCGATGGTCGCCTATGTGACCATCGCGGTCCTGACGGCCACGACCTTCGTGCTGGGCGGGTTCCTGCGCGAACAGGTCTGCATCTACATGTGCCCCTGGCCGCGCATTCAGGGTGCGATGATGGACCCGGGGACCCTCACCGTCGGCTATCGCGACTGGCGGGGGGAGCCCCGGGGCAAGGGGAGTGCCAAGCGAGCCGCTGTGGCCGAAGCGGCCGGATCGCACGATGCGCGCGCCCGCTACGGCGCCGCCGCAAGCAAGGACGTGGCCGCACCGCGCCAGTCGCGCGACGGCGAGACGCTGGGCGACTGCATCGACTGCATGGCCTGCGTGAACGTCTGCCCGATGGGGATCGACATCCGCGAGGGGCAACAGATGGAGTGCATCACCTGCGCCCTCTGCATCGATGCCTGCGACGACGTCATGGCGAAGATCGGTCGGCCGCGGGGCCTGATCGACTACCTCGCCCTGGACGACCGGCCCCCCGTCGAACCGGGCGAGCATGCCCCCGTCCGCCCCATGGGCACGGAGGCCGAGGGGGAGGCGCGGATCCGATCCGTGGACGGCGACACCGCCCCCGCGCCCCACGCGGCACCCGTTCCGATCATCACCGAAGGCGCCCGCGGCTGGCAGCCGCAGCCGATCTGGAAGCATGTGTTCCGCCCGCGCACGATCTTCTACACGATCGCGTGGTCCGCCATCGGCGTGTTCCTCCTCGTGGCGCTGTTCGTGCGCCCCGATATCGAAATGACGGTCGCTCCGGTCCGCAACCCGACCTTCGTGACGCTGTCCGACGGCACGATCCGCAACGCCTACGACATCCGCCTGCGCAACAAGCACGGGGAGGGACGGGATTTTCGCCTGTCCCTGACCGGAGCGCCGGGTCTGGAGGTCGAGCTGGAGGGCGACGGTGACCTGACGGTGGCGGTGCCGCCGGATGCGACCTGGCTACAGCGCGTCTATGTCAGCGCCGGGCCGGACGATCCGGCGGCCCGCGCGGCGCGCAGCGCGTTCCGCCTCTGGGTCGAGGATGCGATCTCCGGCGAGCGGGCCTCGCGCGACACCATCTTCAACGGCAGGGAGAGCTTCGATGAACGCAGCGGAAATGCAGGCTGAGCGGCGTCTGACCGGCTGGCACGTCGCGGCGATGTTCGTCGGCGGGTTCGGCGTCATCGTGGCCGTCAACATCGTCCTCGCCGTGAGCGCGGTGCGGACCTTTCCCGGGATCGAGACCGAGAGTTCCTATGTGGCGAGCCAGACCTTCGACGCGGACCGCGCGGCGCAGGACGCGCTCGGATGGGACGTGGAGGTCACCTATGGGGCGGGCTTCCTGTTCCTCGCGATCGAAGGTCCCGACGGGCGCGCGGTGCGTCCGGAAATCGTCGCGGCGACACTGGGACGCGCCACGAACGTGACCGAGGACAGGAGCCCCGACTTCACCTGGGACGGCACCCGGCTGACGGCGCCGGCCGACCTCGCGCCCGGGAACTGGAACCTGCGACTGGACCTGCGCGCGCCGGACGGCACGGCGTTTCGTCGGCGCATCCCGCTGCGGGTGGCCCGGTGACGGCGCTCGCGGCCTGTCCCGCCTGCGCGGCCGTACCGGGCGCGGATGTCGGCCCCCGGGACGCCGCCGGAGAGGTGATCCACCTGTCGCTGCCGCAGATCCACTGCGCCGCCTGCATCGCGGGGGTCGAGCGGGTGCTGTCCGCCACGCCGGGGATCCGGGCGGCCCGCGTCAACCTCGGACGCCGCCGCGTCCGCGTGGTCACCGCACCCGGCCAGGGCGCCGACCCGGCACTCGCCGCCCTGGCCGCAGCGGGCCACGAGGCGCATGAGCTCGACGAGGCCAGCCTCGGCGCGCAGGCCCCCGACGAGGGCCGGCTCCTCCTCGCGCGCATTGCGGTGGCCGGGTTCGCGATGATGAACGTCATGGCCCTGTCGGTCGCCGTCTGGTCCGGGGCGGGCGATGCCACCCGGGCCCTGTTCCATTGGGTCTCCGCCGCCATCGCGCTTCCGGCCCTCGCCTTTGCCGCGGTGCCGTTCTTCGTCTCGGCCTGGGGCGTGCTGCGGGTCGGGCGGGTCAACATGGACGTGCCCATCGCCATCGCCATAGCGCTCGCCGCGGGCACGTCGCTCCACGGCACGATCTTCGGGACGCAGGCCGACACTTGGTTCGATGCGGCGCTCTCGCTGACGTTCTTCCTACTGGCGGGCCGGTATCTCGACTATCGGGCCCGGGCCGTCGCCCGGTCGGCGGCGACGGAACTGACGGCACTGGAACTGCCCCGGGCCACGCTGCTGGACGGGGATGCGCGGAACAACGTGGCCGTGTCAGACATCCGGCCCGGGGACCGCATCGCCCTCGCCGCGGGCGCCCGGGCGCCGGTGGACGGCATCGCAGAGGGAATCGCACTCCTCGACCGCTCCGCCCTCACCGGCGAGGCCGTTCCGGTCCGCATCGCCGCCGGAAGCGCCGTCTGCGCGGGGGAATCGGTCGTCGGGGCGCCCATGGTCCTGCGGGCGACGGCCCGCGCCGAAGACAGCACCCTCCGTCGACTCGCGGCCCTCGTCGAGATCGCGGAGACCGGACGCCACCGGTATTCCGGCATCGCGGATCGCGCGGCGCGCCTCTACGCACCGCTGGTCCACAGCCTCGCCGCCATGGCCTTCGCCGGCTGGTGGTTCACCACGGGCGATGCGTATCTGGCGCTCGGAATTGCGACCGCCGTCCTCATCATCACCTGCCCCTGCGCCCTGGGACTGGCCGTGCCCGCCGTCACCGCCAGCGTGACGGGACGCCTTTTCCGGTCGGGGATGCTCCTGAAATCGGAGACGGCGCTGGAACGGCTCGCGGATGTCGACTGCATCCTGCTCGACAAGACCGGCACACTGACGGAAGGGGTCGTGGACCTGCCGGCGATGGGGCCGGAGGCCCGGTCCGTGGCCTTGGCCCTCGCATCCGCCTCCGACCACCCCGTTGCCCGCGCCGTAGCCGCGGCCCTTGCTGGAACGTCGCCCACCCCGCTCACCGATTGCCGCGAGGTCCCGGGGCAGGGCATCCACGCGCGCTGGAACGGGGCTCCGGTCTATCTGGGCAAGTCGGAGGACGGCACGATCCTCTCGCTTCCGGGGCACCGGTTCGTCCTGCCCATGACCGAGCGGCTGCGGCCCGGTGCGGCGCAGATGGTGGCGGAGCTCCGGCGGGACGGCCTCGCGCTCCATCTCGTGACCGGCGATCACACCGAAGCTGCGCAGGCGCTCGCTGCAAGGCTCGGCATCGCGGAGGTTCATTCCGGTCTCACGCCCGTCGAGAAGGGCGAACTCGTCGGTCGGCTGAATGCGGCGGGGCGGCGGGTCCTGATGATCGGCGACGGACTGAACGACACGGTGGCACTTGCCCGGGCGCATGTCTCGATGGCGCCCGCCTCCGCCCTCGATGCCGCCCGCGTCGCCTCGGACGTCGTGATCCTGAGCGGCGACCTCGCGCTGGTGCCCGAAGCCCTGCGCACCGCGCGCGGTGCCCTCGTCCGCATCCGGCAGAACCTCGCCCTCGCCGCACTCTACAACGCCGTCGCGATCCCGGTGGCACTCGCAGGCCTCGCCTCACCGCTCGCGGCGGCCATCGCGATGTCGACCTCGTCGATCAGCGTCGTCCTGAACGCGGTGCGGCGATGAACGTCCTCGTCGTCCTCATCCCGGTCTCCATCCTGCTCGGGGCCTGCGGCCTCGTCGCCTGCATCTGGACGCTGCGGAACGGGCAGTACGAGGACCTGGAGGGCGACGCGATGCGGATCCTGCTCTCCCCGGGCGACGGGGACGATCCCGTCCCGCCCCCGGACCACGATGCCACCTCCGACAAGAAAGGTTGACCATGGCTCCCAGCTACCTCACCCGCTCCCCGCTCGCCTGGTTCGGTGCGGCGCTCATCATCTTCGGCTTCGCCCTCAAGTTCGTGGTCCCGGCACTGGGCCTGCCGTTCTGGCTCGTGGCCCTCGGATACTTCATCGCGCTGACCGGCGCGGCGGTGCTGTTCATCGGCTGGGTCCGCTGGGCATCCGCGGGCGGCAAGCGTCGACCCTGACGCGATTGCGGGCGGCTCCGACCGAAGGTGACCGGGCTCCTGTCTGCATGGGCCGGAAAGATTCCGATCTGCCGCAGGTGCGGCGGGCAAGATGGGGCATTACACACCTCGGAGCCTCCATGGCCGATCTGCGTCCCGGCCCCGACGCCGCCCTCATCGCCAACACGATATCCGCCCCTCCGGACACCCGGTCGGTTGCGAGTTTTGTTCCGGTCCGGGGATCGCACAGCCGGCGCTGCGGGGCGTCCTCGACGAATGCCTCACCCGGCGGGATTTTCAGGGCAACATGCAGGATGAGGGGTTCGCATCACTGCCGCCGAACCGACGCCCGGGGTGGAGGTGTTGACGGCGAACGGACTGCCGGGACGGCATTGCCTGCGCACGGATGACCGATTCGTGGAGCCGCGGGAGGACCCGGCGGACGAAGCCGCGTTCACCCGGTCCGATCCGGCTTTCGAGGCCACCTATTTGGAGGAGGTGTTCGCGCGCTTCCGCGACAATTTCTCCATAGGCCGTGTGCGGATCCTGTCGAAAGGTCCCTGCAACTGCAATTCGTGGCATCGTGATCCCGGACAGCGACTGCACATCCCCACCCGTGACCAATCCCGGGAGCCTGTTCGTGAGGAACCCTCGCGTCACCCATTTTGCCCGCCGACGGATCGGTCTATTTAACGGATATGCGTGGCTCTCACATGGCGCTGAACGGCGGCGGAACGCAGCGCATCCACATCGTTGCGACACTTCTCGGGGAGGCGAGAACATGAGTTATCCGGCAAGGGCGGGACGATCCGCCGCGAATGAGATGGTGGATCTGCGCTCGGACACGGTCACGCGACCTTCCCTTGCGATGCGGGCGGCCATGGCCGCGGCCGAGGTCGGCGACGACGTCTATGGCGACGACCCGACTGTCGCCCGACTGGAAGCCGTCTGCGCCGAGCGGTTCGGGAAGGCGGCCGGCGCCTTCTTTCCGTCGGGAACGCAATCCAATCTGGCCGCGCTCCTGTCCCATTGCGGACGGGGGGACGAGGTCCTCGTGGGACGCGGCTACCACGTCGAATGTGCGGAGGCGCGGGGATCGTCGGTTCTCGGGGGACTCGCCCTCGAGCCGCTGGAGTTGCGCGAGGATCAGGGCATCGACGTGTCCGCCGTGACCGCGGCGGTGAAGCCCGACGACAGCCATTATCCGGTGACCCGCCTGCTGAGCCTGGAGAACACGGTCGGCGGGCGGGTCGTCCCCCTCGCGGTTCAGGATGCGGCGGTTGCGGCAGCCCGCGACGCGAACCTGTCGGTCCATCTCGATGGCGCGCGGGCCTTCAACGCGGCGGTGGCCCTCGGCGTGGAGGCAGACCGGCTGGCCCGAGGCTTCGACACCGTTTCCGTCTGCCTGTCCAAGGGTCTGGGCGCGCCCGCAGGCTCCGTCCTCGTTGGCGATGCGGACCGGGTCGGGAAAGCGCGGCGCTGGCGGAAGATGCTGGGCGGGGGCATGCGGCAATCGGGGATGCTGGCCGCCGCGGGGCTGCATGCGCTGACGCACAATGTCGCGGCGCTGGCGGAGGATCATCGGCGGGCCATGGATCTGCGCGCGGGCCTCGCGGATCTGCCGGGCCTTCAAGTCGATCCGGTGGAGACCAACATGGTCTGGATCCGGTGGCGCGATATAGATGCGGAGGCCATGCGCCGGGCGCTCGCCGACGCGGGCGTCACGATCTCTCCGGGTGCGAACATCCTTCGGATGGTGACGCACCGGGACGTGGACGATTCCGGCGTGGCCCGCGTGCTCGACGGCTTCCGGGCATATGCCGAAGGACATGGCGTCGCGGCATGAGAGCTGCGCCGGTTATGGTCGCTGGCGTAGGCTGTTCTGCGCGTGGTCGGTGTTCCGAGACCGGACTCTCGGCTCAATATTTGGAACCATGGATACCGACCGCAACGGCCGATCCGACCGCGATACCACCCTCGACCTGTCACGCCGCTCGCGAGTCCTTTTGATCCCCCAGCACGTCTGCCGCGATACCGAAGGACCGGAGACGGGCGGCGTGATCGTGGATCTGACCCGTCAGCAGCAGCTCGTCGGGGGCGTATCGGTCGATCATCTCCGAAAGCTGTCGTGCGACGCTATCCTTCGATCCGACGGCGGACATTCTCAGCGCGTGATTGACGGCGCGGGTCATTTCGGGACCGATGGCCGCCTCGATATCATCGACCGGCTCCGGCAGTTTTCCGGGCCGCCCGGTCCGAAGCCGGGCGAAAGCCTGCTGCATCGACGTCCGCAGCCGCACGCCTTCCGCATCCGTCTCGGCAGCGAAGACATTGGCCGTGAGCATGAAACGGGGCCGGTCCTGCTGCGCCGATGGCCGGAACCGGCTGCGATAGATCGCGACGGCTTCCTCAAGGGCATCCGGCGCGAAATGCGATGCGAACGCGTAGGGCAGGCCGAGATGGGCGGCGAGCTGCGCGCCGAAGAGACTGGAGCCGAGGATCCAGACCGGCACGCGGGTCCCCTCGCCCGGATGCGCGTGCACCGGGGCGGTCGCATCCGGATCGCCGAGATAGCCCATAAGCTCCACCACGTCGTCGGGGAACCGGTCCGCCTCCAGACCGCGCCGAAGGGCCCGCGCGACCGCCAGATCCCCGCCCGGCGCCCGCCCAAGCCCAAGGTCGATCCGGTCCCCGTGGATCGTCGCCAGCGTGCCGAACTGTTCCGCGATGGCGAGAGGGGCGTGGTTCGGAAGCATGATGCCGCCCGCCCCGACCCGGATGGTCCGCGTGGCGCCCGCCACATGGCCGATCAGGACGGAGGTCGCGGCACTGGCGATACCGGGCATGTTGTGGTGCTCGGCCATCCAGTACCGGAAATAGCCCCTCTTTTCGGCATGTTGCGCCAGATCTACGCTGTTCGAGATGGCAGTGGCGGGGTCCGCCCCTTCCGGGACCGGCGACAGATCGAGGACGGAATAGCGCATCGGGGTTCCTCCATGGACGGTGCGGTGGAGGTGGGCATGGCGGCGGAGATCTGCAACCGCGACGGATAGGGGCGGTCGTGGGTAATGGTGTTCGATTGACGCGGTCCCGGGCATCACGGTTTGACTTGTCGCGGGATTGCGATCCGCGCGTCCGCCTGTCCAGCCAGTGAATTGTTCAGGCCGGGGAAGAGCGAGGTCGGACGACCTGCCGCTTCGCATGTCCGAGTTGGTTGCCTCTGGGGTGCCAGCGCGAAAACCGGACGCGCGCCGGCCCCGTGGCGATCCCACCGGAACCTCGATCGCGCGGCGGAGAACGGACCGGTCCGGCGCTGTCGGGAGCGGGCCACGAACGGCGGTCTCCGCATCTCGCGCTCCGGCCCTCCCAAACCCCGCTGCAAAAACCGACAACCCGTTCCAGCAATGCCTAAAATTCGCGATGCTGCGTCATTAAGTCGGGCTGACCTCGGGGGCGGCGTTGACACCTCGTCCGGCTCACGGGATAGGTGGCTTCGTCGGGGTGTAGGGAGCCTCGAACGACCGCTAACCTCCCTGAATATCGTAATAAGTCCGTACCAGTTTATTGACGGAGCACGCTCTTGCCGGAGGCCGGAATATTCGATCCGCCCGCAGGACCGCTCCGCAAGGCGGTCGGCCGGGGCGCCGTGGCCATCGCGATGTCGCAGGCCCTTCAGGTCGGGACGCAGATCGCATCGGTCCTCATCCTGTCGCGCCTGCTCTCACCGGTCGATTTCGGCCTTGTCGCCATGTGCGCGCCGGTCATCGCGCTTCTCGGAATGCTGCAGAATTTCGGTCTGGTCCAGGCAACCGTGCAGAAGAAGGACCTCGTGGGGGCGGAGGTGAACTTCCTCTTCTGGGTCAATGTCGCCTTCAGCGTGACGCTCGCCCTGATCCTCGTCGCGCTGTCGCCCGCCATCGCCCTCTTCTACGACGAGCCCCAGGTCGGCCCGCTGATCGCGGCGATGGCCACGACCATCGTGATATCGGGACTGGGCGCGCAGCACGGCGCACTGATGAACCGCCGGATGGAATTCGCAAAAATCGCCTGGCTCAGCGTCGCCGGAGCCGTCACGACCCTCGCCGTGGCGATTGCCTGGGCGCTCATCAGCCCGTCCTACTGGGCGATGTTCGCGGGCACGCTCGCCGGGGCGACGCTGGCGACGACGATGACGTGGCTGTGGTCGGGCTGGAGGCCGGGGCGCCCCCGGGTCGCGGAGGACATGCGCGGCCTTCTCGGGTTCGGGGCGGGCATCACGGGCTTCAACCTGACCAACTTCTTCGCCCGGAACCTGGACAACGTCCTGATCGGGCGGGTCTGGGGCAGCGTGGAGCTCGGCTTCTACGACCGCGCCTACAAGCTGCTGCTGTTTCCGCTGCGACAGGTGTCCAATCCCCTGTCCCGGGTCATGATCCCGGCCCTGTCGCGCATGACCGAAGAGCCGGGGCGCTATCGTCACGCCTACCTTCGGGTGCTCAACCTGTCGCTGCTGGTGATCCTGCCCGGCGTCGCCTGGGCCACGGCGATGGCCGACACGCTGATCCCGTTCCTGCTCGGCCCGCAATGGGAGGCCAGCGCGCCGATCTTCATGGCACTGGGCTTCGCCGGACTGGTGCAACCGCTCAACAACCCGGCGGGCTGGCTGTTCATCAGTCAGGGACGGTCCACGGATTACATGATCTGGGGGTTCGTGACCGCTGGGATCGCCATCACGGCCTTCGCCGCCGGCATCGCCTGGGGCGCGGTCGGAGTCGCCATCGCCTACGCCATCAGCGAATACCTGAAGACCATCCCGCTCTGGCACTACGTCTCGCGACGCGGACCGGTGAAAAGCCCGGACATCTGGCACGCCTGCGGCCCCCTGATGCTCGCCGCGCATGTCTCGCTCGGCGTTGTGTGGCTGTTGCGGGATTCTGTCACGGCTTCAGCCCTGGGATCGCTGACCGCGGGTGGGCTGACGTCCTACGCCGTCTTCGCGGTGTGTATCCTGCCCTTCCCGTCGGGTCGGGCAACCCTGCGCGAGGGGTTCGCGCTTGTGGCCGGTCAACTGAACCGCCGGAAGCTCGTAACATGACCTGTAAATTTTAACGAGGAAAGCCAATGCAGTATCGCTCCATCGCGGATATGAATGCCGCGATCCTTAATGGGATCCATCAGCTCCCGGACGATCTCGATCTCGTCGTCGGCATTCCCCGAAGCGGAATGATCGCCGCCGAACTCGTGGCCCTGCTCGCCAATATCGGCCTCACCGATCTGGACAGCTATCTTGTCGGTCGGACCTACACGTCGGGCCGCACGAAGAGCGACGGGATGCCCAGCACCGGGAGCGGCCGGCGCAAGGTCCTCGTCATCGACGACAGCATCAATGGCGGAACGGCGATGACCGATGCGCGCGAGCGCGTGGCGGCGGCGGGGCTCGACGACGACACGATCTTCGCCGCCGTCTACGGGTCGAAGCCCGACCACCCGCAGACCGACCTGGTGTTCGAGACGGTGCCGTGGCCGCGGACGTTCCAGTGGAACTTCATGCACCACAAGTATCTCTCGCAAAGCTGCATCGATATCGACGGGGTGCTGTGCCACGATCCGACGCGGGAGCAGAACGACGACGGCCCGGGCTATCGCGACTTCCTGATCTCGGCGCGGCCGCTCTACCGGATGACCCGCCCGCTCGGCACGCTGGTGACGAGCCGTCTGGAGAAGTATCGCCCGGAGACCGAGGCGTGGCTCGCGGCCCAGAGGCTCGTCTACGACCGCCTCGTCATGCTCGATCTGCCGAGCAAGGCGGAGCGACAGCGTCTGGGCGCCCATGGGACGTTCAAGGGCGAATATTACCGCGATGATCCCGCCATCCTGTTCATCGAGAGCGAGAACCGGCAGGCGACGCGGATCGCCGAGATCTCCGGCAAGCCGGTTCTCTGTCTCGAGACCCATTCGCTGATCCCGCCGCCGGAGCATTCCGTCATCGACAGGCATCTGCGCGACGACCCGCATCGCACACGCCGGATGATGAAGAAAGCGGCCTATACGATCCTCGGTCAGGATCGCATGGCTGCCCTCAAACGGCGGCTTGTGGGCTGAGAGCGGCGGTCTTCGCCCCGGCGGCGGCGCGCTCCAGGACCTCGATGAGCATTCCGATCTGGTAGTCGGGGTCGATCTCGGGCCGCTGGGAATAGGTCGTCGCCGCTGCCGACATCTCCGCATAGTGGTCGGGATCGTCCCACAATCGCCGTATCGCGGCGACCCAATCCTCGATCGGGGCATCGATGCCGAGGACGGTTCCGCCCGGCCCGATCGCTTCCGGCAAACCGCCCCGCCGGGATCCCACGACCGGTATGCCGCTGAAATGCGCCTCCGTCGCGACCCGGCCCCAGGCTTCTTCCCATACGCTGGGGGCCAGCAGGATCTTCGCCGTGCCGTAGATGGACTTCATGTCGTTGGTGCGCGGCCGCAGCGTCACGTTGGGCAGATTCTCCATCCGTGCGTCGATCCAGGCCTTCAGCTCGTCATTTATGTGCCAGCTCTCGCAGAAGACGAACGGGATGTCGGGGCACCGCTCCGCGATGTCGAACGCGATATCGCGACCTTTCGCGGGGTAGGGATTGATGAAGGTGACGTTCTCCCGTCTGCTTTCCGTCCGGTACATTTCTGGCTTCACCAGCGGCGGAATGATCGTGGACGAGACACCGAACTGCGCCTCGTACCTTCCAGCCGTGAAGGCGGAATTCGCGACATGCAGCGCGTTCTCCAACTCGGCCGGGTTTCCGGCAAGATCCGCGAACTCCACATGCCGGTAGTAGAGGACGACCGGCACGCCCGCGGCGTGCAGACTGCGGGCGATCTTCATCGTCTCGCCGCTCTGGACCACGGCGACATCGGGACGGAACCGCTTCACGACCTCCGTGCAATCGGTCGGGTCCCAGGACCGGAAAACCGGCAGGCCGAGCCCGTTATCCTCCGAGAAGCGCCGCCCCGTCAGCTTCCGCTCGATCCCGGAGCGGATATGGGTCCAGCCGCCATTGGTAAGCCGACACACCACGCCGACCTCATGCCCCCGCGCCTTGAGCGAGTCGGCAAGCTGCATCGTGCTCGATTGGACGCCCCCCGAAGTCTGCGGTAGAAAGGCCTTTCCCGAGGTGAAGAGAATACGCATGTCAGCCGTCGCTTTCGTCAAGAGGGGTGGCGAAGAGTTCCAGGAGGCGGTCTACCTGCGCCTCCGCGTTCATTTCTGACCGCGCGGCATGACGCAAGGAGGCCTCGGATGCCTCGCGATATGCCGCCGGATCGTCCCAGAGCCTGCGGACGGCGTCCACCCATGCCTCGATCGGGGCGTCCGCGGGGACGATGATCCCGCCCGGGCCGATCGCCTCGGGAAGTCCGCCGCGATTGCTGCCCACGACCGGAATGCCGCTGACATGCGCCTCGGCGGCGATCCGGCCGAACGCCTCCTCCCAGCGCGAGGGGGCGAGGACGATCGCCGCGTCCGCATAGACGGATTTCATGTCGGTCGTACTCGCGCGCAGCGTCACGTTGGGCAGCGTCGCCAGCCGAGCCTGAAGCGCGGCCTCCTCCGCGTCGGAAAGACCCCATGCGCGCAGGAACAGGAACGGGATGTCCGGGCAGCGTTCGGCGACGGCAAGCGCCACATCGACACCCTTGTCCGGGTGCGGGTTGATGAAGGTGACGTTGCGCCGGTCGGACGTCACACGGTAGCGATCCGGGTCGATCATCGGATAGACCACAGCGGCCTGTATGCCATCCGTCCGGGCGAACCGCTCGGCCGTGAACCGCGAATTCGCGATGAAGCCGGTATCGGACAACGCGCCCGGCCGCCCGCCCAGATCCTTGTCCTCGACATTGCGCAGATAGATGAATGTTCGGACCCGCGACCGGTCGATGGCCTCCGCGAGCGTGACCGGAAGGCGCGACTGGAATACCGCGACGTCCGCGCGGAAATCCCGCGCAACGTCTTCCGCCACATCCTGCGCGAACCACGCCCGGTAGACGGGATAGTCCAGCGACCGGTCGCACACCCATTTGCGTCGCGACAGCTTGAGCCGTACCCGGCTCTTCAGCCCGAGCAACCCGTCGCCGGTGAGCCCGCCGAGAACCGCGACCGCATGACCGCGCGCCCGGATCCGCAGGACGAGTTCATGCGTGCTCATCTGCGCGCCGCCGGTCATCTGCGGCAGATAGGGATGCGCGCTGCCGAACAGGATCCGCATCGGTTTCTCGGCCGCCCGCAATGGAGCGTCGGCCGCGGAAGAAGAAAGGATCATACGGCCAACGTCGCGAAGGGATTGCCGCAGCCGGAGGCACCGAGATACGTCACCTCGTCCTCCGCCGATTGCCGCCAGCCGACATCCGTCCTGCTGTGAAAGGCGCCGAGCACCCGCCGCTCGAAGAGCTCGATCCGAGACCGGTCCTCCTCCGCGAGGACCGAGGCGGCCGGACCGCCGAGCCCCACGGCATTCGCCAGCTCGTATCCCTGCGCCAGCTTTCCGTCCGGCATGAGCCAGTCCTTCCCCGCCGTGAAATCGGCGATGAACGCATCGAGATCAGCCTCCGAAATGCGCACCGGCCCGAGATACCGCTCGAGGGTGCCGCGCACCAGACCGGCCGGCGACGTGGCGCGGATCGCGACCGCGCCGCCGATCGCGACCGCGACTGTCCCGCCCGCAAGAACCCCGATAGCGGTCCGCCGGGTCACCCGGCTCATGTCAGACCCCTTGCCGCGCGCAGCGACAGGGCGGCGGCCGTCAGGCTGGGATTGGCGCAGGAACAGGTCGGAAAGGTCGACGTGCCCACCACCACCAGATTGCGCAGCCGGTGATGCACCATTCCGGCATCGACGACCGACGTTTCCGGCTCGGCCCCCATTCTCAGCGTTCCCTGCACATGCGACTCCGTCCGGCGGATACCCCGATCCTCGATCCGCTCCACCGGCAGCGGGGCGAGCACGTCGCCCAGAAGGTCGGCGGCCCGGGTCATTCCCCGCACCGCATAGTCCGACGCGTCGTGATAGTCGACAAACGCATCGCCCGCATCGTCGAGGATCACCCGGTTGCGATCCTCGAGCAGATCCTCGGTGACGATGACGAGGGGCAGGACTTGGCGCATTCGTCCCGGGATCGCGCGTAGGCCGTGGGACCAGCGGTTCTCGAAATAGATCAGTGCCGCGCCCACGTCCCGCCGGTGTTCGCCGTCGTAGAGGCTGTAATCCAGCCCGGTGGTGATCGTGGAACCATCGAAATTGTCCATTCCGTCCAGCATCGCCTCGAACGACGCCCCGTACAATTCGTGGAGACCGAGCCCGACCTTTCCACCCCCGAGGTCCGAGCGCAGCAGGATCGCCGGGCTCTGGATCCCATTGGCCCCGAGCACGAAGAGATCGCCGCGGGCGCGGTATTCCACCCCGTCCGCGCGAAACCGCACCGCGCCGATACTGGACCCGGCAGCGTCGAAGCTGCGCACCTCCGCACCCGTCACGATCGAAACGCGCGGGTCGTCGAAGACGTGCATCATCCCGTTATGCGCCGTGAACTTCGCATCGACCGGACACAGCCAGCAGCGCGACGAGGCGCAGCAGGACGGGCGCCCGTCCGTCGCGAGCCGGGCACGCGCCGTCGGCATGGCGAAATGGCTCTCCGGGCGGGCCTGCTTCATCGCGGCATCGGGCGCGGACAGGATATGGGGCGGCTGCGGGAACGGGGTCGAACGGGGCAGGACCGCGGCCATGTCCGGATCGCCCGACACCGACATCACCGCCTCCGCCTCGCCGTAGAACGGCTCGAGATCGTCGTAGCCCAGGGGCCAGTCCTGCCCGATTCCGTAAAGGGAGGAGAGCCGGAAATCGCTGGGATGCAGGCGGGGCGTCTGCGCGTACCAGCAATTCGTTCCGCCGCCGAAACCGATTGTATAGTTCCAAGGCTTGTCGGAATTGCTCGCATAGGTCGTCTCGTCCGCGATCGGAGAGTTGCGCTGATGCTCCCACTGCCAGGCGTGATCGTTATGGGTTCCCCATTCGAGGACGAGGACCCGCTTCGGCGCCGGGTCGCGCAGCATCCCGTGCAGGAAGAACGCGGCGCCGAAGCCCGAACCGATCACCACGACGTCGAAATCCTGTCCCGAAACGGAGTCGGCAGTGACGATCCTCACGACTGCGCCGCGGGGCCGAGGCCCGTCCGCTTGTCGAAGCTCCGCCGGAAGCGCGGCAGCGTCGCGATCAGCGGACGGTCGATGAACCGCTCGAACACCATGGCGAGCAGCAGGGAACAGGCGATGAAGAGGACAGCAATCACCGGCGACGGCACCTCCAATTCGACGAAAAGCCAGGCGCCGAACGTGTAGAGCAACGGCACATGGACCAGATAGAGGCTGAACGACATCCGCCCCAGCCATTGCGCGACGCCGAGCCCGAAGAGCACCCGCAACGCCCGGATCTGGATCACCGCGAGGATCAGGAGCGTTCCCGCGATCACATGCAGATAGCCGCGATGCTCCCCGACCTGCCAATCCTCGGCCACGCGCGGCAGAACTCTCGCGGATGTGGAAACCGTCGCCGGGGAACGCCAGGGCGACCGCCACCAGGAGCACGACGGGTCCGAGGGCCGGGATCCTGTCGAGCCGGGCGAGCAATCCGGACCGATGCGCTTCGTAGAGCCCCGCTCCGAGGCCGAACGCGATATAGGACGGCTCCGTCAGCGGCGGCAGCACGACCGTCCCGAGGCCGAGCAGGATCAGGCGCAGCCGTCCGGATGTCAGGAAATACAGCGCGAAGACGGCCAGTGATCCGAACAGCTCGATTTTCATCGTCCAGAGAACGTTGTTGAACCGCGAATAGCCACGCACGAAGACGGCGCCCATGCCGTCGGCCAGCGCGATCACGGGTGTCTTCACATCGTCCTGATACGTGAAGTCCAGCCAGCGGGAGGTGTGATCCACGCTATCGGCCATGGTGTCGGCCGCACCGGGCACCATGCTCAGCCAGATCCAGGCAAGGACGCAGCTCGCCGCCGCGGGCACCGCGAGCCGCAGGTATCGCGCCGCCGTATTGGCCATGAGGCTCGACCGACGCCGCCGGGCCGCGGCGGCCATGACATAGCCCGAGAGCACGAAGAACAATGCGACCGCGAACGCCCCGTTCCAGAGCAGATAGACCGGCGTGTCGACCACGGCCCTGGGATCCGTCGACATGCTTGCCGTCCACCTCGGATGGGCGAGGCAGAAGTAATGGTAGATCAGGACCATGAAAGCCGCGACGCCGCGCAGACCGTCGAACGCCTCGATCCTCCGGTCGCCGCCCGGCATCGTCCCCTTCGCCAAGTCGTCCGGGATCCGAGGTTCCGTTGAATTAGATCGATCAATCAAGACGTTGGTCCCTGTGGCGGCGTCGATTAACTGATGGACGCCAGATAGAGGGCCGCCACGGTCAAGTTCAACCGGTAGCGCCCCGTCCATTCCGGCTGACGTCGCGGTGCCCTGAATTTGCGCACCGGATCCGGTGATCCGGTTGGGAAACTGGCATTGTCGAACGTTTGTGCCGCCATTCCGACTCACCCGTGGGCACCGGCCCGGCACCCCGTGCGCCCCGCGCTGACCCCATCGACCGCCTGTCCGGCGGAGTTCCGCCTATGAATGGATCGGACGAATCGACCTCCGTGCGGAAAGGCGCACGTTGCGCGGAAACCCGCAATTTAGTCCGGAAGCGACGGATTTTCAGTGCGTTCGGCCGAACAGGAGATGCCGGACCCGTTCGCGCATCCGTTAACGCTAAGGGTTTGACGCGACCGGACCGGAAGTTTTGGAGGCCTCGCGCCGTGTGGTTGAAAACACATGCTGCCCAATCGGCAGGCGTTGTGATTGGTATCCCGCATCCGTGTCGCCTCCCTGGATGACGACTGGATGAAATTCGCCAGTTACGTCGGGCCACGGGTTTTCTTCCGCGTCCGCTTGTCGTTAAGAGATTTTAACAAATCAAACTGGCACGTAGCCACTATTGATCGACGGAGATTGGGTTATGGGCACCAAAGTGGCCTCCGAATATACGGGAATCTTTCAGCAGCGTTCCGGCTTCTATGGAACGGACGTTCAGGAGACGGACGCGCCTGCGCAGGGCGTTATCCATGGTGCGGTGAAGCGTGCCATCGACGTTGTCGGCGCGGCCTTGCTGCTTCTCATGCTGACACCGCTGCTGCTCTGCGTCGCCCTGCTCGTGCGCCGCAGTTCGCCCGGGCCGGTCCTGTACGGCCACGAGCGGATCGGCCTGAACGGTCGGCGCTTCCGCTGCTGGAAGTTCCGGTCGATGGTCATGGATTCCGAAGAGGCTCTGGCGCGGCATCTCGCGATGTCCCCGGCCGCCCGTCTGGAATGGCAGGCCACGCGGAAACTGCGGAACGATCCGCGCATCACGCCCATCGGCGCGGTCCTGCGCAAGCTCAGCATCGACGAGCTGCCTCAGCTCTTTAACGTGATCCTCGGCGACATGAGTCTTGTCGGTCCCCGTCCCGTCGTCGCGGACGAGCTGCCGCTCTACAAGACGTCCGCCCGCCACTATCTACGGACGCGGCCCGGCCTCACGGGCCTGTGGCAGATCAGCGGCCGCAGCGAGATGACCTATGACCGGCGGGTCGCGCTGGATCGGGCCTACGTGGTGCGCTGCGGCAGCCTGTCCGATCTGCTCATCCTGTTCCGCACGATCCCGGCCGTCCTCCGGTCCCGCGGGGCGTGGTGAACGAAGGCTCGTTTCGGCACGCGTTCCGGTCTGTCGCAGCAAAGGTGGGGCTCCTGCACCGACTTGCCGCGTTTACCGTCCTGCTCTGCACCGGCGCCTTGCCCGGGATCGGCCATGCGCAAACCGCGTCCGTCGGACCGCTCGATGAAGTCCGCCTGCGCGTCCTGAACTGGAGTCCCGTCGAGGAGGTGGTCGAGGATTGGCCCGCCCTGTCCGGCGAATACCGGATCGATTCCGACGGAATGCTGACGATCCCGTTCATCGGACCGGTCCAGACCGGCGGCCAGACGGGCAGGCAGATCGCCGACGGCATCGCCGAAAGCCTGCGGGAGCGGTTCGCGTTGAGCGAGGCGCCCGTCGTCGCGCTCGATCTCGTCGGGATCCCTACGGTGGTCGTCGGTGGCCTGGTGCGCGAGCCGGGTGCCATCGAATACCGGCCGGGCATGACGGTGCGGCACGCGGTGGCCCTAGCGGGTGGTCTCGACGAGACACTGACGCCCGGAACTGGGGCGTTTCGCGACTACATCGTCAACGAGGGACAGCTTCGCGTCCTCGTGGATCGTAACCGCCGACAGCAGGCCGTATTGGCCCGGCTTGAGGCGGAGCGGAGCGACGCTGCGGAGATCACCCCGCCCGCCACGCTCACCTCCGAGGACGATGCCGCATTGCTGGCGGAACAGGCCGAAATTCTGGAGCGGCGCCGGGCGCGCCTGACATCCGATCTGGACGCCCTCGCCGAGCAGATCGACCTGTTCCAGGCCGAAATCGCCTCCCTTCTGCAGAAGGTGCAGGCCGTCGAGCGTCAACGCGAGCTTGCGCAGGAAGCGCTCGAGAACGCCCGGACCCTGGCCGAACGCGGCCTGACCCGGAACGACAGGCTGGTCGACGCCGAACGGACGCTGATCTCCGTGGACAACCAGCTTCTCGACACCTCCACTGCCATCCTCCGTGCGCGTCAGGCCGTCTCGCTCACCATGCGCGAACGCGAGACGCTCGTTTCCGGCAGGCAGGCCGATATCGTCCAGCAGATCCTCGACCTGCGGGCGGAGATCGTGGAATCCGACGAGCGGATTCGCACCACCGAACGTCTGCTCGATGCGGATGCGGACCGGGTCGCGCAGATTCGGGCCGGTGCCCTTGCGGGGGGAACCGCTCAGCCCGAGCCGACTATAATGCTCTTTCAGGCCGGGTCCGACGGAACGGGGCGGGTGGCCGATCTGGGTACCCTGCTGCGTCCCGGCGATCTGCTGGAGGTGGCCCTG
Organism: uncultured Alphaproteobacteria bacterium; assembly: GCA_963789105.1. Classification (GTDB taxonomy): domain Bacteria; phylum Pseudomonadota; class Alphaproteobacteria; order Rhodobacterales; family Rhodobacteraceae; genus Jannaschia. The sequence continues at coordinate 972,667 of CAWBJI010000003.1, forward strand.
CCGGACCTCGGCACGTCCGAGCCCGCACCTCCGGCGGCCGAAGACATCAACTGATCCGACGCGGCGCTCCGGACAGGTCGGCATCCATGCGTGGCCTGGCCGTACGCCGGACGGGATATCCGAGCGCCGGATGCCTGCCAGCACCCGACGCCGCGCCGCGGGCCTGCGCCCCGCGCATTCCCCGGGAGGCGGCGATCAGGATCAGCATGGTGGAGACCTGGAACTGCGAGAAGGCCACGACCTCCAGAAGGCTCATGATCGTCATTTGAACCATGAACATCGCGAGGAAGAGCGTGTCCGCCCGCGCCTCGCGCAGCACCTCGCGCAGCGCGGTCACCAGCGCCGTCCCGAAGATCACCACCTGGATCACGACGCCCACGATCCCGATCTCGACCGCGTTCGACAGCCATGTGCTGTGGAAGTGGAAGCCCGACTTCGACGCGATCCCGAAGGCCCGCCAGATCTCCTCCGCGACCGGGTTTCCGATGACCCAGACGGCCTGGAAGCCCTGACCGAAATAGGGATTGCGCGCGATCTCGGACAGGGCGATGGCCCAGAGCTCGGTCCGCCCCGTCAGCGTCACGTCCTTGCCGGTCGCGTCGAGAAACGCCGACGCCAGGCGCTCCTGATTGGCCCAGGCGATCAATCCGGCCGCCACGATCCCGAGGAGGGCCATGGCGATGACGAGGATCCGCTGGTTGCGGGGGATCCGGCGCAGGATGGCGAGGGTGAAACCGAACGCCACCGTCAGGATCGACGCCACCAGCCAGCCGGCGGATTGCGCCATCGACAGCAGCACGAGCGCAAACGGCATCGTGGCGAGGCCGACCACGCGCCACAACCGGCTTCCGTCGCGGCCGAGGGCCAGGGCGAGACCTGCCAGCAGGAAGATCGCCATCACCTGCGCGAAGGCGTTCTTGCTCCCGTAGATGCCGAGATATCCGCCGCCATCCAGCCGTGCGCGTCCGATCGCCAGACTGGCCACGGCAGCGAGCCCCAGCGCCACGAACAGCACCCGCAGGAGCATGCGCGGCGAAAGACGGGCGGCGATGGCGAGCGCGATCACGGTGGTCAGGCCGAACTGAATGCCGAAGCGCAGGGTCAGGGACGGATAGGCCGACCAGAGGGTCGTCATCACGCACCAGACCGGCAGGAGTCAGGATCCACCAGTCCCGCAGGATATCTCCGACATTGGATAGTATGCGTCGCCCGATCAGCGCCGCCCCGGCCGCGAGGAACAGCAACGCGCCCAGCCCGCCGAGCGGAAAGATGAACAGTAGGGCGAAGATGCACAGAAAACCCAGCATCGCATTCGGACACAGCGTCACGACCGTAGTGCCGCCCGACACGGACAGGACCGGTTGCGGTTGCGTCACCGGGTGGCCGCGTCGGTGCAGAGGACGGATGCCTCGAACTGGCAGGGCTCCCCCAGGGGTGTCCAGGCGATCCAGTCCACGAACATCTCCAGATCCCGCCCCGGATCCTCGAACGGTCCCATCCAGTCGGTGAGCGTCGTCGTGTTCCAGTGGCTGAGGTATATCTTTTGCGCGTTCACCGGCAGCACGTCGCTGGTCGTCTCGTGCACGAGGGTCCCGTCCACGAACCAGCGGATGCCGGTCGGCTCCCAGATCATGGAGTAGGTGTGATATTCCTCATCCGCCGGGGCCGGCAGGGGAGTCGATCCGCCGTTGTGCATCTCGCCGGAGACGAAGGTGTTGAACGTCGCGGTGCCGGTATCCCGGGTCAGGATTTCCACGTCGATCTCGTCATGGGGCTTGTCGTGCACCTCGCCGATATAGGTGAAGAACGCCGCGTTCACGCCGGAAGCGCGATCCGTGCGAAACCGCGCCTCGTAGGTGCCGTGCAGATATCGCTCCCGCGTCTGGACCTCGCCGCAGAGATAGGGCTTCTGCGCATTGCCCGTCGGACGCAGCTTGAGCACGAGGTTGCCGTCGGTCAGCGACAGCGCCTTCGACGACCACCAGCACGCCTGATGCGGCCCGTTCGTCCACCCGTCGGAGATGTACCAGACATCCCGGTCCAGCCGGTCGAAATCGTCGAAGAACGCCTCCTGCGCAGCGGCGGGGCAGACCGATGCGATCGCCAATCCGAAGGCCAGCGCCATGCCCCGGCCGAATCCCGTCTGGACTATCATCGTCGGGCCTCCATCGACCTGTGTCGCCGCGTGTTTCGCATGATGGCGCGGGAGGCGAAACTCGGATTGCGCCCCGAAGGACCCCGTGGCAGGAAATCACCCGATCCTGCCCGATATTCCACCATTCCTCCGCCGATGTCGTCGATCCGCATTCGGGCATTCCGATCCCGTCCCCGCCGTTAGGGTCGGGCCAAACCCGACCCCGTCGAAAGGTCACCCGCCCGCATGACAGTCCCGCGCCCGTCCGCCGCGCCGTCCCGTGACGATCCGGCGGCGCCCCCCCTCGTCAGCGTGATCATGGCCAATTATCGCGGAGCCGATTTCCTGGCGGACGCCATGGGCTCGGTCCTGGCCCAGACCCATTCCAGTCTGGAGCTGCTCGTTTCCGACGATGCCTCGGACGACGAAAGCTGCGCCATGGTCCGCCGGATTGCGGCATGGGACACGCGCGTCACGCTGATCGAGGCGGCGACGAACGGGGGCCCGTCCCGCGCGCGCAATGCCGCTCTCGCTCTCGCGCAGGGTGAATGGATCGCCATCGTCGATGCCGACGACCTGCTCCACCCGCAGCGAATCGCGCGGCTTCTGGCTGCGGCGAAGCGTCACGGCGCCGATCTCGTGGCGGACGACATGGTACCGTTCGGACCCGGGCGGACCGGCCCACCCGGGACCATGTTCGGCCATCTCCTCGCCAGCGGCCCGGTCAGAATCGACGCCATCGACCTTCTGGGCGCAGGGAAAGCCGGATCGGAGGGGTCGCAACTGGGCTATCTCAAGCCGCTGATCCGACGGACGGCCCTGGGCGACATCCGCTACGACGAGACGCTCCGCAACAGCGAGGATTTCGACCTCTACCTCCGCCTGAGCCTGGCCGGGACCCGCTTCGTCCTCATGCCCGACCCCACCTATCTCTACCGCCGTCACGGCGGGTCGATCTCCCATCGATCGAGCGAGAACGTTCTCGCGCCGCTTCTTGCCGCCCACAATTCGCTTCCCGATCCGGCCGATCCCGCGATCCTCAGGGCGATGGATACGCGCCACCGCGCCCTGCGTCGGACCCTGCGCTATGCGCAGCTCGTGACGGCGCTCAAGACCCGAGATGCGGCGCGGGCGGCACGGCTTATCCTGCGTCACCCCATCCTGTTCGCGGACCTGGCCGAAAGCCTCCGGGACAGGCGCCGCCGTCAAGAACAGGACAACTCGCCATCACACTTGAATACGCATCGGGTCGTCCTCTCCGCGTCGGGTGACGACCGGCTCTCGGACGCGACTCTTGCCGAAGATGCCTCGACCATCGCATTCTCCCGTGAGCCGGACCCTGACGGAGGCGGCGTGGACGCCGATCCAGCCGCGCGGCTCTGCGCTCTTTGCGACACGAAGCCGCCCGCTGTTCTGGCCATCGGCGCGGCGGGGCTCCGCGGCCTCGGCTACCTCCCCGGCTACCGCGACCTGGAGATCGTGCTGTCACCGGAGGAGGCGGACGCGTTAGGCGATACGGTTCCGTCAGACGCGACGCTGCGCTGACCCGTCCCCCACGGGCAGCAGCAGCCGGTAATCCGCTCCGTCGAACGGATCCGCCGCATTCTGGCGCAGGCGCAGCTTGTCGGCGGCGATGGCGGTAAGGACCGGACGGGCCCGCCCCCGTTCCGCCAGGGCATAGCGCATCGCCGCAAGCAAGCCCGCCTCCCCCTTGGTATCGAGGAACCGGCGATGGTCCCGCCGCCCCCGAACCTGGCGCAGGAGCGTCTCCATCGCCGCCACTGCCTCCGGGCCGGTGGAGTCGCGCGCGGCGGCCAAGTGGCGCGCCGCCGCATCGGCGAGCGACGCCAGATCCGCCGTCGAATGCCGCGCGCTCAGCGATCCACCCCGCACGACCGCGCCATAACCCGGACGCGGGGTCACCCGGAACCGCGCACCCGCCAGCAGCATCCGCATATAGAGGTCGTAATCCTCCCCCAGCCGGAGCGAGGGATCGTAGCGCAATCCGTTCCGCTCCAGGAACCGGCGATCCATCAGCGGCTTCAGGAACCCCATCTCGCCGCGGGCCCGGAGGCCATCGCTCAGATTGCCGCGCACGAATCGTCCGAGGCCCAGATCGTCGAACCCGCAATCGGCACCGGGCAACGCGGCGAAGTCGAGCGTATCGGTCGCGTCTTCCCGCACGAACACCACGTTGTCGGCGGCCATGTCCCAGCCGACGTCTCCCAACAGGTGCGCCAGCCGACCCGGCCCAAAGAAATCGTCGGAATCGAGGATCGCGAGCACGTCGCCCGTCGCGGCATCCATCGCCCTGTTGCGCGCGCCCGCCGGTCCGGCATTCTCCGACAGGGAGATCACATGGACGCGCCCGTCCCGCTCCGTCCATGCTCCGGCGCGCACGACCGTGTCGTCGGAGGACGCATCGTCCACCACGATCACCTCTGCCGTCTCCGCCTGTTCCAGGGCGGAGGCGATAGCACGGTCGATCGTCGGAGCGCAGTTATGCGCGGCCACGATGACGGTCACGCTGAGGGATGTCATCGGATGCGCCCCTGTCCCGAGGCGGGCAGTCCGGATCGTCTCTTTACCATGACACCACCCTGTCCGACGCAGTCGCACGAGTCCCATGTTGCGGTGCAACGATGCGGGATCGGCGAGGTTTCAGAAACGCATCCGTCGCGCGGAGAGCTTCCCCGCCCAGGCGATCGGCCCGGTCATCGTTTTCATCTTTGCCAATGCGGTAGCAATGCGAGGTCAGGGGGACAAGACCGCCGGACCGAACCACGATCCGGCACCTGTTTCGACTACAAGCGTCTACTCGATCCGTTCGCCACCGCGGGGGGATGATCGCGCGTTCGGCCGGCCGGACGGATGCCGCCTTTCGGCGGCGAATCCGCCCATGGGCAGCGGGCGTGTAAGCAATAGCAGAAGGCCGACATAGAGTAACTGGACCCCGACGATCACACTCACCACGAAGAGAGTCGTTCGCCAGAATCCAAACCCCACGATCATACCGGCCATGGCCGCCATGATCGCGGAAGCGACCAGTCCAAAAACGAACGCGCCTATCCTCATCCCTCCCCCTCGGGGGAAGGTTAACCATTCTTTGTCATTTCGTCCAATTGTAAAGACTTACGCGATTGTCGAAAGGCGCTTTTCACCGTCAGTCAAAATAGGGGCCGTAGGCATCGCCTTCGGTTCCACCCTGAAGCGGCCCGTTGAACTGCCTCAGCCGCTCCAGATCCACCGCGTTGAATACGATTCCGATCAGGCGCGAGGCGATCTCCGGCTCGTCGCGAAGGGTCTGACGCATCGCCGCGCGCGGGGTGCGCCCCCAGCGCGAGACCATCAGGAGCTGGTCGACCGAGAACAGAAGCTCCCGCGCATCCACGATCGGACCCAATGGGCTGAGGTCCACGACCACCTGGCTATACTCCCGCGCCGCTTCGGCGAGGATTTGGTGCATCCCGGGCGAGGACAGGACCTCCGTGGGATGCGACACGGTCCGGGGATGGGCCCAGCCGATCACGTCCACATCCGTATCCGCGACGGTCGAGCGACAATCGCGCCAATCGACCCCGCCCTCGATGGCCCGCATCAGGTTGGCATCCTCGTCGATCCCGAGCATCCGGCTCAGGCCCGCCCGACGCGGATCCCCGTCCACCAGCAGGACGGAACCCGTCGCGATGGACAGCATTCCGGCCAGATCCGCGGCCACGGTCGTCTTGCCTTCCCCCGGCAGGATCGACGTGACCCCGAGAACCGTACCGGCGCCGCTGGCGCTCGCATGGCCGGACACGTTCCGGATCGTCCGCAGCGTCTCGCTGTAGCGCGAACGCGGCTGGGCGAGATGCGCGAGCGGATAGGTGACCGGACGTCCCCGCGGGGGAGAGGCATCGGGCGGCGGGGATGCCGCATCGTCGCCCCCCTCGGCGCTGCGCCGGGCCTGACCCGCGCCCCGCTCCGCCCGGGTCAGCATCGGCAGATAGCCGAGGAACCGCACCCCGAGGCCGTCGCTGATATCTTCGGCGGTCCGCAGGTAGCGTTCGCGCCATTCCCGCACGGCCACATGGGCAAGGCCCGCCATCAGCCCCAGAACGATGGCGATGGCCAGAGTCCGCTTCGCCGACGGCGACGCGGCATCCCGGGGAACGTCGGCGGGGGTCAGGACCCGAATCTGCCCGACGGGATAGAGGCGAAGCTGATCCGCCTCCTGGAACTGGCTGAGGAACACCTCGTAGAGGCTCGTGAAGGATTCGGCCCGCTGCTGCAGGAGCCGGTATTCGATCTGCGCGCGGAGCGCCTCGGAATTGGCGTCGACGAGTGGGACGAGCGCGTCGCGGAGCGATGCCACCCGGGCCTCTGCCACGTTGCTTTCGCCGCGCGCCACTTCCGCCTGCCGTTCCATCTCAGCATAGAGGCGACGGGCCTGGTCCGCGATCTGCGCGTCGAGGGCGGTCACCTGGGGATGGTCTTCTCCGAAATTGCGCACCACCTCCGCCCGCCGGGCCGTCAGACCCGACAACGCCTGCTCCATCTCCGCCAGCCGAAGATCGCCCGGCAGGCTCAGCCGTTGCCCCTCGCCCCCCGTCAGCGCCTCCGGCCCGCGCGCGAGCGCCGCGTCGTAGCTCGCCACCAGCGCCTCCGACCGCGCCGCCTGTGCCTGCGCCTCGGACAGCTCGCCACTGAATCGCCCCAGCGTATCCTCGGTCAGGAGCCTGTCGCCCGTCTCCACAAGGCCGCTTTCGGCCCGGAAGACCTCTGCGTCGAGCGCCGCGCGCCGTGCATCCGCTTCCAACTCGCCGAGCCGCTGCTGAAGGAACTCCGTCGTGCGCGTCGTCGCGTCGAACGACGTCTCCAGCCGGTCGGCAGTGTAGGCGGCGGTATAGGCATTCGCGATCCGCGCGGCGAGGCCGGGGTCGTGCAGTTCGATGCCGATATCGAGGGCCGCGCTCCGGCTGCTCCCGCCGAGGAACAAGCGCTGCTGAAGGCGCTTGGCCGCCGCCTCGCGTCGGCTTCGTTCGCGGCTCTCGGGCGTGGCCGGAGGGCCTGCTGCCCGCTCCGGCTGCGGCGTCAGGGCATCGAGCGCACCGCCGACGGCGCCGGTCGCCGTACCGATGATCCGGGAAGCGAGGGAGACCGGCTGATTCAGGAAGACCTCGTTCGTGTCCAGATCCAGCGCTTCCGTGACCCGCAGCGCCAGCGCCCGGGACCGCAGCAATTGCTGCGCCGTATCGAGGGCCGCGGGCGTCACGTTGCCGGTCATGCCGACCTGTTCGGCGCGCCGCTCCGTATCCCCCACCAGCAGGACGGAGGCCACGGCCCGGTAGCTCGGTGGAGTCGTCGCGAGGACGACGATCCCGAGCAACAGGAACACCCCGACCCAGCCCGCAACGACCCATTTCTGCCGCCGCGCGATGGCGAGCAGCTTGCCGAAATCGATCAGGACTTCGCCCGAAGGCGCGCTTCCGGCCTGCCGGTCGGCCATATCGCTGTCTCGAAGCCGGAGCTGCATCCGTCCCACCTATCCGTCCTGCCGCGGGGTCGACGGGTTCGCCCCGCCTTCCGCAATCCCGTCCGACCCGTAGATCGACACCCGCCGCCGTCCCAGAAGAACCGACAGGGTGCCGACATGCAGCGCCCCTCGCAAAATGTTCCGGTTGCGCGCCGATGCTGATGGCAGCGTGGCGATGGCGGCGCAAGCGCACCAGCCGATTTTCGCGGTAGCGGCCACGGCCTGCCGGGCGCGGCCCGCCCGCGTCGCCGCCCCTCCCGGTAGGCTCCCGTGGGTCTGACCCATGCGGTAGCGCCGCCGCAGGAGCCAGGCCATCCGCGCCCGCGCCTCCGGCACCTCCTCATGCACCGCCGCATCCCCTGCCAGCGCGAGTCGGGCGCCCCGGCGCAACGCCGCCTCGAACCACGCGGTATCCTCGCCGCCGGATCGCCCCCGCTCCGGATCGAAGCGAAGGCCGTCGAAAACGCCGGATGTCAGGTCGATCAACACGTTGCAGGTATGTCCAGCGATGGGCCGTCCCTCGGGTCCGACCTCCGGAAGGGTGTCGTGCATCCGCGCCGCCCGCATCCAGTCCGGCGCCCCGTCCCCGTATCCGGCATGGACCGGTCCGACCACGGCGTCCGCACCGCCTTCGTCCATCGCCGCCTCCAGACGGGCGAGCCAGTCCGGCGCCGCGACCTCGTCGTCGTCGATGAAGGCGAGACGTCCGGTTCCCGCTTCGCGCGCCGCATCGAGGATCGCGTTCCGCGCAATCGAAATGTTGCGTGCGGGCGCATGGACATATGCGACTCGGTGGCGGGACATCCGCGCGAAGTCCCGCACCAATCCCTCCGCCGTCGGCGTATCGTCGTTATCGGCCACGATGATCGACAACATCCGGCCCGGCGGCATCGACTGCGCCTCGATGCTGTCCAGCGTCGCGGCAAGGCCCGGACGGCGGAACGTGCAGATCCCGACGGCGATCTCCGGCCCGCTCATCGTCCAGCGCTCCCGACCCGGTCATCCGCCCGCCCGGACGAGCTTTCGTCCCCGCGCGAATACCGGAACCACCCCTGCCAGAACCCCGCGGACCAGGCGAGGTGCATCAGAGCCGCCAGCATCCCGGCCCCGAGGCCCGTCGCCCCCGCACCCCGCAGCGCGAGACCGACCCCCGCCGCGAGACACGCCCCGAGCCACAGGAGCAGCGGCACGGCAAACACCGCATGGACGGGAGCCAGAAACGCCGACAAGACCACCGGAAGGACCCCGATGGCGATCGACTGCCGCGCCCTCGGCCGCAGCCCGTGCTTGCGCATCGTTCTCGCCCGCCCCCGCCCGAAATTGAGGTATTGCCGCGCCAGCGGACCGACGGCCCGACGCGGCAGATAGTCGAGCCCGGTCCGCGCGGTCAGCCAGACCTTGCCCCCGCGCGCGCCCAGCCGGTGATCCAGCTCCGCATCCTCGTTATGCGAAAACCCCGGATCGTAGCCGCCCGCCGCCCGGAACGCGGCCATCCGCATCAGCGCGTGGTGCCCGTGATCCACGAACCGCCCCTCTCCGCCCAGCCGGTGCGGCGCGCCGCCATTGCCGATCCGGTCGTTCTGGGCCAGGGCCGCGGCCCGCTGGAACGGCGTATCGCCGACAGCGTTCATCGGCACGACGACACTGTCTGCGCCGGTCGCCGCGGCCTCCTCCAGAAGGATGTCGCAGAACCGCTCCGGGTAGCGCGCATGGGCGTCGATCCGGATCAGCCACTCCGCCCCGGCGCCATGCTCCGCAACGGCCCGGTTCACCGCCGCGCTCTGCAACCGGTCGGGATTGTCCATCAGGACCACCGACCCGCGCCCGGTCAACGGATGCTCCGCCACGATCCGGCGGGTCGCGTCCGACGATCCGCCATCCGCCACCACCACCCGGACGGCGCGACCGGACCCCGCCGCGCGATCCAGAAACGGACGCAGCCCGTCGAGCACGCCGCCAATATGCGCGGCCTCGTTCAACGTCGGGATGACGATCAGGACACCCTCGCTCATGCCGCCCCCCGCCTCGCATCCGCGCCGACGATCGCCTCCACCAGCGCCCGGCACTCCGCCGCGTCGGTGCTGAACGCCGCGCCCGGCACGGAGCCCATCGCACCGCGAAGGCGCGCCAGCCGCGCGGGATCCATCCCGTCCAGCGCCTCCCGAGCCGCCGCGACCGACGGCGCCTCCAGTTCGACGCCGATTCCCAGAGCCGCAGCCTTCCGCGCCACTTCGGTTCCCGCGAGGCAGATCGGCGGCACCCTGCTCCGCCCGCTCTCGTAAAGCCTGTTCGGCAACAGCCAGTCGGAGTTCTCCCCGGCATCGTAGCGATCCACGAGCCAGGCCAGATCGACCGCGCCGTAAATCTCCGACAGGTCGTCCGGATAGCGATAGGCCCCGCCGAACGCCAAATCGTCGTTCGCCTTCACCACAGCATCGAAATCCGGCAGGGAATCGTAGGCCGGACGGCCGCGCAGGATCACCCGATACCGTCCCGGCGTCGCCCGGGTCACCCGATCCAGACAGGACAGCGAGAACGGGCAGCGCAGGATCCCGAACCAGCCGATCGTGACCGGCCCGCCCGCCGGACGCATGCCCGGCGCCGGGGCCTCCGTCTCCGCCATCACCTTGTTCTCGACCAGAAGCGCGGGCGGCGGGGACGGATAATACCGCTCGAAATGCCGGGACAGGAAGGCGGGAGACGAGACCAGCAGCAGGTCCACCGACCGGCAGAGCCGCCGCTCCATCGCCCTCAAGGCCCGCCCGACCAAATCCCCGCGCAGCATCAGGCGGTGGACATCGAGCACTTCGTACACCACCCGCGGTGCGGCCCCGTCCCGCCCCCGCCGACGCGCCGCCGGAACCGCCAGTGCCAGCATCTCCAGATTGCGTGCGATGATCGCATCGCAGGCACCGCCCGCCGCTGCCCGGGCAATCCACGCCTTCGCGACGGAGGCGATCCGCCGCCCCATCCGCGCATTCGCCGTCCGCCCGAGAACCCGCGCGGGTTCGGGAAGCGGCGCGCCCCCCCGCCGGAACCCCGCGATCTCCACGCTCGCCCCGCCGAGGCGCAGCATCGCGACCCGCCGCCAGATGGCGGCATCGTCGAGATCATGCGCGAGATAGAGGATATGTGGCACGGGGTCCGGTTCCGGGATTGCGTCTATCGGGACCCCTCTGCGGCATCGCACGGCGAGGCCCTCCGTCGGCGCCGACATCGGGGTTATCGTCCCCGGGGTCAATGGTCGCGTCGCCGCGGTCGCTCCCCGGCGCGGGATGTGTCGATGACGGCGGCGTAGGACCCGTCCCGTTCCGCATCTGCCGGTGAGCGAATTATGGTCGCCTGCCACCCCGCGCATCCCCTGCCCGGATCCCGGGCGGTCCGCGACGGCGCGAACGCCGACTAGAGGCGCGACTGCGCGAACCGCCAGGCATCGGCGACGATCCGCTCCAGATCGCTGTGCTCCGCCCGCCAGCCGAGCCGGGCCCGGGCAGCCGACGGATCGGCCACGAGCGTCGCGGGATCCCCCGCCCGCCGCGCGGCCTCCACCACCGGGAACGTCACTCCGGACACCTTCGCCACCGCCGCGATCACCTCGCGCACGCTCCGGCCTTCGCCGGTCCCCAGATTGACGGCCGTGAAGCCCGGCGCGTCCCGCTTCAGCAGGTATTCCAGCGCCGCCACATGCCCGCGCGCGAGGTCGGTGACGTGGATGTAGTCGCGGATGCAGGTTCCGTCCGGCGTGTCGTAATCCGTGCCGTTGACCGTGATCCCGGACCGCAGCCCCATCGCCGCCTGGATCACCAGCGGAATCAGATGCGTTTCCGGATCGTGCCGTTCGCCCGTCCGTCCGTCCGCATCGGCACCGGACGCGTTGAAGTAGCGCAGCGCCATGGCCTGCAGGCCATGGGCCGCGACACACGCCTCCAGCACCGTCTCCACCATCGCCTTGCTCTCGCCGTAGGGATTGATCGGCTGGCGGGGCAAATCCTCCGACATCGCCGCGCCCTCGACGCCGTTGCCGTAGACCGCCGCGGTGGAGGAGAGCACGATCCGCTTCGTGCCCGCCCGCTCCATCGCCTCCAGCAGCGACACGCTCCCGCCCATGTTGTTGCGGAAGAACGGCAGCGGCGTGACGACCGATTGCCCGGCCTCGATCAGGGCCGCGAAATGCAGGACGCTGCCGACATCATGGATCCTGAGCGCCTCGGCCAGTCCGTCGGTATCGTCGAGCCTGCCCTCCACGAGGTGGTTACCGAAGGACGCGTCCCGGTGACCGGTCGAGAAATCGTCATAGACGATGGTCGTGTACCCGGCGGCGTTCAGCGCGAGCGTCGTATGCGACCCGATATACCCGGCGCCGCCGGTGATCAGGACATGTCTGTCGTTCGCCATTCCCGGATCCCGCCTGCGCTGATGCTGCGCCCCGGTAGCGCCGGGGGCCGAGCCTGCGCAAGACCCCCCGCGCAAATCCCGTGCGCGTCGGCGGGGTGGCAATTAAGATGGATCGGGTTCCGGACAACGACGGTCAGATGGAACATTTCTGATGCATGGCCGGGTAGCCTCGCGACTCACGTCGACGCCGCACAACGAACCGGCGCTATACCGATACGGTACATTGTCAGCCGGAAACGCAGCCTAACCTACCCAGCCGCCCCACCTCTTCAGGTCGGACAGCCGGCGCCCGCGTCGATCCAGGCCTGCGTCAGCCGCCCGAACAACTCCTGGCTCCCCGGCGCGGGGGTGCGGCCCTCGCCCGGCTCCCAACCCCAGCCGACCAGCCCGTCCCCGGCGTTGTGCTCGTGGATCTCGGCCAGATTGCGGTCGCCGTTGCGGGCCGGGTCCTTGAGCTGGACGCAGATCTCCGGAACCGACAGCCCGATCCACCCCATCGACGCCGGTGCAAGATGCCAAGGTTCGTGGCCCGGGATCGACCCGTCCGCCCCGGTATAGGCGACGTTCTCCGCTCCGTGGCAGGTGCTGCACTGCATCCCCACGGCACCCATATCGGCGGGGCCGCGTACGACCGGGGGCTGGTGCGCCTCCATCAGGTCGCCCTGACGCGGGCCGCCATCGACCGGGTGGCAGTTGAGACACCGCGGATGGGTCAGCACCTTCGCCATCTCCCCGAACAGGGCGGCGGCCCGGGCGTCGTCGTCGGCGATCCCGGCGAAACTCTCCGGTTCGGCCAGTTCGGTGGCGAGGTCCTGCGCGCCCAGCGGCATGGACAGGACCGCGACACAGAGCGCGGCAAGGGACAATCGGATCATCGGGTTCTCCTCAGACGCGCGCGGCGCGGTACGGCAGGCGATAGGGCATCGCCCCGGTCAGCGCGCGCCAGGCATTCGAGACGGCGGGCGCGATGGGCGGCGTTCCCGGCTCCCCCACACCCGTCGGATCGACATCGCTGTCGAGGATCGACACCTCGATCCGCGGCATCTCCGGCAGACGCAGCATCCGGTAGCTGTCGAAGTTCGACTGCTGCACCACGCCTCCCTCGCCCAGCGTGATCTCGTCGTGGAGCACCGTGCCCAGCCCGTAGCCGATCCCGCCCTCCATCTGCGCGCGGATCACGTCCGGCGTCACCGCCACGCCGCAATCCACCGCGCACCAGACCCGGCTCACATGGGGCATGCCGTCGCGATCCTCGACCTCCGCGATCTGTGCGACGAAGCTGCCGAAGCTCCGCGCGACCGCAACGCCCAACCGTCGCTCGCCACTGCCCGGCCCGGCCCAGTTCGCCATCTCCGCGACCCGCTCCAGCACCGCACGATCCCGGGGGCGGTCCGCCTTGACGAGGTCGAGCCGCCCCTGCACCGGGTCCCGCCCGGCGGCCAGCAGCACCTCGTCGAGAAACGTCTCCACCGCATAGGCCGTATGCGTATGCCCCACCGACCGCCACCACAGGACCGGCACCGGATTCCGCATCTGCGCCCAGGACAGCCGCGTCGCCGGAAGGTCGTAGGCCAGATCGTTCGACCCTTCGTAGGAGGTGGGGTCGAGGCCGTCCTGCATCATCGCGGCGAACGGGCCGTCGGCCATGATCGACTGGTTGGCGACCGTGTTCGCCCATCCGGTGATGTTGCCCTCCGCGTCCAGCCCGGCCTTCAGGTTGTGCACGGTTAGCGGGCGATAATACCCGCCCTTCATGTCGTTCTCCCGCGTCCACATCAGCTTGTAGGCGCCCGGCCCCGCCGCCTTGGCGACCTCCGCCAGCTCCGCCGCGAAATGGCTGTCGGGGGTGGCGCGGCGGCCGAAACTGCCGCCTGTGAACATCGTGTTCACCGCGATCGCCGCCGGATCCATGCCCAGAACGCCCGCCATGGTGCCCTGGCTGATGGTCGGGATCTGCATCCCCGACCACACCTCGGCCCCGTCCCCGCGCAACTCGATCACGCCGTCCAACGGCTCCAGCGCGGCATGGGCGAGATACGGAAAGACGTAATCCGCCTCGATCACCCGGTCCGCCTCCGCCAGCGCCGCGTCGATGTCCCCGGCCTCGTCCACGACCCGGGCGGGCGCGCGGGCGGCGGCGGTGAACTCCTCCACGATCTCCTCGGTGGAGCGGGTCTCGGCTCCCGTCTCGTCCCAGCCCACGACGACCGCGTCCCGGCCCCGCAAGGCGGCGAACGTGTTCTCCGCATAGATGGCGACACCCGACGGCACCTTACGCACCGCGACCACGCCCGGCACGGCCAGCGCCGCCCCGTCGTCGACCGTCGCCACCGTCGCGCCGAATCTCGGCGGGTGGACCATCGACACGACCTGCATGCCGTCGCGATAGACGTCGATGGTGAACTGCGCGGCACCCGTGGATTTCGCCTCGCTGTCGAGGCGTGTCACGCCCTCGCCGCCGATCAGGACGAAATCCTTCGGGTCCTTCAGCGCGACATCGACCGGCACCGCTCCCTGCGCCGCCGCTTCGGCCAGCTCGCCGAACGTCGCGGAACGGCCGCTCCCGTCATGGGAGACGACGCCCCTGGACACCGTGACATCGGTCGGATCCACGCCCCAGCCCTGCGCCGCGGCGGAGACGAGCATGGCGCGCGCCGCGGCCCCCGCCTGCCGCATCTGCATGTAGCTGCTGGACAGGCCGGTGGACCCGCCCGTGCCCTGTATTCCGAACGCCGCGTTGGCATAGATGACGGCATCCGCCGGGGCCTGCTCGGCGCGCATCTGCGACCAGTCGGCGTCCAGCTCCTCGGCCACCAGGATCGGCAGGCCGGTATTCGCCCCCTGTCCGATCTCGATATGCTTGACGAGGACGGTGACGGTGTTGTCCGGCGCGATCCGGACGAAGGCGTTGGGCGCGAACTGCCCGTCCGCCATCATCTCCGGCATCGCCTGCGCGCGGCCCTTGCCCGGCAGGTGCAGCGCGAGGACGAGGCCCGCGGACCCGGCAAGGAAGGCCCGCCGCGAGGGCTTGGGCGCGAGGGCGGCTTTGATCATCGGATACATGGCTCAGGCCTCCAGCGAATCGGATGCCTGGCGGATCGCCTGGCGGATGCGGGCATAGGTGGCGCAGCGGCAGATGTTGCCCGCCATCGCGTTGTCGATATCCTCGTCCGTCGGCTTGGGGTCGAATTCCAGAAGGGCCGTGGCGCTCACCACCTGACCGGACTGGCAATAGCCGCATTGCGGCACGTTGATCCCGATCCAGGCGGCCTGCACCGCGCGGGCCTCGGGGCTGTCGAGCGCCTCGATCGTGCGCACGTCCGCCCCCTCCAGCGCGCCGACCGGCGTCACGCAGGCGCGCCGCGTCTGGCCGTCCAGCATCACCGTGCAGGCGCCGCATTGCGCGATCCCGCATCCGAACTTCGTCCCCGTCAGCCGCAACTCGTCCCGAAGCGCCCAGAGAAGCGGTGTCTCGGGATCGACGTCCAGCGTCACGTCCTCGCCGTTCACGGTCAGGTTGATGGCCATCTCTCGGGTCCTTTCGGCGGGGGTCCGGTCGGCGCAAATCTGCGTTTGCGCAAGCGTTCAGCATCGCAAGGTGGTTCGGCGGAGGCGCCGGTCAAGGCTACGTGACCCTCGGGAAAGAGATTCTACCCGCTCCAGCGCAGAGATCCCGCATCCGGCGAAGCCCGCTGGAAACCGCACCCCGCATACTGCGTCGCGAGTCTCCTGCCGGCCACCGGCCCCGACCGAACCGTTGCCGCGATCTCGCCGGATCCGCCCGACCCGTCCTCCGTCCGACTGGCCGTTCTGCCGCCGAACGGTTAACGAAGCCTCACCGCTCTGTCGGTATGACGTTCGTATGCACGAATGGCGCACGGACGTATGCACGTACGGTGCATATTCGTTTTGCCGCCGGGAGATCCCATGCCCTTCACGCTCGCCACCTGGAACATCAACTCCGTCCGCCTGCGGGAGGACCTCGTGGCGCGGTTCCTGCGCGCGGAATCGCCGGACATCCTCTGCCTCCAGGAATGCAAGTCCCCGGTCGACCTGATCCCGCGCAAGCAATTCGAATCGCTTGGATATCCGCACATGGTCGCCCGCGGACAGAAGGGATATAACGGCGTCGCGATCCTCTCCCGCCTCCCCCTGGAAGAGGCGGGCGCCGCGGATCACGCCGAGCTGGGCCATGCGCGCCACATCGCCGCCCGGCTCGAAAACGGCGTCGTCATCCACAACTTCTACGTGCCCGCCGGAGGCGATGTTCCCGACCGCGAAGTCAATGTAAAGTTCGGACAAAAGCTCGATTACCTGACCGCGATGCGCGACG
This sequence comes from uncultured Alphaproteobacteria bacterium, assembly GCA_963789105.1. Taxonomy (GTDB): domain Bacteria; phylum Pseudomonadota; class Alphaproteobacteria; order Rhodobacterales; family Rhodobacteraceae; genus Jannaschia. The sequence goes on from CAWBJI010000003.1 coordinate 989,044, forward strand.
CGTTCCATGCCGATCGGCCCGCACGGTCCATCCTCGTCGGCGACCTCAACATCGCCCCGCGCGAGGACGACGTCTGGTCCCACAAGCAACTCCTCAAGGTCGTCAGCCACACGCCGATCGAGGTCCAACACCTTGCGGATACACAGGAATCCGGAGACTGGGTCGACGTGACCCGCAAGGACATCCCCGACGGAAGCCTCTATTCCTGGTGGTCCTATCGCTCTCCCGATTGGGACGCCGCCGACAAGGGCCGCCGCCTCGACCACGTCTGGGCCACCGCAGACATCGCGCAAGCCTCTCACTCCAGTCGCATAATCCGCCCTGTCCGCGGCTGGGAAAAGCCGTCGGACCACGCACCGGTGATGGCGACGTTCGACCTCTGACACCCTTGGAAAAGCCCGCCTCGCGTCGCATATAGCGGCGCAACAGAAGGATGCCGCCCATGCTCGAATTCGGTCAGACCCCCGCCCCCGCCGCCGACGCATCCCCCGATCTCGTCCGCGACGTGACCGAGGCCACGTTCATGGCCGACGTGATCGAGGCCAGCCGCGAAATCCCGATAATCGTTGACTTCTGGGCCCCGTGGTGCGGCCCCTGCAAGACGCTGGGACCGCAGCTCGAGGCCGCCGTGACCGCCGCCAAGGGCAAGGTCCGCATGGCCAAGGTCGACGTGGACCAGGCCCAGCAGATCGCGGCCCAGCTGCGCATCCAGTCGATCCCGACGGTCTATGCCTTCTGGCAGGGGCAGCCGGTGGACGGCTTCCAGGGCGCGGTGAGCCAGACCGAGGTGGAGGACTTCGTAGCCCGCGCCGCCGCGCTCAATCCTGATGACGGCGGACTCGGCGATGCTATCGAGGCGGCCGAGGAGATGATGATCCAGGGCGCAAGCGCGGATGCGGCGCAGACCTTCGCTGCGGTACTAGGCGAGGAGCCGGAGAACGCCGCGGCCTATGGCGGCCTGATCCGCGCGCATATCGCGCTCGACGAATTGGATCAGGCGCAGGCGCTGGTGGATGCCGCCCCCGCTACGATCGCCACGGCAAAAGAGGTGGAGGCTGCCCGCGCGCAACTCGCCCTCGCCCGGCAGGCGGCGGATGCGGGTCCGGTCGCGGAGCTCGGTGCCGCGGTGGAGGCCGATCCGGACGACCACCAGGCGCGGTTCGACCTTGCCGCCGCCCTGCTCGCCACGGGCGATGCCCAGGGCGCGGTGGATCACCTGCTCGACCTGTTCCGGCGCGATCGGGAGTGGAACGACGGTGCCGCGCGGACGCAGCTTCTGACGATCTTCGACGCCGCGGGACCGAAGGATCCGGTCGCCCTGAATGGTCGGCGCAAACTGTCGTCGATGATCTTTGCCTGACCGGGGGGACGGGCTAGGTCGTCGATCATGTTCAGATACAGCGACCTACCCGAAACGATCCCGGTCTTTCCTCTGCCCGGCGCGCTGCTTTTGCCGCGGGCGCGGCTGCCGCTCCACATCTTCGAGCCGCGTTACCTCCAGATGATCGACGATTGCCTGAAGTCGGAGCACCGGCTGATCGGTATGGTCCAGCCGCGCGCGCAGAAGGCGCGGGACGGGCGGGAGCTTCAGTCCATCGGCTGCGCCGGACGCCTGACCCAGCTTTCGGAGACGGAGGACCGCCGCTACATGGTCACGCTCGCGGGCATCTCCCGCTACCGGATCACGCGGGAGGTCACGGGGTTCAGCCCATACGTCAAGGCGGAGGTGTCCTGGGACGGGTTCGACCGTGACATGGGCAAGCCGGAAACGGACGAGCGTTTCGACCGGCCCGCCTTTCTCGACCTGCTGCGCCGCTATTTCGAGAGCCAGGAGCTTTCGACCGACTGGGACAGCCTCAAGGACGCGGAGGAGGAATTGCTGCTCAATTCCCTCTCGATGCTCTGTCCGTTCGAACCGGAGGAGAAGCAGGCCCTGCTGGAGGCGCCGAGCCTCGCCACCCGTCGCGAGACGGTGGTGACGTTGATGGAATTCGCCCTGCGCGGCGGATCGAGCGAGGAGACGGTTCAATGACCGGCGATGAGAACGCAGACACGAATACCGAACACGACCGCCGGATGCTGGAGGCGCTGGTCTGCCCGCAGACGCGTGGGCCGCTGACGTGGAACGCGGAGAAAGGGGAACTGATCTCGAAAGCCGCGCGGCTCGCCTATCCGATCCGCGGCGGCATTCCGATCATGCTGATCGACGAGGCCCGGTCGCTCGACTAGCGGAGAACGGGATCGCGAGGCGTCCATTTCGGTGATCGAAGACCTGTAGACTCCGGTATGGATGCGACTTCAGTCGCGCATCAGTCTCGGCAGGTCGCCGGACAATCCCGCCGCCTCGCGGATGAAGGCCCGGCGCAGGGCCGGCATCGCGCCGATGGCGCCCATCCCTATATCGCGACCCAAGCGCAGGATCGGATTGTCGTTCGAGAACAATCGGTTCACCGCATCCGTGGCAAGACCCATCGCAATCGTGTCGAACCGCCGCCAGCGCTGATACCGGGCGAGCACGTCGGGTGCGCCGATATCCTCGCCCCGCTTGCACGCGTCCTCCGCCACTTCGGCGAGGGCCGCGATATCCTTGAAGCCGAGATTCAGGCCCTGACCCGCGATCGGGTGGATCCCGTGGGCCGCATCCCCCGCCAGCGCCACCCGCGGCGCGACGAAATCATGCGTCAGGCTGAGCGAGAGCGGATAGGTATGGCGGCTGCCCAAAAGGGAGAAATCGCCGAGGAAACTGCCGAAACGCGGGCGGAGAATGTCGAGGTAATGCGGATCCGACAGCGCCTGGAGATCGGCAGCGACATCCGCCGTCTCGGTCCAGACGATGCTGGAGCGATTGCCCCGGAGCGGCAGGATGGCGAGCGGGCCCGGCGGCATGAAGAATTGATGGGCGATCCCGTCATGGGGCCGCTCGTGCTCCACCGCGCAAACCAGCGCCGTCTGACCATAATCGGTGCCGACGCGGCCGATCCCGGCGCGGGTCGCCGTCCCGCTGCCCCGTCCATCGCAGCCGAGAAGGAGCGGCGCGCGCAATGTGGTCCCGTCCTCCAGCGTGATCGTGGCGGACCCGGGCGCGGCGGATTGCGCGACCACACCCGTTCCGAAACGCATCTCCACCCGCGGCGCGACGTCGCAGGCGGCGAGGAGCGCCGGGCGCAGGTGCCGGTCCTCCACCATCTGGCCCATGAACGGCTCGCCGATCTCGTCCGCATCGAAGGAGAGATGCAGCGGAGAGGCCCCCTCGCCCGCCCGGCCGTCGCTCGCCCGGATGCCCCGGATCGGCTGGGCCCCGTCCTCCAGCGCATTCCAGAAACCCAGTGAACGAAGCATACGCACCGATCCCAGCGCCAGCGCATAGCTGCGCCCGTCGAAGGTCGCGTCGTCGAATGTGGCGCGGGGGCGGGCGTCGAGCAGGATCGAGCGGAGGCCCGCCCGGGCCAGCGACAGGGCGGCCAGCGGGCCGTTCAACCCGCCGCCGACGATGAGGATATCCGCATCCATGCCCCTGCATATGCGTGCGTCGCGGGCATTGTCCAACCGCCCCGCCCGCCTTAGCGTGGCACGCGGTGGTTTTGCGAGGGTCGGGGTAGATGAAAGACTGGCTGTGGATGAGCGGCGGCGACCTCGGACGCGGGATCGCGACCGGAGAGATCGACCCCGAGGCGCTGTGCGACACCTACTTGTCGGCCATCGCGGACGATACGCGGCGGGACGACATCTTCGCGCGCGTGACCGAGGATCGTGCCCGGTCCGAGGCCGGAGCCGCCGCCGCCCGTGCGAAAGCGGGGACCCGGCGCGGCCCGCTGGACGGGGTTCCGGTAAGCTGGAAGGACCTGTTCGACAGTGCCGGGATCGGGACTGAAGCGGGAAGCGCGCTCCTGAAGGGACGGGTGCCGAAGGACGATGCCCCGGTTCTCGCGAATGCGACCCATGGGGGCGGCGTCTGCCTCGGCAAGACGCATATGAGCGAGCTGGCCTTTTCCGGGCTGGGCCTGAACCCGATCACCGCGACGCCGCCGAACCGGCACGATCCGGCGCTGGTCCCCGGCGGATCCTCCTCGGGAGCGGCCGCGTCGGTGGCGTTCGGCCTGTCGCCCATCGGGATCGGGACGGATACCGGCGGCTCGGTGCGCAACCCGGCGGCCTGGAACGACCTCGTGGGCCTCAAGACGGGCCATGGCCGCATGCCCGGCGCCGGTGTCGTGCCGCTGGTGGAAAGCATGGACACGATCGGCCCGCTGACCCGGAACGTGGAGGACGCGGCGCTCGCGCTCGCCTTGCTGGAGGGGGGGCGCCCGGCGGACCTCGCGGGGGCAGACCTCGCGGGGCGGCATCTCCTCGTGCTGGCCGATTACGCGGAGAGCAGTCGGGACGCGCCCCGGATCGCGTTCGGCCATGCGGTCGAGCGGTTCGAAGCGGCCGGGGCGGTCGTGGACCGCGCGGAGATCGCGTCGGTCAAGACGGCCATGGACCTCACCCCGTTTCTGTTCTCGCCCGAGGCCTACGCCATCTGGCGGGAGGAGATCGAGGCCGCGCCCGACTTGATGTTCGACCGGATTCTGGAGCGGTTCCGGACCGGGCGCAATATCGACGCGGCCGACGTCCTCGCCGCCTATCGCAAGCGCGTCATGGCGCAGGCCGAGTTCCTGCGCGCGACCGCCGGTTACGACGCGGTGCTCCTCCCCACCTCCGCGATCCTGCCGCCAGACAGGGAGCGGTTGTCGACCGACGAGGACTATTACGTCTCGGAGAACCTGATGGCCTTGCGGAACACCCGGGTCGGCAACGTGCTGGGCCTCTGCGGCCTGACCCTGCCGACGGGGGTGCCGTCCTGCGGCGTCATGGCGCTCGCCCCGCCGCTGGCGGAGGAACGGCTGCTGCGCCTCGGTGCGGCCATGGAGTCGGCTTTGGCCTAGGCACAGGCCGGGTCCGGACTGGCGCGAAAGCAACACCTTGGCGGCGAGCCGGGCCTTTTCGTTGGACCGCCCCGCGATGCGTGCGCTATCCTCCGATCAAACGGGGCCGTCAGAGCACCCGTATCGAGGCACGAGCATGGATTCACCGAAGCGGTTCGCGGGACTGCCCGAATATGCGTTTCCGCGTCTGCGGAGGCTTCTTGGCGACGTGGCCCCGGGCAACAACAACGCGGTGGAGATGACCATCGGAGACCCGCGCCACGCGCCGCCCGCCTTCGTGGCGGAGGTGGTGGCCGAACACGCGGCGGGATTCATGGGCTATCCGCCGAATGACGGCGCACCCGCCCTCCTGGAGGCCTGTGCCGACTGGATCTTCCGTCGCTACGGCCGAAGGATCGATCCGGAGACGGAGGTGCTGGCCCTCAACGGGACGCGCGAGGGCCTCTACAATGCGTCGATGGCCCTGTGCCTCGAGGAGAAGGGCGGAGGGCGCCCCGCGATCCTCACGCCGAACCCGTTCTATCAGGTCTATGCCATCGCCGCCCTCGCGGTGGGGGCGGAGCCGGTCTACGTGGATGCGACCGAAGAGACGGACCACCTTCCGGACTTCGCCGGGCTCGATCCCGATCTGCTGGACCGCACGGCGCTGGTCTATATCTGCTCGCCCGCGAACCCGCAGGGCGCTGTCGCCTCGATGGCGTACTGGTCGGATTCTGCTCGCCCTGGCCGAACGTCACGATTTCACGATCCTCGCCGACGAATGCTACGCTGAAATCTACCGGGACAGCCCGCCCACAGGCGTGCTGGAGGCGGTGGAGGCGACCGGGGCGGATCCGGACCGGGTCGTGGCGTTCCATTCACTCAGCAAGCGGTCGAACCTTGCCGGTTTGCGGTCCGGCTTTGCCGTGTCCGGGCCGGGCAATATCGCGAAGCTCAAGGCCCTGCGCGCCTATTCCGGCGCACCGATCCCCCTGCCGCTGCAAATGGCCTCCGCCGCGGCCTGGCGGGACGAGGCGCACGTGACGGAGAACCGCGCCCTCTATGCCGCAAAGTTCGACGCTGCGAAGGCGATCCTCGGCGACATTCCCGGCGTGACGATCCCCGGGGCGGGGTTCTTCCTCTGGCTGCCGGTTCCCGAGACGGTCGGCGACGGCGAGGCGGCGGCGGTGAAGCTCTGGCGCGAGGCGGGGGTCAAGGTCCTCCCCGGGGCCTATCTGGCGCGGGAGACGGCGAACGGGAACCCGGGCGCGGGCTATGTGCGGGTGGCCCTCGTAGCGCCGCTGGACCAGGTCGCGTCGGGGCTGACCCGGCTGCGCGCCTGCATCTATTCGTAAAGGAGACCGAGCACGATGGCGTATCAGGTCAGGCAGCGCGATCCCCTTCTGGATTCCCGGACGCAGATCGCGCTCGCCCGGCGCGGCCGCGAGGGATTCGGCGTCGTCATGGTCCTGCTCGGCCTGCTCTCGGCAGCGATGCTGCTGAGCTATCATCCGGACGACCCGAGCTGGCTGGCCGCGACGGATGCCGAACCGCGCAACTGGCTCGGCGTGTTCGGGGCGACGCTGGCAGCGCCAATCTATCTCATCCTCGGCCTCGGCGGTCTGGGCCTGTCGGCCGGGCTGTTCATCTGGGGCCTGCGCTTCGCCATGCATTGGGGCTCGGAGCGGGCCCTGCCCCGGGCCTTGTTCGTGCTGGGCTGGGTTCTGATCCTGTCGCTGTTCTGCACGTCGCTGACCCCCGGAGACGGCTGGACCCACGATTTCGGCCTCGGCGGCCTGTTCGGGGACACGCTGATGGGCGCCCTGCTGCAGGTCTTGCCGATCACCGCCAGCGCGGGGCTCAAGGTCCTGACGGTTCTGCTCGCGGGGGCGGTGATCGGGATCGGAATCTGGGTCCTGGGCTTCACGCGGGAGGATATCCGCTTCGCCGGCCTGTTCGTTCTGGGCGGCTTCGGCGCGCTCCTGCACCTTCTGCGGATCGCGACCGGATCCGCCGCCCGCGGGACGGCGATGGGAGCCCGGCGAACCGCGGAAACCCTGCGCGCGCGCCGCGACGCGCGGGCGGAAGCCGCAATTCCGGACGAGTACGACGAGGAAGTCGATTGGGAGGAGATGCCGCGCCGGGGCCTGCTGTCGTGGTTCCATCGCCGGGGCTCCGCCGCGGACGCGGAGAACCGGTTCGAGGATCCGGACGACGACGATGACGGGATCGCGCCGCCCGACGACGATCGGGTTCGTGCCCGGATCGCCAATGCCGTGCGGACCCGCGTGCGTCGCGCCAACATCGCACAAGCCCTGAACGGCGGAAGTTCCGCCGGACCGGCGGTCGCGTTCGAGCGGATGGAACCGCCGGTCAGCGCGGCGGATCGTCCCGATGACGTCGCCCCTGCGACAGTCGCACCCCCGGAAGAGGACGAGGACGGCGACCTGATCGAGACGCCGCAACGCCGGACCCTGCCGGACAGCGCCCCCCAGATGCGCACCGTCGTCCAGGCCCCTGCCAGACCCGCCGCCCCGTCGAAGCAGGCCAGGGCCGAGGCGCAGCCCGCCCTTCGGTTCGAGGACGGAGCCGGTGGATACGAGATGCCGCCGCTGAACCTTCTGGCCGATCCGTCGACGGTCGAACGGCACCACCTGTCCGACGAGGCGCTGGAGCAGAACGCCCGGATGCTGGAGGCCGTGCTCGACGATTACGGCGTGAAGGGCGAGATCGTCAGCGTCCGGCCCGGACCCGTCGTGACGATGTACGAGCTGGAGCCCGCCGCGGGGCTCAAGGCGTCGCGGGTGATCGGGCTCGCGGACGATATCGCACGGTCGATGTCGGCGCTGTCCGCGCGGGTCTCCACCGTGCCGGGGCGCAGCGTCATCGGGATCGAGCTTCCGAACGAGCGGCGCGAAAAGGTCGTCCTGCGGGAAATACTCTCCGCGCGGGATTTCGGGGACAGTTCGATGGCCCTCCCGCTGGCGCTGGGCAAGGATATCGGCGGCGCGCCGGTGGTCGCCAACCTCGCCAAGATGCCCCACCTTCTGATCGCGGGCACGACCGGATCGGGCAAGTCGGTGGCGATCAACACCATGATCCTGTCGCTGATCTACAAGCTGTCGCCCGAAGATTGCCGGATGATCATGATCGACCCGAAGATGCTGGAACTCAGCGTCTATGACGGCATTCCGCACCTGCTGTCGCCCGTGGTGACCGATCCGAAGAAGGCCGTGGTCGCGCTCAAATGGACCGTGGGCGAGATGGAGGAACGCTATCGCAAGATGTCGCGCATGGGTGTGCGCAACATCGAAGGGTATAACGGCCGGGTGAAGGACGCGCTGGCGAAGGGCGAGCTGTTCAGCCGCACGGTCCAGACCGGTTTCGACGACGATACCGGCGAGCCCGTTTTCGACACCGAGGAGACGGTGCCCGAGAAGCTGCCCTACATCGTCGTGATCGTGGACGAGATGGCCGACCTGATGATGGTCGCGGGCAAGGAGATCGAGGCCTGCATCCAGCGGCTGGCGCAGATGGCGCGGGCCTCGGGCATCCATCTGGTGATGGCGACGCAGCGCCCCTCGGTCGACGTCATCACCGGCACGATCAAGGCGAACTTCCCGACCCGGATCAGCTTCCACGTCACCTCGAAAATCGATAGCCGGACCATCCTCGGCGAGATGGGCGCGGAGCAGCTTCTGGGCATGGGCGACATGCTCTACATGGCCGGCGGGTCCAAGATCACCCGGGTCCACGGTCCGTTCTGTTCGGACGAGGAGGTGGAGGAGATCGTCAACCACCTCAAGAGTTTCGGCCCGCCGGAATACGCCTCCTCCGTTCTCGACGGCCCCGACGACGAGGCGGCGACCGATATCGACGCCGTCCTCGGCCTCACGGGCGGAAATACCGGCGGCGACGACGCGCTCTACGATCAGGCGGTCGCCATCGTGGCGCGGGATCGCAAATGCTCCACCTCCTACATCCAGCGCAAGCTCGGGATCGGCTACAACAAGGCCGCCCGGCTGGTGGAGCAGATGGAGGATAACGGCGCCGTCACCGCAGCCAACCATGTCGGCAAACGCGACATCCTGCTGCCCGACCCGAACGGCTGAACCGCCGCGCGCGACCGTGCTCCGAACCCGTCTCCCCCGGTGCCGATGGCGTCGCATCGGGGGAAGGTTTCCCCGTGTCTTCAGTGTGTCATCGGATATCAGGGGTATCCCGTCCATAAGTCCCTATATTCTCACGACATGATTCCCGAGAACGGATACGACGCCATGCGCACCTCCCATTTTGCCGCCACCCTGCTGACCGCCGCGCTTGCGCTCGGCGCCCTGCCCGCCCGGGCGGAGGTCTCGGTCCAGCAGATCAGCCAGTATCTCAACAGCTTCCGCACGGCCGAGGCGGAGTTCACCCAGGTGAACGCGGACGGCTCCATCTCCACGGGCGACCTGTCGCTGCGGCGGCCGGGACGGGCGCGGTTCGATTACGACGCGCCGAACAAATCGCTGGTCATCGCGGGCGGCGGTCAGGTGGCGGTGTTCGACCCTGTCTCCAATACCCCGCCGGAGCAATATCCTCTCAGCCAGACGCCGCTGTCGCTGATCCTTGCCGACAACGTCAACCTGGCGCGCTCCGGCATGGTCGTGCGCCATGGCGGCGACGCGACGCAGACGGCGATCACGCTTCAGGACCCCGAGAATCCGCAATACGGCAACATCCAGCTCGTCTTCACACCGTCGCCCGTCACGCTGCGGCAATGGGTCATCACCGACGATGCGGGATCGCAGACGACGGTGATCCTGGGGGACATGCGCACCGGCGGCGGTCTGGGCGGGGGTCTTTTCAACATCCCGCAGGAGATGCAGCGTCGCGGATTGTCGAACTGATCCCGTGACGGATGTCCTCATCATAGGCGGCGGCCTGTCGGGGCTCGCCATGGCGCGGCTCCTGCACGGCGCGGGACGCAGCTTCATGGTGATCGAAGGGCGGGACCGGTTCGGTGGCCGCATCCTGACCGATTCCGCGGGCATCGACCTCGGGCCCGCCTGGATATGGCCGGGCCAGCCGCGGATCGCCGCGCTGCTCCGGTCGCTGGACCTCCGGACCTATCCTCAGCACGGATCGGGCGAGTTCCTGCACGAGAACGACGTCGGCATCGCCTTGCGGGGCCGCGGGCGGAGCATCCTCGAAGGCGCGCTCCGGATCGTCGGCGGAATGGGAAAGCTGGTGGATACGCTCGTGCACGACCTGCCGGAGGGGAGCCTCCGGACCGGATCGCCGGTGGTGGAGATCGTGCGCGACGCGGACGGCGTCACGGCCCGGACGGCGGATGGACAGGAATTCAAGGCGCGGCGCGTCGTTCTGGCCCTGCCGCCCCGGCTGACGACCCGGATAAGGTTTGCGCCGGACCTGCCCGATGGGGTCGAGCGCGCGTTGTCCGCCGTGCCGACCTGGATGGCGGCCCATGCTAAGGCGGTCGCAGTCTATGACCGTCCGTTCTGGCGCATGGCGGGTCTGTCCGGGGATGCGGTGAGCCAAACCGGGCCGCTGGCCGAGATACACGATGCTTGTGGACCCGGCGGTGGACCGCCCTACGCCCTGTTCGGATTCCAGTCGGCAGCTCCGGTCGCGCGCCTGGACGAGGAGGCGACGCAATTCGCGATACTGGAGCAACTCGACCGCCTGTTCGGGCCGGAGGCAGCGCGGCCCGTCAGCCTGCATCTGAAGGATTGGTCGCACGATCCGATGACCGCCTCGCAGGCCGATCACAATACGCCGCCGCGGCATCCGGTCTACGGGATCCCCCGGGGGGCCGAGGCCCTGTGGGACGGACGGCTCCTGCTTGCCGGAACGGAGATGGCCGCCACCTCCGGTGGCTATCTGGAAGGCGCGCTCGAGGCGGCGGGGGCGGCATTCGCCCAGATCGCCCCGGAAGACGTTCGCCGCCTCAGGGAAGCATCGCCTTTATCGCGGCTGCGTGGGTCGAATCACCCGCGATAAGCGCGCGCGCCGCGGCTACGGGATCGGGCACCACCCGCTCGATCAATCCGAAGGACAGCGCCTCCGCCGCGTCGAGCCGTGCCCCGCCGACGAGGATCAGCTTCGCCCGCGCCGGACCCACGAGCGCCGCCAGCCGCCCCGGATCCGACGGTTGCGGCAGATGGCCGAGGCGCGCCACAGGATAGAAGAACGCCGTTTGCGGCACAGCCAGGCGGATGTCGCAGGCCAGCGCCATGCCGAACGCGCCTCCGGCCAGGGTGCCGTTCAGGGCGGCCACGGTAAGGCAGGGCAGCCCCGCGATGGCCGATGACAGCCGCTCCCATACGGCGGAGGTGGCGAGACCCGCCGCGGCCTCGTCGAGATCGGCCCCGGCGCTGAACGCCCGCGATCCCGCACCGGTGAGGATCAGGAGAGCGGTCTCCGGCCCTACCTCCTCCACATGCTCCGCAAGGTCGGCAAGCATCGCGCCGGTGAGGGAATTGGCCTTTTCCGGCCGGTCGAGGGTCAGGGTGAGTATCGCATCGTCCCGTTCCGCCCGGATCACGCCGTCAGGCCCATCCGCGCGCGCAGCCCCTCGTCCCGGAGAGCCAGTTCGGTCCCCCGCAGATCGTCGGCCTCCGGGCTGCACATCCAGACCAGCGCCTGCGCGGGCCATTCGGGCGGGATGTGATCCTCCCATTCGAGCTGCGCCACCGGTCCCACCCCGCTGGCCTTGATCTCCCGCTGCATCTGCGTCGCGACCGTCCCGGGAGACAGGCCGAAGATGCGGAGCCGGTCGCCGTGTTCGGCATGGGCCGCCTCGGTCAGCATCTTGGCCCCCGCCTTGGAGGTGCAGTAGGACGACCAGCCGGGAAGCGCGCGATGGGCGGCGCCGGAAGAGATCGTGACGATCGTCCCCGATCCCTGGGCCTCCATCACCGGGAGGGCGGCGCGCAAGCCATGGTAGATTCCCTTCAGGTTCACATCGACGGCATGGCCCCAATCGTCGGGATCGCTGACGGCCAAGGGTCCGATCGGCTCGATCATGCCGGCATTTCCGATCAGGACGTCGAGCGTTCCGAACGTGTCCACCGCCGCCTCCACCGCGCGCGACATTTCCGCCCACCGCGCCACGTCGCATGGTACGGCGAGCGCCCGGGACCCGATTTCGCCCGCAAGATCGGCGATTGCCTCGGTGCTGCGCGCCAGCAGGACGACGTTCGCCCCACGCTCGGCGAAGGCGCGTGCGGTCGCAGCGCCGATGCCGCGGGACGCGCCGGTGATCATCACGGTGCGGGATGTCATGTCGGTCATGGGAGCCTCCGGTTGACCCCGCCTGCGGGGTCGGATTGGGTGTGGTCGAAAACTGGATACAGAAAGGTCGACCATGCCGAAACATGCGATTGCCCTGAGTGCCCTTCTCGCGGTCTCTGCCGGACCGGCGCTGGCCGACCTGAGCGCGCAGGATTTGTGGAACGACTGGCGCGACCTTGCCGAGACGCTGGGTGCGACGCTGACGGGAACCGGCGAGACCTATGCCGACGGACGGCTGAGCCTGGACGGGTTCACCCTCTCGATCGATGCGGGCGATACGGAAAGCGTGACCGAATACGGCGGCTTCGCCATGGTCGAGCAGGAGGACGGATCGGTCCGCATCGACTGGCCCGAAACGATGGCGGTCTCCTCCACCACCACGATCGACGGCGAGGAGGTGGTGCAGTCGGGGACCCTGACCTCCAGCGATTACGACGTGACCGTGCGCGACGAAGGGGAGGAGCGCATCTACGACTTCTCGCTCGCCTCCGGCACCTACGCCTTCGACGATCTGGCCGCCGGGCAGGGTGAGGAGGTGGTCGCCGCGACGTTCGGCATGACCAATCTCGTCGGGCGCTACGTCAACCGGGAGGATGGCACGACCCTGTCCACCGACCAGAACTTCACCGCCGATTCGGTCACCATCGACGTCACCGGCGAAGGCGAGAACCCGTTCACCTTCGATTATGCCCTGACGGACGTCGTGTCCGCCTTCGCCGGATCTTTCGATACGTCCGTCCCGCGCGAGGAGATGACCCTCGCCACGATGGGCGCGACCGCCGGAGGAGAGATCACCCATTCCGGCAGCGCCCTGCGCATCGACGCCACATCCGAGACCGAACCGGTCGCGATCGCCGGGACCTCCGGGTCCGGCAGCATCGGGTTCGACATCGGGGCCGACACGCTGGGATACACACTCACATCGCGGGACGTGACGCTTCAGGTGAACCCGCCGGATTTCCCCTCTCCGGTCGAGATCGCGATGGCCGAAGCCACGAGCGGGATTGCCCTGCCCGTCGGGGTGTCCGACGAGGCGAAGCCCTTTGCACTGACGCTGGCCTATCGGGACGTGACGGTCGACGACACGATCTGGGCGCTGTTCGATCCGACCGGACAGTTGCCGCGGGATGCGGCGACGATCCTCCTGGACCTGTCGGGATCGGCGCTGATGAAGGCGGATATCTTCGGCGACCCGGAGGCGATGGCCGCCCTGTCGGGCCCGCCGGGCGAGCTGAAGACCCTCGACCTGACGCAACTGCGCGTGGCGCTGGCGGGGGCCGAATTGCGGGGCAGCGGGGCGGTTGAATTCCCGAACCCCACTCCGGTGCCGGAACCGGTGGGCAGCGTGACCCTCGCGCTGGATGGTGGTCTGGCACTGCTCGACCGTCTCGTGGCGCTGGGCTTCGTCCCGGGCCAACAGGCGACATTCGTCAAGGGGATGATCGGCGCGGTCGCCCGTCCCGTGGGCGAGGATCAGCTCGAATCCGAGATCGTCTTCAGCGAGGGCGGCGGGATCAGCGCGAACGGCCTGCCGCTGCGCTGACGCCGCCGCAGCCGGGCCGCCCCGCTTGTGCGCGGGCGGCCGCCGGACTACCTGCCTCGGAACCCCGAGCCGACAGGTGATCCGATGCAAGACCTCTCCGCCCTGACCGAAGCCCTCCTTCACGCCGCCACCCGGGCGGGTGCCGGGGCCGCGGACGCGCTGGCCGTGGACGGTACCTCGGTCTCCGTGGATGTGATGGGCGGCAAGCTGGAACAGGCGGAGCGGTCGGAGGGGATCGAGATCGGACTGCGCGTCCTCGTCGGTCGGCGTCAGGCCTGCGTTTCGGCCAGCGACGTGCGGCCAGAGACGATGGCGCAGATGGCGGAACGCGCCGTCGCGATGGCCCGCGAGGCGCCCGAGGATCCCCATGTCGGTCTGGCGGAGCCGGAACAGCTCGCGCGGGACTGGGACGTCGCGGAGCTCGACCTCGCCGACGGCGCGGACGCTCTGACGCCCGCGGACCTGCAGGACCTCGCAGCCCGGGCGGAGGCCGCCGCCCTCGCCGTGGACGGCATCTCGCAAGTGAGCGCCGCCGGGGCCGGGCACGGCGACCGGCGCATCCATCTCGCCGCGACGAACGGGTTCTCCGGGGGCTATCGCCGCACGAGCACGTCGCTGAGCTGTGTCGCCATCACCGGCGAGGGCACGGCGATGGAGCGGGATTACTACGGCGACAGCCGGATCCACCGCGCCGATCTCGACAGCCCGGAAAAAGTCGGTCGCATCGCCGCGGAGCGCGCCGTCGCCCGGAGCGGGTCGGTCAAGCCGCCCACCGGCGCCTGGCCCGTGCTCTACGACGAGCGCGTGGCGGGATCGCTGATCGGTCACCTGCTTGGCGCGGTGAACGGGGCGTCCATCGCCCGGGGCGGCAGCTTCCTGCGGGACGCGATGGGCGAGGCGGTCCTGCCGGACGGGATCACCCTGACGGAGGATCCGACGATGCCGCGCATTTCCGGCAGCCGTCCCTTCGACGGCGAGGGATTGCCGGTGGCAATCCGCGACATCGTGGCGGACGGCGTGTTGCAGGGCTGGGTGCTCGACCTCGCGACGGGGCGCAGGCTCGGCCTCGCCTCCACCGCCAACGCCTCCCGCGGGACGTCCGCCCCGCCACGCCCCTCGACCACCAATGTCCGGCTCACCCAAGGCGCGGCGAACCGCGACGACCTGATCGCACGGATGGGGACCGGCCTTCTGGTGACGTCGATGATCGGCTCGTCGATCAACGCGACGACCGGCGACTATTCCCGCGGCGCCTCCGGCTTCTGGGTCGAGGGCGGGCGGATCAGCCATCCGGTCAACGAATGCACCGTGGCGGGCAATCTGCGGCAAATGCTCCGCTCCGTCGTGCCCGCCAACGACGCCCGCCTGCATGTGGGCCGACAGGTGCCGTCCCTCTTGGTGGAGGGGCTGACGATTGCAGGAAGCTGATGCGTCGGCGGATCGCGACCTGCTGATCGAGGCGGCTCTGAAAGCGGGCGAGATCGCGCGGCGACATTTCGGCAAGGACCCGAAGGTCTGGGACAAGGGGGACGGCCAGGGTCCGGTGACGGAGGCCGATCTGGAGATCGACGCCATGCTGCGCCGCGACCTGCTGGCCGCCCGACCGGACTATGGCTGGCTCTCGGAGGAAAGCGCGGACGATCCCGATCGCCTCTCGCGTGCCCGTGTCTTCGTCATCGACCCGATCGACGGCACCCGGGCGTTTCTCGCCGGGGAGACGACGTTCAGCCATTCGCTTGCCGTGGTCGAAGACGGCGTACCCTTCGCCGCCGCCATCGCCCTGCCGCTGAAGGACCGCATCTATGCGGCCGGACGCGGCTGCGGCGCGACCCGGAACGGGCACTCGATAACACCGTCCGGACGCACCGTTCTGGACGGCGCACAGGTGCTCGGAACAAAGCCGAGCTTCCGCGATGCCTACTGGACCGATAACGCCCCTCCGGTGACGCAGAAGTTCGTCTCGTCGCTGGCCTTCCGACTTGCCCTCGTGGCGGAAGGGCGGTTCGACGCGATGATCACGTTGCGGGACGCCTGGGAATGGGACATCGCCGCCGGCGCCCTACTGGTGACGGAGGCGGGCGGCGAGGTCCGGGACCGCCGCGGTGGGCTCCTGCAGTTCAACAATCCACATCCGCAGGTGGACGGCGTCGTGGCGGGGACGCCCGCGATACAGGCGGACCTCCTCTCGCGACTGGCGTGATCGCGGTTCCCGCCGCCGTCCACACAAGCTAATGGGGTCGCGTCAGACCCCATCCTTGCAGGAGAGTCCCATGGTTCAGCGCCTTCATCTCGTCTTCGGCGGCGAGCTGGTGAACCCGTCATCCAATCAGTTCGCAGACGTGGATGCCATCGACATCGTCGGCATGTATCCCGACTACGCCAGCGCCTACGACGCCTGGAAAGGGGCCGCGCAGCGCACCGTGGACGATGCGCACATGCGCTACTTCATCGCCCACATCCATCGTCTCCGTGACGAGGAAAGCGCCGCCTCACCCACCGAAGAACTCGGCTGACGGGGCGCCGGGACAATGGCCCGTTCGCTTGTCCTCGGGGCGTATCTCGCGTGGTCGGCGCGGGCCGAGGCGTTTGCCGAGCGCAAGCTCCGGCAGCGTCTAGCCGCGGGCAAGGAGGATCCCGCCCGGCTGGACGAGCGTCGGGGAATCGCCTCGCTCCCGCGCCCCGAGGGCCAGCTCATCTGGCTCCACGCCGCCAGTGTCGGAGAGAGCGTCTCGGTTCTGGAGATGATCCGGCGCATGGGCGAGGAGCAGCCGGACCTGTCCTTTCTCGTCACCTCGGGCACCGTCACCTCGGCGGAGGTCCTGGCAGGGCGCCTCCCGCCGGGGACGGTCCATCAGTTCGTGCCGCTCGACGTGCGGCGGTGGGTGCGCCGGTTTCTCGATCATTGGGATCCGGACCTCGTGGTGCTGGCCGAGGCGGAGATATGGCCAGCTCTGGTGATCGAGGTCCGGCGACGCCGCAAACCCATCGCCCTCATCAACGCCCGGATGACGGAAGCGGCCCATGCGCGCTGGCGCCGATGGGCAAAGGGGGCGGCGACGGCCCTCCTGCAGCGGATCGACCACGTGCAGGCGCAGGATCAGGCGACCGCCGACCGCTTGCTCGATCTCGGCCTGTCGCCGGAAAGGTTGGAAGTGACCGGCACGTTGAAGGAGGGGTCCATCGCCCTGCCCCATGACGAGCCGGAGCGTGTCCGCCTCGCCCGCGCATTGGAGGGCCGCCCCTGCTGGCTGGCCGCATCGACCCATGAGGGGGAGGAGGCGGGTGCGGCCGAGGCTAATGCGCAGGCCCGCCGGTCGTGGCAGAAGCTGCTGCTGGTGATCGCGCCGCGCCATCCCGAACGCGCCGAGGAGATCGTCTCCGGCCTGCGCCTGGAAGGCTTTCAGGTAGCGCAGCGGTCGAAGGACGAGGACATCACCGCGAAGACGGAGATCTACGTCGCCGATACGATGGGCGAGATGGGCCTCTGGTATCGCCTCTGCCCGGTCAGTTTCATCGGCGGGTCGCTCGTGCCGGTCGGCGGACACAATCCGTTCGAGCCCGCCGCCCTCGGGAGCGCGATCCTGCACGGCCCGCATGTCGCCAACTTCGCCGATATCTACGAACGCCTGACAGAGGCGGGCGCGGCCCGGCGCGTCGAGGACTGGACCGCCCTCGGCACAACGCTCGCCCGGGCGCTGGAACCGGACGAGGCGGCGCAGATGGCCCATGCGGCATGGGAGGTCTGCTCCTCCGGGGCGGACGTGACCGAGCGCGCGATGGACCTGCTGTTCTCGATGCTCGACGGGGTGGACTGACATGCGGGCGCCGGGCTTCTGGTCGCGTCCCCCGGGGGTGGCGGCCATGTTGCTGTTGCCCCTGGCCCATCTCTACGCGCGAGCGACCGCACGACGGGTGGCACAGCCCGGGCTTCGCCCCGGCGTGCCGGTCATCTGCGTCGGGAACCTCACCGCGGGGGGGGCCGGCAAGACGCCGACCGTGATCGCCCTGGCCGAACGGCTGGCCGCGCGCGGTGTGGCCCCGCATGTCGTCTCCCGCGGTTACGGCGGTTCCAGCCAAGGACCGCTGCGTGTCGATCCCGAACGTCATTCCGCGGACATGGTGGGGGACGAACCCCTTCTCCTCGCGGCCTTCGCACCGACCTGGGTGGCCCGCGACCGGGCGGCGGGTGCCCGCGCCGCAATGGACGCTGGCGCGCAGGCCATCCTGCTCGACGACGGATTTCAGAACCCGGCGCTGGTGAAGGATTTGTCCATCGTCGTGGTGGATGCCGGGGCGGGATTCGGCAATGGCCGCGTCATTCCAGCCGGACCTCTGCGCGAACCGGTCGCGGTGGGCCTGTCGCGCGCCGATTTCACCCTCGCAATTGGCAATCGGGCGGAACAGGCCGGCCTGCACCTGTCGGAGCCGCCCCCGCGCCTGACGGGGCGGCTGGAGCCCTTGCGGACGGGCATGGCGTGGGAGGGGCTACCGGTCTTTGCCTTCGCCGGGATCGGTCGGCCGGAGAAGTTCTTCCAGACCTTGCGGGATCTCGGCGCCGATCTTCGTGGAACCGAGGCTTTGGCCGACCATCAGCCGCTCGGTCCCGCGCTGCTCCGCCGGATGGGGGAGAGGGCGGCGCGCCTTTCGGCTCAGCCGGTCACGACGGAGAAGGACGCCGTGCGCCTGCCACCTGCGCTCCGGGGCCAGGTCCTGACCCTGCCCGTCCGTCTTGTCTTGAACGATCCCGCTCCGCTCGACGACGCGCTGGAGCGGCTGGGCCTCTGAGCAAGTCGGCGTGCAATGCCGGCAACAGGCGGGCGCGGATGCCGTATCGAAACTCGATTTTTCGCGCCAACCCGGCAATGGATCGAAGGTTGCACGGACGAAGTGCGTTAGCCGATTTCCAACCAGACCGCTCGACCGCCGAACCCCTACCCGGCGTCGTCGATCAGGCGGGCAAGCTGCGACAGGCTCATGTTTCCGGCATGAAGCTGACCGTCGATGAGGAAGCTGGGCGTGGACCGGATGTTGTCGCGCGCGGCGTTCTCCTGATACCAGGCGTAGAGGCTCTCCGCCATCGCGCCGTCCTCGAGACAGGCGTCCAGCGTCGCCGCATCCAGCCCGGCCTGCAGGCCGATCCGCTTGAGGCTGTCGGCGACGGCGACGGGATCGGCCTGCCGCGCCCAGTCGCCCTGCGACCGATAGATGAGGTCCGCGACCCCGAAATAACGGTCCGGACCCGCGCATCGCGCGATCATGGCTGCCCAGAGGCCGTAGCGGTCGAAGAACACCTCGCGATAGGTGAAGTGGACCTTGCCGGTATCGATGAAATCCCGCTGGAAGTCCTTGAAGGTGCCGATGTGGAAGTCGGCGCAATGTGGGCATGTATAGCTGGCGTACTCCACGACCTTCACCGGCGCGTTCACATCACCGAGCGTCATCTCGGGGATCGCGACGGAACCCTGGGCATGGGCTGCGCCGAGATCGAACGAGACCGGACCCCCGCCGCCGACACGCGGCAGGAAGAGGGCGGCGCCACCGGCGGCGGCCCCCGTGGCGAGAAGGGCGATCATCGTGCGTCGGCTCAGCATTCCGAGGTCTCCGGAGTTCAGGGGCGTTGTTTCGATATGATGTTTGCGGCCAGACGTTCAAGCGCTCCGCGCAGGGCGGGGTCGCCCACGTCCCGTGCCGTTTCCCGCGCGGAGGCGAGAATGGCGGGGTCGGGTGGGGCCGGGCGGGCACGGGGAGCCGGGGCGAAGTCGGCCTGCCCCTCGGAGAAGCCCGACGGCGCGGTCTGGGTGATCGCGATCCGGCTGATGGCGCGATAGCCGTAGCAGGCGTTCACGCGTTCCTCGAGCACGGGGAGCCGCATCTGAAGGACCTGCGCCTGCGCCCCGGTCGTCAGCAAGGTCAGCACCGCCCCGAACCCCCCGCGCGGATAACCGACCTTCACCGGTCGGCAGATGGCGGCGATCTCCGCCCCCGCGATCTCGGCCCAATGGGTGAGGAGCCGCGACTCGGAGAACCCGCGCCGCTCGCTCAGACGTTTGATGTCGCGGTCCACCAGCGACGAGACGCGGCGCGGACCCTTGCGGAACGTGGCCATCTGCGGGGTTCCCTGTATCGCGTCGGTATCCTACATCACGGGTCGGCGCGGGGAACAGGGGTGGGTTCACGGATGCGTGACACATTGGCCCGCGATCTGCTCGCATGGTACGACCGGTCTGCCCGGGAGATGCCGTGGCGCACCGGTCCCGCGGACCGCGCTGCGGGGATGCGGCCCGATCCCTACCGCGTCTGGCTGTCCGAGATCATGCTGCAGCAGACCACCGTCGCCGCGGTCCGCACCTACTTCCTCCGTTTCACGGACCGTTGGCCCGATGTCGCGGCACTTGCCGCCGCCGACGACGCGGAGGTGATGGGCGAATGGGCGGGATTGGGATATTATGCGCGGGCCCGGAACCTCCTGAAATGCGCGCGGATGGTGGTGGGCGACAGGCACGGCGTGTTTCCGGCGACGGAGGCGGAGCTGCTGACCCTCCCGGGGATCGGTCCCTATACGGCGGCGGCCATCGCGGCGATCGCGTTCGACCGGCCCGCCACTGTGGTGGACGGCAATGTCGAGCGGGTGATGGCCCGACTGCGGCGGATCGAGACGCCGCTGCCCGCGGCGAAGCCCGCAATCCGGGCCGCCGCCGCCGACCTCACGCCGGACGACCGGCCGGGGGATTACGCGCAGGCGGTCATGGATTTGGGCGCGACGATCTGCACGCCCCGGTCGCCCGCCTGCGGGGCGTGTCCATGGATGGAGGCGTGCGCGGCGCGTGCCGCCGGGGTGGCCGAGACACTGCCCCGCAAGGCCGCCAAGGCCGCCAAGCCGGTGCGGTCCGGCATCGTCTATCTGGTGCGGCACGGCGACGACTGGCTGCTGGAGCGACGGCCGGACCGGGGCCTCCTCGGCGGGATGCTCGCCTTTCCGA
Source organism: uncultured Alphaproteobacteria bacterium (assembly GCA_963789105.1). Lineage (GTDB taxonomy): Bacteria > Pseudomonadota > Alphaproteobacteria > Rhodobacterales > Rhodobacteraceae > Jannaschia. Next base: position 1,009,767 of record CAWBJI010000003.1, read on the forward strand.
CGACGGAATGGAGCGAGGCGCCGGTCCCGGCGCCACCCGCCCCGGCAGAATGGGAGGAGGCGGGCGAGGTGCGTCACACCTTCACCCATTTCCACCTGATCCTGCGGGTCCTGATGGCGGCGGAATGCGGCCCACCGGACCGGGGCGCCTTCGGACCGCTCGATCCGGCCACGCTCCCGACGCTGTTCCGCAAGGCCCATGCGCTCGTGACGCCACGTTCCGGGGCGGGCGATTGAGGCATATCCCGCGGATCTGCTAGACTGCCGCCCATCGCAACCCGCATGTCGAGGCAGGCAATGGCCATCGCGACCCTTTCGGACGACCGAACCCGCAGTCTGTGGCGCGCCCTCCCCTTCTGGGCGTCGCTCACCATGGTGCCCGTCGTCTGGGCGAGCGCCGTCGCCGGCGGCTGGTGGGTGCTGATCACGCCGGTCTATGCTTGGGGCGTCTATGCGATTCTCGATCTCCTCGCGGGCAAGGAGGAGGACAATCCCGATCCGCTCCTCGCCCGCGACGGGTTGCAGTGGTATCGGGCGATCACCCTGATCTGGGCGCCGATACAGTTCGCCACGCTCTTCGGTCTGCTCTTCTACGCCACGCGCGCCGATCACCTGACGGGCTGGTCGCTGGCGGGCGTTTTCTTCGGGATGGGCGTGGTTTCGGGGACGATCGGCATCACCTATGCCCACGAACTCCTGCATCAGAAGCCGCGGCTGGACCGCTGGCTCGCCGATATCCTGCTGGCGATGGTCCTCTACGGTCATTTCCGGTCCGAGCATCTGCTGGTCCATCACCGGCACGTCGCCACGCCCCGCGATCCCGTAAGTGCGCGGTTCGGCGAGGGGTTCCACGGGTTCTTCCCGCGGGTGCTCCGGCAATGCCTCGGCTCCGCTTGGCGGGCGGAGACGGCGATGCTGGCCCGCCGGGAGCGTCCGTGGTGGCACCGGTCGAATCCGTTCTGGCGCTATGCCGCGCTACAGGGGGCGATGCTCCTCCTCGCGGCGGCCATCGGGGGCTGGATCGGAATCGCTCTCTTCGCGCTGCAGGCGATCACGGCGGTCTGGCAGCTCGAACTGGTCAATTATGTCGAGCATTACGGCCTCGTCCGACGGCCCCTCGGTGGCGGTCGCTACGAACCCGTCCGCCCGCATCATTCGTGGAATTCCGACCAGAAGGTGTCGAACTGGCTGCTCATCAACCTGCAGCGCCATTCGGATCACCATTTCAAGCCCGACCGGCCGTTCCCCCTCCTCCAGACCTATGCGCCGGATGACGCGCCGCATCTTCCCGCCGGATACCCGGTGATGACCCTGTTGGCCCTCGTCCCGCCGCTTTGGCACCGCGTGATGGATCCCCGGGTGCGGGACTGGCGCGCGCGCCACTATCCCGATGTCACCGACTGGACACCGGAGCGCGCGGCCGCCTAGCGACCGGCCTGCCGGAAGACGCGGTAAAGGTATCCGAGCACGATGGCCGCGAGGATTGTCCAGCTCGCCGGATCGATCCAGCCTGCGACGCGGTCGTATTCGGAGCGCAGCGCGTATCCGAGTACGGCGAGTCCCCCGATCCAGACGAGACTCCCGAGCGTCGTAAAGAAAAGGAAAGTCGGCAGCGGCATCCGCGTCACGCCCGCGGGAACAGAGATCAGCGTGCGCAGACCCGGAAGGCAGCGCCCGATCAGAACGGCCCATTGCCCCCGACGCCGGAACCAGTCCGTCGCCCTGTCGATATCCGCCTCGGATATCGTGAGCCATCGACCATGCCGGGCGACGAGGCGACGCAAGCGCTCCTCCCCCAGACGAAGGCCGACCCAGTACCAGAAGGTCGCGCCCAGCACCGATCCCACCGTCCCCGTCAGGATCACCAGCGGAAGCGTGAACGTCCCCTCGGCGGCAAGGAAACCAGCCAGCGGCATCACGACCTCCGACGGGATCGGCGGAAAGACATTCTCCACCAGCATCAGGCCCGCCAAGGCGAGATAGCCTCCGGCGGCCATCATCGAGGTGATCCATTCGAACATCGGGGGCTTTCGGAAAAATCGGGCGTCGGGAAGCGGCGGCGATCAACCGCCGCGATGTCTCAGCGTTTCTTGCGCAGCGCGTCGAAGGCCCGCAGCTCGCCGATCAGCGCTTCCATCCGATCGACCGGGATCATGTTCGGCCCGTCGGACGGCGCGCGGTCCGGATCCTCGTGCGTCTCGATGAACAGCGCGGAGATGCCCACCGCGCAGGCCGCCCGGGCGAGGACCGGCGCGAATTCCCTCTGACCGCCCGACGCGGTGCCCCGACCGCCCGGTTGCTGCACCGAATGGGTCGCGTCGAAGACGACCGGATATCCCGTCGCCTCCATGACGGGCAGTCCTCGGAAATCGCTGACCAGCGTGTTGTAGCCGAAACTCGTGCCCCGGTCGCAGAGGAGGATGTTTTCGTTGCCCGTGGACGCGACCTTGGCCGCGACGTTTTCCATGTCCCAGGGGGCCAGGAACTGCCCCTTCTTGATGTTGACGACCCGACCCGTCCTGCCCGCGGCCAGCAGCAGGTCCGTCTGCCGGGAGAGAAAGGCAGGGATCTGGAGGACGTCGCAGACCTCACCCGCGGGCGCGCAATGGCCCGGCTCGTGCACATCCGTCAGGACGGGACAGCCGAACTCCGTCCGGATCAGGTCGAGTATCCGCAGCCCTTCCTCCATCCCCAACCCGCGTTCGGTGCCGAGGGAGGAGCGATTGGCCTTGTCGTAGCTGGCCTTGAAGACGAAGCGCGTGCCTGTGGGCGCGCAGGCCGCGGCGATCCGCTCTGCCATCATGCGGGCGTGGTCGAGGGATTCGAGCTGGCACGGACCGGTGATGAGGGCGAAGGGTTCGCTGCCGCCGACGGGGATTCCCGCGACGTCGACAACCCTGGAGGCGAGGGGATCCATGTCAGTCTCCTTGCAGGACGGCTTCGATGCGCGCCACGTCCTCGGGGTTGTTCAGCTCCCAGAAGACCCGGCCCCGGGCCTCCACCTCGACGCAGGCGATGGTCGCGCCGTTCTCGAGGAACCGCAACTGCTCCAGCCCCTCGCGCCGCTCCAACTCCCCTTCCGGCCAGCCGACATATGCGCGCAGGGCCTCCGGCCGATAGGCGTAGACGCCGACATGGTGAAAGACCGGGATCGGGTCCGGCAGCTTGCCGGGATCGATATATGGAATGACTTCCTTCGAGAAATAGAGGCCGTGGCGGTTCCGGTCGAACACCGCCGTCGTGCCCCCGACCCGGCCCGCCCGGCGATCCTCCACGAACATGTCGTAGGTCCTCCGGTCGCAGCGCAGCACCGGGGTGGCCACCTGCGCCGCGTCGTCCTCGGCCATCCGCGCGATCAGGGCCTCGACGAACCACGACGGAGTCAGCGGCGCGTCTCCCTGGAGGTTGACGATCAGATCGGCGTCGATGCCGGCGAGCGCCTCGGCACAGCGTTCGGTCCCGTTCGCCGCCTCCGGCGAGGTCATCAGGACGGACGCCCCGAACGCGCGGGCGGCCTCGGCGATGCGGTCGTCATCGGTCGCGACGTGGACCGCATCCACCCCCGCCACACTCTGCGCCGCTTCCCACGTCATCCGGATCAGCGTCTTCGCGGTCCCGTCCCGCTGTCGCAGTTCCGCGAGCGGCTTGCCGGGATACCGGCTGGACGCATAGCGGGCTGGGATGACGATCGCCGTCCTCACGCGACGCCCGCCCGTAGCAGGTCGTGGATATGCAGCACGCCCACGGGATTCGTGCCGTCGCAGACCACCAGCACGTTCAGATTGCGCTCATTCAGGAGTGCGAGCGCCCGGGCGGCCAGCATGTCCGGCGGCACGGTCAGCGGATCGCGGGTGGCGACGTCGGCGGCACGTCGCTGCATCAGGTCGGTCATGTTCCGCCGCAGGTCGCCATCGGTGATCACCCCGGTCAGCGCGCCATCCTCCACCATCGCGGCAATCCCGAGCCCGACGGAGGTCATGGTCAGGAGCACGTCGGACATCGGGGTGTCCGGGGCCACGAGGGGGAGGTCGAGATGCATCAGCCGCGAGACATGGCTCATCTGCGCCCCGAGCTTACCGCCCGGATGCAGGATCCCGAAATCCTCCGCCCGGAAGTCGCGGCGACGCAACAACGCCACGGCCAGCGCGTCGCCGAGGCCCAGCGTCAGCGCGGTGGAGGTCGTCGGTACCACCCCCAGGCCGCAGGCCTCGGGCAGAGCGGGGATCGTCAGGTGGCGGTCGGCGGCGCGCATCAGGGTCGAGTCCGGGCACGAGGACAGTCCGACCAGCGGGACGGAAAACCGGCGAGTATGGGCGATCATATCGCGCAACTCGACGGCCTCGCCCGAATTCGACAGCATCAGCACGACGTCGTCGCTGCCGATCATGCCCATGTCGCCATGACTCGCCTCCGCCGGGTGTACGAACATCGCGGGCGTACCGGTGGAAGCCATGGTGGCGGCGATCTTGCGGGCGATGTGGCCCGATTTGCCGATCCCGGTGACGATAACCCGGCCTTTCGCACCTGCGATCAGGTCGACCACCGCCTCGAAATCGGCCGGAAGCGCATCGGCCAGTGCGAGTAGCGCCGCGGCCTCGGTGCGCAGGACCTCCTGCCCGGTTGTGGACGCGTCGCTCATGAGCCCGCAGATAGGCTCCCGGTCCATGGCGCGCAACCGCGCGCCGCCCTAGCGACCGACAGCCACGTAGGCGTCGAAGCCCGCCTCCGTCACGGAGGCCGAATCGTAGATGTTGCGCAGATCCGCCATCCGCGCCTTGCCCATGGAAGCGGCCATCCGGGGCAGGTCGAGGGCACGGAACTCGTTCCATTCGGTCAGCATCACCACGAGATCGGCGCCTTCGACCGCGCCGTAGGGATCGTCATGCCAGGTCACGCCCGGCAGCAGTCCCTCGCCCTCGCGCCGCCCCTCGGGGTCGACCACGTTCACCTGCGCGCCGCCGCCCACGAGAGCGGGAACGATGGTCAGGCTGGGCGCGTCGCGCATATCGTCGGTGTTGGGCTTGAACGTCACGCCCATGATCGCGACCTTCCGACCGTTGAAGCTGCCGTCGCAGAGGTCGCGCAGCTTTTCGACCATGCGGGACTTGATGCCTTCGTTGACGCGGATGACCGTCTCGGTGATCTGCATCGGGCTCGCATGCTCCTGACCGATACGCGCCAGCGCCGCGGTGTCCTTCGGGAAACAGGAGCCGCCATATCCCGGACCGGCATGGAGAAACTTGTTCCCGATCCGGCCGTCGAGCCCCATGCCCCGGGACACCTCCTTCACGTCGGCGCCGACCTTCTCGCAGAGCGAGGCGATCTCGTTGATGAAGGTGATCTTGGTCGCGAGAAAGGCATTCGCTGCGTACTTGATCATCTCGGCCAATTCGAGATCGGTCGTCACGATGGGAAAGTCCCGCAGGAACAGCGGCTTGTAGATATCGGCCATGACCTTGGCCGCCCGCTCGGATTCCACGCCCACGACGACGCGGTCGGGGCGCATGAAATCGTCGATCGCCGCGCCCTCGCGCAGGAATTCCGGGTTCGAGGCGACGTCGAACGCGGCCTCCGGGCTCGTAGCACGCAGCACCTCGGCCACCTTGCGGTTGGTGCCTACGGGGACGGTCGATTTGGTGACCACGACCGCATAGCCCGTCAGCGCGCGGGCGATATCCTCGGCGGCGGCCATCACGTAGGTCAGGTCCGCGTGGCCGTCGCCGCGGCGCGTGGGCGTGCCGACGGCGATAAACACGGCCTCGGAACCGTCCACCGCGGCCTTGAGGTCGGTCGTGAACGACAGACGTCCGGCCGCCACGTTGCGCGCCATAAGGTCATCCAGACCCGGCTCGAAGATCGGGACCTTTCCGGCGTTCAGCATCTCGATCTTGCGCGGATCCTTGTCCACGCAGACGACCTCATGGCCGAAATCCGAAAAACACACTCCGGAGACGAGGCCGACATAGCCCGTTCCGATTACTGAAATGCGCATGGCCAATCCTCGATCCGGCAAATTCCTTCGGGCCGTTCATCGGCACGGGAGCTGGAATTGCAAGCCGAAAACGTTTTGACCCAAGGTCCGGGCAAGGGCCGGGGATCGGCGCGGGGTGCTAGCGCCCCGTGGCGCGCAGCACGACACCCGTCGTCGCCAGCAGGATCCGCAGGTCCAGCCCGGCCGACAAGGCCCGCTCGTAGGCGAGGTCGAATTCGGCGCGGGCTGCGAAGGGCGTCCGGTTGCGATCCGAAATCTGCCACGATCCGGTCAGCCCGGGACGAAGACGGTAGTAGGCGTGACCGGGGTAGATATCGCGCTGGGACGGCAGCATCGGGCGCGGCCCGACGAGGCTCATGTCGCCGAGCATCACGTTCAGGAGCTGCGGCAGCTCGTCGAGGGAGGTCCGGCGCAGGAAGCGCCCGAGCGGTGTGATCCGCGGATCGTCCGCGAGCTTCTGATCGCGATCCCATTCCGCGCGGGTCGCCGGGCAGATATCCAATGCGGAGGCGAGCCGGGCGTCGGCGTCGGGCACCATCGTCCGCAGTTTCCACATCCGAAACTCCCGCCCGGAGCGCCCGACCCGCATCTGCGAATAGAACGGACCGCGTCCGTCCAGCATCACGAAAGCGCCCAAGATCAGAACGAGCGGCAGGATGATCGGCAGAAGCAGAAGGATCGCGAGGAAATCAAGCGCCCGCTTGCCGCGCCGCTCATAGAGACGCTGACCGAACCACGGGGACAGGGCAGGATCGGCGAGCTGGGAAAAAGTGTTCATCGTGATCCTTTCGTGGCGATTCCAAGGCAACGCCTTCGGTCGGACGGGCTTAGTGCGGCAAAAGTTTACAAATCGTTTCCAAGAGGCGGATATTGGTGTTTCCACATGGAAAACGATCCCGATGTCACGGACCGGATACGCCTGCCCGCAGGCCCGATAGGCTGCACTTTCCCACGGATCCTTCATCGGATCGGCGCACGCTCAGACATCTCCAAGACCGCCGCCGCCTATCACTCCGGCGCTGCGATCATGAGGCGCACGTCCTCCAACCCGTCGACGGACCCCACCAGCACGTCGCCGGACACGACGGCCCCCACGCCCGCGGGGGTACCGGTCATCACGACGTCCCCCGGGCGGAGGTGGTAGAGGCGGGAGAGATCGACGACGATGTCGGCGACGTCGTGGATCATGTGGGACAGGGCCGCCTCCTGCCGCACCGCATCGTTGACGGTGAGGCGGATCGCGCGGGAGCCCATGTCGTCGGTTCCGGCGCGGGTCAGCGGACCGAGGATTGCGGACCCCTCCACGTCCTTGCCCACGTCCCAGGGTCGCCGCTTGTCCTTGGCTATGGCCTGCAGGTCCCTGCGCGTCATGTCGAGGCCGCAGCCATAGCCGAATACCGCGGCGAGCGCCGCCTCCCGCCCAACCCGAAAGGCGGGCGCACCGATGGCGAAGATCAGCTCCATCTCGAAATGATAGTCGGAGGTGCCTGGCGGATAGGGGATCGTGGCCCCGGATTGCGCGACGGAGAAAGCGGACTTGGTGAAGTAGAACGGTGCCTCCCGATCCACCTCGTTCCCCATCTCGGCGGCGTGGGCGGCATAGTTGCGCCCGACGCAGAACACCCGACCCACAGGATAGGTGTCGTCGCCGCCGGTCACCGGCAGAACCGGCATCGGCGGCAGGTCGAAGAGGGGTCCGGGCATGGAATCGTCCTTTATCGGGGGATCGTGCCATCATCGTTCGGGCGGCGCGCCTTTGCACCCCCGTCGCGTCAGGTCGGAACGTCGTAATAGTCCCGGTACCAGTCGACGAAATGCATCACCCCGGCGTCGATCGGCGTCCTGGGCAAGGCCTTGCCCAGGAGCGCCTCCAGAAGGCTCGTATCGGCCCAGGTGGCGGGCACGTCGCCGGGCTGCATGTCCATCAGATTGCGGCGGGCCTCCATGCCCAGAGCCGCCTCGATGGCCTCGATGAAGCGGCCGAGCTCCACCGGCTGACCGTTGCCGATATTGACGGACCGGAACGGGGCGACGGGGCTGAGGCTGTCGGCCGCGGAGACGGGCGCGGTGCCCGGCGGCACATTGATAAGCGCCGCGATCCCCGCGACCAGGTCGTCGACATAGGTGAAGTCGCGACGCATCCGGCCGTGGTTGTAGACGTCGATGGCCTTACCCGCGAGGATCGCGCGGGTAAACTTGAAGAGCGCCATGTCGGGCCGCCCCCACGGGCCGTAGACGGTGAAGAACCGGAACATCGTGGTCGGTACGCGGTAGAGATGCGCATAGCTGTGCGCCATGGCCTCGTTCGCCTTTTTGGTGGCGGCGTAGAACGACATCTGGGCATCGACCTTCTGGGTCTCCCGGTAGGGCATGTCCGGCTCCGCGCCGTAGACCGAGGAGGTGGACGCCATCAGGAGATGCGCGGGCGGATGGGCGCGCGCCGCCTCCAGGATCTCGAACGCGCCGACGAGGTTCGCGGTGACGTAGTCCCGGGGCGCGTCGATCGAATGTCGAACGCCCGCCTGGGCCGCAAGATGGACGATCGCGTCGGCGGGTCGGTCCGACAGGAGGTCGCGCACGAGGTCGGGCGTGGAGACATCCGCCTCGACCGCCCGAAACCGCTCGCTTTCGGTCAGGATCCCGTGACGGCGGCGCTTCAACTCCACGTCGTAATAGTCCGACAGGCTGTCGATACCCACGACGGACCAGCCGCGCGACAGGAGCAGGCGGGAGAGATGGAAGCCGATGAACCCGGCCGAACCGGTGACGAGGGCGGTGCGCATGATGCCGGGGTGGACGAGAAACGCAGCCCTGTCAAACGCGCCCACCTGCCCGGTGCGGCCCATCTTCGTTGACGAATCGTTAACTGCTCGGCGGGAATGTCCGGGGCTTCATTCCCCTCGGAGGCCCGCCATCGCCATGACCGACCAATCCACCATCCTCTCGCTGCCGCTGATCCAGGCGTCCCAGGCGCAGAAGCACGTCACCCATAACGAAGCGATCCGTCGGCTCGACGCGCTGGTCCAGCCGGTCGCACTGGACATGGACCGGACCGAACCGCCCGCCGCCCCGGTCGACGGCGACCGCCACATCGTGGCGCCGGGCGCCACGGGCGACTGGACCGGACGGGACGGCGCCCTCGCCGTGCGACAGGACGCGGCCTGGGCGTTCCTCGTACCGTCCGAAGGGTGGCGCGTGCATGTGGTGGCGCTGGGCGCGGACGTGGTCCATCGCGGCGGCGTCTGGGGCGTGCCGGCGGCAAGCGCCGATCAACTCGGCATCAACGCGGCGGCAGACGCGACCAACCGGCTGGCGGTCGGCGCGGATGCCACCCTGCTGACCCATGACGGCGCGGGGCATCAGCTCAAGCTGAACAAGGCGAACACCTCGGAGACCGCGTCGCTGCTGTTCCAGACCGGGTTCTCGGGACGCGCCGAAATGGGCTGCGCCGGAGAGGACGCCTTCACGGTGAAGGTCAGCGCGGATGGCGCGGCCTGGACCACGGCGCTTCGCCTCGATCCCGCCACGGGGGAAGCCACGGGCGCGGCGGTTCAGGCGGATGCCGACGACACGAATGGCAAGCTCGCACGGACCGACTGGACCTTCGGCCGCGGCAATGCGCTGTCGCCCGTATCGCTGGCGGCCGGTGCGCCGACCGGTGGCCTGATCGAGAGCGGGGAGACGGCGAACGGTCACTTCGTCAAATATGCCGACGGCACGATGATCTGCCGCCATCGCCTGACGGTGACGCAGACATCCGCGACGGAGCTTGGCGCGGACTGGACCTTCCCGGCGGCCTTCGCGGCGGGCGACGTGCCCGTGATCGCCGCCACCGCGGGTCTCGGCGGCGCCACGCTGGCGGTCACCCCCCGCCATCTCGGCGCGCTGGTCTGCGACGCGGTGGACGAGACGAAGGCGACGCTCATCCAGTTCCGCATCATCGGCAGCTCCGGCACGTTCGACGCGGGCAATTCGATGAACGTCCACGTCACCGCCGCGGGCCGCTGGGCCTAGGGCAGCAGGCGCGCCAGATACGCGCCGTATTCGTTCTTGGCGAAGAGATCGGCGCGGGCCCGGAGTTGCTTCGCGTCGATCCACCCGAGGTCGAAGGCGACCTCCTCCGGGCAACCGGTCTGCAATCCCTGCCGCTGGGACAGGGTGCGCACGAAATTCCCCGCATCCAGCAGGCTCGCATGGGTGCCCGTGTCGAGCCAGGCATAGCCCCGCCCCATCCGCTCCACCGAAAGCGCGCCATCGGCGAGATAGCTTTCCAGCAGCGTCGTGATCTCCAGTTCGCCCCGGGCGGACGGCTTGACCCGCCGCGCGCGGGCAGGCGCCGTCCCGTCGAGGAAATAAAGCCCGGTCACCGCGTAGTTCGAGGGCGGGACCTCCGGCTTCTCCACGATCTCCCGCACCGACCCGTCCGGTTCGAACCCGACGACGCCGTATCGCTGCGGATCGGCGACGTGGTATCCGAAAACCGTGCCGCCTTCCGCCGGGATCCGGGCCAGCATCTCCGGAAGGCCGTGCCCGAAGAAGATATTGTCGCCCAGCACCATGGCGCTCCCCGCCCCGTCCAGGAAATCCTCCGCCAGAAGATAGGCCTGCGCCAGCCCGTCGGGGCTGTCCTGCACGATGTAGGTGAGCGAGATGCCCCATTGGGTCCCGTCGCCAAGGGTGCGCGCGAACTGTTCCTGGTCATGGGGCGTGGTGATGACCGCGATGTCGCGTATCCCCGCCAGCATCAGAACGGTGAGCGGGTAATACACCATCGGCTTGTCGTAGATCGGCAGGAGCTGCTTCGAGACGCCGACGGTGATCGGATAGAGCCGCGTGCCGGAGCCTCCGGCCAGGATGATGCCCTTGCGATCTGTCATGCGGTCTCCAGTTCGGCGATGATGTCGGCCAGTCCCGCGCGCCAGTCGGGACGCTCGATCCCGTAGGTCTCGGCCAGCGCGGTACAGTCGAGCCGGGAATTGGCCGGACGCGCGGCGGGCGTGGGGAATGCGGCGCTCGGGATATCCTCGACCCGGCAATCGAGATCCGCCGCCGTGAAGATGGCGCGCGCGAAATCGGCCCAGCTCGTATCGGGCACGCCCGCGAAGTGGTGGATGCCCGAAGGCTTGCCCGCGCGGAGGCCGTCGATGCAGGCGAGGCAGGCCACGGCGATGGCGCGGGCCGGGGTCGGGCCGCCGATCTGGTCGGCGACGATGCGCAGGCTGTCCCGCTCCGCCCCGAGCCGGAGCATCGTCCGCACGAAGTTCTTCCCATGCGCGGACACGACCCAGCTCGTCCGCAGGATCACGAACAATCCGCCTGCCTCCCGGACCGCTGCCTCGCCCGCAAGCTTGGAGCGGCCGTAGGCGCCCGGCGGTCCGGTCCCGTCCTGCGGCCGCCAAGGCCGTTCGCCCGAGCCGTCGAAGACGTAATCGGTCGAGATATGGATGAAGGGTATCCCCCGCGCGGCGCAGGTCCGGGCCATCTCGCCGGGGGCCGCGCCGTTGACCGCGGTGGCCTCCGCCTCCGCCGTCTCGGCCCCGTCCACGTCTGTCCAGGCGGCGGCGTTCACGACCGCGTCCGGCCCGTGGCGCTCGATCGCGGCGGCGCAAGCGCCCGGTCGCGACAGGTCGGCCGCCGCCCGATCGAGAAACGTCGCGTCCGGTGCGGCGCGCGCCAGTTCCCGCGCGACCTGACCGGAGCGTCCGAAGATGAGAAGGCCGCTCACGCCGACCTGCCCAGCCGGGTGCCGACGCCCTCGCGCGCCAGAAGCGGACGCCACCAATCCTCGTTGTCCAGATACCAGCGCACCGTCCGCTCCAGCCCCTCTTCCAGCGTCACCGATGGCCGCCAGTCCAGCTCTTCGCGCATCCTCGAAGGGTCGATGGCGTAGCGGGCGTCGTGCCCCGGCCGGTCGGTCACGAATTCGATCAGGCGGTCATGCGGCGCGCCATCCGGCCGCAGCCGGTCCAGGATCGCACATATGGTTCGGACGAGGTCGATGTTCCGCGCCTCGTTCTCTCCCCCGATATTGTAGCTCCGCCCAACGGCCCCCTGCCGCAGCACCGTCAGCAGGGCATCGGCGTGATCCTCGACATAGAGCCAGTCGCGTACGTTCTCCCCCGCGCCATAGACCGGGATCGGCTGCCCGTGCAGCGCGTTCAGGATCACCACGGGGATCAGCTTTTCGGGGAAATGGAACGGCCCGTAATTGTTTGAGCAGTTGGTCAGCACCACCGGCAGTCCGTAGGTCTCGTGCCACGCGCGGACCAGATGGTCCGACGACGCCTTCGATGCCGAATACGGACTGCGCGGATCGTAGGGCGTGTCCTCGGTGAACTGCCCGGTCTCGCCCAGCGTTCCGAACACCTCGTCGGTGGAGATGTGGTGGAACCGGAAACCCTCCGGACGCCCGGTCTTCACCCAATGGGCGCGCGCCGCTTCCAGCAGGTGAAAGGTCCCCATCACGTTCGTCTCCATGAACGCACCGGGCCCGTCGATGCTCCGGTCCACATGGCTCTCGGCGGCCAGATGCATCACCGCATCGGGTGCATGTTCGGCGAAGATGCGGTCCAGCGCCGGACGGTCGCGGATGTCCGCTTCCTCGAACGCGTATCCCGGCATGTTCGCCACGGAGGCCACGTTGTCGAGGCAGGCGGCGTAGGTCATCGCGTCGAGGTTCACGACCTCCAGCCCCTCGCGGATCGCCTGCCGCACCACCGCGGACCCGATGAAGCCCGCCCCCCCCGTCACCAGCAGCTTCATGCGACGGCTCCGGACGGGGTCCCGTCATGGACGAACGGGCTGTCGAACCCATCGAGCGGCGGGGCGGTCCTGTCCTTCTCCGACAGGATCGCCTCACCCGACAGGCCCCAATCCGCGCCTGCGCTGTCCCAGCGGATCGCACCGTCGGCCTCGGGCGTGTAGTAATCCGTGCATTTGTAGACGATTTCGGTTCCCGGCTCCCGGGTGGCGAAGCCGTGGGCGAACCCTTCCGGCACCCACAGTATCTCGCCTCTCTCCGCCGAAAGCTCCGCCCCGACCCAGTCGCCGTAGGTGGGCGAGCCCCGGCGGATGTCCACGACCACGTCCCAAAGCCGTCCGCGCCCGCACCGCACCAGCTTGGCCTGCGCGTGGGGCGGCGCCTGGAAATGCAGGCCGCGCACCGTGTCCACCGCCTCCGACAGCGAATGGTTATCCTGCACGAATGCCGCGTCGATCCCGGCGGCGGCGAAGGTCCGGGCGTTCCACGTCTCGGCGAAGAAGCCGCGGATATCGCCGAACCGGCGCGGGGTCAGCAGAAGGACCTCCGGGATGGCGGTGGGTTGGACGTCCATGCGGGGGCTCTCCGTCGGGGGCGCGTTTCGCCGCCCCGTCTAGCGCCGGTCACGGCGATTGTCAGCCCGCCACCTCCATCATGCGCCCGTCAGTCGAAGCGCAGGCTCTCCGCGCGGTCGCGCCCGATCCGGTCGAGCGAGCGGACGAGTTGTTCGGCGATCCCCGGCTCCGACAGGGCATGGCCCGCGAAGGGCACCATATGCAGCGTTGCGGCGGGCCACCCATCGGCCAGAAGCTGCGCCGAGAGCGGCGGACAGATCATGTCGTAGCGACCCTGCACGATCACGCCGGGCACATCCCTGAGCGCATCGAGATTGGCGCGGATCCAGCCGTCCCGGTCGAGGAAGCCCGCATGGCTGAAGTAATGGTTCTCCAGCCGCGCGAAGGCCCGGGCGTACTCCCCGTTCGGTTCGCCCGAATGTCCCTGGCTGCGGACCGAGGCCAGCGCGTTCTCCCACGCGGCCCAGGCGCGGGCGAAGCGCACCTGCTCGTGGGGGGCCGTGTCGAACAGGCGCCGGTGATAGGCTCCGATCAGGTCGCCGCGCTCGTCCTCGGGGATCGGGTCGGTGAACCGCCGCCACTGCTCGGGCCAGAACTGCCCGGCCCCGCCGCCGTAGAACCAGTCCAGCTCCCGCCGCTCCATGAGGAACACGCCCCGCAGGATCAGGCGCGCCGCCCGCTCCGGCCGCGAGATCCCGTAGATCAGCGCCAGCGTCGCCCCCCAGGAGCCGCCGAACACCGCCCAGCGCTCGATCTCCAGCAGCGTGCGCAGCCGCTCGATATCGTCCACCAGATGCCAGGTCGTGTTCGCCGCCACGCTCGCATGGGGCCGCGACCGGCCGCAGCCGCGCTGATCGAACAGGATCACCCGCCAGATCGCCGGATCGAAGAACCGCCGCATCATCGGACTGCACCCGCCGCCCGGCCCGCCATGCAGCACCACGACCGGCAGGCCGTCGGGATTGCCGCATTGCTCGACATAGAGCCTGTGGCCGTCCCCCACCTCGACCATCCGCTGATCGAACGGGTCGATCGGCGGGTAGAGGGCGGTTCCCGTTCCGTGATGCGTGTTCCGGTCCATTGCGAACCCTATATAGGGTTCAGGCCGCCCGTCACCACGGGTTTCAGATGCGGAGGATCAGGCGCCATGACCACCACGATCGACGACGGCGAGATCGCCAAGTTCCAGGCCATGGCCGCCGAATGGTGGGACCCGAACGGCAAGTTCAAACCCCTGCACATGCTCAATCCCTGCCGCCTCGACTACATCACCACCCAGATCGCGGGGGAGTTCGACCGCGACCTCTCGACGGACCGTCCCTTCGACGGGCTGCGTATCCTCGATATCGGCTGCGGCGGCGGGCTTCTGTCGGAACCGATGGCCCGGCTCGGCGCGACCGTGACGGGCGTCGACGCGGCGGAACGGAACATCCCCGTGGCCCGGGCCCATGCCGAACAATCCGGCCTCGACATCGACTACCGCCACACCTCCGCCGAGGCGCTGGTAACGGCCGGAGAGGCGCCCTTCGACGTCATCCTCAACATGGAGGTGGTGGAGCATGTCTCCTCCCCCATCGCCTATCTGACGGCCTGCCACGACCTTCTGCGGCCCGGCGGCCTGATGGTCTGCTCGACGCTGAACCGGAACCCGAAATCCTACGTCATGGCGATCTTCGGCGCGGAGCAGGTGATGCGCTGGCTGCCGAAGGGGACCCATGACTGGTCCAAGTTCATCACCCCTGACGAACTCTACGGCCTGCTGCGGGATGCGGGGCTCACGCCGGTCGACCGGATGGGCTTCGTCTTCAACCCGATCACCTGGTCCTGGCGCCTGTCCGAGCGGGATCTGTCGGTGAATTACGTCACGGCCAGCATCCGGCCCGTCTGACGGTCAGCGGGGTCCGTAGCGGGCGAGGAACGTGTCCACCGCGCCGTCGATGACGCGCTTCTTCTCGGCAGCGGTGACCTCCTTGCGGATGCCGAACATCATCTCGGGGAACAGGCTCGCCTTGCACAGCTCCGCGAACTGATCGGCGGCCAGCTCGAAATCCTCGACCACGAGGTCCCCGTCGGCGACCGCGCAGCGCAGGTACTCGACCCATTTTGCCCGGAAGAATTTCGGTCCGGTCTCGTAGAACTCGCGCCCGAGCTCCGGGAAGCGGTCGGACTCTGCCACGCACATGCGAAAGATCGACTGTCCGAAGGACGACAGGAAGAAGCCGAGCATCCGGTCGGCGGCGGTCGTCAGGACCTCGCGCGGGGTCGATTCATCCGTCAGGATCGATTCGGCCTCCGCGATCTGGAGGCTGCATTCCGCCTTCGCCACTTCCATGAACAATAGACGCTTGTCGGCGAAATAGCTGTAGAGCGTGGCCTTGGAGACACCTCCGGCCCGGGCGATGGCATCGACGCTCGCCCCTTCGTAGCCATCGGACATGAACACCGAACGCGCGCCTTCCAGGACCTGGTCGTATTTCCGCCCCCGCTTGATGGGCGTCGCGTCGTTCATACCGGTTACCCCACTGTTCGTGCTCAAATTACAGACGGGGTGCGGCCCGGACAAGCATCAACTGAACCGAATCGTACACATGACGGCACGGACCGGCCCCGAAGGACCGGTCCGCACCTCCCTCCCGGGGTCGGAGGGATCAGTCGTCGCCGATCCGCCGGACCAGCTCCGCCCGTCCGAGGACACCGCAGGCCTCCCCCGACAGGCCCGCCGACCGTTCGAGCTGGGTGCAATCCCCGCCGCGCCGGAACCCGGTATCGTCCGTCCGGATCCGCGTGGTCTCGACGCGCGTCCAGCCGTCATCGTCGATATCGACCGCGAACCCGGGACTCGCGGACTCCTCCACCCGGGACCAGCCGTCGTCGTCGATGTCGATCCGGTCGGCGAAGGCGGGAAAGGCGAGGCAGGTCGCGATCAGGGCCACGAGAAATGTTCTGGTCATGGCGGTCTCCTCATATAGGGATGGTAGAATATTTGAACTGAACCGTTCAGTCCATAAGTCAGCAATAGCGAGCCGATCCCGCACCCGTCAATCACAAACTGAACCGATCGGTTCATATCCGCCGATGCTTGCGCCGGTCCGCCGAGCGCCTATCCTCTCGCTATGCTGTCCGCCTTCGTCTTCCGCCGCCGGTTCCGGGACCTCTCCGAACAGGAGGTGCTGGCGCTCGCCGTCTCGTCGGAGGAAGACGATTCCCGCATCTACCGGACCTATGCCGAGCATCTGCGCCAGGATTACCCCGACAGCGCCGCCCTCTTCGACGGCATGGCGGAGGAGGAGGACGTTCACCGCCGGCGCCTGATCGACCTGCATGGCGAACGCTTCGGCAAGGTCATCCCCCTCATCCGGCGGGAGCATGTGGCGGGCTTCTACGCCCGGCGCCCGATCTGGCTGATCGAGGGACTCGGGCTGGACCGCATCCGGTCGGAGGCGGCGGCGATGGAGCGCGATGCCTACGACTTCTATACCCGCGCCGCCCAGGCGACGTCGGATACCGCGACCCGCAAGCTCCTCGGGGATCTCGCCGCCGCCGAGGCGGGTCACGAACGCCGCGCGCTCGACCTCTCGGACGCGCTCACCGATACGGATCGCGACACCGAGGACGACCTCGCCCGGCGGCGCTTCGTCCTGACCTGGGTGCAGCCCGGCCTCGCGGGCCTGATGGACGGCTCCGTCTCGACCCTGGCGCCGATCTTCGCCGTGGCCTTCGCGACACAAGACACGTCGACCACGTTCCTCGTCGGTCTCGCCGCCTCCGTCGGCGCGGGCATCTCCATGGGCTTCACCGAGGCCGCTTCCGACGACGGACAGCTTTCGGGCCGCGGCTCGCCCCTCAAGCGCGGCATCGCGTCGGGCGTGATGACCACCCTCGGCGGCCTCGGCCACGCGCTCCCCTACCTGATCCCGGATTTCACCCTCGCCACGACCATCGCCATCGCCGTGGTCTTCGTCGAGCTTTGGGCCATCGCCTGGATCCAGAACCGCTGGATGGAGACGCCGTTCTGGCGCGCCGCCCTCCAGGTCGTCCTCGGCGGCGGCCTCGTGCTCGCGGCGGGCATCCTGATCGGTTCGGGTTGAGCGTGGGGGGTAGCCGGGTCCGACCCGCGACCCTGCGGGCGAACGATTACCCTTCCGTTAGCGCGCGGTCGGTATGACGTTTGTATGCACGAAAGGCGCACGGCCGTATGCACCGCCGGCATACGTGGTTTCTGGACAGGCCGGACCCCGCCCGCTACCCGTCGCAGATGCTCGCGATCTTCCTCAAGACCATCCCTTTCTTCGCGCTGATCGCGCTCGGCTATGCCGCCGGACGGACCCGGTTCTTCACCCCCGAGGCGACCGCCTACCTCACCAAGTTCGTGTTCTACTTCGCCCTCTCGGCCATGCTGTTCAGCTTCGCCGCGAACCTGACCCTGGCCGAAATCTTCGACCTGCGCTTCATCACCGCCTATCTCTGGGGCTGCGGGATCGTCTACCTGATCGCGACCGCCGTTGGCCTTTTCCGCGGCCTCTCCGTTGCCGAATGCGCGGTGGAGGCGCAGGTTGCGACCATTGGAAACGTTGGATTTCTGGGCATCCCGATGTTCATCCTCCTGCTCGGACCGGCCAGCGCGGGACCGATGCTGATGGTGCTCGCGACGGACCTGATCGTCTTCTCCTCGCTGATCGTGATCCTCATCACCGGCTCCCGCGAAGGGCGCATCTCCGCCCGGACCCTGCGCACCGTCGGCGGGGGTCTCGTCAAGAACCCGATGATCGTGTCGATCACCGCGGGCATCCTGTGGTCCGCGACCGGACGCGAATTGTGGGCCCCGGTGAACGAGTTCGTCTCCATCCTCGGCGCGGCCGCCACGCCCGGCGCCCTCTTCGCCATCGGCGCCTCCCTCGCGGGCAAGACGGCCGAGCGCATGTCCGTCGCCGGTTGGCTCACCTTCTGCAAGCTCGTCCTCCACCCCGCCGCCGTCGCCCTCTCGGCGCTGGTGCTCTTCCCAGTCGCCGACCCGTTCGCGGCCACCGTGATGATCTCCGCCGCGGCCCTGCCGGTGGCCGGGAACGTCTACATGCTGGCCCAGCATTACGGTGTCGCACCGCAACGGGTCAGCGCCGCGATCCTCGTCTCCACCGCGATCTCCATCGTCACCGTTTCGGCCATCGTCGGCCTGCTCACCGGAGGAACCTCTTGAAGACGCTATCGGAAAACCGCTGCTTCGGCGGCGTGCAGGGCGTTCATTCCCATGCCTCCCGCGCGACCGGGACGGACATGACCTTCGGTCTCTACCTGCCGCCCGACCCTGTCGGCGCGCCGGTCCTGTGGTATCTGTCGGGCCTGACCTGTACCCACGAGAACGCGATGACCAAAGCGGGCCTGCAGGCGTACGCCGCAACCTCCGGGATCGCGATCGCCTTCCCGGACACAAGCCCGCGCGGCGCGGACGTGCCCGACGACGATGCATTCGACATGGGTCAGGGCGCGGGCTTCTACGTCGACGCGACGGAGGGCGACTGGGCAAGGAATTACCGGATGGAGAGCTATCTCCTCTCGGACCTCCCCGACCTCCTCTTCGACGCGTTCGACCTCGACCCGGAGCGGCAGGCGATCATGGGACATTCCATGGGCGGGCACGGCGCACTGACCCTCGCGCTCAGGCATCCGGGTCGCTACCGCTCCGTGTCCGCCTTCGCGCCGATCTGCAACCCGAGCGAGAGCGATTGGGGCAAGCCGCAACTGACCGCCTATACCGGCGATCCGGCCGCCCACGATGCGACCCGCCTGCTCGAAGGCGGCGCGGCGCTTCCCTCCTGCCTGATCGACACCGGCACGGAGGATCCCTTCGCCGACAAGCTCGGCACCGACACCTTCGCCGCGGCCCTCGCCCGGGCCCGCACCGGCGCCACCCTCCGGCTGCAGGACGGCTACGATCACAGCTACTTCACCATCTCGACCTTTGCCGCCGACCATGTCGCCTTCCATGCGGAGCATCTGTCATGACGATCCGGGCCGTCATCTTCGACATCGGCAACGTCCTCATCGGCTGGCAGCCGGAACGCTTCTATGACGCCCGCGTGGGCGAGACGCGGCGACGGGAAATGTTCGCCGCGGTCGATCTGCACGCCATGAACGACCGGGTGGACCTGGGCGAGGGGTTCCGGGACATCATCTACGAGACCGCTGACGCGAACCCCGCCTTCGCCGCCGAGATCCGGATGTGGCACGACCATTGGCTGGAGCTGGCGACGCCGGTGATCGACCGATCCGTCCGCCTGCTCCGAGCCTTGCGGGCGCGGGATATGCCGGTCCATGCGCTGACCAATTTCGGGGTCGAGAGCTTCGATCTCGCCGCCAGACATTTCGACTTCCTGACGGAGTTCGACACCGCCTTCGTCTCGGGCCGGATGGGCGTCATCAAGCCCGATCCCCGCATCTTCGAAATGGTGGAGGAAGCGACGGACCTCTCGGGGGATGCGATCCTGTTCGCCGACGACCGGCCCGCAAACGTCGCCGCCGCCGCCGCCCGCGGCTGGGGCACGCATCTGTTCACGACGCCCGACGGCTGGGCAGACCGCCTTGTGGCCGAGGGCCTGCTGACCGAGGAGGATGCCGCATGACGATCCCGTTCATCGGACCGGCGGCGGAGACCGCGCTGGACTGGCTCGACCTGACCCGGGCGCTGGAGGCGGGCCATGCGCGCCCGCGGGCGGAGATCGGGGACACGTTCCTCTATCGCGATCCGGATACGCTCCTGTCCCGGTCGGCCTGGATCGACGGGCTGGGTGCGCTGGTGAAGACGGCGACGATCTTTCCGGGCAACAAGGCGCAGGGGAAGCCTGCCATCGGCGGGGCGGTTTCGCTCTTCTCCGATACGGATGGAACGCTCGCGGCGATGCTCGACTTCGCGCTCGTCACCCGGTGGAAGACCGCGGGTGACAGCCTTCTGGCCGCGACCCGCCTCGCACGGCCCGACAGCCGCCGGATCCTGATCGTCGGAAGCGGAACCGTCGCCCGGTCGCTCCACGACGCCTATTCCGCCGCCTTCCCGGACGCGACCTTCGCCACCTGGTCCCGCACCGAGGCGACCGCCGTCGCCTTCGCCGCCGAGCGGGGGATCGACGTCGCCCCCGACCTCGCGGAGGCGGTGCAAGGCGCGGATATCGTCACCTGCGCCACCATGGCGACGGAGCCGGTCCTGCGCGGCGAATGGCTGCGCCCCGGTCAGCATATCGACCTGATCGGTGCCTACCGGCCCGATATGCGCGAGGCGGATGACGACGTCCTGCGGCGCGCGCGCATCTTCGTCGATTCGCGGGAGACGGTGCTGGACCATATCGGGGAGTTGAAGATTCCCCTGGCCGCCGGGCTCGTCACGCGGGAAGACGTCATCGCGGATTTCTACGACGGTGAGGCCATGCGGCGACAATCCGACGACGAGATCACACTGTTCAAGAACGGCGGGGGCGCGCATCTGGACCTGATGACGGCCCGCTACATCCTCGACGCGGTGGGCTGAGGACCAGCGCACCCCTCAGAGAATGCCCTCCGAGCGGAACGACAGCTCCCGCCCCTTGCCCACGATCAGGTGGTCGTGGAGCACGAGGCCCAGCGCCTGCGCCGCATCGCGGATCGTGTAGGTCATGGCGATGTCGGCCTCCGACGGGGTCGGGTCGCCGGACGGATGGTTATGGACGAGGATCAGCGCCGAGGCGTCGAGTTCCAGCGCCCGCTTGACGACCTCCCGCGGATAGACGGGCACGTGATCCACCGTCCCCTCCCCCATCTCCTCGTCGGCGATCAGGACGTTGCGGCGGTCGAGATAGAGCGTGCGGAACCGCTCCACCCCCTGATGCGCCATCGCGGTGCGCAGATAGGTCAGCAGCGCATCCCAGGAGGCGAGGATGGGGCGGTCGATGATCCGCGCGCGGGCCATCCGGTGTCCCACCGCCTCCATGATCTTGATCTGCGCCACCACGGCCTCCCCCACGCCGTCCACCGCCGCCAGGCGCGCCTGGGACGCGGCCATCACGCGGTTGAGATCCCCGAACGTCCGCAGGAGCCGGTTGGCCAGCGCCTTGGTGTCGCCGCGCGGCAGGGCCCGGAACAGGATCATTTCGAGCAATTCGTAATCCGGCATCGCCACGGCCCCGCCGCGGAGGAACCGCTCGCGCAGGCGGGCGCGATGGTTCAGGCGGTGATCGCGTTCCGGCGCAGACCGGCGCGGCGGCGCGACCGGCACGGCGGAACAGGCGGGGAACAGGTCGGGCGTCGGAGCCTCGGACAGGATGGGAGGGATCGGGCGGGTCGACATGGCCCCATCTGGGCACCCGCCGGTAAAGATGGGATTAAACCCGGCGCAGTTTCCTATTCCGCCGCCCCGCCCCAGGTCGGATGGAACAGCCCCGCGGGCGAGAGCGTGAAGATCTCCGCCCCGGTCGCCGTCACGCCGATGGAATGCTCGAACTGCGCCGACAGCGACTTGTCGCGGGTCACGGCGGTCCAGTCGTCGGCCAGCACCTTGGTCTCGGGACGTCCGAGATTCACCATCGGCTCGATGGTGAAGAACATCCCCTCCTCCAGCACCGCCGCCGTCCCCGGTCGCCCGTAATGCAGCACGTTGGGCGGCGCGTGGAACACCCGGCCGAGGCCGTGGCCGCAGAAGTCGCGGACGACGGACATGCGATGCGCCTCGGCATGGGCCTGGATCGCGAAACCGATATCGCCGAACGTCTTGCCCGGTCGGACCGCGTCGATCCCCTTCATCAGCGCGTCATGGGTGACCTGCATCAGGCGCTCGGCCTTGCGGGACGCGGTTCCGGCGACGAACATCCGGCTGGTATCGCCGAACCACCCGTCCACGATCACGGTGACGTCGATGTTCAGGATATCGCCGTCCTTGAGTACCTTGTCCCCCGGGATCCCGTGGCAGACGACGTGGTTCACGCTGATGCAGGAGGCGTGTTCGTATCCCTTGTAGCCGATCGTGGCGGAGGTCGCGCCGGCCTCGGCCACCCACTCCGTCACGAGGCGGTCGAGCGCGCCGGTCGTCGCACCGGGCACGACATGGGGCGCGACCCGGTCCAGGATCCCGGCCGCGAGGCGACCCGCCGCGTGCATGCCTGCGAAATCCGCGTCCTCGTGGATGCGGATACCTTCGCGCGTCAACCGTCCGCGATGTTCGTCCACGTCGATCATCCTCCGTCTGGCCCGGCGACATAATGCGCCCGCACGGAATTATCCAGTCGCCACCGGCAAGAGCGGCCCGGCCACGATCCCGTCGGTGGATATCCGCGTCGAGAGGCCGACCGCCTCCACCCCCGCATCCCGGGCGGCGCGAAAGGCCGCGGCATAGGCTGCGTCGATGTCACCGGCTACCGCGACCGCATCGCAATCGGTGCGCTGCACGAGGAACACCACCGCCGCCCGGTGCCCCTGCCGCCGCATCTCCGCCAGCTCCGCCATGTGGCGCGCGCCGCGGGCGGTGACCGTGTCGGGGAACTCCGCCAGCGTGCCGGTGCGGCGGAGGGAGACGGCCTTCACCTCCACATAGGTATCCGGTCCGTCGCCGGTCAGGAGGAAGTCGACCCGGCTGCCGGTTCCGTAGGCGACCTCCGCCCGCAACGTCCCGAACCCATGGAGGCCGGGAACCGCCCCGGCCCGGAGCGCGTCGCCGACGATCCGGTTCGCGAGGCCGGTATCGACGCAACCGAGCGCCCCGCCGCCCATTTCCACCAGTCGCCAGCCGTAGGCGAGCTTGCGCCGCGGATCGTCGTTCGGCTCCAGCCAGACGCGCGCACCCGGATCCGCCTGTCCGGTCATGGCGCCGGGATTGGGACAATGGGCCGTGACCTCGCGCCCGTCCTCCAGCACCGCATCCGCGAGGAACCGCTTGTAGCGGCGGACGAGGGTGGCGGGGATCAGGGGTGTGGCGAAGCGCATATCCCCGCCCTATACCGCAGCCGAAGAGGAGCCGACCATGCCCGATCCGAACGCCGCCAATCCCACAGCCGCCATGCTCGTCATCGGGGACGAGATCCTGTCGGGCCGCACCCGCGATGCGAACATGCATCATCTGGCCGGGCGCCTGACCGAGGCGGGCATCGTCCTGTCCGAGGTCCGGGTCGTCAGCGACGATCACAACGCCATCGTGGCCGCGGTGCAGGCGCTGAGCGAAGCGTGGGACGTCGTGTTCACCAGCGGCGGCATCGGGCCGACCCATGACGACATCACCGCCGATGCCATCGGCGCGGCCTTCGGCGCGACGGTCGACGTGCGCGACGACGCCCGCGCCCTGCTGGCGATCCATTACGAGCGGCAGGGGATGGAGCTCAACGCCCCCCGCCTGCGCATGGCCCGCATTCCCGAAGGCGCGACGCTGATCGACAATCCGGTCAGCGTCGCCCCGGGCTTCACCCTCGGCAACGTCCACGTCATGGCCGGCGTGCCGTCGGTGTTCCAGGCGATGGTGGGGAGCGTCCTGCCCACCCTCACCGGGGGCGTGCCGCTCACCTCCACCTCGACCCGGATCGACCGGGGGGAGGGGGACATCGCGGGACCGCTGGGCGACCTGGCGTCGGACTTCCCCGACCTCTCCATGGGGTCCTATCCGTTCCAGAAGGATGGCCGCTACGGCGCCAATGTCGTGATCCGGGGGCAGGATGCCGAGATCGTGGAGGCGGCGACCGCGCGGCTCCGGGCGCTGTTCGCGTGATCGACGGGGCGGCCGACACCTTTCTCGCGACCATCGACGCCTGCTGGCCCGCCGAGCGGACGGAGATCGTCGGGCCCTGGACCTTGCGCCTGACGAAGGGCGCGGGCGGGCGGGTATCGGCCATCTCCGGCGACGCGCCCGACCGGATCGCCGAGGCGGAGGCGGCGGTTCTGGCCCACGGGCAACGCCCCGGTTTCATTCTCTTCCCCGGACAGGACGCGCTCGATGCCGCGCTCGGCGAGCGGGGCTACGGGATCGAGGATCCGGTGACGCTCTGGACCAGTCCCGTCGCCCACCTGACGACGGAAATCATGCCCTACGCCACCGCCTTCACCATCTGGCCGCCCCTGCGGATCATGCAGGATATCTGGGCGGAGGGCGGCATCGGTCCCGCGCGACAGGCGGTGATGGCCCGCGCCGCCCGTCCCGCGGGCATCCTCGGGCGGGCAGACGACCGCGCGGCGGGCGCGGCCTTCGTCGCGGCCCATGGGGATACCGCGATGCTCTCGGCCGCCCATGTCCTGCCGGAACGGCGGCGCAAGGGCGTCGCGGGCAACATGCTGCGGGCGGCGGCGCATTGGGCGAGGGCCGAAGGCTGCACGCAGCTTGCCCTCGTGGCCGCGCGCGACAACGGCCCCGCCAACGCGGCCTATGCCGCCGCTGGCATGACGCGCGCCATGGGCTACCATTACCGACGCCATCCGGAGGGCGCATGACCGATACAACAGACGAGTCCCCGACCGCCCTCGACCTGCCGCCGGTCGATCCGCTCCCGCCCGAGACGCAGCGGTATTTCGACATCTGCGTCGAGAAGCTGGGATTCGTGCCGAACGTGCTACGCGCCTACGCGTTCGACGTGGACAAGCTCAACGCCTTCACGGGGATGTATAACGACCTGATGCTGGCGCCTTCCGGCCTCACCAAGTTGGAGCGGGAGATGGTGGCGGTCGCGGTCTCCGCCGAGAACCGCTGCTTCTACTGCCTCGTGGCCCATGGGGCCGCGGTGCGGCAGCTTTCGGGCGATCCGATGCTGGGCGAGGCCGTCGCCGCGAACTACCGGATCGCGCCGATCACGCCGCGGCAGCGCGCCATGCTCGATTTCGCCGTCCTGATGACGAAGGCCTCCGCCACCATCGGGGAAAAGGACCGGCAGGATCTCCGCGATCACGGCCTGTCGGAGCGGGACATCTTCGACCTCGCCTCCGTCGCGGGCTTCTTCAACATGTCGAACCGCGTCGCCTCCGCCATCGCGATGCGTCCGAACCGGGAATATCACGGCCAGGCACGGTGATCCGGGCCGCATCCGCGATCCTGACGGCGTGCCTGTTCGCCGCGGCGCCGGGCGACGCGGCCAACCTCGCCCTTCCCTATCCATCCGTTCCGACCTCCTCCGAAGAGCTGCCCCTGTCCTCCCATCGGGTCGCGACCGGACCCTGGGACGACGCGGTCCCCTTCCGCGTGGTGGAGGGCGCGGTGACGCGGCGGACCTGGCGCCTGGACGCGCCCGGCGCCACCCCGTTGCAGATACTCGATCCCCTGCGGGAGCAATTGCTGGCCGATGGCTACGAAGTGGCCTTTGCCTGCGAGACGCGGGGCTGCGGCGGGTTCGACTTCCGGTTCGGCATCGACGTGACGCCCGCGCCCGCGATGTTCGTGAATCTGACCGCCTACCGCTATCTCGCGGCCCGTCGGGGGGATGCGTGGACCACCCTGCTGGTCAGCATGTCGGGCGATGCGGGCTACGTGCAGGAGACGCGGATCGTGCCCGCCGGCGCCGCGAATGCACCCGCCCCCGGGCCGGTCACGTCCGGCGAACCGGCACCCGCCATTCCGACCTCGGAGATCGGGACAGCACTCGCGACCCTCGGCCATGTCGTTCTGTCGGACCTGATCTTCGCCACCGGCTCCTCGGACCTCACGGCGCCGGACTACCCGTCGCTCGCGGCCCTCGCGGGCTACATGGCCGACAATCCGTCGGTAACGGTCGCGCTGGTCGGCCATACGGATGCGCAGGGCGGGGCTGAGGGGAACCTCGCCATCTCCCGCCGTCGCGCCGACAGCGCCCGCGCCCTCCTCACCGGGCGCTACGGCGTGGAAGCGGGCCGGGTCGAAAGCCGGGGCGTCGGCTATTTCGCCCCGGTCGCGGGCAACGATACCGATGCGGGACGGGAGGCGAACCGCCGTGTGGAGGCGGTCGTCACCTCGACGGATTAGCCCCGGACCCTACCAATCCCCCGGCCCGCGGTCGCGAAACCTGTCCACCAGGAAGTCGATGAAGGCGCGGACCTTCGGCTGCGTGTAGCGGCCGGGCGGATAGGCCGCGAAGATGCCCTCGGTCTCCGGCGCCAGGCCTTCGATCGCAGGCACGAGCCGCCCGTCGCGCAGCGCCGCCGCCGACAGGAAATCCGGCAGGAACGCAATCCCGAGCCCGTTCACCGCCGCCTGCAGCAGCGATTGCCCGTCATTGATCGTCAGCGATCCGGTGGTGCGGACCTGCCGCTTCTCGCCCGAGGGCGCGGTCACCCGCCAGACCGATCCGTTGGCCTGATTCGAGTAATGCAGCAGCTTGTGCGCGTTCAGGTCGTCGATCCGCGCCGGGCGCCCGTATTCCGCGAGATAGCCCGGCGCGGCGATCATCTGCTTCTGCGTCTCGGCCAGCTTGCGGGCCCGCATGGTCGAATCCTCCATCTCGCCGATGCGAACCGCGAGGTCGAACCCCTCGGAGATCAGTTCCACATGTCGGTTGTCGAGGACCATGTTGACCGTGATATCGGGATATTCGGTCAGGAAATCGCCCAGGATCGGGGAGAGGTGGTTGACCCCGAAATCGGTCGCGACCGAGACCCGCAGCATGCCCGACGGCGCGCTCTGCATCGCGGTGACCAGCGCATCCGCCTCGCCCGCATCGTTCAGGACCCTCCGCGCCCGGTCGTAATAGACCAGCCCGATCTCCGTCGGACTGACCCGCCGGGTCGTGCGGTTCAGCAGCCGCGCGCCCAGCCGTGTCTCCAGCGAGGAGACGTGCTTGGACACCGCGGATTTGGAGATGCCGAGCTTGCGCGCCGCATCGGTGAAGCCGCCCTGGTCCACGACCGTGGCGAAGGCTTCCATTTCAGACAGACGGTCCATCCTGCGTCCTACCCTCGAACTGGTTCAACTCGATGGCCCTGATGGTGCGCGAATGGGGCGATACCATGCCCCGCATGGTCCAATCTCGCGGCTCTTTCGGGATTGAACCGGGGCGGGAAACGACACGCCCCCGGCCGGTAGGGGATCATTAAGGATGACACCGGAATCCGCACCCGGCATTAGGCGAACGTTTACGATCGATCGGGTATCGCGGGTGCCATGCAGCCGTTCATCCCGCCCCGCGCACCGAACTCCTATCCGGTTCCCGCCAACGACCGGGCGAGATCCGCGATGATCGACGCGCTGAAACTGGAGGGACGGGGCGAGGACCCGTTCTTCGTCCATGTGGTCGCCATGGCGAAACGGATCTTCGGCGCTCCCGTGGCCTTCATCTCCCTCATGGGCACCGAGGAACAGCGGTTCCTCCATATCGACGGCATCGAGATGGCGGGCACGCCGCGGACCCATTCCATGTGCGCCTACACCGTCGCGGCGCGGCGACCCGTAATCCTGCCCGATACCCATGCGGATCCCCGGTTTCGCGACCATCCGATCGTGACCGGCCCCCCGCATGTGCGCTTCTCGGCCAGCGCGCCCGTCATCCTGTCCTCCGGCTTCTGCCTCGGGACGGTCTGCGCCGTCGATCTCGTCCCCCACGACGCGCCAAAGCCGGAACAGGTGGAACAGCTCGTCTCCCTGGCCACGATGGTCGCCCGCTTTTACGAAATGCCGCTGATTCCCGATCCGATGCTCCTGGAACGGGCGCAGGAGGTGACGCGGAATGCGCATCAATCCTTCCTCGATCTGATCGGGCATGAACTGCGGACCCCGTTGAACGGCATCCTCGGCCTCGCCTCCTGCCTCGCCCCCGTCGACCGGGAGGAGGAACAGGTCGTCTCCGCCCTGCGCAGCGCGGCCGAACATCTCGATGCCATCATCGGCAGTATCCTGTCGTTCACGGAGCTGTCGTCCGGCGATATCGGACTGGAGGAGTCGCGGATCGCCCCGACGGAGATCGTGCGCCGCTCCATCGAGACGCTGGAGGGTCAGATGGTCTCGCGCGGCAAGAGCCTTCGCCTGTCGTCCGGACCGGCGGTCTCAGACATCACCGCGGACGGGTCCAAGCTCCAGCTCGCGCTGACCTGTCTCCTGAACAACGTTCTCGCCCATGGCGGCGACAAGGCGGAGGTCGCGCTGGCCGAGGTGGCGGGGGGCGGCATCGCGATCCGGGTCACCGATGACGGGACCGGCATCGAAGATTCCCGTCGCGACGCGATCTGGGAAGTGTTCACCGTGGGCGAGGACGTGCGCCGCCGCCGTGCCGAAGGCCTCGGCCTCGGTCTGCCCCTGACGCGCAGGATCGCCGAGATGCATGGCGGGGACGTCACCGTCGGCCGATCCGAGACCGGGTTCGAAGTCGTGCTATCCCTCCCCGCCTGGCGAAGCGTCGCGGCCTGACGCGCCCCGTATAAGACGCGGAAAGACGCGGAAAGACGGAAACGGACACTCCCGTCCGAACAGGGGTCACCAGCGAGATGGTCCAACATGCCCGGGTAACCGGACACCGGATCCCATGTCGACGGCAAAACCGAAGGCGGCGCGCATACACCGGCGTTGGTCTCGCATATCCGCGGCGGCCCTAGGCCGCAAATCCGCCCGCCGAGTCGATTGCGCATATGCCCCAGCCCAACGGGACCAGATTGCCTTTTGCGCAGGGCATCGAGGGTGCACCTCTCCGCCAAGGCTCATGCGACCGAATTTCCAACGCGGCCAAACCCGCTCCCCCTCAGAGGTCCATGTACACATGCTCCTCGTGCCGCGCGCCCGGATGGGTCGCGGCGCCGAGCCGGGCGGACCCGACCAGTTGCGCGTACTTCCAAAGGGCTCCGGACGCATAGATCGTCTTGCGCGGTCCGGTCCAGTCGGCACGTCGGGCCGCCAGCTCCTCCTCGCCCAGCGCGACCTCCAGCGTCCCCTTGATGGCGTCGATCGTGATCACGTCGCCGTCCCGGAGCAGGGCGATCGGCCCGCCATGGGCCGCTTCCGGCCCCACATGGCCGACGCAGAACCCGCGTGTCGCCCCCGAGAACCGCCCGTCGGTGATGAGCGCGACCTTCTTGCCCATCCCCTGTCCCGACAGGGCCGCGGTGGTCGCCAGCATCTCGCGCATGCCCGGCCCGCCCGCCGGCCCCTCGTTGCGGATCACGATCACCTCGCCCTCCTCGTAGGCGCGCGCCTTCACGGCGGCGAAGGCGTCCTCCTCGCATTCGAACACCCGGGCGGGGCCGGTGAACATCTGATGCTGCGGCTCTATGCCCGCGACCTTCACGATGGCCCCGTCCGGCGCGATGTTTCCCTTCAAGCCGACCACGCCGCCGGTCTTCGTGATCGGCGTCTCGACCGGATAGATGACCTTTCCATCCGCCTCGAGCGTGACCTTGTCGATCTCCTCGCCCACCGAATTGCCCGACGCGGTGATGCAATCCTCGTGGATGAGCCCCGCGCGGCGCAGTTCCTTCATCACCACCGGAAGGCCGCCGACCTCATAGAGATCCTTCGCCACATAGGCACCGCCCGGTTTCAGATCGACGAAATACGGCGTGTCGTGGAAGATGTCGCATACATCGCCCAAGTCGAAGTCGATCCCCGCCTCGTGCGCGATCGCGGGCAGATGCAGGCCCGCATTCGTCGATCCGCCGGTACAGGCCACCACCCTTGCCGCGTTTTCCAGCGACTTGCGGGTCACGATGTCGCGCGCCCGGATGTTCTTCTCGATCAGGGCCATGACCGCCCGGCCCGACGCCTCGCCGTATTGCGCGCGGCTCTCGTAGGGCGCGGGCATGCCCGAGGAATTGAACAGCGCCAGCCCGATCGCCTCGGACACGCAGGCCATGGTGTTCGCCGTGAACTGCCCGCCGCAGGCCCCCGCCGACGGACAGGCGACGCGCTCCAGCACGTCCAGTTCGGCATCCGACATGTCGCCCGCCTGGTACTTGCCAACCGCCTCGAACATGTCCTGCACGGTGATGTCGCGGCCCTCGTGCCGCCCCGGCAGGATCGAGCCGCCATACATGAACACCGACGGCGTGTTCAGGCGGACCATGGCCATCATCATCCCCGGCAGCGATTTGTCGCACCCGGCCAGTCCGACGATCGCATCGTAGCAATGCCCCCGCATGGTCAGCTCGACCGTGTCGGCGATGGCGTCGCGGGAGGCGAGCGAGGACCGCATCCCCTCATGCCCCATCGCGATCCCGTCGGTGACCGTGATGGTGGTGAATTCGCGCGGGGTGCCGCGCGCCGCCTTCACGCCCGTCTTGACCGATTGTGCCTGCCAATTCAGCGCGATATTGCACGGCGCCGCCTCGTTCCAGCAGGTCGCGACGCCGACGAACGGCTGGTGGATCTCCTCCTCCGTCAGCTCCATCGCGTAGAAGTAGGACCGGTGCGGCGCGCGGGCCGGACCCTCGGTCACGTGACGGCTGGGCAGCCTGCTCTTGTCGGGACGATTGCTGAGCATCTCGGTCTCTCCTCCTGTCGCTCCGAACGGGATAGAGAAGGGGCGGAAACGGGACAAGCGCGATTGCCCCGGCCGGGCGCCCGTGAATAAGGTCCCCGACAGAGTACGGTCGAAAGCGTCGCGTATGTGGACCCGTGAATTCAACGACTTCGTCGCCCCTGCCCGCGCCCGGCCGCAGGTCTGGCGCCTGCTCCTCGGCATTCTGGCCGTGGCCGTGGTCTATGCGGCGGGCATCGTGGCGGTGATCGCGCTGGTCTGGGCGACGGCGGGGGGTGCTGCGATCTCCGCCTGGATGCAGAGCATCGCGCTGGCCGACAGTCCGACGGCGGTCCTGCTGATGCTGGCCACCTTCGCGGGCATGCTGGCGGGGGCGGTCGCCGCGGCCCGGCTCCTGCATTTCCGCGGGGCGGGGACCCTGTTCGGGCGCGGTACGCTCCGGCATTTCACCGTTGCGGCCGTGATCGCGGCGGCGGTGTTCGGCGCGAGCATGGTGCTGCTCCCGGCGCCCTTCGAGGTCGTCCGCAACACCCCGCTCGACCTGTTTCTGTCCTTCCTGCCCCTGGCGCTGATCGCGCTCCTGATCCAGACCGGCGCGGAGGAAGTGCTGTTCCGCGGCTATCTGCAGCAGCAGCTTGCCGCCCGGTTCGACCACTGGCTCGTCTGGCTCGTCCTGCCGAGTGTTTTCTTCGGGCTCCTGCATTACGATCCGACGACAGCGGGGGCCAATGCCTGGTGGATGGTGGCGGCGGCGACGGCGTTCGGCCTTTGCGCCGCGGACCTGACGCGGGTGACGGGATCGATCGGCGCCGCCTGGGGCGTGCATTTCGTCAACAATGCCATCGCCATCCTGATCGTGGCGCTGGAGGGATCGCTGTCGGGCCTGTCGCTCTGGACGACGCCGTTCACCGCCACAGATACGGAAACCCTGCGCCCCCTCATCATTCAGGACATTCTGATATCGGTCATCGTGTGGGCCGCGATCCGTCTCTGGCTTGCGCGGTCGGGGAAGCGGGCGGAACTGGTCTGACCCGCCGCCGCGCCGCCCCCAGCGGTCAGGTCGCCCGGCGGCGGCGCGCGACGAAGGCCAACCCGCCGAGCCCCCCCAGCATCAGCAGCCCCGCCATGGGCAAGGGCACCGCCGCAACGCTCGCCAGCGGGTCGCCCGCACGCGTCACCCGGTCGGAGCCCAGCGTGCGGGTCTTGCGTCCGAACCGGAACGTCAACCGGTCGCCCGCCCATTCGATCCAGAGCGCCCCGTAATACCGCGTCCCGTCGGCGAGGTTCAGTGGGGAAGTGATGCGCGTGAATTCCGGCGCGGCGCCGTTCAGCGTGCTGTCGCCATAATAATAGCCGCGGATCGAGGACGATCCCCGACTGAAGGCGGAGGTGATGTCCGCCGTCGTGATCGTGCCGCCCGTCGCCGTGCGCCGACGGGTATCGAACCCCCAGAGGCCGAGGAAATTGCCGTTATCCAGCGCGTAGACCTGCGGTTTTCCACCGCCCTCGATCAGCATGTCGAAGGTCGCGGCGGACGCGCCCCCGGTGAGTGCGAGGGCAAGGGCGAGCGTCCTGAAAAAGGTCGTGACCATTTGCCGAAACTCCCGTGATTCTTCCGCCATCGGGCGGTCCATCCCGGTCTAGCAGGGAAGTATGACCAAACTTCGACCCACCCGGACCGCCGGCGGGCCGATCCCGGCGCCGAATTGCATTCCCCTCCCCCGCCGCCTATCTCCCGGGCGAAGACGCACGGGACGATTGCCGCATGAACTGGATCTCGAACTACGTCCGGCCCAAGATCAATTCGCTCTTTTCCCGGCGCGAAGTGCCCGAGAACCTGTGGACCAAGTGCGACGAGTGCGGGACGATGCTGTTCCACCGCGAGTTGCACGACAACCTGAACGTCTGCACCAATTGCGGCCACCACATGAACATCACCCCGCGCGAGCGGTTCGAGGCGCTGTTCGACGGCGGCGTGTTCGCCCCGGTGAAGGTGCCCGCGCCGATCGAGGACCCGCTCAAGTTCCGGGACCAGAAGAAGTATCCCGACCGCCTCCGCGCCGCCCAGAAGGCCAGCGGCGAGGCCGAGGCGATGCTCGTGGCCGAGGGCGAGGTTCACCGCACCCCGATCGTCGCCGCGGCGCAGGATTTCGGCTTCATGGCCGGGTCGATGGGCATGTATGTGGGCAATGCCATCATCGCCGCCGCCGAACGGGCCGTGGCGCTGAAGCGGCCGCTGGTGCTGTTCTCCGCCGCCGGGGGCGCGCGGATGCAGGAGGGGATCCTGTCGCTGATGCAGATGCCGCGCACGACTGTCGCGGTCGAGATGCTGCGCGAGGCTGGCCTGCCCTATATCGTCGTCCTCACGCACCCGACGACCGGCGGCGTCACGGCCTCCTACGCAATGCTGGGCGACGTGCAGATCGCGGAGCCGGGCGCGTTGATCTGCTTCGCCGGTCCCCGCGTGATCGAACAGACCATCCGCGAGACCCTGCCCGAAGGGTTCCAGCGGGCGGAATACCTGCTCGATCACGGGATGCTCGACCGGGTCACCCCCCGCGGCCGGCACCGGGAGGAGATCGCGACGATCCTGCGGATGCTGACGGGTCAGGGTCCGGTGGTCCACGGCGACCTGCCCCGCCCGATCGAGACGACGCAGGCCGATCCCGCTCCCGAAGCGGCCGCTCTGCCGAAGCTGGAACCGAATCCGGCCAAGGCGATCTGACGCGACGGCCATGGCATCGCTGCTTCCGCCCCTCGCCGCTGGCTTCGGAACGGGCATCGCCATCGCGGCCGAGATGCGCCGCGCGGGCATGTCCCGTGACCGCGGCGCGCTCGCCGTCCTGCTCGTGGCCATCGCCAGCTATTATGCGGTTTTCGCCGCAGCGGAGGGCGACTGGCTCGCGATGGCCCTGCACCTGCTGCCCTTCGGACTGTTCCTCCTTCTCGCCTTGTTCGGCTACCGGCGGGGGGCGGGGCTGATCGCACTGGGCATCGTGGCCCATGGCGTCCTCGATCACGCTCTGGATCACGCGGCGCCCGGCCCGGCATGGTGGCCCGCCTGTCGCGCGGCGCTCGACGTCACGGTCGGAACCTGGCTCCTCCTGCATCTGCGGGGATCCGCGCCATGACAACGTCCGACGTCCTTCTCGACCGGCTGATGACCCTGCATCCCAAGGTCATCGACCTGGTCCTGGACCGCATCCACCGCCTGTTGCCTATCCTCGGACATCCCGAGACCCGCCTGCCGCCCGTCATCCATATCGCCGGGACCAACGGCAAGGGCTCCACCCTGGCCATGCTGCGCGCGGGTCTCGAAGGGGCGGGGGACGTCTGCCATGCCTATACCTCGCCCCATCTCGCCCGTTTCCACGAACGCATCCGGGTCGCGGGGGAGCTGATCGCGGAGACGGACCTCGCCGACCTTCTGGCGGAATGCGAGACGGCCAATGACGGCGCGCCCATCACCTATTTCGAAATCACCACCTGCGCCGCCTTTCTCGCCTTCGCCCGCACACGCGCCGACTGGACCCTGCTGGAGGTCGGGCTCGGCGGCCGGTTCGACGCCACCAACGTCGTCGTCCCGGCCCTCACCATCATCACCCCCGTCTCGATGGACCATCAGGCGTTCCTCGGCGACACCCTGCCGCAGATCGCCGCCGAAAAGGCCGGCATCCTCAAGCCCGGCGTGCCCTGCATCGTCGGCCCGCAGGAGGAGGAGGCGCTGGAGGTCATCGAATACCGCGCCGCCCGCCTCGGCGCGCCGCTCCATGTCCACGGACAGCACTGGCACGTGACCGAGGAGAATGGCGGCCTCCTGTTCGAGGACGAGACCGGGCTGATGGATTTGCCGCCGCCGCGCCTGATCGGCGCGCATCAGGCGCGGAACGCGGGCATGGCCATCGCCGCCCTCCGCCTCCTCGACCGGGCGTCGGGCGCCCCTGCCGCCATGCGCGACGCCCACTGGCCCGCGCGACTGCAACGCCTCCGCTCCGGTCCGCTGGTCGACGGGGCGGGTCCGGCCGAACTCTGGCTCGACGGGGGCCACAACCCCGCCGCCGGGATCGCGCTGGCCGAGGCGCTCACCCGTCTGCCGCCACGCCCGCTCCACCTCGTCTGCGGGATGCTCAACACCAAGGACGTCGCGGGCTATCTCGCCCCGCTCGCGCCGCAGACCACAGCCCTCCACGCCGTCTCTATCCCGGGCGAGGCCAATACCCTCCCCGCCGCGACCACCCGCGCCGCGGCGGAGGCCGTGGGCATGGACGCGACCGAAGCCGCTTCCGTCGCCGATGCCGTCGCCGCCATCACCGCGACCGACCCGGAGGCGCGGATCCTGATCTGCGGATCCCTCTACCTCGCGGGCCGCATCCTGCGCGATCACGCATGATCCGCGCCGCGCTGCTCCTGTCGCTCGCCGCCTCCGCGGCACAGGCCGAAACCCACGTCTTCTGCTGGGAGGGCGCGCTCGGCTACCGGATCGAGGGCATCATCACCTATCCCCGCAATGCCACCGGCATCGCGACCGAGGACGACGTGACCGCCTTCGCGATCACCGGCTGGCGCGGGGATCTGCGCCTCGGCCAGTGGTCCCTCGCCGACCTGACGCCCGACACCTCCTGGACCCTGCGCTTCGACACCGACCGTCTGGAATTCCCCATGGGCGGCATCCGCGAGGACGGCACCTATCAGGCGTGGAACGCGGGCGGCTTCGCCGACGATTGCGGCATCCCCGGCTTCGGTTTCAACGGCGGCAACCGGGCGCAGGATGTCTGCGTCGACGGCGTCTTCATCGACGAATCCGGCATCGCGCCGGACACCCCCCTCCGCATCGCGCCGGACCCGTCCAACCCCTGCGGCCCGCTGCCCATGTCGTCCCTGCCCGCGACCCGCCGCCACGGGTAGGGCGCGGCGACGTCGCCCCCCTCGCCGCCCGAATCTCTCCGTCGCAACGGCTGTAGCGCCACGGGGCGGAGCATCCCGTCCGTCAAGCCCCGCGCGCAGCGTACGCTGCAGTATGACGATCGTATGCACGAATGGCAGACGTCCGTATGCACCGCTGGCATACGATCCTTCTGTTCAGAATTTCTTGTCCGACGCGGGCTGCGCGGCCCATCCCTCGGCCTGCATCTCGCGCAGGCGGCTGGCCGTGCGCTCGAACTCGAACACATCCGCCCCCGACAAATCCTCGGGCTCCGCCTCCGCACTCACGATGAGGCGCACGCGCGCCTCGTAGAGCGCATCGATCAGGGTCACGAACCGTCGCGCCTCGTTGGCATGGGCGCGATCCAGCCGCGGCACCTCCGTCAGGATCAGGACCCGCACCGCCCGCGCCAGCGCCAGGTAATCGCCCGCCCCCAGCGGCCGTCCGCACAGGTCCGCGAAGGACGCCCGCGCCACCCCGGACGCGAAATCGTCCAGCCGCAGATCCCGCCCCTTCACCCGCAGGGTCAGGCCCTCGGACCGCCCGCCCGACAGACGCTTCCATACATCGTCCAGCGCTCCGCCGCCCACGAAATAGCTCGCCTCCCCGGCCAGCCGATCCTGCCGCCAGTCCCGGGGGGAGGCCAGTTCGTGGACGATCATCCGGTCCTTCACCATCTCGATGAAGGGCAGGAACAGCGCCCGGTTCAGCCCGTCCTTGTAGAGGTCGTCGGGCACCCGGTTCGACGTGGTCACCACATGCACGCCCCCGGCCCACAGCTTCTCGAACAGGCGGCCGACGATCATCGCATCGGTGATGTCGGTGATCTGCATCTCGTCGAAGCACAGGACCCGGACTTCCGCGATCACGCCGTCGGCGAACGGCCCCAGCGCATCCCGCGTACCCGACGCGCGCGCCTGATGCATCGCCTCGTGAACTTCCTGCATGAAGGCGTGGAAATGCACCCGGCGCGAGGGCACCGGCGCCGCCTCGTGGAACAGGTCCATCAACATCGACTTGCCCCGCCCCACCCCGCCCCAGAGGTAGCAGCCCATCGGTCCCTCCGGCGCCTTCCGGCGCCCGAACAGGCCGCGCGGCACCGGTTCGGCCAGCGTCTGGCGGATCGTCTCCAGCGGGATGAGGGCCGCTTCCTGCGCCGGATCCGCGTCGAGCGTTCCGTCCGCCACCCGCCTGGCGTATATCTCGGTCAAAGTCATCCCGGTCCCTTAGCCGCTCCCGCAGGGTCCGGAAAGCCGCGGAGGAACCCCATGCCCGACATCCGCCCCGCCACGCCCGACGATGCCGGGGCGCTTGCCCGCCTCCACGTCGCCTGCTGGCGCGAGACCTATCCCGGCCTGCTGCCCGAATCGGAGATCGCCGCCCGCACGGTCGAGACGCGCCGCGCGCAATGGCTCGACCGGCTGGCCTCCGGGCGCGACCGCGTCCTGCTCCTCCCCGGTCTGGGTTTCGCCGAGATGGGGCCGCAGCGGGACGATGCCCTCCGCGAGGCGGGGTGGGAGGAGGAACTGCACGCCCTCTACCTGCTGCGCGCCGGGCATCGCCGCGGCCATGGCCGGGCCCTTCTGTCCGCGATCTGGTCCGGGAGGCCCGCCAGCGCCCTCGTGGTCGCGGGCAATGCCGCGGCCTGCGCCTTCTATGCGTCGACGGGCGCGCAGGTTCTGGAAACCCGCCGCTGCCGGATCGGCGAGGCCCGGGTGGACGAGCATGTCTATGTCTGGCCCGGCGGGCTGCTCACCGCTACAAGGGGCGGACGAGCATAAGGAATTCTGCGCCTCGCATCAGAAATGCTGAATTGACCGGAGGCGCCGGACGGGCAAACTGCACCGATGACCGCCCGCAGCCAAGCGCCCGTTAACACTCTGTTAACCCCCGTCCTGATCTCGGGCTGCGTCGTCCTGATGATCGGCTTCGCCATTCGCGCCAGCTTCGGCGTGTTCCAGATCCCCATCGCGACCGAGTTCGGCTGGCCCCGCGCCGACTTCTCCCTGGCCATCGCGATCCAGAACCTCGCCTGGGGTATCGGACAGCCGATCTTCGGGGCCATCGCCGATCGCTTCGGCGACCGCAAGGCCATCGTGGGCGGCGTGATCTGCTACGCCGCGGGGCTCATCCTGTCGTCCTTCGCGGTCACGCCGGGCGCGCATCAGCTCCTCGAGATCCTTGTCGGGTTCGGCATCGCGGGCATGGGGTTCGGTGTCATCCTCGCCGTCGTCGGCCGCGCCACCTCGGACGAGAACCGCTCCATGGCGCTCGGCATCGCCACCGCCGCCGGGAGCCTGGGTCAGGTCTTCGGCGCCCCTGCCGCCGAATGGCTGCTGGGCTTCTACTCGTGGCAGGAGGTGTTCCTGATCTTCGCGGGCGTGGTCTGCCTCGCGCTCCTCGCCCTGCCGACGATGCGCGCACCCGTCGCCTCCCGGGCGGAGCTGGAGGAGAGCATGGGCGCGATCCTGGGCCGGGCGATCCGCGACCCGAGCTATGCGATGATCTTCATCGGCTTCTTCTCCTGCGGCTATCAGCTCGGCTTCATCACCGCCCATTTCCCCGCCCTCGTGACCGAGATGTGCGGCCCCATCGATCCCGGCTCCACGCTCCATTCCATGGGCATTACGACCACCTCCGCCCTTGGCGCCGTGTCGATCTCGCTGATCGGTCTCGCCAACATCGCGGGCACGCTCTACGCGGGCTGGCTGGGCAAGCGGTATTCGCGCAAATACCTGCTGGCGGGGATCTATCTGGGCCGGACGGTCGTTGCCGCCGCTTTCATCATGACGCCGATCACGCCCCTGTCGGTCATCCTCTTCTCGGTCGCCATGGGCTCCCTCTGGCTCGCGACGGTGCCGCTCACCTCGGGCCTCGTGGCCCATATCTACGGGCTGCGCTACATGGGCACGCTCTACGGTCTCGTCTTCTTCTCCCATCAGGTCGGCAGCTTTCTCGGCGTCTGGCTGGGCGGAACGCTCTATGACGGGACCGGAAGCTACGTCGCCGTCTGGTGGGTGGGCGTCGGCGTGGGCCTCCTGTCGGCGATCGTGCACCTGCCGGTGAACGAGGTTCCGCTGGGCAAACGGCTCACGCGCGGGGTTGCCCCCACGTAAAACCGTGCCATCCTGCGATCATGCCCTGACTGGAGAGACCCCATGCGCCTGATCCTCGCCCTATCGCTGGCCGCGACCCCCGCCCTGGCCCAGACCGCAACCGATGCGGTGGCGCCGGAAGCGGCCACGGGCCTCGCGCCCGAAGTGTCCGCCCCGGTCATCTCCGAGGACTGGATGGTCGCCGCGGCCAATCCGCTGGCCGTCGAGGCGGGCGCGCGCGTCCTGCGCGAGGGCGGCACGGCCGCCGATGCCATGGTCGCGGTGCAATCCGTCCTGGGTCTGGTGGAGCCGCAATCCTCCGGCCTCGGTGGCGGCGCCTTCCTCGTCTGGTACG
Organism: uncultured Alphaproteobacteria bacterium; assembly: GCA_963789105.1. GTDB lineage: Bacteria > Pseudomonadota > Alphaproteobacteria > Rhodobacterales > Rhodobacteraceae > Jannaschia. The sequence continues at coordinate 1,048,824 of CAWBJI010000003.1, forward strand.
ACGCGGAGACGGGCGAGATCACCACGCTGGACGGCCGGGAGACGGCTCCGATGGCGGCCACGCCCAAGCTGTTCCTCAAGGAGGACGGCGAGCCGATGGGCTTCTTCGACGCGGTCGTCGGCGGCTTGTCGGTCGGCACGCCCGGCACCCCCGCCCTTATGGAAGAGGCGCATCGCCGCTGGGGCCGCTCCAACTGGGGCAGCCTCTTCGACGAGGCGATCGGCCATGCCGAAGACGGCTTCATGGTGTCGCCGCGCCTCGCGCAACTGGTGGCCGAGGATGCGGACAAGCTCGTCGTCTCGGGCGTCACGGCGTCCTACTTCCTGCCGGGCGGCGCCCCCATCGCGGAAGGCGCGACGCTGGTGAACCCACCCTATGCCGAGACGCTGCGGGCGCTCGCGGCGGAAGGGGCCGACGCCTTCTACGAGGGCGAGATCGCCCAGGGCATCGTCTCCGCCGTGTCGGGCGCGGCCTTGCCTGGCCTGCTGTCGATGAACGACCTCGCCGCCTACGACGTGGTCGAGCGCCCGGCGGTCTGCGTGCCCTATCGCGGGGCGGAGGTCTGCGGAATGGGGCCGCCCTCGTCCGGTGCCCTGACGGTCGGACAGATCCTCGGCCTGATCGAGCCCTACGACATCGCCGGGATGGGCCCGGATTCGGCGGATGCCTGGCGGATCATCGGCGACGCCTCCCGCCTCGCCTTCGCGGATCGCGGCCGCTACATGGCCGACAGCGATTTCGTCCCGATGCCCACGGCCGGGCTCGTCGATGACGCCTATCTGGCGGAGCGGTCGAAGCTGCTATCGGGCGACGATTCCCTGCCGGAGGTTTCGGCGGGAACGCCGCCCTGGGATCACGCGATGCTGCTGGCGGACGACCGGAGCCTCGAGCTGCCCTCGACCTCCCACATCTCGATCGTGGATGCGGAGGGCAACGCCCTGTCGATGACCACGACCATAGAGAACGGGTTCGGCTCGCGCCTGATGGCGCCGGGCGGGTTCCTTCTGAACAACGAACTGACCGACTTCAGCTTCGCCACCCAGGAAGAGGGCGTGCCCATCGCCAACCGGGTGGAGCCGGGCAAGCGGCCCCGGTCCTCCATGGCACCCACCATCGTGATGCGGGACGGCGCGCCGATCCTCGTCGTGGGCAGCCCGGGCGGCAGCCGGATCATCGGTTATGTCGCGAAGACCATCATCGCCCATATGGACTGGGGCATGGACGTGCAGCAGGCGGTGGCGATGCCGCATCTCGTGAACCGCTTCGGCACCTACGATCTCGAGGCCGGAACCAGCGCCGAGAATCTGGGCGAGGCACTGACGGGGATGGGTTTCGAGACGAATGCACGGGACCTCACCTCCGGCCTGCACGTGATCGCGATCTCCGAGGACGGCCTGTCCGGTGGCGCGGATCCCCGGCGCGAGGGCGTCGCCATCGGAGAGTAGGACCGAGCGGAAACGGAGCGGGGGCCAGCCCCCGCACCCCCGGAATATTTCCGGAGCAAAGAGCCCGTCAGGGCGCCGCGCAGGCCTCCCCCCGGACACAGGCGACGGCGCCCGACATGTTCTCCGGCGTTGCCGCGAGCGCGAAACGCGGGCACGGCCCCTCCACCAGGACGTTCCCGTCCTCCCGCCGTTCGAGGAAGAGAAGCTTCGCGCCCACCGGCACACCCCCGCACCAGGCCCCGGCGCATTCGACCTCGACCGCGACATCGAAGGTCGCGGGGCGATCGAAGCCGTCAAGGGTCGCGAGGTTGCCCTCGAACCGGGTCTGCAGGACGTAGCCCTCCCGCTGGTTGGGATCCGGCGACGGCGCAGGGATAGCCTCCCCGGGAAGGGGCGTCAGGGTTCCCACCGCCATCGCGTATTGCGCGTCGCTCTCGTCCGCGGCGCGAAAGCTCCCCTCGACGCTCGGCGCGAGACAGGACAGGGCCGCGGCGGGGCCGGCGAGGGCCGTGGCGAGCAGGGCGGCAAGGATCGTGCGGGTCATGGGGCTCTCCGGAAGCGGGTCGCGACGATATGTGGCAATGCGGGTGGCGACAGGCAATATCCATGCCGATCCCGGTCCGGTCAGAGCAGTCCGAACCCCCCGAGCACCGTCCGGTAGGTGTCGCGCTTGAACGGCACGATGCTGTCGAGGATTTCCGCCGCCGGTTTCCAGCCCCAGGTCGCGAATTCACGGACATGGTGGTCAAGATCGACGGCGGCGTCCGGTCCATCATAGCGCATCAGGAACCAGTGCTGCATCTGACCCCGATATCGTCCCTTCCAGAGGGTCGGAACGAGGTCGGCGGGGAGGTCGTAGGGCACCGGCTCCGCCATCCGGTCGAGAAGGGTGACGGTCGCGGCGGGCAGACCCGTCTCCTCGGTCAGTTCCCGGAAGGCGGCCGCCTCGGGCGCCTCGCCGGAATCGATCCCGCCCTGGGGCATCTGCCACGCGCCGGGCCGGTCCAGCCGTTCGCCCGCCCAGACAAGCCCCGCAGGATTGGTCAGGCAGACGCCCGCGCAGGGACGGTAGGGGAGGCCGGCAATGTCTTTCGGAGACTTTTTCATGGCCGGTCCGGGCGGCACCGGGTCGCATCCGGTGCCGCCGGGCCGTTCATTCGGCGGCCACGTCGATGGCCGACAGGCCCTTGAGGATGTCGATCGCATAGGCGAGCTGATAATCCTCGGTGCGCAATTCGGCGGCCTTCTCCGCCGCCTCCTGCTCCTTGCGGACCTGCTCCTGCTGATCCTCGGTCAGGCTGTCGTTGTCGAGCGACCCCCGCAGGGAGGATTCGGAGCGGCGCGGACGGGCCGTCGTTTCTTCGTCCTCCTCCGACGCGGTGTCGAGCGCGGGGTCCCGCGGAGGCTGCACGGCGACGATATCGGGCGAGATGCCCAACGCCTGGATCGAGCGGCCCGACGGCGTGTAGTAACGCGATGTCGTCAGGCGGATCGCGCCGTCGCCCTGCACCGGCATGATCGTCTGGACGGAGCCCTTGCCGAAGGATTTCGTGCCCACGACCACCGCCCGGCGATGATCCTGAAGTGCGCCCGCGACGATCTCGGAGGCCGACGCGGACCCGCCATTGATCAGGACGACCATCGGCAGCCCTTCGATCATGTCGCCCGCCGTGGCGCCGAAACGGTCGCCGTCCTGCAGGTCGCGGCCCCGGGTCGAGACGATCTCCCCCTGTTCGAGGAAGGCATCGGCGAGATCCACGCCCGCATTCAGAAGGCCGCCCGGATTGTTCCGCAGGTCGAGGACGACGCCGTTGATCTCGCCCAGCCCACCGGCCTCCTCAAGCACCTCGTCCATGCCCGCGCGCAGGTTCGGCATGGTCTGGTCGTTGAAGGTGGAGACGCGGATGACGACGCTGTCGCCCTCCTGCCGCACGCGCGCGGCGGTCAGCTTGATGGTGTCGCGGGTGATGGCGATATCCAGCGGCTCCTCCAGCCCCTCGCGGACGATGGTGACGACGATCTCGGACCCGATCGGGCCGCGCATCATCTCCACCGATTCCTCCAGCGTCAGGCCCAGAAGGTTCTCGCCGTCGACGGCGGTGATGAAATCGCCGGCCTCGACCCCGGCCTCGTAGGCGGGGGTGCCGTCCATCGGCGTGATGACCTTGATGTAGCCCTCCTCCTGCGTGACCTCGATGCCGAGGCCGCCGAACTCGCCGCGGGTATCGACCTGCATGTCCTCGAAGTCCCGGGGCGGAAGATAGCTGGAATGCGGATCGAGAGAGGTCAGCATGCCGTTGATCGCCGCCTCGATCAGTTCGCCCTCGTCCACGTCCTCCACATATTGGTTGCGGATGCGTTCGAACACGATGCCGAACAAGTCGAGCTGTTCGTAGACGCTGGCCTCCCGACTCTCCTGCGCGAGGAGCGGGCCGGCCACCTGCGTGGTGGCCAGGATACCCGCGATCACGCCGCCGGTAGCGGCCATGGCGAACTTCTTCATTGCGTTTCCCTCATTGCTCGGGCGGCCCATGTCGGCGGGTCCGAGGGCCTGTCGGCCGTCTCCGTCCATCTAAAGCGTTCCCCGCGCGATGTGCCACCTCCCTCGGGACCGTCGCGCGCGATTTCGGCGGGGCTCCGCGATGACCCGTATGGTGCCACAGGCCGCTCCGTCCGCATGAGACATAGTCCGCCATCCGGGTCGCGGAAACCGCGCGGGCGGCGGCGGCGGGCGCGCGATCCATCACGTTTGCGTGCCTCCGGTCGGGCCGGGCGCGGAGATCAGGACCTCGCCCGTCATCTCCGGCGGCGGCGCGATCCCCATCAGGGACAGCAGCGTGGGCGCCACATCCGCGAGCCGACCGGCAGACAGCACCGCCCCTTCCGGGCCACCCCAGAGAAGGACGGGAACCGGGTTGAGCGTATGCGCCGTATGCGGATTGCCCGTCTCCGGATCGATCATCGTCTCGCAGTTTCCATGATCGGCGCAGACCAGCATCGCGCCGTTCGTCCCCTCCAGCGCCGCCAGCGCCGCGCCGAGGCCCGCATCGACCGCCTCGCAGGCCCGCATCGCCGCACGCAGATCGCCGGTATGGCCGACCATGTCGGGGTTCGCGTAATTGACGATGATCAGGTCGTAATTCCTGGCGATGGCACCGACGAACGCCTCCGTCACCTCGGCCGCCGACATCTCGGGCCGGAGGTCGTAGGTCGCGACGTCGGGGGATTTCGGCATGTACCGGTCCTCGCCCTCCTCCGGTGCCTCCCGGCCGCCGTTCAGGAAGAATGTCACGTGGGGATACTTCTCGGTCTCGGCGAGGTGAAACTGCGTCCGGCCATGGGTCGCGACCCAATGGCCGAGCGTGTTCATCACAGCTTTCTTCGGAAAGACCGCCTTCATGTAGGTGTCGTGCCGCGTGGAATAGTCGACCATGCCGAGCGCGTGGAGGCGCGGCCGCCCGGTGATGTCGAACGCCTCGAACTCCGGATCCGCCAGTGCGGCGAGGATCTCCCGGGCCCGGTCGGCGCGGAAGTTGAGACAGAAGATTCCGTCGCCTTCCGCCATTCCGCCATAGGTCCCGAGAACGGTCGGCAGGATGAACTCGTCGCTCTCGCCACGAGCGCTTGCCGCCTCCAACGCGGCATCCGCATCGTCGACATGTTCCCCCTCGCCCCAGACCATCGCCGCCCAGGCCCGCTCCACCCGGTCCCAGCGGTTGTCGCGGTCCATGGCGAAGTAGCGGCCCATCAAGGTCCCGATGATCGCCCCCTCCGGCAGCTCCGCCTGAAGCGTCGCGACGAACCCCTCGGCCGAGTTCGGCGCCACGTCGCGCCCGTCGGTGATCGCGTGGAGGACGACCGGGATCCCCGCGGCACTGACCGCTTCGCAGGCGGCGACGACGTGGGAGACATGACCATGCACGCCCCCGTCCGAGACGACGCCCATCAGGTGCGCGGTCCCGCCCGACGCCTTGAGCGTCTCGATCCAGTCCGCCAGCGCCGCCTCCCGAGCGAAACCCCCGGTTGTCACGGAATGGTCGATCAACCCGAGATCCATGCGCACGACCCGGCCTGCGCCGATATTCATGTGGCCGACCTCGGAATTGCCCATCTGTCCTTCGGGCAGGCCGACATCGGGGCCGAAGGTCGTCAGCGTGGCATGGGGGCAGGTCGCCATCAGACGGTCGAAGTTCGGCGTATCGGCGCGGTCGGGTGCCGATTGCTCCGGGCGGTCCGAGATGCCCCAGCCGTCGAGGATGCACAGGATGACGGGTTTCTTCGGCATGGGGCCTCCGGAGCGGGTTCGGAGCCGTTCTACGGAGGGCTCAGGCGCGATGGTAGGGGGAGCCGCCCAGAATGCCCGCGGCGCGGTAGAGCTGTTCGGCCAGCATCACGCGGACGAGCATGTGCGGCCAGACCATGGCCCCGAGCGAGATGACGAGGTCGGCGCGGTCGCGCGTCGCGGGGTCGAGCCCGTCTGCGCCGCCGATCACGAACGCGACGTCCCGCGCCGCATCGCGCCATCCGCCGATCCGCGCGGCAAGGTCCGGAGAGGTGAGCGGTTGGCCGCGTTCATCCATGATAACGGTCACCGCATCCGCCGGAAGTGCGCGCGCGACGGCGTCGGCCTCGCTCACGCTGCCCCGCCCCTCGACCTCGACCATCGTGACGGACGGCAGGCCGAGTCCGCGTCCGGCCTTCGCGAAGCGGTCGAGATAATCCTCCACCAGCGTCTTTTCCGGCCCCTTCCGAAGACGGCCGACGGCCACCAGCGTCAGGTTCATTCAGTTCGGCCGCTTCACCGGTTCCGCCGAAGGGTCCTGCCACATCTTCTCGAGCTGATAGAATTCGCGCACCTCGGGGCGGAAGACATGGACGATCACGTCACCTGCATCCACGAGGACCCAGTCGCCCTGCCCCTTGCCCTCGGTCCGCGCGGAGCGGCCCAGGGTCGACTTCAGCCGGTCGGCCAGCTTTTCGGAGATGGCGGCGACCTGCCGCGAGGACCGGCCGGAACAGACGACCATCCAGTCGGCCACGGACGACTTGCCGTTGAGGTCGATCTTTACGACCTCCTCGGCCTTGTCGTCATCGAGGGATTGCAGGACGAGCGCGAGGATTTCGTCGCTCTGATGCGCGTCGGCGCGCGGGGTGGCGGCGCTTTGCTGGGCCGCGAGGGTGTCGGCAGACAGTGTCTGATCCTCCGAGTGTGGCAGCCCGGGGGACGGGCCAGGTCATGTCAGAATATCACCGGGATCGCGCTCCGGCAATGTCGAGACTGACGAGATGCGGACCGGGGGGCGCCGGTTCAATCCATCGCGGCCCATGCTGGACCGGCGTGCGGTCCGAACGTCGGGTCCGACCGGCATCCGATCCGCAGAATGAGGCGTTCACTTACGCGCATCGGGGACGGATGATCTCTACGGGCGACCGCCGAAGCCGATCGGTCGAGCCGGTCGCCCGGAATCCGCGAAGGCCGATGATCCCGGGCGGCGGACGTCCGCCCGGATCAGACGATCCGGAAGTTCTCCATGATGTCCTCGACGCTTTGTCCGAGTTCGGCGCTGACCTCCTCGGTCTGCTCCGACAGCGCCTTTATCTCCTCAGCGATTACGCCGAAGGTCCGGCCCGCGGTCCCCGCGCGCGCCGCCTCCACCCGAGCATTCAGCGAGATCAGCCGCACGGTCCGGGCGATTTCGTCGATCCGCTCGCGCGCGTTCAGGGACCGATCCTGCGCATCGCGCGCCTGTTCGATCAACCGGCGACGGATCGCGACGCCCGCCGCCGTCATCCGGTCGGTGAGGACCATCATCTCCGGGTGGAACACCGAATAGGCGCAGCGCATGGTCTCGTCGAACATCTCCACATCCGGCATCCCGCCCGCCTCGACCGCATCGCGGGCCCGGCCCGAAACCGTGCGGTAGGTATCCATCGCGCGGATGGCGGCAGGCAGCGAATCGGCCACGGCGTCGAAGATGGCGCAGGCATCAGGGTGTAGATCCTGTCGCCCGCTCCAGTTCGCCAGAAGGGTCCGGATCGAATCGTATCCGTTCATCGCCCGACCGAGCCCGTCCCGGGCCCCGAGCGCCATGTCGGGATCGCGGGTCAGCATGGCCGCCCCCAGAAACATCGCGATTCGGGCCCCGTGGCCCCGGACGAGCGCAGGAAGCTGCAACGCGGCGCGCACGGCATCACCGGAATCCGCCCGTCGCAGGAGGTTCGGGGAGAGGTCGATTTCAAAGTTCGGATCGTAGGCGCCCATGACCGAATCCCTACGCCGCATTCCTCAACGGCGTCTTAATCCGCCACCATCTTCTCAGCTCCCTCGGCGTCGCCGAGCATCCGGATCTCCCGCTGCGGAAACGGAATCGAGATGCCGTTTTCCTGAAATGCGTCCCAGAGGGCGAGATAGACATTGCCGCGGATGTTGGTCAGCCCGTCGGTCGGATCGCTGATCCAGAAGCGCAGGATGTAGTCGACGCTCGAATCCCCGAAGCCGACGATGTGGCAGACCGGCGGGCGCAGCGACAGGACGCGCTTCGTTCCGGCCGCCGCCGCCATGGCGACCTTGCGTACGACATGGGGATCGTCGCCGTAGGCGGTGCCGAAGAAGATATCGAGGCGGACGAAGCTGTTGGAGTGGGACCAGTTCACCACTTGTCCGGTAATCAGGTCCTCGTTCGGGATCAGGTATTCCTTGCCGTCCCGGGTCGTGATCGAGACGTAGCGGGCGGTGAGCGTCGTGACCCAGCCGAAGGTCTCGCCCAGGGAGATTACGTCCCCGGGCTTGATCGACTTGTCGAGCAGGATGATGACACCCGAGACGAGGTTCGACACGACCTTCTGGAGGCCGAAACCGAGACCCAGACCGATGGCGCCGGACAGTACGGCGAGCCCCGTCAGGTCGACGCCGACCGCCTTCAGACCGATGAAGAACGCTCCGGCATAGAGGGTGATCTGCAGCATCTTCACGACGAGGACCCGCATCGACGGGCTGATATCCTCGTTCTTCTGGATGCGGGCGGCGGTCGCGCCGGAGACGAAGCGCGCCGCCATGAAGAGGAGGCCGATCACGACGAGCGCCGTCAGCAGGCCCAGCACCGACAGACGGAACGTGCCCGCCTCCAGCGCGACCGAGTCGAGCGCGCCTCGGGTTTCGTCCCAGATCCCCAGATAGAACAGGGTGACATAGACCCAGAGGCCCCAGGTCACGATCTTGCGCAGGAACGGATTGCGGACCAGGCGGGCGACGAAGCTGACGGCCATCCAGGCGGTGCCGATGGTGGCGGCGAGGCCGACGAGATAGCTGCGGGAGGGCCAGGTCAGCTCCTGCATCAGCGCATAGGTCCCCCAGGCGAGGGCGGCGAAGAAGATCAGGCCGAGGCGGTTGCGCAGGATGACCAGCCAGCGGAGCTGCCACTTCGGACGCCCGGTCTGGGTCCGCATCCAGGCGGTCATCCGCGCCGCGACCCAGCGGCGGAGCAGCAGGGCAAGCGCCACGAGCGCCAGGACGATCAGCACCTGCCAGAGCTTCCAGCCGGGGCTCAGGATCTCCTGCCCGTAGCCGACGACCAGCTCGGACAGCCGCGCCAGCTCTTCCCGGAGCGGGAGGCTCTGTAGGATATCCTCGTCCATGGCCTTCTATGGCGCAGCTTTGCGGGCCGGGGCAATGCGCCGCGACCGCACGCACGCGCGCTCGTCCCTTGCGGGACCGGCCCGGCGGGCGTAGACGGGCGCCCATGTTCCCGCGGATCCCCATGGACGACCGTGCCCGGCTGGTGGAGCGCTTCCACGGTGCCGCCCGCAGCGTGACCGCGCGGCGCTGACGGCCCGCGCCGCCATCCATCGAACATCGCATCCGGGAGAGATCCATGACCGCCCGCACCCTCTACGACAAGATCTGGGACGCCCACCTCGCCCACGAGGCCGAGGACGGCACCTGTCTGCTCTATATCGACCGCCACCTCGTCCATGAGGTCACCTCGCCGCAGGCCTTCGAGGGGCTGCGGATGACGGGACGCAAAGTCCGCGCGCCCGAGCGGACCATCGCCGTGCCCGACCATAACGTGCCCACGACGCTGGACCGCGCCGATGCGGCCACCATGACCGAAGACAGTCGCATCCAGGTCGAGGCGCTCGACAAGAATGCCAGGGAGTTCGGGATCCACTATTATCCCGTCTCGGACATCCGTCAGGGGATCGTCCATATCGTCGGCCCGGAGCAGGGCTGGACCCTGCCCGGCATGACCGTCGTCTGCGGCGACAGCCACACGGCGACCCATGGCGCGTTCGGCGCGCTGGCCCACGGGATCGGCACGTCGGAGGTGGAGCATGTGCTGGCCACCCAGACCCTGATCCAGAAGAAGTCGAAGAACATGAGGGTCGAGATCACGGGCAAGCTGCGCCCCGGGGTCACGGCGAAGGACATCACGCTGACCGTCATCGGCAAGACCGGCACGGCGGGCGGCACCGGCTATGTCATCGAATATTGCGGCGAGGCGATCCGCGACCTGTCGATGGAGGGCCGCATGACGGTCTGCAACATGGCCATCGAGGGTGGCGCCCGTGCCGGCCTGATCGCGCCGGACGAGAAGACCTACGAATACTGCATGGGCCGGCCGCATGCCCCCAAGGGCGCCCAGTGGGAGGCGGCGCTGATCTGGTGGAAGACCTTGGTCTCCGACGACGACGCCCACTGGGACAAGGTCGTCACAATCGCGGCCGAGGACATTGCGCCGGTCGTCACCTGGGGCACCTCGCCCGAGGACGTCCTGCCCATCACCGCATCCGTCCCGGCCCCATCGGACTTCACCGGCGGCAAGGTGGATGCGGCGAAACGGTCGCTCGATTACATGGGGCTAGTCCCCGGCACCGCGCTCCGGGACGTGTCCATCGACACGGTCTTCATCGGATCCTGTACCAATGGCCGGATCGAGGACCTGCGCGCCGCCGCCGACATCCTGCGCGGCAAGAAGATCAAGGACGGGATGCGCGCCATGGTCGTTCCCGGTTCCGGCCTCGTGCGCGCGCAGGCGGAGGAGGAAGGGCTGGCGCAGGTCTTCATCGATGCCGGGTTCGAATGGCGCCTGGCGGGCTGCTCCATGTGTCTGGCCATGAATCCGGATCAGCTGGCCCCCGGCGAACGCTGCGCCGCCACGTCCAACCGGAACTTCGAGGGCCGTCAAGGCAAGGGCGGACGCACCCATCTGATGTCCCCCGCCATGGCGGCGGCGGCGGCGGTGACCGGACGGCTGACGGATGTGCGCGAACTGATGTAGAGCCGCTCCGGCGGGACGCGACGGGTCCTGAGATCTGCAGGCAGGGCTTTCCGGAACCGGCCACGCGACGCACGGACCGGCATTGCGCCGGTATCGGAGGATAGTCGGTCGCGCGGCCTAGCGATCCACCGGCAATCCCGACGGCACCGCCTCGGGGATACCCAGCCGTCCCTTGAGCGTCTCTGCGTCCCGGAGCGTCCGGAGGAACGCCAGCAGAGCCGCCACCTCGGGATCCGTCAGAACCCGGTCCGGCCCCCGGATCGCCGCGGCCAGCGCGGCCACCTCCGCCGGATCGTCCATCACCGCCCAGTCCTCCACATCCATCGCGGGCAGGGACACGTCGCGGAGGTATCCCACAAGCGCGCCGCGCGGGGCGGCATGGTCGCGAACGAACGCCGCGAGGTCCCCATAGGCCCCCGCATGGCCCCACGGCCCGGTCTCGGTCACGTTCCGCAGGGACGGCGTGCGGAAGGCGAAGCGGTCGGCCGGAGCCCCCGTAACCCGGAACCGGCCGTCGTCACGGGCGTGGCGCTCGAATCGGGCGGCCTTGCCGGGGCCGAGCTGCGGCTGACCCGTGACGTGGAAGCCGTGATCGGTCTGGAACGGCCCTGAATGGCAGGCGGCGCACCCCGCCGCGCCGTAGAACAGCTCCACACCGGCGAGGGCGCGGGACGACAGCTCTCCCTCCCCTCGCGACCATGCATCGAACGGTGCCGTGTCGGACCGCCATTCCGCTTCGACGAACTGCGCGATGGCGTTCGAAATATCGGAGAAATCCAAGTCCGTCCCGGGCATCGCCGCCTCGAACGCGACGGCGTATTCCGGGATCGCTCGAACCCTTGCGGCGATCAGGTCCCAGGCCCCGCCCGGCCCCGTAATCACGCCCTGCCGGACCGCGCGACTGACCTCGTTTTCCGAATAATGCCCTGCCATCTCGTCCGCCGAGAGAACCGGGAACATCGTCTGGGCCGAGAGCAGCGTCTCGAACCCCTCGACCATTTCCTGACCCATCGGCGTGCGCAGGGTGCCGTCGGGCAGCGTCTCGATCCGGCCATCGTGGAACAGGGTCGTGAATTCGTGCGCGCCGAGGTTCCACAGGCCCGGGGCGTTGCGCGGGATCCGCTGCTCCGGCGCGTTCTCGGGATCCGCCACCCGGTCCGGCCCGAGGCCCCGCCCCCCTTCGCCCAGCCCGAGGCTCAGCCCGTCGCCGGTGCCGAACCGCGGATGATGGCAGGTTCCGCAGGAGATATCGCGATTGCCCGAAAGGACGGGATCCCAGAACAGCAACCGCCCGAGTGCCACGACCGCAGGGTCCGTCGTCCGATAATCGGTGTCGGTCACCGGCGCCGGAAACTCCATCGCGGCGGCGGGCAGAGCGAAGAAGAACAGGAGAAGACGCAGCATGGCGAGGAGACAACCATATGGCTCGGGCCGACGAAAGGGCGGGACGAAAAGACGGCCGTGACCGACTGTCATCCGCCGCATTCCAGAAGGTCCGTTCGGCCCGCCCCCCCCCGTCATCCTTTCATGACGGCAGCGCCAATCCTGGATCTCCGGACGGGACGGATAGGTCGATGGCCGCGCTCCGTTCGCGTCCCATACCGCAAAGGTCAGCGGGGTTGCCGCAGCGCAGAAAAGGCCCTAGGTGAGCACCGATTCCCGAATTCGCGCCATATCGGGCGCCCCGACCGATGGTGCCCCCATGGACCTCCGCAATATCGCGATCATCGCGCATGTCGATCACGGCAAAACGACGCTTGTGGACGAGCTTCTCAAGCAGTCCGGCGCCTTCCGCGACAATCAGGACGTGGCCGAGCGGGCCATGGACAGCAACGATCTGGAGCGCGAGCGCGGCATCACCATCCTCGCCAAGGCCACATCCGTCGAGTGGAAGAACCATCGTATCAACATCGTAGATACGCCCGGCCACGCCGATTTCGGCGGTGAGGTGGAGCGGATTCTGTCGATGGTGGACGGCGTGGTCCTGCTGGTGGACGCCGCCGAGGGGCCGATGCCGCAAACCAAGTTCGTGACCTCCAAGGCGCTGGCTTTGGGCCTGCGCCCCATCGTCGTGCTCAACAAGGTGGACAAGCCCGATTCGGAGCCCGACCGCGCCCTGAATGAAGTGTTCGACCTCTTCGCCAATCTCGGCGCCGACGACGATCAACTGGACTTTCCCGTGCTCTACGCCTCCGGTCGTAACGGCTGGGCGGATGCGGAGCTCGATGGCCCGCGCGACGGTCTCGACGCGCTCTTCGACCTGGTGGTCAGTCACGTCCCCGCCCCCCGGCAGATCGCGGATCGCGACAAGCCGTTCCGGATGCTGGCCACCACGCTCGGCGCCGACCCGTTCATCGGGCGGATCCTGACGGGCCGCGTCGAATCCGGGTCGATCAAGACCGGCCAGACGCTGCACGCCCTCTCCCGGACCGGCGAGAAGATCGAGCAGTTCCGCGTCTCGAAGATACAGGCGTTCCGCGGCCTCGCCCTGCAACCGATCGAGTTGGCCGAGGCGGGTGACATCGTCACCATCGCGGGTATGGGCAAGGCAACCGTCGCCGACACGCTGGCCGATACCTCCATTGACGTGCCCCTGCCCGCGCAGCCCATCGACCCGCCCACCATCACCGTCACCTTCGGCATCAACGACAGCCCGCTCGCGGGGCGCGACGGCAAGAAGGTGCAGAGCCGCGTCATCCGCGACCGCCTGATGAAGGAGGCGGAAACCAACGTCGCCATCGAGATCACCGACACGCCCGGCGGCGAGGCCTTCGAGGTCGCGGGACGGGGCGAATTGCAGATGGGCGTCCTGATCGAGAACATGCGCCGCGAGGGGTTCGAACTGAGCATTTCCCGCCCGCAGGTCCTGTTCCGGGATATCGACGGCGCCCGGCACGAGCCGGTCGAGGAAGTCACCATCGACGTGGACGACGAATATTCCGGCGCGGTGATCGAGAAGATCACCGGTGTCCGGAAGGGTGAGCTGGCCGAGATGAAGCAGACGGGCGCGGGCAAGACCCGGATCATCGCGCACGTCCCCTCGCGCGGCCTGATCGGCTATCACGGCGAGTTCCTGACCGACACCCGCGGCACCGGCGTCATGAACCGCGTGTTCCATGAATGGGCGCCCTACAAAGGGGCGATCCCGGGCCGTCGTCAGGGTGTCCTGATCTCCATGGAAGACGGCGTTTCGGTCGCCTACGCCCTCTGGAAGCTGGAGGATCGCGGCAAGTTCTTCATCGGCGCGCAGGAGCAGGTCTATCAGGGCATGATCCTGGGCGAGCACAGCCGCGACAACGATCTGGAAATCAACCCCCTCAAGGGCAAGCAGCTTACCAACGTTCGCGCCTCCGGCACCGACGAGGCCGTGCGACTGACCACGCCGGTCACGCTGACGCTGGAGCAGGCCATCGCCTATATCGACAACGACGAGCTGGTGGAAGTGACGCCGAAGTCGATCCGCCTGCGCAAGCGTTTCCTCGACCCGCACGAGCGCAAGCGCCAGTCCCGCGCCGCCGGTTGATCGGCCCCCGGGGATCGGTTTCCCTGCGGGGGGATCGGAACCGGTCGATCCGCGCCTGCGGGCGGCCTTGGGGCTGTTTTCCCCCGCCCCCGTCCTATCTATCGACCGGACCCCGGGCATGGAGCGGCGTCGATGATCACCCTCACCTACGCGAGTCCCCTTTCCCTCGACCGTCGACGGGCCTTCGAGGTGGCTGCCGCGCGTTGGGACGGTGTGATCGACACTGCCTTCGACCCCCTGATCGTGGATGGCGCGACCCTGACCGGCGTGCGGATCGACGTCTCCATCGCGCCGATCGACGGCCCGGAAGGTATTCTGGGACAGGCGGGGCCCACGATCCTGCGCCCGGGCAGCGAACTGCCCGCGACGGGGATCATGGCCTTCGACGAGGCGGATGCCGCCGCGCTGGAGCGGGGTGGCCGCTTCGGGGACGTGATCCTGCACGAGATGGCCCATGTCCTCGGCTTCGGAACGCTCTGGTCCCGCCGCAATCTGATCGCCGGATCCGGCAGCATGGATCCGCGCTTCACCGGCCCGGCCGCCCGCCGCGCCTTTGCCGAACTGGACCCCGCGGGCGGCACGGGCGTTCCCATCGCCAATACCGGCGGGGCGGGAACGCGCGAGGGCCATTGGCGGGAACTGATCTTCGGGGACGAATTGCTGACGGGGTTCCTGTCCGGGAGCGAACGCCCGCTCAGCCGCCTCTCGGTCGCCTCGTTCGAGGACCTGGGTTACGCGGTCGACTATTCCCGCGCCGACCCGTTCACCCTGCCCAGTTTCCGCGACCTGGCACTGATGGGCATCACCGAAGCGGTCCGCATCTGCGACCTGTGCCGCATGGGCCGGACCGATCCCGTTGTGGCCCCGGCACGCGCGCCCCGTTGACACCACCCGCGTCAGCGCCTCCACTTCCTCCCGATATTTGGGAGGACACCACCATGACCATCACCCGCCGCCACACCCTCGGCCTGCTCGGCGCGGCCGCCGCCACCGGCCTCGCTGCCCCCGCCATCGCGCAGGGACAGACAATCCGCGTCGGCGCCCTGCGCTTCACCAGCCATGCGCCGACCTTTCTGGCATTGGAGAAGGGATACTTCGCGGATGCCGACCTGACCGTGGAGCCGATCTATTTCCAGGCGGCGCAACCCATGGCCGTGGCCATTGCCGCGGGTGATGTGGATTACGCAATGACGGCCATTTCCGGCGGCCTCATCAACCTCGCCGAAAAGGGCGCGATCAAGGTCTTCGGCGGGGGCCTATCGGAAGAGGCGGGCCTCCCCGGCCAGGCGATCCTCGTCTCGGACGCCGCGTTCCAGGACGGTGTGACCACGCCCGCGAATCTCGGCGGACGCCGCTGGGGCATGTCCACCGCCGGGTCGTCGTTCCACTACATGGGATCCAAGATCGCGCAGGCCGAGGGGGTCGAGATGACCTACGTGCCGCTTCAGAAGGTCGGCGCGATCATCGGCGCGCTCAAGACCGGACAGATCGACGGCTGGGCCATCGTCCCCCATATCGCGAGTGGGCTGGCCAGCGGTCCGGAGGTGCACGAGATCGGCAAGGTCGCCGACTACCTTCCCGATTATCAGGTCACCACCCTCTTCGGCTCCACCGGCAACGTCGCCGACCGCGCCCTTACCGAAGCGTATCTCGGCGCGATGCAGGCTGGGGCTGCGGATTACAACGCCACCATGATCGACCGCGCGGGGGGCGATGCCGGCGTGGCCGAGATGGTCGCCCTGCTGGCGCCCTACGTTTATCCGGACCGCACGATCGAGGAAGCGACGGGCGCCATCGTGGCGGGCACCATGCGGATCAACGAGGGCGCCGCGCTTAATGTCGCCTCCGTCCGGGATCAGCTCGAATGGTTCCAGTCCGAGGGGCTGGTGGATGCCGGGATCACCTTCGAGCAACTCGTCGACACCTCCTACGTGGAAGCGGTCGGCTAGGTGGATTTGCGGGTCGAGGGCGTCTCCCACGCCTATGGAGGGACCGAGGTGCTGCGGGACGTGACCCTCGACATTCCCACCGGGCGGATCCTCTGCGTCGTCGGCCCGTCGGGATGCGGCAAGTCCACGCTGCTGCGAATGATCGGCGGGCTGGAGCGCCCGGATGCGGGCGCGGTGATGCAGATGGGCGCGCCGCCGAGCGGATCGCTCAACCCGCTGACCTACGTGTTCCAGGATTTCGCCCTCCTGCCCTGGCGGAGCATTGCGGGGAACGTGAGCCTTGTCTTGGAGGATCACGATATCCCCGACCGCGCGGCCCGCATCGCCGACGTTCTGGCACGGACGCGACTTTCGGACTTCGCGGACGCGCTTCCGAAACAGCTTTCGGGCGGTATGAAGCAGCGCGTGGCCATCGCCCGCGCCCTGGCCGTCGATCCGGCCGTGATGCTGATGGACGAGCCGTTGAGCGCCCTCGACGCCCAGACTCGTGAACTGCTGATGGACGACCTGATCGAGCTGTGGGCACGGGAGCGGTTCACCGCGATCTACGTCACCCACAACCTGGCCGAGGCCGTCCGCCTCGGTCACCGCATCGTGGTCCTGTCGCGGCGTCCGGGGCGGGTGCGCGAGATCGTGGAGATCGATGCGCCCCTCGGCACCCGTGGCGCTATGGAGGATGTGCAGACCCACCTCTGGGACCTCATGCGAGACGAGGCGCGGGCGGCGGACGCGGAGCTTCTGGATGCGTGACGCGACCGTCCCCCGGGACGCGGCAGCGGCGCGCCTCGCACACCCGGTCCCGTTCCGCGGCGGCGGTTTTCGCCCCACGGGGAAGCGGTGGACGGGCGTTCTCGTCTTCATCCTCTTGATCGCCATCGCCGAAATTGGCCTGCGTCAGGGATGGATATCCCGCCTGACGTTGCCGCTCCCGTCGGACGTCTTCGCCACCTTCGTGCAGCTCTGGGAGACGGGGTTGCTCTGGAAGCATTTCGGCCCCTCGCTCTCCCGCCTCGCCGTCGGGGCGACGCTGGGCGCGCTGGCCGGGATCGGAATCGGCACGCTGATCGGCCTCTTCGGCCTGATCCGCGCGGGACTCGTGCCGCTGGTCGCCGCGATCTTTCCGATCCCGAAAATCGCGCTCCTGCCGCTCTTCGTGATCTGGTTCGGGATCGGCGAAGGCTCGAAATACGCGCTGATTGCGTTCGGAACGTTCACCCCGATGGTGGTCGCGACCTACGGCGCGGTCGACAACGTCGACCGGACGTTGATCCGCATGGGACAATCCTTCGGACTGTCCTGGGGGAGCATCGTCCGCAAGATCGTGTTGCCGGGGGCAATGCCGGGCATCCTGTCGGGTCTGCGCATCGGGCTCGCGATCGCCATCATCCTGCTGGTCGCCGCGGAGATGCTCGGCGCAACCTACGGCATCGGCGCATACATCCTCGAGGCGGGCTCGCTCTACGATCTGGAACGTTTGTTCGCCGGCGTGGCGATCCTGTCGGTGCTGGGCGTCGTCACCAGCGCCGGGATCGGCTGGGTCGAACGGCGGGTTCTGCGCTGGCGGGTCTGACCCCGATCCCGTTCGGTCTCTCTTCAGTCCGGATTCGCGGGCATGTCGAAGACCAGTGGCGGGCCCAGAAGGATTCGAACCCTCGACCTGCCGATTAGAAGTCGGCTGCTCTATCCAGCTGAGCTATGGGCCCGTCCGGCCCCTGATGCCCCCGAAGGAGCGGCGCGGTCAATGCGTCCAAGACCCGCGTCGGTCGGTCTTGAAGTTGTCGCCGTACCCGCCGGACCGCAGGTTCGCCTTCCGGCCCTGGGAGCGGAGAACGACATAGTCGATGTCCCGGTCGCGGGCGTAATCCTCGGCGTCCTCCTGAGACTCGAACCGAAGCTTCACCTGCGCCTGCATGTCGCGGGAGCCGGTCCATCCGGTGAGGGGATCGATCTCGCGCGGTGTCTCCGACACGAATTCCAGAACCCAGTCGTGGGTCTTGGCGGTGCCGGAGGACATGGCGGTCCGGGCGGGCTTGTAGATGCGGGCGCGCATGATGACCTCGGGCATGGGGATCGGATCGGTGGCCTTCGATAGCGGGCGGGCAGGGAGGCACGCAAGGGGAACGACGGTCGCACGGGAGAGGTCGACAGGGTTGTGGCCCCCGCCCGGCGGCATAGATATGGGCTCTGCCTGCCGCATGCCGAGGGTTCCATGGCCCATAACAATCTGAACCGACCGCCCAAGGGCGCGCCCGTTGCCACCATAACGGCGGCCGACATGCCGATGACGTCCCGTCCACCCGCCGCACGTCCGAAGCTGGAGGGGGGACGGCGCTTTCGGATGGCGACGGATTTCGAACCGGCGGGCGACCAGCCCACGGCGATCGTCGAACTGGCCGACGGCGTCCGGCAGGGAGAGCAGGATCAGGTCCTTCTGGGTGTGACCGGGTCGGGCAAGACCTTCACCATGGCGAAGGTCATCGAGGAGACACAGCGGCCCGCGATCATCCTCGCCCCCAACAAGACGCTCGCCGCGCAGCTCTACGGCGAGTTCAAGGGGTTCTTCCCCGACAACGCGGTCGAGTATTTCGTCAGCTATTACGATTACTACCAGCCCGAGGCCTACGTCGCCCGGTCGGACACCTTCATCGAAAAGGAATCCCAGATCAACGAGCAGATCGACCGGATGCGCCACTCGGCCACCCGCGCCCTGCTGGAACGCGACGACGTCATCATCGTGGCCTCCGTTTCCTGCATCTACGGTATCGGCTCGGTCGAGACCTACGGGGCGATGACGCAGGACCTGATCGTCGGGGCAGAATACGATCAGCGCAAGGTGATGGCCGATCTCGTGGCGCAGCAATACCGCCGCAACGACGCGGGCTTCGCGCGCGGGTCTTTCCGCGTCCGGGGCGACAGCGTCGAGGTCTGGCCCGCCCACCTTGACGACCGCGCCTGGCGGCTGTCCTTCTTCGGCAACGACCTGGAGAGCATCGTCGAGTTCGACCCGCTCACGGGTGCGAAGTCGGGCGACATGGACAAGATCCGCGTCTATGCCAACAGCCACTACGTCACGCCGCGCCCGACGATGCAGCAGGCAATCAAGGGCATCAAGGCTGAGCTGCAGATGCGCCTCGATCAACTCGTCGGCGACGGTAAGTTGCTTGAAGCGCAACGTCTTGAGCAGCGTACGAATTTCGATCTGGAAATGCTGGAGGCGACGGGCGTCTGCAACGGGATCGAGAACTACTCGCGCTATCTTACCGGTCGCGCGCCCGGTGAACCGCCCCCGACGCTGTTCGAATACATTCCTGACAATGCCATCGTCTTCGCCGACGAAAGCCATGTTTCGGTCCCCCAGATCGGCGGCATGTACAAGGGTGACTTCCGCCGCAAGATGACACTCGCGGAACACGGCTTCCGCCTGCCGTCCTGCATGGATAACCGCCCGCTGAAGTTCGAGGAATGGGATGCCATGCGCCCGCAATCCGTCTTCGTCTCCGCCACTCCCGCTGCTTGGGAATTGGAGCAGACCGGCGGCGTCTTCACCGAACAGGTGATACGCCCCACCGGCCTTCTGGATCCGCCGGTGGAAATTCGGCCCGTGGGGATGCAGGTGGACGACCTTCTGGACGAGATCCGCAAGGTCACGCAGGACGGGTTCCGCACGCTGGTCACCACCCTGACGAAGCGGATGGCGGAGGACCTGACGGAATACCTCCACGAGCAGGGGATCAAGGTCCGCTACATGCATTCCGACATCGACACTCTCGAACGGATCGAAATCCTGCGCGACCTGCGGCTCGGCGCGTTCGACGTGCTGATCGGGATCAACCTGCTGCGCGAGGGGCTCGACATCCCCGAATGCGGTCTGGTGGCGATCCTGGATGCGGACAAGGAGGGGTTCCTGCGCTCCGAAACGTCGTTGGTCCAGACCATCGGCCGGGCCGCACGCAACGAGCAGGGTCGCGTCATCATGTATGCGGACCGGATCACGGGCTCCATGGAGCGGGCAATCGGCGAAACCAACCGGAGACGCGCCAAGCAACTCGAATACAACACAGAACACGGGATTACGCCCGCCACGGTCCGCAAGAACGTCGAGGATGTGCTGGCCGGTCTCTACAAGGGCGACGTCGACATGAACCGCGTTACCGCGAAGGTCGACAAGCCCATGGTCGGCGCAAACCTGTTGGCCCATCTCGATGGCCTGCGCGAACAGATGCGCAAGGCCGCCGAGAACCTGGAGTTCGAAGAGGCGGCGCGCCTTCGCGACGAGGTGAAGCGGCTGGAGACGGTGGACCTGCTGGTTTCGGACGATCCGCTGGCCCGGCAATCCGCCGTGACCCAAGCCGTCGAGGACGCGCGCAAGGCCGAGGGGCGGAGCACGGCCGGACGGCCGGGGCAGCGGGGCGGGAACGTGAAGCGGAGGAAGAAGGGGGGCAGGTAGGTGGATGGATATATCAGCGGAAACGAGACCGCCCACCTGTCAAACACCCTTCAGCTCCTCGCGAAGATCGTTCCGCTGACGAAGAACGACCCGATGTGGTGGCGCTGGATCGCCATCGCTCTGCACAACGCAATTCAGGGTGCGTGTGTCGCGCGGCTCACGCATACGGACGGGACCGGCGCGCTTACGGAGCGAGCGACGATAGGCCTTCAGACGTATGATAGCGCCTTATCGTCGGGCAGGGGTTTCGGCTACCGACCCCCGTACCCGGAGGAAGGGCTCGCTCCCCTCAAGGAACTCCTGAAGCGGCTCCCTGCGCCGGTCGGGCCGATCAACATCACAGCCAACCCTCCGACACCGTCCACCTTCGGTTGGCACATGAAAACGCTCGAACTCCCTGCGCCACGATTTTATGCACACGCTTCACCGTTCGCACGACGTCGAAATTTCCGGGATGCCCGCGCTGTTGTTATCCGGCGTAAACTTGGTCCACGAAGTATTGGAGCTGCCGATGAAGCGCAGGCCCAATGACGCGGAGATCGACCCCTCGTCGGCCCTCGTTCAGTTGAGAAGCGTCATAGCGGCCACATTTCCCGAAACCGTGAGTGACAAACGCTGATCGGCGCGCCACCGCGACAGCAAACCGACTAACTCTACGGAACCTCTACTCCCGCCGCCCCGTAAGCGCCCGGACCAGCGCCACGACGAGCCCTGCGCCCACCGCGCCGATCAGGATCAGGACCACCAGCCCGCCCGCCGCCAGCACCGTCACCCCGAGGGCTGCAAGCAGGAACGGCGTCGCCATGGCGGCAAGTGCGCCGATGACGGCGTAGAGCACCGCGCTGCGACCGGTAAGAAGGCCCGCGACCGCGCCGATTGCGAGGCCGATCAGGGCGAGGATCACGAGGGCGGCGATGCCTATTCCGTCGAGAAGGGCTTCCATGGCGATACTCCTGGTTTGCGCGCGGCGCGCGGCGCGCCGTCTGGCCCCGATATGGAGGACGGAACGGTGGCCTGTCACGCAGTTTGGCCGGTCCTGCGGCGCGTGGGCGGAGGTCCGTTAACGACCCGTTAACCGTCGCCCGGCCATGAGAGTCGCGATGCGATTTCTCCTCGTCCTCATATTCCTGCCCCTGCCTGCGCTTGCCGGTCCCTGGCCGCGTGCGCAGGGCGAACTCTACGTCTTTACGGGACACGAGGGCGAGCGGGACGGGTGGAGCGGCCTCTATGCGGAATATGGCGGGCCGCGAAGCCTGACCTTCGGACTGGATACCGGCGGGCACGTGATCGGGCTCGCCTCGCTCGCCGCGACCGGCGTGTTCGACATTCCGGTGGACGGGCGGGTACGAGCCTTCGTCCGCATCCCGGTCCTCTCCGCGGGGCGGTCGGACGGACCGGACTGGCTGTCGCCATGGCTTCTGGCGGTGGAAGTCGGGGTCGGTCAGGACTTCCTCCAGACCGGCGACCGGATCACGCGCTACAGCTTCGGGATGACCGTCGGGCGGGGTCTGTCGACACCGTTCGGCGACGGCTGGACGACGCTCGATTTGCTGGTGGCCCCGGCCACGGGCTCGGAGGCGGCGACGCGCATCGGGGTGCAGGCGGTGGCGGGAGTGAAGCCCACCGAGCGTCTCACCTTGGAGATGGGTTTGTTCGCGGAATCCCAGGATTCCAGCAGCGTCACCTTCGCGCCGACCGTGCAATACGGGTTCGGGAAGTTGGGCGACGCGCGGGTGGGGATCGCCGTGAACGATACCGGGGAAACCACCGTAAGGTTGGGATGGGCACGGACATTCTGACCCGGAAGAGGCGTCAGGTCAGGCGCGCCTCGCCCACGTCGAGGATGATGGGAACCACGAGGTCCTCCTCGTCCGTCAGGTGACGGTTCAGAAACCCCTCCAGTCGCGACAGATCGTCGGCCAACCGCGCCGCCTCCCCCGGCCCTCCCCCTCGGAGGACGGCATTGGCGGCACGCGCAAGACCGTCGAGCCGGTCGTGGAGCGCATGGTGATCGGCATCGAGTATGGCAAAACCGCGTTCGAGGGTCGGGGCGAGGGCGACCAGGCGCGGAAAGTAGTGGTCATCCTCGATCGTGTGATGGTCGTGGATTTGCTGCAGAAAGGTGCCACCGATCCGCGACAGGGTCCCGGCATGATCCGCCGGATCAAGCGTCCCGTCCGCCGCGGCCTCCGCATCCTTCCGCAGACGATGCAGCATGTCGCGAAAGGCCAGATGCCGGTCGAGCCAGAACGTCGTCAGCGGACCGAGTTCCGGATGTGTCGGCCATCCCGAGCGGGGGTGGCGCAGAAGAAGGTGGTCGAGGCCGGACGGCAGGCCGGACCGGCTGTCGAGGGTCGTCGGACCGGTCACGAGACCGCATTCCGGATCGAGGACACGTGGCGGCGCGCCCTGCCCGTCACCACCTCTCCGTCCCCGGCCCGCCCTTGACCGTCCCGCGCAGGTTCGCCGTGACCCATCCTCCGTAGAAATTGCCCGGCTGCGGCGTCACGATCTCCCCCGCGATGCGGACCTCCTCCATGGCGTGGGCGTAAATTGCCAGATGGTCGGCGAGAGCGGCGAAGCGCGGTGTGGGCGTCGCGTAATCCCATGCGCAGCGGGGCGCGCTCACATCCCCGGCAGTCAGGCTCCAATAGCGCGCGGCGCCTTTCCATTCGCAGAAGGACGCGCCCGCAGCGCGGGTGATTTCCGCCCGAATGGCGTCGCGGGGGATGTAGTAGGTCGGCGCGTGATGGGTCTCCAGAACGCGCAGGGCATCGGTCGTCGACACGATTTCCTCGCCGCCCAGACGGATCTGGATGCGTTGGGGGACGGATTCCAGCGCGGGTGGGCGAGGATAGCGCGTCACGTCTTCCGGCGGGAGGCCGGTCAATTCCCATCCAACGTCGGCTCGATGATCTGGATCAGCTCCTTCGCCCAGTCGCCCACGACCGGCAGGAAGTCGATCTGGCTCAGCGACCACGCAACGACCGACAGGATGACGGTCGCGCCGAGCACCGTCCCGAGGCCGAAGGCGAGCCCGCGATAGAGCTGGAACAGAACCAGCCGCGGCAGCGAATTGTGCACGCGGATGAAGCGGTGGTTGTTCAGACGCGCGAGTTCGATGCGCAGATGGCTCACTTCGCGGCGGAGGTCGTCAGCGTCCATGCGGGCCACCCTGCGTCACGCCAATTGATCGCGCAACGCCTGATAGGCGGCTGTGGTCGCAGTATTGGCGAGGTTGAGGGAACGGATATGCGGCGACCGCATCGGCAGACGGACGGTGGTGCGCCCCTCAAGGATCTTCGGCGGCAGCCCCGCCGATTCGCGTCCGAAGACGAGATGGGCGTCGACGGGATAATCCAGACCGTAGAAGCTGCGTGCCCCGAACTCCTCGAACAGGAACAGGGCGTCCGGACGGGGCGCGCGTCGGGCGAGGAAGTCGTCCCAGTCGTCGTATTCATGAAGCGAGACATGGTGCCAGTAATCGAGCCCGGCCCGGCGGACGGCGCGATCCGTCAGCTCGAACCCGTAAGGACGGATCAGGCAGAGATCGAGGTCGAGCGCGACGCAGGTCCGCCCGATGCTGCCGGTGTTTCCGGGGATCTCCGGCTGATGCAGGACGATGGCGGCGCGGGTCACGAATGGACCGATGCCCAACGCTCGATCAGATCGAATTGCAGGCTGCGGGCGCGGCGCGACCAGGCGCGGCCGCCTTCGGGGCGTTCGCGTTCGGCGACGGTCAGGCGACCGCGCCGGTCTGTGTCGGCAACGAAGGTCGCGAAGGCCAGCGAGCGGCCGGACCCGGTGTCGAAATAACCCGCGAGCCCGGAGACGAAGTTCAGCGTTCCGGTCTTCGCGCGCACGGCCACGGGTGCCGGGCCGTCGATCACCATCTCCTTGAGCCGGGGCCGGAGCCGCTCCGCCGCGCCTTCGGCCGTGAGAGCCGCGACCATGTCGTAGGCGCAGATGCGGTCGGTGCCGTTCAGGCCGGAATGGTCGTCGAAATCCGGCCGCCGCGCACCCGTCCGCTCCTGCAGCCAGTCGGACATGGCGGCGCCCGATGCTGACAGCGACCCGATCCGCGCCCCCCGCGCGAGGCCGGAGGCGAGGCCGAGTACCTCGGCGGTGATGTTGGTGGAGTACTTCAGCATCGAGACCACGATTCGGTCGACGGGCGCGCTCTGGACCCGGGCGATCTCGGTCCCGGCAAGCGGGGCATCGGTGCGGCGGGCGGCTCCGACGACGATACCGTTCGACCGCAGCATCGTCCGCATCACGTCGCCCGCATAGAGCGCCGGGTTCCTTACCGGAAGCCAACGGCTCCCCTCGGTCCCCAACTGACCGCGGGCAACGGTCCAGCTGTCGATATCGCCGTCGCGGGCATAGGTGTAGACGGGGAGGGAGCGGTCGGCCACGCGCATCCGGGCCGTGGCGACGGCTGGCCGGAACCGGGCCGTCCGCGCATCCATGTCCACAGCGTAGGAGCCGCCGTCGCGTCGCCACTGGAAATGCACTCGATTGAAGTTCAGGTTCAGGCCGCCGATCGCGGGATTGTAGCCGACATGGTCGGGCTGCGTCGCGTCAATCCGCTCGATCCGCGGCAGGGCGCCGTCCGCCACGAGAAACGCTCCAGTTACCTCCCGCAGGCCCGCATCCTTCGCCAGTGCGGCGAGATCGTGGAGGCCATCCGTATCCAGCGCCGGATCGCCGCCGCCGACGAGGATCAAGTCGCCGTCCAGTCGACCGCCCATCACGGGCGCGGTGGCTACGAGGCGGGTGACGAAACGATGCTCCGGACCCAGCGTCTCCAGCGCGTAGAGCGCGGTGAGTGCCTTTGCGACCGAGGCGGGCGGCAGCGGGCGGAGATGGTTCAGCGTCTCAAGAACCTCCCCCGTCCGCGCATCGGCGAGGGCGATGCCGACCCGACCGCCGAGCCCGGCCTCTGCCACCATGCGCTCGATGGACGGTGCACCGCGCTTCGCGGCATCTACGGGCTTGGCGAAAGGTCGGGCGGAAGTGTCGGGCGGGTTCGCACCGGCCGGAAGGGCCGCGACCGCCAAACCGGCCGCAAGGAAAGAACGACGCTTCATACCGGCAGCCCCTCGCACGCGATGGGCCCTTGATGCACGGGCGCCGACGCGAAGGAAAGCCCGGGCCGGGGCTGTGCCCCCGCGGGGAACGATGATAGCGGCGGGACGATGGATCGCCAGCTTGTCGGATCGGTCGCGCTCATGTTCGTGGCCATGTCGCTCATCCCGGTGGGGGATACGGCGGGCAAGATCCTGACATCGCAATACGGCGTCGCGCCTTTCTTCGTCGCGTTCAGCCGGTTCGCGGTCGGCGCCGCGCTGATCCTCGCGATCCTGGGCGGGCGGGTGCACTGGGCGCTCTACCGCGACTGGCGCATCTGGGTGCGCGCCGGACTCATCGCCGCCGGAATCGCCTGCATCCTGACGGCACTCCGGACGGAGCCGATCGCCACGGTGTTCGGCGCATTCTTCGTCGGCCCGATCTTCAGCTACGTGCTGTCGGTCCTGTTCCTGCGGGAGCGGGTGACGGTCGGACAGACGGTGCTTCTGGCGGGCGGGTTCTGCGGCGTCCTGCTGGTGGTGCGACCGGGCTTCGGAATGTCGCCCGGGCTCGTCTACGCCGTCGCGGCCGGACTGTTCTACGGCGCGTTCCTCACGATGTCGCGGTGGCTTGCGGGGATCGCGCCGCCGCGACAGCTCATGCTGACGCAGACCGTTCTCGGGACGATCCTGCTGGCGCCGCTGGGTCTCGTGGAGGTGCCGACATGGGGCCCAGCGGTGGGGGGGCTCGTCGTGCTCTCGGGGCTGGCCTCAGCGTCCGGAAACCTGCTGCTGGTGCTGGCCTACCGGCGCACGGATGCGACCGTGCTGGCACCGTTCGTCTATTTTCAGCTTCTGTCGGCGACGGTGCTCGGCTGGACGGTTTTCGGCACGTTCCCGGACGCGCCTGCGCTTACCGGCCTCGCGATCCTGATCGCGGCGGGCGTGGGGACGGTCCTGCTCCGGCGCTAGGACCAGCCTCCCTTCTCCCGGATCGCCGTTGAGGAGCCGTCATGCATCGGCACGTCCACGAAGGCCCAGGCGGGCGGAGCCATCCGGCCGAGCCGGTGCGCGGAGGCGGGAGGGACCCGGAACCGGGCGAAGATCTGCGCCGCCCGGGCCGTCCGACCCCGCATCCGGTCCCCCGGGCGGGCCAGGACGCCGACGGGCACGGCATGCATGATGTCGCGCCAATCCTCCCACCGGTGAAGCTGCACGAGATTGTCCGCCCCCATAAGCCAGACGAAATGCACACCGGGATAGAGGCGCTGGAGCGCAGCGATCGTCTCCGCGGTGTAGTGCGTGCCCAGACGGGCCTCGATATCCGAGACGACGACGCGGGGATGCCGCATGACCTTGCGGGCCTCGGCCATGCGCCGGGACAGGGGGGCCGGCCCGCGGGTCTTGAGCGGGTTGCCCGGCGTGACCAGCCACCAGACCCGGTCCAGCCCGAACCTTCGCAACGCCTCGCGGGTAATGTGGGCATGGCCCGGATGGGCCGGATCGAAGGACCCGCCCAGAAGGCCGATGACCATGCCGGGCACCGCGTATGGAAAGCCCTCGCGCATCCGCCGGACCCTTTCCCGCCCGCCCCGCCCGCGCAAGCCCCGATTGCCCCCGTTCCGGCAGCGCGATACAGGAGCGCCACACCCCGAGAGCGGAGGATTTCGAGCATGGCGAACAACCAGTACGTCTATCACATGGACGGCGTGTCCAAGACCTATCCCGGTGGCAAGAAGGTGTTCGAGAACATCCGCCTGTCGTTCCTGCCCGGGGTGAAGATCGGGGTCGTGGGTATCAACGGTACCGGCAAGTCCAGCCTGATGCGGATCATGGCCGGGCAGGACAAGGACTTCCAGGGCGAGGCCTGGGCCGCCGAGGGCGCGAAGGTCGGCTACCTTCCCCAAGAGCCGCAGCTCGACGAGAACCTCACGGTGCGCGAGAACGTCATGCTCGGGGTGGCCGCCAAGAAGGCGGTGCTGGACCGCTACAACGAACTCGCCATGAACTATTCCGACGAGACCGCCGAGGAGATGGCCAAGCTCCAGGACGAGATCGACGCCGCGAACCTGTGGGACCTCGACAGCCAGATCGACATCGCGATGGAGGCGCTGCGTTGTCCGCCGGACGACGCGAACCCCGCGACCCTGTCGGGCGGCGAAGCGCGCCGCGTGGCGCTCTGCAAGCTGCTGCTCGAAGCGCCGGACATGCTGCTTCTGGACGAACCGACGAACCACCTCGACGCGGAGACGATCGCCTGGCTCCAGCGGCACCTGATCGCGTACAAGGGCACGATCCTGATCGTGACGCATGACCGCTACTTTCTCGACGACATCACCGGATGGATCCTGGAGCTGGAGCGCGGGCGGGGCATTCCTTACGAGGGCAATTATTCCGCCTGGGTCGAGCAGAAGGCGAAGCGCCTCGCTCAGGAGGCGAAGGAAGACAAGTCGCGCACCAAGACTCTGGAGCGCGAACTGGAATGGATCCGTTCCGGCGCCAAGGCGCGTCAGACCAAGTCCAAGGCACGGATCGCGGCATACGAGGAAATGGCCGGGCAATCCGAGAAGGAGCGCGTGGGAAAGGCCCAGATCGTCATCCCGAACGGCCCGCGGCTGGGCCAGAAGGTTATCGAAGTCGAGGGTCTGACCAAAGGCTATGGCGATCGGATGCTGGTGGAGAACCTGAGCTTCTCGCTGCCGCCGGGCGGGATCGTCGGCGTGATCGGCCCGAACGGCGCGGGCAAGTCCACCCTGTTCCGGATGCTGACAGGACAGGAGGAGCCCGATGCCGGGACGGTCGAATACGGCGACACGGTGAAGCTCAGCTATGTGGATCAGTCGCGTGATGATCTCGACCCGAACCACAATGTCTGGGAGGCAATTTCGGGCGGCGCGGAGCTGATCAAACTGGGCGATGCGGAGATCGCGTCCCGGGCCTATTGCGGAGCCTTCAACTTCAAGGGTGCCGATCAGCAGAAGAAGGTCGGCATCCTGTCAGGCGGCGAGCGCAACCGGGTCCATATGGCACGGCTTCTCAAGGACGGGGGCAACGTCCTGCTGCTGGACGAACCGACCAACGACCTCGACGTGGAGACGCTCCGGGCGCTGGAAGATGCGATCTCCGACTTCGCCGGATGCGCGGTCATCATCAGCCACGACCGCTTCTTCCTCGACCGGCTCTGCACCCACATCCTCGCCTTCGAGGGCGGGAGCCATGTCGAATGGTTCGAGGGCAATTTCGAGGCCTACGAAGAGGACAAGGCCCGCCGGCTCGGGCCCGACGCGCTGGAGCCGACCCGCATGAAATACAAGAAGTTCAGCCGCTAGGCGGACGCTTCCGAAAGTGTGAGCCCGGTCGTCAGCCGCCGGTCGCCTCCCGGAGGCGCAGGGCACGGTGAACGCCTCGCGCCTGCCCGCGAGGGAGTCGCCGCAACGCCGCCGCCTGTTCCAGCGGCGGCAGTCCTTCGAGCGTCAGCGCGACGATTGCGGGATGCTCCCGTCCGGGATGGCTCGGATCCAGTCCCTCGGTGACAAGGCGGCGCAGATCGTCCTTGGGAAGAAGGATCGAGGCGGTCTGGGGCCGCGCCGCCGGCTGGATCGGAGCGGGCATCGAAAAGCGTGCGTGGCGAACCTGTGCCTGGGAAATCGCCACTTCGGCAACGGGGTCGGGATCTGACGTCGTGAGTGGCGCTGGCTTGCTGAAGAGGCTTCGCCGCGGTGCCGGGTCGGGCGACGATGCCGTGTCCGTCACGCTCGCCGTCGCCGATGCCGGGGCAGGACGCGCCGGAACGGAGGGCTTAGACCGCCCCGATCCCTCGCGGGACTCGACCTGGGCTACGAGGTCCCGGGCCATCTGCCGCAATTGTTCGGGCGGGATGGATCCCCCCTGGGCCCCGCCATCCAGCCCCATACCCTTCGCGGAATCGCCCAGCATCGCGAGCAGAGCCTGCGCCCGGGCATTCGGACCTGTGGCAGGCTCGGCGGTCCGGGGAGATGCGGCGGCGGAGGGCTCGGCCTCGCGGCGACGGAAATTTAGCATGGGAACGCCTTTCACAGATAGCTGCGCACGAGGGCGCCGGAAACGAGGGTCCAACCATCCACGACGACGAAGAAGGCCAGTTTGAACGGGAGCGAAACGATGGCCGGGGGCACCATCATCATGCCCATCGACATGAGGACGGCGGCGGCGACCATGTCGATGATCAGGAACGGCATGAATACGAGGAAGCCGATCTGGAACGCGCGTGAGATCTCGCTGAGCAGGAAGGAGGGGACCAGCACGGCGAGAGAATCCGATTCGGCCGCCGGTCGGAGATCAGCCAGGTGGGCCAGCGTCTCGGGATCGACGCGGGCCAGCATGAACGCCCGGAAGGGCGCCATCGTCGCGGCAAACGCCTCCTCCGGCGGGATGTCGCCCTCGGAGAGCGGCTTGAGACCGGAGGCCCATGCCTCGGCGAATACCGGTTCCATGACGAAGTAGGTCAGGAACATCGCCAGGCTGATGATCAGCATGTTCGGCGGCGATGCCTGCAGGCCGATGGCCTGTCGCAGGATCGACAGGACCGTGACGATGAACGGGAAACAGGTGACGGTGATCGCGATCCCCGGCGCCAGGCTCAGCACGGTCAGCACGGCGATGAGCTGGATCGACCGAAGGGTCAGCGAACCCTCCTCCCCGAGGGAGATCGCAACGTCCTGCGCCTGCGCCGTCTGGGCGGTGGTCAACAGCGCAATCAGCAGGACGGCGGCGTGGGCCCACCGGCGCGAACTCGGCGCGGAAGATGTCACGTGGCATTGTCCGGCTCGGTGACTTCGGTCAGGCGCACGGCCAGACGGCCTTCGCCGCCTTCGGCCTCCTGAAGCTGACCCCGTGCTATGAGCCGGTCGCCTGCATAGAGCTCGACGGGATCGTCGACACCCCGGTCGAGGATAAGCACCGCGTCGCGTTTGAGCGCCAGGAGCTCTGCCACGGTGGGGTGGGCCCGACCGACGGAGATGGTGATCTCCACCGGCACGCGCGACAGGGCGTTGCGAGACTCTTTCGATCCGTCAGCCATCTGCGGTCTCCGATTCTATGGATGCGAGAAAGGATTCGAGGGCGTCGTCCATCGCGGACAACGTCGCGCCGAGGTCGATGCGCCGCTCTTGATCGTCCCATCGGACGAGGGCCTGGGACAGCGAGAGCGCCAACTCAGCCCGGACGGTCACCTGATCCGGGGTGAGCCCTGCCCGATCGAGCAGGTTGCCGAGGGGCTGTGCCTCCTCGGGTGCGACGAGGAGCAGGAGCTTGCCTGCACCGTCCGAAAGCATCTCCCGGATCTCGTCGATCAGGATCGGCAGAAAAGCACGCTCGGCGGCGCGAGGAAGAAGTTTGTCGAATATTTCGTGCAGCATCGGTTCGAGTGCGGAGACGGCCGACGCGATGGCCCGCTGCTGGTCGCGCTCGATCTCCACCAACCGCTCGGCGAGCTTTTCGCCGATCCGGCCCTGCTCCTCCCCGACCTGGGTCATCGCATCGTCCCAGCCTGCATTGTAGGCGGCATCGTAATCGAGATCCGTATCGGGAGACGGAGCAGCGATCGGGGCCTGAGGCCTGCTGAAATCCCCGAAATCCTCAAGCGAGACCGAGGTCATCGGGCGTCCTCCTGCGACTCGTCCATCCAGCCGCGCAGGACCTCGATGGTTTCCTCACGCCGCTCGGAGATGAGTTGCCGCAGACGCTCGACGGGATCATCGTGCGAGTCGCCGTCATCGTCGTCCGAAAGCGACGGCAGGTCGGGAAGGTCTGGCAGACCCGGAAGATCCGGGAGATCGGACATTCCTCCGAAATCCGAACCGCCCTGATCCCCGTCATCGATCGGAGACGGCAGCCCCATCCGCATGTTCTGCTCGGAACCGACCCGGTCGCCATCGGCGGCCGTTCCGTCCGGCGACGGCAATCCTTGCGGCACGAGGAGACTGCGCAGCGTCGGGCGGACGAAGAAGGCGAGTGCCGCTATTGCGACGAGAGTCAGCAGAACGGCCGTGACCATCTGCGTCACCTGCCCGCCGCTGAGCCAGGGCAGCGACAGCGCGGGAGCCGCATCCTGCGCGTCGATCGCGCGGAACTCCATCGACCGGACGGTCACCAGATCTCCGCGATCTTCCCGGAAGCCGACCGCCGACTGAACCAGCTCCTGCAGGACGGCGAGCTCGGCTTCGTCCCGCGGCGCCCAGACGGGCGTTCCCCCATCGGCCGCGGTCCGCACCCCGTCCACCATCACCGCCACCGTGACGCGCTCGATTGCGCCGGGTGCCCGTTCGATCTGTCGCTCCGTGGCCGAGAAGTCGTAGTTCACGCGCTCGCGCGTCTCGGCGTTGGTACTTTCCGATTCGCCGCTCGCGCCGGCATCGCCGTCGGGAAGGTTGCTCGCCACCGTCACACCGGCGCCGTTCGCGCCGCGATCGCTGCTGGTTCGCTCTTCGGTATCGGTGCTGATGACGACGCGGCTGTCCGGATCGAGAAGCCGTTCGGTGATCATTTCCCGGTCTTCCCGGGTTTCCACGGCCAGTTCGACCACGTACCGGCCATCGCCGACCCGCGCGGAGAGGATGTTCTCCACCGCGTTCCGCATTTCCGCCACACGATTGTCGCGCTCCTCCCGTTCCGACCCGGCAATATCTCCGCTGACGACCCGGCCGCTGGCCGAATCGATCACGGTCACCCCCTCAACCCGAAGGTTCGGGACCGCGCCCGCCACCAGCGATTGCACCGACTGCGCGAGGGCAGCCCCGACCCCGCCCGA
The DNA here is from genome assembly GCA_963789105.1 of uncultured Alphaproteobacteria bacterium. Lineage (GTDB taxonomy): Bacteria > Pseudomonadota > Alphaproteobacteria > Rhodobacterales > Rhodobacteraceae > Jannaschia. The sequence continues at coordinate 1,081,322 of CAWBJI010000003.1, forward strand.
GACCATCTGGATCGTTACGGAAGCAGTCGCCGTGCGATCCCGGGAGAATGGCGAAGCGTCCGCGGTCGCGATATGCACCCGCGCCGATTTGACGCCGTTTCCGGCCAGGATCGTGCGGGTCAGTTCCCCTTCGCGCGCCCGCCAGTAGGCGGCGTCGAACATCTGCGAGGTCGTGCCGAAGCCGCTGAGGCCATCCAGCAATTCATATCCCGTCCCGTCCGTGCGCGGCAGGCCCTCCCCGGCCAGTTGCAACCGCAAACCGTCCCGCTCGGCTGCCGACACGTAGATCGAATCACCCCGGACTTCGTGCACCACGCCGCGGGCCTCGAGACTGGCCACGACCTCCCCCGCAGCTGCCGGCTCGAGCCGCGCATAAAGCAGTTCCATCCGCGGCGCGGTGGCGATCCGCGTCAAGAAAAGAACGGCCAGGAACGCCACGATCGTAGCCGCCGCGAGGATGGCCAGGCGCCGCTTGTTCTGGGCCTGCCAATAGGCTGTGAATTTCTGCACTTCCATCCTCCGAGACGGCTGACCCGTTCTGGGCTTGTTCCGGAAGATTCCCGATTCCCATTAAGAATCGGTTAGCCACCCGTCGGATAGGACTGCCTTCGTCAACACGAGGGTGACCCCATGGCCGACGAATCCGAAGAAGAGCAGGAAAAAAAGGCCGGTCTGGGGGCCAAGGGCTGGATCGCGGCCCTGATTCTCGCCGGTCTCCTGGGGGGCGCCGGGTTCTACGCCACCTATTCCGGCACGGTGGCGGGCCTGTTTGTCCATGACGATCCGGACCATCCGGTTGGAGACGACCTCGCTCCCCGCTTCCTGGAACTCGATCCGATGCTGGTTTCCGTCGGCGGGCCGGGGTCGATCCGGCAACTCCGGTTCCGGGCCTTCCTTGAAGTGGCCCATGACGGTGCCGATCATGTGTCGGACCTGCAGCCGAGGGTCCTCGACATCTTCGCCACGTACCTTCGGGCGCTGGATGTCGAGACGCTCGAGAACCCGGCCGCACTCCTTCGGATACGTGCCCAGCTCCTGCGCCGCGTCCAGCTCCTCGCCGGAGCGGAAGCGATCTCAGACCTCCTTATCGTGGACTTCGTGATCACATGACATATCTCGGCCTTTTCTCGGATATCCTCCTGCTCGCGGCCACGATCGGCATGGCGCTCTATTGTCGGTTGCTGTCGCGCAGGTTGCGGGCGTTCAACGATCTGGACACGGGTATGGGCGGCTCCGTCGCGGCCCTGTCGCTGCAGGTCGATCAGTTGCGCGGGTCGATCGAGGCGGCCCATTCCGAGGCCGGCGATCGCGCCGCCCAACTCCGCGAGGGAACGGCGGCGGCGGATGACCGGATAGGGCGACTTGAGATGCTGCTCGCCGGGCTCGAGGATATCGAGGACGATGTCGCGCCGACCGCAAGCGTGACCGAACCGTCACCCGAGCGTCCCATAGCGATGCCGAGCTTTCGCGCCGTCCGGAACGGGACGGAAGGACGGTTCGCCCGATGACCCGCATGTTCCGCCGATTTCGCCGCCTGTCCGTCGCTGCCCTCCTGACGATGTTCGTGCTCTCCGCGCTTACCCGGATCGTTTCCGCCAGCCTCGGCACCCTGCCGGCGGAGGATTCGCCAGCAGAGCCGAGCCGGGCCGAACTGCTTTGTCCCCCGTCCCGGGAGGTTGCCGACCTGTTGCGTCAGATCGCCGGGAGGAGCTCCGAACTCGACGCCCGAGAAGGTGCCGTGGCCCTTCGGGAACAGGACATGCGGGTCGCGCGGCAGGAGGTCCTCGCCTCGCTCGAGACCCTGGCAGAGGCCGAGAATGCGCTGGAGGCCCGCATGTATCAGTCGAATCGCGCCTCCGAAGACGATCTCGCCAAGCTGACATCGGTGTATGAAGGCATGAAGCCGAAGGAAGCCGCAATCCTGTTCGAGGCGATGGAGCCGGGCTTCGCGTCCGGGTTCCTGTCCCGCATGCGACCGGATGCGGCCTCCGCCATCTTCTCCAACCTCTCGCCCGAAAAGGCCTACGCGCTCAGCGTGATGATGGCCGGGCGCAACGCAAACGCGGCGACGGAGTAACCCATGGTCGGAATAGTCGGAATCGTCTGCGTGATCGTCATGGTTTTCGGTGGCTACATCATGGCGGGCGGGAAGATGGGGATCATCCTCAAATCGCTTCCCTTCGAGATGACGATGATCGGGGGGGCCTCGGTCGGCGCCTTCCTCGTCAGCAACAGCATGTCGCAGATCAAGCATACGATCGGGGACATCGCCAAGGTATTCAAGGGCCCGAAATGGCAGCCCGACGACTACCGCGACCTCCTCTGCCTGCTCTATGAACTCGTTCGTCTCGGCCGTCAGAACGCGGTCGCGCTGGAGGAACATATCGAAAATCCGACAGAGTCGGAAATCTTCGGCGGTTATCCCAGGATACTCGGCAACTCGGAGGCGATCGCGATGATCTGCGATACGCTGAGGGCCATGTCGATGAACTACGACGACCCGCATCAGGTCGAGGAGGTTCTGGCCAGCCGCATTGAGGAAAACCTGCACCATTCGATGCATTCCAGCCATGCGCTGCAATCCATGGCCGACGCGCTTCCTGCACTCGGCATCGTCGCGGCCGTCCTTGGCGTCATCAAGACGATGGGATCCATCGACCAGCCACCCGAGGTTCTGGGCAAGCTGATCGGCGGCGCTCTCGTCGGCACATTCCTCGGCGTCTTCCTCTCCTATGGATTTGTCGGACCGTTTGCTGTGAGACTGAAAGCGATCGCGCAGGAAGACGGGAACTTCTACGGCCTCATTCAGGAGGTTCTGGTCGCGAACCTCCATAACCACGCGACCAATATCTGCATCGAAGTGGGCCGTCAGAACACGCCGACCCATATCCGGCCGACCTATTCGGCGCTGGAGGAGGCCCTCAAAGCCCGTAAGGCCGCATGATCAGATCGATCTGCATCGCCGCCGGACTCTGCCTGTCCGCCTCGACCGCAATCGCGCAAACTGCCGCGATCGTGCAGTCCGGTGAGCATCCGTCCTTTGCCCGCCTGGTTTTTCCCGCCCCGGCCGATACCATCTGGACGCTCGACAGGGAAACCCCGGGCCGGGCTGTCCTGCGGTTCGATCCACCGATCCCTCCGTTCGATCTGTCGACGGTATTCGACAAGATACCGAAGGATCGTTTGGTGGACATCGAAGAGGTGGGCGGCACCCTGTCCATGATGCTCGGCTGCGACTGCGACGTGGTCGTTCAGCAGATTTCCTCGAACCATATCGTCATCGATATCCAGGACGGAGAGCCGCTGAATGCTCCGTCCATCGAGGCTCTCGCCGAAAGGATCGAGCCCATCTTTGCGCTTCCACTCCGCCTTCCGTCCTTGGCGACTGCCCCGTCGGTTCTGAACCTTTTGAAGGCGTCCGCCGAAGATTCTGCTCCACCATCTCGACCGGAGATGGAGCCTCAACCTGACGTCGCGATCGAACTTCCCCAGATAACGATCCGGGGTCATGGGAGGAACGGGTTCCTTCCGGAAGAATCCGCGAGACGGGGTACGGATTCTTCGGCCGTTCCGAGCTGTCCGATAGAGGCGATCGCCGCGCGCATCCTCGGGAGCGATCCGCAGGAAGCCCTGGCGGAGATCCCGACCGCCCGCGCCGCGATCCTGGATGATGGCGATCTCTATTCAACGGCCTTGGCCCGGGAACTGGCGGAGACGTATCTGCGCGCCGGTTGGGGAGCCGAGGCCGATAGCCTGCTCGCCGGACTGGTGGGCAAGGGAATTGCGGAACTGCGGGCCGTGGCATCGGCGCTGGATAGCGACCCGGATCTCGCATCGCCCGGGCTCGGATCGGACGCCTCCTGCGGGCCTGCGACGACGACCCTGATGCTGAGTTCGGGTGACGTCCCGCCCGACTGGAACTCGGTTGACGAGACCGCCTTCCTCGCGTTTGTGGACGGCCTGCCGCGCGCTCGTCGGACCGACCTGGATACCCGGCTTCGGAAGGGCCTTATCCAGGCTGAGCGCGACGACACGGTTGCCCGTCTTGCGGCCCTTCGCGATGTCCCCGGCGCTGCCGAACCCAGAAGCGATGCGACGCGGGCCGCGGGCACGAGCGAGGATGCCGTTCACGCGGCGATGGACTTATTGGTCGGGGCGGACGGAGAAGTGGACGCTGCCGCGATCCAGAACGCGCTCGCCCTCCAGAAATCCATTCCCAAAGGGCCTCTGCAATCGGAGTTCGAGCAACGCCTCCTTCGGGCCCTCGTTCTCAGCGGACATTTATCGGATGCGATGCCGACCCTCCGCGCGGACCCGGCTCTCGCAGAGGGCCTCCTGACGTTCGCGCTCGAAAGTCTCCCGGAAGAGCAGGTCGTCGAAGTTGCCATACGTCTGAAGCCGCTATTGGGGGAGCGGGTCGCGGGTGCCGCGAAGGTCGCGGAGATCCTGACCTCCTATGGTCTCCGAGATGCCGCCCGGGAATTCGGGGCCGCGCCGATCACCGCTGTAAGACCGATCGGCCCGCCACCCGTCACACCAGTTGATACTGTACCGGAGCGTTTCGAACTGGATGAGACGGAAAGCGCCTGGCTCGCCCGCGATATGGCGGCACTCGCATCTTCCGATACCCTCCCCGAAGACGATCCCCGCCGACGGCTTGCCGCGGAAGTCCTGGATCGAAACACACGGGCACCGGATCAGGCGAATGATCTGGCCGGAGCAAGGGCCACGCTGGGCGAGAGCCGTGCGCTTTCGTCGGCGATCGCCGCTCTCGTCGAAGGCGGCGGCTCGTAACGGCCCATTAACCCCCGGAGGATAAATCGGGAACGGGGCAGAACGCTCCGTCGCGATGAGGAACCGACCGGGATGAGATCACTCTTCCAACCCACCGTGATGATGGCGCTGGCACTGATGGCCGTCATCCTCATGATGATCCTTCCTATGCCGTCCTGGGTCCTCGACATCGGATTGTCCGCGTCGTTCGCCCTGGCGATCCTGATCTTCACGACGGTCCTGTTCGTCGAACGCCCGCTCGATTTCTCGGCATTCCCGACAGTCCTGCTCGCCTCGCTGATGCTTCGCCTGTCGCTGAACGTCTCCTCCACGAAACTGATCATCGGCGAGGGCCATACCGGCACCGACGCCGCGGGCAAGGTCATCGAGGGCTTCGCGGCCTTCGTGATGGGGGGGAGCATCGCGCTCGGTCTCGTCGTCTTCGGCGTGCTGCTGATCGTCAACTTCATGGTCATTACGAAGGGTGCGACCCGGATGGCCGAAGTCGGCGCCCGATTCGCCCTTGACGGAATGCCCGGCAAGCAGCTCGCGATCGACAGCGATGTGGCCGCGGGGGCGATCGACCATGAAGAGGCCAAGCGTCGCCGGGAACTGGAGCTGTCGGAGACGACGTTCTTCGGCTCGCTCGATGGCGCGTCGAAATTCGTTAAGGGAGATGCCGTCGCGGGTCTTCTGATCACGATCCTGAACCTGGTGGTCGGATTGTCCGCGGGCATGATCGCCCACGGCATGGCCCTTTCCGAAGCGATCGAGACCTACGCCATCCTGACCGTCGGGGACGGCCTCGTGTCCCAGATCCCCGCGGTGATCATCTCGATCGCGTCCGGCCTCCTCCTCGCGCGGGGCGGGGGCCGGGGCGCCGTCGACATCGAGATCGTCTCGCAGGTCGGACGGCACCCGGCGGCACTGGCCACCGTCTGTCTGATCATGACGATCTTCGCCTTCATCCCGGGCCTGCCCTTCCTCCCATTCATCGTAGCCGCGATCCTGTTGGGCGCTGCCGCGATCATACGCGCCCGGACCTTACGCCCCGTGGCCGAGGATCCCGCCACGGACAACGCTCCGATCCCCGAACGCGCCATCGGCGACGTGCTCGATCTCGACGATATCCGGGTGGAATTCGCTCTCGATCTCGTGGATCTCGCGCTCGACCCCGCGAATGGCCTGGAGACCCGGATCGGGGGGCTTCGCAATCATATCGCGGAACGGTTCGGAATCATCCTTCCGGAGATACGGATGACCGACGATGCGGGCCTGCCCTCGGGGACCTACATCATCCGCATCCAGGGGGTCGAGATGGCCCGGGACAAGCTCGAACGGGGTCATGTGCTCGTTCTCACCGGAGCCGGCAGCCCGGAGACGCTGCCGGGTCGCGCGGTGAAGGAGCCGGTCTACGGCGCCCCCGCCCGCTGGGTTCCCGAGGATCAGCTGGACGCCATGGCCGACCATACGTCGGTCACCCCGACCGAGGTTCTGGCGACGCATCTGCTGGAGGTCATCAAGTCCAACTTCCCGCGCCTCCTCGGCCTCAAGGGATTGCAGCGGCTTCTGGATGCCTTCGCGAAGGTATCCTCGCCGGAGAAGTCGATCGCGAACCGTCGATTGCTCGAGGATCTCGTGCCCGGCAAGGTGCCGACGGAAACGCTGCTCCGCGTTCTCGGACTTCTGCTGTCGGAAAGAATCTCCGTCCGCAATCTGCCCCTCATTCTGGAGGCGATCGCCGAACGGCGGGATCACGGCCTGATGCCGGAGGATCTGGCCGAACATGTGCGACAGCGACTGTCCGACCAGATCACCGCGGAATTGCGGCGGCCCGACGGAACCCTCCCTCTCCTGCAGCTGGCGCCCGCCTGGGAAGAAGCGTTCGCCCGGCATCAGCTCGACGGACAGGGGATCAGCCGCGACGTCGCCCTGCCCCCGGACCTGTTCCAGAAGCTCTCAACCGGGATCGCCGACGGGATCGGGCGGGCCGCGGCGCAGGGGACCCACCCCGCCATCGTGACGTCGGCACGCCGACGCCGGTTCCTCCACACCATCGTCGCGGGACGCGGCCTGCCGAATCCGGTCATCTCCTACGAGGAGATCGGACCCAGCGCCGTTCCGGCTATCGTCGGATCCATCGCGGCATGATGGACGGGCTTCTGGCGCTGCATTCCGCCGTCGCCCCTCTCGTCACCGGGTTTCTCGCCGTCTTCCTGCGGGTGGGCGCGATGCTCCTTCTCGTTCCCGGCCTCGGAGACAGGATGATCCCCGCCCGTGTGCGCCTCGTCGGCGGTTTCGCCCTGACGATCGCGGTCACGCCGACTGTCACCGCACCGGAAGAGATCGGCCTAGCCCTGGTGGTGACCGAAACGACGATCGGCCTCGCATTCGGCGCGGCGCTCCGGTTCCTGGCGCAGGCGCTCCTCATGGCCGGGATGATGGCGGCACAGCTGACCTCCCTGTCGCAGCTCTTCGGCGCGAACGAGCCGTCATCGGCCATCGGCAACCTGCTCAACATCGCGGGGCTCTGCCTGATAATGGCGGCCGGGCTGCCGCTCTATCTGGTCGAGCTTTTGATCCGCAGCTACGACGTGATCCCCATGGGCAGCCTGATGGGCGGCGCGGATGTCGTCACCTGGGGTGTCGGCCGGATCGCCCATGCCTTCGCGCTGGCCTTCGCGCTCGCCGCCCCCTTCGCGCTCGCCGCCCTGCTCTACAACGTCGCCATGGGGGTCATAAACCGCGCCATGCCGCAGCTCATGGTCGTTCTCGTCGGCGCGCCTGCGATCACCTGGGCGGCGTCGGTCGTCCTGATGCTCTCCGCGCCGGTCATCCTGATCGTCTGGAAGACGGCGATGGTGGGACTTCTGACCGATCCCTTTGGCGGCGCGCTGCCATGAGCGGTGAGGACGGCGCGGAACGCAGCCACGAGGCCACCCCGAAAAAGCTCGAGGAGGCGCGCGAGAAAGGCGAACTCATCAAGTCGCAGGATGTCGCGACCTGCGCGGCATATATCGGCGCGCTGCTCTGCGTCGTGGTCGCGTCACCCGAAATCGGACGCCGGATCCTCCGCCTCGGCGGGGCGCTGCTGCAGGATCCGGAATCGCTCTCGGCCCCCCTGCGCCTCGGGGACGGCGGAATGGCGGGCGCAGTCCTGGCCCAGTCATTGTCGATTGCCGGCCTGATCGTCGCACCGATGGCCGCGCTGATCCTGGCTGCCCTCTTCGCCCAGCAGGCCTTCGTCTTCGCCCCGTCGAAACTCGAACCGAAGATGTCGCGCATCTCGCTTCTCAGCAACGCGAAGAACAAGTTCGGACCATCCGGCCTGTTCGAATTCGCGAAATCCGGCGCGAAGATGCTGATCTTCGGCGGCCTTCTTGCCTATTTCCTGTCGGTCAAGATCGACGAGATCGTGGTGTCGGCGGCCTCGGACCCCCGGTCGGTCGCCGCGATGTTGCCGGACTTCATCGCGCAGTTCCTCGTCTTTGTGGTCGTTGTATCTGGGACGGTTGCAGCGATCGACTACGGCTGGCAGCGCCACACGCATCTGGCGAAGAACCGCATGACCCGGCAGGAGGTTCTCGACGAGACGAAGCAGTCCGAGGGCGATCCGCATCTGAAGGCGAAGCGACGCCAGAAGGGCCATGAGCTGGCATCTAACCGGATGCTGGTGGACGTGCCCGAGGCCGCCGTCATCGTCGTGAACCCGACCCACTACGCCGTCGCCCTGAAATGGTCGCCGCTCGATCCGACGCCGCCCGTAGTGATCGCGAAGGGCGTGGACGAACTGGCGACGCGCATCCGGGAGATCGCGACGGAAAACGGGATCCCAATCTTCAGCGATCCCCCCACGGCCCGGGCGCTGCATGCTACGACGGAAATCGGCGATCCCATCGACCGCGCGCATTTCGCCGCCGTCGCCGCGGCCGTCCGGTTCGCGCAGGACATCCGAAAGGCGGCCCAGGGATGAAGCGGGACCGGCTCTCGGCCCTGCGCGCCCTTGCCGACCTCAAGGCACAACGATCCGCCGCACGGCTTGCCGGTGCGCAATCTATCGTCGCCCGGCTTCAGGACCAGGACGCCGCCTTGCGACGCGAGGACAGGTCGGAGACCGTCGATCTCGCGGAACTGGCCGCGCGGGAGCGGCACTCGCGATGGCGACAGGAGCATCTCGCCCGGCTGGCGGTGGAGCTGGCACAGGCCAATGCACGCGCCCAGCCCCTGCGCGAGGCCCATGCAAGGGACAATGCGCGGGAGAAGGTTCTGGGTCGACTGCTTTCGAGGCGCCGCCGGTAATCCCGGCATCCGCTTCCGTTGTTCAGCCGTTCTGGCGGACCATCGCGATGATCAGGCTGCGCGCTTTCGCATCGGGCAGGAGCCGCTGAACGACTCCGTCCAGCCTGTCGCGAAGACGGGTCATGTTGACCGTCGCGGTGAACTCGCCGTCGAACCCGCCGAGCGAGGCATGCAGGAACAACGCCTCGTTGAGGCCGTCCCGCAGGATCGGCTCCCGCTCGATGACCCCGTCATGGGGAACGACATGGGACTCGATCCCGAGGGTCAGGACGACGTGGGACCACACCTTGCCCTCGCGCAGGACCGGTACGATGAAGTTGTCCCGCAGCGTCGTCACTTCGGGAGCCGCGAGAATCCGGCGGGGCCGGCGGTCCTTCATCCGCGATCTCTTCCGGAGGCGCCGGGCGGAGGAAGTGGCCGGCGGTCGCGCCCCCGAGGGCGACGACCAGGACGACGGCAAGCGCGATGATCTTGGCCATGCTCAGAACGGCAGCAGGATATCGGCGACCTGCTGTCCATACCGGGGTTGCTGCATGTCGGAGATCTGTCCGCGGCCACCGTAGGAGATGCGCGCCGAGGCGATCTTGTCGTAGGTGATCTCGTTTTGCCGGGATACGTCCTCGGGCCGGACGTAGCCGGTCACCAGCATCTCCCGCAGCTCGAAATTGACCCGCACCTCCTGGCGCCCCTCGATCTGGAGCACGCCGGTCGGCAGCACTCCGAGCACGGTGGCGGCGATCCGGAGCGTCAGCCGTTCCTGACGGCGCACCCCGCCCCGTCCCTGCGACGCGCTCTGGCTGTCGGTCGAGACCGCGCTGCCGAGGGAAGCTCCGTCCGGAAGGCGCTCGTCGATCCGTTGCGGGATACCCAGGAGGTTGGGGACCCCGAGGGATTCCGACCCGCTGCGGGACCGGTTGGTGGTGTTGTTGATCTCCGCCGCCTCGTCGATCTCGATCACGACGGTCAGGATGTCGCCCCGCTGCCGGGCCCGGCGATCCCCGAGGAGGGATTGCCGCCCGCCCGTCCAGAGCGAGGCGGCATCGAACGGACCGTCATCGGCCACGGCGGCGACGGGAAGGGGGGCGGCCATGGCCACATGTTCGTTCCCCTGCGCGATCGGCGTCAGCTCCGGAGCCTGTCCGACATCGGCAAGGCGGCCGCAGCCGGTCACGGCGAGAGCCAGTATGGCGAGGGTGGTGAGCGGTCGGATGGGCATTGCGATCTCCGAAAGGAAGGTCAGTTGACGACGACCGCGCCGGACGCGGTGGCGATTCCGGTCACCGTGGACCGGGAGGAAAGGTTCATGACGCGGACGGATTCCCCGTCCCCGGCACGGGACAGGGCGCGGCCTTCCAGCGTGATCGTGAGGCCGCCGCGCCGGAACAGGAGGGGGACGACCGTGTTCCGCTGCACCACCGTGGGCATGCCCACGTCGCGGGTCAGAACCGGTCGCCCCGGATAGAGGTTCACCCGCGCCTCGAGCCCGATGATGTCCCGGGGATCGAGGAAACCGTCCTCCACCTCCGCCTCGCCGAAGGCGAGATCGTCGGCGGCCAGGGCCTCGCCCGCCCGGATGGGCCGCAGCACCATCACGGACTGGGCGATGGCGGGTTCCACGGCGGCGAGCAGGATCAGGAGGGGAAGGATGCGCATGGGATCAGCGGATCTGCGTCGTCGCGCCGAGCATCTGGTCGGCGGCGGTGATGACCTTGGCATTCATCTCGTACCCACGCTGCGCCTCGATCAGGTCGGTGATCTCGCGGACCGCGTCGACGGTGCTGTCCTCCAGGTATCCCTGGCGGAACATGCCCAGACCGTCCTCCCCGGCGAACCCGACGATCGGTGCGCCGGAGGCGTTGGTCTCGCCGTAGAGATTGCTCCCGAGCGCCTCGAGCCCTTTTTCGTTGCTGAAACCGACAAGCGTCAACTGCCCGAGCTGTTCCGGTTCGGTCCGGTCGGCGAAATAGGCATAGACCTCGCCCTCCGGGTTGATGGTGACGGACCGCGCGTCGTCGGGAATGGTGATGTCGGGCACGACCGGATGGCCGTCCGACGTCACGAGAAGACCGTCGCCCGTCCGCTTCAATGCCCCGTCCCGGGTATAGGACGACGCGCCGGACGGCATCGTGACTTCGATATAGCCGCGCCCCTCGATGGCGACGTCGAGGTCGCCGCCGGTCGCGGCGAGCGTCCCCTGGGAGACGTCCATCGTGACCGCCGTGGGCCGGACCCCGAGGCCGAGCTGCACCCCGGTCGGGATGATCGTTCCGTTCGATGCCTGGATCGAACCGGCCCGCGTCGCCTGCTGGTAATGCAGGTCGGCGAATTCCGCCCGGCGGGCGTTGTAGGCGGTCGTGTTCATGTTGGCGAGGTTGTTGGAAATGACTTCGACCCGCGTCTGCTGGGCCGACATTCCGGTGGCTGCGATACTCAGGGCGCGCATGGCGGTCTCCTCTTACTGTTCCATCAATCGGAAGATCGCGCGGACCCGCTGGTCCTCGCGTTCCATGAAGCTTTGTCCGAGCTCGTACGCGTTCTGGACGGTCACCATCCGGGCGATTTCGAGCACGGGATCGACGTTCGACGCTTCCAGAAACCCCTGTAGAACCCGGGGCACCTCGACCGGCTCGTAAGCCTCGCCGACATCGAAGAGGGTGCCCGCGGCCCGGTCCAGCCGGACGCCGTCGGCCGGTCGGACGATGGCGACCCGGGCGATCGGTTCTCCGCCCGCCGACAGGGTGCCGTCCGATCCAACGAAGAGGTCCGTGGCACCCGGCGGCACGAAGATCGGCGCCCCGCCCTCATCGAGCAACGCGTGTCCTTCGGGCGACTGAACGCCCCCGGCCGGTCCCGCGAGGAACGCTCCGGCGCGGGTCAAATGCGGAGCGCCGTCGCTCTCCACGAGAAAGAAGCCTTCGCCCTCGATGGCCAGGTCGAGCGCACCCCCGGTTCCGTCGAGGCCGCCCTGGGCGAGATGCGTCGTCTCCGAGTTCCCGTTCGCCATGGAGACGGACGGGTTGTCGCGCCCCGTATCGACGATGAACTCCGAGAAGATCATGCCACCGGCGCGGTAGCCGGTCGTGGAGGCGTTGGCGATGTTCTGGGCGATCATGCTCATCTCGCGCAGGAGGCCGGTCTGGCGGCCAAGAGTGGGGTAGATACCGTCGGACATGTCAGAAGCCTTCGATGATCGGGATGAGCGTATCGGTGAAGTAGCGGCCCAGCGTCAGCGTCATGAAACTCATCGACACCCAGAAGACGACGAGGATCGCGGCCATCTTCGGAACGAAGGTGAGCGTCATCTCCTGGATGGAGGTCAGCGCCTGCACCAGGCCGACCGCGAGGCCGACCAGAAGAGCCACCGCGAGGATGGGCGTCGAGATCAGGACCGCGATCCAGAGGCCCTGCCGCAACGTGTCGAAGAACAGGACCTCCGACATCGGTCAGACCGGCATCCGCAGGATTTCCTGATACGCCTCGACCACACGGTCACGCACCGTCACCACCGTATCGATAGCGAGCTTGCTTTCCGCGAGCGCCGTGACCAGCGAATGCGGATCCGTCCCGGTGGTGACCGCCGCGCGGGCCTGTGTTTCGGCATCGTTCAATGCCTGGGCGAAACCGGCGACCGCATCAGTGGCCGCACCTGTGGGTCCGTCGGGCGCAACTTTCCCGCGCCCGGCCCCCGCAACGAGGGTCGAGATGGATGAAAGGTCCATTGAGGTCTCCTATCGTTTGAGAATGTCCATGACCGCCGACGACATGCGGCGGACCTGTTCGAACATCTTGAGATTTGCTTCGTAGCTGCGCTGTGCCTCGCGGGCATCCGCCAGCTCGATGACAAGATCGACGTTGGAGGCAGAATAGTATCCGGCCTCGTCCGCCATCGGATGCGCGGGGTCGTGGATGCGCTCCGGTTCGGTGCGGTCCAATCGGACGGGTCCGACCTCGATCGCTCCGGTGCGCGACCCCCGCTCGAACTCGGCGCGGAAGTCGATCGTCTTGCGGTGATAGCCCGGCGTGTCGGCATTCGCGATGTTCTCGGCGATGTGGCCGAGACGCTGGCTCTGGCCCTTCATGCCAGAGCTCAGGACATTCATCGCAGTCGAAAGATCAGTCATGACGTTCCTCCCTCACCCGCGTCCGAGGCTGCTGCGCAGCATGTCGAGCGAGGACCGATAGACGGTCAGCGCGCGATTGTGCGCGCGGGACGCCTCGATCCCCCGGAGAACCTGGTCCTGAAGAGACACGGTGTTTCCGTTGGGATCGGCGGCCGTCCCGGTTTCCTCAAAGATGAGCGTCGTCCAGGGGGTTCCCGCCAGATGGCCCGGATGGCTGCGGCGCAGCGGCATCTGGTCGGCATCGGGGCGGAAGGGCGCGATGTCGCGGGCGCGATATCCCGGCGTATCGGCATTGGCGACATTCGTCGCAATGGTCGCTTGGCGCGTCGCCGCATGTCGAGCAGCGTCCGAAGCCAGACGGAACAGGGCAGGGATCTCGGTCACAGGCGGATTCTCCGTCATTCCTGAAACGAAGCCTTAAGACTGATTCCTTTAGAAATCGTTCAGATGAAAGGACTGCCATGACATCCGATCTCCTCGATCCCTTCGACTCCATCCGCCGAAACCTCAGTCGCATCGACCGCGCGGTTCCCGTCGGACGGATCGCCCGGCTCGACGCCACCGGCTTCCTCGTGGAGGGGCTCTCGGACCATGCCCGGCTGGGCGATGACGTGATCTACCGGTCCGGCGACGGCGCCGATCATCGGGCGGAGGTCGTCCGGCTGGAGCGGGCGGGCCTGTGGGCCACCCCTTTCGGACGGGCGGAGGGGCTGAGCATCGGGCAGTCGGTGCATCCGGGCGGCACCCCCGCCCTCGCCCCGGACGACAGCTGGATCGGGCGGGTCGTCGACCCGTTCGGCCGCCCTCTCGACGGGCGCCCGCTCGGTGGCGGGGTCGCCCGGTCGCTCCATTGTGCCGCACCGGCTGCGGGCCAACGCCGCGCGATGGGCGCGCGCATGACGACCGGCATCACCGTGCTCGACACGATGCTCCCCATCGTCGCCGGTCAGCGAATCGGCCTCTTCGCCGGGTCCGGTGTGGGCAAGTCGACCCTCCTGGGACAGCTGGCCCGCCGGATGGAGGCGGATGTCTGCGTCCTCGCGCTGGTCGGCGAGCGGGGGCGGGAAGTGTCGGATTTCGTCCGCGACGTTCTCGGCCTCGACGGTATGAAGCGGAGCGTCGTCATGGCCGCCACGTCCGACATGCCCGCCTCGCTCCGGCGTCGATCCGCCTTCGCCGCGATGACGGTCGCCGAACATTTTCGGGACCGCGGGGCCCGGGTCCTGTTCCTGCTCGACAGCGTCACGCGCCTGGCCGAAGCCCACCGCGAAGTCGCCTGCGCGGCGGGCGAATCGTCCGAATTGCGCGGCTACCCGCCCAGCCTGACCCCCGTCCTCGCCGGACTGGCGGAGCGGGCGGGGCCCGGCTCGGACGGGCAGGGCGACATCACGGCGATCTTCTCCGTCCTCGTCGCCGGCTCCGACATGGAGGAACCGGTCGCCGACATCGTTCGCGGACAACTCGACGGCCATGTCGTGCTGTCCCGCGAGATTGCGGAGGCAGGACGATTTCCCGCCGTCGACGTGCTCCGCTCGGTCTCACGGTCGCTTCCCGCGGCCGCGAGACCCGAGGAAAACGCGCTGATTACCGAGGCGCGGAGGATGCTCGGCGTCTATGACCGGGCGGAGTTGATGGTGACCTCCGGCCTCTACGAACGCGGCAGCAATCCCGAGATCGACCGAGCCACGGCAATCGTTCCACGCCTGAACGACCTCTTTGCGCAAACCGATCTGCCATCGATGGACGAAGGGTTCCGGCGGGTCGGGGCGCTGCTCGGCCTGCCGTTCACGGGACGTGGATGAAGGATGCCACCGGGCTGATCGCGCGCTTCAGGGAGAGTCCTCCGGCCCTCTGATCAGGGTGCCCTGACCGCCAGGAGATACGCGACCTTCCGGTCAGTATCCCCGCAGAAGGACAAGCGCAGGAGAGGTCACGCCGGAACCGGAACTGGAGCCGGTCAGGCCTGCAATGGCCGTGTATCTGTCGAGCAGGCGCTCGATATTGCCGCCCCCGGCAAGTTCCCGGACATCGCTCGTTCCGAACGCGGCCTCCGTACGCTCTTCGAACACCTTGAGTTGCCGATCGATCTCCAGGGTCCCAAAGGACGCGGGAAGCGACAGCGCCCCCTCGAAGACCTGTCGGAGCGGCGGCGTGCCCATGATCGTGAACCATTTCGTCCGGTTGGAGGTGGACGACGCACCGATCGTTTCCAGTTCCCGCCGCGCATTCAGGGCAAGACGCATGGTGTTGTCGGACTGGCCGAGCGCCTGTTCGAACTTCTGGTCGGCATATTTGGCCGCGATCTTCGCGGGAAAATCGCTCAGCACGGTATTGGGCGTCGGAAAGTCCCCGAAGCCGAACGCTTTGGCCAGGTTGCGATAACGCTTGTCGGAGAGGCGGTTGGACAGCGCCTCGGGATCTATCGTACCCTCCTCGAGTACCTTCCGGATCAGAAACTTGTTCCCGACATCGTCCGACAGGCCGAACGCCCCGAGGGCAACGGACAGCAGGCGGAAATCGGAGACGAGATCTTTGGCGGATGTGATCGTCCCGATCTTCTCCGCGAAATAGTCGAGATCGCGTTGCACGACAGGCGACTTGGCAAAGGCGGCCTTCTGGGTCTCCAGGGTGTTCTGGAGGAACCGCCATCCGGCGAGACCGCCAGTGGGGACATAGGGCTGGAAAGTCATGAGCCCTGCTGCGACAGGATCGCGGCCTCCCGCTGGCGAAGGCGCCCCAGATCCCGCAACGCCTGATAGAACTGACGGTCCTGGAGGTGGCCAACGATCGAGTCGATGCAGGCTCGGTCGGCACATTCGATGAACGCCTCCCGCAGTGGACGGAGCGCGGACAGGGTCTCGCAGCGGACCGTGTCGATGTCGCATTCCCCGAGCAGCATCATCTGGACGGCATGGCAGAGACGGCCGACCGGAGTCCTTGCCTCGGTGGGGTTGATGGCGTCCCGCAGGCGCAGCAACTGCGTATCGGGGGTCAGCACGCGAAGGCGCGCCCCGCGACCGACATTCTCGATGACCGCGCCGTTGAGGACGATCCGATCGCCCGTGGGAAACTTGAGCATGAGACCGGCCATGTCAGCGCGCTCCGCTCGAGAGGCCGCCGATGACGCGGCGATTGATCTCGGACAGGATCCCCGCGGTCCCCTTGCCGCGAAGGATATCTGACGTCTGGCGATCGACGAACGCCGCGAGGCCGATGATGCTGGCCCGAAGGGCATCGGGAAGCTGGTTGTCGCCATCGGCGGTCGCGGTCGCCGCGGCCAGCCAGAGACGGCGATTGTCGTGAAGCACCCCGGCCTTGGCCGCAGGTGAGGAATCGGGGTCGGCGAACACCGCCTCCATCCGCCGGGTGACACCGCTGAAGACCAGGGCCTCCGCGCGCATCGGGCTGACGAGGTTGGGATCGAGGGCGCCGTACGCCGCGGCGGCGGCGGAATGTGCCAGAGACATCTGTCGTGCTCACTTTCTGCAAGTCGGGCCGCGCTTCGGCGGCGGGTCGGCACGGAACGGACCGATGAAAGAGAACGCCCCGGCCATTCATGGCCGGGGCGTCCGGAGAGCCTTACCGGAACAGCGACAGGATCGACTGCGGCGCCTGGTTTGCGATCGACAGCGACTGCGTAGCCAACTGCTGCTGAACCTGCAGCGCCTGGAGGCGGGCCGAGGCTTCCTCCATGTTCGCATCCACGAGCGAACCGATGCCCGAGGTGAGCGAGGCGGTCAGCTTGGAGACGAACTCGGCCTGCGTCTCGATCCGGCCCTCGGCCGAACCGAACGACGCCGCGGCGTCGATCGAGGTCTGGATCAGGCCCTCGATGCTTTCGAGCGCCGACTTCGCGCCCTCGGCCGTCGTCACGTTGAGCGACGCAAGGTCCGCAAGTCCGCCACCGGCGGTTCCACCGGTGAACTCCGCTACTGCCACGCCCAGGGTGTTGGCCGCCAGGTCAGTGTTGCTGACCGTGATCGCACCGGTCGTCGCGTTGCGGGCGAACGAGGTGTTTTGCAGATCGTTCGCGGCCGAGTACTCGTTCAGCTGCTTGAAGATCTGCGCGCTGACATCCAGCTCCGTATCTCCGTCGCGGGCCACATACTCGAACGTCTGGGCGGTCGTGCCGTTCTCGTTCGCGGCCGCACCGGTCAGAGTGACCCGATAGGACGCACCACCGGTCGCACCACCGGCAGTGAAGGCGACGACGGGCGCAGCGCCTGCCGGACCGACGGCGGACGCGGCACTGGTCGTGATCAGAGCACCGGCAGTAACAGCCGTGGCACCGAAGACGGCGGCACTCGTTGCGAGATCCTGCTTGCGAATATCGATATCGCTGGCACTCACGCCCGCGCCGGAGCGATCGAGCGATGCCAAGACCTTAACGGTGCCCGAGCCTTCGGTATTGTCGCGGTTGGAGAGCAGGTTCAGGCCGTTGAACTGCGCGGCGCTGACGACGGAGCCGATCTGCTCGGTGAGGGCCTTGATGTCGGCCTGGATCTTGGAGCGGTCGACGTTTTCTTCCTGCGAGGCGACGACCTTGCCCTTGATGTTGGTGAGCAGGTCGGTGATCGACTCCGACGCGTTGCGCGCCACGGAAACGGTCGACTCGCCCAGCGCGAGGCTCTCGGAGATGGCCTTGAAGCCCTTCACGTCCGATTCCATCTGCTTCGAGATGGCCCAGACGGCGGCGTTGTCCTTGGAGGACCCGACGGATTTACCGGTGGAGATTTCGGCCTGGGTCGTGCCGAGGTTCTTGTTGATGGATTGCAGCGTCTGGAGCGCGACCATCGCGCCATTGTTGGTCAGAATGCTGGACATTTCATTTCCTTTGAATGCACCTGCTTTGCAGGCAATGGGCGTCCGCAAATCGCGGACATCTCGACATTCTGCCTTCGGGGGGGACCCGCATCGGCCATTCTTGGCCCGTTCCACGTAACCCGCGTTCGTTAAGCGTATCCTAATGGCGGGCCCCGGAATTTCTCCGATTCGAGACAATTCGACGACGTTCTCCCGCCCGGCACGACGCCGCACCGACGCCGATTGGCCGCGCCTCCCCGGCCCGCGCGGGCTATCGTCTTGGCGAATCCCCGTGCGAGGTCGCCGATGCCCCCCTTCTCCGCCCCCTACGCCCCCGCCGACGAGACGCTGGCCCGGCCGCTCGTGGCTCGTGCGACCGTCACACCCGGCACCCGCCGCACCGCCACGAAGCTGATCGAGGGGATCCGCGCCGCCCATACCCGGATCGGCGGGCTGGAGGATTTCCTGCGCGACTACGACCTGTCCACCCGCGAGGGGCTGGCGCTCATGGCCATGGCCGAGGCGCTGCTGCGCGTTCCCGACAAGGAAACGCAGGACGCGCTGATCGCGGACAAGATCGGGGCCGGCGACTGGGACGGGCATGGGCCGTCCGACGCGTGGCTGGTCTCCGCGGCCACCTGGGGGCTCGGCCTGTCCTCGCGCCTGCTGCGGCCCGGGGACACGGTCCAGGGCATGATGTCCCAGATGACCCGCCGCATCGGCGCGCCCGCCGTCCGCACCGGCGTGCAGCAGGCCATGCGCTTCATGGGCCACCAGTTCGTGCTGGGCGAGAGCATCGAGGCCGCCCTCAAGCGCGCCCGCGAGAACGAGGCCAGGGGCGCGCTCCATTCCTACGACATGCTGGGCGAGGGTGCACGGACCCGCGCCGATGCCGACCGCCATGCCGCGAGCTACGGCGCCGCCATCGACGCCATCGGCCGCGCCGCGGGCAACAGGCCGCTGCCGCATCGGCCGGGCATCTCGGTCAAGCTCTCCGCGCTCCATCCCCGCTACGAAGCGCGCAACCGCGAGGCGGTCCTGCGCGATCTGGTCCCCGTCCTCGCCGACCTCGCCGCCCGGGCGCGCGCCTTCGATCTGAACTTCACCGTCGATGCCGAGGAGCAGGAGCGGCTGGAGTTGTCCGTCGACGTGATCGAGGCCGCCTTCGCCGACGACCGCCTGCGGGACTGGAACGGTTTCGGCCTCGCGATCCAGGCCTATGGCAAACGCGCCCTGCCGCTGATCGAGCGGATCGGCGCGCTGGCCCGCACCCACGGCCAGACGCTGATGGTCCGGCTGGTGAAGGGCGCCTATTGGGACACGGAGGTCAAGCACGCCCAGGTCGAGGGTCAGGACGATTTCCCCGTTTTCACCCGCAAGGCCATGACCGATCTCAACTACCTCGCCTGTGCCGAGACGATGCTGGCGCTGCGGCCGCCGAAGCCCAACGGGACGACCCGCGGCGGCCTCTACCCGCAATTCGCGACCCACAACGCACTCACCATCGCCGCCATCCTCGAGATGGCCGCCGAATCCGGATGCGCGGACGGCTACGAGTTCCAGCGCCTGCACGGCATGGGCGAGGCGCTCTATGCGACTCTGCGGAAGATCTCCGACATCCCCTGCCGGATCTACGCCCCGGTGGGCGGACATCGCGACCTGCTGGCCTATCTCGTCCGTCGCCTGCTGGAGAACGGGGCCTCCACCTCCTTCGTGGCCCAGGCGGGGGATGACGACGTGCCCATCGAGGACCTGCTGACCCTTCCGGGGGATCTGGCGGAGGTGCCGCGCCATCCGCGCATCGTCCGGCCCGGTGCTCTCTTCGATCCGCGGCGCAATTCGCGGGGCATGACCTTCGGCGCCCGGGCGCAACTCGCCGACCTCGCCGATGCCATGGGCGACGCCCCCGTGGCCGCCGCGCCGCCCGCCCTCGACCCAGCCGATACCGGCGCCCTCATGGCCCGGGCCGCCGCCGCCTTCCCGGCCTGGCGCGACACACCCGTGGGCACCCGCGCCGAAGCGCTCCGCCGCGCCGCCAAGCTGCTGGAGCGGGATCGCCCGCGGCTCATGGCGATCCTCGCGCGGGAGGCGGGCAAGACCCTCGACGACGGCGTGGCGGAGGTGCGGGAGGCCGTGGACTTCCTGCGCTACTACGCCGACGAGGCCGAGACGCTCTGCG
This sequence comes from uncultured Alphaproteobacteria bacterium, assembly GCA_963789105.1. Lineage (GTDB taxonomy): Bacteria > Pseudomonadota > Alphaproteobacteria > Rhodobacterales > Rhodobacteraceae > Jannaschia. Next base: position 1,101,497 of record CAWBJI010000003.1, read on the forward strand.
CGTCGCGCATCCTTCCCGGACCCACGGGCGAGGCGAACCGCTGGTCCGTCCGCGGGCGCGGCGTGTTCCTGACCATCGCGCCCTGGAACTTTCCGTTGGCCATCTTCCTCGGCCAGACCGCCGCCGCCCTCGCCGTCGGCAATGCCGTCGTGGCCAAGCCCGCACCCCAGACGCCCGCCATCGCGGCCGCCGCGGTCGCCCTCCTGCACGAGGCGGGCATCCCGGAGGACGTCCTGATCCTCGCGCCCGGCGGGCCGGAGGTCGGTGCGGCGCTGGTGTCGGACCCCCATGTCGCGGGCGTGGCGTTCACCGGCTCCACCGCCACGGCCAAGGCCATCAACCGCGCCCTGGCCGAGCGCGACGGCCCCATCGTCCCGCTCATCGCGGAGACGGGCGGGATCAACGCCATGATCGCCGACGCCACCGCCCTGCCGGAACAGGTGGCGGACGATGTGGTCATGTCGGCCTTCCGCTCCGCCGGACAACGCTGCTCCGCCTGCCGCATTCTCTATGTGCAGGAAGACGTGGCCGACCGCATGATCGAGATGATCTCAGGCGCGGCGGATACGCTCCGGCTGGGCGACCCGATGGATCCCGCCACCGATATCGGCCCGATCATCGACGAGGACGCGCTGGGACGCCTCCGCGACCATATCGCCGACCGGCGCGTGACCTTCGCGGGGGAGGCACCCGAGGGCTGCTTCATGGCCCCCACGATCGTGGAACTGGACCGCTCGGAAACCCTCGACCGGGAGGTGTTCGGCCCCGTTCTCCACGTCAAGCGCTACGCGGCCAGCAAGCTCGACACCGTCCTGGCGGAGATCGAGGCGACGGGATACGGCCTGACCTTCGGGCTGCATTCGCGGATCGACGCGACCATCGCAAGGGTCACCGCCGCGATCGGCGCGGGCAACGTCTACGTCAATCGCAACCAGATCGGCGCCATCGTCGGGTCGCAGCCCTTCGGCGGGCGCGGCCAGTCCGGGACCGGGCCCAAGGCAGGCGGGCCCCTCTACCTGCCGCGCTTCGCGGAGGAGCGGGTCGTTTCCACCGACACGACGGCGGCGGGCGGCAATGCCAGCCTCATCGCCATGGCGGAAATCGGGGCGGAGCCGGGGGACGGCGGAACGTCATGACGTATGTCACGACCTGCGTCACGACGCGGGTCACGACGCCGGTCATGCCCTTGGACCGGCCCCGGATCGCGGGCCGTCAGGCCCCGACCCGGGCATCCTCCCGGATCAGGTCGGACGCCTTCTCCCCGATCATGATCGCGGGCGCATTCGTGTTCCCGGACACGATCTCCGGCATCACCGAGCAATCCGCCACGCGCAGTCCCGCGATCCCGTGAACCCGCAGCCGCGCATCCACCACCGACCCCGCTCCGGTGCCCATTTTGCAAGTCCCCGTAGGGTGATAGATGGAAACCGAATTGCTCCGCGCCCAGTCCAGCGTGCCATCGTAATCGTCCATCCCGAGCGTCGTGGGCGGCCGGAACTCCTCCGATATCTTGTCGGTCAGCGGCGCGTGCCGGGCGATCCGCCGCGCGATGTTGATCCCCTCCACCAGCGTCCGGCAATCGGTCTCGGTGCTCAGATACCGCGGCAGGATCTTCGGATAGACCCCTCCATCGGCGCTCGCAAGACGGATTTCCCCACGGCTCTCGGGCCTTAGCTGACAGACGGACATGGTGAAGGCCGAGAAGGGGTGCACGCCCTCGCCCGGGGAATCGGCACTCCAGGGCTGGACGTGGAACTGGATATCCGGCGTCGCCACGTGATCGCCGGTGCGGAAGAATCCGGTCGCCAGCGACGCGGCCATCGTCATCGGTCCCGACCGGAACATGGCGTATTTCAACGCGATCCGCGCCTGGTTCCAGAGGCTGCGCACCTCGTCGTTGAGCGTCGGCTCGTTGCACTTGAACACCAGCCGCGCCTGCAGATGATCCTGCAGGTTCTTGCCCACACCGGGCAGGTCGGCGCGCACCTCGATTCCGTGCGCGCGAAGCTGCGCCGCTTCCCCGATCCCCGACAGCATCAGAAGCTGCGGAGAGTTGATCGAGCCGCCCGACACGATCACCTCACGGCCCGCGCGCACAACATGCTCTGTCCCGGCCTTGTCCCGGTAAGCCACGCCTGTGCAACGCTTTCCCTCCAGAACCAGCCGCGTCGCGGGGGCGTTCGTCACGATCCGCAGGTTGTCCCGAGACCGCGCCGGATTGAGGAACGCCACCGCCGCCGAGCAGCGCCGTCCGTTCTTCGTCGTGAGCTGAAAGTAGCTCGCGCCTTCCTGCGTCGCGCCGTTGTAGTCGGGGTTGAACGGATAGCCCGCCGCCTGCGCCGCCGCGACCCAGGCATCGCAGATCGGCCTTTGCAGGCGCATGTTCGACACCCAGAGCGGTCCGTCGGAGCCATGGAATTCGTCCGCGCCCCGCTCCTGCCGCTGCGACCGCCTAAACAGCGGCAGCACGTCGTCCCAGCCCCAACCCGGCAGGCCCATCTGCCGCCAGCGGTCGTAATCCTCCGGCTGACCGCGCACGTAGAGCAAGCCGTTCAGCGACGACGATCCGCCCAGGACCCGGCCCCGCGGCCAGTCGATGGCCCGTCCGTTCAGGCCCGGATCCGGCTCCGTCCGGTAGCACCAGTCCACTGCGGGATCGTGCATCGTCTTGAAATAGCCCACGGGAACGTGGATCCACGGGTTCCAGTCCCGCGGTCCGGCCTCCAGCAGGACGACCCGCACGGAGGAGTCCTCCGACAGCCTGTTCGCCAGGACGCATCCCGCCGATCCCGCGCCCACGATGACGTAATCGGCCGCGAAATCCGCCATGGCCCGATCCTCCCCGCTCGCCCGCCTTCGCACGCGCGGCGAAAGAAAAGCTTGTCAGGTGCAGCTTAGGATGCTGAATATTGAGACTGCAAGTATCATAATTTGCGACTCTGGGAGGAATCGATGAAAGTATCCAACGCCCTGAGCGGGATCTCCCGCAGGGATCTCTTCAAGTTGTCCGGACAATACGGCATGTCGTCGGTCCTGCTGGGCGCGGGTGCGCTCGCAGGCGGCGCCAGCCTCGCCAATGTGGCCCGCGCCGCCGAATCGTCCTACGACAAGCGCTTCGCGAACGAGCCCGAGCACACGTTCAAGCTGGGCGCCGCCGGGTTCAATCCGCGCAATCTGTTGATCGAACGGGCCGGCGTGCTGGAATTCGCCCGCGATCTGGAGAGCCGCACCGACGGACGCATCCGCGTCGAATTCATCGGCGACAACCAGATCTGCGGCCAGCCGAACTGCGTCGAGAAGGCCCAATCCGGCATTATCGACATGTACGCCGCCTCGACCCAGAACTCCGCGGGCGGCGCGCCCTACCTGAACGTCCTCGACTACGCCTACATGTTCCGCAGCCGCGCGGATCAGTACCACTTCTTCTACAGCCCCGAATCGGTAGAGGTCCTGCGCGACCCGTTCGAGAAGCGGCACGGACTGAAGTTCCTATTCACCCATGCGGAACTGCGCGGCATCCAGACCGGCTCGTCCTTCGCCGACAAGCCGACGATCACCAAGCTGGAGGAGCTGTTCGGGACCAAGAATCGCGTCACCGGCACGCAGCTCGGACGCATCGCGATGCAGCTCCTGAACCTGAACCCGGTTCCGATCGCTTGGGAGGAAACCCTCGACGGCCTCAAGCAGGGCCTGATCGACGGGGCCGAAACCTGGGCCTCCGCCGTGGCCTACGCCAACATGGCCCCGGTGGTCAGCCAGTCGGTCGACCTGAAGTTCTTCTGCGGTACGGAGCATACGGCAATGTCGGCCTCCGCCTTCGACGGGCTGTCGGGCGAACTGCAGGACGCGGTCCTCGAATCCGCCTATCTGGCACAGGTCCATGTCCAGGCCGCCAACGAGGCCGCGCTGGTCAATACGGTCGGCTTCTCGGACCCGGTCCTGCCCGGAACGATCTTCGCCGAGAACAACGTGCGGCCCGCCTTCCTCGCCGACGACCAGATCAGGATGGCGGAGGAGATGTGCTCGCCCGAGTTCAATCCCGAGCCCTGGGCCGAATGGCGCGAGCGGCTCAACAACTGGTCCGGGGGGCTCGACACCTACCAGATGATCTACGACGTGGCCCGTCAGAACACGCATACGCTGGCAGAGAACGTCGAGCCGCGCCGCTGGTGGAAGGCCTGATCCACGACCGGATCGCAGGAACCGGACCGGGCGCCCATCGCGCCCGGTCCGATCGCGGGGGACGGCGCGCCGGATAGGCGACGCCGTCGTCGCGGGCGGCCCGGAGGGGCCGTCGCAGGGAGGGGAGGAACCGCGGGTGGAGATTTTCGGCGGAATGGGCGAGATCATCGCCGCGCTGTTCGCCAGCGACGCCTGGACGCTGGGCGATGCGATACGCCAGAACCAGCCGGCCACCTGGGCGCTGGGATTTCTGGCGACCGTTTTCGGGGGGCTCGCCGTCATGGCGATCTACCGGGCGGCCCCGCCGATCGAGCGCTACCTCGAACCGGCGATCATGGTCGTGAGCTATCTGGCCATCGGATACATCATCTTCGCGGGCGTCATCGACCGGTTCTTCCTGAACGGCCAGCCGCCCTGGTCCACCACGATCCCGCCCTTCCTGTTCCTCATCATGACCTGGGTCGGGTGCAGCTATAACGTCAAGCTGCGGACCCATCTGGCCTTCGCGGAGTTCCGCACCGCCATGCCGCGGGGGGGACAGATCGCGTGCCTCCTGCTCGACGCGGTGCTGTGGCTCGGCTTCGCCTGGATCGTCATCGTCACCGCGGCGAGCGAGACGGTGGGCGCCGCCGCCAACTTCCGGATCATGCTCGGCACCGACAACGTGATGCAGTGGTGGTTCCTGATCTCCGTTCCGCTCGCCTTCATCCTGCTGGCGGGGCGGGTGTTCCAGAACCTGTTCGACGACCTCGACAGATACCGGTCCGGCGCCGTCCTGATCGAACAGGCCGTGATCGGAGGCGACACATGACCGACGGCACCATCATCACGCTGATCTCCATCGCGGTGACCATCCTCTTCATGCTCGGTGTGCCCGTCTTCCTCGTGATCGGCTGGTGGGTCGTGGGCATGTCCCTGCTCCTGGAACTGCCCCTCCTGAATATCGGCGCGGCGCTCTCGGACGTCTTCACCGACGGCTTCGCGCTTCTGGCGATGCCGCTCTTCATCCTGACCGGCGATCTCATCAACCGCTCCGGCATCGCCCGGCGCCTGTCGGATTTCGCCTATGCCTGCCTCGGCTGGCTGCGCGGCGGACTGGCCATGGCGGCGCTCGGGGCCTGCGGTCTCTTTGCCGCGATCTCCGGATCCAACTCGGCCACGACGGCCACCATCGGCTCGATGCTCCACCCCGAAATGGTCAAGGGCGGCTACGACGAGCGCTTCTCGGCGGCCACGGCGGCGGCGGGCGGCACGGTGGGCATCATCATCCCGCCCTCGATCATCTTCATCGTCTACGGGTTCCTGATGAATCTGCCGATCTCGGACCTGTTCGTCGCGGGGATCATCCCCGGCACGCTGATGGTCCTCGCGATGATGTCCGCGGCGTTCATTCTCGCCTGGCGGAACGGCTGGGGCGTGCTGATCGGCCTGTCGCCGTCGCGGATCATCAAGACCGCGATCGGGGCCTGGCTCGGCTTCTTCGCCATCGGCCTCGTGCTCTGGGGGATCTATACCGGCAAGTTCAGCCCGACCGAAGCGGCCGGCGTCACCGTCGGCTTCTGCGTGATCGTGGGTTTCATCTGCCTGCCGCTCTACCGGCTCGTGAACCGCGGACGCGGTGGGGAGCGGCCCGACATCTCCGAGCGCGGTTATGCCGAGATGATGGTGGTCCGCGGCTTCTCCCCGATCGAGCTGCCGTCGATCACCATGCGCTCGGCCCAGATCACGGGAATCCTCGCCCCCCTGATCGCGGTCTCCGTCGTCATGCAGCAGATCCTCTCGGTGCTCGGCGCGCAACAGGTGATCGGCGAGTTCGTGACCGGCATGGGCGGCTACTACGCCGTGCTCTTCACCGCGATGGCCATCGTCTTCGTCTCCGGCATGGTGCTGGAATCCTTGCCGGTCACCATCATCCTCGCACCGATCCTCGCCCCCATCGCCCATTCCGTCGGGGTGGAGCCGGTGCAGTTCGCGGTAATCTTCCTCGTCGGCGCGTCCATCGGGTTCATCACCCCGCCCTATGGCCTGAACCTCTACGTGGCGTCCGGAGTGACGGGCGTTCCCTACTTCCGGCTCCTGCCCTATACCGTGCCCTATCTCGTGGCGCTGGTGACGGTCTGGATCGTCGTGGCGCTCGTGCCCGAATTGTCGACGATGCTGCTTCCGGACGGATAATCCATGGACGGTCACCGCGCCGAGCCGATCCCCACGAACCTCCGCCTCCTGCTCGTGCTGGAGGAGGTGGCCAAGGCCGGCGAGCCGGTGACGCCGACCGAAGTGAACGCGGTGCTGGGCCTGCCCAAGCCGACCATCCACCGTCTCTTTTCGACGCTGGTGGAGGAGGGTTTCCTGCAACGGGACATCGGGGGTCGCGCCTATCTCCCGGCGGCCCGGATGCGGGCGCTTGCGGGGGGCGTCTTGTCCTCCGGGCCGATCCGGGCCGCCCGGCAGGCGATCCTGCGCAGTCTCGCGAGCGATATCGGCGAAACCTGCAACATCGCCCTGCCCGACGGCGACGCGATGGTCTATCTCGAACGGGTCGAGACGGAATGGCCCCTCCGGATTCAGCTTCCGCCCGGAACGCGGGTGCCGATGTACTGCACCGCCTCGGGCAAGATGTTCCTCTCGACCCTCTCGCCGCCCCAGCTCGCGGCCTATCTCGACGCCATCGACCTCGCCCCGCGGGCGCCGGGCACCTATACCGACCGGACCGAGCTGGAGGCGGTCCTCGCCCGGATTCGGGCAGAAGGCCATTCCACCGATCGCGGGGAATTCATGCCCGACATGATCGCCGTGGCGGTTCCGGTGCCCGATGCCCATGGGCGCCTGCTCGCCACGCTGTCGATCCATGGCCCGACGCAGCGGATCGAACTCGACCGGGCCCTGACCTACCTGCCGCAATTGCGCTCCGCCGCCGCGCGGCTCGGCGGACTGGTGAAACGCGACGGCTAGCATCCCGCCGCGCCGCGCCCGATAGTGCGGCGCGAAGGAGGCCCGCGATGCCGGACCGCTACCCCCGAGACATGCTGGGCCACGGCCCCACGCCCCCCGATCCGCACTGGCCCGGCGGCGCGCGGATCGCCCTGTCCATCGTGCTCAACTACGAGGAGGGGGGCGAGAACAACGTCCTGCACGGCGACGCCGCGTCCGAGGCGTTCCTGTCGGAGATCACCGGCGCGGCCCCGTGGGAGGGGGAGCGGCACTGGAACATGGAATCGCTCTACGAATACGGCGCACGGGCGGGATTCTGGCGTCTTCACAGGATGTTGCGCGATCTTCCGGTCACGATCTACGGGGTCGCCACGGCCCTCGAACGCTCACCGCTGCAGGTGGAGGCGATGCGCGGGGCGGGGTGGGAGATCGCGTCCCACGGGCTGAAATGGGTGGAGCACCGGACCATGCCGGAGGCGGAGGAACGGGCCGCGATCCGCGCGGCCATCGCCCTCCACGAAGCGGTCACGGGGACGAGGCCCCGGGGCTGGTATACCGGGCGCTGCTCGCTCAATACCGTCCGCCTTGTCGCGGAGGAGGGAAATCTTGACTATATTTCAGATAGTTATGCCGACGACCTCCCCTACTACGTCCGGCTCGGCGACCGGACACAGATGATCCTGCCCTACACGCTCGACGCCAACGACATGCGCTTCGCGATCCAAGCCGGGCATCCCGACGGCGGCTCCTGGGAGACGTATCTGCGGGACAGTTTCGACTGCCTCTACGCGGAGGGGGGACGGATGATGAGTGTCGGGCTGCATTGTCGTCTGGCCGGGCGGCCGGGGCGGGCGCGGGCGCTGCAGCGGTTCCTCGATCACGTGAGGTCCCACGAAGGGGTCTGGATCGCCACAAGGGAGGAGATTTGTACACATTGGGGTAAGGTGAATCCGCCGAATTCACAAAACGTACAAACCGGATCCGACCTCGTGCGCGACGCCATCCCCGAGCTTTCGGACATATCCGTACCGCCGGGCGACATGGTCCATGCCCTCGACCGCGATGCCTTCGTCGCGCGGTTCGGCGGCATCTTCGAGCATTCGCCCTGGATCGCGGAACGGGCCTGGGAGAGGGAGCTGGGTCCGGCGCACCATCACCCCGCGGGCCTCCATGCCGTGCTGGTCCGCGCCTTCCGCGGCGGGTCGGAGGCGGAGCGGCTGGGTGTGCTGAAGGCCCATCCGGATCTCGCGGGCAAACTCGCCGCCGCCGGGATCCTGACCGAGGACAGCAGCGAGGAGCAGGCGAGCGTGGGGCTGGACCTTCTGACCAACACGGAGCGCGACACGTTCGAGGAGCTGAACGCAGCCTACATGCGCAAGCACGGCTTTCCGTTCATCGTCGCGGTCCGCGATCACGACAAGGCCGGGATCCTCGCCATGTTCGGGCGCCGCATCGACAACGCGACCGACATAGAGTTCGCCGAGGCCTGCGCGCAGGTGGAGCGGATCGCGCGGCTGCGACTGGAGGCGCTGGAATGGTGAGGGAGATCGCGGCGCGTCCGTTGACGGCGGAGACATTCGCGCCCTACGGCAAAGTGCTGGCCGCCGGGCGGGGCGAAGGGCGGTCGATCAATGCGGGGCTTTGCACGCGGTGGCACGATCTGTGCCGTCCGGACGTTCTGGACGGCAGCGTCGCGATCTCGGTGTTCGAGGCGGAGCCCCGGACGCTTCCCCACAGCCTCGACCTGATCGAGCGGCATCCGATGGGGAGCCAGGCGTTCCTGCCCCTGACCGCACATCCGTTCCTCGTCATCGTGGCGGACGGGCCGGAGGCCGAACCGCGCGCCTTCGTGACCGCGCCGCATCAGGGGATTCAGTTCCACCGCGGGACCTGGCACGGGGTCCTGACGCCGCTGCACGGGCCGGGTCTGTTCGCGGTGGTGGACCGGGCGGAGGGTGCGGACAATCTGGAGGAACACCGCTACGCGGCGCCGTGGATCGTGACGGCGACCGGGGCGGCGCGCTCCGCCTAGGCCGCGGATTCGAGCGCGACTTCCCCCGGCCGGTGACAGGCCACGCGACCGGCGCCGAAGGGCGCGAGCCGCGGCCGTTCGGACCGGCAGATGTCGATGGCGAGCGGGCAGCGCGGATGGAAGGCGCAGCCCTTGGGCGGGTCGATGGGATCGGGGATTTCCCCCTCCGGCGGCGTCACTTCGCGCCCGAACGCATCCAGCTTGGGCGCCGCGTCGATCAGCATGGCGGTGTAGGGATGCGCCGGTGCGGTGAACAGATCGCCGGGTGCCGCCTCCTCCACCAGCCGACCGAGATAGAGGACGCCGATGGTGTTCGCCATGTGCCGCACCACGGTCAGGTCGTGGGAGATGAAGAGATAGGTCAGCCCGTGCTCGTCCTTGAGGTCGGACATGAGGTTCAGGACCTGCGCCTGCACGCTGACGTCCAGCGCGCTGGTCGGTTCGTCGCAGACGATCAGCTTCGGTTCGGAGGCGAGCGCCCGGGCGACGCAGATCCGCTGCCGCTGACCGCCCGAGAACTGGTGCGGATACTTGCCCGCGTCCTCGGCGGCGAGGCCCACCTGCTCCAGCAGCTTCTCGGCCAGCCCCGACGTGTCGCCCCCCCGGGAGGAGACCGGTTCGACGATGATGTCGCGGACCCGCCAGCGCGGGTTGAGCGAGGCGAACGGGTCCTGGAAGATCATCTGGATATCGGTGCGGATGCGGTCGATCACATCCGCGTCACGCTCTTCCGCAAGATCCACGCCGTCGATGGTGACGTGACCTTCGGTCGGGCGCAGCAGGCCCACGACCATCTTGCCGATGGTGGACTTGCCCGATCCGCTTTCGCCTACCAGCGCATAGGTGGTGCGGGCGGGGATGTCGAAATCGACCTCGGAGACGGCGGTGAGCATCCGCTTGGGGAGCCGTTCGATCACCCGGTTCAGCCACGGCTTCGAGACGTCGAACACGCGGGTCAGGCCGCGGATCGAGACGAGGGGGTCGGGCGGGCTCATGCGGCATTCTCCTCGGCTTCGATCGGGAACCAGCAGGCGGCGCGCGCGTCCGCCTCGCCCACCCGGGGACCCGGATCGCGGCGGCAGCGATCCTGCACGCGCGGACAGCGGGGGTGGAACGCGCAGCCGTCTGGCAGGTTGCCCAGCCGCGGCATGGCCCCCGGAATCTGCCGCAGGCGCCGCTGACCGGCGGAGGCGGCGGGGGTGGAGGCCATGAGGCCGTCGGTATAGGGGTGCCGCGGCTGTCCGACGATCTGGCTGACGGGGCCGATCTCGGCCAGCCGTCCGGCATACATCACGGCGACGCGGTCCGCCGTCTCCGCGATCACGCCCATATCGTGGGTCACCAGCATCGCGGCCATCCCCCGCTCCCGGCAGAGGCGCTTCAGGAGGGCGATGATCTGCGCCTGCACGCTGACGTCGAGGGCGGTGGTGGGCTCGTCCGCGATCAGGAGGGTGGGTTCCGCGCAGAGGGCGAGCGCGATCACCACCCGCTGCCGCATCCCGCCGGAGAACTGGTGCGGATAGGCGCCCATCCGGTCCTTCGCGGCGGGAATGCCGACCTCGTCGAGGCCGCGCACGGCACGGGCGGCGGCCTCGTCCGCGGTCACGTCGAGATGGCGGAGGATCGTCTCCGTGATCTGATCCCCGATGGTCAGGAGCGGGTTGAGGGAGGTCAGCGGGTCCTGGAACACCATCCCGATGCGCTTGCCCCGGATGCGCCGCATCTCCGCCAGCGTCAGCGCATCGATCCGCTGTCCTTCCAGCAGGACCTCGCCGCCGGAGATATGGGCGGGGGGGTCCAGCAGGCCGATCACCGCGTTCCCGGTCATGGATTTTCCCGCACCGGATTCGCCGACCACGCCGAGGATTTCCCCCGCGGCGATGTCCCATGAGACGGCATCGACCGGGCGCAGGATGCCGGCACGGGTGGGGATGTCGACGGTCAGGTCGCGCAGGGAGAGGACGGGTGTCATGGCTCGGAGCCTTCCAGAAGGGCGCGCCGCAACGCTTCGCGGGACGGGTAGAGATCGGTTTCGGGCAGGAACGGCGCGATCTCCGGCCGCCCGCGCCAGGTCATGCGCACCCGCGCCACGGGCAGGGCGGGATCGCCGGTCAGCACGATCACCTGGTCCCGGTCGAGCGCGCGGGCCTCCACCTCCAGCGCGTCGCGACGCATCCAGAGGACGTGGCCCGGCGGGACGTCGAGGAGGAGGTGCCGGAGCAGCGCGCTGCATTCCTCGGGCGGCGGGCGCCAGAAGCCGGTATCCTTGTAGGGGTCAGCCATTGCGGTGTGCCCCGCCCGGGCGGGGACGGGCAATCCGGACGCGCGGCGCGACGGTGGGATGATCGACCTTCATGGATCCGGGACGCTATCGGAGTCTCGGGTTCAGGGCATCCCTGAGCCAGTCCCCGAGAAGGTTCACCGACAGCGCCAGCGCCAGCAGCGTGCAGGCCGGGAAGAACAGGATCCACCATTCGCCGGAGAAGAGGAAATCCTGTCCGATCCGGATGAGCGTTCCCAGCGACGGCTGGGTCGGGGGGGCGCCGACGCCGAGGAACGACAGCGTCGCCTCCGCGATGATCGCGAGGGCGAGGGAAATGGTGGCGATCACCAGCACCGGGGAGAGCACGTTGGGCAGGATGTGGCGCAGCATGATGGCGGAGGGCGAGCGGCCGATCAGGCGCGCCGCCTGCACGTATTCCTTGTTCTTCTCCACCAGCGTGGCGCCCCGCACGACCCGCGCGAACTGCACCCAGTCGGACAGGCCTATGGCGATGATGAGGACCCAGATCGCCACCTGATCGCGGTATTCGATGGGGATCACGCCGCGCGCCACGCCGAAGATCAGGAGGGCGACGAGGATCGAGGGGAAGGTGAGCTGCACATCCGCGACCCGCATGATGATCGTCTCGGTCCAGCCGCCGACATAGCCCGCGAGCAGGCCCAGCAGGACCCCGAGCACCATCGCGAAGAGGACCGCCATGACCCCGACGAAGAGCGAGACGCGCAGGCCGTAGAGGATCGTCGAGAACACGTCCCGCCCCTGATCGTCCGTGCCGAGCCAGAAGCTCTCGCCCGTGAAGGCGTTGGGCACGCCGGGCTGCGAGAAGCCGTTCATCAGGTTGAGGGAGGAGGGATCGAACGGGTTGGTCGTCGCGATCAGCGGCGCGAACAGGGCCGACAGGACCAGCAGCAGCGTCACCAGCGCCGCCACGATGGCCACGGGCGAGCGCCGGAACGAATAGACGATGTCCGCGTCCCAGATCGCGCGCCAGCGGGAGGGTGCGACCACCTCCGTCGCCTCGGGACGGCCGAGCGAGGCGGGGGCCTGGCGGGTGGCGTCGGGGAGGTCGCTCATGCGTGCCTCCCGTCGATGCGGAGCCGCGGGTCGACCCAGACGTAGAGGATGTCCACGAGGAGGTTGATCATCACGAACATCACCGAAATGAGCATCAGGTACGCGGCCATCACGGGGATATCGACGAATTGCACCGCGTTGATGAAGAGGAGGCCGACGCCGGGCCACTGGAACACCGTCTCGGTGATGATGGCGAAGGCGATGATCGCGCCGAGTTGCAGGCCCGTGACGGTGATGACCGGGACCAGCGTGTTCTTGAGCGCGTGGCGGAAGTTCACCGACCTGGCGGAGAGGCCCCGGGCGCGGGCGAAGCGGATGTAATCCTGGCGCAGCACCTCCAGCATCTCGGACCGGACCAGGCGCATGATGAGCGTCATCTGGAACAGACCCAGGGTTATCGACGGCAGGATCAGGGATTTCAGCCCGGATTCCGTCAGGAACCCGGTCGTCCACCAGCCGAGATCCACCACTTCGCCGCGCCCGAAGGTGGGCAGCCATCGAAGCTGCACCCCGAAGACGTAGATCAGCAGGATCCCGATCAGGAATGTCGGAAGCGAGACCCCGATGAGCGAGGCCGACATGATGACGTTCGCCGCCCACCCGTCCCGCCGGATCGCCGTGAAGACGCCGAGGCCGATGCCCACGGTGAGCGCGAGGATGCCGGAGACGAGCGCCAGTTCCAGCGTCGCGGGCGCGCGCTCGGCGATGATCTCGGCGACGGGGCGGGATTGCCGGTAGCTGATGCCGAAATCGCCGGTCGCGGCGCGGGCGAGGAAGCTGGCGTATTGCACCGGGAACGGATCGTTCAGACCGAGCGCCTCGCGCAGGCGGTCCACGTCCTGCACCGTGCGTTCCTGCCCCAGAAGCTGCTCGATCGGATCGCCGACGAAGCGGAACATCGAGAACGCCACCAGCCCCACGGCCAGGAGGACGACGATGGACTGAACGATGCGGCGGATGATGTAGGCGAGCATCCATCGGGTGTCGCGCCCGCAGGCCGCGGGGTCAAGGATTTGTGGATCACGGTCGGACGCGGGTTGCAGCCAAGCCATGATCCTGCATCTGGCCAAACGGTATAAACATGCGGTAGGATCAAGCGTACAGATGGAGGTGTCCGATGCCCACCCGCAAGACCAGCCTGACCCTCGACGCCGATCTTCTGGATGAGGCGAAGGGCTATGGTATCAATATCTCCGCCGCCGCGAAGGAGGGGGTCGAGGCCGTCGTGCGCGTCGAACGGCAGCGTCGCTGGAAGGAAGAGAACCGGGAATGGATCGAAGGCTGGAACCGATGGGTTTCGAAGAACGGCCTGCCGCTGGCCCGCTATCGGAAGTTCTAGGCGATGACCGCACCCCGCCCCGCCCAGTGGGACGTCCATTGGACAGCCACCGGCGATACCCGCATCCTCATCGTCCAGAGTGACATCCTCTCGGAGACGGGAATGCGGATCGTCGTGCCGATCGTCAGGGGTGCCGACGCGCCGGGGCATCACCCGCGCCTGCAACCCGTCATAACCCTCGGGGACGAGACCTGGGTGGCGCTTGTCCTGGCTATCGGCACGCTGGATCTGAGCGAGATCGGTGCCCGGATCGCCTCCGCCGAGGGCGCGCGGGACGAGATCGTCCGCGCCCTCGACATGGTGCTGTCGGGTGTCTGACTATTCGGCGACCTCGATCCAGCGCAGGACGACGAAATTGTCGGGCCGCTGCACGACCTCCACCCCGTCCTTCACGCCCCAGACCAGCGGCTGGACGTAGAGCGGCACATAGGCCACGTCGTCGAGCTGGATCCGCGCCACCTCGTCCAGCATCGCCTGCCGCGCGTCGTCGTCGATCTCCGACTGGATCATCGGCAGAAGTTCGTCGATCCGGGGGTTGGAATAGCCGCCGAAGTTCCAGGAACCGAGCAGGGCCTCCTCGTCGGGGGTCGCCAGCAGGAAGCGGATCGGATGTTCGGCGTCGAACGTGCCCGGCGACCAGCCCAGCAGGAACATGTCGTGGTCGTCCTCCCGCAGGACCGGCCAGTAATTCGCAACCGGCATGGTTTCCAGAAGCGGTTCCAGACCCACCTGTGCCAGCATCGCGTTGACCGCGGTGCAGACGGCCTCGTCGTTCAGGTAGCGGTCGTTCGGGCATTTCAGCGAGAACCGGAACCCGTCGGGATAGCCCGCCTCGGCCAGCAATTCGCGGGCCCGGTCGGGATCGTAGGCGGGCCGTTCCAGCCCGTCGGTATAGCCGCGCATCCCCGCTCCGACGAGCTGCGCCACCGGTTCGGCCGTGCCGCGCATCACCGTCTGGAGGATCGCGGGCACGTTGACCGCATGGGCCACCGCCTGCCGGACGCGGACATCGGCGAAGGGATTGCCTTCGCCGCCTGCGATCAGGCTATCGGCATCGTTGGGAAAGCCCAGCATGATGACCCGCGCCTCGATCCCCCGGATCACGGAGACGCCGTCGGCGCTCTCGATCCGGGCGGCGTCCTGCACCGGCACCGGCTCGATCAGGTCAAGTTCCCCGGACAGGAGGGCCGCGACCGCGGTGGCGGAATTCTGGACCGGCTGGAACACGGCGCGGGTGACGTTGCCGCGATCCTCGCCCCACCAGCCGTCGAAGGATTCGAGCACGGTGGTCAGGCCCGGCTGCCGCTCGGTCACGCGGTAGGGGCCGGTGCCGTTGGCGTTGAGGGTGGCGAAGTTCCCCTGTTCGATATTGGGCCGCTCCGCATCGTTGGCGGCGGCCCAGCCCGAGTCCAGCATCATCCAGTTGGCGATCCCGTCCACGAAGATCGGGTTCGGCGCGTCGGTCCGGATCTCCACGGTGAAGTCGTCCACGGCGGTGACCGAGGTGACCCCGGCGAACCAGCTCGCCGTATCCGACTGCTCGCTCGACGCGCGCTCGTAGCTGAACACGACGTCCTCGGCGGTGAAGTCCTCGCCGCCGTGGAAGCTGACGCCCTCGCGCAGGGTGAAGCGCCAGCCCTCGCCCCCGCCGATCGGCTCCCATGCGGTGGCCAGTCCGGGCTCGATCTCCATCCCCCGGCCCCGGCGGACCAGACCTTCGTAGACATTGCCCAGAAGGCTGAAGACCGGCGCGGAATTGCCCGCATTCGGGTCGAGAGTGTTCGGATCGGTGGTCGAGGCGAAGCGCAGCTCCGCCGCACCCGCAGGCAGGGAGGCGGCAAGGATCGCGGCGAGAATGGCGGTATGGCGCATCGGGGACACTCCTTCTGGTCGCGCCCCTTGTGGCATTCGGCGGGGCATCCGGGCCAGAGGCAATGCGCGGAGGGGTGCAGGGCCCGCGCGACCCGGCGGAGGAGGCGGGATGCCGTCGCCGAGACCCCGCACCGAGGGCCGGACATGCGGAGGGGCCGGACGTCGCCGCCCGGCCCCGGATCGTTCGCTGGGCGAACGCGTCAGTTCATGGAGAAGTGCTTGAACTTCGGGTCGTCCTCGGGGCTGACCTCGGTGCCGACGGCATCCGTCATGCCCCAGTTCAGGACCTGGTGGTGCAGCGGCAGGTAGAGCTGCTGATCCTGCACCTCGGCCCAGATCTCCGCGATCACCGCGTTGCGCGCGTCGAGGTCGGTCTCGGAGGACAGGCTCTGGATCTTCGCGTCCAGCTCCGGGTCGGAAAATCCGGTCGGGTTCCAGGACCCGCGCTCGTCGTCCTTTGTGTGGACGAGGAAGTTGAAGACATATTCCGAATCGTAGGTCGGCACGCCCCAGCCCAGCAGGTAGAAATCCGTGTCCGACGTCTGAACCAGCGGGAAGTGCAGGGCCTTGGACTGCGCGTTCAGGTTCACGGTGATCCCGATCTGGCCCATCATCCCGACCACGGCCTGACAGATCGCCTCGTCGTTGACGTAGCGGTCGTTCGGGCAGTCGAGCTGTATGGTGAAGCCGTCGCCGTAGCCCGCCTCCGCCAGAAGGGCCTTCGCCCCCTCGATATCCGCGGCGCGCACAGTGTCGAGATCCTCGGTCCAGCCGTTGACGAAGGGCGGCGCGATAACGCCCGTCGGCTGCGACTGGTTCCGCATCACGACCTGCTGAATGGCGGCCCGGTCGATGGCCATGTCCATCGCGCGCCGGACGTTCACGTCCGCCAGCGGGTTCGCCCCGTCGACATTGTCGCGGGTCAGGTCGTCGGCACCGACATTCATCCCGAGGAAGATCGTCCGGTTCTGCGGTGCGTTCTTGACCGACAGGCCGTCGGTCCCGTTCACCCGCTCGATATCCTGCACCGGAACGTCCTGGATGAAATCGACCTCGCCCGACAGGAGGGCGGCGACCCGTGTCGCGGCGTTCTGGATCGGCGTGTATTCGATCCGGTCATAGGCCAGCGGGAATTCCCCGATGCCCCAATAGTCCGGGTTCGCCTCCAGCACGGTCCGTACGTCCGGCTCCCGCGAGACGAGGACGTAGGGGCCGGTGCCGTTCTGGTTGGTGGCGGCGAAGGTGGTCTCGCCGTCCGCGAAGTTCTGCACCTCGACGACGCCGTTCGCCTCGGCCCAGCCCTTGTCCATCATGAACAGGTTCGTGAAGTTCGACGGCAGGATCGGGTTCGGCCCGTCGGTCACGAATTCGACGGTGTAATCGTCCACCGCGCGGATTTCGCTGATCGAGGTCAGAAGCTCCTTGTAGGAGGAATGCTCGGATTTCGCCCGCTCGAAGCTGAACACCACGTCCTCGGCGGTGAAGTCGGCGCCGTCGTGGAAGGTGACGCCCTCGCGGAGCTTGAACGTCCAGATGTTCGGGTCGTCCGCGTTCACGGACCATTCGGTCGCGAGCGCGGGCTCGAACGCGCCGGTGATGTCGCGGATGATGAGCGGTTCGCTGATCTGGTGCGCGAGGACGGAGGTCGGGCCTTCGTTCTGGGCGTGGGGGTCGAGGGTCAGGCTGTCGCCCGCGCGGGCCCAGCGCAGTGTTTCGGCATTGGCGGACGTCGCGGCGAGCGCGGCGATCGTCAGGATGGCAGTCGTGCGAAGCATCGTGTTCTCCCTGTGCTTTGCTGTTGGGCCGGGCGTCATTTGCCGCGCCCGGCATCCTGTCGCCGAAAGGACCATCCTTTCCGGCGACACGCAAGCATGGCTCACGACGGGAGGGCGGAGAGGGGCGGTGCGGGCAGCTTCTGCGCGACCGCGGCGAAGGCGGCGCGACCCCGCCGCACATCCTCCCCACCCGGCAACACGAAGTCCGGCAGGTCCGGCAGGCGCAACGCGAGCCTCCGCCAGGTATGCACCGCCAGCACCCGCAGCGTCGCGACGCGGATGGGGTCCGGCGGCACCGCCGGGCCGAGCGCATCCCGAAACGCGCAGAGCCGCCGCGCCGTCTCCGCGGCCAGCGCCGCCGTTCCGGGCGGGCAGAGCCGTGCGGCGATCTCCGCGGGCGGGGCGACGGTGAGTTCGGTCACGAGCGCCCTGCCTTCGGGGCGCTCCGCCGTAACCGTCATGCCGGGGGCAACCGCGATTCGCGGCGCGCCCTCCGGACCATCCACGACGAGGAACGCCCGGTCCGCGGCCTGCGGTCCGTAGATGCGCGGACTCGCAGTGTCCGACTGCGCCCGTCCCCATTCCGTGAGCGTGTAATATCCATGCCGGCCCTGGCGTCGTCCGTCGAGCCATCCCTCCTTGCGGAGACGGTGCAGCGCGGTCCGGATCGCCTCCGGACGCAGACCCATCCCCGCGCCGAGGGCGTGCAGCACCGGGCTTCCGATCTCCTTCCCCTCGGCGCGGGCAAGGTCGCCGAAGACGGTGATCACAACGGACCAGACCCGCTGGGTTTCGCCGTTCGTCAGAAGGGCTGCGAGCGTGTCGAAATCGGGCGCGGCGGCGGGCGCGGTCGGATCGGCGGGCGCGGCCCCGTCACCCATCCCCGCGCGCCACCATGGTCAGCAGGTCGTATTCCGCCGCGGCCTCCCCCGCGCCGTCCACGACCCGGACGGCCCAGCGCACTTCACCGTATTCCTCCGTCCGCGGTGTCCTGCCCTTTACCGTCAGATGCACGCGGATCGCCGTTCCGGGCTCCACCGGCTTGAGGAACCGCAGGTTGTCGAGGCCGGTATTGGCCAGCACGGGACCCTCCTCCGGGCTGACGAAGAGACCGGCGGCGAAGCTCAGGATGAGGTAGCCATGGGCCACGCGGCCGGGAAAGAACGGGTTTCGGGCCGCCGCCTCCGCATCCATATGGGCATAGAACGTGTCACCGGTGAACGCCGCGAAATGTTCGATATCCTCGAGTGTGATCACACGTTCGCCGGTTTCCAGCGTGTCGCCCACGGCGAGGTCGTCGAAGCTCCGGCGGAACGGGTGGTCGGCCCCCGCCCGTGTGACGGCGCCGGGCAGATGACGCCCCCCGATGGCCTGGAGGAGGGTCGGGCTTCCCTGCACTGCGGTTCGTTGCATGTAGTGGAGCACGCCGCGCACGCCGCCCAGCTCCTCGCCTCCGCCCGCCCGGCCCGGACCGCCATGGACCATATGGGGCATCGGTGCGCCGTGACCGGTCGCTTCGGACATGCTGTCGCGATCATTGAAGTAAAGGCGTCCGTGCCACGGCGCCATCCCGAGAACCGCCCGGCGCGCCACGTTCGGGTCGTGTGTGATCACGGATGCGACGAGGCTCCCCTCGCCCCGGTTCGCCAACTGGACCGCATGGTCCAGGTCGCGATAGGGCATCACCGTGGAGACCGGCCCGAACGCCTCCGTATCGTGCAGGCGGGACGCGCCATCGGGATCGTCGCAGCGGAACAGCATCGGCGGCAGGAATGCGCCCGCGCTGTCGGCAAAGGCATCGGGGTCGCCGAACACCCGCTCCGCCTCCGCCCCGATGGTCATGATCTTGTCGAGGACATCCGCCTTCTGCGCGCGGCTCACCAGCGCGCCCATCCGGGTGCCCTCCGCCCGGGGATCCCCGACGACGATCCTGGCGAGGCGCGCGGAGAGGGCCGCGATCACCGAATCCACCCGGCCCTCGGGCACGATGATGCGCCGGGTCGCGGTGCATTTCTGTCCCGCCTTCGCGGTCATTTCCCGGCTGGCTTCCTTGATGAACAGATCGAATTCGGGCGTGTCCGGCCCGGCATCGGGACCCAGAACCGAGGCGTTCAGGCTGTCCTGTTCGGCCACGAAGCGCACCGATTGCCGGAGCAGGTTCGGGTTCGACCGCAGTTCGAACGCGGTGGCCGCGGATCCGGTGAAGCCGACCACGTCCTGCGGTCCGAGATTGTCGAGCATGTCGCCGATCCCCCCGGCCACGAGCTGCAGCGCGCCGTCGGGCAGCAGGCCGGACTCCAGCATCAGCCGGACCGCCAGTTCGGTGACGTAGCAGGTCGCCGTCGCGGGTTTCACGATCGCGGGCATCCCCGCCAGAAGGCTCGGCGCCAGTTTTTCCAGCATCCCCCAGACCGGGAAGTTGAACGCGTTGATATGGATCGCGACGCCTTCCAGCGGGACGCAGACATGTTGCCCGAGGAAGGCGCCCGTCCGGCCCAGCATCTCCGGCTCGCCGTCGAGATAGATGTGGGCGTCCGGCATCTCCCGCCGCCCCTTGGACGCGAAGACGAACATCGTGCCGATGCCGCCATCGACGTCGATCAGGTGATCGGCCTGCGTCGCGCCGGTCGCGAAGCTCAGGTCGTAGAGGACCTGCCGGCGGCCGTGGAGATGTGTGGCCAGCGCCTTGAGCATCCGGGCCCGGTCGTGGAACGTCATGGCGCGCAGGGCCGGGCCGCCGATCTGGCGGGCGTGGTCCAGCATCCCGCCGATATCGATATCGCCGTCCCCGGCCCGCGCGAACGGCTCGCCCGTCGCCGCGTCCTCGATCATCCGCGCATCGGCGCCGGGATCGACCCAGCGACCCGCGGCAAAGCTCCGGACCTGCATCAGCGGCATCGCGCATCCTCCCTTGTCGGTACTATTGTTGACCGTGCGGTCGGTTTATTGCAACCGTGCGGGTCGGGGGGACCATCATGCAGGACGCCATGTCGCCGGACGACCGGGCCCGGACATCCGCGCAGGCGATGTGGGACGGGGATGCCGCGTCGAAATGGATGGGGTTCGAACTGATCGAGGTGTCGGAGGGCCGCGCGGTCCTGACGCTCGCGGTGGCACCCCGTCATTGCAACGGCCACGGCACCTGCCATGGCGGCGTGATCTTCGCGCTGGCCGACAGCGCGTTCGCCTTCGCCTGCAACAGCCGGAACCAGTCCACAGTGGCCCAGCACGCGACGGTGAGCTTTACGGCCCCTGCGCGGTCCGGCGATGTGCTGCGCGCGGAGGCGCGGGAGGTTTCGCTGACCGGGCGCAGCGGCCTGTACGACGTGAGTGTCACCACCGGGGACGGCGATCGGGTAGCGGAGTTCCGGGGCATGTCGCGCGCCATCCCCGGCCATCTCTTCGAGGAGACGCCATGAAGGATCTGACCCCCGCGCACGACAGCCTAGACCCGATCGAGACGGCGAGCCGCGACGAGATCGAGGCGCTTCAACTCGATCGCCTCCGCGCCACGCTGGCCCATGTCCACGCGAACGTGCCGCATTACCGCGAGGCGTTCGACGCCGCAGGGGTGGCGCCGGGCGACCTGACCTCGCTTGCCGATCTGGCGCGGTTTCCGTTCACGGTGAAGGACGATTTGCGCCGCTCCTACCCGTTCGGTATGTTCGCCGTTCCGCGGGAGGAGATCGCGCGAATCCACGCCTCCTCCGGAACGACGGGCAAGCCGACGGTCGTGGGCTATACCGCGGGCGATATCGACAACTGGGCCGATCTCATGGCGCGGTCGCTGCGCGCGGCGGGGGTGCGCCCCGGCGACCTGGTGCACAACGCCTATGGCTACGGCCTGTTTACCGGGGGTCTCGGCGCGCATTACGGGATCGAGCGGCTGGGCGCGACGGCGATCCCCATGTCGGGCGGCCAGACCGCGCGGCAGGTGCAGCTGATCGAGGATTTCCGGCCCAAGGCGATCCTCGTCACCCCGAGCTACATGCTCAACATCCTGGAGGAATATCACCGGCAGGGGCTCGACCCGAAGACCTGTCCGATCGAGGTCGGCATCTTCGGCGCCGAACCCTGGACCCCCGCCATGCGCACGGAGATCGAGGCGGCGTTCGACATGCATGCGGTCGATATCTACGGGTTGTCGGAGGTGATGGGACCGGGTGTGGCGCAGGAGGCGGTGGAGACCAAGGACGGCCTGCATCTCTGGGAGGATCATTTCCTGCCGGAGATCATCGACCCGGAGACGGGCGCGGTCCTGCCCGACGGGGAGGAGGGGGAGCTGGTCATCACGACCCTGACCAAGCGCGGGATGCCGGTGATCCGCTACCGCACCCGCGACCTGACCCGATTGATGCCGGGGACGGCGCGGACGCATCGGCGGATGCGGAAGATCACGGGGCGCAGCGACGACATGATCATCCTGCGCGGCGTGAACGTCTTCCCGACGCAGGTGGAGGAGCGGGTTCTGGCGGTGCCGGGACTGGCCCCGTATTTCCAGATCGAACTGCTCCGGGCGGGCAACATGGATGCGATGCGGGTGCATGTGGAATGCCTGCCCGGGGCGGATGGCGAAGGGTGCCGGAAGGCGCTGGCCAAAGGGATCAAGGACATCGTCGGCATCTCCTGCGAGGTGGTTCTGGCGGAGGCCGGCGGGGTGGAGCGGAGCGAGGGCAAGGCCCGGCGCGTCGTGGACAAGCGCGGCGCGCGGTAGATGCCGCGCGCGCGGGCCCGCGACCACGATGCCAAGCGCGCCGCCATCCTGAAGGGCGCGGCAAGGGTCTTCGCCCGGGAAGGCTATGCCCGCGCGTCGATGGCGCAGGTGGCGCGGGAATGCCGCGTCTCCAAGGCGACGCTCTACCATTACCACGACAGCAAGGACGCGCTCCTGTTCGATATCCTCGACAGCTATCTGTCGGACCTGCGCGCCCGGCTCTGCGACGCGCCGCTGCCCCATGCGCCGGAGGCGGAGCTGCGCGCCTTCGCGACCGCCACCCTGCTGGCCTATGAGGGGATGGACGACGAGCACCGGATCCAGATCGAGGGGATGGCCGTCCTGCCGCCGGAGCGCCGCGAGGTCCTGAAGGGCTATCAGCGGGACATGGTGCGAACGCTGTCGCAGATCCTGCACCGGGCGGCCCCGACGCTCGATGCGACCCGCCTGCGGCAGGCGACGATGAGCGTGTTCGGGATGCTCAACTGGTTCTACATGTGGCATCCGGAGGCGGATCGCGGCGCGCGGGAGGATTACGCACGGACGGTCGCCGTCATCGCGCTGGGCGGGATCGGGGACCTGAGCGGGTAAGGGGCAGACTCTTGCTGCGGTTCAGTGACCGATATCGTATTCCACCACGATCCGGTCGGTCAGCGGATAGGACTGACAGGCGAGCACGTAGCCGCGCTCCACCTCGTGATCCTCCAGCGCGTGGTTCTGCACCATCTCTACCTCGCCCTCGACCACCCGGCACATGCAGGTGGAACAGACGCCCGCGCGGCAGGCGAAGGGCGCGTCGATGGCATTCTCGCGCGCGGCATCCAGCAGGCTCTGGTCCCGATCCATCGTGATCACATGCGCACCGCCGTCGATGCGGATCGTGGCTTCCGTCGGTTTGGTCGCGCTATCCTTGCGGGCCGATTGCGGCAGGCGGCCGGTCTGGGCGCTGGCGAACAGCTCGACATGGATGCGGTCGCGGGGGAGGCCGTGATCCTGCAGCGAGGTCCGGACCGTTTCCATCAGCCCCTCGGGGCCGCAGACGAAGGCCTCGTCCACCGTCTCGACCTGCACCCAGCGGGCGAAGAGATCGTCCAGCTTCGCCGCGTCGATCCGGCCGGTGAAGAGGGGGATGTCCTGCGCGTCCTGCTTGAGGATGTGGACGATGGCGAGCCGGGTCAGATGCCGCGACTTGAGGTCGTCCAGCTCGGTCTGGAACATGATCGCGTTCACGGCCCGGTTCGCATAGAGCAGCGTCACCCGCGCGCCGGGCTCCCGGTCGAGAACGGTCCGCGCGATGGACAGGATCGGCGTGATCCCGGACCCCGCGGCGACCAGCAGGTAGTGCCGCGCCGCCTCCGGATCGAGGGGGATGTGGAAGCGGCCCGCGGGGGACATGGCGTCGAGAACGTCGCCGGGGGCGAGGTCGGCATTGGCCCAAGTGCTGAACGCGCCGCCCTCGACGCGCTTGATGCCGACCTGGAGCGGATCGCCGGGGGCGGAGCAGATCGAATAGCTGCGCCGGATCTCCGTGCCGTCGAAGTCGCGGCGGAAGGTCAGGTATTGCCCCTGCACGTGATCGAAGCCGGGCGCGTCGTCGAACGTGACGATCACGGCATCGCGGGTCGTGCGGACGACCTCCGTCACGGTAAGCGGATGGAAGCGGGTCAGTGACATTTGAAATAGTCGAAGGGTTCGAGGCAGGCATCGCAGCGCCAAACCGCCTTGCAGGGGGTTGAGCCGTATTGGCTGACGCGGGTGACGCGGGCGCTGCCGCATTGCGGGCAGGCTTCGGGGCCGCGTCCGGCGGGGGGGGCGATGCCGTAGCGCAGGAGCTTGGCGCGGCCGGTCTCGGTGAGCCAGTCGGTTGTCCAGGGCGGGTCGATCCGGGTCTCGATCACCGGGGTCAGGCCCGCGCCGAGAAGCGTGGTTTCCACCGCCATTGCGATGGCGGATGTCGCGGGACAGCCGGAATAGGTGGGCGTGATCGCGACCCGCGCGGTGGTGCCGTCGAGGGCCACGGCGCGGATGATGCCGAGGTCGGCGATGGTGATCACGGGGATCTCCGGGTCGGGAATGGCGGAGAGGAGGGCGCGCACCTCGGCCTCCGTGGCGGGGGTCGGGCCGGTGCGTCCCGGCACGCGGTCGGCCATGCTGCCGGGGACGGGGGCGGGGGCGGGCCTTACCATGTGGCACCGGGATAGGCGCGCTGGAGCCATTGCATCTGCGTCAGCATGTGGCCGAGATGTTCGGAATGGCGCGCGCCGGTCTTGCCGCCATGGTGGGCGAAATCGCCTTCGGGGATCGTGAGCGTCGCCTCCGCCAGAACCGCGCGGATCGCGGTGTTCCAATCGGCGCGCAGATCGGTGGGATCCGGGGCGATACCGCACTCGGCCATCGCGGCGTCGACGGCATCGGCACCGAACATCTCGCCCGCATAGGGCCAGAGGCGGTCGAGCGCGTCCTGCATCCGCCGGTGGCTTTCCTGCGTCCCGTCGCCGAGGCCCACGACCAGCTCGGCGGAACGGTCGGCATGGTAGGCGACCTCCTTGACGGCCTTGGCCGCGATTGCGGCGATGCGGGCATCGGCGGAGGCCGTCAGGCGCTGCAGCATCAGGTGGTGCCACTGGTCGAACAGGAACGACCGCATCAGCGTCCGCCCGAAATCGCCGTTCGGCTGCTCCACCAGCAGGAGGTTGCGGAACTCCCAGACGTCGCGAAGCATGGCGATGTCGTCGGCGCTGCGTCCCGCGCCCTCCACCTCGGCGGCGAGGCCGAGCCACATCTGCGTCTGTCCGATGAGGTCGAGGGCGGTGTTCGCCATCGCGATATCCTCCTCCAGCGCGGGCGCCACGCCGCACCATTCGGACAGGCGGTGGCCGAGGACGAGGGTATTGTCGCCCATGCGGAGGAGGAACTGATGCAGGTCGCTCACATCGCCCCCACATCGTCGGGAATGTTGAAGAAGGTCGGGTGGCGATAGGTCTTGCTGTCGGCGGGGTCGAACATCGGCCCCTTGTCGGACGGGTTCGACGCCGTGATCTGCGCCGAGGGCACGACCCAGATGCTGACCCCTTCGTGGCGACGGGTATAGACGTCGCGGGCGTTCTTCATCGCCATTTCCGCATCGGGCGCATGGAGCGAGCCGACATGGCGGTGGCTCATGCCGTGCTGACCGCGGACGAACACCTCCCACAGGGGCCATTCGCGGCGGACCTTGCCGGACGGCGTCTCGGTGCCGGGGTAGGGGGCGGGGGCAGTGTTGCTCATGCTGCTTCCTCTGCGGGACCGGCGGGGGCAGTTCCCGCCCTGACGGACCGTCCGGATGGTGCAAGAACGAAAGCCGGACGTCTCATCCCCGTCCCCGGCGGTCTGACAATCCCGGTGCCGGATCGGGGTCCCGCGCTTGTCCGAAGGCGATAAGATGACCGTCCGGATCGCGGATATCGAAGTCGTCGCACCCGTATTCCGTGGGATGACGGATCTCCGTCGGCGACATGCCCTCCGCGGCGAATTCCGCGTGCAGGGATGTCACGTCCGAGACGTAGAGATAGGCTGCCCAATGGCTGTTGACCGGCATCGCCTCGGCGCGCAGGAGCTGGAGCCCCAGCGAGACGTCGCCCCGCTGTGCGATGGTGAAGAACGTCTCGCCGCCTTCGTCCCAACCTTGCCCGTCGAAGCCAAGGCGCCGGTAGAACGCCACCGACCGCGCCATGTCCGCCACCTGAAGCACCGGCATCGCGCGGATCGTCGTCATTCCGCCGCGACCGCCGCCATGCGACGCTTCTCGCCATGCGCCATCAAACCGTCACGGACCCAGGCGCCGTCGTCCCACGCCTTGTTCCGCGCTTCCAGCCGGTCGGTGTTGCAGGGGCCGTTGCCCGCGATCACGTCCATGAACTCGGACCAGTCGGGCTCGGCGAAGTCGTAATGGCCCGTCTCCTCGTTCCAGGCGAGCGTCTCGTCGGGAACGGTCAGGCCGAGATATTCGGCCTGAGGCACGGTCTGGTCCACGAATTTCTGCCGCAGCTCGTCATTGGTGTTCATCTTGATCTTCCACGCCATCGACTGCGCGGAATGGGTGCTGTCCTTGTCGGACGGCCCGAACATCATCAGCGACGGAAACCAGAAGCGGTTCAGCGCGTCCTGCGCCATGCGCCGCTGGGCCTCGGTGCCGTTCGCCATCTTCATCATCACGTCGAAGCCCTGCCGCTGATGGAAGCTCTCTTCCTTGCAGATGCGGACCATGGCGCGAGCATAGGGGCCGAAGCTGGTGCGTTGCAGCGGCACCTGGTTCATGATCGCGGCGCCATCGACCAGCCAACCGACCGCGCCCATATCGGCCCAGGTCAGCGTCGGATAGTTGAAGATCGACGAATACTTCATGCGCCCGTCGAGCAGCATCTCCGTCATCTCGTCCCGGCTGACGCCCAGCGTCTCGGCGGCGCAATAGAGGTAGAGGCCGTGGCCCGCCTCGTCCTGCACCTTGGCGAGCAGGATCGCCTTGCGCTCCAGCGTCGGCGCCCGGGTGATCCAGTTGCCCTCCGGAAGTTGGCCGACGATTTCGGAATGAGCGTGCTGACCGATCTGGCGGATCAGGGTCTTGCGGTAGCCCTCGGGCATCCAGTCCTTGGGCTCGATCTTGTCGCCCCGGTCGATGCGCGCCTGAAACGCGATCTCGTCGGGCGTCCGGTCGCCGGTCGGGCCTTCGGACTTCACCATCTGGGCATACATCGCGGCTCTCCTCCTCCGGGGCGGATACGAACCGCCGCGCTCCCCCGACATAGCAGGCGGGCGGCCTTCCGGCAAGTTTCGTTACAGAAATCTTCATTGGGTAATTATCGGTAACGTTTAGGTCTCGCTCCCCGTCCTTACGATCCGCGCGACAGCGAACGCATCCAGCGTCAGCGGGCCGTCCACATTCGACAGGTGGTCGAGGAAGGCCGGGTCGGACGCGGCGCGGGCGAACGCGGCGGCGTTGAGGATCGCGGCGCGCGCACCCTGCCCCGGCCCCTCCACCGTCACCGGCTCCGGGCGCATGTTGGCGATCCAGATCTCCTCCCCGGCCGCAAGGCCCGCAAGCGCGCCGGAGTGCGGCAGGTCAAGCGTTCGCATCTCCGCCCCGCGCAAACGCGCAAGCCCGCGCAGGACATGGAACATGGGATAGAGGCCGCCATGGATGTCGAACCAGGGCTCCGGCAATTCGGTTTCGGAATGGAGCATACCGAACGGACCGGTCCCGCCGCCCAGCGCGATACCGGCGGCCCCTCCCGCGGCGAAATCGGCGACATAGCCGAGCGCCCAAGCCGCACCCAGAAGGCCCCGCTGACGCGGATCGGGCCCGTTCATCGCCTGCCGGATGTTATCCGGATTGTCCTTGGCCGCGGCCCCGTAGGGGTTGTCGCGGATGCCGATGGCGGAGGGGCCGACAGCCCAGGGCACGCCTCTGGAAATGGCCGTGACCGACGCCGCGATGGCGGGATGCGCCTCGCGGGTTTCAATCACGGAGCGGTCGTCGCCCGCATGGACCATAGGCGAGGTGGTGAAGGACACGAGGTCGAGCCGGCCCACCGGGGGCCGCTTGCGGTTCAGTTCGGTGAGATAGCTGAACATGCCGCCGCCGATGCGCGCCTTTGGGAAGGCGCGCCGGGTCGCGTCGTAGAGCTTCGCTGCATCGGGTGCTGCGGGCCAGACGGAGCCGGGCAGCGTGCATTTCAGGTCGGGCGCGGGGGAGACGAGCACGGTGGCGAAGGGGTGGCCCAGCTTGGCCGCCACCTTGCCCAGGGCCGCGATCTCCTTCGCCGCAACGCGATCCTCCTTGCCGGTCACGACGGCCTCCAGCCACGGCTCCGCGCCGACGGCATCGGCGGCTTCCAGCATCTCGGTCAGGGTGTCGCGGTTGTGGCCCGCGCGGGGATCGTGGTGCAGGATCAGATAGGCGGGGTTCAGGGCGCGCAGGTCGTCGGCGGCCTCCAGCGCCGTCACCGCATCCTCCGGGCGCAGGCCGAGGCCGAGGGGCGGCACCGGACCGATGGGCGCGCCCGGGCGCAGGGTGACCGCACCGACGCCGGCGGTCCCGGCCCCTTCGCCCGAAACGGTCACCGTGACCGTCTGGTCGATCACCTCCCCCGGCTCGATCCGGTAGGGCCAGGGGAGCGCCAGCGGGCGCACATAAGTCTTGTAGGAGGCGTCGGTCCAGTTTCGCTGATCCTCCATCTCGTAGATGTCGCCCTCCATCCGCGTCGCGACCTTCAGGCCGCCGGGCGTGGTGTGGGTCAAAGCGCGCAGATCCATCATCGGCTGCACCGGGTCGATGATCTCGGGGAAGGTGCCCTCCACGACGTCACCGCCCGTATGCTCGATGGTGACCGGCGCCCCCGCGATGCCGTCGATGGGGTGCAGGATGACGAAGCCGGTGCGGTTGGTCTCGAACCCGGTCTCCGTCCCGCCGCGCCCGTGGAAGGTGAGCGTGCCGTCCGCGCGCCCCTCGATCCGGGCGTCGTAGGCGAAGGACTGCGCCTTGTCGCCCGCGACGGCGTGCAGGGTGACGGCGAAGCGATCCGTCTCCTCCGTCACGTCGAGCCCGGAGATCGTGGGGTTGTACGTTCCCCAGTCGCG
Source organism: uncultured Alphaproteobacteria bacterium (assembly GCA_963789105.1). Classification (GTDB taxonomy): domain Bacteria; phylum Pseudomonadota; class Alphaproteobacteria; order Rhodobacterales; family Rhodobacteraceae; genus Jannaschia. The sequence goes on from CAWBJI010000003.1 coordinate 1,130,315, forward strand.
GTCCCGAACGATGAAGGAGACGGCGCGCAACACCTCCTCCCCGTCCCAGCGGATATAACGGAGGTTCCCCGCCTCCAGCTCGGCGGACAGCTTGCCCGCGCGCAGGATACGCGGGGCGGGCACCTCCTCCTCGGTGCCGTAAAGGGCGAGGCTGCGCGATGGATCGTCGGTCATGTCCCCTACCCCCGTGCGGAGCGCCAGTTGATGAGGCGTTCGGCCAGCAATGCGATGATGATTATGGAGCCGATTGCCGTTCCTTGCCAGAACGGCGAGACGCCCATCAGGTTCAGGCCGTTGCGGATCATCACCATGATGAGCACGCCCAGCAACGTCCCGAGGATGGAGCCGCGCCCGCCATAGAGGCTGGCCCCGCCGATCACGACGGCGGCGATGGCGTCCAGCTCCAGCCCGTTGCCGGCCATCGGATCGGCGGACATCACCTGTGCCAGACTGAACGTGACGGCCACGGCGGCCAGCGCGCCGGAGATCACGTAGGGCAGGATCGAATAGAACATCGTGGACAGGCCCGCCGCCCGCGCCGCCTCGAAGTTGGAGCCCACGGCGTAGATCGTCCGCCCGCCCTTGGTATAGCTGAGATAGCCCCAGGCGCAGAGATAGAGCCCGATCAGGAACAGGACGTTGGCGGGCACACCGAGGAACGTGGAATAGACGATGGCGTCGAGATCCGGCGGCAGGCCCGAGATCGAACGCTGCCCGGAAAAGATGAACGACAGGCTGCGCCCGATGGCCATGATGCCGAGGGTGACGACGAAGGGCGCGAGGCCGAACACCGCCACGAGCACGCCGGAGAAGAGGCCGATGCCCGCCCCCGCGGCGATGGCCAGCGGAATGGCCAGCGGGATCGGCATGACCTGCAACGCCTGCGCCAGCAGGATTCCGGTCAGGCCGAAGACCGCGCCGACGCTGAGGTCGATGCCGCCGGTCAGGATCACGAAGGTCATGCCGACGGCGACGATGCCGATCACGACCGACTGATCGAGGATGTTGAAGATGTTCCGCTCCGTCAGGAAGAACGGCGAGGAGAGTGACAGGATCACGGCCAGCAGGAGGGCAAGGCACAGCATCCGGAATTCGAGGCTGCGCAGAATCGTGGCGGCGAGGGTCGGACCCCGGGGGGTTGAAGTCGCGTCGGCCATGTCAGTTCTCCTCCGCGCGGGTCAGGTCGCGGACCCGCGCCACGATATCGTCGACCGGGGGCGGGGCAACGCCCTCCGGCAGGGTGAGGCCGATCCATCCCAGATCGTGCCCCCGCTTGTCCGTCATCTGCGTCAGCAGGGTCTGCCGCGCGCCGTCCGCCTCGGCCACGAACGCGGCCTCGCGCCGCCGGATCGCCTCCGGAATCCGCGTCTCGTCGGCATTGGCCGCCTCGCCCGGTTTCATACCGGCCAGCGCGTCGCCCGCCTGCGCGAGGCAGATCGTCTCCTCCCCGTCGAGCAGGGTCCAGAACGCATCCCCGCCATGAGCATCGGTGATCGCCGTCAAGAGCGCCTGATTGCGCGCGGTGGAGGTGCGGGGCGCGGCGAGGAGGGTCAGCTTCTCCTCCGTCAGCCGGTGGCTGGGCAGGTCGGCGATTGTGACGCCGTCGCTGACGACGACGATGCGTTCGGCGATGCCCAAAAGCTCCTCAAAATCCGAGGAGATGACGATGACGGCGAGTCCATCGTCGGCGGCGTCCTGAAGGATGCGGTAGATGGAGGATCGGGTGCCGATATCGACGCCCTTGGTCGGCTCGTCGAGTATCAGGATCTCCGGATCGGTCAGGAGCCAGCGGGCGATGATGATCTTCTGCTGCATCCCGCCGGAATAGTTCAGCAGGCTGGTATCCAGACGGTCGGCGGGAAGGCCCAGATCGGCGATCAGCTCGGCCACCCGCTCGGCCCGTTTGGAATAGCCGCGCCCGAAGCCGCGATGCTGACCCATCTGCGCCAGCATCAGGTTCTCGCGCACGCTGAGGTCCGGGACGATGTTCTGCGCGCGCCGGTCCTCGGCCACGAAGCCCAGACCCGCGCGCACCGCATCCGCCGGACGGCGCAGGCGGACCGGCGCGCCGCGCACGAGGATCTCGCCCCCCTGTCGCGGACGCAGGCCCCAGATCGCCTCCGCCGCCTCGGACCGGCCCGCACCCACGAGGCCGCCGAGGCCCAGGATCTCCCCCGCGCGGACCGAGAAGCTCATGTCCCGGACCCAGGGCGCGGATTTCAGGTGGCGGACCTCGAACACCGTCTCGCCGATGGCATCGGGGGCCACGTTGCGCGGCGCATAGATCGCGCCGATGTCGCGGCCGACCATGTGCTGGATGATGTCGCCCTGGGTCAGGGTCGAGGTGGCGACGTCCTCGGCCACGACCTGACCCTCGCGCAGGATGGTGACGCGGTCGCAGATGGCGAAGACTTCCTCCAGCCGGTGCGATACGAAGGCGAGCGCCCGGCCGCCATCCTTCAGCCGGACCATGATGTCGAAGAGCCGGTCCACCTCCGTCGCCGACAGCGAGGCGGTGGGTTCGTCGAAGATCACGAGCCGCGCGTCGAGGGCCAGCGCCTTGGCGATCTCCACCAATTGCCGCTGGGCCGCCGAAAGGGTTCGCACCTCCGCATCCAGCGGCAGGACGTGCTCGTGCCCGAGCGTCGAGAGCAGCGCCGAGGCGCGGGTCCGCATCGCGCGGAACGACAGGCGGCCCGGCGTTGCGAGGTCGGGCAGGAAGATGTTCTCCAGCACCGTCAGGTCCGGGGCGAGGGACGTCTCCTGCGCCACCAGGGCGATCCCGCGGCGGAGCGCGTCGCGGGTGGAGGTCAGGACCAGCGGCGCGTCGGCAAAGGCGATCTCCCCGCCCGATGGCTGGATATGGCCGGAGACGATGCGCGACAGCGTGGACTTGCCCGCGCCGTTCGCGCCCAGCAGGCCGACCACCTCGCCCGGGCGCAGGGTCAGTGCCGCATCGACCAGCGCCTGCGTCTTGCCGAACGCCTTCGAGACGCCCCGCGCGGTCAGCAGCGGTTCGGCGCGCAGGGGTGTGCCCGTCTCGGTCTGGGAGTGCAGCATCTCGTATCCGTGCGGTACCGGGGCGGACGGACCGCCCCGGCCGTCTCCGTCAGTCCATCTCGTTGGCGAAGACCGTTTCCTTGATGGTCGGCAACATCTCCTCGATGTTCTCCGACGTCACGATCAGGATCGGCACGGTGATCTCCTTCTCGGGGGCGCCGCCGTCCAGATGCTCCACCATCGCCTCGGCCGAACGCACGCCCATCAGATAGGGCTGCTGCATTCCCGACACGACCAGCTCGCCGGATTGCAGCAGGGGCACGAATTCCGGGATGCCGTCGAACGCGCCGACCAGAACCTCACCGTCCATCCGCGCGGCCTTGATCGCGCGCAGCGCTCCCAGCGTCGGCCCGTCCGTCTGCACGAACATGCCCGTCATGCCCGGATTGGCGGTGATCATGTCCTGCGTGAACTTGAACGTCTCGTCGGCGGTATAGGCCTGCATCTGCTGCAAGCCCGCATCGCCCCCGATCCCGGCCTCGGTCACCGCATCCTTGAAGCCCTTGGTCCGGGCCTGGCCGTTCAGACGCGCCTGGCTGATGCCGACGATCCCGATGGAACCGCCCTCCTTCCCGGCCTCCTGCATGGCGGCGGCAAGGGCCGCGCCAACGCCGTTCGCGCCCTCGTAGTTGTTCGACCCGATGACGGAGACGAACTCCCCGCTATCGGTGCCGATATCGGCGATCACGACGGGGATGCCGGCATCCTGCGCCAGTTGCAGGACGGCGGGCGCGGTGGAGCTGTCGGTGGGCGACAGCACGATGCCCGCGACGCCGCGTGCGATGGCATCCTGCGCGTTCTGGAGCTGCGTCTGCGGGTCGTTGGTGCTGTCGAGGGCGGAGAAGCCGTAGCCGTTCTCCTCGGCCACCGATTTCACGCCCTCGGACACGTAGCGCCAGAAGGCGAGATCGAGGCCGGGGGTCATGTAGACCAGTTCCCCGTTCTCCTGCGCCGCGGCCGGGCCGGACAGCCCCAGTGTCACGGCGGCGAGGGCGGCGGACGCCACCCGGGTGAAAGTCCTGCGGTCGATCATGTCTTGTCTCCTCCATGTTGGTTTTCGGTATGCGAACCGGTTCCCGCCTCCGACAGAAGCTGGCGGGTCGTCTCGTAGATGCGGCGTTCGTGGATGCCGAACGCCCTGGCCGCCGCGGCGCCATCGCCCGTAGCGAGAGCGGCGAGAATGGCGCGGTGGTCGGAGATGCTGCGCCCGATGGCCCCCTTCCGCGCGACGACGCGGCGGCGATGGTCCAGCAGGTGCGAATAGAGCGTCGTCGCCACGTCCGAGAGCACGGCGTTTCCGGATGCCCGGTAGATGATCGTGTGGAACTCCCGATCCGCGATCAGGTAACGGACCGGATCGTCCGTCGCCCGCACCTGAGTCTCGATCAGGGAGGCGAGGCGGTCCAGCGCGGCTGCGTCGATCCGTTCGGCCGCCAGCGCCGCCACCCGCGCCTCCGTCAGGAGCCGCGCCTCGTGCACGTCGTCGAGCGCATAGGCCGTGACCCGCGCGTAGGAGATCGCCGACAGGCCCAGATCGCCCACGTCATCGGACGCCACCGTCGTCCGCGCGCCCTGGACCACGGACAGGATGCCGCGCGTCGACAGGATCAGGAGCGCGCCGCGGATCGTCTCGCGGCTGACCCCCATGGCGGCGGCCAGATCCCGTTCCGACGGAAGCGGATCCCCCACCGACAGCACGCCGGACGCGATCGACGTCGCGAGCTTTTCGGCTATGGTGTCCTTCATCGACCGCCGGGACAGGCGGGCGAGCCCGGCCCCGTCCCGGGCCAGCAAGTTCGACAGGTCCATGCCGGTCCTCCCTCCCCTGCGCGCGGGGCCTGCGTCGGATCGCCTGCGCGCGATGCGGGCGTCGCCCGGGCGACGGAGCGCCCGCGCAACCTGCACGTTCGGGGGCCGCCGCGGAAGCCCCCGTTCCGGTCCGTTCACTCCGGGGCGTTCGGAAGGCTGGCCATGAACTCCGCCAGCACGTCGGCATAGAGGGATGCGTCGAACGTCGTTCCGTGACCGGTCGTCTCGGCGCTCTCGGGGACGATGTACATTTCCGCGCCGGGGATCTTGGCCATGTTCTCTTCCAGCATTGGAAGCTCGACCGGATTGCGCTCGTCATCCTGCGACAGGAGGACCAGCACCTGGGCCTGGATGTCGCCCAGCTTCGGCGTCGGATCGAAGTTGCGCGAGGCGTTCCACATATACATGACGTCATTGGCGTCGCCGACCTTCTGGGTTGCCTTCTTGTCGTCCACGAAGGCGTCCGCCGCCTCGCGGGTCCCGCCCAGATCCTGCAGGCGCAGGTTGCCGTTCGACGTCGCGATGCCGAACCAGGCGCTCTGGTATTGCAGCATCGGCGGCTGCTCCTCGTAATTGCCCTCGTTCCAGGCCGGGTCGTCGCGCACCGCGTCGATCACCATCCGGCGCATCATCCAGTTGCGGCCCGCCATCGGCCCCGGGAGCGACGCGATGGGCACACCGCCATCCATGAAGTCCGGATATTCCGTGAGCCAGGTCCAGGTCAGCATCCCGCCCATGGAGAAGCCGATCTTGAGGTGGAGCCGATCGATGCCCAGCCCGTCCTCCAGCAGCATCTTCTGCGCATTGACCATGTCCATCAGCGTCTGCTCGGGGAAGTCGGCCCGCATCCCGTCGGAGGGCTTGGAGCTGGCGCCCGATCCGATCGCGTCCACGAGGATCAGGAAATACTTCGACGCGTCCAGCGGTTGTCCCTCGCCATAGAGGTTCGCCGCGAACTTGTCGCCGAGCATCGAGGATCCGGACCCGGTCGTACCGTGGGTGATCAGGACTGCCGGATTGGCCGGATCGCCGATGGTCATGTACCCGACGTTCATCTCGGGCAGGACCTCCCCGGTCTCGAACTCGAAATTCTCGATCACGTAGGTTCCGGTCTGCGGCTCCGGCCAGGTCGCGTCCTGGGCGAGGGCAGAAGTCGCGGCGAATGTCGCAGTGAAGAGCGCGGCGGACGCCGCGTGTCGGATGAGTGTCATATCTACCTCCCAATAGCCGCTGCCAACTGTCCTGCTGGTCCGGCCACAATACCAGTCAGGACAACAGGCCGGGAAGATTCTGTCAACGCCCGCGTGTCGGCCGGCCCTGCAAATCGCACGATTGCCGCGGCGGGGACCGCGGCATAGCGTGGCGCCGGGCCCAGATCGCGGTCCGAAGGAGACACCGTGACCCGAGCCAATCGACCCCGCTACGCCGCCCGCCTGAACGCGTTCAAACCGCGAGGCGGGGGGATCGCGGGCATGATCGAGGGCGCGGGTGCGGTCGGGGGGCTCGACGTCGCCGACCTCAACTATCCGGACCATTTCGAGGGGCAAACGCCGGAGGGGCTGTCGGACCTGCTGGGACGGGCGGGAATGGCGCTGAACGGGCTGGCGATGCGGTATTATACCGAGCCGGGCTTCAAGATCGGCGCCTTCACCAACCCGGAGGCCCGCATGCGGCAGGAGGCCATCGACCTGACCAAACGCGGGATGGATGCCTGTCGCGCGATGGGCGGCAGCGTGATGACGCTCTGGATGGGGCAGGACGGCTTCGACTACGCCTTCCAGGGCGATTACGGCGCGATGTGGGACGACAGCATCGCGGCGTTGCAGGCCGTCGCCGACCACGATCCGGGGATCGACGTGGCGGTGGAATACAAGCCGAACGAGCCCCGCGCCTACGCCCTGATGCCCGATGTCGGCACTACGCTTCTGGGGGTGCGGGAGGCGGATCGCGCCAATCTCGGGGTCACGCTGGATTTCGCCCATGTGCTCTATGCCGACGAGATGCCAGCCCATGCGGCCCACCTGATCGCGCGGCATTCGCGGCTGCTGGGGGTGCATCTCAACGACGGTTACGGCAAGCGCGATGACGGGTTGATGGTCGGGACCGTGCATCCGGTCGCGACGGTGGAGCTGTTCGTGGAACTGGAGCGGATCGGCTATGACGGCGTGATCTATTTCGATACGTTCCCCGACCACGGCGGCCTCGACCCGGTGGAAGAGGCGCGGACCAATCTCGCCCTCGTGGAGCGGTTGCGGATGCTGGCGGCGGAGATCGGCGATATGCCCGACCTGCGCGCGGCCATCGCCCGGCAGGATGCGGCCGCGTCGCAGCGGATCGTGGCCCGGGCGCTCTACGGCGCATGATCCTCGTGATGGGCAGCCTGCACTGGGACGTCATGGTCCGGGCGCCCCGCCTGCCCGCGCTGGACGAGACGCTGATGGGATCGGGCGCCACCTATCGCTTCGGCGGCAAGGGCGGCAATCAGGCATTGGCCGCGACACGCTGCGGCGGACTGGTAGCGTTTCACGGCGCGGTTGGCACCGACGAGGCCGCGCCGCGCCTTCTGGCCGAACTGGATGCCGCGGGGGTCGAGCGGTCCGGCGTGGCGGACGTGCCGGGGCCTTCGGGCATGTCGGTCGCCATCGACACGGAGGACGGATACGGCGCGGTCGTCGTCTCCGGGGCGAACCTGTCGGTCGGGTGGCGGGGGACGCCGCGCGCCGGGACGGTCCTGATCCAGAACGAGGTGCCGGAAGCGGCGAACCTCGCGCTCGCCCGCGCCCTGCCCGCGGAGGCCATGCTGATCCTGAACGCGGCCCCGGCGCGGGAGACCTCCGCCGAGCTTCTGGCGCGGGTGGACGTGCTCGTGGTCAACCGGGTCGAGGCGGAACAGATGGGCGGAATGGATGCCTTGCGGCGCGGCGGCGCGGTGATCGAGACGCTGGGCGGCGACGGCTGCCGCCTAGGGACTTCGGACGGCGTCACGCATTTCCCGGCCCGCGCGGTGGACGTCGTCTCGACCCACGGCGCGGGGGACGCCTTCTGCGGTGCGCTCGCCGCGGCTTTGGACGACGGCGCGAGCCTGACCGCCGCGATAGACCGGGCGCAGGACCATGCCGCGGCCCATGTCGCGGAGCCTCAGACCCTGTAGAACGCCGCCGCCGTCCCACCGAAGATCGCCGCGCGCTCCGGTTGTGTCAGATGCGCAGTCAGCGCCTCGGCCGCGCGCAGCCAGACGTCGTATTCGGCCCGCAGGCGGCAGACCGGCCAGTCGGATCCCCACATGATCCGGTCGGGGCCGAACTGCTCCAGGATGTGATCGACATAGGGCTTCAGATCGGCTTGGCTCCAATCCGCTCCGGCCTCCGTCACCAGCCCCGACAGCTTGACGCGGGCATCGGTGTCGCGGGCCAGCCGGGCCATGCCCTCGGCCCAGCCGTCGATCGCGCCGGAGGCCACGTCCGGCTTCATGCAATGGTCGATGACGCAGCGTATGGGATGGCGCGTCAGCAGCGTGTGGAAGTTGTCGAGATGGCGCGGGAATCCCAGCGCATCGAAGGTGAGGTCGAGCGCCATCACGGCCTCGAAGGCGGGAGCGAGGTCTGCGCGCAGCATCCAGTCGACGTCGGCGATATCCTGGATCATCGGCCGGACGCCGCGGAACTTAGGATGCCGGGAGAGGCGTTCGAGGACGTGCGGCGCGGCGGGGTCACCGAAATCGACCCAGCCGACGACGCCCGCGATCCATGGCGTCGCATCGGCGAGGCCGAGCAGATACTCCGTCTCCGCGACGCTCGGTGCGGCCTGGACGAGGATCGTCCGGTCGATGCCGTGCGCCGCGAGCGTGTCGGCGAGATCCGCGGGCGCGTAGGCGCGGTTCAGGATCGGCTCGTCCTCGGGCATCCAGCCGTAATCGCCGCGGGCCGGGTCCCAGAGATGATGGTGGGCGTCGATCATCCGGGCGCCCGGTAACATCGCCCGGGGGCCAGCCCCCGGACCCCCGGAGTATTTGGAAAGCAGAGAAGAGCTGTCACACCGGCGCGTCCTGCCGCACCAGCCCCTCGGATTTCAGGTCGGACCAGAGTGCGGCGGGGATCTCGGCCCCGGCGGCGGCGATGTTGCCCTCCATCTCGGCCACGCCCTGCCCGCCCGGAATGACCGAAACGGTGCAGGGATGGAGGAGCGGAAAGCGGAACGCGGCGTCGACCAATCGGACGCCATGCGCCGTGCAGACGCGCTCGATCCGGGCGACGCGATCGAGGATGTCGGGCTCGGCCACCTCGTAATTGTAGAAGGCGCCCTCCTTCGGACCCGTGGCGAGGATTCCGGAATTGTAGGGTCCGCCGGTAACGATCCCGATGCCCCGCGACTCGCAGAGCGGCAGGAACGAGGTCAGCGCCTCCTGCTCCAGCAGGGTGTAGCGTCCGGCCAGAAGGAACAGGTCGTAATCGCCCCGCTCCGCGAGTTGCCGGCACACCTCCCATTCGTTCACGCCCGCGCCGAAGGCCGCGATGACCCCCTCCCCCCGGAGGCGTTCGAGCGCGTGGTAGCCGCCCGCCATGAGCTGATCGACCTTGGCATCCACGTTGGCGCGACTGCCCTGGTTCGGGACGTCGATATCGTGGGCCAGCAGGATGTCGATGCGATCCACGCCGAGCCGCGCGAAGCTGTGCTCGATGGAGCGCATCACGCCGTCATAGCTGTAATCGTAGCGTTCGCGGCGGGCGGGCACGTCGAACCACTTGCCGTGCCCGTCCCGCGTCTCCTCGGTCGCCACGTCGAGGAGACGGCCCACCTTGGTCGACAGGACGTACGCGTCCCGCGGCTTGTCCCGCAGGAACCGGTTGAGCCGCGTCTCCGACAGACCCAGCCCGTAGAGCGGCGCGGTGTCGTAGTAGCGGACCCCCGCTTCCCACGCGCGGTTGAGGATCGCATCGGCCTCCGCATCCGAGATCGCGCGGTAGAGATTGCCCAGGGGCGCGGTGCCGAAGCCCAGTTCGGTGAAGGTCAGCCCACCCGTGCCCCGGCGGTCCCAATGTCGTGTCGCGAGTGCCATATGCCCCTCCTCTGGTCGGTGCCCACGCTAGAATGCCCGGCGCCGGGGCGCTAGCGTCGATGGGAGCGGAGGGCCGGATGACATACGTGCTGGGCATCGATATCGGGACGTTCGAGGCGAAGGCGGTCCTCGCGCGGCCGGACGGACGGGTGGTCGCGCAGGCGCGCAGGGCGCACCGGATGGACGTGCCCGGGCCGGGCCGGGCGGAGCACGACGCGGAGGCGGTCTGGTGGGGCGGATTGGTGGCGCTGGCCCGCGAGGTCCTGTCGGGGATCGACGCGAGCGCCGTCGCCTGCCTCGCCGTGAGCGGGATCGGGCCATGCGTGTTGGCCGTGGGCGGTTCGGGACATTCGCTCGCCCCCGCGATCCTCTACGGGGTCGATGCGCGGGCGGGCGCGGAGATCGCGGCGCTGACCAAACGGTTCGGCGCGGAGGCGATGCTGGAGGCGTCGGGCAACGTGCTGACCTCGCAATCGGTCGGGCCGAAGGTCCTGTGGTTGCGGCGAAACCGCCCGGATGTCTGGGCGGAGACGGCCGGCATCGAGACCTGCACCACGTTCCTCGTCCGGCGGCTGACGGGGGAGCGGGTGCTGGACCACCATTCGGCGGGTCAGTGGACGCCGCTCTACGATGCGCGCGCGGGCGCCTGGTCGGCGGAGATGTGCGAGGGGATCGTCGACCCCGTCATGCTGCCCCGTCTGCTCTGGACCACGGAGATCGCGGGCCGGGTGACGCCCGAAGCCGCGGCGGCAACCGGCCTCGCGCCGGGTACGCCGGTCACCGCGGGGACCATCGATGCGGCGGCGGAGGCGGTCAGCGTGGGCGTGCGCGCGGCGGGCGACATGATGGTCATGTACGGGTCCAGCATGTTCATGATCCAGGTCGTCGCCGACCGGTTGGTGGAACGATCGCTCTGGTCGGCACCGTGGTTGTCCCCCGGAAGCTGGTGCGCGATGGCGGGACAGGGGACGAGCGGGACGCTGACCCGGTGGTTCCGGGACACCTTCGCCCGGGAACTGGGGGAGGATGCCTTCGCCCTCCTGACCGCCGAGGCGCAGGCCGTACCGCCGGGCGCGAACGGTCTTCTCTGCCTGCCCTACTTCTCGGGGGAGCGGACGCCGATCCAGGACCCCCGGGCACGGGGCGCCTTCTTCGGCCTCGACCTGACCCATGACCGGGGGGCGATGTTCCGTGCCGCCTGCGAGGGGGTGGCGATGGGCACGGCGCACGTGGTCGAGACGTTCCGCGCGGGCGGGGCCGATCCGGCCCGTGTGCTCGCCGTGGGCGGCGGCGTGTGCAACGGCGTGTGGTTGCAGGCGACGTCGGATTTGGGCGGCGTGGCGCAATCCGTCTGCAGGTCGAGCGTGGGCGCGTCGCTGGGGGACGCTTTCCTCGCCGCCTGCGCCGTGGGGCTGGCGGAGCCGGAGGACATCGAGACGTGGAACCCGGTGGAGCGGGTGGTCGAACCGGTCGCGCACGAGGCGTATGCGCGGCAATATCCGCTCTGGCGGCAGCTTTACGAGGCGACCAAGGACATCGCGCACCGGTTGTAAGCGGTCACTTCACGGCGCCCGCGGCCATCCCCTTGATGATGTAGCGTTCCAGCACGATGCCGATCACGATCAGCGGCAGGATCGCGGCGAAACTGAGCGCCGCCATCGACCACCAGGAGATGCCCTGGCTGCCGGTCTGGGAGGCGACCATGACCGGTAAGGTGTTCGCGTGGGTCGACGTCAGGAGGGCCGCGAAGAAGTACTCGTTCCATGTCAGGACCAGCGACAGGATGAAGGCCGCGACCATGCCGGGCAGCGCGATCGGCAGGACGATGGTCAGGAACGCGCCCCAGATGCCGAGGCCATCGACCATCGCCGCCTCCTCCAGCTCGGTCGGGATGGCGCCGAACTGATCGCGCATGATCCAGATGACGATGGGCAGGACCGTGAGCGTGTAGAGCAGGATCAGGCCGATGCGGCTGTCGAGGAGGCCGAGGGATTTGTAGAGGACGAGGAACGGCAACGCGAGAACGACCGGGGGCAGGATGAGCTGCGACAGGAAGAAGAACGAGATGTCGCCGTTCCGCATGAAGCCGAACTTGTAGTCGAACCGCGAGAGTCCGTAGGCGGCGCAGGCCCCGAGGATGGTGGCGAGGATCGACGCGGAGACCGAGATGATGGTGGAGTTCCAGAAGCGTTTGAGGAATTCGTCCCGCACGGTGGAGACGGTGCCGATGGTATCCGGCGACAGGCCGAGCGCGCGCCAGCCGAGACGCTTGGGCTCGAAATCGACGTAGGGGATCATGTTGCCCTGCATCACGTCCGGGGCCGCCTTGAAGCTGGTGGTGACGGTCCAGTAGATCGGGAACAGACAGACCACGGCCCAGAGGATCAGCAGGGCGTAGATGCCGACCTTCCCCAAGACGAAGGCGGGACGGAAGCTGCGGTCGGCCTCCCCATTGTGGAAAATCTGCGTCTCGGCGGTCATGGGGCGCTCATGTCTGGGGCTTCGTCCAGCGTTCGGTGACCTTCATCAGCACGGTCATCGCGATGACGATCAGGATCAGGTAGATGAAGGCCAGCATCGTGCCGTAGCCGACATTGGAGCGGTCGCGGTATTCGCGGAAGATGAAGCTGGTGACGGTGTCGGTCGCGCCCCCGGGCCCGCCGGACGTGATGTTGATGACGATGTCCGCCAGCTTCAGCTTGAAGATGATGCGGATCAGGATCGCGGTGATACTGACCGGCAGCATGAGCGGAAACGTCACTTCCCAGAAGCGCCGCCAGGGGGAGGCGCCGTCGACCTTGGCCGCCTCGATCAGCTCCTTTGGGACGGCCTGCAGCCCCGCCAGAAGCATGATCATCATGAAGGGGATGTAGGTCCAGGCATCCATGACCATGATCATGGCGCGCGCGATCTCGGGCGAGCCGAAGAAGCTGGGACTGTCCCAGCCGAGTTCGCGGGCCAGCCGGGCCATCGGGCCGAAGCGCGGCTCGAACATCGATTTGCCCACCATCCAGGAGACGGCGACCGGCGACAGCATCAGCGGCAGCAGGAACGCCACGCGGAAGAACTTGCGCGCGCGGATGTCGGCATTGAGCAGCAGGGCGAGGCCGAAGGCGATGACGTATTCCACGAGGATCGCCGCAGTATAGAGCACCATGTTCCACAGCGCGTTCAGGTAGAACGGATCGCGGAACGCCTGCCACAGATTGTCGAGGCCGTTGAACTGCCGCCCCTGGGGCGAGGCGAGGTTCCAGTCGGACATCGCGATGGCGAGGCCGAAGATCAGCGGGAAGATCACCATGGCGGCGACGAAGATCGCGGCGGGGAGGACGAAGAGCGCACGCTTGCCCTGTTCCCCGCGGGTGACGACCTGCGCCCAGCAGAGGAACGTGGCGAACAGGCAGAAGGCGTAGAGCGTCGGTCGCCACGTGGCGAAGCCGAGATCGAGGCGGCCCGTCTGGTCGAGATACTGGAGCAGCGCCACGACGAGGAGGAGCGCGAAACTGCCCCAGACCATCGCGCGGCCCGCGGCATGGCGCGCGGGGGCGATCTCGTCGTCGGTCACGATATGCAAGGCCATGGGTGGGACGTTAGCGGGCGGTTCGGGTGCTGCCTAGCCGTCGTCTTCGACCGCCCATGGTTATGGAAGCGTGGGGTCGGAAGGGCCACCGCGTTTTCAAGCGGATCGTCCCAAGCGAACGATGGTTTGGCAAAGATGGATCCGGCCATCGCGCAGATCGAAGATCCGGAAGCGGTTGAGCGCCGTAAGCGTCTGCTCGAACCTGATCTCGTCAAGGGCGATGCCCTTTTCGGCCATACACTCCCGCGTTGCCGCGAACGCGTCCGTGGTCGTCATGGGAAGGTCGCCGGTCTTTCGAATGCAGTCGACAACGGACGTTTCGATATCGGAGAAGGTCCGGATCGCGAGCCCCAGCGCCGCACCCGCGAGAGTCAGGACGAACGTACCGAAGGATTGGCTGTCCGAGAGCTTCCACGCCGCTCCCGCGCCCGTCCACACCATCTTGAGATCGAGCCGGTAATTGGCCAGATGGGCGGTGACCAGCGGCTTATCCCCAGCCTGGAAACCCAGCTTCGACAGGGGCGAGGGCGTCGGTTCGGGCGCAGGCCCCATATCCGTCCGACGCAGGGGTTTTCGCCGGAGCACCACCCTTATGGTCTCCTCCGAATAGCCCGCATCCCGCAACATCCCTGCGATGAACATCGGCTGATACCCCATTCTCGAATCCCGGGTGCGGCGAAACCCAGCAGGGGCCGCCGCACCCCGTCTCCATCTCACATCCCCAGCGATTCCTTGTAGAGCGCGATCTGACTCTCGCGGCCGATCTGGTCGGTGATCTCCTCCCAGGCCGCGGCGATGGCGTCCGCCGTTTCCTGCGCGGAGCCGTATTGGCCTGCATAGCCCTTGGCCAGTTCGTCCTCGGCAACGGAATAGTACTGGAAGATACCAGGGATGCGCGGCTCGATAGCGCCGTTGGGGTGGTTGTAGCTATCGAGATTGGCGCCGAGGAAATCCTCGACATACTCCCGGTCGTAACCCGCGGCTTCCCATTCCTCGTACTGGAAGTGCGAATTGCGGTAGGGCTGGAACCCGGACGGATAGGCCGAGGCCCAGAGCGACAGGTCCTTGCCGCCCAGATGCGCCGCCGCCGACCAGGCGGCCTTCTTCTTCTTCTCGTCGCCGTCGACCGTGGCCATGACGTAGACGCCCCAGCCGATATAGGCGAGGTTCGGGGACTCGTTCGGCGTCTCCTCCCAGGCTTCGGTCTGCGAGTTGTAGACACGGTTCGAACCGGGATTGGTGGAGAAGGCCGCGACGTCGCCCACCACGGATGTGTCCGAGGTGCGGGCCGCCGCACCCACGTCGCCCCACCAGGTCAGCGCGCCGCCGGTTCCGGCGAGGAACTGCTGGAACGCGGTGGTGCCGGGGTCGGCGTTGATCTGATCCGCCGGGTAGGCGCCGGGCGTGGCGATGAGGTCCATCACGTCCTGGATCGCCTGCACGAAGGCGGGGTTGTTGACCCGGGGCTTCATGGTCTCCGGGTCGAACAACCAGGCCGGATCGTCCGGGTGCTTGGCGTAGGCGGTGGCGCGGTCCTCCAGGAAGTAGAAGCCGAAGCCACCCCAGCCCTTGAGCGGATCGAGGAAGCCGTGGGCGTCGAGGCCGGTGAGGGGATCGGTCTTGCCCGCGAGGAACTTGGAATGGGCGTTAACCTGTTCCCAGGTGGTCGGCGGGGCCCAGTCGCCCTCGCCCCCCGCCTCGGCCCAGGCCGCGGCGAATTCCTCGTTCTCGTAGTAATCCTTGCGATAGGCGAAGGTGTGGCAATCGCCGTCGATCGAAACGCGATAGGTCTTGCCGTCCCAGGTGCCGACGGGGGCTTTCAGGTAATCGACGTAATCGTCCATGTCGATGATATCGGCGACCCATTGCGGCATCTCGGAGGCCATGCCGCGGCCCAGCACGTCGCCCTCGAACGGGGCGCCCATTTCGATGATGTCGAAATCGACGGTGCCGGTGGCGATGCTTTGCTGGAGGCGGGCGTTGTAGTCGGCTTGGGCGAGGTCGATCCAGCTGATCTTCGCGCCGGTATAATCCTCCCACGATTTCAGGAATCCGCGGAACAGGAAGTTATGGGTGTTCTGGTTGTTGAGACCCATAAAGGTCAGCTCGACGCCTTCGAACTCCCCCTCCTCGACGGTCTCGCGGGTGGAGCCGAGGCACATTTCCCCGACCGTCTGCCAGTCGGCATCGGTGGGGCTGCCGGAGCCGACGCCGGGGATCTGCAGGATCTGGGCGCGCAGGTCGGAATGGGCATCCGCCCGGGCCATGCGGGGGGCGAGACCCGACAGGGCGGCGAGGCCGCCGGTCGCAGCCGCCCCCTGAAGGAGCGCGCGGCGCCCGATCTTTCCGGTGCGGAGCATGTGGGCGAAGATATCGTGTCTCATGGATTTGGGATCCTCCCTGATGGCGCCGCGAAATGGGTGCGGGCAAAGCCGGACCCCTCTCCCGGGGGTCCTTTCCGGTGCGACAGTCACCGCCCGTCGCCCCGGCTGTCAAGCGTCTGGCCCCGGTCCATGTCCGGACGTGACAGTGTCCGGGCGGGCGGCTAGCGTCGGCGCCAACGAGGGGGACGCATGGCCGAAGTCACGATCCGCGATCTGCGCAAGAGCTACGGCGCGACGGAAGTCATCCACGGGCTCGACATCGACATCGCCGACGGGGAGTTCGTCGTACTGGTCGGGCCGTCGGGCTGCGGCAAGTCCACGCTGCTGCGGATGATCGCGGGGCTGGAGGGGATCAGCGGCGGGACCATCGCCATCGGCGACAAGGTTGTGAACAACCTCGCCCCGGCGCGGCGGGACATCGCGATGGTGTTCCAGAACTACGCCCTCTACCCGCACAAGACCGTCGCGGCGAACATGGCCTTCAGCCTGCGCATGGCGAAGATGGCGAAGGCGGAGATCGAGACCCGCGTGGCCCGGGCGGCAGAGGTTCTGGGCCTGACGCCGTATCTGGACCGCTATCCCCGGGCGCTGTCGGGCGGGCAGCGGCAGCGGGTCGCGATGGGCCGGGCCATCGTTCGCGATCCGCAGGTGTTCCTGTTCGACGAGCCGCTGTCCAACCTCGACGCCAAGCTGCGGGTCCAGATGCGCGCAGAGATCCGGGAGCTGCACCAGCGTCTCGCCACCACCACGGTCTACGTCACCCACGACCAGATCGAGGCGATGACCATGGCCGACAAGATCGTCGTCCTGCAGGGCGGGAACATCGAACAGATCGGCAGTCCCCTCGACCTCTACGACCGTCCTGCGAACACCTTCGTGGCGAGCTTCATCGGGTCGCCGTCGATGAACCTTCTGGCGGCGGAGGGCACGGGGGCGGGCGCCCGTGCCGGCGGCGCGGTGATCCCGGTTCCGGGGGTGGAAACCGGACGGGCGGTCACGCTGGGAATGCGGCCCGAGCACCTGATGCTGGCGTCGGAGGGGATGCCGGCGACGGTGTCGGTGGTGGAGCAGACGGGCGCCGAGACCCATGTCGTCGCCCGCCTTGCCGCCAGTTCCGGCGAGGGCGCGCACGAGGTGACCGCGATCACCCGCGACCGGCCGGGCATCCGGCCCGGCGAAGCGATCCACCTGATACCGGAGACGGGCAGCGTCCACGTCTTCGACGCGCAATCCGGCCTGCGCCTGTCCCTTTGAAAGGAGACTTCCATGCTCAAGGGCATCGATCCCTGCCTGAATGCCGACGTCCTCCATGCCCTCCGGGCGATGGGACATGGCGACATGCTGATCCTGTCGGACACGAACTTCCCCTCCGACGCCATCGCGCAGGACACGACCCTCGGGGAATTGCTGCGGATCGACCGGCCCATGCGCGAGGTGGCGGAAGCAGTCCTGTCGGTCCTGCCGCTGGATACGTTCGTGGAGGATTTCGCGGGGCGGATGGAAGTCGTGGGCGAACCGGACAACGTGCCGGACGTGCAGCGGGAGGTACAAGAGGCCATCGCCGCCACGGGCGAGACCCGGGCGATGGTGGGGATCGAACGCTTCGCCTTCTACGACCTCGCGCGCGAGGCCTATGCGGTGATCCAGACCGGGGAGCGGCGGTTCTACGGCTGCATCATGCTGCGCAAGGGGGTGATCGGGCCGGATGAGTAAGCCAGATGAGTGAGATCGTCATCCTCGGCGTGTTCGTCGCCGACACCGCCTATCGCGCCGACCGCCAGCCGCGGATGGGGGAGACGATCCTCGGGCGCAGCTTCGCACTCGGCCCGGGGGGCAAGGGCTCCAACCAGGCGGTGGCCTGCGCCCGCGCGGGCGGAGCGGTGACCATTGTCACGCGGCTGGGGCAGGACACGTTCGGCGACATGGCGATGGCCACCTGGGAGAAGGCGGGCGTGGTGCCGGAGGTCGAGCGCGGCGGGACGGCGACCGGCGCCGCCTACATCTTTCTGGAGGAGGCGACGGGGAACAACGCGATCATCGTCTGTCCCGGCGCGGCGGGCGAGATCGACGCCGCCTTCGTCGAGGCACGGGCCGACCTGATCGGCGGCGCGCGGGTGTTGGTTACGCAACTGGAGCAACCTATGGAGGCGGCGATGGCCGCGCTGCGCATCGCGCGGGACGGGGGTGCCGCGACGATCCTGAACCCCGCGCCGGCTGCAGACTTGCCGGACGGGATGCTGGCCCTGTGCGACTACGTCACGCCGAACGAGACCGAGGCGGAGGCCCTGACCGGGATCGCGGTGGCGGATCTGGACGGGGCGCGGCGCGCGGGCGATGCCCTTCTGTCGGCGGGGGTGGCGCAAGCCGCGATCCTGACGCTCGGGGCGCAGGGAGCGCTGTACCATGCTGCGGGCCGGAGCGAGCATGTCCCCGCCTTCGATGCGGGCCCGGTGGTGGAGACGACGGGGGCGGGCGATGCGTTCAACGGCGGGTTCGCCGCGGCAGTGGCGCGCGGGATGGACCCGCTGGAGGCGACGCGCTTCGGCTGCGCCACCGCGTCGATCAGCGTGACCCGGCCCGGCACCGCGCCGTCGATGCCGTCGCGGGACGAGATAGAGGCCCTGCTCCGCCGCTGAGCGCGGCGATCAGTGGGAGCGCAGGACCCGGCCCCCGTCCTCCGCCGTCCGCGCGCCGTCCAGCATCGAGAACACGCCGTTGACGAGGACATGGGCGATGCCGGTGGCGTAGCGGCGGGGCTCGGCCACGTCGCAATGGCTCGCCACCTGTTCGGCATCGAACACCGTGATGTCGGCCCAGGCCCCCGTCTTCAGAACACCGCGGTCGCGGACGCCCAGCCGCGCGGCGGGCAGGGAGGTGAGGCGGCGGATCGCTTCCGGCAGAGTCAGGACGGCATGGTCGCGGACGTAGTGCTGCAGGAAACGGGCGGCCCAGCCGTAGCCGGAGAGCGAGCCGATATGGTGCTTGAGGCATCCCTCCGGCGCGAGGGCGAGCGTGTCGGAGATGATGGCGCAATCGGGCTGCGAGATGGCGAGGCGGATCTGGTCCTCGGAAAAGGACTGCGAGGTCCACATCAGGTGGGCCATCTCCTCCCCTTCCTCGATCAGGAGGTCGAGTGCCGCGTCGTAGGGATCGACCCCCCGCTTCTGTCCGATGACGTCGAAGGTCAGGCCCACCAGATCCGGGTTCCGCGTCGATTGCATCAGGACCACCTTGTCCCACAATCCGTCCAGCACCAGCCGCCACATCGGCCGCCGGTTGGCCTTGATCCGCTCCCGGGTGGCACGGTCCTTCAGGCGGGCCAGCACCGCCTCGACCCCGCCCTCCTGCGCCCATTGCGGCATGATCGCCATGACGCGGGTGTGGGACCAGTCGTGGGGGATCACGTCGTAGGCGATATCCACGCCATGATCCTTGGCCGCGTTCACCATGCCGATGGCGTGTTCCATGGCCCATTCGGGGGCGCCGTGCTTGGGCTGGATATGGCTGATCTGGAGGCGGGCCCCGGCGGCTCGGGCACAGGATATCGCCTCGCCGAACCCGATGTCGTAATGGACGTCCCGGTTGCGGACATGGGTGGCGTAAAGGACGTCGCGTTTGGCCGCCACCTCCACCAGTTCGGTAAGCTGCTCCGGCGAGGCGAGGCTTCCGGGCCAGTATTCGAGGCCGGTGGAGAAGCCGTAGGCACCGCCGTCGATGCTTTCGTCCACCAGCGCCTTCATCCGGTCCAGTTCCGCATCGTCGGCGGGCCGCAGCGCGTCACCGAGCACGGCGCGGTGCACGGTGCCGTGGCCGACGAACGCCGCGACATTCACGCCCAGCGGCATCCGGTCGAGGTGGTCGAGATATTCACCGAAACTGTTCCAGTCGATGTCCACCATCCCTTCGGTGAAACCGGGGGACATGATCTTGGCGTCCCGCGCGTTGGTGACGGGCGCGGCGCTGAACCCGCACTGGCCGATCACCTCGGTCGTCACCCCCTGATGCACCTGACTCTGGGCGCGACCGTCGGCCATCAGGGTGAAGTCGGAATGGGTATGCAGGTCAATGAAGCCGGGCGAAACGCAGAGCCCGTCGAGATCCACGCGACGCGCCGCCTCCACCCCCGACAGGTCGCCGATCTCCGCGATGCGTCCGTCGCGGATGCCGATATCGGTGCGGGTGCCGTCGGAGCCGGTGCCGTCATGCACGAGGCCGTCGGCGAGAATGGTGTCGAACATGGAAATCCTCCGATTAGCGGGCGGGGCCGTAGACCAGATCCGGCAGCCACAGCGACAGTTCCGGAAAGAAGATCAGGATCAGCAGGCCCAGGATGTAGGCGCCGATGAACGGGAGCACCGCCACCGAGACCGCCTCGATCGTGATGCCGGAGATGCGGGCGGCGACGTTGAGGTTGCCGCCGAGCGGTGGGGTCAGGAACCCGATTTCGCAGGTGATGACGGTGAAGACGCCGAACATCACCGGATCCACCCCGAGCGACGTCACCAGCGGCAGGAAGACCGAGGTGAACAGAATGATCTGCGCCAGACTCTCCATGAAGGTGCCGATGATGATGTAGAAGATGCCGATGATGATGAGCACCACGATCGCGTTGGTCGTGTAGCTGGTGATCAGGTTCTCGACCGCCGTGGGCACGTCGTAGAAGGCCGACAGCTGTCCGAAGGCCAGCGTCGGTGCCAGCAGGATCAGGAGACCGGTCATCAGGGCGCTGAAGCGCAGCGCCTCGATCACCTTGCGGATGGTCAGTTCGCGATGGACCACGACGCCGACGAACAGGGCGTAGAACACCGCGACGGACGCCGCCTCGGTCGGGGTGAAGGCCCCGGTATAGATGCCGCCCAGGATCAGGAGCGGTGCGCCGATGGCCCATTTCCCGTCCCATGCGGCGCGGCGCGCCGGCCCCCAGCTGAACGGCTCGCCGGTCCCGCCGTAGCCCCGCCGCCGCGCGATGATGTAGACCGTCACCATCAGCAGCGCCGTGATGACGAAGCCCGGCAGGAACCCGGCGAGGAACAGGCGCGGGATCGAGGTTTCGGACACGAGCCCGTAGATGATCATCAGGTTCGACGGCGGGATCAGCGAGCCGAGCGCCCCCGCGGCGGCGGCGATGGCGGCGGCGAAGGGGAGCTTGTAGCCGTCCTTTTCCATCGCCGGCACGGTGATCGACCCGATGGCCGCCGTGGTGGCGGGGCCCGAGCCCGACAGGGCCGCGAAGAGCATGCAGGCGAAGACCGTCACCAGCCCGAGACTGCCCTTGTAGGAGCCGACGAGCGAGGTCGCCACGCCGATCAGTCGGTGGCCCATGCCCCCCGTCTCCATCAATCGTCCCGCCAGCACGAAGAGCGGGATCGTCAGCAGCGGGAAGGGCGTGAGGCTGGTATACCCGGTCTGCGCCATCAGCGTGTAGGGGATGTCGATCAGGAACAGCGCGAGGAACGTCACCAGACCCACGGCCGCGAAGAGCGGTGTCCCGATCAGCGTCAGCGCGGTGAAGACCAGCGCCAGGAGGACGAGATCGTTCATCGTCTAGGGTTCCACCTCGTGTTCCGGCCGCATCCCGGGCAGCCCCTTCGCCCCGGCCCGGATCCAGAGCACGTAGATCTGCACCAGCCGGACGAGGATCAGGGCGTAGCCGATCACGAGGATCGTCTGGGGATAGAACTCGTCGATCCCGAGGCTCGGCGTGCGGGAGGTGAAGCGCGCCAGCGTGCCGAGGTAGTCCCAGGACGCGATCAGCATGAAGACGCAGTAGATCACCGCCAAAGTGTCCGCGAGGAGGATGAGGGGCGTCGCGACGGGCCGCGGAAGCGCCATGACCCCCGCCATGATCCGGATGTGGAACCGTTCGCGCACGCAGAGCGAGGCGCCCATATAGACGGCCCAGACCATGCAGATGGCCGCGACCTCCTCGCTCCATTGCAGGGCGGAGTTGAAGAAGTAGCGCATGATGACCTGCGCGAAGACGCAGAGCGCCATGAGGGCCAGCGCCGTGCAGCAGACGACTTCCTCGAGATGGCGTTCGAGGGAGAGGAGGAGTTGCTTCATGTGGGCCCGGTCCAGTCCATCGGCGGCGACACCCGGAGGGCGACCGCGGAATGCGGCGGCCGCCCGGATGGACGGCCGCCGGAGGTTCTAGTTCGCGGCGGCGCGGATCTGGTCGAGGAGGGCCGTGAACGCCTCGCCCCGCTCTTCGGCGACCGTCTGCTGCACCGACTGGGCGGCGGCGATGAACTCGGCCCGGTCGGGGCGGGTGATCTCCATCCCGCCCTCGGTCGAGAGCCATTCGCGCACGCCCTCGATCTTCTCGATCGTGTACTCGGTATGGTACTGCCCCGCCTCGCTCGCGGCGCGCAGGACGGCCTCCCGCTGGGCATCGTCCAGCCGGCCCATGAACCGGTCGGAGGCCAGAAGCGGGCTGAACCCCGCGAAATGGTCGAGCACCGTCAGATAGGGGGCGAATTCGTAGAACTTCATCTCCTGGATGACGTTGGTGCCGTTGTCGCCACCGTCGATGGTCCCGGTCTGGAGCGCGGTGGGCGTCTCGGACCAGGCCAGCGGCACCGGCTCCGCTCCGAACGCCTCGAACGTGGCGAGCATCACCTCGTTCTTGGGCACCCGGATCTTGAGGCCCGCCATGTCCGCCATCGTGTTGATCGGCCGCTCCGAGTTGAAGAAGTCGCGATAGCTCGGCCCCCCGAAGGTCAGGAGGTGGACGCCGGTCTCCTCCAGCATCTGCGCCTTCATCGCATCGCCGACGGGACCGTTCGCGACCGCGACGAGATGGTCGGTATCCTGAAACGTATAGGGCAGGACGAAGACGTCCATCGACGGCCAGTGCGGCGAGACATTGTTCTGCGAGATGAAATAGGCGTCCACCGTCCCGAGCTGCATCGCCTTGAAGGCATCGTCCTCGGTCGCGATCTGGCCACAGCAGCGCAGCTTCACGTCGATGGTGCCGCCGGAATACTCCTCCACCAGCTCCTCGAACCGGGCGGCGAGAACGCCGTTGTCGGAGTCGAGCGGCGTGGCCCAGCCGATATTCATTGTGACGTCGGCGGCGAGCGCCGGTCCGGCAAGCAGGACGGCAACCGCCCCGGTGGCCAGACAGGTGGCATGGCGTGTCATCATTTGTTCCCCCGGCGATTGTTCGATCCTGTGACGCTAGGGAACAGGTGCGGTGTTGTATAATACATTCTCGACCCTTCCATGATGCCTTGCGGGCATCATGCCCGTGAAAGGATGCGTATGGACACCGGATTGCGGCGGCTCAGATACTTCCGGACTCTGGCGGCGGAACTGAACTTCCGGCGTGCCGCCCGCCGTCTGAACATCACGCAACCGGCGCTCAGCCGGGCCATCGTCCAATTGGAGGCGCAGGTCGGCGCGCGTCTGTTCGAGCGGTCGAACCGGCAGGTCCGCCTGACGCTGGCGGGCGGGACCTTCGCGCAGGGCTGCGACCGCGTGCTCGACACGCTGGACGATACGGTGGAACAGACCCTGCGCGTCGATCGCGGCCTCGCGGGGACGCTGTCGGTCGGCTACACGGACACCGCCATCGCCGGCCGCCTGCCCGATATCGTGGAGGCGTTCCGGACCGATACGCCGGATGTCCGCATCCATCTGGTGCAGGCGGATTCAACCCGTCAGGCGGCGCTGCTGGGTGCCGGGGACCTCGATGTCGGGATCGTCACGGGTCCCGTCGGGCGGCCCGGCTTCGACACGGTGAATGTGCAGTCGGACCGTCTCGTGGCGATCTTGCCGACGGCGCATCCGCTCGCGGGGCGGGATCGGATCGGGCTGGCCGACCTCGCCGCATCATCCTTCGTTCTGGGGGATCTCGACAAATGGGAGGTCTACAACCTGCACCTGTTCCGCCATTGCGACCGGATCGGGTTTCGGCCGCGCATCGTGCAGACGGCGCCGGAATCCCGGGCCATCATCGGCCTCGTGAGCTGCGGTCTTGGGGTATCGGTTCTACCGGAAAGCCTCGCGCGGGCAATGGACGTGCGGGTCGTGGCAATCCCCCTGAACGACGTGGCCGAGCCCCTGCTGACGCAGGCGGCATGGCGGCGCGGGGATGTGCCGCCGGCCCTGACCCGCCTGATCGGTCACCTGCGGGGATATGCGACCGCCTGAAAGACGGTCGCGCGGGTGGTCGCGGGCCCCCGGGGGGACCCGCAGGGGATCACTCCCCGAGGCCGATGCGCTTGATGAAGTCGCGGTGGCTCTGGACGATCGCGGCCGTCTCCGGCGTCTTGGTCGCCCAATCCTCCCACGCCGTCTGCGCGGCCTCGCGGAAGGTGGCGCGATCCTCGGCGGACCAGTCGTAGATCGTCACACCCTGCTCCGGCAGAGCCGCGAGCGCCTCGCCGTTCTCGACGATGGTCATCATCATCAGGTCCATCGCCATGGCCTTGTGCGCCGTTTCGATGATCGCCCGATGCGCTTCCGGCATCGCTTCCCAGACATCGGTCCGGCAGGCCAGGTGGTCGGAAGACATCGAGTGGAACCCGGGGAACGTCGTGTGCTTGGCGATGTCGTAGATGCCGAGGCCCACATTCACCGCCAGCGAGGAGGCGTCCGCCCCGTCGATGATCCCGGTCTCCAGCGCGGTGAAGATCTCGGTGAAGTCCATCACGACGGGCGACGCGCCGAGATCCGCGAAGATCTCCGTCTGCATGCCGGGGGGCGACCGGAACTTGAAGTCCTGAAGGTCGTCCGGCCCGCGCAGCGGTTTGGTGGAATTCAGGGATTCCTGTCCGCCGATGGCCGCGCCGATGAAGGTCATGCCCTGCGGGTTGTAGAGCGAGTTGATCTGTTCGCGTCCGCCCCCGATGTTCACCCAAGACTGGTATTCCAGCGGGGTGTCGTAGCCGCCCATCGTGTCGGCCACGAACTGGAACGCCGGATTCTTGCCGGTCTGATAGCTGCCGTTGGTCATGTCGCAGTCGAGGATGCCGGACGCGGCCGCATCGAAGGTCTCGACGGATTTCACGACGCTGGCGGAATAGAACATCTCGATGGCGATCTCGCCGTCGGACATGGCCGTCACGTCCTCCACGAAATCGGCGATGACGCGACCGGAGGTCGATTCCGGCGATTGGTGGTTCTGGATTCGCAAAGTCGTCGTCTGGGCCTGCGCTGTTCCGGCCGCGAGGGCCGCCGTCAGCGTCGCTGCCATGGTGATCTGTGTCGTCGTTCGCATCTCGTCCTCCCTGGATGCATGGCGGAACGCACCCCGCCCGGCGTCGCGTCCGGAGGCTGTGCGCCGGTCCGCCGGGCGACCCTAGCGGCAAGACCCGCCCGTGGCCAAGGCAATGCGCACCGCCCTTGCGCCAGCCGGTCCCGCGTCGCATCCGTCGCGGAGTGCGCCCCAGTGCGAGAATCCCGCCGATGCCGCAGATCCTGACCGAGATACCTCTGCCCGGCGCGTTGCCGTTCGACGAGATCATCGACGTGCGCGCGCCGGCCGAGTTCGACGAGGATCACATCCCCGGGGCGGTCAACCTGCCGGTCCTGTCGGATGCGGAGCGGGCACGGGTCGGCACGATCTACGTGCGCGAGGACCGGTTCCTAGCCCGCAAGATCGGCGCCGCGCTGGTGGCGCGAAACGCGGCCGATCATATCGAAACGGCGCTGGCGGATCGCGGCGGCGGCTGGCGACCGCTCGTCTATTGCTGGCGCGGGGGGCAGCGGTCGGGATCCTTCGCGTCGATCCTGTCGCAGATCGGCTGGCGCGTGGACATTGTGGAGGGCGGATACCGGAGCTATCGGCGCCTCGTGGTGGAGGCGCTGTACGAGCGGGAGATCGGGCACCGCATCGTCCTCGTGGACGGCGGCACCGGCACCGGCAAGACGCAGATGCTGCCCCGCCTCGCCGCCGCCGGACAGCAGGTCGTGGATCTGGAGGGGCTGGCAAACCATCGCGGGTCCAATTTCGGCGGCTGGCCGGAGGGGCAGCCCGCGCAGAAGATGTTCGAGTCGCGGCTGGCACGGCAAATCGCCGCTCTCGATCCCGCCCGGCCCGTCTTTCTGGAGGCGGAGAGCAACTCCGTCGGGTCGCTGCGTCTGCCGCCATCGCTCTGGGCCGCGATGGGCCGGGCGGAGGTGGTGACCCTGACCGCGCCGGTCGCCGCGCGGGCGCGTTTCCTGCTGACGACCTATCCGGATCTGACCGAGAACACGGCCCTCCTCCATGCACGGATCGATCGGCTACGCCCGTATCACGCACGCGACCGGATCGCGTCTTGGCACGGGATGGCGGATGCGGGCGCGCTCACCGACCTGACCGCGGAACTGATCGCGCTGCATTACGATCCACGCTACCGTCGCGCGGATGCGCAGCGGCGCCCGGTGGGGGACGTCGCGCTGACGGATCTCTCGGACGGGGATCTCGACCGGGCGGCGGCCCGGATCGTGGAGATGATCGCGCCCTAGGCGCAGGTCACGCCCGGCCGACCCGCGACGAAGGTGCCGATCCGGGCCGCCTGATGACCCGCCGCGCCGAGGCGGTCCAGCAGTTCGGCCGCTCGCGCTTCCGGGATCGCCGCGAGGAAGCCGCCCGCCGTCTGCGGGTCGTGCAGGAGGATCAGGCGCGCGCCCGCGCCGCCTGCGACAGGTGCGGCGGCGACGTTGGAGGCGTGGATGGTGGAACGGATGCCCGCTTCGGCCAGCGCGAGCGCCCCCTCGTAGAGAGGCACCGCCCCAAGGTCGATCCGCGCCGCCACGCCGCTGGCCCGGCAGATATTCGTCAGATGCCCGGCGAGCCCGAACCCGGTCACGTCGGTCATGGCCGCGGCGTCCTTCAGGATCGCGGCGGCGTCCCCCTGCGGCATCGCCATCCGGTGCAGCATCGCCATCACGTCGCGGCCCGGCGCGCGCCCCGCCATCTCCGCCGCCAGAAGCGTCCCGCTCCCGATCGGCCGGGTCAGGAGAATGGCATCGCCCGGCCGGGCGCCGTCCAGACCGATGGCCGCCCCATCCACCAACCCGGTTACCGCGAACCCCGCCGAAAGCTCCGCGCCCATCATACTATGCCCGCCGACGAGATCGGCGCCCGCCCCACGCAGGATATCCCCGGCGGCCTCCAGCATTTCGGCCAGAGTCCGGGCCTGCAACGCCTCCGACATCCGCGGCAGGACGAGCGTGGCCAAGGCCGCCTGGGGGGCCGCGCCCATCGCCCAGACATCGCCCAGCGCATGCACCGCCGCGATCCGCGCGAAGAGGGCGGGATCGGCGGTGAAGGCGCGCAGGTGATCTGTCGTCAGGACCTGTCGCGCGTCGCCGCCGGTTGCGAGGATCGCGGCGTCGTCGCCCAGCCGCGAGAGGACGTCGCCCCTGGCAGGGGGCAGCTCCGCTTCGAGCGCGCGGGCGAGCGCCGCAGCCCCCACCTTGGACCCGCATCCGGCGCAGAGCGGGCGGGCGCCGTCCGTCGCCTCCTGCATCCCGGTCGCGACAATGGCGGGAAGCGGCGGGACCTCCATCGTCGGAAGGTCGCGGAGGCGATCCATGAAGCGGCGGTCGATCCGGTCCTTCCACCGCCACAGGAGCGGCCCGGCGACGGAGAGCGAAAGCCCCCCGCGTTCGGCCAGCGCGGACTTCTCCCCGAGGGAGATCAGCTTGAGATAACGCTCCTGCGGCCGGTAGGAGCGCATTGCCCCGCCAGACAGCGCCGCCCGCAAATTGTCGTACAGGACCGGCGCCTCCCGCACGGCGAAGACCCCCGCCTTGGGCCTCGGCGCGTGGCTCAGATGGGCGCAATCCCCGGCGGCGAAGAAATCCTCGCGTCCTTCTACCAGAAGGGTCGGCCCGACGCGGACATAGCCCTCGTGCAGCGGCAGGCCGGTCCGGGCGAGCCATCCGTGGGGCCGGGCCCCGGCCGCGCCGATGACGAAGGTCGCGGGCAATCGCTGCCCATCCGCCAGCTCGACATGGGTGTCCGTGACCCGGGCGACGCCGGCATCCAGGTGAAGCGTCACGTCGAGCGCGGCCATCGCCTGCGACAAGCGGCGTCGCGCACCGTCCGAAACACCGCCCATGTGTGGAGCCGCCTCGATTACCGCGACGCGCCCCGGCCTGCCGCCCGCCCGGAGGGCGTGGGCCACCGCCAGCGCAAGTTCCACGCCCGCCACGCCGCCGCCGATCACGGCGACATCCGGCGACACCGAACCGGCCAGCGCCGCATCGCGCCAGCCGCGCCACCCTTCGGCGAAGCGGTCGAGCGGCTTAGCCGGGGTCCCGTGCTCCGCGAAACCCGGAAGGGCGGGCATCTCCGACGTGACCCCGATATCGAGGGACGCTACGTCATAGGCGACAGGCGCGCTCCCGGGCACAGTCAGCAGCCGCGCCTTCGCGTCGATCTCCGTCACCGCCCCATCGATCAGCCGGGCGCCCGCGAACCGGGCCAGCCGGACGAGATCGATCTCAAGCTCCGCGCGTGCGTAATGACCCGCGACATGCCCCGGCAGCATCCCGGTATAAGGCGCGGTTGCCCCCGGATTGATCAGCGTCACCCGCGCGCCCGGCAGCGGATCCATCCCCCAGCGCCGCAGGACGAGGGCATGGGCATGACCGCCCCCGATCAGGACAAGGTCGCGGGTCAGGGGCAGGTCGGGTCGCAGCATCGGGCCTCGCAGACGGGAACCGGCCATCGATAGCGCAGGAAGGCGCGCGCGGTCACGCCCCGACAATGCGTCCGGCGATCAGCTTAGCGTGACATAGAGCATCCGCAGGACGGTGATGCCGAGAAACAGCGCGAAGACCAGCTTCAACCGCGCCGCCGGAAGCGCGTAGGCGATGCGCGTTCCGAGCGGGGCGCAAAGCGTCGTCGCCGGAAAGACCAGCGTCGCGGCCACGAGGTTCACGTAACCCACCGACCAGGGCGGTCGCCCCTCCACTCCGATACCGGACCAGAGGAATCCGAGCACCCCCGCCAATGCGATCAGGAGGCCGAAGGCCGCCGCCGTGCCGACCGCCCGGTGCGTCGGATAGCGGTACGCCGACAGGATCGGCACCGAAGGCGTTCCACCCCCGATCCCCATCAGCGCTAAGAACCTGCCGACGATCGCCGCGATCCCGCCCTGTGTGGCCTGCGACTCCGGGAGGGTTTCGGCGATGGTCAGCGTCC
Organism: uncultured Alphaproteobacteria bacterium; assembly: GCA_963789105.1. GTDB lineage: Bacteria > Pseudomonadota > Alphaproteobacteria > Rhodobacterales > Rhodobacteraceae > Jannaschia. The sequence goes on from CAWBJI010000003.1 coordinate 1,159,348, forward strand.
GGGGGATGGCCATGTCGACGGCCACGGCCAGCGCGACGCAGCCGAAGATCAGGCGCAGGGCGTCGCCCCCGAGGACGAAGGACAAGAGCCCATCGGCCAGCGCGCCTGCGACGAGGAACGGGGCCCAGCGGCGCAGGAGCGCGACGTGCATCGACGCCTCGGGCGGGAAGTCGAGCGCGCCGAAGACGACGAACAGGATCGGGACGATGACAATGCCGCCACCGACGCCCAGAAGGCCCGCGAGGATGCCCGCGACCGCCCCCGTCATCACGAGAAGGCCGGCGAAGAGGCCGAGTTCGAGCCCGCTCAGATACATAGAATCCCCGCTGCCGGATACGTCCCCGCCCCCCGGGGGGAACCGGTTCGCTGCATGGGTCACGCGGCGACGAGTTCCACTCCCGTTCGGAAGGAGGACAGGTCCGATCGCGACGAGCGGGGGTCGCGGCGTCGGCGACATCGGCCAATTCCAGTGCGGTCGATCTCCAACCATGAAATGCGAAGTGGATCGAGCGTCCGGCCCGAACAGGACGAACATTTCGGATGGATCGCCGGGGAGAGACGTCTGGTCGGGCAGAGAGGATTCGAACCTCCGACCCCCTGCTCCCGAAGCAGGTGCGCTACCAGGCTGCGCCACTGCCCGACCGTAAGCGGCGACCTATCGGGCGTTCGGCGCGTAGGCAAGGGTCTATCGCGCGCGCGCAAGCCGCTTCCCCTTCGATCCCGCGAAGGCGTCTCCATCAGAACGGAGCCAGAATCCTGCCGCGACTGCTCTCTAACTTTCGTCCCTGGGAACCCTGCGGGCCTCATCGTCCATCATTGGGGAGACACGGGAAACGGTGCCCGTCTCGTGGCGCGACCGGGTCCGCAGGACCGGGGAATTGAGCGAGCGCCCCAGCGCCTCCCGCAATACGATATAGAGACCCGAGATAATCACGATCCCGGCCCCCGCCGCGGTCCCGGCATCGATGGATTCGTCGAAGAACAGCCAGCCGTAGAGCGCCGCCCAGATGATCTGACTGTACTGCATCGGCGCCACCAGAGCCGCCTCGGTCCGCTTGTACGCCTCGATCAGCGCGATGGAGGCTCCGAAGGCCAGGATCGCCATCAGCGCCCAGAGCCCGACGTCGCCGATCGGCATCGGCCGGTAGACCAGCGGCAGCAGGCACCCCATCAGCACGAAATTCGCCATCATCGGATAGAGCATCATCACCGCCGTCCGCTCCTCCCGCCCGATCTTGCGCATGATGACGGCGGACAGGGCGCCGCAGAACGCCGCCGCCACGGCCGCCGCATGTCCCGGCCCGAGTTCCAGCCCACCGGGGCGCAGGACGACCATCACGCCGATCAGGCCGACGACGATCGCGGCGCCGCGATGGATGCCGACCCGCTCGCCCAGAATCGGGATCGACAGGAGCGTGATGAGCAGCGGTGCCGCGAAGAGGATAGCGTAGACCTGTGCCAGCGGCAGGACCGAAAAGGCGTAGAACGCGGAGAAGCCGGTGGCCACGGCGGAGGCCGTGCGAAGCGCCGTCCACCAGGGATGCACGGGTTTGAGCGTTCCCTCCTGGGCGTCGCGCAGAAGCATCATCACCACAAGCGGGAAGGTGAACAGGACGCTGAAGAAGACGATCTGGAACACCGCGTAGCCGCCGCCCAGCAGCTTCACCGCGACGTCGTGAGACGCGAACAGCGCGAAGGCCATGAGAGCCAGAAAGAGGCCGGACAGGGGGGATGTGCGATCGGGCAAGGCGCCCTCCGGGAGTTCCGGTCGACCCGGCCCCCCACCGCGCGACCTTTCAGTCAGATGTCGGGCAAGGCCCTAGCGCGAAGCCACGCGATCCGAAAGGGGGACGTTGGCCTGCGCCCTGGCGATCGGCAGCGGCGACCCCTCGCGCGACACGCATGTCGATGCTCGCACGATCCCCGAAAGCGACGCCCGTCGCCATCACGCAGCGTCGAGTGCCGCGAGTATCGCGTCGCCCATTTCCGTCGTGGAAACCGGCGTTCCGCCTTCCGGGCCCATCAGGTCGCCGGTGCGCACGCCGTCCGCCAGCACCCGTTGCACCGCATCCTCCAGCAGGTCCGCACTCGCGCCTTCGTCGAAGGAGTAGCGGAGCGCCATCGCGAAACTGAGGATGCAGGCGATGGGATTGGCCTTGCCCTGCCCGGCGATGTCGGGCGCGGATCCGTGGACCGGCTCGTAGAGCGCCTTCGGTCGCCCGTTCGCCATCGGCAGCCCGAGGCTCGCCGAGGGCAGCATTCCCAGCGAGCCCGTCAGCATCGCGGCGAGGTCGGACAGCATGTCGCCGAAGAGGTTGTCGGTCACAATCACGTCGAACTGCTTGGGCGCGCGGGTGAGCTGCATGGCGCCCGCGTCGGCATACATGTGGCTCAGCTCGACATCCGGATATTCGGCCGCGTGGATCTCGGTCACGACGTCGCGCCAGAGCACGCCCGATTCCATCACGTTAGCCTTCTCCATGGAGCAAAGCCTGTTCGATCGCTTGCGCGCCAGCTCGAAGGCCGAGCGCGCGACCCGGGCGATCTCGCTCTCGGTGTAGCGCTGGGTGTTGATGCCGACGCGCTCGTTGCCTTCCTTGTGGATGCCCCGCGGCTCGCCGAAATACACGCCGGAGGTCAGCTCGCGCACGATCATGATGTCGAGACCGGCGACGATCTCCCGCTTGAGCGAGGAGAAATCCGCCAGCGCGTCGAAGCACTGGGCCGGGCGCAGGTTGGAGAACAGATCCATCTCCTTGCGCAGACGCAGAAGGCCCCGTTCCGGCTTCACGGAGAAATCCAGCGTGTCGTATTTCGGTCCGCCCACCGCGCCCAGAAGGACGGCATCGACTTCCTGCGCGCGGGCCATCGTGTCGTCATGCAGCGGCGTGCCATGGGCGTCGTAGGCGGCCCCGCCCACCAGATCCTCGGACACCTCGAAGGTCAGATCCCGGTTGGCGCCGAACCAGTCGATCACCCGGCGCACCTCGGCCATGACTTCGGGGCCGATGCCGTCGCCCGGCAGGATCAGGAGGGTATTCGCCATGTCGGGGGACCTTTCGTGTGGATCGAACCCGGCCTAGTCCCTGCCCCCGAGGGCGTCAAGGAACGGCGATGTCGACCCAGACGAGCCGTCCGCGCCCCGCCTCCTCCACCGTCCCGGCCATCGGATCGTCGGCGGCGGGCCAGATCACGCCCGCGTCCGTCACCTCCAGCGTCCGGGCCGGAAGGACGTAGTCCACCCGCAGCGGACCCGGCCCGTCCCAGTTCATCGTGTCGAGCGCGGGGTCGCCGCGATGCCCCTCGCCGCCCCCGCCCGCGCCGCGCGGTTCCGGATCCTGTAGGGCCGGATGCGACAGGAGCGCGGCCATCGCGCCGAGATCGGCTACCCCGTCCAGCGGGTCGATATTGCCGCGGCCCAGCACGACAGGATTCGGGACGGTTTCCGCCAGCTCGGCCACGTATTCCAGCTCGTCCCGGTTGCGCAGGCCGTTGCGATCCTCGGGACCGTCGAAGACCGGGGTGGAGGCGTTCATCGTCAGCAGCGTCAGGGTCGTCCCGCCCACCTCGACCGGTACGATCCACTGGCCGATCGTGGCGAGCGGGACGACCGCCTCGGCCCCTTCGGGCAGGACCGTGCGGGCGGCGTCGCTCCGTCCGTCCCAGAGCAGGGCGCTCCGGTCATCGACCGGCCCGAGCGGCAGGCGCGACAGCAGGGCCATCCCGCTGTCGCCCGTGAACCGCCCGTAGCCCAGCGCGTCCCGCCCTTCGCCCAGCCGTTCGTTCCCGTCGAGATCGAAGCCGCTGGGTATCCCGGAATTGGGGCGGAGGGCGATATGGAACGGGTAGTCGATCCCCCGCTCGCCGAGCCCCCGGATCAGGGCCGCGATTCCTTTCCCCTCCAGGTCCCAGTCCACATCCGTGAGCAGGAGGACATCCGCCCCGGCTTCGGCGATCACATCCATCGCCGCCATCGCCTGCGCGTCCTTGCCCGACACAAGGTCGCGGAGCATCACACCGGGACCACGGCGCCCGAGTTCGGAGTGGAAGGTGGCGAGCCGGAGGGTATCGGCCGCCGCACCCGTCGCGAGGAATGCGGCGATCAGGCTGGCGAGAGCGCCGAATCCTCGGCCGCCCGACCGGCCGCGACGCGACGTTCGGAGATCGTCCGCGCAAGCCGCCGCATCGCGATGCCGCGCAGGATGAGGGAGGCGGGAAGGAAAGCCCATGCCGACATCACCCACACGAGCAGCAACGGAGAGTCCAGCATCGACACGCTGTAGAGGCGGGCGATTCCATAGACGACGGGCGGGGCGAGATAGGGAAGCACGAGGCCGATCCCGATATTCACGGCCCCATCCCGGTTCAGACGGGCGACCACGTCCCCGCCCGAAACGGGGTCGAATGTCGGCAGGTTGGTCCAGACGTTGAACGTGCCCCGCGCCGCCGGCCAGTTTCGGGCCCGCATCACGATGGCGAACACCGTGAGGCCGACAAGCGCCACGAGGTAGGCCAGCCCCGCGGCCATCCGGACGAGGTGCACAGATGCCTCCGGCACGCCGTCCGGCAGCAGCCAGAGCAGGAGGCGCACGGGGCTGAGCGGGATGTCCATCGCCTGTCCGAGCAGCAGTCCGACCGCCTGCACGAGGCGGCCGAGCGTGGAAGGCGACTCGATCCCCCGGCAGGCCAGTCCGATCAGGAGGAGCATCGCCCAGAGCGTGGCGAAGCGGATGCGGTTGAGCGGGGGGGCGCCGCGGAACTCGACCAGCCCCGGCGACGTGGCGGCGTATTCGACGATCACGAAGCCCGCCGCGAAGATCGCGATCAGAAGGACCGTGTCGGTCACCTGCGACGACGCACCCGGAAGCAGGAGCGATGGCGTCAACACCATCGCCGCTACCGAAAACGCGCGAACGCACGCGGAGGGGAGCCGCGAAATCACTGCCTGCCATTCCTCGTCGGACGGACCGGTTCGAGCCGGTCCTTGTTCCACGATACGCCCCGAACGGGACGACTGCCTCAATCTTGCCTTCACCGTGCCTTGTTTAACTTCGACCTACAAGCTTCTGTTCAATAACGAAAAGGCGCGGGCGGATCCCTGTGCCCCAAACGCATCAGGCTCTCCTCCCGGAGGGAGAAGAGCCTGTTCGATCAGTACGTTGCGGAGAGACGTTAAGTCAGACCCAGGGACGATCCTGCGCCATGCGGTCCTCATAGCCGTCGATCGACTCCGCCTTCTCCATGGTCAGGCCGATATCGTCCAATCCATTGACGAGACAATGCTTCTTGAAGGCGTCGACCTCGAACGGATAGGCGGTGCCGTCCGGGCCGGTGACGGTCTGGTTCTCGAGGTCGACGGTGATGCGCGCGTTCTCGCCGTTCTTCGCATCCTCCATCAGGGCGTCGACCTGATCCTGCGGCAGCACGATGGGGAGGATGCCGTTCTTGAAGCAGTTGTTGTAGAAGATATCCGCGTAGCTGGGCGCGATCACGGCCCGGATGCCGAAATCCAGCAAGGCCCAAGGCGCATGTTCCCGAGAGGAGCCGCAGCCGAAATTGTCCCCCGCCACGATGATCTGCGCGTTCCGGTAGGCGGGCCGGTTCAGCACGAAGTCCGGGTTTTCCGACCCGTCGTCCAGATAACGCATCTCGTCGAACAGGTTCACGCCGAGGCCGGACCGCTTGATCGTCTTCAGGAACTGCTTCGGGATGATCATGTCGGTATCGACATTGATGAGCGGCAGCGGGGCCGCGATCCCGGTCAGGGTCTCGAACGTGTCCATGGCGATCTCCGGTCTGTCGCTCCGGACCTACTCCTGCGGGACGGCGAAGGTCAACGCGGCCCACAGGGTCCGCCAGACCGCGCCGTCGCCGTCCGCGGGCTCGACGGGCCGGATCGCGACCGAGTCGAGCAGGTAGGCGTGCCCCGGCTGCACCGGCAGGACCGCGCGCCCATCCGCATCCGCGCGGTGCAGGGTCACCGCCACCTCGCCATCCGGCGCGCGCTCGAACATCTCGATCTGGGCATCCGTCTTGGGGACGCCGTCGAGCAGGATCTGCACCGGAAGCCCGCCCGTCAGATCGTCGGTATACGGATTCGCCCCGGCCACGAACTCCGTCAGAAGGCCGTGGGCCGCGTCCGCCCCCGCCCCGTCACCCACGGCGACGAGCGCCTTGGCGAAGCGACGGTAATCCTCCCGGAACCCCGCCTCGGGCAATCCACGCGCGCGATGCGCCTCCAGCACGCCGTCGAACGCCTTGTGTTCGACGAAGCCGACCCATTTCTCCCATTCGCGATAGGTGACACTCATGTCCTTGGTTTCATGGAGGATCGTCAGCAACCCCTCGGGCAAGTTCTCTACCGCGAAGGCCGGGTTGTCCCCCATCCGCGCGGGCACCGGCACGAGACCGTCCACGGTGACCATGTCGAAACGCTCGGACCGTCCGGGGATGAAACTGAGCGCCGCGCCGGCGAATTCCTGCCCATTCCGGAAGCGCGCCTGTACCGGTTCGCCCGATGCGACAAAGTAGACGTCGGGCTCGATCCAGAACTCGTGCGCTTGCGCTGGCAGGGTCAAGATGCAGAGTGCAGCTAGGACGGTCATCGAGGGGGCGAACATGGTACATCTCCTGGGACTGGTCGTCAGGGTGATGCTCGGCGCGGCGCTGTCAATGGCGGCGGTGGTCGCCGCCTCCGCCCATGAGGTGCAACCGTCGGTGGCGGACGTGACCGTGACCGCGGACCGCGTGACGGTCGAACTGGTCACGGCGGTCGAGCCGATGATCGCGGGCATGGATCTCGGCGATCTGGGAAATACGAACGAATCGCCGCTGGCGGATGTGCATGACGGGCTGCGGGCGCTCGATCCCGATTCGCTGGCCGATGCCCTTGTCGAGGCATGGCCCACCATCGCGGCACGGATCGTCCTGCGCGCAGGCGAAGTGGACCTGACCCCCGAACTCGCGGAGGTGTCGGTGCCGCCGGTCGGTGACATCGAATTCCGCCGCGACAGCACGCTGACAATAACGGCGCCCCTTCCGGACGACGACGCACCCGTCATCCTCGGCTGGGACGCGGCGCTCGGCGGCCTGATCGTGCGGCAGGTCTCCGAAAGCACCGAGGGTGGCTACGACGTCTTCCTCACCAGTGGCGACCTGACCGAGCCGATGCCCCGGACGGGGGCCGCCGAGCAATCGGTCGCCGACGCGATCAACCGCTACGTCTTTTCCGGTTTCGACCACATCGTTCCAAAGGGGCTGGACCACATCCTCTTCGTACTCGGCCTCTTTTTCTATTCGCTCGCCTTCCGTCCCCTCCTCTGGCAGGTGACGGCGTTCACCGCGGCTCATACGGTCACGCTGGCGCTCGCGACGCTTGGGATCGTGACGATACCCGACCGATCCATGTGGATCGTCGAGACAATCATCGCCGCCTCCATCGTCTATGTCGCGGTGGAGAATATCTGGTCGGGTCCAAGAACGCATATCACGATGGACCGGATCGCCGTCGTGTTCGGCTTCGGCCTGCTGCACGGGCTCGGGTTTGCCTCGGTGCTGTCTGAGTTCGGGCTGGACCAGCATTTCGTCGTCTCCCTGATCTCCTTTAATGTCGGGGTGGAAATCGGACAGCTCGCCGTGATCGCCGTCGCGTTCCTGCTGCTCGGGCTGCCGTTTGGGCGACGACCCTGGTATCGGCGGGCGATCGTCATTCCCGGCTCGCTCGTGATCGCGGCCATCGGTAGCTACTGGGTCCTGAACCGGATCGGGTGGGTCGGCGACGTGCCGCTACTGACCTAGCAGCGACAGGAGCGCGCGCTCGTCTTGGCGAAGGCCCACAGGCGCGTCGGACACGCGAACCTCGCGCCACTCCCCGGACAGAGCGATCACGGCCGGGTGCACGTAGGAATTGCGCGCGATTGTCGGCGTGTTGTGCAGCACCTCCGCCGCGGCCTCGGCCATGGCCTTGATCGTCACGCCCTCACCCGCGGCAATCGCGGCGCCCATCGCCGCCACCGATCCGTTCCAGGTCCGGAACGTCTTGGCCGATGCGCCATTCATGCCGGTTGCCGCGTGGAGCCAGTCGTTCACCTGATCGGCATGGATCGCCCGGGGCGCGCCGCCGTCGATCCATTCGAAGACCGGCGCGCCCGGCAGGTCCGACAGGGCATGAAGCGCCCGGGCCAGCGTCCGGTCCGACAATTGCCGCCGCACCCGCTGCCCGCCCTTGGCCCGGAAGTCGATCCTCACGCGCCCCGCATCCAGCCGCAGGTTGCGCGCCCGCAACGTGGTCGCGCCCTCGGTCCCGTTCTCCGCGCGATAGGCCTCGGACCCGATGCGCATGGAGCTTCGGTCGATCAGGCGCAGGACGGCGGCGATGGCGAAGTCCCGCTCGCCCGCCTCGCCGCGCAGCGCATCGGCCACCCGGCGGCGCAGGCGCGGCAACGCCTCCCCGAAGGCGGGCAGGTCGTCGAACTTGCGCGTCGCGCGCCATTCGGACCAGCCGGGATGGTAACGGTACTGCTTGCGCGCCCGGTCGTCGTATCCCGTCGCCTGAAGATGCCCGCGCGCCTCGGGCGAGATCCACACTTTGTCGTAGGCTGGGGGCACGGCCAGCGAGGCGATCCGCTCCCGCTCCTGCCGGTCGTCGATGGTGGTGCCGTCCGGCGCCCGGTAGGACCAGCCGCGACCGGCCCGGCGACGGGTGATGCCCGGGCGGTCATCGGGAAAATAGATCAGATCGGGCTGGCCCATTCCACCCAACGCCGACGGGGGCCCGCAGGGTTCCGCCACCGCGGATCAGCGGGCGGCGCGGACCCGCGCCGCCCGCCCATTGCACCCGCCCGCGGGCCGTGACACCCTTGCCCATGACGCCCGAGACCCTCCCCTCCTGGCCCGATGCGGCCGCCGATCTCATTGCCATCGCCGCCGGACGCGCACCCGCCGAGACCGTGATCACGGGCGGCAAGGTGGTGCTGGTCCACACCCGCGAAGTGCTCGACTGGCAGGTGGCCATCGCGCGCGGACGCTTCGCCTATGTCGGCCCCGACGCCTCCCATTGCATAGGCCCACAGACGGAGGTGATCGACGCCGAAGGGCGCTTCGTCATCCCCGGCCTCTGCGATGCGCATATGCATGTGGAATCGGGGATGCTGACCCCCGCCGAATTCGCCGCCGCCGTGATCCCCCACGGCACCACGGCGATGTTCACCGATCCGCACGAGATCGCGAATGTGCTGGGCCTGCCGGGCGTGCGGTTGATGCATGACGAGGCGCGGGGCCTGCCATGCAGCGTGTTCGCGCAGATGCCGTCCTGCGCGCCCTCCGCCCCGGGGCTGGAAACGACCGGCCACGAGATCGGACCCGAGGACGTGGCCGAGGCGATGACCTGGCCCGGTATCGTCGGTCTGGGCGAGATGATGAACTTTCCCGGCGTGGCGAACGGCGATCCCAGGATGCTGGCCGAGATGGCAGCCACCGCACGCGCCGGGCGGACCATCGGCGGGCATTACGCGTCACCCGATCTGGGGCCCGCCTTCCATGCCTACGCCGCCGGTGGCCCCGCAGACGATCACGAGGGGACCTGCGAAGCGGACGCCATCGCCCGGGTGCGGCAGGGGATGCGGTCGATGATGCGATTGGGCTCCGCCTGGTACGACATCGAGAGCCAGATCACCGCCGTGACGGAGAAGGGCCTCGATCCGCGGAACTTCATCCTCTGCACCGACGATTGCCATTCCGGCACGCTGGTCAATGACGGGCACATGAACCGGGTTCTGCGCCATGCCATCGCCTGCGGCTGCGACCCGCTGGTAGCGTTGCAGATGTGCACGATCAACACCGCGACGCATTTCGGGCTGGAGCGGGAGCTGGGGAGCATTGCGCCGGGGCGCCGCGCCGACCTGATCCTGACATCCGATCTGACGGAACTTCCCATCGAGCGGGTGATCGCCTTGGGACAGACAGTAGCGCAGGACGGTAAGCTTCTGGCCGAATGCCCGCATCTCCACTGGCCGGAGACCGCGCGAAACACGATGCATATGGGACGCCTGCTCACCGCGAAGGATTTCCAGATCGAGCAGCCCGGCGCCGCGGGCGAGGTGACGGCGCGCGTCATCGGCGTGGTCGAGAACCAGGCCCCGACGCGGGCGCTGACCCGGCGGCTTCCGGTGATCGACGGCATCGTGGAGGGCGACGCGCTCACCGGCGGCGAAACCTGCCAGATTGCGCTGGTGGAACGCCATCGCGGCACCGGCGGCGTGGTCAACGCCTTCGTTTCGGGCTTCGGCTACGACCGGCCGATGGCCATGGCATCCACCGTCGCGCATGACAGCCACCACATGATCGTCGTCGGCACCGACCGCGCCGATATGGCGCTGGCGGCCAACCGCCTGGCCGAAATCGGCGGCGGCGTCACCCTGTTCGCGGACGGCACGGAGCGGGCGCTGGTGGAGCTGCCCATCGCGGGCCTCATGTCCGACCGCCCCGCCGCGGAAGTCGCGGCCAAAGCCGATGCGCTCGGGGCCGCCATGCGCGCCGCCGGTTGCACCCTCAACAACGCCTACATGCAGCATTCCCTGCTGGCCCTCGTCGTCATCCCGGAACTCAGGATCAGCGATTTAGGCCTCGTGGACGTCACGACATTCTCACTCACGGACCTTATCGAGACCCCATGAACGATTTGACCCCCATCGCCGCGCCCGACCACACCGAACCCCGCGCCTTCGGCGACGCGGCCGAGGCCGTGGCGGAGCTCCGGCGCCTCTACGATCTCGCGACCGGTTACCTGCAGGAGAATTTCGCCCGCTCCGTCGGCGACGGAATGCCTGTCTGCCGCTACCGCGCCTTCTACCCGGAGGTCCGGATCACCACGACCAGCTTCGCCCGCACCGACAGTCGGCTGAGCTTCGGTCACGTGACCGAGCCCGGAACCTATGCCACGACGATCACCCGCCCGGACCTGTTCGAGAAATACCTCACCCAGCAGCTTCGCCTTCTGATCAAGTCGCACGAAGTGCCCGTGATGATCGGCTGGTCCAGCACCCCGATCCCGGTCCATTTCGCCGTGCTCAACGACGCCGATCTCACCGTGCCCCAGGATGGCGTGCTGCCCTTTCTGATGCGGGACGTGTTCGACGTCCCCGATCTCAACACCACCAACGATGCCATCGTGAACGGCGTCGGCTTTACCTATGACGACGGCGCCCGCCCCCTCGCCCCCTTCACCGCGCAACGGGTGGATTACTCCCTCGCTCGGCTGGCGCATTATACCGCGACCGATCCGGTGGATTTCCAGAACCACGTCCTCTTCACCAACTATCAGTTCTATGTGGACGAGTTCGTGGCCTACGGGCGCGAAGCGTTGCGCGATCCGTCCTCCGGCTATGTCGAACTGGTCGGACCGATGGGGCAGCGGGTCACCGCCGACGATCCCGACGCGCCCATGGCCGATCCGCCCAAGATGCCGCAGATGCCGACCTACCACCTGACCCGGGCCGATCAGGCCGGGATCACGCTGGTGAATATCGGCGTGGGCCCATCGAACGCCAAGACGGCGACCGACCACATCGCCGTCCTGCGTCCCCATGTCTGGCTGATGGTCGGACATTGTGCGGGCCTCCGGAACTCCCAGAGCCTCGGGGATTTCGTCCTCGCCCATGCCTATCTGCGCGAAGATCACGTCCTGGACGACGATCTGCCGATCTGGGTTCCCATCCCGGCGCTGGCGGAGGTGCAGGTGGCGCTGGAGGAGGCGGTCGAGGCCGTCACCCAGCTGGAGGGGTTCGAGCTCAAGCGCATCATGCGCACCGGCACCGTCGCCACGATCGACAACCGCAACTGGGAGCTGCGCGAGCAGGCGGGTCCGGTGCAGCGCCTGTCCCAGTCGCGCGCCGTCGCCCTCGATATGGAGAGCGCCACCATCGCCGCCAACGGATTCCGCTTCCGGGTTCCCTACGGCACGCTCCTCTGCGTCAGCGACAAGCCGCTGCACGGTGAGCTGAAACTCCCGGGCATGGCGTCCTCGTTCTACCGCACCCAGGTCGGGCGGCATCTGCTGATCGGAATCAAGGCCATGGAATCGCTTCGCGAAATGCCGCTGGAGCGTCTTCACTCCCGGAAGTTGCGCAGTTTCGAGGAGACCGCTTTCCTGTAAACCGGTTTTCCGCCTATCGCTCCGGAATTAAAGGTCACAAAATGTTGTGACCCGCTTCGACAATGGGTTAGTCTCCCGGGAATTGGCGCAAACCGCGCCACGGAAAGGGAGAGCCGCGACATGGCACAGAAACCGATGACGAAGACCCAGCTCGTGGCCGCGCTGGCCGAGAAGATGGACAGCGACAAGAAGAGCGCGACTGCCGCGCTCGACGCGATCGTGGGTGTTATCACCGAGGAAGTGTCCAAGGGCGGCGCCGTGACCCTCCCCGGCGTCGGCAAGATCATGTGCCGCGAGCGCCCCGAGCGTATGGTTCGCAACCCCGCCACGGGAGAGCAGTTCAAGAAGGATGCCGACAAGGTGGTCAAGATGACTATCGCCAAGGCCCTGAAGGACAGCGTCAACGGTGATCGGGTTCCATCCATCGAAGGGAAGGGTCGCTTCGGGCGGCCCTTTTTCTTGTCGGCCCGACCGTTTTGCCATCCGAATGTCAGGTCCGAACCCGCCCGCGATGGATCTTCGCGCCCTTACCTACGGCGTCCTCTTCGCGCTGATGTGGTCCTCGGCCTTCACCTCGGCCCGCATCATCGTGGCCGAGGCGCCACCGATCCTGTCGCTCTCGCTGCGCTTCGCCATGTCGGGCGCGCTAGGCCTCGCTCTCGCCTTCGCGCTGGGTCAGCGTCTGCGCCTCACGCGCGGTCAATGGCGCGCGGTGGTCGTCTTCGGCATCTGCCAGAACGCGCTCTATCTGGGGCTCAACTTCGTCGCGATGCAGTGGATCGAGGCGTCGCTCGCGGCCATCATCGCCTCCGGCCTTCCCCTGCTGGTCGCGCTCGCGAACTGGGCGTTCTTCGGCGAGCGCACACGCTTCCTCGGCGTCGCGGGTCTTCTTGCCGGAACCTGCGGCGTCCTCCTCATCATGGGGACGCGCTTGCAGGGGGGTGCCGACCTGACCGGGATCGCGTTCTGCATCCTCGGCGTGGTCGCGCTGACGGTGGCCACGCTGTCGGTGCGGGGTGCGTCGGGTGGCGGCAACCTGCTGATGGTGGTGGGGCTTCAGATGCTGGTCGGTGCGCTGGCCCTGTTACCGGTCGGGCTCGCCCTCGAAAGCTGGGACGTCACCTGGACCCCGCGCCTCGTGGCGGCCCTCGCCTACACCACGCTCGTTCCGGGACTCGCGGCCACCTGGATCTGGTTCCTGCTGGTGGACCGGGTCGGCGCGACCCCGGCCGCGACCTTCCACTTCCTCAATCCGTTCTTCGGCGTGGTCGTGGCCTGGGCCCTGCTGGGCGAACGGCTCGGCCCGCTCGACATCCTCGGCGTGGCGGTCGTCACCGGCGGGATCCTCGCGGTGCAGCTTTCGCGATTGCGGCGGCACTGACGCGAACCGCCCTCCTCTTGCCGGAAAGATCGGGGTTTGACGCAGAGATGGCCCCCTACCCGATCCGCCCGCCCGCATCACCCACCTGTCCGCGATGCAGCAGCAGGTGGTCGAGCACCACGCAGGCCATCATCGCCTCGGCCACCGGCACCGCGCGGATCCCCACGCAGGGATCGTGGCGCCCCTTGGTCACGATCGTCGTATCCTCGCCGGACTTCGTGACCGTCCGCCGTTCCGACAGGATGCTGGATGTCGGTTTGACCGCGAACCGCACGACGACGTCCTGCCCGGTGCTGATCCCGCCCAGGATCCCGCCCGCATGGTTGGACGAGTAGACCGGACCGACCTGGCCCATCGAAATCTCGTCGGCGTTGTCCCGCCCCGTCAGGCGGGCGGCGTTCATGCCCTCGCCCACCTCGACGCCCTTGACCGCGTTGATCGACATGCAGGCCGCGGCGAGGTCGGTGTCGAGCTTGCCATAAACCGGAGCACCCAGCCCCGCGGGCAGACCCCGCGCGACGCATTCGATAATCGCACCAACCGAGTTGTGGTCGTCCTTGCGGAGCCAGTCGAGATGCTCGGCGAACGCCTCCGCCGCCACGGGGTCGGGGCACCAGAAATCGTTGCGTGCGATCTCGTCCCAGTCGAACCGCGCCCGGTCGATATCCAGCGGCCCCATCGCCACCATGTAGCCCGTGATCGCAATCTCCGGCGCCAGCAGACCCAGCGCCGCCCGCGCCACACCGCCCGCCGCGACCCGCGCGGCGGTTTCCCGGGCCGAGGAGCGCCCGCCGCCGCGATAGTCGCGCACGCCGTATTTCTGCCAGTAGGTTATGTCCGCATGGCCGGGCCGGAACTTCTCGGCGATCTCGCCATAATCCTTCGAGCGTTGATCGGTATTGCGGATCGTCAACTGGATCGGCGTGCCCGTGCTGACGCCCTCGAACACACCCGACAGGATCTCCACCTCGTCGGCTTCCTTGCGCTGCGTCGTGTGCTTGGACTGGCCCGGCTTGCGCTTGTCCAGCCAATGCTGGATGTCCGCCGCCGCCACCGGCACGCCGGGCGGGCAGCCGTCGATCGTGGCACCCAGCGCCGGCCCGTGGCTCTCGCCCCAGGTGGTAACGCGGAACAGATGGCCGAAGGTGTTCAGGGACATGGACGCGCTCCTCCGCGCCGGGCTTAGCCACCGTCCCCTTCCCGTGCAAGCGCAGCGGCGGGTCGCGGGGCCGGGTTGGCGTCCCGCGACCCCACGACGCGACGCTTTGCGCCTTTACGCCCTGCCGGGGTCCCCCTAGTCTGCGCCTCACCTCGGGGGGCCTTCACAGGCTGAGATGCGCAAGCGGACCCGTTGAACCTGAACCGGTTAAGACCGGCGGAGGGAAGGTGCGAGTTCTCGTCCCCTCACCCCGTCCGTCGCCATGGGAGTGAGAAATGAAGCTGACCATCGCCACGGGACTGACCCTGATCGCCGCGGCCGCCACGGCCGAGCCGCTCACGGTGTATGCCCCAGACTACTTCGCGTCCGAATGGGGCCCCGGCCCCGCGATCAAGACGGCGTTCGAGGAATCCTGCGACTGCGAGATCGAGTACGTCACCGGAGATCTGCTGCCGCGTCTGCAACTCGAAGGTGCGCGCACCCGGGCCGATGTGGTCATCGGCCTGAACACCGACGATGCGGAGCGCGCGCGGCGCACCGGCCTGTTCGCGCCCCATGGCGTCACCATCGAGGGGCTGACAATGCCGGTCGACTGGACCGACGGGACTTTCGTGCCGTTCAACTGGGGACACACGGCCTTCGTCTACGATTCCACCCGCCTGAACGATGTCCCGCAATCGTTTCAGGCCCTCCTCGACGCACCCGACGACCTGCGCATCGTGATCCAGGATCCGCGCACCTCCGTGTCCGGTCTCGCGCTGGCGCTGTGGATGCACGCTGTCTTCGGCGAGGGGGCGGAGGATGCCTGGGCCCAACTCGCGCCCAAGATCGTCACGGTGACCAAGGGCTGGTCCGAAGCCTACGGCATGTTCACCGAGGGCGAGGCGGACATGGTGCTGAGCTACACCACCTCCCCCGCCTACCACATCATCGCCGAGGACGACGCCACCAAGAAGGCCGCGATCTTCGAGGAGGGGCATTACGTCATGGTCGAGACCGCGGCCAGGATCGCGGACAGCGATCAGCCGGACCTCGCCCAGGCGTTCCTCGACTTCATCCTGACGGAGGCGTTCCAGTCGATCATCCCGGAGGGGAACTGGTCCTTTCCGGCCAAGCTCGATCCCGCGAAGATGCCCGAGGGTTTCGCCCAGCTCGACCTGCCGGAGACGGCGATCCTCTACTCCTCGGAGGAAGCCGAAGCCCTCCGCGACACGGTCGTGGCCGCGTTCGAGGCAGGGCTGGCCCGCTGAGGTGAGGACCGGCGCCCGCTTCGGGATCGCCGCGGCTATCGCGACGGTCGCGGCCCTTCTTCTGCCCCTGATCGCGGTCGCCTGGCGGGCCGAGGGATGGGGCGGCTTGCGGCCCGGCGACTGGGCCGCCCTGCGGTTCACGATCGGACAGGCGGCGGTCTCGGCACTCCTGTCGGTCACCCTGGCGATCCCGGTGGCCCGGGCATTGGCGCGGCGACGTTTTGCGGGACGGAGCGGTATCGTCCTGTTGCTCGGGGCGCCGTTCATCCTGCCGGTGATCGTCGCGATCCTCGGACTCGTGGCCCTGTTCGGCCGCGACGGGCCGGTGAATGCGGCCCTCGGCTGGGTCGGGCTCGGGCCACTCGATCTCTATGGGCCGCAGGGCATAATCCTCGCCCACGTCTTCTTCAACATGCCGCTCGCGACGCGCCTCATCCTTCAGGGCTGGCAGGCGATCCCGGGGGAACGGTTCCGGCTGGCGGCGATGCTCGGCTTCACCGCGCGAGACACATCCCGTCATTTGGAGCGCCCGATGCTGCGCGCCGTCGTGCCCGGCATCCTCGTTGTGATCTTCCTGATCTGCACCACATCCTTCGCCGTGGCGCTGGCACTTGGCGGCGGTCCGCGCTCCACCACGGTGGAACTCGCGATCTACCAGGCGTTCCGGTTCGACTTCGACCTCGGGCGCGCGGCCACCCTCGGATTCATTCAGCTCGCCATCGGGGCCGCGGCGGCCCTCGCGTCGCTGCGCCTGACGCTGCCTTCGGGGTTCGGCGCGGGTCGGGACAGGATCGTCCCGCGATGGGATTCCGGGGGATTCGGCCATCGCCTTCAGGATGCCGCGGCCATCGCGCTCGCCTGCGGATTCCTCCTGTTGCCGATGGCGCTCATCCTGGGCGACGGGATCGCGCATGTGCCCGGCCTGCCCATGACGGTCTGGCTCGCCGCGTTGCGATCGCTGATGATCGCCCTCGCCGCTGCGGGGGCGACGGTCGCGCTCGCCTTCGCGATGGCTTTGGCTGCGGCGACGCTGCCGCGCGGCGGCTGGATCGAAGTCGCGGGGACCCTGTCCATCGCCGCCTCCCCGCTCGTGCTTGGCACCGGCCTCTATGTCCTCCTGCTGCCGGTCGCCAACCCGGTCTCGCTGGCCCTGCCGGTGACGGCCTTCGTTAACGTGGTGCTGGCCCTCCCCTTCGCGTTGCGCGCGCTGATCCCCGCGATGCGGGACCTGCATCGCGATTACGGGCGCCTGGCGGCGACGCTCGGACTTACCGGCCTGTCCTGGCTGCGCCTCGTCGGCCTGCCGCGTCTGCGCCGCCCCGCCGGGTTCGCGGCGGGGCTGACGGCGGCGCTGGCGGCGGGGGATCTCGGGGTGATCGCCCTTTTCGGCAGTCCGGATCGGGCGACCCTGCCCCTCGTGCTCTATCAGTTGATGGGCGCCTACCGGATGGAGGAGGCGAAGGCGGCCGCCCTCGTTCTCATCGCGTTGTCGCTTGGATTGTTCTGGCTGTTCGAGAAGGGGTCCCGGGATGCTTGAACTCGGCAAGGTGCGAATCGTTCTGGGGGATTTCACGGTCACGGCGGACACGACCCTTCCCGAAGGCGGTATCACCGCGTTGATGGGGGCGAGCGGGTCGGGCAAGTCCACGATCCTCTCGGCCATCGCCGGGTTCCTCGCCCCGGCATCGGGCCGGATCCGGGTCGGGGGGCGGGACGTCACCGACCTTGCCCCAGGGGCGCGTCCCGTCTCGGTGCTGTTCCAGGACAACAACCTGTTCCCGCATCTCGATATCGACCGGAATGTCGGTCTGGGCCTGCGCCCGGATCTGCGGCTGGACAAGCAGCAGATGGAAGCCCGCGCCCGCGTGCTGGAGCGGGTGGGCCTTTCAGGAATGGGAGACCGCCTCCCGCGGGAGCTGTCCGGGGGGCAGCAAAGTCGCGCGGCCTTGGCCCGGGCGCTTCTGAGCGGGCGTCCCTGGCTGCTTCTGGATGAGCCGTTCTCGGCGCTGGGCCCTGCCCTGAGACGCGGACATGCTGGCCCTGTTGAGGGAGACAACGGCAGCCGAGGGCCTGTCCGTCCTCATGGTGACCCATGACCCGGAGGATGCGATGGCAGTCGCGGAGCGCACCTGCCTCGTCGCCGACGGGGCGCTGACGGCCCCCGCGCCCACGGCGGAGCTTTTCGCGGATCCGCCCTCGGCGCTGCGGGCCTATCTCGGCTAGGCAGTGGCGGGCATCGTCCGATTCCGCCACCAGATCGATGCGTTGAGCGCCCCGGCATAGGTCGTCCAGACGAGGTAGGGCGACAGCACCCAGAACGCGAGCCGGTCCAGCGGCCAGAGCGTCGCGAGAAGACCGATCACCGACGCCCAGAGGAACAGGATCACCACGAGCCCCGCTCCCAGCCGTCGCAATCCGAAGAAGATCGGCGTCCACAGAGTGTTCAACGCGATCTGGAGCGCCCAGAACGCCATCGCGTGGGACGAGCCGTCCAGCGGGGCGACCCGGGCCGCAGCGAAGGCGAGCGCGATATAGAGGACGGACCACGCGATCGGGAACAGCCAGTTGGGCGGCGTCCAGACCGGTTTGGAGAGGTTCCGGTACCATTCGCCCGGTGAAAACATCGAGCCCGTGGCCGCAGCCGCGCAGCAGGCGCCGAGGAAAATGATGAAGAGGGTCCAGTCCATCCCCATTAACTAGGGCGGATGCCACTCCCATCCAAGCGCCGATCGTGGGCGGCAAGCTGCGCGAATACCGCCGTGAGGTCGTCGCCCCATCCCGCACGGGTCGGGCGCGGGTCGGCGGCGGCGGTCACGAGGAAGGATACTTCCTCCAACGGCCGGGCATGGAGGATGGCCGAACGGGGCAGGACGCTGACGATCCCGGCCTGCACCACGCTGCGGCCCAGCCAGCCCAGCTTCTGTCGGCGGGAGGTGTGCGCCCGGGTGGCGACGCTGTCGAAGCCGGATCGTCGGACCTGCGCGCCGATGCCGTCATAGACATGGCGCGCGGCGAGGATGCCGGGCCTCGCGGCGAGGGGAAGCGCCCGGATGCCTGCTTCGGACCGGTCATAGAGCCGCCGGGCCTCGGCCAGCAGCCGGGCGGTCATCTCGCGGATTGCCGGGGTTGCCTCCGGGGTGGCGAGGAACGCCTCCGGGTGCAGCCCCGCCTCCGCGAACCAGTCGATCGGCAGATAGAGACGCGCCGCCCGGGCATCTTCGCCCACGTCGCGGGCGATATTCGTAAGCTGCATGGCCACGCCGAGATCGCAGGCTCGGGCCAGCGCATCCGCGTCGCGCACCCGCATCAGGACGCACATCATCGCGCCGACCGCCGCCGCGACCCGTGCGGAATAGCTCCTCAACCCGGAGAGGTCGTCATAGCGCCGCCCCTGCGCGTCCCAGGCAAGCCCCTCCAGCAGGGCCTCCGGCAAAGCGCGGGGCATGTCGTAGGCCTCAATCACGCGGGTGAACGCGCGGTCCGCGGGCGCATTTATCGGACGTCCCGCAAAGGCCCGCTCGAGCCGGTCCCGCAGGGCCAGCACGGCGGGCGCCTTGTCTGCCACCTCATCCACCGAATCGTCGGCGAGGCGACAGAACGCATAGAGGGCCAGCGCCGGATCCCGGACCGCCCCGGGCAACAGGCGCGATGCCGCGTGGAACGAGTGCGAGCCGGTGCGGATCGCATCCCGGCAATGCTCCATATCGGCAAGGGCGCTCATTCCGCCGCTTCCTGCGCAAAGGCCACGGGACGCTCGACAATGCGGGCCTGGGGCACCAGTTGCTCCAGCACCTCGGCCGACGCGACCACCCCCGGCAGGCCCGCACCTGGATGCGTTCCGGCACCGACGAGGAACAGGCCCGGAACCTCCTCGGAGATATTATGCGGCCGGAACCACGCGCTTTGCAGAATGCGCGGCTCGATGGAGAAACCCGCCCCGTGCGGCGACAGGTATCGGTCGCGGAAATCCTCGGGCGTGAGAATCATGCTGGCCGTCAGGCGCTCCCCCAGACCGGGCATCAGCCGCGCCTCCAGCGCATCCTGCACCCGCTGGCGATACCGCTCCGTCTCGGTCGCCCAATCCACGGGATTGTCATGTCCGAGATGCGGAACCGGCGACAGGACATAGAAGGTGTCGTCCCCCTCGGGTGCGACCCCGGGATCGGTGACCGACGGGCGGTGGATATAGAGGCTCATGTCCTCGGCCAGATGCCCGCGCCGGAAAATGTCGCGCAACAGCCCCTCGTAGCGGGGACCGGAGCGGATCGTGTGATGGCCCAGATCGGGCCACATCCCGCGCGTGTCCCTGGTTCCGAAGTACCAGACGAAGAGGCCCATCGACAGGCGGGTCCGATCCAGCTTGCGGTCGGTCCAGCGGCGCTTCTTCCGCCCTTGCAGAAGGGTGCGATAGGTGTGCCCGGCATCCGCGTTCGACACCACGATATCGGAGGAGATCACCTCCCCCCCCGTCAGGCGCACGCCGATGGCGCGTCCGTCCGCGTTCTGTTCGATCCGGTCGACCTGCGCGCCGAAGCGGATCGTCCCGCCCTGCTCCGCGATGACATCGGCCATGGCCACGGCCATCGCTCCGACGCCGCCTTGGGCGTAATGAACGCCGTATGTCTTCTCCAGATGACTCACGAGCGCGTACATCGACGTCACCCGCTCCGGGTCGCCGCCGATGAAGAGCGGATGAAAGCTCAGCGCCATGCGCAGCCGTTCGTCCTTCACCCGCTTCCGGGCGAGGCCGAGGATCGAGCGGTCGGCCCGGAGCCAGGCGAATTGCGGCAGGACGCGGATGGTCTCCCAAAGCCGGTGCATCGGCTTCGTCAGCATCCCCTCGTAACCGACGACGTACCGCTTCTGCGCGTCGTCGAGGAATCGCCGCCAGCCCGCCACATCGCCGGGCGACAGGCGCGCGATCTCCGCTTCCATGTCGGCATCCCCGGCATACGCATCCAGATGCGAGCCGTCCTCCCAGCGGATCGTGTAGAACGGATCCAGCGCCTTCAGCGTCACGGCCGTGTCGAAGTCGCGTCCGCAATCGGCGAAAAGCTTCCGGAACACCTGGGGCGCGGTGACGATCGTGGGGCCGAGGTCGAACCGGTGCCCCTCCATCGTGACGGACGAGGCGCGCCCCCCCGGCATGTCCAGACGATCCAGAACGGTCATCCGCCACCCCCGCGCCCCGAGACGCATCGCGGCGGCCAGGCCCCCGAGGCCCGCGCCGATCACGACGGCATGGGAAGCATCGGAATGGTCGAATGTCTGATGACGTGTCATGCGGTTGCCCTTGGCTCCGTTGTCAATCTCGGTTTACACACTATCCGTACATTTCGCCAATACCTTGTTGTCGATCCGGCGCACCGACCGGACCGGAGGAGCGACCATCCAGACCGTAACGTTGACACTGTGCCGCTTCGGTCCGATCCGGGAACGGCTCTGGGCCTTCGCGCAGATGGGTTTCGCACGCGGTCCTTTGTCGCGGATGGCCGGGCTGACGTTCTGGAAGCTCTTGGGATCGGGCACCGGGGAAGGGTTCACGCCGGTGCCGAACACGGGCGTCTATGCCATCCTCTGCGTCTGGTCCGGCCCGGACGCGGCGCGGGACGGCCTGCGCCAGCCAGTCTTCGCGCGCTACCGCGATCATGCGGTCGAGACCTGCACCCTGTCGCTTCGACCGCTGAGCAGCCGGGGGCGGTGGTCCGGAACCGCGCCGTTCCAGCCCGATGAAGGTCCGGCGGATGGCCCGCTGGCCGCCCTTACCCGGGCCACCGTGCGTCCCCGGAATCTGTGGCGCTTCTGGAAGCGGGTGCCCGACATCTCCCGCCGCATCGGCACGAATGCGGATGTGCGGCTCAAGATCGGCGTCGGGGAGGTTCCGTTCCTGCATCAGGTGACGTTCTCCGTCTGGCCGGATCTGGCCTCCATGGCCCGCTTCGCACGCATCGGCGGTCCGCATGCCGCGGCGATCGAGGCCGTGCGCCGGGAGGACTGGTTCGCGGAAGAACTCTATGCCCGCTTTCGCGTCACCGCCGCCGATGGCACATGGGAGGGACGCCCCGCGACCGAGGTTCTGAAATGACTGCTTTCCCCTTCACCGCCATCGTCGGCCAGGACGAGATGAAGACGGCAATGATCCTGACGGCGGTGGATCCCGGCATCGGCGGGGTCCTCGTCTTCGGCGACCGGGGGACCGGCAAGTCGACGGCCGTGCGCGCGCTGTCGGGCCTCCTGCCGCCGCTGGAGATGGTCGCGGGCTGTCCCGTCAATTCCGCGACGCCCGACGACATTCCCGACTGGGCCGAGGTGACGGACCGGTCGGTCGTGTCCCGCCCGACGCCGGTGGTGGACCTCCCGCTGGGCGTCACCGAGGATCGGGTGACCGGCGCGCTCGACATCGAACGGGCGCTGACCCGGGGGGAGAAGGCGTTCGAGCCGGGCCTGCTGGCTCGGGCCAATCGCGGCTACCTCTATATCGACGAGATCAACCTCCTGGAGGATCACATCGTCGACCTGCTGCTGGACGTTGCGCAATCGGGGGAGAACGTCGTGGAGCGGGAGGGCCTGTCGATCCGGCACCCCGCCCGCTTCGTCCTCGTCGGCTCCGGCAACCCGGAAGAGGGAGAACTCCGGCCGCAGCTTCTCGACCGCTTCGGCCTGTCGGTCGAGGTGACGTCGCCCACCTCCGTCGATGAGCGGGTAGACGTGATCCGCAGGCGGGATGCCTACGACCGGGACCGGACCGGCTTCGTCGCCGCGTGTTCCGGGGACGAAGCCGATCTTCGGGAGAGGATCGTCGCCGCCCGGGATCGTCTGGTCACGACCGAGGCGTCCGAAGACGTGCTCCGCGACTGCGCCGCGCTCTGCATCGCGCTGGGCTCGGACGGATTGCGCGGCGAACTGACCTTGCTCCGGGCGGCCCGCGCGCTCGCCGCCTTCGACGGTGCGGAGGCGCCCGGACGGGAGCAGTTGCGCCGCGTGGCGCCGATGGCGCTGCGCCATCGCCTGCGCCGCGACCCGCTGGACGAGGCGGGCAGCACGTCGCGCGTGTCCCGTGCGGTGGAGGACGTTCTGGCGTGATCGAGATCCGCTGGGCCAACGCCGTCAGGGCGCTGCGATGCTTGGCAGCGGATCCTGCGGGCCTCGGCGGGCTGCACCTGCGCGCCCGGGCGGGGGACGCGCGGGACGCCTGGCTCGCGCGCGCACGCGACGCTTTCCCGAATGCCGCGCGCCTGCATCCGGAGATCGGGGATGCCGAGCTGTTCGGCGGCCTGGACCTGACGGAGACGCTTCGGACGGGACACCCGGTCCGACGCGACGGCCTGCTCGCGCGCCATTCGATGTTGCTCCTGCCCATGGCGGAGCGGGCCACGCCGGGCCTCGGCGCCCGTCTCGGGCAGGTGCTCGATGCCGGGGAACACGCGGTCATCGCGCTCGACGAGGGGGCGGAGCCGGAAGAGGGGATCCCCGCATCCCTCGCGGACAGGCTTGGTCTGTCCGTCGATCTCGATGGCCTGCGGGCAGGCGACATGCCGGACGATCCCGGTTTCGCCGCGGGCGAGCCCGTCGACCCCGATGATGTGACCCCGAGGCTGGTAGCTGTGGCCGCAGCGCTCGGGATCCCATCCGCCCGGACCGCGCAATTCGCCGTCCGCCTTGCGCGCGCGTCGGCCCGGATCGACGGACGAGAGGACGTTTGCGAGGGCGATCTGGCCTTCGCCGTTGCCCTCGGCCTCGTTCCGCGCGCCCGGCAGATACCGTCCGCGGAAGAACCGGTCGAGCCCGCAGAGTCTCCGGAAGCCGAGCCGGACACCTCGGAATCGCCACCGGAGGAGGGGGAGGATCTGACCCTGCCGGATGGGGATATCCTGCTGGAAGCAGCACTCGCACTCCTGCCGCCCGATCTTCTGGCCCGGCTTGCGAACGGTTCCGCCGCCCGTGCCGCAGGAGCCGGTGCGGGTGCGGTGCGGAAGGGCAACCGGCGCGGTCGTCCTCTGCCCTCGCGGGCGGGTCGGCTCGACGGGCGTGCCCGGATCGACCTCGTGGCAACCCTGCGCGCCGCCGCCCCGTGGCAGATGCTGCGCGGCGGGGGACCCGGACGGCCGGTACAGGTCCGTTCCACCGATATTCGCCTGAAGCGCTACGAGTCCCGATCGGACAGGCTGGTGATCTTCGCCGTCGATGCCTCCGGCTCCGCCGCGTTCGCACGTCTGGGGGAAGTGAAAGGCGCGGTCGAACTGCTCCTGGCGGAGGCCTATGCGAGACGGGATCATGTCGCGCTCGTCTCGTTCCGGGGCGAGCGGGCGGACCTCCTGTTGCCGCCGACGCGGAGCCTCGTACGCACCAAGCGGGAGCTTGCCGGCCTTCCGGGCGGGGGCGGCACGCCGCTCGCCGCCGGACTTCGGGAGGCGCTGGAACTGGCGATCCAGGCGCGGGGCCGGGGCATGGATCCGGGGTTCGTGGTGCTGACCGACGGGCGGCCGAACGTCGCGCTGTCGGGCCATGCATCGCGGTCCGAGGCGATCGCGGATGCGGAGGCCGTCGCGTCCCTGTTGCGGGCCGCACGCATCGGCGGCCTGGTGATCGATACCGGCAGGCGACCCAGCGCCGCGCTCGCCGATCTCGCCGCGCGCATGGACGCGCCCTACCTGCCGCTGCCCCGGGCCGATGCCCGCGACCTCAGCCGCGCGGTGGTACAGGCACTGTGACGCGGCGGGACGGGCCTCCGGACGACTGGCCGCTGGCCGAGCATAGCCGGATCGTCGCGACCCGACCCCATCGCTGGCATGTGCAGCAACTCGGCGCGGGGCCGGACATCCTGCTCCTGCACGGTGCCGGGGCCTCGACCCATTCCTGGCGGGGCGTCGCCCCCCTTCTCGCGGCACGGATGCGGGTGACCATGATCGACCTGCCCGGGCACGGGTTCACGCGGTCCGGGGGGTCCCGCGCCGGTCTCGATACGATGGCCGAGGATATCACAACGCTGTTGCGCGACCTGGACATGCAGCCCGCCGCGCTCCTCGGGCATTCCGCGGGGGCGGCCATCGCCCTGCGCCTGTCGCTCGATGCCCCGCAGCCTGTTCCGGTCATCACGGTCAACGGGGCCTTCCGCATGTTCGACGGGATTGCGGGATACCTCTTCCCCCTGATGGCGAAGGCCCTCGCGATCAATCCCCTCACGATCCCGCTCTTCACGGCCGGTAGCTCCCCCGCGCGAACGCGGCGGATGCTTGCGGGAACCGGCAGCGATATCGACGCCGAGGGGCACCGGCTCTACCACACGCTCATTTCCGACCGGACGCATGTGGCAGGGGCCCTCGCCATGATGTCGAACTGGTCTCTCGACCGCCTGGTGCGCGATGCGGGCACCCTGCGGGCGCCGGTACTCCTGCTGGCCGGACTAAGGGACCGGACCGTGCCGTCGCAGGTCAGCCGCGACATGGCGGCGCGCCTGCCGGATGCACGGGTGGAGACGCACCCTCTCGGGCATCTCCTACATGAAGAGGCCCCCGACCTTGTGGCGGGGGCCTGCCTTGGATTTCTGGATGGCGCAGGCATCCTGCCCGCCGATGGCGAACCCTAGTTGGTCGCCGCCGCCTCTTCCGAGAATTGCGCGAGGAAGGCGTAGAGGTTCAGCGCATCCTCTTCCTTTCGGACCTTGTAGGTCATCTTGCCGCGGCCCGAGGAATCATCCGCAACTTCGCGTAGATGGTCGGTCGGGTCCTGCACATAGGCGACGAAGTTGGCCTCGTCGTAGATCATTCCGGCCTCGCCGGCGGCGACCATGATGTCGGAATACTTGAAATCCTCGACCACGCCCGCGGTCCGTCCGACCACACCGTATAGGTTGGGACCGGTCTTGGCGGCGCGTCCGGCAAGGACCTCGCCATCGGCGTTTTCGACCACATGGCAGGACTGGCACTGACGAAAGGCACTTTCGCCTTCGGCGGCGTCGCCCGTGGCGGTGAGGTCTGCGTCCTGTGCGAGGGCGGGGCCTGCGACGAGGAGTGCGGCGGCGAGTGTTAGGTTGCGAAGCATCTGTTTCTCTCTCCCTTTGGGACTGCTGCTCGGATCTGAAAACTAGCTCATCATACCCGAGC
The DNA here is from genome assembly GCA_963789105.1 of uncultured Alphaproteobacteria bacterium. Taxonomy (GTDB): domain Bacteria; phylum Pseudomonadota; class Alphaproteobacteria; order Rhodobacterales; family Rhodobacteraceae; genus Jannaschia. The sequence goes on from CAWBJI010000003.1 coordinate 1,185,392, forward strand.
GTCCATGTTCAACGCACATACCGTTCAGGCGGTTGCGCGGGCAATGGCGCATTGCTTCCAGAGAACGCCGAGCGCGCGGACCAGATGCTCGATATCCTCGTCGCTGTGCCGGGGTCCGGGTGTGAAGCGCAGTCGCTCCGTCCCCTTGGGCACGGTAGGATAGTTGATCGGCTGCACGTAGATACCAAAGCTGTCCATCAGGTAATCCGACAGCATCCGGCACTTGACCGGATCCTTGATCATCACCGGAATGATGTGGCTTGGATTGTCCATATGCGGAATGCCCTCCGCGTCGAGACGGGCGCGCAGTCGGGCGACCTGCCGCTTCTGCTGGGCGCGCTCATGGGGGCTGACCTTCAGGTGCCGGATCGACGTCGTGGCCGCCGCGGCGACGGCGGGCGGCAGGGCTGTGGTGAAGATGAACCCGCTGGCGAAGCTGCGAATGAAGTCGCAGAGCGCGTTGGACCCGGTGATGTAGCCGCCCATGACACCGAATGCCTTACCCAGCGTTCCTTCGATCAGGGTGACGCGATCCATCAGCCCTTCCTGCTCTGCGACGCCACCGCCGCGTGGTCCGTACATGCCGACCGCGTGGACTTCGTCGAGATAGGTCATGGCACCGTACTTCTCGGCGACCTCGACGATCTCGCGGATGGGGGCGATGTCGCCGTCCATGGAATAGACGCTCTCGAAGGCAACGATCTTGGTCGCATTCGCCGGCAGGGCGGCGAGCTTGCGATCCAGATCCTCGGGGTCGTTGTGCTTCCAGATGGCCTTCTGCGCCCGGGAATGGCGGATGCCCTCGATCATCGAGGCATGGTTCAGCGCATCCGACAGGATCACGGCATTCGGCAGGCGCGATCCCAGTGTCGAGAGAGCGGCCCAGTTCGACACGTAGCCGGAGGTGAAGAGCAACGCCCCCTCCTTCCCGTGAAGGTCGGCCAGTTCCTGTTCCAGCAGCAGATGATGGTGGTTGGTCCCGGAAATGTTGCGCGTGCCCCCGGCGCCGGTGCCGCATTGGCGCGCGGTCTCGGCCATGGCCTCCACCACGTCCGGATGCTGTCCCATCCCGAGGTAATCGTTCGAGCACCAGACGGTGACGTCGCGCGTCTCCCCATCGTGATGGTTCTTGGCACGCGGATGCTGCCCGCATTCGCGGGTCAGGTCGGCGAAGTAGCGGTAGTTCCCTTCCGCCTTCAGGGTGTCGAGCTGTCTCTCGAACAATCTATCGAACGGCATCTGGCCCCTCCTCCATCAGTCTCTCGTGTTTTGGCAGCATCCACCGCCATAGTTTTTCGTCGGGCAGGCGCACGACCATGAACCAGTGCTCCAGCAGCGCGAGCGACGTCAGCGCCGCGAGCAACGCGAAGCCCACTGCCTCGGACGGCGTCGCGGCATGGGCAACCCGCTCGAGCCAGCAGGCGGTGGCGAAGGACAACGCAGTAACGCTCGTCGGGAACAGCCAGTTGATCCGCGCCTCGCGGAAATGGCTCGGCAGGTGGTCGAGCGGCTTGGGGATGAACTCGATGTTCACCTTCCGAACGCCCAGATAGAGGTTCAGTTTGGCGCTGATCCGGGCCGCGTAGAGGATCGCGAACGTCCAGAAGGCGAACCGGTTGGGAGCGCCGTGCGACAGGATCGCCAGCCCGATCAGCGCCGCCGTCAGCGTCATCTCGTGATAGGCGACCGTGCCCCAGGCGCGGATGAACCGCTCCCATTCCGGAACGCCGGCCCGGGCGCGGCTGCGGTTCGGGCCGGTGATGACACCCGTCAGGAAGGCGAGTTCGATCCAGCCCCAGATCGCGAGCGCCGAGCCGAACCCGAGATAGGTCGCGCCGATCCCCGTATCGGACAGGCTGACCATGAATCCCGCCAGCCCGAGCGCCATCAGAGGCAGCATCGCCAGCACGGCCCAGAGATGCGCGTTCGCCCTGTCCGCGCGACGCACTACGACCAAGATCACCCCGGTGGAGGCCCACCAGGCGAACAGGGCGACGAGCGCCGCGATCCAGGGCGAGGCGAACATCAGTATGCGGGCTCCAGCCGGACGTTTTCGGGGACGTCGTGACGGATCGCCGGGATCGTGTAGAGCGCGGCGAAGGCCAACGCCGCGCGGGCCGAGCCGGTCGCCTTGCCCCAGACCCGCGCGAGGCCGGTCTTCTTCTGGGCCTGGGCGATGGTCACGTTGGCAGCCCGCAGGCGTCCGAGCGTCGGCATCCAGCGCGGATGGTCGATGTCGAGGGTGATCGGGAAGACCTGACGGCTGATCTCGGACGTCTTGCGGAACACTTCCTGCCCGTACCAGTCCGGATCGACCCCGAGGGCCTTGTGGAACTCGGGTCGCTGATGGTCGCGGACATACATCGTGCCGAAAACCGCCGTCAGGAAGAACTTGATCCACCAGACGTTCTTGCCGGTCGTCAGCTTAGGGTCGGTCTTCATCAACAGCGCGAAGGCTTCGCCATGGCTGAACTCGTCGTTGCACCATTCCCGGAACCACTTGAAGATCGGGTGGAAGCGCTGCTCCGGATGCTTCTCCAGATGCCGGAAGATCGTGATGTAGCGGGCGTAGCCGATCTTCTCCGACAGGTAGGTCGCGTAGTAGATGAACTTCGGCCGGAAGTAGGTGTACTTCTTCTTCTGGGTCAGGAACCCGAGGTTTACCGCGATACCCGCCTCGCGCAGGGCGTCGTTGATGAAGCCCGCGTGCCGCGCCTCATCCCGGGCCATAAGCTGGAACAGCGTGGTGATGTCCGAGTTGGACCCGCGGCGCTTCATTTCCTTGTAGAGGACGCAGCCCGAGAATTCCGCGGTGCAAGACGAAACCAGGAAGTCGATGAACTCGGCGCGCAGGGCCGGATCCATCCCCTCCCAGTCGATATGGTCCCAGTCCTCGTTCTTCTTGAAGTGACCCTTGTTCGGATCCGCCTTCATCGCCGCGATCAGCGCGTCCCAATCCTTGCGGACGGGGGTGACGTCGATCGCGTCCATCTCCTCGAAATCCGTGGTGTAGAAGCGGGGCGTCAGAAGCGTGTTCTGCATCGCCATCGCGGTCGCGCCCTCGCTGTCGACCACGCCCTGATGGTTGTCGGCGGCCAGCGCCTGCTCGACAGTGTCGGCATCGGCGGAATGCTTGAGCGGCACGTTCATTGCATCGCCTCCTCGGAGAAGGAAAATTCACAGAGCTCCATGAATTCCAGATCGCCCGTCGCCCGCGTCCACATGCGCTCGATGCCGCTGGCTCGCGTAATGATCGCGGTACGCTGTTCGGTCACGCATTCGCCGTAGGGCGCCATGATCTCGGCGCCGAGGACCTGCACGCTGTCGCCCGGATGGATCACCGCGCCGTTGTCGAGCCGGACATGCGCCGACAGTTCCTCGAAGCGATGCGACACCTCGACGGTGCAGGGCGCTTCCTCTTTCGTTCTCGTCAGAAATCCCATGGGTCGTTCCTCCCGTTGGTCAGTCCAGCAACCTGGCGAAGGTGTCTGCGTTCTTCGCCCCGAACCCGATCATCTCCGCGCGCCAACCGGTGGCGTCGTCGCGAAGGCTCAGCTGTCCGTTCTCGAACAGGATCAGGCGGATCGGCGCCTGCATGGTCAGTCCGCGCTTCTCGCGCTCGAACACAAGAACACGATGCACACCGGCAACGAAACCTCCTTGTTCTGGATCAAGGTCCGCGATCACGGATCCGTTCGCATCCAGAACACGCGCCGCACCGGTCACGCCGTCGGCATCGATCAATATCGCCCGCTCCTTCACGATATTCATCTCGCCCTCGAGCGCGGGCATCGCCTCCAGCGGGCGATCCGTCAGCGTCGCGTAGGCGGTGATCAGGAGGGCGCAGACGACGAGGACACCCATGGCGCGCAGCAGGACGACGGGGACCATCTCGCGATCGCGACTGCGGAGGCGGGCTTCGGGGGTCATGCGCTCTACTCCGCGGGAACCGGCATCGCGCCGGGATTGTAGGAAACGTCCTCGACGATGCCGATCCGCGGCATAGAATCCGCAGAGGCGACTGCCTCGGACAGAAGCCGGGCCACCGCCGCCGCATCAGGGATGCACCGCAGAGCAGGCTGCGTCTTGGCCATCCGCCAGGGGCGAAGATGCGGCCACAGGAGAAGATAGCTGAACCGCGTTTCCCCGAGCGTCCGGAGCGCGATGGTCCCGGTCCCGTCGGGCCGCGACACGAGGTCGGCGGCACCGATCCACTGGAACGGGAATTGCAGCGTCATCGTCAGCGCCGCGCCGATCCGCAGAATTACGCGCTGGTTCGTGATCGTATATACCGCCGATTTCGCCTGGGCCCAGCCGATCGCCATCAGGATGGCGCAGGCGACGAAGCCCAGCACGAGGTAGAAGGAGGACGCGACCACGGCTTGGGTCCAGGGCATGTCCGCCCCGGCAACGACCGCCCGCCACCCGAACAGCAGGCCGAAATACCATGCCACCCATTTCACCCGGAGTGCGTCCCGCGACAGGGCCCACCAATCGGGCGCTCCCTGCCACAGGATTTCCTCGCCTTCCGGCAGCATCTGCGGCAATCCGCGAATGGGTTCGTGGTCGAAATCGTCGTGGTCCATGGGCCGGTCCTCCCTCGAGACGTTAAAGCTGCGGCTCCTGACGGTCGCGCGCGGCGTAGAGTTTGCCACCTCCGACGAAGCCGCTGATCTTGTCCTCTTCCAGCAGGGTCACCTGGGTCGGCGACTTGGTTGCCGGAATGGACGCGAAGTGCCGCTGATGCAGGGCCTTCACCTCCACATGGTCGGCGAAGATGCGCACAAGCTGGATCGGCACGAGGCGCTTGCCCGCCTCCGGCACGTCCACCTCGATGTAGCGGACATGCTGCTCCGGTGCATCCAGCCACATATCGCTGACGGTTCCCGCGTCGAGACCGTCATCGCCCCGAACCGGAAGGCCGCGCGGATCGCGCCCGGCGGAGACGCGGAAGCTCGGCAAGCCGTCCATCGGTACGATCTTCGGATGACCGTGGCCGTCGAGTTCGGGGATGTCGCGGCGGGGCGCCCAGCTTGCGGGTCCAACGCCATCCAGCATCGGATCGCCGGTCGGCTCGAACGGGAAACCGTTGGGCACGGCGCTTTTGGCCATGGCGACGTCGCGGCCCTCGGGCTGCATGTCCGGCACCGTGACGGAGCCGCGACCATGGGGCAGCAGGAACGTCTTCTGGCTCGGCAACGGGAACGGGCCCTGGTTCGGGGCGAGCGTTCCGTCGTCGTTCTCCAGCGGGTAGCCCTCGCGCATGTTCTCGGTCTGCAGGTAGTAGATCAGCAGGGCGAAAAATCCCCAGAACAGCCAGAGCGACAGGCTGGCGAGGTCGAAATTTCCGAAAAAGGCGTCCACCATCTGGGGGTCCTCCGGTTCAGGTTGGGAAGTCGGCCAGTCCGATCCTGGCCTCCTTCGGTTCGGGTCGGGTTGCGGGTCTGTCAGTGAGGCTGACCAACGGGCCGAGGGCCACGAGGGTCAGGAAAAGAAGTCCGATCTCAAGGTGATAGACTACCGAGTAGCCGGTCGCGGGGGAATTCAGCGCCTCGCCCAGCGCGCCGGACGTCGCCAGCGCATTGACCGCGTCGCGGATACCGCCACCCATGGCGGTCGAGAGACCCTGCGCCGTCGCCTGCGCGGCACCCCAGGCGCCCAGCGCCAGGCCGCGTCCGGCGATCCCGGTCGGCAGGGTCATGGCCGTCGTCAGCGTCGCGACGGCAAACAGACCGCCGCCGAAACCGATCCCCAGCGCGCCGGCGAAGAACAGCGGCGCGGAGTCGAGCGGCGATGCGAAGATCACCGCCGAGAAGGCCGCGATACCGGACAGGATTCCCCGCGCCGCCATGCGGGTCGGGTTGATCCCCTGAGCCAGCCAGCGGGCGGCCAGCCCGAACGCTACGAGCGCGCCCACGGCCCAGGATGCCGTCAGCAGCGTCGTGCTCGACACCGACAGCCCCAGTATCTCGCCGCCATAGGGTTCCAGAAGGACGTCCTGCATGTTGAACGCCATCGTCCCGAGGAACACGGCCAGCAGCAGCCGTCCGGCCGTCCCGCCCTCGGACAGGTCGGCCCAGGCGGCGGCGAAGCGCGGCGAGGGCGTGGCACGCTCCTCCTTCGTGGTCGGACGCAGGCTCTCCTGCTTCCAGAGGGCGATGACATTGAGGATCACCGTGGCGACGGCGGTGCCCTGCACCACCTGAATCAGACGCACGCCGTCGAAATCCCGCAGCAGGAACCCGATCAGCAGCGAGCTGACCAGCATCCCGGCGAGAAACGCCACATAGAGCAGCGCCACGACCCGGGGCCGCGTCTCGTCGGTGGCGCGGTCGGCGGCGAGCGCGAGGCCCGCCGTCTGCGTCATGTGCATGCCGAGACCGGTCATCAGGAAGGCCAGCGCCGCGAAGGCCTCGCCCGCATAGGGAATGACGATGACGTCGTAGCCGCCGAGGATCAGGAGCGCGAAGGGCATGATGGCGAGGCCGCCGAACTGCCACAGAGTCCCGAACCAGAGATAGGGGATCCGCTTCCAGCCGATGGCGGAGCGATAGGTGTCCGACTTGAACCCGAGCAGGGCCCGGAAGGGTGCGATCAGGACCGGCAGCGCGATCATCGACGCCACCAGCAGCGCCGAAAGGCCAAGCTCCACGATCATCACGCGGTTCAGCGTGCCGAGCATCATCACGGCGGCCATGCCGACCGAGACCTGGAACAGCGACAGACGCAGCAACTGGCGCAGCGGCAGCGTCTCGGAGCCTGCATCCGAGAAGGGCAGCATGTTCAGGGCGAACATCTTGAGGACCTTCGCTCCACTCATGTGCGCAGCTCCAGACAGGTGGAGATGTAGAACCCGCTCGTGACCCGCTCGACCTCGCGCAACTCGCCCGCGACGAGAGCGCCGAGGCGCGCCGTATCCTGCGGCACCATGACCGGCGACCGGTCGGCCCGGGGAAAGAGTTTGCCCAGCCCGAAGAACGCCATCAGGAACGGCGTCCGGGGCGCGACGGTGAACACCACCTGCCCCGTCCGCTCCGAGAGCGCGTCCAGCTTCGCGGCCAGGTCCGGCGCGCGGTAGTAGATCATCGAATCCTGGGCCAGGACGGCGTCGAACGACCCCAGCGCCGGATCGAACATGTCGCCCGACCGCAACGTCACCCGGTCGCGCACGCCGTCGGGCAAGCGCCGCGCCGCCACGTCCAGCAGGGCGGGAGAGATATCCACGCCGACCACTTCGGCACCGCGCGCCGCCAGCTCGGCCACCATCTGACCCGCGCCGCATCCGGCATCGAGCACCCGCGCACCGCGCAGATCGTCCGGCAGGCAGTCCAGCATCGCCGCCCGCATCCGGTCCCGCCCCGCCCGGACCGTCGCGCGCACACGGCTGACGGGTGCGTCCGAGGTCAGACGCTCCCATACCTGCGTGGCGCTCCGGTCGAAGTAGTGCTCGACCCGGTCTCTGGTGGCGGCGTAGTCCATGTCAGTCGAAACCCAACAATTCGAAGATCTCCCGGTCCGGCAGCGCTTCGGGCGTCGTGCCCTCGGTGCCGTTGTAGAGGACATGCGCTAGGCGGACGTATTCGGCCCGGCACCGCACGATGTCCTCCTCGTCGTCCATCTCGAACAGCGTCTTCTTCTTGAGGCGCGAGCGCCGGATGGCGTCGACATCGGGCATATGCGCGATCCGGTCGAAGCCGACAGTGCGGCAGTAGCGATCCACCTCGTCCGTATCCTTGGACCGGTTCGCGACACAGCCGGCGAGCCGGACCTTGTAGTTCTTGGATTTGGCCTGCACCGCCGCGATGATGCGGTTCATCGCGTAGATGCTGTCGAAATCGTTCGCCGTCACGATCAGCGCCCGGTCCGCATGTTGCAGCGGCGCCGCGAAGCCACCGCAGACCACGTCACCGAGGACGTCGAAGATCACGACGTCGGTGTTCTCCAGCATGTGATGCTGCTTCAGGAGCTTCACCGTCTGTCCCACGACATAGCCGCCACAGCCGGTGCCCGCAGGCGGCCCACCGGCCTCGACGCATTGCACACCGCCATAACCGATGGCGACGAAATCCTCGGGCCGCAGCTCCTCGGCGTGGAAATCCACCTCCTTGAGCGTGTCGATCACCGTCGATTGCAGCCGCCCCGTCAGGGTGAACGTGCTGTCATGCTTCGGGTCGCAGCCGATCTGAAGGACCCGCTTTCCGAGCTTGGTGAAGGCTGCCGACAGGTTCGACGAGGTCGTCGATTTGCCGATCCCGCCCTTGCCGTAGACCGAAAAGACCTTGGCCCCCTCGATCTTCGCGCCTTCGTCCTGATGCACCTGGACGGAGCCTTCGCCGTCGAGGCCGAGGTCTGGGATGGTATCCTTGGGCATGTCTCTCTCCTATTCCGCGGCCACGGTGATGCCTTCGAGCCGGTCTTCGAGCTCGTCGGCGGCGTCCTGCAACGCGGCAAGTGTGTCGGCATCCGGTTGCCAGAAATCCCGGTCCCCGGCTTCCAGCAGGCGATTCGCCATCCGGGCGCTCGCCTTGGGGTTCAGCTCCGCCAGACGGCGGCGCATCTCTTCGTCCAGCACGAAGGTCTCGGAGATGCGCTGATAGACCCAGGGATCGACTTCGCCGGTCGTCGCCGACCAGCCGAGCGTGTTCGTCACCTGGGCCTCCAGCATCGAGACCCCTTCGGGTCCGTGCTTGAGCATTCCCTCGAACCATTTGGGGTTCAGCGACCGGCTGCGCGTCTCCAGCGCCACCTGTTCCTTCAGGGTCCGCACCTTCGCGGCGCCCGTGGTCTGGTCGCCGATATAGACCGGCGCCTCGACGCCCTTGGCCCGCTTCACCGCCCGGCTGATCCCGCCCAACGTGTCGAAGTAGTGATCCACAGTCGTCACGCCCAGTTCGACCGATTCGAGGTTCTGATAGGCGAGGTCCACATCGGCCAGCGCCGCCTGCATCAGGTCCGCCTGACGGGCCGCCTTGCCGTTGCGCCCATAGGCGAATGATTTCCGCGCCTCGAACGCATCGGCCAGCTCGCCCTCGTCGTCCCAGGCGCCGCTATCGACCAGAAGGTTCACGTTCGAGCCGTAGGCGCCCTCGGCATTGGAGAAGACGCGCAGGGCGGCCGTCTCGAAATCGCAGCCCATCTTCGCGGCATAGGCCAACGCATGGGCGCGGACGAAGTTCATGTCCTCCGGCTCGTCCGCGGAGGCCGCGAGGAACGCCGCTTCCGCCAGCAGGCGCGTCTGCAGCGGCAGCAGGTCGCGGAAGATGCCCGAAAGCGTCATCACGACATCGATCCGCGGCCGTCCCAGATCCGCCAGCGAGATCAGTTCCGCACCGCAGAGCCGTCCGTAATGGTCGAAGCGCGGCTTGGCCCCCATCAGCGCCAGGGCTTGCGCGATCGGCACACCGTCCGACTTGATGTTGTCCGAGCCCCAAAGGACGAGCGCGACGCTGTGCGGCATTTCCGAATGGGCCGCGATCAACAGGTCCGACTGCGCCACGCCGTCGCGAAGCGCGAAGGCCGTGGGCATCCGGAACGGATCGAAGGCGTGTATGTTGCGCCCGGCGGGCAGCACCTCGGGCGAGCGGATCAGATCGCCGCCCGGCACCGGCGCCACGAAATGCCCCGACAACGCGCGCATCACGCCGTCCAGCTCCGCATTGGAACGCAGGGCCATGGCGGCGGCCTCGCGCGACTCCTCCGGCAGGTGGCCGAGATAGGCCGCCATCTGCGCATCGGTCAGATCGGCGCCGACGACGTGGAGCCCCTCGGGGATCAGCGCCGCCTCCGTCTCCAGCAGCGCCTTCCACAGGGTGTCGGGCTCCGACCCGTCCATGTCCACCGCCGCCGCCTGATCCGAGATCAATTCGGCCAGATCGTCCGAACGGGTTCCCGCACGCCAGCGCTGCACGCTGTCCTTGAGCGCCTGCAGGCCCTTGTAGAGCCCGCTGGCCAGAAGCGGCGGCGTCACATGCGTCACCGTGACAGCGCCCGACCGCCGCTTGGCCAGCGAGGCCTCGGAAGGGTTGTTGGACGCATAGAGATAGACGTTCGGCACATCCCCGATCAGCCGGTCGGGCCAATCCGTCGCCCCGAGGCCCGATTGCCGTCCGGGCATGAATTCCAACGCACCGTGCATCCCGAAATGCAGCACCACGTCGGCACCGAAATCGTTCCGCATCCAGCGATAGAATGCCGCGAAAGCATGGGTCGGTGCGAACCCCTTCTCGAACAGGAGGCGCATCGGATCGCCCTCGTAGCCGAAGGCCGGCTGCAACCCGACGAACACGTTGCCGAACCGCGCGCCCAGGACGAACACGCCGGTTCCGTCCGACTGCGCCCGGCCCGGTGCCGGGCCCCACGCGGCCTCGGTTTCGGCCAAGTATGGGTCCTCGGTCACGAGACGGTCGGCACTGATATGCCCCGCCACGTTCGCATCCTGTCCGTAGGTCGCGGCATTCCCGCCCAGAATCGCCTCGCGCAGCGCCTCGACACTCTCCGGAACGTCGCAATCATGCCCATCGTCGCGCAGCCGGCGGAGCGTGTTGTGCAGCGATTCGAACACCGACAGATACGCTGCCGTTCCGGCGCGCCCGGCATTGGGCGGGAAGTTGAAGAGGACGATGCCGACCTTCCGCGCGGCATTCTCGGACCGGCGCAGGTTCGCGAGTTTCGTCGCCCGTGCCACGAGGGCGTCGATCCGTTCCGGGCAAGGCGCCATCTCGCGGCCTTGGCCGCCGGAACAGCGCCGCGTGCATCCGGCACAGCCACTCGCATCGTGCCGTCCGGCAAAAACGATTGGATTGGTCGCCCCGTCGATCTCCGGCAACGCGATCAGCATCGTCGTCTCGACCGGTCCGAGCCCCTGACCCGACCGGCCCCATTGTCCCAGCGTCTGGAATTCAAGCGGGTGCGCCGCAACATAAGGAACGTCGAGCGCGACCAAAGCGGCGACGGCGGCGGCGCTGTCGTTGTAGGCGGGCCCGCCCACGAGGCTGAACCCCGACAGGCCGACCAGCGCGTCGATGCGCCCCTCCGAGAAGTAGCGATCCATCGCCGGACGCATGTCGAGGCCGCCCGCGAACCCGGCGAGAACCCGCACGCCCCGCGCCTCGAAGGCCCGGATGACGGCGTCGTAATGGGCCGTGTCGCGCGCCAGCACGTAGGACCGCATCAGCAGAAGGCCCACGGTCGCCGGGCGCGCCGCACCCGCGCCCCGGATCGAGTCCGATACGTTATTCGCGGGAACGACCGGCGCGGGGGGCAGATCGGCGATCTCCGTCACAATCCCGACATCCGGATGGTACAGGCCGACCTCGGGATATTCGACCGGCGCGGCGCCCTTGGTGTCGAAATCGGGTGCGTACCGACCGAGGAGCGAACGCAGCAGACCTTCGAAATTGTCGTCCGATCCACCGAGCCAATACTGCATGCAGAGGAACCAGGCGCGCAGATCCTGCGACTTGCCGGGGATGTAGCGCAAAAGCTTCGGCAGGCGGCGCAGCATCTTCATCTGCTTCTCGCCCGAAGAGGCACTGGGCGCCTTGGAGCCCCGGAGCTTCTTGAGCAACTGGACAGCCGCCGAGGAGGGCGCGGCCATGTCCAGATCGCCCATCTTCGTCAGCTTCACGATCGATGGATCGGAGACCATCCCCACCATCGCGTCGCAGCGATCCCGCCGCGCTTCGAGGGCAGGCCGGATGGCTTGCAGATGCTCATCGATGAACAGCAGGCCGCAGACGACGATATCGGCGCTGGACACGGCCTCCCGCGCCACTTCCAGAGCTTCGGGCTGCTCGGCCCATTCCGCGGAGGCGTGAACGCTGACCTCGAGCCCGGGAAACTCGTCCGCGAGCCGAAGGCCGACCCGCGCCACGGGTCCGGCGGCATGAGCGTCCAGCGTGACGATCGCCACGCGATAGGGGGTCGGGCCATCACCGCGCATAATGGGCCTTCGCTTCGTAAAGGGTCTCGACGCTGATTTCCGCCACGCCGCGCTCGGCAGCGAAGGCTTCGGTGTTCCGCTTGGCCTTGCCGCGGACGAAGAACGGGATCTTGCGCAGCTCCTTCTCGGCCAGAACGGCCCAGACCGGCTCTCCGGCCTGCGTCTCGGCGGCAACTTTCGCGGGTGCGGCTTCGGCGCCAGGCGCGTGTCCGCCATGATGCGACGGACCTGCGGCATCCGAAAATTCGAAATCGTCCCGGAACATCGTCAGGAGATGCTCCTCCAGCCCCATCACCAGCGGATGCACCCAGGTATCGAACAAGACGTTCGCGCCCTCGACACCCATTTGCGGCGAGTGGCGGGCGGGGAAGTCCTGCACATGGACCGGCGCGGATATGACGGCACAGGGAATGCCCAGCCGCTTGCCGATATGCCGCTCCATCTGGGTGCCGAGGATCATCTCGGGGGCCAGTTCGGCGATCCGCTTCTCGACTTCGAGATAATCGTCGGTGATCAGCGCCTCGACGCCCATCTCCTTCGCCAGCGCCCGGACGGGGCGGGCGAATTCGCGGTTGTAGCAGCCGAGCCCGGCGACCTCGAACCCCATCTCGTCGCGCGCGACGCGGGCGGCGGCCATGGCATGGGTCGCATCGCCGAAGACGAAGACCCGCTTGCCGGTCAGATAGGTGCTGTCCACGCTCGCGCTCCACCAGGGCTGACGCAGGTCACCCGTGTCCAGCACCGGCGCGACGCCTGCCATCTCCGCCACTTCGCGGACGAAGGCGCGGGTGGCGCGGGTGCCTATGGGGATGGTCCTCGTGAAAGGCTGTCCGTGTTCGCGCTCCAGCCAGCGCGCGGCGGCCTCGGCATGTTCGGGATAGAGCACGACGTTGAAATGCGCGGCCCCAAGACGGGCGAGATCCGATGGGCGCGACCCCATCGGCGCAACCACGTTCACCGCGATCCCCATATCCTCCAGCAGCTTCGTTACCTCGATCACGTCGTCGCGATGGCGAAAGCCGAGGCCGGTGGCCGCGAGGATGTTGCAGGTGATCTCCGGCGTGCGGTCGCAGGGCTTCGCAAGGTGGCGGCAAAGCTGATAGAAGGTCTCGTCGGTCCCGAACAATTCCTTGCGGGAATAGCTGGGCAGTTCCAGCGCGATCACCGGCACCGGCAGACCCATGCTTTCGGCGAGGCCGCCGGGATCGTCCTGGATCAGTTCGGCGGTGCAGGACGCACCGACGATCAGCGCTTCCGGCTTGAACCGCTCGTAGGCGGCCAGGCAGGCGTCCTTGAACAGCGTTGCCGTGTCGGCCCCCAGATCGCGCGCCTGGAAAGTGGTGTAAGTCACCGGCGGCCGCTTGCCGCGCCGCTCGATCATCGTGAACAGGAGGTCCGCATAGGTGTCGCCCTGCGGCGCGTGCAGGACGTAGTGCAGTCCTTCCATCCCGGTGGCGACCCGCATGGCGCCGACATGGGGCGGGCCCTCGTATGTCCAGACCGTCAGCTTCATTCCGCAGCCACCGACAAAAGCGCCTTGCGGCGGATCGGGCGCGAGAACAGCGACGCGAGATCGCCCGCCTGCTCGTAGAAATGGACCGGCGTGAACACCAGTTCGATGGCCCATTTCGTCGTCAGACCCTCCCGCTCCAGCGGGTTGGCGAGGCCGAGGCCGCAGACGGTCAGGTCGGGGCGGTCCGCACGAAGGCGGTCGAGCTGCTTCTCGACGTCCTGCCCTTCGGCAAGACGGGGCCCGCCGGGCAGAAGCGCAAGCTCGTCGGCCATGATCTCGCGGTGCAGGAACGGCGTGCCGACCTCGACCGCCTCCATCCCGCATTCGCGGGTCAGGAACCGCGCGAGGGGCAGTTCCATCTGCGAGTCGGGCAGGAAGGAGATCCGCAGGCCGGACAGATGCGCCGCGGCGGCGGCGACGGCCTTGCGGGCCCGGGCACGGGGCGCCTCGGTCACCCTGTCGAAGGTTTCGGCGTCGATGCCGAACGCATCGGCCACGGCGCGAAGCCAGAGGGTCGTTCCCTCCTCGCCGAACGGAAAGGGCGCCGCGATCCGGGTTGCGCCGCGGCCATCGAGGGCGGCGGCGGTGTCGCCGAGGAAAGGCTGGAGCAGGGCGTATCGCGTATTCGGACCGACCTGCGGATCCTGATCGGCGCGGCGGCCGGGCAGGACCTGCACCTGTTCGATCCCCATCTGCGCCAGAAGGCCGCGCGCCTGATCCTCCACCACATCCGGCAGGGCGCCGACGAGAAGCAGGTTCGACGCCTCCGTCGCGGCAAGGCCGGGAACCATCGCGGCGAGGCAGGCATCCTCGCCCTGGGTGAAGGTCGTCTCGATGCCGGACCCCGAATAGTTCAGCACCCGGACATGGGGCGCGTGGCTCTGGCTCAAACGCTCCGCCGCGCGGGCGAGATCGAGCTTGATGACCTCGGACGGGCAGGAGCCGACGAGGAAGAGCTGCCGGATATCGGGCCGCCGTTCCAGCAGGCGTGCGACCTCCCGGTCCAGTTCCTCGTTCGCGTCCTTCAACCCGGCGAGGTCTCCCTCCTCCAGGATGGCGGTTCCGAAACGGGGCTCGGCGAAGATCATCACGCCCGCCGCCGATTGCAGCAGATGCGCACAAGTACGTGACCCAACCACGAGGAAGAAGGCGTCCTGCATCTTGCGGTGAAGCCAGATGATGCCGGTCAGACCGCAGAAGACCTCGTGCTGACCCCGCTCGCGGATTACGGGGGTGTCGGTGCAGCCGCGCTGGAGGGGGGCGTTCATGCCGGCACCTCCTGCGCGCTCGGACCCTGACGCCGGGCGACCCGCAGCTTCCACAGGAACTGCGCCGCGTTCACGACGTAGGCGGTATAAGCGGCCAGCGCGCAGACCATCTCGGCCCGGGGGCCGAATCCGCCGTCGAGGAGCATCCAGACATAGGTGAGGTGCAGCGCGATGACGCCGAAGCTCACGACATCCTCCCAGAAGAAGGCGGGCGCGAAGAGCCAGCGGCCGAAGACGACCTTCTCCCAGATCGAGCCGGTGACCATGATCGCGAGGAGGAAACCGGTCTTCACGATGATCGACAGGGTTGCCGCCTCGTAGCCCGTCCCGGTCGCGAGATACCGGAGGACCAGTGTGAGCGAGACGAGGAAGACGAGGAACTGAATCGGTGCGAGCACGCCCTGGATCAGCGTCCAGACGCTCGCATCCCGCCGCGCGCGTTCCTGCGGCGTGTAGAGGGCCGCTCTGGAACTGGATCGATTCCGCATGTTCATCGTGGTCGGTTCTCCCCTGCGGCAGTATCACAGCATTTACGGATTTGTTGTCAACTTGAAGTTACACATCCCGGATGCCTTTTGTCACGCCAGAATGACGCATCCCCGGGGGCGGAGTGTCAGATAAGATTGACAACTGGCTGCCGGTGTCTTCTTGTGCGGGTAATCCAGCTATAAAAAACAAGCGGAGGGACACAGATGGGAAGCAACACGCGGATCCTCTTGCAGCCAACGGCCGAAGCCGTTGGCGCCGATGGATTACTGGGGGCCGTTCGCCGCCTGATCGCGCTGACGAAGGTCGTGGGAGAAGACGACCTTCTGACCGACAGCCTGATTCCGTTGGCCGAGCACATCTTCCTGGAGGATGACGACGCCCCGAGACGCGCCCTGCTCGACGCCGCGCGGCGTAACCGTCGGCTTTCGGACATACTTCTGGATCGCGTCCTGCCCGGCGTCGCCCGGCGGATCGGCACGGCATGGGAAGACGATTCCATGTCCTTCGTTGACGTCACGATCGTATCCACGCGTGTCCAGGACGCGGTCCGTCTCCTTGGCCGGTTCGCGCTTCCGGCCAGCGATGCCGATTCGCTGATGGTGATCGTGCCGCGCTGGGAACAGCACACCCTTCCCGCGGCCTTCCTGTCCGACCGTTTCCGCAAACTCGGTGCGCCGACGCGCCTTGTCGGCGGGCTCGCGGTACCGGAACTCGCCCGCGCCATTGCCCGGGCGGCGCCGTCCGCGCTGATGATAACGTCCGGGAGCTACTGGTCGCTCGATCTGATGCGCGACCTGATCCGCGACCTGCGCAGGGCCGTGCCCCGGGCGATTCCCATCGTCGTCGGCGGTCCCGCCCTCCATATGGACGAGACCGGCGGACGTTCGGTCGGCGCCGACCTTGCAACCAACGACCTGCTTGCTGCTTTAAGATATTGCGACTTCCCCCTATGTGCGATCGACGGCTCAGCCGCGCCGGTTTCCGCCTGATCGGGCAATTCTGACGACCGGCGCGACCCGCGCCCCTGTGAGGTAACCCAATGAACACCCGGGAGAGCGACTTCTGGAACGAACGTTCCGGACCGAGGATCGCGCCGGAGCATTTCGGGGATATCGTCGCGACGGCAGCGGACCTCGCCATCGTTCTGTCCGAAGGCGGCACCATAATCTCGATTACCAGCAACCCGCTGAACTCCGCGATGGGCCGGATGGAGCATTGGGAAGGGCGAAAGATCGCCGAATTCCTGGCGCCCGACAGTCAGCCCAAGGTCATGGCCCAACTGGCCGCCGTCGCACGGCATGATCCGGATCGGCCGAAATCCATCGAGGTGAACCATATCGACGGCGCCGCCTGGGATTTCCCGGTGCGCTACACCCTGCATCAGACCGGGCGGGACGGACGTGTCCTGATGCTCGGGCGTGACATGCGACCGCTGGCCGAACTTCAGCAACGGCTGGTCCGGGCGCAGCTCGCGTTGGAGAAGGACTACGAGGCGCAGCGCATCTACGAGACGCGGTATCGTGTGCTCCTCGATGCGGCGTCGGAAGCTTTCGTTCTCGTGGACGTGGCCAGTGGTCGTATCCTCGATCTGAACGGCAGTGCCGCGCGGATGCTCGGCGGCGGACAGCAGGGGCTGACCGGCGGGGCGTTCGCCCAGGAATTCGACGGTCGTCGCAAGGGTGCGTTCATCGAGGAATTGTGCCGGGTCGCGCAGGACGAGGCGATGAGTGCGCTCACCGTCCCCCTGCGCCGCAGTTCCGGTTCCATCGATGTGGTGCCAATTCTGTTCCGGAATGCGGGCGAGCGGGTGCTGCTGTGCCGTCTGGTGGACCCGGATCTGCAGGCCTCTCCCGCCATCGGCGGACGGGCCGAGCCGTTGATGGAACGTCTGGCCGACCTCTATCGCGGGTCGCGGGACGCCATCGTTTTCACCGATGCGGAACACCGGATCGTCCAGGCGAACGACTCGTTCCTGTCGATGATGGATATCGACGCCGTTGCGGACCTTCGGGGCCGGTCCATGGCCGACATCCTCTCCCGCGGGGGCGTCGATCTGAAGGTTCTGACGGAAGACGAGCAGGTCGGCACCTTCGCCACCCGTATCGTCACGTCGTTCGGCTCGCACCTTTCGGTGGAGATGTCGGCGACCTCGCTGTCGGACGGAGTCGAGCCTGCGGGCCATGGCTTCGTGATCCGGGATACAGGTCGAAGCAACGCATTGCGCGAGACCGGACCCTCCGGCAGGGCGGATACGGCAGACAATCCGGCGATGGCGAATGCGATCTCGCTTGTCGGTTCGCTGCCGCTGCGGGACATCGTCGCGTCCATGACGGATGTGGTCGAGCGGCAATGCATCGAGGCGGCCGTCGACCTGACGAGCAACAACCGCGTGGCCGCGGCCGAGATGCTGGGGCTGAGCCGTCAGAGCCTCTACGTCAAACTGCGGAAATACGGCCTGGTGCAGCGCGACGAGCCCTGACACCGGTGGACGTGTAAACCTCTTGTTGCGACTCATCTGTATCGGCTAGTGTACAGTCATGAGTGTCACGACAGCCTTACACACCCGGCGATACCCCGAACCATCCGCCATGCTGCGTCTGATCAAGCCGATCACGTGGTTCCCGCCGATGTGGGCCTATCTCTGCGGCGTCGTCTCCTCCGGGGTCTCTCCGACATCGGCCCCGGTCCTCGTCGTGCTTGGCATCGTCCTTGCCGGACCGATCGTCTGCGGCATGAGCCAGGCCGCGAACGATTGGTGCGACCGGCACGTGGATGCCATAAACGAGCCGGACCGCCCGATCCCATCGGGCCGGGTCCCGGGCCGATGGGGCCTCTGGATCGCGCTGGCCATGACGGCTTTGTCGATCGCGGTCGGTGCACTTCTGGGACCGTGGGGCTTCGGCGCGACCCTGCTCGCCGTCGCGGCCGCCTGGGCCTATTCCGCCGAACCGGTGCGCGCGAAGCGGTCCGGCTGGTGGGGGCCCGGCCTCTGCGGCCTGTCCTACGAAACGCTGCCCTGGATCACCGGCGCGGCGGTCCTCGTCGGCGGGGCACCCGACTGGCGCATCGTTGCGATCGCCCTGCTCTACGGGATAGGCGCCCACGGAATCATGACCCTGAACGACTTCAAGGCACTCGAAGGGGACCGGCAACACGGCGTGAACTCCCTCCCGGTGACCCTCGGCCCCGAGCGGGCGGCACGCGTCGCCTGCTGGGTCATGGCAGTGCCGCAGGCCGCCGTGGTCGCGGCGCTCGTGGCGTGGGACCGTCCCGGCCATGGCGCCATCATCGCAATGCTGGTCGCGGTGCAGCTTGTCGCGATGCGCCGGATGCTGCGCGACCCGAAAGGTCTGGCCCCTTGGTTCAACGGGACCGGCGTCCTGCTCTCCGTGTCGGGCATGATGGTCGCGGCCGTCGCGCTGCGGGGCCTGTAGATGCTGAGCTGGAGCCATATCGTCCGCTTCGGCCTGATCCAGATGGCGCTGGGGGCGATCGTTGTCCTCACGACCTCCACCCTGAACCGTCTGATGGTGGTGGAACTGGCGCTACCGGCGGTCCTGCCGGGTGCGCTGGTGGCGCTGCATTACGGGGTGCAGGTGACGCGACCCGGCTGGGGCTACCGCTCGGATGTCGCGGCGAACCGCACCCGCTGGATCATCGGCGGCATGGCCATTCTCGGCCTCGGCGCGGTGCTCGCCGCCTTCGGCGTGGTCGTCCTTCCGCAGAGCTTCGGGCTCGGCATGGCGCTCTCGGTTCTGGCCTACGCGATGATCGGGCTCGGCGTCGGCGCCTCCGGCACGTCGCTTCTGGCCTTGCTGGCGACGGCGACCGCACCGCACCGGCGGGCCGCGGCGGCGACGATCACCTGGTTGATGATGATCCTCGGTATCGCAGGCACGGCGGGCATCGTCGGAGCGCTGCTGGATCCGTACAGTCCCGCCCGGCTGCTCACCATCACGGCCTGCGTCGCGGGCGTCGCACTCGTCGTCACGACGCTTGCCATCGGGCGGATCGAACGCCGCATTCCCCCCGCCCCGCGCACCCCCTCCGCCCCCCTGATGGCGGGATTGCGGGAGGTCTGGGCCGAACCGCGGGCGCGGACATTCACCGGCTTCGTCTTCCTGTCGATGACGGCCTACTTCATGCAGGAACTGATCCTGGAGCCCTATGCGGGCCTCGTTTTCGCTTTCACCCCGGGTCAGTCCACGTCCCTGTCGGGCGCGCAGAACGGGGGCGTCTTCCTCGGGATGGTCACGGTCGGGATCATGGCGACCGGGCTCAAACTCGGCTCCCTCCGATCCTGGGTCGTGGCCGGTTGCCTCGGCTCTGCCGCTTCCCTCGTCGCCATCGCGATGCTCGGGTCCCAGGGACCGGGCGCGCCGCTCCTGCCCGCGACGGTGACACTCGGCTTCTTCAACGGGATGTTCGCGGTTGCCGCCATCGGCGCGATGATGGCGCTGGCGGGCGAGGGTCGCGCCGCCCGCGAAGGGACCCGCATGGGCCTCTGGGGTGCGGCGCAGGCCGTGGCCGCCGGGTTCGGCGGTCTGACCGGCGCGGCGCTGGTCGATATCCTGCGCCTGTCCATGTCCGATGCCACCGCCTTCGGCTCCGTGTTCCTCGCCGAAGCCGTCCTCTTCACCGCGGCCGCATGGATGGCCATGCGCACCGTCGAATCCCCTGCCCCGCAACTCGTCCCCGGAGAATGACCATGCCGAACCAGACCGTCGACGTGCCGACTTTGGACGTCCCCACCTTCGACGTCGTGGTCATCGGCGGGGGGCCCAGCGGCGCTACCGCGGCCCATGACCTTGCCCATGCCGGGCGCAACGTCGCGCTGATTGACAAGGCGGGCCGGATCAAGCCCTGCGGCGGCGCGATCCCGCCCCGCGCGGTGCGCGATTTCGAGATCCCCGAGGACATGCTGGTCGCCAAGATCAACACCGCCCGCATGATCTCTCCCACCGGACGGAAGGTCGATATCCCGATCGAGGACGGGTATGTCGGCATGGTCGACCGGGAGCATTTCGACGAATTCCTTCGGATCCGCGCCGCCGATGCCGGAGCCACGCGCCTGACGGGCACGTTCCAGCGGATCGAACGGGCGGGAAATGTCCAGACCGTGATCTATCGCGACAAGGCCAGCGGCGAGACGCGGCGCCTCGATTGCCGCCTCGTGATCGGGGCGGACGGCGCGCGGTCGGGCGTGGCCCGGGCCGAGGTCAAGGGCGGCAAGGAAATACCCTATGTGATCGCCTATCACGAGATCATCGAGGCCCCCGCGGCGGTCGGCAGCTACGACCCGACCCGCTGCGACGTCGTCTATGACGGCGCCATCAGCCCCGACTTTTACGGCTGGGTCTTTCCCCATGGCGGACAGGCCAGCGTCGGCATGGGCACATGCGACGGCAGCGTCGACCTGAAGGAAGCGACGCGCGCGCTCCGCTCCGCCTCGGGCCTGACCGACTGCGCGACCATCCGGAAGGAAGGCGCGCCGATCCCGCTCCGCCCGCTGGACAAGTGGGACAACGGCACGGACCTGGTGCTGGCCGGGGACGCCGCGGGCGTGGTGGCACCCAGTTCGGGCGAGGGCATCTTCTACGCGATGGTCGGGGGCCGCGTCGCCGCGGTTGCCTGCGAGAAGGTCCTGGCGACGGACAACCCGAAGCATCTGGCTCTGGCGCGGAAGCTGTTCATGAAGGACCACAAGGCCGTCTTCAAGATCCTCGGCGCGATGCAGGACGCCTATTACCGGTCCGACGAACGGCGCGAGCGCTTCGTCACCCTGTGTCACGATGTCGACGTACAGCGTCTGACCTTCGAGGCCTACATGAACAAGGAACTCGTGAAGGCCCGGCCGCTGGCGCATATCAAGATCGGCATCAAGAACGTCGCCCACCTGCTCGGGATCGTTCCGGCAATGGGTCGTCCGACGCCTGCGCCCGCGGCGGAGCCGACCGAGGCGTGACGGACGCGACGATCCCGGCCTGGGTCGACGGCACGCTGACGCCGGTCGACAAGATGGAGGTCCATCGCCGCGGCCTTCGACACAAGGCGGTCTCCGTCTTCGCGATGGACGGGTCCCGGACCCTGATCCAGCAGCGGGCGGCCTCGAAATATCACACGCCCGGACTTTGGGCGAACACGTGCTGCACGCATCCGCATTGGGGCGAGGACGGCGCGGCCTGTGCGGTGCGGCGAGTCTCAGAGGAGCTGGGGATCGCCGATCTCCGCCCCGTTCCCCGCGGCACCATCGAATACCGCGCCGATGTGGGTGGCGGCCTGACGGAGCACGAGGTGGTCGAGGTCTTCACCGCCGAGATGTCACCTGACGTCGCCATGGACCTGAATCCCGGCGAGGTTCAGGCGGTCCGCTGGGTGGATCTCCACGATCTCACCGCCGAGCTCGACCGCCATCCGGACCGGTTCACGCCCTGGCTGCGCATCTACATGCGCGACCATATGGATGCGATCTTCGGGATGCTGAACCGGGCCTGACCGGAGCGCCGTCGTCAGATCGGATCGGCGATCCCCATGACCTGCGCGATCAACGCGAAGTCATGGGATATCGCCTCCGCTCAGAGCCTTCACCGCCCCATGCCTGTCGTGCCCCAGCTGTGCTAATCCACCACCAGCGACACCGGTCCCGACATGATCGCTGACAGCGACGTCGATCCAGGAGCGCGTCATGTCGCTTCCGTCTCGCGATTCAAGTTCCACCCGAACGACAGAGGGCGCGACCTGAGCCGCGCCCTCTGCGTTTTCGAAGGTCGAGCCGATTCCTACTCGTAGACGGGCGGCTCAGCACTCGCGAGTTCGGGCCAGTCGGCGATCATGTTCAGACCCTGCATCGGCTTGTTGTAGCCCTTGTGACAGGTCATGCAGGCCGCCTTCGGCGCGTCCGCGTAGACCGGTCCGAGACGTTCGGGCGGATAGACAGGGCCAAGCGGTTCGAGGAACTCGTTGTTGACCTCCCGCACCATCTCGATCGCGAGCGACGCGGTCGCCCATTGCGGCGTGATCTGCCCGCCATCGTAGAACGCCCGGCTGTTGTGGCAGAACACGCAGTTCACCCCCAGCGAGTTGGCGAAGTAGTTCATCAGCGAGTAGGTGCGCTCCGTATCCTGGATCGAGGCGTAATCCTCTTCTCCCGGGATGCCGGGCACGCGGCTTTCGAGATCATGCACCGCGATCACGTTGTCCTCGTAGAGATAGCGGTAGAGCGCGTCCGAGGGCAGCGATGTGAATTGCGACTGTGCCGTCACGCGATTCTGGACCGAGGGCCAGCCGCGGGTCGCCTCCGTCACCGGGTCGATCCGGAACCAGATGTTCGAGGGCACATTCTCGCCCCGGTGGCAGCTGTAGCAATTCACCCCGACTTCGGCATTCGCATTCACATGCGCGTACCATTCGTCGTTGATGTATTGCGTCATCTGGATCATCCGGCGCGACACGACCTTGGTGTAGATCTCGTCGGACGCGTAGTTGACCTCCCCGTCATCCTGCACGACGTGGCAATAGGTGCAGCCTTCGTCGGGCGAGACCCATTGGGTCATGGCATTCATCAGCCGGTTGAAATTGCCGTCGCTGACGCCTGCGAGAACCTGAACGTTCTCGTAGATCTCGCCGGCAAGCGCTTCACCGGCCTCGCGGGGATAGGGTTCCTCGGTGTAGTAATCCACCAGCGTCGGATCGTCCCCTTCGCTGATGAAGCTCACCACCGACATGCCCGTACCCCGGGGACCCGTCTGCTCGGAGGTCGTCGCGAAGGGCTGGCCCCAGGTGACCACCATCGCCGCGACGAAGAGGGCCCCGCCCACGGCTCCCACGAGGATCGCGGGGCCGAAGACGTTGGTCGGGTTCTTGGCGTTCCAGTCGTCGAACCACTTCGGAAACATGTCATTCACCTCCCGGGACGTAGGACTCGTAACCGTAGGGTTCGAGATAGGTGGGGGCGAAGTTGTGCTCCTGCGCCCAGATGAACCAGTTGTCGACGACCGTCCCGGTCAGCAGGATCCCGATCCCGCCGGTGATCGGCGTCAGGACCGCGAACCACCAGGCCCATCGGTGGATCCCCTCCATCGAGGCGTTGAAGCCCATGGTCCAGCGCCAGAAGAGGGAGGCCCGCTCCGTCGCCGTGCCGCGGTCGTAGATTTGCTCCAGTTCCCGGTCGCCGCCGTAGCGGGTGACGGCCAGGATGGTCGCGCCGTGCATCGCGAAGAGCAGGACCGAACCGTAGAGGAACACGATGCTCAGGCAGTGGAACGGGTTGTAGTAGAGGTTGCCGTAGCGGATCGAGAACGCCGTGGTCCAGTCGAGGTGCGGGAAGATGCCGTAGGGCACCATTTCCGACCAGGAGCCCATGAAGATCGGGCGGAAGAGACCGAGCACGAGGAACAACCAGATTGCGGAGCCGAACGCCCAGGCGACGTGCTTGCCCATCTTGTGCTGCACCGCGAGGCTGTAGGAGCGGAGCCACCAGCTCAGCACCGAGACCAGCAGCAGGAAGCTCGCGATCATGTACCAGCCGCCGTCCTTGAGGGGCGGCATGTGGAGACCGTGTTCCGGCGACGGCGGATCGAGCGACAGCCAGAAGAGCTGCCGGATGAATTCCGGGATCGACCAGTCCACCTGCGCCAGCATGTTGAAGCCGATGATGTTCAGCCAGAGCGTGCCCGTCGCGAGGCTGATGACGCCGTAGTATCCAAGATAGATCGGCCCCAGCTGCGCGTTGCCGACGAGGCCGACCAGCGTGCTGAACGATGTTCCCTTGGTGCGTTCGGAGGACATGTCCGATCCGCTGTCGACGCCCATCTCGGGTGCGCCCTGCACCTGCACCTGGGTGAAGATGTTTTGATATTCAGGCCAGAACGACATCTCAGAATCCTCCCTGCACGCCGGGCCAGATCGGCAGTTCGAGCCACCAGTTCCACCACTCGGGCCAGCCCTTGGTCCAGACCGGACCGCTGATGATGATGCAGATCGCCGACCAGAAACCGGCATTGATCGCCAGCAGGAAGCCGAGCCTGTGGATGCCCAGCGTCCCGATCGAGTATCCGATGAAGTCGCGGAAGAACGTGTCCTCGTGATCGGGGAGCTTCGCTTCCTCGCCCTTCTCCGGATTGGCCGCCGACAGGATCAGCGCGCCATGCAGCGCCAGCGCGAGGGTGGTGGTGAAGAACAGCGTCACCGCCAGCATGTGCGCCGGATTGTAATGGAAGTGCAGGTAGGCGTAGCCGGTGTTCGATACCCAGTCGAGATGGCTGAAGATGCCATAGGGGAAGCCGTGACCCCAGGCGCCCATCAGGGCGGGGCGGAACACGTTGAGCGTGACATAGGCGAAGATCGCGACGCCGAAGGCGAAGGGCACGTGATAGCCCATCCCCAGCTTGCGACAGATTTCCACCTCCCGCAGGGCCCAGCTCACGAAGGCACCGACCGCGCAGATCGTGATGATCTGCCACAGGCCGCCTTCCTGGAGGGGTGCCATGCCAAGACCGTAGGCGAGGTCCGGCGGTGCGATGTTGATGGTCCAGGGATTGAACGTCCCCTGCCAGGCGGCGCCGATGAAGATCAGAATCGTGCCGAGGGCCGCGAAGAACGCCGTCGTGACGCCGAAGAAGCCGACGAAGAACGGCCCCACCCAGAAGTCGAAAAGGTCGCCCCCGATCAGCGTCCCGCCACGGACGCGGTATTTTCTCTCGAAGCTGAGCAATGCCATGGGGCTGCCTCCGCGCATTCGGGACGGTCGTCGGGCGGATATCGTGGCTCCCGATGCCGTCGGTTGATTATGTGACGTTCGGTGCGGGCGACCGTCGGCCGCCCGCGACCATGTCGGTTATTCCGCGACCACAAGACGGGCGTTCGAGCTCAGCTCGAACCAGTTGTATCCGTCGTATGAAAGCAGAACGAGGTGGATCATCACGGCGAGGAGGAACAGGAAGACACCCTGCGCCACGAAGACCCGCCGCGGGTCAAAGACCAGCCAGATTTTATAGAATTTGGACATGATCAATCCTCACCAGCTGAACCACGGGAACACGATATACGTGAGTATGTGAGCGACGACGGCTACGGCCGTGAAAAGCCAGAGCCCGCTCAAATACACCGCATGCAGTTCCTGGGCCTGCTCGTCAGTGAGACCTGTGAAGGACAGGTCGGTTCTGTCAGCCATGGGAAAACTCCTTGGGACTGACGCCGCACACCCTGCGGCCGGGCCCCGGTGACGCCTCATTGCGACACCGGCCGTCCACCCCCCTGGCGGAGGGTGAAAGCTGTGACTCCGCACCGCCCGGCCGCGGGAGTGGAGCTTATCCAGACCCCCGGCGTGTCTGACGTGCCGGGGTATTCGGTCCGCCCCGGAGGGGGCGGAAATTTCCGCTCAGATCGAGCAGATGGTCGTCGTCACATCCCGCGCCCGGCTCCAGGCATCCGTCAGGATACCGGGACGGGCCGACATGTCGGATGTCACCGCCGCAGCCGCCGCGCGCGCCGCGGCCATCGGCAGCGAGAGCGCGAGAACCGGAACGAAGTACATCCAGTATTCCAGGCCCGGCTCCTTGCGGGAGCGGTGCATGGGGGTATTCGAGGTCATGTCAGACATGAGCGTCCTCCTTGGACTCGGGTGAACGTGGTGCGATCTGCGCCACTGTGTCCGCATCCACACGCGCGGCCCCTGACTTCAGGGCGGCGCGCTCGGCCTCGTCGCGGAGGCTTTTGGCGGCGGAAATTCTGGTTAGAACGGGGAACTCGGACACGATCCGGTCGAGCAGGGCCTGCGCCTCGGGCTCCCAGGGGAAGTCGCGGCGCAAAGGTGTCGGTGTCGCCTCGGCGGCGTCCATCTCCGTGCCCAGCGGCAGGATGTGGAACAGCGCGTCGAAGAGGCCGTTGCAGATTTCCTGCAACAGGTACGTCGCCCCGGCATAGCCCATGAACGGCGTGCCCGTGGCGCGGCGGATGGCGGCACCGGGGAAGCCTGCCGGGATGAAGGCGGGCTTCGGTCCGAAACCGCCCGACGTCTCGGCCATGTACATCTTCTCGTTGATCGATCCCATCACGATCAGCGGACGCTTGGTTGCGATCATCTCGCGCACGGCGTCGTTGTCGGTCTTCTTGCCGGCCAGCCGCGGAACGGCGAAGGCGCAGGGAA
The DNA here is from genome assembly GCA_963789105.1 of uncultured Alphaproteobacteria bacterium. Lineage (GTDB taxonomy): Bacteria > Pseudomonadota > Alphaproteobacteria > Rhodobacterales > Rhodobacteraceae > Jannaschia. Next base: position 1,211,749 of record CAWBJI010000003.1, read on the forward strand.
ATCCCAGATCGTCCTCGAGGAACAGGCGGATGCCGCGGGTATAGGTCTCGTTCGACACGATGGCGAAGCTCGCCGTGGCGAAGAAATCCTGCGTGACGGAGCGCCACAGATCCCAGACCGGCTTCAGCGTCGAATGCTTCTCGGTCTCGATGAACGGCTCGGGGTCGAGCCCCGTCAACTCGCCCAGCTTGCGCAGGAATGCCGTCGTGCTGTCCACACCGATGGGCGCCTGAAGATACGGCTTGCCCAGCACTTCGGCCAGACCGCGTCCGAACTCCCGATACATGCAGACGTTCACATCCGCATTCACGAGGTTCCGCATCTCGGCCAGATGCGCGCCCAGCGGCATCACCATGTTGATCTCTGCGCCGATCCCCTCGACCAGACGCCGGATCTCGGCCAGATCGGAGGGCATGTTGAACGTGCCGTACATCGGCCCGAGGATGTTCACGCGGGGCTTGTCGTGCTCCTCGCGCTTGGCTTCCTTGGGCATACGGCCCTTGGTCATCCCGAATTCGGTGAAGATCCACGTCATCGCGCGGTCGGCGGCCTGCCACTGATCCTCGTCGATGGTCCGCGGCAGGAATCGCTGGATGTTGGTACCCTGCGGCGTAACGCCTCCGCCGATCATCTCGGCGATGGATCCGGTCACCACGACCGCGGGCAATGCCGGGTCCATCGTGGCCCAGGCCCGCTTCATCGCGCCCTCGGTCCCGTCGCGGCCCAGCTCTTCCTCACCGAGGCCCGTCACGACGATGGGCAGTTCATGGGGCGGCAGCGCATCGGTGTAGTGCAGCACGCTCGTGACCGGCAGGTTCTCGCATCCGACGGGTCCGTCGATGACGACCTGCAGGCCCTTCACGGCGCAGAACGCGTAGACTGCGCCCCAATAGCCACCGGCCCGATCATGGTCCTGAACCAGCATCAGATCATCTGCTCCGCTTTGGCGGCGCGGGCCTTCTTGTCGAGTTTCTTCTGATGCGCGGCGCGGAAGTCGGGGCGCAGGTTCGGCGCGCCTTCCCAGATCCCGGCCGTGTCGCCATGGCCCACACCCTCGAAGAAGCCCTTCATCCTGGCCATGCGGTCCTTGTTGCCCATGGCGGCGTTGACGACCTGCTGCAGCGATCCGGCTCCGGCGGGTCCCATCAGGGGCCGCGCGGAAATAAGGTTCGTGAAGTAGAGCGACGGAATGCCCAGCTCCTTGGCGCGCTGCACGACCGGCGTCGTGCCGATGGCCAGGTCGGGGCGCAGGCCCTCGACGACGGACAGATCATCCTCCAGCGAAGCGCGGAACTTGACCGTGACGCCTTTCGCTTCGAGCCATTCCAGATCCGGCGCGGACCACGGCGTCTTGGCGCAGGCGGTGCCGACATAGGGAACATCCGCGCCGCTCTCGATCAGCAGGCGCGCGACCAGAAGCTCGGACCCTTCGTAGCCCGAGACCGTCACGGTCCCGTCGATCCGGGATCCCGCAAGGGCCCCGCGGATGGCGGGAATGAACGCGTTCTGCGCCTCGGCAACCTTGTCCGCGGCGATCCCGAAGGCGTCCCCGATCGCAGCCAGCCATGCGGCCGTCCCGTCGGCGCCGACCGGTGCGGATCCGACGATGCTGCGCCCGGCCGCCTGAAACTCCCGCACGGCGGCGGTATAGAACGGATGGATCGCAGCGACGGCGCCGCAATCGAGCGCGGAATAGAACTCGCGCCACTCACGGCAGGGAACGACCGGACCTGCCGCCAGACCGAGTGGCGCGAGCATTCCGGCGATCCCCAGAGGGTCCGCCGGAAACATTTCGCCCAACAGCGTGACTGTCGGACGATCGGATTTGCCCGCGGCGGGGGCGGGCACGGGGCCTGCCGCCGCTTCCTTGCGGGCATAGGAAAGCATGGCTCCGGCCAGGACGTCCTTGGCTTCGGCATGGGTCGGAATGCCGAAGCCCGGCACGTCGATGCCGATGATCCGGACGCCGTCGATCTCGTCGGGCAAGAGGCGCAACGGCACGCCCGACGCGGTCGGCACGCAGAGGTTCGTGACCACGATGGCGTCCAGTTTCGCGGGATCGGCGAGCTTGTGGACCGCCTCGCGGATGTCCTCGAACAGCTTGCCGGTCACCAGCGTCTCGCTGTCGAACGGAACGTATCCGACCGAGCGACGCGCGCCGTAGAAATGCGAGACGAACGACAATCCGTAGACGCAGCAGGCGGAGCCGGACAGCACCGTCGCCACCCGCTTCATCCGCAGACCGACGCGCAGCGACCCGAAAGCGGGGCACATGCTCTGCGGCTTGTCGTGCGGCCCGACCGGATAGTCCGCCTTGTAACGGTCCAGCACGTCGCCCTTGCCGGCCTTGCGGGCCGCAGCCTCGAAGGTATCCGGGGTGGAGCACCCGCCCGCCTGCGCGATATCGTGGAAGTCGTCAGGCATCGTCGTACACGACCTCGAGCGACGGCTTCACTTCGTAGAACTTGCCGCGCATATCGGCATCCGTCGCGGGTTCCAGCGTCACGCCGCCGCCCGTTTCGCTCTCGTCGAACAGCTCCAGCAGACCGTCCTGATCCACCGGGGTCGGACGCACCGGCGGCGCGACCGAGACCGCATCGCCCAGCTCGGCGAACAGGCTGCCCCACTGGCTCTCGGCGGTGCCGACGATCTGGTAATTGGCGGATTTCTTGCGCAGGTCGTCGTCCTGGGGGATGGACGCCAGTACCGGGATGCCCGCGACCTTGGCAAAGGCCTGGGCCTCGCCCGAACCGTCGTCCTTGTTGATGACCAGCCCGGCCACGCCGACATTGCCGCCCAGCTTGCGGAAATACTCCACCGCCGAGCAGACGTTGTTGGCCACGTAGAGCGATTGCAGGTCGTTGGACGCGACCAGGATCACCTTCTGCGCCATGTCTCGCGCGATCGGCAGGCCGAACCCGCCGCAGACCACGTCACCAAGGAAATCGAGCAGCACGTAGTCGAAATCCCAGTCGTGGAAGCCCAGCTTTTCCAGAAGTTCGAACCCGTGGATGATGCCGCGTCCGCCGCAGCCACGACCGACTTCCGGCCCGCCCAGCTCCATGGCGAAGACGCCACCGCGCTTGAAGCAGACGTCGCCGATGGCGACTTCCTCTCCGGCGAGTTTCTTCCTGGCGGAGGTCTCGATGATCGTCGGGCAGGCCTTGCCGCCGAAGAGCAGCGAGGTGGTATCCGATTTCGGGTCGCACCCGATCAGCAGGACGCGCTTGCCCTGCTCGGCCATCATGTGGCTGAGGTTGGCCAGCGTGAACGACTTGCCGATCCCGCCCTTGCCGTAGATCGCGATGATCTGCGTCTTGGAGGTCGGCTCGCCCTGCGGCACTTCGAGGGTCGGCTCTTCAGCCGCCTCGTCGCGCAGACGCTGCGAGAAGTCCTTCAGGTCCGGGACGTCATCGAGGCTCATGCGGCCGTCTCCCAATCGAGGATCATCTTGAGGCAATCGACGGAGTCGAAAGCCTGGGCGTAGGCGGCTGCCGCATCGCGCGCGGGCCGGGTGTGGGTAATCAGATCGTCCAGCGACAGGATGCCGTCCTCGACCAGATCGCGCGTCGCGATCAGATCCTCGCGTGTCCATTCGGCGCTGATGCGGAAGCGGGCTTCGCGCATGAAGGCGGGCGGATAGGCGAAGGAAACCGGCTTGGGGTAGAACCCGGCGAGGACGATCTCGCCGCCCTTGGCCAGCCGCCCGATCAGGTCGTCGAGCAGCGTCGCGTTTCCGGAGGCGTCGTAGATCGTTGCGTAGTCGCGGCGTTCGTCGGTGGAGGGGTCGATAACCTCGTATCCCATCGCACCACCGCGACGCTCGGGTGCCGTTTCCCAGATCGTCGGCTGTCCACCGGCGGCGACGGTCAGACGGGCCAGAAGGCGACCGAACGCCCCGTGACCGATGATGAGTTCCGGGAGGTCGACCCGCAGACCGGCGATGGCATGCCGCGCCGTCGCGGCCAGCGCCAGCAGCGCACCCTGCGCGCCATGGGCGGGGTCGATCTTCACCAGACGCGAGGACGGGGTGACCACCCGGGATGCGGCGGCGCCGAACAGGCCGCGCGCGCCGTCGTAGCAATCGGCACCGGGGACGAACACGCGATCGCCGACCTTCAGGGTCGTATCCGGCGTCGTCTCGACGATCTCGCCCACGGCCTCGTAGCCGGGAACGAGCGGATACCCCATGCCGGGGAACGGCGGCATCTCACCGGTCCAGAGCAGCTTTTCGGTCCCGGTGGAAATGGCGGATTGGCGGATGTCGATCACGACGGAGCCCGCCTCGGGCTCCTTCAGTCGCAGATCCTGGAGGCCGATGGCCCCCGGTCCGGTCATGGTGATCGCCTCTGTCTGCACGAAGCCGTCCCTCCCTTCGGGCGACTATGACTCGCCCTCGTTACCGTCACTCTATCGTGGCAAGATGAGTTGTCAATTCATCCTTACACATGAGTTGTCAACTTGAGCAGCTATTTACGGGCCGAGAGAACATGGCTGACGAAGGGTCGCGTCGTTCCGTGATCGGCGACGGAGGCGAACCCGACCTGTGCGAGCAATGCCCGAATCGACGCGGGGTCGCGCGCGCGGCCCGTCCCCATCGCCATGCAATAAAAGGCGAAGTACGCGTTGCCGGACCGGTTGGGCCTGTCGCCCCCCGTCATCGGTTCGCTCACGATGACCCGACCGCCGGGCGGCAAGGCCGCATGTACCTTCCGCAACAGGGCCAGCACGGTTGCATCCGTATGATCGTAAAGAACACGGATCAGCGTCACCACGTCCGCCCTCTCCGGAAGGGGATCGTCCCGAAAGCTACCGGCGGTGATGTCTACCCGGCCTGACAGTCCGGCCCCGGCAAACGCCGCTTCCGCTGCGGGCACGACGGCGGGAAGGTCGAAAAGATGCAGTTGCGGCGCAGGATGCCGCGCGCCCAGCGCGATGAGGAACGCGCCGGTCCCGCCACCGATGTCGAGGATCCGCTCGGCGGAGGACAGGTCGATCCGGCGCAACGTCTCCTCCGCCACGAGCGCCTGGCTGTCGGTCATCAGCTGCGAATACCGACGTGCCGTGTCCGGATCCGCCGCCGCGCCGGCACCGAACACGTAGGGCCAGAAGCGCGACAGCTCCGTCTCCTCCCCCCGCAGGAGAGCAAGGGGATCCGAGAGGTCGCGATAGAGGACCGAGTGATGCGAGACCATCGCCTCCAGCCCCGGCACACCGAGGATCGCGGCCCCCTTGCGCGCGAGGGCATAATCCCCGCCCCGCCGCCGCGAGAGAAGCCCGAGAGCGACCGCGGCATCGCAGAGGATCGTCATGCGCTCCGTCGGGATCCCCGTGTCCCGAGCCAAAGCCCCCGCCCCGAGCGGCCCGTCGAAGAGCCGGTGCAGCAGCTTCAGCTCGACCACCGACCAGAGCACCTGCGAATGAACGAAACCTGCAACGAGATCGAACAGCGCCTCACCGTCACGCCGGGCGAGGCGGCGCAGGCCCGGGATCGCGGAAACGATGGACTGGAACTGCCGGGACGAGACGAGCCGCATCGCCGCGCTCGCAGGACGGCGCGGACCGGACGACGGCTCGGTCAGGTTCATTCCGCCGCGGTGGCGTGGTGTACCGGTGTCAGGCGCTGGGCAGTGCGGCGCACCATGTCGGCGAGCATCGCCTCACCCGGACAGGCGGGGATCGAGGCGATAGCCCCCGACAGGATATCCTCGAGCCGCCGGACCGCGCCGTCCACACCATAGAGCGTGACGGCACTGGGCCGGTCGTGCAAGGCGTCCTGCCCCGCGGGCTTGCCGGTCACGTCGGACGGCTCCAGCGCGTCGAGCAGGTCGTCGGCCACCTGGAACGCCTCGCCGATTCGCGCGCCGAGTTCGGTCCATTGCTCCGGATCCTGCCCGGCAGCGGCGGCGCCCATGCGCGTCGCGGCGGTGAACAGCGCGCCGGTCTTGGCCCGGTGATAGGTGGCGAGGTCGATCTCGTCCTCGCTCTCCCATCCCTGACCGGCACAGATGCCGTGGGGCATCCCGGTATAACGGGCGAGTTCGGCCATGAGACGCGCGGCACGGACCGGATCCGCCTGGGCAGCCTCGGCCAGAATGTCGAAGCCGAGCACGATCAGGCTGTCCCCCGCCAGAAGGGCTACGGGTTCCCCGAACGCGCGGTGGACACTGGCCTTGCCGCGCCGGATATCTGCGTCGTCGAAGCAGGGCATGTCGTCATGCACGAGCGAGGCGCAGTGGATCAGTTCGATCGCCGCCGCCCCGGCATCGGCCAGAGCGGGCCGGTCGTCGCCGCAGGCCAGCGAGACCGACAGCGCGATGGTCGGCCGGATCCGCGCGCCGCCCGGCTTGACCGCGTGGTGCAATGCCGCGGCCAGCTTCGCGGGGGGCTTCGCACGCGTCGCCCGGGCAAGCGCCGAGTCGATGGCATCCTCGATTCGATTGGTCAGGGGCATCGTGGACCTCGGCTGTGATATGTCATTGAAAGATGACAGTCGGTGTAACATGATGTGGACATATCTGACCGTCTGTCAACTCGCACGAGGATGAATGAAGGACCGCGTGATCATCGTCGGCGCCGGAATCGGTGGCTTGGCCGCCGCCATGCGGCTGGCCCATGCGGGATGCGACGTCACCGTGCTGGAGCGGGCGGCGTCCCCCGGCGGCAAGATGCGGACGGTGGACAGCGTTGCGGGGCCGGTCGATGCGGGGCCGACCGTCCTGACCATGCGGAGCGTGTTCGAGGCCTTGTTCGATGCCTGCGGCACGCGGCTTGGCGACCATGTCACGCTCGAGCCGCTGGACATCCTCGCTCGCCATCGCTGGGACGATGACAGCATTCTCGACATCCACGCCGATTTCGACCGGACCGTCGATGCGATGGCGGTTTTCGCGGGACCGGACGCCGTGCGGCAGTTCCGCGCCTTCCATGCCGATACCGCCCGTCTCTTCGATGCGTTCGAGGGGCCGATGATGCAATCCGCCGCGCCGACGCCGATGGCCATGGCGGGCGTGGTCGCGCGGAACCCACGCCTCGTCCGCGCGATGTCCCCGGGGCGCTCTCTGGCCGGGACGCTGGCCGCGCGCTTCTCCGATCCGCGCTTGCGGCAACTCTTCGGGCGTTACGCCACCTATGTCGGCGGCCATCCCGACGCCTCCCCCGCGATTCTGTCGCTGATCTGGCAGGCGGAGCAGCAGGGCGTCTGGTCGGTCGCGGGGGGCATGCACCGGCTGGCGCGCGCCATGCGCGACGTCGCGGAAGCGGCGGGCGCGCGGTTCCATTTCGACGCCGAAGTCACGCGCCTCGAAACGACGGACGGCCGCGTCACCGCCGCCCACGCGGCCGGGCAGCGCCATGCCGGCGACGTCGTGCTGTTCAACGGCGACCCCCGGGCGCTCCGGCTCGGCCTGTTGGGCGAGGATGCCGCGATGATCCCCGCCGCCGGAACGGAACCGCGCAGCCTTTCGGCCTTCGTCTGGTCCTTCGCCGCCACCGCGACGGGCCACGCCCCGGCCCATCACAACCTCTATTTCGGCCATGTCCCGAATGCCGAATTTCCGGATATCCGCAAAAACCGCCTGCCCGACGATCCGACGCTCTATGTCTGCGCACAGGATCGCGGCAACGGCGCGGTGCCGGACGGACCGGAGCGGTTCGAGATCATCCTGAACGGCCCGCCCCGCGCCGGTCCGAGACCCGACCCGAAGGAACAGCAGCGATGCCGAGAGACGACCTTCGACCGACTGGCCCGGATGGGGCTGACCTTCGACCCGGTGCCGGAGAGCGCCTCCCTGACGACGCCGGAGCAGTTCGACGCCCTGTTCCCGGGCTCGGCCGGATCCCTCTACGGGCTGTCCCCGCACGGGATGATGGCCCCGTTCCGCCGACCGCGAGCGCGGACGTCGCTTCCCGGCCTGTATCTGGCGGGCGGGGGCGTGCATCCCGGGGCGGGGGTTCCGATGGCGGCCTCGTCCGGCAGGCTCGCGGCCGAGGCGATCCTGACGGACCTTGCTTCGACCTCGCCATCCCGCCGGACGGGTACGGCTGGTGGTACATCGACGGGATCAGCGAGGACGGCAGCCGCGCCGTCTCGGTGATCGCCTTCATCGGCTCGGTCTTCTCGCCCTGGTACCGGTGGAGCGGACGGTCCGATCCGACGGACAACGTGTGCATCAATGTCGTGACCTATGGCCGCGGCGGACGCTGGGCCATGACCGACCGGGGCCGCGCGGCGCTGCGCCTGACGGAGGACACGATGGTCGTCGGTCCGTCCTCCCTGCATTGGGATGGCGCGCGGCTCACCATCGACCTGGATGAGATCTCCACGCCCCATGCCCAGCGCCTGCGCGGCAGCATCACCGTCACGCCCAGCGCCATCACCTCGGTCGAGGTTCCCCTGACCGACGATGGTGCCCATGTCTGGCGCCCCTTCGCACCCGTGGCCGGGATAGAGGTGGATATCGACCGCCCCGGCTGGTCCTGGTCGGGGCATGGCTATATCGACGCGAATTTCGGCACCCGGGCGCTGGAGGCGGATTTCGACTACTGGACCTGGGGCCGGTTCCCCACGCCCGGTGGCGCCGTCGCCTTCTACGACGCGGTGCGGCGGGACGGGTCCGAGCTGTCGGTCGCACTGCGCTTCGGGACGGACGGCACCTGCGAACGGGTCGAGCCGCCGCCGATGCAATCGTTCCGCCGCTCCAACTGGCTGGTGAAGCGCCGGACGCGCTGCGATGCGGGGCACGCGCCGCGACAGGTGAAAGCGATGCTCGACGCGCCGTTCTACAATCGCTGCGCGGTCGAGACGGTGATCGACGGCGCGCGTTCCGTCGGCGTCTACGAGGCCCTCGACCTGAAACGGTTCCGCGGCCCGTGGCTCATGCCGATGCTCGCCGTGCGGGTCCCACGGCGTGCGGGGTGGCGGTTCCCCTGAACGGGTCCCATATCGGGACAAAGGACAGGAGACACGACATGGGCGATTTCCCCGGCTGGCACGGCACCACGATCATCGGGATCCGCAAGGGCGGGAAGGTCGTCGTCGCGGGCGACGGCCAGGTCAGCGTCGGCCAGACGGTGATGAAGGGCACGGCCCGCAAGGTCCGCCGCCTGTCGCCCGGCGGCCACGACGTCGTGGCGGGTTTCGCGGGCTCCACCGCCGACGCGTTCACCCTTCTGGAGCGGCTGGAAAAGAAGCTCGAAGCCACACCGGGCCAGTTGCAGCGCGCCTCGGTCGAACTGGCCAAGGACTGGCGGACGGACAAGTACCTCCAGAAACTGGAAGCGATGCTGATCGTGACCGACGGCACGCAATTGTTCGTCATCACCGGGGCGGGCGACGTGCTGGAACCGGAGCATGACGTGGCCGCCATCGGATCGGGCGGCAACTACGCGCTGGCCGCCGCCCGCGCGCTCATGGACGGGGATCTGGACGCCGAGGGGATCGCCCGTCGCGCCATGGCGATCGCCGCGGATATCTGCGTCTATACCAACGGCAATCTCACGGTCGAGACCATCGGCGCATGATCGAGGCGGCCGACCTGCGCGCCGCGGTCGCGGCCGGGACCCTTACCGAGGCACAGGCCGCGGGCCTCGCGACCCTGGCGGATGCCCGCCGCACCGACCGGTCCGCCGCCCGCCCGGGGGAGGAGCCGTTCGAACTGTTCCGCGGCTTCAACGAGATCTTCATCGTCGTGGGCCTCGGCATCCTCGCCATCGGCTGGTTCGGGGTCCTGTCGCTTATCGTTCAGGCGTCGGGCGCGTTCCGGGTCGCGGGAGTCGCCGGGGGATTCGCCACCCTGGCCGTCATCGCCCTGCTGTCGGAATATTTCATCCGCCGCCGCCGCATGGTCGCCCCGGCCATCGCCCTCGCCATCGGCTGGGGTCTCACGGCGCTCGTGCTGTGGGCGATCTGGAACCGCAGCATCTCCGTCTTCGGCGGCGTCGATCTCGCCCGCTCCGTCCTCCCGCTGGCCCTGACCACGGGGACGACGTTCCTCTTCTGGTGGCGCTACCGGGTGCCCTTCGCGATGGCGGTTCTGGCCGCGTCGGCCTTCGCCTGCCTGATGGTGTCGTTGGCGGCGACGTCGGGGGCGGAGGTGACGCAGGAATCGCTGTTCCGGCTTTCGGCCTCCGGTCCCTTCGCCTGGGGGACGCTCCTGTTCGGGTTGGCCCTCTTCGCCATCGCGATGCGCTTCGACATCTCGGATCCGCACCGGGTCACCCTGCGCTCGGCGAACGGGTTCTGGCTGCATGTGATCGCGGCACCCGCGATCATCAACACGCTGGCCCTGACGCTGATCGGACTGGACGCGCGCTGGGCGCTCGTGGCGCTCGCCCTGCTGTTGGGACTCTTCGCAATCGTCGCCGTGGTGATCGACCGCCGGTCGTTCCTGATTTCGGCGGTCGGCTACCTCGTCACGATCGTGTTCCTCGCGACCGGCGGCAGCGGGTTCGCCCCGGTCGTCCTGGCCCTTGGCGTCGGCCTCGTGGCCCTCGGCGCGGGGTGGCAGAACGTGCGCGCCCGGCTGCTCCGGTTCGTGCCCGACCGGCTGCGCGCCCGGTTGCCGCCCTCCGCCTAGCCGAGCTTCGCGACGCCCAGGGGCACGTTGTACTGCTCGCACCAGATCCAGACCTCGTTATACGCCGCAGGATCGATTCCTGCCGGAAGCGCGTAGCTCGACGCGCCGATGTCCGACGTCAGCGGCCCCATCAACGTGCGCACATCGTAGCCGTCTCGCCCCAGCGCCACCTTGGGATCCGGCGCGCCGTCGAAGGTGAAGTCGGTCAGCAGGTTCACGCGGCCATCCGCGATCTCGACGGTGCCGGTCGTCACATGTCCCGACGCACCCTCGAACACGCCGAGACGTCCGTGGCCCCCGGAAAGGGCGCGACCGGCGGCGAGGATCGCGACGCCGGTCGCGGCGAAGGCGAGAAAGGTTCTGCGGTTCATGGCAAGGGCTCCGGGTTGAGATGGCATGGGCCGACCCTGCACCGGCCGCATCGCTCCGCATAACCCCACCCTACGGACACGTGAGCGGCGTTGCGTTTCCGTGATCGCCGCTTAGGTAGGCGGGCGGAGGATGTGCCATGACCGACCTGACCCCGCGCGAGATCGTCTCCGAGCTGGACCGCTTCATCATCGGCCAGAAGGATGCCAAGCGCGCCGTCGCCGTGGCCCTGCGCAATCGCTGGCGCCGCAAGCAACTCGGCGACGACCTGCGCGACGAGGTCTATCCCAAGAATATCCTGATGATCGGCCCCACCGGCGTCGGAAAGACCGAGATCAGCCGTCGCCTGGCCAAACTCGCCCGCGCGCCCTTCCTCAAGGTCGAGGCGACCAAGTTCACAGAGGTCGGCTATGTCGGACGCGACGTGGAGCAGATCATCCGCGATCTCGTGGATGCCGCCCAGCTCATGATCCGCGAGCAGATGCGCGAGGACGTGAAGGCCAAGGCCCATTCGGCCGCGGAGGAGCGTGTCATCACCGCCCTCGCCGGCGAGGATGCGCGCGACGGCACCCGCGAATCGTTCCGCAAGAAGCTGCGCAGCGGGGAGCTGGACGACAAGGTGATCGAGCTGGAAGTGGCCGACACGTCGAACCCGATGGGTATGGCGATCCCCGGACAGCCGGGCATGGACCAGATGGCGGGCCTGGGCGAGATGTTCGGCAAGATGATGCAACGCACGGTTAAGAAGCGGCTGTCCGTCGCGGCCTCCTACGACATGCTGATCGACGAGGAGGCCGACAAACTCCTGGACGCGGAGACCGTCACCCGCGAGGCGATCCGCAGCGTGGAGCAGAACGGGATCGTCTTCATCGACGAGATCGACAAGGTCTGCACCCGGGCCGAGAACCGCGGCGGCGATGTCAGCCGCGAGGGGGTGCAGCGGGACCTGCTGCCCCTGATCGAGGGGACGACCTGCTCGACCAAGCACGGCCCGGTCAAGACCGACCACATCCTGTTCATCGCGAGCGGCGCATTCCACGTGGCCAAGCCGTCGGATCTCCTGCCGGAATTGCAGGGTCGCCTGCCGATCCGGGTGGAATTGCGCGCCCTGACCGAGGACGATTTCGTCCGCATCCTGACCGAGACTGACAACGCCCTGACCCTGCAATACAAGGCCCTGATGGCGACGGAGAAGGTCGGCGTCACCTTCGAGCCCGAGGGGATCGCGGCCCTTGCCCGGATCGCGGCCGAGGTGAACGAAAGCGTCGAGAATATCGGCGCGCGCCGTCTCTACACCGTGCTGGAGCGGGTGTTCGAGGAGCTGTCCTTCGACGCGCCCGACCGCGGCGGCACCGAGGTCACCGTGGATGCCGCCTTCGTCGAGGCGCAACTGGGCGAGCTGTCCCGGTCAACGGATCTCTCGCGCTACGTGCTGTGACCGACACCGCCCCCGCCCGCCGGGGGTCGACCCGCACCTTCCTGCGCGACAACGCGCCGTTCCTGTCGGCGGGCGTCCTGATCTCGTTCACGTCGAGCTACGGACAGACCTTCTTCATCGCGCTCTTCGCCGCGCAGATCATGGCGACCTTCGCGCTCACCGACGGACAATGGGGCCTGCTCTACGCGATTGCGACGACGCTGTCGGCGGCGGCCATGATCTTCGTCGGGCCGGTGACCGACCGCCTGCGGGTGCGGCAACTGGCGGTCGCGAGTTGCGTCCTGCTGGCATTGGCCTGCCTGACGATGGCGGCTTCCGGACTCGGCGCCGGACACGTCGCTCTTCTGGGCCTCGCCGTCGTTCTCCTGCGCTTCGCCGGTCAGGGCATGATGAGCCATCTGGCCGCCATCGCCATGGCACGCTGGTTCGTGGCCGCGCGGGGTCGGGCGTTGTCGATCTCGGCCATGGGGTTCGCCCTCGGACAGGCGGCGCTGCCCCTGATCTTCGTGGCCGGGCTGGCGGTGCTGGACTGGCGATTGCTGTGGACCCTGTCCGCGATCGCCGTGGTCGCAACGATCCCCTTCCTGCTCCGCCTTCTGCGGGCCGAACGCACCCCCCAGAGCATTGCTCGCGAACAATCGGTCGCGGGCATGGGCAACCGGCACTGGACCCGCGCGGGAATGCTTCGCCACGGTCTCTTCTGGGCGCTGATCCCTCTCCTGCTGGGGCCGCCCGCCTTCGGCACGGCACTGTTCTTTCATCAGGTCCATCTTACGGAGGTGAAGGGCTGGTCGCTGGCGGGCTATGTCGCGTTGCTGCCGCTGTTCACGCTGATCTCGGTTGCCGCCACGCTGGTCTCGGGTGCTGTTCTGGACCGGGTCGGGTCGGCGCGGCTGATCCAGCTCTACATGCTCCCGTTCGCCCTCGGCTTTTTCCTGATGGGGCGGGCCGAGACGCTGGCAGGCGCGGCGCTGGCGCTCGTGATCTTCGGCCTCGGCACCGGGTCGCAGGCGACGATCCCCACGGCCTTCTGGGCGGAATTCTACGGCACCCGCCATCTCGGCGCGATCAAGGCGCTGGCGACGGCGGTGATGGTCCTCGGCTCGGCGCTGGGGCCGGGCCTGACGGGGTGGGCGATCGACCGGGGCGTGGACTTTCCAGACCAGATGGGCGCCATCGCGGTCTATTTTATTCTCGCCGGGGGCCTCGCCGCACTGGCCGTCGGGCGCACCCGTGTCGACCTAGCGCGTCCGGCGTAGATAGATGTAATAGGCGCCCGACCCCCCATGGCTGCGATGCGCCTCCGTCACCTGCAGGACCAGCGGCGCGAGCGGCGCCATCCGCAGCCATTGCGGCACCTGATGCTTGAGCACCCCGAGACGGTTGGGCATGACCGTGTCGCTCGGCTTCGACTTCCCCTTGCCGGTCACCACAAGCACCAGCCGCTTGCCGTCGCCGTGGGCCGCGAGGATGAACCGGACGAGCGACGGCTGCGCGGTGGCGAGCGTCATGCCGTGCAGGTCGAGCTTTCCCTCGGGGCGCAGCTTGCCGGACGTCATCCGCCGGTGCGCCTTCGCATCCATCCGGAGCGGCGCGGCCTTGACCTGATCGGCGATGGGCGGGGCGAGCGCGTGGGTCGATCCCCGCGCCTTGGCCCGTTCGCCCAACGCGAAGGGCTCGATTTCGGACGTCTGTCTGGCGGCAACCGACGGTTCGACCGGTTTGGACTTGGGAATAGCGGTCCTGCGGGCGCCGGGATGCAAGGGGTCGGCGGTGCGCGCGTAGCGGGACCAGATGTCGCGATCCTCCGGCGACAGGGGCCGGCGCTTCATCGGCGCAGGAGGGGCGTGACCGTTCCGGCATGGTTCAGCCGCCCTGCCGCGCGCCCGGCCTCCGCACCGGTTCCGAAGAACAGGTCGGCCCGCCCCGCCCCGCGGATCGCCCCGCCGGTATCCTGCGCGACGCAGAGGCGGGCGATGCCGTCCACCGCGATCCAGACGGGCGTCCCGAGGGGCACATGCTCCGGATCGACCGCGATCGACCGGCCCGCGGTGACGGGGCACAGCGTGCCGCGGGGCCCGATCTCCGGCGCCGCATCCGAGCGGACGAAGAAGACGTAACTCGGATTCTCCGCCATGACCGCCCGACCCCGCGCGACATCGGCACGGAGCCAGTCCTTCAGTGCGTCGGCCGTAATATCCGGCCCGAAGACTCCCCGCTCCACCAGCAATGCGCCGATGGACCGATAGGGGTGACCGTTGCTGCCGCCATAACCGACCCGCATCGTCCCGCCGTCGGCCAGCCGGATACGACCCGATCCCTGCACCTGAAGGAAGAACCGGTCGACCTCGTCGCGCAGCCAGGCGATCTCCCGTCCCGCCATGGCGACATCGATACCGTCGCGCGGCACGGCGCAGCCATCCTCCGGCAATCCATGGATCGGAACCGGATAGGCGTCGCTGCGGGTCCGGCTGCCGTCGAGTTCCGGCTCGTAATAGCCGGTGACATGGCCGGGGATCGTGGCACCCGCGCGGAAATGTCGCTCGAAAAACGTCCGACCACACGCCGCCCGGGCAGCAGCCACCGCAAGCGCATCGTCCGGATTCTCCCGAAACGCGGCCAGTGCGGCGTCCGGATCGTCCTCCGCCCATCCCGGCAGCGCCGAAAGCGAAGGCCGCCCCGTTTCGGGGGCGGCCGGAGGATCGCGGAAATCATCCATGTCAGCCGCCCGTGGCGACCAGCTTCCAGTTGGGATCGTCCGCACCCATCTCGCGGGCAAAGGTCCAGACGTCGCGCTGCTTCTTGATCTCGTTCGCATCGCCCTCGACGATGGTACCCTCGGCGTCGCGCACGACGCTGGTCAGTTCGCAGACGAAGCGCAGCGTAACCTGACCCTCGTTCGTGGCGCGGTCGAACTCCGCGAGCTTCAGGTCGGTCTCGCGCACGCCGATGAAGCTGGCGTCGATCCGCAGACCCTTGTCCTCGCGGTCGGAGATCACCTCCAGAAACGCCTCGTAGACGTCCTCCGCCAGGAAATCCTGAACCTCGGAAAGGTCGCCCTTCTCGAACGCCATCAGGATCATCTCGTAGGCCTGCCGCGCCCCGCCGACGAATTCGGTCACGTTGAACCCCGGCTCCGCCAGCTTCATCGCCGCCAGCGCCTTCGCGCTTTCGGAGCCGTCGTCGACATGGTCGGTTATGTCGCGGTCCGGCCCGCCCTCGATCACCTCGAAATCACGTCGCACGCCGCCCGAAGCCGGTGGCTCCACAGCCGGCGGCTTCTCGAACCCCGTCCGGGTCCCGAGGACATTCTTAAGTCGGATCACGAGGAAGAGCGCGATTGCCGCAAGTACGAGCAGTTGTATCAAGGCGTCGTCCATCCTTCTCTCCGGGCGGCGTGGGGTTGGCATCCCGCCCGCCGCACATATGTAGAGCCGCGAGGGGGTCAAGGGAAGCCGCCCCCGGCAGGAGACCCCCGGCATGTGGCTGTTCGCCGTTTTCGTTCTCGTCCCGATCGTCGAAATCGCGCTGTTCATCCAGGTCGGCGGCTGGCTCGGACTCGTCCCGACATTGCTGATCGTCGTGGCGACCGCGCTGCTCGGAACCTACCTCGTCCGCCGTCAGGGACTGGAGCAGCTTCGCCGCATCCAGTCGTCCCTCGGCAATCTCAGCGACCCGACCCGGCCCCTCGCCCATGGCGCGATGATTCTCGCGTCCGGCCTGCTGCTGCTGACGCCCGGGTTCTTCACCGATGCGGTCGGCTTCGCGCTCCTGGTGCCCGGCGTGCGGGACGCGCTGATGCGGGCGGTGCGCGACCGGATCCAGGTCAAGGGGTTCACCATGGGCGATCCGCGCGCGCATCCCGATCCCCGTGACGATGTGATCGAGGCCGACTACGTCGAGGTGCCCCGTCGCGATGGCCCCTCGGGCTGGACCGATCCCGCCGGGACCGAACGCCGCTGAACCCATCCGCGGCCCCCGGATCCCGTGCCCCACCTTCGGTTGTGAGGTCGCCGCCTGTCTGATACGCACCGCCCGACCCCTTTCCAGCCGAGGACCCGACCCCATGACCGACACGGATGACACTTCCGGAAACGCCCCCGCTTCCGCCGCCAACGGTGCCGCCCCGGCAGAACCCGTGATGCCCCAGATGCAGGTTCTGGGTCAGTTCATCCGGGACATGTCGTTCGAGAACGTCGCCGCACAGAAGGGCCGCACGATGGAGGGGCAGCCCGACATCAACGTCCAGGTCGGCCTCGACGCGCGCAAGCGCACGCAGGACGGCCAGTACGAGGTCGCGATCAAGCTCAACATCACCGCCACGGCTAAGGGCAACGCCGATTCGGGCGCGGGCGATCCGATCTTCGCGATGGAGCTGGACTATGCCGGCGTCTTCGCCATCGCCAACGTGCAGGAGGCGCAACTTCACCCCTATCTGCTGATCGAATGTCCCCGGATGCTGTTCCCCTTCCTGCGCCGGATCGTGTCGGATGTGACCCGCGACGGCGGTTTCCCGCCCCTCAACCTCGAAAACATCGACTTCGTCGCCCTTTACCGCAACGAGATCACCCGTCGCGCGCAGGCCGAGGCATCACAGGTCACCCCGTCCTGAACGCCTAGAACGTCCGGAAGGTGAGCGTCGTGAAACTGCGCTCGATCCCGTCGATATCGAGCAGGTTCTCGTTGATGAACATCCCCGGGTCGGTCTCCTCGGGGATGTAGAACTTGATCAGCAGGTCGAATTCCCCGCTGGTCGAATACATCTCGGAGTGGATCTCGCGCGCGGCGATCACGTCGGCGACCCCGTATGCGGTGCCCGGGCGGCAGCGCAACTGGACGAACATGCACTTCATCTGATGGTCCCCGTTTGCCGTTCCGGGCGCAGCGTCCGACGACGGCGGGTTCGCTTCAAGCGAAAACCGACCCGGTCAGCCCAGCCGCTTCCACACTGAATTCTCGCCCAGCGCCTCGATATGGGCGTCATGGGCCGCGCGTTCCCCGTCCGTCAGGCGCGGCGCGAGCGGGCGGGGACGCGGTTCGGGTTTCCACGCCCCGTCCGCGCCGGTCCGTCCGCCATCGCCGCCCTTGTCGAGCACCAGCGTCGGCTGCCGCCCCCCGATCAGCTCCAGATACACCTCCGCGAGGATTTCGCTGTCGAGCAACGCGCCGTGCTTTTCCCGCGCGGAATTGTCGACACCGAAACGACGGCACAAAGCGTCCAGCGAGGCGGGGGAGCCGGGAAACTTCGACCGCGCGATGGCCAGCGTGTCGATGGCCCGATCCATCGGCAGACGCGACAGACCCATCCAGCCCAGCTCCGCATTCAGGAACTTCATGTCGAAGGCGGCATTGTGGATCACCAGCTTCGCATCGCCGATGAAGTCGAGGAACGCCTGCCCGACCTGCGCGAAGACCGGGAAGTCCTTCAGGAAATCGTCCCCCAGCCCGTGCACCTCGAATGCGCCCTCGGGCATCGTCCGTTCGGGATTCACGTATTGATGATAGGTCCGGCCCGTCGGAACGAAATTGATCAGCTCGACGGCCCCGATCTCGACGACGCGGTCGCCCGAATCCGGCTCGAATCCCGTGGTCTCGGTGTCGAGGACGATTTCCCTCATGTGCCCGTCTCCGTCAGATCCGTGATGATGGCCTCCACCTGCGCCTCCGCCGCCTCCATCGTCGTGGTGTGGATGACGTAGTCGGCCCGGGCGCGCTTCTCCGCATCGGGCATCTGCCGGGCCAGTATGTCGTCCAGCGCCGCCTCTGTCATCGTTCCCCGTTCGAGGACCCGGGCGCGCTGCACTTCAGGCGGAACCGTGACCACCGCGATCCGGTCCACCGCCAACCCCGTCTCGAACAGGAGCGGCACGTCGAGCACGACGAGCGGGGCGTTCGTTTCCGCAAGGAAGGCGGCCCGGTCCTGCGCCACCAATGGGTGAACGATAGCTTCGATCCGCGCGATAGCCTCCGGCTCCGCCGCCAGTCTCGCGCGCAGAGCCGTCCGGTCCACCGCACCCTCCCGGACCGCGTCCGGAAAGGCCGCGGCCATGGGGGCGACCGCTGCCCCGCCCGGCGCGTAGAGGCGATGAACCGCGCCATCCGCATCCCAGACGGGCACATTGCGCTCCCGAAACATCGCCGCGGTCGTCGACTTGCCCATCCCGATGGAGCCCGTGAGCCCTAGGACGATCACCGAAGAACCGCTTCGCGCAGCGCCGAATCAACCTCCGGTCGCGCGCCGAACCACGCCTCGAACCCCGGAACCGCCTGATGCAGAAGCATGCCCAGCCCGTCCACGACCCGGCATCCCCGGGCGCGGGCCTCCGCAAGAAGCGGTGTCTCCAGCGGCGCGTAAACGATGTCGGTGACCGTCGCGCCGGGATCGAGCATCGAGACGTCGATGTCGAGCGGCGGCTGACCCGTCATCCCGAGGCTGGTGGTGTTCACCAACAGCCCCTGCCCCGGCATCGCCCTGGACAGGTCGGCCCAATCCACCACATCCACCCTGTCGCCGAAGACGCTCGCCAAATTCTCGGCCCGGGCCCGTGTCCGGTTGGCCAGCGTGACCCGCATTGTCCCCGCCTCCAGCAACGTCGCGACGACACCCCGAGCCGCCCCGCCCGCCCCAAGGACCAGCGCGGGTGCCGTCCGGTCCCGGCCGGGCGCACCCTGCTCGAGATTGGCGAGAAATCCGTAACCATCCGTATTGTCGGCGTGAACAGTACCATCCTGAAAGACCAGCGTGTTCGCCGCCCCGACCGCCCGCGCGCGATCCGTCGCGGTATCGGCAAGCGCGAAGGCCGCCTCCTTGTGGGGAATGGTCACGTTCACCCCGGCGAACCCCATCCGCGGCAACATCGCGAGCGCCGCCGCCAGATCCCCCGCAGTCACCCGCAGCGGCACATAGGCCCCGTCGATCCCGTGCCGCGCCAGCCAGTGGCCGTGCAGCCGGGGCGACAGGCTGTGCCCGACCGGATCGCCGATCACACCCGCGAGGATCGTCACGCCGCCACCTCGCCGCGCGTCACGAGGTAATCGAGCAATGGCAGTAATGGCAGACCCAGAACCGCGAAGAAGTCCCCCTCGACCCGGTGGAACAGCCGCGCCCCCTCCCCCTCCAGCGTGTAGGATCCGGCGCTCCACCGCACCGCGTCCCAGTTCCGCGCCACGTAATCCGCGATGTAGGCCGTGCTCGCCGCCCGCATCACCATCGTCACGTCGCTCACCTGTCGCCAGACGCAGACCCCGTCCTCCGCGATCACCGCCGCGCTATGCAGCCGGTGCCTGCCGCCCGCGAGCCGCGTCAACTGCGCCTCCGCTTCCTCCGGCGTCCCGGGCTTGCCGAGGATCTCCCCCTCATGGGCCAACACCTGATCGCAGCCCAGCACGAGGCCCGGCCGCCGCACCCGAAGCGCCTTCATCTCCGCCAGCGCATCGGCCACGGCCCGCGCCCCGTGCCCTTCGGCCAGCAGGGCCTCCCGGACCGCCGCCTCATCCACCCGCGCCGGCACCGCCTCGAACGGGATCGCCGCCCGGCGCAGCATGTCCTGGCGCGTGGTGGAAGCGGAAGCGAGCGTCAGCATGGGGACCGTTCTGTTGATGGACGGGGGGAGAACCCTGTCGGAAACCCCGTGATAAGTCGCGATGCCGTCACCGTCGAGGATAACGAACCGGTTTTCCGGCCACCCTCCCGATCTTATCCCTCGGGATGGATCGCACCGCCCGGATGTGGATGATCTCGTCCCTCCCCACCCCTCCCGACCGCATCCCCAGATTCGCCCACAACCTCCGCCCCTGCCCGGCCGCGCGGATCCGGAACCGATCCACAAGGCGCGTCCCCCGGCGGACCGCTTCTTCCCCATGTGGACCGACCCTGTGCATCGACATTCCATCCCCGTTATTCAGGGCCCTACCACTTCAACTACCATCTTCTCTTTCTTCTTTATAAAGGAGGGCGAACCGAAAGGACGACGTGCGATGGCCGACCTCTATCTCTGGATCAAGGCGTTCCACGTGATCTTCGTGATCGCCTGGATGGCCGGGCTGTTCTACCTCCCGCGCCTCTACGTCTATCACGTAGAGCAACGCCTGGCGGTGCCGGAGATGATCCCGGTGCTGGAAGTGATGGAGCGCCGTCTCCTCCGGGGCATCATGAATCCCGCCATGATCGCGACCTGGGTTTTCGGTCTCCTGCTGGTCTTCATCGCCCCGATCGACTGGTCCGCCGCCTGGCCCTGGTTCAAGGCCGTCAGCGTCCTCGCCATGACCGCGTTCCACATGTGGTGCGCGGCCAGGCGACAGGACCTGCTACGGGGCAGTACGGCGATTTCGGGCCGGGGTTTCCGGCTCGCGAACGAGGTGCCGACTGTCCTGCTGATCGTCATTGTCGTTTCGGTCATCGCGCGTCCGTTCTGACCCGGGCCCGGACCGGTGGACCGCAAGGGCCGGTTCCATTGACGTCCGCCCCGATCCGGCATACCTAACCCCAACGGCGGGCCGTCCTGGCCCATACGCCGTTTCCCCGTGACGATATATGCGCGCCCCCTGCCCCATCTGGCGGTCCGGCGGCGCCCAGCGACGGAGCTTCGCCATGCGCGACGACATTCCCGGCACCGAAACCGATGCCCCCGAAACCACCGACAAACTCAACCTGCGCGATCTGAAAGCCACCTCCCCCAAGGCCTTGGTGGACATGGCCGAGATGCTGGAGATCGAGAACGCCTCGACCATGCGCAAGGGCGAGATGATGTTCTCGATCCTGCGCGAACGCGCCGACGAAGGCTGGGAGATTTCCGGCGAAGGCGTGCTGGAAGTGCTCCAGGACGGGTTCGGCTTCCTGCGGGCGCCCGAGGCGAACTATCTCCCCGGCCCCGACGACATCTACCTGTCGCCCGAAGTGATCCGGCAGCATTCGATGCGCACCGGCGACACGGTCGACGGCATCATCCAGGCGCCCGACGACAACGAGCGTTACTTCGTGATGACCAAGGTGACGTCGATCAATTTCGAGGATCCGGAGAAGACCCGCCACAAGGTCAGCTTCGACAACCTCACACCCCTCTACCCGGACGAACGGTTGCAGCTCGAGATCGAGGATCCGACGATCAAGGATCGCACGGCCCGGATCATCGACCTCGTGGCCCCCATCGGCAAGGGTCAACGGTGCCTGATCGTGGCCCCACCGCGGACTGGTAAGACCGTGATAATGCAGAATATTGCCAAGTCGATCGAGACGAACCACCCCGAATGCTACCTCATGGTCCTGTTGATCGACGAGCGGCCGGAGGAGGTCACGGACATGCAGCGGTCGGTCAAGGGTGAGGTCATTTCCTCCACCTTCGACGAACCCGCCACCCGCCACGTTGCCGTCGCTGAAATGGTCATCGAAAAGGCCAAGCGCCTGATCGAGCACAAGCGCGACGTCGTGATCCTGCTCGATTCGATCACCCGTCTCGGTCGCGCCTTCAACACGGTCGTCCCATCCTCGGGCAAGGTCCTGACCGGCGGCGTGGACGCCAATGCGCTGCAACGTCCCAAGCGGTTCTTCGGCGCCGCGCGAAACATCGAGGAAGGCGGCTCGCTGACCATCATCGCGACCGCGCTGATCGACACCGGCTCCCGCATGGACGAGGTCATCTTCGAGGAGTTCAAGGGCACCGGCAACAGCGAGATCGTTCTGGACCGCAAGATCTCCGACAAGCGCGTCTTCCCGGCGATGGACATCCTCAAGTCCGGCACCCGGAAGGAGGAGCTGCTGGTCGATCCGCACAACCTTCAGAAGACCTTCGTGCTGCGGCGCATCCTGAACCCGATGGGCACGACCGACGCGATCGAGTTCCTGATCTCGAAGCTGAAGCAGACCAAGACGAATTCGGACTTCTTCGATTCCATGAATTCCTGACGGCGTCCTCCCGTGACCGATACGATCTATGCCCTCGCCTCCGCTGCAGGCAAGGCGGGCATTGCCGTTATCCGTATCTCCGGACCCGACGTGGACGCGGTCCTGTCGTCCTTCGGCGTGACGGAACTGACGGATCGCCAGGCGAGCTTGCGGAAGCTGCGGGACGGGCACGGCGAGGTTCTCGACCAGGCGCTCGTTCTCCGCTTTCCTGAAGGTCACAGCTTCACGGGCGAGACGGTCGCCGAACTGCATCTGCATGGAAGCATCGCCGTCATTCGAGCGGTCCTGATACATATCGGAGAGACGGGTCACGCCCGTATGGCCACACCGGGAGAGTTCACCCGTCGCGCGCTCCTGAACGAACGACTGGACCTGACCGAAGTCCAGGGCCTTGCCGACATCATCGACGCGGAAACGGAAATCCAGCGCCGCGAAGCCATGCGCGTCATGTCCGGCGAAATGTCCGGGCGGATCGGCGGGTGGCGCGCGGGGATCGTACGCGCCATGGCGCTGGTGGAAGCGACCATAGATTTCGCCGATGAGGACGTGCCGGAGGATGTCTGGCCTGAAGTCCGCGCTCTTCTCGGCAAGGTACTCGCCGAGATGGAGACAGAGGTCGCAGGCACGACCGCTGCCCGTCGTCTCCGGGACGGCTTCGAAGTCGCCCTCGTAGGTGCGCCGAATGCCGGGAAGTCCTCGCTCCTGAACTACCTCGTGCGATCCGACGTCGCGATCGTGTCCGATATCCCTGGAACAACCCGGGATGTTTTGGAAAACAAATTAGATATCAGTGGCTTACCAATATTTCTACTGGATATGGCCGGTCTCCGGGAGACCGATGATCCCATCGAAAGTCTTGGTGTAGCCCGCGCCCTGACCCGCGCCCGGAATGCCGATGTCCGGGTCTTTCTTCAAGAGGGAGGTGATATAGCCACCCCATTTCCGATAGACCCGGAACC
Source organism: uncultured Alphaproteobacteria bacterium (assembly GCA_963789105.1). Lineage (GTDB taxonomy): Bacteria > Pseudomonadota > Alphaproteobacteria > Rhodobacterales > Rhodobacteraceae > Jannaschia. The sequence goes on from CAWBJI010000003.1 coordinate 1,234,993, forward strand.
GGATGATATCGTCCTTCGAACGAAGATTGATATCCATGGGGGTTCAGGAATCTCCGTCGTGACCGGAGACGGAATTGCCGAGCTCCTGAACCGACTCCATGGGATCCTGATGATTAGGGTTCGTGAGGCCGGTTTGGTGACCCGACAGCGCGATGAGCTTGCACTCCGAAGTGCGATCATGCGATTGAAGCCTTTGGTTGAGGACGATAAGGATCGCGAGCCGGAGTTGCTCGTGGAGAACCTCCGTCTTGCGGCGGACGACCTCCAATCCATTATCGGCTCCATCGACGTCGAACAGATACTGGACGAAGTGTTCGCGTCCTTCTGTTTGGGTAAATAGGGAAGTTCCACGTGAAACATCTCGATTTCGATATTATTGTGGTCGGCGCAGGACATGCTGGATGTGAGGCAGCATTGGCCGCGAATCGTATGGGGAAGTCGGTCGCGCTCGTCACGCTCCGGACCGAGGATATTGGAGTGATGTCTTGTAACCCGGCGATCGGTGGCTTGGGCAAAGGCCATCTCGTCCGAGAGATCGATGCGCTCGACGGTGCGATGGGTCGCATAGCCGACCAGTCTGGTATCCAGTTTCGCCTTCTGAACCGCAGCAAAGGGCCCGCTGTTCAAGGTCCGAGATGTCAGGCGGATCGCGTGCTCTATCAGAAGGCGATGGGTACGGAGATCCAGTCTGCAGCGGGGATTTCCGTTGTCGTTGCTGAGGTTGCGGATTTGCTCATCCAACCGACAGGTCACCTCGCCGGGGTTCGACTTGCTGATGGAAGTCAGATCTCTGCCAGTGTAGTGGTGATCACCACCGGAACATTTCTCCGGGGTGTTATTCATATAGGGCAACGAACGTTATCCGGTGGTCGAGCTGGCGCCGGGTCGGCGGATCGTCTCGGGGCGCGCTTCCGGGATCTTGATCTGGGCATGGGACGACTGAAAACTGGTACGCCGCCAAGGCTTCGATCTTCGACGATTGCTTGGCAGGATATCGAGATGCAGCCTGGAGATGCGGAAGCGACCATGTTGTCGTTTCAGAGCGATAGACCGACTGCCCATCAGGTATCCTGTGGAATTACGCACACGAACGATCGGACGCATAATTTAATCCGAGAGAATCTTTCCAAGTCAGCGATGTATGGTGGACAAATCGATGGTGTCGGTCCTCGGTACTGTCCGTCGATCGAGGATAAGGTGGCGCGGTTTCCAGATAAAACATCACATCAGATTTTCCTTGAACCGGAGGGACTTACGAGCGATTTGGTCTACCCTAACGGGATTTCCACGTCGCTGCCGGAGGATATCCAGGAAAGTTACGTTCGGTCCATTTCCGGCTTGGAGAGCTGTGAAATCGTTCAGCCGGGCTATGCTATTGAATACGACTATGTCGACCCGAGGGCGCTCAAGCGAAGCTTGGAACTACACGATATTCCAGGGCTTTTCCTGGCGGGACAGATCAACGGAACGACGGGATACGAAGAGGCGGCGGCGCAGGGGCTGGTTGCGGGGCTCAATGCGGCAGCTATGGTTGATGGAAGCAGTCCGGTCATATTCGAGCGGGCGTCGTCTTATATCGGTGTCATGATCGATGATCTTACCACCCGGGGCGTGACCGAACCCTATCGAATGTTTACGTCGCGGGCGGAGTATCGTTTGTCATTGCGGGCCGATAACGCGGACGAGAGGCTGACGCCGGTCGGTATGGGTATTGGATGTGTCGGGCCCGAGAGGGTCAGGGCATTCAAGGAGAAAATGGAAACGGTAGCGGCGTGTGAGGTGGCCGCGCGCAAGGCTTTGATCGGGATTCCGGGGGGGACAGAACTGGAGAACCGGGAGAAAGTATCGGTATATGATGCTTTCGCGAGCGGCTCTGACTGGAACGACTCTCTTCCGGAGTTGTGGGACGGTGATACCGTATTTCCCCCGGAAATTGTGCGTCAGGTTGGGCGGAAGGCGAAGTATGCTCATTACGAGGAGCGTCAGCGGCGGGACGTCGAGACACTTCGCAAAAGTGAGAATGTATCGATCCCGCGCGATCTCGATATCCCGAATGTCGGTGGACTATCCACGGAACTGAAGGAAAAGTTGGGTTTCATTCGGCCTGAAACGGTCGGGCAGGCAGGGCGGATCGAGGGGATGACCCCTGCCGCCCAGCTTGCCATCCTAGCGGCCGTTCGCAAGTTCGACCGCGCTTCGGCATAGAGCAGTGTCCGAAACAAGCAATGTTTCACGTGAAACGGAAGAAACTCTCAGGCGATACGCCGCTCTTCTCCTCAAATGGTCGCCCCGGATAAATCTCGTTTCCGAAAGTTCCGAACGGGATATCTGGAATCGGCATATAGAGGACTCGGCCCATATTGCGCGTTATGCCGATGGCGCAGGGAGCTGGGTCGATCTGGGGTCCGGCGGGGGCCTGCCGGGCGTCGTTGTCGCGATCCTCAACCCTGCTGTTCGGACGGTACTGGTCGAGTCGGACAAGCGAAAGTGCGAGTTTCTTCGGGCCGTACGGCGGGAGCTCGACTTGCGATACGACGTGCTTGCGGGTCGGATAGAAACAATACCGCCTTGTCGAGCTGACGTCTTTTCCGCGCGCGCTCTCGCTCCGCTGGATCGCCTTCTTCGGCTGGTGGAGCGGCATGGACATGCCGATACGACCTATCTGTTCCCGAAAGGTTCGTCCTGGGAGGCCGAGCACGTTGCCGCGTCGCGGGAATGGTCCTATGATCTTACGGTGCTCGAGGGGACGGGATCGGGTGGGAAACTTCTGAAATTGTCGGGGCTCGCGCGCAAGAATGACGTATCGTAGGATCATCGCTATCGCGAACCAGAAGGGCGGTGTCGGGAAGACGACGACGGCGATCAATCTAGGGGCCGCTCTGGCGGTTCGCGGGAAGCGCGTCCTCGTGATCGATCTCGATCCGCAGGGAAATGCTTCGACCGGTTTGGGAATCTCGCGGGAGACCCGCAATCATACGGCTTACGATCTGTTGCTTGGCGAACAGAGTGCGGACCAGCTCGCGCGGACGACGGATGTGGATAACCTGTGGATAATTCCGGCGACGATGGATCTCAGTTCGGCGGATACGGAGTTGATGGCGACGTCGCGGCGCGTCGTACATCTGAAGAATGCCCTCCGGCTCCGCGATGCCAATTTCGACTACATCCTCATCGACTGTCCGCCGTCCCTTAACCTTTTGACGATAAACGCTTTCGTCGCGGCCCATTCCGTCATCGTGCCGCTTCAGGCGGAGTTCTTCGCCCTCGAAGGTCTATCGCAGCTTCTGCTGACCGTGCGGGAAGTACGGGAGACGGCGAACGCGGAATTGCGGATCGAGGGAGTCGTGCTGACGATGTTCGACAAGCGTAATAACCTCTGCCTGCAAGTGGAGGAGGATGCGCGATCCAATCTGGGTGATCTGGTGTTCGAGACACGAATCCCCCGGAACGTCCGCTTAAGCGAGGCGCCGAGCTACGCCATGCCGGTCCTGAACTATGATCCGACGTCCCGGGGTGCATTGGCCTACAGGCAATTGGCCGGAGAATTGCTCGCCCGGAACCGCAAGGAGATACCGGAAAATGTCTGATGCAACGGCGAAACGCCCGCTCCGGCGGGGCTTGTCGGCTTTGATGGCGGATATCGGCGTCGACGCGTCCGATGCATCCGTCCCGCGGGCTGGTCCCGATCGGGAGGTCCCGATCGAGCTGATCCATGCGAATCCGGATCAGCCACGGCGGACATTCGACGAGGATCGGCTGTCGGACCTGGCATCGTCCATTGCGCAAAAGGGTGTGTTGCAACCGCTGATCGTGCGGCCCGCGCCGGGGCGGTCCGAAGGGTACGAGATCGTCGCGGGCGAGCGTCGCTGGCGGGCGGCGCAACGGTGCGGGTTGCACAGTCTGCCGGTGATCGTGCGGGATTTCGACGACACCGAAGTGCTGGAAGTCGCCATCGTCGAGAACATTCAGCGGGACGACCTGAACGCCGTGGAGGAGGCGCAGGGGTTCCGCCAGTTGATGGACCGGTTCGGCCATACGCAGGAGCAATTGTCGGCGGTTCTGGGCAAGTCGCGGAGCCATATCGCCAATCTGATGCGGCTGCTGAAGCTGCCGGACGCTGTGCAGGACATGCTGCGGGACGGGCGGTTGTCGGCGGGTCATGCCCGGGCGCTCATCAATGCGGACGATCCGTGGGGCGTGGCGGACAAGGCGGTGCGCAAGGGCCTGTCGGTGCGCGACGTGGAGCGGCTGGTGCGCAACGAGCGGGGCGGGGAGAGTGTGCCGCGGCCCCGGCGAACGAAGGCGCAGGGGCCGGAGAAAGATGCGGATACGCTGGCGCTGGAAGGAGACCTTTCGGCGGCGATGGGGATGGGCGTGGAGATCGAGCATTGGCCGGGGGAAGCCGGGGGGCGACTTATCCTGTCATACAAGTCTTTGACGGATTTGGATAATATCTGCGGGCTACTGACCGGGGAGGGTGCCCGAAAGTAGGGCGCCGACGACCCGGTTCAGGAGGAGCGCGCCGGTTTCGGTAGTCCGGAGCCTTCCGTCCTGCTGGATGACGAAGTTGTCGGCGGCAAGATTCGCCACGGTCGTCGCGTCGAACGATCCGCCGAGACGGTGGAGGCGGTCGAGGTCGATCCCTTCGGTCAGGCGAAGGGCGGACAGGACGTATTCGTCGACGATCTCGGGGCGGGGAAGGGCTTCCTCGGGGTCGATGCCGGTGCGCGAGAGCCAGTCCCGCGGCAGGGGCGGGGCGGTGGTGGCGAGGCGATCCGGGCCGATGCCGACGCGGCCATGGGCGCCCGGCCCGATGCCGAGCCAGTCGCCGCCGCGCCAGTAGATCAGGTTGTGCCGGGATTCGGCGCCGGATGCGGAATGGTTCGACGTCTCATAGCGGGGAAGGCCGGCACTGGCCGTCATCTCCTGAGTGATCTGCCAGAGGTCGACGGCAAGATCCTCGTCGGGAAGGCCACGCAGGCGACCGGCGGCGGCGCGGTCGCCGAAAGCGGTCCCGGGCTCTACTGTGAGTTGGTAGAGGGAGAGGTGGGTCGGCTCGAGGGCGAGGGCCTCGCCAAGTTCGGTGCGCCAGGCGGCCGCGTCCTGACCCTGCCGCGCATAGATCAGGTCGAAGGAGACGCGGTCGCAGGCGGCGCGGGCAATGTCGTAGGCATGGCGGCCTTCGGCGGCGCTGTGCAACCGGCCGAGCGCCTTGAGATCCGGGTCGCGGAGGGATTGGAGGCCGACGGAGAAGCGGGTGACGCCGGCGCCCACGAAATCGGCAAAGCGGGCAGCCTCGACGGAGGTGGGGTTCGCTTCAAGCGTCACCTCGAGATCGTTGGCGACAGTCCATCTGGTGCGGATGCGGTCGAGAATCGCGGCGGTGACGGCGGGATCCATCAGCGAGGGCGTGCCCCCGCCGAAGAACACGGACGCGACGACGCGGTCCGGGAGGCGGTCGGCCCATCGGTCGAGATCGGCGAGATAGGCATCCTGCCACCGGGCGGAATCGATTGCTGTCGCGACGTGGCTGTTGAAGTCGCAATAGGGGCACTTGGCGGCGCAGAACGGCCAGTGGACGTAGATGCCGAAGCCCGCCTGCTGCCAGTTCTCCATCAGGTGCCCCGGAAGGCGGTGACCTCCACCTCGTAGAGCATCTCCGGCTTCATCAGCCCGGCGATGACCATCGTGGCGGCGGGCCGGATGGTCCCGAGATGACGTCCGATGACGGGGATCACGGCATCCACCAGATCGCGGTCGGCGACGTAGTGGGTCACGCGAAGGATGCTCTCCATCGGGAAACCGGCATCCGTGAGGACGGAACGGATCGTGGCGAAGCAGTTCTCCGCCTGATCGGCGATGCCGTCGGGGAGGATCATGGTGGCATAATCGTAACCGGTCACGCCCGCCATGAAGCACCAATCGCCCTGGACCACGGCGCGGGAATAGCCGACCTGCGCCTCGAACGGGGAGCCGGTCGAGATGAGGCGGCGGGTCATCCGGCGAGCCGTGCGGCGAGCTGGGTCAGGGCGCGGGCCCGATGGCTGATTCCGTTCTTCTCCACCAGGGGCATCTCGGCGAAGGTCCGATCCCCGCCGTCGGGCTGGAACATCGGATCATAGCCATGGCCGTGGGGGCCGCGGGTCGGCCAGACGAGCTGTCCCTCGACCGCGCCCTCGAACACCTCCTCCATGCCGTCGGGCCAGAGCAGGACCATCGTGGCCCGGAACCGCGCGCGCCAGGGTTGCGGCACGGCGGCGTCGGTGAGTTCGCGATGGGCGCGGGCCATGGCCCGGTCGAAGTCGCGTCCCTCCGGCGCTTCGGCCCAATCGGCGGTGTGGACCCCGGGGCGGCCGTCGAGGCCGTCGATCTCGATCCCGGAATCGTCGGCCAGTGCGGGGAGGCCGGTCGCGGCGACCGCGGCGCGGGCCTTGATGCGGGCATTGCCGAGGAAGGTGTCCTCGGTCTCCTCGGGTTCGGGAAGGTCGAGATCGGCATTCGAGCGGCAGGCGATCCCGAGGGGCGCCAGAAGGGCGGCGATCTCCTCCAGCTTGCCCGCGTTGTGGGTGGCGACGAGGAGGGTGTCGCCCAGCGCCCTCACGCGGTGGCGGCCTTCTGGGCGGCGACCAACTCGCCCACGCCCTTCTCCGCGAGGGCCATCAGCTCGGCGAATTGCTCCCGGCTGAAGGTGGCGCCCTCGGCGCTGGCCTGCAGCTCGATCATGGCGCCGGAGCCGGTCATCACGAAGTTGGCGTCGGTGCCCGCCTCGCTGTCCTCGGGGTAGTCGAAATCCAGCACCGGTTGCCCCGCATAGATGCCGCAGGAAACGGCGGCGACGTGATCGACGAGGGGATCGGTGACGATGTCCCCCGCCTTCATCAGCCGGTTCACGGCGAGGCGCAGCGCGACCCAGCCGCCGGTGATCGAGGCGCAGCGGGTGCCGCCATCGGCCTGAATCACGTCGCAATCGACGGTGATCTGGCGTTCGCCCAAAGCGTTGCGGTCGATGCCTGCGCGCAGGGACCGGCCGATCAGGCGCTGGATCTCCTGCGTCCGGCCCGATTGCTTGCCCGCACTCGCCTCCCGCCGCATCCGGGTCGTCGTGGCGCGGGGGAGCATCCCGTATTCCGCGGTGACCCATCCCTGACCGGTATTGCGCAGGAAGGGGGGCACCCGCTCCTCCAGCGACGCCGTGCACAGGACGTGGGTGTCGCCGCAGCGGATCATGCAGGACCCTTCGGCATGGCGGGTCACGTCGATCTCGATGGCGATGTCGCGCATCTGGTCCAGGGCTCGGCCGGAAGGTCTCATGTCGGTTCCTTATCTGCGGTCTGCCGGGTTTCTGGCCCGCGTCCCCGGCGCGTGCAAGGCGCGATTGACCGCGGGGTCCGCGATGAATAGATCCCAACCGCCCATGACAGACAATGCCCCGACCCTCGCCGACATGAACGATCGCTCGCGCGAGGTCTTTCGCCGCGTGGTCGAGGGGTATCTGGGGACGGGGGATCCGGTCGGGAGCCGGACGCTCACCCGGTCCATGTCCGAACAGGTCTCGGCGGCCACGGTGCGCAACGTGATGCAGGATCTGGAATTTCTCGGCCTGTTGCAGGCGCCGCATATCTCCGCCGGGCGGATCCCGACCCAGGCGGGGTTGCGGATGTTCGTGGATGGCCTTCTGGAGGCGCAGATCGGCGAGGCCGACCGGGAGAGCATCGAGGCGTCCGTGAACACGTCCGAGACGGATGTGGCGGACCTGATGGACCGGGTCGGAAACGCGCTGTCTGGGATCACCAAGGGCGCGTCGCTCGTGCTGGCGCCCAAGCGCGAGGCGCCGATCAAGCATATCGAGTTCGTGAGTCTTGCCGCGGACCGGGCGCTGGTCGTGCTGGTCTTTGCGGACGGGCACGTGGAGAATCGGGTCTTCGTGCCGCCGCCCGGACAGACGCCGTCGTCGATGCGCGAGGCGGCGAACCTGCTCAATTCGATGATCGAGGGCCGGACGATTCCGGACCTGAAGGATCTGATGGCCGCCGAGGTCGCCGCCAGGCGGCAGGAGATCGACGCGCTGGCCCATGACCTGATCGACAAGGGCCTTGCCGCCTGGGAGCAGGAGGGCGGCCGGGACGAGCGCCTGATCGTGCGGGGACGCGCGAACCTTCTGGACGAGGGCGCGGATGCCGAACAGCTCGACCGGATCCGGACCCTGTTCGACGATCTGGAGCGCAAGCGGGACATCACCGAGTTCCTGTCGCTCGCCGAGACGGGGGAGGGGGTCCGCATTTTCATCGGCTCCGAAAACAAACTCTTTTCGCTTTCCGGTTCATCTCTGGTGGTATCCCCCTATATGAACGCGGATCGAAAAATCGTGGGCGCGGTCGGCGTCATCGGTCCCACCCGTCTGAATTACGGGCGGATCGTCCCGATCGTGGACTACACCGCACAACTGGTCGGACGCATGTTGTCCGGCCCCCAGAGATGAACGCTACCGAGAGGGTGACCATGGCTGAGCCGCAGGAGAATCCGTTCCTCGACGATCCCGAGGCGATGGAGGAGGAGTTCGACCTCGATGCCGCGATGGAGGAGGGCGATGGCCCGACCGACCATGGAAAGGCGAATGTCGACGCCATCGTCGCCGAGCGGGACGAGATGCGCGACCGCCTGATGCGCGCTCTGGCCGAGGCGGAGAACGTCCGCAAGCGTGCCGCCCGGGACCGCCGTGAGGCCGAGCAGTTCGGCGGCTCGCGGCTGGTGCGGGACATGCTGCCGGTCTACGACAACCTGCGCCGGGCGCTGGAAGTGTCGGGCGAGGCCAAGGACGGCGTGATCGAGGGGATCGAGCTGACGCTGAAGGAGTTGACGAACGTGTTCGCCAAGCATGGCGTGACGCTCGTGGCGCCCCAGGTCGGCGACCGGTTCGATCCGCAGCTTCATCAGGCGATGTTCGAGGCCCCCCTTCCGGGGACCAAGGCGGGTGAGATCATTCAGGTCGCCGCCGAGGGGTTCCTCCTGCATGACCGTCTGATGCGGCCGGCGCAGGTCGGGGTGTCTAGCACGCCCGCGTCCTGACGCTTCACGGCGCGCGCCCGATCAGGACGGCATCCAGCGCCACGCCGCCCCGTCCCGGCGGGCGCAGCAGGAACGGGTTGATGTCGCAGGTCTCCAGATCGTCCCCGTGGGCGGCGGCGAAGCGGGACAGGGCGGCGAGCGTCTCGGCGAGCGCGTCGATATCGCCGCCGGGACGACCCCGCACGCCGTCGAGGACGTCGCGTCCGGCGATTTCGTCGATCATGCGCCGCGCCTCGGCCACGTCGAACGGGGCGGCGCGGAAGGTGACGTCCCGCAGGACTTCCGCGAAAATCCCGCCGAGGCCGAACATCACGACCTGGCCGAAGACCGGATCGCGCTGAATCCCGAGGATGACCTCGATCCCGTCCCCGGCCATGGGTGCCACCAGCAGGCCGTCGATGGTCGCGTCCGGATGGGCGTCCCCCGCGCGGTCGAGGATGCCGCGGGCCGCGGCGCGCACTGCATCCGCGCTGCCGAGGTCGAGGACGACGCCGCCGATCTCGGTCTTGTGGGCGATCTGGGGCGAGACGATCTTGAGGACGACGGGAAAGCCGAGCGCCTCCGCCGCCTCCGCCGCGGCGTCCGGGTGGGCGGCGAGCCGCTCCGCCAGGATCGGAAGGCCCGCCCTGGACAGGATCTCCTTGGCCGCCGTCTCGCTCATCGGGCCGGGGGGCAGGGGGTCGGCATCGTCGGTCCCGATGTCGGAGGCGGGGCGTCCGAAGCTTTCGCCGAAGCGGGTGAGGGCGGCGATGGCCGCGATGGCGCGGGTCGGATCCTCGAACACGGCGAACCCGTCCGCCTCGTAATCGGCGACGATTTCGGGCGGGGCGAGGATCGAGAGTGCGATCAGCGTCTCCTCGTGTCCCTCGACCGACTGGACGAGTGCCTCCCGCAGGGGGCCTGCATTGCTCCGGGATCCGGCCACGGAGGTGAAGAAGGCGATGACGGAATCGTAGCCGCCCTCGCCCAGCATCAGGTCCATATTGGTCCGCACAAGCCCCATGTCGTTGAACGCCTGCGCGGTGATGTCGATGGGATTGACCGGCGAGGCGAAGGGCAGGGCCGCCTTCAGCCGCCGCTGCGCGTCTTCGGGCATCGGCGTGACGTCGAGGCCGTGATCCTCCGCCGCGTCCGCCATCAGGACGCCCGCGCCGCCCGAAATGGTGACGATCCCGAGCTTGCGTCCCGCGGGATAGATGCGCCGCCGCGTGGCATAGGCGATGTCGATCAGTTCCTCCGTGCCGCGCGCACGGTAGGCGCCGTGCTGCCGCAGGATCGCGTCGAAGATGGCGTCCTCGCCCGCGAGCGACGCGGTGTGCGACGCCGCCGCCGCCGCCCCGATTTCGGAGCGTCCGACCTTCATGATGGCGACCGGCGTCTGGTTCCGGCGCGCCGTTTCCAGCGCGTGTCGGAAGGCCGGACCGTCGCCGACCCCCTCGGCATAGGCGAGGATGCAACCCGTCGCCGGATCCTCCGCCAGCGCGTGGATCCCCTCGGCCACGGCGATGTCGCTTTCGTTGCCGGTGGTCAGGAACCGGCCGACGCCGATGCCGCGCATCCGGTTGAGCATATAGATATGGCTGCCATAGGCGCCGGACTGGCAGACGATGCCGACATGACCCGGCTCCGGCAGGCCCTGTTCCAGGGTCGAGGTGAAGGTGGGAAAGAAGCCGTGCTCCGCGTCGAACAGCCCGAGGCAGTTGGGTCCCAGGATGCGGATGCCCGTCTCGGCGGCGATGGCGGAGAGGCGGGCCTGCATCGCCACCCCGTCGCCGCCGACCTCCGCGAAGCCGGACGAGAAGATCAGGGCGCAGCGCACGCCCTTGGCCGCACAATCGCGCACCGCCCCTTCGACCAGAGCGGCGGGCAGGGCTATGAGCGCGAAATCCACGTCGCCGTCGATATCGCCGACCGATGGATAGGCGCGGAGCCCCTGGACCGTGTCGCGCTTGGGATTGACCGGGTAGATCGGCCCGTCGAACCGCTGCGCCGTGTAGGCGAGGGGGCGGCCGCCGATGCGCGACGGATCGTCCGAGGCGCCCAGTACCGCGAAGGACCGGGGGCGGAACACGTCCCGCACGAACCTCTCCGCGTCGAAATCATGTCTGCGCATCATCCGTCCCTCCCTTGCCGATAGCGTACCGTGCGGCCAAGCTGACCGCCTGTTCTACTGGAGCCCGACATGAGCGACCCCCTCGTCCTTCTGGACATTTCCGACCGCGTCGCGACCGTGACGCTCAACGATCCCGACCGGCGGAACCCGATCACCGGCGGCACCATCATCGCCGAGCTGCTGGCCGCGTTCGACCGGGTGAACCGCGACCCGGAGGTCAGCGCGATGATCCTGACCGGGGCCGGTCCGTCGTTCTGTGCCGGGGGCGACGTCAAGGCGATGGCCGACCGGCGGGAGCAGTTCGGGATGCCGCCGCTGGATCTCGCCGAAAGCTATGTCGACGGGATCCAGCGGATCCCGCTGGCGCTGCACGCGATGGACGTGCCGACCATCGCGGCGGTGAACGGGGCGGCGGTGGGAGCGGGCTGCGACCTCGCCATGATGTGCGACATGCGGATCGCGAGCGACCGGGCGAAGTTCGGGGAGGTGTTCCTGAACCTCGGGATCATTCCGGGCGATGCCGGATCGTGGTTCCTGATCCGCAGGCTGGGCTATCAGCGGGCGGCGGAGCTGACCTTCTCGGCCCGCATGATCGACGCCGCCGAGGCGCTGGAGCTGGGCATGGTGCTGGAGGTCCATGCGCCCGACGACCTGATGGACGCGGCCCGCGCCCGCGCCGCGGTCATCGCCGCCAAGCCGCCGCGGACAGTGCGGATCGCCAAGCGCCTGCTCCGGATGGCGGAGCGGACGGATTTGCCGGATTTCCTGAACGCAGCGGCAGCCTATCAGGCCCTCATGCACCAGACGGAAGACCATCACGAGGCGATGGCCGCGATGCTGGCGAAGCGGGATCCGGTCTATCGCGGAAGCTGAACCCATCAGTAGGATTTCGGCAGGCCGAGCGCCTTTTCGGCGATGAACGACAGGAGCATGTTGGGCGTCACCGGGACGATGTGGAACAGCAGCGCCTCCCGGACCAGACGTTCCACATGGTATTCCTTGGCATAGCCGTATCCGCCGAACGTCATCTGCGCGGTCTGGGTCGCCTCGACCGCCGCCTCGGCGGCGAGGAGCTTGGCGGCGTTGGCTTCGATTCCGCAATCCGCGCCCGAATCGTAGAGGTCGGCAGCATGCATCGTCATCAGGTTCGCGGCCTCGACCTTGGCCCAGGCATGGGCGAGGGGGTGCTGGATCGACTGGTTCTTGCCGATCGGGCGGTCGAACACGACCCGTTCATTGGCATAGGCGGCGGCGCGGGCGAGCGCGTTGCGGGCGATGCCGACGCATTCCCCGGCAATCAGGATCCGTTCCGGGTTCAGGCCGTGGAGGATTTGGCGGAACCCCTGTCCCTCCTCCCCGATCAGGTCATCCGCCGGGATCGGCAACCCGTCGATGAACAGCTCGTTGCTGTCGACGGCCTTGCGCCCCATCTTTTCGATCTCGCGCACGTCGATGAAGGTGCGGTCGAGCGCGGTGTAGAAGAGGCTCAGCCCTTCGGTCGGTTTGGCGCAATCCTCCAGCGGCGTGGTCCGGGCCAACAGGAGAATGCGGTCGGCGACCTGGGCGGTGGAGATCCACACCTTCTGTCCGTGGACGACGTAGCGGTCCCCCTGCCGGACGGCCCTGGTCTTCAGCTTGGTGGTGTCGAGGCCGGTGGTCGGCTCGGTCACGGCGAAGCAGGCCTTCTCCCGCCCTTCGATCAGGGGCGGAAGCATCCGCGCCTTCTGCGCCTCGGTGCCGTACTTCACCACCGGGTTCAGGCCGAAGATGTTCATGTGCAGGGCGGAGGCGGCACTGGCCCCGCCGCCCGCTTCCGCCACGGCCTGCATCATCAACGTGGCCTCGGCGATGCCGAGACCCGCGCCGCCCTGCGCCTCGGGCATGGCGATCCCGAGCCACCCGGCATCTGCGAAGGCGCGGTAGAGCTCCTCCGGGAAGCCGCCGTTGCGGTCCCGCTCCAGCCAGTAGTCGTCGTCGAACCGTCCGGCGAGCCGAAGGGCCGCGTCGCGGATCTCCTGCCGCTCCGGGGAGAGCGCCGCCATCAGAGCGTGGCCGCCGACCCGAGGATCGCGGTCACCTGACTGGACAGGACGCCGCCATTGCCGTGGGCGAGGGCGAGGTCCACGCCCTCGATCTGGACCCCCGGTGCGGTGCCGCGGATCTGCCGTGCGGCCTCGATCACGGGATAGATGCCGTACATGCCCGGATGGGTGCAGGAGAGGCCGCCGCCATTGGTGTTGACGGGGAGCGATCCGCCCGGGGCGATGTTGCCGTCCGCGACGAAGGCGCCGCCTTCGCCCTTGGGACAGAACCCCAGATCCTCCATGAACAGGATCGTGTTGATGGTGAAGGCGTCGTAGGTTTCCACCACGTCGAAATCGGCGGGTTTCACGCCCGCCATCTCGTAGGCGCGCGCGCCGCTTTCGCGGGCGGCGGTGATCGTGAAATCGGGCATCTGGCTGATCTGCCGGTGGGTCGTCTCGGCGGCGGCGGCGAGGACATGGACGGGAGCATGCGGGAAGTCGCGCGCCCGCTCGCCGCGCACGAGGACCAGCGCGCCGCCGCCATCGGTCACGAGGCAGCAATCGAGGACGGTGAGCGGATCGTTCACCATCCGGGAGGCGAGCACGTCGTCGCGGGTCAGCGGATCGCGCATGAACGCCTCGGGGTTTTGGGCGGCCCAGGCGCGGGCGGCGACGGCGACGTCGGCCAGCTGTTCGCGGGTGGTTCCGTACTCGTGCATGTGGCGCGCGGTGGCCATGGCATAGGCGGAGATCGGGTAGCGGGGGGCGTAGGGCGCCTCGTAGGGCGGGGGCTTCGACGCGGTCACGAGGCGGCCCGAGGCCGTGCGCTGGTTCGATCCGTAGCAGACGAGTGCGACGTCGCAGAGGCCCGCATCGAGCGCCGCGGTGGCCGAGGCGAGGTAGTTCACGAAGGAGGAGCCGCCGGTCATCGTCCCGTCGATGTAGCGGGGTCGCAGGCCGAGATATTCCGCGGCCAGCACCGCGGGCATCGAATCCTCCATCATCGCGCAGAAGAGGCCGTCGACGTCGCCGAAGCCCAGCCCCGCGTCGGCGAGGGCGGCCCGGGCCGACCGGGCCATGATTTCCCACGCCGTCCGGCCCGGTGCCTCGCCCAGATCTGAGACGGCGAGGCCGACGATGGCGGATTTTCCGCGCAACGGATGTGCCATGGCTCAGGTCCCTTTCGGTGTCAGGAGGATCGCGGGGGCGCCGTCGATCTCGCCCACATGGGCGGTGACGGCCATGCCGATGGAGACGTCGCCCGGGGGGATGCCGTCGACCCGGCTCATCATGCGGACGCCTTCGGACAGCTCCACCATGCAGACGTTGTAGTCGCCGCCCCGCTCGGGTTTCCGGCGGACCACGGTGGTGGTGTAGATCGTGCCGTCGCCGGTCGCGTCCCGCCACGCGAGACCGGAGCCGTGGCAATGGGGACATATCTCGCGGGGATAGAAGATGTGCCGGTCGCAGGTTCCGCAATGCTGGAGCCGGATGCGGCCATCGGCGAGGGCCGCGCGGAAGGTGCGGTCGGGGGGCGTGTCGTCGGTCATCGGGTCGACTCCTTGGCGGTGGCGGGGCGGGACATCAGTCGCGGTTGTCCCAATAGGGCGCGCGCAATTCGCGCTTGAGGACCTTGCCGATATCGCTGCGCGGCAGCGTCTCGCGCAGCTCGATCCGGGCGATGCGCTGGGTCCGCCCGAGACGTTCGTTGGCCCAGATCCGCAGCGTTTCCGGATCGGGGGCGCCGCGGGGGACGACGAAGGCGAGGGGCGTCTCTCCCCATTCGGCGTCGGGAATTGCGATCACCGCGGCCTCCGCCACCTCCGGATGGGTTGCGAGGACCGCTTCCAGATCGGCGGGAAAAACGTTGAAGCCGCCCGAATTGATCATGTCCCGACTGCGGTCCATGAGGCAGAGGAACCCGTCCCCGTCGATCCGGCCCATGTCGCCGGAGCGCATGTAGGCGTCCCCCTCGGGCGAGCTCCACAGGGCGTCGCGGGTGCGGTCGGGATCGTCGAGATAGCCGGACATCATGGTCGCGGACCGGCCCACTACCTCCCCGAACTCGCCCTGCGGCAGGGGATGCCCCTCGCGGTCTAGGATGAGGATCGTGCAGCCCGCGACGGGTCGCCCGACGGTGTGGAGCTTGTCCGGATGGGCGCCCGCATCGAGCATGCAGCCGACGCCGCCCTCGGTCATGCCGTAATTATTGACGATCCGCCCGGGCCAGCGATCAAGAACCTCGCGCAGCATGGGGGCGGGAAACGGGGCGGAGGTGGAGAGCTTCACCCGGAAGGACGACAGGTCCGTCCCGTCGAAGTCGGGATGGGCGAGGATGCGGCGATATTGCACCGGGACGAGCATGGCATGGGTGACCCGGTGGCGCGCGGCGAGGGCGAGAAAACCGCCCGCATCGAAGCGTGGCATCAGGATATGGGTGCCGCCGCCCGCCAGCGACGGGAGGAGCGCGGCGAGGGTCGTGTTGGAATAGAGCGGCGTGGAAACGAGGCTGATCCCATCCGCGTCATAGCCGTAGGCGGCGAAGCGCATCGCCTGACGCGCGCGGAAGCCGTGATCGTGGAGAATGCCCTTCGGCGTACCGGTCGTTCCGGAGGAATAGATGATGTCGAAACGATCGCTCTCGACCGGCGCGGGGGGTCGCGGGGCGGTATGTGCGGGGCGGAAGGCGAGCAGTCCGTCGAGGTCGCGGCCCCCGGCGTCGCCCGCCGCGTCCCGCCCGGAGGCATCCACGAAGAGAGTGGCGGGGCGGCAATTGGCGAGCATCCCGGCGATGGCGTCGGCATGGGCCGATCCGGGCAGCGGCGCCATGCAGGCCCCGGCAGCGAGGGTTCCGAGATAGAGGGCGAGGTGATCGGCGGTCAGGCCCGCGATGCTGGCCACGATGTCGCCGCGCCGGACGCCGAGACCGGTCAGATGCGCTGCCACCCGGTCCATCGCCGCGGCCAGTTCGCCCCAGCTTATGATCGTCTCGCCCGCGATCAGGGCGGGGGCGTCCGGGCGTTCGATCCCGTGGGCCCGGATGCGGGTCGGCAGATCCGTGAAGGCGAAACCGGGGAGATCCGCGGGCACGATTGCGGGTCCTGCGGGCCTGTCGGCGAGCGATGTCGCGGGCCGTTCGCTCACTTCGATCCTCCCCCACCGGGTCGCCAAAGTGGAACGACCGTTCGCATGGCGGAACTATTGCGCCGGGTCGGCAAGGGGTCAACCCGTCGTGCCGGACCTCAGCGCGGTGATGGTCGTGAAGGGGGAGAGGGCCTCTGCGCTGGCATGGACATGGAGGACCGCCGGGCCGTCATGGGCGAGGAAGCGGTCGACCGCGTCGTCCACTTCGTCCGCCCGGGCCACGGTCAGGCCGAGCGCGCCGAAGCTGCGCCCCCAGGCGGCGAAGTCGGGATTGGCGAGGCCGGTTCCGGAGACCGTGCCCGGATAGGCCTTCTCCTGATGCAGGCGGATCGTGCCGTAGGTGCCGTTGTCGCAGACGACGATCTTGGGTGCGGCCCCGTAGGCGATCGCGGTGGCAAGCTCCGACCCGGTCATCAGAGCGCCGCCATCCCCGACGAAGCCGATGCAGGTGCGGCCGGGATGGCGCAAGCTCGCCGCCACCGCCCCCGGTACGCCGAGGCCCATGGCGCCGCCCGCGGCCCCGATGGCCCGCGCGCGGCCGTCCCACGGCCAGACGCGATGCACCCAGCCCGAGAAGTTTCCCGAATCCGTGACGACGATCGTATCCGCCGGGGCCCGTTCCGCCAGCGCGATGGCCACGGCGCCGAAATCGAGTCCGTCGGGCATGTCGCGCACGTCGTAGCCCATCAGCTTCGCCGCGGCGCCATGGGCCTCTGCGGTCCAGTCGGAGACGTCGTGGACCCGGGGTCGTCCGGCCAGCGCATGACAGAAGGCGGCCGGATCGCAGGGAAGGGCGAGGTCGGTGGCGAAGACCCGTCCGAGGATTGCGGGATCGGGCCAGACATGGATCAATGGCTGATCCGGAACGGGCGCGCGGGGCAGGCGGTAGCCCTGCGTCGGAATGTCTCCGAGCCGGGTGCCGATGGCGAGGACCAGGTCGGCGCGGGAGAGGGTGTCGAGCAGCGGCGCCGGGATCTTGAAGCCGAGATGCCCCGCATAGAGCGGGCTGCCATTGTCGAAGATATCCTGATGCTTGAAGGTCAGCGCGACAGGCAGGCCATGGACCTCGGCCAATTCGGCCAGGGCGGCACGACCCCCGTCGTGGTGGAGGCCGCCGCCCGCGATCACGAGGGGACGGTCCGCGCGCGACAGCATCTCCATCGCGGTATCTACGTTTTCGATGGCGGGACCGGCTGTGGGCATCTTCTGCGGCGGCAGGGCTTCGCCCTCCACCATGTCCGACAGCATGTCCTCCGGCAGGACGACGACGACGGGTCCGGGCGTGCCGGAGCGGGCGACGTGGAAGGCGCGGGCGATGGTTTCCGAAAGCTGCTCCGCCTCCGTGACCTCGCGGACCATCTTCGCGATGCCACCGAAGAACTGGCCGTAATCGACCTCCTGAAAGGCGCCGCGGCCCCTCTCCCACCGGGCGACCTGACCGATCAGGACCACGAGGGGGATCGCGTCCTGTTCCGCGAGGTGGAGGCCGATGGCGGCGTTCGCGGCCCCGGGCCCCCGGGAACAGGCCAGGAGACCGGGCCGACCGGTAAGTTTCGCATCGGCGATGGCCATCATGGCCGCCCCGCCCTCGTGCCGGCAAACCATAAGATCGACGGCCCGTCCGGCCAGCGCGTCGAGCAGGGCCAGATAGCTTTCGCCGGGGACGCAGAACATCCGGTCCGCCCCCTGCGCGATCAGACAATCCACCAGAAGATCGGCCGCTCTCTGTGCCATCGGACTTCCCCACTCGCTTGACTTATCGGGCAGGCGGCTCTTACCTCTCCGCAGAGCGAAACACAATTCCGCAGGAATGGCATCGCGGTTTCGGTCTTGCCGTCTAAGGTCCGGGAGGGGCCGGATGGCAGGTCACATCAGGGAGGAACGTATGAACAGAATAATCACCACCATCGCCATGCTCGGCATGTCGGCGACGGTCGCGTCGGCGCAGGATTTCGAGCTTCCGGGACAATTGTCGTGGACGGCCTACGACACCGGATCGGCGGGCTACAATCAGGCGGTGGCCATCGGGGCCGCGCTTCAGGACGCGGCGGGCATCAACCTGCGCGTCCTGCCGGGCAAGAACGACGTCTCGCGCACCGAACCGCTGCGGCAGGGGCGGGTGCAGTTCTCCGCCACCGGCGTCGGCGGCAGCTTCATGGCGCAGGAAGGCGCGTTCGAGTTCGGCGCCGAGAATTGGGGGCCGCAGCCGGTCCGCGTCCTGATGGCGAACAATGGCGGGGCGATCAATCTCGCCGTCGGCGTGGCCGGGGACGAGGGGATCGAGACCTATGCCGACCTCGCGGGCAAGCGCGTCGCCTATATCGTCGGTGCGCCCGCTCTGAACGTGAACATGGAAGCGTATCTGGCCTATGGCGGCCTGAGCTGGGACGATGTCGAGATCGTCGAGTTCGGCGGCTTCGGTGCGTCGTGGACGGGTCTGATCGAGGATCAGGTGGACGCCGCCTTCGCCGCCACCAATTCCGGTCAGGCCTATGAGGCCGCCGCCGGTCCGCGCGGCCTGTTCTGGCCGCCGATCGACGAGGCGGATGCCGAGGGTCTGGAGCGGATGCAGACCATCGCGCCGTTTCTCGCGCCCAACAAGGCGAGCGTCGGGGCGAATATCGACGGGACCGACGGCTATCAGGGGGCGGGCTATCCGTATCCGGTGCTGATCGCCACGGACGAGACCGATGCCGACCTCGTCTACAACATGACCAAGGCGATGGTGGAGCTCTTCCCCGAATATGACGGCAACGCGCCGGGTATCGGCGGCTGGGCGATCGACAAGCAGGACATGGAATGGGTCGCGCCGTACCACGAAGGGGCGATCCGCTACTTCGAGGAAGCCGGCATCTGGACGCCGGAGGCGCAGGCTCACAACGACAGTCTGCTCGCACGGCAGCAGGCGCTCGCCGACGCCTGGGCCGCCCTCGTCGAGGAGGCGCCCGAGGATTGGGAGGCCGCCTGGGCCGAGCGTCGCCGCGAGGCGCTGGAAGCGGGCGGCTTCGACGTCGTCTTCTGATCCCCTGCGCAGGCCGGACCCTCGCGGTCCGGCCTGCATCCTCCGTTCCGGCCTCCCGTTTCCCGGGAGGTCCCGGCCCGTCCGACCCGAGGACAGTCCATGAGCCCCACCCCCATTCCCGACGCAGACCGCCCGCAGGCCGCGACGTTCGACCGGGCCGAGATGGAGCGTGTCGAGATCGACGGCGCCACCCCCGCGGAGGCGATCAGCGGCGCTGCGCGATGGGTGGTGATCGGCTTGACAGTTGCGGCGCTGGCGTTGGTGGTGAATCAGCTCTTCAACCTGCAGACATTCGGCGTCGTCCTGATCGACGGGCGTTACCTCTACATCCTCGGTGGTCTGTTTCTCGCGATGACGTTCCTCGTGTTCCAGATGCGGGGCGGCAAGGGGGGCGTGCCTTCGATCCTCGACTGGGCCCTGTTCGCGGCGGCGTTGTCATGCACGGCCTATCTGGCCTGGACCGCCCAGGCGAACCTGTCCCAGGGGTGGGAATACGCGGCGCCGGAAACGGCGAAATGGGTGGCGCTGGTCTTCTTTTTCCTGGTGCTGGAGGCGACGCGTCGTGCGGGCGGGCTGGTCCTGTTCTGCATCGTGACGTTCTTCGCGCTCTATCCCACTTTCGCGGGGCACGTGCCGGACCCGTTCTCCGGCTTCCAGAGCACCTTCTTCGAGACCGTTCCCTACCACGTCTATTCCGCGGAATCGTCCTTCGGGATTCCGATGAAGGCGTTCGGCGGGGTGGTGATCGGCTTCATCCTGTTCGGCGCGGTGCTGCAGCGGACCGGCGGGGGACAGTTCTTCAACGACCTCGCCCTCGGCATGGTCGGCGGCTATCGGGGCGGGGCGGCAAAGGTGTCGATCTTCGCATCCGGCTTCATGGGGTCGATGTCCGGGAGCGTCATCTCAAACGTCCTGACCACGGGCGCGGTCTCGATCCCGGCGATGCGCAAGACCGGGTTCTCGGCCAAGACCGCGGCCGCGACGGAGGCCTGCGCCTCCACCGGCGGGGTCCTGATGCCACCGATCATGGGGGCGACGGCCTTCGTGATGGCCTCGTTCC
This sequence comes from uncultured Alphaproteobacteria bacterium, assembly GCA_963789105.1. GTDB lineage: Bacteria > Pseudomonadota > Alphaproteobacteria > Rhodobacterales > Rhodobacteraceae > Jannaschia. The sequence continues at coordinate 1,255,422 of CAWBJI010000003.1, forward strand.
TGTCGCTTCCCTATGTCGAGATCGCGCTCGCGGCCGCCATCCCCTCGCTCCTGTTCTACTGGGCACTCTTCGCGCAGATCGACGCCTACTCCGCGCGGCGTGGCCTGCGCGGCATCCCACGGCCGGACCTGCCGGTTCTGCGCCGGGTGATGGCCGACGGCTGGCCCTACATCTTCGTCTTCGCGCTCCTGATCTTCATGATGGTCGGCCTGCGGAGGGAGACATCGGCCCCGTTCTACGCGGTCGTCCTGCTGCTGGTCGTGAACCAGTTCCGGGCTTCGCACCGGCTCGACTGGCGGCGGTTCGGGAACATGATCGTGGGCGTCGGGCTGAGCCTTGCGGAGCTGACGGCGATCCTCCTTGGCGTCGGCCTGATCGTCGGGGCGTTCTCCGCCACCGGCCTCGCCGGAACCCTCGTCAACGAACTGGTCTTCATGGCCGGGGACAACACCCTCGTCCTGCTGCTCATGGGCGCGTTGACGGCGTTCATCTTCGGCATGGGGATGACGGTGACGGCCTGCTACATCTTTCTCGCCGTCGTGCTCGCCCCGGCGCTGGAAGCGGGGGGCTCAACCAGCTCGCCGTGCACCTCTTCATTCTCTACTGGGGGATGGTCAGCTACATCACGCCGCCCGTCGCCCTCGGGGCCTTCGCGGCGTCCACCATGGCCGGGTCGAATCCGATCGCCACCGGGTTCGAGGCGATGCGGCTGGGCGGGGTGATCTACATCGCGCCGTTCTTCTTCGTTCTGAACCCCGCGCTCGTGGGACAGGCACCGCTGCCGGAAGTGGCCGTGGCGGTGACCTGCGCGCTTCTGGGGGTGGCCCTGATCTCGATGGCGCTTCAGGGCTATGTCAGCCTCGTGGGTCCGCTCAACGGCGCGATGGCCTATCCGTTGCGGGTGCTGCTCTTCTTCGGGGGCGTCTTCATCGCGGCGCCCAAGACCGAGATGCTCCCGCTTGGATATGCCGAACTGTTCGGCATCGGACTTGCGCTCAGCGCGCTGCCGCTCTTCGTGGCATGGCGCACCGAACACACACCCGCCAGGGCGCGGGCCCCCGGAAGGACAGAACCATGACCGAGACCGTCACCATGGAGCGGCAGGGCGCGATCGCCCTGATCGCGTTCGACAACCCGCCGGTGAACGCCGCCTCCCATGCGCTGCGCGACGGCCTCGTGGTGCATCTGCGTGCGGCGCAGGACGATCCCGACATTCACGCCATTGCCCTTTACGGCAAGGGGCGGGCCTTCATAGCCGGGGCCGATATCCGCGAGTTCGGCAAGCCCGCGAAGGATCCGATCCTGCCCGATGTCGTGAACCTGCTGGAGGCGTCGGAGACGCCGGTGATCTCGGTGCTGCACGGCGTCGCCCTGGGCGGAGGGCTCGAGGTCGCGCTGGGAACCCATGCCCGGATCGGGATCGAGGGTCTGCGCGTCGGATTGCCGGAGGTCGCGCTCGGCATCCTGCCCGGCGCGGGTGGGACGCAGCGGACGCCGCGCCTGACCGGCATCCCCGCCGCCATCGAGATGATCACGAGCGGCCGCCATGTTCCGGGTCCGGAGGCGCTGGACCTGGGCCTGATCGACCGGCTGGTCTCCGGCGATCCGCGGGAGGTCGCGCTGGCCGCGGCGCAGGAGGTGGTGGACGGGACCCTGCCGACCCGCCGCGTGGGCGAGATCGAGGTGACGGCCGACCCGGATGCCATCGAGACGGCGAAGGCGAAGATCGCGGCCAGGACCCCGCATCTGTTCTCGCCGGTCAAATGCGTCGAGGCCATCGCCGCCAGTTCCATGCCCATCGCCGAGGGCATGGCGGAGGAGCGGCGGCTGTTCCAGCAATGCCTCGACAGTCCTCAGCGTGCCGGCCTGATCCATGCGTTCTTCGCCGAACGCGCGGTGGGGAAGATCCCCGAGGCGAAGGCGACCCCGCGGGAAGTCAACAAGATCGGTGTGATCGGGGGCGGCACGATGGGGTCCGGCATCGCCACCGCCGCCCTGATCGCGGGGATGGCGGTGCGCCTGAACGAGCGGGATGCGGATGCGCTGGACAAGGGGCGTGCGACGATCCTCAAGAACCTCAACGGCGCGGTGAAGCGCGGCAAGATGGATGCCGAAAGGCGCGCGAGGGCGGAAGAGGCGCTGACCGCATCGACGGAGCTTTCGGATTTCGCGGATGTCGATCTGGTGGTCGAGGCGGTCTACGAGGATATGGGCGTGAAGAAGGAGATCTTCCGCACGCTCGACGCCGTCTGCAAGCCGGGTGCGATCCTCGCGACCAACACGTCCTATCTCGACATCGACGAGATCGCCTCGGAGACGGGGCGGCCCGCCGACGTGATCGGCCTGCACTTCTTCTCGCCCGCCCACGTCATGCGCCTGCTGGAAGTCGTCGTAGCCGACGAGACGGCCCCCGAGGTCACGGCCACCGGTTTCGCGTTGGCCGGACGCATGAAGAAGGTCGCGGTCCGGGCGGGCGTCTGCGACGGGTTCATCGGCAACCGGATCCTGACCCATTACCGAAAGGCCGCCGATTACCTCGTGCTCGACGGCGCCTCGCCGGAACAGATCGACGATGCGCTGGAGGCGTTCGGCTTCGCCATGGGACCGTTCCGGGTCGCCGACCTTGCGGGTGGGGATATCGGCTGGGCCACGCGCAAGCGGCGGGCACCCGACCGTCCGGCGGCGGAACGCTATTCGGAAATCCCCGACCGGATCGCCGAAAAGGGATGGTTCGGGCGCAAGACGGGCCGCGGCTACTACGATTATTCGGGCGACGCGCCCGTTGCCACGCCGGAGGTGGCGGAGATCATCGACGCAGAGCGGGCACGGGCGGGGATCGAGCCGCGCAGCTTTACCGATGCGGAGATCGTGGACCGCTATATGACGGCGATGATCTCCGAAGGGGCGCGGGTGCTGGAGGACGGGATCGCCCTGCGGCCGATCGACATAGATGCGACATTCCTGTTCGGCTATGGCTTCCCCCGCTTTCGCGGCGGGCCCATGTTCCATGCCGATACCGTCGGTGCTGCGGAGCTGATCCGCAGGATCGAGACCTATGCGCAGGACGACGCGCATTTCTGGCAGGTACCGCCGCTTCTGCGCCGGATGGCGGAAGACGGCACGACCTTTGCCCGGATGAACGAGGAGTGACGAGATGGACCTGACATTCTCCGACGAGGAAATCGCCTTCCGCGACGAGGTGCGCCGGTTCCTGGCCGACCGTTTGCCGGAGGATATCGCCCGCAAGGTCCGCGAGGGTCGCGAGCTGGTCAAAGCGGATTACGAGCGTTGGCAGGCGATCCTGAACGAGCGCGGCTGGCTCGCCGTTACCTGGCCCGAGGAGCATGGCGGGACCGGCTGGACTCCCGTGCAGCGGCACATCTTCGAGGAGGAATGCGCCCGTGCCTCGGCCCCGCGCACCGTGTCCTTCGGACTCGCGATGCTCGGGCCCGTGGTGATCAAGTTCGGCTCCGAAGCGCAGAAGGCCGAGATACTGCCCCGGATCCTCGACGGTACGGACTGGTGGTGCCAGGGCTATTCCGAGCCGGGTGCGGGCTCCGATCTGGCGAGCCTCAAGACGAAGGCGGAGCGGGACGGCGACGAATACGTCATCAACGGTCAGAAGACCTGGACCACGCTGGGACAGCATGCCGACCGCATCTTCTGCCTCGTGCGGACCGACCCCGACGCTCCGAAGCCGCAGCAGGGGATCAGCTTCGTTCTGGTCGACCTCGACACGCCGGGGATCGAGATGCGCCCGATCAAGCTGATCGAGGGCGGGCACGAGGTGAACGAGGTGTTCTTCACCGACGTTCGCGTGCCCGTCGCGAACCGCGTGGGCGAGGAGAACGACGGCTGGACCATCGCCAAGTACCTCCTGACCCACGAGCGCACCAATATCGCCGGTGTCGGCTTCTCGATCCAAGCGTTCGAGAGCCTGCGGGCGCTGGCGCGGGAGCCGCGTCGGTCGGGTCGGCGCCTGATCGACGATGAGCTGTTCGCGGCGCGTCTGGCGCAGATCGAGATCGACCTCGAGGCGATGAAGATCACCAACCTGCGGATGCTGGCCGATGCGACGAAGAACGGCGCGCCCGGGCCGGAATCGTCGATGCTCAAGATCAAGGGGACGGAGATCCGGCAATCCCTGAACGATCTGTCGCGTCGCGCGCTGGGTCCCGCCGCGGCGCCCTTCCCGTCGGAAGATCTGGAGGGGAACGCGGCGCTGGTGCATCCGGACCATGCCGCCAATGCCGCGCGCTATTTCAATAATCGCAAGATCACGATCTACGGCGGTTCGAACGAAGTGCAGAAGAACATTCTTTCCAAGGCGATGCTGGGGCTCTGAGCGATGGATTTCGAGCGTACCGACGACCGCAGGATGCTGGCCGACAGCCTCGACCGCTGGCTGGCCGACAGCTATCCGATGGAGCACCGCAACAGCGTCGCCTACCGGGCACCGTTCCACGATCCGGAGAAGTGGGCGGGCTTGGCGGAGCTTGGTATCCTGCACGCACTCGTGCCCGAGGATCGCGGCGGATTCGGCGGGGCCGGTTTCGATCTGGTAACGGTGTTCGAGTCGCTGGGCCGGGCGCTCTGTCCCGAACCGGTGCTACCCGCCTTGCTGGCCGCCCGGATCTTGACGGCGACGGATGGGGATCTCTCTCCCCTGCTGGAAGGGACGACGCGCTACGCCTTCGCCTGGGGCGAACCCGAAGCGCCCTACGACATCGACGCCATCGAGACAGAGGCCGTGAAGAGCGGCGGGGGATGGACCCTGTCGGGCCGCAAATCGGTCGTCTACGGCGCTCAGGTCGCGGACCGCATCCTGATTCTCGCGCGCACCGGCGACACCCTCTCGGTGTTCGAGGTCGAGGCGGGGTCGGTGGAACACACGGATTACGGTCTGATCGACGGTGGCGGCGCGGCGGATCTGTTCCTCGATGCAACGCCCGCGACCCTGGTGTTGGAAGATGCGGGCGATGCCGTGCGGGATGCGCTGGATCACGGTCGGCTGGCGCTCTGTGCCGAAGCGGTGGGCGCGATGGATGCGGCCAAGGACATGATGCTGGACTACATGCGCCAGCGGAAACAATTCGGGAAGGCGATCGGCACGTTCCAGGCGTTGCAGCACCGGGCCGTCGAGATGGTCACGGAGATCGAGCAGGCGCGGTCGATGACCATCCTCGCCGCTTCCCGGATGGGGACGGAGGAGCAGTCCCGGACCGTCTCCATGGCCAAGAACCTGATCGGACGCACGACGCAGCTCGTGGCCGAGGAAAGCGTTCAGATGCAGGGCGGCATCGCGATGACATGGGAATACCCCGCGTCGCATTACGCCAAGCGGCTGACCATGATCGACACGCAGCTCGGGGATGCGGACTGGCACCTCCAGCGGGTCATGGCGGGGTTGCAGGCGGCCTAGGCCCCCTTGCGATACCGGAAAGTGCCGACGCCGGTGGCCACCACATTGCCGGAATCGTCGGTCAGTTCGCCCTCCGCGAAATACGTCGAGCGTCCGCCCCCCGTCCGGCGCCCCTCGCCCGACAAGAGGTCTCCTACCGGGCGGCCGAGGAAGTTCGTCGTCAGCGACAGGGTCATCACCATCCGGCGGTTGTCCGGGTCGCCGGTGAACGACCCGGCAAAGCCCATGACCGTATCGAGGAGGCAGGCATAGACGCCGCCATGGGGAATGCCGTAGCGGTTCAGCAGTTTCGGCTCCAACGGCAGGTCGAACCGGGAATAGCCTTCGCCCCAACCGGTCATGCGGAACCCGATCAGGCGCTGGAAGTCGTAGGGGTCCTCCACCAGCGCGGGGTCGAGGTCGGCGTTCCGGATATCGTCCATGTCGTCAGGTCCTCCGCGGAACGTCGCTCAGGGATTTGGCCGCCGCGACAAGTCGGGGGCCGTAGAATCTCGCTCAATTCTTCGGGCGAGACGAGGAACGCGGGCGCGCCGACATTCATCGCGTAGAGCCGATCGCCGCTGAGGGAGCGGAGGGGGACGGCGATCCCGCTGATGGTTTCCCGCCATTGGCCGAAGGATGTGCAATAGCCGTGCGTGGCATATTCCTCCAGCGCCCGGTCCAGACCCGCATGAACAATCTCCATGGCCTCGCGCCCCTCCTGCGCCGCCGCGTCCAGCAGCGCGACGCGTGCTGTATCGGTCATGGCGCAGAGCGCGGCCCGTCCCATGGCGGAGTGGAACAGCGGCAGTCGCGCCCCGACGCTCATCGAGAGGGAGACGCTCTCTCTCGAGCGTTCGACCGCGATGTAGACCATCTTGAAGCGGTGCCGCTCGCCCAGGGCCACGCTCACATTCGGGTTGGGTCCACCAGATTGCAGCGCCTGCATCGTGTCCACGGCGCGATCCGAAATGTCGATCCCGGCGAGGACGCCGTAACCCAGCTCCAGAACGCCCGCCCCGAGCCGGTAGAAGCCCGTCGAATCCGAGTGGACGAGGTAGCCGAGGCGGCAGAGCGTATGGGTCAGCCGGGTAACCGTCGGTTTCGGCAGGCCCGTCCGCTGCGCGATATCGTTGTTCGACAGGGTCGGCTCGTTCGGGCGGAAGCAGCGCAGGACGTCGAGGCCGCGGGCAAGGGCCGTGACGAAATTGCGGTCCTGCGGCAGGTCGGCATCGCCGTCGGAAATGGGTTCGTCGTCTTTCATGGGACCCCTCCTTCCCGCGTCATCCGTCGCGCGCCGCGGCAAGGCCCCCGGCCGCGAAGCGGGGCACGAATGCCCCCATCGCCGCCGCGCGCTCCGGGTTCGAGGCATTGCCGTCCAGCCCGCGTTTCTTGACGCCCTGGAGGATCGCCGTCATCCGGAAGAACGCGAAGGCGATGTAGAACCCGAGCCGGTCAACGCCCGCCAACCCCGCGCGCGCGCAATAGGCATCCACGAAGGCGGTGTCCGACGGCAGACCCTGCGCCGCGCGGTCCACGCCCGCGAGGCCCCGCCCGTCCGCCCCCGTCGGCATCCGCCACTGCATCAGAACGGCGGCGAGGTCGGCGAAGGGGTGACCGAGGGTCGAAAGCTCCCAGTCGAGGACGGCGAGGCACCGCGTCTCGTCCTCGGCAAAGAGCATGTTGTCGATGCGGAAATCCCCATGCACCAGCGTTCGCCGCCCGTCATCCGCGGGCCGGTTGCGCGACAGCCAGTCGATCAGGTCTTCCATCGCGGGGACGGATTCCGTTTCGCTGGCGCGGTACTGCCGGGTCCAGCGGTCGATCTGCCTGGCGTAGTAATCGCCGCCCGGACCGTAATCCGACAGCCCAGTCGCGTCGAGATCGACGCCGTGGATCGCCGCCAGTGTCGCATTCATCGCATCCATGATCGCGCCCCGGTCGTCGTGCGGGAGCGCATCCAGCCGGGGGTCGCGGAACCCCCGCCCGGCCACATGATCCATCAGGTAGAAGGGCGCGCCGATGACGTCCGGGTCCTCGCAGAGCAGGTGCATCTTCGGAACCGGGACGGCGGTGTCGGCCAAGGCGGATTGCACCCGGAACTCCCGTTCGACCGCATGAGCCGATTTCAGGAGCACGCCGCCCGGCTTGCGGCGGAGGACATAGGCGCCCGCATCGGTGTCGAGGCGATAGGTCGGGTTCGACTGGCCGATCTCGAACTTGTGGACGCGCATGGGCCCGTCGAACCCCGGAAGGCGCCCCGCGACCCAGGCGCCCACCGCCGCGGTATCGAGCGCCATCCCCATTCAGCGTTTCTCGTTCCCGTACTTGCGAAGCTCCGCGCGCGCGATCTGGCGCCGGTGGACGGCGTCCGGTCCGTCGGCGAACCGCAGTGTCCGCAGCTTCGTCCACATCGCGGCCAGCGGGAAATCCTGGGAAATGCCGCCACCGCCATGCATCTGGATCGCCTCGTCCACGACCTTGAGGGCCATGAGCGGGGCGGCGACCTTGATCTGGCTGATCCAGGGTTGCGCCTCGCGGACCCCGGCAGTGTCCATCATCCATGCCGCCTTGAGACAGAGCAGACGCGCCTGCTCGATCTCGATCCGGGCATTGGCGATGATGTCGTAGTTGGCGCCGAGATCCACCAGCTTCTTGCCGAAGGCCTCGCGGGACAGCGCCCGCCGAACCATCAGCTCCAGCGCCTTCTCCGCCTGCCCGATGGCGCGCATGCAATGGTGAATCCGCCCGGGGCCGAGCCGTCCCTGCGCCACCTCGAACCCGCGCCCCTCGCCGAGCACGACCTGATGGTTCGGAACCCGGACGTCGGTGAACCGGATGTGCATGTGGCCGTGGGGCGCATCGTCATTGTTGAACACCTGCATCGGTCGCAGGACCTCGATCCCGGGCGTGTCCGCATCCATCAGGAACATCGTATGCCGTGCATGTTTGGCCGCGTCCGGATCGGTCCGGGTCATCACGATATACAACTCGCAACGCGGGTCGCCCGCCCCCGACGCCCACCACTTCTCGCCGTTCAGGACCCAGTCGTCGCCATCGCGCACGGCCGCGAGACTGATGCTGGTGGCATCCGACGACGCCTGATCCGGTTCCGTCATCAGGTAGGCGGAGCGTATCTCCCCCGACAGCATCCGGGGAAGCCAGCGATCCTTGTGCGCCTGCGTGCCGTAGCGTTCCAGCACTTCCATATTTCCGGTATCGGGCGCGTTGCAGTTGAACACTTCCGGCGCGAGGGGCGACTTGCCCATCTCCTCGGCCAGATAGGCGTATTCCACGGTCGTCAGGCCGAGGCCCCGCTCGCTGTCAGTCAGCCAGAAGTTCCACAGGCCCCGATCGCGGGCCATGGCCTTCAGGCCCTCCATGATCTCCGTCTGCCGGTCGGTCAGGGCGAAGCGATCGCCCGAAGAATGTGCTCCGATCTCCGCGTGATACTCGGCCTCGAGCGGAGCGATCTCCTCCTCGACCATCCGGCGGACTGCCTGCACCAATGGACGGACTTTTTCGGTCATGCCGAGATCCATGCTCATGCCGCCGCTCCCGCGACCCGCGCGAGGGCCGCATCGTACTCCCGCGCGATCCGCGCCACGAGGTCGGCGGCGGGGACCACGTCGCGGACCGCGCCGATCCCCTGTCCCGCGCCCCAGATCTCTTTCCAAGCCTTCGCCTTGGAGGAGCCGGAGCCGAAATCCATCCCCTTGTCAGACTCCGGAAGCGCATCCGGATCCAGCCCGGCCCGGGCGATGGACGGCCGCAAATAGTTCCCCGACACACCGGTGAAGAGGGCGGAGGTCACGATGTCCGACGCACCCCCCGCGACGATCATCTGCTTGTAGTCGTCCACCGCATTCGCCTCCTCCGTGGCGATGAAGGCGGATCCGATATAGGCGAGGTCGGCGCCCATCGCCCGGGCCGCCAGCACGCCGTCCCCCGTCGCGATCGCCCCCGAAAGCAGGAGCGGCCCGTCGAACCACTCCCGGATCTCCCGGATCAGAGCGAAGGGCGACTGCATCCCCGCATGGCCCCCGGCACCGGCGGCCACGGCGATCAACCCGTCCGCGCCCTTCTCGATAGCCTTCCGGGCGAAACGGTCGTCGATCACGTCGTGGAGCGCGATCCCACCGCAGGAATGTGCCGCCTCGTTCACCTCGACCCGCGCGCCGAGGGAGGTGATCCAGATCGGCACCTTCCAGCGGGCGCAGATTTCGAGGTCCCGCTCCAGCCGGGCGTTCGAGCGGTGGACGATCTGGTTGACCGCAAAAGGGGCCGCGGGATTGTCGGGGTTCGCCTGGTTGTGGCGGTCCAGCTCCTCCGTGATTCGCTTGAGCCAGGCCTCCAGCATCACCGGCTCGCCGTCGGCTTCCCGGGCGTTAAGAGCCGGAAAGCTGCCGACGATTCCCGCCTTGCACTGTGCGATCACGAGATCGGGGTTCGACACGATGAACAGCGGGGCCGCCACCATCGGAATGCGCAATCCGCGCAGGATTTCAGGCAGCGCCATGGGGGGTCTCCAGGTAGCGACGGTTGAGCCAGCGGGCGGCAAGCGCGGGTTTCGGTCCGCCTTCGATCTCGACGGTCACATCCCAGACCAGCCGGACCTCGCCCAAGGTTGTAAGGTCACATTCGGCGAGTATGAAGCGACCGCGCACCTTGGCGCCCGCGCGGACCGGCGCGGGAAACCGCAGGCGGTCGATGCCGTAATTGATGCCCATCCGCGTCCCCGCGATCTGCGGCAACGCCGTTCGCGCCATGATGGACAGCAGCGAGACCGTCAGGAACCCGTGTGCTATGGTGCCGCCGAACGGGGTGTCGGCGGCCCGGACGGGATCGACATGGATGAACTGGTCGTCGCCGCAGACTTCGGCGAACCGGTCGATCATCTCCTGATCGATCTCGATCCAGGGGGACGTTCCGATCTCCTCGCCCCGGCGCGCGGCGAGGTCGTCTGGCGTGATCGCTTCGACTTGGGTCATCGCCCCTCCCGTTCCGCTAGGCAGAATATCGTTTCGCATATCCTTGACAACCCCGGCCCAGGACAATTCAGTCCGCTGAGGGGAGGATTGCCCATGCGCCTGTTCGATCTGACCGGCAAGGTCGCCCTCGTCACCGGGTCGACCAAGGGAATAGGGCGAGCCATCGCGGTGGGTCTGTCGGAGGCAGGAGCCCGGGTCGTCGTGTCCAGCCGTACGCAGGCGGATTGCGACGCGGTCGCGGCGGGGATCGTGGCGGACGGGGGCGAGGCGGTCGGCATCGCCGCGAATATTTCCCGCGACGGCGATCTCGACGCGCTGGTGGACGGGGCGGAAGCCGCGTTCGGTCCGGTCGACATCCTCGTCTGCAACGCCGCGGTGAACCCCTATTTCGGCCCGTTCCTCGACACGCCCGACGACGCGTTCGACAAGACGATCCGGGTCAATATCCGCTCGAACATGCGTCTCGCCCGCCGGGTGGTGCCCGGAATGCGGGATCGGCGGGACGGGGCGATCATCGTGATCTCCTCCATCGCGGCCTTCAAGGGATCGGACAACCTCGGCATCTACGCCCTGACCAAGGCCGCCGACACGCAACTGGTCCGGAACCTCGCCGTGGCTTACGGGCCCGACAACGTGCGGGTGAACGGCATCGCCCCGGCATTGGTTCGGACCGATTTCGCCCGGACGCTTTGGGAGGATGAGGCCCGCGCGGAGCGGGTCGCGCAGTCCTACGCCATGAAGCGGCTGGGGGAGCCGGACGACATCGCAGGGGCCGCGGTGTTCCTCGCGGGCCCTTCGGCGACATGGCTGACGGGCCAGACCCTGATCATCGACGGCGGGTGGTCGGTTCGCGACTAGGTGGCGATGGGGTGCGTCGGCGCCGTATCCGAAACTTCCGGCATTCCGATACGTGGTTGCGTTTTGTCCCGTGCGACGGACGGGCGCCCGTCGTGATTACCCTACGTTAATGACGGTTTAACCAAAGCGTGCGAAATGGGGCACGTAGTCGACGGCGAGGGGATGGACGTGAAGGACGGCGCGGAGATCCGGTCGGACGGGCTGAGCGAAGCGGCGGAGACGGTGGCTCGCAATCTGCGGCGCCCGTCTCTCGCACCGGTTCAGGTCACATGCGCGGCCCTCTGTCTCGAGGTGCCGTTGCTCGCCCTTGCATTCTGGTTTGCCCAATACGCCGCGACGTCCGACGCGTCGTTCTCACCGGCCGACGCGGCCCTCTCGGCATCGGTCGGAGCCTGCGTGGCGGCGATTCTCATCGCGATTGCCGGCGGCTACACGATCCCGATCCTATCCGGCATCCCGGTCTCCCTGTCCCGCGCGGCTATCGGCCTCGCGGCCCCTGTTCTGGTGGGATGTGTCATCCTGCCATCCACGTCGCCCCTGTGGCTCGCTCTCGCCGCTTCCACGGCGCTTGCCGCAATCGTGATCCCGTCCCGTGTTGCAGGGGCCATAGCGACACGCTGGATCGTCGAGACCGGACTGACCGAACGACGGGCCGTGATCGCAGGTGGCGGCGAGCATGCGACCGCGCTGATCCGCGGGCTCGCGCGCATGCCGGGAACCGGGATACGTCTTTGCGGCATCTTCGATGACCGGGACGACATCCGCTCACCGATCCAGGTTCTCGGCATTCCGAAGATCGGCGGCTACGACGACCTGGTTTCCTTCGCCCGCATGTCGGAGATCGACATGGTCATCATCTCCCTGCCGCTGGAGGCGGAAAGGCGGATCGACTGGCTGCTCGATCTTTTCCGCGTCCTGCCGGTCGAGGTTCGCCTGTCGGCATTCAGTCGCGACTACGGCTTCGCCCGGCCGGACCGCGACCCCCTGATCTCCGCCATCCGGCGGAGCTTCGCGCCCGAGCGTCGACTGACCAAACGGACGTTCGATCTGGTCGTGGCGGCAATCGCGATCGTGGCCCTGGCCCCGATCATGCTGGCGGCGGCCGCGGCCATCCGGCTGGAGACGCCAGGGCCGATCCTCTTCCGGCAGAAGCGGCATGGCTACAACGACCGGATCATCGAGGTCCTGAAGTTCCGCTCCATGCATGCGCGCGACGCGGATCCGATAGCGCGCCGCGTTGTCACGCGCGACGATCCCCGGGTCACCCGTGTCGGCCGGTTCCTTCGCCGCAGTTCGATCGACGAGCTGCCGCAGCTCTTCAACGTGCTCCGTGGCGATCTCTCGCTCGTCGGCCCGCGCCCCCATGCGGTCGACGCGCTGTCGAGTTCGGCAGGAACGGTTCAATCAGATCATCGACGGATATTCCGCCCGCCACCGGCTACCGCCCGGCATCACCGGCTGGGCCCAGGTCAACGGGTGGCGTGGCGAAATCGACGACGCCGCCAAGCTCCGCGCCCGGTTCGAGCACGACCTCTTTTATATCGAGAATTGGTCGATCTGGTTCGACCTCCGCATCATGCTGCGTACGCCGCTCAGCCTGCTGGACCCGACCGGCGCCTACTGACGCACGCGGACTTAGATGCGTTTCGGCCGGGTTGTGCGGGTTCGGACCGGCGGCAATGACGGGGCCGTTCTCCACATGGGTGGAAGGGATCGATCTCGCCTGATCGACCCTCCTAAGACAGAACACACGCGAGAGGATGGAGGCGGCAGTCCACAACTTCCGGAGCCGGAACAAGGTCGATTGGGATCCCCGACAGTTCCTATGGACCGAAGCCGCGCCGCTCATCTCAGGTTGACCCGATCCTCGACAGGCCGGACACCAAATCCAGCTCTGGTGGGACATACCGCGTCGGCATGGCCAGTCGTCTGCCCCGTGGCACATGTGTCGATCGTCATATTCCTTCGACACGCATTGACCGAACGCCCACCTTCTCGGCTGGCAGCAATCGGTCCTTGGACAGCGCGCGATGCGTTAATTTGGCCGCAGTTGCCTGAACCGATGCCGTGTCCGCCCTGAAGGCAGACCGCTAGGCAGGTCGGCTGAGGCGATTTTCGGATTGGAAGGATCATCTTCGATCGAGAACGACCCGCGGGCTTTGCTAAGCGGACCCGTTCGACCCAGCTACCCTGGAATATCTGCCCTCTGTTCTCTCTGCCCGGAAGCAGGGTGCCGCAAATACCGATCTGCCCGTGTCAGCCATGCGCACGAAGCCGAAACGCTTCACGAGCCGATAGTTGTCCCACGGAACACGCGTAACGAAAAAGGGCGGAGCCGGTCTCCCGGCCCCGCCCCCTTTATAGGCCGGCTTACTGCTGCCAGGACTGGATCAGCTCGTCATAGGCGACGGTCTGCGGCTCCTCGTCCTCATTTTCCAGCTTGGGCTTCGGCGCGCCGGGCTGGGACAGCCAGTACTCCGGGTCCTGTTCCTCGTTCATGACCGGACCGAGCTCGCCCTGAACGCCTGCGCGCTCCAGACGCTCCAGCACTCGTTCCTGATCGGCGCAGAGCGCATCCAGCGCTTCCTGCGGGGATTTGGCGCCCGACATGGCATCGCCGATATTCTGCCACCAGAGCTGTGCCAGCTTGGGATAGTCCGGCACGTTCGTCCCCGTCGGCGACCACTGGACGCGGGCGGGCGAGCGGTAGAATTCCACCAGACCGCCCAGACGCGGGGCGCGCTCGGTGAAGCTCTCGTCCTGGATGGTCGACTCGCGGATGAAGGTCAGCCCCTCGTGGGACTTCTTCACGTCCACCGTCTTGGAGGTGACGAACTGCGCGTAGAGCCAGGCGGCCTGCGCGCGGTCGAGCGGAGTCGATTCCATCAGGGTCCAGCTACCGGCATCCTGGTAGCCGACCTTCATGCCGTCTTCCCAATAGGCACCGTGGGGCGAGGGGGCCATGCGCCACTTAGGCGTGCCGTCCTCGTTCATCACCGGCAGGCCTTCCTTGACCGTGTCGGCGGTGAAGGCGGTGTACCAGAACATCTGCTGGGCGATGTTCCCCTGCGCCGGGATCGGACCCGCCTCGCCGAAGGTCATGCCCATGGCGGTCGGCGGCGAGTACTTGTTCAACCACTCGATCGCCTTGGTCACGGCATAGACGGCGGCGGGCGCGTTGGTCGCGCCGCCCCGGGCCACGCAGGAACCGACGGGCTGCGAGTTCTCGTTGACGCGGATGCCCCATTCGTCGACCGGCAGGCCGTTCGGCTCGCCGACGTCGCCCATTCCGGCCATCGACATCCATGCGTCGGTGTAGCGCCAGCCCAGGGACGGGTCCTTCTTGCCGTAATCCATGTTGCCGAAGACCTCGCCCTCGACGCCCAGACGCGACAGGTCGCGACCGGTGAAGAATTCAGCGATGTCCTCGTAGGCGGACCAGGTGACCGGGACGCCCAGCTCGTAGCCGTAGGCTTCCTGGAAGTCGGCCTTGTTCTGCTCGTCGTTGAACCAGTCGTAGCGGAACCAGTAGAGGTTCGCGAATTGCTGCGTCGGAAGCTGGTAGAGCTTGCCGTCCGGCCCGGTGGTGAAGGACGTTCCGATGAAGTCGTCCACGTCCAGAGTGGGCGAGGTGACGTCGGCGCCGTCCCCGGCCATCCAGTCGGTCAGGTTGCGCACCTGCTGATAGCGCCAGTGGGTGCCGATCAGGTCGCTGTCGTTGACATAGGCGTCGTAGATGTTCTCGCCGGACTGCATCTGCGTTTGCAGTTTCTCGACGACATCGCCCTCGCCGATCAGGTCGTGGTTGACCTTGATGCCGGTGATCCGCTCGAAGGCGGGGGCGAGGACCTGCGCCTCGTATTCATGGGTCGTGATGGTCTCGGAGACGACGTTGATCTCCATGCCGGAGAACGGCTCGGCGGCGTCGATGAACCACTGCATCTCCGCTTCCTGTGCGGCGCGGTCGAGCGAGGACAGCTCGCCGATCTCGCTGTCGAGGAAGGCGGTCGCGGCCTCCATGTCGGCGAAGGCCGGAAGGGCCGTGAGGCCGATCGCGATCGCGGTGGTGGATGTGAGAAGTCTGTTCATGTTTTTTTTTCCTCCCTGGAAGTGAACGTATCATAGGATGCCTAGACCCAGCGGAACACCGCCGCGGCGTAGATAGCACAGGCGATCAGTGCGCCCCATTGCGGTAACGGCACGAGACCCAGCCAAGCCAGATTGAGGAAGGCGGAGCCGAGCAACGTGATGAACAGCCGGTCGCCCCGCGTCGTCTCGATGCGGAGAATGCCGGTGCGCGGCGTTTCCGGATAGCGGATGGCGAGCACCGTGAAGGTGACGAGCAGCGTCGCGATCACGCAGAAGAAGGCGGCGGTGGGCCAGGTCCAGGCCATCCAGTCAAGCATGTTAAAGCCTACGATACTGGGTATGATTGTCACCGGGTTGATTGATCCACGGAGGCTGTAGATGGCGCAGGCAAAATCTATAGCGTTCGTCTTGGAAAGCTATCTTTATTGTTCGACCGAGCACGTTCCTTTGCCCACCGGCAATTTCCCTGCCCCATTCAGCCTCAAACACGTCGGATACTTCAAATTGCGTCCCTGAATGCATTCTAAATGTTCGATCAATGAACATCCCGCCCCATCGGTCCCAAAGTTCCTGCTTTCTCGGTCCCATCAAACTCTCCCCAGCGCGAAGCCCTTGGCGATGTAGTTCCGCACGAACCAGATCACCAACGCCCCCGGCACGATGGTCAGCACCCCCGCCGCAGCCAGCACGCCCCAATCGACACCCGAGGCGCCCACCGTCCGCGTCATCGTGGCCGCGATGGATTTCGCGTCCACCGCTGTCAGAGTCCGCGACAGCAGAAGCTCCACCCAGGAGAACATGAAGGCGAAGAAGGCCGCGACGCCGATGCCGCTCGCGATCAGCGGCATGAAGATGCGGATGAAGAAGCGCGGGAAGGAATAGCCGTCGATATAGGCGGTCTCGTCGATCTCCTTCGGAACGCCCCGCATGAAGCCTTCGAGGATCCAGACCGCGAGCGGCACGTTGAAGAGGCAATGGGCCAGCGCCACGGCGATGTGCGTGTCGAAGAGGCCGACCGACGAATAGAGCTGGAAGAACGGCAGGGCGAAGACCGCGGGCGGAGCCATCCGGTTGGTCAGCAGCCAGAAGAACAGATGCTTGTCGCCCATGAACGAGTAGCGACTGAACGCATAGGCGGCGGGCAGGGCCACCGTCAGCGTGATCGCCACGTTCATCGTCACGTAGATCAGCGAGTTGATATAGCCGGAATACCAGGCCGGATCGGTCAGGATCGTCGCGTAGTTCTCCAGCGTCAGGTCGCGCGGCCAGAGCGTGAAGGAGTTCAGGATCTCCGTGTTCGTCTTCAGCGACATGTTCAGCAGCCAGTAGATCGGCAGGAGCAGGAACAGCAGGTAGAGCGCCATCACGACGGCCGACCCATTGGGCCGGAACCGGCGGCGCCGCGCGGCACGGGGCACGGCAGCGGTCACATCGCCGGGGAGACCGGCCGCGCCCGGGGTGGAGGCGGTATCGGTCATACGCCGTCCCTCTTATCCAGGTTGGTCATGACCGTGTAGAACACCCAGGAGATCAGCAGAATCACCAGGAAATACATCAGCGAGAATGCCGCCGCGGGCCCGAGGTCGAACTGCCCCAGCGCCATCTTGACCAGGTCGATGGAAAGGAAGGTGGTGGAGTTGCCGGGGCCGCCGCCGGTGACCACGAAGGGCTCGGTATAGATCATGAAGCTGTCCATGAAGCGCAGCAGGATCGCGATCATCAGCACCCCCGCCATCTTCGGCAGCTCGATGTAGCGGAACACGGCCCAGCGGCTCGCCTGATCGATCTTGGCGGCCTGGTAATAGGCGTCGGGGATGCTTTGCAGCCCCGCGTAGGCGAGCAGGGCCACCAGCGACGTCCAGTGCCAGACATCCATCACGATGACCGTGGCCCAGGCGGCGTAGAAATCCTGCGTGTAGTTGTAGTCGATGCCGATGGCGTCGAGCGTGTAGCCCAGCAGACCGATATCGACGCGCCCGAAGATCTGCCAGATCGTGCCGACCACGTTCCATGGGATCAGCAGCGGCAGCGACATCAGAACCAGACAGACGCTCGCCCAGAAGCCCGATTTCGGCATGTTGAGCGCGACGAAGATTCCCAGCGGGATCTGGATGGCGAGGATGATGGCGGAGAAGGCCAGTTGCCGCCCGAGGGCCGCCCACATGCGGTCCGAGGACAGCATCTCCTCGAACCATTCGAGGCCCGCCCAGAAGAACTGATTGTTCCCGAACGTGTCCTGCACGGAATAGTTGACGACGGTCATCAACGGGATCACGGCCGAGAATGCGACGAGGATCAGGACCGGCAGGACGAGGAACCAGGCCCGGTTGTTCTGGGTCTTGTTCATGCCGCTTCCCCCGTGGGTGCAACGCGCCAATCGTTCGAATACACGTTCACGGCGTCGGGGTCGAAGGCGAGCCGCGCGTCCCCGGCGGGCACATCCCGTCCTTCGGGCAGGATCGCGTTGATCTCGGTACCGCCGTGATCGGCGCGCAGGATGCGGTGGCGACCGACATCCTCCACCCGCCGGATCGTGACCGGCAGGCCGCCGCTGTCCACCAGCGTGACGAATTCCGGCCGCACGCCGATCTCCACCTTTCCGGCCGGCGCGCCGTGATCGTCCCCGAGGGGCACGGCCACGCCGCCGATATCCGCGACATTCCCGCGAACTTCCGCCGGGAGAACGTTCATCCCCGGGGAGCCGATGAAATAGCCGACGAAAGTATGCGCCGGACGCTCGAACAGTTCCTGCGGCGTGCCGATCTGCACCACCCGGCCATCATGCATCACGACCACCTTGTCCGCGAAGGTCAGCGCCTCGGTCTGGTCATGGGTGACGTAGATCATCGTGTGCCCGAACTCCTGATGCAGCGACTTGAGCTGCGTCCGAAGCTCCCATTTCATATGAGGGTCGATCACTGTCAGCGGCTCGTCGAAGAGGAGCGCGTTGACGTCCTCCCGGACCATGCCGCGACCGAGCGAGATCTTTTGCTTCGCATCCGCCGTCAGACCCCGCGCCTTCCGGTCGAGCGTGTCCTCCATCCCGATCATCGCGGCGATCGCCTGCACCCGCTCCGCGACATAGCCCGGATCCGCGCCCCGGTTGCGCAGCGGGAAAGCCAGATTGTCGCGTACGGTCATCGTGTCGTAGACGACGGGAAACTGGAAAACCTGCGCGATGTTGCGCTCCGCCGTGGGTGCGTGGGTCACATCGTGGCCGTCGAACAGGATGCGGCCCTGCGACGGGTGCAGAAGGCCGGAAATGATGTTCAGGAGCGTGGACTTGCCGCAGCCCGATGCGCCCAGCAGGGCATACGCCTCGCCGTCCCGCCAGTCGTGGTTCAGTTCCTTGAGGGCGTAGTCCTCCTCGCCGTCCGGGCGGGGAAGGTAGGAATGGGCGAGGTTGTCGAGGGTGATGCGCGCCATGGATCAGGCCGCCATCGCATAGGCGGCGGGCGCGACGAGGTCGCCGTCCTCCGCGAAGATATAGACATGCCGCGGATCGAGATGGACCGTCAGGTCGGCACCCGCCGTGAGGGTCTGGATTCCGTGGACCAGCCCGACCCAGCGGGTGCCGTGATGGTCGAGATGCAGATAGGTCTCGGACCCGGTGATCTCGGTCACCGCGATGCGCCCGGTGAAGGAAAGGGTTTCCTGCGCACCCGGCTCCAGTTCCAGATGGTTGGGCCGGAACCCGGCGCGGTAGGTTCCGTCCGGCAGGGTCGCGAGCGGCCCGATGGCCGGGACCGAGGTGTCGCCGAACAGAAGCTCCGATCCGGCCTTGCGCAGCGGCAGGAAATTCATCGGCGGGTCCGAGAAGACCCGCGCCGTCACCGCATCGACCGGGCGGCGATAGACGGCGGGCGTGGGCCCGAACTGCGTCACCCGACCCTCCCAGAGCGTCGCGGTATTTCCGCCGAGCAGCAGCGCCTCCTCCGGCTCGGTCGTGGCGTAGACGAAGATCGACCCCGCCGCCTCGAAGATGCGCGGGATTTCGGCGCGGAGTTCCTCGCGCAGCTTGTAGTCCAGATTGGCCAGCGGCTCGTCCAGCAGCACCAGCCCCGCTTCCTTGACCAGCGCCCGGGCAAGGGCACACCGCTGCTGCTGTCCGCCGGACAGCTCCAGCGGCTTGCGGTCGAGGAACGGCTCCAGCCGCATGAGCTCCGCCGCGCCCTGCACCGCCGCCTCGATCTCCGCGCGGCTCTTGCCCAGCAGTTTCAGGGGACTCGCAATGTTGTCGAAGACGGTCATCGACGGGTAGTTGATGAATTGCTGGTAGACCATCGCCACGCCGCGATCCTGCACCCGCATCCCCGTGACATCCGTGCCGTTCCAGTGGATCCGTCCGGCGCTCGGTGCGTCCAGCCCGGCCATCAGCCGCATCAGAGACGTCTTTCCCGCCAGCGTCGGGCCGAGCAGGACATTCATCGTCCCGCCTTCGAGCGTCAGATCCGTGGGGTGCACATGCACCTGTCCGCCGACGACTTTCGATACGCCCTTCAGTGTCAGCGACATGAATCCCCCCAAGCGGATACGGCGTCCTGCCGCTTCCGTGCCCTGCCGACCCGACACCATTTGCCGAGAGAGTGTCAACCGGAGCCGCGAGCCGGGAATGGCCTGTCTCGCGGTGGAACGGCTCCGCCATCGAAATCTCGGCCCGGGTGCAGCGCGCCAGGGAGGCCCCTCCGGACAGACGACGTCGCGTCCTAAGGTCCGGAACCGGCCCCTCGGACGAAGGAACGCCCGCATCGCCCGGCGCCGAACGTCCTTGCAAACCACGCCCCGGTGAAGAACGCTGCGGCAGGGCCCGCCCCGGACCCGCGACCGGGCGGGGCAGGGCCATCCAACGGAGGAAAGATTCATGACCCAGACACGACGCACCCTCATCAAGGCGGCCGCCACGTTCGCCGCACTGGCCATCGTGGCGGGCGCCGCAACGGCGCAGGCCCCGCAATTCTTCCGGATCGCGACCGGCGGCACCTCCGGCACCTACTTTCCCATCGGCGGCCTGATCGCCAACGCGATCTCGGCGCCTCCGGGCAGTCGCGCCTGCGAGGAGGGCGGCTCCTGCGGCGCGCCCGGCCTGATCGCCACGGCCATGAGCGCCAACGGGTCCGTCGCCAACGTCAACGGCATCGCGGGCGGCACCATCGAAAGCGGGTTCAGCCAGTCGGACGTGGCCTACTGGGCCTATACCGGGACCGGCATCTGGGAGGACCAGGAGGCCGTCGAGAGCCTGCGCGCCATCGCCAACCTCTACCCCGAGAGCATCCATCTCGTGGCGAGCGCGGATGCGGGCATCAGCGGCGTCGCGGATCTCGCTGGCAAGCGCGTGTCTCTGGACGAGCCGGGATCGGGCACGCTGGTCGATGCGCGGATCATCCTGGAGGCCGCGGGTCTGAGCGAGGACGACATCGAGGCCGAATTCCTCAAGCCGAGCCAGGCGGCCGACCGGATGCGGGACGGGGCGATGGACGCGTTCTTCTTCGTGGGCGGCTTCCCTGCCGGTGCCATCGCCGAACTGGCCTCGCAGGACGACATCGTCATCGTGCCGATCGACGGCGACGTGTCGGCCAGCATCCTGGGGGAATTCGAGTTCTTCTCCGAGGACCTCATTCCCGCGGGCACCTATGAGGGGCAGACCGAAGACGTGACGACGATCAGCGTCGGGGCCCAGTGGATCACTTCGGCCGATCAGCCGGAGGAGCTCGTCTACGAGATCACCAAGGCGCTGTGGAACGACAATACCCGCGCGCTGCTGGACGGTGGCCATGCCAAGGGCAAGTCGATCACCGCCGAGACGGCGCTGGACGGCATCGGCATCCCGCTCCACCCGGGCGCCGAGCGGTTCTACCGCGAAGCCGGCCTGATGGAGTGACGTCACGGGGTCTCCGGCAGCTTTGCCGGGGGCCCCTAACCTGCCGAAATCCGGTAGTTTCGGGCCGGTTCCGCACCGAAGCCTCCTCCTGACTGTGCATGGCGATAGATTTCCTCTGTCGTGCTGATAGTCTGGCCTGAGAAAAATGGCGCACCGTCGCAAAGGCGGGCGCGGAGGAGGGACGATGAAGAACCCAACCAAGGCCGGCCCCGCCGGTGGCGCAGCCGCGCATTCCGATGGCCCGGCCGCCCTGACCGAAGCCGAGCAGCAGGCCCTCGAGCAGAAGTTCGACAGCGAGGTCCGGTTCCGCCCCCTCACCCGGCCCGTTCTCATCGCGTCATCGACGGCCCTCTTCATCCTCGGCTGCTTCCACTACTACACTGCGGGGTTTGGCATCCTGCAGCAGACGACACATCGCGGCATCCACCTGGCCTTCACACTGGGACTGGTCTTCGCGGTGTTCTCGTTCTCCGGTCGGGTGCAGGAGGAGGCGGACCGCTCGTCGCTGCTGACACCGCTGGGCCTGCCGCTCTGGGACTGGGCGTTCATGATCGGCGGGATCGTTTCGGCGATGTACGTGCCGTGGATATTCGACACGCTCGCGATGCGGGTCGGCAATCCCAGCCCGGTCGACGTGGCCATGGGCACGGTCCTGATCGTAACCTTGCTTGAGGCAACCCGTCGCGCGATGGGCTGGCCCCTGCCGTTCATCGCGATCCTGTTCATGGCCTACGCCTGTTTCGGCCAGTCGATGCCGGGGATCCTCGTCCATCCGGGCGCGTCCTGGAACAGCCTCGTCAACCATCTGTACCTGACCAGCCAGGGCATCTACGGCACCGCCCTGGGCGTGATCGCGACCTATGTGTTCCACTTCGTCCTGTTCGGCGTGCTGGCCACCCGGATCGGGTTGGGACAGCTCTTCATCGACCTCGCGAGCGCCCTTGCGGGCCGCTATGCGGGCGGCCCGGCCAAGGTGTCGGTCCTCTCCTCGGCCATGCTCGGCTCGATCTCCGGCTCGTCGATCGCCAACACGGTGACGACCGGCTCGCTGACCATCCCCGCGATGATCAAGATCGGCTACAAGAAGCACTTCGCCGCCGCCGTCGAGGCCGCCTCGTCCACCGGGGGGCAGATCACGCCGCCGGTGATGGGCGCCGTCGCGTTCCTGATGATCGAATATCTCGAAGTGCCGCTGACCACGATCCTGACGGCGGCGCTGGTTCCCGCCTTCATGCACTTCTTCGGCGTTCTGGTGCAGGTCCATATGGAGGCCAAGCGCCTCGGCCTGCGCGGTCTGACCAAGGAGGAGCTGCCGGATGCGTGGAAGGTGTTCAAGGCGAACTGGCTCACGATCATCCCGCTGATCGTGCTTGTCTCGGTCCTCCTGTCCGGTCGGACGCCCTATTCGGCGGCGTTCTGGGGCATCACCTCCTGCATCGCGGTGATGATCCTGCAGAATTTGATGGTTCGGGGCGTCGCCAACGCGGCGCAGGCGACGGCCGTGGATATCTGGGACGGCTTCGTGCTCGGCGCGAAATACTCCCTGTCGGTCACCGCGGCCGCGGCGCTTGTCGGGGTCGTGATCGGCGTCGTCACCCTCACGGGCGTCGGCTTCAAGATCGTCTATCTGGTGACCTCCACCGCAGGGGGCTGGGCCGAGAACGTGCAGCATCTGATCCCGTTCGGCGTGATGACCGTGGAGACCCTGACGCTTCTGTTCACGCTGATGATGACGGCGGTGGTCTGCATCCTGATGGGCTGCGGTATCCCCACGACGGCGAACTATCTGATCATGATCGCCATCGCCGCGCCGATCCTGAACTCGCTCGGGGTCGAGCCGATCGTTTCGCACTTCTTCGTCTTCTATTACGGGGTGCTCGCGGATGTGACGCCGCCGGTGGCACTGGCGGCCTATGCCGCGGCCGGGATCGCGGGAGCGAACGCGTTCAAGGCGGGCAATACCGCGTTCCGCCTGTCGATGGGCAAGGCGCTGGTGCCATTCGTGTTCGTGTTCTCCCCCTCGCTGCTTCTCGTGACGCAGGGGTTCACCTGGCCCCTGTTCATCCTGGCGCTGTCGGGGGCGATGCTGGGGATCACGGCGCTGTCGGCGGCCTTCTCCGGTTACCTGACGCAGCCCTTGCGCGCGTGGGAGCGGGCCTTGCTCGCCATCGCGGCGCTCCTGTTCGTGGCGCCGGACCTGGTCACGACACTGATCGCGGGGGCAATCTGCGTGCCGGTCCTGATCCGCGGGGTGACCGGTGGCGGAGGACGGACGGCACCCGCCTGAGCTTGCGCTGGATCAAGGCGCAGGGCCGGACCGTGGGGCAAGGTCGGGGACGACCTGACCGGAGATATCCCATGATCCGCCTGCTTCCTCTCGCAGCCCTGCTCGCCGGGTGCGTCCCGGCGACGCTGCCCACCTCCACCGATATCGGCCCGACACGCGGGGCGGCGCTCTTTGCCGAGGGGTGCGTGGGGTGCCATGCCGCCGACGGGACCGGTGGCGTCGGACCGGATCTGACGACTATTTCCACCCGGGCGGGCGGCCAGTTCCCCCGGGACCGTGTGCTGGCCCAGATCGACGGGCTCGGCCGACATGGCGATCCGGACGCGGTGATGCCGGAATTCGGCGCGGGCGATCTCGGTCAGACCGTCATCGTCGAGGATGGCGACGGCACCGCGACGCCGATCCCCGCCGACCTGCTGGCGCTTGCCGCGTATCTGCGCAGCATCCAACGCTGAGGCTATACATTCCGTCCTGTGCCGCGTAGCTGCCGCCCCTTGGCGCGCTTCCTTTCGGGCGCGCGGACGGGACGGATGCCATGAAGCAGACACTGGCCGACGCGCTCGCGGGCCGCGGATACGACACGCTCACCCCGGTTCAGGAGGCCGTGCTCGCTCCCGAACTCGATGGCGTGGATATGCTGGTCTCCGCGCAGACCGGATCGGGCAAGACCCTCGGCTTCGGCCTCGCCATCGCGCCGACGATTCTCGGCTTGTCCGAAACGTTCGCGCCCGCCGCCGCGCCTCTCGCCCTGATCGTCGCGCCTACCCGGGAACTGGCACTGCAGGTAAAACGGGAGCTGTCGTGGCTCTATGCCGGGGCAGGCGCCGTGATCGCCTCCACCGTGGGCGGCATGGACATGCGGGACGAACGCCGGACGCTGTCGCGCGGGGCGCATGTCGTCGTGGCGACGCCAGGCCGGTTGCGCGATCACATCACCCGCGGCTCCATCGACCTGTCCTCCATCCGGGCGATCGTTCTGGACGAGGCGGACGAGATGCTCGACCTCGGCTTCCGCGAGGACCTGGAGTTCATTCTGGGCGAGGCGCCGACCGCGCGCCAGACGCTCCTTTTCTCCGCCACCGTCCCCGCCGCCATCGCCAAGCTGGCCGAGCGGTATCAGCAGGACGCTGTCCGGGTCGCCACGGTGACCAAGGACACGCAGCACGCGGATATCGGGTATCAGGCGCTCGAGGTGTCCGCCCGGGACGGCGAGAACGCGATCATCAACGTCCTGCGTTACCACGAGGCGGCGGGTGCCATCGTTTTCTGCAATACCCGCGCTATGGTGAACCGCCTGACCACGCGCCTGTCGAACCGGGGATTTCCGGTCGTCGCCCTGTCCGGCGAACTGAGCCAGGCGGAGCGGACCCACGCGCTTCAGGCCATGCGCGACGGCCGTGCGCGGGTCTGCGTGGCGACCGATGTGGCGGCCCGGGGGATCGACCTGCCGAATCTCGACCTGGTGATCCATGCCGAACTGCCGACCGGGTCGGATACGCTTCTGCACCGGTCCGGACGTACGGGCCGCGCGGGTCGCAAGGGCACCTCCGTCCTGATCGTGCCGCCCGCGGCGCGCAAAAAGGCGCATCGCCTCCTCGGCTGGGCCAAATTAGTCGCCGAATGGGGCCCTGCGCCCTCGGCGGACGCGGTCGTCGCCCGGGATCGGGAGCGGATGATGACCGACCCGGCCTGGGACGAAACGGTCGCGGAGGGCGAGGCCGACACGGTTGCCGCCCTGGTGGAGCGGTTCACCCCTGAGCAGTTGGCGGCGGCTTATCTGCGCCAGGTCGCGACGCGGCAGACCGCACCGGAGGACCTGTCCGAGACGTCATCGGCTCCGGCCGCCCCGCGTGAGGCGTTCGGCCCGTCGGTCTGGTTCGAGGTCTCCGCCGGGCGCGACCGCCAGATGGAACCGCGCCGCCTGCTGCCGATCCTGTGCAAGGCCGGCAACCTGACGCGCGAGGATGTCGGCGCGATCCGCATCCGCGATACCGCGAGCTTCGTCCAGATACGGGAGAGCGGCGCTGCGGAGTTCGAGGCGGCGGTCGGCGGGACGCTGGAGGATGGATTGGGCGTCGCACGTTCCAGCGGTCCGCCCGCCCCGGATCGCAACCGCGACGCACCGGATCGATCGGCGAAAGCGAAAAAGCCGCGGCGTCCGGTGGACACCGACGGCGCCGTAACGGCCCATCTTGGCAAGCCCCGGGGAAAGCCCGCGGGCAAGCCGAAGGGCTCGAAATCCACCGCATCCCGCCCGCCCGGTCGCAAGCCGTCCAAGGGCCCGAACCGGGACAAGGGGTAGCGGGCCTTCAGCGAATCTTAAGGCGGTCCCTCTAGCACCCTGAAGGATGCTGTCGAACCAACCGAATCCATGATGACCGCGTCGCTGCCGATCGGCGTCGTTCGGTCGGCGCCGTCGCTTTTCGCGACCCCGGTCGCGCAGGCTGTCATGCGGGGCGACTCGGGTGTCGCGGTGGCGATGAGCGGGGGTCTCTGATGCCGAAGGTCTGGTTCGGAGGGGGGCTGTCGATCAAGGCACAGCTCATCGGGGTGCTTCTGCTGCTCGGTACGCTTCTGGCGGGTCTTTCCGTGGCGTCCGTCTGGCAGGCCCAACGGACCCTCGCCCTCGCGGGACGCGCTGCGGACGCCGTTCCGGACCGGATCGCTCTCGGTCGCATCGCGGACAAGGTCGGCAGGGAGCTTCTGCATGTCTACGGCCACCTGCTCGGCGAATCCGATCTGGATACCGAGGCCCGCATCGAACTCGCCGCGATCTTCGCGGAGCATGACGGCCTGGCCGATCGCCTTCTGAAGGACCTGTCCGACGACGCGCTCCGCCTCCGTCTGACAGCCGATCTCGTTTCGCATCGCGCCCGCCGGGTCGAGGCGCTCGATCAGGCAGAGAAATCCTTCTACATGCGCGACATGGCGGTCGCGCGCGATTGGCTGTCCGAGACCGAGAGACTGCTCGTGGACTTCCGGACGAGCGGCGGCCGCATGATCTCCCCTGACGAGATGACCGATGCGTCGATGGCGGCCTTGCTGTTCGCGCTCGAGGAATCCGACTGGCTGATCCATTACGTAACGCTGGAATCCGCGGTGATGGGCGCCCATGTCGTCGCGCGGACCCACATGTCGACGGAACCCGCGGCCCGCCTCGCCGCCGATCGGACCAGGATCGAACATGCCACCATGTTGCTCGCGGCCCGCGGCGAGGGCACGGAAGATCCGGCGTTGTCCACATACCTGCAGACGTTGAACGGTCCGGTCGCGACATCCCACCGCGAGATGGTGAGGGAGATTCTCGCGTCCGACCCACGTGCCGAAGATCCCATCTTGATCGTCGATCCCGAGGCCTGGCTGGATAGCGTCGACAGATATAGAGCGACTCTGCACGATCTCGGCGACTATCTGGTTGCACATCTTGGCGAACGCGTGGCCCTCGCTGAACGGTTGGCCAGGATGAAGTTCTGGGGCTTCCTGGCACTATCCGTGTTCGTCCTGGCCGTGATCGCCGCGTGTTCGCTGATGATCATTCGCCGCATCTCCCGCCCCCTTTCCGAGGCGGTCGCCACGCTCTCGAGCCTCGCGGAGGGCGAGCTCTACGTGGATACGGATCGGCTTCCGAAACAGAACGAACTCGGACGATTGCGGGAGGCGATCGAGCATCTTGCCGGCGAATTGCGGGCCGCAGAAGCCCTCAAACATGCGGAGGAGCTTCGCCGTGCGGCTGCCCATGCCGATCGGGAAAGCGCGGCCAAAGCGGAGCGGTCGCGTCTGGAGCGCGAACAGGCGGCGGACCGTCTCCTTCGCGAAAAGGCGGAAGAAGCGCGCCTCCGCGAGGAAGCTGTGGCCCGGGATGTGTCTTCCGTGGTCCATGCCTGTGCCCGGGGTGACTTCTCCCAGACCATCGAACTCTCCGGGCGTGACGGAATCTTTCTCGACCTCTGCAAAGGTGTCAACGCCATCGGTGAGGCGGCCCGGCGGGGTCTGAACGATATCGAGGAAGCCCTGAAGGCGCTGTCGCAGGGGAACCTTTCGAGCCGCCCGCGGGAATCGCATGAGGGGGTCTTCGAGCGGATCCTCGACGGGATCGACCGTACCGCCGCCTCGCTGGGAGGGACGATCGCCACCGCGTCGCGCAGCGGCTCGCGCATCCTCACCGCCTCGGGAGACATTTCGGAAGCGGCGGAAGGGCTGGCGGTGCGGACCGAAAGCTCTGCGCGCAATCTCCGGGACATCTCCTCCACCGTGGCGCGAATCGCCGAGATGGTGGGGGAGACGGCGGACGCCGCCGACCGGGCCCGGACCGTCGCCGCGCAATCCGACCGGAATGCGGGCGAGGGCGTTGCCGCCGCCGACAGGACCGTGGAGGCCATGGCCGAGATCGAGCGGCTGTCCCAGGCCATCGAGGGAAAGGTGGCGGTGATCGAGGATATCGCGATGCAGACCAACCTTCTCGCCCTGAATGCCAGCGTGGAGGCCGCCCATGCGGGACCCTCCGGACGGGGCTTCGCCGTGGTGGCTTCGGAAATCAGGCATCTTGCCAAGAAGTCCGCCGCCGCCGCCGATACGATCGGCGACCTGATCGCGCGCAGCGTGGTCTCCGTCGGACGGGGCGCGGCGCTCGTGCGGCAAACGGAAACGACGTTCCGCGATATTGCGGCCTCTTCCGCTGCGATCTCGACGGAGGTGGCGGATGTCGCGACATCCGCCCGCCATCAGGCCAATGCGATCTCGGACCTCGACGAGTCCGTCTCCGCGATCGAGGGCGACGTCCGGGAGAACGCCGCGATGTCCGAGCAGATGCTGTCCGCGTCGCGCGCGCTGGACACGGATGCGGAGGAGCTTTCGGACACGTTCGGCCTGTTCGAACTCGGCGGCCGCGATGCCGCTCGATCCGACGGACAGGACGTCGCGGCCTGAGAGCCAACCCGCAATCCCGGCCCCCACATGGGTCGTGGCCTGCGAACAATGCCCGCTCGGCGCCATTCATTCCGGGGATCGTCGACCATGAACCGGAACCCCGGCGGCGATGGACTATGGCGGCGGGTAAGCTACGGTGCTGCCTTATGCCGTCCCAACCACGAGCCTCCGCATGTCCGATTCCGCCGACCGATCCGCTCCGACGCGTACCAAATCCGTCGACGATGAGCTTCAGCGCGGCAGAGCGCTGGTCACGGCGCCTGCTGCGGACGATGTGAAAACTCTGGTCTCGCTTTCCATGCTCGGACAGGCGCGGATGCTCGCGCGGGATTATGGCGGGCAGGGACGGTTCTGGAAGCGACCCTATGCGGAGGCGCGACCGTTGGCGGCGACCGCCGTCGCACCCGTCTGGATCACCACCTATCCCTCTTCGGTCGTCACGGCGGAGGGCCGGTCCGTCCTGTCCACGCTGGCAGATGCCGATCTCTGGCGGTCGCTGAGCCAAGTAGGAATCCGTGCGATCCATACCGGGCCGACGAAGCGATCGGGCGGCTATCTCGACGGGCGCTGGACGCCGACCATCGACGGAAATTTCGACCGCGTCGGTTTCGACACCGATCCCGCGCTCGGCACCCAGGAAGAACTGATCGGGCTGAGCCGGATGGCCGCCGCCCACAATGCCGTGGTGATCGACGACATCATCCCGTCCCATACCGGCAAGGGCCCCGACTTCCGCCTCGCCCAGATGCGGCACGACGACTGGGCGGGTCTGTATCACATGGTCGAGATCGCCCCCGCCGACTGGGAGCATCTCCCCGACGTACCGGACGGGCGGGAGGCCGTGAACCTGTCGCCGGAGGTCGTGGACCTGCTGGCCGAGAAGGAATACATCGTCGGTCAGCTTCAGCGGGTGATCTTCTTCGAGCCGGGGGTGAAGGAGACGGACTGGTCCGTGACCGCCCCGGTGACCGGAACCGACGGTGTGGACCGGCGCTGGGTCTATCTGCACTATTTCAAGGAAGGGCAGCCGAGCCTGAACTGGCTCGATC
This sequence comes from uncultured Alphaproteobacteria bacterium, assembly GCA_963789105.1. Classification (GTDB taxonomy): domain Bacteria; phylum Pseudomonadota; class Alphaproteobacteria; order Rhodobacterales; family Rhodobacteraceae; genus Jannaschia. The sequence continues at coordinate 1,284,901 of CAWBJI010000003.1, forward strand.
CGTCCTATGCGGCGCAGCAGATGATCACCGGCGACGCGCTCCATTCGCTCGACGTGCTCGGCGCGCGGGGCCTGCGTCTGGATGCGAACGGGTTCCTCGGAATCGAACGGCGGGAGGGCGGCCTTGCCTGGTCCGAGGGGCACCCGCTCTCGGTCACGGGCAACCAGCTTCTCGGCGGCATGATCCGCAAGGCCGGCGGGTTCTCTTTCCAGGAACTGAACCTGACCCTCGACGACATTGCGGCGATGTCCGGCGGCGGGGCCGACCTGTCCTACGATTTCATCACGCGCCCTGCCTACCATCACGCGCTGGTGACGGGGGACACGGAGTTCCTGCGGATGATGCTGCGGATGGTTCCGGAATACGGCATCGACCCGGCGTCGCTGATCCACGCGCTCCAGAACCATGACGAGCTGACGCTGGAACTCGTGCACTTCTGGACGCTTCACGCGGACGACATGTTCACATTTGCCGGGCAATCCTGGCAGGGGCGGACGCTCCGCACCCATATCCGGGAGACGATGTACGAGGCGATCAGCGGGACGCGCGCGCCCTACAACCTGCGTTTCGTGACCAACGGCGTCGCCTGCACCACGGCCAGCCTGATCGCCGCGGCTTTGGGCCACGAGAGCATAGATGACCTTACCGATGCGGAGATCGCCGAGATCCGCGAGGTTCACCTGCTTCTCGTGATGTACAACGCGTTACAGCCGGGTGTCTTCGCCCTGTCGGGATGGGACCTGGTCGGGGCGCTGCCGCTCCGGGAGGAGGAGGTCGCGCATCTGATGGCGGACGGGGATACCCGCTGGATCGAGCGCGGGGCCTACGACCTCGGCGATGTCGCGCCGGAGGCCGCGACCTCCGCCGAAGGGCTTCCGAAAGCGCGGGCTCTATACGGCTCGCTCGCCCGGCAACTGGAGGATGACGACAGTTTCGCGAGCCGCCTTCGGCGTCTGCTCGCCGTTCGGGATGCCTACGGGATCGCCGCCAGCCGTCAGATCGCCATCCCGGACGTCATCGAACCCGGCCTCCTCGTGATGGTCCACGAGCTTCCGGACCGACGCGGAACGCACGTCACGGCGCTCAACTTCGGACGGACTGCCATCGAGGAGGAGGTGCAGCTTCCGGACATGCGCGCCGGGCCGATCTTCGATATGATCGAGGAGACCGTGATCGGCGACCTGCAGGAGGACGGACTTCTCCGGATCGCGCTCGAGCCTTTGCGGGGAACATCCATCCGCATCGCCCACGCCCTTCCGATCTGAGCGGACCCGCCGGATTCGTGAGCGACGCAGGTCGACGCTGATGAATTGCGCATTGACGCCCGGATAAGCGGCATCGCCCCTCTTGCGGGGCGCACCGGCTATCGCCAAGGAACGAGCCATGGCAGCCCGCGTTGATTTGCGGACCCGAGACGACAAGAGGACATACCGCCCATGACCCGCAGCGATCCTCCGAAGGCCCTGAGCCATGCCCGTCTCGCGATCGAAGCCGTCTCGCCGACGGTCGACGGGGGCCGGTTCGCGGCGAAGTCGGTGTCGGGCTGGCCGACTGCCTTCGCTGCCGATCTCTTTTCGGACGGACACGAGGTACTGGGCGCGGCGATCCGGATCGGCGTTGCCGGACGGAAGGACATGGTCGAGATCGCGCTCACCCATGACGTCAACGACCGTTGGATCGGATCCTATGTCTTCGACGCGCCCGGCCCCGCGACGTTCTGCGTCATCGCATGGCGGAACGTATTCGCAACCTGGGCGCGGGACACGGGAAAGAAGATCGCGGCCGGGCAATCCGTCGAGGTCGAGATGATCGAGGCGCGCGCGATCCTGGACGCCACGCGGGCGAAGGGAGAGGACGCGAAGGCGCTGAAGACGCTCCGCAAGGCCGCGGACGGGGAGCGGGCGCAGGCTGTCCTGACCTCCGCGGAAACGGCGGCCCTGATGGATCGGATCGGTCCGCGCGCGAACCTCACGAAGTCGCAGGACTTTCCGCTCTGGATCGATCGGGAAGCGGCGGCCTTTTCGGCATGGTACGAGCTTTTCCCCCGATCCTGGGGCGGTCCGGGCAAGCACGGGACGTTCCGCGATGTGGAGGGACAGCTCGACTACGTCACCGATCTGGGCTTTGATACGCTGTACTTCCCGCCGATCCATCCGATCGGATGCAAGAACCGGAAGGGCAAGAACAACACCTTGACCGCCGGGCCGGACGATGTCGGATCCCCCTATGCCATCGGATCGCCGGAGGGGGGGCACATGGCCGTGCATCCCGATTTAGGGACGCTCGACGATTTCGATCATCTGGTCGCGTCCGCGAAGGCCAAGGGTCTTGATATCGCGCTCGACATCGCCCTGAACGCCTCGCCGGACCATCCCTGGATCGAGGCGCATCCAGACTGGTTCGAATGGCGCCCGGACGGCAGTATCAAATACGCCGAGAACCCGCCGAAGAAGTACGAGGATATCGTCAATTTCCGTTATTACATGGACGATGGTGCGCCGAACCTCCCGTTCTGGCACGCCGTGCTCGACATGTTCCTGTTCTGGGCGGATCACGGCGTGCTCTGCTTCCGCGTCGACAACCCGCACACCAAGCCATTCCCGTTCTGGGAGTGGATCATCGCGGAGGTTCGCGCGGTCCATCCGGGTGCCATCTTCCTGTCGGAAGCGTTCACCCGACCGAAGGTGATGAAGCGGCTGGCCAAGGTCGGATACAACCAGAGCTACAGCTATTTCACCTGGCGCGACACCAAGGCGGAATTCGTCGAATATCTGACGGAGCTTACGCAGACGGGCTGCGCCGACTACATGCGGGTCAACTTCTTCGTCAACACGCCCGACATCAACCCGATCATGCTGCAGACGAGCGGACGGCCCGGCTTCCGTATCCGGGCGATCCTTGCGGCGGGGCTTGCCGGAAACTGGGGTCTCTACTCGGGGTTCGAGTTCTGCGAGGGCGCGCCGATGCCCGGCAAGGAGGAATATCTCGACAGCGAGAAGTATCAGCTTCGCCACCGGGACTTGGAAGCCGACGGGCACATCAAGGACGATATCCGTCTGATCAACCGGATCAGACGCGAACATTCGGCCATGAAGGACATGCGCAACCTGACCTTCGTGCGCGCCCATGACGACCGGGTGCTGTGCTGGCTTAGGCACGATCCGGCGACGGGGGATGCGGTGCTGTTCCACGTTTTGATGGATCCCCATGTCGGGGTAGAGTTCGGCTTCGAGGTTCCGCTCTGGGAATTCGGCCTGCCGGCGGAGGCGTCGATCGAGGTGCAGGACCTGATCCACGGCAACAGCTTCACTTGGCACGGGCGGGATCAGCGTCTGGCGCTCGATCCGCAGAATCGACCCTACGCCATTTGGAAACTGTCGGCGCCCGGGGTGGCGCGATGAACGCCCAGTCGGAGATCGCGGGCGCAAAGGTCGATGTCGAGGACTGGTTCAAGGACGCGGTCATCTATCAATGCCACGTCAAGGCGTTCCAGGACTCGAACGGCGACGGCGTCGGCGACTTCCGCGGCCTGATCGAACGGCTGGACCATATCCAGACCCTCGGGGCGACGGCGATCTGGGTGCTGCCGTTCTATCCGTCGCCGATGCGGGACGACGGCTACGACATCTCCGAATACGAGGCGATCAACCCGGCCTATGGCGACATGGACGATTTCCGCGCCTTCGTCGACGCGGCTCATGAGCGGGGACTGAAGGTGGTGACCGAACTGGTCATCAACCACACCAGCGATCAGCATGAATGGTTCCAGCGTGCCCGCCGCGCGCCGAAGGGCAGTGTCGAGCGGGATTTCTATGTCTGGTCGGACGACGATTCCAAGTGGATGGACACGACCCGGATCATCTTCAACGACACCGAGACGTCGAACTGGACCTGGGACGCGGAGGCGGGTCAATTCTACTGGCACCGTTTCTTCGGGCATCAGCCGGACCTCAACTTCGACAACCCGGCCGTGCTGAAGGCGATCCTGTCGGTGATGCATTTCTGGCTGGATATGGGTGTCGATGGGCTCCGCCTCGATGCGATCCCCTATCTGGTGGAGCGGGATGGGACCAACAACGAGAACCTGCCCGAAACGCACGACATCCTGAAGGCGATCCGCGCCGATCTGGACGCGCATTACGAGGGCCGGATGCTGCTTGCGGAGGCGAACCAATGGCCGGAGGATACGCGTCCCTATTTCGGCGAGGGGGACGAATGCCATATGGGGTTCCACTTCCCCCTGATGCCCCGGATGTACATGGCCGTGGCCCAGGAAGACCGCCACGCCATCACGGATATCATCCGCCAAACGCCCGATATTCCTGACAATTGCCAGTGGGCGATCTTCCTGCGCAACCATGACGAGCTGACTTTGGAGATGGTGACCGACCGGGAGCGGGATTACCTCTGGGAGACCTATGCCGCCGACAAGCGGGCGCGGATCAACATGGGCATCCGTCGCCGCCTCGCCCCCCTGATGCAAAACGACCGGCGCAAGATCGAACTGCTGCACTCGCTGCTGCTGTCGATGCCGGGAACGCCGATCCTGTATTACGGCGACGAGATCGCCATGGGCGACAATTACTATCTGGGCGACCGGGACGGGGTCCGCACGCCGATGCAATGGTCCGCCGACCGCAATGGCGGGTTCAGTCGGGCAGTGCCGCAGAAGCTCTACCTGCCGGTGATCCAGGATCCGATCTATGGATACGAAGGTGTGAACGTCGAGGCGCAGGCCGCCGCGCCCTCGTCGCTGATGAACTGGCTCCACCGCATGATCGCGGTGCGTCACCTGCACGCGGTTTTCGGACGCGGCGAGATCGAGCTGCTCTACCCGACGAACCGGAAGATACTCGCCTATATCCGCCACAAATCCGGCGTCGAGGCGGGAGCGGAAGGCGACAGTGCCGTCCTCTGCGTGGCCAATCTCAGCCGCGCGCCTCAGGCGGTGGAGATCGACCTCGGCCGGTGGCGGGGCCGGGTTCCGGTCGAGTTATCCGGACAGTCGCCGTTTCCGCCGGTCGGAGAGCTGCCCTATATGTTGACCCTGCCGGGGCACGGCTTCTTCTGGTTCCTGTTGGCCGACGAGGAGGAAGCGCCCGCCTGGCATACGTCGATCGCCCCGACCCTGCCGGATTTCGTGACCATGACGACCCGGGACGGACGCCTGTCGACCGCGCTGTCGGGTCGCGAGGGCGCGCAATTCGAGGAGCGGGCGCTTCCGGCTTATATCGACCTGCAGCGCTGGTTCGCGGGCAAGGGGTACGGGGCCAGGCGCGCGCGTCTGCGCCGCCTGATCGAGATGGCGGATGGTCGCCACATGCTTGCCATCGCCGATGTCGAGACGGGCGGGGAGACACAGAGCTACTTCCTGCCGCTGTCGGCGAATTGGGAGGCGGACGATACCGCCATGTCGCCGCGCCTGCCCGCCACGCTGGCTCGCCTGCGCCGGGCGAACCGCGTCGGTGCCCTGATGGACGGCGCGTCCGACGAGGGGCTGGCGCAGGCTCTGCTGCAGGCGATGCGCGACGGGGCCGAGATTGCGGGCGAGGGCGGAACACTGGTCTGCGAGGGCGCGAACCTGCCCGACGATCCCGGCACGCCCCGCCTGATGGGTGCGGAGCAGTCGAACGCCTCCGTCGCGTTCGGCGATACGATGGTCCTCAAGCTCTACCGGCGCCTCCGGCCCGGTCTCCAGCCCGATATCGAGGTCGGTCGCTTCCTCACCGACCGGACCGATTTCACCGCCACACCCGCCCTGCTTGGGACGATCGTCTGGCGCGACGATGACGGGAGCGAGACGGTCCTCGCCGCGGCATCGGATTTCGTGAAGAACCAGGGCGACGCATGGTCCTTCGTCACCGAAGGTCTCGACCGGGAGATGGAGGCACGGGAAGTCGGGCATGACGACCGCGAGGCCGTCCCGCTTCAGGTCGGTGCGATGGATCTCGGCTCACTGCTCGGTCAGCGGACGGCCGAGATGCATCTGGCCCTCGCCTCGGGCGAAGGACCCTTCGGCACCGATCCCTTGGACCGCGCGGGTCTGGCGGATCTCGTCGCCGAGACGGAGGCGGAGGTGGCGGGAAGCCTCGACCGGCTGGCCAAAACCGCGTTGGAAGGGGAGGCCGCGAAGATCGCGGCTAGCGTTCTCGACCGGCGCGACGATATCCTCGACCGGATCCGCCGTGTCGGCACGCTGAGGCCCTCGGGTGCCGCCGGTCGGGTTCATGGCGACTACCATTTGGGGCAAGTGCTCGTGGCGCAGGGCGACCTCGCCATCATCGACTTCGAGGGCGAGCCGTCCCGGACCCTCGCCGAACGTCAGGCCAAATCCTCGCCGCTCCGGGACGTTGCGGGCATGCTCCGCAGCTTCGACTACGCGCTCTGGTCCGCGCTCGACCGCAGGCTTCAGGCGGGCGCCGATGCGGATGCGGCAATGGCCGAGGTCCGGGATTGGCGCGCGGCCACGTCCGGCGCTTTCCTCGCGGCCTGGCGGGAGACGATGGGCGACCATGCGCTGCGTCCCGTCGACCGCGTGTTCGAGGATGCCCTGCTCGACCTCTTCGTGCTTCGGAAATGTGCGTATGAGGTCGATTACGAACGGGATTTCCGTCCCGCCTGGATCGACGTCCCCCTGCGGGGAATGTTGCATGTGCTGGAGGATGCGGGATGAGCCGACCCGACGAGCAGACCTGCGAAGCCATCGTTCGCGGCCGTCTCGGCGACCCCTTCGCCGTGCTGGGCCCGCATTCAGACGGCGATGGCCGCTGGCTGACGGTATTCGCGCCGGATGCGGGCGAAGTCGCGGTGACGGATGCGGGCGGTAAGGTCCGGGCGGACATGGAGCGCATTCATCCCGAGGGGGTGTTCCATGTCGCCCTGCCGCGGGGCGTGCCGTCGGATTACCGCCTGAAATGCCGGTCCGGGGACCACGGTTGGACCCGGGACGATCCGTATCGTTTCGATCCGGTGCTGGGCGAGACAGACGAATATCTCGTCGCCGAAGGTCGGCACGAGGAATTGTGGGAGCGATTGGGCGCGCGGCCGATCACCCATGGCGGCGTCGACGGCACCGCATTCGCGGTCTGGGCGCCGAACGCGCGGCGGGTCAGCCTCGTCGGCCATTTCAACGCCTGGGACGGACGGCGTCACCCGATGCGCCGCCGCCTCGGCGCAGGGCTCTGGGAATTGTTCGTCCCGGGGATCGCGCAGGGCGAGCGCTATAAGTTCGAGATCGTCGGCGTGCATGGGGAGGTCCTGCCGCTCAAGGCGGACCCGATGTCCTTCCGGCAGGAACCGTCCCCCGGCACGGGATCCATCGTGGAGGGTCCGATCCGGCACGACTGGACCGACGATGCCTGGACAGGACGCAAGCGGGGAGATGCGCGGTCCGAGCCGATCTCGATCTACGAGGTCCATCTTGGATCCTGGCGCCGGGGCGACGGCGACCGCATTCTCACCTATGCCGAAGTGGCGCCGCTGCTGGCCGAGTATGTCGTCGGGATGGGCTTCACCCATGTCGAGTTCCTGCCGCTCTCCGAGCATCCCTACACCCCGTCCTGGGGATACCAGCCCATCGGCCTCTTCGCGCCGACGTCGCGGTTCGGCTCCCCGGCCGATTTCGCGGCCATGGTCGATCACCTGCACGGTGCAGGGGTCGGCGTCATCATGGATTGGGTTCCGGCGCATTTCCCGTCCGACGAACACGGCCTCGCCCGGTTCGACGGCACCGCCCTCTACGAGCACGAGGATCCGCGGCTCGGGTTCCATAGGGACTGGAACACGCTGATCTACAATTTCGGGCGCAACGAGGTGGCCAACTTCCTGCGGGCCTCCGCGCTTTACTGGCTCAAGGAGCTTCACGTCGACGCGCTTCGCGTGGATGCCGTGGCCTCCATGCTCTATCTCGATTATTCACGCGATCCAGGCGAATGGATCCCCAACCGTTTCGGGGGGCGGGAGAACCTCGACGCCATCGACTTCCTGCGCGACGTGAACGTTCAGGTCGCCAAGCGGAGCGACGGGATGACGATAGCCGAGGAATCGACCGCTTTCCCCGGCGTGTCGCGACCGGTCGACGAGGGCGGCCTCGGCTTCGACTTCAAGTGGAACATGGGCTGGATGCACGACACCCTGGATTACATGTCCCAGGACCCGATCAACCGGCGCTGGCACCACGACCGCATGACCTTCGGCCTCCACTACGCCTTCTCGGAGAATTTCGTCCTTCCGATCAGCCATGACGAAGTGGTGCATGGCAAGGGCAGCCTGCTGGGGAAGATGCCGGGCGACGAATGGCAACGCTTCGCAAACCTGCGCGCCTATCTCGGGTGGATGTGGACGCATCCGGGCAAGAAGCTGCTCTTCATGGGGTGCGAGTTCGGGCAGGAGCGGGAATGGTCCCATGACCGGAGCCTCGACTGGCACTTGCTGGACGATCCGCGCCATGCGGGCCTGCAGAACCTCGTCCGGGACCTCAACGGAGTTCTGCAGGCGCATCCGGCGCTGCATGTTCGCGACTGCACACCCGACGGCTTTCGCTGGATCGACGGCGGCGATGCAGAGAACAACGTCTTCAGTTTCCTGCGTCTCGGCGCGGAGGACGATCCGCCGGTCGCGGTCGTATGCAACATGGCGCCCGTCCCGCGCGACGGCTTCCGCGTCGGTCTGCCGCAGGGCGGAAGCTGGCGCGAGGTTCTCAATTCCGACGCCACCGAGTATGGCGGCACGGGATCGGGAAATGGCGGCGGTGCGGTCGCGGACGGCGGGGGATGGCACGGACAACCCGTCTCCGCGGGCCTGCTGCTTCCGCCGCTCTCGACCCTCATCCTGACGCCGGATACCTGATCCTCTCATCCAAGGCTCCTGACATGTCCTCCTCCGACTATCGCCTCGAAGCCGGCAGCGATGCGCGCCGCGGTGCCACCTGGGACGGTGCGGGCACGAACTTCGCCCTGTTCTCCGCCCACGCGGAAAAGGTCGAGCTGTGCCTCTTCAACCCGTCCGGGCGTCGCGAGGTCGCGCGGATTCCGCTGCCGGAATACACCCATCAGGTGTTCCACGGATACCTGCCGGACGTCCGCCCGGGACAGCTCTACGGCTACCGCGTCCACGGTCCCTACGCACCGGAGGAGGGGCACCGGTTCAATCCCAACAAGCTCCTGCTCGACCCCTATGCCCGCGCCCATTCCGGCGAGCTGCGCTGGCACGACAGCCTGTTCGGCTACCGGGTCGGTTCGAAGCGGGAGGACCTCAGTTTTGACCGCCGCGACAGTGCGTTCGTCATGCCGAAATGCGTGGTGACGGCGAATGCGTCGAGTTGGGGCGTGGATCGGCCACCCAACATCCCCTGGTCGCGCAGCGTCATCTACGAGGCCCATGTCGGCGGCATGACCGCCCGTGCCCCCCATGCGGACGAGGCGATCCGCGGCACGTTCGAGGGGCTGGCGGAGCCGGAGACGATCCGCCATCTCAAGCGTCTCGGCGTCACCGCGATCGAGCTTTTGCCGATCCACGCCTTCCCGGACGACCGACACCTGCTGGATCAGGGGCTCGTGAACTGGTGGGGCTACAACACGATGGGATTCTTCGCCCCGGCGGCCCGTTACCTGACGCAGCCCGCAGCGCTGGACGAGTTCCGCGTGATGGTCCGCCGTCTGCATGATGCGGGGATCGAGGTGATCCTCGACGTAGTCTACAACCACACCGCCGAGGGCAATCAACTCGGGCCGACGCTGTCGTTCCGCGGAATCGACAACGCAAGCTACTACCTGCTGGGGGACGACAAGCGCTACTATTACGACACCACGGGCACCGGCAATTCGCTCAACCTCGACAATCGCCGGGTGCTCCAGTTCGTGATGGATTCGCTGCGCTACTGGGTCGAGGATTGCCATATCGACGGTTTCCGGTTCGATCTCGCATCGACGCTCGGCCGCCGACGGGACACGTTCGACCAGCACGCGCCGTTCTTCGAGGCGGTGCTTCAGGATCCGGTGCTGGCGCAGGTGAAGATGATCGCCGAGCCGTGGGATACCGGCAATGACGGCTATCAGGTTGGCAATTTCCCCCCCGGTTGGGCCGAATGGAACGACAAGTCGCGCGATACGGTCCGCGCTTTCTGGAAGGGCGATTCCGGGCAGGCGAAGGAGCTTGCGGACAAGCTCCTCGGCAGCGCGTCGGTGTTCGAGCATGAGGGACGCCGACCCTGGGCCTCGATCAACTTCGTAACCGCCCATGACGGCTTCACCCTCTCCGATCTCGTTTCCTACAACGACAAGCACAATCTGGCGAACGGCGAGGACAACCGCGACGGCCACAGCCACAACGTGAGCTGGAACCACGGCGTCGAGGGGCCGACGGATGACGAGGCGATCCTGGCGCTTCGCGACCGGCAGCGGCGTAACCTGATCGCGACGACCCTGCTCAGCCACGGGACGCCGATGATCCTGATGGGGGACGAGAACGGCCGGAGTCAGGGCGGGAACAACAATTCCTATTGCCAGCCGGGCGAGATGAATTGGTTCGACTGGTCGCGGGAGGACGATCCGTTCGCCGATTTCGTCCGGGGTCTCATCGCCGTCCGGCACAGTCGGGACCTCCTCACGTCGGAGCGGTTCCTCCACGATACCGACGGCAATCCGGAAGGCCGCTTCGTGACCTGGCACCGACCCGATGGCGCGCCGATGGAGCCGGGCGACTGGGACGATCCGGAGCGTCGCGCCCTGACCCTGCTGCTGCAGGGCGATGCCGACAGACCGCTCTGGCTGGCGCTCAATGCCGGTGCCGAGGACGTGACGTTCCGATTGCCCGCGGGCAACTGGCTCGGTCTCGTCGACACGGCCACCGGTTTCGCCGATCCCGCGGGCCGGGAAGGCTCGGACCTGGAAAGTGTCGTGCTCATGGGGCGGTCCCTCATGCTGCAGGAAGGAGCCGGGATCGGCCCTTTGCGCCCCGAGGGAGCCGGCGAGGACCCGACCGGGACCGAAGGAACGCGCGATGACTGACCTGCAGGATACGGATCGGCATTGGGGGCCGCTGATCGGGCCGGATGGCGTGCAGTTTCGCCTGTGGGCCCCCGGGTCGGAAACGCTGTCGCTGCATCTAAATGGCACGGATTACCCGATGGACAAGCGCGACGACGGCTGGTTCGCGCTGACCCGGTCGGCGGAGGACGGCGCGGAATACGGCTTTCGCTTGCCGGATGGACGCCTGTTCAACGATCCCGCCGGTCACGCGCAGATGGGCAATGTCCACTCGCTCAGCCGCCTGACCGTGCCGTCCCACGATTGGCAGCACCCGCCTTCCCCCCGCCCGTGGGAGGAAGCCGTGATCTACGAATGTCATATCGGCACCTTCACGCCGGAGGGGACGTTCCGCGCCGCCATCGACCGCCTCGATCACTTGGTCGATCTGGGCGTCACGGCGCTGGAGCTGATGCCGGTGGCGACCTTCGGGGGCGAGCGCGGCTGGGGTTACGACGGCACGCTCCTCTATGCGCCGCACCGCGCCTATGGCACGCCCGACGACCTGCGCGCGCTGGTCGATGCGGCCCATGGCAGGGGTCTGATGCTGCTGCTGGACGTGGTCTACAACCATTTCGGCCCGGAAGGCAGCTATCTGCACGCGCTCTCGCCCCAATTCTTCGACAAGGAGCGGGAGACGCCCTGGGGTCCTGCCATCGATTATGCCGAGGCGCCGGTCCGCCGGTTCTTCATCGACAACGCGGTCTATTGGCTGACCGAGTTCCGGTTCGACGGCCTGCGCCTCGACGCGATCGACCACATCCGCGACACGTCGGAACCGGAACTTCTGATCCAGCTTGCACGCGACGTGCGGGCCCGGATGGATCGTCCGGTCCACCTGACGACCGAGGATAACCGCAACGTCACCTATCTGCACGAGCGCGGGGAGGACGGGTCGATCCCCCTGATGACGGCGGAATGGAACGACGACTGGCACCATTGCGCCCATGTCATCGCCACCGGCGAGAGCGAGGGGTATTACGTGTCCTTCGTCGAGGATCCGGCGGGGTTGCTGGCGAAGTCCGCGGCCACCGGTTATTCGTATCAGGGCGAAACGTACGAGGGCGGTGCGGCGCGCGGGGTGCCGTCGGGCCATCTGCCGCCAGCGGCGTTCGTGGACTTCCTCCAGAACCACGATCAGGTCGGCAATCGCGCGGTGGGCGAACGGATCGCGAGCCTTGCGGCGCCGGACACGATCGCCGCGTTGCAGACGATCCTCCTGCTGTCTCCGCACATTCCCCTCCTGTTCATGGGCGAGGAATGGGCCGAGACGCACCCGTTCCTCTTCTTCGCGGATTTCCACGACGAACTGGGCCGCGCGGTGACCGAAGGCCGTCGCCGGGAATTCGCGGGTTTCATGGGCCATGCCGCGTCCGACGTGCCCGATCCGATCGCGCGCGCGACTTTCGAGGCGAGCAAGATCGACTGGTCAAAGATGGATACGGAGATCGGGCGCGAGACCTACGAACGGGTCAGGACGCTCCTGCATCTGCGGGCCGAGCATGTCGTGCCCCATCTGGCCGGAACGGAGCCCGATTGCGGCACGGTACTGGAGGCTCCCAAAGGCTGCGCGGCCGTCGACTGGCGGCTGAACGGGGCGGTGCTGCATCTGCGGGCGAACCTGTCGAATGCGGTGTGCGACCTGCCCCCGGCCGGGGGGGAGATCGTGCATCTGACCGGCGCTTCCGAAGGCGCGCCGTGCTCGGCCATTTTCCGGATATCGCGATGAGCCTTCGGGATATCGCGCGCCACCACGGGCTCGCCCTGGATTACGACGTTCCGGGCGGCGGCACACGGCCTGTGCCGGACGCGACGCTGCGCTTGATCCTCGAAGGTCTGGAGCAGGATCCGGAGGGCGCGCCGGACGGTCCCGCCGCCGCCGCCCGCATGGAGGTGCCCGCCGACACTCGGTGCCATCTGCCCGCGTCGCTGGCCGAGGCTCCAGGGTGGGGCATTTTCTGCCAGCTTTACGAGCTGCGCTCCGCGCGCAACTGGGGAATCGGCGATTTCGCCGACCTCGCGACGCTCGCGCGGACCTGCGGTGCTGTGGGGGCCGACTTCCTCGGGATCAACCCGGTCCACGCCCTGTTCACCGCGGCACCGAGCCACGCGTCGCCCTTCTCGCCGTCGAACCGTCGGTTTCTGAACCCGCTCTACATCGCGCCCGATCTTCTCGGCTGCTCGCGCCCCGATCTGCCTGATACCGATCTTGTGGATTATGTCGCGGTCGCCGATGCCAAGCTGACCGCCCTCCGCACGGCGTTCGACGCGGCGCGGCAGGATTCGGGCCTCGACACCTTTGCGGAAGACGGCGGCGAGGCGCTGCGGCTTCACGCGCTGTTCGAGACGATTTCGACCCTTCAGGGGGGCACGGGCTGGCCGAGCTGGCCCGAGGCCCTGCACGATCCGCGCGGCCTCGCCGTCGCGGAACTGGCTCGCGAACATGCAGGCGACGTGGCGTTCCACATCTGGCTTCAGTGGATTGCCCGAACGCAGCTTGCAGCGGCGCAGAAGGCGGCGACGGATGCGGGCATGCGCCTCGGCCTCTATCTCGATCTCGCGGTAGGCGAGGCGCAGGACGGGTCCGCCACCTGGTCCGGTGCCGCCGCGGCTCTGCCGGGCCTCGATGTCGGCGCGCCGCCGGACATGTTTTCCGAGCAGGGACAGAACTGGCATCTCGCGGCGCCGTCCCCCACCACCCTGCGGGCGCGCGAGTTCGCCCCTTTCCGCGCCATGATCGCGGCGCAGCTTCGGGATGCGGGCGCGCTCAGGATCGACCACGCGATGGCGCTGTGGCAGCTCTTCCTGATCCCGGAGGGCCGACCCGCATCCGAGGGGACGCATCTGCGGTTTCCCATGGCCGACATGCTCCGGGTGCTGGCCGAGGAATCGCGCGCCAACGAGGCGGTGGTGATCGGGGAGGATCTGGGCTTCGTCCCCGAGGGCTTCCAGGACGCGATGGCCGAGGCTCGAATCTTGAGCTACCGCATCGTCTATTTCGAGCAGGACGCGGAGGGATTCCGACCGGCCTCCGACTATCCGGAGACGGCGCTCGCCTGTCTGTCCACCCACGACCTTCCGGTTCTCGCCAACTGGTGGCGGGGCGATGACATCGACCGCCGGGACGAGCACGGCCTCGTCTCCACCGATGCGACCGTGCAGCACCGGGAGCATCGGGCTCGGGAACGCCGGGACCTGATCGCCGCGCTGGAGGTGAAGGCGGATCCCGAATCGTCCGACCTGCCGCCTGTCGTGCTGGATGCTGCCCACAGGTTCATCGCGGCGACGTCGTCCATTCTGGCCGGTGTCCGGCTTGCCGACCTGACCGGTCCCGAGGCGCCCACCAATCTGCCCGGCGTGACGGATGCCTATCCCAACTGGCGACCGCGCAGTCCGGTGGATGTGGAGGCCATCGCCGACCATCCCGCCTTCGCCCGCGTGACCGCCCTCATGCGCGCCGCCCGCCCGAGGCCATGAACATGCAGCTTCCCTCCGCAACCTATCGCCTGCAATTGCGGGAGGGCATGGACCTCGCGCGCGCCGCGACGCTGGTGCCGTACCTTGCGGATCTGGGGGTCTCGCACCTCTATCTCAGCCCGGTCTTCACCGCCGCGCCCGGTTCGACCCACGGCTACGACGTGACCGACGCGAACGAGGTGGAGCCCGCGCTGGGGGGATTGTCCGCGCTCGAGGACCTGTCTGCAGCGCTGAAGGCGCGGGACCTCGGCCTGATCCTCGATATCGTGCCCAACCACATGGCGTTCACCGTCCATAATCCGTGGCTGCGCGACGTCCTCCGTCATGGCGAGGCGAGCGCGTATCGCGACCATTTTGACATCGACTGGGAGTCGGGGCCTTTGCCGCTGCCCTGGCTCGGCGCACCGTTTGCGGACCTTGTCGACGGGGGCGAGGTCGCGGTCGACGGGGCCGATATGGTGGTCGGCGACCTGCGGGTTCCCCTGGGACCCGCTCCCGACGGCGATATCCATGCGGTCCACGATGCACAGGTCTGGCGCCTGACCCATTGGCGGACGGAATCCTCCGCGATTTCCCACCGTCGCTTCTTCACCGTGACGGGCCTGATCGGCCTGAAGGTGGAGGATGCGCGGGTGTTCGAGGACGTCCACCGCCTGACCTTCGATCTTGTGGATCGGGGCGTGGTTCAGGGGTTGCGGGTCGACCATGTCGACGGGCTGGCCGATCCGGCCGCCTATCTTGCGGATCTGCGCGCGCGCCTGCCGGAAACGCCGGTCTGGGTGGAGAAGATCCTGACGGGCGACGAGGCGCTTCCGGACTGGCCGGTGCAAGGCACGACCGGCTACGAGGCGGGCCGCGCCATCGCCCGTGTCCTGACAGATGCCAAGGGAGCCGCGCGTCTGGCCGAGGATGCGCCAGACTTTCGCGGGACGGTCGCGGACGCCAAGGACCAGATCGTGACGACCGAATTGCCCGCCGAGCTGGAGCGGCTCACCGACCTCGCCTTTGCCGCGGCCGAGGCGGATGTCCGGGCGCGTGAGTGGGGGCGTCCGGCCTGGACCGAGGCGATCCGTCTCTATATCGGCGCGTTCCCGCGGTATCGGACCTACGCGACCGAGGATCGCGTGGATCCGGAGGATGTCGCCCTCGTGGAGGAGACGGCCGCAATCGCCGCCGAGGGTCAACCCGATCCCGGGGCGCTTCCGGACCTCGTCCGGCTTCTGAACGATCCTGACAGTCCCGATCTTCGCCTTCGCCTGCAACAGGTGACGGGTGCGGCCATCGCCAAGGCGCAGGAGGATACGTCCTTCTATCGCCACACGGCGCTCCTGTCGGCCAACGAGGTCGGGGGCGAACCGGACGAACCCGCGATGGACGTCGGCGAATTCCACGCCGCGATGGTGCGGCGGCAGGAGGCGATGCCCGGTGGCCTGACGCTGACCTCCAGCCACGACACGAAGCGGTCGGAGGATGCGCGGATGCGGATCGCCGCCATTTCCCATGATGCCGGGGCCCGCGCCGTGCTCCTGTCCCTGACCGATCTGGACTTGCCGTGGGGCTGGTATCTCGCGCAGTCGGCCTTCGCCGGACAGCCCGCCGGGGACCTTGCCGACCGGTTGGCGGCGCATATGGAAAAAGCGGTCCGGGAGGCGAAGGAAGACACGTTCTGGACCGCCCCGGATGTGGCATTCGAGTCGAACGTCACCGATGCCGCCCGGGCGATTGCACCGCGCATGGACCCGCTCCCGGACCCGCTCGCATCGCTTGCCGCGCGGGCCGAGCGGCTGGCCCTGGCGCAATGCGCTCTCAAGCTCGCGACCCCGGGCATTCCGGATATCTATCAGGGGACGGAGGTCGGGAGCTTTCTCCTGACCGATCCGGACAACCGGCGTCCGGTCGATTTCGACGCCCTCGCCCGGGCGCTGAAGGCGGATGGGGCGGAGCTCGCGCCGTTCGACCG
Organism: uncultured Alphaproteobacteria bacterium; assembly: GCA_963789105.1. Classification (GTDB taxonomy): domain Bacteria; phylum Pseudomonadota; class Alphaproteobacteria; order Rhodobacterales; family Rhodobacteraceae; genus Jannaschia. Next base: position 1,301,362 of record CAWBJI010000003.1, read on the forward strand.
GGCCAAGTTGTCGCTCACGCGCACGCTTCTCCACCTGCGTCGTACCCGTCCCGATATCTTCGCGGCTCCGTATGTGTCGCAGGACGCGCCTGCCGGGATGCTCTCCTTCCGTCGGGGTGCTCTTTCGGTAACGGTCTCGACCGTCGGCGCGAACCTGCCGTCGTTGGCAGCGTTCTGGCCCGCGGCCGAGCTGGTGGCGCAACCCGTGCGGCTGTCGCTGGACGGGTCCTCGCCCGCATGATCCGTCGCACCGGCACAGGGACCCGTGCCAGGCGCGCCGTACAATCCGAAGGATGGCGTTCGGGGGCGGGCTGGATATAGGCTCGGGGCCGGGAACGGGGCGGCAGGAGAACACGACATGGCAGACCCTGCGATCCGCCTTGGGGCCGATATCGGTGGGACGTTCACGGATGTGGTGCTGGAGGTCCGGGATGCGCGGTTCTCGACCAAGGTGCTGACGACCTACGGTGCGCCGGAGGATGCCATCGTGGAGGGGATGAAGCAGGTCTGCGGCAAGGCCGGGATCGCGACCGGGGAAATCGGGCAGATCATCCACGGCACGACGCTCGCCACCAACGCCCTGATCGAGCGACGCGGTGCCAAGACCGCGCTCATCACGACGGAGGGTTTCCGGGACGTGATCGAGATGCGGACGGAGAGCCGGTTCGAGCAATACGACCTGAACCTCATCCTTCCGGAGCCGCTGCTGCCGCGGAACCGACGGCATGTCGTCCGCGAACGGATGGACGCGCAGGGCGGCGTCCTCCTTCCGCTGGACCGGGCGGAGGTGGTGGTGCTCGCCCGCGAGTTGCGGGCCGCGCGCTACGAAAGCGTCGCCGTCGGCCTCCTCCATTCCTACGTCAACGACGCGCATGAACGTCTGATCGCGGAGGTTCTGGCCGAGGAGATGCCGGACGCGATGGTCTCGCTATCCTCCGAGGTGTCGCCGCAGATGCGCGAATACGAGCGGTTCAACACGACGGTCGCGAACGCCTATATCAAGCCGCTGATGAAGTCCTATCTCAGCCGCCTTCGCACGCGCTTGGCGGCGGAGGGGGCGGCGTGTCCGGTCTTCCTGATGCATTCGGGCGGGGGGATCATGGCGCTGGAGACGGCGGCGGAGTTCCCCGTCCGGCTGGTGGAATCCGGACCGGCGGGCGGCGCGATCTTCGCCGCCGACATCGCGGCGCGCCATGGGCTCGATCGGGTGCTGTCCTTCGATATGGGCGGCACGACGGCCAAGATATGCCTGATCCGCGACAGGACGCCGAAGACGGCCCGGGTGTTCGAGGTGGCGCGGACCTACCGGTTCAAGAAAGGGTCGGGGATGCCGATCTCGATCCCGGTGATCGACATGGTGGAGATCGGGGCGGGCGGCGGCTCCCTCGCCCATGTCGATGCGATGGGTCAGATCCGGGTGGGTCCGGAAAGTGCCGGGTCGGAGCCGGGCCCCGCTTGCTATGGGCGTGGCGGCGAACGCCCCGCGGTGACGGATGCGGACCTCGTTCTGGGCAAGCTGGATCCGGATGCGTTCGCTGGCGGCTCGATCCGGCTGCACCCCGACGCGTCCGAGCGGGCGCTCGTGGCGGAGGTGGGCACGCGCCTCGAAATGGATGCTGCCGAAGCCGCCTGGGGAATCGCGGAGGTGGTGGATGAGAACATGGCGAATGCCGCCCGGGTGCATGCGGTCGAGAACGGCGAGGATCTGGCGGATTATACGATGATCGCGTTTGGCGGCGCGGCCCCGCTGCATGCCGCGCGGCTCTGCGAAAAACTGGGGCTCGACCGCTGCCTCGTGCCGCGGGGGGCCGGGGTGGGTTCGGCCATCGGCTTCCTGCGCGCGCCGTTCAGTTTCGAGGCGAACCGCTCGCTGTTCATGCGCCTGTCGGAGTTCGACGCGGCTGAGGTCGTCGCCCTGTTCGAAGAACTGGCGGAGGAAGCGACGGGCTTCGTGCGATCCTGCGACGGGGGGGCCAGAATCGGGACCGATTACAAGATCTATATGCGCTATGCCGGACAGGGCTGGGAGATTCCCGTGTCCCTGACCCCGGGGGAGGCCGATGTCCCAGACGCCGCCACATACCAGCAACGGTTCGAGGCGGCCTACACGATGCTGTTCGGGCGCATCGTCGAGGGTCTGGAGGTGGAGATCACAGTCTGGTCGGTGAATGCCCGCACCGCTACATCCGCCGTTTCCCCCGTCGACATGCCCGCTTCCGCGGGGCTCGCGACGGCATCGGAGCAGCGGAGGCTGTTCGATCCAGTTGGGGCGAAATTCGTCGATGCCGCCGTCATCCCCCGCGCCGAGATGAACCCGGGGCAGTCCATCGACGGTCCGGCATTGGTGACGGAGGACGAGACGACGATCATCGTGCCCCCCGGACGAGTCGTTGCCGTCCTCGGCGACGGGACGCTCGACATCCGGGTCGGACTGCCTGCGGACAGGGCAGACCACCAAACCGCGGACGGGGAGGTTGCCCATGTCTGATCCCGGCAAGGTCGCGCATCAGGTGATGTGGAACCGCCTGATCTCCGTCGTGGAGGAGCAGGCACAGGCCCTGGTGCGGACGGCGTTCTCGACCTCCGTCAGGGAAGCGGGGGACCTATCGGCAGGGGTCTATGACGCCGCGGGCCGGATGCTGGCGCAGGCCGTGACCGGCACGCCGGGCCACGTCAACGCCATGGCGGACGCGGTCGGGCACTTCATCCGCCGGATCGGGCCCGGTGAGATGTTCGAGGGCGACGTCTATCTCACCAACGATCCGTGGGAGGGGACCGGCCACAAACACGACATCACCGTCGTCACGCCGTCCTTCCGTGCCGGGCGCCTGATCGGGTTCTTCGCCTGCACCGCCCATGTCACGGATATCGGGGGCCGGGGCTTCGGCGCGGACGCGAACGACGTGCATGAGGAAGGGCTCGCGATCCCGATCATGAAATTCGCGGATCGCGGCGAGGTGGACCGGACCCTGCTGTCGCTCCTGCGGGCCAACGTGCGGGAGCCGGATCAACTCGTGGGCGACATCCATGCGCTGTCCAATTGCAACGGGATCGGTCACCGGCGCCTTCTGGGCATGATGGAAGAGTTCGGACTGGACGATCTCGGGGGCATCTCGGACTTCATCCTCGACAATTCCCGCCGGGCCACGCTGGAACGGATCGCCGCGCTGACACCGGGTACGGCGGACGGTCACATGCGGATCGACGGCTATTCCGCGCCGGTGGACCTGCGCGTGCGCCTGACCATCGAGCGGGACCGGGTCGTGAGCGACTGGGCCGGGACGAGCGGGCTGGACCCCAAGGGGATCAACGTCCCGCTGGTGTATACCAAGGCCTATGCCTGCTACGCGCTGAAATGCGCGATCGCGCCGGACATTCCGAACAATGCAGGTTCGCTTGCCCCGTTCGAGATCACGGCACCGGCGGATTGCATCGTGAACGCGCCTCCGCCCGCGCCGGTCGCCCTGCGCCATGTGATCGGCCACATGGTTCCGGATACGGTGTACGACGCGCTCGATAAGCTCCTACCCGATCTTGTCCCGGCGGAGGGGGCAGGGTGCCTGTGCAACTTCCAGCTCAGCCTGCGGCCCCGCCGGGATGCGCCGCCATCGCCGGACGCCGTCCGCGCGGAGGTGCTGACGTTCAATTCGGGCGGCTCCGGCGCGCGTCCCGCGCTGGACGGGATGAACGCGACCGCTTTCCCCTCCGGTGTTATGACGATGCCGGTGGAGGCGACCGAACAGGTCGGTCCCGTGATCGTCTGGCGCAAGGAACTGCGCCCCGACAGCGGTGGGATCGGACGGTTCCGTGGCGGGCTGGGACAGGTCATGGATGTGGCCGCCCGGGCGGGACACGAGTTCGACATCTCGATGATGCTGGACCGGGTGGACCATCCCGCGCGGGGTCGTCGCGGCGGCGGTGCGGGAGCGGCCACCCGCGTCGCCCGCGACGACGGCACGCCGATGGCAGGCAAGGGGCGGCAATCGGTGCCGCCCGATGCCGTGGTTCGCATGGCATTCCCCGGCGGCGGAGGCTACGGCCCGGTGGAGGAGCGGTCGCCCGAGGCCGTACGGCGCGATCTGGCGCTGGGCTACATCACCGCCCGATCCGCGATGGAGCATCATGGCCTGTCCCAGGAGGAGGTCGCGGCAATTCTGGACCGTGCGCGGGACGGGGAGGTTTTCTGATGGCCCTGGCCCCGATGACGACAAGTCCGTCGCGCAGGTCCTACGACGTGATCATCATCGGCGGTGCAATTATGGGATCGGCGACCGCGTGGTTCTTGACGGAGAACCCTGATTTCGACGGCTCCGTCCTCGTGCTGGAACGCGATCCGACCTATGCTACCGCATCGACGACCCACACCAATTCGTGCATCCGGCAGCAATTCTCCACCGAGTTGAACGTCCGGATATCTCAGTTCACGGCGGCGTTCATAAAGGATCTGCGGACCCGCATGGGGCGCGATTCGCGCGTCCCCGACCTGTCTATCCGGTCCTTCGGCTACCTCTATCTCGCGAATACCGACGCGGCGGCCGACAGCTTGCGGGCGAATTGCGAGGTGCAGGTCGCGGCGGATGCGGCGACCCGGTTGCTGACCCCGGAGGAGATACTGCTGGATTATCCGTTCTACGACCTGCACGGCATTTTACTCGGGTCGATCAATACGGTGGACGAGGGCTATTGGGACGGCTCGACTCTGTTCGAGTGCTGGCGCCGGTCCGCGCGCGAGCGGGGCGTCGAATACGTCGCGGCGGAAGTGATGGCGATGACCCGGAACGCCGCTGGAAACCGGGTCGAGAGCGTCACGCTTGCGTCGGGCGAGGTGATCTCCTGCGGACAGGTCGTGAACGCCTCCGGCCCCCGGGCGGCCCGCACCGCCCGCATGGCGGGGATCGACGTGCCGGTGGAACCGAGGAAGCGATATACCTGGATTTTTCGCGCCGAGCGTCCCCTCGACCGTGACCTGCCGCTCACCATCGACCCGTCGGGCGTGCATGTGCGGGAAAACGGGGGAGGGACCTATATGGCCGGTGGACATGCACAGGTCGATCCGGCGGTGGGCCACGACGACTTCACGATGGATGCGGATCTGTGGGAGGAGCATGTCTGGCCCACCGTCGCCGCGCGCATCCCGCAATTCGAGGCGATCCGGGTGCAGAGCGAGTGGGCCGGGCATTACGCGATGAACGTCTTCGACGGGAACGCCATCACCGGTCCGCATCCGGAGGTGTCCAATTTTCTGTTCCTGAACGGTTTTTCCGGGCACGGTTTGCAGCAATCTCCCGCGATGGGACGCGGGACCGCGGAATGGCTGACCTATGGCGCCTATCGGAGCCTCGACCTGTCGCCGTTCGGCTACGACCGCATCGCCGGCGGAACGCGCCTGGAGGAGCGGGCGATCATCTAGGTCCCGCGCTTGCGCGACGAATCGGGGAGGTCTGCCCACCATTCGGCGTAATCCGTATTCCACGGCGCGAACCGGGTCACATCCGGCGCGCCGTCCTCCCACCAGACCGGCCCCCGCTCGCCCAGACGAACCTTGGCCACGTCGACCCGCTTGCGCGCCGCACGAGTGTTGCCCTCGTCCGACGCATCCCGCACGGCCCTGCGCGCGGCCATCAGCTCCGTGACGGCGTCCCTACGGTCTGCCTCCGGAAGCTTCGGATCGCTGCGCCGCCACAGCCGCCCCCTGGCGACGAAGTACCGACCGTCCGGCGTTTCGGGATAATCGGGCATCGGTGGACGCGTGCCCTTCAGAGTATTCGGATCACTTTGGGGTCGAGGGCCAGCACGTAGCCCTGCCGGGTGATGTTCCGGATCAGGAGATGGGTGACGATCTGGTTCCCGAGCGCATCGCGCAGGCGCTTGATCCGGGTGGCGCCGGCAGCCTCTTCGCAATCCGATTCGGGCTTCCCGGAGATTACTGATTCGATCTGCGCCCCGGTCAGCATATCGCCGTCGAGCCGCGCCTCCGCCAGAACGGCGAGGGTTTCCATCGCCGCATCCGTGAGCTTGAGTTCGATGTCGTTGAGCATCACGGCGTTCTCCGCCCGCGCCAGCAGGAGGGACGTCACCTGAATCCCCGATCGCTCGATCTCGCCCATGCGGCGGTTGAGGGTGACGATCGCGACCAGCAGAACGACGCAGGCGATCAGGAGGGCGGTGGCGAAGACCAGCAGAACGAAGATGATGACGCGGTAGCTTTTCAGCACGTCGGAGAAGGCTGTGCCCGACTGGGCGAGGACTTCGAGCAATCCGATCTCGGCTCTGCTGCCGAGGTCCGACTCGACAAAAAGACGCTCCACCCGTGCGTTAAAGGCATTCCCGTCCGGCAGCGTCGCGAACAGGAAGACCGCCGCGGCCAGCAGGATCACCACGATTGCTGCGATGCCGAGGGCGACAATTCGGGCGGATGCGACGCGGGTCTCAGTAACGGAGGAAGTAGGGGCCTGCACTTGCTCTCCTCTGCTCGAGCCCGTCGGGACCGAATACGGAGACGATGTTGAGCAAAGTCCAGCCGTCGCGCAAGCGATCAGCGACGATCGGCCCGGCTGCCCCTGGGGAACAGGCGGATTCCGGCACTTCCATGACCCCGTAATGCAGGCGAAGGGGGCCATCCTGTTTGGCCTTGTAGTCGGCATAGCATTCGGCGGAGGCCGCGGAGGCCGCAAAAACAAGGGTCAGGGCAAGGGCGAATGCGTGTCGCATGACCGGACATTGCTGGAGCGGATGCAAACACGCAATATCACGCTTCCGGATATTGCATGTCGAACCACTGCTATTGAGGGGCCGGGTTGGCGAGGACGATCCTTCTGGCGGACCCCATCCGCATAGGAGACCTGCCATGTTCCGATCCCTGTTCGCCGTCATCCTCTCGATCGCGCTGGCCTTGCCCATCGGTGCCACGTCCGCCCGCGCCGGGGATCGGGAGGATATCGCCAAGGTGCTCGGTGGTCTTGCGGCGCTCTATCTTCTGCAGGAGGCGCTTACCCGTCCGCGGGCGGAGCCGGTGCGCCGCGCGCCAGTCCATAGTGCACCGATCTATCGCACACCCGTCAGCCCCATTCCGCAGGCCCGTCCCGCTCCGCGCACCCGGGACCGGATCGTAAACAATCCCCGTCGGGACGTCCGGCTGCTGCCACGGCAATGCGCCGTCGATCTGGCGACGTCGCGTGGAACGGTTCGCGGCTATCGCGCAAAATGCATGCAGAACGCGGTGGCGCGGCCCGGCATCCTGCCGCCGCAATGCCTGCGAAATGTCGAGACGGTGCGGGGCGTGGAGCACATCTATGCGCCGCGATGCCTCGACCGGGAGGGCTGGTCCACCCGTACCGCGCGCCGTTGACCGTCCGGGTCGGGCGCCGCAGGGTCCGGCCATGACGGGACCCGACCTCAGCTTCGAACATTCGGCCGCCGCGAAGGGCGCGCGCCATGTCGCCGGGGTCGACGAGGTCGGCCGCGGTCCGTGGGCCGGCCCCGTGACCGCCTGCGCCGTCATCCTGCGCGGACCGGCGCCGCCCGGCCTCGATGACAGCAAGCGCCTCAGCCCGGCCCGACGGATAGCACTCGTTCCGCTGCTCCACGAATGCTGCGATTTCGCCTTCGGGGAGGCCAGCGTGGCGGAGATCGACGCGCTCAACATCCGGCGCGCCACCCATCTGGCTATGCGCCGGGCGGTTGAGACGCTCGATCCACCGCCTGATCATCTGTTGATCGACGGAACGGACCGGCCGGACTGGGTCACGGGGGCTGCGGACATGATCCGGGGGGGCGACGGTCGGTCCCAGTCGATCGCGGCCGCATCGGTCCTCGCGAAAACGCGGCGGGATCAGGCTATGGTGGCTTTGGCGCAACAATTCCCCGGCTACGGGTGGGAGCACAACGCCGGATACGGAACGGCGGCCCACCGCGCTGGCCTCGAAACCCATGGCGTTACACCACATCATCGGAGGTCATTCGCCCCGATCCACAAGATGTTGATACCAAGTGTCTGACACGATCTTGCCCCAATCCATCTGTGGACGGTTTGCGCCCGGCCCGTCATCTTCGTCGCAGGACAATGAAGGACCCCGGAAAAACGCGGGCACCGTTCTGAGGCGACAGACATGGCGAACGATATTCCGGGGGCCCTCACGCTTCCGCTCGACACGATCTTGCCCGGCGATTGCGTGGCGGCGATGGACGCCTTGCCTGCGGGGTCGGTCGATCTCATCTTCGCCGATCCGCCCTACAACCTTCAGCTCCGCGGCGAACTTCACCGACCGGACAACAGTCGCGTCGATGCGGTCGACGATCACTGGGATCAGTTCGAAACCTTCGCCAGCTACGATGCCTTTACCCGCGACTGGCTGCGCGCCGCGCGGCGCCTTCTGAAGCCCGACGGCGCCATCTGGGTGATCGGCAGCTATCACAATATCTTCCGCGTCGGCACCGCGCTGCAGGATGCCGGGTACTGGCTCCTGAACGATGTGGTCTGGCGCAAGACCAATCCGATGCCGAACTTCCGCGGCAAACGCCTGACGAATGCGCATGAGACCCTGATCTGGGCCTCTCGGTCCGAGGCCTCGCGCTACACGTTCAATTACGAGGCCCTCAAAGCCCTGAACGAGGGGGTCCAGATGCGGTCGGACTGGACGTTTCCGATCTGCACAGGACACGAGCGGCTCAAGAATGCCCGCGGCGAGAAGGCACATCCGACGCAGAAACCCGAGGGTCTGCTGCATCGCCTCCTGCTCGGCACGACGAATCCCGGCGATGTGGTCCTTGACCCGTTCTTCGGGACCGGCACGACCGGCGCCGTCGCCAGGATGCTGGGCCGTCACTTCATCGGGATCGAACAGGAGGCGGAATATCGCGCCCTCGCGACCGCCCGCATCGCCGATGTCCGGCCCTACGGACAGGAGGCCATCGCGGTCACCACGTCCCGCCGCGCCGAACCGCGCGTACCGTTCGGCCAGTTGGTCGAACGCGGGATGTTGCGACCCGGCGAGGAACTTCTGAGCCAGAACGGCCGACACCGGGCGAAGGTGCGGGCCGACGGCACCCTGGTCGGGTCCGACGCGTCGCGGGACGTGAAAGGGTCGATCCATCAGGTCGGCGCCGCCTATGAAGGCGCGCCGAGCTGCAACGGTTGGACCTACTGGCACTTCAAGCGCGAGGGAAAGCGCGTGCCGATCGACGCCCTCCGGCAGCAGATCCGGGATGAGCTGGCGAAGCGTCCCGCCTGACATCCATTCGGTTACCGCCTGCACCCGCTGTCAATGTCCGGCGGGTGCACCTTGGCCCCCGTTCCTTCCAGAAGGGCGGGGGCCTTTTTTTGTCGCCCGACCACGCCATGCTGCTCAACGGAAAAAGGGCGCCTCCGTAAAGAGACGCCCTTGTCCGTTATCCTGCCTAGGTGACCGTTGCCGGCCCCGAAGGATCAGTCCGACGCGATGGCGGCGGCCAGCAGGATCAGCGCCAGGATCGGAACCACGATGCCAGCGGCGGAGGACGAGGTGTCCTCGACGATGACGACGGGCTCGATCGGAGCCGGAGCGATGTTGCCGGCGAAAGCGGCGGTGGAAGCAACCGACAGAGCGGCGGCGAGAGCGAGTTTCTTCATAGGATATCCTCCAAGATACGCCATTGGTGAGGCGACAGTTGCAACACCATATGGCACCCAAGACTGTACCTCGTCCCTCTCGTTAAGCAGCTAAACCCTGCCTTTGCAACGGCAAGCCAAGGGCCGAACGGCACCTCGGGCGCGCCCTCGTCAAATAAGCAACACTTGGGTCCCGACCCGGGTCATCGCAAAAACCTCCGCGATATGCTCGTTGTAGAGACCGATGCATCCGGAAGAGGAGCGGCGCCCGATCTTGCGCGCGTCGTGGGTCCCGTGAATCCGGTAGTAGGTCCAGCCGAGATAGAGCGCGTGGGTCCCCAACGGGTTTTCCGGTCCGGGTCCGACCACGGCGGGCCATTCGGGATTGCGACGGCGCATGTTGGGCGTCGGGCGCCAGGTCGGGCCCACCACCTTCTGGACGACCCGCGTGCGACCGCGTCGGGTCAGTTCCTCCGATTGCGGAACGGAGGACGGGTAGAGGTGATGGACGCCCGTCTCCTCCCACATATGCAGGGCACGACTGTCGATATCGACAAGAATCGCGCCGTTCCGAAGGGACCGGAAATAGGGCTGCCAGTTCTGGGAATGGAAGCTGGAGATATTGCGCCGCGTCGTCGAGGAGAGCGGGGCGCGCGTTACCACCGTGTCGGGAAGGGTCTGGGCCATTGCGGGGGCGCCGAGACCGGCTATTGCGGCGGTCGCGGTGAAGAGGAAGCGGCGGCGATCGGGTGCGGGGGGCGTTCGTGACATCCTGCTGTCTCCTTTCGGCAAGGCGACCGGCGGAGGACGCCCAGGGCATCGTACGTCCGGGACGATAGGCCCCCCCGTCCCGGGAAATCAACTCCGCAGGCAGCGCCGCATTTGCGCCACGCGGTTACATTTCTGTCGCGTCGGGGATTTGCCTCGCCCCCTGCTCCCCTGTAGGTGCGATTCCACACCAGTTAACAAACCATACGGGAACATCCGGATGAACCGCCGCACCGCCCTGATCCTGCTCGCCGGAACCGCGCTGACGGCCTGCGCGCCGACGCCGCCCGCGATCGGACCCGATGGCCGTCCCTTGCCGACGCTCTATCGAATCTCGGGCGCCGACGGTCGGCGCATCCCGTTTCGCGCGCTCGATGCCGTGAATGCCCTGCGCCAAGGGGCCGGTGCCTCACCGCTGGAACTCGATTCGCGCCTGTCGGCGGCGGCTGAGACCCATTCCCGCGACATGTCCCTGCAGAACCGGCCGTGGCATTTTGGCTCCGACGGCTCGTCCCCTATCGACCGGGCGCAACGTGTCGGCTTCGACGGCCAGCTTCTGGGCGAGACGATCTCGGAGACCTACGAGAGCGAACTTGAGACCATCGCCGCCTGGATGGAGGAGCCCGGTTCGCGCAGCGTCATCCTCGACCAGAGCGCGCGCCGTATGGGATTCGCCTATTATCAGGAGAACAACGGCAAGATTTGGTGGACACTCACCGTCGGGACCTGACCCGGCCCGCCGCCGTTGCGACTCAGGCGTAGATATCCACCGGGGTCCCGTCGAGAACCATGGCATAGACCATCCGCATCTCGCGGTTCCGCACCGCGACGCATCCTGCAGTCCAGTCCTTCGACCGCCCGCGCCGTTTGTCGCCCCATCCATGGATGAAGATGTCGCCGCCGGGACGCCGCCCCTGCGCGTCGGCAAAGGCGCGGTCGGCCTCGTTGGGATAGTCGATCCCGATCGACAGGTAGAACGAGCTGTTGGGGTTGCGCCGGTCGATATGGTAGCGCCCCTCCGGCGTCTTGCCGTCGCCCTCGAACTGTTTGGGACCCGCGGCGGTGAAGCCGAGCTGCACGCGATGCGCGGCCAGCACCCGATTGCCGTGCAGGAGCAGCATCTTCCGCTCCCCCTTCTGGATCTGAAGGCGCGTGACCTGTGGGCCGTCATACCGGGCAAATTTGCCGGCACAGCCTGCGAGGAGGGAAACGCCGCCAGCGATGGCGGTCCGTCGGGTAATCCGCTGCATATCCATGTTCGTCTGCCTGTCTGCTCGTGTGTCGTTGCACGGTTATTTTCCAGAACCCTACCCGATTCCCGGATGCCTGAAAACGGTCAACGATTGGTTAATTCGCGGAATTCTCCGCCGTCAGAAGGGCTGCGAGGCCGCTGCGATAATCTGGATGGATCAGGCGCACGCCCAGCTCCGTCTTGATCCGGTCGTTCCGCACCTTCTTCGATTCGGCATAGAAGCTGCGCGCCATGGGTGTCATGTCCGCCTCGTCGAACGGAACCTTCGGGGGGCGGGGCACGCCGAGCAGGTCTGCCGCATGCGCGATGACGTCCTGTGGCGGCGCCGGATCGTCGTCGCACAGGTTGTAGATCGCGCCCGCGCGCGGCTGCGCGATGGAGGCGCGCAGGGTTTGGGCGATGTCATCGACATGGATGCGGCTGAAGACCTGGCCCGGCTTGACGATTCGCCGCGCAGTCCCCGCGCGCACCTTGGCGAACGGGCCGCGCCCCGGCCCATAGATCCCCGCCAATCGAAAGATGTGGAGCGGCGCGCCCGTCCGGGTGGCAAGGTCGGTCCACGCCGCCTCCGCCGCGACGCGCATCCGGCCCCGTTCGGTGGCGGGTGCCAGCGGTGTGGCCTCGTCCACCCAGCCGCCGCCATGATCGCCGTAAACGCCGGTGGTGGAGAGGTATCCGACCCATTCCTTGCCCGGAAGCCCGGCGGTCAGCGCCTTGCCATAGGCGTTCAGGACGGGATCGCCCTCTCCGTCCGGGCCGGCCGAGGTCAGGATGTGGGTGGCCCGGTCGAGCGCGTCGTCCAGCGGTGCGCCGAAGATCAGCGGCTCCACCCCCGCCGCACGCAACTCCGCTGCCTTCTCCTCCGACCGGGTCGTCCCGATCACCGTCCATCCCTCCGCCCGCAGAAGCGGGGTGAGCGCGCGGGCGGAATATCCGTGGCCGAAGCTCAGGAGGGCCGGCACGACAACCGCTCCGATGCCCATCGCGCCGCATCCGCCACCGCCGGGTCCGCATCCTCGCACAAGGCCTGGACCGCCGGCCGCAGCCGCCCGGAACCCGAATTGCCGATGGCGTAGGCCACGTTCCGCACCATCCGGTCCCGCCCGATCCGTTTGATCGGCGACCCTGCGAAACGCGCCCGGAATCCCGCATCGTCGAGCGCGGCGAGGTCCTCCAGCGGCGGCGCCCGGTGCGGTCCGCGATAGCGGAGGTCAGATGCCGCGACGGCGAACTTGTTCCACGGACAGACCGCTAGGCAATCGTCGCAACCGTAGATGCGATTTCCCATCTTTTCCCGCAGCGGTTCCTCCACCGGCCCCCGATGCTCGATCGTCAGGTAGGAGATGCAGCGCCGCGCATCGAGCCGGAAGGGCGCCGGGAACGCATCCGTCGGGCAGATGTCGAGGCATTTGCGACAGGACCCGCAATGCTCCGCCTCCGGTGTGTCCGGGGTGAGGGTCAGCGTGGTAAAGATCGCCCCGAGGAACACCCAGTTGCCGAAATCCCGGGATAGCAGGTTCGTGTGCTTGCCCTGCCAGCCCAGGCCCGCCGCCTGCGCCAGCGGCTTTTCCATGACGGGGGCGGTGTCCACGAAGACCTTCACCTCGCAATCGCCCTCGGCGATCAGCCACCGGGCCACACGCTTCAGCGCCTTCTTCACCACGTCGTGATAGTCGCGCCCTTGCGCATAGACGCTGATCGCCCCGCGATCGCCCCGGTCCAGATCGTCCAGCGGATCATGCTCCGGGCTGTAGGAATGGGCCAGCATCACCACCGAACGCGCCTCGGGCCAGAGCGCAGTCGGATCCGCGCGCCATCCGGACCGCTCCGCCATCCACTCCATCTGGCCGTGCGCACCGGCATCGAGGAACCGAGTCAATCGTCCCGCCGCCTCCGGGATCGCGTCCGGCCGGCACACCCCCGTGGCCACGAATCCCGCCGCGCGCGCCTCGGCGTCGAGCCGTGCGCGGAGCGTCACCGGTCCACCGGGAGGCGAGCTTTCAAAAGTCGAGATCCGCATAATGCGCCGCCGGGCTGAAACCGGGCACCACGTCCGCGAGGATCGACCGGAAGGCGGGCCGCGACTTGATCTTGGCGTACCAGTCGCGGACGCCCGCGCTGCGGTTCCAGTCCACGTCCGAAGAATAGTCGAGACAGGACAGATGCGCCGCCGCGGCGAAATCAGCCAGACTCATGTCCGGCCCGGCGAGCCACCTCCGCTGATCCAGGAGCCAGCCCATGTAGTCGAGGTGGAACTTGATCGCCTTGACCCCGTTCTTGACGTTCGCGCCGTCCGGATAGCCGGCTCGCGTCAGCTTCTTGTTGATCCGCTCGTAGACCAGCTTCGACGTCACCTCCTCCTGGAACTTGTCGTCGAACCACGCCACGAGACGCCGCACTTCCGCGCGCGCCGCGGCGTCGCCCGGCAGGAGCGAGGGCGTGGGCACCGTTTCCTCCAGATATTCGCAGATCGCCTGGCTGTCCGCCAAGGTCTGCCCGTCGATCCGCAGGACGGGCACCTTTCCGGCGGGGTTCCGGCGGAGGAATTCGGACGACGCCTCCCAGTAGCGTTCGTCGACCAGCTCCACCTCCAGCTTCTTCTCGGCCAGGGTCAGGCGCACCTTTCGGCAGAAGGGGGAGAGCGGGAAATGATAGAGTTGGATCATGGCCCCTCTGGAATGCCGCGAGCGGCGCGGGGTTTCAATCCTCGAAACAGACGGCGCGCCCGTCGGCGCGGATGGTCGCCGCGCCATCGGCCACGGAATTGGCCCGCCGGGACAGGAACGCGGTCGGCCGGCGCGCATCCCGCGTCTTGGGGCTCGGGAGCAATGCGGCGAGCAAGCCCGCCTGTCGAGGCGACAGGTCCGCCGCCCCCTGGCCGAAATAGTGCCGTGCCGCCGCCTCCACCCCGAACACGCCCGCGTCGAACTCCGCGACGTTCAGATAGACCTCGAGGATCCGCCGCTTGGGCCAGAGCAGCTCCACCGTCGGCGTCAGCGTCGCCTCCAGCGCCTTGCGGGGCCAGGACCGACCCTGCCACAGGAAGGCGTTCTTCACGACCTGCTGGCTGATGGTGGAGGCACCGCGCCCGGCGCCGTCCTCGATCGCCTCCCGGATCGCATCGACGTCGAACCCCCAATGCAGGCAGAAGTCGGAATCCTCGGCGGCGACGGCAGCCCGGGCCATCACGGGCGCGATGGAGTCGATATCCCGCCAGACCCGGTCGATTCCGCCCAGCCTGTTCGCCTCTGCGAGGATGTAGGGCGTGGTCGGCGGGTCGATCCAGCGATAGGCGAGCACCCAGAGCAGCAGCAGGACCGCCGCTCCGACGAGCGCGCGGACCACCCACCGGAGGACCCTTCGCCAGAGGTCCGCCAGCCGGGCCCCCGGCCCGGGCGCCTTCGCCGTCCGTTTCGCCGCGCGCCGCGCCATCTAGCCGTCGAACCCCTCGTGGAAGAGTGCGACCAGCGGTTCGTTCACGAAATACACGTTCCGACCCGAATGGACCCGCACCAGCACCCCGTCCAGTACCAGCCGGTTGAGGTACTTCCCCGCCGTCACCCGGCTCACCCCCAGCTCGTCCATCACATAGCCGATCCGCGTATAGGGGTGCCGGAACAGGTTGTTCAGCAGGTCCTGCGAATAGAATCCGTAGGCCCCGCGCAGGCGCCGCTTCATCGCACCCATCATCTCGCGAATCCGTTCGATCAGCAGGATCGTCTCGCGCGCGATCACCTCCACCCCCTTTAGAATATACAGCACCCAGGGGGCCCATTGACCGGTATCCCGGGTCGACTGCAACAGCGTGTAATAGGTCTGCTTCGTTTTGGTGATGTAGCGGCTGAGATACAGGATCGGCGCCTCCAGCAATCCCGTCCGCACGAGATACAGAATGTTGACGATCCGCCCGATCCGTCCGTTTCCGTCGCTGAACGGATGGATGGATTCGAACTGATGATGGATCAGGGCCATCCGCACCAAGGGATCCAGATCGTCGGCCCCGATCGGTGCGTTTACGAAGCGTTCGAGCGCGCCCATATGGCGAAGGATCGCGTCGGGATGCTGCGGCGGGAGATAGACCACCTCCCGCGTATGATCGTTGCGCAGCGTCGTGCCCGGCGTCGTCCGGAATCCGCCCTCGGTCCGCTTCAGCAGGCGGTACATCGCGATCACGGTGTTGTTCGTCAGCAAGCCGGTTTCCGCGAGCGCCTCGTGCCCCAGCCGCAGCGCATCGCGATAGCGGGCGACCTCCTTCTGGTTTGGATCGAGGGTGGAGACGGGTCGCGTACCCACCCGGAACAACTCGTCCTGCGTGGTGACGATGTTCTCGATCTCGGAGCTCGCCTGCGCCTCCTGCAGGGCCAGCGTGTCGATGAGGATCCCGGGATTGGGGATCAGCCCCGCCGTGCCCTTCAATTCCGCCAAGGCAGATTTCGCCGCGACCAGAGCTTTAAGAATGGCGCGCGTTTCGAGATCCTCGACCGGCGGCAGGTCGGGGATGGCATAGCTAATCACCGCCATGAGAACATGAAAAGAACATCGCTCTTTTCTTATCACATCCGGCAAACGTGTAAAGCAGCGTTCCTTGGCTGCTTACACGAGGTTCGATCGGGGGATCGGGCGGGATATCCCACCCGATATCCTTCACTCCGCCGGAATCGCGTCTGCTTCCTCGGTCAAAGGGGCGGGCAGATGCCGGAGCATCTCCTTCGGGCATACCTGCACGAAGTTCACCAGTTCCGCGTCCCAATCCGCCAGGATCAGGCGCGCCTTTCGGGACCCGGTTTCGGCCGCATGACGTTCCACCAGCGCCCGGAGCTGCACACGCCAGAGCTCGACGGTCACCGGACAGGTCACCAACGTCTCCATGTTCATCAGGCGCGGCGACAGGCCGTCCGGATCGTAGAGATAGGCCATCCCACCGGTCATGCCGGCGCCGAAATTCGCGCCGATCCCGCCGAGGATCACCGCGACCCCCCCGGTCATGTACTCGCACCCGTTGGAGCCGCAGCCCTCGATCACGACGCTCGCCCCCGAATTGCGCACCGCGAACCGTTCACCGGCGCGCCCCGCGGCAAACAGATACCCATCCGTCGCCCCGTAGAGGACCGTGTTGCCGATGATCGTGTTCTCGTCGGCCTTGAGCGGGGACGCCATCGGCGGTCGGACGATGATCGTCCCGCCCGACAGGCCCTTGCCCACGTAATCGTTCGCATCTCCCGACACTTCGAGCTTCAGCCCCGGGGCGAGGAACGCGCCCAGCGATTGCCCCGCGCTCCCCTGCAACTTCACCGTCAGGTGGTCGGGCTGCAAACCGTTGCGCATCCCGAAGCGGCTGACGATGTGACTCGACGTCCGCGTGCCGACCGTGCGCTGCGTGTTCTGCACGGCGTAGCTGAGCTGCATCTTCTCGCCGTCGTCGAGGAACCGCGCCGCATCGGTGACGATCTGCGCGTCCAGCGTGTCCAGCACCGGATTCCTGTCCTTGTTGCGATCGTAGACGATGCGGTCCGCGCCATCGACGGTGATGAGCAGCGGGTTGAGGTCCAAATCGTCCAGATGCGCCGATCCGCGCGACACCTGCGTCAGCAGGTCGGCACGCCCGATCACGTCGTCCAGCGACCGCGCACCGATGGAGGCAAGGATCTCCCGCACCTCCTGCGCGTAGAAGGTGATGAGGTTCACGACCTTGTCCGCCGTGCCGGTGAACTTCTCGCGCAACGCCGGATCCTGCGTGCAGACCCCGACGGGACAGGTGTTCGACTGGCATTGCCGCACCATGATGCAGCCCATGGAGATCAGTGCGGCGGTGCCGATCCCGTATTCCTCGGCCCCCATCATCGCCGCCATGACGATGTCGCGCCCGGTGCGCAGGCCGCCATCGGTGCGCAGCGTCACGCGGGAGCGCAGGTTGTTCATCGCCAGAACCTGATGCGCTTCGGTCAGGCCCATCTCCCAAGGCAGGCCAGCATATTTGATCGAGGTCGCGGGGCTGGCCCCGGTGCCGCCGTTATGCCCCGAGATCAGGATCACGTCGGCCTTGGCCTTCGCCACGCCCGCCGCGATGGTGCCCACGCCCGAGGACGCCACCAGCTTCACCGTCACCTTGGCGCGCGGATTGATCTGCTTGAGGTCGTAGATCAGCTGCGCCAGATCCTCGATGGAATAGATGTCATGGTGCGGCGGCGGCGAGATCAGCGTCACGCCCTTGGTCGAATGGCGCAGGCGCGCGATCAGGTCGGTGACCTTCATCCCCGGCAACTGCCCGCCCTCGCCGGGCTTGGCTCCCTGCGCGACCTTGATTTCCAACTCCTCGCAATGGTTCAGATATTCGGCGGTCACGCCGAAACGCCCCGACGCCACCTGCTTGATCTTGGCGCTCGGGTTGTCGCCGTTGGGCTCGGGCACGAAATGCGCCGGGTCCTCGCCGCCCTCGCCGCTGTCCGACTTGGCCCCGATCCGGTTCATCGCCACGTTCAGCAGCTTGTGCGCCTCGGGCGACAGCGCCCCCAGCGACATGCCCGGCGTCACGAAGCGCTTGCGGATCGCGGTGATGCTCTCGACCTCCTCGAGTGCCACGGCCTCCCCCAGCGGTTTGATCGCCAGCAGGTCGCGCAGATGGATCGGCGGGTTCGCCTGCATCGCGCCCGAGAACTGCTTCCACATTTCGTAGCTGCCCCGGTCGCAGGCGGCCTGCAACAGGTGCATCGTCTGCGCCTCCCAAGCGTGCTTCTCGCCCGAACGCCGCGCCTTGTAGAACCCCCCGATGGGCAGCACGTTGGTCGCCCCGGACCGCCATCCGGCCGCATGCACGGATTCCACCTTGCGCTGGATGCCGTTGGTCCCGATCCCCGAAATCCGGCTCAGCATGCCGGGGAAGAACTCCGCGACCATCGCCCGGCTAAGACCCACGGCCTCGAAGTTGAGCCCGCCCCGATAGGACGACACGACGGAGATCCCCATCTTCGCCATGATCTTCAGCAAGCCCGCGTCGATGGCCCGCCGATACCGCGCCACGGCCTCGGTCAGGTTGCAGTCGAGAAGCCCCTTCTCGATCCGGTCCGCGAGCGAATCCTGCGCCAGATAAGCATTCACCGTCGTCGCCCCGCACCCGACGAGAACCGCGAAGTAATGCGGGTCAATGCATTCCGCCGACCGCACGTTGAGCGAGCAGAATGTCCGCAGGCCCTTGCGGGTCAGCCACGAATGCACCGCGCTGGTGGCGAGGATCATCGGCATCGGCACGCGGTCCTCGGACTGGAACCGGTCGGTCAGCACGATGTGACCCGCGCCCGACCGCACCGCGTCCTCCGCCTCGTCGCGGATGCGGTCGAGATTCGCGCGCAGATCCCCGGCCTGTCCACCCGCTGGGAAGGAGCAGTCGATGGTCGTCACCGAATCCTCGAAATGTGCGAACATCGCCTGGAACTGGGCATTGCCCACGAACGGGCTGTCGAGGATCAGGATCTCCGTCTGGGACCCATCCTCGTCCAGCACGTTCTTGAGGTTCCCGAACCGCGTCTTGAGGCTCATCACCCGGAATTCGCGCAGCGAATCGATCGGCGGGTTGGTCACCTGGCTGAACGATTGCCGGAAGAAATGGCTCAGCGGGCGATACTTCTCCGACAGGACCGCACTCGGCGTGTCGTCCCCCATGGATGCCAGCACTTCCTTTCCGTCCTCCGCCATGGGCGCCAGGATTTGTTCCAGCTCCTCGACGGAATACCCCGCCGCGACCTGCCGTCTGCGCAGCTCGGCCCCCGTGTGGATCGCCGTTTCGGCCACCCCGCCGGTCACGTCCTCCAGATCGGTGATCTTCTCGACCCAGTCGCCGAACGGCCGGTCCGCGGCTAGCTTGTCCTTCAGTTCCGCATCGTGGAACAGCCGCCCCTCGACCATGTCCACCGCGATCATCTGCCCGGGACCCAGCGCGCCCTTCTCGATCACCGTCGCCTCGTCCACCGGCACCATTCCGGTCTCGGATCCGGCGATCAGCAACCCGTCGCCCGTCACCGTGTAGCGCATCGGGCGCAGCCCGTTCCGATCCAGCCCCGCGCACACCCAGCGTCCGTCCGTCATGGCCAGCGCCGCGGGCCCGTCCCAAGGCTCCATCACCGCGTTGCAATAAGCGTACATGTCCCGCCATGCCGGGGGCAGTTCCACCGCCTGCTGAGACCAGGATTCCGGCACCAGCATCGTCTTGGCCATCGGCGCGTTGCGCCCGGCCCGGACCAGCACCTCGAACACCGAATCCAGGGCCGCGCTGTCGCTCGCGCCCTGCGGCACGATGGGCTTGATATCGCCCGCGAGATCCCCGAACGCCCCCGACGCCATCCGGATCTCGTGGCTCTTCATCCAGTTGACGTTGCCTTTGAGCGTGTTGATCTCGCCGTTATGCGCCAGCATCCGGAACGGCTGCGCCAGCCACCATTGCGGGAACGTGTTGGTCGAATATCGCTGGTGATAGATCGCGAAGGCGCTCTCGAATCGCGCGTCCTTCAGGTCGGGGTAGAACTCCGCCACCTGCTCGGCCAGCATCATTCCCTTGTAGATGATCGACCGGCAGGACAGGCTCGCGAGATAGAGGCCCGGGATCTGCGCCGCGATGGCCGCCTTCTCGATCCGCCGCCGGATGACGTAGAGCTCCCGCTCGAACGTGACCTCGTCCACGCCCTTCACGTTGGAGATCAGGATCTGCTCGATCTCGGGCCGGGTCGCGTTGGCCTTCTCGCCCAGCACGTCGATATTCACCGGCACATGCCGCCAGCCATAGATGTAGTAGCCCATGCGCAGGACCTCGGTCTCCACGATGGTCCGGCACGTCTCCTGGCCGGTGAAATCGTTGCGCGGCAGGAAGATCTGGCCCACGGCCAGCATCTGGTCCTCATGCGGCTCGTGTCCCGTGCGGCGCACCTGGTCATAGAAGAACGGTACCGGGATCTGCAGGTGGATGCCCGCGCCGTCCCCGGTCTTGCCGTCCGCATCGACCGCGCCGCGGTGCCAGATCGCCTTGAGCGCGTCGATCGCGCCCTGAACGACCTTGCGGGACTTCTCGCCCTTGATATCCACGATCAGGCCCACCCCGCAGGAGGCGTGCTCGCTCTCCTCGTGGTAGAGGCTCGTCTCAGCCATCGCCGTCCGCATCTCGACCTGGGCGCGTTCCCACTCGGTGAAATAATGGGTCATGGATCGTCTCCTTCCACGAATGGCTGGCGCGCCTCGTAATCGGCGCGGGTCTTGCGGACGTGATCGCCGGACAGTTTTGCGTAGTCCGGTGCCCGGTCGATGTAGATCTCCGAAATCAGCGGAAAAGACGCGGCCTCCGGGAAGATCCCCGGCAGGAATTCGTAATCCGCCCCCTCCTTGGTATCCCGGAACCACAGATGGCTGCCACAGGTGGGACAGAATGCCCGTTCCGCGAAATCCGACGAGGCATGGCGCGTCACCGGTCCGGCGACGGTCACCGCGTCGGCGGAGGCGCTGAACCCGGCCAGGACCACCCCCGACCACCTCCGGCACATCGCGCAATGACACGCGCCGACGGCCGCGACGTACTCTCCGTCCACGTCGATCCGAGCCGCACCGCAGAGGCACCGACCGCTCAAGGTGCCTGTTCGCCGATAATCATCGAGATTCACGACAGGATCCTCCGAACGATTAAAAATTCCTTGTCACCGAAGTAGGTCAGCTCTGCTGTCCTACCACCGTTCGCCGGGGATGACGTTGGTATGACGATCGTATGCACGAATGGTGCATGGTCGGCATACGAACGAAACAATCCCTTCATTCCGCCGCGACGCGCGCGGACCGGGTCGCGATTTTTTCGAGGATCGCGTCCGCCGCCTCGCGTCCGTCCCGGATCGCCCAGACCACGAGCGACGCGCCGCGCACGATGTCGCCGACCGCGTAGACGCCCTCCAGCGGTGTCTCGTGGGTGCGGAAATCCGCCTTGATCGTGCCCCAGCGGGTCACCTCGAGCGCGGGCTCCTCCCAAAGCGTGGGAAGCTCCTCCGGCTCGAACCCCAGCGCTTTGATCACCAGGTCCGCATCCTCGACGTAATCGGCGCCCTCGATGATCTCCGGCCGCTGGCGACCGGTCGCGTCCGCCTCGCCCAGCTTCATGCGCTGCACGCTCACGCCGCGGACCGGACCCACCTGACCCAGCTCGGCCACCTCCGTCGCCGGAAGGTCCGCCTCGAAGCCCGCGGGCGCAGTCAGCCAGACGAACTCCACGCCTTCCTCCTCGGCATTCGCGACCTCGCGCTGGGATCCCGGCATGTTGGCGCGGTCCCTGCGATAGAGGCACTTCACGCTGGTCGCGCCCTGCCGCACGGCGGTCCGGACGCAATCCATGGCCGTGTCGCCGCCGCCGATCACGACCACCCGCTTGCCCTCCGCGTTCAGCGCGCCGCTGGCGAATTCCGGCACGTCGTCGCCGAAGCCGTGCCGGCTGCTCGCCGTCAGATAGTCGATGGCCCGCACGACGCCTTCGGCTTTGCCGTTATGACCTTCCAGCTCCCGCGACTTGTAGACGCCGGTGGCGACGATCACGGCGTCATGCCGGTCCCGGATCTCCGCGAAGGTGATGTCGCGCCCGACCTCGGTATTCAGCGCGAAGGTCACGCCGCCATCCTCCAGTTGCGCGTTCCGGCGCATGACCACGTCCTTCTCCAGCTTGAAGCCGGGAATGCCGTAGACCATCAGGCCGCCCGCCCGGTCGTAGCGGTCATAGACCGTCACCTGCACACCCGCCCGGCGCAGCATGTCCGCCGCGGCCAGTCCGCCGGGACCCGCGCCGATGATGCCCACGCTCTCGCCCCGCTCCGCATGGGGTCGGATCGGCTCCACCCAGCCCTCGTCGAAGGCGGTGTCGACGATGTATTTCTCGACCGCGCCGATGGTTACGGTGCCGTGCCCCGACTTCTCGATGACGCAATTTCCCTCGCAGAGCCGATCCTGCGGACAAATTCGGCCGCAGATCTCCGGGAACGTGTTCGTGGCCTGCGCGATCTCGTACGCCTCGCGCAGCCGCCCCTCCGCCGTCAGCCGCAGCCAGTCGGGGATGTTGTTGTGGAGCGGGCAATGGCTCTGGCAATAGGGCACGCCGCACTGGCTGCACCGCCCGGCTTGCTCCGCCGCACGATCCGCCGCAAACTCGCGGTAGATCTCGCCGAAATCTTCCGTGCGATCGTCCGCTGCCCGCTTCTCCGGCGTCTCTCGTCCAAGGGAGACGAACCGCAACATCTTTTCCGATCCCATGACTTTCTCCTCCGACCCTTCGCCCCCATACGAGACGGTGCATCACAGTAAAAGTAAGTAATGCTGACCTATTCTACGAATCTCTGGTTAGTTGGGCGGCGAATACGCAGTGAATGGCCGGATAGTAGGACCGATCCGGCCAAGTCTATTATCTTTCCTCTATCATGTGGCACCGGCAGATAGCGCGGGAACAGGCGGATCGGACATCATGGCTCTCTGGCATCTCTTCCTCGTCGCCGCCGTGCAGGGCATCACCGAGTTCCTGCCGATCTCCTCGTCCGGCCACCTCATCCTTCTTCCGGCCCTGACCGGGCTGGACGATCAGGGCGCGTTCCTGGACGTCGCGGTCCATGTCGGAACGCTCGGCGCCGTGATCCTCTACTTCCGCGAAGATGTCGGTGCGGCTCTGCGGGGAACGGTCGGTCTCCTGCGACGAGACTGGGGACCGGAGGAACGGCTCGCCGCGGGCCTTGCCGTGGCGACAATTCCGGTCATCGTCGCCGGTCTTCTCCTGAAACTCACCATCGGAACCGACATCCTCCGCTCGGTCGCCCTGATCGGCTGGACCACCCTCGGTTTCGGTCTCCTGCTCTGGTGGTTCGACCGGCGCGGGGAGCACACGAAGGTCGTCTCCGACTGGACCGTGGGACAAGCATTCAAACTCGGCCTCTGGCAGGCCATCGCCCTGATCCCCGGAACGTCGCGGTCCGGCATCTGCATCACCGGAGCGCGCGCCATGGGCTACGGGCGGGAGGACGCGGCCCGGATCGCGATGCTGATGTCGATCCCGACGATCGCGGCCTCCGGCCTCCTGCTCGGCCTGGAGGTGATGGGGGAGGCGAACAGCGCCCTGGCCCGGGACGGGGCCATCGCGGCGCTGTTCGCCTTCGCGGCGGCCTTCGCGGCGCTGCACCTGATGATGCGGCTGCTCCGGTCGGTCAGCTTCACGCCCTACGTCCTGTACCGGATCGCCCTGGGCACGGGCCTCCTGATCTGGGCCTATGCGGGAAGCTGACGCGCGGGTCCGGCGATCGGGCCCATCTCCGTCTCCAGGAGGCCCGTCGCCCGCGCGGCCACGAGGATTGCCCAGGCGCCGAAGACATTCGCCACCACCGCCGCCGCGAGAATGCCGCCATATCCAAAGAGCGTGACCCCGAGCCACGCCAGCGGCACGTAGATCGCCAGCACCCGCGCGAGCGACAGGGTCATGGCATGACCCGCCCGGGAGATGGCATTGAGCGCCGCGTTCCCCGTCACCAGCATCCCGAAGCCGAACAGGGACCAGCCCACCACCCGCAGGTAGGACGCCGCCGCCTCCGTGCTGCCCTCGCCCGCTCCGAAGAGCGATGCGATCTGCGGCGCGAACACGGTCAGGAGGAGGGCTATGGCGAGGCCATAGCCGACGGAGAAGAGCAGGCAGAGCCGCAGGGCCTCCCGTGCTCGGTCTTTCGCACCCGCGCCCCAGTTCTGACCCACGACGGGTCCGATGCCGGAGGACAGCGCCAGCAGCGGCACGGCCAGCACGCTCTCGACCCGGGTGGCCGCGCCGAACCCACCCACCGCGGAGGCGCCGACCGTGGCGACGGCCGCGGTCACGAGCGCCATGCCCGCCGGGTTGATGGCGTTGGACGTGGCCGCCGGTCCGCCGACGCCCGCGATGTTCCGGGCATTGCGCCAGAAATCCCGCAACGGCTCGGAGCAGGGCTGGAGGATGCCATCCCGCCAGGCGAGCGCGAAGGCAAGGACCGACCCGGCCGCCATCGCCACCAGCGTGCCCAGCGCCGCTCCGGCGATGCCGAGTTCCGGCGCCGGGCCGAGGCCGAGGATGAAGACCGGGGTCGTGGCGACGTTCACGATCGCGGAGGCGACCATCACCATGGCCGAGACCGTGCCGTTCCCGTGGGAGCGGAACACCGCGTTGATGAGCATCATCGACACGAGGAAGGGAAATGCCACGCACCAGAGCGGCGTATAGCGGAGGGCCGCGTCGAGGACCGGCCCCTCCGCCCCCAGTACCGAGAGGATCGGCCGGTCCAGCAGCCAGAACGCGAAGGCGGCCAGCGACGCGAACACGAGGCCCAGCCCGAGGGCGTGCAGGCCCCGGCGGGTGACGTCGTCATCTTCGTCCCGGCGCCCGAGCGCCTGGCTGATGATCGCGCTGGCCCCTGCGGACAGGCCGATGGACAGCGACGAGATCGTCATCGTGACCGGATAGACGAACCCCACTGCGGCGAGTGCTTCGGGCGAGACCTTGGCGAGGAAGTAGGCATCGATGAGTCCGGTCGACAGCACCGCCAGGATGCCGAGCATCATCGGCGCGCCGAGGCCGGCGAGGGCCTTCCACACCGGTCCGTCGGTCAGGTCCTTGCCGGCACGGGCCATGGGATCGTCCTCTTTCTGTAACGGAGGCGAACCCGCCGGACGGCGCCCGGTTCCTCAGGGCTTGAGGTTGCGGGCGCTGTCCTTGATCTCGGCATACTGGCCCGACGAGCGGAACCGCCAGAGATAGTCCGGCAGGACCGCCTCCATCGCCGTCGGCACGATACCGAGTTCGGCGAAGCCCGGATGATCGCCCGACACCACGTTGTCGCGGGCGAGGTTGCGCACCTGATCGGTCGTCAGGGTCCCGTTGTGGAACAGGCCGAAGCTCGCCGCCTGCGCGAGGTCGAGCGCCCCGGCCATGATCCGCGCGCCGAAGAAGGGGACCGGCAGGACGATGGCCCGACGCCGGACCGCGCGGAGCATCGTCTGCATCAGCTCCCGGAACGTGTCGACATCCGGTCCGCCCAGTTCGTAGACGCCGGGCGGCGCCTCACCTGCGACGGCCATGGCCGCGGCGGCGGCGACGTCGTCCACGAAGACCGGCTGGAACCGCGTCTTCGGCCCCACGACCGGCAGGACCGGCGCCATCCGCGCCATGCCCGCGAACCGGTTGAAGAACTGGTCCTCCGGTCCGAACACGATGGAAGGGCGCAGGATCACCGCCTCCGGCATATGCTCCAGAAGGCCGGCCTCGCCCGCAGCCTTGGTGCGGGCATAGGCGCTGTTGCTGCGGTCGTCAGCGCCGATGGCGCTGATCTGGACCATGCGCGCGACCCCGAGGGCGGCGGCGATGCGCGCGATCCGGGCGGGCGCCTCCGCCTGCACCGCGTCGAAGCGGTTGCGCCCCGTCTCGGACAGGATCCCGACGCAGTTGACGACCGCGTCCGCCCCCATCAGCGCGGCCTCCACCGAGGCGTCGTCGCGGACATTGGCGAAGACCGGCTCCACCTGTCCGACCGATCCATACATGCGGACGAAATGGGCCTCGTTCGGGCGCCGCACGGCGACCCGCACGCGCCAGCCCCGCTTGGCCATCCGACGCGCGATGTAGCGGCCGACGAAGCCCGAGCCGCCGAAGATCGTAACGAGCTTTTGCATGGCGCACCTCCTGTCCGGTCGCAGGATGCGTTAGCGCCGCGGCGGCCTCCGGGCAAGGGCGCCGATTTTCGCAGGCGTCCCGATTGACACCGCATCCGGCCACGGATACCTCCCGCGCACCGTGGATGCCCAGGTGGCGGAATTGGTAGACGCGCTGGCTTCAGGTGCCAGTTCTCGCAAGGGAGTGGAGGTTCGAGTCCTCTCCTGGGCACCACGGTCTACCGCTTGAAGCGCCCAGTCCGGACCGGCTGGGCGTTTCGCGTATCAGGGAGACCCCGATGACCATCGCGCAAGACAAGATCACCCTGCATAGCGGCGACCTGCCGGACGGCCTCGACCTCGGGGCGTCGGTGGCGATCGACTGCGAGACGATGGGCCTGAACCCCCATCGCGACCGACTCTGCCTGGTGCAGCTTTCCTCCGGGGACGGCACCGCCCATCTGGTGCAGATCGCCCGCAGACAGACATCGGCGCCGAACCTCGAACGCCTCCTGCGCGACCGCGACGTGCTCAAGCTGTTCCATTTCGGCCGGTTCGACATCGCGGCGATGTTCCACACATTCGGCGCGCTGGCCGAGCCGGTTTGGTGCTCCAAGATCGCGTCCCGGCTAGTGCGGACCTATACCGACCGGCACGGCCTCAAGGCCCTGCTGCAGGAATTGCTGGCAGAGGATATCTCCAAGCTGCAGCAGACGAGCGACTGGGGCGCCGCGGACCTGACGGAGGCGCAGATGGCCTATGCTGCGTCGGACGTCCTCTACCTGCACCGCCTCAGGGAGGTGCTGGACGCCCGGCTCGAACGCGAGGGACGGATCGCGATCGCCCGGGCCTGTTTCGATTTTCTGCCGATGCGGGCGCAGCTCGACCTGATCGGCTATCCGGAAACGGACATCTTCGCCCATTCGTGACTATATGGTTCCGATGATCGATGATGCGCGACATACCCGCCTCGTGCGCGGGGCAAGGGTCACCCTTCCGGTGGTCGCGCTGGTGCTGCTCTCGATGCTGTTCCTCCTGGCCCGGACGGTGAATCCCGACGACGCGATCCCCTTCTCCGACGTCGACGTCTCCGAGCGGGCGCGGGAGCAGCAGCTCACGGCGCCCCGGTTCGCGGGCCTGTCGGAGGACGGCACCGCCTTCGCGCTCGCCGCCGCCACCGCCAGGCCCGATCCCACCGATCCCCGGCACATGACCGCGAAGGTGGTGAACCTCGTCCTGACGGATCCCGCGGGCGCCACCGCCGTGATCGACTCGCTGACGGGGGAGGTCGATACCGCCGAGCGCGACCTCGTGCTGGAGGGCGACGTGCATATCGTCACCTCCACCGGCTACGATCTCCGGGCGCCGCGCCTCGAAGGGTCCCTCGGGCGTCTGAACGTTCGTGCCATCGGTGGCGTGACGGGGTTCGGCCCGGTGGGACGGCTCCGGGCGGATGCGGTACACTTCAACGAGGACGCGAACGGGACGCGGCGGATGCTCTTCACCGGCGGGGTCGAACTGGTCTATATCCCGCCCACCGACTAGGAGTCCGCCCATGCGCATACCTGCCCTCGCCCTGATCGCGATCCTTGCCGGAGCACCCCTCGCGGCCCAGCAGGCGCAGGTCGGCTTCGGTGGCGGGACCCATGATCGCAGCCTTCCGGTCGAAGTGGCGGCCGACAATCTGGAGGTCGATCAGGCCACGGGGCGCGCGGTCCTGACCGGCAACGTTGTCATCGCCCAGGGCGACCTCCGGCTGAGCGCGACGCTCGTGACGGTGGATTACGCCACGGTGGAAGGGGACCGTCGGATCGAGCGGCTGAACGCCACCGGCGAGGTCCTGATCGTCGCCGGGGCCGACGCGGCGGAGGGGCAGGAGGCGGTCTATACCCTCGGAAGCTCCGAGATCGTGCTGACGGGCGATGTCGTCGTCACCCAGGATGGCACCACGCTCGCGGGCGACCGGATGGTCGTGAACCTCGACTCGGGCGCGGGAACGGTCACCGGCCGCGTGCGGACCACGTTGCAGCCGTGACCGCCGACGGCCTCTCCGACGACGGCCCCGCGCTGTCGGTGACGACCGGGGATGGCGGCCTGCAGATCCGCAACCTCAAGAAATCCTACAAGAAGCGCCCCGTGATCCGCGACGTTTCCATGGATCTCGCCCGGGGCGAGGTGGTGGCGCTGCTGGGGCCGAACGGCTCGGGCAAGACGACGACGTTCTACTGCGTCGCGGGCCTCGTGACCCCGGATGCCGGTCAGGTGATGCTGGACGGGCGGGAGGTCACCTGGCTTCCGATGTATCGCCGCGCCAAGGCGGGGATCGGCTACCTGCCGCAGGAGATGTCGATCTTCCGCGGCCTGACCGTCGAGCAGAACATCATGGCCATTCTCGAAGTGGCGGAATCCAAGCGCCACCGCCGCCGCGAGCGGCTGGAGGAGCTGTTGGGCGAGTTCCATATCGAGCACCTGCGCCGGGCCTCGGCCATGGCGCTCTCGGGCGGCGAGCGGCGGCGGGTGGAGATCGCCCGCTGCCTCGCCGCCTCCCCCCGCTACCTGCTGCTGGACGAGCCGTTCGCGGGCGTCGATCCGATCGCGGTGGGCGATATCCGCGCGCTGGTGGTGGAGCTGAAGGCCCGCGGCATCGGCGTCCTCATCACCGATCACAACGTCCGGGAGACGCTGGAGATCGTGGATCGGGCCTACATCCTGCACGATGGCGGCGTCCTGATGTCCGGCAGTCCCGACGAGGTCGTCGCCGACGGCCATGTCCGGCGCGTCTATCTCGGCGAGACCTTTGCCCGTTAACGATTCCGCCCCGATTTTCGTTGACTCCGCCCGCGCTTCCATCGCCCAATCCGGGGATGGAGCCAGACGTCCGGGCCCTTCCACCGCCCCTTCCGGGATGCCCGTCACCACCGGCGCATCCGCGTCCGGTTCCCCCATCCAAGCAGCTTCAGGAGATTCCATGCGCTACCAGATCACCGGCAAGCAGATCGATATCGGCGAAGCCCTGCAGACCCATGTGCGGACCGAGCTGGGCGCCATCATGGACAAGTATGCGGGCCGACCGACCGACGCTCAGGTGGTCTTCTCCAAGGTCGCCCACGAATTTTCCTGCGAGGCGACGGTCCATCTCTCGACCGGATTGACGGCACAGGCCAGTGCGCGTGCCACCGAAATTTATGCCGCGTTCGACGCGTGCGGCGAGAAGATGGAGAAGCAGCTCCGCCGCTACAAGCGCCGTCTGAAGAACCATCATCAGGACCGGGCGCAGCCTGTTGAAGTCTCCGGCGGCTCCTCCTATATCCTCGCCGCCGAGACAGACGACGCAGAACCCGACACCTTGCAGCCCCTGATCGTGGCGGAGATGCAGACGAAGATTCCCGCCCTTTCCGTAGGGGAGGCGGTGATGCAGATGGAACTGGCCGGAGCCCCGGTGCTTGTCTTTCGGAACGAGCGGGGCGGTGGCGTGAACGTCGTCTATCGGCGGGAAGATGGAAACGTCGGATGGATCGACCCCGCCAATGGCGGGACCTGACGGTTTCTCCCAAGGAACGAGGGGCGAACGCATGCAACTCAACGATATCCTGGTTCAGGGCGCCGTCCGCGTCCTGCCGAAGGTGAGCAGCAAGAAGCGGCTGTTCTGCGATCTGGCCGACGTGGCGCGGGACGCCTACGGGCTGAACCAGCCCGATGCGCTGGCCGCGTTGCAGGAGCGGGAATCGCTGGGGCCGACCGGCGTCGGCGGCGGCGTCGCACTGCCCCATGCGCGGCTCGGCGGGCTCGACCGGGTCCATGGCGTGTTCATCCGGCTGGAAATGCCGATCGACTTCGATGCGGCGGATCGCAAGCCGGTCGACCTGCTGTTCGCGCTGTTCGCGCCGGAAGGCGCGGGCGTCGCCCACCTCAAGGCGCTGGCGCTCGTGTCGCGCACGCTGCGCGATGCCGGACTCTGCGCGAAGTTGCGGGCGAACGACGATCCCGGGCTTCTCTACACGATGCTCAGCGAATCCCGCCGGTCCGAAGCGGCCTGAGCGCCGCCGCGCGTCATTGCGCGGCGGAGGGCAGGGAGGAGAGGTCCGACAGGAACGCCACCAGCTCGTCGCGCAGGTCCGGACGCGCCAGACCGAAGGCCACCGTCGCCTGCAGGAAACCCGCCTTCGATCCGCAGTCGAACCGCTGTCCGTTGAAGCGGAACCCGCTCACCGTGGCGCCGGTCTCGATCTCCCGGGCGATCGCGTCGGTGAGCTGTATCTCCCCGCCCGCGCCGGACTTGATGTCGTTCAGATGCTCCATCACCCGGGGGCTGAGGATGTAGCGGCCGATCACGGCGAGGTTGGACGGCGCCTTGCCCGCGGGCGGCTTCTCCACCATGCCCCGCACCCGGAGCGTCTGGCCCTCGGAGGCATCGACGTCGAGGATCCCGTAGGACGAGGTCTTGTCGCTCGGCACCTCCATCGCGGCCACCATGTTGCCGCCCGTCTCCGCATAGGCATCCACCATCTGCTTGAGGCAGGGCGGGTCGCCGGCGATCACGTCGTCGGGCAGGACCACGGCGAAGGGTTCGTCTCCGATCAACCGTCGCGCGCACCAGACCGCGTGACCGAGGCCCAGCGGCTTCTGCTGGCGGATATAGGCGATCTGCCCGGAATCCATCGTCGTGTGGCGCAGCTCCGCCAGCAGGTCGAGCTTGCCCTTGTCCTGCAGGGTCTTCTCGAGGTCGGGCGCATGGTCGAAGTAATCCGCCAGCGCCGTCTTCCCCCGTGCCGTCACGAATATGAATTCCTCGATTCCTGCGGCCCGACACTCGTCGATGGCGTACTGGATCAGGGGACGGTCGACGAGCGTCATGATCTCCTTCGGAACGGATTTTGTGGCGGGCAGGAATCGCGTCCCCATCCCGGCCACGGGAAAGACGGCCTTCTTGACGGTCTGATGCATCTTAACTTCCTTCCTGTCTCCGGAGCGCGAGGCCCTCCGGTCGAAACCGGTGTCGGTCCCGATAGCATGAAAATCTTGAACCGCGATAAAACGTGATATCCAACATCAACCGGGCATAAGCGCGATACCCGGCGCATGCGCAATGAAGAACGGGTTCTCGTATCCCGGCTTGCCGTAGGTCAGCGGCGTATGATCGTCGAACCGGACGACCCGCCCGCCCGCCCCGGACAGAACGGCGTGGCCCGCCGCCGTGTCCCATTCCATCGTGCGGCCGAGCCGGGGGTAGAGGTCCGCCTCCCCCGCCGCGACGAGGCAGAACTTCAGCGACGATCCGGCCGACCGCATGTCCGCGACGCGGTAGCGGGCGATATAGGTGTCGGTCGCGGCATCCCGGTGCGACTGGCTCGCCACGATCCGAAGGGCCGCATCGTCGGGGGTCGCCACGGCGATGGGCGTTCCGCTCTCCATGTCGTCGGGATCGAACGGCCCGGTCTCCTCGAGGCTGCGTCCCTCGGCATCGGTTCGGAACAGGCGCCCGCGGGCGGGGGCGTGGACGATGCCCCGCACGGGGGTTCCATCCTCGACCCAGGCGATGTTGACGGTGAAGTCGCCGCGCCGCTTGACGAATTCCTTGGTGCCGTCGAGCGGATCCACGATGAAGAACGAGGCCGCATCTAGGGCGTGGGACGCGGCCCGCTCCTCGGTCACGATCGCGGCGTTCGGGAAAGCCGCGCGCAGGCCGTCGTGGATGATGGCATCCGCGGCCTCGTCGGCGGCGGTCACGGGGCTGGCATCTGCCTTGCTCCGCACGTCCAGCTCACCGCTCTCGTAGATCTCCAGGATGCGGTCCCCGGCCTCCAGCGCGAGGCGGCGCAGCACCCGCATCATCCGGTCGTACTCCATCAATCGTTCCTTCCCTGCCCGGTCCCGCACGGCCGAAACCTTCGCGCCACGGTTCCGGCGTGCTAGCATGGCCTATCGGAAAAAGACGGGGGAGAGGCAAAGTGTTCCGGATTTTGGCTACCTGGATCGGCGCGGTCGCGCTCTCCCTCGCCGGTCTGCCCGCGCTCGCGACGCAGGATGCCTGGCCCGCGCTCTTCGACGTGAGGGACGTCACGGCGGACGATGTGCTCAACATCCGCGCCGGGCCGAGCGTCCGTTTTCCCGTCATCGGGACCCTGCGCCCCGACCGGGCCGATGTGGAAGTCATCGCGCCGAACGACCGCGAAACCTGGGGCCGGATCAATACCGGGGAGGGGGTCGGCTGGGTCAGCCTCCGCTACCTCGCGCGGCAGCCGGGTCAGTGGCAGGGCGCGTTTCCCGAGATATCCTCCTGTTTCGGGACGGAGCCGTTCTGGACGCTGTCTTTGACCGGAGACGACGCACACCTCGCCACGCCCGACAGCGAGGCGGCGGGAACCGTCTCCGCCCGGCTTGGCTCCGCGGCCCGCCGCGACCGGCACGGGCTGATCGCCACGCTCGGCGGGACGACGTTGACCGGCGTGATCGCCACGCGGTCCTGCAGCGACGGAATGTCGGATCGCGCCTTTGGGCTCGCCTTCGATGCGGTGATGGGAGACGAAGTCCTGTCCGGATGCTGCACGCTCACACCCTGACGACGTCATGACGTACGTCACGACCCCCGTCACGACGTCACGTCACCACCCGGAGGGTCAGATTTATCCGCCCCGGCACCTCCAGCAGGGTCGAGGTGCCGGGGGCGATCCGGTCGACCCCATGATGCACGAGCCGCGCCGCGCCGCCCATCGCGACCACGTCCCCGGACCTGAGCCAGACGCTCTCCGTGCGGCCGCCCCGCTCGACGTTCCCGATCCGGAAGAGCGCATCATCCCCTAGGCTTATGGATACGACCGGCTGATCCAGGTCGACCTCGTCCCGATCCTGATGCATCCCCATCCGCGCAGCCGGCCCGTACCAGTTCACGAGACAGCTTTCGGGATTCCGCGCGCCCGGGACGACGGCCCGCCAGATCGCCAGAACCGATGCCGGGATCGGCGGCCAGTCCGACCCGGAAGGATGCGTCTTTTCATAGCGATAGCCCGTCCGGTCGCTTATCCAGCCCTGCGTCCCGGCGGATGTCATGCGCACCGACATCTCCTTACCCCGGCGGGTGACGGGGACCACGAGGGGTGCCGCCCGCACGATCGAACGGATGTCGTCCACCATCGCCTCCTGCTCCCCGCGACCGAGCAGGCCGTCGAACAGCCGGAAGCCCCGGATCTCCCGTTGCGGAACATCGATCAATTTGAGTCCCCTCCCGTCCTTGCGAGGCCAAAACGCCCTCCTTATATACCCCTCGAACCGCGGGCCGGGACCCTGAGGGCCCTGACCGCATTCACATGGGATGAGGACCGGGGTGCCGTCACGGGCCCCGGGACGATCAAATCGCCAAGAGAGGACCATTCTAAATGGCAAAAGTCATCGGTATCGACCTCGGGACCACGAATTCCTGCGTCGCGATCATGGACGGGTCGACCCCCCGCGTGATCGAGAACGCGGAGGGCGCGCGGACGACGCCGTCCATCGTCGGCTACACCGAAAACGAACGTCTCGTCGGTCAGCCCGCCAAGCGGCAGGCCGTCACCAACCCTGAAAACACCGTCTTCGGGGTCAAGCGCCTGATCGGCCGTCGCTTCGACGACGAGCATCTGGCCAAGGACAAGAAGAACCTCCCCTTCAACGTCGTTTCCGGCAACGGCGACGCCTGGGTCGAGGTCCGCGGCGAGAAGTATTCCCCCGCGCAGGTCTCCGCGCTGATCCTACAGAAGATGAAGGAAACCGCCGAGAGCTATCTGGGCGAGGAGGTCACGCAGGCCGTCATCACCGTGCCCGCCTATTTCAACGACGCCCAGCGTCAGGCCACCAAGGACGCCGGCAAGATCGCGGGTCTCGAAGTCCTGCGCATAATCAACGAGCCGACGGCGGCCGCCCTGGCCTACGGTCTCGACAAGAAGGAAACGCGCACGATCGCGGTCTACGACCTCGGCGGCGGTACCTTCGACGTGACCATCCTGGAGATCGATGACGGCCTGTTCGAGGTGAAGTCGACCAACGGGGACACGTTCCTCGGTGGCGAAGACTTCGATATGCGGATCGTCAACTACCTCGCGGACGAGTTCAAGAAGGAGCACGGCACCGACCTAACCAAGGACAAAATGGCGCTTCAGCGGCTCAAGGAAGCCGCCGAGAAGGCCAAGATCGAGCTGTCCTCCTCCAGCCAGACCGAGATCAACCAGCCGTTCATTTCCATGGGCTCCAACGGTCAGCCGCTGCACATGGTGATGAAGTTGACCCGGGCGAAGCTGGAAAGCCTCGTCGGCGATCTCATCAAGGCTTCGCTCAAGCCCTGCCAGGCCGCGCTCAAGGATGCCGGCCTGACCAAGGACGACATCGACGAGGTCGTGCTGGTCGGCGGCATGACGCGGATGCCCAAGGTCATCGAGGAAGTGACGAAGTTCTTCGGCAAGGAGCCGCATAAGGGCGTGAACCCCGACGAAGTCGTCGCCATGGGTGCTGCCATCCAGGCCGGCGTGCTGCAGGGCGACGTCAAGGACGTGGTCCTGCTCGATGTGACGCCCCTGAGCCTCGGCATCGAGACGCTGGGCGGCGTGTTCACCCGCCTGATCGACCGCAACACGACCATCCCGACCAAGAAGTCCCAGGTCTTCTCCACCGCGGAGGACAACCAGAACGCGGTCACGATTCGCGTCTTCCAGGGCGAGCGGGAGATGGCGTCGGACAACAAGATGCTGGGTCAGTTCAACCTCGAGGATATTCCGCCCTCGCCCCGCGGCATGCCGCAGATCGAGGTGACGTTCGACATCGACGCCAACGGCATCGTGTCGGTCGGCGCCAAGGACAAGGGCACCGGCAAGGAGCAGGCGATCACGATCCAGGCGTCCGGTGGCCTCAGCGACGAGGATATCGAACAGATGGTCAAGGACGCCGAGGCGAATGCCGAGGCTGACAAGGACCGTCGCGAACTGGTCGAGGCGCGGAATCAGGCCGAAAGCCTGATCCACTCCACCAAGAAGTCGCTCGAGGAGCATGGCGACAAGGTCGACGCCTCCACCGTCGAGGCGATCGAACTGGCCGTCTCCGCGCTCGAGGAGACGATGGATGGCGATGATGCGGGCAAGATAAAGTCCGGCATCCAGAACGTCACCGAGGCTGCGATGCGGCTCGGCGAGGCGATCTACAAGTCGCAGCAGGACGGGGGCGATGACGGCGATGCCGGAATGGCCACCGACGAGGCCGAGACCTCCGACGACGAGATCCTCGACGCCGATTTCGAGGATCTGGACGACGATCAGAAGCGGGCCTGATCCTGCGACCTGTTGAACCGCGCGAGGCCGGCCCCAACCGGGCCGGCCTGACGCGTTGGAGGATGAGTTGATGGCCAAACGGGATTACTACGAGACGTTGGGCGTCGCGCGGGGCGCGAATGCCGACGACATCAAGAAGGCCTTTCGCCAGAAGGCCAAGGAACTGCATCCCGACCGGAATTCCGACAATCCGAACGCGGAGGCGCAGTTCAAGGAAGCCAACGAGGCCTACGACGTCCTGAAGGATGCCGAAAGGAAAGCCGCCTATGACCGATTCGGCCATGCCGCCTTCGAGGGCGGAATGGGCGGCGGCGGGCCGCGGCGTGGACCCGGCGGACCGCAGGGTCAGGGCGATTTCGCCAGTGCGTTCTCGGATGTGTTCGAGGACCTTTTCGGCGATTTCATGGGCGGTCAGCCCGGCGGCGCCCGTGGCGGCGGTCGTGCCCGTGCGGCGCGGGGTTCCGACCTGCGCTACAACATGCGGATTTCGCTGGAGGAGGCGTTTGCGGGTCAGCAGAAGTCGATCTCGGTTCCGACCTCTGTTCGTTGCACGAAATGCGACGGCAAGGGCACCGAAGGTGCTAGCGAGCCCGCGACCTGCCCCACCTGTTCCGGCATGGGCAAGGTCCGTGCGCAGCAGGGCTTCTTCACGGTCGAGCGGACCTGTCCCACCTGTTCCGGCGCGGGCCAGATCATCAAGAATCCCTGCGCGCAATGCGGTGGCGGCGGGCGCGTCGAGAAGGAACGGCAGCTTTCGGTGAACGTCCCCGCCGGTGTCGAGACGGGCACGCGTATTCGTCTTTCGGGCGAGGGCGAGGCGGGCCTGCGCGGCGGGCCGACCGGGGACCTCTACATCTTCATCGAAGTGGAGGAGCACCCGATCTTCCAACGCGACGGGTCCAACCTCTATTGTCACGTTCCGGTTTCGATGACCGCGGCGGCGCTGGGCGGCGAGGTCGAGGTGCCGACCATCGACGGCGGCCGGAGCCGGGTGAAGGTTCCGTCCGGATCCCAGACCGGACGGCAGATGCGCCTGCGGTCGAAGGGAATGCCCGCCCTGCGCGGCGGCCCCGCGGGGGATATGTTCATCGAGCTTGCCATCGAGACGCCGGTGAACCTGACCAGCCGTCAGAAGGACCTGCTGCGCGAATTCGAGAAGGTGGATGCGGACAACAATCCTCAGGGTGACAGCTTCTTCCGCAAGGTGAAGGGGTTTTGGGACGGAATGACCCAGTGAGACGCCGCGCCGCCCTCGGGATCACCTTGGCGGCGCTCGCCGCGCCGGTCGTCCTTCGGGCCCAGGTCGCGGATAATGCCCGCGACCGCGCCGCCGGTCTCGATCAGCTCCATTCACTGATCGTTCTGCGCGACGGGGAGGAGGTGCTGGCCGAAGCGTTCGGCGGGTCCGGCCTCGACCGGGTGGCCAACGTCAAATCCGTTTCCAAGACACTCCTGTCGCTCCTCGTCGGCATCGCCATCGGGCGCGGTATCGTCCCCGGCACCGATGCTCCTCTCCTGCCGCTGCTGGGGCGCGGGCCGCTTGGCGACGCGCGCGACCGGATCACGGTCGGCGACCTTTTGTCCCTGCGCGGCGGGCTGGCGAGCACGTCCGGACCGAATTACGGCGCCTGGGTTTCGAGCCGCGACTGGGTCGACTACGTCCTGCAACAGCCCCTGGAGGCGGAGCCGGGTGCGCGCTTTATCTACTCCACCGGAACGACGCACCTGTTGGGCGCGGCCCTCGCCCGTGCCGCGAACGACAACCTGCTGCGGATCGCCCGGGACTGGCTGGGCGCGCCCCTAGGCATCGACTTCGCCCCCTGGGTCGCCGACCCGCAGGGGCGCTATCTCGGTGGGAACGACATGGCCCTCAGTCCGCGCGGCCTCGCCCGGATCGGACGCATGGCGCTCGACCGGGGCGCGTGGGACGGGCGGCAGGTCGTTCCCGCCGAATGGTTCGACCGCGCCTGGACGCCCCGCGGCCGCTCCCCCTGGTCCGGGGATGGCTACGGCTACGGTTGGTTCCTAACGCGGATCGCCGGTCGGGAGGCCGCCTACGGTCGGGGCTACGGCGGCCAGATCCTCGCCGTTGTGCCGGAGGCGGCGATGGTCATCGCGATCACCTCCGACCCGAACCGACCCGCGCGTTCCGCCGGGTATTTCGGCGATCTGCGCCGCCTGATGGACTTGGCCGTGGCCGAATACGCTTAGCCGCCCACCCGGCACGCCGCCAGCAGCGCCATGTTCAGGATGTCCGACGCGGTCGAACCGGTCGATGCGATCTGCACCGGGCGGTCGATGCCGGTCAGGATCGGCCCGATCACCGTCGCCCCGGCCATCTCCTGCATCAGTTTGACCGAGATACTGGCCGAATGGCGCGCGGGCACGACCAGCACGTTGGCCGGACCCGTCAGCCGCGAGAACGGGTAGCCCGCCGCGACGTCGGGGTTCAGCGCGACATCCACCGTCATCTCGCCCTCGTATTCGAAATCGGCCTCCCGCGCCTCCAGCACGTCGGGGGCGAGATGCATCTTCGTCGCCCGCTCGCTGACCGGATAGCCGAAGGTCGAGAAGCTGACGAAGGCCACGCGCGGCTCCATCCCGAATCCCCGGGCGACGCGGGCCCCGGCCTCGGCGATGGTCGCCAGTTCCTCCTCCTCGGGCCATTCGTGGACCAGCGTATCGCCGATCAGGACGATCCGCCCGCGGTGCAGCAGGGCCGTGATCCCCACGGCCTCCGGATTGCTGCGGATGTCGAAGACGTGGTCCAGCAGGCGCATCGCATGAGCCGATTTGCGCGTCGCCCCCGTCACCAGCCCGTCGCCATGATCGTGCGCCAGCATCAGCGCGGCGAAGACATGGCGGTCCCGGCTCGCGAGGCGATGAACGTCCTGGGCATCGAAGCCCTGCCGCTGGAGGCGTTCGTAGAGGAACGACTTGTAGATATCGAGGTGGCGCGTATTGGCCGCGTTCACCACCTCCAGCTCGCGGACCGCATCGCCGAGGCCCGCCGTTTCCAGCTTGGCCTTCACGTCCTCCTGCCGCCCGACGATCAGGGCTTTGCCGTAGCCGTTTCGCTGATACGCGACGGCGGCGCGCAGGACGCGGGGATCGTCCCCTTCGGCGAAGATCATCGTCGCCTGCGCCTGCCGCGCGCGGGCGCTGATTCCCTGCAGGATGGAGGCCGTAGGATCCATACGCGCCGCCAGTGCGAGCGTATAGCCCTCCATGTCCACGATTGGACGCCGCGCGACGCCCGTATCCATTCCCGCCCGCGCCACGGCGGGGGGGATGACGTGGATCAGGCGTGGATCGAAGGGCGTGGGAATGATGTAGTCGCGCCCGAAAGTCAGCTTGCGTCCATAGGCCATCGCGACCTCGTCGGGGACGTCCTCCCGGGCGAGGGCGGCGAGCGCCTCGGCGCAGGCGATCTTCATCTCGTCGTTGATGGCGCGCGCATGGATGTCGAGCGCGCCGCGGAAGAGATAGGGAAAACCCAGGACGTTGTTGACCTGATTGGGATAATCCGACCGCCCGGTGGCGACGATGGCGTCGGGCCGGACCTCATGCGCCTCCTCCGGCGTGATCTCCGGATCGGGGTTGGCCATCGCGAAGATCACCGGGTTCTCGGCCATGCCCGCGACCATGTCCCGCGTGACCGCACCCTTGGCCGACACCCCGAGGAACACGTCCGCCCCCGTCATCGCCTCCGCCAGCGTGCGCAGGTCCGTGGGCGCGGCATGGGCCGACTTCCACTGGTTCATCCCCTCGGTCCGTCCTTGAAAGATGACCCCCTTCGTGTCGCACATGATGCAGTTCTCGTGCCGCGCGCCCATGGATTTCAGCAATTCCAGACAGGCGATTCCCGCCGCACCCGCGCCGTTCAGCACGATGCGCACATCCTCGATCTTCTTGCCCGACAGGTGCAGCGCGTTGATCAAGCCCGCGGCACAGATCACCGCTGTCCCGTGCTGGTCGTCGTGGAAGACGGGGATATCCATCTCCTCCTTCAGACGACTTTCGATCATGAAGCATTCGGGGGCCTTGATATCCTCCAGGTTGATGCCGCCGAAGGTCGGGCCCATCAGCTTGACCGCGGCTACGAAGGCATCGACGTCCTCGGTATCCAACTCGATGTCGATGGAGTTCACGTCGGCGAAGCGTTTGAACAGCACCGCCTTCCCCTCCATCACCGGCTTGGAGGCCAGCGCGCCGAGATTGCCCAGCCCGAGCACCGCCGTGCCGTTCGAGATGACGGCCACGAGGTTCCCCTTGGTCGTGTAGTCGTAGGCCGTCGCGGGATCGGCGGCGATCGCCTCGCAGGGGACGGCGACGCCCGGGGAATAGGCGAGCGACAGGTCCCGCTGCGTCGCCATCGCGGTCGAGGCACTGATATCCAGCTTCCCGGGCCGCGGCTCCAGATGGTAGCTGAGCGCCTCCGCGTCGGTGATCCTGCTCCGTCCGGCCATATTGTCCTCCCCCTCGGTCCGGCAGATGTAGCGGAGCGACCCTGCCGGGGGTAGGGTCCGCGCGGACGGGAGGCGCCCCATGTCGATCACGCCGATGATGGCGCAATACCTGGAGATCAAGGCAGAGGCGCCGGACGCCCTGCTGTTCTATCGCATGGGCGATTTCTACGAGCTGTTCTTCGACGACGCGGTGGCGGCCAGTGCGGCGCTCGACATCGCGCTCACCAAGCGCGGCAAGCATCTGGGCGACGATATCGCCATGTGCGGCGTGCCCGTCCATTCGGCCGAGAACTACCTGATGACGCTGATCCGCAAGGGCTTCCGGGTTGCCGTCTGCGAGCAGCTCGAACGGCCGGAGGAAGCGAGGAAGCGCGGATCGAAATCGGTCGTCAAGCGCGGCATCGTGCGCGTCGTCACCCCCGGGACCCTGACCGAGGATACGCTGCTGGAGGCGCGGGCCCACAACTACCTCGCCGCCTGGGCAGAAGTTCGGGGGGAGGCCGCACTGGCCTGGGCGGATATCTCCACCGGCGCGTTCCACGTCGCGACCTGTCCGCGCGTGCGCCTCGGCCCCGATCTGGCCCGTCTTGGCGTGGCGGAGGTGATCCTGGCCGAGGGTTCGGATGCGGAGCCGGTCGCGGAGGAGTTGGGCGTCGCGGTCACCCCTCTGGGGCGCAGCGCGTTCGATTCCGCCGGGGCGGAGGTGCGGTTGCGGGTGCTGTTCGATGTCGGATCGCTCGAGGCGTTCGGCACATTCTCCCGTGCCGAACTGGGCGCGATGGGTGCGCTGATCGAGTATCTGGAGATCACGCAGCGCGGCCGCCTCCCGCTCCTGCGACCGCCCCGGCAGGAGGCGGCGAGTACGTTGATGGCGATCGACGCCGCCACGCGCCGCAACCTCGAACTGACCCGCGGCGCGTCCGGCGGGCGGGACGGCTCTCTCCTCTGGGCCATCGACCGGACGGTGACCGCGGGCGGCGGTCGCCTGCTCGAACGGCGGGTCTCGGCCCCGTCCTCGATGGAGGATGTGATCCGGGCGCGGCTGGAGGCGGTGGACTGGGCCTTCCGGACGGAGACGCTGTCGGCGGAGGTGCGGGGCCGCTTGCGGAGGGTGCCGGATATCGACCGGGCGCTCTCCCGGTTGTCGCTGGACCGTGGGGGCCCGCGCGACCTCTGCGCGATTCGGGACGGGCTGGAAGCGGCGGAGGCGATATACGGCTCGCTGTTCGACACGGATTTCCCCGCCGACATCTCCGACCTCGTGGGACAGGAGGCGGTCCGGGAGCGCCTCGACGCGGCGCTGGTGGCCGAACCGCCGCTTCTGCTGCGGGACGGCGGCGTTGTCGCGCCGGGTCACGATGCCGATCTGGACGCTGCCCGCCGCCTCCGGGACGAGGGCCGGGGCGTCATCGCGGCCCTGCAGGCCGAGTATATCGAGGCGACGGGGGTCGCGTCCCTGAAGGTGAAGCACAACAACGTGCTCGGCTACTTCATCGAGACGACCGCGACCCATGGCGCCAGGATGCGCGGCGACGACCGTTTCATCCATCGTCAGACGACCGCGAACCAGGTCCGGTTCACCACCGTCGAACTGTCGGAACTGGAGACGCGAATCCTCAATGCGGGCGCCCGGGCGCAGGAGATCGAGGAGCGGATCTTCGCGACCCTGCGGACGGAGGTGCTGGCTAGTTCCGACGCCCTCTTCGCCGCGGCGCGCGTGCTGGCGGAGCTGGACGTGGCCACGGCGCTCGCGGATCTCGCGCGGGGCGAGGACTGGTGCCGTCCGCGCGTCGACGGCAGCCGTGCCTTCGAGATTTGCGCCGGGCGGCACCCGGTGGTGGAACGGGCGCTCAAGCGGGACGGGACGCCGTTCGTGGCTAACGACACCGCGCTCTCCGCCGGGGATGGGGCCGCGATCCGGCTGCTGACCGGGCCGAACATGGCGGGAAAGTCGACCTGGCTGCGGCAGAACGCGTTGATCGCGGTGCTGGCGCAGATGGGGTCCTTCGTACCTGCCGAGGACGCGCATATCGGGATCGTCAGCCAGCTCTTCAGCCGGGTCGGCGCGTCCGACGATCTGGCCCGCGGGCGCTCGACTTTCATGGTGGAGATGGTGGAAACGGCCGCGATCCTGAACCAGGCGGATGCGCGCGCCTTCGTGATCCTGGACGAAATCGGGCGTGGCACGGCGACTTATGACGGGCTCAGCATCGCTTGGGCCACGCTGGAGCACCTGCACGACGTGAACCGCTGCCGCGCGCTCTTCGCGACTCATTACCACGAGATGACGGCGCTCGCGGCCAAGCTCGACGGGGTGGAGAACGCGACCGTCGCGGTGCGCGAATGGGAGGGGGACGTGATCTTCCTGCACGAGGTGCGGGACGGGGCGGCGGACCGGTCCTATGGCGTGCAGGTCGCCCGGCTCGCGGGCCTTCCGGAAGCGGTCGTCGCGCGGGCGCGGGCGGTGCTGGAGGCGCTGGAGGAGGGGGAGCGCGAAGGCGGCGGCAAGGCCCGGGCGATGATCGACGACCTGCCGCTGTTTCGCGCGACCCCGCCGCCGCCCGCCCCGAAGAGGAACAGCGCGGTGGAGGACAGCCTGCGCGATGTCCTCCCCGACGAATTGTCCCCGCGGGAGGCGCTGGACCTCCTCTACCGCCTCAAGGCGATGGTGGGGGAGGTGAGATAGGCCGCGGTCCGGCGGTACGTCCTACTTCGCCGCCACCGCCGCCCCGGCCGCGACCATCGCCTCCACCGCCGCCTCGTCGTAGCCCAGCTCTGTAAGAACCGCGCGCGTATCCTGTCCCAGCCGCGGCGGCGTCCGCTCGAACCGGGCGGGCGTGCGCGACAGCTTCACTGGGTTCCCGGCCCCGCGATAGGCGCCCATCTCGACGACCATCTCCCGGTGTCGCGTATGGGCGGCCTCGAACACCTCGTCGACATTCGCCACCTTGCCCGCGGGCACCCCCGCCTCCATCAGCGTCCGGCAGATCGCTTCCGCGTCATGCCCGTCCAGAAGGGTGACCAGCCGCTTCGTCATCGCGTCGATATTCGTCAGCCGGTCGGCATTCGTCGCGAATTGCGCGTCGGTCCCCATCTCCGCATCGCCAAGGATCCGGCAGAGTTTGCGGAACTGCCCGTCATTGCCGCAGCCGATGAAGATCTTCTCCGCGCCGCAATCGAACATGTCGTAGGGCACGACGTTGGAATGGGGATTTCCGCTCCGCCCCGCGACCTTGCCCGACAGGAAGTAGTTGGCCGAATGCGGGAACAGGAGAGTGCAGGCCGTATCGTAGAGGCTCGTCTCCACGAACTGTCCGCGCCCGGAGCGGGTGCGTTCGTGGATGGCCGCGAGAATCCCGAAGGCCAGCGCCATGCCCGTCGCCATGTCGACCAGCGGCACGCCCATCCGGAGCGGTCCGCCGCCCCGCTCGCCGTTGACGCTCATCAAACCGGCCTGCGCCTGCACGATCGCATCGTAGCCCGGCAGGCCGCCGAGCGGACCGTCCGCGCCGAAACCCGAGAGCCGGGCATGGACGAGGCGGGGATACCGCTCCGACAGCACGTCCCAGCCGATCCCCCATTTCTCCAGCGTTCCGGTCCGGAAATTCTCGATCAGGATGTCCGCATCTGCCAGCAGGCGGTGCAGCACGTCGCGGCCACCCTCGCTCCGCAGGTCGAGGGCGATGCCCCGCTTGGACCGGTTGACGCCGATGAAGTAGGACGCGGCCCCGTCCTCGAAGGGCGGGCCCCAGCCGCGGGTCTCGTCGCCGCCCGGCGGCTCGACCTTGATCACCTCCGCCCCGTGATCGCCCAGCCATTGCGTGCAGAACGGCCCACCGAGCACCCGCGTGCAATCCACAACCTTCAATCCCGCCAGCGCACCTTCGGCCATCCCGTCCCTCCCGTCCTCCGCGATGCGTTGACCTGTCCGCATGGCCCTCCTAATGTCAAACGATCTGCGGAACGGAGTTTCATTTTCGCAGGTCCGGAGGTGCGGCAACGTCCGCGCACCGGCGGGGGAGGGATTGAACCTGGACGCACATGCCACTCGACCGGAAGCGATCGGCGCCATCGACCGCGTGCTCTTCCGGGTCATCGATACGATCTCGGGCCTGATGATGCTCGTCGGCGGGATCGCTCTGATGGCGATGATGATCCATGTGACCGCCGACGTGATCGGCAAGTTCGCCTTCGGCGCGCCGGTTCCAGTGACGCTGGAAATGGTGTCGAACTACTACATGGTCGCGGTCGTGTTCCTGCCCTTCGCGGCGGTGGAGCGGATGAACGGCAACATTCATGTGGACCTGATCTATGCGCACCTGCCGCGGGTGGCCAAGCGCATCCTCGACATCGTGGCCTACAGCTTCTTCGCCTGGCTGTTCTGGCTGCTCGTCTCCGCCACCTGGGACGTCGCGATCAAGAAATACGTCGTGGGCGAGTTCATCATGGGGTCCTATTCCATCGCGATCTGGCCCACCCGGTTCCTCGTTCCCCTCGGGTGCGGTCTGGCGCTCCTTCTGGTGCTGGTAAAGTTGGGACGCGCCGTTTTCCTTCTGTTCCGGGCCGATCTGGACAGGCCCGACGGTCCCGAAACCGGCGATCCGGTGGCGGGGACGCAGATATGATCGACCTCGCCAAGGAGACCGTGGGCTTCATCGGCATCTTCGCCCTGCTGGCGATGATCTTCCTGCGGGTCCCCATCGGTATCGCGCTGTCGACGGTGTCGATCGTCGGCATCTTCGTGATCCTGGGCGAGCGTCCCGCCATCGGAATGCTGGCGCAGATCCCCTACGACTTCACGGCCCACTGGACGCTCAGCTCGATCCCGATGTTCCTGTTCATGGGGTATCTCTGTTACCA
This sequence comes from uncultured Alphaproteobacteria bacterium, assembly GCA_963789105.1. GTDB lineage: Bacteria > Pseudomonadota > Alphaproteobacteria > Rhodobacterales > Rhodobacteraceae > Jannaschia. The sequence goes on from CAWBJI010000003.1 coordinate 1,346,245, forward strand.
TGCTGGCCTTACCACGGGGCTGTTCCGGTTGGCGCGGCTCTGGCTGTCCTGGCTCCCGGGCGGCTTGTCCGTGGCGTCGATCCAGGGGTCCGCGCTGTTCGCCGCGGTGACCGGATCCAGCCTCGCCTGCACCGCCGCCATGGGCCGGATCGCGGTCCCCGAGATGCTGGACCGCGGCTACGACAAGGGGCTCGCCACCGGGACCGTGGCGGCGGCGGGCACCATCGGGTCTATGATCCCGCCCTCCATCCTGCTCATCATCTACGGCATCTTCGTGGAGCAGAGCATCGCCGCCCTGTTCCTCGGCGCGCTGATCCCCGGCATCCTGACCGCGCTGCTCTATTCGGCGATGGTGATCGTGCGCTGCTGGCTCAACCCATCCCTCGCCCCGGCCGTCCGCGAGGACGTGACCATGATGCAGCGCCTGCTCGCGTTCGGCGACACCTGGCCCGTTCTCGTCCTGATCGTCGGCGTGTTCGGCGGGCTCTTCTCCGGCATCTTCACCCCGACCGAAGCCGGGGCCGTGGGCGCGGCGCTCGCCTTCCTGATCGGCCTCGTCAAGCGCGCGCTCACCTTCGCCATCCTGCGCGAGGCCATTGCGGAGACGCTCCGCACCACGGCCGCGATCTTCCTCATCGCCATCGGGGCCCAGCTTCTGACGCGGTTCTTCGCGCTGTCGGGCACGACCACGATCATCGCGGATTTCATCTCCTCGCCGGAATATTCGCAGCTCACGGTCATCCTGCTGATCTCCGTCGTCCTGATCCTGCTGGGGATGCTCCTCGATCCGATCGGGATCATGCTGCTGACGATCCCGATCCTGCTGCCGGTGCTGGAGACGCGGGACATCAACCTGATCTGGTTCGGCGTCCTGATGGCCAAGTTCCTGGAGATCGGGTTCATAACCCCGCCTGTCGGGCTCAACGTCTTCGTGGTGAAGGGCATCGTCGGGGACGCCGTACCGATCCATCAGATTTTCGTGGGCATCGCCTGGTTCGTCGTCATGGATCTCGGGCTGATCGCCCTCCTGATCGCCTTCCCCGCAATCGTCCTCTGGCTTCCGGGAGCGGGCTGACATGGCACTCGTCGACCTCGTCCGTCGCGGCACCGTCGCGATCCTGACGCTGAACGATCCTGACCGGCGCAACGCGATGAGCCCCGAGATGCGCGCCGAACTCCTCGCCACGCTCGATCCGCTCTGTGCCGACGGGACCTGTCGTTCCCTTGTCCTGACCGGGGCGGGGGGCACGTTCTGCGCCGGGGGCGACCTGAAATCCATGCGATCAGGCGATCCGATCTATGCCCGGCACCGGATGATGGTCACCCACCGGTTGGTCCGGCTGCTGGCCGCGGGGCCGAAGCCGGTGGTCGCGGCGGTCGAGGGTCATGCCTTCGGCGCGGGCCTGTCGCTCGCCGCCCTCGCCGATATCTGCGTCGTCGGACGCGATGCGAGCTTCGGGGCGGTGTTCGGCCGCGTCGGCCTGATGGCGGATCTCGGGCTGCTCTGGTCCCTGCCGCAGCGGATCGGCGCCGCGCGGGCCCGGCGCCTGATGCTGACCGCGGGCGTGATGAAGGCCGCGGAGGCGGCGGAACTCGGGCTGGCCGACATGCTCGTCGATCCCGGCGACGCGCTGGAGGAGGCGGTCCGACAGGCCGAGATCTTCGCCGACCGCGCCCCGCTCCCCGTCGCCGCCACCCGCTCCGCACTGGCGCAGCTCGGCGGCGATCTCGACCGGGCGCTGGCGCTGGAGGTCGATCTCCAGAGCGAGCTGATGGCCTCCGACGATCACGCCGAGGGCCGCGCCGCCTTCTTCGAGAAACGCAGCCCGGAGTTCCGCGGCAACTAGCGCCGCTGGTCGAAGCGTCGCCCGACCATCCCGGCGGCGATGTTCACCTTCTGGATGTCGATGGCTCCGCCTGCGATGCCCCAGCCCCAGGCATCGCGCAGCCGCTGTTCCATCCCGTAATCGGAATGGTATCCGTAGCCGCCCATCACCTGCACCCCGTGGCCGCAGACCTCGCGCACCATCTCATTGGCGAAGCACTTGGCCAGCGAGGCATCCATCACGTCCGGAAAGTCCGTCCCCCGTCCCGCGACCGCCCGATGGATCAGGAGGCGCGCCGCCTCCACCCGCAGCTTCATCTCCGCCAGCTTCATCTGCACCGCCTGAAACTCCACCAGCGGCTTGCCGAAAGCCTGCCGCTCGCCGGTGTAGTCCAGCGCCTGATCCAGCGCCCTGGCGGCCAGTCCCAGCGACATCGTGGCATTGCCGCAGCGTTCCAGGTTGAACGCCCCCATCAGGTCGCCGAACCCGCCCGCCCCCACCAGAAGGTTCTCGCGCGGGACGCGGCACTCGTCGAAATGCATGTCCGCCGACGGCACGCCGCGAAACCCCATCAGCGTTTCGGCGTCGCCGAAGGTGAAACCGGGCGTTCCCTTCTCGACGAAGACCGCGCCGATCCCCTTGGCGCCCTTCTCCTCCGACAGGCGGCAGAACACGACGTAGCCCTGGCTGTGCCCCGCCCCGGAGCACCAGCGTTTGCCGCCGTTCAGCACCACCTCGTCCCCCTCCACCCGCGCCGTCGTCCGCAGGTCGGTCAGCGCGGTCCCGGCATCCGGTTCGGACATGGAGATGGCCACCAGCATCTCTCCCCGCACGCAGGCGCCGACGACCCGGTCGGCCAGCGCCTTCGAGCCATGCCGCTCGACGATGCGGACCGGACCGACCGACGCCTCGAAGACCGGGAATGCCACCGCGCTGGATATCTTCGCGAACTCCTCCAGCACGATCAGCGCCTCGAGATTGCCGAGCCCCAGGCCGCCCCGCGCCTCCGGCGTGTTGATCGCGAGAAATCCCATATCGGCATAGCGACGCAGCATGTCCGCCGGAACCGGCGCGTTTTCCGCCTCGCAGCGGCGCGCGACGTCCGGCAACTCGGCCTGGGCGAACCGCCGGGCGCTTTCCTGCAGGGCCCGCTGATCGTCGGTCAGGGTGAAGTCCATGGCGCGTGCTCCTTGGCCACAAGGGAATCCTCTGGACAACAGACCGAACCCGCGACCAAAATGAAACTCCGTTTCGCAAAAATGCGACGGAACGGGTCTTCGGGAGGGAATGGACGATGAATATCAGAACACTGGCGGGGGCCACGGCGCTCGCGCTCGGAACGGCGCTTGGCGCGAGCGCGCAGACGGCCATCACCATCAGCCAATGGACCGGACCGAAGCATCCGGTCTCCGTCGGCTATGGCCCGTTCATGGAGGTCCTGCGGGAGAACGGCTTCGAGGTGCAGGATTTCGAGGGCGGCGCGCTTCTCGGGGCCAAGCCGGCGCTGGCCGGGCTCGGCGACGGCATCGCGGATATGGGCATGCTCGCCATGACCTATTTCCCGGCGGAGTTTCCGAACGCGCAGCTCGTGGCCGATATGGGTCTCGCCACACCGGACAACCTGACCGCGATGGCCGCGTCGATCGAGTACAACCTGCTGCAATGCGACGAATGCCTGCAGGAATACGCGAACGCCAACCTCCTCTATCTCGGGACCTATTCGACGGCGCCCTACGCGATCATCTCGTCCGAGCCGGTCCGGAGCACGGCCGATCTCGAAGGCAAGAAGATGCGCGTTCCCGGCAGCCTCTGGTCCCGCTGGGCGCAATCCGTCGGCGGCATCGAGGTGAACGTGCCATCCTCCGAGATGTTCGAGGGCCTCGACAAGGGTGCGCTCGACATCGCGATCCAGGCACCGGGCGCGTTCCGCTCCTATCAACTTTGGGATGCCGCCAAGTATCTGACGACGCTTAACCTCGGAACCTACCATTCGCTGTCGCTCATGTCGACGAACCGCGATTGGTGGGCCGACCTGACCGACGAGCAACGGGCGATGATCGTCGGCATGGCGGCGCAGGTCTCTGTCGACGCCACCATCAGCTACACCACCACCGATGCCGAGGTGATGACCGAGCTGGCAGCGCAGGGCGTCGAGCATATCGAACCCTCCGACGAGATGCGCGCCGACAAGGCCGCTTTCGTGGAGGCCGACCTGCCCGTGATCGTCACCAATGCCGAAAGTACCTACGGCATCACCGGCGCGCAGGCCAAGGTCGACGCCTTCCAGACCCTGATCGAAAAGTGGTCCGCCATCGTCGAGGAGACAGGCGGCGAGCGGGACGCCATGATCGCCCGCCTGAACGAGGAGGTCTTCGACAAGCTGCCCGCCGATTACGGGCTCTGACTCCATGCGTGCCCGGACCGGACAGCCATCGCGTCGCTCCGGTCCGGGCACGAACGGATCCCGCCTGACGTGACGGCGGGATCGGCGGCACATCCGCCCGCGCCCGGTCGTGCCGCGCTTGGGGCCGGCCTCCTGATCGCGGGATTCGTCGCCAATCTGGGCGGCATCCTCGGGCTCGTCCCGCCTGTGGTCGCGTCCGAAATCGCGTCGGCCTTCGTACTGGCCTATCTCGCCCTTTTCATCGCCCGCGCCTCCCGGATCGTGAAGGCGTTCTTCATCCTGGCCCTCGTCCTTCTCGTCTGGGGGACGATATCCGGCGCGCTGTCGGCGGCGGATATCGCCCGCGGGGCGGACCGGATGGCGTTTCTCTCCTGCCTGCTGCTGGCGCTGATCTTCCTGCGGCTGGTGGCGGCCCGGGACGACGCGTTCGAGCGGGCGGGCGCCTTTCTCGCGAACCAGCCGCCGTCCCGCCGCTACGTCTCCCTCGGGGTCGGCGGCAATGTCTTCGGCGTGCTGCTCAACCTCGGCGGTCTGGGTCTCCTGATCGAGATGACCCGTGCGGGACAGCGGCGGGGCGAGTCCCTCCGCGCCGTCACGGTTCAGGTGCACGAGCTTCGGGAACGAAGGATCATCTCCGCGATTCTGCGCGGTTTCGCGACCATAGCGCTCTGGTCACCGTTCGGCGTCGCGCTCAACACACTGCTCCTGATCTACACGGACCTGCATTGGGGGGAGTTCGCGCCCTACGGCCTCGCCTTCGCGGCGCTCTTCTTGGCTACCGGCACGATTCTCGACGCGGTCGAGCGAAGGCTGTTCCCGGTGCGGCCCCGTCCGCCGCCCGCCACGCCGGCCCCGGGCGAGGGGCGGGGGATGCTGATCGTGGCCGGGCATCTCTGCGCGCTTTGCGGCATCGTGCTGACCGCCGATTTCCTGCTCCCGCTCGCGTTCCAGAGCCTCCTGATCGCGCTTGTCCCGCTCTACGCGTTCGCCTGGATCACCCGGCTCGCCGGGCGGCCCGGCCCCGCGTTGCTGATCGGCGATTTCCGCGCCAACGCCCCCCGCTATGTCAACGAGGTCGGGGTCTTCGCCCTTGCCGGACTGATCGGTGCCCTGCTCGCGGTGTGGGTGCCGGACGGCGCGCTCACCCCTGTTCTGGACTGGACGATCGCCCATGGCGGGGCCGCGTCGCTCTCGCTCGCGCTGATGTGGGGCACGGTGCTGGCCGCAATGGTGGGTCTGCACCCGATCATCACCGTGGCAATCCTGGCGGAGTTCATGCTGCGGACGGATATCCTGTCGGACCGGGCCGTCGTCCTGTCGCTACTGTCGGGCTGGACCTGCACCGTCTGTCTCGCGCCGCTGGCGACGACGGCCACCTATGTCGGCGCGATCATCGACCGCGATCCGATTACGGTGACATGGCGCTGGAACGGCGTGTTCGGCGCGGTGATCCTGACGCTTCTGTCGGCGAGCCTCGTGGGCGGGCTGGCCACCGGCCTGATCTGAGCCGCCGTCTCCAGTTCAGTAGTCGGAGACCAGCAGGCGCGTCGGCGCGACATCCTCCTCGACTTCCGCGAACCGGCCGATCGGCTGCTCGAAGACGTTGTCGGTGCGGTCGTCGTTGACCGTCGACACTTCCCCCACGAGGCAATCCGCCCCCTCGGCCCAGAATGCGTGCCATACCCCGGGCATCAGCGTGACGCTGGCCCCGGGGGCAAGCCGCAGATGCCCGCCCGCCTTCAGGGTCACGGGCATCCCGTCGCTGGGGACCGTCACGTCCGCCGCGCGGTCGATGCCCCCCTTCGCATCCGCCGCGAACAGCTCCAGCACCAGATCGCCGCCGCCGCGATTGATGATGTCCTCGGCCTTGAGGTTGTGGCGATGCATCGGCGAAAGCTGATCCTGTCGCGTGATCATGATCTTCTCGGCATAGAGCATTCCGCGCCCGTGCCCCAGATCCTCCACCCGTCCGTTCCGCGTCGTGAACAGGAACAGGCCCATTTCCGCGAACCGCCCCTCCCCGTAATCGGTCACGTCCCAGCCGAGGCCCCGCGCATGGATCTCGCTCCCCGCCGCCTGTCGCATCCGGTCGGGTGTCCAGTCCGCGAAGGGCGGCAGCACGAACCCGAAGCTGCGGATGAAGGCTTCCCCCTCCGCGAGGATGTCGTTGATCTCGGACCGTTTCATGCCGTGCCTCCGTCATTCCGTTTCGCCGCTCCGCCCTGCGCCAGCGCGCGGAGCCATGCGACCACCTCCACAACCTCCGGATCGGTCGCCCGCGCCGGATCCGGGCGCACCACATAGACCCAGTCGGCGTCGATCGCTTCCGCCGAACAGATCGTCAGCCGTCCTGCCGCCACATCCTCCGCGGCCAGCGACCGGCGGACGAACCCGACTCCGAGGCCCGCCAGCACCGCCGAATGGATCAGGCCGGATCCTTCCAGAATGATCCGCGCGCCATCCGCCTCCCCGTCCCCAACCCTGCCGGTGAGGGCCTGCCATGCGGGCCACATCCGCATATCCTCGTCGTGGATCAAGGGGCCGGAACGCATCAGCCGCTCCGTATCGCCCCCCGCGCGGTCGAGCAAGGCCGGGGTGCAGGCGGGGACCGCGTCGCCGGGAAGAAGCTCCAGATCGCTGGCCAGTTGCGTCGCGCGGCGCACGAACAGCACCTCTATATCCGGGGCGGGCACCGTCGGCCGGTCGGTCAGGGCAAGCGTCAGGTGGACGCGAATCTCCGGCGCCCGCAGCAGCAGCGCCCCGAGGCCCGGCAGGATGAGCTGCGTTGCGATGATCGGCAGGGCCGCGACGCTCACCGGGCGGAATTGCCGGAGCGGCAGGCGGTCGATCTCGTGCCGGATCGCGTCGAAGGCGCCATGCGCGATAGTCGCGAGGCTCCGCCCCGCATCGGTCAGAAGCGTGGTGCGTCCCCGCCGCACGAAGAGTGGCGTTCCCGACCAATCCTCTAGGATGCGGACCTGATGGCTGACCGCGGAATGGGACACGCGCAGCCGCTGCGCCGCCCCGGTCACCGACCCCGTCAGGTGCAGTGCCTCCAGCGCGCGGAGCGCCGTCAGCGGCGGCAGGCGTCGATGGGGCACATCCTTCATGTGAGCTTTATGAACGGAACCCACAAAATTTCTACTTTTTTCCTCACCGATTGGCGCGCAGAGTCGAATGACCGTCGAGGGAGTCCACCCATGTCTTCGATCCTGCGCCTCTGCATGGCCCAGATGAATTCGACCAACCGCCACGCAGGCAACATCGCGTGGCTGAACGATGCCGCCGCCCGGGCCGCGGCGGAGGGGGCGCAGATGCTCGCCCTGCCCGAGGCGTCGGGCTTCGTGAACCGCGACCGCGACGACGCGCTCGAGCATGTGACCGCCCATGCGGATGACCCCTTCGTCGCCGCCTGTCGAGCCGCCGCCGCCGAACACGGTCTCTGGATCCATACCGGCTCCACCCCCGTTAAAGGGCCGGACGGCGTCGATGGCGCGCGGTTCCTCAACCATTCCGACCTGATCGACGCGACCGGGGCCATCGTGGCGGATTACGACAAGATCCACCTCTTCGACATCTTCCTCGATGGCAAGCCGCCCACCGGCGAATCCCGTCGCTACGGGCCGGGCGACCGCGCCGTTCTGGCCGACACGCCCTGGGGTCCGGCGGGCATGAGCGTCTGCTACGACCTGCGCTTTCCGGGCCTCTACCGCGATTACGCGCAGGCGGGGGCGACGATCCTGTTCGTCCCTTCCGCCTTCACCATTCCCACCGGTCGCGCCCATTGGGAGGTGCTGCTGCGTGCCCGCGCGATCGAGAACGGCGCCTTCGTCGTGGCCCCCGCCCAGGCCGGAACCCACGATGACGGCCGCACCACCTACGGCCACTCGTTGGTCGTGAACCCCTGGGGCGAGGTGCTCGTGGACATGGGCGGCGACACCGCGGACCTCGCTTTCGTTGATCTCGATCTCGACGAGGTCACCGCCGCCCGCCGCCAGATCCCGTCGCTCCGGAACGGCCGCGACTACACCTTCACCCGCGCCACCGCAACGCCCCGCGCCGCCGAATGATCCAACACCGGAGAGCCTGCCCATGCTGACACGCCCATCCCTAATCCTCGTGCTTGCGGCGGGCCTCGCCCTGCCCGCAGCGGCCCAGGATCGCCCCGATATCACCCTCGCCGTCGACAATCTGTGGGAGACGATGGATCCCGTCATCGGCATCTCCACCTCCGGCGCGCGGGTTCACGACAACCTGTTCGACACGCTGGTCATGCGAAACCGGTGGGAAGACCCCGACGGCGCGACGCTGGTGCCGTGGCTCGCGACCGAATGGACTCGCAAGACCCCGATGATCTGGGAGATCACCCTGCGCGACGGGGTCAAGTTCCACGACGGCCACGTCATGGATGCGGAGGACGTCGCCTTTTCCATGTCCGCCGAACGGCTCTGGGGGCCGGAACCCTCCGCCCCGCGCGGCACCCGCTACGCCGCCAACATCGTGCGGGTGGAGGCGACCGGCCCCCTGACGGTCGAGGTGGAGCTGGACATCGCCGACCCGACATTCCCCAACCGGCTGGCCACGCCCCTCGGCTTCGTCCTGCCCAAGCATTATTACGACGAGGTCGGCACCGATGCCTTCGGGCAGGCGCCCATGGGCACGGGCCCCTACAGGCTGGTGAGCTTCGATCCCTCGACCGAACTCGTGGCCGAGGCGTTCGACGAATACTGGAACGGACCCGTCCCCGCCGCTTCCCTCACCTTCCGCATCGTCCCGGAATTCTCGACGCAGTTCGCGGGGCTGGTCTCGGGCGAGTTCGACGTCATCACCTCCATCCCCGCCGACCAGATCGAACAGGTGGAGAATGCCGAGGGCGTGAAGGTCCTGACCAAGAGCATCGAGAACTATCCGATGTTCGCCTTCAACATGCTCGAGGACGACGAGACCATCCCCGATAACCCGCTGACGGATGCGAACCTGCGCAAGGCCATGGTTGCGGCCATCGACCGGGAGGGGATCGTCACCGCGCTCTGGGGCGACGCGACCTACGTTCCCGCGCCGTTCAACTTCCCGGAATACGGCGATTACTACGACGCGGACCGCAAGGCCGCGATCACTTACGATCCAGACCGCGCGCGCGAATTGCTCGCCGCCTCCGACTATGACGGGGAGGAGCTGGAATGGCACATCACCCGCGGGTTCTATCCAAACTACGAGGTCGCCGCGGAGTTCATGGTGGAGCAATGGCGCGATGTCGGGATCGAGGTCACTCTGACCATCGTGGACAACTTCTCCCTCGCCTACGAGCGGCCGTTCCACATGCTCAACATGTCCATGTCGTCGGACTTCTCCGGCGATCCGTGGCGGCCGCTCTGGCTCGACTGGGGTCCGGATTCCAGCCGGGTGAACGCCGCGCACAAGACCTGGGTCCCCTCCGACCGCTTCCTCGAACTGGGCGAGCAATTCGTCAGGGCGCAGGAATTCGAGGCCCGCAAGGCCGCCTATCTCGACCTCGTGGCCGAGTGGGAGGAGATCACCCCCGGCATGTATCTATGGCGCAATGTGGTCAGCTACGGGGTGCGGGAGGATCTGGACTGGGACCCGGGCAATTCCGCCGTCACCATCTTCGACAAGAACTTCCTCCGCACCGAATGACGCACCCGGTCGTCGCCGTGGACGCGCTGTCCGTCGGGCTTCCCGATGGCGGCGACCGGACCCTCGCCGTGGAGGATGTCACCTTCGCGGTGGCCCGCGGCGAGACGCTCTGTCTCGTGGGGGAGAGCGGGTCCGGCAAGTCCGTGGTCGCGCAGGCGATCATGGGAATGCTGCCGCCGCAACTCCCCGTCCGCGGCGGCACCATCGCCTTCGACGGCACGCTCCTTCCGCCCCAGCGCGACCCGGCCTTCCAGCGACTTCGCTCCGCCCGGATGGCGATGATCTTCCAGGACGCGTCGGCCAGCCTCGACCCCCTGCAACGGGTCGGTGCGCAACTGGAGGAGATCGCGCTGGTCCACGGCATCGCCGCGGGCGAGCGCCGCGCCCGCGTCATGGACATGCTCTGCGCCGTCCGCCTGCCCGACCCCGACCGCATCGCCCGCTCCTATCCGCACCAGCTTTCGGGCGGACAGGCGCAGCGCATCGTGATCGCCGGCGCCCTGCTGCTCGACCCGGACCTGCTGATCGCGGACGAGCCGACGACCGCCCTCGACGTGACCACGCAGGCGGAGATCCTGACCCTCATCGCCGACCTGAAGCGCGACCGCGGCACGGCGATCCTTTTCATCACCCACGATTTCGGCGTCGTCAGCGACATTGCCGACCGCATCGTCGTGATGCAGGCCGGGCAGGCGGTAGAGCAGGGGGACGCCGCCCGCCTCCTGACCGATCCGCAGCACCCCTATACCCGCACCCTCCTAGCCGCCGCGACGCAGCGAGGCGCACCCCGGGACACCGCCGCCGCCGATCCGATCCTGACCGCGACCGACCTGTCCCTGACCTACCGCCTCGGCGGCCCGTTCTCGCGCCGCGAGGTGGCCGCCGTCCGCGACGTTTCCCTGTCGCTGGAGAAGGGTCGGACCATCGCGATCGTAGGCGAGAGCGGCTCGGGAAAATCTTCCCTCGCGCGCTGTCTGTTGCGGCTGGAGGATGTGGATGCCGGGCGCATCGCCTTCGACGGCGCCGACATCACCCACCTGACCGGTCCCGACCTGCGCGCGCTCCGCCGCCGGATGCAGGTCGTGTTGCAGGACCCGTTCGGCGCTCTCGACCCGCGCCAGAGCGTCGGCGACGCCATCGCCGAAGGGCCGATCATCCACGGCACCCCGCGCGCTGCGGCCCGCGCCCGGGCCGCCGAATTGCTGTCCCTCGTCGGCCTGCCGCCGCAATCCGCCGCCCGCCATCCCCACGAATTCTCGGGCGGCCAGCGACAGCGCATCTGCATCGCCCGGGCGCTCGCCGTCGACCCCGACGTCCTGATCGCGGACGAGGCGGTCTCCGCCCTCGACGTCTCCATCCAGGCGCAGGTTCTCGACCTCTTCCGCGACCTTCAGGCGCGGCTCGGCTTCGCCATGGTGTTCATCACCCACGACCTGCGCGTCGCGGCGGCCATCGCCGACGATCTGATGGTGATGAAGGACGGCCGCGTGGTGGAACAGGGTCCCGCCGCCCGCATCTTCGCCGCGCCCGCCGATCCCTATACCCGCGCCCTGCTGGATGCCGCCCCGGGCCGCGCGCTTCGGGGGGTCGCGTGACCGGCTACGTCCTTTCCCGCGTACTCCGGGCCGCGATCACACTTCTGATCACGGTGACGCTGGTGTTCCTCTTCATCCGCTTCTCGGGCGATCCGGCGGCGGCCCTCGCCCCGCCCGACGCGCCGCAGGCGGTGATAGAGCAATACCGCCGCGCCATGGGCCTCGACCGGCCCGCTCTGGGCACAATACACCGCCTATCTCGGGCAGCTTGCCCAAGGGCAGTTCGGCTATTCCGTCCACACGGGCCTGCCCTCGGCGCAGCTTTTCCTAAACCGTCTGCCCGCCACGCTCATCCTGGGCGGCACGGCCCTCGCCATCGCCTTGCTGGCGGGGATCCCGCTGGGTGCCATCGCGGCGCTGAACCGCGGACGCCCGGTGGACCGCGCGGTGATGGGCTTCTCGGTCTTCGCCTTCGCCATGCCGAACTTCCTCTTCGGCCTCGCCGTGATCCTGATCGGCGCGCTCGTCTTCGGCACCTATGTGGGCGCCAGCGCCGACAGCTTCATCGACGTCCTGCCACCCGCGCTGACCCTCGGGCTCGCCTCCATGGGCGCCTTCGCCCGCTTCGCCCGGTCCTCCCTGCTGGAGACGATCAACGCCCCGTTCATGGTGGCAGCCGAAGCGCGCGGGATTCCCCGGCGCCGCCGCCTCCTGCGTCATGCCGCGCCCAATGCGGCGATCCCGCTGGTGACGCTGGTGGGCCTGTCGCTGGGCGGCCTGATCGCCGGATCGGTCGTCACCGAACAGGTCTTCGCCTGGCCCGGCGTGGGACAGCTTCTGGTCCGCTCCGTCGCCACCCGCGACATCGCGACGGTGCAGTTCATCGTGCTGGCCATCGCGGTCACGATGATCTGCGCCAACCTGATCGTGGACCTGCTCTACCTCGTGATCGATCCCCGGATCCGTGCGCGATGAAGGTGCCGTTCGCCGTCAGATGCGCCATGGTCTTCGTCGCGCTCTTCGTGGCCTTCGCCCTGTTCGGTCAGTGGCTCTCCCCGCACGAGTTCCGCGCCACCTCGCTCACCGCCCGTTTGCTCCCGCCCGGTTCGCCGGACTACTGGCTCGGCACCGACGCGCGCGGTCGCGACCTTCTCGTACGCCTTGCCGTCGGCGCGCAGATCACGCTGATCGTCGCCATCGTCGGGACGGTGATCGGAGCGGTCCTCGGCTCGCTGCTCGGCGTGCTCGCCGCCGCCCGGCGCGGCTGGACCGAGAGCGCCATCGTCGCCGCCGTTGACGTGCAGGCCAGCCTGCCGATCATCGTCGTGGCGCTCTTCGTGCTGGCGATGTTCGACAATTCCTTCACCCTGTTCCTGCTGCTGATCGGCCTGACCGGGTGGGAGGTCTATGCCCGCCTCATGCGCGGCGCGGTTCTGTCGGCCAAGGAACACGGCTACGTCACCGCGATCCGCGCGCTCGGCGCATCGCCCGCGCGCATCTATCTACGGCACATCCTGCCCAACGTCGCCTCCATCGCGCTGGTGCAGTTCACGGTGAACCTGCCGCTGACGATCCTGCTGGAGACGGCGCTCAGCTTCCTCGGCCTCGGCGTGCAATCGCCCCTGACCTCGCTGGGTCAGATCATGTCCGAGGGGCGCGACCGCCTCCTGACGGCGTGGTGGCTGACGCTGTTTCCCGGCGCGATCATCTTCCTCCTCGCCCTCTCGGTCAGCCTGATCGGCGACTGGCTCCGGGACCGGCTCGACCCGACGCTCAAATCCCGAGGTTCCGCATGAACGTGCTTCCCAACATTCCGAAATACGTCGCGGGTCCAACTCCGCCGCCCCTTCCCGACGTCCTCGTCGCGCGGATGCAAGCGCTCGATACGCCGATGCTCGGCCACATCCTCTGGTGGGGGCACATGGATACCGGCATCCGGGCCAGCCATGGCTACGCCCCGCGCATCGCCGGGCGCGCGCTCACCGTGCAATGCCCCGGCGCCGACAGCACGATGCTGCACCATGCGGTCGGGCTGGCGGCGGAGGGGGACATCCTCGTGATCGACCGGCTGGGCGACCGGACCTATGCCTGCCTCGGGGACGGGGTGGCGGCGGCGGCGATGCGCGCGGGGATCGCGGGGGCGGTGATCGACGGCCCCTGCACCGACGCGGAGGAGATGGCGGCGCTGGGGTTCCCCGTCTGGTGTCGCGGGACGTCGCCGGTCACGACACGCCTGCTGGATGCGGGCGGGACGGTGCATCGTCCCGTCTCCGTCGGCGGGGTGGCGGTCCTGCCGGGGGCGGCGATCATCGCCGATGCCAGCGGCGTCTTCGCCCTCGACCCGGAGGAGGCCGTGCGCGCCACCGACATCGCCCTCGAACGCGCCGCCATCGTGGAGGAGCGTCGCCGGACCCGCGATCCGTCCCGTCCGCTGGGCGCGCTGACCGGGGCGACCGCGATGGTCGAGCGGGTGGTTGCGCCGGAAGGGTAAATCCGCAAGTACCTGACACCGGATGAAAAACGGGGGAGTTGCCCATGGGCAATGCGCCTCGGTCCAGTTTCGTCAACCGCCGCTACTGCTTCGAGATCGGGCCTTCACCTCCGCCCGCCCCGTCTTCGACAGCGCCGCCACCGATCACCCGCTGGTCCGGGTCCATCGTGACGACGCAGCCGCCTCGAGGATCGTCTCGTCCCGCATCATGCCTCTTCGAAGGACGGCAGGCGGGCGACGTCGATCACCCCGTCGGCGGGCATGGCGAAACCCGGATACGACCCGGCGAGCCCGATGACGCGCAGCGGGTTGTAGAGGGTCAGCCAGGGCGGGTCCTCCTGCAACAGGGCATAGGCTTCGCGCCAGATCGCGGCCCGGGCGTCCCGGTCCATCGTGATCCGTCCGCCGTCGATCAGAGCCTCGACCGTCGGGTTGGCGTAGCCCTGCCACCATGCTCCGGCGACGCGGCTGTCGATCTTTTCATGGAGCACGCGATAGGTGCTCATGGGCGAACTGTCGAAGACGCAGAGGTCGCCGATTTTCCCGCGCCGGACCATGTGAGCATAGTTCTCGCGTTCCGGGTGGATCGTCACGTCCAGCGCGATCCCCACCTCCGCAAGCTGCCGCCCGAGCGCGGCCGTCAGCCGTTCCGCCTCGTCCGGCAGACGCGTCGGACAATCCACCCGCAACGTCAGGCCGTCCCCGTGCCCCGCCTCGGCCAGCAAGGTCCGGGCAGCCTCCCGGTCGAGCACCGCGCCCGTCCCGTCGCCCGCGCCGAAATGCACCGGGCTGACGAAGCCGCGCAGCGGGCGGGCCGCGCCGTGCATGACCCCCGCCACCAATGCCTCGCGGTCTACGGCGAGGCTCAGCGCGCGCCGCACCCGCGCGTCCGCAAGCGGCCCGCGCCCTGCATTCAGCAGGTAGATGATCGCCACCGGCGAGAGGTATTCGTGCCGCTTGTCGCCCAGCGCCCGGGAATCGTCGAAATCGAGTGCGTTGGCGACCTGTGCGCGCCCGTCCGGCAGCATCGCCTGCCGCTCGGCCGCATCCGGGACGCGGAGCCAGGTCACGCGCGCGTTCGGCGGTGTCCCGGCGAAATGGTCCGCGACCGCCACCGCCTCGATCCGGTCGGGAGCCGCGGAGACGATGCGGTAGGGGCCCGATCCGACCTGCGCCGTCACGTCCCCGGCATCGAGGGCATCGAAGCTGGCCGGGGAGACGACGAAACCCTGTTCCAGCACGTCGAGGAGATCCGCCATGGGGGCGGCCAGCGTCAAGGTCAGCGTCTCCGCATCCATCACCGCGATCTCCGCCCCGCCGAGATATTGCCGCCAGACCCCCGGAGAGCCGAGCGTGTAGCCCTTGTCCGCGCGGGCCATTCGCTCCAGCGACGCGCGCACCGCCTCCGCGTCGCAGGCGATGCCGTCGTGGAAGCGGACACCGGGGACCAGCCGGAACGTCCAGACCCGCGCATCCTCCGACACGTTCCACGACGCCGCGAGATGGGGAACGAAATCCTGTCCGACCCGGCGGACGAGCGTGTCATGCACCGCATGGAATACGGTCAGCGTGTCGTTCGCATCCGTGCAATCGTGCGGATCCTGCAGCGTGAGGCGCGCCTGCGCGATGATCATGGGCGGTCCCTTTCCGGTTCGTCGATCAGGTGACAGGCGACGGCCTGTCCGCCGCTGACATCCTGCAATGCGGGACGTTCGGCGGCGCAACGGTCCCATGCCAAAGGGCACCGGGTTCGGAAGCAGCAGCCCGAGGGCAGGTCGAGGGCGGAGGGCACCTCGCCCGACAGCTCGATCTCCGGCGTATCGCTGCGGTCGCGGATGCTGGGCGCCGCAGACAGAAGCGCGCGGGTATAGGGGTGGCGCGGCGTGGCGAAGAGGGCGTCGCGGGGCGCCGTCTCCACCAGAAATCCCAGATACATCACGCCGACATGGTCCGCGATGTGATGCACGACCGACAGGTCGTGGCTGATGAACAGGTAGGCCAGGCCGAACTCGTCGCGCAGATCCATCATCAGGTTCAGGATCTGCGCCTGGATCGACACGTCGAGCGCGCTGACCGGCTCGTCCGCCACGATCAAAGCAGGGCGCACCGACAGGGCGCGGGCGATCCCGATCCGCTGTCGCTGTCCACCCGAAAACTGGTGCGGATAGCGCCCGGCATGTTCGGCGTTCAGCCCCACCCGCGCCAGAAGCTCCGCCACCTCCTCGGCCACACCCGTCCGGCTTCCGCGCTGCTGCACCAGCGGTTCGGCGACGATGTCGCGGAGCTTCTGGCGCGGATTCAGCGAGGCGTAGGGATCCTGGAAGATCATCTGCATCTTGGCCCGCACCGGCAGCATCTCGCGATAGCCGAAACGCGCGATGTCCTCGCCCTCGATCCGGATCTCGCCGCCGGTGGGCTTGTGAATTCGGACGATGGCCTTGGCGACGGTCGACTTGCCGCAGCCGCTTTCGCCCACCAGCGCCATGACCTCGCCGCGTTCGATGGCGAAGCTGACGCCGTTGACGGCGTGGACAACGGGGTTGGCCAGCCGCACGCCGTCGCCACCGATCCGCAGCCGATCGAGGAGGCCGCCGCCGACGGGGAACTCCATCGCGAGATCCCGCACCTCCAGAAGCGCGGTCACGCCGCCTCCCCCTCGGCCAGCGGGAAGTGGCAGGCGGCGGCGAGGGTTCCCCGCCGGGGCTCCAGCTCCGGCGCGACCTCGGCGCAGAGCGGCTTTGCCCGGGGACACCGCTCACGGAAGGCGCAGCCGACGGGGAGATGGCGGATATCCGGGACGGAGCCGGGGATCTGGCGCAGGCGGTCCTGCCTGTCCGCGGGGTCCGGAATGCTGTCGATCAGGCCGCGCGTATAGGGATGGGCGGGCGCCGCGATGATCTCGCGCGTGGCGCCCCGCTCCACCACGCGACCGCAATAGAGGACGGTGATGTGGTCGGCCATCTCGGAGACGACGGCGAGGTCGTGGGTGATGAGGATCATGGACGCGCCCTTCTCCGCGATCTGTCGCCGCATGAGCCGCAGGATCTGCGCCTGAATCGTGACGTCAAGGGCGGTCGTCGGTTCGTCCGCGATGATGAGGCGGGGCCGGGCGAGAAGGGCGATGGCGATCACCACACGCTGCCGCATCCCGCCGGAGAACTGGTGCGGATAGGCACCGAGGCGGTCCGTCGCCCGGCTGATCCCCACGCTTTCCAGCATTGCGACGCAATCCGCGCGCCGGGCCCGTTCGTCCAGATCGGTATGGAGGCGCAGCACTTCGTCCATCTGCCGGCCGACGGTGTGCAGCGGGTTGAGGGAGGTCATGGGATCTTGGAACACCATCGAGATCTCGCGCCCGCGCACCGCCCGGAGCCGATCCTCCGACGCCTTCGCCAGATCCTCCCCGTCGAGCAGGATCGCACCCCCCTCGATCCGGCCGGGCGGGTCGATCAGCCCGAGGATGGAGAAGCCGACCACGGACTTGCCGCCCCCGCTCTCGCCGACGAGTTCCATCACCTCGCCCGGGCCGATCTCGAAGCTGACGCCGTCCACGGCCCGGACAGTGCCGGAGAAGGTGTGGAAATGCGTGCGGAGATCCCGGACGGCGAGGAGCGGCGCGGTCATCTCAGCCTCGGGTTCAGCTCGTCCCGCAGGAAGTCGCCGAAGAGATTGATGCCGAAGACCAGAGCCATGATGAAGAGGCCGGGAAACACGCTCGTCCACCAGAGCCCGGAGAAGAGGACGTCGAACCCGTTCTTGATGAGCAGGCCCAGCGATGGCTGCGTGATCGGGACACCGACGCCGAGGAAGGACAGCGACGCCTCGATCAGGATGAAGACCCCCACCTGCACCGTCGCCACCACGATCACCGGGGTCAGCACGTTGGGCAGGAGGTGCCGCCGCAGGATCGTCGCGTCGCGCAGGCCTGCGACCCGCGCCGCCTGCACGTATTCGCGCGAGACCTCCGACAGGGTCGAGCCGCGCACCGTGCGCGCATAGACGACCCATCCTACGGCGGTCAGCGCGATCAGCACCTTGTCGATCCCGGTGCCGAAGGCGGACATCAGGAACAGCGCGATCAGCATGGACGGGAACGAGAGCTGCACATCCGCGATCCGCATGATGATCCCGTCGAGCCAGCCGCCGTAATAGCCCGCCAGAAGGCCAAGCGTCGTCCCGATGAGACAGGAGGCGAGCATCGCGGCGACGCCGATGAAGACCGACACCCGCGTCCCGTAGAAGATCGACGCGAGCACGTCCCGCCCCTGTCCGTCGGTGCCGAGCGGGTAGCGCGGATCGCCGCCCTCGAGCCACATCGGGGGCTTGTAGCTGTCCAGCAGGTTCAGGGTCGCGATGTCGTACGGATTCTGTGCCACGAGGAGCGGCCCGGCGATCACGATGACGGCGAAGGCGAGGAGGATCGCGGTCCCCGCGACGGCGGAGGCGTTGTGCCGCCAGTTATGGGCGAATTCGGAGGAGAGTGCGGCGATCATCGGACGGAGATCCGCGGGTCGATCAGGGTATAGACGATGTCCACGAGAAAGTTGATGACCACGAAGATGCAGGCCACCAACATCAGGTAGACCACGATCACCGGCCGGTCGGCGCGGTAGATCGAGTCGATCAGCAGTTTGCCGAGACCGGGCCAGGCGAAGATCGTCTCCGTGATCGTGGCGAAGGCGATCAGGTCGCCGAGTTGCAGACCGAAGATGGTGACGACCGGGATCATCGCGTTGCGCAGCCCGTGTCGGTAGAGGACGTCCCGCCGGGAGACGCCCTTGGCCCGCGCGAATTTCATGTAGTCCTGTCGCGTGACCTCCATCATGCCCGCCCGCGTGATCCGCAGCAGGATGGCGAGCGTCCCGAGCGAGAGCGTCACCGACGGCAGGATCAGGTGCGACCAGCCATCCGCCGTCAGGAACGACAGCCGCAGGCCGAACACCTCCACCGTGTCGCCGCGGCCCGAGGACGGCATCAGCCCCCAGCGGACCGCGAAGAAGTAGATCAGCATCATGCCGACCCAGAACCCGGGCAGGGAGATGCCGAGAAGGGATCCCGACATGATCGCCCGGCTCGATACCCGCCCGGGATTGGCGCCGGCATAGACGCCGAGCGGGATCGCCACCGTCGCGGCGATGATCATGGCCAGCACCACGATTTCCAGCGTCGCGGGGAGGCGCTCGAGGATCAGGTCCATGGCCGGTTGACGGAACACGTAGGAGGTCCCGAAATCACCGGTCAGCATGTTCCCAAGGAAGATGAAATACTGCGCCGGGATGGAACGGTCGAGGCCGAGGATGCGGCGCGCCTGCGCGATTTCCGCCTCGGTGGAATCGATCGGGATGACCATGAACACCGGGTCGCCGGTGAAGGTCATCATCACGAACACGATCACCGACACGGCCCAGAGCACGAGCACCATCTGCAGCAATCGCTTGATCGTGTATGCCAGCACCTAGGATCGCCTTTCGGGAACCGGGCGCGCGCGGCGGCGCCCCCGTATGGCCTTACTCGGCCACGTCCATCTCGTAGGCCCAGAGGAACTTGTCGGTCCGCGGCTCGAACGCCACGCCGTCCCGGGCGCCGTAGATATCCTGCTCGTAATGGACCGGAATCATCGGGATGTCCTGGAGCAGGATCTCCGTCACCTGCTGGAGGTATCCGTCCCGCTCCTCGACCCGCGGCGTGCTGTCGGCCTGGTCGATGAGGGCGTCCACATCCGGGTTGGAATAGCTGCCCCTGTTGACCTGACCGTAACCTTCCTTGGTGTCGCGGCTGTAGAACATCACGCCGTACATGGAACCAGCATCGCCCGACGGCACGTCCCAGCCCGACATTATGAAGGACGATTCGTCGCTCGGCACCCGGATGTAGCCGAAGAAGTTCGACTTCGGCATCAGGTTGAGTTGCAGGTCGATGTCGATCCGGGCCAGCATCGAGGCCAGCGCCTGCGCGATCTGGGCGTCGTTGACGTAGCGGTTGTTGGTCGCGTCCAACGTCATGGTGAAGCCGTCGGCAAACCCCGCCTCCGCCATCAGCGCCTCGGCCGCGTCCACGTCGAACGGATACATCGCGTGGAAGTCCATTCCCTCCTTGTAGCCGACATGACTGCTGGGGACGTATTGCTCCGACGGGGTCGAGAGGCCGTTCATCACCACCGCCGACAGGGTGTCGACGTCGATGGCGCGGGCGATGGCCTCGCGGACGCGGCGGTCGGTCATGGGGTTGTCGCCCTCGATGGTCGGGCTCTGGTCGCGCATGTCCATGGCCAGGACGAGGTTCAGGAGACTGGGCCGGGTGAACACCTCGAACCCGTCCTCGCTCTGCACCCGGTCCACGTCGCGCACGGCCAGGTCCTGCACCACGTCCACCTCCCCGGTCAGGAGGGCGGCGGTCCGCGTGGCGGGGTTGGTGATCGGGCGGAACGTCACCTCGTCGATCTCGGGCGCACCAAGGTAGTAATCCTCGAATGCCTCCAGCCGGATGTAATCCTCCTTTATCCACTCGCCCAAGCGGTAGGGACCCGTGCCCATCGGCTGAAGGTCCAGCGCATCGTCGCCAACGTTGGTCGCATGCGCCTCCGACAGGATCAGGACGGCGGCGAGGTCGTTGGGGAGGGCGGCATAGGGGAACGGAGTCTCGATCTCGACGGTCAGGTCGTCCAGCGCCGTGGCGCGCACGATATTGGCGCCCAGATTGGCCATCAGCGACGCCTTGAGTCGGTCGATGGTGAACACCACGTCCGAAGCCGTGAGGGTCGAGCCGTCGTGGAACTTCACCCCCTCGCGGAGGCGGAACACCCAGGTCGTGTCGTCCGTCAACTCCCAGCTTTCGGCGAGGCCCGGTCCGAATTCCAGCTCCGCATCCCGCCGCACAAGCGGGTCGTAGAGGTGGTAATACATGATGTTCGACGACAGCTCCTCGCCCGCCTGCGGGTCGAGATGGACGGCGTCCGAGGTCAGCCCGATGGTGATCTCCTTGTCCTGCGCGGCCGCCATGCCCGCGCTCAGCGCAACGAGGGCGGTGGCGCCCAGGAGGGTGCGGAACGTCTCGGAACGGAACTGTCTCATTGGTCTCTCCTTGGTGATCGGGCCGGGAGAGGCGTCTCCCGGTCCGGCGACGGGGTCAGCGGCCCGGCAGGACCGATTGTATCTCGATCTGGTAGCCTTCGGGGTCGAGGAACACGAAGGCCCGGATGCCGAGCTCCTCCCCGTCCCGCGGCGCGGTCAGACCGGTCACGTCCCGGGTGGCGATCCAGGCGTGCCAGGCATCCACGTCCGGCACCCGCAGGCAGATCTGGCAGGTCTTCTTCTCCGCCCAGTCCTGCATCCCGCGGGCCTCGTCAACGAGGCCGATATGGGCCTTGTCCGCGATCCGGTAGATCTTGGACCATCCTTGGTCGATGGCCAGTTCCAGCCCCATGACCTCCTCGTAGAAGGTCATCGCGGTGGGCAGGTCCCGGTAATATTGGAACGTGATGGCGAGGACGATCCCGTCGTCCGGTCGGACCGGTCTGTCATTCATATCCGTAACCGCTTCCTCGTCACGCGCCGTCTGCTCCCGACGGTATACAGGCTGCATGCCGAGTCAACCGCGCCGGCGGTCGGGGACGCGTCCGGCCGTCAGAATGCCCGCCGGATATGCGTGATGATCGATTCGCGAACATTGGTGAGATGGACCCGCATCGCCTCCGTCGCCGCGGACGGATCGCGGGCCACGACGGCGTCGATGATCGCGAGGTGTTCGCGGCACCCCGGCTCGAACCGTTCGGGGATGAAGCCCTGATCGAAGATGCGTGTCTTGGTCTTCAGCCCACCGATCATCTCGGTCATCAGGCCCGATCCAGCCATCCGCGCCAGCATCACGTGCAGGTCGTCGTCCAGCGCGGCATGGGTCTCCGCATCCGGACGCGGTCCGCCGAGGAACCCCTCCACCCGTCCGCGGAGCGTCAGCAGACCCTCCACCGGGGCGTTCGACTGCGCCGCCCGACGCGCGGTTTCGCATTCGAGAAGGCGGCGAACGTGAAGGATTTCGAGAAGGTCCGTCAGGGAAAGGCGGCTCACCATCGGCATCCCCCCCGCCGCCCGGGTGACCAGCCCCTCGCTCACCAGTTGCGCTATGGCCTCGCGGACCGGCGTGCGCGACACGCCCAGCCGGTCGGCGAAGGTCTTCTCCGGCAGGCGCGTACCCGATGGCAGCGATCCGTCGAGGATCAGGCCGCGCATCCGCTGGAAGGTCGTCTCGCCCAGCTTACGCCCCGGATTTCCGTCGCCGTCCATCCCGTTCCTCCGGATCGCGCCGCGCGCGCGGCACAGGCAAATTTCGCCTCCGCGTATACACCGGGTGTGGCGAAACCCGAAATGGAATGAGACCGTCCCGCACGGTAGCGGAAACGGCGTGGAGCGTGATGCCGTGCGGGAGGCCCCGTTGCGGCGCGCAGGTCAGGCGCCGGTGCGACCCGCCGCGATGGCTTCGCCTGCCGCGACGCCGGAGGACCATGCCCACTGGAAGTTGTAGCCACCGAGCCACCCGGTCACGTCCACCGCCTCGCCGATCACGTGCAGGCCGGGCACCTCTCGCGCCTCCATCGTCCGCGAGGACAGCGCGGCGGTATCGACACCGCCCGCCGTGACCTCCGCCTTGGCATAGCCTTCGGTGCCTGTGGGCCGGAACGTGCAGTGCCGGAGCGCGTCCGCAGCCCGGTCGAGCGCCGCATCCGAGAGGTTGCCGAGCTCCGTCGCGAGCCCGATCCGCCCCGCGAGCACCTCCGCCAGCCGGGTGGGCAGGTGTTCGGCCAGCGCTGCCTTCAGATGCGCGCGAGGTATCCGGCGACGGGCGGCGCGCAGGGTCTCCGCGGCATCAGGCAGGAGGTCCAGCGACACCTCCGCTCCGGGCGACCAGTAGGACGAGACCTGTAGGATGGCGGGCCCGGACAGACCACGATGGGTGAAGAGCGCCGCCTCCTCGAACGCCACGCCGCCGGTTTGCGCGACCGTCGGACAGGAGACGCCCGCGATATCGCGGAACGCCTGATCCTGGGGGCCGAGGATAAAGGGGACGAGGGCCGGGCGGGGCGGCACGATGGGGAGGCCGAAGCGCCGGGCGATGTCGTAGGCCACACCGGTCGCGCCCATCTTGGGGATCGACGGGCCGCCGGTGGCGATCACGAGGCGAGGCGCCTCGGCCCCTGCGACGCGGAACCGGCCGTCGGCATGGCCGATCTCCCCGATGGCGGTCCCCAGCCGCAACTCCACCCCGCCCCGCGCGCATTCGTCCAGCAGCATCGCGACCACCTGCCGGGCGGATCCGTCGCAGAAGAGCTGTCCCAGCGTTTTTTCATGCCACGCAATGCCATGCTTCTCTATCAGGACGAGGAAATCCCAATGGGTGTAGCGGCCCAGGGCGGATTTGGCGAAATGCGGGTTCTCGGACAGGAAGCGTTCCGGCTCCGTTCCGATATTGGTGAAGTTGCAGCGCCCGCCGCCGGAGATCAGGATCTTCTTCCCGGGCTTGTCCGCATGGTCGATCACGAGGATCCGCGCGCCCGCCTGTCCCGCCGTCGCCGCCGCCAGCAGGCCCGCGCCGCCGGCGCCGAGGATGATTGCGTCGTAGGGCATGGCGGCCTTCGGGTCGGTGCGGGTCCACCTGGCTTCTAGGAGGTCGGAGGGCCTGTCGCAATCATGGCCCCGGGGTCACCGTTCCGCAGAGCGGAATGCCGTATCGCGAATTGATAAGCGGTGCGACGACCGCTAGTCTCCGCCCGAAGACCGGACCGCCCGGAGGGGCGCTCGCCCGGTTCCGCGTCAAACGGAAGGATCCCCATGAAGCATCCCGTCATCGTCTCGACCGCCCGGACGCCCATCGGCAAGGCCGCGCGGGGATCGTTCAACGCCACCCATGGGGCCGTCATGGGCGGCCATGTCGCCGCGGAGGCCGTGCGCCGGGCCGGGATCGAGGCCGACCTCATCGAGGACAGCATCTGGGGCTGCGGCTATCCCGAATACGTGACCGGCGGGAACATCGCGCGCCAGATCGTGCTGCGTGCGGGCCTGCCCGACAGCATCGCGGGCGCTACGGTCAACCGCTTCTGCGCCAGTGGATTGCAGGCGGTTGCGATGGGCGGGCACATGATCGCGCGGGAGGGTGCGCGCGCGATCCTCGTGGGCGGCGTCGAGAGCATCAGCATGGTGCAGCCCCCCGTGCGGTCCTCCAAGGAGGACTGGCTGGCGGAGAACCGGCCCGACCTCTACCTGCCGATGATCGAGACGGCGGATATCGTCGCGGCGCGTTACGGGATCGGCCGGGCGGCGCAGGACGCGCTGGGCCTCCAGAGCCAGCAGCGGACCGCCGCGGCGCAGGAGGCGGGTCGGTTCGATGCGGAGATCGTGCCGATCACGGTGAGCATGGACGTGAAGGACAAGGAGACGGGCGAGGTCTCCCGCCGCGAGGTCACGGTGGAGCGCGACGAGTGCAACCGCCCGACGACGACGCTGGAGGCACTGGAGAAGCTGAGCCCGGTAAGGGGCGAGGACCAGTTCATCACCGCCGGGAATGCCAGCCAGCTCAGCGACGGGGCCGCGGCGCTCGTGATGATGGATGCGGACGAGGCGGAGCGGCTGGGGATCGAGCCGCTGGGCGCGTTTCGCGGGTTCGCCGTCGCGGGCTGCGCGCCCGACGAAATGGGGATCGGACCGGTCTTCGCCGTGCCCCGCCTGTTGGAACGGCAGGGGCTCAAGGTGGACGATATCGACCTGTGGGAACTGAACGAGGCGTTCGCGAGTCAGGCGCTCTACTGCCGGGACACGCTCGGGATCGACAACGAGATCTGCAATGTCGATGGCGGCTCCATCGCGGTGGGGCATCCGTTCGGGATGACCGGCGCGCGGATGACCGGGCACCTTCTGCACGAGGGGCGTCGGCGGGGCGCGAAGCTGGGCGTGGTGACGATGTGCATCGGCGGCGGCCAGGGGGCGGCGGGCCTCTTCGAGATCTACTGAAGGGGGTGGCGATGGCCCTGGCGCGGCTGGACGATCTGGGCGACCGGCTGGTGGTGACGGGGACCAACCCCGCGCGCCGCAACGCTTTGTCGCCGGACTATTACGCCGTCCTCGGCGAGGCTCTGGCGCGGGCGACGGAGCCGCGCATCGCGGCGGTGATCCTGCATGGTGAGGGGTATTTCTGTGCCGGAGGCGATCTCTCGCAGCTTGCCACCCGGCGCGATCTGCCGCGATCCGAGCGGTTGGAACGGATCGAGGCGCTGCACGATCTGACACGCGGCATCATGGACTGTCCCGTGCCGGTGATCGCGGCGGTGGAGGGCGGAGCGGTCGGGGCGGGCGCGTCGCTTGCCTTTGCCTGCGACCTGATCGTGGCGGAGCGGGGGGCGGTGTTTTCGGCGGCTTACGTCCGGGCCGGGTTGGTTCCCGATGGGGGCCTGACCGCGAGTCTCGCGCGCCACGTGCCGCGCGCGACCCTGATGCGGATGGCCTTGCTGGGAGAGGCGGTCGGGGCGGAGCGGATGTACGCGCTCGGCGCCGTGTCCCAGATCGAGGAGCGGGATGCGGTGCTGCCCGCCGCCATGGCGCTGGCCGATCGGCTTGCCGCCGGGCCTGCGGCCGCGCAGGGGCGGATCAAGGCCCTCGTAAGCGCCGCCTATGCCACCGATGTCGCGGCGCAGATGGATGCGGAGCGGGACGCGATGGCGGATGCGGTCGCGGCCCCCGAGGCGGCCGAGGGCATCGCGGCATTCCTGGAGAAGCGACGCCCCGACTTCGCGCGCCTGCGCGGGGCGCGGGACGGATGAGCACCGGGATCCACGCCCTCGTTGCGGACCGTGCGCGCATGGCACCGGACACCGTCGCCGTGTTCGATTGCGACGGGCGGGCGGTGACCTATGCGGCCCATGACGAAGCGATCGGGGACGCGGCGGCGCGGCTTGCCGGGGCGGGGCTGCGGGCGGGCGATCGGCTGGCGATCGTGGCCGAGAATTGCCAC
Source organism: uncultured Alphaproteobacteria bacterium (assembly GCA_963789105.1). Classification (GTDB taxonomy): domain Bacteria; phylum Pseudomonadota; class Alphaproteobacteria; order Rhodobacterales; family Rhodobacteraceae; genus Jannaschia. The sequence continues at coordinate 1,372,150 of CAWBJI010000003.1, forward strand.
GCCACCGCGATCCTGATCTTCGCTGCGAGCGCGGTGGGTGCCGTGGCCGTCCCGATCAATGCGCGCATGAACGCAGGCGAGATCGCGCGCGTGCTCGACCACGCAACGCCTCGGCTGGTGGCCTATACCACGGGCATCTCTTCCGAGGCGGCGGACCATGCCGCGGCGGCGGGCGCCGAGCCGGTCGAGACGGAATGGGGCGAGATCGCGCTGGCCCCCGGATCCGCGCCGGGGGAGGACGACACCGCGCCCGGCACGGCGGTGATCCTCTATACGACGGGTACCACGGGCGCGCCGAAAGGCGTGATGCTGACCCATGCCAACCTGCGCTTCGCGGCGGACCGGTCGGCAGGGCTGCGTGATCTGGTGCCGGGGGACGTGATCTACGGCGTGCTCCCCCTGACGCATGTGTTCGGGCTGGCGTCGATGTTGATGGCGGCATCCCATGCGGGGGCGGCGATCCGGTTCGCGGCGCGGTTCCATCCGGAGCGACTCCATGCCGCTCTGACCGGGGATGCGACTGTGTTTCCGGCGGTGCCGCAGATGCATGCCCTTCTGATGGAGCATGTGGCGAAGCAGGGCCTGTCGCGGCTGGAGGGGAGCCGGTTGCGCTACGTCTCCTCCGGTGCGGCGCCGCTGGATCCGGCGTGGAAGCGCAAGGCCGAGGACTTCTACGGTCTGCCGCTCCAGAACGGCTACGGCATGACCGAGAGCAGCGCTGGCGTGACCAGTACGCGCAACCGCATCGGCCTTCCGGATGTCAGCGTCGGCCCGCCTTTGCCGGGGGTCGAGCTGCGGCTGGACGAGAGCGTGGCGGGCGGCGGTGCTGGTACGGGCGAAATCCTGACCCGCGGGCCGCATGTCATGGCCGGATATTACCGCAACCCGGAGGAGACGGCGCGCACGGTCGATGCCGACGGCTGGTTGCATACCGGCGATCTGGGCCGCATCGATGCGGACGGATTGCTGCATGTGGTCGGACGCTCCAAGGAACTGATCATCCGGGGCGGATTCAACGTCTATCCACCCGAGGTGGAGGCGGCGCTCAACGACCACGGCGACGTGATCCAGTGCGCGGTGATCGGCCGCACCCTGCCCGGCGGGGATGAGGAAGTGCTGGCCTTCGTGCAATGCGCGGACCCCGCACGGGTCGATATCGCGTCCCTGCGCGACTTTGCCGCCGCCCGCCTGTCGGCGTATAAGCGGCCCGCGCGGATCATTCTGGCCACCGACCTGCCCGCCGCCCCGACGGGCAAGATACTCAAGCACCGGCTGGCGGAGGTCTTTGCGGACCGCCTCGCCCGCCCCGACTGAACGGAGAAGACCAATGCCCAAGGACGCCCCCGAACTGGCCGGTATCGGCCGCGGCCCGGACCTCGCGCGGTTCGAATGGTCCGATCCGTTCCTGCTGGAGGAGCAGCTTTCGGAGGAGGAGCGGATGCTGCGGGATGCGGCGGCGGCGTTCGCGGATGCCGAACTCGCCCCCGTCGTGCGCGCCGCCTATGCCGACGAGACGGAAGCACCGGAGCTGTTCGCCAAGATGGGCGAAGCGGGCCTGCTCGGGGTGACGATCCCGGAGGAATACGGCGGCCTCGGCTCCAGCTACGTCACCTACGGCCTCGTCGCGCGGGAGATCGAGCGGGTGGATTCCGGGTATCGCTCGATGATGTCGGTGCAATCCTCCCTCGTGATGTATCCGATCCACGCCTACGGATCCGAGGCACAGAAGCAGAAGTTCCTGCCCGGACTGGCGGCGGGAGACCTGATCGGGTGCTTCGGCCTGACGGAGCCGGATGCGGGTTCGGACCCCGGGTCGATGAAGACCAAGGCGGTCAAGACGGAGTCAGGCTACCGGATCAGCGGCGCGAAGATGTGGATCTCCAACGCGCCCTTCGCGGACGTGTTCGTGGTCTGGGCGAAGTCGGAGGAGCACGGCGGCAAGATCCGCGGCTTCGTTCTGGAAAGGGGCATGGACGGCCTGTCGGCGCCGAAGATCGGAGGCAAGCAGTCGCTGCGCGCCTCCACCACGGGCGAGATCGTGATGGACGGCGTCGAGGTTGGGGAGGACGCGCTCCTGCCGAACGTCGAAGGCCTGAAAGGCCCGTTCGGCTGCCTCAACCGGGCGCGCTACGGCATCGCGTGGGGCGTGATGGGCGCAGCGGAGGCGTGCTGGCACGCGGCGCGCAACTACGGGATGGACCGCAGGCAGTTCGGCCGGCCGCTGGCGCAGACGCAGCTTTTCCAAAAGAAGCTGGCGGACATGCAGACGGAGATCGCGTTCGGCCTGCAGGGCGCGCTGCGCACCGGACGCCTGCTGGACGAGGGACGGGCGGCACCCGAAACGATCTCCCTCATCAAACGGAACAATTGCGGCAAGGCGCTGGACGTCGCGCGACTGGCCCGGGACATGCATGGCGGCAACGGCATCTCCGAGGAATACGGAGTGATCCGGCATATGATGAACCTGGAGACGGTGAACACCTACGAGGGCACCCATGACGTCCACGCCCTGATCCTCGGCCGCGCGCAGACGGGGCTGCAGGCGTTCTTCTGAGCGGTTTGGCCGGGCGGATCGTCGATTCTCCGATCCGACGTCGTTCAGTCGGCACCTGATGCCAAGGATGACGGTCGATGTCGGCTTCGCCCTGAGGATCGTCGCGACGGGGGCGTCCCGGTGGATGCCTTCCCCCGGGGCGGTCAAGCGTCCGCGGGAGCGGGACGGTCGGCACGGCTGGAAGGTCCGCTTGGCCTCCGCCGTCGCTGCCTCCGTGGCATCCGGCCGACGCCGTGCCGCTTTCGACCGGTCGTCAGCCTTCTCCGGACGGACCCGTTAGGGACGCGCCTAGAGGATCATCGTGTCCACGTCCCAGACCGACGGGTCGTCCGAGGCGCCGATGGGCATGGGCCGGGGTTTCAGGCTCATCTCCGCGAGATTCGTCTTGTACGGACTGTCGCCCACGCGCCGGATGACGCCGCGCCCAAGCTTGTAGCGGTAGTTTCCGGTGACCGGATCGGGGACGGCGTGGCAGACGGAATTGGCCATGCTGCCCGGATAGTTGAAGTTCGCCATGGTCACGCCCGGCCGCATCTCGTCCGACACGATGGCGACGGCGACGAAGCTGCCTTCCACGGTGTCGATATGCCCGTCCTCCATCAGCTTGGAGAAGCTGAGATCGCCGTCCTTCACACCGACGGGGCGGCCCGTCTGGACATAGACGGTGTCGTTGTAGCCCTCGACCAGATCGCCGCTCTCGATGCCCCGGGGCTCCGCGTCGCGGGGATGGACGAAGATGTAGGGCCAGGGCCAGCGCTTCGCGAGATAGGGCTTCCGGCGGTCGTCGAAGCCGGATTGCCACGTCTCGTTGACGCGGCCGTTGGTGATCCAGACCTCGTCCTTGTCGGCGCGCGGCTTGATCGCGTCGTAGAAGTCGGACCAGCCGTCATTGATCCAGGGCGTCCGCAGCATCAGCGCCTTGCCGGAATGGGTCCCGAACGCGGTCAGCCACTTGCGGTCGCGGGTGACACCCTCGATCTCGCCCCAATCGTTCTCGGGGTCGTGCAGGCGCTTGGTGCCGACCAGCTCGCCGTTGACGACGCGTACGGGCGTCTGGATGCCGGTCGTGCCGAGGTCGCGGAGGTAGTCGTGGCTGCGCTTGCCCTCTTCCTGTGCCTTCACGTGCAGGGCGTAGTAGCTCAGCACCCCGTCGCGGGAGAAGCGGGCGGCGTCCTCGAAGATGTCGGCGGAGCTTTCCCAGTCGAAGCCCTCGAACCCCATCTTCCGGGCGAATTGTCCGATGGCCCACCAGTCGGGTTTCGCATCGCCGGGCGGGTCGGAAATCTTGGAATAGAGGCGCAGGCGCCGTTCCGCGTTGCAGCGCGTCCGGTCCTCCTCCCCCCAGCCCGAGGCGGGCAGCACGATGTCCGCGATCTGGGTGTTGAGCGGATCGACCGGGTAGATATCGGAGTTGACGAGAACCATGCCGCCCGCGTCGATGCGGGCCTTGTAGGTCTCGATCAGGTGATCGCGGTCGACATGGCGGGGCTGATGATCGCCGTCCTTGACCAGCGCCGAAACCCGGTCGCCCAGTTCCTGACTGGCCAGCATCGCGGGGAACCAGGTGGACCCCATGACCCACATGAACCGCACGTTGCCGTCCATCACCCAGCGGTCGACATTCACCGACTTCTTGCGCCGTCCCGGGTGCTTTTCGGGGCTGAGGTATCCGCGCTTCGGCCCCGCGCCCATCCAGCCCCGCTGGTGTCCGCCGCCGCGGGAGATGACCTGACCGCGCCGGTTACCGGCCCCGCAGATCAGGCCCATCGTCGCGATCGAGGCGGTGTTCATGTAGTTGTTGGACCAGTAATTGCCCTTTTCCAGCATGAAGGAGGTCTTGGGCCGGGTCCCGTCCTCGGCGGGCTTGGCGATCATCTCGGCGGCGCGGCGGATCAGGTCGGGTTGCAGGCCCGTGATCTCGGAGGCCGCGGACAACTCGGCGGCGGGCTCCTGCAGGATCCATTCGCGGTAGTCCTCCCAGTCGGACTGATAGCGGCCCCACGTGGTCCGCCACTGCCAGCGGGTGTTCCGGGTTCCGCGACCGAACCCGGAATCGACCTCCCACCGGTTGGCGACCCAGCGGTCGATGAATTCCTGATCCTGCCAGCCGTTCTCGATAATGATCCGGTTGATCGCGAGATGCAGCGCCGTGTCAGAACCCGGCAGCACCGGCAGCCACAGGCCCCCGTTCTCCAGCGCGTATTGAACGCCCATGGTCCGGTGCGGCGTGACCATGATCATCTTCTTGACGGGATTGTCGCCACCCATCATCCAGGAGGTGAACAGGACCGTCTTTGTCTCGTAGGGGTCCACGCCGGAGCAGAAGGCCACGTCGCAGGCGCCCCAATCCTCGTAGCTGGCGGAAAACGCGTTGATGCCCGCGTCGTCCAGGCCGGGCGTGTCCTCGGCCCGCTGCGGCTTGTCGTGGGGGGCGTAGACCGGCGTGCCGATGGCGGTGTCGACCAGCTTGGCGATGGCGTGGGTGTTCTCGAAGAATTCGTAGCTGTAGGTCTTCATGCCCCAGGCATGGACGCCGTGCTTCTCCAGCACATATTTCGAGACCTCGGCCATCACGTCCGTCACGAGGTCCCAGCTCACCGGGGTCAGCGTGTCGACCACTCGGATCATCGGCTCGCGGAGGCGATCTCGGGTCAGGGTGTTCGGGTTGTAGAGCTTCTGCGCGAGGGTGCCGCCGCGGATGGAATGGTTGCCCTGCGGATTCACCACCTCGGTATCGAAATCGGGGACGACGACGACGTGGTGAAGACGGCCCTCGAATTCCACGATGTTGTGTTGGTTGGGGCTGACCCACGCGCTCGACGGCGCGTCGTTGGGGAAATCCACGCCCAGCGCGTTGTCGGAGGCCGCCGGACCGCCCTGTCGGCCCACAGGCCAGCGCCAGGCGATGTAGCCGCAGGCGACGATGCAGTAGTTGCAGGCCGTGGTGAGCCGCTCCGCGCCGGGCGGCGGCAGCGGGACCTGATCGACGTCGAGCGATCCGAAGGGGAAGGTCATCGCGGTCTCCTCAGGCGCGGGGATTGACGGAATAGCCCCAGATCAGGCCCTGCACGCCGGTGGCGACGATATCGTCGTCGTCCAGCTCAAGGGTGATCTGCGGCAGACTGCTGGTGGCGTGGCCCGAGACGATCATCCCGAACTTGGTCAGGTCGAACGTGCTCAGATGCAGGGGGCAGGGGCCGAGCACGGCGTGGCGGGCCTGGAAGTGGCTGACATCCATCCACGCGCCCTGATGGGTGCATTGCTGGTTGAAGGCGACGACGTCGCGCGCCTCGCCGATGCCGCCGCCCGCGATCTCGCCCAGCTTGAAGAGGAGGTTGTAGGTCTCTTCGTTCGGATAGGTGAACTCGACCGCCGTGCCTTCCTGCAGGCCGGACAACGTGCCGACGACCTTGCGCGGATAGGACGACCCGACGAGCTGGGCGCCAGCCTCGCCGACCGTGCCGAGCGAGACGACGGACGCGCCGCCGAGGATCAGGAATTCGCGCCGGGCCATGCAGAGATGGGCGGGCTGCGGTCGCTGTTCGGTGCGCGACATGGTCACCTCCAGGGCTCGGTTTCGGGAAGGTCGGGATCGTCCACCGGATGCGGTGGCTCGTCCGAGGACAGGCTTTCGAGGAAGGCCACCAGATCGGCCTTCGCCCCGTCGTCCAGCGACAGGGGGCGCAGCAGCGGGGAGGGGGTCCCCACCGCACCGCCACCGGCCGCGTAGAAATCCACGATCTCGGCGAGCGTGTCGAAGGCCCCGTTATGCATGTAGGGCGCGGTCCAGGTCAGCTCCCGCAGGCTGGGCACACGGAACTTGTACTTATCCGCCTCCCGCTTGGTCGTGTAGTAGAGGCCGAGGTCGCCCGGGTCGGAATAATAGACGTCCTCGGTGACGCCCTTGGAGTAGTTCTCCCACCGGACGGTGATCATCTGAAGCGGGTCGTCATTGTCCAGGATGATGTCCTGCGGCACGCCGATATTGTAGAATTGCTGGTTCGAGGCGAGCGGGCCGCCGTGGCAGGCGATGCACCCGGCCTCGCCGCGGAACAGTTCCAGCCCGCGCTTCGCGGTGTCGGTCAGGGCGGTGTCGTCGCCCCCGGCGAAGCGGTCGAAGGGCACATCCTCCGGGTCCGACACGATCGTGCGCTGATAGGCGGCGATCGCCTTCCATGCGTCGCCGATGATCGGATGGCGGGTGCCGAAGACATCCTCGAACCGCTCGACGTAGTCGGGGACGAAGGCCAACCGCATCTCCATGATGCTGTCGTCGCCATTGCCCGCGACGGCGCCGTGGGCGGCGGCCGGGGCCTGCGCTTCGAGGCTGGGCGAGGCACCCGCCCAGAAGAGCTTGTTGTAATAGGCGGAGTTGAGGATCGTCTGGCTGTTCCGCCAATGGGTCGTGCCCGGATATCCAAACGAAATCGCGCTGCCGGTGCCCCAGCCCACATCCGGCAGGTGGCAGGCAGAGCAGGCCATGCCGCCGTTCCCGGACAGGCGCGGATCGAAGAACAGGAGCTTGCCGAGCGCCACCTTGGCCTCGGTCATCGGATTGTCGGCGGGCGCGGGGACCGCGGGCAGGGGGCCGAGCGGTGCGATCCGTGCATGCAGATCCGCGTCGATCCCCAGCGTTTCGGCGTCCTGCGGGCCGAGATCCTGGGCGGACGCCGCTGCGGCAAGCGCAATCAGGGCGGCGGCGACGGCCATGGCTGTCCGCGTCATCGGCTCACCTCCGGGGCGGTATCGGCATAATCGGGCAGGTCCGGCACCTCGACCGCCGGGGCGGCGCCCGTGAGGCTTTCGAGGAAGGCCACGAGGGCGGCGCTTTCGTCCGAAGTCAGGTCGAGCGGCACGAGCGTGCCATCCGCGCCCGCGTCGTAATGGTCGACGACCTCCTCCAGCGTTCCGAAGACGCCGGAATGCATGTAGGGCGCGGTCCGGCCCACGTCCCAGAGCGGCGGGGTCGCGAACCTGCCGATATCCTCCGCGTCCTTTGAGACGGCGTAGAAGCCCACATCCCGGCGCAGGTTCATGTAGTTGGGAACCCCGAAGGAGGAATAGTAACGCAGCATCGTGATCTGCCGCGCCGCGTCGGTGGCGAGGTCGGGATGGTCCGGTACCCCGGTCGCATGGACCCCTCCGTCCGAGAAGGTCGGGCCGGAATGGCAGGCGACGCAACCGGCTTCGCCCTGGAACAGATCCCATCCCGCCGCGGCCGCGTCCGAGATCGCCGCGTCGTCGCCGTCGAGGAATGCCGTAAAGGGAGCGTCTTCGGTCCGGATGGTCTTCATATATTCGCCGAGTGCGCCGTAGATGCGCCCGCCATACGGCTCGCCGTCATAGGCCTCCTTGAACATCGCCAGATATTCTGGGACCTGCTTCAGGCGTTCCTGCACCAGCCGAGAGTCGGCGTTCATGAAATGCGCCTCGACGATGCCGTCCCGGGACGCGGTGCCCAGATCGGCCCCGTCCAATCGCGCATCCCAGTGCAGGGTGTTGCGATGCGCCACGTTCAGCAGCGACGGCGCGTTCCTGAAATGCGGCGTGTCCGTATAGCCCTCGGACATCGGCAGGCGCGTGGTCCACCCCGTCTCCGGCGCATGACAGGTGGAACAGGACCGGGAGACGTCGCCGGACAGCCGGTCGTCGAAGAAGAGCATCCGGCCCAGATCGGCGCGGGCGGCGTCGACATCCGGCGGCGGAGGCAGGCGTCCGGTCTCCTCCTGCGCCATCGCGCCCGTGGCGACGAGGGTCGCCACAACGGCGATCGCCGCGATCCGGTTCGGTCGGTCGGTCATGCCATCCCCCGCAGCTGATCCACGAACGCGATCAGGGGACAGGGAAGGCATCCGGTAAATGATCGAGATCACATTGCGCGAATTTCACGCTTACCCTTGCGGTGGATCAAGGTGGTGCCCGGGTCCATGCGGTATCGGCAGTCGGAGGTATCGTCATGGATACGCGCCGACCCCTGTCATCCGAATCCCGCTGCCCGCTCTGCGCATCGAACGCGGCCTGCGCGCGCGATCCCGGGATCCTCGTGCGCCGCCTCGCCGCGGGGGAGGAGTTGCCCCTGCCGCGTCGCGGTCGGCCCGGGCTGACGATCCATGTCGTTTGTCATGGTGCCCTCAAGACTGTGCATCACGGACGGGACGGCCGGTATACCATCTCGGCGCTGCACCTGCGCGGCGAGGCGGTGCAGCCCGCCGTAGGAAGTCGTGGGCGGGTCCACCATATCGCGACCCGGGACAGCATCGTCCGCTCCCGCGAAATCGACACGGCGGAGGATGCCGCGCTGACGGCCCGTCTGCTGACGACCGGCGACCGGAAGGTCCTGCGCGAGACGGCCCGGCTGGTCCGATTGGCCGGGGGGAAGCCCGTGCCGAGCCTCGCGGGGATGATCCTGGATCTGGCGGACCGGGGTCCGGGCCCCGACGGTCCTGTCGAGATCCCGATCAACCGCTCCGAGGTGGCGAGCTATCTGGGATTCGAACCGGAGACCGTCAGCCGCGCCTTCGCGTCGCTGGTCCGGTCGGGTGCGATCCGGCGCTACGGATGGGCGCGGGTCGAGATCGTCGATGCCGGCCGTCTTGCGGGATTGTCGGAGGCGTAGGCCGGGGACGGAACAGGCCAGGAGGCAGCCGATCCTTGCATTCCGGACCATTCCGCGCGGGATCACCGCCCGGGTGCCAAATCCGCCAGGGCCAGCCCGGCGGCGGCGAAATCCTCCGGCGCGCCGCGGTCCAGACAGACGGACGCCGCCGCGCGGGCAAGGGTCGGCGCCATCATGATGCCGTAACCGCCCTGTCCGGCGTTCCAGACGAAATCCTCCACCTCCGGATCGCGTCCCACCACCGGCCCCTCGTCCGGCACGAAGCAGCGCAGCCCCGCCCAGCTATGGGCGATGCGACGGACCTCGATCGTGGTCGCGCGCCCGATCCAGTCGACCAGGACCGCGATGTCCATCTCGTCGGGTCGGACGTCCTGCGCGGTGTCTGGCGTCCCGTCGCCGGGGGACGCCATCAGGCGTCCCGCCTCCGGCTTGATGTAAGCGTCGCCTTCGGCGAAATCGACGCAGGGCAGCCCCGCGACCTGCAATCCCGAGGGGGCATCCACGACGATCGCCGTCCGCCGCCTCGCGACCAGTCCGATCGGCCGCGCACCCGCCATCGCGCCAACGGTGTCAGCCCAGGCCCCGGCCGCGTTGACGAGGAGGCGGGCTCGAAACGTCGCTTTGTCGGTGGATACCGTCCAGACGCCGCCGGACCGGGCCAGCGCGGTAACGGTCGCCCCGGTGGCGACGGTGCCCTGCCGTCGCCGGAAGCCGCGGAGGTACCCCTGGAGGAGAGCCGCGACCTCGATATCCGTCACGCCGGGCTCGAACGCGGCGCGGGCGACGCGCTCGGGGCGCAGGAAGGGAACCAATGCCAGCGCATCCACGGGGGGGAGTTCCGTGACCGGATCGGCCTCGGTCCCGGCGGCGAGGATGGCGTCGAGTCGATCCTCGGATCCCGGCGGGGCGATGGCGAGGGCGCCGCGGGAACGCAGCAGGGGGCCATCGACGAAGCCGTCGGGCGGGTCGCGAAAGAACGGCTCGCTCAGCGCGTTGATCCGCCGGACCACCGCACTGCCGTAATTTCGCGTGAAGAGCGCGGCGGAGCGCCCGGTCGAATGGTATCCCGGCTGCGCTTCCCCCTCCAGGAGCAATACGGAGGCGTCATCCGCAAGCTCGTATGCCGTGGAGGCCCCGGCCATACCGGCACCGATCACGATGATATCGTGGATCATTTCCGCTCCTCCCGCCGGGCGCGGCGCGCTGGAGGCGAGCCTGCGGGGACCATGCCGTCATGGCGCGCGATACTGCAAGTTTTTAGAAATAAATTGACTCGTTGAAAGTTTTATTACCAATCTGGGAGACAAGATCGGGGGGACCGATGACAAAACCGTTGCGCCAGCGCCTGACCGAGGCGTCCGTTTCCGCCTCGCGCGCCGACCGCGCGCTGGCCGCGTATATGCTGGCCGATCCCGCCACTCTGCCCTTCGAGACCGCCGCCAGCCTTGCCGTCAAAGTTGCCGTCAGTGAGCCGACGGTCGGACGGTTCTGCCGCAGTCTCGGCTATACGGGGTTCAAGGACCTCAAGGCGCATCTGAAGGCCGAACTCGGGGACGGACCCTGGCTGATCGGGGACCGCCTGCGTGACCTTCAGGCGCGCCATCGGGCGGGCGAGGATCAGCTTGCAGGCGGGCTGGAACTGGAGATGGCGGCGCTGGTCGCGGTCTACGAGCTGGCGCAGTCGGATGCCTGGGCGACCGTGGTGAAGCGGCTCGCGAATGCCGGGGCCGTTTTCGCGGCCGGGTTCCAGACCGAACGGGGCATGGCGCAGATTTTCGTCAATCAGTTGCAGTACCTGCGCGACGGCGTCCACCTGCTGGACCTCTCAGACGGCAACTTCGCCCCGGTCCTGGCCCGCGGCGACACCGATGTGGCCCTCGTCCTGTTCGAGGCGCGCCGGTATTCGCGACTGGCCCGGGACCTCGCGATGGCGGCGAAAGCGGCGGGGATACCCGTCACGCTCATCACCGACCCCTATTGCGACTGGGCGCACGAGGCGGCCGCCGAGGTCTTCGTCGTGCCCACCCATTTCAACCTGTTCTGGGAATCGACCGCCCAGATGGCGAGCCTCGCCAACCTGCTGGTCAACGGCGTGTTCATGGAACTCGGCACGGAAGTCGAGGACCGCATGAACCGCGTCGCCGGGCTCTACGACCGCTTTACCGGCCATGTCGGCACCGCGCCCGCGCGCGGCAAGATCAAGACCTGACACAATCACACAAGGACGAACCCGATGCAGATCGCGACCCTCACGAGACTTCTGTCGGGAACGGCGCTCCTCGCCGTCCTGTCCGTTCCGGCCATGGCGCAGGAGGCGGTGATCGCCTTCGACGCGGGCGAACTCGGGGCGACGTCCTACGACCCGGTGACGTCCTCGAACCTGAACACCGCCACCTCGATGATCTACGACCGGCTCGTGGAGCAGGACGCGGACCAGTCGTTCCACCCCCACCTCGCCACGTCCTGGGAGGAGGCGGCGGACGGCATGTCCTGGACGTTCGAGCTGCACGAGGGCGTGACGTTCCATGACGGCACCGCCTTCGACGCTCAGACCGTCGCCGACTGGATTCCCGACTACGAAGGCACGGAGAACGCGTTCCTGACGGCGGCGATCGAAAGCGTCGAGGTCCTCGGCCCCCTCACCGTGCGCTTCAACATGAACCGCCCCGAGCCGAACCTGCTCTACAATCTCGGATCCGGCTTCATGGGCATCCCGAGCCAGACGGCGGTGGACGAGATGGGCGCGGATTACGGCGTCGCGGGCGCCGTGGGCACGGGGCCGTTCAAGCTCGAGCGCTTCGACATCGGGCTCGAGACGGTCCTGGTGCGCAACGACGACCACGCCTGGGCCTCGCCGCTATCCGAGAACCAGGGTGCCGCGCATCTGGAGCGGCTGACGTTCCGGGAGATCCCCGACCAGTCGACCGCCTTCCTGGAACTCAAGACCGGCGGCGTCGACGTGCTGCTCGGTGTGCCGACGGACTTCCTTCAGGTGCTGGAGGCGGAGGCGAACGTGACGGTGATCCAGATGCCCGGCACCGGCATCAGCTACATGCCGATCAACGTGACAGCCCCGCCCTTCGACGACATCCTCGTGCGCGAGGCGACGGGCCTCGCCATCGATCAGGAAGCGATCGTGGCCTCGATCTACAATGGGGTCGGCAAGCCCGCGCATAACTTCCTCATCTCCTCCCTGCCCGAGGCGAATGTGGACGAGGCCCTCAACGTGACGCACGATCCGGAACGCGCCGCCGCGCTTCTGGACGAGGCCGGCTGGGTCATGGGCGACGACGGGGTGCGGGCAAAGGACGGCACACCGCTTGAGGTGAAGCTGTTCACCCAGAACGGCAGCGAGTTCACCGTGCTGACCCAGGTGGTGCAGGCGCAACTGGCCGAGATCGGCATGAAAGCGGACATCACCGTTTTCGACAGCTCCACCATCCGCGACGAGTACAAGGAGAACCGGCACCAGCTCGCCGTGCGATCCTATGACTGGAACAATTCGGATATACTCGACTGGTTCTTCTCGGGCGAGCGGCTGGGGTATCCCAACGTGTCGATGTGGAACGACGAGGAGGGCGAGCGCCTCAACAAGATCGCCATGGAGGGCAGCGCCAATTCGGACGAGCGCATCGCCAACTTCACCGCGTACCACGAATACATCCTGAGCCAGCACCTGATGGTGCCGATCTATCAGCCGACCACGAACCTCGCCTTCAATGCAGACCGGGTCACCGTGCCCGATCCGGTGCGCGGCACGCGGTTCCGGTCGCAGACCGTGCTGGACATGAAGCCCGCCGAGTAACCGATCGTCCGCCCCCGCGGGGCGGGCCCAACCCGGAAAGGAGGCGACCCATGCTGCTGCGATACGTCTTCTTCCGGGTGCTGATGCTTATCCCGGTCTCGATCTCCATCTCGGTGGTGATCTTCGCCATCGTCCACCTGCTGCCGGGCGATCCGGTGGACAACCTGATCCGGGTCGGATCCTCGCCCGCCGACCGCGCCGCGCTGATCGCCAAGTACGGCCTCGATCAGCCGCTGGTGGTCCAGTATTTCCGCTGGATCTTCGCCATGTTCCAGGGCGATTTCGGCGAGGCCATCGTGCTGCGCCGCCCGGTCGCCGACCTGATCGGCCAGAACCTTCCCTATTCGCTGCGGCTCGGGGCCGCGGCCTTCGCCTTCTCCTCCATCGTGGGCATCGCGCTCGGCGTCGTCTCGGCCACGACGCGCAATGCGGTGCTGGAGCAGTTCGTGCGCGGCTTCATCCTCCTCGGCTCCACGGTGCCGGGCTTCTGGCTCGCCCTCCTGCTGATCCTCGCCTTCGCGGTCCAGCTTCAGTGGTTCCCCGTCTCGGGCGCGAAGGGTTGGGACGCGCTGGTCCTGCCGGTGCTGACCATCGGCTTCGGGGGCGTCGCCCTCGTGGCCCGCGTCACCCGCGTCGCCCTGATGGATGCGCGACGCGAGGATTTCGTGACACTCCTGCACGCCAAGGGTCTGCCCGCGCGCACCATCCTGACGCGCCACCTGATGCCCCACGCGATGCTCCCCGTCGTCACCATCCTGGCGCTGCGCATCGGCTGGATCCTCGGCGGGGCGGTCACGGTGGAGTTTGTGTTCGGGCGTCCCGGCCTCGGCTCGCTGCTGATCCGGGCGCTGGGGCAGCGGGATTATCCCGTGGTGCAGGGCTGTCTTCTGATGCTGGCGCTGGCGGTGATGCTCGGCACGCTGATCGGAGATGTGGCGCAGGCCGCGATGGACCCGCGGGTCAGGGAGGCGAAGACATGACGAGCATGACCGGCACGGCGGCACGCATGATGGGCGGCTTTCGCCACACGTCTGTGGGTCGCGCATTCGGGTCCTGGCTGGGTAAGGTCGCGGGCGGCTTCCTCGTCCTGCTCCTGCTGACGGCGATCTTCGCGCCGTGGATCACCCCGTTCGACTACGCGGCGCAGGACCTGATGAACGGCAATCAGCCGCCAGGCTGGCCGCACCTGCTGGGCACCGACCAGTTCGGGCGCGACGTCCTCTCCCGCGTGATCTACGGTGCCCGCACATCCCTGTCGGTGTCCGCCACGGCCATCGCCATCTCCATCACCGTCGGCATGACGCTCGGCGCCGCGGCCGGCTATTTCGGCGGATTGTTCGAGCGCGCGGTGATGACCGTCGTGGACCTCACCTGGTCTTTTCCCGACATCCTGATCGCGCTGATCTTCGTGGCCATCATCGGCCCCGGCCTGACCTCGACCACCTTCGCCATCGCCATCGCCTACCTCGCCCAGTTCACGCGCCTGACCCGCGCGCAGATCGTCCGCCTGAAGCGCGAGACCTTCATCGAGGCGACCATCAATCTCGGGGCCAAGCCGCATCACATCCTGCTGAAACACCTCCTCCCGAACGCCATCGCGCCGGTGATCGTGGTGGGGATGCTGGCCATCGGCGACGGCATCGTGCTGGAGGCGACGCTGGGCTTCTTCGGCCTCGGCGCGCAGCCACCGACGCCGAGCTGGGGCGCGATGATGTCGTCCGGGACGGCACAATTGTTCCTCTCCCCTTGGGTGATCATCTTCCCCGGCGTCGTCGTCGCGATCACCGTCATCATGGTGAACCTGTTCGGGGACGAGCTGATCCGGGCGCTCGACATCCGCGACCGGATCCGCGGCGCATGAGCATGCTTTCGGTCCGGGACCTGCAGGTCGCCTTCGGCCCTGTCGCCCCCCTCTCAGGCGTCAGCTTCGACGTCGCCAAGGGCGAGACGCTCGGCATCGTGGGGGAGTCCGGTTCCGGCAAGTCCCTGACCGCGATGTCCGTCATGGGCCTGCTGCCCCTGTCGGGCGGGCGCATCACCGCGGGCTCCATCACCTTCGATGGACAGGAGCTGACGACGCTGAAGGAGACCGCCTACCGCAAGCTGCGCGGCGGACGCATTGGTCTGATCACCCAGAACCCGATGACCTCGCTCGACCCGCTGCAATGCATCGGCCCGCAGGTGGACGCCGTGGCCGTCCTGCATCTCGGCATGACGCAGAAGCAGGCCCGCGCGCGGACGGTGGAAATCCTCGGCACGCTCCGCATCCCCGACCCCGCCACCATCTGCGACCGTTATCCGCATCAGATGTCTGGCGGCATGAAACAGCGGATCGTGATCGCCATGGCGCTCGCCGCCGATCCGGACGTTCTGGTCGCGGACGAGCCCACCACCGCGCTGGACGTCACCGTGCAGGCACAGATCATCCGCCTGCTGGACGACCTCGTGAAGCAGCGCGACCTGGCCCTGATCCTCATCACCCACGATATGAGCGTCGTGGCCCAGACCTGCGACCGTGTGGTCGTGATGTATGCGGGCCGCGCCGTCGAACAGGGGCCGGTCGACGCCATCTTCGACGCGCCGCAACATCCCTATACGCAGGCCCTGATCGGCTGCATCCCCCGCGGCCTGACCGAGGGGGAGGCCCTCACCGGCATCGCGGGCACGGTCCCCACGGTCCTGAACTACCCGCCCGGCTGCCCCTTTCACCCACGCTGCGACCGCGCGCAGGCGATCTGCAGTGAGACGGTTCCCGAACTTGCGGTCGAGGGGGCCGGTGCCGTGGCCTGCCACTTCCCGGGGGTCGCGCGATGACCGATCGGAGCGAGGCCAATCTGATGGAGGTTCGTGACCTCACCAAGCGCTTTACCGCGCCCGGCGGCCCGTTCCGCAAGGCGCGGGTGATGCATGCGGTCAACGGCGTGAACTTCGACCTTCCCCATGGCCGCACCATCGGCGTGGTGGGGGAATCGGGCTGCGGCAAGTCCACCCTCGCGCGCCTGATCCTGCGCCTGATCGAGCCGACCAGCGGTGGCGTGACCTTCGATGGCGACGACCTGCTGGCGAAATCGGCGGGCGACATGCGCCGCCTGCGCGCCCGGATGCAGATGGTGTTCCAGGACCCCTACTCGGCCATCGACCCCCGTTACACCATCGCCCGCGCGGTGACCGAGGCCTTCGTCGTGCAGAACCGCACCCCCGAGCCGGACGAGGTCGAAAACCTTCTCACGATGGTGGGACTGAACGCCGGTCTTGCCGGGAGCTTCCCGCACCAGATCTCGGGCGGTCAGAAGCAGCGGGTCGGCATCGCCCGTGCCCTGGCACTCCGGCCGTCGCTCCTCGTGCTCGACGAGCCCACGGCATCCCTCGATGTCTCCGTCCAGGCGCAGATCGTCAGCCTGCTCGAG
This sequence comes from uncultured Alphaproteobacteria bacterium, assembly GCA_963789105.1. Classification (GTDB taxonomy): domain Bacteria; phylum Pseudomonadota; class Alphaproteobacteria; order Rhodobacterales; family Rhodobacteraceae; genus Jannaschia. Next base: position 1,388,532 of record CAWBJI010000003.1, read on the forward strand.
GAACTGCGCCGCGACCTCGGGCTGACATACCTCTTCATCAGCCACGATCTGAGCCTTGTGCGCTATTTCTGCGACGAGATTCTGGTGATGTATCTCGGTCGCGTGGTGGAGGCGCTTCCGGATACCGATTGCCCGGCCCGTCACCCCTACACCAAGACCCTGATGGACAGCACCTTCGCCCCCGATCCGGCGAAGCGTCGCGTCATTGCCCCGCTGGAAGGGGAGGTCCCGTCGCCCTTCGACCTGCCGCCGGGCTGCGCCTTCGCGGATCGCTGCCCGAACGCGACCGTCTTGTGCCGGGAGGAGACGCCTGCTCTCGAACCGCGCGGCGGGCATCCCGTCGCCTGCCACCATCCTCTCTGAGGCGTTATTCGTGCGCCTTCGCGTCCTGACCGTCGAGATCTCGCACGAGACCAACACGTTCAACATCCGCCCCACCGATCTGGACGACTTCCGCGACCGCTACCTGCTGGACGGGCCATCGGCGATCGCCATGCGCGGCGATGCCAATACCGAACTGGCCGGCGCCCTCGATGTCGGCCGCGTTCATGGATGGGAAGTCACCCATGCCGGAAGTGCCGCGGCGGGGCCTGGCGGCCCGGTGACCGATGCCACATTCGATGCCCTCTGCGCGCCGTTCCTGACGGCGGTTGCCGGGGGCGATTGGGACGGTATCCTCCTGATCCTGCACGGAGCCATGGTCGTCGCCTCCCACGACGATGGGGAGGGGGAAATCCTGCGACGTCTCCGCGCCCTCGTCGGCCCGGACCTGCCGGTCGCGGTCACCCTGGACCCCCATGCCAATGTCAGCCCGGCCATGTGCGCGCAGGCACAGATTCTGGTCAGTTTTACGACCTATCCCCATGTCGATATCCGTGCGACCGGGCGACGGGCCGCGGAACTGCTGCACCGAGCGATGACCGGAGAGATCCGTCCCGTGACCCTGCGCGCCCATCGTCCGATGCTGGAGGAGGCGAATGGCGGGCGCACCGATCTAGGGCCGATGATCGAACGCCACGCCCTGGCCCGCGCGTTCGAAGCTCGTAAGGGCATCCTCGCGATCAGCATCAACGGAGGGTTCCCCTGCGCCGATATCGCGGATGTCGGGCCCACGGTGCTGGTCACCTGCGACGAGGCGGTATCCGGTCCTACACCACCTCTCGATCTGGCAGAGGAGATCGCGGACGATATCTGGGCCCGGCGGAACGAGGCCCTGAACACCTATCTCACAGTGTGGGACGCTGCGGCCATCGCGGCCGAATGGGCCGGAGGCGGACCGCTGGTGATCGCCGATTATGCCGACAATCCGGGCTCCGGTGCCTATGGCGATTCCACCGATCTGCTGGCCGCGCTGCTGGATGCCGGGGTCGGGGAGGCCGCGTTCGGCCCGATGATCGACGCCGAGGTCGCCCGGCGCCTGCAATCCAAACCGGTCGGCGCGACCGTGACCCTCGCGCTCGGCGGGCGCACGGCCCCGAATTTCGGTGGCGGACCGATCGAGGTGACCGGGACGCTTCGGTGGCGCGGGGACGGCACGGTTACCGGCACCGGCCCGATCCTTGGCGGCCAGCAACGGAGTTTTGGGCCGACTGCGGTGCTTCGTGTCGGGGGTGTCGACATCCTGATCGTGAGCATCGCGCATCAGATCCTGGACCTCGCCCAGTTCGAGACTTTCGGTATCGACCCACGTGCCTGTCGCGTCGTCGCCCTGCGCTCGATGCAGCATTTTCGCGCCGCCTTCGCGCCGATCGCAGGGCGGATCGTGGTCTGCGACAGCGGCGCGCTCTGCACTGTTGATTACGGCGCGCTCGATTACCGCAAGGTTCCGCGTCCGGTCTTTCCCCTCGACCCGATGAAGTGAAGCGCCGGGCCTTGCCTGTCGCTTCAAGGGTCATGACCGATACCGGAATGGCCGGGCGACGCGCGTTCGCTCCTGAGCGAAGCAGAAGGCCTGCGAACCCCCCGTCCCGTCCCACATCCGCGCCAGGCCGATCCGGGTCCCCGCCGAATGACGGCACCCACCCGGGGCAGAACCGCCCGACGTACCCGGAACGGCAAAGCGCATTCGACGGAAAGACGATGCAGATTAGATGGTTGGCTCCGCCGGATCGCCGGTCGGGGGCTTTCGGTGCGGGGATGCCATGAAACAAGACCTTTCCATTGTGGGCCTTACGTGCCGGTTCGGGTCCCAGGTCGCCCTCGACGCCGTCTCGCTCGAGATCGGGGCCGGGGAATTCGTGTCGGTTCTGGGGCCGTCCGGGTGCGGCAAATCGACCTTGCTGCGCTGCATCGCGGGGTTGGAGACGCCGTCGGAAGGGGTGATCGAGATCGGCGGACGGCCGGTCCAGGGGCTCGCCCCCAAGGATCGGGGTACTGCCTTCGTGTTCCAGTCCTACGCGCTCTATCCGCATATGAGCGTGGCCGGGAACATCGCGGCGCCCCTACGGATGTCCGACCTGTCGGCGTTCGGCCGGGCGCCGGGGATCTGGCGTCTTTCGAGGCGGACGCGGGCGCGGCGGGCGGAGATCGATCGGCAGGTCCGCGAAGTCGCGGCACTCCTTCAGATCGAGGATTATCTCGATCGGCGCCCGGCGCAGCTTTCGGGGGGACAGCGGCAGCGGGTCGCCCTTGGCCGCGCCCTGATCCGGGAGCCGTCGCTTTTCCTGCTGGACGAGCCGCTGGCCAATCTCGACGCCGCCCTGCGCAACCGGACCCGGACGGAGCTTCGCGACCTGCAAAGGCGGATCGGGGCGACGACCCTATTCGTGACCCATGACCAGGCGGAGGCGATGGCGATCTCGGACCGGATCGTCGTCATGTTCGACGGTCATGTCCGTCAGGTCGGCACGCCGGACGAGCTGTATCGCGATCCCGCCGATCTCGACGTTGCGCGGTTCCTGTCGCAACCGCACCTGAACGTCGTGGGGGCCGACACCATGCGCGGCTATATCGGCGACGGCACCGCCCTGCGCGATGTGCAGATCGGTGGCGTGCCCTTGCGCGACCTTGACGGCGTGGTCGCCTTCCGTCCGGAGGAGGCGCATATCCGCGAGGCGGCGCGCCCGGGTCTTCCGGGCCTGCCATGCATCGTGGACCACGCGGAACATGCGGGGCATGACGCGAACCTGTTCGTGCGGCTGGCCTGCGGCGCGGAGGCGGTCGTGCGGATCGCGTCGGCGAAGATGGGCGACTGGCCCGCCGGGCGTGCGGGCACCGTGCATTTCGACCTCGCCGCAGCGCGTGCCTATGCCGGCGACCCGGGCATCGACGGCACCATCCTGCGCCGGGCCGTCGCATGAGCCTTGACGCGCGACGAAGGCGGCGGGCCGGAGCGCTGCTGGCGGCACCGGCGGCGTTCCTGCTGCTTGCGCTGCTCTTCGTGCCGTCCTCGGGCGTCGCGGTGCTGTCGCTGACGGATTACCAGTTCGGAATGGACGGGTTCGACTGGATCGGCCTCGACAACTACGCCCGGATGTTCGCCGATGCGCGCTTTCGCCAATCGCTCGCGAATACCGGCCTCTATGTCGCGATCGTCGTACCCGTGTCGATCTTCGCGGCCCTCTGGCTCGCCATCCTGATCGAGGGGCAGGGACGGCTGCGCGGCCTCTTCCGGACGGTGTTCTTCCTTCCGGTGACGGCGACGCTGGTGGCGATGGCGACCGCATGGGAGGTGGTGCTGCACCCGTCCTTCGGCATGGTGAACACGGCGCTCGACGCCTTCGGCTTCGAGAAGCAGCGGTTCCTGTCGGACCCGGATACCGCGCTCGGGACGCTCGCCTTCATCGGCATCTGGAAGATGGTGGGCTATAACGTCCTGCTCTACGTGGCGGGTCTGTCGACGATTCCGGACGACCTCTATGAGGCTGCCTCGATCGACGGGGCGGACCGGGGGTGGAAGCGGTTCGGCATGGTCACCTGGCCGATGCTGGCGCCGGTGACCCTGTTCGTGACGGTCATCACGCTGATCCGGGCGGTTTCGGAGTTCGAGACCATCGCCGTCCTGACCTTGGGCGGCCCCAACGGCGCGACGGAGATGGTGCTCTACACCCTCTATCAGGAAGCGTTCCGGTTCTTCGATATCGGGCTCGCCTCGGCCATTGCGATTTTCTTTCTCGCCGTGGTGGCGGGGGTTTCGATCCTGAACGTCGTCTGGTTCGACCGGCGGCGGCCGACATGAGGCGGGCGGGGACGCTTCTGGTGCTCGGGCTCGCGGCCATCGTGACGCTGGCGCCGTTCGTCTACATGATCGCAGTCAGCCTCGCGCCCCAGGGCAGCGTCTATTCCGGCACGCTCCTGCCCGCCCCGTCGCTGGACGCGGCCCGGGACAATTACGGCGACGCGCTGACCTCCGTGCCGCTCCTGCGCTACATGGCCAACGGGGCGTTCGTCTGTGCCGTGATCCTCGTGGCACAGGTCACGATCGCGGCGCCCGCGGGCTACGCGCTGGCCAAGCTGCCGTTCCGGGGCCGACCGGTGCTCTTCGGGATGGTCATCCTCGCGCTGATGATCCCGATGCAGGTGCCTGCGATCCCGCTCTATGTCGCGGTGGCCTATGCGGGGCTGCTGAATACCTACACCGCGCTGATCGTGCCGTTCGTCATCTCGGCCTTCGCAATCTTCCTCTTCCGGCAGTTCTTCGTGAGCTACCCGGACGAGGTACTGGACGCGGCCCGACTCGACGGCTTCTCGGAGCTGGCGATCGTCTGGCGCCTGATGGTGCCCGCCGCCTGGCCTGCGGTGGCGGCCTTCGCGACGATCTCGATCATCAATCACTGGAATGACCTCTACTGGCCACTGGTGGTCATCACCGACAGTTCGATGATGACGCCGCCGCTGGGCCTCGCCGCGTTCCGCTCCTCGGGCGAAAGCACGGGGAATGTCGGCGCCTTGATGGCCGGGGGCGTGATGGTCACGGCGCCGCTGGTGATCGCCTTTCTGTTCTTCCAACGCGCGCTGATCCGGGGCCTCGGCCTCGGGGCGCGCACCTGATCCACCTGCAAAGGAGTAACGAGATGCAGAGACGGACATTCACCCTGACCCTCGCGGCCGCCCTGGCCGCGACCCCGGCCCTGGCGCAGGAGACGACGATCTCCGTGTTCCACGCCTGGCCGCACCATGCCGAATGGCAGCAGGGCCTCGCCGACCGGTTCATGGAGGCGAATCCGAACGTGGCGATCGAAATCCAGGCCCCGTCGGTCGATTACGACGAGGGGCTGGTGACGGTGATCCGGCAGGACCTGGCCGGGACCGCGCCGGATGTCTTTCTGGTCGGTAGCCATCTGCTAGGCGAACTGGTCGCCCGCGACATGGTGGAGCCGCTGGACGACTTGATGGCGGGCACGGACATGGGGGCGCTTGGTTACACGCCGGAGGCCCTGGCCCTGACACAGGTGGACGGGGTGCAGTATGGCCTGCCGTGGACGTCGTCGACCCCGGTGATGTTCTACAATGCGGACCTCGTACGGCAGGCCGGGGGCGATCCGGAGAACATGCCCACGACCTGGGACGAGACCATCGCGCTGGCCGCCGATATCGACGCGCTCGGGGACGACATCATGGGGATGTACTATGCGCCCGGCGATGACGACTGGATGGTGCAGAACCTGCTCGCGAATGCGGGGATGCAGCCCCTGGCCGAGGACGGCACGCTCGCCTTCGACACCGAGGAGGGGCGCCGGGCGCTGGCGCTGTTCGAGCGGTTCCACGACGAGGGCGGACAGCAGGGCATCCCGAACTCCGCCGCGCGGCAGCAGATGTATGCGGGTGGCCTCGGCCTCTACTTCAACTCGACGGCGGCGGTCCGCAGCTTCGATCGGGAGATCGCGGGACGCTTCGACTGGAGCACGGCGCAGATGCCGACCCTCGTCGAAGGTGGCGGGGTCGCCTCGGGCGGTATGGCGGCGGTGATCCTGACCGACGATCCGGCGCGGCGCGCGGCTGCGTTCGAGTATCTGCTCTATGGGACCGGCGCGGACGGACAGACCTATGTGGTGGAGAATACCGGCTACATGCCTGTCAACGCGGATGCGATGGAAGCGGACAAACTGGGCGCGTTCTATGACGCCAACCCGGCCTGGCGCACATCGGCCACGCAGATGGACCGGGCCTACCCCTGGTTCGCCTGGCCCGGCCGGAACGGCGTTCGGATCAGCCAGGTCGTGGTCGACAAGCTGGCTGCGATCGCGAATGACCAAGTCGACAGCGACACGGCCGCAACCGAACTCGGCGCGGAAATCGGTCGTCTCCTCGACTGAGTGGACGGTGCCGGGGGACAAACCTCCGGCGCCGCCTGACGAAGTGTCGCAGGCGCGAACCAAAGGCGCTGAAGCCAGTTTGAAGGCGGAGGACAAGCCCACGTGAAAAGAAAAGGTTAACGCTTCCCGAGGAAACCGGATCGGAGTCCATCCATGTTCGTGATGCATGTGGCCCTCGGTGGCTGCCTTCGGGCCCCGCCGGTGCGGTTCGGCATCACGGAGGATACGGGCGGACACATCACCTACGTCCTTGGCGCCGCGCGCGCGATGGCTGCACGGGCCGATGTAAGCCGGGTGGAAGTCGTGACCCGCCTGTTCCACGATTCGTCGCTGGGTGCAGTCCATGCGGCGCCGCGTGAGACTGGGGAGGGATACGGGATCGTCCGGGTGCCGACGCGGTCGCGTGGGTACCTGTCGAAGGAGGCGTTGGCCGACGAGGTGGAGGATTTCACCGCCGCCCTGATCGATCATATCGGCCGTCTCGATCGGGTTCCGGACGTGATCCACGCCCATTTCGCCGATGCCGCGCAGGTGGCGCTGGCGATCCGGGCCCGGTTCGGATGCCGGGTCGTCTATACGCCCCACTCACTCGCCGCCGACAAGGTCGGGGCGGACGATCCGGGGCCTCGACTGCGGTCACGGCTGGCGCTGGAGCGGATGGCGCTCGCCCGGTCGGACCTCGTGGTCGTGTCGAGCCGGGACGAGGCGGAGCGTCAGGTCGGGGCCTATGGCGTCGTGCCGAAGCGGGTCCATCGCCTGACCCCGGGTGTCGAGATGGGGCAAGCGGACGAGGACGCAGCGCGCTCGCTCTTGTCGCCGTTCCTGCGGGACTTGACGCGACCTTTGATCCTCGCCGTCGCGCGGCCGGTGCGAAAGAAGAACCTTCCGGCGCTTCTCGACGCCTATGCCGCGTCGCCTGCCCTGCGGGAGCGGGCGAACCTCGCCATCGTGGCGGGCCTTCGCGACGGGCCGGACAGCGGCGAGGCGGAACAGCGGGAGGTGATCGGCGCCCTGCTGGCGGGAATGGATCGGCACGATCTCTACGGGCGGCTCGCGCTGCCGCGACGACACGATGCGGCCCATGTGCCGGGTCTCTACGAGGTTGCCGCGCGGACCGGTGGCCTGTTCGTGAACCCCGCATTGGCGGAGCCGTTCGGTCTCACCCTTATCGAGGCGGCGGCAGCGGGTCTGCCGGTGGTGGCGACGGGAATCGGCGGGCCGGTCGATATCGTCGGCGATTTGGCGAACGGCCTTCTCGTCGATCCGAACGACGAACATGCACTGGGATCGGCCATGCTTCGCCTGCTGCAGGATCGGGCCCTTTGGTCGCGAGCCTCGCGGAATGGGCGCCGCGGCGTCGCTAATTATAGCTGGGATGCCTATGCGGCGGGGTTCGTGCAAGCGGTGCGGGATTGGCGTCCCGACGCGGGCAAAGTCCGCGCGGCCCTTACGCGTCGTGTCGGGACCGGAGTTCGGTCTCCGGCATACCGAATACCGACCGAAGGGGCACGGACAGGCACCGAACGCGACTTCGCTGGCCGAAGGGAAGAGACCGGGTCATAAGCGACGGAGAAGTCCCGGGATTCGGAGAGCGAGATGGCCAAGAACGCGAGTTGCCTTGTTCAGAAGATGTCGCATTACATCGATCTCGATGATGCGAATGTCGATCATCTGGAACAGCTTGAGAAGTCCGAGAAGAACTTCGGCAAGAACGTGGAAATCTATCGGGCTGGCGACAGCACCGGCGACCTCTTCGTGGTCAAGTCGGGTTGGCTCTTCAGCTACACGGACCTTCCGGATGGTCGTCGGCAGATAGTCAAGCTGCACCATCCGGGCGATATCGTCGGAATGGCGGACCTGCCGGTGATACATGCGACGACCGCGACGATGACGGTCGAGGATGTGTGCCTCTGTCCGTTCCCGAAATCGGGCCTGGACGTGATCCTCAGGGATTCCCCCCGTCTGACGGCGCTTCTGCTGTCTGTTTCCCTGCGGGACCAGGTGGTGTTCACCGACCTGCTGCGTGCGATGGGGCGGATGAGCGCGAAGGAGCGGATCGGCTACCTGCTCTTGGATCTGCTTGCGCGGTTGCGGATCACGAACACGTCGATGACGGATACCATTCGCCTGCCCCTGAACCAGAGCCAGATCGGCGATTACCTGGGCCTGACCAATGTCTATGTCAGCAAGACGCTGATCAATATGGAGAAAGAAGGGTATATCCGCCGCAACGGGAACGAGGTTCAGATCGTGCGGCGCGACGACCTCGTCGAGCTGACGGATTTTTCCGATCGGTACGAGGTGATGGATACGTCCTGGTTCCCGGAGGCGCAGTCGGGTTAGCGCGCGCCGTCCCGCAGAAGCGCGTCCGGCCCGCGTGCATCGAGATCCCGGGCGATCCGGTCGAAGGGGTCGGCAACCGATGTCGCCTGCCCCAGATCACCGAAAATCTCCGTCAGGGCGAGGAACGCGCCGGGATGCTCCGATGCGGTGGAACGGAGCATCTCGGCGCGCGGATCGTCGAGCGTTGCGGAATCGCGGCAATGGCGTCGCCAAAAGGCAATTTCCATGACCAGACCGTCCGCACTGCCGCCTTGCGCCAGCCGGTCGCGCAGGGTCGGAAGGATGAATTTCGGCTGACGGTTGGAGCCGTCTAGGCAGATTCTCGGGATCGTATCGCCTACGGCATGGTTCCCGAACCGCTCGAACAGCGTCGCGAGATAGGCGTCGTAATCGACGCCGGGGATCGGGGAGAGGGTGGGAATGATCTCGGTTCGGGCGAGTGTCCGGAGCCAATCGCGGATCAGCGGATCGCGAACGGCGTCATGCACCATCCGGTGCCCGCGCAGATCGCCGGCATAACCCATCGCGGCATGCAGCCCGTTGAGAAGGCGCAACTTCATCAACTCGTAGGGCAGGACGTCTTCGACGAATTCCACGCCCACCGCCTCCAGCGCCGGGCGTCCTTCGGGGAACCGGTCCTGCAGCACCCATTGCCGGAACGGCTCGCAGGTGACCGGGGCGCTGTCTTCGATCCCCAAGGCGCGAACGCGGGCAATTACCGCTGGGTCTGTGGCCGGGGTGATGCAGTCGACCATGCCGTTGGGGATCGCGACTCCGCTTTCGATCCACGCCGCCAAGCCCGGATCCAGGAGGTGGGCGAGTCCACCGAGCGCCGCGCGGGTGACCTCGCCGTTATGGGGAATGTTGTCGCAGGACAGGATCGCGAAGGGGGGCGTTCCCGCGTCCCGCCGGGCCCGGAGCGCGGCCAGAAGGATGCCGAACACGCTCCGCGGTGCGTCCGGCGAGGTGGCATCGGCGGCGATATCGGGGTGGTCCGCGTCGAACGCGCCGGTCAGCGGGTCGATGTAATAACCGCCTTCGGTGATGGTGAGCGACGCGATACGGATGGCGGGATCGGAGAGGGCCGCCACGAGTGCGGCGGGATCGACGGGAAGGAAGTCGATCATTGGCCCGATCACCCGGGCGGTGGACCCGGCGGGATCGAGATCGACCACGGTGGTCAGGCAATCCTGCGCCCGCAGTCGGTCGCGCATGGCGGCGTCGCCGGGCCGCACGCCCGCGCCGAGAATGGCCCAGTCCAGGTCGCGGCCAAGGGCGAACAGCCGGTCGAGATAGACGGCCATATGCGCCCGGTGAAAGTTGCCGACGCCGATATGGACGATTCCGGGGCTGAGGGCGGCGCGGGCATAGCCAGGGCCGGTCACCCCGTCCGGCAGGTCGGGGAGGGTCGCGAGCGAAAGCGGGATCGTCATCAGCTCATCCAGTTCCCGCCATCGACATTGTAGGTCTGCGCGACGACGTAGTCGGCATCGGAGGAGGCGAGGAAGACGGCCATCCCGGTCAGGTCCTCCGCCGTCCCCATGCGGCCCGCGGGGACGGCCCGCGCGACCTGTCGCTTCTTTTCGCCAGGCTTCAGCCCTTCGGCGGCTGCGAACCGGGCGTCCACATCGTCCCAATGCGCGCCGTCGACCACGCCGGGGGCGATGGCGTTGACGTTTATGCCGTGGCGGATCAGGTCGAGGCCCGCGCTCTGGGTGAGGGAGATCACGGCGGCCTTGGTCGCGCAGTAGACGCCGACCAGCGCCTCGCCGCGCCGCCCCGCCTGTGAGGCCATATTGATGATCCGCCCGCCGCGGCCCCGCGCGATCATCGAACGGGCGGCGGCCTGGAGGGTGAACAGGGTGCCGCCGACATTGATTGCGACGAGACGGTCAAAACTCTCGCGGGTGATGTCGATGATGCTCGCAAGGTCGAACAGGGCGGCGTTGTTGACCAGGATGTCGAGTCCGCCGTGTCGGGCTTCCACCGCATCGATGCAGGCTTCGATGCTGTCCTGATCCGTGACGTCGAGGGACAGGGCGGTGGCGCCGATCGGCCCTGCCGCCGCTTCCGCCCGGGGGAGGTCGATATCTCCGATGACGACCTGCGCGCCCTCGGCCCTGTAGCGTGTGGCGATGGCATGACCTATGCCGCGTCCGCCGCCGGTGACGAGCGCCGTCTTTCCCTCCAGCCTCATGGTTCGGCTCTCACAGGCGCAGGCCGTCCGGCCCGAAGCGGTGCAGTTCGTCAAGGCGGGGGGCGAGGCGGATGGCATCGCCGTGGCGGACCGCAATGTCGCCCGTCTGTCGCACGGTCATGGTCTCGAGGAGGCCGGTCCCGTGGACATGGAGGAAAGTATCGGATCCCAGATGCTCGGCCACGCCGACCGTACCCTCCCACGGGCCGTCGGGGGCGACGTCGACATGTTCGGGGCGGATGCCGATGGTGGTGGCGTCGTGCTTGGCAGCCTCCGGACCGTCGATGAGGTTCATCTTCGGGGAGCCGATGAAGCCCGCGACGAAAGTGTTTCGGGGCGCATGATAGAGGTCGAGCGGCGAACCGACCTGCTCAATGTTCCCGGCCTGCAGGACCACGATCTTGTCGGCCATGGTCATGGCCTCCACCTGATCGTGGGTAACGTAGATCATCGTAGTTTCAAGCTGGGAATGCAGCTCCGAAATCTCCATACGCATGCCGACCCGTAAGGCCGCGTCCAGGTTCGAGAGCGGCTCGTCGAAGAGGAACGCGGCCGGTTCGCGCACGATGGCGCGGCCGATGGCGACCCGCTGCCGCTGTCCGCCCGAAAGCTGTCCCGGGCGGCGGTCGAGATAATCGGAGAGGTTGAGGACGCGGGCGGCGTTCTCCACCCTCCGCGTCTGCTCGGCGGTGTCCATCTTGGCCATCCGCAGGGGAAAGGCGATGTTCTTGCGGACGGACATGTGCGGATAGAGGGCGTAGGACTGGAACACCATGGCGAGGCCGCGTTTGGCGGGCGGAACCTCCGTGGCCGGGCGTCCGTCGATGGCGATCTCGCCCGAGGTCACGTCCTCCAGCCCCGCGATCAGGCGCAGCAGCGTGGACTTGCCGCAGCCCGAGGGTCCGACGAAGACGACGAACTCCCCTTCCTCGATGGCGAGGTCGAGGGGCGGGATCACCTGCACGTCGCCGAAGGACTTCGTGACCTGGGAAAGGGTTATCGTGCCCATGATCTGTAGTCTCCGGTTGGGGTGGACGGGGGAGCGATGGTCATTTCACGGCGCCGAAGGTGAGGCCGCGCACGAGTTGCTTCTGGCTAAACCAGCCCATGATAAGGATCGGGGCGATGGCCATCGTCGAAGCGGCCGAAAGCTTGGCGTAGAACAATCCCTCGGGGGAGGAGTAGCTGGCGATGAAGGCGGTCAGGGGCGCGGCTTTTGCGGCCGTTAGGTTCAGGGTCCAGAACGCTTCGTTCCAGGCGAGGATGATGTTGAGGAGCATGGTGGACGCGATGCCGGGCACGGCCATCGGCGTCAGCACATAGAGGATCTCCGCCCGCAGGCCCGCGCCGTCCATGCGCGCGGCTTCCAGGATCTCGCCCGGGATCTCTTTGAAATAGGTGTAGAGCATCCAGACAATGATCGGCAGGTTGATGAGCGTCAGCACAATCACCAGACCCAACACGTTGTCGAGCAGCCCGAGGTCGCGGAAGATCAGGTAGATCGGGACGAGGACGCCGACCGCGGGCAGCATCTTGGTCGAGAGCATCCACATCAGCACGTTCTTCGTCTGCTTGCCGGGCACGAAGGCCATGGACCAGGCGGCGGGGATCGCGACGATCAGGCCGAGGATCGTCGAGCCGACGGAGATGATGACGCTGTTCCAGAAGAAGCGGAAATAGCCGGAGCGCTCCTGCACCACGCCGTAATTCTCCGTCGTCCAGTCAAAGAAGAACCAGACGGGCGGGTCGGCGATGGCCGTGGCCTCGGTCTTGAAGCTGGTCAGCACCGTCCAGAGGATCGGGAAGAAGATCGCCAGCCCGAGCGCCCAGGCGAGCGCTGTGTTGACGGCCTTGCGGCGGGAGGTGATCGCGCGGGCCATGGTCAGGCGTCCAGATTCTTACCGATCATCCGCATCAGGAAGATCGCGACGATGTTGGCGAGGACGATGGCGACGACCCCCCCGGCGGAGCCTTCGCCGACATCGTAGTTCAGGAGGCTCTCGGCATAGACGAGGTAGGTCAGGTTGGTGGATGCCGTTCCCGGGCCGCCATTGGTCGTCACCAGTATCTCGGCGAAGATCGACAGAAGGAAGATCGTCTGGATCAGGATGACGACGGTTATGGCGCGGCTCAGATGCGGCAGCGTGATGAACCAGAAGCGGTTGAGCGGACCCGCGCCATCCATCTCGGCGGCCTCCATCTGCTCGCTGTCGAGGGACTGGATCGCGGTCAGCAGGATCAGGGTCGCGAAGGGCAACCATTGCCAGGACACGATGCCGACGATGGAGGCAAGCGGTGCCTGGGAGAGGAAGTCGTAGGGTTGCAGCCCCAGCGCCTTGGCCCCGTAGGCGAAGAGGCCGTTGACCGGGTTGAGGAACATGTTCTTCCAGACCAGCGCGGAGACGGTCGGCATCACGAAGAACGGCGCGATAACCAGGATGCGCACGACCCCCTGACCCCACATCGGCTGATCCAGCAGGATCGCGAGCAGGACACCGAGAACGACCGTGATGACGAGAACGCCGATCACGAGGATGAGGGTGTTGACGAATGCGTCCTGAAAGGCGGGGTTCGACAGGAAGCGTTCGTAGTTCCGAAAGCCGACCCAGCCGCGATTGTCGGGTGTCAGCAGCCGGTAGCGCTGAAACGAGTAGTAGAGCGTCATGCAGAGCGGGATCAGCATCCAGCCCAGCAGCAGAACCGTCGCGGGTGCGATCATCAGGCGGGCGAGGCTGCGGGAATGGGCGGTGGCCATCGGGATGCTCCGGCGGTGGGCGGGGCGGGGCCGCGGACGGCCCCGGTCGATCTCGGGCGGGAGGTCGGCGAGGCCCGGTCAGGACCCCGCCGCGGACGGGCCTATCTGTAGCCCGCGTCCTCCATCTCCTCGGTCGTCAGCGCCTGGGCGGCGGCCAGCGCGTCGTCGATGCTGGTCGTGCCCGCGAGGGCGGCCGAGAATTGCTGACCCACCGCGGTCGCGATGCCCTGGAACTCCGGGATCGCCACGAACTGCACCCCGGTATAGGGCACCGGGTCCACCGACGGGTTTGTCGGATCGGCGGAGTTGATGCTTTCCAGCGTCATCTGTGCAAACGGCACGTCGGCGTATTCGGGATTCTCGTAGAGCGAGGTGCGCGTGCCCGGAGGCACGTTAGCCCAGCCCTCGTTTTCGGCCACCAGCGCCGTGTACTCCTTGGAGGTCGCCCACTGGACGAAGGCTTTTGCCTCATCCGGCGCATCCGTGGAGGTCGGGATAGCCAGCGACCAGGCCCAGAGCCAGTTCGCCCGCTTGCCGAGACCGTTATCGGGGGCGAGCGCGAAGCCGACGCTGTCGGCGACTGTGGAATCGGCGCCCGTCACGAAGGAGGCCGCGACGGTCGCGTCGATCCACATGCCGCACTTGCCCTGCTGGAACAGCGCGAGGTTCTCGTTGAAGCCGTTGGACGACGCGCCCGGAGGGCCGCTCTCGTTCATCATCTCGACATAGAAGGTCAGCGTGTCGCGCCAGGGCTGCTGATCGAACTGGGCGTTCCACTCCTCGTCGAACCACTTGCCGCCGAAGGAGTTGTTCATCGCCGACAGGAAGGCGGCGTTCTCGCCCCAGCCCGCCTTGCCGCGCAGGCAGATGCCGTAGATTTCGGCATCCTTGTCGGTCATCGCCGCCGCCGCTTCGCGGATGAAGTCCCAGGTTGGCGCCTCGGGCATTTCCAGCCCGGCGGCTTCCATCAGGTCGGTGCGGTACATCACCATGGACGATTCACCGTAGAACGGGGCGGCGTAGAGCTCGCCATCCACCGACAGGCCGCCGCGGATCGCGGGGAGGATATCGTCGATGTCGTATTCCGCGGGCAGATCGTTGAGCGATGTGAGCCATCCCTGATTGGCCCAGATCGGAACCTCGTAGGTGCCGATCGTCATCACGTCGTACTGGCCGCCGTTGGTGGCGATGTCGGTCGTGACCCGCTGGCGGAGGACGTTCTCTTCGAGCGTCACCCATTCGAGGGAGATGTTCGGATTCTGTGCGGTGAAATCGTCGGTCAGACCCTGCATCCGGATCATGTCGCCGTTGTTTACGGTCGCGATCGTGAGGGTCGTGGTATCCTGCGCCGCGGCGACGGATGCCACCGCACACGAGGCCACGGCACCCAGAAGGGCTCGTGTCATGTTGGTCATCTGTTCCTCCCGTTGCCCGAATGGGCAATTGCCTATCAGGTGGGCCGATGCTCAATCATCACCCTTCACCTGTCAAGGGAGTTCAGATGTCGAGCACCTGGAGGGCGGTCGCTTCGTCCGTAATCAGCCCGTCGATCAGTCGGCCGGACAGGGCCGCATGGATCGCCGGGGCCTTTGCCGCACCGACGGCGATCCCGGTGACCGGCGCGTCCGTCGCCCGACCGAGCGGTGCGGACAGCACCCGGGCGTTCGATCCGCCGAGCAGGGGTGTTCCGGTCGCGTCGTAGACCCAGCTCGTGATCTCACCCACCGCGCCCTTTCCCTGCAGGGCACGCAGATCCGCGGGGGTCAGGAAACCATCGACGAGGAGCGGCGCGCTGTCGTCGATCTGACCGATGCCGACGAAGGTCGCATCGGCCCGGACGCAGAGGTCGAGCGTCGCGCGGACCGGCGGCAGGTCGTGGAGCGTGGCCAGCTCCGCCTCGGACCGCGCGAGCACGGGCAGGGGCATCGGATAGTGCCGCGCGCCGACCCGGTCGGCCATCCGGATCACGACGTTGTAGGGCGTCGCCGATCCGTCCTGCATCATGTTGCCGAGCCGCGAGACGATTCGATGCTGCGGGCAGTCCATCGCCGTGAGCTGCTCCACGCAGGCCCGGAGTGCGCGACCAGTCCCCAGGGCGAGGATCCGGGACTCGGTCGATTTCAGCACCCGCTCCATCTCCGCGGCACCGACGATGGCCACCCCGGTCAGAAGGCCCGGCGCATCCGGGTCCGACGGAACCACTTCGCAGCGCGCCAGGTCGAAGCGATCCATGAGTCGATGAGCGAGTTCCATGCAGCGCGCGATGGGATGGTCGAGGCGAACCTTGACGAGCCGCTCGCTGATCGCCGTCGCCACCAGTCTCTGGGCCGATTGACGGGACACGCCGAGCTTGCGCGCGATCTCGTCCTGCGTGTTGCCCGCCACGTAGTAGAGCCATCCGGCCCGGGCCGCGTCGTCGAACCGCGTATCGTTCATGTCGCGAGCCCGGCGAGCGCGGGGAAGTCGCGCCAATGGTCGAAGGTGACGACGTCCGGCCCATGCTTCAGCCGTCGCCCCTTCAGATGCGCGCCCCCGACATAGCGCAGGACGGCCATTCCGGCGCGGCGGGCGGCGTCGATCCCCGGCAGGCTGTCCTCGATCACGAGGCACCGGGCGGGATCGACGCCCATGCGGGCCGCGGCATGGAGGAAGAGATCGGGCGCGGGCTTGCCATGCGCCACCTCGCTCGCCGTGAAGACATGCCCGAGCCGACTGGCGAGGCCCGTCAGCTCCAGCGAGCGGCGGGCACGGGCGGGGCTGGAGGAGGTCGCGACGCAGCTGGGAATATCGAGCCCGTCTAGCATGGCCACGACGCCGTCGGTCCGGCGCAGCTCCGTCTCGAACCGAACGAGGAGGCGGGCGCGATAGGACGCCTCGAATTCCGGGGGGAGGGCCACGCCTTGCGCCGCGCGTATCTCCGTGGCGACGGTGGAGAAGCTGCGCCCGACCATCCGCACGCAGAACGTGTCGAAATCCACCGCGATGCCGAGTTCCGCCAGCGCCGCAATCAGGACCTCCCCGGACAATCCTTCGCTGTCGATGAGAACGCCGTCGCAGTCGAAGATGATGAGGTCGATATCCCGCATGCCCGTCCGAGTATCGTTTCCGAGGCATGTCAGACAAGGTGCCACGCAGGCGGCCTTCGCGGAGACCGACGTTTGCGGTCATCCGGCATGTGCGATCCCGGGGTCGGGCACCGTCAGAATGGGGTGGTCCCATTCGCGCAGAAGGAACGCCCGCGCCGACAAGTCGGCACCGGAAGAAGGTGTTCGAGAAACCGGCGTCCGACCGGCAGGACCCGAATCCCATGCAGGCGTGGGTCGCGAGATAGTGATGCCGCAGGCCACGGACGCCCTGGAGCCGACCCGATCACCGTCGTACAGAAGGCCTGCACGCCCTTGAAGGGCACCGCGTCCCGACCGGTCGGCGGGCCCCGGTCCGGTGGCAGGATCAGCGGACAAACCTGTTGCCAGGTTCGCCGACGCCGCTTAGCGGTGACGTATCGTCAAGAACGCAGCCGGGTTCATGCGCAGAATTCTCTTCCTCGCGATTGTGTCTCTTCTCCTCGCCTGTACCCCCGAGGAGGGCAGCCGCGTGTCCGCTCAGGAAATGCCCGCCTCCCGCAGTTTCCACATGGGTTTCACCCCGCTGCCCTACGATTTCAC
The DNA here is from genome assembly GCA_963789105.1 of uncultured Alphaproteobacteria bacterium. GTDB lineage: Bacteria > Pseudomonadota > Alphaproteobacteria > Rhodobacterales > Rhodobacteraceae > Jannaschia. The sequence goes on from CAWBJI010000003.1 coordinate 1,405,746, forward strand.
CGAAGCGGCTTTTGCGGACACGTACGAACGGATCGCGGCGAACGGCGACATCATCGCGCATCATCTCGACGAGGGCGTTCCGTGGACCGAAGCGCTGGAAAACCGCCCCTACGCCGACAATGTCCGCCAGGACATCCAGCGGCGGGTGAACGGCACGCCAGCCGGAAAGGCCGTCTTCCTGTCGATCACGCCGCTGGCGCTGACCCGCACCGGCCTCGCGCAGTATTGGAGCGCGGACAGCCATATGGAGAACCCCGCGTCTTTTCAGGACGCACCGCTGGATTCCGATCAGGTGAAGCAGGCATTCACGGCTTATGCGCTGGAGATGATCCGGACGTTCCGGCCGAAGTATTTCGCCTATGCCATCGAGATATCCGACCTGGCCGATGCGGGCCCGACCCGCGACGCGTTCGTGGCCCTGGCCGCGCATGTCTACCGCGAGGTCAAGGCCGCGCATCCGGACCTGATGGTGTTCCCTACCTACACGCTGGGGAATGGAGACTATCTCGACCGGGGCCTTGCCTCGCTCATGCGCGATCTTGCCCCGTACACGGATGTCGTCGCGGTCAGCACCTATCCCTATGTCTGGGACGGCGTCGGGGGCGATGCGTCGCGCCTGCCCGCCGACTGGTTCTCCAAGGTGGCGCGCATTCTGCCGGACAAGCCCTTCGCCGTCGCGGAAACGGGCTTTCTCGGAGGCGATTATACCAACCTGATGTCGCTCGTCTGGATTAATTCGAGCACAGATTCGCAAGCCGCCTATGTCCGGCGGCTCTTCGGGGAAGCCGACGCGCTCGATGCGGAATTCGTGATCTGGTACGTGCCGCGGGACTACGATCCGCTCTGGGAGAAGATGCGGGCGAACGGGATGAACCGGTGGTTCGCGCAGTGGATGCGGACCGGGCTGTGGACGGCCGGAGGGGAGGGACGCCCCGCCTTGACGGACTGGCAGGCATGGCTCGCCCTGCCGCGCCGATAGGTTGCCGCGGTTGGATATCGTCTGTCTCGCGTCGCAGGACTGGAACTCTCATCTGGGCGTCCCGCAGCAGATCATGGCCCGGGTCGCCGTGCATCACCGCGTCGTCTATGTCGATCCGCCGCGATCGGTGACATCAGCCGCGACGGGCGGCTGGCGGTCGCTCGCGAACGAGGCACCCCGGCATCTGGATGTCGCGCGGGCCGCGGACGTCATCCGGGTCGCGGCACCGGGTCGTGCGCTGCCGATCCACGCTCTGCCAGGCGCCCTTTCCCGGGCGGTGCGCGCTGTCAACGGGCGGACCCTTCGCGGCTGGTGGCGGGAAATGCTTCAGGAACACGACATCGCGGATCCGCTCTATTGGGTGTTCGAACCGGCGAGCGTCCAGCATTTGCCGCACCTCCCGGACGGTCCGGTCGTGTACGACTGCATCGATCATTGGGCAGGCTATTTCCCGAGGGAAGGACGTCGCCACGCCAATATTGCCGGCATGGACCGGGAGATGGCGCGGCTTGCGGACCTGATCTTCGTCAGTTCGGACCGATTGTACGAATTGCACAGGCCGCACGGGGATCGTCTCCACCTTCAGCATCACGCTGCCGACTTCACCCATTTCAACCGGGCGGCGGGCGGCGACCTTCCGGTCGCCCCTGACCTAGCAGAGATCGTCGCATCCGGTCGCAAGATCATCGGTCTTTGCGGGATCCTCGACAAGCGCGTAGATGTAGCGAGCCTTGCCGCGATCGCCGGGCGGCGGCCGGATTGGCATTTCGTTCTCGTCGGACCGGTGCAGGCCAATCTCGATATCGGCCCGGTCGCGGAGCGGGACAACGTGACCCTGACCGGCATGGCCGAGGTGTCGGAGCTGCCCGGATATGTGAGGGGGTTCGACGTGTGCCTGATCCCCTACCTGATCGACGATTTCGTGCGGGGGATCTATCCTTTGAAGCTGCACGAATATCTGGCCACGGGGCGGCCCGTGGTGTCCACGTCGGTTCCCGCGGTGATGCCGCATGCGGATATCGTCCATATCGGCGACGGCCCGGACGGTCTGGAAGCCGCGATCCTCCGTGCGCTCGCGGATGACGCACCGGATCGGGTATCGGCCCGGATCGACCTGGCGCGCAGGAACAGCTGGGACGTGCGGGTGGCCGAAAAGCTCCGCCTGATCGAGGGGATCGCGCGGAGATGACAGATACCGGCTCGGTGGAGGTGGCGGTGATCCTCGCCGCGGGACAGGGCAGCCGGATGGGTGGACTCGGCCGGGTCGTCCCGAAGGCATTGATGCCGGTATTGGATCGCCCGCTTCTGATTGCGCACCTGGACCTGCTGGCCCGGAACGGCGTGCGCCATGCCTGCATCGTGATCGGGCACCTCGGCGACGACGTGCGCGCCGCGGTGGCGGCCCATCCGGTGCCGGGGATCGGTGTCTCTTTCCATGTCCAGGCGGAGCGGCGGGGCCTCGGTCATGCCGTCCTGAAGGCGGAGGACGCGGTTGCGGGACATGCCTTTGTCCTCATCCTCGCCGATATCGCGTTCACGATGGACGACGAGTCGCGGCTCTTCCGGATGGGGGACGGAATGGCGGGGTTGGTGGCGGTCCGGACGGAGACGGATGTCGACGCGATCCGGCGCAACTTCTCGGTCGTGCACGATGCGGACGGTCGGATTTCCCGGGTCGTAGAGAAGCCGGTGCACCTTCCGAACTGGCTCAAGGGGACGGGACAATACGCCTTTTCCCCGGCCCTGTTCGACGCGATCCGAAACACGCCGCCCTCGGCGCTGCGGGGTGAGATCGAATTAACCGATGCGATCCAGACCCTGATCGACGGAAGACAGCCCGTGCATGTGCTGGACGCGATCGGGTGGGACATGAACCTGACGACGCCGGACGATGTGATCGCCTGCAACCGGCATTACCTTTCGCGGAATGGAATGGATGTGCTGCTCGGGACGCCTCTGCCCGCCGGAAGCAGATCGAGCGCGTGCGTCGTCGGGACGGACGTGCGCTTCGGCGGTCCGGTGATGCTGGAGCGTTGTGTCGTTCTTGACGGGGCTGACGTGGCCGCCGGCGCGGAATTGCGGGACTGTGTCGTGACGACCGAAGGCGTCTGGAGGTCGCGAGATGAGTGAGCCGTATCGCCACGCGCTGGTGACGGGGGGCGCGGGGTTCATCGGATCGCATCTGGTCCGCGCGCTGCTGAAGGACGGATTGCAGGTCACTGTGATCGACGACCTGAGCGTGGGCGATCGTGCGGCGGTGCCGGAGGGCGCGAACCTGGTGATCGGGGATATCCGCGATCCGAAGGCGCTGGACCGAGCGCTGCACGGCGTGGACGTCGTTTTCCATCTTGCCGCCAAGGTCAGCATCCGCGCCTCGGTCGAGACGTTCCACGAGGATGCGGACGTGAACCTGATGGGAACGCTCGCCCTGATCCGGGCGCTGGAGGGACGCGATATCCGCCGGGTCATCCTCGCCTCCTCGATGGCGGTCTATCCCGATCTCGACGCACCCTATCCTATCCCGGAGGATCATCCGCTCGACCCCCTGTCGCCATACGGGACGGCCAAGATGGCGGCGGAGCGATACCTGCGCCAGATGTCGGAGGCGATGGGGTTCGAGGCGGTCACCCTCCGCTTTTTCAACGTCTACGGTCCCGGACAGACCTATACGCCCTATGTCGGGGTCATCACGATCTTCGCCACGCGCATCCTCGCGGGGGAGGCGCCGGTGATTTTCGGGGGCGGGCAACAGGTCCGCGACTTCGTGCATGTCGGCGACATCGTACAGGGGCTCATGCTCGCCATGCGACGCGGTCGGGCCGGATCCATCTACAATATCGGGTCGGGTCAGGGCCGGAGCGTGAATACCATCGCAGATGCCGTCTGCGCGGCGTTCGGGTCCGACCTTCGGCCGATCCAGGCGCCGCTGAACCGGGTGGAGGTCCGCAATTCGGTCGCCGATATCGGGCTGGCACGACGCGACTTGGGTTATGCTCCGAACGCGGATTTCGAACGGGATATCGGTCCGGTTCTGGAGGAAATCCGGGCGCGGATCACCGCCGGCGGTTGAGCTCCGCCTCATAGAGTCCGGTGATCCGGTCGACGTAGACGTCCATGGAATGATGTGCGCGGACGGCGGCGACGCCCCGGGCCGCCATCGCCGGAAGTCGCTCGGGCGCATCCAGAACGGACCGGATCGCATGCGCCAGCGCATCAGGGTCCCCTCTCGGTAAGATCCAGCCCGCCCCGCTCTCGCCGACGACGGCGGGATGTGCGCCGACATCGGTAGTCAGGACCGGCACGCCGTATGCCATCGCCTCGAGGACGCCGACCGAAAGGCTCTCGCGGATGGACGCAAGTGCGAAGATATCGGCGGTCCGGAAATACGGGGTCGCGTCCGCCACGAATCCGTGGATGTGGACCCGGGGCAGATCGGCCGCCTGTCGCCGCAGATCATCGAGAAGCGGCCCTGTGCCGATGACATCCAGTCGGACCTGCGCGTTACCCAGCCGACGGATCGCCTCGATCAGGTAGCGATGTCCCTTCTCTTCCGACAACCGGGCGACGCAGACGATGCGCAGCGGGTCCGCCGCCGTATGGATGCGGGCCAGCGGCGCGGCGGAGCGGGGGGTGATGGCATCCGTTTCGATGGCGTTGAGCAGGAGTGTCGTCCGCCCGGGGTCGAGGCCGCTCAGCGCGTCCCGGACGAAATCGGAACTGACGATTGTGTGGTCCAGACGGCGCAGAAGTCGTCGGTTCACCGCGTTCCACTGCCGCTGCCGGGGGGTCTGATCCACGATCCCATGGACCGAAGCGATCCGGACGGGTCCCTGCCGTGCGCGCGTCGGCAGGCTGACCAGATGGGACGGGATGTCGTGGGATTGCACCAACTGCGCACCACTGCGTCGCAGCATTGCCCGGAACGCGCGAATGGCACCCGGCAGACCGCGACCGCCGCCCCAGGGAACCGTCGTGAGGGGAACGTCCGGCGGCAACATCTCCTCCAGCAACGAAGGGCCCGCGAACAGTCCGAAATCCAGCATGAAAATCGATGGTCGCCAGCGATTGCGGTCGAGACGTCGCAGCATCTCGCCCACGAGCAGGTCCGGTCCGGCCCGCCGGTCGAACTTGTGGATGACCTGTATGACGGGCGTCAGCCGGCCTGCCGGTCGCACGTCCCCTCCGCCGTTCGCTCCACCAGGCGTACGAAATCGCCCGGTTGAAGGGCGAAAGTCTGTTCCACCGCGATGATCGCCAATCCCTCGGCCCTATCGCGCCAGATTTCGATCCCGCAGGTTTCCCCGTCCCGGCTCGGAAGCCCGCCGAGATCGTCGAGAACCGACCTGACGGCAACGACCTGTCGGCGCAGGATGCCGATCTCCGCTTCCGCCTGGGACAGGGAGATCACATCCTGAACCCGGCGGGACAGCGCGATCAACTCTGAATCCCCCGCGAAGGCGCGCTCGTTGCTCTCGGCGCCGAAGCGGCGCGCGAGTGTCGCGCTGATCTCGCCATTGGCGGCGGCGACGATCCGCCGAAGCTCCAGGATGCGCGAGCGGGGCACGAGACCGCGATCTCCGGGTTCTTCGAGATTCGCGAGTTCCTCGGCACTGATATCAAGGACCTCCCGCAGGGCGGACAGCTGGGCCTCCAAGGCGGTGACTTCCCCGCGCGCGCTCTCCGCACGCCGGTCGAGAACAATGGTCTGCTGACCGTCGATCTCGTCCTCCAGTTCGGTGAGCCGAGCCTGGAGGGTCGCGCGGTCCGCCGTCTCCTCGGCACCGATAAGATCGACGGGGTCCGCGATCCCGGCGCCGGATACCTCGAGCAGATCGAGGGCGGCGCGCAGGCGATCGCGGCGCAGGAGGACGTCGGCCAGTTGATCCTCGATCACCCGGAGGCGGGCATATTCGCGGCCCTGTTCGAGCGCCAGGATCGGCTCGCGACTCCCGAGGCCGCGAGACCCGCCGGCCATGGCGATGGCCTGCGCCACCCGCAGGCCCGGCCGAAACGTATAGGCGCCCGGCTGTTGCACCCGCCCGCCGACATAGACGGGGCGAAACTCCGACACCGAGATCGAGAAGGTCCGGGCGTCGAGCCCGATCGCGCTGCGCATCAGAACGTCCAGATCCGCCGCCACCTCGGTGACCGTCTGGCCGGACGCTGCGACCTCGCCGATGCCGGGAAAAAACAGCTTTCCGTCTACACCGATGACATAGGGGCCATCCAGGGTATCGCGGCCCTGAAACCGGAACGTCAATTCGTCCCCCGGACCCAGCCTTACGGGATCCGGAGACTGGGCCGTCGCGGGAATCGCGAGACAGGAAATCAGGCACAGAACGTGGAGAAAATAGAGTTTCGGCAAAGGCGGTTCCATTCCGGATGCGCGGCGAGGGTGATAATGTTTCCGCCGCGACGTTAACCTGCCTCCGATTCGAATCCTATTCCTTTGGCGGATGGTCATGGACGCGATACGCACGATCTTTGCCGGATTGGGGCTCGGCCTCGCCGGAGGGCTGGTCGGCATCGTCGTGCTTGCGGTCTCGCTGGCGATACATCCGCTGGCCGCGGTGGCGATGCTCGCCGGTGTGCCGGTGCTGCTGGCGTTCATCCGGTTCCCGGTCTGGGGTGTGGCGCTGACGGTGATGGCGATCCCGCTCGAAGGGCTCGGCCGGTTCACGGCCTCCGACGCGGCGGTGATCGTCTCGGTGGCGAAGCTCTTCGGGATGATGACGGTTCTGGCGTTGGCCGTGAACCTGACCCTGGGCCGGAGCCGTGCGCCTTGGCACCCGGAAGTGGCATGCCTGATCGTGTTCTGCGTCGTCGGAGTGGCGACGATGGGGCATACGACGGATCTCGAGAACGGATTGCCGCGGGTGGTGAGCTTCTGCACGACGGCCGTCTTCTTCTACGTTCTGATTTCGGTCGTCCGCACCGTGCCCGAGATCCGTTTCATCCTCGCGGGTCTCATGTGGACGACGGCGGCGGTCGGAATCTTCGCGATCGCCCAGCGTGTCTTGCCCGGCTTCGCGATCCTGAACACCGACGACACGGCCGTGGATGCGATGGGGGTCCAGGTGGACCTGTCGGAACAGACCACCCTCGGCGGGGAGGTGCGTCGATCCGGTGGCACCAGCGGCAGCCCGCATGTCTACGCGGCGAACCTCCTCGTGGCGATTCCGGTCTACCTCTACTTCATCCGGACCTCGCCCGACTGGCGCTGGCGGATCCTCGCGGCGGGCGGCCTGATGCTTGCGCTGGCGAACCTTCTGCTGACCCATACGAGGTCGGGTGTGGTCACATGCCTTCCGATCTTCGGCCTGATGCTCTGGCGGGGTCTCGTCTCCATCAACCTGCGGGGCGTGGTCCTTGCGGTCCTCGCGGGCCTCGTGATGTTCGCGCTCCTCCCCGAGAGTGTGACCGTCCGTCTCCTCGATCTGGAGCGGTACTCCGTGGACGGTGCGGCGACTCTCTCGACCCGGCTCGATTACTGGCGCGCCGGGCTGGAGATGCTGCGCGAGAACTGGCTGGTGGGGATGGGGATGGGCAATTTTTCGGACCTTGCCCACCACGAACCGACGGTGACGCTGGGCCATGCCTTCATGCACAACATCTATCTTCAGTTGTTCAACGAGGTCGGGATCATCGGTTTCGGAGGCCTGCTTGGATTCCTCGGGCTTATCCTGTGGCGATCCGAGATGGCGTATCGAGCCGCCCGCAGGGCCGGACAGCGAAACGCGGCTCTGCTCGCGGTGGCATTGCAGGCGAGCTTCCTGTCGGGTCTCGTTCTCGGCGGGACGATGGACTACCTGCACTTCGCCGTGAAGGACTGGTGGTTCGTCGCCGCGGCGATCCTCTCGCTTGCCATAGCGACGGTCGAACCGATCAAGAACCGGGCACGTCGGGAACTGGTCTGAGGCCTATCGGCAGAATCTTACTACCCCAACGTCAACATACTTTCGATTTTTGAAGAACCGGTTTACCTTTGGTTAAGGTTAATGCCGGGGGTGTGATTCGTCCCGATACCGGCATGTTTGTAGATCGTTCGTTTCCAAGCTGTATTTTCAGTGGAGGATTTTTTGATTTGATACGGTATCTGCCACGATGGCGTCGTCCTATTTAGACCGACGTCGCCCCGAATAATTCGGGGAATACACTTTTCATGAATTATGAATTCGGCCTTCGTCTTGGCCGGAACTGCAAGATATTGTGCGGGGGCGCGAGATGAGTTTTCAGAATCAGGCCGCTATCTCCATTCCAGAGACGGACCCATCTCCGGAGACCGACCATTCCGCTATTTCGGTTCGGGCCGTACGGTGGCATCAGCATGTCCTCCGGCGCGCTTTCGAGATACCGCTGGCGCTCTGTGCGCTGGTCTTCGGCCTTCCCTTGATGCTTGCCGTGGCGGTCTGGATCCGGAGCGGGACCCCCGGGCCTGTCCTGTTCTGGCAGGACCGTGTGGGCCGCGGCGGACGCACGTTCCGTTTTGTAAAGTTCCGGACGATGTACACCGACGCGAAGGACCGGTTTCCCGATCTCTATTGCTATTCCTACCCCTCGGGATCGGACTTCAAGTTCAAGATCGTGAATGACCCCCGGGTGACGCCCCAGGGTGAAATCCTGCGCAAGCTGACCCTCGATGAACTGCCGAATTTCTGGAACGTCCTGACGGGGGATATGGCGCTTATAGGGCCGCGCCCCGAAGTTCCGGGAATGCTCAAGAACTACAGCCCGTCGGCCATGCGAAAGTTCTCGGTCCGGCCGGGCGTCTCGGGTCTCGCCCAGATACGGGGACGCGGCGACCTGAGCTTTGCGGATACGATCCGGTACGACCTGGAATACGTCGACAGATATACGGTCCTGCTCGATGTCCGGATCTTCTTCGCGACCGTGAATGCCGTCATCCTGCGACGGGGGGCTTTTTGATGGCGGCCCTTCGGCAGGATCGGGTGCTCGTCACCGGAGCATCGGGCTTCATCGGACGCGCGCTGATCGGGCGCCTTGCTGCGGACGGGATCGCGGTCGCGGGCCTCTGTCGGTCGGACGTATCGCTCGGCGCGGCCGAGATGCTCAGCGTCGATCTTTCGGATCCCAGAGCGACCGTCGAGGCGGTCCGGGCCTACGCGCCGACGCTCTGCTATCATCTGGCGGCGCATCCGGACGGAGCGGAAAGCCATGAACGGAGCCTTGCGATCCTCCAGACCAATGTGATGGGGACGCTGAACCTGCTGGAGGGGCTGCGCCAGGCCGGCGGGTGCCGGATCGTCTACGGCTGTTCGGTAAAGGTCTACGGCAACGGACCGGTTCCCTATCGCCCCGATCAGGCACCGACGCCAAATTCCTCCTACGCGGTTGCCAAGGCAGCGGGACGCGAGATGATCGAGCTGTTCAGATGTCTCTACGGTTTGCCGTCGATGAGCCTTCGTCCGACGCTCGTCTACGGGCCGGGACAGGGGTTCAACCTGTTTCGCTTCGTGGCGCAGAAGCTGGCCGAGGGTGCCAAGGATATCCAGCTCATGGGCGGCAGCCAGACCCGCGCACCCGTCTACATCGACGACGTGGTGGAGGCGTTTCTTCTGGCCGGTGCCGCCCTCGACGGTGGGAACGAGATCGACGGCAAGGCGATCCCCCTCGGCGGACCTGACGAACTGTCGATCTTGGATATCGTTCAGCAGATGGCGGTGGTCGCGGGCCGCACGCTCACACCGGTCCTTACGGAGCAGGCGACACGTCCGACGGAGATCTACCGCTGCATCGCGGATAACGACGTCGCCCTCGATTTGCTGGGGTGGCGGCCGTCCGTTTCCCTCGAAGAGGGGCTCCGGCGAACGCTGAAGGCCGAAGGCGTAGCCGTCCCGGATCGCACCCGGTCCCGTGCCGCATTGCACGCCTGACCTTACCTGAAAGGCGAAGAATGACCTCGCTCGCCCAGAAATACCTCAAGATGATTCCGCAATATACGCGGAACGCCCGACATGCGCGGTCTGTCGTTCAGCACGGGAACCCCCGGAAATGGGCGAACCTCGCGCGTGTCGAATGGGAACGGAAGCGGCGGCGGATCGACGTGCGGGGCAAACCCTACCTGCTGATCATCGACCCGACGAATTTCTGCAATCTGCGCTGCCCGCTCTGTCCGACGGGGGTGAAATCGCTGGGGCGCAAGCAATCGATGATGTCGCTCGACTGCTTCAAGCGATATTTCGATCCGCATGTGCCGTACCTTTTCGAGGCGTATCTGCACAATTGGGGCGAATCCCTGCTCAACAAGCAGACCTACGACATGATCGCCTACGCGCAGTCCTGCAATGTCGGCACGAATCTCAGCTCGAATCTTTCTGCACTGGACGATGATGATCTCGATCGCCTGATCGACAGCGGCCTGGAATATCTCGTCGTCTCGCTCGATGGTGCGACGCAGGAAACCTACGAAAAATACCGTGTGCGCGGGAAGTTCGACCGCGTGATGCACAACATGCAGGAGTTGATCCGGCGTCGGAATGCCCGCGGCCTGACCCATCCCGTCGTCGAATGGCAATTCATCGTCATGAAGCACAACGAGCATGAGGTGGAGCGGGCCGAGGTCATCGCCGAGGAGTACGGCGTCGATCTCCTGCGCTTCATTCCCGTCGGTCTTCCCTATGATTTCGCGGATCGCAAGGCGCTTCAGGAGGAGTGGTTCCCCACCAGCATCAAGGGTCGGGTGGCCGGTGCCGAGCATGAGGAGCAGACCTTCGGACAGGGCCACAAGCCGGGCCCCTGCTTCTACCTCTACCGCTCGATGGTCGTGAATTCCGATGGCGGCGTCTCGCCCTGCTGCGTCGTTTATCAACGAGACCGGGATTTTGCGGATCTGGAGGCCGGAACCGGCGAGACGGATGTCGGGCGCATCTTCAACAACGATATGTACCGCTCCGCCCGCTCCCTCTTTTCGAGCGAGAAGGTGGAAGGCCGGTGCCGGACCGTCTGCGACGGCTGCGATATCTTCGCGCCGCATCCAGACAAGATGGATGATCGCCCGTGGGAGGAGGCCGAGCGGACTGCGCCGCAGATTGCCGCCCGGGCCGCCCGGACCCAGGGATGACCGGACTGCCCGATCTCAGCGTCATAGTCGTCGGTCTGAACGCCCGCGGCTTCGTCGACCAGTGCTGGGCAACGGTGAAGTCGGCGGGCGCGCGCACGAGGTCGATGGAGTTGATCTATGTCGACAACGGCTCAACCGATGGAACCGTGGCGTTCGTCCGGGAAAAGCATCCGGACGTGATCATTCTTGAGAACGACAGCAATCTTGGATTCTGCAAGGCCGCCAATCAGGGCGCGCGGGCGGCAACCTCCGAAATGCTCTGCTTTCTCAACGATGACGTCATCGTTCTCGACAATGCCCTGGAGACCCTGACGGACTACGTTCGACAGACGCCCGAAATAGGCGCGGCCGGCCTGCGGTTACTGAATGTGGATCGGAGCGACCAATGGTCCGGCCGACGGTTTCCGACGATGCTGAACGGGCTGTTCGCCCGCCGCTCCCCCATCGCGCGCATGTTTCCCGATGCGGGTCCGTTGCGTCGTTATCTCTACCGAGACGAGATCGCCGCAGCCCGACCCTTCGACGCGGACTGGGTCTCGGCCGCAGGCATGGTGGCCCCGCGCCGCGTCTTCTTTGAGGTCGGAGGTTTCGACGAAAGCTACTATTACTGGCACGAAGCCGTGTTCTGTGACCGGGTGGCGCGGGCCGGATATCGCGTCGTCCTGCATCCCGAAGCCCGGATCGTCCATTACGAGGGCTTCGGAAGCGGCAAGCGCGATCCGGCGAAGCAACGCTGGCACATCCGCGATTTCCACGTCGGCGCCTTCCGCTGCTACCTGGAACATCACGGGCTTGGGCATCGGGCGCCCCGGGCACTGCTCGCCCGGCAATTGCTGGCGGCGCGCAAGACGCTCCTCCTCGGGATAAGCCATACGTCCGAAACGTTCGGCCGGCGGTAATCGCGGATGTCGGAAAGACCCCCCCATATCGCGCTCACGACTGAATGGGTGGGGACCCAAGCCGGAGGACTCGAGGTCTATTCCCGGTCGCTCGCCACGGCCCTCGCCGCGGGGAGTCATGGATACCGACTGACGGCCTATACGACCCGCGCCCGCGCGATGGAGGGGGTGTCGGGACTGGATGCCCGCTTTCTCAGAGCACGGTCCCGGGCCGTATTTCACGGAATCGCCTTGCCGGTGGAACTGATGCGGTACCCGCCGGACCTGCTCCACGTAACATCGATCCCGCCGCTGCGATCCCGTGTGCCCTACGTGATGACGCTTCACGATATGGGGCATCGCGTCATGCCGGACATGTATCCCCCGCGCATTCGTTGGCGCCTCGACCGCACCATTACGATGGGTCTCCGCCGCGCCCGCCGGATCATCTGCGTCAGCGACGCGACCAGAAACGACCTGTTTCATTATCACCCGGAGATCCCGGCCGATCGCGTCGACGTCGTCGCGGAAGGGGGGCTGATCGAAACGGCGCCCTTCGATCCCTTCGCGGAGGCGGCGATGCGGGCGCGGCACGGCCTGCGCGACGGGTATTTCCTCTATGTCGGTCGCCTGCACGTGCGCAAGAATCTGCTGACGCTGATCGATGCCTATGCCGCCCTGCCGGAGGACCTGCGGGCGGCTCATCCGCTGATCCTCGTCGGTCGTGCGATGTATGGGGGTGAGGAGATTGCCGATCGCATCGCGGGTCATGGCATCGGCTCGCAGGTTCGTCTGATGGGCCACGTTCCGGACGTGGATCTCGCCGCCCTTTTTCGCGGTGCCCTGGCCTTCGTCTACCCATCGCTGTTCGAGGGGTTCGGCCTGCCTCCGCTGGAGGCGATGTCGCTGGGCGCACCGGTCCTGACGTCGGACCGGCACTCCCTGCCGGAGGTGGTCGGCGATGCCGGTCTCTGTGTCGACACGACCACGCTCGAACCGCTTTGTGCCGCGATGCGGCGACTGGCGGACGATCCCGCGTTGCGCCAGGATCTGAGCCGACGAGGCCTGGACCGGGCCAGCCGCTTCACTTGGGCCAGGGCGGCGGAGCAGACGTCGCACATATACGACCGGGTTCTGCGCGAGGCCGCCATTCATCACCCTGCCCGATTTGCCCCATCCGGGGGACAACCGTGGTAACATGCGTGTTCCCCTTCTGCGCCAGCCTCCGGATGATTCCGTGACAGACAGTACCGAGTTCCCCTCTCCTCCGCCCAAGCGCCCGCTCTCGCGTGGCACGTGTCGCTTTCTGTCGATCATGTTTGGCCTGGGCATCCTCGGCGCGGTTCTGATCGTGCTGATGATCCTGCCGTTCAAATACGCGGCGAGCGTCGATATCCTGGTGCGGATCGACCGCGATGCCTCGCCGATCCCCCAGGTCGGCGGTCCGTCATCGGATCAGATCGTCGTGACCGGTGTGCGCCCCGAGGACGTGGCGACCGAGATTTCCCTGCTGACGGGGCGGGCGGTGGCCGAGACGGCCTATGAGACCCTCGGGCCCATTTTCTTCGAAGAAGAGGAAGATATCGCGGAGAACTTCCGTCAGCGGATCGTCTTTACGTTCAAGGACGTGCTCGAGACGGGAACGAACACTGTGGAGGCGGCTCTGGTCAGGTTGCGTCTCTCGCGCGAGAGCATCCCGCGCGAGGATGCCATTTCCGATATCATGCGGAGCCTGGATGTCAGCAAATCCGTCCGGTCGGACCTCATTTCCCTGCAGGTGAAGTCCGGTTCCCCGGAAGAGGCGACGGCGATCCTGGCGGCCATCGCCGACGCCTATTTCGAAGCGCACCGGCAGGCGCGCGCGGTCTTCCGGGGCAGCGATCTGTTCCGCGACCTTCAATCGGAGACCGAGCGGCAGATGACCGGTCTCGGGCAGGATATCGAGGCGATCAAGCGCGATATTGATGTCTACGATTTCCCCCTCTGGATCGAGCAGCGCACCGAGCAGCTTGCCGATCTGCGCGAGGAGGAAGAGGAACTGGCGCTGGACCTGCGCGCATTGTCCATGCGGATCGCCGATGCCGAGACCGATCTGTCCGCGTTGGAGGCGGCCGAGCCGGAGGCCGAACCGCTCAACAACAACGATCTCATCGCCTCCTTCCGTGAGGAGATCGGTCGGGCCACGCGAGACATGGAACGCGATATCGTGCGGTTCGGTCGATCTGCCCAACAGGTGCTGGAAACGCAGGCGGCCATCGCCGCCCTGCGTGCGGAGATGCGGAGCACCGATATCGCCGAGACAGGCCGACTGCTGCAAGCGCTCCGGCGGGAGCGGACGCTGCTGGAACTGAGGGACGAGCGTATCGGAGAGCAGGCCGAAAGCGTCGCTGCGGAAATTTCCGCCGTCTCCGCCCGCGAGGCGGATCTGCGGGTGATGGAAACGCGTCTTGCCGCACTTGGCTCGAGCCTGACGCAGGTGAGCGGGGAGCAGATGCGGTCGGACTGGCTCGCGGCCCTCGATATCAACGGACCCGCTCGCATTCAGGTGCTGGAACCGGTCACGGTCTCGCGGAATCCCGTCTCTCCGAACAAGGTCGTGATCCTTCTCGCCGGGATCGCCGCCGCCGTGCTGGCCGGTATCGGTCTCTACATCGTGCTGCTTCAGGTCTTCGTGCTGCCACGGGAAACGTCGCGCGCCGTCCCCGCCATGGCTCCCTCAGGCGGCGACTGGACCCGCGTGTCGCGGGCTCTGGTTCGCGGCGCGGGCCAGACCTCGCGTACCGGAAGCGATCCGTGAGCGGCGGACGGGATCGTCCGCGCCTCCTCGTTTCGGGGGCAAGCGGGTTCGTCGGCGGTGCCGTCATGCGCCGGGCGCGGGCGGCTGGCCTGACCGTTGCCGCTTGCGGTAGGCGGTCACGCGAAGGGGCGATCCGCGCCGTCGATCCGCTCGATCCCGCCGCCCTGGCCGAAGAGGTACGACGCACGGAATCGGACATGGTCGTTCATGCGGCCGGTGTGACGCCCGGGCCGGGTCCGCGGGATATGGGCGTGAACGTTGCACTGACCCGAAGCTGGATCGCCGCGTTGAAGATGCTGCCTTCTCCGCCGCGCCTGACCCTCGTCGGGTCGGCGGCGATCTATGGACGGGGCGCCGTGTCGGATCGTGCCACGCGGGAGAACGATCCGATGCTGCCCGACGGAGCCTATGGCGTCTCGAAGCTATCGGCGCTGGAACTGGGGCGCGAAGCCCATGATCGGCACGGGCTGGACGTGCAGACGGGTATTCTTTTCAATCTCCTGGGACAGGGCCAGCCGGATCACATGGTTCCGCAGGCTTTCATCGCCGCAGCGTTTCGTCAATCCGACACAGGTCCCGTCCGGGTTGGTCCCGTCGAGGCCGTCCGCGACTTCTGCGATATCGACGACGCCGCCGATGCCCTTGTCGCAATGGCGCGACACGGTCCCGCCGGGGCGATCCTGAACGTCGCCACGGGCCGCGCGACGCGGATCGCCGATCTGCTGGACCGCATCGCCGCCCGCCTTCCGATGCCATGGATCAGCGACGCTCCCGGAGCGGGCGGGGTCCCGGTGTGCTATGGCGATCCGGCAAAGCTGCATGAAGCGACCGGCTGGGTGCCCCGGCATGATCTGGATGCGGGAATTGCGCGCGCGATCGACGCCGCCCGCGCCCGTGCGCCCCTTCCCGAGGCGAGGACAATTCCATGACCCACTGGGCGGGCAAGCGCGTTCTCGTGACCGGGGGCGCCGGTTTCATTGGCAGCTTTCTGTCGGAGGCGCTGGTGCGGGCGGGTGCGGAGGTCACGGTCTTCACGCGCTATTCATCGCGGGGTGTCGGAGGGGCCGCGGACCATATGGATCCCGACGCGCGGGCAGCCATCCAGTTCGTCATGGGCGATCTGAAGGATCCGGCCGGCGTGGCCGCGGCGGGGGCCGGGATGGATACGGTCTTTCACCTCGGCGCGCATATCGGGATCCCGTATTCCTACGTCCATCCCGTGGACGTCATCCAGACCAACGTGATGGGCACGACCAACGTGCTGGAGGCGGCCCGGGCCCACGACGTTGCCAAGGTCGTGCTGTTCTCCACGAGCGAGGTCTACGGCACCGCGCTCTACGCTCCGATCGACGAGGATCACCCGCTTCAGGGACAATCGCCCTATTCCGCCAGCAAGATCGCCGCCGACCAGATCGGGCTCAGCTATCATCGCGCGTTCGGCACACCCGTCGCTATCTGCCGTCCGTTCAACACCTATGGGCCACGTCAGCCCGCGCGGGCGATCATTCCCGCTGTCATCTCCCAGGCGATGCGCTCGGACGACGTGCGGCTCGGCGCTCTCTCCCCGACGCGTGACCTCCTGTTCGTCACCGATACCGTCGCCGGTGCGATGCGCGTGGCCGAGGTCGATGCCACGCTCGGTCAGGTCGTGCAGCTCGGCACGGGTGTCGAGATCAGCATCGGCGATCTGGTCGACCGCATCTGCGCCGTCCTCGGTCGCTCGCCGCGGATCGTCGCCGACGATCCGGCCCGCATCCGGCCGGAGAAGAGCGAGGTGGGACGCCTGATCGCGGCGACGGACAAGGCGCGCGGGATGCTCGGCTGGGAACCCCGGGTCGATCTGGACGAAGGCCTCGCCCGGACTGCGGAATGGGTGACCGCGAACCCGCAATACTTCACCACCCGAGGTTACCAGGTATGAGGAGCGAGCGATGAAGGCCGTCATTCTGGCCGGGGGAAAGGGGACGCGCCTCCGTCCCTATACCTCCGTGCTGCCGAAGCCGCTGATGCCGATCGGCGAGCTTCCGGTTCTGGAGATCATCCTGCGGCGGCTGGAGCGGGCCGGAGTGGAGGAGGTGGTCATCGCCATCGGCTATCTCGGGAGCCTGATCCAGACCTATCTGAGCCAGAGCCCGATCTCCAAGCGCCTGCGGATCCGGTACCACCTGGAGGATCAACCGCTGGGCACCGCCGGTGCCATCGGGTCGATCGACGACCTGGACGACGCCTTCTTCGTGATGAACGGCGACATCCTGTCGACCCTCGATTTCGGCGCGATGATGCGGCGTCACATCGAGAGCGAGGCCGCCTTGACTGTCGGTGTCGTCTCCACGGAGGTCCAGATCCAGCTCGGCGTGCTGTCGCTGGACGCAGGCGACCGGATCACGGGCTATGACGAGAAGCCGACGATGTCCTATGCGGCCAGCATGGGGGTCTATGTCTACTCCCAGCGGGCACGCGGGATGATCGAAAGGGGCGTCTATCTCGATGCGCCGACCCTGGTGGAGCTGTTGATGGCCCGGGGGGAGAAGGTCGTCGGTTTCACCGATCCCTGCCGCTGGATCGATATCGGGAATCACGGCGAATACGAACGCGCGCAGGCTGAGTTCGAAGCCGATCCAGACACGTTCCTGACCTGAGGCGCGGGGCGTGCTCGCATTCCTCCGGACGGCCATGGTTCCGGTCCTCAAGGCCGGACTGGCAGCCGTCGGGTTTGGACTTCTCGCTGTATGTCGCTCGCAGCCTCGGCAGCGCGGCGTTCGGCATCTACGCGGCTGCCACGACAACCGTGGTCGTCTTTGCCGGCATCATCCAGCACGTCGCCGACGCCGTATATCTGCGCGCCGTCGACGGCCTTCCCGAGGGGGAGGAAGGCGGCGTCATCCGCGCCAACGGCCTGCTCCGGCTGATCGGCGCGGCCGCTTCCATCCTTCTGATCCTGCTCGGTCTCGGGACCGCGGCACTCCTGGGGCGAACGGGGCCGTTCACGCCGACGATGGTTGCGCTGATCTGCGTCGGCGTTGCGGCGACCGTCGCCATGAGCATTCCGCAGATCGTTCACCAATCACGGCAGCATTTCCGGCGCTATCTCACGATCGACATCGCGATGTACGGGCTGAGGGTCGTCGGCCTGGCCGGGCTGACGCTGGCGAACGGTCTGACCCTCATGTTCGCCTTCGCTCTCCACGTCCTCGCCCCCGCCGTTGCGATCTTCGGCAGTCCCGCTCGTATCGGGCCTTCGATGCCGCCCCCGCGGATACGGGTGGAAATGGTCCGGATGATCCGGTTGGCACGGTGGATTGGCGCGGCCTTCGTCTTTTCGATCCTGACCAGCAAGCTCGACCTCCTGATGCTGGCCTTTCTCGTTCCACCGTCGGAGACGGGCCTCTACGCCGCCGCGCTGAACCTTGCCATCGTCGCGGAATTCGCGGGCGCGTTCCTTCTCGTCGTCTACTATCCCCGAATCCTCGAATGGTATCGGCTGGGCCGGTTGCGGGCGGTGCTCATGCAGTTCCTTCTGGTCGCCGTCCCGCTGGCGGTTGCGGCGGCATGGCTCGGGGTCCTGTATGCGGAGCCGATCATCCTGACGATATTCGGACCTGCCTTCGCCGGGTCCGCGCCCCTCTTCGCGGTCCTCCTTCCCTGCGCCCTCTTCATGATGGTCGTGCAGCCGGTCGCGGCGCCGTTCATAAACCTTCGCGCCCCGCATGTTCTCTGCGCGGTCGAGGCGATCGGGCTCGCGGTCGCCGTCGTGGGCATCGCATTCGCCGTTTCAAGGTTCGGCGCGGTCGGTGCGGCCTGGGCCATCGTCATCGTCCGGTCGGCCGTAGGCGCCTTCATCCTGCTCTGGGCGCTCGTCCGGGCACGGCCCGACGAACTCCCTGCCACCCTGAGAACGGAACCTCTGACATGAGCGTGATCCATCGAAAGTCGCTGCTGTCCACCGTCGTGGATCAGGTGAATGTCCGTCTGGTCCGCCGGATGGTTCAACGTCGCAGGGAACAGGACGCGCCGCGCATGTTTCTCGCCCCGGACGACTATATCGGCGAGACGATCCTAGCCGAAATCCTGTTCGAGAAGGGTTACCTGAACGCCCTAGACGCAGTGCTCGGACGCTGCGGCATAGGAGGCGGGGACGGGGACGTCGCGCTCGATATCGGAGCGAATATCGGCAATCACTCGCTCCACTTCGCGCAGCGGTTCGCCCGGGTCCACAGCTTCGATCCAAATCCGATGATCTCTCGCGTGCTCGAGGCGAACATCCTGCTGAACGACCTCTCGAACGTTAGCGTTCATCGGGTCGGTCTGTCGGATGCCGAGGAAACACTTCCCTACGTCCAGCATGATTCCAACCTCGGCGGCAGCGGGTTTCTCCGCGACGGGCACATTCCCGACGAGGCTGGCGCCCGGCTGCAGGGCGACATTCCGCTTCGCCATGCGGGCCGGTTCGTGGAGGAGCTGCTCGAGGAAGGGCAGACGGTTCGTCTGATCAAGATCGACGTCGAAGGCTTGGAGGACAAGGTTCTGAACGGGCTCCGGGATGTGATCGCGACGCACAAACCCCTTCTGCTGGTGGAGGTCACGGGCGATGCGGTCGGTCGACGGGTCCGGGACCTGATCGCAGAATTCGGCTACGATCCGTTGCAGGAGATCTTCAACGATCTGCGGTTCGGCTCCGATCCACTACCGATGCGCTTCCTGCGGGCCGCGAGCGCCGGAGTGACCTACCGGCTCCGACCGCTCAAGGGGTTCGAGGACCGGATCTATCCGATGACGATCACCGCCCCGCGGGGCCTTCTGGCCGAAAAGGGTCTGATCGACGCCTGATGGCCTTCACGCTTCTCCTCTACCATTCGGTTGACGACAGCGGCTCGTTCCTGTCGGTGCCGGTCGCCCGCTTCCACGCCCAGATGCGTGCCGTTCGACGCTCCGGGCGGCGCGTTCTGACGGTGGCGCAGGCGGCGCAGGCGGCACGATCCGGCGACCGACTGGCCGATGCGGCCTGCATCACCTTCGACGATGCCTATCGGTCGGTCGCGGACAATGCCTGGCCGATCCTGCGCGATCTTGGTTTGGGGGCGACCATCTATTGCGTCAGCGGAGAAATGGGGGGTCGGGCGCGGTGGCTCCCCCGGGTCTTCCCGACGGTTTTCGACGAGGCGGCCGGGGAGGAGGCCGCCCTGCGGGAAGTGGAGGCTGTCATCGGCATTGCCTCCATTCGCGATCCGGATTTGGCGGCGGATCCGGTCCGCGCCCTTCGGCGTGCCGCATCGCTGCCGATCATGGACTGGGACACCGCCCGCGCGCTGATGGCGGAGGGGATGGATCCGGGTGGCCACACGATAAGCCACCCGTTCCTGACGAGACTCGATGCGTCGGCCCTGACGGGCGAGGTAGCGGATGATCGGACGGCCCTCGCCGACCACCTCGGCGCTGTGCCCGCGACCTTCGCCTATCCGTTTGGCGACCTGGATGCGGCAACAATCGCCGCCGTGCGCATGGCCGGATACGAATGCGCCGTTACGAGTGCCGCGGGCGCGATCCGCGATCCGGGTGCCGACCCTCATCGCTGGGCGCGCATCGGCATCTGGCCGCGTGTCGGGGGCGTCCGCATGCGCCTCTATCTCTCGCGCCTTTACGCGCTTGCCCGGCCTGCGGAATGACAAATGATTGCGCCGACTCCTTCGCGGACCTGACCTGTCCGCAGACTGGCAATTCCCTGCGGCTCGAACCGATCGCCGGTACCGATGCAGGTCTGCTGATCGGGGGCGGCATTCCCTATCCCATGATCCATGGGATCCCGCGGTTGATCGATGATGGTGCGCGCAAGGCGCTCGTGGCGCTCCTGAGGATAGGCGATCTCGACCGGGCCTCCGCCATCGCGTTGAGCTGGCCGGACCGTGCGCTTGGCAATCGGGTCCGACGCAAGGCCGGCACCGCGCTCCTGCGCGTCGCTCCGGGTCATCCGGCGGTCCAGCGGCTCGCCTCGGCGCTGAGCACCGGACGGAGCCTGCGCGACGATCATGCCTCGGTCGAGGCGATGCTGCGTCATCTGCGCAGCGGGCTCTTTGCCGACTGGATCCTGCACCGGTTCAGCGCCCGAACCTTCCGGCCCCTGATGGCCCTGTCCCGTCTGGTCCGTCCGGGCGACCGGGTTCTCGACGTCGGCGGGGGGTTCGGTCATGGCGCCTGGACTCTGTCGAACCATGTCGCACCCGACCGTATCACGCTGGTCGATTCCGTGTTCTCGCATCTCCACGTCGCCCGGAAGCGGATGGTGCCCGGCATTCGCGCCGTGGCGGCCGATGTGAACCAGGGCCTGCCCTTCGTCGGCCCGGCTTTCGATACGATCGTGATGTCCGACACGTTTCACTTCGTCCCCGATCCGCACCGTCTGGCGGCCGAGGTGGACCGTCTTCTGACCGCGGATGGTCGCCTCATCCTCAGCCAGCTTCACAACGGCTTGATCCCGGCGGAATATGCGGGGCACCCCCGCTCCCCGGCAGGTTATCTCGACCTGTTCCCCAATCTGAATCCCGTCATGCTGGACAATGCCGATATACTTCAAACGCTCCGGACCGGCGCACCGCTCGCCATCCGGCGTCCCTTCGATCTCGACACCTTGGCCCACACGGCGGAAATCTCACTTGTTGCGGACCGGACCGGGGATCTGACGGCGGATTATCCCGACCCGAACCTTTCATGCCGCAATCCCCGAATCGCGTCGATCCTGTCGAACGGGCCGGACGGACGGCTCCGGTCCCGCGACGATCTGGGACCCGTTCTTTCAGCCTTTATCGACTGGCCCGATGCCGAAACCCTGGGCGATGCGACGCGTGACGACCTCTACCGTGCGATCCAGAGCGGGGGCGAGGCGCTGAAGACGGCTTGGCGTGCGGGTCTCGTCGTTGACACGCCGCCGGACTATTTCGACCAGGGATGAGGTATCTATGGCGACGCGGGATGCCGGCGGGTCCCGCTGTCTGACAAACCCGTACCGCGCCGATACCGGAGGATATTCCGTGGTCGAAGAAATTCGCGTCGTTGGCGCCCCGCATCACGAGAGCGATCGCTGCTCTATTTGGTTTCCGACACGCGGCGGGCTCCCGTATGCGCATTGCTGGGCGTTGCGGAACCGCACAGCCCGATGGCGACCCTCATCTTCAAAATCCCATATAATTCCAGGACGCCGTGCCGTTACATCTTGATGCCATCACGCCGATGGTCGTCAGTATCGGAGGCATGGAGGATATGCTCGTGTGCAACGCCAGTCGAACCAAACGCATCTCCCAGGTATCCGGCAATCCGGCCGCCACGACAGATGCGGGCCCCCGCACTCAAGCTACCCTCCGGACCGGGCCCGTAATTGGAACCGGCGCGAGCAAGGCGGTCGGCCACCGCTCCACCGCGCCCCGGACGCACAACCGCCGCGTGATCGGTCCGGACTCCGGCAATGCTGTGATCACATCCATCGGAGCGTCGTGATGCGCGCCATCGTGACGGGCGGGACCGGCGGTATCGGGGCTGGAGTGGTCGATGTGCTGCTCGAACATGGCTGGCAGGTCACCGCGACCGGCGCCACGCAGGACGAGGTCGACGCTGCCGCTCCGCGCGAGGGGCTGACGGTCGCTTTGCTCGACGTGACCGATCCGGCATCGATCGTACGGATCGCCCCGGGCGACGGTCCGCTCCATGCGTTGGTCAACTGCGCGGGCATCCTGCGGCGCGGTGCGGAATACGATCTCGACGTGTTCGAGCAGGTGATCGACGTCAATCTCACCGGCACCATGCGGATGTGCGTCGCCTGCCACGATGCGCTGGCCGACACTGGCGGGGCGATCGTGAACACCGCCTCGATGCTGTCGTTCTTCGGCGGTCCCCTCGTGCCGGGCTACACAGCCTCCAAGGGCGGTGTGGCCCAGCTCACCAAGGCCCTCGCCGCAAGGTGGGCGCCCGACGGCATCCGGGTCAACGCCGTAGCGCCGGGCTGGATCGCCACGCCCATGACGCAGGGCCTTCGCGACGATCCCGTCCGGGCCGACGCGATCCTGCAGCGCACGCCGATGAACCGGTGGGGGCGACCCGAGGATGTAGGCCGCGTGGTCCGCGCCCTGCTCGGCCCCGACTTCGCCTTCGTCACCGGGACGATCCTGCCCGTGGACGGCGGCTACAGCGCTGTCTAACCTCTCGATCGACATCGTAGGAGCGAGCCATGAAGGATGCCACCGACGACGCAACCCCCGGGGACGAAGCCCGGATGCCCTATCAGTTGCCCATGCCCGCGGAGGTGGGCCAGGATCTGGTCGTGTCGCCCGCCATCCCGGAGGATGACCGGATCTGGGTGCCGCAGGCCGAGGGGGTCGATTTTCGCCCGCTCTGCCTGTGTACGTCGCGCGGCTACTGGATGAACCTGCTGCGCGTCCGCAAGTCGGGGGTGCTGAGCCGCCATCGTCATCCGCAGCCGGTTCACGGGTTCGTCCTCAAGGGCCGCTGGCGCTATCTGGAACATGATTGGATCGCGGAGGAGGGCGGCTATGTCTACGAGCCGCCGGGCGAGACGCACACGCTCGTCGTCGACGACGATGTGGACGAGATGATCACCATGTTCCAGGTGAACGGGGTGATGCTCTACGTCGATCCCTGGGGCAAGGTGCAGGGATACGAAGACGTGTTCACCAAGATCGACCTCTGTCGCGCGCATTACGAAAAGGTCGGCCTCGGCGCGGAATATGTGGATCAGTTCATCCGCTAGGAGTGGTCTCGGGCGGACGGCTCCGGCTCCCTTCGGACGGCCGTC
Organism: uncultured Alphaproteobacteria bacterium; assembly: GCA_963789105.1. Lineage (GTDB taxonomy): Bacteria > Pseudomonadota > Alphaproteobacteria > Rhodobacterales > Rhodobacteraceae > Jannaschia. The sequence continues at coordinate 1,429,278 of CAWBJI010000003.1, forward strand.
CTCGCCACATCTCAGGGGCCGTTTTCCTTGCCGAGCTCATGCCTCATGCGCTCGACGAACAGGCCCGTGGCCACTTCGGGGCGACCCCTCGCGGGGGATATCGCGTGGATATCGAAGCGGAGAATCGGCGCGATCGGGACGGCTCTTGTTCCCGGATACGACATCGACCGGGCCGTGAATTCATCCACGACGGCGCATTTTCCCATCGCGCGGGCGAGGTGGGGGACCGCGAGGACGGATGTGCCGGTCACCTGCCGGGACAGGGTCAGGCCCCGCCGGGACAGCGCTTCGTTCAGGATCCGCCCGACCGGTCCCCGGGGTGTCAGGCCGATCGCGTCGACCTCCGCGAGGGCCTCGAGCGAGACCGCCCCGGACGCATCCAGATCGAGCGTGGTCCCGTCGGGCACCAGCGCGACGAAGCACCCCTCCCCGAGGCGGTCGGACCTCTCGTCCTGCGTCGCGATCTCCCCGAACACCACGCCCATATCCGCCTGTCCGGACCGGATCATCCGAAGCTGGTGCGCGCCGGTCGCGACGTCCACGGACAGGTCCAGGTCCGGCAGGGCGCGCCGGACGCCGCACAGGGCGGCGGGCACGGTCCCCGCCATGATCATCGGTCCGACCGAGACCAGAGCGAGACGGGATCCCGATCCCTTCCGAAGCGCGCCGATCCGCCGTTCGAGCCGTCCTATTCCCTCGCCGAGAAACCGGCTGTCGGCATAGAGCGCATCCGCCTGCGCCGTCGGGGCGACCCGCCCCCGGTCTAGCGCGAAGAGCACGAGCCCCGTCCCCGCCTCGAAATCCCGGAGATGGCGGCTCGCCGTCGGCTGCGACAGGCCAAGGGTCCGCGCCGCCGCACTGATCGAGCCCCGCTCGTAGACCGCACAAAAGACCTGCAGGCGCTGGAGAGTGATCTGTCGCATCCCGGGACTCATAGCATCCTGCGATGGATGTACGACAATCTTTCTATTCTCCCGGCGCATCCCGTTCGCCTAGGCTGATGACGGGATCGGTCGCGCGGGAGGGCGCATGCAGGCGACGCTCATTCTTGCATTGCTCGCGGCGAGCCTCCTGTCGGGCGCGGCCATCGCCTACGTGATCGGCGCCGGAGCCGTGCTGACCTTCATCGCGACCGGCAATTCCAACTTCATGGCAGTCCTGCCTCAGCGGCTCTTCTCGCAGCTCGACGTCTTCGCCTTTCTGGCCATGCCGCTTTTCATCCTCGCCGGGGACCTGATGAACCGGGGTGGACTCGCCGCGGCGCTGATCGACTTTTCCATGTCGCTGCTGGGGCGGCTCAAGGGCGGGCTGGGCCACGTCAACGTCCTGACCAGCGTGTTCTTCGCGGGCGTTTCCGGTTCGGCCGTCTCCGATGCCGCGGCGCTTGGCAACGCCCTCGTGCCGGAGATGCGGCGGCGGGGCTATCCCCTCGACTACGCGGCGGCCATCACCGGGGCCTCGTCGATCATAGGCCCGATCATTCCGCCGTCCTCTATCCTGATCTTCTACGGCGCGCTTATGGACACGTCGGTCACCGCGCTCTTCGCCGCGGGGATCCTGCCCGGACTTCTGCTGGCGGCGGTGCTCATGGCGATGAACGCATTCTTCGCATGGCGCGACGACCATCCCGGCGGGTCGGATCAGGACGTACCCCCGATAGGCCGGTCCTTCCTGCGCGCCCTGCCTGCCATGACGTTGCCGGTCATCATCCTGGGCGGCACCCTCTTCGGCGTGATGACTCCGGCTGAGGCGGCAGGCGTCGCGGTGCTCGCCGCCCTCGCGGTCGGTCTGGGCTCCGGCGGGCTGTCCCGTGCGGATATCCGGGCCAGCCTCTCGCGAACCGCAGTGCTCCTGGGCGCGCTGTTCATCATCCTCTGTGCGATCTCGACGTTCTCCTACATCGCAGCCCTCGAACAATGGCCGCAGGCGATTGCCGATACGGTCACCTCCTGGGGCCTCGGGCCGCTGCAATACCTGATGCTCGTGAACGTCGTCTTTCTGCTGGCCGGCATGGCGATGGACGTGAAGGCCGCCGTGGCCCTGTTCGCGCCGATCTTCGTGCCGGTGGCCCTCGCGATGGGTATCGACCCGGTCCATCTCGGCATCGTCATCTGCTTCAACATCACGACCGGTCTGTTGTCGCCGCCGCTCGGGGGCGTGCTCCTGATCCTCGCGACCACGGTTGGCATGAATTACTGGCGCCTGATCCGGGCAACCCTGCCGTTCTTCCTTGCCGAAGTAGCGCTTCTGATCGTGATCACCTTCGTTCCCGAAATCTCGCTTACGCTGCCCCGCGCGCTGGGGCTTTCCTGAATTCAACCAGAGGAGACCCGTACCATGATGACCGGACCCACTCTCGCCCTTCTGTTCGCCACCGCGCTCGCGCTACCCGCCGCGGCGGCCGAGGTGAAGATCGCCATGAACGGCGTGAACGATCCCGAGGCCAACGCCGAGGCCGCCTTCGCGCAGGGGTTCGCGCAGGCCCTGGAAGGCACCGACTTCACCGTCGAAATCTATCCCAACGATACGCTCGGTTCCGAGAAGGAGCGGTTCGACCAGGTCGCGCAGGGGCTGGTCGAGGTCGATCTGGCCACCGTTTCGACCGCCTTCGGGATGAGCCCGCTCATCAAGGGCGTGCTGCTGCCCTTCCTGTTCGAGGACGGCGACGAGTTCGACGCGGTTCTGGAACAGCCCGGCCTGCTCGACGCCATGAACGAACCGCTCCTGCCCAACGGCGTCCGGCTGGCGGGTTTCAATTACATCGGCACCGGCATCGGCATCCACAACGCCAAACGCCCGATCACGAAGATGTCCGACCTGGAGGGCCTGCGGTTCCGGGCGCTCAACGCGGAGCAGCTGGCCTATCAGGAGGCGCTCGGGGCTTCGGGGACGGTCATCGCCTGGTCCGAGGTCGCCAATGCCATCCAGACCGGCGTGGCCGATGGCTACTTCAACCCGCCCAACTCGGCGATCCGAACGGGCCATACGGCCTTCCTCGTTCATTTCACGCCCGTCAACGTCTCGCCCTCCACCCGCGCCGTCCTGATCTCGGAGGACTGGTACCAGGCGCTGACGGGGGAAGAGCGGGGACGGATCGACGCCGCCCTCGATGCCGGTCGCGCGGCGAACCGCGCGTGGGTCGCGAACTGGGCTGGTGAGGTCCGTCAGCGCCACGAAGCCGCCGGCGTCATCCTCTCGGAGCTGGAGCCCGGCGAGCGGGAGAAGATGGTCGAGGCTGCGGGTACCACCTGGAGCGAGATCATGACCGAGGACGAGCTGAAGCAGTTCACCGATGCCGTGGCCCAGGTCCGCGGCCAATGAGCGATGCGTCGCCCCCGCGCGGTCTCACTGCCGGTGCGGGCCGGATTGCGCGCGGGATCAGTGACGCGCTGGACCGCGCGGCGGAGGCGGGGGCGATCCTCGCCCTCGTCGTGCTGGTCGGGGCCGTCACGGTGCAGGTCGTGGCGCGCTACGTCCTGTTCTCGCCGCCGACCTGGACCGAGGAGCTGGCCCGATACGCGATGATCTGGGCGGGCCTTCTCGGGGCGACGCTCTCGTTCAAGCGCCGCTTCGATCCCGCCCTCTTCGGCGCGGGGGCCGCGGGCACGTCGCGCGCGATCATCGCGGGCTTCCTGCAATCGGCGGTGGTTCTGATCTACCTCACGCCGATCCTCTGGCATGCCTTCTTCGGCCCGGACGCCAATCCCGCCCGCGGCTTCCTGACCCGTCACAGCCGGACGAGTGCCGAATCGATGGAGTTCACGACCCTCTGGGTCGCCATCGCGGTGCCGATCATGATCGTCCTGATCCTTGTCCACCTCATTGCCCGTTGGTTCCGCGATGTTCCGCCGCCGCGCGCCGAGGGAGAGATCGCATGAAAGATGGCCATGCCGACATTCTGTTCCGCGACGCGCGCCTGATCGACGGGACCGGAGCGCCGTCGCGCAGGGGCGACCTCGCCGTTCGGGACGATCGCATCGTGGCGATGGGCGACCTGTCCCGCTGGACCGCCGCTCGCGTCGAGGCCTGCGAGGGCCGGGCACTCGCGCCGGGTTTCGTGGATTGCCACGTCCATCACGACGAGATCGTCCTGACCGACCCCGATATGGCCTGCGCCGTCAGCCAGGGCGTCACGACCCTCGTCAACGGCAATTGCGGCTTCTCCATAGCACCCCTCTCGGCCCCGGACCCCTTGCCGCAGCCGCTGCGGCTGATCCTGTCCGAGGGCGGGCCGCGATTCGCGACCTTTGCGGACTATCGCGACCGGTTGCGGGCGGAGCCTCCGTCGGTGAACACCGCCTGCCTGATCGGACACGGTTCCCTGCGCATCGATGCGGTGGCCGATCTCGGTCGCGCCGCCGACAGGACCGAGACTGCCGCGATGGCCCGGGCGCTGGATCGGGCACTTGCGGAAGGGGGGATCGGCCTATCCACCGGCGCCTTCTACCCCCCCTGCCGGGCCGCCCCCACGGAGGAGCTGATCGAGATGGCGCGCGTGGCCCGGGCCCATGGTCGCCTTTACGTGACCCATATGCGCGACGAGGGCGACCGCGTGGTCGAGGCCTTGGAGGAGACCTTTGCCATCGGCCGCGCCGCGGGGTGCGGCGTCCACGTCTCGCACCACAAATGTGCGGGTCTCGCCAATCACGGGATGTCCGAAACCACGCTCGGTTTGATCGACGCGGCGATGGCTGTTCAGGATGTCGGGCTGGACACGACACCCTGGATCGCATCCTCCACCATGCTGAATTCCGGTCGCCACAAACAGGCCACCCGCGTGATCGTCGCCGAGTCGGAGCCGCATCCGGAGATGGCGGGACGCGATCTGTCGGACGTTGCGACCGAATGGGGGGTGAGCGAGGAGGAGGCGTTGGAGACGCTGCTTCCCGCTACGGGCATTTTCTTCATCATGGACGAGGGCGATGTCCGCAGGATCCTCGCCCATCCCGACTGCATCGTCGCCTCCGACGGGATCGCCCGGGGACGGCATCCCCACCCCCGCACCTGGGGCACGTTCCCCCGCGTCCTCGGTCATTACAGCCGCGACGTCGGGCTTTATCCGCTGGAGGAGGCCGTGCGCCGCATGACCTCCATGCCCGCCGACCGCTTCGGCCTGACGGATCGGGGCACATTGCGGGTGGGCGCCTTCGCCGATCTCGTCCTGTTCGATCCCGCCCTTGTCTGCGAGCGGGCCGATTTCGACACGCCCACCCGCCCGGCGGACGGGATCGTGTCCGTCTGGGTCAACGGGCGAAAGTCCTGGACGGAGGGGTCCCATACCGGCGCGCGGGCGGGGGCGATGATCGTCGGAGCATGAGGGAGGTCGCTGCGGTGTCGAGTGGTGTCGACCGCAGCAGCGAGAAGTCGATCCGGCGTCGTGCGTAACCCTGAAGCTACAGACTGGTGGGGTGGCAGAACCGCCGTTGTCCTGTCCCGCCGCATGATCTCCCGGAGGTTGCCGCCGATCGTTACCCGGCGCTGCCGAAAAGGCCGTGGAACCGTCCGAGGAAGCTGCGCAGCCTCTCGTTCTCGGGCTGGTCGAACACCTCGCCGGGCGGTCCCGCGACCGCGACCCGCCCCTGATCGAGGAAGACCACGTGGTCCGACACTTCGCGCACGAACAGCATCTCGTGGCTGACCAGAAGCATCGTCATCCCGCTTTCGGCGAGCGTCTGCATCACGGCCAGGACCTCCGATACCAGTTCGGGATCCAGTGCCGACGTCACCTCGTCGAAGAGGAGCAGCCGGGGTTGCATCGCGACGGCCCGCGCGATGGCCACCCGCTGCTGCTGCCCGCCCGATAACTGCCAGGGATAGCGGTCGGCGTGATCGTCCAGACCGACCCGTCCGAGCCAATGCTCGGTGATTCCGTCGGCCTCCGCCCGATCCTTGCCCAGAACCTTGGTCAGACCCAGCGTGACGTTGCCGCGCGCGGTCAGGTGCGGGAACAGGTTGAAGGACTGGAACACCATTCCGATCCGCGCCCGCTGCGCCGCGATCCGGGTCTCGCTCATCCGCTTTCGTTGCCCGCCATCGGTTCGGTATCCGATCGGATCGCCGTCCAGAAGGATGTCGCCGCCGTCATGCTCCTCCAGCAGGTTGATGCAGCGCAGGAACGTCGTCTTGCCCGAGCCGGACGCCCCGATCAGCGAGACGACCTGCCCCTGCCGCACCTCCAGGTCGATGCCCTTGAGCACCTGCGTCGCGTCGAAACTCTTGGTGACGCCGCGCGCTTCCAGCAGGATCGGATCGCTCATGGCGCGTCAGTAACGCACGAAGGCGAAACGCCGTTCGAGCACCGCGCCCACGCGCGAGAGGGCAAAGTTGATGACGACATAGACGACTCCGACGAAGAGATAGAACTGGATGATCATGTAGCTGCGCGCCATCGCCTGCTGCGACGACAGGAGCAGGTCCACGACCCCGATGATCGACAGGAGCGTCGTCCCCTTCACGACCTCCAGCACCGTGTTGACCCAGGGCGGAAGCATGCGGCGGATCGCCTGCGGCAGGATCACGTACCAGACCCGGAAGGTGAACGGCAGGCCGATGGCCTTCGCGGCCTCGGTCTGTCCCGCGGGGATCGAGGTGACGGCACCGCGGAAGGTTTCGGCCACATGCGCCGTGGCGAAGGCGGTCAGCGCCACCACCCCGGCCCAGAACGCCGCGATGTTCACCCCGAAGAGCGACAGGCCGTAATAGGTGAAGAGGATCAGGACGAGGAGCGGGATGCCCCGCAGCACGTCCACGTAGAGCCGGGCGAAGAACTGCAGGACCTTCCATCCGTAGGTCAGCGCCACGCCCAGCGCGAGGCCCAGCATCGTGGCCAACCCGATGCTGATGAGCGCGCTCGACATCGTGACGCCGATCCCGCGCAGGAGGGAGATGCGCGAGATCCAGACCTCGTGTGCGAACATCCCCTGGGTGAGCCACTCCTCCATCAGCGTATCGCGGCGTAGCGCCGCTCCAACAGGCGCAGGACCATCGCGATGGCGTAGGCCGTCACCAGATACAGCGCGCTTGCCGTCAGCCATGCCTCCATTACCCGAAAGGTGTTGGCGTTGATCTGGCGTGCCGCGAAGGTGAGTTCGGGGACGGCGATCGCCGCGGCCAGCGAGGTATCCTTGAAGAGCGAGATCAGGTTGTTGCCGATCGACGGCAGCGTGATCCGCAGCATCACCGGAAGGATCACGTAGCGCTGCCGCTGCCACGGGCGCAGGCCGATGGCCTTGGACGCCTCGACGTATTGCTTCGGGATGGAGGCCAGCCCCGCCCGGAACACCTCGCACATATAAGCCCCGGCATAGAGCGAAAGGGCGAGAATGAAGCTCTCGATCTTGCCGAACGCCCGGATGCCCAGTTCCGGCAGGCCAAAATACACGAAGAAGACGAGCAACAGCAGGGGGATGCACCGCATCGTCTCGGTATAGACGAGCACGATGCCGCGCAGCCATTTCCACGGCGACAGCCGCCCGTAGGCCGCCGCCAGTCCGATCACGCAGCCGATGGCGAGCGACGCCACCGCGAGGCCGAGCCCCAGCAGCAGCGCCTGCCACAGGAAGCCCGCATTCCGCACGATCACCGACCAGTCGAAATTGTAGTCGATCATCCCGGCACGGCCCCCGGCGTGGCGGCGGAAATCCCGCCGCCGCCCCTCCGCATCAGGAGAACTCTTGCGGGAAACCCACCAGCGGCGTGTCGAGCGTGATGCCGAACCACTTCTCGTAGGACGCGGCGAACGTGTCGAAATCGACGCCCATCATCGCTTCCTTGTAGACGGAGTTGACCCAGTTGAGCCACGTCTGATCGCCGGGTTTCACCGCCGATGCGTAGGAATTCGGGAGCCAGCCGTAACCCGCATCCGCGAACCGCCCGGGATTCTGCTGGAGCATCCAGCGGATCTGCGACTGGTCCGACAGGGTCGCGTCCACCCGCCGGGCATTGAGCGCCTGAATGGTGGCATCGGGACTGTCATAGGCGTCGACGCTCGCATCGGGCAGGGCCTTGTGGATCCACTCCTCCAGGAACACGTTCTGCATGCCGCCGACCTTCACGTCGCTCCCGGCCGCCTTCATCGCCTCGAAATCCGAGAACTTCGCGCCATCGGCCAAGACCATCAGGCCAACGCCTTCGCGGTAATACGGAATGGTGAAATCCACCTGTTGCGCCCGGCCCGGCGTCACGGTCATCCACTGGACCACGATGTCCACCTTGTCGGTCACGAGGCTCGGGATGCGCGCATCCGATCCCTGTATGACGAACTCGACCGCCTCCGGGTCGTCGAACAGCCCCTTGGCCAGCAGCTTGGCCATGTCGATATCCATTCCGGCGAGGTTTCCGCTCGCGTCCTGGAAGTGCCATGGCGGGTTCGTGCTGCCGGTGCCCACGATCAGCCTGCCGCGATCCTTGATGGAATAGAGCTTGCTCTCACCCGTTTCCTGCGCCCGCGCGACATGCGGCGTTGCCAGCGTGCCCGCCGCCGCCACGGCGAGGCCGACCCCCAGCATTCCGCGTCTGCCGAGCGTAAGCCCGCTTGCCACACCGTCGATCCGTTCGGCGTCGTCGTTTCGGTCTGTCATGCTCTCCATCCCCCGTCGGTTGCGCGCGCCGTCCCATGACCGCGCCGGATCGAGCCTGCACCTCCCGGCCTCGCGTTTCAACGATTAGACCTGCCGTAACGGCATCCGGTGCTTGGAATGACGTGAAATTGAGCATGGTGGATGGGGGCGTCACTCCATCCCGCTTTCAGGACCCGCGTCATCTGGACGAGGGGATCACGCCCGCGCCGCGCCGAGTGCGTCAGGATCGGCCCTGCATCAACCTTTCCGCATAGCCGTCGAAATCGATCGTCCCGCCCTCCGCTTCCGTGCGCGCCCGTTCGGCCTCCGACAGAGCGGGCTGCACCATGTCGATGCGTTTCCAGGCGGGATGCGGCTGTGTCCCTTCGCCGTCGGGCACATAGGGGCTGGTCTCGATGCGCGCGTGTTTGTGGATATAGCGGGCGCAGTTGAGGAACACCTGCTCCACCTCCACGATTGCGGCCATCTTTGCCCCGGGCCATCGGCCGATCACGTCCGGATTGCATGTCACAGAGGCCGTTCCCTGCACCCGAATGCGGTTGGGCGTCTCGAGATCGATGAACAGCAGGCCCACCCTGCCCATCTCCGACAGGTTGCCCATCGACTTGTACATCCCGTTTCCGTCGTAGCCCGGGAACAGCAGGCGTTTCGGTCCCTCCGTGCGGACGACGCCCACCGGGCCGCCCTTATAGGAGACGGTCGGCATCCCGCCGCCGTCGACACTGGCCAGAAAGAAGAAGTCGCGGCTTTCGATGAAGGCCCGTGCCGCGGCGTCCATCTCGTCGGATACGATCGCGGTAAAGACGGTGTCGGCCAAGGCCTCCCGTCCCTGATCGCGCTGCATGGCCCGCTGGGCGTCGGTATAGAACTGATCGGGAGTCTCCAGGGTCATGCGACGGTTTCCTCCTCCTCTTCGGCCTCGTCCCTGGCGGTCAGAGGGTTCGACGATCGCGACAGCACCATCCGGGCCACATCGGGCCGATTGTAGTGTCCCGCCGGGTCGGCGAAGACCTTCGCCGCCTCGATCTGCGCCAGGTCGATATCGGCGATTGCGAACCCGTCGGTGTGTTCGTCGAGCGGTTCGGTCAGGCGCCGCCCGTCCGGGCCGAACACGGCCGCCGCACCGCCGCCGGCGAAGACCTGTTGTGCCGCGAACGCGTCGCCCATCGTGATGTCCGCGAGTTGGTCCTCGCGGATGATGGAGGAGGGGGCGAGCACGAAGCAGCTTCCTTGCATGGCGTAGCATTGCGACTGCACCATGTTGGCTTCCGCCGACAGCGCGTAGGCCTGCGGCGCGCCCTTGAACATTCCGAAGGACGGCCAGACGGCGACGTGGATCTGCTCGTCCTGCTGAAACATGCCCTGCCGATTGATGGGCTGCATGTTCTCCCAGCAGCACAGCCCGCCGACCCGCCCCAGCTTCGTGTCCACCACCTGAAGATCGTCGGCCGCGCCCTCGCCCCAGACGGTGCGCTCCATATGCGTGGGCTTGAGCTTGCGATGGTTCATCACGAGGTGCCCGGCATCGTCGATCACGGCGAGGCTGCAATAGATCGAGCTGCCTCCGCGCTCGGCATAGCCGAGGGATACGTGGACGCCGTTCCTGCGCGCCGCGTCCCCGATGGCGCGCATTTCCGGGTCGTCGACCGCGATCGCGTTGGCGCGGTGCCGCATCACCACCTCCATCGCCTTCATCGGTGCCAGCAGCCAGATCGAGAACGGATATCCCGGAAGCCAGACTTCGCCGAAGGCGAGCATCCGGATGTCTTGCCGGCCCGCATCTTCGATCATCGCGATCGTTTTTTCCAGCGTGCCCTGCGCGTCGAGCCAGACCGGCGACGCCTGTACTGCAGCGACCTTCACCATGACCTAACTCCCCTCGGATGACCTTCGCCAAAGCGTGTCGTCGATGGAGCGCGTGGAGAAGTCCCCGAACGGGGACCCGTCAGAGGTCGTCGAGATAGCGCCGGGCCATCGCCGTCCGGGTGGACACGCCGAACACCGCATGGAGCGCTTTCATATGCTTGCGAACGGCCGCCTCTCCGGTGCCCAGATCCTCGGCGATCTGGCGATTGGTGAGTCCGTTGGCCGCCAGTCGCGCGACCGCGTCCTGCCGGGCGGTGAGGCGTGGATGGCGGCGGGGCAGGGCGACCAGCGCGGTCGCGACCTGGGTCGCATGGACCGTCAGGTCGCTGAGGGACAATCCGTCGAGGCGTCGTGCCTGCGCGGCTGTCGATGCGCCGAGGTAGAGAATGCCCGACAACGCCGCGTCGCGATAAAGCGGCAATGCCGCGAAACCCGTGAGACCGAACCGGCCCGACACCCGGCGATAGAGCTGACAATCCGGCCACCGCGATCCCAGCAGCGATGCGGTGGAGACGGGGCGTCCCGTACGTCGCATTTCCGCCAGCACCGGGTCGATGGGTATGCCGGACACCTCGTAGGCGCGCACGAAGTCCTGCGGCATGCCGAGGATCACGCCGCCCTCGAAGTCACCGGACGCGTCGAAGGTATAGAGGCCCACGCTTCCCATCCCCGACGCCGCCAGGGCGCGGGACGCGAGCGGTGCGACATTGTCCGCGATGGCCGGATCGTACATCGGCTTTCTCCAGCGCCGACCGTAGCATGCGTTTGCACGTCGGGCCAAAGGCTCAAGGGCCATCATACCCGTCCAAAGCGGTCCGCGCGCGTGATGGGTATATTCGAGGCGGAATTCGGGTCGGTCATTGAAGAAACGCGCCGCCGAATTCCGCCGATCAGCGCCTCGTCGAAAGCTCTCGCACCGGTGCAGCACGTTTTACGCTGTCCAGCCAAGTACGTGAGTCATTCCCGCTGTTGGAGATATGCGTCTGTAATTGTTCGAGGAACACGGCCCGGTCCCCCCGGGCCATGATGTCGACGAGCCGGCCGTGGAAGACGAGCGATCTTCCGACGACATTCGAATCCTGAAGGTTTCGGCTTCTCAAAGCGTCGATCTTCACGGAGACGGGAAGGTAGGCGTTCGAGAGGTAGTCGTTCTCTGCTCCGTCTATGATGGCTTTGTGGAACCGGGAATCGAGCGCCTGATATGCTCGGTGATCCCCCCTGTCGACGGCGGCGATCATGTCTTCGACCGTTTCCCGCAGCACCTGCGCCGTGGCATCGACCTTCCGGTCGAAGACCCGGTCGGCGGCGGCCAGTTCCAGAACTGTCCGGAACTCGAAGATATCGCGTAGTTCCTCCACATCGGGACAGAATACCGTGGTTCCACGTTGGGCGCCGATCCGGACCAATCCCTCCCGTCGCAACTCCTGAAGCGCCTCGCGTACGGGTGTCTTGCTGATCCCCAGTCGCTGCGAAATGCCCAGTTCGGAAATCTGCTCCCCAAGTTCGATAGACCCGTCCACGATCGCCGCGCGAATATGAGTCGTCGCGAGTTCGAACAGGGAGTTGGGTCTGTTGATCTTATTGATTCCCATAAGGTTATCCCTGTGTCACGCCAACATCGTTGACGATTGATATATGATATGCCAGTTACTGGGCAAGGTTGTGTTGGGAGGCATGATGGAATGCTTGGGAGGGCTTCCGTTGTTCGAAATGGCAATCGTTTTCGTACCGGAGACGGGTGGACGGCGTCGGATTGTACCCGATGCGTGAGCGCCCGAACGTCATCCTGATCTCCTCCGACCAGCAGCGGGGGGATTGCATCGGTGCCGAACGTCGCAAGGTGCGGACGCCCCATATCGACCGGATCGGACGGGACGGTACTCGTTTTGCGAACTGCATAACCCCGCATCCGATGTGCCAATGCGCCCGCTCCTCCATCCTGACCGGCAAGCTGCCCTATTCGCATGGTGTACGGGACAATGGACGCGACCTCGATCCCGCTTTCGGGGCCGAGGGGATCGGCGGCGTCTTCGGCGCGGCGGGCTACGATACCCGGTTCATCGGCAAGGCGCATTTGTCGTCGCACCAGACGTTCGCGCCCACGGGTCGGCCGGAATGCTACACGAGCGCGAAGGACTTCCCGGTGGACTGGTCCGGGCCTTATTTCGGGTTTGACATCGTCGAACTCATGTTGCGCCCGCATCACCATACGATGTGGACGGATCCGCCGCAGGCGCTGCATTACGAGCGGATGCTCGACCGGGACGGGGAGGGCGGCACGCGATGGGCGCGAGCAAAGGATCACCTGGAGCCCGAGACGCATCACTTCCAGGCCTGGCGTTCGGCACTGGAGCCGGAATGGCATTCGACGCAGTGGATCGGCGACCGGGCGGTGGACATGATCGCCAATCGCGGCGCGGACGATGCCCCATTGCTCTCCTGGGTTTCCTTCCCGGACCCGCATCCGCCCTTTCTGGCGCCGCGGCCCTTCTGCGACCGCTACGATCCGGCGGAGGTCGATCTGCCGCCGCATCACGAGCTGGATCTCGACCGCCGCGTCTGGTGGCACCGGGCCTTTCTCGAAAGCCCGGTGCGGCGCAATCAGGGATCCCAGCACAATCAGGGCGGCGTCGACTGGGGGCAGCGCGGTGGTCTCGACGAAGCGGCGCTGCGCGATATCACGGCCATCTATTACGGCATGATCGATGCGATCGACGTGCAGGTCGGCCGCATTCTCGATGCGCTCGAGGCGGGCGGGATGCTGGAGGATACCATCGTCCTCTTCGTCAGCGATCATGGCGAGTGGCTCGGCGATCACGGCCTGCTGCTGAAAGGGCCGATGCTCTATGACGGCTTGCTGCGGGTGCCGTGCCTGGCGCGCGGGCCGGGGATCCCGGCCGGGGGGGTGGTCGACGCCCCGGTGAGCACGCTCGATATCCGCGCGACGCTTACCGATCTCTGCGGCATCGAGGCGGAGCCGGATCACGGAACGTCCTGGCGCGACGTCATGGCGGGCGGCACGCGCGACTTCGCCCTGGGCGAATGGGAGGTCGATGCCGAACGCAGCGGTGTCGGCATGGACCTGATGACGGTGCGCACCGGGCGGTACCGAATGTCTTGGGACGCCCGGACAGATACCGGGGAGTTATACGATCTTCAGGAAGATCCGTTCGAGATGGACGATCTGTTCGGGGATCCGTCCCGCGCGGCGATCCGGATGGAACTTCTCGACATGATCCGGTCCCGGCCGGATGACCGGATTCCCGTATCGCCCCGCGTCGGCTGGCACTGAGGATGGAGGAGGCGGCATGAGTGAGACCGACATCGCGTCCATCGAGCCGATCCTCGCCCGGGTCGGGATCCGCAATCAGCTTCTGGTGAAGGTCGTCACGGAGGACGGTATCGTCGGCTGGGGCGAATCCGGGCTCTCGTCGCGCGAGGAATCGGTGGCGGCAACGGTCCGCCATTTCGCGGAGTTTCTTGTCGGGCAGGACAGCCGCCGGATCGGGCGCATCTGGCAGGAGACCTATCGCAGCCAGTATTTCGAAGGCGGCCGCGTCTTCACGGCCGCGCTCTCCGCCATCGACATCGCCCTCCACGACATCCTCGGAAAACGACTGGATGTTCCGGTCTATCAGCTTCTGGGTGGGCGACAGCGCGACACGGTGCCGTCATTCGCCAGCACGACCGCCAGGACGCTGGAGGAGAACCTCGAACATGCGTCGCTCCTGATCGACGCAGGCTGGGACTGCATCCGCGTGGTGCCGTCCTATTATGAACGCGGCACTCTCTTCGAGCCGCGCAAATCCATCGCACAGACTGCCCGGGATCTCGGCCGCATCCGCGCGCATATCGGCCCGGAAATCGCGCTCGGCATCGACTACCACCACCGCCTGTCGGTGGGCGAGACGGCGAGCTTCTGCAACATGCTGATGCCCGGAACGCTCGACTTCCTGGAAGAGCCGATCCGCTGCGAGACGCCGGAGGCCTACGCGATGCTGCGCGGCATGACCGACATCCCCTTCGCGGTGGGCGAGGAATTCGCATCGAAATGGCAGGCCGGTCCCTATATCGAGCAGGGTCTGACGCAGTACATGCGCCTCGATATCTGCAATATCGGCGGCTTCACCGAGGCGATGAAGGTCGCCGGGTGGTGCGAGCGTCATTACATCGACCTGATGCCCCACAACCCGCTCGGCCCGGTCTGTACCGCGGCGACGGTCCATCTGGGTGCCGCCGTGCCCAACTGGTCCTGGGTCGAGACGCGGCAGGCGCCGACTGAGGCGCTGGGGTTCCACGACACCGCGCTGTTCCCCCGACAGATCGAGATGGAGGGTGCCGTCTACGTCGTGCCCGACGGGCCCGGTCTGGGGGTCGAGGTCGACGAGGATGCCATTCGGGCGGCGGGCACGCCGGTCCATGTTGAGCCGCCGCATCTGACGCGGCCGGACGGGTCGGTGACGAACTGGTGAGGCGCCGACGGAAACCTGCGGAAGAAGGGCGGTGCGTGGAGGAGCGGGCGGCCGGACAAACGGGAGGACGAAGGATGACGAGACGATTTGCAACGAGGCTTGGCGGTGCGCTCGGCGCGCTGCTTCTGGCCACGACGGCGGCATGGGCCTACGAACAGGCGCCGATGCTGGTCGAGATGGAGGCCGCGGGCGATCTGCCGCCGGTGGACGAACGGCTTCCGGCGAACCCCTTGGAAATGGACCTGATCGAGGGCGTCGGCGAATATGGCGGCACGATGCGGCGCGCCATCCTCGGCGGCGGCGACCATCACAACATGGTCCGGACGATCGGATCGGACAATCTGGTCCGCTGGGATGCAACCTGGTCGGAGCTGCGCCCAAACATCGCCGAAGGCTGGGAAGTATCGGAGGATGCCCGCTCTTTTACCTTTACCCTGCGCGAGGGAATGCGCTGGTCCGACGGGGCGCCGTTCACCGCCGACGATATCGTCTTCTGGTACGAGGATGTCTTCCTGAACACCGACATCACCCCGTCCAAGCACCCGATCTATGTCGACGAGAGCGGGCCGGTCACCGTCGAGAAGGTCGATGATGTGACCGTGCGGTTCAGCTTCGAGAACCCCAACGGCCTCTTCGTGCAGAACCTCGCCTACGGCTTCGGCTATTATCCGGTCAGCTACGCCCGCCATTATCTCGAGCAGTTCCACGAAACCTACAACCCCGACGGGATCCAGGCGCTGATCGACGCGGAACCCGCGGCGAACGACTGGGTGCAGCTCTTCCGGCTCAAGGCGGGCGAAATGCACACGCCGCTGTTCTGGCAGAATCCGGACCGGCCCACGCTGCATGCCTGGCACCTGACGAATGCCTACGGCTCAAGCGACCGGGTCGAAGCGGTTCGCAATCCCTACTACTGGAAGGTGGATTCCGCCGGAAACCAGCTGCCCTACATGGATCGGATCACCTACGATCAGGTCGAGGACGTCGAGACGATCCTCCTCAAGGCGTTTAACGGCGAGATCGACTTCATGCTCCGCCATATCGGGCGACCGTCCTACAAGGCCGTGCTGACCGACAACATGGAGCGCGGGAAGTACCGCTTCTTCGACGTCAACGACCTTCCCGCGAGCGCCGTGACGCTGATGCTCAACCTCAACAACGAGGATCCGGTGAAACGGGAGATCGTCCAGAACCCCGACTTCCGCCGCGGGCTCAGCCTCGCCGTGAACCGGCAGGAGATCATCGACCTGCTCTATTTCGGCGCGGGCAACGCCGCACAGGCCTCGCCCCAGCCGACTGCGGCGCTCTACGACGAGGAGTTCGCCAAGCAGTTCACCGAGTTCGATCCCGACGCGGCTGGCGAATATCTGGACAAGGCCGGCCTGTCCGAACGCGACGCGGACGGGTTCCGTCTCGGCCCGGACGGGGAGCGGTTCACGTTGATCTTCATGGTGGCCGACGTGTTCGGTCTTCAATACCCGGACGTCATGCAACTCGTGGCGGGCTACGCCGCCGATGTGGGTCTCGACATCCAGGTCCGCGCCACGGACCGGTCCCGGCTGATGGAGCTGGTGCGCTCCAACGAACAAGACGCCTATCTGTGGAATTGCGGCGGCGGACAGGCCGACATGTTCACCGCTCCGATGTGCTACGTGCCTCGGCCGGGCAACACGGTGAACTGGGCCATGCGCTGGGCGGAATGGAACGTCGACAATTCCACCGGGGAGGAGCCGCCGGAGGACGTGAAGGCGATCTTCGCAGCCTACAACAAGGTCCTGTCGGCAGCGACGCCGGAAGACCAGGAGGCCCGGATGCGCGAGATGCTCGCCCTCTCCAAGGAACAGCTCTTCGTGGTGGGCCTTATCCAAAACGAGCCGGTCTTCGGGATCGCGCGGAACAATGTCCGCAACGTGCCCGACCCGCTGCCCATCGCCGGGCAGCTCTGGTTCCCCGCGCCCTACACCGCGCAGATGTACTTCGAGGGGGGCGACAACCTGCCCTAGCGCCACAAGCGGGGGCGCCCGTCCGGGTGCCCCCGCCGAACCGGGGCCGACACCCCCGATCCCTGATCCGAGGCCCATGCCATGACGGGATTCATCCTGCGACGGCTGCTCTACATGATCCCGACGCTCTTCCTCGTGTCGATCGTCACCTTCATCATCATCCAGCTTCCGCCCGGTGACTACCTCGACACGCTCGCCGCCGAGATGGGCGAGGCCGGGGTCGAGGATACCGGCGTGATGGAGGCGCTCCGCCGTCAATACGGCCTCGGTCAGCCGATCTACGTCCAGTACTGGAAGTGGATGACGGGCATCCTTCTGGAGGGCGATTTCGGCCTGTCCTTCGAAAAGAACCGCCCGGTGACCGATCTGATCTGGGACCGGCTCGGCTGGACTTTCGCGATCTCGCTGCTGACGCTGGCCTTCATCTGGCTGACGGCGCTTCCCATCGGGATCTATTCCGCGGTGCGGAAATACTCGGTCGGCGACTACGTGGCGACGTTCTTCGGCTTTCTCGGGCTCGCCATTCCGAACTTCCTGCTCGCGCTGGTGATGATGTATGCGTCGTTCCGCTGGTTCGGGCAGAGCGTGGGCGGCCTCGTCAGTCCGGAATATCTCGATCAGCCGTGGACCTGGGCTAAGTTCGCGGATCTCCTCGCGCATATCTGGATGCCGATCTTCGTCATCGGCACGTCCGGGGCGGCCGCGCTTATCCGCATCATGCGCGCCAATCTCCTGGACGAGCTCTACCGCCCCTACGTCGTCACCGCCCGCGCCAAGGGCATGAGCGAGTTCCAGCTCCTGCTGCGCTATCCCGTACGCGTGGCGCTCAATCCCTTCGTTTCGACCATCGGCTGGATCCTCCCCACGCTGGTTTCGGGAGAGATCATCGTCGCGGTCGTCATGAACCTGCCGACGACCGGACCGCTCCTTCTGCGCGCGCTTCTGGTGCAGGACATGTATCTGGCCGGGTCGCTCATCCTGATCGTCAGCGTGCTGACGGTGATCGGCACGCTGATCTCCGACCTGCTGCTGGCCTGGATCGACCCGAGGATCCGCTACCAATGACCGTCACCCAGAACGATCTCGCCAACGCCGCCGAACTCGATGGCACGCCCGATATCCTCGGGCCGTGGGCGCTGGTCTGGCGCAAGTTCAAGCGTCACAGGTTGGCGATGATAAGCCTGTGGGTGGTGCTGGCGATCTATCTCGTCGCGGCCTTTGCGGAGTTCGTCGCCCCCTTCGATACCGAACGGACATCCGTTCGGCACACCTTCGCCCCGCCGCAGATGATCGGCCTCTTCGTCGCGGACGGCGAGGGGGGGAGCGACTTCCGGCCCCATGTGAACGGGCTGAAGATGGAGATCGACAGGGTGGCGCTGCGCCGTTCCTTCGTGATCGATCCGGCAACGGTCATTCCCATCGGCTTCTTCGTGCGGGGTCACGAATACAGGCTTCTCGGCCTGTTTCCGACCGACCGGCATCTCTTCGGTCCGCTCGACCCCGGCGATCCGATGTACCTGCTCGGCGCCGACCGTCTCGGGCGCGACGTGCTGAGCCGGATCGTGGTTGGCACGCGGGTGTCGATGTCCATCGGCCTCGTGGGGGTCGCGGTCTCGCTGGTGATCGGCGTGTTGCTGGGCGGGGCTTCGGGATATTTCGGCGGCTGGTTCGACAGCCTGATCCAGCGGTTCATCGAGTTCGTGCGCTCGGTCCCGACCATCCCGCTGTGGATGGGCCTCGCGGCGGCCATCCCGCTCGACTGGCCCCCGCTCCAGACCTATTTCGTGGTGACCATCATCGTCTCCATGATCGGCTGGACGTCGCTCGCCCGGGAGGTGCGCGGCAAGTTCCTGTCGCTTCGGGGAGAGGATTTCGTGATCGCGGCGCGCCTCGACGGGCTGAGCCACGGCGAGGTCATCCTCAAGCACATGGTGCCGTCCTTCTCGTCGCACATCATCGCGTCGCTCACGCTGGCCGTGCCGCTGATGATCCTGGCGGAGACCTCTCTGTCGTTCCTCGGCATCGGCCTGCAACCGCCGCAGGTATCCTGGGGAACCCTCCTGAAGGAAGCGCAGAACATCCGGTCCATCATCGAAGCGCCCTGGCTCCTGCTGGCACCCGGCGCCACGATCGTCATCGCCGTGCTGGCGCTCAACTTCCTCGGCGACGGCCTGCGCGATGCGGCGGATCCCCATGCTCACTAGTGCCGATACCGATACGTTCCCGCTGCTGGAGATCGTCGGCCTTCAGACGCGCTTCTTCACCGAGGACGGTCAGGTCCGCGCTGTCGACGGCGTGGATTTGACCGTCGCCCCGGGCCGGACACTCTGCATCCTGGGGGAATCGGGCTGCGGCAAGTCGGTCATGGCCCGCTCGATCCTCCGGATCGTGGACGCGCCGGGCCGGATCGTCGCGGGCTCCATCACCTACCGGGCCGAGGACGGTCGAACCGTTGATCTCGCGGCGCTGAGACCCGGCGCAAAGGCCCTGCGGGAGGTTCGCGGAAGCGACATCGCGATGATCTTCCAGGAGCCGATGTCGTCGCTGGGTCCGGTCCAGAAGATCGGGCAACAGATCGCGGAGACGATCCGGCTGCACCGCGATGTATCAAAGCGCGAAGCCAGGCGCATCGCCATCGAGATGCTCGACCGGGTCGGCATCCCCGATCCGGCCTCCCGGTTCAACGCCTACCCGTTCGAGCTGTCGGGAGGCATGCGCCAGCGCGCGATGATCGCGATGGCGCTGTCCTGCGAGCCGCGCCTGCTGATCGCGGACGAGCCGACCACCGCGCTCGACGTGACGACGCAGGCCCAGATCCTCGACCTCATCGCCGATCTCAAGGACGAGTCCGGCATGGCCGTCATGCTCATCACCCACGACCTCGGCGTGGTGGCCGAAGTCGCGGAGGACGTGGCCGTCATGTATATGGGAAAGGTCGTCGAGCGCGCCGATGTCTTCTCGATCTTCGAGGACCCCAAGCACCCCTATACCCGCGCGCTGCTGGCCTCCGTCCCACGGATCGGCGCGGCGCGCGCGGCCCGGCTTCCGGCCATCGAGGGGATGGTGCCGCATCCGCTCGCGCGCCCGTCGGGCTGCCCGTTCCGCACAAGATGCACCAGCGCAATGCCGGGCATCTGCGACCGACGCGAGCCGGAGCTGCGCGAGGTTGACGGGAGCGACGTGGCCTGCTTCCTCCACGACCCGGACGGAGGCGCGGCCAATGCCTGAAACGATGGATCCGCCCATCCTGCGGGTACGGGACCTGGCCATGCACTTCCCCGTCCGCTCCGGTTTCCTTCAGCGGCAGACGGGGACGGTAAAGGCCGTGGACGGCGTCTCGTTCGACGTGACCCGCGGCGAGACGTTCGGGATCGTCGGCGAAAGCGGGTCGGGAAAAACCACGCTGGGACGCTGCATCATGCGGATTCTCGATCCCACCGAAGGGCGGATCGAATTCAACGGCAAGGGGGCCGCATCCGTCTCACTGACCGACAGCGACGCGGACGATCTCAGGACCGTCTGGCGCGATATCCGCATGGTGTTCCAGGATCCGCAATCCTCGCTCAATCCGCGCCTGCCGGTGATCGAGATCGTCGGGCAGTGCCTGCGGAAGTCCGAAGGGCTGCGGGGCCGTGCCCTGGCGAATCGCGTCGCGTCGCTGTTGGGCGATGTGGGGCTGCGGCCGCACATCCTGCATCAATATCCCGGCGCCTTTTCGGGCGGGCAGCGCCAGCGGCTCGGGATCGCGCGGGCGCTGGCCACCAATCCGCAACTCGTCGTGGCCGACGAGGCGGTGTCGGCCCTCGACGTCTCGATCCAGGCGCAGACGCTGAACCTGTTGCAGGACCTGCAGGAGCAGTTCGACCTGACCTACGTCTTCATCGCGCACGATCTGGCGGTGGTCGAGCATATCTGCGACCGCGTCGCCGTGATGTATCTGGGGGAGATCGTCGAGGTTGCGGACCGCGACACGCTGTTCGGCGATCCGTGCCACCCCTATACCCGCACGCTGCTGGCTGCGGTGCCCGTGCCCGATCCGCGCCGCCGTCCCGCGCGCCGGGTTCGTCGCGTGATCGGCGAGGCCCGCGCCGCCGATACCGCGTGCCGCTTCGCGCCGCGTTGCGCCCATGCGACCGATCTCTGCCGGAATGTCCGTCCGCCGCGGAGGACCGTCGGCGGGGCCGATGTCCTGTGCCACTACGCGGGCGAGGTCTGAGGATGGGGATCCCGGGCACCCATGGTTCGTGCTGCGCCGCGCCGCGATCGCGGGCAACGATGGACGAGACCTCGCCTGCCCTGATTCCATCTGCCGCTCCGTCCCCCCCGCATGATATCGTGGCCATCCCCGGCGGCAACGCGCTTGTCGGCACGGCCCGCCCGGTTCTTCGCGCGGATGGGGAGGGGCCGTTGCGCCGACGCCGGCTGCGCCCCTTCTCGATGATGCGCGACCCGGTGACGGTTTCTGGATTCGGACGGTTCGTGTCGACGACGGGATACGTTTCCGACGCCGAACGGATCGGCTGGAGCTTCGTGTTCCATCATGCCGTGCCACCGGAGACCGGGCCGACGCAGGCGGTCGCGGGGGCCGAATGGTGGCGACGGGTCGATGGCGCGAGCTGGCGTCGCCCTGCCGGATCGCGCGGCGCGGAATCCTCAGCCGATCATCCGGTGACGCAGGTTTCCTGGGCGGATGCGTCGGCCTATGCCGTCTGGGCCGGAGGCAGGCTTCCGACCGAGGCTCAGTGGGAACATGCGGCGCGGGGCGGTCTCGGCGACGTACCTTTCCCCTGGGGTGACCGCGCGCCGGATGAGCGGGATTTCCAGCCCTGCAACATCTGGCAGGGCGCGTTCCCGCATCGCGATACCGGCGCGGACGGCTGGACCGGACCCGCACCTTCGGGCAGCTTCGCACCGAACGGGTACGGGTTGCACAACATGGTCGGCAATGTCTGGGAATGGATGGCCGATCCGTTTCAGGTCCGGTCCCTGTCGAAGGCGGCCCGGGCGGCCCATGGCGACACGAAAGGGCAGAAGCTGCTGAAAGGCGGCTCCTACCTCTGCCACGAGAGCTATTGCTTCCGCTACCGGATCGCGGCGCGCAGCGGCAACACGCCGGATTCCACCAGCGGCCACACCGGCTTCCGCATCGTGTTCGACGCGCCATGACCGGGGACGTCCTTCATATCGACCGGGTGCAGGCCTGGGCCTATCGTCAACCGGTGGAGAGTCCGGTCGCGACCTCTTTCGGGATCATGCGGACCCGTCCCGCCGTCTTCGTGCGAATCGAGGATACGGACGGAGCCTTCGGATGGGGCGAGATCTTCGCGAACTGGCCCGCCAGCGGGGCGGAACATCGCTGCCGGCTTCTGGCCGAGGATCTGGGCGATCTGCTGACGGGGGTCGCTTTCGCCGGGCCCGCCGATCTCTTCGACCGGCTGACGACGGCGACGCGTATCCGGGCGCTGCAATGCGGCGAACCCGGTCCCTTCGCGCAGGTCATCGCGGGTCTGGACACCGCCGCCTGGGATCTATGTGCCCGACGCGTCGGTCTGCCGCTGCGGACCCATCTGAATGCCGGTGCGACGGATCGGGTGCCCGCCTATGCCAGCGGTATCGCCATCGCCGCAGCCCCGGAGATGATCGCACAAGCCCGCGGCTGGGGGTTCGATGCGGTGAAGGTGAAGATCGGCTTCGGCGCGGGCGAACCCGCCCGCCTCGCGCGGCTCCGCGACGATATGGGCGCGGATTGCGCGCTGATGGTGGACGCCAATCAGGCCTGGGACGAGGCGGAGGCCATGGCCTTCCTGACCGAAACGACCGGCCTCCATCTGGACTGGGTGGAAGAGCCGGTGAGCGCCATCGCCGACCCGGACATCTGGAAACGGCTGGCCGCCGCGACCCCGACGCCGCTGGCCGGTGGGGAAAACCTGGCGGGCCTCGGTGCGTTCGAGGCGGCGATTGCGGAACGGTCCCTGTCGGTGGTGCAGCCCGACGTGGCGAAATGGGGCGGGATCACCGGGTGCCGCCGCGTGGCTGAGCGGGTGCGCGCGGCGGGGCTTCGCTATTGCCCGCACTTCCTCGGCGGTGGCATCGGTCTGGCCGCGTCCGCGCACCTTCTGGCCGCGGCGGGCGGTGACGGACGCCTCGAGGTCGATATCAATCCGAACGCGCTTCGGGATGCCTTCGGGCCGGTGCGGGACGGGTTGCGCGACGGCCTTTGGGATGCCGGCCATGCGCCCGGCCTCGGGATCGAGACGCTGCCCGAGGCCATCGAGGAGTACCGCACCCACACCGTCGCCGTTTCGAGGAAGGGCCGATCATGACCGAGGATGTCTATGCAAACCCGTTCCGCTTCGCCCTCGGGCAAAGGCGACCGCTGGCGGGAATTTGGTCGATGCTCAACGATTCCGATGTCGTCGAAGGGCTCGGCTGGGCGGGCTTCGACTGGATCCTGCTCGACGGGGAGCATTCCCCGATGAACCTGGCCGACGCCACCAGCCATCTGCGGGCGCTGACGGGGTCGCCCACGGTGCCGATCCTGCGCCCGGTCTGGAACGATCAGGTCCTGCTCAAGCAATATCTCGACATCGGCGCGCGCACGATCATGCTGCCCTACGTGCAGACGGCGGAAGAGGCCCGCAGGGCGGTGGCAGGCATGCGCTATGGGCCCGACGGGGTGCGGGGCTTCGCGGCGATGCACCGGGCCAGCCGGTTCGGCGCGGTTCCCGATTACGTGCATCGCGCGGCCGAGGGTCTCTTCCTCATCGTGCAGATCGAAACCGCATCGGCGGTCGCGCACTTGGAGGAGATTGCGTCCGTGCCGGGCGTTGACGCCGTCTTCTTCGGTCCGGGTGACCTCTCCGCCAGCATGGGATATCTCGGGCAGCCCGGCGCGGACGAGGTGACGCGTCTGATCGAGAATGCGGGAAGGCGGGCAAGGGATGCGGGCGCATGGACCGGCGTTCTCGCGCCCGATGCCGCGCTTGCGGACCACTACATGGAGGCGGGGTTCGACTTCGTCTCGGTGACCACCGATTGTGCCCTGCTCTTCAATGGCGCGCGGGACGTCGCCCGGCACCATGCGGCGGCACGCTGATATGATCGGTGCGGCGCCCCTATCCCCGATGGTCCAAGGCGGCCCGGAACGTCGCCAGCGCGGAGACGCTGTCCCGTTCCGGACGAAATTCCAGACCGACCGCCCCGCGATATCCCGCGTCGAAGAGGCGCGAGAGCCTGTCCTGCCAGTCCAGTTTCCCGCTTCCGGGTTCGTGGCGGCCCGGAATGTCCGCGAGATGGACATGCGCCACAAGGTCGATCCGGTCGAGCAGGGTGGCGGTCATCGCCTCCCCCATCATGGCCGCGTGATAGATATCGTAGAGCAGGCGAACGTTCGGATGATCGACGTCCGCGACGATCTCCAGGCCGAGGGCGGTCCGGTCGAGGAAGTAGCCAGGATGGTCGAGCACGGTGTTCAGGGGCTCGAGGGCGAGAACGACATCCGTCCCGTCGAGAACATTTGCAGCCCGCCGAAGGCAATCCACGACGGCGGCGCGCTGCGCCAGGAGGCCGATATCCGGCAGGGCGTCGCCCGCCTGCACGATCAGGATGCGGGCGCCCAGCGTTTGCGCGGTTTCGAGACTCCGGGTGAGACCTTCGAGGAAGTCGTCATGGTGCTTTGGGTGGGTCAGCGGCA
Source organism: uncultured Alphaproteobacteria bacterium (assembly GCA_963789105.1). Taxonomy (GTDB): domain Bacteria; phylum Pseudomonadota; class Alphaproteobacteria; order Rhodobacterales; family Rhodobacteraceae; genus Jannaschia. The sequence continues at coordinate 1,453,891 of CAWBJI010000003.1, forward strand.
CCATCGGCTCGGCCACGAAGCCCGCGATGCGGATGCCGGAAGCGGCTGCGGCGTCGGCGATGCGGGCGATGTCCTTCGCCCGCCAGCACCAGAACTCGACCGTCCGGAACCCCGCACCGGCGGCATCACGGATGCGACGCTCGAAGACCGGCTCCTCGGTGAAGACGGTTTCGAGGCAGATCGACCAGTCGATGTCACTCGGCAGTCGGAACGTATCGGCCACGGGGCGGCTCCTCGGGCAAGTGCGGAGAGCCTGCACCGGTGCGGGGCTGGGGGGAAGGCAAGGCGATCCAAAGCCACTCGGGTCTGTCGCCGGTCGCGGGCCATGCAAAGGCAGGGATCGGTCCGCGGCCCTTTACGGGGCGTGACGGTCGTGCCCTTTTCCACGGTCAGGGGGGGCTGATCTTGGGCGACACGAGCACACGCCGCAGCGCGCGCTGGTTCGACGGCGACGGAATGCGCGAGTTCGCGCATCGGCAGCGCACGCAACAGATGGGCTATGCCCGCGAGGAATTCCTGGGACGCCCCGTCGTGGCGATCCTCAACACCTGGTCCGACCTCAGCCCCTGCCACGCGCATCTGCGCGAGCGCGCCGCGGACGTGGCCCGCGGTATCACGCGGGCGGGCGGCTTCGCGGTGGAACTGCCGACCCTGTCGCTGGGCGAGGTGATGGTGAAGCCCACCACCATGCTCTACCGCAACCTGCTCGCGATGGAGGCGGAGGAACTGCTCCGCTCCCATCCGATCGACGCGGTCGTCTTACTTGGTGGCTGCGACAAGACCACGCCGGGCCTTCTGATGGGGGCGCTGTCGATGAATCTCCCCGCCATCTTCGTGCCCGCTGGGCCGATGCTGTCGGGTCACTGGCGCGGGCGCAAGCTGGGTGCGGGGACGCATACGCGCGTCTACTGGGACGAGCGGCAGGCGGGCAATCTGGGGGATGCGGACTGGGTCGAGCTGGAGGGTGCGATGACCCGCTCGCCCGGGACCTGCCAGACGATGGGTACCGCCTCGACCATGACGCTTCTGGCGGAGGCGATGGGAATGACGCTGCCGGGGGCGGCCGCAATCCCGGCGATGGATTCCGCGCATCGGCAGATGGTCTACCGCGCGGGCGTGCGCGCCGTGGCGATGGCCGATGCCGGGCCACGCCCGTCCGAGGTGATGACCCCGGCGGCCTTCGCCAACGCCGCGCACGTCCTCTGCGCCATCGGCGGGTCGACGAACGCGGCCATCCATCTGGCGGCCATGGCGGGGCGGGCGGGCGTGGCGCTACCCCCGGACCTGATCGACCGGGCGGCCCGCGATACGCCATGCCTGGTCAATCTTATGCCCGCGGGCACGCATCTGATGCCCGATTTCTTCGTGGCGGGCGGTCTGCCCGCTCTGATGACGCGCATCTCCGACCGGCTGGACGCGAGCGCGCCGACGGTGTCCGGTCATCCGATCGGCACGCAATGGGAGGGGGCGGAGGTTTGGGACGACGCAGTGATCCGCCGCCTCGACGACCCCGTTTCCGACCGCCCGCCTTTGATCCAACTCAGCGGGAACCTCGCCCCGGGCGGGGCGCTGATGAAACCGTCGGCGGCGGATCCGCGGCTGTTGGAGCATACCGGCCCCGCGGTGGTCTTCGACGGACCTGCCGACATGCGCGCCAGGCTGGACGATCCGGCCCTCGGAATCACGCCCGACCACGTGCTTGTCCTGCGCGGCGGCGGGCCGTTGGGCGCACCGGGCATGCCGGAATGGGGCAACCTGCCGCTGCCCAAGGCGCTGCTCAAACAGGGCGTACGCGACATGGTGCGGATTTCTGATGCGCGGATGAGCGGGACCCATGGCGGCACCTGCGTGCTGCACGTGGTGCCCGAATCCGCTGCCGGCGGACCGCTGGCGGCCCTGCGCGACGGGGACATGGTGACGCTGTCGATGGCGGCCCGTCGTCTCGACGTCGACCTGACCGAGGCACAGATCGCCGAACGCCTCGCGGAGCATAAGCGTCCCACGCCACCCGCGCGGGGCTTCGCCGCCCTTTATGCCGCGCATGTCGAGCAGGCCGACCGGGGCTGCGACTTCGACTTCCTGCGCGGTGCGGGCGGCGACGAACCGGCGATATTCTGATGGGACCCGACATGCCGACATTCCACGACCTTCTTGCCCGCGATCGAAAACCCATCGGTAGCTGGATCATGTCAGGCTCCGCCAACGTGGCGGAGGCGATGGCCTGTCGGGGGTTCGATTTCCTCGTCCTCGATATGGAGCATGTCGCGGTGTCCGTGGAGACGGTGCTGCACATGGCGCGGGCGGTGCAGTGCCGGGGCGTGCTGCCCGTCATCCGCTTGGCCGACCACGATCCTGCGCGGCTGCGCTGGATGCTGGATGCCGGTCTCGACACGGTGATGGTGCCGATGGTCGATGATGCGGCGCAGGCGCGCGACCTGGCCGCGGTGATGGCCTACCCGCCCGAGGGACGTCGCGGCTTTGCGGCCATGCTTCGGGCCAATGCCTATGGCGCGGATCCGGGCTACTTCGACGGGACCCGGTCCCGCGCGACCCTGATCGCGCAGCTCGAAACACCGGCGGCCCTCGACGCCCTGGAGGAGATCGCGGGCGTGGGCGGCGTCGATGCGCTCTTCGTCGGCCCGGGGGATATCTCGGCCACGACGGGCGAGTTCGGGCGCCCCACGGGCGCTTCGACGCTGGCCCGGCTGCGGGATGCCATCGGGCGTGCCGGGACGGCGGGGATCCCCATCGGCACGGTGATGCCCGCACCCGAACTGGTGGCCGACATGCTGGCCGCGGGCTGCGCATTCGGGGCCGTGGGCAGCGATCTGGGGTTCACGACGGCCGCCGCCGGGGCGGCGCTGAAGACGCTACGACACGACTGAACGACATCCATGGGAGGATTGACGATGAAATACCTGATTGCACTGACTGCCGCCACCTTGGCGGCACCCGTCCTGGCGCAGGACTATCCGTCCGGCACAGTCGAGATGATCGTGCCCTTCAATGCGGGCGGCGGTACCGACAGCGTGGCCCGCGTATTTGAGCCGCCCTTCGCAGAGGCCCTTGGCGCCACCGTCGTAATCCGCAATGTGGCCGGTGCCTCGGGCACCATCGGTGCGACGAATGCTGCACAGGCGGATCCGGACGGCTACACGATCGGCTACCTGCCCATCGGCCCCGTCGCGATCCAGCCGGTCATGCGGCCCCTGCAATACGACGCCGAAAGCTGGGACTACATCTGTCAGACCACGGACAACCCGACCTTCGTTATGGTCTCTGCCGGGAGCGACATCGACTCGCTCGAAGCGTTGGCCGCGACCGCACCGATCCTCTACGGGTCGTCGGGACCCGGCACGATCCCGCATCTTGCCATGGCTGCGGTCGCCAAGGCGCTGGATGTCCAGGCGACGCACATCCCCTATGACGGGACCGGCCCGGCGATGAACGCCCTGGCCGGGGGGGAGATCGTGGCCTTCGTGGATCAACCCAATGTGGTGCGCGGCAACGACGTACGACCGCTGGCGATCCTCGCCGAAGAACGCCATCCGGAATTCCCGGACGTGCCAACGGCGGCCGAACTGGGGCATGGCGATCTGACGTTCTCCGTCTGGCAGGGGATCGTCGTCCCCGCGGGCGCCGGTGCCGCCGTGACCGATGCGCTGGCGGAGGCATGTCGCGTGGCCGTCGAATCCGACGCCTTCGTCCAGGCCGCCGAACAGGGAAGCATCGGCCTGCGCTACCGTGGTCCCGAGGAGTTCGAGGCCTTCGTCCGCAAGAACATGGATACGAACCGGGCGATCCTGGAGGAGGCGGGACTGGTCGAGAAGTGATCGCAAGGGGCACGGACGCGGTGCGGGGGTCGTGACGGCCCCCGCATCATCCTCGGCCGTGCCGGTCCGCTCGCCCCTGCGCGTCGGACTGGCCGCGGGCCTGCTCGGGCTGGCCCTGATCCTGCTGGTCCACACCTATGCCGATCGGTACACGGGCGGGATGTGGGCCACGGCGCCCAACGCGATGGCTCTGCCGCGCGCGTTGCTGTCGGTCTGGGCCGGGCTTGCCGGTGTGGTCCTCGTCGCCGAATGGCGGGGGCGGGTGATTGCCTCCGCCGACGATATCAGGGCGGTCCTATGGATCGCCGCCCTCCTCGTCGCGGGGGCCGCCCTGTTGCCTTGGATCGGGTTTCTGATGGCGATCACCCCGGTCGTCGCGGGCTGCCTTCTGGCGCTGGGGGAGCGGCGACCCCTCGTCCTGATCCTCGCGACCGCCTTTCTGGGCCCGGGCGTCTGGGCGCTGTTTCACCACGCCCTGCTGATCCGGTTGCCGTCGGTTCTGCCCGGAGGTCTTCTGTGATCGAGGCGGTCATGGCTCAGGCGACGCTGGCGGCCGGGCTCGCCATCCTGATCGGCACGCTCCTGGGCATCGTGGTCGGCGGTCTGCCGGGCCTGGGGTCGGTCGTGGGCCTGACGATCTGCCTCCCGTTCACCTTCACCATGGCGCCGGGACCGGCGATCTTCCTTCTGCTCGCCGTCTATTGCGGGTCGGTCTATGGCGGGTCGATCTCCGCCATCCTCATCAACACGCCCGGCACACCGCAGGCGGCGGCCACGACCCTCGACGGCTACCCGATGGCGCAGAGGGGCGAGGGCGGGCTGGCCCTCGGCTGGGCCACCGTCGCATCGGTCCTCGGCGGGCTCATCTCCTGCGCCGTCCTGATCGCCGCCGCCCCCCAACTGGCGCAGGTGGCGGTGCGCTTCGGCTCGATCGAGGTCTTCGCGCTGATCGTCGTGGCGCTCACCTGCATCGCTGCCGTGAGCCAGGGCTCCATGCTCAAGGGCCTCGTGATGGGGGCATTCGGGCTCTTCCTCGCGCTCATCGGCACGGACCCCGTCATCGGAATGCCGCGCTTCGATGCGGGTGTCTTTCAGCTCTCGGCCGGACTGGACCTCATCGCCGTGGTCATCGGTCTCTTCGCCCTGTCGGAGGCGCTGGAGCGCGCGGGTCTGGGCGAGGGAACGACCCGCGCCGTTCAGGCCGTGCGGATCCGTCTGCCGTCCCTGGCCAAATGGCGTGGGCGCTGGGTCGGCCTCTGGCGCTCATCGGCCATTGGATGCGGCGTCGGGGCGCTGCCGGGGACGGGGGCCGCGACGGCGGCCTTCATCGCCTATGCCGTCGCGCGGCAGACCTCGGCGAACGGCGACCGTTTCGGCACCGGGGAGCCCGACGGCATCATCGCGGCGGAATCGTCGAACAACGCGGTCACCGGCAGCGCGATGATCCCCACGCTCGCCCTCGGGATTCCCGGCGATGTCGTCACCGCGATCCTGTTGAACGCGCTGGTGATACACGGCGTAACGCCGGGCGTCCGCCTGATGGCGGACAACGCGCCCTTCGTCTACGCGATCTTCGGCGCGCTCATCGCGATCAATCTCGTGATGCTGGTCCTGGCCTTTCCGGTGGTCCGCCTCTTCGGCCTGATGCTGCAGATCCCCGAGCGCTTCATCCTGACGGGCGTGGTCGTCCTGTCCCTCGTCGGGGCGGCGGCCGTGCGCGGGAACGCGTTCGACGTCGGCGTGGCCGTCCTGTTCGGCCTTCTGGGTTTCGTGCTTCGCAAGGGCGGCTGGCCGCTGGCACCTCTCGTGATCGGGCTGGTGCTCGGCCCGCAGCTGGAGAAATCGCTGCGCCGGGGCCTCCTTATCAAGCAGGACGACTTTCTCGCCTTCTTCACCCATTCGTGGATCGCGTCGGGGATCTTCCTCGTGACGATTTTGCTGCTTGCCGCCCCGGTCCTGCGACGCCTGACCGGACGCACCGGCTAGGGCAGCCTCCGCTCGGCAGCTGCGATACGGTCTCCGGCTGGCCCGGAGCGGGACCAGTCGCTGTCCGAAAGACTTCGGAATCCCCGCTTTATCGTGTGCAAGTTCTCCGGGGTTGCAACGGTCGGACGTTTCCGGCAATCCCCCGACCTGATCGTATCTCGTTTCGCCTGTTTTCCGTTTGGCGTCCTTTCGAACCGATCGCGGTCCATCCTCCGATCCCAAGCCATGGTCCGCGCGTCAGCCGGACCTCTAGACCCCTGGAACACATGCATGGCCCGCTATAGCGCCGACGAGAGAGTGGATGCGTCGGCCCTGCGCAGCTACAGCGGCACGGTCCTGCGCGGCAGCCTGCATACCGGACTTAGCCAGGTTGTCACGGTGGGGTGTCAGATCCTGTCGGTGATCGTGCTGTCCCGTCTGCTGACGGCCAACGATTTCGGTCTGATCGCCATGGTCGGCCCGGTGGTCGCCTTCCTCGCACTGTTCAAGGAGATGGGCCTGCTGCAGGCGGTCGTTCAGAAGGACGATCTCACCTACGGGCAGGTCAGCTCGCTCTTCTGGATCAACGTGGCTCTCAGCCTCTTTCTGACCGTCCTGCTGATCCTCGCCGCCCCGCTGATCGCCGCCTTCTACGGGGAGGAGGAGCTGACCTGGATCCTGCGGGTCATGGCGCTGAACCTCCTGCTCACCGCCTTGGGCGCACAGCATTTCGCGCTTCTGAACCGGGGCATGATGTTCGGGCGCATCGCGATCAACGCGGGTGCCGTCGCCGTCAGCACGCTGCTGGTGTCGATCGTCTGGGCGCTCTTCGATGCGTCGCCCTGGGCGCTGGTGGCGGGGACGGTCGCGGGATCCGTTGTCGGCGCGCTTATGGTCTGGGTCTGGGTGCCGTGGCGGCCCGCTGCCCCGGCGATGGCTGGCGGAACGACCGATCTGCTGGGGTTCGGGGCCGGGGTGACCGGCTTCAAGCTCGCGAACTTCTTCTCCCGCAATCTCGACAACGTCCTGATCGGCCGGGTCTGGGGCGGGGAGGCGCTCGGATATTACGACCGGGCCTACAAATTGCTGCTGTTCCCGCTCAACCGCGTCGCGCAGCCGCTGGCCCGCGTGATGGTGCCCGTCCTCTCGCGGATGCAGACCGAGCCGGAACGCTATGCCAGCGCCTTCTTCCGGGTGTTCGGACTGATGCAGCTTGCCATACTACCAGCGGTCGCCGCGCTGACGGCTATGTCGGACACCGCCGTCCCGTTTCTCCTGGGCGAGCAATGGGCCCCGAGCGCCCCGATCTTCGCCGCCCTCGGCATCGCGGGCCTGTCGCAGCCTCTGGCGAACCCGACCGGATGGCTGTTCATCAGTCAGGGGCGGACGACGGAAATGGCGTGGTGGGGACTCGTCTCCGCGATCATCACCTGTGCGGCCTTCGCGATCGGCGTGCAATTCGGCGTGGTCGAACTGGCCATGGCCTACGCGGCGACATCCATGGCGAAGCTGATCCCGCTCTGGCTGCTGATCTGCCGCAAAGGGCCGATCGGCAACCGGTTCATCCGGAGCCATATCCTGCCGGTCTTCGCCGCCGGTCTCGTGGCCTACGGCATTATCTTCTCCGTCCAGGCCGCCCTCCCGGGACCCGCGTTCATCCGCCTGATCTGTGGCGGGGCACTTTGCTACATCGCGTTCGCCGCCGCGTTCGCGTGCAGCGAATACGGGCGGCAGGTGATGACGGAAGTCTGGGACCTGGCGATCAAGGCACTGCGCCGCCTGCGATCCCGCGCAACGAAGGATACCGGCTGACATGCGGATCATCGTCGAGAACTGCGTCTTCATGAATGGCGGCGACAGCGCCATCAACATCGCCCTGCGACAGATCGTGGAGGAGACGTTCCCGGGCGCGGAGCTGATCTTCGCGGATTCCGGATACCCCGCCATCGCGCGTTATTATCCCGACTACGCGTTCACGCCGCTTCCGTCCTTCGTGATGGATGACGCGCCGAGCGTCCGGCTCGCCGCACGTCTCTTCGGCAAGTATCGGAAGCACTTGCTTGCGCGGAAGATCTACCTGTCCGCCTCGGTGATCGGGACGCGGATCCTTGCGGGGCTCGGCCTTCCGCTGCCGACGGCGACCATGCGCGCGATCCGACCCTATCTGGACGCCGACCTCGTATTGGCCACGGGCGGCACATATCTGGTGAGCAAGTACGATTACAGCCGCCGCATCCTGGAGTTCCGGAAAGACTACCAGCTCGGCCTGCCGCTGGCGGCGTTCACCCAATCTTTCGAGGCCTTTGCCGACGATTTCAGGTCGCGCGAGCTGGCGCCGCTGCTCGACAGGATGGCGATCATCCTCGTCCGGCACGAAACGTCGCGGATTCATGTCCACGACCTGACCGGCCGTTCCGATCATGTCGTGCCGGTGGCGGATGCGGTTTTCGCCCTGTGGAAGCCCGGTCCGACCTCCGTTCCGGATCGTCGCGCCCGAAGCGGCCGTGCGCCGGACGCGCCGTTGCGGATCGCCATCGCCGTCCGGAAGCTGAAGGCCTATGGCGACCGGGATCGCGTGACGGGAGAGGAGAAATTCCGCGCCTCCATCTGCGCCGCCGTCACCGCGCTCGTCCGGGACCGGGGCGCGGAGGTGACGTTCATCTCCACCTGCCAGGGCATCCCCGAATACTGGACCGACGATTCAGCGGTCGCGGAGGAGTTCGCGACCCACCTGCCGCCGGACGTCTCGCCGCATGTCACCGTGGACCGCTCGTTTCACACGCCGCAGGACCTGATCGAGGTTCTGCGATCCTTCGACGGCGTCATCCCATGCCGGCTGCACATGGCGATCCTGTCCATCTGCGCGAACACGCCGGTGCTGCCGGTCTCCTATGAGCCGAAATTCGAGGAGACGTTCGCCGAACTCGGTGCCCCGGACCTCGTAACGGAAATCGGGGAGATCGAACCGGCGCCGTTTGCAGGTCGTGTCCTGGCATGGGCCGACGATCTCGACGCCGTGGCGGCCACCCTCGCCGGGGAAGCGCCCCGGCTGCAGGCATCGGCCCGATCCGCCGGCCCGAAACTGAAGCAGGCTCTGGCCGATGCGGGGTTGCTTTGAGACGGCTGCGTCCGCCGTCCGGGTGCGGGTCTGCAAAGTGCCGAAACGAAGCGGAAGGTCGGACGGGTGTTGTCCTGCTCATGCGCGTTTCCGAATTTGGCTTCGATAAGATTCGCGCGCGGGCATGTGGCCGACCGGACGCCGGGGTCGCGGGATGGGCGACGATTCTCCAGACCTGCGGCTTCGCAGGCACTGCCTCTGACCATCCGGCATCCGACAGGGTGGTCTCTCCAAACGTCCGGGGTGCCGCATGAACATCTGCTTCGTCGTGTCGACGTTCCCGTCCCGGTCGCAGACCTTCGTTACGACACAGGTGCTCCACGCGCTCGGGGAGGGCCATTCCGTCACCGTCGCCTGCAAGAAGGGCGCGCCGGATCCGGGCCTGTCATCCGAGGCGCGGGAACTGCTGAAAAAAGTGCGCGTGCTCACCTGGCCGCCGTCGCCGCATGTCCTCCTGCAATACCTTCCCAAACGGCTCCGCAACTGGATCATCCAGCGGCAAGCCAACGACGCGTGGCGACACCAGATCGAGGCGGATCTCGTCATCGCCCATTTCGGATATGCGGGCGCCGCTGTCGCCCGGGCGCAGCGGGGCTGGGGCGCGCGACCGCCGCTGATGACCATCTATCACGGGCGCGACGTGAGCGTGGAGTACCGGCGCAACCGACTGGCAAAATATAAGGATCTCTTCGCCGAGGGAGATTTGCATCTCACGGTCAATGCGCCGTTCGCCGATTGCCTCGTTGCGGGCGGCGCGCCCCGCGACCGGGTCGAAACGCACCATCTTGGCGTGCCCGTTGCCCGGTATCCGTTCTCCCCGACCGCGCCGGGTGCGCCTCTGCGGCTCGTCACGGTAGCGCGACTCGTTCCCAAAAAGGGCCTGAACTTCGCGATCGCGGCGTTGAAGCGGCTCCGCGACACGCAGCCGGAGATCGACTGGTCCTTCGACATCGGCGGCGAGGGTCCGATCGAGCAGGACCTCCGGGATCAGGTCGCGGAAGCCGGGCTGGACGACCGCATCCGGTTCCTGGGCGCCCTGTCCCACGAGGACTCGCTCGCCCTCATCGCGGGCGCCCATGCCCTCGTGCTGCCCAGCGTGACGGCCGGTGACGGCGATCAGGAGGGCATTCCGGTGACGCTGATGGAGGCGATGGCGCTTGGCACCGTGGTCTGTACCACCCGCCATTCCGGCATCCCCGAACTGGTAACCCACGGCGTGAGCGGCCTTCTGTCCGAGGAGCGCGATGTCGACGGTCTGTGCGCGAACATCGCCGCATTGGCGACCGGGGCGGTCGACGCCGACGCCATGGTCGGAGAGGCGCGCGGAACGATCGAGTGCAAGTTCGACGAAGGCAACCAGACCGCCGCATTGTTCGAGCGCGGCCGAAGGCTTGCGGACGCGGCGAACGACGGCTGAGGAGGCAAGTCCGGGCGCGCCTCCCGCGAGATGGCGGAGCGGGGCTCGGACGCGGCCGATCTCCCCGGGGGCGCATCCAAACGCGCTATATCGCGACTGACATAGAGGCTCGCCATCAAAACGGCTCCCCCTATCCACCGATCGTATCGCAGGGTGGTGATCCCGGCAGGACTCGAACCTGCAACCTATCCCTTAGGAGGGGATTGCTCTATCCAGTTGAGCCACGGGACCTCCGCCGCCTGACTACCCCCGGGCGCGCTGCGCTGTCCACACTACATCCCCGGGGTTCGGGGCACCGCGCGACGTCCGCCTCGGACGTCCTCCTTGTTCCTTCCGCGCCCCCCGCGCTACACCCTCGCGGGATCGTTCGCCCCGGAGGTCCATTGACGCGTCGCCACCAGAACCTCACCTTGCGGGACGTCTCGGAGGCGGCCGGCGTGAGCGAGATGACCGTCAGTCGGGTTCTGCGCAATCGCGGGGACGTCTCGGCGACCACCCGCGCCAAGGTGCTCGAGGCGGCGCGGATGCTCGGATATGTGCCCAACAAGATCGCGGGCGCGCTGGCCTCCAACCGCGTGAACCTCGTCGCCGTCATCGTGCCCAGTCTCGCCAACCTCGTCTTCCCGGAGATGCTTGCAGGTGTGTCGGAGGTGCTCGACGCCACGGATCTCCAGCCGGTGGTGGGCGCCACGAATTACGACCCCGCGAAGGAGGAGAAGACCCTCTTCGAGATGCTGTCCTGGCGGCCTGCGGGCGTCATCATCGCGGGGCTCGAACATACCGGGGCCACCCGCGCGATGCTTGCCAATGCGGGCGTCCCAGTGATCGAGGTCATGGATGTGGACGGCGAACCGGTCGATGCCGCCGTCGGCATTAGCCACTGGCGCGCGGGGTATCGGGTGGGAACGGAGATCGCGACGCGGGGCTACGCGAAGGTCGGCGTGCTGGGCACGAAGATGGATGGCGACCACCGGGCACGCAAGCGGATCGAGGGGCTGGAACGGGCGCTGCACGAGGCAGGGATCGGAATCGCGGATCAGATGGCCTATTCGGGATGGTCCGGCTTCGCCAAGGGACGCGAGATGACCACCGCCATGCTGTCACGCAGTCCGGACCTGGATTTCCTGTTCTACACCAACGACCTGACTGGCGCGGGCGGGCTGCTCTACTGTCTGGAGAAGGGAATGGATGTGGGCTGCGGTCTCGGGCTCGCCGGGTTCAACGCCTTCAGTCTGCTCGACGGTCTGCCGCTGCGTCTCGCCACGGTCGACAGCCGCAGGCGCGAGGCGGGACAGGTCGCGGCCCGTATCATCACCGGCGATCACGTCTGGGAGGGGGAGGATCGCCGCGTCGAACTGGTGCCGACCTTTCTGCCGGGCGATACGATGCGGCCTGCATCTGGATCCTGACCCCGACGGGGATCAGCATTCCGGCAGGTTCACCGCCAACCCGCCGCGCGACGTTTCCTTGTACTTCTCGGACATGTCGCGCCCCGTCTGCCGCATCGCCTCGATGCAATTGTCGAGCGGCATGAAATGCGTCCCGTCCCCGCGCAGGCTCAGCGACGCCGCTGAGACCGCCTTGACCGCACCGAGTCCGTTGCGCTCGATGCAGGGAACCTGCACCAGCCCGCCCGCCGGATCGCAGGTCATGCCCAGATGATGCTCCAACGCGATCTCGGCGGCGTTCTCCACCTGCGCGTTGGTGCCGCCCAGCGCGGCGCAGAGCCCCGCGGCCGCCATGGCCGAGGCCGATCCGACCTCCCCCTGACACCCGACCTCCGCGCCTGAAATCGAGGCGTTGTGCTTGATGAGCCCGCCGATGGCGGCGGCGGTCAGAAGGAAGGTCCGGATGCCCTCCGGCGTCGCGCCGACGCAATGGTCCCGATAATAGCGGATGACGCTGGGAACGACGCCGGCTGCGCCGTTGGTGGGCGAGGTGACGACGCGCCCGCCCGCGGCGTTCTCCTCGTTCACCGCCATGGCGTAGACCGAGAGCCAGTCGTTGACGACATGCGGCTGGGCGAGGTTGAGGCCCGCTTCCGCGCGCAACTGCTCGTGAATGGCCCGGGCCCGGCGGCGGACGTTCAGCCCGCCGGGCAGGATCCCCTCCATCGCGAGGCCCCGGTCGATACAGGCATCCATCGCCTGCCAGACGGCGTCGATCCGGGGGCCGAGCTCCTGTTCCGGGATGGCGACGGATTCGTTTCGCCATTTCATCTGCGCGACCGTGAGGCTCGCGTCAGCGCCCATGGCGAGCATCTCGGCGGCGTTGCCGAACGGATGGGGAAACCCCTGCGCGGCCTTGGCGGCGTGCAGGTCCGGCGGATCGGACAATTCCCGTTCGGTCACGACGAAGCCGCCGCCGACGGAATAGTACGTCTCCTGCATGTGCAGGTTGCCGCCCGCATCGAATGCCCGGAGCACCATCCCGTTGGCGTGGCCCGGGAGGATGACGTCGTAGTCGAACACGATCCCCGCGACCGGATCGAATGCCATCTCCGGCAGGTCGTCGTTCCGAACGACGCCCTCCTCGGTCAGGCGGAGAAGTGCCGCCTCCGCCGCGTCGATATTCACGGTCGCCGGATCGAACCCCAGCAGGCCGAGCCGCACGGCCCGGTCGGTCGCGTGCCCCTTGCCGGTGAAGGCGAGGGAGCCGTGCAGCGTCGCCTCCAGCCGGGCGGGCGGACCCGCACCCGGCTCCGGTTCCGCCGCACCGCGCAGGGCATGAAGGAAGCGTGCGGCGGCGACCATCGGCCCCATCGTATGGGAGGAGGACGGGCCGATACCGGGCTTGAAGATGTCGAAGATGCTGAGAAACATGGGGCTACCTTCCGTGTTCCGGCACGGCTGCCGGTGCTGTCTCCCGCGGGAGCTTCCAGCGCAGATGCAGCCAGTGCCATTGCGACGGGTGCCGCTCGACCCAGGCGCCGAGCCGGGCATTGTACTCCGCCATCATCGTCTGCGGGTCGGACGGCGGGATCGCCGCCTCGATGACCACGCGCGGACGGTCCGTCCCCCAGGGGGCGAAGGCAGGGATTAACGGCACGTCGTAGCGCAGCGCCAGCTCCGCGGGAGAGAGCGACGTGGCCGCCGGCTGCCCCATGAAGTCGAGCGCCGCGCCGTCGCGCACATGCTGATCGGGGAGGAGGGCCATGAACCCGCCGCTCTTGAGGTGACGCAGCATGACCCGCATTCCGGCGGTGCCCTTGGGGATGATCGGCTGGCCGCCGAGTTCGATCCCGCTGAGGAAGATCGGCTCGTAGAACGGGTTGTTGTTGGGCCGGTAGATCGCCCCCGTCTCCAGCCCCTGTCGCCGCAGGACGTGACGGATCGCTTCCCACTGGCCGAAATGGCCCGACACGATGATGGCCCCGCGTCCCTCGGTCCGCGCCTCGCGGAGGAGTTCGAGACCCGGACCCTCCGCCTCCAAGGGCGCGACCTCCTCGGCGAAGTCGCTGCTGAACCAGATGCCGGTCAGGGTTCGGCCCGCGTTCCGCCCGACGCGCCGGACGAGATCCTGCCGGACGCCGTCGGCCATTTCCGGCCAGATGAAGGACATATTGTCATCCGCGCGTGCCCGCAGCGCGGGCGTCAGGGCCACGATACGCTCCGTTACCGCTCCCACGATCCGTCGGCGGGTCGCGATCGGGAACGGTGCCACGAGGGCCAGCAGCGTTCGCAGCGCCGCTCCCTGGAGCCAGTAGGTCAGGTTTCTCACGCCCTCGGGGTGGCCCAAGCCGCGCTCCGCCGCAAGCCATTTGGGCGTCGACCCGCCGAGCGTCGAGCTTCCCGCTTGGCGCGGCCGCCCTTCATGGGCTAGCTGCTGGCAGCTATCGCAACCTCGGACCGCCCCGTATCATGTATCGTCTCCTGCTTCCGTTGATCCTGCTCCTCTCCGCTTGCGCCCAGAACACGGCCATGCCCACCGACGCCGCCGCCTTCCGGCAGACCCTCTATCCGGGCGAAACGCCCCGGATACGCGCCCTGATCGAGAAGTGGGCCGACCATTACGACCTCCCCCCCAGCCTCGTGCACATGGTCATCCAGCGCGAGAGCGATTATCGCCCCGCCGCCCGCAACGGACCGTATTGGGGAATGTTGCAGATCCTTCCCGCGACGGCCCGGAACATGGGCATGCGCGGCGAGCCCCGGCAGCTTCTGGAGGCGGATACGGCGCTCAAATACTCCCTGCGCTATCTGCGCGGCGCGTGGATGGTGTCCGACGGCGATCAGACCGAGGCGATGATGTGGTATGCGCGCGGCTATTACTACGAGGCCAAGCGACGCGGCCTCCTGCGGGAGACGGGTCTGCGCGGCGAGTTGTGGCAACGGCACGATTCCGGTCTGGCGCCGATGCCCGCCCTCGACGCGCGGGGCAACGTGGTCGCGGCGGTGGAAACCTGCGAGCCCGCGCGGGGCCTGGCCCGGCTCGTCGACCGCTGCGCCTGACGGCGATTCGCCCGTCCACGCGGTCAGGGTCGGCGGAAACGCGGATGCGATGGTGAGCCGGCAGGGGTTCGAACCCTGGACCTACTGATTAAAAGTCAGTTGCTCTACCAGCTGAGCTACCGGCTCTCACCGCTGGCGGACCTATCGCCGCCGTCATACCCCGTCAAGCCGGGGGTCTTCCAAATATGCCGGGCGGCGCGTATCTCCCCCGGCCATGCGCGTATCCCTTCCTGACGGCCTCCCGTTCCTCAAGATGCACGGCCTTGGCAACGACTTCGTCGTGATCGACGAGCGTGTCGCGGGACCGCGGGTCGATGCCGACCTCGCGCGCATCATCGGCGACCGGCATCGCGGCGTCGGCTTCGACCAGCTGGCGGCGATCCGCGACGGCGGGGATGCGGATCTGGCGCTTGCGTTCTGGAATGCCGACGGATCCGCCGCCGGGGCCTGCGGCAATGCCACCCGCTGCATCGCCGCGTGGGAAATGGCCCGCCGGGGCAAGGCCGGCCTGACCCTCCGGACGGAACGGGGCCTGCTGACGGCGGAGGACAGGGGTGACGGGATCGTCGCGGTGAACATGGGCGCGCCGATCCTCGATTGGCGGGCGATTCCGCTCGCGCGCGACGTCTGCACCCTTCACCTTCCGATCGACGGCGATCCGGTGGCGACCGGCATGGGCAACCCCCATTGCACGTTCTTCGTGGATGATGCGGAGGCGGTCGACCTTGCGGTGTTCGGCCCCGGACACGAGCATCATCCGCTCTTCCCCGACCGCACCAACGTGCAGGTGGTCCACCGGACCGGGCCCGACTGTCTGCGGATGCGGGTCTGGGAACGGGGAGTCGGCATCACCCAGGCCAGCGGCTCATCCGCTTGTGCCGTGGCCGTCGCTGCTGCGCGCCGGGGCCTTGCGGGCCGGTCGGTGCGCCTCGACCTTGATGGCGGGCGGCTGGACGTGGAGTGGCGCGACGACGGTGTCTGGATGTCGGGACCGACGGCGCATGTCTTCGATGGGGTCTGGCACATGGCCGGAAATGACGGATGAGCGCGCCGATCCTGTCCAACCACGGCTGTCGCCTGAATGCCTACGAGGCGGAGGCGATGCGCGATCTGGCCGCGACGGCGGGGCTGAAGGATGCGGTCATCGTCAATACCTGCGCCGTGACTGCCGAAGCGGTGCGCAAGGCGCGGCAGGATATCCGCCGCCTGCGCCGGACCAACCCGGAGGCGCGCATCATCGTCACCGGTTGCGCCGCGCAGACGGACCCGGACAGTTTCGCCGCCATGGCCGAGGTCGATACGGTCATCGGCAATTCCGAAAAGATGCGACCCGCGACATGGAGCGGCCTCGCCACCGGGGACACCGAGAGGGTGCAGGTGGATGATATCATGTCGGTCACCGAGACCGCGGGTCACCTGATCGACGGGTTCGGCACCCGCAGCCGGGCCTATGTGCAGGTCCAGAACGGTTGCGACCATCGCTGCACCTTCTGCATCATCCCCTATGGTCGCGGCAATTCGCGTTCGGTGCCCGCGGGCGTGGTGGTCGAGCAGATCGCCCGGCTCGTGGATCGGGGATTCGAGGAGGTTGTGCTGACCGGGGTGGATCTCACGTCCTGGGGGGCGGACCTTCCGGGCCATCCGCGCTTCGGCGATCTCGTCGCGCGCATCCTTCGGCTTACCGATGTGCCCCGGCTCCGTCTGTCTTCCATCGACAGCATCGAGGCGGATGCGGCCCTGATGCGCTGCATCGCGGACGAGGCGCGGCTGATGCCGCATCTGCACCTTTCGCTTCAGCACGGGTCGGACCTGATCCTGAAGCGGATGAAGCGCCGTCATCTGCGCGGCGATGCGATCCGTTTTGTCGAGGAGGTCCGTCGCCTGCGCCCCGACATGACCTTCGGCGCCGATATCATCGCCGGCTTCCCGACCGAAACCGAGGCGCATTTCGCCGAAAGCCTATCGCTCGTGGACGCGTGCGACCTGACCTGGCTGCATGTATTCCCCTATTCGGCGCGGCAGGGAACGCCCGCCGCCCGAATGCCTGCCGTCGATGGTGCCGCGATCCGCGACCGGGCCGCCCGACTCCGCGCCGCCGGGGGCCAGGCTGTCGCCCGTCATCTTGCCGCACAGGTGGGCAGCGAGCGCGACGTGCTGATGGAAAGTCCCCGGATGGGCCGCACGGAACATTTCGCCGAAGTGTTTTTCGCAGAGGATCAATCCGAAGGCCGCGTTCTGCGCACCCGTATCGCGGGAATCGAGGAGCAGCGGTTGACCGGTTCGCCGATCCAAGATGCGCGTGCGCTCACGCAGCCGTGAACCGCCGTGACGGCAATCCTCCGCCGATCTTGTTGACGTAGGGTAGCTCCGGAACAAGTCGAGAGCTTCGACAGTCAACAGGAGAGAAAAGCGATGACCAATGATCCGAACCGCCGCCGCATCCTTGCCCTTGGCGCCGGGGCCATGGGCTTTGCGGCCTTGTCCGGCTGCGTCACCGCCGAGGCCGGACCGGGCGATATCGTCGATACCGCCGTCGGCGCAGGGACGTTCACGACGCTCGTGGCCGCCGTCGAGGCCGCCGGGCTTGTCGAGACGCTGAGAGGTCCGGGGCCGTTTACGGTCTTCGCGCCCACCGACGATGCCTTCGCCGCATTGCCCGCGGGAACCGTCGACAATCTGCTGCTGCCCGAGAACCAGGCGCAGCTGGCTGCGATCCTCACCTACCACGTGGTCGCCGGCAATTATCCGGCGTCGAGCCTGATCGGCACGTCGGGCCGCCTGACCACCGTCAACGGCGCGACGATCCATGTGGACGGGCGTGGTGGCGGCGTGATGGTCGAGGGAGCGAACGTGACGACGCCCGACGTCCGCGCCTCGAACGGCATCATCCATGTGATCGACGCCGTCCTCCTCCCCTGATCCGCATTCGGGCCGTGCCCTGACCGGGCGCGGCCCATTCCGCCGCGATTGCCAAGACGCGCCGCAACGCGCAGAACCGCGCCATGCATCCGAACCCCGCCTTCCGTCAGACCCCGGATACCGCGACGCTTGCCTTCGCTCGCGACCGTGCTTTCGGGACCCTGGCCGTCAATGCCGAGGGCGGTCCGCTGCTGTCGCATGTGCCGATCCTCGTGTCGCCGGATGCGGAAAGCGTGGACCTGCATCTCGTGCGGTCCAATCCGATCCTGCGGCTTCTGCCCGGCCGGGCGGTGATTTCCATAAACGGGGCGGATGGTTACGTCTCCCCGGATTGGTACGAGGTTCCGGATCAGGTGCCGACCTGGAACTACGTCGCGGCCCATCTTCGCGGACGGCTGGAACGGCTGCGGGACGGGGCGATGCGCGACATGCTGGACCGGCAGAGCGCGGCCTACGAGGAGCGGTTGCACCCGAAGACGCCATGGACGGCCGACAAGATGAGTCCGGAGGTTCTGGAGCGCATGATGCGGCAGATCGTGCCCTGCCGCCTGCATCTGGAGGAAGTCCACGCGACCTGGAAGCTCAGCCAGAACAAGCCGGAGGAGGTCCGCCTCCGGGCCGCGGATGCGATGGAAAACGCTGGTATCGGGTCCGAGACGCTGCTTCTGTCGGCGCTGATGAAGGCGCCCCCGAGGGCGTGAAACATTCGTGCACCATTCGTGCATACGAACGTATGACAAACGTGCATACGAAACGGAGTACACCGCCATGCAGCTTCTCTCCTCCTCCGCCTCTCCCTTCGTCCGCAAATGCCGCGTCGTCCTGCTGGAGACCGGGCAGGAGGACGTGGAGGTCCGGGACGTGTCGGCCAGCCCGATGGGCGGCGATGCCGCGCTGAATGCCGCGAACCCGTCGGGCAAGATCCCCGCCCTGATCCGGCCGGACGGCCCCGCGATCTACGACAGCCGGGTGATCTGTCGGTTTCTGGATCAGCGGGCCGGGGGCAAGCTCTATCCCGAGGCACGTCTCTGGGAGGTGCTGAGCCTGGAGGCGAATGCCGACGCGATCATGGAGGCCGCGGTCGGCATCACCTACGAGAAGCGGCTGCGCCCGGAGGAACTGTGGTGGCCGGACTGGTTCGACGCGCAATGGACCAAGATCACCCGCTCGCTCGATGCGCTGGAGGCGCGGTCGATGCCGCTTCTGACGGGGCCGCTGCATATGGGTCAGATCGCGGTTGGCTGCGCGCTGGGCTATCTCGATCTGCGGCACGGCGATCGGGTCTGGCGCGAGGGACGGTCGGAGCTTGCGGGCTGGGCCGAGGGGTTCCTCGCCCGGAATGCGATGGCAGCCACCGCACCCGGCTGAACTGGCCGTGAGGATCGAACGGACCCGCGACCTGGCCGACGCGCTGGCCATCCGGGCGGCGGTGTTCATCGGGGAGCAGGGCGTCTCCGAGGCGGAGGAGGTGGACGGACGCGATCCGGACTGCCTTCACTGGCTCGCCATTGACGGGATTGGTCCGGTTGCTACGGCACGGGTCCTGCCGCTCGACGGGAGGCAAACGGCGAAGATCCAGCGTGTCGCCGTTCTCGCCCATGCCCGGGGGACGGGAATCGGTGCGGCCCTGATGCGGCGGATCATGACCGACCTCGTCGCCGACGGCTACGTCCGTGCCGTCCTCGGAGCGCAAACCGAGGCGATTCGCTTCTACGAGCGGTTGGGGTTCGCCGCGTACGGCCCGGTCTATGACGATGCGGGGATCCCGCATCGGGACATGGCCCGGGATCTCTAGGCAGCCCCTTCATCCCACACCCTGCGACGAAAGGTTTGCCCTGCGCGGGAATGTCCGCTGGAATTCCGGGCGGCCTTCGCGCTATGTGACCCTGATACGGGTTTCCCCCTTGGGTGCGGCTCGATGGATTGCAGCCGGGGAGCGATGCGCCCCGCGATACGGGAGATGCCTTCAGTGTCACAGGCAGAAGACCACGCCGGCACCCGCCGGGACTTCCTCTACTACGCCACCGCGGGGGCGGGGCTCGTCGTAACAGGCGCCGCCGTCTGGCCGCTGGTCAACCAGATGAACCCCTCCGCCGACGTTCAGGCCTTGTCGTCCATCGACGTCGACGTGTCCGGTGTCGAGGAAGGCACGCAGATCACCGCGCTCTGGCTGGGCAAGCCCGTCTTCATCCGTCGCCGGACCGCCGAGGAGATCGCGGCGGCGCGCGAGGTCGATGTCGACAGCCTGCCCGATCCGCAGGCGGAGAACGCCAATATCGACGGCGTGGCTCCGGCCACCGACGAGAACCGGGCGCTCGACGAAACCGGGGAATGGCTCGTGATGATGGGTGTCTGCACCCATCTCGGTTGTGTGCCCCTGGGCGATGGCGCCGGTGATTTCGGCGGCTGGTTCTGCCCCTGCCACGGATCGCATTACGACACGGCGGGCCGTATCCGCCGCGGCCCCGCGCCGCGCAACCTTCCCGTTCCCGTCGCCGAGTTCCTCGACGACACAACCATCAGACTTGGCTGAGGAGACACCGACCATGGCGGGTATCCCCCACGATCATTACGAGCCGGGCTCCCAGGGCGAGCGCTGGGTTGAGAAGCGACTTCCGATCATCTCGCTGATGTACAACACGCTGATGATTCCCACGCCCCGGAACCTGAACTGGATGTGGATCTGGGGCATCGTCCTCACCTTCACCCTGGTGCTGCAGATCGTGACGGGCATCGTGCTCGTGATGCACTACACGCCGCATGTGGACCTCGCCTTCGCGAGCGTGGAGCACATCATGCGCGATGTGAACGCGGGATGGGCGCTGCGCTACATTCACCAGAACGGCGCTTCGCTGTTCTTCGTGGCGGTCTACGCGCACATCTTCCGGAACCTCTATTACGGATCCTACAAGGCCCCGCGCGAGATCACGTGGATTCTCGGCATGATCATCTACCTGCTGATGATGGGTACGGCCTTCATGGGCTACGTCCTCCCCTGGGGTCAGATGTCGTTCTGGGGGGCCACGGTCATCACCGGCCTGTTCGGCACGATCCCCTTCGTGGGCGAGACGCTCCAGGCATGGCTGCTCGGCGGTCCGGCTGTGGGCAACGCGACGCTCAACCGGTTCTTCTCGCTGCACTACCTGTTGCCGTTCCTGATCCTCGGCCTCACGGTGCTCAAGATCTGGGCATTCCACACGACCGGAAACAACAATCCCACCGGGGTCGAGGTGCGCCGCACGTCGAAGGCCGAAGCCAAGGCGGACACGCTGCCGTTCTGGCCCTACTTCGTGATCAAGGACCTCTTCGCGCTGGCGGTAATCCTGCTGGTCTTCTTCGCGATCGTCGGCTTCATGCCCAACTATTTGGGCCACCCCGACAACTACATCGAGGCGAACCCCCTGGCGACGCCCGCGCACATCGTGCCGGAATGGTACTTCCTGCCGTTCTACGCGATCCTGCGGGCCTTCACGCCGGACGTCTGGATCGTGATGTTCTTCAGCTTCATCTCTGGCGGGATCATCGACGCGGCGTTCTTTGGCGTGCTGGCGATGTTCGGGGCCATTGCAGTCATGGCGTTCGCGCCATGGCTCGATACCTCCTCCGTCCGGTCCGGTCGCTATCGTCCGATGTTCAAGTGGTGGTTCTGGGGTCTGGTGATCACGTTCTTCGCGTTGATGTGGTTCGGGTCGATGGCGGCGGATGCCACCATCCTCGGGATCCAATCGGGAACGTGGGCGCTGATCTTCTCGACGTATTGGTTCGTCTACTTCCTCGTGATCCTGCCACTGCTCGGCGTGATCGAGAAGCCGCTGCCCCGACCTGCGACCATCGCCGACGATTTCGCCGAACATTACGATGGCGATGGCGGAACGCCCGGAACCGGCATGCGTCTGCCCGGCGAAAAAGCCGGCACCCCGGCCGAATGACAGGAGAGGGACACATGCTTTCCACGATTACCCGCGCTCTCGCGGTCCTCGCCTTCTCCACCTCCGCGGTGTTTGCCGCCGGGGCCGAGGATACCCATATCATCGATTACGAATTCTCGTTCGAGGGGCCGTTCGGAACCTACGATCAGCTCCAGCTCCAGCGCGGGCTCAAGGTATATACGCAGGTCTGCTCGGCCTGCCACGGGATCAAGTATGTCGCCTTCCGCGACCTCGCGACCGAGGGCGGCGTCGGGTTCAACCGGGAGCAGGTCGGCGCCTATGCCGAACAGTTCGAGGTGTTCGACCCGCTGCTCAATGCCGGGGAAGGCGATTTCCGGGCCGCGACCTATCCCGACAAGTTCCCGGAGAACAACGCGCTCGGTGCCCCTGACCTGTCCCTCATGGCGAAGTCCCGGGCCGGATTCCACGGGCCCTACAATCTGGGGATCAACCAGATCCTCAAGGGGATGGGCGGACCCGAATACATCGCGTCGCTGCTCACGGGCTATACCGGCGAGGAAAAGGAAGAGGCGGGCACCGTCCTCTATGAGAATACGGCCTTCCCGGGCGGCTGGATCAGCATGGCGCCGCCTCTCTATGGCGATGATGTGGAGTTCGACGACGGATCTCCGGCCGATCTGGAGAGCGCGTCGAAAGATGTCGCGGCGTTTCTGATGTGGACCGCCGAACCGAAGCTGGCGGCGCGCAAGCAGATGGGGTTCGTCGCCGTTATCATGCTGGCCGTGCTGTCGGTCCTGCTCTACCTGACCAACAAACGCGTCTGGGCGCCGGTCAAGGGCCGCCGCGACCCGCAGGAATCCGCCTGATATCAGGGCAAGTCCAGCGAAAATCGGGCCGGTCCTTCGGGGCCGGCCTTTTTCGTTGGCGCGACGCCCCCGGGATGCGGCACGATCGCGCGGAGGGGTCGGGGAGCCTGTGATGACGAAATCCAAGGGGAACGGGACCACGGGGCGCAGGATCGCCGCCACCGGATATGCGGGCGGTGTCCTTGCGACGCTGCTCGGGTTTGTTGCGATGATCGTTGCGGGGATTGGTCTTGTTCCGTCCGGATGGCCAAGCGCGTCGATTCTTTCGGAGGTCTTGCCCGGAGCGATCCTGTTCGTGCTGGGGCTGGGCCTCGTGCTGCGCAGTACCCATCTGCGCGCGACGCTGGAGACCCTAGATGCCGTGCGCGACTTGCAGAAGGGCGCGCGTCAGGCACCGCGTCCGCCTCTCCACGATCCGCGCGCGGCATTGCGCCCGGTCGAGATGTCGCCCCTCCACGGAGCGAAGCCGGACATCCGGCCGGTCGAAGGACCCGCCCCGCGCATCGCAACCAAGGAACTGCGAGCGAGCAAGAACGGTCCGACCGGGGACAAGCCGATGAAGCCGCACCCGATATTCTCGGCCCGCCCGCCCCGCTGAGAACGACATGGCCGAATGTGAAACGGGGGCCCCGAAGGACCCCCGTACCGTTCGCAAAACTCAGACGCCGATCAGGCGAGGGTCCGTTCGACTTCCTCGCGCTCGAAGATCTCGATGACGTCGCCTTCACGGATGTCGTCGTAATTCTCGAACGCCATGCCACATTCCTGACCCGACTGCACTTCCTTGACCTCGTCCTTGAAGCGCTTGAGCGTCTTGAGCGTGCCTTCGTGGACCACCACGTCCTCCCGCAACAGGCGGACACCGGCGGACCGGCGGGCGACGCCCTCGGTCACCAGACAGCCCGCGACTTTGCCGACACCAGTAACGCCGAAGACTTCGCGGATTTCGGCGTAGCCGATGAAATTCTCCTTGATTTCCGCTGACAGGAGACCCGAAGCGGCAGCCTTCACATCGTCCACGAGGTCGTAGATCACCGAGTAGTAGCGGATCTCCACACCCTTCTGGTTGGCCGCGGCACGGGCGGGCGCGTTTGCCCGGACGTTGAAACCGATAACCGGCGCACCGGATGCCTCCGCCAGGGTGATGTCGCTCTCGGTGATTGCACCGACCCCCGAATGGAGGATGCGCACACGCACCTCCTCGTTGCCGATCTTCTCCATCGCCTGAACAATTGCCTCGGCGGAGCCCTGCACGTCGGCCTTCATCAGGAGCGGCAGTTCGGAGACGTTCTTGTCGTCCTTCGCCTTGGCCAGAAGCTGATCCAGGGTCGTTGCGGCACCGGCGGCGGCGCGTTTGTCCTTGGCCGCCTTCTCGCGGTATTCGGCGATCTCGCGGGCCTGCGCCTCTGTCTCGACGACGTTCAGGACGTCGCCCGCACCGGGCGTGCCGTTGAGGCCGAGAACCTCGACGGGAACGGACGGACCCGCCTCGTCGACCCGCTCGCCCTGATCGTTGACCAATGCGCGGACCTTACCCCATTGCTCGCCGACGACGAAGATGTCGCCGCGCCGGAGCGTGCCGTTCTGCACCAGAACGGTCGCGACCGGACCGCGGCCGACGTCGAGCTGCGCCTCGATGACGGCGCCCGAAGCGGCCCGCTTGGGATTCGCCTTCAATTCAAGAATCTCGGCCTGGAGCGCAATCGCCTCCAGCAGCTTGTCCAGACCCTGACCGGTCATGGCCGAAACCTCGACATCCTGCACGTCGCCGGACATCTCCTCGACGATGACCTCGTGCTGGAGCAGGTCGGTCCGCACCTTCTGGGGGTTGGCGCCGTCGCGATCCATCTTGTTGATTGCGACGATCATCGGGACGCCGGCCGCCTTGGCGTGGTTGATGGCCTCGATGGTCTGAGGCATGACCGCGTCATCCGCGGCCACCACCAGGACGACGATATCCGTCACCTGCGCGCCCCGCGCCCGCATGGACGTGAAGGCGGCATGGCCCGGCGTATCGAGGAACGACAGCATCTTGCCGCCCACCTCGACCTGATAGGCGCCGATATGCTGCGTAATGCCGCCGGCCTCGCCGGAGACGACCTTGGTCTTGCGGATCGCATCGAGCAGCGAGGTCTTGCCGTGGTCCACATGGCCCATGATCGTGATGACCGGGGCCCGGTCCACCAGATCCTCCTCCGAATCCTCGTCGACCGCGATGACCTGCTCGACGTCCGAATCAGAGACGCGGACGACCTTGTGACCAAATTCCTCGATGATGAGCTCCGCGGTATCGGCGTCCAGAACCTCGTTCTGCGTGACCATCATACCGCTCTGCATGAGCGACTTGACCACGGCGGCGACCCGCTCGGACATGCGGTTGGCCAGCTCAGAGACGACGATCGTCTCGGGCAGGCGCACTTCGCGCATGACCTTTTCCTGCTGGACGCTGCCGCCGCCCTTGCGCTGACGCTCCTGCTTGCGGCGCATGGAGGCGAGCGAACGCTGGCGTCCGCCCTCGCCACCGCGCAGGGCCTGGTTCACGGTCAGCTTGCCGGACCGGCGGTCGCCGTCGCCCCGGGGCTTGCCGCTGTCGTCGTCGCGCTTGCGGGGGGCGTCGTTGCGACCCGGCCGGGCATCGGGCCCGAGATTGCGGGTCCGCTCGGCGGCGGGGGCGGGAATGTCGGCGGGGCTCGGCTCGGACGGGCGGGACTTGGCCTCCGTGGCCTCCTGCCTGCGGCGTTCGTCTTCCTCGGTGCGCTGGCGGGCGAGCTCGACACGCTCCTTTTCCTCGCGCTCCTTCGACTCGATCTCGGCGCGACGGGCTTCGCGCTCCTGCGCGCGCTCGTCCTCCTCGCGCTGACGACGCTCGGCATCCTCGGCTTCACGCGCCTTCGCAGCCTGCAGCGCTTTCAGGCGGCGGTCCATCTCGGCATCGGTGGTGCTCTGCTGCTTGCCGCCCTGCGCGTTGACGGCGGCGGCCGACTGGGCACCCGGTTTGGGGGTCATCACCCGCTTGCGCTTGGTTTCCACGACGACGCTTTTCGTCCGTCCACGGGCGAAGCTTTGCTTCACCTGGCCGCTGCGCGCGCCTCCCGAGAGGCCGAGGGGTGTCTTGCTGTCCTGATCGCTCATGCGTTCCCAGTGTCCTTCTCGGCAGCCGGAATGCCGCCGCCATGTCTGATGCCCTGAAGCCTTGCGGCTTCCTCTACAATACGTCGGGCCAAGGTTCCAGCGGCCACGGCCGCATGAATCACCCGGTCGCGCCCGAAGGCGAGGCCAAGCTCGTCCGCCGTCAGGAAGCCGATCCAGCGACCCCCCTGCGGCGTCGAGAGCTTGCCCTTGCCGCGTTCCGATCCGTCGCAAGCCTGAAGGAGGACCTGCGCCTCCTCCCGGTCGAGTATGATCTTGACCTTTTCGTAGCCCGCGATGGCCCGTCCGGCCTTGCGCGCCATCGCAATCGCCTCCTGCACCCGCTTCAGGAGTGCCGCGTCGATCAGGCCGATGAGGTCGTCGGGCACCGTCACCGGACGTCGCGCCGCCTTGACGAACATGCGCTTTGCGAGCGCGGTTTCCAAGGCCCCGCGATCGGCGGAGACATAGAGACCCCGACCCGGCAGCTTGCCCGCCACGTCTGGATAGACCTTGTCGTCCGGCCCCACGACGAAGCGGACCAGCCCCGCCTTGGGGCTGGTCTCTCCGGTCACGATGCAACGGCGTTCGGGCCCGTCGCTATCCTTGGTTCTGCCGCCGCGCGTCAGGGATCCGATCCGGGGCGATCACGCCCCGGCCTCCTCTGGCGCGGCGTCCTCGGTCTCGTCGTCGGTCTTGCCGACCACGTCCTCGGGCGAGACCCATCCCAGCATCACGCGGGCGGTCATGATCATGTCCTGTGCCTCCTCGAGGCTGACGTCGAACGGCTCCAGAAGGCCGTCATCCTTGCTACGCTCACCGTTCTCGATGGTCCAGCCACCGGCCAGTTCCCAGTCGGCGCAGGTCGCGAACTCCTCCAGCGTCTTGATGCCGTCCTTGGTCAGCGCCTCCAACATTTGCGGGGTCAGACCCTCGAAATTGGCGAGGTCGTCCTGCAATCCGGCCTCGCGCGCGGCTTCCAGCGCCTTATTGTTCTGCGCCTCGATGAAGTCGCGGGCCCGGGCCTGAAGCTCCTGCGCCGTGCCTTCATCGACGCCGTCGATCACCAGGAGCTCGTCGGTCTCGACATAGGCGACCTCCTCGAGGTTGGTGAACCCTTCGGATACCAGAAGCTGTGCGAAGAACTCGTCCAGGTCCAGCGTGTCCATGAAGAGCTTCGTGCGCTCCTCGAACTCGGCCTGACGACGCTTCGATTCCTCCTCCTCGGTGAGGATGTCGATGTCGAGCCCGGTGAGCTGAGACGCGAGCCGCACGTTCTGACCGCGGCGGCCGATGGCCAGCGACAGTTGCTCCTCGGGGACCACCACCTCGATCCGCTCCGCCTCGTCGTCGAGCACGACCTTGGAGACCTCGGCCGGTTGCAGCGCGTTCACGAGGAAGGTGGGCGCATCCTCGTTCCACGGGATGATGTCGATCTTCTCCCCCTGCAACTCGTTGACCACGGCCTGCACGCGCGACCCCCGCATACCGACGCAGGCCCCGACCGGGTCGATTCCCGAATCATAGGAGATGACCGCGATCTTGGCGCGGGACCCCGGATCGCGGGCACAGGCCTTGATCTCGATGACGCCGTCGTAGATCTCCGGCACCTCCATGCGGAACAGCTCGATCATGAACTCGGGCGCGGTCCGCGACAGGAAAATCTGCGGCCCGCGGATCTCGCGGCGCACATCCTTGATGTAGACGCGGATCCGGTCGCCGGGGCGATAGCTCTCGCGCCCGATCTTCTCGTTGCGGCGCAGCACGGCTTCGCCCGCGCCGATATCGACGATGATGTTGCCGTATTCCTCGCGCTTGACGAGGCCGTTGATGATCTGACCGGCGCGGTCCTTGAACTCCTCGAACTGGCGGTCGCGCTCGGCTTCGCGGACCTTCTGGAGAATCACCTGCTTGGCCGATTGCGCGGCGATCCGGCCCATATCGACGGGCGGCACGATGTCCACGAGGATGTCGCCCTCGGCGGGCGGGGCGGACTGGTCGACCCCTTCCATCAGCATCCGGTCGATCTCGCCCGGCTTGCGCAGGTGGAAGGCGCGGACGGTGCGGCTGTCGATCTGCTTGCCTTCCTCGCCGTAGATCGGCGTGACGGCCTTGGCGACGAAATGGTCCCCGGCGATCAGCGGCGCCGCGGTGGCGGCGGTGGTCTCGGATTTCTCGTTCTCCAGCACGTCCTCGTCCACGATCGTGCGGACGCGGGTGAAGGAGGCGCGGCCGGTCTTGCGGTCGATGGACACGCGGATGTCCATCTCGCTGCCGTAGCGGGACTTCGCGGCGCGGGCGAGGCTCTCCTCCATCGCCTCGATCACGAGGACCGGGTCGATCATCTTCTCGCGGGCGACCGCTTCGGCGGTCTGGAGAAGTTCCAGCTGGTTGGCAGATGTAATGGCCATTGTCAGTCTTCCTCACCATCCATGAGTGTCTTCACTTCGTCGAATTGGGTCTCGTCGATCTGACCCTTGTCCTTGCGGGTCTTCAGGACCTCGCGGATCAGCTCGTCCGTCAGGATCAGCTTCGC
The DNA here is from genome assembly GCA_963789105.1 of uncultured Alphaproteobacteria bacterium. Classification (GTDB taxonomy): domain Bacteria; phylum Pseudomonadota; class Alphaproteobacteria; order Rhodobacterales; family Rhodobacteraceae; genus Jannaschia. The sequence goes on from CAWBJI010000003.1 coordinate 1,482,015, forward strand.
GTCGCTCAGCCAGTCGAACTTCAGCCCGATGGTCGGTCGTTCGGCCCCCTGCTCGATCTCGATCAGGACTTCCTCGCCCTCGATCCCCTGCAGCAGGCCCTTGAATCGCCGTTGTCCGTCGATCAGCTCGGTCGTCTCCACCCGGGCTTCGTAACCTTCCCAGACCTCGAAATCCTTCAGCCGCGTCAGCGGCCGGTCGATCCCGGGGCTGGACACTTCCAGCGTGTACTCTTCCACGATCGGATCCTCGACGTCGAGGTTCGCCGACAGTGCCGTGCTGATCTCCGCCAGCGCGTCTACCTCGATCCCGCCCTGCGGCAGGTCCGCCATCACCTGCAACGTCGCCGTCCTGCCCGACATCAAGCGCAGGCGCACCAATTCGTAGCCCATATCCTCGATGATGGGGGCCACGATGTCGGCCAGGCGCTTGTCCAGCGCGGTCTTTGCGATCAGGTCGGACATGGTTCGGTGTCGTTCGCTCTCGGTTACGTCAGGGCACAAAAAAACGGGCGCGCGGCCCGTCGATCTTTCCCGGTGGTGACCCGAAGGCCGCCGCTGTCTTGAGGGCTACATAGGGGAGGGTCCCCGGGGTTGCAAGTGCGCCCGCACCGCTCTGGAAACCATGGCCCGCCGGGCCACGTTGTCCGGACGGAGGACCTGCCCATGCCCGTGTTCGAGATCGCCCTGACCGACATCCCCGAGGAGACGCCGTTCAAGCCCGACGATGCCGATGTCCTTTTGGTCCGCCGCGGGGAGAATGTGATGGCCCTTGCCCATACCTGCCCGCATCTGGGGCTGCCGCTGTCCAAGGGAGTCCTCGACGGCGACACGCTGGTCTGCGCGTTCCATCATGCCTGCTTCGATGTGCACACGGGTCGCCAGAAGCAACCGCCGGGCCATGGCGACCTGCGCCGCTACGACGTCGAGGTGGCGGACGGACGCGTCCGCGTCACACTGTATGACGCCGATCCGCATCCCGCCCCCGCCCATGCGCGGCAGGGCACGGATCCCCGGCGCTTCGTCATCGGGGGTGCGGGAGCGGCCGCCGATGCCTGCGTCCTCACCCTGCGGGAAGAGGGGTTCGAGGGCGTCATCGAGATGATCGCGCCCGGCGCCGAGCCCCCCTACGATCGGACCATGCTGTCGAAGGGGGTGCTGACCGGGGACAAGGCGGTGGACGCGCTGACCCTTACGGATACGGACTCGCTGGCCGCGCGCGATATAGCGCTGATCGACGGGCGGGTCGCGGGTATCGAACCCGCCCGGGTTCTGCTGGAGAGTGGGGGGCAGCACGCCTACGATGCTCTGCTGCTCGCACCCGGCGGCGAGGCGATCCGTCCGCCGCTGCCCGGCATCGACCTGCCGGGAACCCACGCCCTCCGCTCCACCGCCGACGCCGCGGCACTGGCCGATGCGGCCGGATCCGCCCGGCGCGCGGTCTTCGTGGGCGGGGGATTCATCGGGATGGAAGGCGCGCTGTCGCTGGCGAAGCGCGGGCTCGACGTCACGGTCGTCCTGCGGGAGGAGGTGCCGCTGGCAGGCGTTCTCGGCGAAGAGGTGGCCCGCGCGATCATGGCGGAACACGAGGCGGCGGGTGTCCGGTTCGTCTCAGGTGCGAGCGTTGCCGCCATCGAGGGAGACGACGCGGTGGAGGCCGTGCGGATCGAGGGGCGGGATGATCCGATCCCGGCCGATCTCGTCGTCCTCGCGGTGGGCATCCGCCCCGCCACGGACGGCATCGACAAGCTCGGGACCGACGAGGATGGCGGTGTCTCGGTCGCCCCCGACCTGTCCGTCTCGGGCCTGCCCGGCGTGTTCGCGGCGGGGGACGTGGCAAAGGTGCCGACTCCATTCGGTCCCGCCCGGATCGAGCATTGGCGCGTCGCCCGGCAGCAGGGCCGCCGCGCCGCCCGCGCCATGCTGGGACTGGAGGCCGAACCCGCCGATATCCCGTTCTTCTGGACGGCGCTCGCTCGCCAGTACCGCTATGTCGGCCATGCCGAAGATTGGGACGACATCCGTATCGACGGCGATCCGTCCGGTCCGTTCCTGGCCCGCTACATCAAGGACGGGCGCGTCATGGCGGCGGTGACGGCGGGCCGGGACGCGGACCTCGCCCGGATCCATCTGGAGATGATCGCCGCAGGCGGTCCGTTGCCGGCCTAGCCGCAGTAGAGATCCGCGATGTATCCCTCATCGTCGACGACGATGTTCAGGCGGTCGGATTGGAAATCCGTCGTGACGGCCATACCCGGCCGGATCACGCGGTCGTTCAGCGCGGCGGGAAGACTGACCACCGCGAGGTTGGAGCCGATCAGGGACTGATATTCGGCGGCCCCGCAATCGTCGCCGCTTCCGTCGACTTCGACGCATCCCGCGAGGATGGCCGGGATCATCAGGTATTTCCACATATCCAGAACCTCCGATTTCGTCATGGATCATTGCAATCCAGCAGACCCTGTCCGAGGTTGTCAGGCAATATCGCCGGGTCCGGAGAACCGAATGCGCACCAAAGCCGCCGTCGCCGTCGAGGCGGGAAAGCCGCTCGAAGTCATGGATGTGAACCTGGATGGCCCCCGCGCGGGCGAGGTTCTGGTGGAGATGAAGGCCACCGGCATCTGCCATACCGATGAATTCACCCTGTCCGGCGCCGATCCCGAAGGGCTGTTCCCTGCCATCCTGGGGCACGAGGGCGCGGGGGTCGTGATGGAGGTCGGCGACGGCGTGACGTCGCTGAAGCAGGGCGATCACGTCATCCCGCTCTACACGCCGGAATGCCGCACCTGCGAGTATTGCCTCAATCCGAAGACGAACCTCTGCCAGGCGATCCGCACGACCCAAGGACAGGGGGTGATGCCCGACGGCACGTCCCGGTTCTCGACGCTCGATGGGGATCCGATCCTGCATTACATGGGTTGCTCGACCTTCGCGAACCATTCCGTCCTGCCGGAGATCGCACTTGCGAAGGTCCGCGAGGACGCGCCGTTCGACAAGATCTGCTACATCGGCTGCGGTGTGACGACCGGGATCGGCGCGGTCATCAACACGGCCAAGGTGGAGATCGGCTCGCGGGCCATCGTGTTCGGGCTGGGCGGCATCGGCCTGAACGTGGTGCAGGGGCTGCGCCTTGCGGGGGCGGACCAGATCGTCGGCGTGGACCTGAACCCCGACCGCAAGCCCATGGCCGAACGGTTCGGCATGACGGATTTCGTGAACCCGTCCGAAGTGGACGGCGATCTCGTGGCCTATCTGGTGGCGCTGACCGGGGGCGGGGCGGATTACACGTTCGACGCGACAGGCAACGTGGACGTCATGCGGACGGCGCTGGAAAGCGCGCACAAGGGCTGGGGCGAGAGCGTCATCATCGGCGTGGCACCGGCGGGCGCGGAGATCGCGACGCGGCCGTTCCAGCTCGTCACCGGGCGGGTCTGGCGGGGGACCGCTTTCGGGGGCGCGCGCGGACGGACGGACGTGCCGCGGATCGTGGACTGGTATATGGACGGCAAGATCGAGATCGACCCGATGATCACCCACACGATGCCGCTCGGCGACATCAACAAGGGCTTCGACCTGATGCATGCGGGCGAGAGCATCCGCAGCGTCGTGGTATATTGAACCCGCCCCTTCGGCGTCGGCAGGGGGGCGCGAAGCCGGTGAAATCGAGCAGAAATAATAGGATAGATTCAATGGCGCAACGCGACCGTCCCCTTCTGGCCGTCCTGATCGACGCCGACAACATCCCGGCCAAATTCGCGCAGGCAGTGATGAAGGAGATCACCGCGCTGGGGGAGCCGGGGCTGCGGCGGGTCTATGGCGACTGGTCCTCGGGGCAGTTACGCGGCTGGTCGGACAAAGTGCTGGAGCTGGGCCTCGTGGCGCATCAGGAGACGGCGAACACCAAGGGCAAGAACGCCAGCGATATCGGCCTTGTCATCGACGCGATGGATATCCTGCATACCGGTCGGTTCGACGCCTTCGTCCTCGTGAGTTCCGACAGCGACTTTACCCGCCTGGCCAGTCGCATCCGCGAGGACGGCCTCGACGTGATCGGCATTGGGGAGGGCAAGGCGCCGGAATCGCTCAGGAATGTCTGCAACCGGTTCATCATGATCGAGAACCTCGTGGACGAGCCGGTCGCGGAGCAGGGCGCCCGCGCCACCAGCAAGCGCAAGCCGCAGGATGCGCTGCCCCTGATCTTCCGGGCGATGGAACGGATGGAGCAGGACGACGACTGGTATGCGCTGGGCGCGCTGGGAAGCCAGATCGTGGCGGAGATGCCGGACTTCGATACGCGGACCTACGGCAAGCGGAAGCTGAGCGACTTGGTGGCGGATATCCGGCGGTTGGAGACGCGGATGCAGGGCACGCAGCTCATGGTCCGACGGATCGACTGACCCGGCGTCCAGCAGGACGAACCGGCAGGGGGAGACCGTGCGCCGTTCGTGCATACGCCCATGCACCATTCGTGCATACAAATGTCATACTGCTTGCGACCCGTTCGCAAAAAGCAGCGTTCAGGACTCCTCGCCGAATCGCATCCGCATCTCCCGCAGGACGGGGATCGCGGCGCGGACCCGGTCGGTCCCGATCTCGCGAACCGCGTCCCCGAGGATCGGACGGATGGCGGCCAGGGCCGCCTCGCGCGCCGCACTGCCCGCGCCGGAGATCGAGACGCGCTTGCGGCGGGCATCGTCCCAGTCCGGACGGATATGGACGTGCCCGGCCCATTCGAGGCGCGCGAGGGTGTTGGTCATCGCGCCGCGGGTAACGTGGAAGATGCGGGCGAGGTCCGCGGGCGTCCGTTCCTCGCGATGCTGGGCGAGGTAGTTGAGGACGATGAAATGGCTCAATTCCATCCCCTTGGGCAGGGCGCGGCTCAGCCGGGAGCGGATGAGCTGATCCGCGGTCAGCATCTCGCTGAACATCGCCGTGGCGAGGCGCTCTATCTCGTCGGTCACGGGTGGCCCGCGCAGGGGACCGGGCGGTCGGGGGACCTGCGCGGGAGGAGTCCGGGCGTCATCCCGCCTTGAGGAGTGGGTCGAGCTTGCCCGCATCCTCGAGCGCGAAAAGGTCGTCGCAACCGCCGACATGGGTGTCGCCCACGAAGATCTGCGGCGTGGTGCGGCGCCCGTTCGCCCGCTGGATCATCTCGGCGCGCTTGGCCGGATCGCGCGCCGTCGAATGTTCCACGACCTGCGCGCCCTTCTGCGACAGAAGGCGAATGGCCGCGGTGCAGAACCCGCAAAGCGGCTGGGTGTAGATCTCGACGGTTTGCATGGGCGCGGTCCTCGGGCGGATATTCGCTCCGTCATATATGCCGCGGGCGGTCCTTCGCAACGCGCGCCAGCGTCAGGATCGTGATCCGGGCGGCCCCGGCGGCGCGCAGGGTGTCGGAGCAGGCGGCGAGCGTGGCGCCGGACGTCATCACATCGTCGATCAGCGCGACATGCCGTCCGGCGACCGGCTCCGGTCCGGGGACGATGACCCCGGCGAGGTTGGCGAATCGGGCGGCATCCCCCCCCTCCTGCGCCGGGGTGGCGCGGGTGCGGTGGAGGGCGAGGGGCGCGAAGGTGCCGCCGGACAGGCGCGCGAGGACGCGGGCCAGCAGTGCCGACTGGTTGTAGCGCCGCTTCAGCAGGCGCCAGCGATGGATCGGGACGGGCACGAATACGGTGTCGGCGGTCACCAGCTCGCGGGACCGGCGGAGCATCCACCGCGCCCCGGCCTCCGCCAGTTCGGTCCGGTCGCCGTGCTTGAGCGCGAGGACCATCCGCCGGGCACCGCCCGCATAGGACATCGCGGCGCGGCCGTCATCCCAGGGGCGCGGCACGGTCAGGCATTCATCGCAGCGATCGGCGGCCCCGTCGGCGGTTCCGGGAAGGTCCCGTCCGCAGAGATCGCAGGCCGCGCCGGTGATGAACGGCGTTTCGGACCAGCAATCCGGGCAGAGGCCATGCGCCTCCTCCACCCGCGCGTCGCAGAGCACGCAGGTCCGCGGATAGAGCGCGTCTCGCAGGGTGGCGACCGCGATGCCCGCTATTCGGCGTCCAGGCCCCGGCCCCGCTCTTTGCAATTTCAGGCCCATCGCCTAGATGCCTCTCGATGTCTCGACCCGTTCTCACCGACCGCGCGGCCCTCGCCGCCCATCGCGCCCGCGCGACGGAATCGGCCCGGTTCCTCCACCAGGCCGCGGCGGACGAGGTGGAGGAAAGGCTCAGAGACGTTAACAGAAGGTTTACGGCGCCGGTCATCGTGACCGGCCACCCGGATTGGTGGCGCGACGCGGTGCCCGGCGCGAAGGTGGTGCCGGACGCGCCGGTGCTCGACCTCGTCCCCGGCGCACACGATCTGGTGGTGCATGCGATGGCGCTGCATTGGGCGGACGATCCGGTCGGGCAACTGATCCAGTGCCGCCGGGCGCTGCGGCCCGATGGCCTGCTGCTGGCGGCGACGCTCGGCGGGGAGACGCTGGCGGAGTTGCGCGCGGCGCTGGCGATGGCCGAGGCGGAACTGGCGGGCGGGCTGAGTCCCCGGGTGGCGCCGATGGGCGAGGTGCGGGATATGGGTGCGCTGCTCCAGCGGGCGGGGCTGGCCCTTCCGGTGGCGGATGTGTCCACGCTCCGGGTGGAATACGGGGACATGTTTCGGCTGATGGCGGATCTGCGCGCGATGGGCGAGACGAACGCGCTGGCCGCACGGCATCGGATCGTGCCGAAGCGTGCCCTGTTCGCGCGGGCGGCCGAGTTGTACGGGCAGGCGCACGGTCAGGGCGATGGCATCGTGGCGACGTATCAGATCGTTTTCCTGACGGGCTGGGCCCCGTCGGACGATCAGCCGAAGGCGCTGCGCCCCGGATCGGCGCAGAGGCGGCTGGCCGATGCGCTGGGCGTGGCGGAACTGGGACCCGAAGGGGGAGACGAGCGATGAACATGATGGACGCCACCCCGCTGGCCCATGCACCGGAGGATCATCCGAAGATCCGGACCGGCAAGATCGGCGTCCTGCTCGCCAACCTGGGCACGCCCGACGGCTACGGATACTGGCCCATGCGCCGCTATCTGAACGAGTTCCTGAGCGACCGGCGGGTGATCGATTATTCGCCCTGGTTGTGGCAGCCGCTGTTGCAGGGGATCATCCTGACGAAGCGGCCGTTCTCGTCGGGGGCGGCGTACAAGTCGATCTGGAACGAGGCGCAGGGGGAAAGCCCGCTGGCCACGATCACCAAGGCGCAGACGGCGAAGATGGCGGTGCGGATGCGGGAGGCGTTCGGCGACCGCGTGGTGGTGGATTACTGCATGCGCTACGGCAACCCGTCGACCAAGTCGAAGGTGGAACAATTGCAGGCGGCGGGATGCCGCAAGATCGTGTTCTTCCCGCTCTATCCGCAATATGCAGGGGCGACGACGGCGACCGCGAACGACCAGTTCTTCCGCTCGCTCATGGCGCTGAAATGGCAGCCGCCGGCGCGGACGGTCGCGGCCTATTCCGACGATCCCCGCTATATCGAGGCGCTGGCGCAGTCGGTGGAGCGGGCCTATGCGGCAGCGGATCCGAAGCCGCAGATCCTCGTTTGCTCCTATCACGGGGTGCCGCGGCGCTACCTGCTGGAGGGGGATCCGTATCATTGCCAGTGCCAGAAGACGACGCGCCTGCTGCGCGAGCGTCTCGGCTGGAGCGAGACGGAGATCGTGACGACCTTCCAGTCGAAATTCGGCCCGGAGGAATGGCTGAAGCCCTATACCGTCGAGGAGGTGGCCCGGCTGGCGGAGGAGGACGGCAAGACCAACATCGCCGTGATCGCGCCCGCCTTCTCCTCCGACTGCATCGAGACGCTCGAGGAGATCAACGAGGAGATCAAGGAGAGCTTCGAGGAGGCGGGGGGCGAGCGGTTCACCTACATCCCGTGCCTCAACGACGACGACGCGCATATGGATGCGCTGGCCGAGATCGTGAAGGAGAATTTGGCGGGCTGGATCGCGTGAGGTCGATCCGCGCCCGCCGGGATCGTCAGCTTATCGGACGGCCGGTGAAGACCTGACTGCCGACGCGGACCTGCATCAGGCCGCTCTGGAGCATCTGGACGAAGATGCCCTGAATGGATTGGTGATTTCCAATCGTTACCGTGCGCAGCATACCTGTGCCTCCCCGCTGGATGTGTGCCGGATCACGTTATGACCGCACACGGAGGATGCTCGCCGAAAATCCTTGAAGATGGATTAAGACCGAAAACCGTTGCAGATCCGCTACAACCAGTCGCGGAGGACCGGGACCAACGGCAAATCCGCCTCCGGCATCGGGTAGCCGCCCATGTCCCGCGGACGGACCCAGGCGAGCGCCTGGCCCTCGCGGCCCACGGGCTGCCCGGACCACTTCCGGCACGCGAACAAGGGCATCAGCAGGTGGAAGTCGTCGTAGCCGTGGGACGCGAAGGTCAGCGGCGCGAGGCAGGAGGTCCAGGTGCCGATCCCCAGCTCCTCCTCCAGTTCCCGGATGAGCGCGCGTTCGGGCGTCTCCCCGGTCTCCACCTTGCCGCCGGGAAATTCCCACAGGCCCGCCATGGACCGCCCCTCCGGCCGTTGCGCCAGAAGCACCCGGCCGTCCCGGTCGATCAGCGCCACCGCCGCGACCAGGACGACCCGGGAGGTCACGATCGGTAATCCGCGTTTATCTCGATGTAGCGATAGGTCATGTCGCACGTCCACATCGTGTCGGACGCCTCGCCCAGCCCGAGATCGACGGCCAGCTTGATCCGGTCGCGCTTCATGTAGGAGGCGCCCGCCTCCTCGGTATAGGCCCTGGCCACGCGACCCTCCTCGGCCACCACGATGTCCCCGAACGAGATGCGAAGGCGGTCGCGGTCGGCACGGGCTCCGGACTTGCCGACCGCCATGACGACGCGGCCCCAGTTCGGATCCTCCCCGGCGATGGCGGTCTTGACCAGCGGGGAATTGGCGATGGCGGAGGAGACAAGGCGGGCGTCGAGGGCATTCGCGGCGCCGGTCACGGCCACCTCGACCAGCTTGGTCGCCCCCTCTCCGTCCATCACGATCTGAAGCGCGAGGTCCTGCATCACCTCGGCCAGTGCATTGCGAAAGGCGCGGCCTGCGACGGAGCGGGCATCGGCGATCTCGGGGTTCCCGGCTTTGCCGGTCGCGGCGACGACCAGACTGTCCGAGGTGGAGGTGTCGCTGTCGACGGTGATCGCATTGAACGTGCCCTTCGTCAGGGCGGAGACCATGTTCTGCAATCCGCGCTCGGCGATATGGGCATCGGTGAACACGTAAGCGAGCATCGTCGCCATGTCAGGCGCGATCATGCCGGATCCCTTGGCGATCCCCGCGATGGTGATCGTGGTGCCGTCCAGATCGAGAGTCCGGACCGCGCCCTTGGGGAAGGTGTCGGTGGTCATTATGGCGCGCGCCGCATCCGCCATGCCGCCGGGATCCAGGTCCGCGACGAGGGTGTCCATGACCGCGGCGATCCGGTCGTGGGGCAAGGGTTGGCCGATGACGCCGGTGGAGGCGGACAGCACGCGGGCGGGGGCGAGATCGAGCGCGGTGCCCACGGCCTTGCAGATCGCGGTGACGGACTCGGCGCCCGCAGCTCCGGTGAAGGCGTTGGCGTTCCCGGAATTAACGAGGATCGCCCACGGTCCCTTGCCGCGCTTGGCGGAAAGCTTCTCCTGGCAGTCGAGGACCGCGCCGGAGCGGGTGGAGGAGCGGGTGAACACCCCCGCCACCCGGGTCCCGGGCGCCAGTTCGACCAGAAGGACGTCGGTTCGGTCCTTCGACTTGATCCCGGCCTTGGCGGTGGCGAAGCGGATTCCATCGATCGCCGGAAGATCCGGAAGGTCGGGGGCCAGCGGCGAGACCAGCGGACCCTTCGGCGCCGCCACCTGCGCCTCAAGCTCGGCGATGCGGCTCAGAAGGTGCTTCTTCTTCGGCGACTTGCCCTTCCTGGCCTTCTTCTTCGACGTCTGCGCGCGGTCCCTGCCGTCCTTCCCCTTCTTGCCCATGATCTAGTCCTTCAGCAGGTCGTCGTTGCGGATCAGGGCGGGGTCGATCTCGACCTCCATCCGCTCGACCTCGGCCGCCTCGGACAGACGCGACACCTCGGCGTCGACGGCGGCGGTGCGGACCTGCTGCTCCAGCTCCGAGCGGACATCGGCGAGGGCGGGCGCGTCCTTGCGGCGGGTCTCGTTGAGACGGACCACGTGCCAGCCGAATTGCGTCTGGACCGGCGCGCTTATCGAGCCCGGCTCCAGGGCGAGGACCGCCGCCTCGAACTCGGGCACCATCATGCCGGCGCCGAACCAGCCCAGCTCGCCGCCGCTCGGGCCGGAGGGGCCGGTGGACCGCTCCTGCGCGATCGCGGCGAAGTCGCCGCCGCCTTCCAGCTCCGCGATGATGGCGGCGGCCTCCTCCTCGGTCTCCACGAGGATGTGGCTCGCGTTGTATTCCACTTCGGGCGCGGCATCGCCGTAGGCTTTCTCGTATGCCTCCTCCAGCACCGTGTCGGAGATCGGCGCCCCGGCCACGCGGTCGAGGATGCGCCCGGCGAGGAAGGCGCGGGCCTCGTTCTCCAGCCCGAGTTCGTCGCCCGGCTCCAGCGCGGCGCGCGCGGCATCGGCCAGCACCTGCTGCTGGATGAGCTGATCGAGCATTCCGGTATAGAGGACGTCGTCGGGCAGATCCTGATACTGCTCGGGCAGTCGGGCACGCATGGCGATCATGTGGCCCAGCGTGATTTCGGTGCCGTCCACGTTCGCCACGACGGTCGCGGCGTCGGGTGCCGCATCGGCGGGGACGGTGGCGGCGGCATCCTGCGCATGGCCGGGGGCCGCGAGCGCGAGGGCGAGTGCGGCCCCGGTCAGAAGTCGTGTCATGTGATCGGTCCTTTCCGGCATTCCATGCCGCTGTTTCGTCGCGTCCGGCGCGGGGGCGTTCGTTGACACCCATAATGGCGGGACTTAAGTGCCGGTCAGGCAATTTTTCACCGCGCCCGCCATGGGGCCGCCGTCATGCCTTCCCCCGCCTGATATGGGGCACCGGGACCGGCGGCAAGGGCGCGAGGACAGGGACGCACATGCTGGGACTTGGTGGGATCGCGAAGAAGGTATTCGGCACGCCGAACGACCGGAAGGTGAAGGCGACCCTGAAGGTCGTGGAGCAGGTCAACGCGCTGGAGCCGGAATTCCAGGCGCTGAGCGACGGCGAGATCGTGGAGCGTACCGCGAAGCTGCGCGAGCGCGCGATGGGCGGCGAGAGCCTCGACGCGCTGCTGCCGGAGGCGTTCGCGAACTGCCGGGAGGCGGCGCGCCGGAGCCTCGGCCTGCGGGCGTTCGACACGCAGCTTCTGGGCGGGATCTTCCTGCATCAGGGCAACATCGCCGAGATGAAGACCGGCGAGGGCAAGACTCTCGTGGCTACCTTCCCGGTCTATCTCAATGCGCTGGCGGGCAAGGGCGTCCACATCGTCACCGTCAACGACTACCTCGCGCGTCGGGATGCGGAGTGGATGGGAAAGGTCTATTCTGCACTGGGCATGACCACCGGCGTCGTCGTCCCGCAGCAACCGGACGAGGAAAAGCGCGCGGCCTATGCCGCCGACATCACCTACGCGACCAACAACGAGCTGGGCTTCGATTACCTGCGGGACAACATGCGCGCGTCGAAGAAGGACATGTTCCAGCGCGGTCACAATTACGCGGTCGTGGACGAGGTCGACAGTATCCTGATCGACGAGGCGCGCACGCCGCTCATCATCTCCGGCCCGTCGCAGGACCGCTCGGAGCTCTATACCCGGATCGACACGCTGATCCCCGAGATCACCGAGGAGCATTACACCCTCGACGAGAAGCAGCGATCCGTGACGTTCACCGATGACGGCAACGAGTTCCTGGAGGAGCGGCTGCACGTCGCGGGGATCCTGCCGGACGAGCAATCGCTCTACGACCCCGAAAGCACGACCATCGTGCACCACGTCAATCAGGGGCTGCGGGCGCACAAGCTGTTCCAGAAGGACCAGCACTACATCGTGCGCGACGACGAGGTCGTGCTGATCGACGAATTCTCCGGCCGGATGATGCCCGGTCGTCGCCTGTCGGATGGCCTGCACCAGGCGATCGAGGCCAAGGAGGGCGTGTCGATCCAGCCGGAGAACGTGACGCTCGCCAGCGTGACGTTCCAGAACTATTTCCGCCTCTACGACAAGCTGTCCGGCATGACCGGGACGGCGGCGACCGAGGCGGAGGAATTCGGCTCGATCTACGGGCTGGGCGTGGTCGAAGTGCCGACGAACCGTCCCATCGCGCGCGCCGACGAGGACGACCACGTCTACCGCACGGCGGGCGAGAAATACGGCGCCATCGTGGAGGAGATCAAGGCCGCCCATGCCAAGGGGCAGCCTGTCCTGGTCGGAACCACCTCCATCGAGAAGTCCGAGATGCTGTCCCAGCTGCTGACCGGGGATGGGCTGGAGCACAACGTCCTGAATGCCCGGCAGCACGAGCAGGAGGCGCAGATCGTCGCCGATGCGGGCAAGCCCGGGGCCGTGACCATTGCCACCAACATGGCCGGGCGAGGCACGGACATCCAGCTCGGCGGCAATGTCGAGATGCGGGTGCTGCAGGCATTGGCTGAGACGCCGGAAGCCGATCCCGAGGAGGTCCGGACCCGGATCGAGGCGGAGGTCGCCGTGGACAAGGCGAAGGTGATCGAGGCGGGCGGCCTGTTCGTGCTGGCCACCGAGCGCCACGAGAGCCGCCGCATCGACAACCAGCTGCGTGGCCGGTCGGGGCGTCAGGGCGATCCGGGGCGGTCGGTCTTCTTCCTGTCGCTGGAAGACGATCTGATGCGGATCTTCGGGTCCGAGCGGCTCGACAACGTGCTGGGCAAGCTGGGCATGAAGGAGGGCGAGGCGATCGTTCACCCCTGGGTGAACAAGTCGCTGGAGCGGGCGCAGGCCAAGGTCGAGGGGCGCAACTTCGATATCCGCAAGCAGCTCCTGAAGTTCGACGACGTGATGAACGATCAGCGCAAGGCCGTGTTCGAGCAGCGGCTGGAGATCATGGAAGCGGAGGATATCGGCGAGATCGCCCGCGACATGCGCCAGCAGGTCGTCGACGATCTGGTGGACCAGTACCTGCCGCCCAAGAGCTATGCCGATCAGTGGGATGCCCACGGCCTCTATGCCGCGACCATCGAGTTTCTGGGGATCGACGTGCCCGTCATCGCCTGGGCCGAGGAGGACGGAGTCGATCAGGAGGTCGTGCGCGACCGTCTCTATGCCGCGACCGACAAGGTCATGGCCGAGAAGGCCGAGGCCTTCGGCACCGATCAGATGCGACAGGTCGAGAAGCAGGTCCTGCTCCAGACCATCGATGGGAAGTGGCGCGAGCATCTGCTGACGCTGGAGCACCTGCGTTCGGTCGTCGGGTTCCGGGGCTACGCCCAGCGGGATCCGCTGAACGAATACAAGACCGAGGGGTTTCAGCTTTTCGAGACGATGCTCGACAGCCTGCGGTCCGAGGTGACCAAGAAGCTGGCCCAGATCAAGCCGATGTCCGAAGAGGATCGCAAGGCCCTGATGGCGCAGCTCGTGGCCCAGCAACGGGCCGCCGCGGCTCAGGCGGAAGCGGCGGGTGCGGCCGCGTCGGGCGTTGCCCTCGCCACGAAGCCGGAGGCCGCGAAGGCGGATTTCGACGAGACCGACCGCACGACCTGGGGCAATCCGGGGCGCAACGATCCCTGTCCCTGCGGCTCGGGGAAGAAGTTCAAGCATTGCCACGGGGCGTATTAGCGGCGGTTGACCTGTGGGAATTCGGGCAGAAATCCGTCCGAAGCCACCCCTGGGGACATTTGGTCCGGCAAAAGTGTTCGTCGATGCCCGTGGTAGTGGCGGTGATCTCGCAGTCCGGCTTCCCGGTTCCCATGTCGAGTATGGGTTAAGCCGCAGCGGCTTGCGGGCTCCTTTCCGGTCGCCGTGAGATCCGGAACGCCCGACCTCTCCCCTCGTCGTCTATGTGCCGCGTGATGCGACGGTTCGGAAAGAACATGCCTCGGTCCTGCAAACATCTAGATCCCGAAACGTCGCCGGTAGCAGCCTTCATTCTGCTGCCAAGGCGAGACGCGCCCGCGGAGCGTCGCCTTCGCCGGACGCCCAGTCGGCTTTCCCCCGCCTGCCGGCATAGACGAGCCGAAAGGCGGGCGGCGTGAAGTAGAAGCTGACGACGGTCGACAGGGCCACGCCACCGGCGACGGCCATGGCGAAGGGCGGCCAGAAGCCGCCTCCGGCGAGAATCAGGGGGAGAAAGCCGCCGACGGTGGTGATCGTGGTGGAGACGATATGGCGGGAGGACGCCATGACGACGTCCACTATGGCGTCGACATTCCCGGAGGATGCGGCCTCGTCCTCCTGCAACCCGGTCAGGATGATGAGGGCGGCGTTGATGGACACGCCGATGGAGCCGATCAATCCGATGATGGCGTTGATCCCGAACGGATAGGCGAAGATTGCGAGCGCCAGGATCGACAACCCCGCGGAGAGGCCGGAGACGACGAAGGCCACGCCTGCCAGACGGAAGCTGCGGAATGTCAGGACGATGACGGCGATGGACAGCGTCACGATCAGGCCGAGCGATGCAATCAGATTGTTGAGCGTCGAGGCGCGCGCATCGGCATCGCCGCCGATCTCCAACCGCACGCCGTCGGGAAGTTCGAACCCCGCGGCGGCGATGCGGGTCCGGATTTCGGTCAGCGCCTCCTCCGGCAGGATGCCGCGCTGGACGAAGGCCTGCACGGTGTTCGCCCGCTCGCCGTCGCGTCGGGTGATCTGGCTCTCGCCGGGGACCAGGGAAAGATCGGCGATGGCGGAAAGCGGGGTCGCTGGGAAGCCGGTGGCCTGCGGACCGCCCGGGACGATCATCGGCATGTCGCGGATGGCCGACGGATCGCCGCGCAGGTCCTGGCCCAGACGGATGCGGACGGGAAGTTCCTCGGTTCCTTCGATCAGACTGCCGCCCGTGGTGCCGACCAGTGCCGCCTCCAGCTGGCGGGCGACGTCGCCGGGGGTGAGGCCGATCATGCGGGCTCGCGCCTCGTCGACCTCGACGGCGAGCTTCGGTGCCCCCTCCGTGATGGAAGCTCGGGTCAGGGTCACCATCGGCGCGGCGTCTACGATCCGCCTGAGATCCTCCCCAGCCCTGCGCAGGGTCGCGAGATCGTCGCCAACGAGCCGTAATTCGACCGGCGCGCCGACGGGCGGGCCCTGGACCAGACCCCGGACGAGGATCTGCGCCTCGGGCGCGATGTCGGGCAGGTCGCGCTGCAACAGGGGAAGGACGCGCTCCGTCGCCTCGGGCGAGGCGGTGCGGATCAGCGCCTGTGCATAGCGTGGAGCCGCATCGCGGCCGCCGGTGATGTTGTAGTAGAACGCCGGGGCGGAGCGTCCGATCGTCCAGGTCACGCTCTCGATGCCATCCCTCCCGCGGAGCGTCCGGTCGAGTGCTGCGACGGTTGCCCGCGTCCGCTCCATGCCCGCCCCCGACGGCAGGTCGACCTCGATGTGAAACTGGTCGCGGTCGACCCCCGGAAAGAACTGCGCCGTCAGGAGGGGGAGAGACGCGAACCCGAGGATCGGGAGGACGAGGGCCACGGCGACGGAGCGGACCGGATTGCGGATCGAGAGCCGCAGACTCGCGGCGAAGATCCGCCCGAGGGCTCCGGACGGTATGCCCTTCGCGAGCCAGCCGCGTCCGTCCCTGTCCGGCATGATCCAGCCCGCGAGGGCGGGGGTGATCGTGACCGCCACGACGAAGGACCATAGGAGCATGATGACGACGGCGATCGCGATGGAGCCGACGAAGTCGCCTGCCGCCCCCGGCAAAAGGATCATCGGCGTGAAGCTCAGCGCCGTCGTCGCAGTGGAGGCGAAGAGCGGCATGGTCAGGCGCGAAACGGACGCGGCGACGGCGTCCAGTCGCGATATGCCCGCCCGGAGTCGCCGCCCGACCTCGTCGGTCATGACGATGCCCGCATCGACCAGCAGCCCGAGCGCCACGATCAGACCCGTCACCGACATCTGGTGGATCGGCAGCCCGATGGCGTTCATGGTGAAGAGCGTCGCCAGCGACACGAGCGGCAGGACGGTCGCCACGATGAGCGCCGCGCGCAGCCCGAGCGTCGCGAGCAGGACCGCCAGCACGAGACCCACACCGATCGCCATGTTGAGGCCGACCTCGCGCAGCCGATCGGCGGTATAGGTGGACTGATCGAAGGTCAGGGTCGCCGCGAGCCCGCCCGGCAGGGTCGGCCCGAATTCCGCCAATTCGTCCCGGATGCGCTCGGCCCAGACATCGACCTGCAACCCATCCTCCAAGGCCGCGGCGACGAGGATCGCGGGGCGTCCGTCATGCAGGGCGGCTTCGCCCGGCGGAAGGCGTGGACCCCGGTCGATGCGGGCAACATCCCCCAGACGCAGCGTCGCGCCGGCTCCGCCCTCGCGCAGGACGATGCCGCGCAAACGGTCCAGCGTCTCGATCTCACCCGAAACCTCCAGCACCAGATCGTCTCCCGCCCCGGTGACGCGACCGGCCCGGACCTTGGCATCCGCCGCGGCGACGGCGCCCGCGACGGCGTCGACCGTAAGCCCCAGGCCCGCCGCCCGGGTGGCGTCGAGCACGACGGTCACCTCCTCCTCCGGCTGGCCGAAGACCTCGACCTGCTTCGTTCCGGGCACGGAGCGGAACCGGTCGGCCAACGCGTCGCCATAACGCCCGGCAAGGGTCATCGGCACGCCGTCATGGCGCGCCGTCAACGCGACGATGGTGCCATAGGCGTTGACGCCATCGGCATCGAGTTCGGGGGACAGGACGCCGGGCGGAAAGGCGGCTTCGGCGTCCGAGAGCCGGTCGCGGAGTTCGGACCAGACCTGTTCGATGCGGTTCTCCGCGATGGTCTCGTCGAGCTCGACCTGGATGATGGAAATGCCCGTCGCGCTGACCGATTGCAGCACATCGACTTCGGGCACCTCCCGCAGCGTCTCCTCGATCTCGACGGTCACAAGGCTCTCTACGCGGGCGGGCTCGGCTCCGGGATAGAGTGTCGTCACGGAAGCGAACGTATTGGTGATCGTCGGATCCTCCTGCCGCCCGATGGCCAGCAGCGCGGAGGCCCCGGCCGCAATGACGACGAGCAGGAAGAGGGCGACGAGGCGCGGCTGGCGAAATGTCAGCGTGCCCATGCGACCGCCTCCCCGGAGGTGCCGTCGGTGGATCGGACGATGACGGACTGGCCGGGCACGACCCGGTGGATGCCGTCCGGCAGGTAGGCCACGCCGTCCCGGAATGTTCCGCGGACGAAGACGCGGTCCTCTTCGAGGTGCAGGATTTCGGCGGCCTCCATTCCGACGCGGCCATCCTCGACCGTCAGCAGCGTCCAGGTCGCCCGCGGTCCCGGCCGCAGGGCGGAGAGCGCGACCCAGGCGCCCGGCTGATCGACACGCTGGCGCAAGGCGATCTCGCCGGTCGTGCGATCCGGCGGCATGGGACCGACGATGACATCGAAGAACGCCAGCCGGGCGCGCGTGGTGGGATCGAGGGACGGGGCGAGGCCGGACAGTCGCGCCGGAAGCATCAACCCGGCGGCGCGGATGACGGCGTCCTGTCCCTCCGCCAAGAGGGCAGCGGAGGCCGGGTCGAGGCCGACATGGAACCGGGCCGGGGCGGTCTCGACGAGGGAGGCGACGATGGTGCCCGGCGAGGCGACGGAGCCCACATCCGCGCCGCGCGCGCCGACGGTTCCCGCGAAGGGCGCGATCAGTTCGGACTTTGACAGGTCGATATCGAGCGCCGACAGGGCCGCATCGATCTCGGCGATTCCGGCCTGGAGCCGGGCCAGTGTCAGGGAGGTGTCGTCCACGGTTTGCTCGGTGGAAAATCCCCGATCGCGCAGTTCGACCTGCCGCATGTTGGTTCTGCGGGCCAGTTCCGCCTGCGCCTCCGTGCTCGCGCGCGACGCTTCGAGGCGCCGACGCTCCGCCAGAAGAAGCCGGGTGTCGAGACGGGCCATGATCTGACCCTCCGTGACCGTATTGCCCTCCCGGACGAGGATTTCGGCGATCGTGCCGGGCCGCTCGAAGGACAGCTCCGCGACCTGCCGGGCCTCGAATTGGCCGGAGAATCGGCGGGTCACGACGTAATGATCCGTGATCTCGATCCGCTGGACCGCGACCGGCGTGGCGGGCGCGGGCTGCGAAACGGGCGCGGCATCCGCGCGGTCGGCCAGAACCGCGCGCCCGCCCACGATCGCCACGCCGCAGGTTGCGAGGATCGCCAGCGTCAGGATGGTCCTTCCGGCGATCCGGAAGAGGTGGCGCGGGCGTGGGCGGTAGGGGGCTTCTGGATCGATCATCGCGACAGCACTCCACTTAAAAGTTAGTATTGCTTACATATGTAAGAGATGCTAACTTTGGCAAGCGGAATTTGGTGGGGTGCCTGGGGTGGAGACGAGCAAGTCCTTCGTAATGGAGAAGAAGAAGTACCATCACGGCGATCTTCGCAGCCAGCTTCTGGAGGCGGTTCGCGAGCTCGTGGAGGCGAACGGGCCGGATGATTTTTCTATCGCCGAAGCCTGTCGGCTCGCCGGTGTCAGCACCGCCGCCCCCTACAAGCATTTCCGGGATCGGCACGACATCCTGCGGGGTGTCGTCCTGCTGGCTATGGATCGGATGCGGGGCGCGATGCAGGTGGCTGCCGATACCTATCCGGCAGGGGACCCGCGTCGCATCGCGGCCCTGGGCCAGTCATATGTGGACTTCGCGCGATCCGAGCCGGGCGTGTTCCGCACGATGTTCGGCCTGACCGAAGGCCACGACGACGATCCGGATCTGACCCGCGCGGGCGACGAGACGTGCGCGCTTGTCGAAGAGGTGGTCGCGGAGCATCTCGACGTATCGTCGGAAACACCCGAGGCGAAGCTTCGGGCCTACGCCCTCTGGTGCTTCGTGCACGGGCACAGTTTCCTGTGCCTGGATTCGAAACTGCCGCGGGAGATGTCCCAGATCGACGAGGGGATGCTCATGCGGCTGGTCGGAGACGCCATACTCCCGCCGCGGCAGGATTAGGTCTTGGGGCTCCTGAAAAGGTTTGAGTAATTCGATCGCTTCGTTTTGGGCAGACACGTCGCTGAAACGCGCAAGTTCGGTTTCGCAGATGCCACTACCGGGCGAAAGTGCCCCTCTCTTTTCAAACGCTCGCTTCCAGACCTCCCGCCCCTCCGCATCGGAACCGGCGACGGCGGCATTAACCGGCCTTGTCGAAGCGGCGACGCATCGAAGGCCAGACATGTGGCCCCGTCCCCTCAGCCCTTCGCGACGGGCGTCGCCTCCCCGGCCCGAAGCGAACTCCGCGCGACGGCCACGACCGTCAGGAGGGCGGCGGCCCAAAAGAACCAGGTGATCGGCCCCCGGAACAGGATCAGCGGATCGCTGCCCGACATCAGCATGGCCTGCCGGAAATTGTCCTCCAGCAGCGGGCCGAGGATGAAGGCGATCAGGAAGGGCGCCGGAGGAACGTTGAACCGCAGCATGGCGTAGCCGACCCAGCCCATCGCGAACATCACGCCCACGTCGAAGATGTTGTTGTTCACCGCAAACACGCCATAGACGCACAGGATCATGACGGCGGGCATCAGGATGCGGCGGGGCACCTTCGTCACGTAGCCGAACCCGCGGATCGCCACGCTCCCCACCAGGAACAGGAAGACGGAGCTGACGATCAGGCCGATGAACAGGCCGTAGATGATGTCGACGTTCAGGATGAACATCATCGGCCCGGGTTGAAGCCCGTGGACCATGAACGCGCCGATGATGATCGCCGTGATGACGTCTCCCGGCACGCCGAGCGCGAGGAGCGGAATCAGGGTGGCCCCCGCGACGCCGTTGTTGCCGGCTTCCGCGGCGGCGACGCCCTCGATCTCGCCCTTGCCGAAATTGGCCTTGTTCGGGGAGCGGCGGCGGGCTTCGGAATAGCTGAGGAAGGCCGCGGGGGCCGCGCCGATCCCCGGGATGGAGCCGAGGAACACGCCGATCAGGCTGCCGCGCAGGATGGTCTTGAAGCTGCGCCGGTAGTCGGCGAACGACACGCGGGAGCGTCCGAGTTCCCGGGCGCGCCCGAGATGCGCCGTCGGATTGCGCGCCATGACGATGATCTCCGGAATGGCGAACAGGCCGATCAGGACCGCGATGAAGTTGAGGCCGCCCATCATGTTCGGGTTGCCGAAGGTGAAGCGGTTCGTGCCGTAGACGAGGTCCAGTCCGACCGTTGCCAGCAGAAGGCCGAGCAGTGCGGACAGGGCGCCGCGCAACAGGCTTTCGCCCGATACGCCCGCGATGATGGTCAGCGAGAACAGGATCAGCGCGAAGAATTCCGGCGGCCCGAAACTGAGTGCGAAGGATGCGAGCCAGCCCGCAAACAGGATCAGCGCGAGGTTCGAGACGAGGTCCGCCGTGCAGGACGCCCAGAGCGCCATGCCGAGGGCGCGACCCGCCTCGCCGCGTTCGGCGAGTGGATGCCCGTCGAGGATCGTGGCGGAGGAGGCGGGCGTGCCCGGCGTCTTGATCAGGATCGCGGGGATCGAGCCGCCGAAGATGCCGCCCTTGTAGACCCCGAGCAGGAGCAGAATGCCCGTGATCGGCTGCATCGCGAAGGTGAACGGCAGGGTGAGTGCGACGGCCATGGTCGCCGACAGGCCGGGGATCGCCCCTCCGATGACGCCGATCACGATGCCCGCGAAGAGGGCCGCGAACGCCTCCACCGACGCCACGAGAGAGAGGCCCGCCATCAGGCTGTCCCAGAAACTCACGCGCGCGCCCTCATGCCCGTCTCCTCACGGCAATCTCACGAATGCGCCCTGGGGGATCGCGACGCCCGCAACCTTGGCGAAGAAGGCGTAGAGAAGGAGTGGGATCGCCACCGCGCAGATCAGCGCCACGATGGGATGCCGCGTGCGGAAGAGGAACGCCGCCGCCGCGAAGGCGAACATGGATGTCCAGACCATCCCCAGAAGCGGCAGCAGGATCACCGTCCCGACCATCAGGGCCGCGAGCACCAAGAGGCGCAGCCATGCGCGGCCATCCTCCGGCGCGTCCCCGTCCGGCAGGACGGCCTCCCCCGCCCGAAGGCCCGAGAGGATCAGGCAGGTCCCCACGAGCCCCGTGAGCGCGGACAGGGTGTAGGGCCAGAGCACGGGCGACAGGAAGAGGTTGCGCACGTTAGACGGCGACGACACCCAGGCGGGAATGCCGATCAGGATAAGGAACGCCGCCACGAGGCAGGCGATGATGCCGAGTTGGATATGGGTGCGTCTGAGGGTCAAACCGGTCGTCCGCCCATTCCGGATCGCTGCGGAAGGCGGATGGACGGCGACCGGGATCGCCGTTCCGCGATCCGGTCGCCGCTCTGTTTCACCCCTCGATCCTCATGCCCAGCTCGTCCACAAGGGCACGGAACGTCTCGTATTGCGACTGGATGAAGGCGTTCGCATCCTCCGGCGTCATCACGTCGATGATCGACCCGCGCGCTTCCATCTGGCTGACGAACTCCTCGTCACCCGCCGCGGCGTTCATCCACTCGCCCCATTTGGCCGCCACCTCGTCGGGCAGGCCCGCGGGGCCCGCGATGCCGGTCCAGCCGACCATCTGCTCCAGCTCCGGATGTCCGAGCTCGGTTCCGGTCGGCGCGTCGAACCCCTCGACCCGCTCGGCCGTGGTGACCAGCAGCGGCGTCATCTGCTCGTTGGCGACGAATCCCACAAGGGCAGAGGTGTTGGTGCACAGGAAGTCCGCCGTCCCGGCCAGGACCGCCGTCGCCGCGGCACCGCCGCCCTGCTGCGGGATATGGATCGCCGCATTGGCCGCGTCCTCAAGCCCGAATGCGTCGAGGACCATGGCCGCCGCCAGATGCGGGCCCGACCCGACCCCTGAGGACGCGTAGCTGACGCCGCCCTCGGACTGCGCCTTGGCCATCAGGTCGTCCATCGTCTTGATGTCCGAACCGGCCGAAACCGTGCAGGCGAACGGATTGATCTCGTAGACCGTCACGAAGCGAAAATCGTCCAGGGTGTAGGGCAGGGTCGCCTTCATCGCCGGGTTGACGGAATGCGATCCGACCCGCGCGAACAGCATCGTGTAGCCGTCGGGCGCGGCGTTCTTGACCGCGACGGAGCCGGTCGCGCCGCCCGCGCCGGTGACGTTCGCCATGACCAGCGCCTGGCCCACGGCCTCGCCCAGCGGCTCGGCGATCGTGCGCGCGGAGATATCCGTGGCGCCCCCCGCGCCGTAGGGGATCACCATGTTGATCGCGCGCTCGGGGTAGTCCGCAAATGCTGTGCCTGCCGTCAGGCAAAGCGTCGTCACGGCGCCTAAAGTCAGTCTCGTCATCTCATCCCTCCCTCTCGTCCGCCCCGGATTGCCAGGGGCTGGCCGAAAGTCTAACCGTAAGGAACGCTTTGAAGAAGTAATATTCCCTTAATCGAACTGAAAGCATCCATCCATGAACGGCGGCGTTCGCCCATGTCCATCCGATTGCTGAGAACGCTGGTCGCGATCGCGGATCTGAAGACGTTCAGCGCCGCCGCCGGGACGGTGAACGTCACCCATGCGGCCGTCAGCCAGCAGATGCGGTCGCTCGAGGCGGATCTCGGCATCTCCCTGTTCGACCGGCGCACTCGCACGCCGGAACTGACGCCGGTCGCCCGCGCCATCGTGCAGCGGGCCCGCATCCTGATCCGCGATTACGACAACCTCGTACCCGGCGTTCTGGGCGATGACGGCCTTGCGGGGGAGGTATCCCTGGGCGCCGTCCCAACCAGCCTGACCGGTCTCGCGCCCCGCGCCATGGCCGTCGTGCGCCGCCGCTATCCGGACCTCCTCGTGCGCATCCGGCCCGGGCTCACCGATCCGCTGATGTCCGATCTGGACCGCGGAACGGTCGATGCCGCCCTGATCACCCGGCCGCCGCTGATCCCCGCGGGCATCGGGTATCGCGAACTCGTCTCGGAGCCGCTGGAACTCATCGCCGCCGTCACGGAAGGAAGCGAGGATCCAATGGAGCTGCTGGCGAGCCGTCCGTTCATCCGTTTCAACCGCAGCGCCGTGGTCGGCACGATGATCGACACCTGGATCCGGACCAAGCGGCTTCGGGTCGCCGAGAGCATGGAACTCGACAGTCTGGAGGCGATCTCCAGCATGGTGCATGCCGATCTCGGCGTCTCCATCGTGCCGCTCCAATCCGTGCCGTCGCCGGGGGTCCTGCCGCTCAAGCGTCTGTCCCTCGGGCCCGACGCCCCTCGCCGGAGCCTCGGCCTCGCCTTCCGGGAGGATACGCTCAAGACCCGCGTCGTGGACGAGCTGTTCGATGCGCTGCGGACGGTCATCGTGGAGGCCGGCGCGGAGACATGACGGGTCAGACCATCGCCTATCTGATGGCCGGCGCGGTTGCGGGCGGCTTCATCAACGGCCTGTCCGGGACCGGAACGGCCCTCTTCGCGCTGGGCTTTTTCCTCGTCGTGCTGGAGCCGGTCACGGCGGTCGCCGTCGTGGCGTTGATGTCGATCCTTTCCGGGCTGCAGGGGCTCTGGGTCGTCCGCGCCGCGATCCGCGCGCGCCCCGGCCGCACCCTGCGCTTCGTGATCCCGGGTCTGATCGGCGTGCCCTTCGGCGTGGCGCTGCTCGCGTCGATCGATGCGGGCACCCTGCGGATCGCGATCGCGCTGTTCCTCATCATCTACGGCGCGTGGTTCACCTTCCGCCGGGCCTTGCCCCGGTTCGAGAAGCCAACTGCGGCCCTCGACGTGGCGGTGGGAGGGATCGGCGGCGTGCTGGGTGGCGCGGCTTCGGTCTCGGGCGCGCTCCCGGCGATGTGGCTGTCGATCCGCCCCTGGGCCAAGGCGGAAACGCGGGCCGTGCTGCAACCCTTCAACATCGCGATCCTCGGCACGACGGTCGCGCTCCTGTTCCTGCGCGGAAGCTACGACGCGACGGCGGTCATGGCGTTGGCGGTGGCGGTGCCGACGGGGCTTGTGGCGGCGCAGGTCGGCATCTTCGTCTTCCATCGGCTCAGTGATGACGGCTTCCGACGCCTGCTGATCGGACTGACCTTGGTGATGGGCATCGGCATCCTCGCGCAGGAGGTTCTGCTGTGAGCGGGTATCAAACCCGCCCGACGACCCTCCCCCGCGTCCGCTGACTGCCCGTCAGATCACCTCGTCCGTCCGGTCGTCGCTCTCGCCATAACGCTTGAGCACCGCCGGTTTCGTCCCCTCATAGGCCCGCGCCATGCCGCCCCCCGCCTCGATCCGCGCATTCTCCCGCTCGAACAGGCAGTCGCCCTTCAGGTCAGAGGCCACGATGAACGGGCCCATCTTGCGGCAGCGGATCACCCACATCGCCTGCGCCAGCCCTAGTTCCTCGTTCCAGTGAACCGCCTCGACCTTCTCGACCCCCCGGCCGAGCAGCGCGCCGGTCCCGTAACCCACCGTCGACAGATACACCGCCCCGTTCGGCACGAAATACTCGCGGTAGTCCCTGGATGTCATACCGCCCTTGCCGACGATCAGGCGCGCGCCGGTCTTGGCCATCCATTCCGGCAGCCACTTGGCGAAGCGGAAGGACGCCGTCGCGGTCACCGCGCCCATCTCGAACGTCCCGTCCGGGTTGATCCGCGCCGCGGGAGAGCAATGGAAGTTCGCGGCCGATTGCGACGGCAATTCCATCGGGATGTTCGCCTGTTCCTCCAGCGCGCGCATGTAGACGCCCTCGCGCGCCGTATACATCAGCCCGTCAAGATACACGACGTCGCCCAGCCGCAATTCGGCAACCGCCTTTGCCGTGGGCGTCGTCGAGAGCCGAACCTCCCGCACGCTCATTCCGCCGCCTCCAGCGCCGATTCCCACTCCACCGTCTCGCGCCGCTGATAGGCCGTGAACCAGTCGGGATCGGTGCGGTACTCGACCCGCCCGTCGGGCCAGAGCCGGGCGACCGCGCGTCGCGACGACAGACAGAAGGCATGGACCGACATCGGCAGCCCGCCGGTATGGCAATACCCCACCTCGATGTTGCACTGCACCACCATGTTCTTGCCGACGAACCCCATCGCTCCCATGCCGATGGAATTGCCCAACTCGCGGAATTCGTCCTCCATCTCGGCGATCCGCGGGTCGGAATTGCGGCTGCCGACAATACGCAGCACGGACGCCCGCTTGCCGAGATTCATGCAGATATCCTTTGACCCGCCCAGCCCGATCCCGATGATCGCCGGCTGACAGGCGAGGCCGCGTTTGCCGAACGCCATCAGGCTGTCGAGGTAGAAGCGCCTGATCCCCTGCACCCCGTCCGACGGGAACAGCATCCGGTAGTCGGTCCCGAACAGCCCGCCCTTGTGGACGGTGATGAGGTCGATCCAGTCGCCCCCGGGCTCGAACCCGTACTCGATCTCCGGTGCGCCGATCCCGACATTGTTGTCGTGATCCGTTCGCCACAAGGGATGCACCCGGTTGGGCCGCAGCGGCACGCCGTTGGTCGCCTTCGCCGTCGCCCGGCGCAGTGCGGCTTCCAGCGCGATCATGCCGCCCTCGACCCGCGCCCCGTTGCCCATCTTCACGAACCAGCGCGGGACGCCGGTATCGCCGCACATGGCCCGCCGGTCCTCCTTCGCCGCTTCGTAATTGTCGAGCATCGCCTTGAGCACGAAGGACGACAGATCCCCGTCCTCGTCCGCGGCCGCCCGCTGCAACCCGTCGAGGTAGTCCTGCGGGATTTCGATGGCGGCCTTGTCCATCAATGTCCCGGCGGTCGTCTCGATCAGGCCGATCGGCATCTCGGTCATCGCGAAATCCTCCCTATTGCGCCGCGACCAGCGTCGCGGGCGCGCCCTGCGGCAACACCGTCTCGCCCGGCCGCACCCGCGTGAACCGCACCGGCTGCGTCGTCACTTCGACTCCGTCGGCCCGGGCGCGCGCCACCGTGAACGTGCTGTCCAGAATGGCTCCCGGCTCGGGGAAATCCTCGCGGAAATGCGCCCCGCGGGAGTTTTCGCGCGCCAGCCCCGCCTTCGCGATCACCTCCGACACATCGCAGAGCGACCGCAGGTTCAGCCAGTCGTGCCATGTCAGGTTGAACGCCAGATCGTCGCCCGCCACGCCGACCTCCATCATCTCGTCCGACAGCGCCGCGATCCCCGCCAGGCCGCGACGCAGCCCGGCTTCGGTCCGCATCACGCCGACCTCCTCCCACATCACCTCCTGCAATCGCGTCCGCAGCGGCTGCACCAGACCCGGCGCGCGACCCAGCGGCTGGATGGCGCGCGCCACCTCGGCCGCCAGCACGTCCTCGTCCACGTCGCGCAGGGTCATGCGGCCCACATCCGCGCCCATCACATCGCCCGCGATGCCGCCATAGACCGTCGAGTTCGCCACCCCGTTGCCGCCGAGACGGTTCGACCCATGCGCTCCGCCCGCATCCTCGCCCGCCACGTACAGCCCCTCCAGCGCCGTTCGCGTGTCAACATCCACCACCACGCCGCCCATGAAGTAATGCGCGGTCGGCACCACCTCGACGAGGCCTGCGGCCAGGTCGAACCCGCTGTCCTCGCAGCGCTTCACCATCCCCTTGAATTTCGCACGCACGACGTCCGGCCCCAGATGCGCCATGGAGATGAACACGCCCTCCTGATCCGGATGGTTGTTCTTGCGCATCTCGGCATAGATGCCGCGGCTCACCACGTCGCGCGTGGCCCGCTCGCCCTTGGCATCGTAGTCGAACATGAACCGCTGCCCTGCATGGGTCAGCAACTGGCCCCCCGCACCGCGCAACCCCTCCTCCAGAACCGTGCCTGTCATCCGCGTATGCGCCCCGGCCAGCAGGCCCGTTGGGTGGAATTGCACCATTTCCATGTCGCGCAAGGGCAGTCCCACGCGCAGAGCCATGGCAAGACCGTCCATCGTCTTGTCGCCCGACGGCGTGTGGTACTTGTACATCGTGGGACCACCGCCGGTCGCCATCAGGACGGTCTTCGCGCGCACCAGGCGGAAACGCCCCGTCCGCATGTCGATCATCAGCACCCCGGCCAGGGCGGAGCCGTCGCGGGTGGGAATCAACCCGATGGCGCGATGCTCCTGCAACCGCTCCACCGGGCTGGCCAGCACCTTCTCCATCAGACGATTGATGATCTCGATGCCCGTGAGGTCGCCCTTGTGCACCGTCCGGTCTGCCGTCTGGCCCGCGAACGCCTTCTGGTGCAGCGACCCGTCCGCGTTGCGGTCGAAGAAGCAGCCGACCTCGTTCTCCAGCTCCCGGATCCGCACCACGGCCTGTTCGCAAAGCCGCCAGGCCATGTCCTGATCCGGCAGCCATTTGCCGCCCTCGATCGTGTCCATGAAATGCCGCTCGACGCTGTCCCCGGAGCCCAACGCCACGTTGTAGCCGCCCTGCACCATCCGGGTGCAGCCGCATTTACCGATCAACCCCTTGACCGCGATGGTGACCTTCGTGCCCTCGGGCGCCGTCTGTTGGGCGTGCAATGCCGCGAATAGCCCTGCGCCCCCGGTCCCGAGGATCAGAATGTCGGTATCCTGCCGGTCGATCGCATATCCGCTCATATCGCCCTCATCAGAAACAGCATCGCCACGAGAAAGCCGCCTGCCGAGGCACCCGCCGCCAGCCACTTCTGCGGCCCGCTCCACGGCAGCCATTCCATCGCCAGCAGCCGCAGCCCGCCCAGCATGTGCACGGCCAGCCCGAAGACCAGCCCGACCTCCGCCACCTTGACGATGCCGGATTCGGTCAGCGCCAGAAACCCGTCCAGTCGCCCCGGATCGCTCGTCGCCATCGCCAGCACCCAGAAATGCAGCGGCAGGAACAGCACCAGACCCAGCCCCGACAGCCGGTGCACCAGATAGGCCAGCCACAGCGGATGCGCCCGCGCCCGGTATCCGCCCGCGGCGCTCATGCGCCCGCCCCGAACGTCACCGCCCAGACCGACCGGGCGCCGAGCCACAGGAGCAGTAGCCCGGCGCCCCACATCAGCACGTCCAGTCCCCGGCCCCGCACTCCGCCCCATTCCTGCGCGATGGCCCGCAACCCGATGGCTCCGTGAATGGAGACAGCGACGACGAACAGGCCGTAGAACGCGAACCACGCCACCGATCCCTGCGTCCGCCCCAGGATCTCCGCCGCCGACAGCCCGCCGCGGATCGCGTAGATCATCACCGCCAGATGCCCCAGTACCAGCGGTGCCATCAGCAGCGCCGTGATCCGCTGCGCCATATAGAGCCGCAGGTTCATCCCCGCTCCCAGAAACGTTTCGCCGTTTCGCGCTTGAGCCCCGCGATGGCCGCCATCGGGTCCAGCTCGTTGGGGCAATAGGCGGTGCACGATCCCATCGAATGGCAATTATGGCAGCCCCCCGCCCCGGATACCGCGTCCAGGATCGCCACCCGCCCCTCGTCCTTGGCATCGTTCAGCAAGGTCCAGGCGCGCAGGAGCGGTGCGGGTCCCAGATACTCCGGATTGCCCGCGACCGTATCGCAGGCCGCGTAGCAGACCGAGCAGTTGATGCATTCGATCCCGGTATCCGCCTCGACCCGCGCCGCGCTGGCCGCGTCGACGGGGGCAATCGGATCGTCGCGGGTGCGCGTGCCGTGATGCACCCCTTCGGCGGCAATCCACTTGTCGAAGAACGGGTCCATGTCGACCGCCAGATCCTTGATGACCGGCAGGTTGCGCAGCGGCTCGATCCGCACCGCGCGGCCATCCAGAACCTTCGAGATATGCATGCGGCAGGTCCAGCGCGGCACCCCGTTCACCATCATCGCGCAGGACCCGCACATTCCTACCCGGCAGGCGAAGCGGTAGGCCAGCGTCGGATCGGCGTTCTGCTGCACCCAGGACACCACATCGAGCACCGTCTGGTTGGCATAGGCCGGAACCTCATAGGTCTCGTCGCGGCGGATTTCGGCGGTGCCGCGGGCGATCGTGACATGCAGGAGATCGGTGGTCATGGAACCTGCGCGGCCTCACATCTCTGGGTTTCACCGAACATACGACATTAGGATGGCTTGCGAAACGAGAGACATCCTTCGCTCTTCTGTAAGTGCCGCTTATAAAAAACCCCTGCCGCCCTCCGCCCCGCCATGCTTGACTGCGCGCCAACCGACCGGAGGCAGAGATGACCGACACCGACCTGACCGCCCTCCTGCGTGACCGTTTCGACGAGAGCCTGACCCCGCCCGCCAACCTTCCCGCCGCCTGGCACGCCATGGCCGCCCGCGGGTCCTGCCGCGCCTACGCACCCGGTCCCGTCGATCCGGATCTCGTCCGCACCCTCTGCGCGCTCGCGCTTGCCGCTCCGACCAAGAGCGACCTGCAACAGCGCGATATCGTCCTGCTCACCGATCCCGCCCGCCGCGCCACGTTGGCCGATCTGGTCGGCGGTCAGGCCTGGGTCCGCGATGCGCCCGGGATCGCGATCTTCTGCGGTAACAACCGACGCCAGCGCCTGATCCATGACTGGCGCGGCCGGGATTTCGTCAACGACCATCTGGACGCCTTCTTCAATGCCGCCGTGGATGCCGGGATCGCGCTCGCCGCCTTCGTCATCGCGGCGGAGGCGGCGGGTCTCGGCTGCTGCCCGATCAGCGCGGTTCGGAACGAGGCGGCGGCCGTCTCCGACCTTCTCGGCCTGCCGGATCACGTCTTCCCCGTCGCGGGCCTCGCTTTCGGCTATCCGGGCGCGGAGGCGACCCTGTCGCCGCGTCTGCCGCTGCGGGTCACCGTCCATCGCGACCGCTACCTGGAAACGGACCTTCGCGCCGAGATCGACGCCTACGACGCCCGACGCGCCGCGATGCAGCCCTACGCTGCCCAGCGCCGTCCGGACCTGTTCGGAACCGACCCCGCCTATGGATGGTCCGAGGACAAGGCGCGGCAATATTCCTTGCCGGAACGCGCGGATTTCGGGGCGCATGTCCGCCGGATCGGGTTCTCGCTGGACTGAGTTAGTCTGCCTGGCGCGTCATCGTGACGGGGCCGGGCGGGACCGACCGCCAGTCGCCCACCACGCCGTCGGGCCAGGTCACCCGGAGCTCGGCCGTCCGGTCGCCGATTCCGAAATGGAGCGGGCCCGCGGCGCCGCCCGCGTGTCCGCCGCCGAGCATCCGCTCCTGCACCTGCATCCCCGCCTCCGTTCGCACCTCTACCCAGGCGCCGATAGCCCCGGAATTTCCGCCCGGCTGGGACAAGGTGACGGAAATCGCGCGCCCCGCCTCGGAGACATTGCGCCAGACGCGCATCGGCGCGCGGCGGTTGAGGACCACCAAGTCCAGCCGCCCGTCCCTGTCGAGATCGGCCAGCGCGGCGCCCCGCCCGCGATCGGTGGAGGCGAGGCCCGCGCTCACCGACACTTCGCGGAACCGCGGCGTGCCGTCCGGGCCGGGCTCGTTCAGCAGGAGGTTGTCGGGATCGTCCATCGCCATGTCCGGCATCTGATCCACGTTGCCCTTCGCGATGAAGAGATCTGCATCGCCGTCATTGTCCACGTCGCCCCATTCGGCATGCCATCCGGTCGAGGGCCGTCCGTCGCCGCCCGCATGGGGCCGCTGCGCAAAGCTGCCGATCTCGAACGGCGCGGCGATGTGGCCCTCGGGCGTCGAGAGCATCGTGAGCTGATCGCCCATGGAGGTCAGCATCAGGTCGGGCCGCCCGTCGCCGGTGATGTCCCGCGACGCGATTCCCATACCCCAGATCGAGGGGGCGTCGAATCCGTCCCCGGGGCCAAGGAAACGACCCATGGTCAGCGACCACATCTGTTCCGCGCCCCCGCGGACGTAATAGTGCCGGTCGTTCGAGAGGCGCAGGGTCGGGACGCCGTCGCGGTTCTCGTCCGAGAACAGGACGGACAGGGCGCAGAATCCCGGGGTCAGGGCGGTCACCGCGTAGCCGTCGCCCTCGGGCCGCAGCAGAAGATTGTCGTCGCAGGCCTCGAACGGACCGTCCGGATCGTCGCGGTCGACGTAATTGCCGAAGGCCAGCGTCGGGCGGTCCTGTCCGGCCTCCCAGATGGCCGAGAAGGCGGTCGTCCAGGCATCGCCCGCCGGGATGCCGAAATCGTGGGCAGCGAAGCCGCAGTCCCCATCGCCCCGCAGCGTGAGGTTCGGCCCGACCCGCAGCACGACGAGGTCGAGCGGTCCGTCCCCGTCGAGGTCGAGCGCGTAAATCCCCGTGGCCCCGACGATCCGCGGGAACGCGCCAGGTGCGAAGGCCATGTCCCCGCCATTGCGCAGGAACGTGATCGGGGAGGTCCCTCCGGCCGCCACGATCTCGGGCAGGGCGTCGCCGTCGCAATCGAACACCGCCACGCCGCCGCCGGTGAAATGCTCCCACCCGCCGGAATAGACGTGGTCGGGAACCGCGACCGGCTCGAAGACGGGATCGGCCGAGGCGGCGGCGGCGAGGCAGGCGGCGAGGAGACCAAAGGCACCCCGGGCGGTGCGCCGTCGCATTCCTCCGGTCGGAATCCGGATCATCGCCTCGCCTCCGTCAGGGGATCGTCGAACCGGCGGATCGAACGATTCTTCGGCCGGAGGGTCAAACTGATTTTGACAATCGAGTGGGAACGCGGTTGTCTCCGTCCGTTCGATCCGGCGGCAATGACCCCGGGATCGCGATCCAACGGGAGGATACCATGAAGACGTTTCTGACGGCGGCCGCGGCCGCTTCCATGACATTCGCCGGCGCCGCTGCCTATGCGGACGCCCACGCGCCCGTCGTCGGCGTGAGCTGGTCCAACTTCCAGGAAGAGCGCTGGAAGACCGACGAGACCGCCATCAAGGAGGCGCTCGAAGCCGCCGGCGCGAGCTACATCTCCACCGATGCGCAATCCTCGGCCTCCAAGCAGCTCTCGGATGTCGAGTCGCTCATCGCCCAGGGCGCCGACGCGCTCATCATCCTGGCCCAGGACAGCCAGGCGATCGGCCCGGCCGTCACCGCCGCATCCAACGAGGGGATTCCGGTCGTGGGCTACGACCGCCTGATCGAGGATCCGTATGCCTTCTATCTGACTTTCGACAATGTCGAGGTCGGCCGGATGCAGGCCCGCGCCGTGCTCGAAGCCGCACCCGAGGGCAATTACGTGATGATCAAGGGATCGCCCACCGATCCGAACGCCGACTTCCTCCGTGGCGGCCAGCAGGAGATCCTGCAGGAAGCCATCGACAGCGGTGCGATCACCATCGTGGGCGAGGCCTATACCGATGGCTGGCTGCCTGCCAACGCCCAGCGCAACATGGAGCAGCTTCTGACGGCGCAGGACAATGCGGTCGATGCCGTGGTCGCTTCGAATGACGGCACGGCGGGCGGCGCGATCGCGGCACTGACGGCGCAGGGCCTCGACGGTATCCCGGTCTCGGGCCAGGACGGCGACCATGCCGCGCTGAACCGGATCGCCTCGGGCACGCAGACCGTCTCGGTCTGGAAGGATTCCCGCGAACTGGGCCGCGAGGCCGCGGAGATCGCCGTGGCGCTGGCCGGTGGCGACGAGCTGTCATCGGTCGAAGGCGCGGAGACCTGGACCTCTCCCGGCGGCACGGAGTTGACGGCGAAGTTCCTCGCGCCGATCCCGGTCACGAAGGACAACCTGTCCACGGTCACCGATGCGGGCTGGATCACGGTCGAGTCGCTCTGCCAGGGCGTGTCGGGCGGACCCGCCCCCTGCGAATGACCTGAGACCCCACGGCCCGCCCCCGCCACGACTGGGGGCGGGCCGTGATCGCCACTGGCCGGCCGCATTGGTTCCGCTTGCGTCGGGACCCCGCCGGATCACGGATTACAGGGCGCGTGACGATCCTTTCACGCCGCCCGGAGGCCCCCGATGACCGATACCGCCCCCACCGTCCCGAACGCGCAGCCCGCGACCGGAGCCGCGACCGAAGTTCGGCCCGCCCCCCGCCCGAAGGGGTTCAAGGCGCTGGAGCTGGACACGCGGCTGATGGGGATGATCGGCGCCTTCCTCCTCATCGCGCTGGCCTTCCACCTCGCCTCCGACGGGCGGTTCATCACGCCCCGCAACCTCTTCAACCTGACGATCCAGACAGCCAGCGTCGCCATCATGGCGACCGGCATGGTGTTCATCATCGTCATGCGCCACATCGACCTGTCGGTCGGCTCGGTCCTCGCCACCTGCTCCGCGGTAATGGCGATGACGCAGACGGCGATCCTCCCCGACTGGCTCGGCCTCGGGCTCGGCCATCCGGCGACGGCCTGGATCGCGATCGTCGCGGGCATCGTGACGGGGGCCGCCATCGGCGCGTTCCACGGCTGGCTCGTCGGCTACCTCACCATTCCCGCGTTCATCGTCACGCTGGGCGGCCTGCTGATCTGGCGCAACGTCGCGTGGTATCTGACTTCCGGTCAGACGATCGGCCCGCTGGACGAGACGTTCCAGCTCTTCGGGGGGATCAACGGCACCCTGGGGGAGACCGGGTCCTGGATCCTCGGCCTCGTCGCCGCCGCCGCGACGGTCTGGGCCATCTGGTCGGCCCGCAGGAACAAGGTCGCCCATGACTTCCCGGTCAAGCCGCTCTGGGCGGAGGGCATCGTCGCCGCCATCGCCGTCGGCGGCATCCTCGGTTTCGTCGCCCTCCTGAACGCCTATTCCGTTCCCCGGCGGGTGCTGGAGCGGCAGTTCGAGGCGCGGGGCGAGGTCATGCCCGAGGGCTTCACCCAGGGCTATGGCGTGCCGATCAGCGTCGTCCTCCTGATCGCGGTCGCGATCGTGATGACCGTGATCGCCAAGCGCACCCGGTTCGGCCGCTACATCTTCGCCACCGGCGGCAATCCGGACGCCGCGGAGCTGTCGGGCATCAACACCAAGCTTCTGACGGTCAAGATCTTCGCGTTGCTCGGCGTGCTCTGCGCGATCTCGGCAGTCGTCGCCTCCGCCCGTCTTACGAACCATTCCAACGATATCGGTATCCTGGACGAACTCAGGGTGATCGCCGCCGCCGTGATCGGGGGCACCGCGCTGAAGGGTGGGGTGGGCACGATCTACGGCGCGATCATCGGCGCCCTCATCATGCAATCGCTGCAATCCGGGATGGCGATGGTGGGCGTGGACGCGCCGCTCCAGAACATCGTCGTGGGCGCGGTGCTGGTGGCCGCGGTCCTGATCGACATCTGGTATCGCAGGCGCACGGGGGCGAGGGATTGACCATGTCCGATACCGTCGATCGCAGCGGCACGCCCCTCGTGGAACTCCGCGACATCTCCATCGCCTTCGGTGGGGTTCAGGCCGTGGACAACGTCTCCCTCGATCTCTGGCCGGGGGAGGTGGTCGGCCTGCTGGGGCATAACGGGGCGGGGAAATCGACGCTCATCAAATGCCTGTCCGGTGCCTACCAGCGCGATTCCGGCGATATCCGGATCGACGGCAAGCCCGCGGATATCCGGTCGCCCGCCGATGCGCGTCGGTTCAACATCGAGACGATCTACCAAACGCTCGCCCTGGCCGACAATCTGGACGCGCCCGCGAACCTGTTCCTCGGGCGGGAGCTGACGACGAAGCTGGGTCTCGTGGACGATGCCGCGATGGAGGCGGAGACGCGGCGGATCATGGCCCGCCTCAACCCGAACTTCCGCAAGATCAACGAACCGGTCAGCGCCCTGTCCGGCGGACAGCGGCAATCCGTGGCCATCGCCCGCGCCGTCTATTTCAATGCCCGGATCCTCATCATGGACGAGCCGACCGCCGCGCTCGGCGTACACGAGACCAAGATGGTCGCGGACCTCATCCAGGAGCTGAAGGCCCAGGGCCTCGGCATCTTCCTCATCAGCCACGACACCCGCGAGATGATGGAGCTGTGCGACCGCGTGTCGGTGATGAAGAACGGTCAGATGGTCGGGACGGAACGGGTCGAGGACGTGACCGAAGACGATATCCTCAGCATGATCATTCTGGGCAAGAATCCCCGCGCCGCCGCGTGATCGGGACGGCCTGATGTATCTCGGCATCGATCTCGGCACGTCGTCGCTCAAGGCGCTTCTGGTCGACGGGGAGCAGCGCGTCGTGGCCGAGGCGAGCGCGCCGCTTACGGTTCGGCGCGCCCATCCCGGCTGGTCGGAGCAGGATGCGGAGAGCTGGATCGCCGCCTGCGAAGCGGCCATCGCCGCCCTCGACACGGATCTCTCCGGTGTGCGCGCCATCGGCCTCTCGGGTCATATGCACGGCGCGACGCTCGTGGACGCCGACGGCCGGGCGCTGCGTCCCTGCCTGCTCTGGAACGATACCCGCGCCGCCGCCGAGGCGGCCGGGCTGGATGATGCAGAGGGACGCCGGATCACGGGCAACATCGTCTTTCCGGGCTTCACGGCGCCCAAGGCCGGATGGCTCCGGCAGCACGAGCCGGAAATGTGGGACGCGATGCGCCGCATCCTGCTGCCCAAGGATTACCTGCGCCTCTGGCTGACGGGGGAGGCGGTCTCCGACATGTCCGACGCCTCGGGGACCGCGTGGTTCGACGTCGCCGCCCGGGACTGGTCGGACGCGCTTCTGGCCCGGCAGGGCCTCGGCCGCGATCACATGCCACGGCTGGTCGAGGGGTCGGAGGTGTCCGGTCGCTTGCGGCCCGCCATCGCCGCGCGTCTGGGCCTGCCCCCCGGCATTCCGGTCGCGGGCGGCGCGGGCGACAATGCCGCCGCCGCCATCGGGACCGGTGCGATCTCCCCCGGGCAGGGTTTCGTGAGCCTCGGGACCTCCGGGGTCCTGTTCGTCGCGGCGGACGCGTTCCGCCCCGATCCCGGCACCGCCGTCCACACCTTCGCCCACGCGGTCCCGGACATGTGGAACCAGATGGGCGTCATCCTGTCCGCCACCGACAGCCTCGAATGGGCCGCGCGCCTGACCGGCCGGAATGCGGCCGACCTCTCCACCGGCGATCTCGGTCCGCCGGGACGCACGATCTTCACGCCGTATCTCGGCGGCGAGCGCACGCCGCACAACGACGCGGCCCTGCGCGGCGCGCTGACCGGGATCGACCACGCGACCGACGCCGCGGCGCTCGGGCGTGCGGTGATGGAGGGCGTGGCCTTTGCGGTCGGCGATTGCGGTACTGCAATCGACGCAACCGGAACCCGCATCGACCGGCTTCTGGCGGTGGGCGGGGGTGCGCGCTCGACGCTCTGGCTGAGGATGATCGCGACAATCCTCGACCGACCGCTGGAAGTGCCCGCGGGCGGCGCATTCGGCGCGGCCCTGGGCGCCTGCCGCCTCGCGATGATGGCCGACGGCGCGTCCGCGAGCGTCGCCGAAACCCCCGAAATCGCCACGGTGATCGAGCCTGACGCCACCCTCACGGATGCCTTTGCGGAGGGTCATGCCCGCTTCCGCGCCGTCCACCAAGCCACGAGGACCTTCTGATGGATTTCTTCGACGGGATCGCCCCCGCCCGTTTCGACCCCGATGCCGGGGACGACCTGAGCTTCCGCCATTACGATGCCGACCGGATCGTGATGGGCAAGCCGCTCCGCGATCATCTGCGCTTCTCCGTCGCCTGGTGGCACAGCTTCGCCTGGCCGGGCGGCGATCCGTTCGGTGGCCAGACCTTCGAGCGTCCGTGGTTTCCCGATGCGATGGGCGACACGCTCGACGCGGCCAGGCGCAAGGCCGACGCGGCGTTCGAGATGTTCGCGATCCTGGGGCAGCCGTTCTTCTGCTTCCACGACGCGGATATAAGGCCCGAGGGCGGGACCTTCGCCGAGAACACCGCCAATCTGGACGCGATGACCGATTATATCGGCGGCAAGATGGAAGCCGTCGGCACGAAGCTCCTCTGGGGGACCGCGAATCTCTTCTCCCATCGCCGCTACATGGCTGGGGCCGCAACGAATCCCGATCCGGACGTGTTCGCCTTCGCCGCCGCCACCGTGAAGACCTGCCTCGACGCGACCCACCGCCTCGGCGGGGAGAACTACGTCCTCTGGGGCGGGCGCGAGGGATACGAGACGCTGCTCAACACCGATCTTGCGCGGGAGCGGCAACAGGCCGGGCGGTTCCTCGCCATGACCGTCGATCATGCCCGCAAGATCGGTTTCGACGGCACCATCCTGATCGAGCCGAAGCCGCAGGAGCCGACCAAGCATCAATACGATTACGACGTCGCCACCGTGTACGGGTTCCTCAAGGAGTTCGGGCTGGAGGGGGAGGTGAAGGTCAATATCGAGCAGGGCCACGCCATCCTTGCGGGTCACAGCTTCGAGCATGAACTGGCGCTGGCGGGCGCGCTCGGCATCCTCGGCTCCATCGACATGAACCGCAACGACTACCAGTCGGGTTGGGATACCGATCAGTTTCCGAACAACGTCCCCGAGGTCGCGGTCGCCTATTACGAGGTGCTGCGCGCCGGGGGGCTCGGGACGGGCGGGACCAATTTCGACGCGAAGCTGCGGCGGCAATCGCTGGCGCCCGTGGACCTGATCGCGGCCCATATCGGCGCCATGGACGTCTGCGCCCGGGGTCTCGTCGCCGCCGCCGACATGCTGGAGAACGGCGCGCTGGAGACGGCGCGGGCCGACCGCTATGCGGGCTGGACCGCGCCCGAGGCCGTCGCCATGCTGGAGGACGGCGCGACGCTGGACGGGATCGCCGACCGCGTCGCCCGCGACGGGCTGAACCCCGATCCCGTCTCCGGTCGGCAGGAGCGTCTGGAGAACATCGTCAACCGGTTCGTCTGAGAGGTCGGCGCAAGGCAAGCGTTCTCCGGAGGGCCGGTCGAAGCTGAGCGCCGACTGCGCGGTATCCGGGGCCGGAAGGTTGGGATCAGGTATGAGATTTGGGCCGCGCGGCGGGGCGGAGGTATTATCGGGTCCGCGTCGATGCCCATCGACCGATGCTGCCGGACCCATGACCGCCCGCATCGAATTGGACCGCCGTTTCAACCACCCGGAAGACCGGGATCAGTTGCATGAACGCTTTTCCGCTGCGCGACACCCGCCCACCAGTCGGCAAGGGCGGAGTATTCGTTAAGCGCTTCCGCGCCCTCGGGTGCCTGGATGAAATACGCGACCATTGGCGCGAGATGGCAGTCAGCCAGGGTGAAATCCTGCCCGTCGAGCACGAGGCCCTCCGAAGCCAATGCGTTCAACGCGCCCAGAACGGGCAACGACGCCCTGATGCCGACAGTAACTTCGTTCTCGTCACTTTCTTCGCCGGCCGCCGGGCGGAACACGCGATGCGCGAAGACCTGTCGGACCATGGGATGGTAGCCATAATTGTCCACAATCGAGATGACTTGTGCCACTCTAGCGAGCGACTCCTGCCCGATTGGCACCAAAACCGGGCCATCGAAAGCGGCATCGACATAGCGAAGGATCGCAGCCGTTTCATAGACGTCGAATTCGCCATGGCTCAGCACCGGTACGCGACCAAACGGATGCCGCTTCAGGTAGTCGTCAGGAATACGGACTGCGAAAGGATTAATTTCCTCCGCTTCAAATGAGACGCCCTTCTCGTGCAGAGCCATCCGCGCGATGCGATTATAGACGCTGAACCGGTAGCCACGGAGCAGAACGGTTTTCTCCATTCTGTCAGACTAGCGACCACATACCTTTGCGGAAAGCGGGGCCGTACGAGAAGACCCTACCGGGCTGGGTCGAACGGATCGGTCATTCGGCACTTCAACTTGCACGCCAGCTTCATTCCGCAAAGCCTCCCCCCTCCCGCCCTTGACCCCCACCCGTGCCCGCGCCAAGCCCGGCCCATGTCCCGGACGACCGCAACCCTCCTCGGCTTCGGCGCCGTCTTGCTCTGGGCGCTGCTCGCGTTTTTCACCACGCTGTCGGGCGATGTCCCGCCGCTGCAACTCCTGGCGATGTGCTTCGCCATCGGCGGCACGGCCGGCCTTCTGGCAGGCGCTCGGCGCGGTGGCTGGCGAAGCTGGCGGCAGCCCTGGCGGGTCTGGGCGCTCGGTGTCGGCGGACTCTTCGGCTACCACCTGCTCTACGTCCTCGCCCTGCGCGCCGCCGATCCGGTCGAGGCAAGCCTCATCGCCTACCTCTGGCCCCTCTTGATCGTACTCGGCGCGACGCTCGCCACGGGCGAAGCCCTGCGCCCGCATCACATCTGCGGCGCTCTGCTGGCGGCTGCGGGCGCCGTGCTGGTCGTGACCGGCGGACAGGCCGTGGCGCTTCGGGCGGAGGATGCGACGGGCTACGGCCTCGCACTGGCCGCGGCCTTCGTCTGGGCGGGCTACTCGCTTCTGTCCCGGCGGGTGGCGTCCGTTCCGACCGATGCCGTCACCGGCTTCTGCCTCGCCGCGGCGGCGCTCTCGGGACTGGCGCATCTTGCGCTGGAGGAGACGGCGATCCCGTCCGGGACCGAATGGCTGGCCATCCTCGGTCTGGGGCTCGGCCCCGTGGGGCTCGCGTTCTTCCTCTGGGATATCGGGATGAAGCGCGGAGACCTCGCCGTTCTCGGGGCGGCCAGCTATGCGGCCCCGCTGCTCTCGACGCTGGTTCTCACCGCAGCGGGCCGGGCGGAGGCGAGCTGGTCCATCGCCCTCGCCTGCCTTCTCATCACCTTCGGCGCCGTGCTGGCCGCCCGCGACCTCATCCTGCGCCGGTAGCGGGTCGTCGCACGGCCGGTCAGTCCTGCGACGCGACCCTCTCGGAATGCGTCAGCGACACGAAGACGTCCTGCAAATCCGCTTCCTCCGTCCGCACGTCCCGGATGGAGATCCCGGCCCGATGGACGCTGTCGAGCAACCGGTCGGCCGATACCCGCCCGCGATTGTAGGTGAAGGCGAGCGAGCCGTCGGGCCGGATCGCCATCTCCACCCCCTCCGGCAGGGCGACTTCCCCCGGCTCGCCTTCGGGAACGATCACCATCGTCTTGCTGTCGAGCCGGTTGAGGAGGTTCTCCGTCCGGTCGCGGATCACCAGTTCGCCATGGTTCACGATGGCGATCTCGTCGCACATCTCCTGCGCCTCCTCGAGGTAATGCGTGGTCAGGATGATGGTCATTCCCCGCTCCTCGTTGAGGCGCCGAACGTTCCGCCACAGCATCTGGCGCAGTTCGATATCCACCCCCGCCGTCGGCTCGTCGAGGACGAGGATCTGCGGATGGTGGACCAGCGCCTTCGCCAGGAGCAGGCGGCGGCGCATCCCCCCGGACAGCGTCCGCGCATAGCTGTCGGCCTTGTCCGATAGCCCGACCAGCTCCAGTATCTCCATCGTCTTCCGGTCCCGCTTGGGGACGCCGTAGAGCCCGGCCTGCACCTCCAGCGCGCCGCGGGGGGTGAAGAACGGATCGAGGTTCAGTTCCTGCGGCATGACGCCGATAGCGGCACGGGAC
Organism: uncultured Alphaproteobacteria bacterium; assembly: GCA_963789105.1. Taxonomy (GTDB): domain Bacteria; phylum Pseudomonadota; class Alphaproteobacteria; order Rhodobacterales; family Rhodobacteraceae; genus Jannaschia. Next base: position 1,522,408 of record CAWBJI010000003.1, read on the forward strand.
TGGCGCGGATTGACGTCCTGATCGAAGCCCCAGATGCGGACCTTTCCGGCGGTCTTTCGCACGAGCCCCGCGAGGATGTTGATCGTGGTGGACTTGCCCGCGCCGTTCGGACCCAGAAGGCCGAAGATGCTGCCCGTGGGGATGGTCAGGTCGAGGCCCTTCAGCGCCTCCTTCGGCGGGGACTTGGCATCGCCCGCATAGACCTTTCGCAGGCCCTCGATCTCGATCGCGTCCGACATGGCGCCTCCGGGTGTTGCGCGTCCCCCGGCCGCTGGCGCATAAGCCGGTGACGCCCCACCTAGCCGTGCGGACCCGCAGCGACAACCCGAGGCACCGAGCCATGACCACCGGAACCCCGCGCCGACCGACCGACATGCCGCCGCCCGAGGTGGAGACGGTCACGACGCTCCGGGTTTCCTGCGACGGGGGCGGGGCGGGCCATGGCCATCCGCGCGTCTGGCTGACGATCGATCCCCGCGTCGGGCACGTGGAATGCGGCTATTGCGACAAGCGCTTCGTATTGGACGGCGACGGCCATTGAGGGCGCTCCGCCGGGCGCTCCTCGTTCCGGCGTTGCTGCTCTGCCTTCCGCTCGCATGGTTCTTCGCCGGGTTCGCGGAGCCGCCCTTCCGGTGTCGGGAGAGGCCCCAGGTAGCGGCGTCGAGATCCGCCTGATCTCCAGTCCGATCCACTATGATTTTCTCCTGCCCGCCACGCCGGAAACCCGCGCGGCCTTCGCCTTCGCGGCGGAAGCGGGCGTGCCGGTGGATGCGCCGGACGCGGCGTGGATCCTCGCCGGATGGGGCGCGCGGGATTTCTACATAGGGACCGGTCGGCTGTCGGACATCTCGGCGGGTGCGCTCTGGTCGGCGACGATGGGGGACGCATCGGTCCTGCGGGTGGACGCGTTCGGCGCGTTCGACGGGGAGGATTTGCCGCGCGTCGACCTGTCGCCCGCGCAATATACCCGCCTGCTGGCCGCCATCGTCGCCACGCGCTCGGGCGAGGCGCCGGGACAACGGGGCCTCACGCCGACCGATGCCTTCTTCGACGCAGAAGGGCGATTCGATGCCGGGCGGACCTGCAATGTCTGGGTCGGAGAGATGCTGCGCGCGGCGGGCCTGCGCTTCGGACGCTGGACCCCGACGCCGCAGGCGATCCGGCTTGCGCTGATATTGCATACGTAACGACGCCGCGTCACCGGTCGAGAACGTTAACGAATCCGTGCTAGGTTTTGTGTCATGTCCAGCGACGACACCCTCTTCCGGCCTTCGGGCACCGCGCGGTCCTACGACCGGGTCGAGCGGGTGAGCGATGCGGTCATCCACCTTGCCGGACTGGCGCTGGCGCTGGCCGCGGTCCCGGTCCTCATCACGCTGACGGCGATCTGGCGCGGGGATGCGGCGGGCATCGCGGGCGTGTCGGTCTATGGTGCGACGCTGATCGCGATGCTGTCGGCCTCGCTGGCCTACAACCACGTCTACCGGCCCGAATGGGCGGATGCGCTGCGCAAGCTCGACATGTCGGCGATCTACCTCAAGATTGCCGGAACCGTCACGCCGTTCGCGCTCCTGTCCGGAACGGGTGCGACATTCCTCGCGGTGATGTGGAGCGCGGCCGTTCTGGCGACGGCCACCGTCTTCTTGCGCCGCCGCCGGTCCAGCGGGCTGAGCGTGGGCATCGGGCTCGCCATGGGCTGGGCGGTACTGGTCGCAGGCGGCGATGTCATCGCTTCGACGTCCTGGCCGGTCTTCGGCCTGATGATCGCGGGCGGTTTGCTCTATTCGCTGGGCACGCCGTTCCTGCTGATGGAGCGGATGCGGTTCCACAATGCGATCTGGCACGGCTTCGTGGTCGTCGCCTCGGTCGTGTATTTCGTGGCGATCTTCTTCCATCTGATCGGAACGCGCGGCGTCTGATCGCGACCCCGCTGCGGGGTCGCCGGGTAACCGTGCCACTTGGCCATATCGAAAGCCTGACGATCCCGGATGCCTGCGCTGAATCCCCCTCGTTTCGCCTTCGGTCCCAAGGCGATCCGGAGAATACCGTCCCCGGCCCGGCAGGAAAGGTCCGCCGCCGACGCCGACGTAGCCTAGACCGCCAACGCTCCGCATAGGGCCGACACGACATGGCGCCCCCCGTTCCATCGTGGCATGACGGGCACGGGATTCCGGAGGGACGCGCCATGGCATTCGGCAAGGGACATCACCTGCATCTGATCGACGGATCGGCCTATATCTTCCGCGCCTTCCACGCGCTTCCGCCGCTGGTGCGCAAGTCGGACGGCCTGCCGATCGGAGCGGTCTCGGGCTTCTGCAACATGCTCGACCGCTACGTGCAGGGCAACGAGGGCGCGGATGCCGCGACCCATGTGGCGGTGATCTTCGACAAGGGCTCGATCACCTTCCGCAACGGGATGTACGACCTCTACAAGGCCAACCGCTCCGAGATGCCGGAGGATCTGCGGCCCCAGATCCCGCTCACCCGCGAGGCGACGATCGCGTTCAACATCGCCTGCGAGGAGATGGAGGGCTGGGAGGCGGACGACATCATCGCCACGCTGGCCTGTCGCGCTCGGGAGGCCGGGGGGCGGGTCACGATCCTGTCGTCGGACAAGGACCTGATGCAGTTGATCGGCGACGGTGTCGAGATGCTGGACCCTATGAAGAACAAGCGGATCGACAGCGATGGCGTGTTCGAGAAGTTCGGCGTCGGCCCCGACCGCGTGGTCGACGTGCAGGCGCTGGCCGGGGACAGTGTCGACAACGTGCCCGGCGCGCCGGGGATCGGGATCAAGACGGCGGCCCAGCTCATCCAGGAATACGGGTCGCTGGAGGACCTGCTGGACCGGGCCGAGGAGATCAAGCAGCCGAAGCGGCGCGCGACCCTGATCGAGCATCGCGCGCAGATCGAGCTGTCGAAGCGTCTGGTGCAGCTCGATTGCGACTCGCCGCTCACCTTCGGGATCGACGATCTGGAGATCCGGGATGCGGAGCCGGACGTGCTGCTGGATTTCCTCAACCGGATGGAGCTGCGGACGATCACCCGCAAGATCGCGGCCCGGTTCGACCGCGAACCCCCCGCGATGGCGGAGGCGGCACCCGTGGCGGACGCGCCCGACATGCCCGGGGATCCGGCGATCGACCCCGCCGCCTACGAAATCGTGCGCGACGCGACGGCTTTGCAGCTCTGGCTCGACCGGATCGCGGCGGAGGGGGCGGTGGCGGTGGATACCGAGACGACGTCGCTGGACGAGATGCGCGCCGAACTGGTGGGCGTGTCGCTCGCCGTGGCGCCGGGTGTCGCCTGCTACATCCCGCTGACCCACCGCACCGGGGGCGGGGATCTCTTCGACACCGATGCGCTGGCCGAGGGGCAGTTGGAGAAGGCACGGGCGCTGGAGATGCTGCGGCCCATGCTGGAGGATGCGAGCATCCTCAAGATCGGCCAGAATATGAAATACGACGTCAAGATCCTCGCACGCGAGGGGATCGACATGGCGCCGGTGGACGACACCATGCTGCTCTCCTACGCGCTGCACGGGGGGTTGCACGGGCACGGCATGGACCTGCTGTCGGATCGTTATCTCAACCACCAGTGCATTCCGATCAAGGAGTTGATCGGGACCGGCAAGGCGAAGGTGACGTTCGACCGGGTGGAGATCGACAAGGCCGCTCCCTATGCGGCCGAGGATGCGGACGTGACCCTGCGCCTTTGGCGGACGTTCAAGCCGCGCCTCCATTCGGCCCGCGTCACGCAGGTCTACGAAACGCTGGAACGGCCGCTGGTCCCGGTGCTGGCCCGGATGGAAATGGCAGGGATCCGCGTGGACCGCGAGGTCCTGTCCCGCATGTCCGGGGCCTTCGCGCAGAAGATGGCGGGGCTGGAGGAGGAGATCCACGCCAAGGCCGGGCGGCCCTTCAACGTCGGCAGCCCGAAGCAGCTCGGCGAGATCCTGTTCGACGAGCTGGGGCTCGAGGGCGGCAAGAAGGGCAAGACGGGGGCCTACGGTACCGGCGCCGACGTGCTGGAGGATCTCGCGACGGAGCACGAATTGCCGCGCCTGATCCTCGACTGGCGCCAGATCTCCAAGCTGAAATCGACCTATACCGACGCGCTGCAGGAACACATCAACCCCGAGACCGGCCGTGTGCACACCTCCTATTCCATCGCCGGCGCCAATACCGGTCGGCTGGCGAGCACGGATCCCAACCTCCAGAACATCCCCGTCCGCACGGAGGAGGGTCGTCGGATCCGCACCGCTTTCGTGGCGCCCGAGGGTCGGGTGCTGGTCTCGCTGGATTACAGCCAGATCGAGCTGCGCATCCTCGCGCATATCGCCGGAATCGACGAGCTGAAGCAGGCGTTCCGGGAGGGTCAGGACATCCACGCGATCACCGCGAGTCAGATGTTCGGCGTGCCGCTGGACCAGATGACGCCGGATGTGCGGCGGCAGGCCAAGGCGATCAATTTCGGGGTGATCTACGGCATCTCGGGCTTCGGCCTGGCCCGCAACCTGCGGATTCCGCGGGCCGAGGCGCAGGCGTTCATCGACACCTATTTCGAGCGTTTCCCGGGCATCCGCGCCTACATGGACGACACGATCCGCTTCGCCAAGGAACATCACCGGGTCGAGACCCTGTTCGGTCGCCGCATCCATACGCCGGAGATCGCCGCAAGCGGTCCGGCCGCGGGGTTCGCCCGACGCGCCGCCATCAACGCTCCGATCCAGGGGAGTGCGGCGGACGTGATCCGCCGGGCGATGATCCGCATGGACGCCGCCATTGAGGGGCTCGACGCGAAGATGCTGCTCCAGGTGCATGACGAATTGCTGTTCGAGGTTGCCGAGGACGACGTGGACGCCCTGATCGAGCGGGCGCGGGACGTGATGGAGGGGGCCAACATGCCGGTGGTCGACCTGTCGGTGCCGCTGATCGTCGATGCGGGGCAGGGGGCGAACTGGGCGGAGGCGCATTGATGGAGGTGTTGTTCGCCCATGCCCCGGTCTTCGGCGCCGTCCTTCTGGTCAATGTGCTGGGCTGGCTGACCCCGGGGCCGAACATGCTGGTCGTGGCCGCCGCCTCCCTGTCGCGGGGCACGCGCGCGGGGATCGTCACCGGCTGCGGCGTGGCGGCGGGCGGGCTGGTCTGGGCCAGCCTCGCCGTCCTCGGCGTGGGCGTGGTGTTCGAGACGCTGCCGACGCTGTTCGCGGCGCTGAAGATCGCGGGTGGTCTTTATCTCGTCTGGCTGGGCGTGCGGACCTGGCGGACCGCGTCCCCTCTGGCCGTCCCCACCCATGGCGGGCCGCGGGCGGGAGGGTTCGTCCGCGGGATGGCGGTCAACCTGACGAACCCGAAGGCGATCCTGTTCCACGGCGCCGTCCTCGCCGCCGTCGTGCCGCAGGGGGCACCGCTCTGGTTGCTCGTGGTGATCGTCCTGTTCTCCCAGACACAGGCCACCCTGCAGCACGGCCTTACCGCGGTGATGTTCGGCACCCGTATGGCGGCCTCGGTCTTCGGGGCGCTGGGGGTCTGGTCGGACCGGCTCTTCGGCGCGATCTTCGTGACGTTCGGAGCCGGGGTGATCTGGCACTCCCTCCGGCGGAGCTGAGGATCACCGCGGATATGCCCCACGACCATGCCCGTCACGGTCACACGCACCACCACACCGACCCCGAAGCGGGCGACCGGCGGGTGGCCCTGGCCATCGCGGTCAACCTCGGGCTGACACTGGCGCAGATCGTGGCGGGGATCCTCTCCGGCTCGCTCGCCATGATCGCGGATGCGGTTCACAATCTGTCGGACGCGCTCTCGCTGGTCATCGCCTTCGCGGCCCGCAGGATCGCGCGCAGGCCGTCCGACGCGCGGATGACCTTCGGCTACGGCCGGGCGGAGATGGTGGCGGCGCTGGTGAACTACACCACGCTCACGGTGATCGCGCTCTGGCTGATCTGGGAGGGGATCGCCCGGCTTCTGGACCCGCAGCCGGTGACGGGATGGATCATCGTGGTGGTGGCGGGCGTCGCGCTGGCCGTGGATCTGGTGACTGCCCTGCTGACCTACCGGATGTCGAAATCGTCGGCCAACATCCGCGCCGCGTTCCTGCACAATCTGGCCGACGCGCTTGGCTCCGTCGGGGTGATCGTGGCGGGCACGTTGATCCTGCTGTTCGACTGGACTGTCGCGGACCCGATCATCACGCTGGCCATCGCGGGCTACATCCTGTGGCACGTCTGGGCGGGGTCGCCGCGGGTGGTCCGGATGCTGATGCTGGGCGCGCCGCCCGGCCTCGATGCGGAGGCGGTGCTGGCGGCCATGGACGGGGTCGACGGGATCGAGGATGTCCATCACCTGCACCTGTGGGAGATGCAGGAGGGCGTGCCCGCTCTGGACGCCCATGTCGTGACGGCAGAGGATCCGGCGGCCGTTCGGGCGCGGCTCGCGACGATGCTGAAGGACCGGTTCGGCGTGGCCCACACGACTCTGGAGATGGAGCGGGCCGGGGAATGTCCGCCCGGAACCGCGGTGATCGGCCATTGACCCGGATCGCGTTCAACAAGCCGATGAACGTGCTCAGCCAGTTCACCGACGAGGGCCGCTGGCCCGGCCTCGCGCGGTGGATCGACGTGCCGGGCGTCTATGCAGCCGGACGGCTGGACCGGGACAGCGAGGGCCTTCTGATCCTGACCGATGACGGGCGGGAGCAGGCGCGGATCGCGGCGCCGGGCGACCGCCCGAAGACGTATTTCGCGCTGGTGGAGGGGGCCGCGTCGGAGCCGGCGCTGGACAGGCTGCGGGCGGGCGTGACCCTGAAGGACGGCGCGACCCGGCCCGCGACAGTGGAGGCCGTGGCACCCCCGGACTGGCTCTGGCCGCGCGATCCGCCGGTGCGCATCCGCCGGACGATCCCGGAGACATGGCTGCGGCTGGACCTGCGGGAGGGGCGCAACCGGCAGGTGCGGCGCATGTGCGCCCATGTCGGCCTGCCGGTGCTGCGGCTGATCCGCTGGTCCGTGGGCGAATGGACGCTTGACGGTCTCGCGCCCGGCATATGGCGGCACCTGTGACGGAGGCCGGGATGGTCACGGTCGCCTCGCGCGCGGAACTCCGCGACTGGCTCGCCGCGCATCACGGCCGGGCGGAGGGCATCTGGCTCGCGACCTACAAGAAGCATCACCCGGATCACCTGCCATGGGGCGAGGCGGTGGAGGAGCTTCTGTGCTGGGGCTGGGTGGACGCCTCCGTCCGCCGGGTCGATGCGGACCGCTCCGCCCATCGGGTCGCGCCGCGCCGGGAGGGCTCGGCCTGGTCGGCGGTGAACAAGCGGTTGGTGGCTGTGGCCCGGGCCTCGGGCGCGATGACGGAGGCGGGGGAGGCGAAGATCGCCGCGGCCGGGGCCAACGGGATGTGGACCTTTCTCGACGACGTCGAGGCGGGCGTGGTCCCCGACGACCTGGACACCGCACTGGGCGACCTGCGCCCGATCTGGGACGGATGGCCGCGCAGCGTGACCCGCGGCACGCTGGAATGGATCAAGACGGCCAAGACCGCCCCGACGCGGACCGGACGGATCGCGGATGTGGTGGACGCCGCGGCCCGCGGTCTGCGCCCGTCGCCGTTCCGCCGCTGAGGAACCGCCCGGGCCGGGCGTCCGTTGACCGCCGAACCTGCCGAGAGGACCGCCCCCATGACCGACACCGCAACCATGCCGATCCCCGGCCAGCCCGCGCCGGATCTCGACCTCGAGCTCATCATCGGGGCGGAGTGGCGTCTGCGCGATCAGTCGCCGGACGCGTTCACGATGATCGTGTTCTATCGCGGGTTGCATTGCCCGATCTGCGGGACCTACCTGCGCGACCTGCGCGACATGTACGACGACTTCCTGTCCAAGGGCGTGGAGGTCATCAACGTGTCGATGGACGGCGCGGACCGGGCGCAGAAGGCCCACGGGGAATGGGAGCTGGACCCGATCCCGATGGGCCATTCGCTGACCGAGGAGCAGGCGCGGGCCTGGGGTCTCTACCTGTCCAGCGCGCGGGCGGAGAAGGAACCTGCGGTCTTTTCCGAGCCGGGACTGTTCCTCGTGAAGCCCGACGGGACCCTCTACATGGCGGAGATGGCAAGCGCGCCGTTCCTGCGCCCGGACCTCAAGCTGCTGCTGTCGAAGCTCGATTTCATCAACGAGAAGGACTATCCGCCGCGGGGAACCTATCGCGGCTGAGACCCCGACGGCGGCGGTGATGCGGTCAACCGTGCGACAAGCCGCCGCGCCATCGGTGCCACGATCAGCACGGCCGGAAACGCCACGACCCAGGACGAGAGCCAGTTGCCGGTCCACAGGCCGACCACTCCGTCGATCAGGCCGACCGCCCGGAACGTCGCGATGCCGGAGACGAGCAGGGACATCATGCCCGACAGGAACAGGCTGAACAGGAGGTTCGCGTAACGGGCCGGTATCATCTGGGGGCGTCCTCACTCATCGGGCACGGTATCCCATCCCGGACCCACATTCCCGGAAACTGCCCGATCGACGGATTCCGCCGCCACCTTCACCCATGATCCAAGGATTGTGCGCAAACGCGCCGATCAGGACCGCAGTGCCGCCGCCTCGATCACCGGAAAGAACGCCCCGGCGGAGCGGATGCCGAACATGCCGTCCTCCTCCTCGCCGATCTCCACCAGCCGGTAGAAGGACTTGCGGTCGATCAACGCCTCCAGCCCCGCGCGGACTTCCACATAGGGCGCGGGCTCCCCGTCCTCCGCCATCTCGACCCGGATCGGATGATCGGGCCCCGCGGTGACCACATCGCCCACATTGGTCTCGAACGTGATCCCCTCCTCTTCGACCTCGAAGTCGATGGCCACGAACGGCGCATCCTCGACCTGGATCCCGACCTTCTCGACGGGGGTGACGAGGTAGTGACGGTCCTCCTCCTTCTTCAGGATGGAGGCGAACAGGCGCACGAGGCCGGGGCGCCCGATCGGCGTGCCTTCGTGGATCCATGTGCCGTCCCGCCGGATGATTATGTCGATCTCGCCGCAATAGGGCGGGTTCCACAAATGCACGGGCGCCGGGCCCCGACTGCCCTTCTTTTCGGCGGACCGGGCCGCCGCAAGGAGAGATGTCGCCGACGTGTTCACGCGATCTTGTCCGGCCATTGCCCTTTGCCCTCCGCTGCTAGAGCGATACCTAGGAGCTTACATAAGCCGGGCGGGAGCGATGCAAGCATGGAAAACGCGAGCACGGAGGCGGGGCGGACCCCCGGGGTGGCCGGAACGCCCGAGGATCTGCTGACCGAGATCGACGCGCTGGGGTCCCGGCTGGGTGCTGCGCGGCGGGCGATCGCCACGCGTATCATCGGTCAGGACCGGGTGGTGGAACTGTCGCTGGCGGCGATGCTGTCCGGCGGCCATGCCCTCCTGATGGGATTGCCGGGCCTCGGCAAGACGCGGCTGGTCGAGACGCTGGCGACGGTGATGGGCCTGCACGGCAGCCGGATCCAGTTCACGCCGGACCTGATGCCGTCCGACATCCTCGGCTCCGAAGTGCTGGAGACGTCGGAGGGCGGGGCGCGGGCCTTCCGCTACATCGAGGGTCCGATCTTCGCCCAGCTCCTGATGGCGGATGAGATCAACCGCGCCTCCCCCCGGACGCAATCCGCACTCCTCCAGGCGATGCAGGAGCGGGAGGTGACGGTGGCGGGCCAGACGCGGCGGCTTCCGGCGCCGTTCCACGTCCTCGCGACCCAGAACCCGATCGAGCAGGAGGGGACCTACCCCCTGCCCGAAGCGCAGCTCGACCGGTTCCTGGTCAAGATCGACGTGGATTATCCCGACCGCGCGACGGAGCGGGCCATCGTGCTCGCCACCACCGGCGCCGGGGAGGCGCAGGCCCAGCCCATCTTCGATGCCGCCGACCTGATCGCGGCGCAGGACGTGGTGCGCCGGATGCCCGTGGGCGACGGCGTGCTCGACCGGATACTGGACCTCGTGCGCGCCTGTCGCCCGGACGATCCCGAAGCGCCCGAAAGCGTGCGCGCCCATGTCGCCTGGGGTCCCGGACCCCGCGCGGCGCAGGCGCTGATGCTGCTGGCGCGGGCACAGGCCCTGCTGGAGGGGCGGCTCGCTCCGGACGTGGACGACGTCGCCCGGCTCGCGCGCCCGGTGCTCGGTCACCGGATGGCCTTGTCCTTCGCCGCCCGGGCCGAGAACGTCGTGCTGGAGGACGTCATCGACGAGGTCACCGCCCGCGTCACCGCCCCGCGACAGGCGGCCTGAGGCGTTTGGCGCGCGACGCCCTCCATTCTCCGGCGAGCCTCCGCGCCCGGTCGGAGCGGGTCGCGGGCGGCCTGCCGCCCCTTCTGCTGGAGGCGGAGCGGTTGGCGGCCACGATCCTGATGGGGGAGCACGGGCGCAAGCGCGCGGGCCCCGGCGATGCCTTCTGGCAATATCGCGCGGCCCAGCCGGGCGATGCGCGCCGGTCCATCGACTGGCGTCAATCGGCACGCGGCGACGGGCATTTTGTCCGGGAGACCGAATGGCAGGCGGCGCAATCGCTGATGCTCTGGGTGGACGATTCGGCGTCGATGCGGTTTTCCGCGGGCGCGCGTCCGTCCAAGCTGCGCCGGGCGCAGACGCTGGCGCTGGCGCTGGGCGTTCTGTCGGTGAAGGCGGGCGAGCGGATCGGCCTGGCCCGCCTTCCCGAACCGCCGCGGGCCGGGCGCGGACAGCTCATCCGCGTGGCCGGCGCGCTGATGGAGGAGGGCGAGAACGTCGATTACGGCACGCCCCGGCCACAGGTCATGCCGCTGGGAAGCCGGGCGGTGTTCCTGTCGGATTTCCTCGGCGATCCCGGCCCGCTCTCGGACGCGCTCACCTCCGCCGCCGACCGCGGGGTGACCGGCGTTCTGGTCCAGGTCCTCGACCCCGAGGAGGAGGCGTTTCCCTATGACGGGCGGACGGTCTTCGAGAGCATGTCCGGCGCCGTCCGGTTCGAGACGCTGAAGGCCGACCGCCTGCGCGACGACTACCTGTCCCGGCTGGCGGCCCGGCGCGCGGCCCTGCGCGACCTCTGCATCCGGACGGGCTGGCGGTTTCAGGTGCACCACACCGATGGCGGCGCGGAGGCGGCCCTCCTGCCGATCTACGTCGCATTGGAGAAGCGGCGATGAGCGCCATCGCCTTCATCACGCCGCTCCTGCTGCTGGCGCTGATCGCGCTGCCGATCCTGTGGTGGCTGCTGCGCGCCGTGCCGCCCGCGCCGATCCGGCGGCGCTTTCCCGGCATCGTCCTCCTCCTCGGCCTGCGCGACGACGAGAGCGAGACGGCGACGACGCCATGGTGGCTCCTCGCGCTGCGGATGCTGGCGCTGGCCGCCGTGATCGTCGGGTTCGCCGGACCGATCCTCAACCCCCGGGCGGCGGGCACGGGAACCGGACCGCTCCTGATCGCGATGGATGCGAGCTGGGCCAGCGCCCGGGATTGGCCCGCCCGTATCGCGCGGGTGGAGGAGATGTTGCGCGATGCGGCCCGGACGGGGCGGGTCGCGGCGGTCCTGCCCCTGACCGATCCCCTCCCGGAGGAGGTGCCGTGGCAGGCGGCCAATGCGTGGATCGAGCGGCTGCCGTCGATCCAGCCCCGGGCCTGGGGACCGGACTATGCGGGCCTCGACGCACTGGACGTGGACGGCGCGGAAATCGTGTGGCTGTCGGACGGGCTCGACCGGCCCGGACGCGACGCGCTGCCCGGCGCGCGGGTGCTGGAGGGGAGCCGACCGATCCTCGGTCTCCTGCCGCCGCTCTACGAGGACGGCGAGATCCGCGTCCGGGCCCTGCGGCTGGGCGACGTCGCGGCGCGGGATGCGGAGCTGCGCGTGATCGGCCCCGCCCCCGGCGGCGCGCCCGCGCAACTCGCCACCGCCCCCATCTCCTTCGAAGCGGGTGCCGTGGAGGCGGAGGTCGCGCTGACCCTGCCGCCGGACCTGCGCAACCGGGTCCAGCGGTTCGAGATCGGCGGCGCCCGCTCCGCCGGGGCCGTGAGCCTCGCCGATGACAGCCTCGCCCGGAGACAGGTCGCACTCCTGACCGCCGCGGGTGACGAGGCGCAGGACCTGCTGTCGCCGCTCTACTACCTCCGCCGGGCGCTGGAACCCGTGGCCGATCTGGTGGAGGGCGACCTCGCGACGATCCTTCCATCCGTGCCCGATGTCCTCGTCTTCGCCGACGTCGCCCGCCTCTCACCCGGCGAGGCGGAGGCGGTGGAGGACTGGGTCCGCGACGGCGGCCTCCTCCTGCGGTTCGCGGGGCCGCAGGTGGCCGCCTCCGACCTGTCCCGCGCGGAGGAGGATCCGCTGATGCCCGTCCGCCTGCGCTCCGGCGGGCGCAGCGTCGGCGGCGCGCTGAGCTGGGGCGAGCCCAAGGTCCTGCGCCCCTTCGCGCCCGGCTCGCCGTTCTTCGGCCTCGACGTCCCCGAGGAGGTGACGGTCAGCAGTCAGGTCATGGCCCAGCCGGACCCGACGCTGGCCGACCGCGCCATCGCGGCCTTGGCCGACGGCACGCCCCTGGTCACCCGCAAGACGCTGGATCAGGGACAGGTCGTCCTCTTCCACGTCACCGCGAATGCCGAATGGTCGACCCTGCCGCTATCGGGCCTGTTCGTGCGGATGCTGGAGCGGATGGCCGTCTCCACCCGACCCGCCGCCCCCACGGAGGAGGAGATGGCGGGCACGACCTGGGTGCCGCGGATGGTTCTCGACGGGTTCGGGAACGCCCGGGACGCGGGCACCATGGCGGGCGTGGCGGGAGAGGATCTGGTTTCGGCGACCCCGTCCGCGACGGTGCCGCCCGGCCTTTACGAAGGGCCGTCCCAGAGCCTCGCGCTCAACGTCCTCGGCCCGGAGGCGGAGCTGGCTGCTGCGGAATGGCCCGCCGGAACGCGCGTGGAGGGTCTCGCGCGACAGCCGGAGACCAACCTGATGCCCTGGCTGCTGGCGCTGGCGCTGGTCCTGCTGACCGTGGATATCCTCGTGTCCCTCTGGCTCGGCGGGCGGCTCCGGCGGGGCGGTGCCGTGGCGGTGGTCCTGCTCGCGACGCTCGTGGCTCCGGATGCGCAGGCGCAGGAGGGGCCGGTCCCGGCGGAGGTCTCGCTCGCCTATGTCGTCACCGGCGACCCGCGCATCGACGAGGTGTCCGAGGCGGGCCTGCGCGGCCTCTCCGCGATCCTGACCGCCCGCACCTCCGTGGAGCCGGTCGCCCCCCGCGGCGTCGATCTGGAGGCGGACGAGCTGGCCTTCTTCCCGCTGGTGTACTGGCCCGTCACCGCCGAACAACCCATCCCCTCGGCGGACGCCTATGGACGGCTCAACCGCTACCTGCGGGGCGGCGGAATGATCGTGTTCGACACCCGCGACGCCGATGTCGGCGGCTTCGGCTCCTCCTCCCCCGCCGCTCGGCGCCTGCGCGACCTCGCGGCCCTCCTGGACATCCCGCCGCTGGAACCTCTCCCCCCGGACCATGTGATGACGCGGAGCTTCTACCTGCTGCAGGACTATCCCGGCCGCTACAATTCCCGGGACGTCTGGGTCGAGGCGAGCGAGAATGCGGAGCAGGTGGAGGGGATGCCCTTCCGCAACCTGAACGACGGCGTGACGCCGGTGGTGATCGGCGCGAACGACTGGGCCGCGGCCTGGGCCGTGGACGCGCAGGGCCGCGCGCTGCTCCCCATCGGGCGCGGCTTCGCGGGCGAGCAACAGCGGGAGATCGCGTACCGGTTCGGGGTGAACCTCGTGATGCACGTGCTGTCCGGGAACTACAAATCCGATCAGGTGCACGTCCCCGCCCTGCTGGACCGGCTGGGGAACTAGGCCATGGCGCGCGAGATCATCTTCGATCCGATGCTCCCTCTCGCCCTGATCGCGGGGCTGGCGGGACTGGCACTGGCTCTCTGCATCCTCGCGGCGATGCGCGGCCTGCCCGGCTGGTGGCTGCGGGCCGCCTCCGTGGTGGCGCTGACGCTGGCGCTGCTGAACCCGAGCCTCCAGACCGAGGAGCGCGAACCCCTGTCGGACATCCTCCTGATCGCGGTGGACGGAAGCGCCAGCCAGACACTCTCCGATCGCGCGGACCAGACGGAGGCGGCGCTGGCCGACATGCTGGAGGCGGCGGAGTCCGACGGGCTCGACACGCGGATCGTCCGGATCGGCGATGGCGAGGGCGATGCCGGTACCCTGGCCATGGCCGGCCTGTCGGAGCTTCTGGCCGAGGTGCCCCGCGACCGGGTGGCCGGCGCGGTCGTGATCTCCGACGGACAGGTCCACGATGCCGATCTGGCCCCCGACCTGCCCGCGCCGCTGCACCTCCTCCGGACGGGGCGGGAGGGGGATTGGGACCGGCGGCTTATCGTGGCGAACGCGCCCGCCTTCGCGATCCTCGACGAGGAATTCTCCATCACCCTGCGGATCGAGGATCAGGGCGACGTCCCCTCCGAAACCGGCCCGGACGCCGAGATCGTCATCGCCATCGACGGCGGCGAGCCGCAATCCTACCGCATCCCCGTCGGCCGGGATCTGGAGCTGCCGCTCGCGCTGCCCCATGGCGGCATGAACGTGATCGAATTCCGGGTGCCGGAGGCCGAGGGCGAGCTGACCGACCGCAACAACGCCGCGGTGGTGCAGATCAACGGCGTCCGCGACCGGCTGCGCGTGCTTCTGGTCTCCGGCGAGCCGCATCCCGGTCAGCGGACGTGGCGCAACCTGCTCAAGGCCGACAGTTCCGTCGACCTCGTGCATTTCACCATCCTCCGCCCGCCGGGCAAGCAGGACGGCGTGCCGGTGACCGAGCTGTCGCTGATCGCCTTCCCGACGCGGGAGCTGTTCTTCGACAAGATCGACGAGTTCGACCTCATCATCTTCGACCGCTATCAGCGCCGCGGGATCCTGCCGTCGATCTATCTCGACAACGTGCGCTCCTACGTCGAACGCGGCGGCGCGCTGCTGGTGGCGGCGGGTCCCGATTACGCCACCGCCGATAGCATCTACCGCTCGCCGCTGGCTCCGATCCTGCCCGGCGCGCCGACCGCCATCGTGCGGGACGAGGGCTTCCTGCCGGTCGTGTCGGAGACGGGGGAGAAGCACCCGGTGACCGAGGGCCTGCCCGCCGATTACGGCCTCGACGGCGCCCCCTGGGGCCGCTGGTTCCGCCAGATACAGGTCGATGCGGATCCGGAGGCCGAGACGCTGATGACCGGGCTGGAGGAGGAGCCCCTCCTCCTTCTCGACCGGGTCGCCGAGGGGCGCGTGGCATTGCTGGGGTCGGACCATGTCTGGCTCTGGGATCGCGGCTTCGAGGGCGGCGGCCCGCAGGCGGAGCTGCTGCGCCGTCTCGCCCACTGGCTGATGAAGGAGCCGGAGCTGGAGGAGGAGGCGCTGATCGCGAGCGCCATCGGGCAGGAAGTGATCGTCACCCGCCGCACGCTGGGCGAGGCGCCCGCCGAGGTGACCGTGACCGCCCCCGACGGCAGTGTCGAGATCCTCCCGCTGGAGGAGGAGGCGCCGGGCCGCTTCGTCGCCCGCTTCACCGGCGCGCAGCAGGGGCTTTACCGTTTGGCGGAAGGCGAGAGGGAGGCCGTGATCGGTCTCGGTCCCGCCGCCCCGCGGGAATTCGTCGAGACCATCGCCACGAACGCCCCGCTCGCCGACGCGGTCGCGACCCGCCGCGGCGGCGCCGTGGCACTCGAGGATGGCGCCCCCGACCTGCGCCCGGTGCGGGAGGGGCGCGCCGCGTCCGGTCGCGGCTGGATCGGCTGGACCCCGCGGGGGGCCTATCTCACCGCGGATGTGCGGATTGCCTCGCTGGTCCCGCCCTGGCTGTTCCTCCTGCTGGCGGCGGGGCTCGCGACCTGGGCCTGGCTGCGCGAGGGCCGGGCCTGATCCCGCTGCTCCGGAGCATTTCCGACCGCGCGGACGGTCTATTCATTTTGCATGTGGCCGGGCTTTGTGCTGATGTCCCGGGGGAGGGGCGGCAACGACCGTCCGGGTGAGGATTAATCAGGGAGGATGAAACACATGATCGATCGTAGAACGCTGACCGGGCTTCTGGGCGGGGCCGCGCTGGCACTGGGCGCATCGCCGGCCTTCGCGCAGGAGGTGACCCTCAAGCTGCACCAGTTCCTGCCCGCGCAGGCCAACGTGCCGGTGCAGATCCTGGACGTCTGGGCCGACAACGTGGAGGAGGCGTCGGGCGGCCGGATCAAGGTCGACCGATACCCCTCCATGCAGCTCGGCGGCACCCCGCCGCAGCTCATGGATCAGGCCATCGACGGTGTCGCCGACGTGGTCTGGACCGTGGTCGGCTACACCCCCGGACGCTACCCGAAGACCGAGGTTTTCGAGCTTCCGTTCATGGTCACCGATGCGGGGGCCGCGTCCTCCGCCTACTGGCAGATGTACCAGTCCGACATGCAGGAGGAGTTCGACAACGTCCACCTGCTCGGCACCTGGGTCCACGGTCAGGGGCTGATCCACGCGGACAAGGAAATCCGCGTTCCCGCCGACCTTCAGGGCGTGAAGGTCCGCGGTGCCAGCCGGATGGTGAACCAGCTTCTGGAGACGCTGGGCGCGACCCCCGTGGGGATGCCGATCCCGGCGGTGCCCGAGGCGCTGTCGAAGGGCGTCATCGACGCCACCACGATGCCGTGGGAAGTGACCGAGGCGCTCAAGGTGCCGGAACTGGTTACCTTCCATACCGAGTTCGACGGCCCGATGCTCTATACGGTGACCTTCGTGCTGGCGATGAACAAGGCCAAGTACGAGAGCCTGCCCGACGATCTCAAGCAGGTGATCGACGACAATTCCGGGCTCGAGTTCAGCACCTTCGCCGGATCGACCCAGGCGGCGGCGGACGGCCCCTCCCGGCAACTGGCCGTCGATGCGGGCAACACCATCCTCACCCTCACGGAGGAGGAGGCGCAGGTCTGGCGCGACGCGGCACAGCCCGTCTACGACGAGTGGATCGCCGAGATGGACGGCAAGGGGATCGACGGTCAGGCGCTGATCGACGAGGCGCGCCGCCTGATGGACGAGAACCAGGGCTGATCCCCGGACGGGGACCGGAACGGGGCCGCGTCCATCGGGCGCGGCCCCTCTGCGCGGAGGGACGGAACCCATGCTCGGACGCATCATCGAGGCGCTGGCGCGGCTGATGGCCATTCTCGGCGGGCTGGTCCTGTCGGCGCTCGTCGTGATGACATGCCTGTCGATCACCGGGCGCTTCCTGAACGGGATCCTGCACTCCGACGCGTTGGTCGGAACCGGCCTCTCCGACTGGCTGCTGGCCCTCGGAATCGGCCCGGTCGAGGGGGATTTCGAGCTGATCGAGGCGGGCATGGCCTTCGTCATCTTCGCCTTCCTCCCGATCACGCAGCTTCGCGACGGCCACGCCTCCGTCGACATCCTCACCAACCTGTTCGGGGAGCGGGCGAACCGGTTCCTCGTGGCCCTCTGGGCGGTCCTCTTCGCCGCTGTGATGGTGCTGATCGCGTGGCAGCTCTGGCAGGGAACGCAGGACAAGATGCGCTACGGCGAGACGACCTATCTGATCCAGTTCCCGGTCTGGTGGGCCTATGCCGCCGCCCTCGCCGGGGCGACCGTCACGGCCCTCGTCGCCCTCTACGTGATGCTCGTCCGGCTCGCCGAACTGGTGACCGGGTCCCCGATCCTCGTTTCCGAAGGGGCGGAGCATTGACCGATCTGGAGATCGGCCTCTGGTCCTTTCCCGGCCTCCTGCTGATGATCTTCCTGCGGGTGCCCATCGGCCTCGCCATGTTCGTGACCGGCCTGATCGGGCTCTACTTCGTAACCGGCGGCAACCTCGTCGCCCTCAGCCGGCTCAAGAACGAGACCTTCTCGACCTTCTCCTCCTACTCCCTGTCGATCGTACCGATGTTCCTCCTGATGGGCCATTTCGCGACCCTGGGCGGCATGAGCCAGGCGCTGTTCAAGGCGGCGGAGGGCTTCCTCGGCCACAGGAGGGGCGGCGTCGCCATGGCGGCCATCGGGGCCTGCGCGGGGTTCGGCGCCATCTGCGGCTCGTCGCTGGCCACCGCCGCCACGATGGGCCGCGTGGCCCTGCCGGAACTGCGCCGCTACGGTTACGATGGCGGCTTCTCGACGGCGACGCTCGCGGCGGGCGGGACGCTCGGCATCCTGATCCCGCCCTCGGTCGTGCTCGTGATCTACGCGATCCTGACGGAGCAGAATATCGCCAAGCTCTTTCTTGCCGCCTTCATCCCCGGCATCCTCGCGGCCCTCGGCTACGTCATCGCGATCTCGATCTACGTCCGGCTCAACCCCGGCTCGGCGGGCACGCGGGAGGCGATCCCCATGGGCGAACGGTTCCGCCTGCTGGCGAAAGTCTGGCCCGTGCTGGTCGTCTTCATCGCCGTCGTCGGCGGCATCTACGGCGGCATCTTCACGCCCACGGAGGCGGCGGCGGTCGGCGCGCTTGGCACCGGCCTTATCGCGCTGGTCAATGGCGGCCTGACGGGCCGCACCCTGATCGAGAGCTTCCTCGTCACGGCCAAGGCCAGCGCGATGATCTTCTTCATCGTGCTGGGGGCCGCGATCTACAACGGGTTCCTCGCCCTCACCCAGGTCCCGCAGGAAATGTCGAACTGGGTCGTCGAACAGGGATTCGCGCCGGTCACCGTCCTGATCGTGATCCTGATCTTCTACCTCATCTTCGGCTGCGTCATGGATTCCCTGTCGATGATCCTGCTGACCGTGCCGATCTTCTTCCCGGTCATCTCCGTCCTCGATTTCGGCCTGACACCGGAGCATGTGGCGATCTGGTTCGGCATCCTCGTCCTGATCGTGGTGGAGGTCGGGCTGATCACGCCGCCCGTGGGCATGAACCTCTTCGTCATAAACGCGATGGACCGGTCCACGCCGATGCTGGAGACGTATCGCGCCGTCCTGTATTTCGTCGGGACCGACATCGTGCGGGTGGCGATCCTCGTGGCCTTTCCGGCGATCACCCTGTTCCTGCTCTGAGGCCCGGTCCTCCTCTTCCGGAAATCGTACGAATTGTGAAATCCGCGAATCCGACCTACCCCGTTCTGTGAATTTCGCCCCGGAGGCCGCCCCATGTTCACCCGTCCCGAACTCGAAGCCGCCGCCGCTTTGGTCCACACCCAGATCCCCGCCTCGCCCCAGATCGTCTGGCCGCTGCTCGACCGCGAAACCGGCGCCCGGGTGATCGTGAAGCACGAGAACCACAACCCCACCGGCGCCTTCAAGGTGCGCGGCGGCGTGACCTTCATCGACTGGCTGCGCCGCACCCATCCGGAGGTTGCGGGGATCGTCACCGCAACCCGCGGAAATCATGGACAATCCCAGGCTCGCGCGGCCGTGGCGGCGGGCCTGCGCGCGGTGATCTACGTGCCCGAGGGCAACTCGCCGGAGAAGAACGCGGCGATGGAGGCATGGGGCGGCGACCTGCGGGTCCACGGCGCGGATTTCGACATCGCGCGGGAGGAGGCTGCGCGCGTGGCGGAGGCGGAGGGTCTGTTCCTCGTCCCGTCCTTCCACCGCGAGATCGTGCGCGGCGTCGCGACCTATGCCTGGGAACTTCTGTCCACCCATCCGGAGATCGAAACGCTATACGTTCCAATCGGTTGCGGGTCCGGTATCTGCGGCTGCATCTCCGCGCGGGACGCCTTGGGCCACCGTGCGGAGATCGTCGGCGTGGTTTCCGAGAACGCCCGCACGGCGCAGCTTTCGGTGGAGGCCGGGCGCCTGATCGAGACGAACTCCGCGGCCACCTTCGCCGACGGAATGGCGGTGCGGGTCCCGGTGCAGGCCGCGCTGGACATCTACGGGTCCGGCGCGGCGCGGATCGTGGACGTGTCCGACGACCTGATCGCGGAGGCCATCCGCCTTTACTGGACCGCGACCCACAACGCCGCCGAAGGCGCCGGGGCGGCACCGCTCGCAGGTCTCCTGAAGGAGCGGGAGACGATGGTGGGACGCCACGTCGCCATCATCCTGTGCGGCGGCAACATCGACGCCGACCGGATGGCGACTGTTCTTTCGGGTGGAACGCCAACGCCTTAGGGCCACTGCACCCCGTTGCGGACCAGCGTTACGCGATAGAGGCTGGTCGTGGCGGTGATGTAGAGATCCTGCTTCGCCCGTCCGCCGAAACACACGTTCGACACCAGTTCCGGCACGAGGATCCGGCCCAGCAGGCGACCGTCCGGTGCGATGCAATGGACCCCGTCCGCGGCGGAGGACCACAGGTTTCCGTCGCGATCCACGCGGAATCCGTCGGCCATGCCGGGATCGATCGTATGGAAGTGCCGCCCGTTCGTGCAGGTGCCGTCGGGAGCGCAATCGTAGACGCGGATATGCGTGTCGTCCCCCTCGAACATCCGCCCGGTATCGGCGACGTAGAGACGGCTCTCGTCGGGGGAGAAGGCGAGGCCGTTGGGGGCGTTCATGTCGTCCACCATGACGTCCAGCGCACCCGTCTCCGGATCCGCGCGGTAGACGACGAGGGGGTTCTCCGGATCGGCCCTGAAGCCCTCGTAATCGGTCATGATTCCGTAATGCGGGTCCGAGAACCAGACGGTGCCGTCTGACTTCACCACCACGTCGTTCGGGGAGTTGAGAGGGCGGCCCCCATAGCTGTCGGCGATGACCGTGATCGCGCCGTCATGCTCCGTCCGCGTGACCCGCCGCGCGCCGTGCTCGCAGCTTATCAGCCGCCCCTGCCGGTCCCGCGTATGGCCGTTGGAGAAGTTGCTGTCCGCGCGGAACGTCGTGATCCCCGCCTCTGCCGACCACCGCAGGATACGGTTGTTCGGGATGTCCGAGAACAGGAGGCATCCCATATCGCCGAACCAGACGGGCCCTTCGACCCAGTCGAAGCCGGTAGCGAGCCGCTTCACCGGCGCATTGCCGAGGACGAAGCGGTCGAAGGCGGGGTCGTGGGCCTCGAAGAACGGCATGGAATCTCCTTAGGCGGTGAAGTCGATCTGCGCCTTCATGGCGCGGCTGCGGTCCCCGGCGACGGCGAAGGCCTCGTCGGCGCGGTCGAGCGGGAAGGTCTGGGTGATGAGGGGTGCCACGTCGATCAGGCCCTTTCGCATCAGGCTGACGCCGGTGTGGAACTCCGCGTGGAAGCGGAAGGAGCCGCACAGCTCCAGCTCCTTCGCCGTCATCGCCTGAACCGGAAGAGTCATGTCGCCGCCGAGGCCGAGCTGCACGATGCGGCCGCCGGGGCGCATGGCGGGGATGGCGGAAGCCAGTGCCGCGGCGGCACCCGAACACTCGAAGAGGATGTCGAAGGTCCCCTTGTCCGCGCCGTACGCGTCCAGCGTCTCGTCCGCCACGTTCACGGTCCGGTCGGCGCCCGCCTTGCGGGCCAGATCGAGCGTGAAACGTCCCAGATCGGTCGCGACGATCAGGTCGGCCCCCGCCCGCCGCGCGGCGAGGATGCAGAGCGTCCCGATGGGACCGCACCCGGTTACGAGGACCGACCGTCCGACCAGCGGACCGGCCCGGCGCATGGCGTGCAGACAAACTGCGAGGGGTTCGGCCATCGCCGCCTCCCCCGGGGTGAGGCCGGTCGCATCGGCGCATTGCGCGGCATCGGCGACGAGTATCTGCCGGAAGGCGCCCTGGATATGGGGGAACGGCATCGCCGAGCCGTAGAAGCGCATGTCGAGGCAATGGTTCGGCTGTCCGTCGAGGCAGAAGCGGCAGGCGCCGCAGGGACGGGACGGGGAGACCGCGACGAGCTGTCCGACTTCCAGCCCCGTCACCCCCTCCCCGAGGGCGGCGATGCGGCCGGAGACCTCGTGCCCGAGGATCATCGGCTCGCGCAGCCGGACCGTCCCGAACCCGCCATGGTTGTAGTAATGCAGGTCCGATCCGCAGATGCCGCCGGTCGCCATCTCCACGGCGACCTGTCCGGGGCCGGGGCGTTCGGCCTCCCGCTCCTCGATCCGCAGGTCGCGGGCGGCATGGATGACGATGGCCTTCATCGCGGGCGCTTTCGGAAGGGGGCGCGGTTGCGCCCGTGGAAGGGGTTGGCGATAACCTAGGCCGCAGGAAGCGGCGAAGTCGAGGCGCAAAGCCGGGGGTATGCCATGGGACTGGAACTGTTCGACCTGACCGGGAGGCGGGCGCTGATTACGGGCTCGTCCCAGGGGATCGGCCTGGCGCTGGCGCGCGGCCTTCAGGCGGCGGGTGCGGAGATCGTGCTGAACGGGCGCGATTCCGGTCGGCTGGATGCCGCGGCGGAGGCGCTTCGGGACGGAGGCGGGGCGGTCCATGCGCTGCCCTTCGACGTGACCGATCACGACGCGGTCCGCAAAGCGGTGGACGGGTTCGAGGCGAAGACGGGGGCCATCGATATCCTGGTGAACAATGCCGGAATGCAGCATCGCACGGCGCTGGAGGATTTCCCCGCCGACGCGTTCGAGCGCCTGCTCCAGACCAATATCGCCAGCGTGTTCCATGTCGGTCAGGCCGTGGCCCGTCACATGATCGGGCGCGGGGCGGGAAAGATCGTCAACATCTGTTCGGTCCAGTCCGCTCTCGCCCGGCCCGGCATCGCGCCCTATACCGCGACGAAGGGGGCGGTCGCGAACCTGACCAAGGGGATGGCGACCGACTGGGCGAAGCACGGCCTGCAATGCAACGGTCTGGCACCCGGTTACTTCGACACGCCGCTGAATGCCGCGCTCGTGGCGGATCCGGACTTCACCGACTGGCTCTCCAAGCGCACGCCCGCGGGCCGGTGGGGCAACGTGGAGGAGCTGGTCGGGGCCTGCATCTTCCTGTCCTCCGCCGCGTCCAGCTTCGTCAACGGAACCGTCGTCTATGTCGATGGCGGGATCACGGCCTCGCTGTGAGCCGCGCCTATGTGGTGATGGGCGTGTCGGGCTGCGGCAAGAGCACGGTGGCGGAGATGTTCGCGGATCGTGCGGGGCTGTCCTGGCTAGACGGCGACAGCCTGCACGGCGAGGCGAACGTGGCCAAGATGTCCCGCGGCGAGGCGCTGACCGATGCGGATCGCTGGCCATGGCTGGACCGGGTCGGGGAGGCGCTCGGGCGGGAGGCGGATGTCGTCGCCTGCTCCGCGCTCAGGCGGGTCTATCGCGAGCGGATCGCGGCGGCGGCGGACGGGCGGGTGACGTTCCTGTTCCTCGACGGGAGCCGGACGGTGCTGGAGGAGCGGGTGAACAACCGGCCCGGGCATTTCATGCCGCCCGCCCTGCTCGACAGTCAGCTTGCGACGCTGGAACGGCCCGGCCCGGACGAGGATGCCATCCGGGTCGATATCGACCGCAGCCGCGCGGAGATCGTGGAGGCCTTCGTCTCTGCCCTAGGTCTCGAATAGCGGCTGGTTCGCCACCTGTCGGGCGAGGGCGATGAACCCCTTCGCCTGATGCGCGGCAAGGGCGCGACCCTTTTCGGCACTCGCCAGATGCGCCTCGCCGACCACGCCGTCCTCGGACAGGTCCGAGGCGATCCAGCCGTAGGAGACGGGGCCGACCGGCGGGATCGCGGTCGCCTCGGCGGTGGAGCGGAAGTCGCGGGCCGCGCTCATGTCGACAGTGTCGGGCCGGAAGGCGAGCATCAATGACGTTTCCCGGTCGCCGCCATGGATGCCGAATGCCGCCTCCTGGTCCGAGAACATCCCCTCGGGCGCGCCGAAGCTGCCCCATTGGCATTTCACGGCCAGCATCCCTTCCCGCACCCGCAGCTCCCGCGAGAGGATGGAGACGAGGTCGAGATTGCCGCCATGGGAGTTGACGAGGATGACCTTGCGGATGCCCGCCCGCGCGATCGAGGTGCCGATTTCCGTCCAGGCGCGGAGGGCCGTCTCCGCGGTCAGGGTCAGCGTTCCGGCGGCCCAGAGGTGTTCGTTCGACTTGCCCACCGCCTGCACCGGCAGGATGCGCAGGTCGAGCCCGTCGGGGCAGGCATCGCGAACGGCGGCGAGCATCCCTTCCGCGATGAGGGTGTCGGTCCCGACCGGCAGGTGGGGGCCGTGCTGCTCGATGGCCGCCGTCGGCAGGACGGCGATTGTCTTCATCGGATCCAGGTCGGCGAAATCCGGCGCCCGCAAGTCGGCCCAGTCGCGGCAACTCACGGCGTGGCCTTCGGGGCATAGGTCGCGTCGAGGCGGGAGCGGAGATATTCAGCCGCGAGGATTGGCGGATATTTCGGCTCGCCCGTTCCCGGCAGGGCCGCTACGCGGGCATCCGGATTGGCCTCCACGAAGAACGCGACGGAGCGCCGCTGTCGACGCGGGGGCAGGACGCGATGCGGCGTGGAGA
This sequence comes from uncultured Alphaproteobacteria bacterium, assembly GCA_963789105.1. Lineage (GTDB taxonomy): Bacteria > Pseudomonadota > Alphaproteobacteria > Rhodobacterales > Rhodobacteraceae > Jannaschia. The sequence goes on from CAWBJI010000003.1 coordinate 1,546,752, forward strand.
CGTAGATGTCGTTCGTCCAGCGCATGAGGCAATCGCCGATATTCACGACATAGGCGCCTGGGACGTGGGGGACATCGGTCCAGTCGCCGCCCCGCGGGCGCACCTGCAACCCCGGTTCCCCGTCCGTCATCAGCAGGGTGATCGCACCGTAATCGGTATGCGCTCCGGCGCCGATTTCGCCCGCCGCACCCGTGGCGGGAGGATAGTGCAGCAGCCGGAGCGCGGAGAGCGGTTCGGAGAAGAGCGGGTCGAAGTGAGCGGGTGCGAGGTCCAGATCGCGGGCCAGCATCGAGAGCAGCGCCGTCCCCTGTGCCTGCGCCGCGTCGTAATAGGCGAGCATCGTCTCGCGAAACCCGGGCAGGTCCGGCCACTGGTTGAGGCCCCGGAACGCCTCCCCCAGCCGCGGATCGTCGGGTGCGAGTTCGTAGCCGATATTGAACGTCTGCTTGGTGTCCACCGCGGCCTGCGTCTCGTCCAGCGACTCGTCCCCGGGCTTCGCCCAGCCCCGGAAATGCGGCGTGTTCAGGATCGACAGCGCCTGCTTCTCCGGCTCCGGCAGGGAGAACACCGCATCCGCTTGAGCCAGGACCTCGGCGCGGAGTTTGGCGGGGATCGACGCGTTGGACAGCAGGAAAAAGCCGGTATCGCGCACCGCGCGTCCCAGATCGGCGACGAAGCCGTCGGGATCTGTGTCGATGCGGGTCCAGTCGAGAATGGGGATCATGCGGTCAATCGGTCTATCTTGGCGGCGACGCGGTCAAGATGCGCCGAGCGGCTGGCCTGTGTCGAGCTGTCCATCAGGTAATGCGCGGCGAAGACCGTCCGGCAGCGTCTGGCACAGATCGCCCGGACGCCGCGGGTCAGTGTCCGCCTGCCCGGCGCGCCGACGAATGCGGTGAGCCAGCGGGAGGCGCCGCAGGTGGTGAACACGCCCATCCGGGTGATGTTGGTCAGGCCCGGCGCGATATCCGCGCCGTCCTTCGGCATGACGAAGGCCACGCCCGGCACCATCACCCGGTCGAGCCATCCCTTGAGCATCGCGGGCAGGCCGTACCACCAGGTCGGATAGACGAAGATCAGCGTATCCGCCCAGCGGAGGTCGGACACGTCCTGCGCCACCGGGTCGGTATTCGCGTCCTCGTCGAGATAGGTGTCGAGTTCACGGGCCGTCAGGACCGGCGAAAAGTTCGAGCGGTAGAGGTCGCGCACCCGATGCTCCGCCCCCGCGGCGTCCAGGCGGGACCGGATCACACGGAGGACCTCGCCGGTGAAGCTGTCCTCCTTCGGGTGGCAGAAGACCACGAGCGCCCGCATCAGAACGCGCCGAGCCGGCGGTCGACCCGGTCGAGGAAAGCCGTGCGACGGGTCTGCGTCACCCGGTTCATGTCGTAGAGAGCGAGGTATTCCATCGCCCGCGGGCGGCAGACATGCCATACCGCCCGCGTCACGCATCGGCGCGGCGGGTCGCCGCAGAGCGCCGCGCGGATACGGGTGCCGCCATAGGTGGTGACCGCGGCCAGCCTGCGGATGCGGGTCAGGTTCGGATGGACCTTGCCGTTCTCCAGCCGGAACGACACGCCCGGCAGGAAGACCCGGTCGAGGAATCCCTTGAGGATCGCCGGGTAGCCGAAATTCCAGACGGGGAAGACGAGGACCAGCGCATCCGCCGCCCGCAACCGCTCTACATAGCCCGCGACGGGTTCGATATTCGCGGGTGCCTCGTGATAGCCCCGGCGTTCCGCCTCGCTCAGGACCGGGTCGAACCCCTCGGCATAGAGGTCGCAATCGTCCACCTCCCAACCGCGCCCGCGCAACGTTTCCAGCACGCGGGAATGGAGGGCGGCATTGAAGCTGTCGGGGACGGGATGGGCGGCAAGGACGAGCGCGCGGGTCACGGGGATCTCCTTCGGTCTCGGCGTTAAACGCGCTTCATTCCGCGGCCTTCAGGCCGGGATAGGCGTACATCGTCTCGAAGCCCCAACCCGGATCGTCCCAGGCGATCATCTTGCCGGGATTGAGCAGACCCTTCGGATCCGCCTCGCGCTTGAAGGCCAGTTGACGGTCGTCGACCGATTGCCGCCCGCCTTCCTCCAGCGTGTAGCGATGCGGGTTGAAGACCATCGCGCCCGCCGCCTCGTGCATCCGCACGATCTCGTCGAGGCGTTCCTCCGTCGTGAACTTCACGAGGCTGAGGCCCGCGAACATCACCTTGCCGTTCTCGCGCAGCACTTCGAGATGCTGGAGGACTTCGGGCGAGAGCGCGCCCCGCATCGCCTCGATCAGCTCCAGATGAAGCGGGTAACCGTAGCGGACCTGGAGATACGTGATCGAGGGATCCACCTTGAGCGCCCGAAGGGTCGTGTGGTTCCAGCCGTATTCGAATACGGCGCCCGGCGCGCGGGGCCAGTTCGTCCGGTCGTTCCGGTAGATCAGGTCGATATCCGGATTGCGCGCGAGGAAGGTCTCGAACCCGTCCATCGAATGGGGCGCGACCATCAGGCCGATCAGGGTGTCGGCTTCGGTGACATGCGGGGCGACCCGCTGGAAATAGGCGGTGGCGATGGGCGCCTCGAAAACGGTGGCGAGCTTGATGAGCACCCCGTCGAGATTGGCCAACCCCTCCGCGAAACGCGTGGCGACCATGAAGTCCGTGCCGGTCAGGAACATCTCGACCCATTCGTAGGCGGGGGCCAGCGGGATCTCGATCTCCGTGATGATGCCGTTGGTACCGTAGGCGTGGCTGACCCGGGCCAGTTCCTCGCCGCGGAAGTCGAGGATCCGCGGCTCCTCCTCCATGGTGACCACGCGCAGACGGATGATGTTGCCCAGATCGCGCAGACTCCCCCAGGTGCAGGATCCGACACCGCCCGATCCGCCGGCGATGAAGCCGCCGATCGTGGCCGTGGCCCACGTACTGCTGAACATGCGGATCTCCTGACCCGAATGCTCCCGTGTCGTCGCGTCCAGATCCTTGAGGAGGCAGCCCGGTTCCACGACGACCCGGCCCGGATGGATTTCCCGGATCGCGTTCATCCGCATCATGTGCATGACGCAGCCGCCCGCCAGCGGCATGGCCTGTCCGTAATTGCCCGTGCCCGCGCCCCGGGTCGTGACGGGAACGTCGTGGGCATAGCAGGTCCGCAATATCTCGATCACCTCCGCTTCGGAGCGGGGGGAGACGACGAAATCCGCCTCCACGTGATCCAGCCGGGCCTTGAGGACGGGCGAGTACCAGAAGAAGTCGCGGGATTTGGCGCGGATCGCCGCATCCGAAGTCTCGATATCGAGATGGGACAGCGCGTCCCGTGCGGCGCGGACATTCGGTTTCATTGGGGCTCCATCAACGGGTCGAGTTCGGAATAGTCGGGCAGCGTCCGGTCGATGGCGCGACCGTCGCGTAGGACGATGCGGTCCATCTGCGGGCGGGCCAGAAGTTCGGTCCAGTTCCGGGCGTTGAAGATCACGAGATCCGCCGGATCCCCATGACCGAAGCCCTGTGCACCGAACCCGCAGGACCCCGCAGGCGTGGCGGAGAACGCATCGATCCAGTCGGCGCGCGAATGGTCCAGATGTGCGATGCGCGTCGCCTGCCGCAGCACCTCCAGCATGTCGAGATCGCCATAGGCGTAGAACGGATCGCGCGTGTTGTCGGAGGCGAAGGAGACGGGAATATCGCGGTCGCGCATCTCGTGGACCAGTGTGACGCCGCGACTGCGGGGCGTCCCGGGACCGCGATCCTGAAGATAGAGGTTGCACATCGGCAGGGAGACGACCGCGATTCCGGCCTTCGCCACGAGGTCCAGCGTGTCCAGTGCCCGCGTCTCCTCCTGCGTCGAGAGGGAGCAGCAATGGCCGACGGTCACGGCGGCGGTGAACCCGGTCTCGATCGCCGTCTCGGCGATCATCCGGAGTGTCTCGCTTTCGGGATCCATCGTCTCGTCGACGTGGAAATCGGCGGAGAGGCCGCGAGCCTCGGCCATGCGGAAGAAGCCCAGCAGCCGGTCCTTCAGGTCGGGCAGTGGATAGGTGACCATTCCCAGAACGCCGCCGCAGAGTTCCACCATGTCGGCGGTACGGGCGACGTCGCCGTCCTCCGAGAATCCCTCGCACCCGATCAGACAGACGGCCTGCATCTCGACCCGCCCGGCCCATGCCGCCCGCAATTCCGCGAAGACGGGCCACGAGATGTCCGGCTGCGGCGGTATCGAATCCAGATGCGTCCGGATCGCCCTCGTGCCGTGGGCATGGGCGCAGCGCAGGCCGAACTCCATCCGCGCCCGCACGTCCCCGGCGGACCAGTTGGCATGGTCGGCGCGAACGGTGGTCAGGGCCCCCATGAAACTGCCGTCGGGGTTCGGCGCGCGGGGCCAGATATGCCCCTTGTCCAGATGGGTGTGCATGTCGACGAAGGCCGGAAGGACCATCGCCCCGGCCATCTTCACCCGCTCGCCGGGAGTCCCGGACAGCAGGCCGTCGGCGATATGCAGGTCGGTCCGGATCAGGTCTCCCGGCTGTCCGAGGAGGTGCGCCGGAACGGTCACGTCGGCCAGTGTCAGCGGCCCGTCGGGAAGGGTGCGGAAATCCATCACCTCTCCCGCGAGAGCGCGCTCTCGTGCCAGTGGCGCAGGAGAAGATGCGACAGCAGCGAGAGCGCCGCGAAGATGAAGACGCCCATCGCCGCGACGATCGACAGGGCGGCGAACATCCGGGCGATGTTGAGGCGATACCCGGCCTCCTGAATGCGGAAGGCGAGCCCGGCGCCGACGCCGCCCGTTCCCGCCACAAGCTCCGCCACCACCGTCCCGATCAGCGACAGGCCGCCCGCGATCTTGAGCCCCCCGAGGAAGTAGGGGAGCGCCGAGGGCAGTTGCAGCATCGTGAGCCGCTGCCACCGCGAGGCGCCGTAGATGCGGAACAGGTCGCGCAGGTTGTGGTCGACGGAGTTGAGGCCGAGCGTGGTCGAGGACAGGACCGGAAAGAACGCCACGATCCAGGCGCAAAGCAGCATTCCGACCGTCTTCGACTCGACATAGATGAAGATCAGCGGGGCGATGGCGACGACGGGCGTGACCTGCAGGATCACGGCATAGGGGTAGAAGGATTGCTCCACCATCTTCGACTGGTTGAAAAGGATGGCGAGGCCCGCCCCCCCGATCACCGCGACGCAGAGCGCGAGGATCGTGATCCGCCCGGTGAGCTGCGCCGCCTCCCACAGGATCGGCCAGTCGTCGGTCAGACTTCCCCAGACCCGGGCCGGGGAGGGCAGGATGTAATGCGGGATCTCGTTCCAGACCACGATCCGGTCCCAGAACCAGATCGCCAGCACCATGACCAGCACCGGCAGGGCGTATCGTGCGACCTGCTCCACACGACGGCGGCGGCCGCGGCGCGCCTCCTCCGCGTCGATCACGGGCTTCGGGGGATAGGGGACCTGCGCGTCGGCGGTCATGCCGCCTCCATCGCATGTTCGAGGGCGCGGGATGCGGCCCGGCAATGGGCGGCGTATTCGGGGGAGGTGCGGAAATCCTCATGGCGGGGATAGGGCGCGTCGACGCGCACCTCCTCGATCACACGGCCGGGGCGGGCGGCCATGACGATGATGCGGTCCGACAGGAACACGCTCTCGAAGACCGAATGAGTGACGAAGATGACGGTGCAGCCGATGCGGGCCTGCATCTCCAGAAGGTCGTTGTTCAGCTTGAAGCGCGTGATTTCGTCCAAGGCGGCGAACGGCTCGTCCATGAGGATGAGCTTCGGCTGGGTCACCATGGCCCGCGCGATGGCGACGCGCATCTTCATGCCGCCGGACAATTCCCGGGGATAGGCGCTCTGGAATTTCTCGAGCCCCACGAGTTTCAGCACGTCGAGGACCTCGTCCCGGACGGCGGTATAGGGTTTCCCCTCCAGCCGGAACGGAAGATAGACGTTCCGCGCCACGGATGCCCAGGGCATCAGCGTCGGTTCCTGGAACACCACGCCGAGGTCGCCTTCCCCCCGCTCGCCGGCCCAGTCTATGCGGCCCGCCGTCGGCTCCGACAGACCCGAGATCAGGCGCAGCGCCGTGGACTTGCCGCAACCCGACGGCCCGAGAAGCGAGATGAAGTCGCCCGCGCGCACGGTCAGAGACAGGTCCTTCAACGCCTGAATATCACCGGGGAACACCTTGTCCACGGCATCCATCCGCAGAAGCTCCGCGCGATCGTCGAAGGGGGCGACCCTTGGCATCTTGATCTCCGGCTGGGAGCGGAGCCGGGACAGGCTCCGCCGTTCGGGTCACTGGGGCTTGATGTCCATCCCGACTTTCTTGTTGGTGAAATCGAGGGTGTAGGCGGCGCGCCAGTCGACGTCCTCCTCGATCACTCCGGCCGCCACCATCTTGCCGAAGAAATCCTCGATCTTGGCACTGGACATCGCGCCGATCCCCATCTCCAACGCCTCGCCGGAATCCACGATCCCTTCGGAGAGCATCATCGCCTTGGCAAAGTCGATCTTGTCCTGCGTCATGTCCGGGTTGGCCGCGAGGATCATCTCCTCGGCGGCCGTGCTGTCGCCGTAGAGGTAATTGTACCACCCCGTCAGCGACCCATCGACGAAGCACTGGACCATCTCGGGATCGCTCTCGATCGTCGCCTGCATCGTCTCGATCGTGGTCGCGTAGGACGAATAGCCGTTATCGGCGATCAGGAAGACGTTCGGTTTGAAACCGCCCTCCGTCTCGATCAGGTAGGGTTCGGACGACAGATAGCCCTGCATCGCGAGGTTCGTATCGGCGAGAAACGGTGCCGGGTTGAAGGTGTAGGGCTGGCGTTGTTCCACGGTAAAGCCGTGTTCGGCGATCATCCACTGGTAGTAGCTGGAAAAGCCGTTGTCCCCGATCAACAGGGTCTTGTCCTTCAGCCCCTCCCAGCTCGTCACGTCGGGATGCGCGACGAGAACCTGCGGATGCTTCTGGAAGATCGCCGCGACGGACACGACGGGGATCTCTTCCTTCACTGCGTTGAACGCCTGCAGCATGTCGCCGCCCATGTGGAACTGGATCCGGTCCGCCAGCATCAGCGCGCGGTTGTTCACCTGTGGCCCGCCGGAGACGATTTCGACATCGAGCCCGCAGGCGGCATAGGTTCCGTCCGCGACCGACTGGTAGAACCCGCCATGTTCCGCCTGGGCGAGCCAGTTCGTGCCGAAGACCGCGGGTTTCAGGTCGCCCTGTGCCAGCAGGGTGGCCGGGATCGTCGAAAGCGCCACGGCGGATAGAGTTGTCCTGAGAATCATCCCTGTCTCCTCGACATGTTTCGCTGGTTTGGCGCGTAGCCTTGCCGCAGGGTCAGGAAAGGAAAGGTCACTGCCCGCGGCCATCGATGCTTGCGCTTCGCAACAGGGGCAGTTTGCACAATCGCGAGGCGAAATGCACGGAAAGGAGGCGATCCGACAGGGCCGCGACCGTGCGGCTGGACGCCCCGCCGATCCCGTCCGATCATGTCCGGCGATGTCCGATCCCAAGACAGCCCTCGTTCCCGCAGCAGCGGCCGCCCCGTTCGGGTCCTACAGTCATGGCATTCTCGCGCCGTCTGGCGGTCGGATCGTGGTGACGTCAGGACAGCTCGGCCTCGGACGGGACGGCGCCTGCCCGGACGATGTCGTGGGGCAGGCCGGGATCTGTTTCGCGACGATCGACGGCATCCTGTCCGACGCGGGAACGGATCGCGCGGCGATCCTCCGGCTTAACGCCTATGTCACCCGGCGGGAGGATTTCGCCGGCTACATGGCTGTCCGGGATGCCTGGCTGGAGGGGGTCGCCGTCAAGCCTGCCTCGACCCTCCTGATCGTGTCTGGCTTCACCCGCCTGGAGTTTCTGGTGGAGATCGAAGCGACGGCCTGGGTCCGGGACTGATATCGGGCGAAGGCGGCGTTTCAGACGGATGGTGGACGAGACAGGGGTCTCCGTTCCAACGGTTCCCGGGCTGGCCGCAGAGGCCGCATATCCGGTATTAAGGGTTCCCCAACGAAGTCCGTGCAGAAGGAACTACGATTCCCCTCGCCAGGACTTCCGGTCCATGTCTCGATTCCCAGACCAAATCCCGGACGGTGCGCCTTTGGGAGCGTCCGTCCTGATCGCGACGCTGGGGATCAGTCTGCTCGCGCTCGCCCTGCCGCTCGTCCTGCTGCAGGTCTTCGACCGCGTGATCCCGAACCAGGCCTACACGACCCTCGACGTGCTCTTCCTCGGGCTCCTCGCGGTGCTCGTGATCGATTTCGTCTTCAAGGTCTGTCGCGTCGTCATCCTCGGTTCCGAGGGAGAGAAATACGAGCGTCGGCTCACCCGCGACGTGATCGGGCGCATTCTCGGTGCCGATTCCGCGGCTTTCGAGCAGGGACGCGCCGGGAGCCATGTCGACCGTCAGGACGCCATCGCGACCCTGCGCGATTTCCGCAGCGGTCAGGCCAGGCTCCTGCATATCGACCTTCCGTTCACGTTCGTCTTCGTCGGGATGATCTACCTCATCGGCGGGTGGCTCGTACTCGTGCCGTTGGGGTGTATGGTTACGCTTGTCCTGTTTCAGGCGGTTCTCAAGCGGGTGCAGGCGCCGGTGCTGACCGAACGGCGGGTCGTCAACGAGCGGCGATACTCGTTCCTGATCGAATTCCTGTCGCAGATCGTAACGGTGAAATCCCTCGGCATGGAAGAACAGATGAAGCGCCGCTACGAGCTGCTTCAGGATCAATCGGTGGAGGCCAATCGACGGCTGACCATCGTGACCCAGTTCAGCCAGAGTTTCGGTGCGGTTCTCAGTCAGGCTGCCGTCGCGGCCATGGCCCTTTTCGGTGCCTATCTGGCAATCGCCGGTCGGATCGGCGTCGCGGAACTGGCCGCCTGCATGCTGCTGAACGGCCGGTCGATCCAGCCGATGTTGAAGCTCCTCGGCGTCTGGGTGCAGGTCGAGGCCGCGGGCGAGAGCCGACGGCAGCTAGGCGACCTCTTCGCGCTACCGCAACGACCCCCGGTCGTGCCGAAGGTGCCGCTGACCGGGGAGATCGCGCTCGCGGCGCTCTCCGTTCGCAGCCACGGATCCCGACCGATCCACGCTCTCGATCTGTACGTGCCGGCGGGCGGCTGTGTCGGCATCACCGGCTCGGACGGGTCCGGCAAGGGCGTGCTTTTGCAGGTCATCATGGGAGAACGACCGCCGACTTCCGGCAGTGCCCTGCTGGACGGACGACCGGCAGCGGAATGGGCCGAAGCGAGGGGCCATCGCGGCCTTGTCCATGTCGACAGCGAGCCGGTCGTCTTCGAGGGGACCATCCTGCAGAATCTCTCCCTGTTCGGCGGAGCGGAGGCCACGGACCGCGCGATCGCGGTTTCTCGTGCTATCGGGCTCGAGGAAGATATCCATACGCTGCCGCTCGGCTATGACACCCCCATCCGCACGCGGGATGGAATGACACGAGGCTGGTTACAGCGTATCGGTCTCGCGCGGGCCCTCGCGCTGGAGCCGCGTATCCTGCTGCTGAACGAGCCCAATACGGCGCTCGATCACCGCGGAGATGCCGCGATCCTTGCGGCACTGAAAAACCTCAGAGGGCGGACCACTCTTCTGATCGCGAGCCCCCGACCGAGTTGGCTGGCTCTTGCCGACCAGGTGGTGGACCTGTCTGCCGATGACGCGGAGGTTGCCGCCTGGGATGCGGATCTCGCCGGGGAGCGTGCGTTGGCGCGTCGTCCCGAAGCGCCGAGGCGGATCGCATGATCGCGATGCCACGCGCAGCTGGAACGGGCCATCTGACCGCTCTGCTTCGCGCCGTCGGATGGCCCGGAGACATGGCCCGAATCGCCGAAGCGATGCCGCATCTCGCGGACCGGCTGACAAGCCGCGATCTCGTCAGCACCCTTCGCAATCTGGGCCTCTCCACTCAGGAAATGGGAGATATGCGCCTCGATCGCGTGTCCGCCACCGATTGCCCGTGCCTCTTCGTCCCCGATTGCGGGGCCGGAACCGTCATTCTCGATGCGCAGGAAGGGTGGATCCTGACGGCAGCACCGGCAGGTTCCGCACTTTGGAAACGCGCGGAAACCCGGCAGGGCTGGATCGTCCGGGCGGACACCACCGCGGAAGAAGAACGACCGGATGCCGGACTGCGCGATATCGTCCGATCCTTCCGGGGCACCTTGAGCGTCCTCGTCGCGGTGTCCTTCTTCACCAACCTGCTCGGCTTCGCCGCCCCACTCCTCGTCATGGTGGTCTACGACCGTCTCATTCCGACCGGTGCCATCGACTTCCTGCTCGCCCTCGTCGTCGGGATAGCCGGCATATTGCTTACGGATATCGCCCTTCGGACGATCCGCGGACGTGCCTTGGCGTGGATGGGGTCCCGGATGGAGCGTCGGATGAGTCTCGCCCTCTTCCGCAAGCTCGCCGTCCTTCCGCCCGAGAAGATGCAGGGCATCCCCGTCGAGCAGCAGATCGCTCGGCTCAAGCAGTTCGAGGGCTTGCGCGGTCTTTTCACCGGCCCGCTCCTGACCACGCTGCTCGAATTGCCGTTCGTGCTGATGTTCATCGCCGCGATCTGGTTTCTCGATGCCGGGATCGGCTTTCTTATTCTTGGGCTCGTCGTTGCGTTCGGCATGGCCGCGCTGGTGACGGTCCCGGTCCAGACGCGGCTGAACGCCTTGGCGATGCGCGCGCGCGCGAGCCTGTCCTCCCTCATGCTCGAGGCCGCGACCCGGCAACGCGCGATCCAGCGGCTCGGGCTGGGCGCGACTTGGGCCGCCCGCTCCGATGGCGCCCTGATCCGGGCCGCGTCCGCCGCCAGGGCCGCCCGGCAGGTGCAGCATCTGACCCAGACCTTCGGTCAGACCCTCATGCTCGCCGCCGGAATCGGCGCGGTCTATCTCGGAACCCGAAGTGCGCTTCAAGGCGACGTGACGTTCGGGGCGCTGATCGCGCTGATCGCCCTGACCTGGAAGGTCCTCGCGCCGGTCCAGCTCCTGTATGCGAGCGCCCACCAGATCGCCGGACATTTCAGAAGCGGTCGCCAGGTCGATGCGTTTCTCGGCCTTCCGGAAGAGCGCCGCCGGGGCCCCTCCCGCAATCCGCACCGCTGGTTCCAGGGCGCGCTCCGTCTCGAAGGCGTTACGCATCGCTACGCCGCGCTTTCCGATCCGGCGCTCGTGGGGGTTGGTGCAAGTATCGCCGCCGGTGAACTGGTCGTCGTCTGCGGGCGGAACGGGGCCGGGAAATCCACCTTCCTGAAACTGCTGGCCGGGCTGCATTCGCCGACGGGCGGCGCGATCCTCATCGACGGGATCGACTACCGGCAGATCGCATCCGACGAGCTGCGAGACGCGGTCAACTACGTGCCGCAATCGGCCGACTTCTTCCACGGGTCTGTCCTGCAGAATTTCCGGCTCGCCAAGCCGACGGCGACCATGGACGAGGTGGCGGCCGCGCTGGAGGCACTCGGTCTCGGGCCCACCGTGGAGCGCCTGCCGGACGGATTGCGAACGCGTCTGAGCGAGGAGGTTCGCCGAACTCTTCCGGCCGGAACGCTCCAGGCCATGTCGGTCGCTCGCGGTCTTCTCCGGAAGCGCGCGCTCTACCTCCTGGACGAACCCTGCTCCGGGCTCGACCGCTTCCACGAAGCGGCGTTCTGCGACCGGCTCGACACGCTTCGTCGCACCAGCACGGTCGTCATGGTCACCGACCGCCCCAGTCATTTCGCCTTGGCGGACAGGCTGATCTTCCTCGACCGCGGACGTGTGGTGGTCAACGACACGGGTCCGGAGGCCCAACGCAAGGTCCGTGCCCTCTATTCCTCCATGCGGAAGGTCTGATCCATGCAGCGAAACGGCACGGAAACCGGCTTGCTCGACCGAAAGAAAGCCGCGGATCAGTCGCGGGCGCCCCGGACCGCGAAAGCGCTCGTTCTCGTTCTGACACTCCTTCTGGCCGGTACGGTTCTCTGGTCGGCCCGGACGGAGGTCCGGGAACTCACCCGCGCCGAGGGCGAGATCGTGCCCCGCGGCCACCTTACCCATATCGAGCATTTCGACGGTGGAATGCTGGCCGACATCCTCGTCAAACCCGGCGATCGGGTCGTCGCGGATCAGGTCCTCGCCCGCCTGACCTCGCCTGACCTCGGACGGACCGAGCGCGAACTCGATCAGGAGCGACGGATCCTCGCGGATCACAAGGACATGCTCGATGCCCTCATCGCAGGGGACCCGGCGGATCCGGTGGCTGGAAGCTACGCCACGACCCGGCGCGATCTCTACCTCAGCCGGGCCGCGATGCTGCGTGACCGGGCCCAGGGGCGGGCGGCTGCCCTCGCGATCGCGCGAAGCGCCCGCTCCGTCGCGCGGGAGCGGCAGACCCTCGGGGAGGTGGAACTGACCCGGCTTCGCAAGCTGTTCGAGAGCGGCTATCTCCCCCAGGCCCGGATCAGCGCGCAAGGCGACCTGTTGCAGACGATCCGGGGCGACCTGCTGAATGCCGAGACGGTTCTGTCCCGGGCCATGACCGACGAGGCCGATGCACGCGCGGCCATGGTCGAGGCGGAGCTGTCCTATCGTCAGAACCTTCAGGAAGAGCTGTTCAACGTCGTTCAGGATATCACCCGCGTGGACCTCCGCCTCGGGGAACTTGCGGCCCAAAGGCGGCGCCTAGACGTGCGGTCCCCCGCGGCGGGGATCGTCCAGAGCGTGGCGACCACGACGAGAGGCGAAGTCATCGAGGCAGGAGAGCGACTGTTCGAAATCCTGCCGACCACCGTCGGCCTCGTCGCCGACATCCGCGTGACGCCGGAGGATATCGGGCACATCGCGATCGGCGATCCGGTCAAGCTGACGCCCACATCGTTCGACACGCGGCGATACGGCCATCTCGCGGGGACCATCGCCCGCATCTCCCCGACCTCGACCCTCGATCCCCGGGGACATCCCTATTTCAGCGTCGAGGTGGGATTGGACGGAACGACTCTGGGTCGAGGGCCATTTCAGGGCGAAATCAGTCCCGGAATGGTCGTGCTGGCGGAGATGGAAACCTCCCGTCGCACGGTCATGCAATACCTCCTGAAGCCGATCGACCAGTCCCTGGCCATGGCCATGACCGAACGGTAGCGCGGTCGCCATGGTTGCCGGTCGGGTAACCCTGAGCACCGAGATCGATTCGATCTTAAGGATCTGTAAGGGCCGGAGCGGCAGAAGAGCGGCGAAGGAGATGACCCGATGGATAATCTCGGCGGCATGACAGGTCCGGGCCAAGCCTCCCGCGAGGCCGAACTGCGCAAGCGGATCGCCGACAACGCGTCCAGCGATGCGGGTGGGGGCGAGGGCCGGGATGACACACTCGCGACGCTTCACTCCGGACAATCGCCGGAACAGGAACTTGTTCTGGCGCGGGATGTCGCCGAAGGCGTGCCCGCGGGGACGGCAAACGGATTGTTCGATCCGGACGGTCCTTCCGGACCCCTCGCCGAGGGAACCCAAGATGACGGGGCCTCCGGTGTTTCTCCTCTGACCCGGTCTCCGGATTCGTTGGGGGAAAAGGGCGATGACGACGTCCCAGGGAGCCGAAAAGGTGCCGGGACGGACGCCTTTCACATCGAGGCACCTCTGATCCAGCCGGGTCGAGAAGTTTCAACGGGATCAAGCGTCGATAGTACCACCGAAAACGATCGGAAGACCTCAAGCGAACCCTCCGGAACGTTCGATACCGCCGAGGCAGCAATGCCGGCCGGGTCCGTTCCGGGCGCGTTTGCAATCGACGCTGCCGATATTCTCGAGAACGCTCCGGGTGCCGTCGTCGGTCGGCTGAGCACCGGAGGTTCCGAGGGTGAGGATGCCGTCACGTTCACGACACTGGACGAGCGGTTCGAGATCGTGGATGGCCACCTGAAGCTGCGACCGGATATGAGCCTCGATCACGAAACTGCGGACACCATCACAGTCAACGTCATCGCGACGGTTCCCACCGGACTTTCCACCACGGAGAGCGTCGAAATCCATATACGGGACATGAACGAGGCGCCGACCTCGATGACCTTCACCCCAGATGCCACCGGCCCGGCGGTTCTGGCGATCCTCAAGGTTCGGCTCGCCGGTGAAGCCTACCAGGGCAATCCGAGATACGAGATCGTCGTCGATGGAAAATTGGTCGCAAAGGGTGAAGTGGACTGGTCCCATTCCGGTGGACGGCTTTCCCGGGAGGACGTCGAATGGCGGGACGTCACCGTCGAGCTGCCCCGGGATGCGGACGGCTTCGGGCGCGTCGAGGTGCGGTTTCCGAACGATCATTACCACGGTGACAGTACCCGCGACCGGAACCTTCTGATCGATCGGATCGAACTGGACGGACATGTCATGGAGGCGGAGGGACCCGGCGTCCAGTACAAGGGCGGCAAGGGCGTTTCGACGGAGCGGATGGCGTGGCGGGGCTCCCAGATCTTCGATACGAGCGGAATCGAACCGCCTGCCCTTCCGATCGTTGATGAGAACGCGCCGGGTGCCGTCATTGGCCGGCTCGATATAGCGGACCCCGATAGCGGCGAGATCTTCACCTACACCCTGTCGGACGACCGGTTCGAGATCGTGGATGGCGTATTGAAGCTCGCCGACGGCGTGGCCCTCGACCACGAGGCGTCGTCGATGCTCGATATCCGGGTGGAGGCCCGGGATACGGCCGGACACATGATATCCCGGAACATCGAGGTCGTCGTTCGGGACCTAGACGAGGCCCCGCGCGACCTGAACCTTTCGAACACGTCGATCGGCGAGGCCGAACAGGGCGCCGTCCTGGGCCGGTTGAGCGCGACCGATGACGATGGCGGGGCGATGTCCTGGCAGGTCTCCGACGAGCGGTTCGAAGTCCGGGACGGAGAGGTGCGGCTGAAGGCCGACATGGTCCTCGACCACGAAACCGAACCCGGCATCGACCTGGAAGTGACGGCCACGGATGACAGCGGCCTCTCGACCTCCAGGACGATTGCGGTCGACGTGCGCGACGTCGTCGAGACGGACCTTGCGATCGACGTGACCACTGGCTTTCGCATCGACTTCTTCGATTACGACACATGGGTCGATGCCACGTCCGACATCGACTGGACTGCTACGCCAGCCCATCGAGCAGTCGCGCGAACCGTCGATTTCGACGTGACACGGGGAAGCTTCTGGGACGGCGGGACGGGCGACCGCTTCGCCGTGCGCGTCACCGGGGCAATCGAAGTCGGAGAGGATGGAAGGTACGAATTCCGGACCCGGTCGGACGATGGAAGCCGCGTTTTCATCGACGGACAGGAAGTCGTGGTGAATGACGGGGATCATGGCATGCGGACCCGGACGGGGTCCGCCGAGCTGGAGCCGGGTTTTCATTCCGTGGAGATCCAGTATTTCGAGAATGACGGCGTCGCTGGCCTGACCTTCGAGATGCGAGGCCCTGGCGAAAGCATGTTTTCCCTGGTCGAGGCGCCGAGCGACCTTTCGGTTTCGCAGGGAGAGGCCCTTGCGGTCGGGATCGACATCGCGGGCGCGGACGATCTTCACGGCACCAGTCTGCATGGTCTGCCCCACGGGGCCGTCATTATGGATGAGGTCAATGCCCTGATTTCCGATGGCGAACCGGTCGACCTGTCCGACTGGAACCTGGAGGGGCTCGAGATCGTGCCACCCCCGGATTTCTCCGGCACGATCGATCTTACGCTGCGGGCAAGCGGTGTCGAACCCAACGGAGCCCCGTTCAACAGCATAAGATCCATGAGCATCCAGGTTGTCCCCGACCCGGATGGGGCGCTTCCGCCCGCGGAGCCGTTCGGGGTCGATTGCGCAGAGAGTGCAAGCTGGGTGGACGATCTGAATGCGCCGGATCCGTCGACGGACCCGAGTGAGGCCGCCATCGTGGAACACAACGCGCAAGGCGAGACCGGAGACGACCAGATGCTCGCCTACGACCGGATGGAATTGTAAGGTCCGGCTCGGCAGAGAGGATGCCCAGCGTGGTCAACAGACGATGCCGGAAAGGTTGTCCCAACCTCGATCCTGTGGCGGGCTCGGCCCGAGCGGCAGACGAGCCGCCAGCGTTCCTCCCGCCGGGACATCGCCGTCAGGGCATCTGCGACCATCTCCGCCCCACGGGAAACCGCGAGGTCGATATAGCCTTCGGCGAGGGCGGGTGGATCGACGAAAGCGCTCTGCGTAACGTAGACCGCGGCCGAGAAGGAGGGGGCGAGAATCGGCTCCACCGCGCGCAGCCCCGACGGGTCCAGAACCTCGACCGCGACAGCCAGCCGACGCAACGCGCCGGACAAGGCGTTTGCCCGGGCAGGCCCGCTCGAGCCCCGATAGGCGATGATCCAGCCGCGATCATCGGGCGCCGCAATCCCCGCCGCGTGGCAGAGGTCCGTGTGGCATGTCCGCGAGTGGCCGATCAGGGCCTGCAACGCGACCGTCGCGCGGGCGCTGGGTCCCGCCCGGGCGTTCCGGAGGAATTGCGCGCCCCAGGGAAGTGTCGTGGCGATGGCGCGCAGGTCGAGACGGAATCCCGGTTCCCGGCCCCGGCCCCGGCCCCGGAGCAGGTTCGGTACCCGCGCGAACAGGCCCGGATTGTTGAGCGGGATCACCGAGGAGGTCGCCAGCACCCCCGCATTCCAGCGGGAGGTTTCCCGGCAGGGGCCGTGCCGGTCGAACACCGTGACGCGCCGCCCGGTCGCGAGGAGGGCGAGCGCCGTGCAGATCCCGACGAGGCCACCGCCGATGATGGCGCAGTGGCGACTCATCGGAGCGGCCATACCCGGCGCCATTGCGCGATCTCTGCCACGAGCCAGATATCCCCCACGCTAAGGGCATACCCTTTCCCGCATGGCCCGATCCGTCGAGCGTCAAACGGGTGTCGGGCGGCTTTCCGCCCGCTGCCTGATTGCATGACCGGACTGGCCGGGTGTGCCTTTCGGACTTGCCCATCTCGGCGAAACCCTATGTCGTCGGCCTTATTTCATGGCGTCCTGACGCTCGATGCCGCCTTACCGCGCATCCCCGGAGATGCGGGAAAGATGAAGAACTATCGGGTTCCGGCCCGTGCGTCGGTCGGCATCCTCACCGCCTCGTCGTCCAGGCTGGGCGATGCAGCGCTTCACGCGGCCGGGATCGTCCGTGGAGATGTGGAGATCGCGGGGGTGGAGGACCTTCCGGGACTTGCGGCGGCTATCCCCGGGACGGCAGCCTGTCGGACCCCGCAATCATCGGCGGAGAAGCCGTCCGCCATGCCCGCGGCATCGTGGAGCACAGACCGCAGACCCGGGCGATCCTGTTCGAATACGGGAACCTGTCGCCCCATGCGGGCGCGATCCGGGCGGCGACGGGACTGCCGGTCTATTCGATACCCGACGACGCGTGGCTCATCTGGCCGGAAACCTGCAAGCCCCCTTGGTCGTGGAACGGGCAGGCGACCGCGTGACCCGGTGCTTCCTCGATCAGCATCGGGCGATGTTCAGCACAGACGGGACGGGCGATGGGACAGCGGGTCCGGAAAACACAGCCCGAGGGCGGAATCCGTCGGCGATGGCAATTCCCCTTCCAGAACCGGGCGATCCCGCTTGGCCTCCCGCGCCGGATCCGGGACCGGCACCGATGCGATCAGGGCGCGGGTATAGGGGTGCCGGGGATGGGAGATCAGCGTCTCCGCCGGGGCCGTCTCGACCAGCCGACCGAGATACATCACCGTGATCCGGGTCGAGATATGGCGCACGACGCTCAGGTCGTGGGCGATGAACAGCATCGACAACCCCATGTCGCGCTGCAGGTCCGCCAGCAGGTTCACCACCTGCGCCTGCACGCTGACGTCGAGCGCGGAGACCGGCTCGTCGCAGACCAGAAGCTCCGGCTCCGTGACGAGGGCGCGCGCGATCCCGATCCGCTGGCATTGCCCACCCGAGAATTCGTGCGGATAGCGGTTGAGCAGGCTCGGCAGGAGGCCGACCCGCTCCATCATCTCGCCCACCCGCGTCCGGCGGTCGTTCGCGTCGAGATCGGGTCGATGCGTCTGGAGCGGTTCGGCCACGATCTGTCCGACGGTCATTCGCGGGTTGAGCGCCGCGAGCGGATCCTGAAACACCATCTGGATTTCGCGGCCCAGGCGGCGACGTTCGGACGGGGCGGCTCCGGTCACGTCCCGACCCTTCCAGAGGACGCGCCCGCCGGTCGCCGCCACCGTCCCGACGATCGCCCGGGCCAGCGTCGACTTGCCCGACCCGCTCTCCCCGACCAAACCGAGCGTCTCGCCCCGGTCGAGGTGGAGGTCCGCCTTCGACACCGCCTGCAAGCCCAGCGGCTTGGTCCAGGGCCAGGCCCCGCGGGGTGTGATCGGAAAGGTGACGTCGAGGTCCGAGACGTCCAGCAAGCGCTCGCTCATGCCATCGCCCCCGCCACTTCGTCCACCGGCGCCCAGCAGGCCCGCGCCCGCGCGCCCGATTGCTCCAGCGGCGGCATCTCGGCGTGACAGCGGTCGCGCACCAGCGGACAGCGCGGCGCGAACGGGCATCCTTTGGGCAGATTGGTAAGATCCGGCGGGTCCCCGGGGATGGTGGACAGGGAGTCCTGCGGGATGTCGAGCCGGGGGACCGCCGCCAGCAATCCGGTCGTGTAGGGATGCGCCGGTTTGGCGAAGACCGGCCCGGTCGGCCCCGTCTCCATCACCCGTCCGCCATACATGACCATCGTGCGATCCGCCGCCCCCGCCACGATCCCAAGGTCGTGGGTGATGAGGATGATGGCCGTCCCGAACTCTCCCCGGATGTCGCGCAGCAGGTCCATGATCTGCGCCTGGACCGTGACGTCGAGGGCCGTCGTCGGCTCGTCCGCGATCAGAAGGTTCGGGCGGCAGAGGAGCGCCATGGCGATCATGATCCGCTGACGCATCCCGCCGGAAAACTCGTGCGGATACATCCGCAGACGGGCCGCGGCGTCGGGAATGCGCACGGCATCGAGCATCTGCGCGCTTTCGGTCATGGCGTCGCCGGTCGACATGCCCCGGTGCAGTTGTAGGACCTCCGCCATCTGGGTGCCGATCCGCAGGTAGGGGTTCAGCGACGTCATCGGATCCTGGAAGATCATCGCCACCTGCTCGGCCCGCAGGCGGTTGAGTGTCCGTTCCGGCAGGTTCAGGATCTCGTCACCGTTCAGGCGCACCGATCCGGTCGCGTGTCCGTTCTTCGCCAGCAGGCCCAGCATCGCGAAGGCGAGCTGCGTCTTGCCCGAACCGCTCTCGCCCACCACGGCCAGCGTCTCGCCCGCTTCGAGCGAGAGGGACAGGCCGTTGACCGCATGGACCTGTCCGTCGGGCGTATCGAAGGCCACGCTGAGGTCGTTCACGTCGAGGAGCATCAGCGGTCCTTCGGGTCCAGAGCGTCGCGCAATCCGTCGCCGATGAAGAAGAAGGCGAAAAGCCCCAGTACGAAGAACCCCAGCGGAAACAGAAGTTGCCAGATCGTGCCGTTCCGCATCTCGGCTGAGCCGTCGTTGATGAGCGCGCCCCAGGAGGTCAGCGGCTCCTGCACGCCGAGGCCGAGAAAGCTGATGAAGCTTTCGTAGATGATCATCGAGGGGACCAGCAGGGTCGCATAGACGACGATCACGCCGAGAAGGTTCGGCACGATATGGCGCAGGATGATGCGCAGCGGGTGCACGCCGGTCGCGACCGCCGCCTCCACGAATTCCTTGCCCTTGAGCGCCAGCGTCTGTCCCCGCGCGATCCGCGCCATGTCCAGCCAGGAGATCAGACCGATCCCGATGAACAGCATCAGGATCGAGCGTCCGAACACCACCAGAAGCAGGATCAGCACGAACATGTAGGGGATCGACATGGCCACGTCGACGAAGCGCATCATGGCGTTGTCGATCTTGCCGCCGAAGTAACCCGCCGTCGCGCCGTACAGCGTCCCGACGATCACCGCGATCAAGGCGCCGACGATGCCGACCATCAGGCTGATCTGCGTGCCCTGTACCGTCCGCGCGAAGAGGTCGCGGCCCAGGGCGTCGGTCCCGAACCAGTGCCCCGTCTCCAGCGAGGGGCGGCCCAGCGTGTCGACCTGACCCAGCACCGCCCAGTCGATCGTCTCGATATCCCAGGGGGCGATGAAGGGCCCGACGATGGCGAAGGCCGCGATGAGGGTCAGGATCACCAGCCCCGCCACCGCCGCCTTGTTGGCGAAGAACCGGCGGCGGGCATCGGCCCAGAGGCTGCGCCCCTTGGGCGCGTCGGCGAGGTGGCTCGCATCGATGATGGTCGCGCTGCGCATCAGTACCTGATCTTCGGGTCGAGCCAGGCATAGGCCACGTCGACTAGGAGGTTGAATAGAATGGTGAGCGCGCCCAGCAGAACCGTGATCCCCATCATCACGCCGTAATCGCGGTTCAGGGCCGAGGCGACGAAGAACTGTCCGATGCCGCCGGTCGAGAAGTAGATGTCGATGACGACCGAGCCGGTGATCATGCCGACGAAGGCCGGGCCGAGATAGGAGATCACCGGCAGGAGCGCAGGCTTGAGCGCATGCCGCAACACGATGGTATGCTGCGGCAGGCCTTTGGCGCGGGCCGTACGGATGAAGTTGGACGACAGCACTTCCAGCATCGAGGCACGGGCGATCCGGGCGATGGACGCCATGAAGGAGGTCGAGAGGGCGATCACCGGCAGGATCACGAATTGCCACTGCCCGCCCTGCCAGCCGCCGCCGGGCAGCCAGCCGAGCCAGAGTGTGAAGACGAGCACGAGGATCGGCGCCAGCACGAAGTTGGGCAGTACCTGCGCCCCGATGGAGATGCCGACCGCCAGATAGTCGAGCCAGCTGTTGTGCCGTAGCGCGGCCGCGATCCCGAGCGCGCCACCCACGATGACGGCCACGACGAAGGACCAGGCGCCGTAGGTCAGCGTCACGGGGAAGCCCTGCGCGATCAGGTCGTTCACGTCCTGATCGCGATAGACGAAGGACGGGCCGAAATCGAAATCGACCACGATGTTGCGGATATAGGTCCAGATTTGCATCAGGAACGGCTGATCCAGGCCGTATTGACGCTCCAGATTGGCGAGGACCTGCGGCGGCACGCCCCGTTCGGTCGCGAAGGGGGAGCCGGGTGCCGCGTACATCAGCACAAAGGTCAGCACGACCAGCAACAGAAGGACCGGGATCGCGACCAGAAGGCGACGAAGGATGAAGGAGATCATGGGATCAGATCGGGGCGGCGAAATCGCCGCCCCGTGCTCCGGTCACTCGGACGCCACGCGGTAGATGTCCTGAATATACCAGTTGTTCTCGACGTTGTTCATCGGCCATCCCCGGATGTCCGAATCCAGCAGGAAGTTCTGCGTGTAATGGTAGATCGGGATGATCGCCATCTCGTCGGCCAGGATCTGTTCGACTTGGGTATAGGCCTCGTTGGGGTTCTCCATCGTCCGACTCTCGGTCATCAGGCGGTCGACCTCGGCGTTGGAATACTTGCCGTCGTTCGCGCCGTGAGTCGTGGTGACCAGATCGAGGAAGGTCGAGGCCTCGTTGTAGTCGCCGCACCAGGCCGACCGGGCGAGATCGAAGTTCTGCGCGCCCCGGATCTCCAGGTAGGACTGCCATTCGTAGTTCGACAGCGTGATGTCGACGCCCAGCGGCTTCCACATCTGCGCGGCCACGGTGGCTATGGCCTTGTGGCTGTCGGAGGTGTTGTAGATCAGGTTCAGCTCAAGCGGGTTGTCCGGACCGTATCCCGCCTCCTCCATCAGGGTCTTCGCCTGCTCCATCCGCTCGTCGTAGGCGATGTCGGAGTAGTAGATCTCGGGCATCTCGAACCCGGCGGTCGCCGCGTGGGTGAAGTTGTACGCCGGAAGCTGACCGCCTTTGAGGATCTGGTCCACGATCACCTCGCGGTTCACCGCGTAGCTGAGCGCCTTGCGGACATTCACGTCCTGCAGCGCCTCGTTCCCGCTCTCTGTGAAGTTGATGGCGTAGTAGTAAGAGCAGAGCCGAGGGGTCGAGAATGTCTCGTCCGGATATTGCTCCAGCAGGTCGGGATACCGGCCCGCGGGCAGGTCGTCCATCATGTCGAATTCGCCGGCTTCCCAGCGGGTAACCGACTGGTTGCGGTCGTTGATGATGTAGCCGGTGATCTCGGTGATGACGACGTCGTCCGCCGAGTGGTATTCGGGGTTCTTAGCCAGGGTGAACGACTCGTTCACCGAGATCTCCTCCAGTGTGTAGGCACCGTTGGAGACGATGTTCTCGGGTGCCGTCCAATCGGTCCCGAATTCCTCGATGACCGATTGCTTGGTCGGCATCAGCGTGGCGTAGGTCGTCATCGCGGGGAAGAACGGCAACGGCTGGGTCAGCGTGACCTTGAGGGTGTAGTCGTCCACCGCCTCCACGCCCAGCGTGTCGGGCTCGGCCTCGCCCGCGACGATCTCGGCGGCATTTTCCATCGAGGTCAGCTCGACATACCACGCATAGGGGGAGGCGGTCGCCGGATCGGCGGCGCGGCGCCAGGCGTAGACGTAATCAGCGGCGGTCACGGGCGTGCCGTCGGACCACATCGCATCCTCGCGCAGCTTGAACGTCCAGACGGTATTGTCCTCGGCCGTCCACTCGGTCGCACCGGCCGGGATGACGTTGCCATCCGCGTCCTGCCGGGTCAGGCCCTCGAAAATCTGGGACAGGACGTGGCTGCCCGCCGTCTCCTCGTTGAGCTGCGGGTCCAGCGTCGGGAACTGGTCCAGCAGCGAGTAGCTGAAGGTCTGGTCCTCGGCGAGCGTGTCGCCGGGGGCGACATCCGCGGCGAAGGCGGTCGTGGCCAGCAGCGTTGCGGCACTTGCGAGCAGGGCGATGCGAGTCATGTCATGGTCTCCCGGTTGGAACGGCGCCTCTCTGGGCGCGTGATGGCCGGAGTGTTCGGGCGCGGCCGGAGATTTGCAAGGGGCACGTGGGCGGTCGCGACGTAAACGTCAGCCTTTCGCCGCGCTTGGCGGGTCCGTTGGAGCGACAGTGGCGCTCCGTGCGTGGTTTGGTGGCGGTCTTGACGGGACGCGATGGCATCGCGGGGAAGGTGGGGCAATCCACCCTGCGGCGACTGAACCTCTACAGCAGCGCCATGATTTCCGCCTCGTCCGCGTCGTAGAACGCTTCCTCGTCCTGTCCCTCCGTCAGGTCCGCGGACCCGTTCAGGGCATAGGCCCAGGCCTCCCCCGTCGCTCCGTTCGCCCAGGCCCCGCCGGTGAATCCAAGCGCGTGGCCCGCATGGCCGATCAGGGGGCCGGGGATGCGGGGATGGTCGCGATAGATCGTGACGCCTGCCCCGAACGCGGTGAACAGGCCGCCGCAATCCTCGCCGTTGGTGCCGTCGAACTGCCACCGCCGTTCCCGCTGCGTCCGGCCAACGGCATCGTCGCGCGCCACGAACAGGGCGAGCCGGGCCGCCTCCGGCAGGGACATCCGGAGGCCCGCATGGGGCGAGAACAACGTCGTATCCCGACCCATCCGATACCGCACCGCGGACAGCCCATGGCCCCCGCGCCAGACGACAGGCGCCGTCCAGTCGGTGTCCGGTCCATCCGCCTCGCAGGTCAAGGACCCGCCATGTCGTTGCCACATCGGAAGCGCCCGGCGCACCGCCACGCCGGACCAGTTGAAGCCGCCGGCGATCCCGGCGGGCTCCAGCACGAACCGGCGCAGAACGACGTCGAACCGCGCCCCCGCCATCCGTTCGAGCGCCATTCCGAGAAGGATGTAGTTGAGGTTCGCGTAGCGGAAGAACGCCCCCGGCGCCGTCCCGGACACCGCGTCCGGATGTTCGGCGAGGAACGCCGCGACGGATGCGGGCGGCTCGACGACGTATCCGGCCCGGTCGGTCAGGCCGGAGATATGGGCCAGCAGGTGGGCCAGCGTCACCTTCGGCAGGTCCATATCCGGCAGAAGCGTCGAGACGGGCGTGTCCATGGCCACGCCCCGATCCGCCGCCACGGCGACCACCGCCCGCGCGGTCGCCATCTTCGAGACGGACGCCATCCGCATCCGCAGACTCGGATCCCGCCATTGCACGCCGCCCGGGGCGATGCGGCCCGTGACATGCGCCGTCTCCGCGCTGTCCGGACCGATCCTGGCCACACCGCCGGCGAGGAACCGCCCGTCCGACCCGCAGAGCGCATCCAGACGGGTGGCGATCTCCTCGAACGCGCTCATGCTGCCACCGCCCGGCGGATCACGTCGGACACCTCCTCGAGCGGTCCGGCCAACGGCGTCGTGCGGCGCCAGACCATGCCGACGATCCGCTTCGGTTCCGGCGGAGGGAAACGGTCCACCGCGACCGGCGCGGATCGCGTCTCCAGCGTCACCGCCATCTCCGGGAGCAGGGTCACGCCCAACCCGGCGCCCACCATCTGCACGAGGGTCGAGAGCGACGAGCCCTCCAGCGCCGGTCCCGGTCGGGACGGACCCGCCTCGCAGAACGACAATGCCTGATCGCGGAAGCAATGCCCCTCCTCCAGCAGCAGGAGGCGCATCCTGCCGATGGCCTCGCGGGGCGGTACGGGCTCTCCCGCCTCCGCCGCCGGACGCACGAGCACGAACGATTCCGAGAACAGCGCCACCTCCGTCAGCGACGGCTCCGATATCGGCAGGGCGACGATCGCGGTGTCGAGCCGACCCTCCACGAGATCCTCGATCAGTCGCGGCGTTATCGTCTCCCGCAGGGTGATCTCCAGGTCCGGGTATTCCGTCGCCAGAGCCCGGACGAGCATGGGGAGCATGTATGGCGCGACCGTGGGGATCACCCCGATCCGGAGCCGACCCGACAATGCGCCCCGGGAGGCCCGGGCGAGGTCGCTCAACTCGTCGACCGCCAGCAGGATGTCGCGCGTGCGCTCCGCGAACGCTTCTCCGAATGCGGTCAGATTCACGCCCCGCGAACTCCGCTCGAACAGCTTTGCGCCCAGCCGCGCCTCCATCTCCCGGATCTGCACCGACAGGGCCGGCTGCGAGATCGCGCTGGCTTCCGCCGCCCGTCCGAAATGACCGTGTCGGGCGAGCGCCTCGAAATAGCGCAGCTGCCTCAAGGTCGGAGTGGACATAACTTCAGCCTATCGTTCGCATATCCAAATGCAACTTATATCAATGGAGCCGACCTGATAGGAAAGCGCCATCACGACATCCGAGGAGACACACAATGGACGGAACCGATTCTGCCGCGGGGAAATGCCCCGTCATCCACGGCGCCACCCTGCACGCGACCAACCGGGTCCGCGGCAACCGCGATTGGTGGCCGAACCAGCTCAACCTACGGATCCTGCACCAGAACCTTCCGGCCTCCGACCCGATGGACGAAGGCTTCGACTACCGGGAGGCGTTCTCGCGCCTCGACCTTGCGGCCGTCAAGGCTGACCTAGCGACGCTCATGACCGACAGCCAGTCGTGGTGGCCGGCCGATTATGGCCATTACGGCCCGTTCTTCGTGCGCATGGCGTGGCATTCCGCGGGCACCTACCGCACCGCCGACGGGCGCGGCGGCTCCACCTCCGGATCGCAGCGGTTCGCGCCGTTGAATTCCTGGCCCGACAACGGAAACCTCGACAAGGCGCGCCGCCTGCTGTGGCCGATCAAGCAGAAATACGGCAACGCCATTTCCTGGGCCGACCTCTTCATCCTGACCGGCAACGTCGCCATGGAGACGATGGGCTTCAGGACCTTCGGCTTCGGCGGTGGTCGCGAGGACATCTACGAACCGGAGGAGGATATCTACTGGGGTGCCGAGGACACCTGGCTCGATACCAAGGATGCCCGCTACGACAAAGGTGAGGACGGAATGGGCCGGTTCCTCGAAAACCCCCTCGCCGCAGTGCAGATGGGTCTGATCTACGTCAATCCCGAGGGGCCGAACGGTAATCCGGACCCGATGAAATCGGCCTACGACATCCGCGACACCTTTGCCCGCATGGCCATGAACGATGAGGAGACCGTCGCGCTCGTCGCCGGGGGACACACCTTCGGGAAGGGCCACGGCGCGGGCGATCCGTCCCATGTCGGCGCTGAGCCCGAGGGCGGCGAGATCCATCAGATGGGCCTCGGCTGGACCAGCACCTGGGAGACGGGTCACGGCGGCCATGCCATCACCTCCGGGATCGAGGGGGCGTGGACGCCGACGCCGATCACCTGGGACATGTCCTATTTCGACACGCTGCTCGGCAACGAGTGGGAGCTGACCAAGTCGCCCGCCGGTGCGCATCAGTGGCGCCCCGCGAATGGGGCCATGTCGGACGCCGTGCCCGATGCCCATGATCCGTCCAGGCGTCACGCGCCGATGATGACGACGGCCGACATCGCACTTCGGACCGACCCGGACTACCTCCGGATTTCCAGGCATTTCCATGCCAACCCGGACGTCTTCGCGGATGCCTATGCGCGCGCCTGGTTCAAGCTGACCCACCGGGATATGGGGCCGAAGATCCGGTATCTGGGGGTGGAGGTTCCGGCCGAGGACCTGATCTGGCAGGACCCCATCCCGCAGGCGGACCATCCGCTGATCGACGCCGCGGACATCGCGGATCTCGAAGGCGCGGATCCTCGCCAGCGGCATCGCGCCGGCTGACCTGATCGGGGTCGCCTGGGGCAGTGCGTCGACCTTCCGCGGGTCCGACAAGCGGGGCGGCGCCAACGGCGCGCGCATCCGCCTCGCGCCGCAGAAGGATTGGGAGGTCAATCGTCCGGCTACGCTCGCGACCGTGCTGGAAACGCTCGACGGGATCCGAAGCGACTTCGGCAAGCCGGTCTCCATGGCCGACATGATCGTCCTCGCTGGGGCCGCCGCCGTCGAGAAGGCGGCGCGCGATGCGGGCCACGATGTCGAGGTTCCGTTCTCTCCGGGTCGCGCGGATGCCACCGCCGAGCAGACCGATGCGGAGAGCTTCGAGCCGCTGGAGCCGCGGGCCGACGGGTTCCGCAACTTCCAGGCCGCGGACTTCACCACCTCCCCCGAGGAGATGATGGTGGACCGCGCGCAGCTTCTGACGCTCACCGCGCCGGAAATGACGGTGCTGGTCGGCGGATTGCGGGCGCTGGACGCGAATGCGGACGGATCGAAGCACGGGATCCTGACGGACCGGCCCGGTCAGCTGACGAACGATTTCTTCGTCAACCTGCTGGATATGGGCACGGAATGGCAGCCGACCTCGGAGGGGGCGAGCACCTTCGTCGGTCGTGACCGGGACAGCGGTGACACCCGCTGGACCGCGACCCGGGCCGATCTCGTCTTCGGGTCCAACTCGCAGCTTCGGGCGATTGCGGAAGTCTATGCCCAGGACGGTGCGGGGTCGAAATTCGCCCGCGACTTCGTGGCCGCCTGGACGAAGGTGATGGAGTTGGATCGCTTCGACCTGCGGTAAGGATGCGGCATCGGGCGCGGGGCTTGATCGCCTGCGCCCGATCGTTACCCTTCGGTTAGATGCCCCGGCAGTCGCCCTATTCCGCGGGGCTGCTGCCGAGCCGAGATTGCGGTCTGTTCAGGCCCAGCGACAACAGACGCCGCAAGCGGACGCGCAGCCCGTTCACCACGCTGAAGAGCGACGGCACGAAGACGAGGCTGAGCACAGTCGACAGGAGCAATCCGCCGATCACGGCAATGGCCATGGGCGCGCGGAACTCCCCGCCCTCGCCGATCGCGAGCGCCGAGGGGACCATGCCCGCGGTCATCGCGATCGTGGTCATGATGATCGGTCGCGCGCGCTTGTGCCCCGCGTCGCGCATGGCCGCGTGCTTCGTCGCGCCTTCGGACATCGCATCCAGCGCGAACTCCACCAGCATGATCGCGTTCTTGGTCACGATCCCCATCAGCATCAGGAAGCCGATCACGACCGACAGGCCGATGCCCGCACCGTAGAGGTAGAGCGCGAAGATCGCGCCGCCGATGGCGAGCGGAAGCGACATCAGGATGGTGATCGGGGTCACGAAGCTGCCGAAGAGGAGGACGAGGACGATATAGACGAACAGGACCCCCGCTCCCATGGCGAGGCCGAACTGGGTGAAGACCTCGCCCATGATCTCCGCATCGCCGCCGGGACTGATCCGCGTGCCCTCGGGCAGGTCGAGCGTGTCGCCGAGGGCGGTGACGGCGGCGGTCGCGGGCCCGAGCAGGGCCCCTCCTTCCAGATCGGCCTCCACCGTGGTGCGGTACTGGCGGTCGTAGCGTTCCACCTGCGTCGGGCCGGTCGCGAGGGTGACGTCCGCCACGACGCCCAACGGGACGGGCGCGCCGGTGGTGGAGGGGATCCGGATCCCAACCATGCGGAACAGGTCCTCCCGCACGTCGCGCTCGAGCCGGACAAGGATCGGCACCTGCCGCTGTCCGTCGTTGAACTTGGCGGAATTGCCCGCCGTGTCGCCCAGCGTGGCGATGCGGATGGTCTGGGCCAGTGCGGCGGCAGTCACGCCCATCTCGGCGGCGAGGTCGGGACGGGGCGTGATCTGTATCTCCGGCCGCACGAGGGCCGCGGCCGACGATGCGCCGCGCACTTCTGGAAGGGCGTTCATCGCATCGGCCAGGCTCCGCGCCGCGGTCGCCGTGGCGGCGGCGTCATCGCCCAGCACGCTGATCGAGATGTCGCGGACGCCGCTCTCGCCAAGGACGAAGAGCCGGACATCCGGCAGGTCGGCAAGCAGGAGTTCGATCTCGTCTATGATCTCGAAGCTGGAGCGTTCGCGGTCGCCCTTGGAGCCGAATCCGACGGTGATATCGGCGGTCGAGGACTTGCCGTTGGCGAAGATCACCTCGATCTCCGGAATGGCGCGCAGACGGTCCGTCACCTCGCGCGCGACGGTGCGGGTATCGTCCATCCGCGCGCCGGGCGGCAACTCCACGCTGAGCTGGGCGCGGCCGGTATCGGAGGGGGGAATGAACTCCGTCGGCAGGAGCGTGGCCGAAAAGATGGAGGCGGCGAAGATGCCGAGCCCCGCGACGAGGGTGATGCTCCGGTTGTGCAGCGTCCAGTCGAGCAGACCCATGTAGCGGCGCATGAGCCAGCCGTCCCGCTCCTCCTCCGGGGCGGAGGCATCACGCAGGAAATAGGCGGCCATCATCGGCGTGATGAGCCGCGCGACGAGGAGCGAGAACAGGACCGCGACCGCGACCGTCAGGCCGAACTGCCGGAAATACTGCCCGGCGATCCCGGACATGAAGCTGACCGGAAGAAACACGGCGACGATGGTGAAGGAGATCGCGATGACGGTCAGGCCGATCTCGGCCGCCGCCTCCTCCGACGCCTCATAGGCGGGTTTGCCCATCTGGATGTGGCGGACGATGTTCTCGATCTCCACGATCGCGTCGTCGACCAGGATTCCGGTGACAAGGGTGATCCCCAGCAGCGACACCGTGTTCAGCGAGAAGCCGAGATACTGCATCACGATGAAGGTCGGAATGATCGACAGCGGCAAGGCGACGGCCGTGATGAGCGTGGCGCGCCAGTTTCGCAGAAAGATGAACACCACGATGATGGCGAGTGCGGCGCCCTCGTAAAGCGTCTCCATCGCGGAATGGTAGTTGCCCTCGGTATAGATCGTGGCGTCGTCGATAAGGGTGAACGTCGCGTTGGGGTAATCGGCCTTGAGGCTCTCCAGCCGTTCCTTGACGTTCTCGCCCGCGGTCAGGTCCGACTCGCCCGTCGCACGGAAGACGGCGAAGGCCACGACCGGCTGCCCGTCGGACAGGGCGAAGGTATCGGGCTCGTTCGCGCCGTCGACCACGCGGCCGAGTTGTTCCAGGCGGACGGTCCCGCCGGAGGGGAGGCGGATCGCGGTGGCAGCGAGGTCGACCACGCTGTCGGCGGACCCCAGAGCGCGGATCGCGTATTCCTGACCGGCGAGATCGCCGGAGCCGCCGCCGAGGTCGATATTGATCGAGCGAAGCTGCTCGTTGACGTCCGATGCCGTGAGCCCCAGCGCCAGCAGCCGGTCCGGTTCCAGCTCCACCTCGATGGCGCGTTCGCCGCCGCCGATACGGGTCACTTTGCCGACACCATCCTCCGTCACGAGGTCGCGCGCGATGACATCGTCCACGAGGTAGGACAGCTCCTCGATGGATCGTGTGGGATCGCTGACGGCATAGGTCAGGATCGGCGCGCCGGTGACGTCTACCCGGGTCACCAGCGGTTCCTCGATCCCGTCGGGAAGGTCTCCGCGGGCATTGGCGACCGCGTCCTTGATATCGTTGAGTGCCCGATCCGTATCCGTTTCCAGCTCGAACTCCACGGTGATCGTAGCGAGGCCGTCGACCGCCACGGCGGTCACGTGGCGGACCCCGACCGTGTCGGACACGGCGGTCTCGATGGGTTTGACGATCTGGTTCGCGACTTCCGACGGGGCGGCCCCGGCCTGGGCCACCGAGACGTTGATGATCGGAATGTCGATATTCGGGAATTGCGTCACCGGCAGGCGGAAGAAACCGACGAGGCCCAGCAGCAGGAGGACGAGGAAGAGCGCGATGGACGGAACCGGCTTGCGGATCGCCCAGGTGGACATGTTCATCATCGACCGGACTCCGCGGCCTGATCCCCGCCGGGCGCGTCCTCCGATGTGGCCTCGACCGGTGTGACGTTGTCGCCCGCGGCGAAAAACCCACCCGCCCGCGCGACCACGACCTGTCCCGGCTCGACACCCTCGACGATTTCCCGGCGACCGTCCCAGATCAGACCCGCGATCACGTCGCGGCGGGACAGGGTTCCCTCCTCCACGATCAGGACGTAGTCGCCCGCCGCATCCGACAGCACGGCGGCGGTCGGCACGGTCGGCGCGTCCCGCCGGGTGACCACGATCCATCCGCTCGCGAAAAGACCGGGCCGGAGCCCCTCCGCCTCCAGCGTCACGCGGACGGTCCCGAGGCGGTTGAGCGGGTTCACGGTGGGCGGGATGAGGCGGACGGTGCCTGGAGCCGTGGCCAGACCGGCGACGGCGATCGTGGCCGCATCGCCGCGTTCGATCCGACCGAGATCGGTCTCGATCACCTCCGCCTCCAGTTCCACCGTGCCATCGGCGATAATGCGATAGAGGGGATCGCCCGATCCGCTGGCCATGGCGCCGATCCGGCCCGCCCGCTCGCTTATGATGCCCGCGACCGGGGCGCGGATGATTGCGTGGGACAGGTTCAGCTCGGCGATGTCGCGGGCGGCCTCCGCCTGCTGCACCTGGGCCTCGGACACGGCGAGCCCGTCCTGTGCCGTTCGTAATGCCGCCTGGGAGGTGAGGTCGGACGCGACCGCCTGATCCAGGACGGCCTGCGTCGTCGTGCCGGAATCCCGCAGCGTCTGGGTCCGGGTCCGGGCGCTGGCGGTCTGGTCCGCATTGGCGGCGGCGCTGTCGATCTGACTCTGGGCCTGTCCCACGGCGGCGCGGGCGCGGGCCAGTTCCGCATCCGCCTGGGCGAGCTGTGCCGCGAGGGTACGGTCGTCGAGGCGGGCGAGGACCTCCCCCGCTTCGACGCTGTCCCCGATATCATGCAACAGCGCCTCGATCGGATAGCCGGATACGAGCGGCGTAACGAGAACCTCGTCCCGGGACACCAGCGTCCCCGCGACCGGAACCCGGTCGATCACTTCGGCCAACGCGACTTCGGCCACGGTCACCGATGGCGGCGGCAGGGAATCCTGGGCGGCAAGGGGAAGGGCGGCGAGCAGGAGCGCCGGGAGTGCAGTAAGTCGGAACATCGGAAACCTCGGCGGATCGGGCGGCGCGCTGACGCGTGACCCCGGCTGATAGACCGAACGGTTCAATTTTCATACTGCCGATTTCCCGTCCAGAAATGGGGACAGAATGGCGGTGACGATACGGAAACCGGGCCGGTCAGGGCACTTTTATGTTCCTCGGGCGCGTCGTCGCAGTGTTACGTTAACCATGCTTCTGTCGCGTGGCGCCCCGATGGGCCCGCAGAAAGACCGTTAAAAGGATCGATCCATGAGTTTCTTCTCGCTGACCCATTCGCTGTTCCAGCCGCTGCCGTTCCGCCTCGACCTGCCGCAGATCATCTTCGGGACGTTCCGCGACGACGTTCTGACGTCCTCCGGCCGCGATGCGCTCGTGTTCGGATTGTGGGGAGACGACACGATCACGACGGGTCGCGGGGCGGATCGGGTGTTCGGCGGATGGGGCGACGACCGGATCGACGCGGGTGCGGGCAACGATCGGATCGACGGCGGGCGCGGCGACGACACGATCCTGGTGGGCGCGGGTCGCGACCGGGCTTCGGGCGGGTCCGGGGACGACACGTTCATCGCGGGCGGCGGGCGCAACCGGTACGATGGCGGCACCGGATACGATGCAGTCGTCTATGCGGGCGCGTTCGAGGATTACCGCATCGAGCCCGGACGCAACCCCTGGTCCCCGGTCACGGTGTTCCGCGAGAGCGGCGCGGACGAGGGGGTCGGGCGGGACCGTCTTGTCCGGGTGGAGGAGATCCGGTTCGGCGACGGAACCACCATCTTCCTCGATGGACGCAACAATGCGGTGATCGCGGGCGATGACGTGGCGGCGACGGGCGAGGATTCCGCCGTGACGCTCTCGGCGGCGGATTTGCTCGCCAACGACAAGGACTTCGACGGCGACACCCTGCGGATCGTATCGGTCGAGGGATCCAGCGTCCTCGGGGCACAGGTGGCGTTCGACGGGACGCAGGTGACTTACGATCCGTCCGGCGCGCTCGACGTGCTGGCTGCGGGGCGACAGGTCGTCGATACGTTCCGCTACGTGGTGGAGGACGGGCGCGGCGGACAGGACACCGCGACGGTTTCGGTCACGGTGACGGGGGTGAACGACGACCCCGTCCTGATCGCGCCCGAAGCTGTGGACTTGGCCGAGAACGGCACGACCGTGGCGACCCTGACGGCCAGCGACGTGGATTCCGGCGCGGTCCTGTCCTTCGCCATCGCGGGCGGGGCGGATGCGGGCCTGTTCGAGGTGGATGCCGCGACTGGCGCGCTGACCTTCCGGTCCGCGCCCGACTTCGAGGCACCCGCGGATGCGGGCGGCGACGGCACCTATGACGTGACGGTATCGGTGACGGACGATCAGGGGGCTTCGGACACGGCGGATATCGCGGTGACCGTGACCGATGTGGACGAGGGACCGACCTTGGTCCTGTCGGAGATCATGTACAACCCGGCCTCGGACGAAGGGGCGTGGGAATGGTTCGAGGTGGTGAATCTGGGCTCCGAGGCCGTGGACCTCACCGGCTGGGTGTTCGACGACGCGAACTCCATTCAGCAGACGGGAGCGAACATCGCGGGCGGCTCCATCGCGGCGGGTGGCTCGGCGGTGTTTTACGATGCGGACGACCTGGCGGCGGCCGACTTCGCGGCGGCCTGGGGCGACGGCATCAACCTGATCGCGGTCACGGGCTGGTCGCGCGCGGCCCTCAACAATGGCGGCGACAGCTTCGGGCTCTGGTCCAGCTTCGGCGCCTTCGACGGCGACGCCTCGACCGGGGCGAATGCCGAGGTCTACGTCACCTACGAAAGTGGCGGCGCGTGGCCGTCCTCGACCAACGGGACGTCCATCTACCTGACGGATCTCGCGGCGGACGGAAATGTCGGCGCGAACTGGGTCCTGTCGGAGGCGGGCGTCGACACGCCGGCCAATACCGGCGCTCTGTCCGCGGCCGCGGGCGGCAATGCGGGCGGCGAGATCGGATCGCCCGGCGGCGTGGCCGCGGCCCCGAGGATCGTCATCAACGAGGTGGATGCCGACACCCCCGGCAGCGATGCGGCGGAGTTCATCGAGCTGTACGATGGCGGCGCCGGAGGCACGTCCCTCGATGGGCTGAGCATCGTGCTCTATAACGGGTCCGACGACGCCTCTTATCAGGCATTCGACCTCGATGGGTTCATGACCGATGCGGACGGCTTCTTCGTGCTGGGCAATGCCGGGGTCGCGGGCGCGCAGATCGTCTTCCCGGGCAACACGTTGCAGAATGGTGCCGATGCCGTGGCGCTGGTCCGGGGCGACGCGGCGGATTTCCCGAACGACACGCCGGTGGGTGCGCTCGCCGAGGGACAGCTTCTGGATGCGGTCGTCTACGGCACGAATGACGGGGACGATGCGGATCTGCTGAATGCGCTTGGCCAGACCGAGCAGTTCGACGAGGCGGCGAATGGCGAAAAGGACAACCAGTCCAATTCGCGCGTCCCCGATGGCGACGGCACGTTCTCGGCCCAGGCGCCGACGCCGGGGGCGAGCAACGGCGATGGCGGTGGGGGTGGCGTCGATCCGGTCGCACGCCTGATCTCCGAAGTGCAGGGCAGCGGCGCGGCGACGACGCTCGCGGGCGAGCGGGTGAGCATCACGGCCATCGTCACAGGCGATTTCGAGGATGGCGATGCGGACGAGGCCCGCAATCTCGGCGGCTTCTTCCTGCAGGAGGAAGTGTCGGATCAGGACGGGAATACGGCCACGTCGGAGGGCATCTTCGTCGCGCAGGGCAACCTCCCGGCGGAGGTCGGCATCGGCGATCGGGTGACCGTCACGGGCACCGTCGCCGAACAGTCCGGCCGCACCGTGATCGTCGCGGATGCCGTGACGGTGGATGCCGTCGGGGCGGTGGCGGATGTCTCGACGCTCGCGGTCGATGTGTCGCTTGACGCGATAGACGACGTCGTCGAGGCGGGCGGCGACTACCTGCCCGACCTAGAAGCCTATGAGGGGATGCTGGTCCGGTTCACCGACACGCTCACGATCAACGAGATGTTCCAGCTCGACCGGTTCGGCGAGATCGGCCTGAACGCCCAGGGACGCCCGGTCCAGTTCACACAGGAGAACGCGCCGGACGCCGCCGCCTTCGACGCCTATCAGCGCGAGATCGGCAGCGATCAGATCATCTTCGACGACGGGCTGAGCGTCCAGAACGCGCCGATCTTCGCGGAGGCCGACCTGAACGGCGATGGCGTGTTCGACACCGACGACGACTTCACCATGGGCGATACGATCGACAACCTGACGGGGGTGCTGGATTACGCCTTCAACGAATGGCGCGTCCGGTCGGCCGAGGACGATGTGAACACGTTCGACAACACCAACCAGCGGGAGGAGTCGCCGCCGGATGTGGGCGGCACGATCACGGTGTCGAGCTTCAACGTCCTGAACTTCTTTTCCACCCTCGATGACGCGCAGGCGCGCAACAACAACCCGCTCAGCGCCGGGCCGAACAACCTGGAACCGCGGGGTGCCAACGATTTCAACTTCGATGGCGTGGGCCCGGAGCCGGGCGATCTCGATTACGTTGCCGATACGCGTGAATTCGACCGGCAGCTCGAAAAGCTGGTGACGACGCTCTCGGCCATCGACGCGGATGTTTTCGGGCTGGTGGAACTGGAGAACGAGTTCGGTTCCGACCGGAACGGAGACGGCAAGGTCGCCACAGATGTTCTTGTCGAGGCTCTGAACGCAGGCTACGGCACGGACGTCTGGGCCTCGGTAAATCCGGGACGGGCCTTCGTGGATACGGGCGACGCGATCAGCGTGGGCATGATCTACAAGACCGCGTCGGTGACCCTGATGCCGGGATCGGTCGAGATACTGGACGACAGCGATCTGGACGGCCTCGGGTTCGGCGCGCTGGACGATGACGGGACGGGCGTGTTCGACGGATCGTCCACGAACCGGGCCCCGCTGCTGGCGGATTTCCAGGACCTCGCCACGGGAGAGGTGTTCTCGGTCGCGGTCACCCACATGAAGTCCAAGGGCGGCAACGGGGATGGCGGCGATGCCGATCAGGGCAACGGAGCCGGGGCGTTCGACGCGCTCCGCACCGAGGGGGTTCAGGTCCTCACCGCCTGGCTCGACGCGGAGGCCGATGACGATCTCCTCGTCCTGGGCGATTTCAACGCCTACGCCAAGGAAGCCCCGATCGCCGCGATGGAGGACGCGGGCTACATCAATCTGGAGGAGCGGTTCGATCCTGGGGCCACGACCTTCGTGTTCGACGGCCAGACCGGGACGCTCGACTACGCCTTCGCCAATAGCGGTATCCTCGACAACGTGACGGGGACTGCGGCGTGGGAGATCAACTCGCCCGAGCCTGACGCGATCGACTACAATCTCGACTTCGGTCGGGACGCGGCGCTGTTCGACGGCACCACGCCGTATCGCGCCTCGGATCACGATCCGCTGCTGATCGGGTTGGAATTCGGACCGACGGACACGCCGTTCGTCTGAGGAGGAATTGCGGGGCGGCGGATGACTGCCGCCCCGCACCGCGACGCTGGCCAGCAGGGGTTCGTTCGCCGAAGCTCTCTCCACCATCGGATTTAACGCCCGCGAGCCGAAGGAGCCAATGCCATGCCCGACAGCCCTGCCATAGTTCCCTATCTCAGCTACGTGGACGCCAGGGCCGCGATGGAATTTCTCCGGGACGCGTTCGGCCTCGAACCGGTGCAGTCGCATGACGGCGAGGACGGGCGCGTGATGCATGCGGAGATGCGGCACGGCAACGGCGTCGTGATGATCGGCAGCGTCGATACCGCACCCGCCGTGGCGAGTCCCGGCATTTATCTCGTCGTCGAGGATGTGGACGCGCACCATTCCCGGGCGGTCGCCGCCGGGGCGGACGTGGTCTACGGGCCGGAGGATACGGAATTCGGAACCCGCCGCTGGCGCGGGCGCGATCCGGGCGGACACGAATGGTCCTTCGGAACCTATGCGCCCGCAACGGAGGCGCCGGCCTGGACCTGATTGGTTGCGGTTCTACCCGACATGAGCCTTGTCTCAGCCCTGGAGCGGCATCTCGCGGATCAGATGGAAGCGCCCCTCCGCATCCTCCCCCATCAACGCAATCGCCGTGATCGGAGCGGGGATTGCGAGTGCCGCGGCGAAATGTGTGCGGATGCGGGAGGCCGTCCCGTCCGGCGGCAACGCACCCGTGAGCGTCAGGTGCAGCCGGTGTTCCGCCATCACATAGGGATAGCCCCAGCGGACCAGCAGATCGTCCTGCGCCGGGCTCAGACCCGACGCGCGGCGACGGGTTAGCTCCGCCGGATCGGGGGGGGCACGGAACCGGTCCAGACCCTCCACCAGTCGCGCGGCCAGAATGCGCGACGGCCCTTCATCCCCGGGCTTGAGCGCGAGAAACCCCCCGATATCCTCAACCGACAGCATCTGCGGCGGAAGGCGGGACAGGCACATGGCCAGTGCCGCGCATTCGTTCAGCAGATCCTTTTCGGTGCCCCGGAGACGGAAGGGCGCCTTCAGCGTCGCATGAAACCCGTAGCGACGGGGTCCCTCCGCCGCGGGATCGCCCCGGGGTACCGGAACGCCCGTTCGTGCGTCCCAGCCAAGCCAGGCGGCACCGGCGCGGCCCAGTTCCCTGTCCGGCAGCCAATAGACGGCGTATCGCTTCCAATCCATCAGGATCCCCTTCGGCCGGATGACGGCTCCTGTCTCACTATGCGGTTCCGACCGATCTCCGCATCGTCCTAGCGGATGGGGTGGTTAATGGAAGCCCGCGTATGGGAGGTGGCGCTCGCCCCGGTTGGCTATGTCCG
Organism: uncultured Alphaproteobacteria bacterium; assembly: GCA_963789105.1. Taxonomy (GTDB): domain Bacteria; phylum Pseudomonadota; class Alphaproteobacteria; order Rhodobacterales; family Rhodobacteraceae; genus Jannaschia. The sequence continues at coordinate 1,584,275 of CAWBJI010000003.1, forward strand.
CGACAGGAGCCGCGCGAAAGGCGGAGCGTGTTTGCTGTCCTTGCATTGCTGCTGCCGCAGGCGCGGCGCGGGCCGTGGCCCCGTCCAGGCGACACCCTATCCCCGAACAGCGATACCGGGGGCGAGTTCGGAAGAGAACAAGTCCAACCACGGGAGCCTTCGCGCCATCCGCAAAACGACTGCCGACCGTCCCACTACGAAACGCACGTTCGTCTTACTCGGAGAGAGTGTTTGGTGGAGCCTAGCGGGGTCGAACCGCTGACCTCCTGCATGCCATGCAGGCGCTCTACCAACTGAGCTAAGGCCCCGAAACCAGCCGCGTCCTAGGACGAAGGCCGGTGCGGCGCAAGCGCAAAACGCCCCCGCCGCCGCTGTGGTTCAGTCGTCTTCCTTCTCCGCGGGGACGTCCGCGATCTCCTCGAGCGAGACCGTATCCTCGTCCTCGTCGTCCTCCAGGACACCCTCCGCTTCGTCGGCGTCGTCGTCCTCTTCTTCGTCCTCGGCGATATCGACGTCGTCGTCATCCAGCAACAGATCCTCGTCCGCCTTCGACTTGGCGTCCACGTCGTCCTTGTCGGCGACGAGAACGCGGGTCTTGGATACCGCCTTCGACGGTCACGACCTCGCCGGTATAGGGGCTGACGATCGGATCGCGGTTGAGGTCGTAGAAGCGTTTGCCGGTCGTCGGGCAGACCCGCTTGACGCCCCATTCTTCCTTGGGCATGTCGCATCCTTCATGTCGTCCCGGCATCTCGCCGGGGTCCGGAATGGGGTGCCATGCCACAGCCTCACCGAGGTGGCAAGCCCCCGGTATGGGAGGGGCGGAACGATGGTCGAGACGCTGTCCGTACCCGGCGCGCCGGGGATCGAGATCGCGCTGCGCCGCTCCGCGCGGGCCCGTCGGATGTCGCTCCGGGTGGGCCGGTCGGACGGCCGCGTGACGCTCAGCCTTCCGTCCCGCATGGCGCTGTCCGAGGCGCGCGCTTTCGTGGCCGAACAGGCGGGCTGGATTCTGCGCAACGTCGCCGCGGTCCCGGCTCCGGTGGTCGCGGCGGTGGGGGCCTTCATGCCGCTCGGGGGGCGTCGGACGGCTGTCGTCGAGGGGTCGGGCCGGTCGGCGCGTTTCGTGGACGGCGCGATCGCGGTTCCCGACGATGCCCGCGCCGGGCCGCGGATCAGGGCCTTGCTCCGGACCCTCGCACGCACCCATCTGACGGAAGCGGTGGACCGGCACGCGACCAATCTGGGACGACGTCCCGGGCGACTGACGTTGCGGGACACGCGCTCGCGCTGGGGGTCATGCTCCTCCCGGGGGGATCTGATGTTCTCCTGGCGTCTGGTCATGGCGCCGCCCGAGGTGCTCGACTACGTGGCCGCCCACGAGGTCGCGCATCTGGCCCATATGGATCATTCCGCCCGCTTTTGGACACAGGTGGAGGCGCTTGTTCCCGATTACGCACACCGGCGCGCCTGGTTGCGGCGGGAAGGGGCGGCGCTGCATGCGGTGGATTTCTCCGGTGGCTAGGGCGATGGTGGGACCATGCTCCTGAACCCCCTTCCCGACGGCACCGGCGCTGCGCATGAACGCCTCTACCGCAGCCTTCGCACCCGGATCATGCACGGGGAGATACCCCCGGGCGAGGCGATGACCCTGCGCGGGATCGGACGGGATTACGGCGTCTCGATGACCCCGGTCCGGGAGGCCATGCGGCGACTGGTGGCAGAAGGCGCACTGTCCCTGTCGGCGAGCGGTCGGATCGCGACCCCGGCCCTGTCGCATGAACGGATCGAGGAACTCGCCTCCATCCGCTCCCTGCTGGAGCCGGAACTGGCGGCCCGCGCGCTGCCCCGGGCGCACCCGGCGCTGATCGACCGGATGGAGGCGATCAACCGGTCGATCGCCGAGCGGATCGCCGATCACGATGCCAGCGGCTACATCCGCACGAACCTCGAATTCCACCGCACGCTTTACCTCCGCGCGCAGGCCCCGGCGATGCTCGCCATGGCCGAGACGGTCTGGCTCCAGCTCGGACCGACGATGCGGGCGCTCTACGGGCGACTGAACCGGACCGAGGTGCCGCGGAACCACCGGGCCATCGTCGCGGCATTGCGGGCGGCCGACGAGCCGGGGCTTCGTCTGGCCGTCCGGGCCGACGTCACGCAAGGTCTGCGGCTCCTGGCGGCGTGAGCCGCCTTCAGGCGTGGATCGCCCCGTCGCCGCAGGCGAGGGCGGCCTCGCGCATCGCCTCGCTGTAGGTCGGATGGGCATGACAGGTGCGCGCCAGATCCTCGGCCGCGGCCCCGAACTCCATCGCGACGCAGACCTCGTGGATCAGGTCGCCGGCCATCGGACCGATAACGTGACAGCCGAGGATCCGGTCCGTCTCCTTGTCCGCCAGCAGCTTGACGAACCCGTCGGCGGCGAAGTTGGCCTTGGCCCGACCGTTGCCCATGAAGGAGAACTTGCCGACCTTGTAGGCACGGCCCGCTTCCTTGAGCTGCTCCTCGGTCTGGCCGACGCTGGCGACCTCGGGATGGGTGTAGATCACGCCCGGGATCACGCCGTAATTCACGTGCCCGTGCTGACCGGCGAGGATCTCGGCGATGGCCATGCCCTCGTCCTCGGCCTTGTGGGCCAGCATCGGACCCTCGATCACGTCGCCGATGGCATAGATGCCGTCCACGGAGGTCTTGTAGCCGTCGTCGACGGCGATCTGGCCGCGCCTCGTCAGCTTCACGCCGATCCCGTCGAGGTTCAGACCGTCCGTATGCGGCTTGCGCCCGGTGGCGACAAGGACGATGTCCGCCTCCATCTGCTTGGCGCTGTCATCCTTGCGGAGGGTGTAGTCGATATGGGCGCGACCGTCCGTCGCCACCACCTTGGAGACGGCGGCACCCATCACGAACTTGAGGCCCTGCTTCTGCAGAAGCTTCTGGAATTGCTTGGCGATTTCTGTATCCTGCCCCGGTGTGACGGCATCGAGATACTCGATGACGGTGACCTTGGTGCCGAGCCGTGCGTAGACCGATCCCAGCTCCAGCCCGATGACGCCGCCGCCGACGACGACCATGCTTTCGGGAATGTTCTCCAGCTCCAGCGCGCCGGTGGAGGTGACGATCACCGTCTCGTCGATCTCCACCTCGGCGCCGGGGACGTTGGCGCTGTCGGAGCCGCTGGCCACGATGATGTGCTTCGCCTCGTGGGTGTCGTCGCCGACCGTCACACTGCCCGGTCCGGGGATCGAGGCCCAGCCCTTGATCCAGTCTATCTTGTTCTTCTTGAATAGGAATTCGATGCCCTTGGTGTTCTGGTCGATGGTGTCCCGCTTGTAGGCGAGCATCTTCTCCCAATCGACCTTCGGCGCCTCCGCCATCAGGCCCATCTTCGCGAAATTCGCCTCCGCCTCGTGCAGCATCTCGGTCGCGTGCAGCATCGCCTTGGAGGGGATGCAACCGACATTGAGGCAGGTCCCGCCAAGGGTCTCGCGCCCTTCCACCACCGCGGTTTTGAGGCCGAGTTGCGCGCAGCGGATGGCGCAGACATAGCCGCCGGGGCCGGAGCCGATGATGATGACGTCGTATTGGGCCATGATGCCTCCGGTGGGGGTGACGGACGTCGTGACCGGGGTCGTGACATACGTCGTGACGTTGGTCATGACGTTCGATGCGTCAGACGAGGGTGGAGATAACCATCAGGACCGTCGCCGTGAACCCCACCATCCAGATCAGCGACCGCCAGGGTCGCCACCCGAACGCGTAGGCTGGGACGTAGAGGATCCGCGCGACGAGGTAGGCCCAGGCGCAGATCGCGGTGAAGGCCGTTCCCTGCTCCGAGAGGGTGACGAGGATCACGGCAATGGCGAAGAGGAGGAGTCCCTCGAAATGGTTCTGGAAGGCCCGTTGCAGGCGCCGGGTCCGGTCCGACATGTCGCGGCTCGGCTCCCGGTCCCGGGCGGACATGGTATAGCCCGGTCCCAGCTCGCGATTGGCGAAGGTCGCGAAGAGGACGAATTGCACGACCTGGAGGAGGGCGGCGAGGGCGAGGGCGGTCAGCTCGGGTGTCATGGTCGTTCTCCGCCGGGTCAGGCCTGGATATGGATGGGCGTTCCGTTGGGAACGAGCGACCAGATCTCGCGCATCTGGAAATCGCTGACGGCGATGCAGCCATCGGTCCAGTCGGCCCCGAGATGCAGGAGCCAGGCCCAGAGGCCCATCCCGTTCGGAAATCCGTGGATCATGATGTCGCCGCCGGGGCTCTCGCCCGCAGCCCGCGCCCGGGCCCGGTCGTCGGCGTTCGGATAGGAGATGTGGAGCGACAGGTGGAAGCGCGAGCCGGGATTGCGCCAGTCGATGACGTAGCGCCCCTCGGGCGTGCGCTCGTCCCCCTGTCGCGTCTTGTGGCCGCCGTCGCCGTCATCGCCCAGCCGGATCGGATAGGTCGCGATGACCGCGCCGTCGCGCAGCAGATCCATGCGCCGCTCGGACTTGTCGACGCGGATCAGATCGGCGCGCTCGGCGGGCGGGGCGAGGGCGGGCGGGCCCGCCAGGACCGGCGAGGTCAGGAACAGGGCGCAGAGGGCGAGGACGAGGCGCATGGGCGTCTCCGTGGGGGCGGGGTGGCTCGTGCGGAGCGTGCGGTGGGCAGAGCGGTCAGGCGGTGCGCAGGAAATGCGCATCGACCGGGCCGTCGGTCGCGGCCTCGTTGTCGATCCACCTCTGAGCCTTGGCGCGGTCGTTGACCTCGAAGAGCGCGGTGACGCCCGGGCCGTCGGCTGTGCGCCAGAGCTGGAGCAGGGTGAGACCAGCCTGCGAGCGGGTCTCCGCATGGGCGTCGAAGTCGGCTTTCCACGCGTCGTAGGGGGTGGCGGGGGTGAGGTGGAGGAGGAGGTTCATGGGGGACCTATGGTTCGATAGCATTTTTTATCACGCTTGATATTTAAAAATACTAGTTGTTGGTCGTATAAAATCCAACACCTTTCAAAAGCCAATATGATCTTGGGCCATCAAGCAAAGCGGCTCTCCCAACAAGTCCACGCAAATCACCGAAAGGGTTCAGGCCTACTTCTTGCTCAATGAAATTTCCAAGTATCATAATATAATCTAGCGCGTCAGCTATACCTTCTCTAAGCTCTGATTTAGGAACGATCTTTCCATGCACTTGTCGATCTCGTATCTTTTCGGCGGCGGCAAGTTTCCGCGTTGCTTCCAAAGGAACGTCCTGCCCCACGACATTCTTAAAGACCTTCCTATAATAATCTCTTGTAAAGTGCTGTTTAGACAGGGCGTCATCCGATTTTGCCGAGTCACACTTCAATTTTCTTACTAAAGCGCATTTGAGCGCGCGATGATTACCTTCCTCAAGCTTCATAAATGCATATGCAAGCGCCACGTCTAAGGTGTCGTTTTCGAGCAGTCCTTCAAGCTTTCCCAGATAGTAATGAGTGTTATCCGGAACCTCTCGATATCTTCGCTTAAGAGCCGGCAACGTTGGCATGAATTAACCTCACAAATCCATCAGCAGCCTTCGCGGATCCTCCAGCGCGTCCTTCACCCGCACGAGGAACGTCACCGCGCCTTTTCCGTCCACGACCCGGTGGTCGTAGCTCAGCGCGAGGTACATCATCGGGCGGATGACGATCTCGCCGCCGACGACCACGGGGCGGTCCTGGATCTTGTGCATGCCGAGGATGCCCGATTGCGGCGGGTTGAGGATGGGCGAGGACATGAGCGAGCCGTAGACGCCACCGTTCGAGATGGTGAACGTCCCGCCCTGCATGTCGGCCATGGAGAGCTTGCCGTCGCGGGCCGCGGCGCCCTTTTCGGCGATGGCCTTCTCGATCTCGGCGAAGGACAGCGCGTCGACATCGCGGATCACAGGCACCACGAGACCTTGGGGCGTGCCCGCGGCGATACCCATATGGACGAAGTTCTTGTAGACGACGTCGGTGCCGTCAATCTCCGCATTGACCTCCGGCACCTCGCGCAGGGCGTGGACGCAGGCCTTGGTGAAGAAGGACATGAAGCCGAGTTTCACGCCATGCTTCTTCTGGAACAGGTCCTTGTATTCGCTGCGCAAATCCATGACCGCGGACATGTCCACCTCGTTATAAGTGGTGAGCATGGCGGCGGTGTTCTGCGCGTCCTTGAGGCGGCGGGCGATGGTCTGGCGCAGGCGGGTCATGCGGACCCGCTCCTCCCGGGCCTCGTCCCCGGCGGCGACGGGTGCGCGGGGGGCCTGCGGCGCGTCTGCGGGCTTTGCGGTGTCCTTGGGGGAGGCCGCGGCCTTCTGCACATCCTCCTTCATGATGCGGCCGTCGCGACCGGTGCCGGTGACCTGCGCATCCGTGAGACCCTTTTCCGCCATCAGCTTGTTGGCCGACGGTGCGTTCTCCACATCCCCGCGGGCATCGGCCTTGGCATCGGGGGTGGGTTCGGGATCGACGGCCTTGGGAGCGGCCACATCGGCATCGGCCCCGGCGGAGATTTCGGCCAGCTTGCCGCCCGCCTCGACAGTCGCGCCCTCGTGGTGGAGGATCTTCGAGAGGGTGCCGGCGGCGGGGGCGGGCACCTCGACGGAGACCTTGTCGGTCTCCAGCTCGCACAGCATCTCGTCCTGCGCGACGGACTCGCCCTCGGCCTTGAACCAGGTGGCGACGGTCGCCTCGGAAACGGATTCGCCCAGGGCGGGGACCATGACGTCCACGGCCTGATCGTCGTTGGAGGAGGCGGGGGCGGGGGCTTCCCCGGGGGCCTCTTCCGCCTTGCCGGACGATCCGGGTTCGGCAACCGCCGCCGGGGCCGCGCCGTCGGAAGCGGGGGCACCCGCGCCCTCGGAAATGGTGGCCAGCAGGGCATCGACGCCCACCGTCTCGCCCTCGGCCGCGACGATCTCGCCCAGGGTACCGGTGGCAGGGGAGGGAACCTCGACGGTGACCTTGTCGGTCTCCAGCTCGCAGAGCATCTCGTCGGTCGCGACGGCATCGCCCGGCTGCTTGAACCAGGTGGCGACGGTCGCCTCGGTCACGGATTCGCCCAAGGTGGGCACCTTCACTTCGATGGTCATGGAATTACTCCGTGGTCAGCGCTTCGTCGACGAGCGCGGTCTGTTGGGCCTTGTGCTGGCTGGCGAGGCCGGTGGCGGGCGACGCCGAGGAGGCGCGGCCGACATAGCGCGGACGGGTATGGGACGCGCCGATCCGGGTCAGGACCCATTCGAGGTTCGGCTCCACGAAGGTCCAGCCACCCTGGTTCTTCGGCTCCTCCTGACACCAGACGACTTGCGCGCCCTTGAAGCGCGACAACTCGTTGACCATCGACAGGGCAGGGAACGGGTAGAACTGCTCCAGCCGCAGGATGTAGACCTCGTCCGCCCCGCGTTCGTCGCGCGCCTCCAGCAGGTCGTAATAGACCTTGCCGGAGCAGACGACGACGCGCTTGATCTCCGCGTCGGGCTTCAGCTCCGTCTCGGAATTGCCCTGCTGCGCATCGTCCCACAGGACCCGGTGGAAGGAACTGCCGGTGGTGAACTCCTCCGTCCGGCTGACGGCGAGCTTGTGCCGCAGGAGCGATTTCGGCGTCATCAGGACCAGCGGCTTGCGGAAGTCGCGATGGAGCTGGCGCCGCAGGATGTGGAAGTAGTTGGCGGGCGTGGAGCAGTTGGCGACGATCCAGTTGTCCTGCCCGCACATCTGCAGGAAGCGTTCGAGCCGGGCGGAGGAATGCTCCGGACCCTGGCCCTCGTAGCCGTGGGGCAGGAGGCAGACGAGGCCGGACATGCGCAGCCACTTGCTTTCGCCCGAGGAAATGAACTGGTCGAACATGATCTGGGCGCCGTTGGCGAAGTCGCCGAACTGCGCCTCCCACATGGTGAGCGCGTTGGGCTCCGCCAGCGAGTAGCCGTATTCGAAGCCCAGCACCGCGTATTCCGACAGGGCGGAATCGATCACCTCGTAGCGCGCCTGACCCTCGCGGATGTGGTTGAGCGGGTGGTAGCGCTTCTCCGTCTCCTGATTGACGAAGGCCGAATGGCGCTGGCTGAACGTGCCGCGGGTGCTGTCCTGTCCGGCGAGGCGGACCTTGTAGCCCTCGGTCAGGAGCGAGCCGAAGGCCAGCGCCTCGGCGGTGGCCCAGTCGAAGCCCTCGCCGCTTTCGAACATCTTGGCTTTCGCGTCGACAAGGCGCTCCACCGTCCGGTGCATCGCGAAGCCCTTGGGCGCGCGGGTCAGGGCCTTGCCGACCTCGGTGAACGTCGCCTCCGGGATGGCGGTCTCGCCGCGGATATACTCGTCCTCCTTGCGGCGATCGAGATGGGACCAGCGCCCGTCCAGCCAGTCGGCCTTGTTGGGCCGGTAATCGCGCCCGGCCTCGAATTCCTGCGCCAGCATCTCCTGGAACGCGGCCTGCATCCCCTCGATCTCGCCTTCCGGGATCAGGCCGTCCTTGACCAGCCGCTCTGTGTAGAGGGTCAGCGTCGTCTTCTGCTGCTTGATCTTCTTGTACATCAGGGGGTTGGTGAACATCGGCTCATCCCCCTCGTTATGTCCGAAGCGGCGGTAGCAGAAGATGTCGAGCACGACGTCCTTGCCGAACTTCTGTCGGAACTCGGTCGCGACCCGGGCGGCGTGGACCACGGCTTCCGGGTCGTCGCCGTTGACGTGGAAGATCGGCGCCTCGACCACCAGCGCGTTGTCGGTGGGGTAGGGGCTGGACCGGCTGAAATGCGGCGCGGTGGTGAAGCCGATCTGGTTGTTGACGACGATATGGATCGTCCCGCCGGTCCGGTGGCCGCGCACGCCCGACAGCGCGAAGCATTCGGCCACCACGCCCTGTCCGGCGAAGGCGGCGTCGCCATGGAGCAGGATGCTCGCGACCTGCCGCCGCTTGGTATCGCCGAGCTGATCCTGCTTGGCGCGGGTCTTGCCGAGGACGACGGGGTTCACCGCCTCAAGATGGGACGGGTTGGCCGTCAGCGAGAGGTGGACCGTGTTGCCGTCGAACTCCCGGTCCGACGAGGCGCCGAGGTGATATTTCACGTCGCCGGACCCGTCCACGTCCTCGGGCTTGAAGCTGCCGCCCTGGAACTCGTTGAAGATCGCGCGGTAGGGCTTGTTCATCACGTTGGCGAGCACCGACAGACGGCCCCGGTGGGGCATCCCGATCACGATGTCCCGGACCCCCAGCGCGCCGCCCCGCTTGATGATCTGCTCCATCGCGGGGATCAGCGCCTCGCCCCCGTCCAGGCCGAACCGTTTGGTGCCCATGTACTTGACGTGAAGGAACTTCTCGAAGCCCTCGGCCTCGACCAGCTTGTTCAGGATCGCCTTGCGCCCGTTCTGGGTGAACTCGATTTCCTTGCCCAGCCCCTCGATCCGCTCCTTGAGCCAGCCGGATTGCTCGGGGTCGGAGATGTGCATGTACTGGAGCGCGAAGGTGCCGCAATAGGTCCGCCGCAGGATGGCGACGATCTGGCGGAGCGTGGCGACCTCCAGTCCCAGAACCTGATCGATGAAGATCGGCCGCTCCATGTCGGCTTCGGTGAAGCCATAGGATGTCGGGTCCAGCTCGGGGTGGGGCACGTCGTTGCGCATGCCCAGCGGATCGAGATCGGCCGCGAGATGGCCGCGGATCCGGTAGGCGCGGATCAGCATGATCGCGCGGATCGAGTCGAGGACGGCGCGGCGCACCTGATCGTCCCTGACGGGAACTCCGGTCGCCTCGGCCTTGGCGCGGATCTTGTCGCCCGCGGCGCGGGCTTCCTTCGGATCGGCGGGCGCCATGGGCCATTCGCCGGTCAGCGCGGCGGTCAGGTCGTCCTCCGGCATCGGCGGCCAGTCGGCGCGGGCCCAGGACGGTCCCTCCGCCTCGGCCTTCGCGGTCTCCGCGTCGTCTGCGAGAGCGGCGAAGAACTGCTTCCAGGTCTCGTCCACCGCCGACGGGTCGGAGGCGTAGCGGGCATACATCTGTTCCAGATATTCCGCGTTGTGCCCCTGCATGAAGGATGTGGAGTGGAAGACGTCGTTGGGCGATTGCTCGGTCATGGCTTCGGTTCCTCGGGGAGGATTGTGGCGATTTCGGTCAGGGCGGGCGCGTCCGGAAAGGTAGAGGTGTCGATCGTGCCGGGTCCGGCAGTGGCATCGCGGGCGATGCGGCAGGTGCGCTCGACGCGATCGGGCGTGGTCCGCGTCTCGGTCAGGGTCATGGCCCCGTCCCCGCGGATCAAAACCCGGGCGCGGGTGGCATCGGTGTCCCGCTTGGCCAGCAGGCCCGGCACCGCGCGCCGCTGCAGGTCCAGGAGGGTGGCGATGTCCTCCCCCCCGTCATCGGCGAGGTAGGGCAGCATCAGCGTCCAGGCGAGGCGGTCGATGTGGGGGGCGAGCGCCCCGGGCTCCGACGCGATGGTCCAGCCGTCCGCCTCCAGCGCCGCGAGCGTGTCGTCGAAGGGGGCGGTCCCGGCGCAGGGAGTGACCTGCGCCTCCGCCGAACCGGCGGTGAGCGACAGGGCAAGGATCCCGGCCGCGACGGCGCAATGCCGCATCGGGTCGGGGCGGGCCCCGCTTGCCTGTCCGTATCGCGACCGCGTCATCCCGTCACCTCACCCGATGGCTTCCTTCACCGCCTCGCCCAGCGTGGCCGGGCTGTCGGCGACGATGATTCCCGCCTTCTTCATCGCTTCGATCTTGCTTTCGGCATCGCCCTTGCCGCCCGCCACGATGGCGCCGGCATGGCCCATGCGGCGGCCCGGAGGGGCGGTGCGGCCGGCGATGAACCCGGCGGTCGGCTTCCAGCGGCCCGCGCGGCGCTCGTCCGCGAGGAACTGCGCGGCCTCTTCCTCGGCGGTGCCGCCGATTTCGCCGATCATGATGATCGAGGTGGTCTCCGGGTCAGCGAGGAACATCTCCAGCACGTCGATATGCTCCGTCCCCTTGATCGGGTCGCCTCCGATGCCGACGGCAGTGGACTGGCCCAGCCCCATATCGGTCGTCTGCTTCACCGCCTCGTATGTCAGCGTGCCCGAGCGGGAGACGACGCCGACCGATCCGCGCTTGTGGATGTGACCGGGCATGATGCCGATCTTGCAGGCGTCGGGCGTGATCACCCCGGGGCAGTTCGGCCCGATCAGCCGCGTCTTCGACCCGTCGAGCGCGCGCTTCACCTTCATCATGTCGAGGACCGGGATCCCTTCGGTGATGCAGACGACCAGCGGGATCTCCGCGTCGATGGCTTCCAGGATGCTGTCGGCGGCGAAGGGGGGCGGGACGTAGATGACGCTCGCATCGGCCCCGGTCCGCTCCACCGCCTCGTGGCAGGAATCGAAGACCGGCAGGTCGAGATGCGTCTGTCCGCCCTTGCCCGGGGTCACGCCGCCCACCATCCGGGTGCCGTAGGCGATGGCCTGTTCGGAATGGAACGTCCCCTGCGAGCCGGTGAAGCCCTGGCAGATGACCTTGGTGTCTTTGTCGATGAGAATGGCCATGTCGGTCTCCGTTTGCGGCGATCTGGGGCGCGCGCTCGTTCTACTTGTGGATGATCAGGATGACGGGGTGCACGAAGCTCCGCGCCTCCCCGGTCTCGGGATCGGTGATCGTGGTCTCGGCTTCCGGCAGGGTTACCGACAGGTCGGCGAAGAACAGGCCGACGCCGCCGGCCCGGTTCGTTCCTGCGCCGACGGGGGAGGCGAGCGTCGTGCTGCCGTCCACGAGCCGGGGCGCCAGTATCTCGCCCACCACGCGGTTCGCGGTACGGATGTCGACGACCGGCGAGCCGACCGAGCAGCCCGACCCGTCATAGACGATCCGCTGTCCCGCCGGGGTGGTCACCGCCTGTTCCGGGGCGGGCCCGAGGCGCAGGAAGGTCAGCGTGCCGGGATTGACGTAGACGGTCGCGTCGCCGTCCCGGGTCCGGACCGGGAAGTCGAGTGCCCGGGCGGCACGATCCTGCGCCCGCGGGCCGGTATTGTTGAGGCACACGGCTTCCGCTGCGAACCGCATCCGCTGCACCGCGATGTCGCGCACCCCGGAGGGGACCTGCATCCCGCCTTGCGACGCGCAGCCGGACAGGAGCGCGATTGTCGCGAGGATGAGGGACGTCCGGGCAATCATCTGCTCGCCTCCGGCGTCAGTCGCTCGACCGACAGAAAGGTCTCCAGGCCGTTCGGTCCGGGACGGGTGCCGGTATGGACGACCGCGACGCGCGCAGGGTTCAGGGACCGCGCAGCCAAGAGGGTGGTGCCGGGCAACATGGCGTCTGCGTGGGTGGCGGGGAGGGGGGCTTCGACCAGAATGCCCTCCGCCTCCAAGGCCGCGATCGCCTCGTCCGCCGCCGCCTCGCCGTGATCGCCGTCGAAGGCGATTTCGCAGCGGCGGTCCGTGCCGGGCGTGGCCGTCCCGACAGGCAATGTGCGCGGCACATGCGCGAGAGGCGCCAGATCGTAGAAGTCGAGACGAGCGTCCGACCCTGCGACATCGGCGCGGGCGGCATCGGCCGTCAGGAACGGGTTCAGGCAATTCTCGGAAAAGATCGTCAGCGGGTCCGTGTCGGCCGAGGCCGGAGCAATCGTCGGCAGAAGGCAAAGTCCAAAGGCCAGCGGGCGGACCACGATATGTCCGACGCCGCCCATCTCAGCGGACACCGTATTCGACGACGAAAATGCCCGTGATCGGCACATCACCGACCATGCCCGACCGGAGAGGCCGCGTAGCCCATTCTGACGTTCGCAGCCGGCTCACCCTGCCGTCCGTGAATCCATGCGCCGCCATCTGTCCGTCGCTTCTGCGGGTCTTTCGAACCAGGACCCGATAGCTCGGCACCGGGCTGTCGCGCCCGGTATCCGGCAGATTGTCGAGCGCCCCTCGGGTGTCGAACTCCGACCGATAGTAATCTTGCGGAAGCGAGATCGGCCCGATACCGACAGACGGTTCGGCCGACCGACCCGAATGAGGCGTGCGGGTGATCGCCGAAGCGGTGACAGCGCGGAGCATCGTCTAGCCCTTCACCGCCTTCACGATCTTCTGCGCCCCGTCCTTCAGGTCGTCGGCCGCGATTACGTCGAGGCCGGAATTGTTGATGATTTCCTTGCCCTTCTCGACATTCGTGCCTTCGAGCCGGACGACGAGCGGCACCTTCAAACCGACCTCCTTGACCGCCGAGACCACGCCTTCGGCGATCACGTCGCAGCGCATGATGCCGCCGAAGATGTTGACCAGAATGCCCTTCACCTGCGGGTCGGAGGTGATGATCTTGAAGGCTTCGGTCACCTTCTCCTTGGTCGCGCCACCGCCGACGTCGAGGAAATTGGCGGGCTCGGCACCGTAGAGCTTGATGATGTCCATCGTGGCCATGGCGAGGCCCGCGCCGTTGACCATGCAGCCGATCTCGCCGTCGAGCGCGATGTAGTTGAGGTCGTATTTGGAGGCGGCGAGCTCCTTGGGGTCCTCCTCCGTCTCGTCGCGCAGCTCGGCAATGTCCTTGTGGCGGTAGATCGCGTTGCCGTCGAAGCTTACCTTCGCGTCCAGCACCTTGAGATCGCCGCTGTCGGTCACGATCAGCGGGTTGATCTCCAGCATCTCCATGTCCTTCTCGGTGAAGGCCCGGTAGAGTTGCTCCATCAGCCGCACGCATTGCTTGACCTGCGCGCCCTCCAGCCCGAGGGCGAAGGCGACACGGCGGCCGTGATAGGGCTGATACCCCGTGGCCGGATCGACGTCGAAGCTCACGATCTTGTCCGGCGTGTCGGCGGCCACCTGTTCGATGTCCATGCCGCCTTCGGTCGAGCAGACGAAGCCGATCCTGCTCGTCTGACGGTCCACGAGCAACGCGAGATACAATTCCCGCGCGATGTCGGAGCCGTCCTCGATATAGATCCGGTTGACCTGCTTGCCCGCCGGACCCGTCTGATGGGTCACGAGCGTCCGGCCGAGCATCGCCTTGGCTTCGTCCGCCGCCTCCTGGATGGATTTGGCCAGACGGACGCCGCCCTTCTCGCCCGCATCGGCTTCCTTGAAGTGGCCCTTGCCGCGCCCGCCGGCATGGATCTGCGCCTTGACCACCCAGAGTGGTCCGTCGAGCTGTCCGGCGGCATCCTTGGCATCGGCGGCGCGGGTCACCGCGATCCCGTCGCTGACCGGTGCGCCGTAATCGCGCAGCAATGCCTTGGCCTGATACTCGTGAATGTTCATGGCAAGGCGCCCCCGTCCGGTTGGTGTCGGTCGCAGAGGGCCTTCGCACGGCTCCGCGACGAATGGGAACCTTATTTCCGGGGATTTGAACGATTGAAACAGGAAAGTGGCGGCGCGTGATCACAGGAGGCAGGGCCGTGATCACAAATTATGCCGTCATGTCAGGACGGTTCTGCCGTAAGTCGGTCGTCAAACGGTCCCACTATCCGACAAGCCTGATGTGGATGTTCCCGCGGAGGCGTCAGGTCAGGGAATTGTCGATCCCCTTGCAGGCCTCCACGAGACCCTTCACCGCATCGACGGACTTGTCGAACATCGCCTGCTCGTCGCGGTTGAGCGAGATATCCACGATCCGCTCGATCCCGCCGGCGCCGATCACCGTGGGAACGCCGACATACATCCCCTTCAGCCCCAGCGCCCCGTCGACCCAGGCAGCCGCCGGAAGCATGCGTTTCTGATCCTTGAGAAACGCCTCCGCCATCTCGATCGCGGAGGATGCGGGCGCGTAGAAGGCCGATCCGGTCTTCAGGAGGCCGACGATCTCGGCTCCGCCGTCGCGAGTCCGTTGCACGATCGCGTCGAGATTTTCCTGACTGGTCCAGCCCATCTGCACGAGGTCCGGCAGGGGAATGCCCCCGACGGCCGAATACCGCACCAGCGGCACCATCGTGTCGCCGTGGCCTCCGAGCACAAAAGCCGTGACGTCGCGCATCGAGACGCCGAACTCCTCGGCGAGGAAGTGGCGGAACCGGGCGCTGTCGAGGACGCCGGCCATCCCGACGACCTTCGCGTGGGGCAGGCCGGAGAACTCCCGCAGGGCCCAGACCATCGCGTCGAGCGGATTGGTGATGCAGATGACGAAGGCATCGGGGGCGTTGTCGCGGATACCCTCGCCGACGGCCTTCATGACCTTGAGGTTGATGCCCAGCAGATCGTCGCGGGACATTCCCGGCTTGCGCGGCACGCCCGCGGTCACGATGCAGACGTCCGCACCGGCGATATCGGCGTAGTCGTTCGTACCCTTGAGCGCGGCGTCGAAGCCCTCGACCGGACCCGATTCGGCGATGTCGAGCGCCTTGCCCTGCGGCACGCCGTCGGTGATGTCGAAGAGGACGACGTCCCCCAGTTCCTTGATCGCGGCGAGGTGGGCGAGCGTGCCGCCGATCTGTCCGGCGCCGATGAGGGCGATCTTGGGTCGGGCCATGGGGATTCTCCGGTCTGACGGTTCGGGACTTTGCCGTCAGCTACCCCCGGGCGCGGGGGGCGCGCAAGGGACTAGCCCCACGGCGGCCCCCTTGTGGCGGGACGAATCGGCTGTGCTTGCACCGGTCGACCATTCGTCACCCGGTGGTCAGGCGTCGGCATCCGCAAGATGGCTCAGGTCGTCCATGCGGTCTTCCCAGGCCTGGCCGGAGGCGACGAGGCACATCCGCCCGTCGGGCATCGTGACGGTGATCGTCCAGCTTCCGGTCGCGTCGGAGGCGAACACCTCCATGACCCGGTTCTCGGTGCCGAGGCCGATGCCGCGACGCGTCTCGCCGAACTTCGTCGACAGCCGTTCCACGACAGTCTCCCGCGGGCCGCAATTGCGGGTATTCGCATATGCCGGAAGGGTAAACGCCGTCACCGCGAAGGTGGCGAGCGCGACCAGCGCGACGTTGAGTTTCTGCGTCTTCGTCATGGCACTTTCCTTTCGATGGTCGAAACCCTGCGCGCGGCGGAGAGGCGGCTTTGGCCGGGTCTCCGTGCTGGGGCTTCCGACTGTGCCGGTCCCATGTCTGAGTGGCCCGACCCTGCCACGGAGGTCCGAAGAAACGGTTAATGGGGGAGGGGCACCGTACGGTGCGGGCGCATGATCCGGCGACGGAAACCGGGCGTGCGGATCGCCGTGCCGTCATGCGCGTTCGGGAGCGGGGTCCCTATGCGGGGCCCTGGCTTGCCAAGGTCCGCCCGACCTGCTCCAACCGGTCCGAACCGCAGGAGACGCCATGCCCTCCCCCGATCTTCCGCTTCGATCCGTCCTCTACATCCCCGCGTCGAAAGCGCGGGCACTGGACAAGGCGCGGTCGCTGCCGGTCGATGCGATCATCTTCGACCTGGAGGATGCGGTCGCCCCCGACGAGAAGGATTCGGCCCGCGCGACGCTCCTGTCGGAGCTGGAACGGGGCGGGTACGGTCGGCGGCACCGGATCCTGCGGGTGAACGGGGCGCAGACGGGCTGGGGCGCAGACGATCTTGCCGCGGCCGCCGGGGCGGATATCGATGCCATCCTGCTGCCGAAGGTGAACGGACCGGAGGACGTCGTCGATGCCGCCCGCGTTCTGGATCGGGCCGGAAGCCGCGCCGCGCTCTGGGCAATGATGGAAACGCCGGCGGGGATCCTGAACGCCGCCGGGATCGCCGCCGCCCCGCGGATGACGGCTCTCGTGCTGGGAACAAACGACCTGGCGCGGGATATCGGTTGTCGCGACCGGGCGGATCGCGCCCCGCTGATGCACGCGCTCCAGACCTGCGTGCTGGCCGCGCGGGCGGCTGGGATCGCCTGTCTCGATGGGGTTTACAACGCCTTCCGCGACCAGGACGGGCTCCGTGCCGAATGCGCACAGGGACGGGACCTCGGGATGGACGGCAAGACGCTTATCCATCCAACACAGGTCGCCATCGCGAACGAGGCCTTCGCCCCGACCGCGGAAGAGGCGGACCTCGCCCGCCGCCAGATCACCGCCTTCGACGCGGCCATCGCCGAGGGCAAGGGCATCGCTGTCCTCGACGGTCGGATCGTCGAGAACCTGCATGTGGACACCGCCCGCCGGACGCTGGCAAAGTTGGACGGGATCGCGGAAAGGGACGGCTGAGACATGGGATATCTCCTGACTGCGCTGGGCGTCGCCCTCTGGACCGGCGCGCATGTCTTCAAACGGATCGCGCCCGCGCGGCGGGCGGCGATGGGGGATGCGGGCAAGGGGCTGGTTACCGGCCTTCTCCTCCTGTCCATTCTGCTGATGATCTTCGGCTATCGCTGGGCCCCGTTCGATCCGGTCTGGCAATTCGGCGCCTGGACCTATCCCGCCAACAACCTTCTGGTGTTGTTCGCGTTCTACCTCTACGCCGCCAGCGGCGCGAAGACCCGGATCACCCGGACCATCCGCCATCCGCAGCTGACCGGCTTCATAATCTGGGCCGCGGCGCATCTGCTCGTGAACGGCGACGCGGTATCGATCCTTCTGTTCGGGGGGCTGCTGGCCTGGGCGGTGGCTGAAATCGTGATTCTCAACCGGGCGGAGCCGGACTGGACCCCGGCCCATCCGGTTCCCGTCCGCAAGGAAATAACGGCGGCGGTCGCGGCCCTCGTCCTCTTCGTCGTCGTCTATCTCATCCATGGCTGGATCGGCCCCTCTCCCGCGGGACTGGGCTGATGTCGGTGCTCTACCGCCTTCTGACGGGGGAGGATACGTCCGCGTTCTGCCACAAGGTGTCCGATGCCCTCGCCCAAGGCTGGGTCCTTCATGGCTCTCCCGCCTATGCCTGGGACCACGGGGCGGACGTCATGCGCTGCGCCCAGGCGGTGACGAAGGACGTGGATGCGGACCACACACCCGATATGAAGCTCGGCGCGCAATGACGACCTCCAAGACCAATTCGGGGCGCTTCTTCGAGGATTACCGGATCGGCGAGACCATCCGCCATGCCGTGCCCAGGACGGTCGCCGAGGGGGAGCGTGCGCTCTACCACGCCTTCTATCCCCAGCGGTTCGCACTCCGATCTTCGGACGCCTTCGCGCTCGACTGCGGGCTCGACGGCGCGCCGCTGGACGATCTGCTCGTGTTCCATACGGTGTTCGGGAAGACCGTTCCGGATATCTCGCTGAATGCCATCGCCAATCTCGGATATGCCGAGGGACGGTTCCTGCGCCCCGTCTATCCGGGCGATACCCTCCGGGCGGAGAGCGAGGTCATCGGCCTCAAGCAAATCTCCTCTGGGTCGGCGGGCATCGTCTGGGTTCGCACGACGGGCCTCGATCAGAACGACGCCGCCGTTCTCCGCTATGTCCGCTGGGTGATGGTGCGCAAACGGGATGCGAACGCCCCCGTGCCCGAGACTGTCGTGCCGGACCTGTCCCCCTTTGTGGAACCGTCGCACCTGATCGTGCCCGACGATCTCACCTTCGACGGTTACGACTTCTCCCTCGCCGGGGAGCCGCATCGCGCGTCGGATTACGCGGTGGGCGAGACCATCGACCATGTCGACGGCACCACCATCGAAGAGGCGGAGCACATGCTCGCCACCCGCCTCTGGCAGAACACGGCCAAGGTGCATTTCGACGCCACGAATCGCGAGGACGGCCGCCGCCTGATCTATGGCGGCCACGTGATGAGCATCGCCCGCGCCCTGTCGTTCAACGGGCTTGCCAACGCGCAGGGCATCCTCGCGATCAATGCAGGTGCCCATGCGAATCCGTGCTTCGCGGGCGATACGGTTCGGGCCTGGTCAGAGGTGCTGGACCGTGCCGAGCTTCGGTCCGGGATCGCCGCCCTGCGCCTGCGCACGGTTGCCACGCGAGGCGCGCCGTTTGCCTTGCGCGGGGAGGACGGGAAGTACCTTCCGGAGGTCCTGCTGGATCTCGATTACTGGGCGCTGATGCCCGGATGATCCGGCTGACCACAGTCCTGCTATTGCTGGTCGGGCTCCTGCCGGGTGCGGCGCAGGCGGATTTCGTGCGCAGCAACCTGCGCTTCACGCTGTATCACGAACTCGGCCATGCGGTGATCGACCTTGCCGGGGTCGACCGGTTCGGGATGGAGGAGAACGCCGCCGACAGCTTCGCACTCGTCCTCGCCGACCGGCTGCACGACGAGAACGCGTTCCGGGCCATCATCACGGACATGACCGCCCTGTCGCGGCTCGCGGCCGAGGAGGAGCTGTTCGATCCCTGGGACGAATACATGCCCGAAGCGCAGCGTCTCGCGCGGGCGATCTGCCTGTACTACGGGCTGAACCCCGCGGTCCGCCGCGACACCGCCCGGGCGCTCGGTATGGAGCCGCGGAGCGAGGAGATCTGTGCGGAGCATGGGGTGGCGATCCGCGCCGCGTGGGGACCGATCCTCGACGATCTTGCCCCGGAGCCGGGCGCGGCGCCCGTTCGCACCCTTCGCCCGGCGCGGTTCGGCAAGGCGCTTCGGCTGCTGGCCAAGGACATCGAGCGGATCAATACGATGCTCGTCCTGCCGGAACGGGTGGACGTGGAGACCGAGGATTGCGGCGAGGACAATGCCTACTACTTCCGGGACGACCGCCGGATCGTCTTCTGCATCGAGATGCTGGGTGCCCTGCGCCGGGACGCGCGCCGCTGATCCGTACGACCGGCGGGATCACTCCTTTGCCGGATCGTGCCCCCAGTTCATGAGGGAGTAGCGCCAGCGCGACGTCTCCATGTCCTCGTCCGGACCGCCCTGCGCGAGATGGCGGTTTATGTAGCCGGTGACCTTGCCCATGTGGTCCCAATCCCCCTGCGACAGGTCGTCCTTGTTCGTGCGCTTGATCTCCACGATCCGCTTGCCGGATTTGTGACCGGTGGATTCCCCGTCTCCCGAATCCGCGCCGACGAATTGGCTCTCCTCGGTCTCGAGGAAGTCCTCCAACTCCTTGGGGGCCATGTTCACCAGCTCTCCCCACTCCTCCCAGATTTCGTCATGCGATTTCGACATTCTTCCTCCGATCCGATTTCCCCGTCGGGAATTGTGCTTGAACAGGCCTTTGACGTTCCCCGAAACGCCGATGCGGGCGGACCGTTCCCGACCGGGGCAATCCGCCTCGGACCCGTTCGATGAGCGATTTGCGCAGCCCTTCGGGACGGCAAAGCACTCCTGCGACTGCGCGACCCCGTGACACCGCCGCCATATCCGCTACAACTCACCTCCTGAGACGACCGAACCGACCGGAAAGGAGCGTCGCATGGCCGACGTGAACCGCGGCGCCCGCCCGTTGAGCCCGCATCTGCAGATCTACCGCCCCCAGCTGACCTCGATCACTTCGATCCTCACGCGGATCACCGGCAACGCCCTGATCGTCGCGGCGCTTCTTGTGACGTGGTGGTTCGTCGCCGCCGCGACCGGGCCCGAGGCGTTCGGCACGGCGGACGCGGTCCTGACCTCCTGGTTCGGCAAGCTGGTATTCCTCGGCTCCATCTGGGCGCTCTGGTATCACACGCTCGCGGGGATCCGGCACCTGATCTGGGATACGGGCCACGGCCTCGAATTGCGGACGGCCGAGATGCTCGGCTGGGGCTGCATCGGCGGGTCGGTCGTGCTGACCCTGCTTACGATCCTCGTTCTGTAGGAGGACGCTCAATGGAAACCCCCGCCCAGACATTCCTGACGGACCGCAAGCGCGTCGACGGCTACGGCTCCGCCCATACCGGCACGGCGCAGCATTGGCGCGTGACCATGTCGTCGGTCGCGCTGGTCCTGCTGGTGCCGCTGTTCCTGTTCACGTTCGGCGCGATCATCGGTGCGCCCTACGAGGAGGCGGTGGCCTATTACTCCCGCCCCTTCCCGGCGATCGTCGCCGCGCTGACCTTCGCGGTCGGATGGTGGCATTTCGCCAAGGGCGCACAGGTGCTCATCACCGATTATGCACGGGGGATGACGCGCAAGGCGCTCATCATCGCCGTCCACGTCGTCGCCTACGGCGCTGCGCTCGCCTGCCTCTACGCGCTCGCCCGCCTGGCCCTTTGATCCGGAGAACCCCGATGGCTGCCTACGAATACGAGACCCATGAATACGACGTCGTCGTGGTCGGTGCCGGCGGGGCGGGTCTGCGCGCCACGCTTGGCATGGCCGAGCAGGGTCTGCGCACGGCCTGCGTGACCAAGGTATTCCCGACCCGCTCGCACACCGTCGCGGCGCAGGGCGGGATCGCGGCGTCGCTCGGTAATATGGGCCCCGATAGCTGGCAGTGGCACATGTACGACACCGTGAAGGGGTCGGACTGGCTCGGTGATACCGACGCCATGGAATATCTCGCCCGCGAGGCGCCCAAGGCCGTCTACGAGCTGGAACATTACGGTGTACCGTTTTCCCGTACCGAGGAGGGCAAGATCTACCAGCGCCCCTTCGGCGGCCACACAACCGAATACGGCGAGGGTCCCCCGGTGCAGCGGACCTGTGCCGCCGCCGACCGGACCGGCCACGCGATACTGCACACGCTCTACGGTCAGTCGCTCAAGCAGAAGGCGCAGTTCTTCATCGAGTATTTCGCGATCGACCTGATCATGTCCGAGGACGGGCAATGTCAGGGCGTGATGTGCTGGAAGCTGGATGACGGCACGCTGCACCTCTTCTCCGCCAAGATGACGGTGCTGGCGACGGGCGGTTATGGTCGCGCGTATTTCTCGGCCACTTCGGCCCATACCTGCACCGGCGATGGCAACGGCATGGTCGCGCGGGCGGGTCTGCCGTTGCAGGACATGGAATTCGTCCAGTTCCATCCGACCGGCATCTACGGCGCGGGCTGTCTCATTACCGAAGGCGCGCGGGGCGAGGGCGGCTACCTCACCAATTCCGAGGGCGAGCGGTTCATGGAGCGCTATGCGCCGACCTACAAGGATCTCGCCTCCCGCGACGTGGTCTCCCGCTGCATGACGATGGAGATTCGCGAGGGCCGCGGCGTCGGCAAGGACAGCGACCACATTCACCTGAACCTGAGCCACCTGCCGCCCGAGACGCTGGCGCTCCGCCTGCCGGGCATCTCGGAGAGCGCGCGGATCTTCTCCGGCGTCGACGTTACCAAGGAGCCGGTGCCCGTCCTGCCGACGGTCCACTACAATATGGGCGGCATTCCCACGAATTACTGGGGCGAAGTTCTGGCGCCGTCCGGCGGGGATGACGACCGCGTGGCCCCGGGTCTGATGGCGGTGGGCGAGGCAGGATGCGCTTCCGTTCACGGCGCCAATCGTCTCGGCTCGAACTCCTTGATCGACCTCGTGGTTTTCGGACGCGCCGCCGCGATTCGCGCAGGCGAGGTCGTGGATCCCGACACCGCCGTGCCTCAGCCCAACCTCCGATCCGTCGAGATGGCGCTGGCCCGGTTCGATGGTCTGCGCCATGCACGGGGACAGGTCGGCACTGCCGAGCTTCGCCTCGAAATGCAGAAGACGATGCAGGACGACGCCGCTGTCTTCCGTACCTCCGAGACCCTGTCCCAGGGCAAGGAAAAGATGGAGGGGATCGCGGGCAAACTCGACGATGTGTCGGTTACCGACAACACGCTGATCTGGAACTCCGACCTGATGGAGACGCTGGAGCTTGCGAATTTGATGCCCAACGCGGTCGCCACCGTGGTCGCCGCCGAGGCCCGCAAGGAGAGCCGCGGCGCCCATGCGCACGAGGATTTCCCCGATCGCGACGACGAGAACTGGCGCAAGCACTCGCTGACCTGGTTCAAGGGCGACCGGATGGAAGCGCATCTCGGCTATCGCGGCGTCCACATGAATCCGCTCACCAGCCACAACGACGGCGGCATCGACCTCAAGAAGATCGCGCCCAAGGCCCGGGTGTATTGATGCGCACGCTTCTGCTGTGCTCGATCCCCGTCTACCTGGCCGGGTGTCAGCCGGAGCCGCCTTTGCCGCAGCCGTCCCGCGCGCCGACCTTCGAGGAGACCAACATCTGCTATCAGCGCGCAGGCAAGGACCCGATCCCCGAGGATCGCTCCGGCGGCACATTCTTCACCGAGGAGGAGAGGCTCGTCCTGCTGACATGTCTGGCCGAGGTCACTGCGTGACCGCGGCTGCATCCCTTCATGTCGTGTATCGCGACGATGGCCCGATCATGCCCGGCGATCCGCCGTGCCGACGGCATACCCTGCTGGTCGCACCGCTCGGTTCGGCGGCGGTTGCCGTTCTCCTGACCGCCTGCATGCCGACGGGGCCGGATGCCCGGCGCGCCGCCTATCTCGATTGCGCCCGGGCCCAGGGCCTGACGGTCGTGGACGGCACGATCCAGACGCGCACCGGCGCGGAACTGGCGCGGCTCGACGCCTGCCAGGCGGTGCCGCGATGAGAGCGCACGCACCACTCATGGCTTTGGTCGCATTGCTGGCACCCGCGGCCTGCGTGACACAGACCCCGTCCCTTTCCGTCTCCGGGGGCGACGACGTGTCCCCCGGCCTCGCGTCGTGCCTCGGGGCGATCGGGCGCCCGGACGTTGCAGCCGATCCCGAGGCCGACATGTCGGAAACGGAGATCGAGGCCCTGTTGGGTTGCACCGCCGAACGGGCCAGCCAATGATCCGCGCCGTTCTCCTCCTGTTGCCGCTTCTCGCGGCGTGCAATTCCGCCATCGGCACCGAACTGACGCGGGAGACGGCGAAATCCGTCGTCAATCCCATCGTCGCGGCGCGCTTCCCAGGCATCCCGCTGGAACCCGCGACCGACTGCATCATCGACAACGCCTCGGGCGACGAGATCATCACCCTCGCCGGAGCCGCCGCCAACCGCGACGATCAGGTCGCCAGCCGTATCGTCCTCGACGTAGCGCGGCGTCCCGACACCATTCAATGCATCGCGACCGAAGGTCTGCCGGTGCTGCTGACCCGATAGGAGGCCCGCATGGTCCAATTCACGCTGCCCAAGAATTCCAAGATCACCGTGGGCAAGACATGGCCGAAGCCCGAGGGCGCCAATAACCTCCGCAAGTTCCAGATCTATCGCTGGAACCCGGAGGATGAAGCGAACCCCCATCTCGACACCTATTGGGTGGATCTCGATACCTGCGGGCCGATGGTTCTCGATGCGCTCATCAAGATCAAGAACGAGATCGACCCGACCCTGACCTTCCGCCGCTCCTGCCGCGAGGGGATCTGCGGCTCCTGCGCGATGAATATCGACGGGGTGAACACGCTGGCCTGTACCTGGGGCATTGACGAGATCAAGGGCGACGTGAAGATCTACCCCCTGCCGCACATGCCGGTGGTCAAGGACCTGATCCCGGACCTCACGCATTTCTATGCGCAGCACGCCTCGGTCATGCCTTGGCTGGAAACGAAATCGAACGAACCCGCCAAGGAATGGCGCCAGAGCATCGCGGATCGCGAGAAGCTCGACGGCCTTTACGAATGCATCATGTGCGCGTCCTGCTCCACCGCTTGCCCGAGCTACTGGTGGAACGGCGATCGCTATCTGGGACCCGCCGCGTTGCTCCACGCCTATCGCTGGATCGTGGACAGTCGGGATGAGGCGACGGGCGAGCGGCTGGACGACCTCGAAGACCCGTTCAAGCTCTATCGCTGCCACACGATCATGAACTGCGCCAAGACCTGCCCCAAGGGGCTGAACCCGGCGAAGGCGATCCAGAACATCAAGAAGATGATGGTCGAGAGGCAGCTCTGAAGCTTCGGCTGCGGCTTGCGACCAACGGAAAAGGCCCGCCCATTGAAGGCGGGCCTTTCTCGATCCTGACGAGCGATTGGCTTGGGTGATCCGACTTAGGGCTGAACGGCGGTGCCGCCCGGTCCCGGCACGGTTCCGTCGCCATCGATGCTCGTATCCAGCGCGGATTCCAACTCGCCCTGCGTGTTGACGGTATTGTTGGCGGTGCCGACGCAGGCGGTCAGCAGGGCGATAAGGGGCAGGGCGCCAAGAAGCCTGATCGTCGAAGTCATGATGTCTCTCCGGTTGGGTATACGGACGCTAACCCGGCGTGACGGGACGAGGTTCCCGAGGCATCGCTGCAACACATGCCCCAGATTGGAAATTCGCAAGAATTTACCGGTTTTCCGTCTTGACCCATTTCCGGTTTACCTCCATCTGGCGCCGCATAGACGCCAACGCACGCGCCTCTGGCACGGCTAACGCACGGTTACGTAGCGACGGTAACGTCTCCTTGGAAGTGAGCGGTCTTAGCCGGGTGGATCCGGTATGGCCGGGTCTATTGGAGATGACCATGAACGCAGTATCCGGCTTCGGCCGCCCCGTCGTCCTGTCCGCCGATTTCGCCGCGCCCTCGCGGGTCGAGGCCTTCATCGCGGGTACCGACTTCGCGCATCCGACGCTGGTCATCGACGTCGATGCGGTCGAGCGGCAGTTCCGGGCCCTCTCGGCCGGTCTCGTGAAGTCCGACGGCAATCGCGCTCATATCCATTATGCGGTCAAGGCGAACCCCCATCCTGCGATCATCGCGCGTCTCGTGCATCTCGGCTCTGGTTTCGACGCGGCCTCGCGGGGCGAGATCGAGCTGGTCCTGTCCCAGGGCGCGGACCCTGCGCATGTCTCCTTCGGCAACACCATCAAGAAGGCCGCGGACATCCGCTTCGCCGCGCAGGCGGGTGTCACCATCTTTGCCGCCGATGCCGAGGAGGAGCTGGAGAAGATCGCGGAGAACGCCCCCGGCGCGCGCGTCTATATCCGCGTCATCGTCGACAATTCCGAGGCCGACTGGCCGCTCAGCCGCAAATTCGGCTGCACCGCTGCCAAGGTCCTGTCCCTGCTGGGTCTGGCGCGCGATCTCGGGCTCGTCCCCCACGGCCTGTCCTTCCATGTCGGCTCCCAGACCCGCGAGGCCCGCATGTGGACCGGCACGCTGGATCAGGTCGCGGCCATCTGGCACCGGGCGCGGGACGCGGGCTTCGACCTCCAACTCCTCAACATCGGCGGCGGATTTCCGGCCTTCTACGGCGAGGCGATCCAGCATCCGACCTCATACGCCGCCGCCGTCGTTGCCCTGATCGAGGTGCGCTTCGGCGTCGTCCCGGAACTCATGGCCGAGCCGGGTCGCGGCCTCGTCGCCGAATGCGGCGCCATCGCCGCCGAGGTCCTTCTGGTGTCGCGGAAGTCCGACGACGACCTGCACCGCTGGGTCTATCTCGACATCGGCCGCTTCTCCGGTCTGGCCGAGACAGAAGGCGAAGCGATCCGCTATCAGATCGTGACGCCCTGCGACGGTCAGCCGACCGGCCCCTGCGTCCTCGCCGGTCCGTCCTGTGACAGCGCCGACGTTCTCTATGAAAAGCGTCCGATCCAGCTTCCGGTCGGCCTGCGATCGGGGGACAAGATCATCATCCGCAATTGCGGCGCCTATACCTCGTCCTATTCCTCGGTCGGCTTCAACGGTTTCCCGCCGCTGGATTGTATCGTCATCTGATCCGGATCCAGTCGGACACGTTCCCGGCCCCTCGTCCTCCCGACGGAGGGGCCGTTTCCGTTTCGCGACCCCGTGACCCCGCCCGGTTGCCAAGCTAGAACCGGCATGTCCTGAGTCCCGAACGGACTCTTTCCGTCGGGAGGAGTCCCATGCGCTCTGCCGGTTTCCGCTACCTTGTCGTCGCTCTGCTTACGCTTCTGATGTCGATCCCGCTCTTCTTCGCGGGGGCGATCGTGCAGGACCGGTCCTCCTATGCGGAGCAGACCCGGCGCGAGGTCGGGCGCGACTGGGGCGGGCCCCAGACGCTCACGGGACCCTACCTGGTGATTCCGGTTGAGGGGTCGGTCCTCCGCGCGGCATCGCGGCGGGGCGTCTCCGCCCAAGACGACCAGGGTCCCGTCCCGGTGGAACCGGCCACCGCCACGATCCTGGAGCGCGGACCGGTGGCCCCGATCCTGCTCCTGCCCGAGACGCTCACCGTCGACGCGTCCACCGCGACGGAAATCCGCACGCGCGGCATCTTCGACGTGCCCGTCTATGCGGCCGATGTGGCGATCTCCGCGACCTTCGATACGGGCCGCATCGGCGCCACGGTGCAACCGGACGAACGTGTCCTGTGGGATCGCGCGACGATCCATCTGGGCATCACCGGCAATGCGGGTCTGCGCGGCGAAGCTGTCGTGACCGGCCCCGGCGGAGCGCTCGATCTCGAGCCGGTGGCCGATCAGTACGGCGAGGGCGGAATCCTCGCACCGATCGGCGATCCCACGGGGCGGACAGCGTTCGACGCCGCCTTTCGACTCAACGGGGCGCAGGAATTCATGGTCGTGCCTGCCGGGCGCGACACCAATGTCACCTTACGCGGGGACTGGCCCGATCCGGGCTTCGTCGGGGCATTCCTGCCGGACAGCCGGGAGGTGACCGAGACCGGCCATTCGGCGAGATGGACGATCCCGCACCTGGCACGCGCCCTGCCGCAGGTGCTGCGCGCGTCCCGGCTGCAGGCGCCTGAGCAGGCATTCGGCGTCGCTTTCGTGCAGGTCAACGATTTCTACCAGAAGGCCTGGCGCGCGGCGCGCTATGGAATCCTCTTCATCGCCCTAACCTTCCTGACGGTCCTCCTGATCGAGCGGCCGGGTCGTCCGACGCATCCGGTCCAATACCTCCTGATCGGGCTCGCGCAGTCGATCTTCGTGCTGCTCATGGTCGCCTATGCGGAGCGGATCGGGTTCCGGATGGCGTATCTCTGGTCGGCGGCTGCCACCATTGCGCTGCTGACCCTTTTCGGCTGGATCGGGCTGAAGCTCGGGTGGCGGACGCTCGTGCTGGGTGCGTTTCTGATTGCGCTCTACGCCGTCCTCTACCTCATTCTCATCTCGACGGATTTTGCGCTGATCGCGGGTGCCACGCTGGCCTTCGCGGCCCTGACGCTGACCGTGATCGCGACCCGGAACGAGGATTGGTACGGCCCCGACGGGCCGGGCCGCGGCCTGCGGTCCCGGTCTCAGCCGAAGGCAGCCGCCAGCGCGATCTCCACCATGTCGCCGAAGGAAGACTGACGCTCCGCCGACGGGAGTGCCTCGTGCGTCAGGAGGTGGTCGCTCACCGTCAGCACCGCGAGCGCCCGGCATCCGTGCCGCGCCGCCAGCGTATAGAGTTCCGCCGCCTCCATCTCCACGGCGAGGATTCCGTGCCGCGTCATCTGTTCGGTCAGGTCGGGCCGCTCGTCGTAGAACACGTCCGACGAGTAGATGCCGCCCACATGCACCGCGCTTCCGCTCCGCTCCGCCGCCGCATGGGCCGCCCGGAGCAATCCGAAATCGGCGCAGGGCGCGAAGTTCACCTCCCGCAGGATCCCCCGCGACGGGGTGGAGATCGATGAGGCCGTCTGCGCCAGGATCACGTCCCGGATCGCCACGCCCTGCTGCATCGCCCCGCAGGATCCGATCCGGATCAGCGTCCGCGCCCCGTAAGTCGTAATCAGCTCGTTGGCGTAGATCGACAGCGACGGCATTCCCATGCCGGATCCGTGGATGGTCACGCGATTGCCGCGCCAGGTGCCGGTGAAACCCAGCATGCCGCGCACGTCGTTCACCAGTTCAGGCCCGTCGAGAAACGTCTCCGCCGCCCATTTCGCTCGAAGGGGATCGCCGGGCATCAGGACGGTTTCGGCGATCTGGCCGGTTTCGGCGCGGATATGGGGGGTCATTGGGTCACTCCGACGAAAAAAGGGGCGCGTCTCCGCACCCCCTTTTCCCCGGAATGATCCCGAATGGCTAGATCGCCAGATCGGCCTCTGTCTTGCCGGATGCGAGCGCATCCTTGAACCATTGCGGCTGCCGTCCGCGCCCGGACCAGGTCTTGCCCGGATTTTCGGGGTGGACGTATTTCGGAACGCCACCGGCACCGGCGCGGGTCTTCTTGCCCCCGGCGAAATCCGCAAGGGAATAGCCCATTTCCTTGGCCATCGACTCCAGCTTGGTCTGGGCTTCCTTCTTCTGTCGGTCGTCGAAGGATTTCAGCGCCGCAGCGACGTCCTTCTGCAATTGCCGCAACTCTTCACGGCTCATCTTGTCGAGTTTCATGTTCTGCCTCATTGCTGTCTGAAACGCGCAATAGGTCGGACGATCCCGGAAGGCAAGAAATTACCTATTGGGCGGCAATAATCGGCGGATCGGCCAACTCCACGATATCGGCCATGATGCGATTCAATTCGAAATCCTTCGGCGTATAAACCTGCGCCACACCGGATGCCTTCAATCGGGCGGCATCCTCTTCGGGAATGATTCCGCCCACGATGACCGGAATATAGTCGAGGCCCGCCGCCCGCATCCGGGTCATCAGGTCCTCGACCAGGGGCAGGTGCGACCCCGACAGGATCGACAGGCCGACGACATGGACCTCGCCCTCGACCGCCGCTGCGACGATCGCTTCGGGCGTCAGGCGGATCCCTTCGTAGCGCACGCCCATGCCGCAATCCCGCGCCCGCACCGCGATCTGTTCGGCGCCGTTGCTGTGGCCGTCGAGGCCCGGCTTGCCCATCAGGAATGTCAGGCGTCGGCCCAGCCGGTCCGACACCGCGTCCACGGCCGCGCGCAGTTCCTCCAACCCTTCGGTGCGGTTGGACTGTGACGCCGACACGCCCGTCGGGCCGCGGTATTCGCCATGAACGGCACGCATGATCCCCGCCCACTCGCCTGTCGTCACCCCGGCCTTCGCGGCCTCGATCGACGGCGGCATGATGTTGGTCCCGTCCCGCGCGGCCTGGCGAAGCGCGTCCAGCGCCGCCTCCACCGCCGCCGCGTCCCGTGCCTCCCGCCACGCCTCCAGCCGCGCGATCTGTCCCGCCTCGACGCCCGGATCGACGGTCAGGATCCCGCCATCCGCGCCGACGAGCGGCGATGCCTCCGCCTCGGTCCAGGCGTTCACGCCGACCACGACTGTCTCACCCCGTTCGATCCCGCCCAAGCGATCCGCATTCGCCTCCACGAGGCGCGCCTTCATGTATTCGATCGCGGCGACCGCGCCGCCCATTCCATCCAGAACGGTCAGTTCTGCCCGGGCGCCGTCCTTCAGTTCGGCTACCTTCGCGGCCACCACCGGCGATCCCTCGAACAGGTCGCCGTATTCCAGAAGGTCCGTCTCGTAGGCCAGGATTTGCTGCATCCGGAGGGACCATTGCTGATCCCAGGGACGCGGCAATCCCAGCGCCTCGTTCCAGGCCGGCAACTGCACAGCCCGCGCCCGCGCCGATTTCGATAGCGTGACCGCCAGCATTTCGAGCAGGATACGATAGACGTTGTTCTCGGGCTGCTGCTCCGTCAGGCCGAGCGAATTGACCTGAACGCCGTAACGGAACCGCCGGTATTTCGCGTCCTCCACTCCGTAGCGCTCGCGGCAGATTTCGTCCCACAATTCGACGAAGGCGCGCATCTTGCACATCTCGGTGACGAACCGGATCCCCGCATTGACGAAGAAGGAGATGCGCCCGACGAGTTTCGGAAAATCAGCTTCCGGCACGCGGCCGCGCAATTCGTCGAGGACCGAGGTCGCCGTCGCCAGCGCGAAGGCCAGTTCCTGTTCGGGCGTCGCCCCGGCTTCCTGCAAGTGGTAGGAGCAGACGTTCATCGGATTCCACTTCGGGATTTCCGAATAGCAATATTCCGCGACGTCCGAGATCAGCTTCATCGACGGCGCCGGGGGCAGGATATACGTTCCGCGACTCAGGTATTCCTTCACGATATCGTTCTGCACCGTGCCCTGAAGTGCCGCGCGATCGGCACCCTGCTCTTCCGCCACCGCGACATACAGCGCCAGAAGCCAGGGCGCTGTCGCGTTGATCGTCATCGACGTATTCATCCGCTCCAGCGGGATATCCGCGAACAGCGCGCGCATGTCGCCCAGATGACCGACCGGAACGCCCACCTTTCCCACTTCGCCGCGGGCGAGGATATGGTCGCTGTCGTATCCGGTCTGCGTCGGCAGGTCGAAGGCCACCGACAGGCCGGTTTGCCCGCGCGAGAGGTTCGACCGGTAGAGCGCGTTCGACGCCTCCGCGGTGGAATGACCGGCATAGGTCCGGAACAGCCACGGATGGTCCCGGTCCTTCGGCCCCCCCGACATCGGATCGTTCTGCGTCACGGCGGACCTCGCGGCAAGAAAGTTGCGTCCGATGTCGATTATCCGGAAGATCGCGCAAGTGTCAATTCGCTGCACCGCGGCATGGCCGGGACGGGTCGGTATGACGTTCGTATGCACGTTTGTCATACGCCCGTATGCACCAATGGTGCACGAACGCTCCGGGCCGGTTAACCTGTCCGGATGATAGCTGACACGCCCTCCTGACCGGATGTTCCGGACCGTCGAATTGCCCCTCTGGGCGCTCGTTCTGCTCTGCTTGTTCGCGGCGGTTACGCTTGCGTCCCACTTCCTGTTTCCATCCGTCCGCTGGTTCTTCCGCAGACGGGCCGAGCGCGTGATCGCCCGCCTGAACACCCGTTTGAGGCAGCCGATCCAGCCGTTCAAGCTGGCCCGCCGCATGGATACCGTGAACCGTCTGACCCACGATCCGCAGGTCGCGCAGGCGATCCTGGATCACGCGGAATCGGAAGGTATCCCCGAAGAGGTCGCGTTCGAAACCGCCCGCCGCTACGCCCGGGAGATCGTGCCCGGCTTCTCCGCCACCCTATACTTCTCCGTCGCCACCCGTCTCGCTCGCTGGCTCTCCCGGAGCCTCTACCGGGTGCGCGTCACCGGCGAGGTCGAGGCGCTGGCCGAGGTCGATCCGACCGCTACGGTGATCTTCGTGCTCAACCACCGCTCGAACATGGATTACGTCCTCGTGACATGGCTCGCCGCGCGGCGGACGGCCCTAGCATACGCCGTAGGAGAATGGGCGCGCCGCTGGCCGTTGCAGCCGTTGATTCGCGCGATGGGCGGCTATTTTGTCCGCCGCAAGGACCTCAACCCGTTGTATCGAAAGGTGCTTGCCCGCTACGTGCAGATCGCGACCGACAAGGGGGTCACCCAGGCGGTGTTCCCGGAGGGGCGTCTGTCCCGCGACGGCGCGCTTCAGGATGCGAGGCTGGGGATCCTCAGCTACGTCGTCGCCGGACATGACGGGGAGGCGGCGCGGGACGTCGTCTTCGTGCCCGTTGCCGTCAACTACGAACGGGTGCTGGAGGACCGCGTGCTGATCGCTGCGGAAACCGACGGGCCCGGTGCGTTTCGACTTCGCTGGTGGATGGTGGCGCGGTATCTTATCCGCCACATGCAGCTTCGCCTGACGGGGCGGTTCACCCGCTTCGGCTACGCCGCCGTCGCCTTCGGTCGCCCGCTATCGCTGCAGCGTTTCCTCTGGCAGGGGCATGAGGATGCCACGGCGGCGTTGGGCGAGGAACTGATGGCGCGCATCGCGGCCGTCCTGCCCGTCCTGCCGATCGCGTTGGTCTGCGAGGCCATGACGGAAGGCGCGCGGGATATCCCGACGATTGCTGTCCAACTCGACACCCGCGCCGAGGCCCTCCGGTTGCAGGGCCATCCCGTCCATCACGCCAGCCGCGACGCCCGGGACGTCGCGCTTGTCGCCCTGCGGATGCTCGCTATCCGCGACACGATCAAACTCGACGGCGATATCATCCATGTTCCGGAAGCCTCCCTCCCCCTTCTCCGCTACTACGCGCGGACTTTGCCACTGCAGAAATCCGTCAGATCAGAAAATTACCGAGACGAGGAGATCGCCATTGGATAGTTGCGTCTCCGATGGTAGCAATCGGCCGACCGCGGGAGATCCTTTCCCACATATTCCATGATTTCCGGAGGTTTCGATGGCCCTCGACCAGCCCCAAGCCCAGCCCGCGTACGATGCCGTAGCCAAGGATTTGTACGAACTGGGGGAGATTCCGCCGATGGGTCATGTCCCGGCACAAATGTACGCCTGGGCAATCCGGAGGGAGCGGCACGGGGAGCCCGATACGGCGATGCAGCAGGAAGTGGTCGAGGTCCCCGCGCTGGACAGCCACGACGTCCTCGTCCTCGTGATGGCCGCCGGGGTCAACTACAACGGCGTCTGGGCCGCGCTCGGCCAGCCGATCAGTCCCTTCGACGGCCACGACCAACCCTATCACATCGCCGGTTCGGACGCGTCGGGCATCGTCTGGGCGGTGGGGGACCGGGTGACACGCTGGAAGGTCGGAGACGAGGTCGTCATCCATTGCAATCAGGACGACGGCGACGACGAAGAGTGTAACGGCGGCGATCCGATGTTCTCCCCCACACAGCGGATCTGGGGCTACGAGACGCCGGATGGCAGCTTCGCCCAATTCACCCGTGTGCAGTCGCAGCAATTGATGCCCCGCCCGCGGCACCTGACCTGGGAGGAAAGCGCCTGTTACACGTTGACCCTCGCCACCGCGTACCGGATGCTCTTCGGTCACGAGCCCCACGACCTCAAGCCCGGGCAGAACGTCCTCGTCTGGGGGGCTTCCGGCGGCCTCGGTTCCTACGCGATCCAGCTCATCAACACGGCCGGTGCGAACGCGATCGGAGTGATTTCGGACGAGAGCAAGCGCGATTTCGTCATGGGTCTGGGCGCCAAGGGCGTGCTGAACCGCCGCGACTACAAGTGCTGGGGCCAGCTTCCCAAGGTCGGATCGCCGGAATACGCCGAATGGTTCAAGGAGACCCGGAAGTTCGGCAAGGCGATCTGGGACATCACGGGCAAGGGCGTGAACGTCGACATGGTTTTCGAACATCCGGGCGAGGCGACGTTCCCCGTCTCCACCTTTGTGTGCAAGAAGGGCGGCATGGTCGTGATCTGTGCGGGCACGACCGGGTTCAACCTCACCTTCGACGTCCGCTACATGTGGATGCACCAGAAGCGTCTGCAGGGCAGCCATTTCGCGCATCTAAAGCAGGCATCGGCCGCCAACAACCTGATGGTGGAGCGGCGGCTGGATCCGTGCATGTCGGAAGTATTCGCCTGGTCCGACCTGCCGGAAGCGCACATGAAGATGCTGCGCAACGAGCACCTGCCGGGGAACATGGCCGTCCTGGTACAGGCGCCCGGCATGGGGATGCGGACGCTGGAGGATGTGCTCGCCGCCCGGCCCGACGCCTGACCGCGAAGTGATTCGCGACCCGGAAACGCGCCGATACGTTCCTTATCTGTTCCGTAACCCTTTTGCCTGCAAAAGCATGAAACGGCCGTCCTCACCATAAATGGGGAGGGTGATCTGGTGAATATTCCGGATCGGCTGCGCTGCCATACGTTCGGTTAATCGTTCGTTAACCCAACATAAAGGAATGTCTGAATGTCGAAGGAATGGATCATCGACGTGCTGGGCGACCTCCGCGGTTTCGCGTCGGCCAATGCCTTGCCGACCCTGGCGACCCAGCTGGAGGAGGCGATGGTCGTGGCCCGTACCGAAATCGCGCAGCCGTCCGGCCCGGCGATCGCGAGGGCAAATGGCGCGCAAACGGGACGACGCACTGCAACGACTGGCTGAGGTCGGCGATCACGGGGAGCTTCACTCCGCCGTGCTCGCCCTGCGCGAGACGTTCGAAATCGAGCACATCGTCTATCATTCGGCGAAATCAACCGGAGAACAGTGGAGCGCCGTCACCTACGACCCGGAATGGGTCGCCACCTATGTTGAGCAGAACTTCCAGGCGTTCGACCCGGTCGTCACCAACTGCTTCCGCCGGTTCACCCCATCCGACTGGAAGGGGCTGGACTGGTCGGGTCGGTCTGCCCGGACGTTGATGGCGGAAGGGATTTCCCACGGCGTCGGCAACCAGGGGTTCAGCATGCCGATCCGCGGTCCGGGCGGCCAGTTCGGGGTGTTCACCCTGAATGACCGGACCGGGGACGACAGCTGGGCGCGTTTCCGGCGCGAGACGATGGACGACCTCGTCCTGGTCGCGCATTACGTGAACGAACGGCTTCTGGCGCTGGATGGTCACGACCATGCCCCGTTCCAGGCCCTGAGCCCGCGGGAACAAGATGCGCTGACGCTTCTGGCGAGCGGCCTGACGCGGACCCAGGCGGCTGAACGGCTCAAGATCTCGGAGAACACCCTCCGGGTTTATATCGAGAGCGCCCGGTTCAAGCTGGGCGCCCGCAATACGATCCACGCCGTCGCCAACGCCATGTCCCGGGGCCTTCTCCGCCTCTGACAGACCCGTCCTAGCGGCGTCTCCGCACGCTCGCGCGTAGGAGCGAACGCGTCCCGTTGCGCAGCCTTTAAGGGAGCGCACGGTAAGACATCGGTAACCTGCTCGCCACGAGTCCCATCGGTCGTCAAGACAGGAAGGGACCCCGACATGATCCGCTATCTCTATGGCTCCGAACTCGACCGTCATTCCGCCCTTG
Source organism: uncultured Alphaproteobacteria bacterium (assembly GCA_963789105.1). Taxonomy (GTDB): domain Bacteria; phylum Pseudomonadota; class Alphaproteobacteria; order Rhodobacterales; family Rhodobacteraceae; genus Jannaschia. The sequence goes on from CAWBJI010000003.1 coordinate 1,619,457, forward strand.
CCGCCGCGATGTTCCGCGACCGGGCCGCGCAGTTCCGGGACCGGATGGGGTGGGAGGTCACCGTGGACGATCTCGGCTGGGAAACGGACGGATATGACGCGCTGGATCCGATCTACGTCATCGTCGAGGACGGTGCGGGCGGGCATGCCGCCTCCATGCGATTTCTGCCGACGACCGGCTCCACGATGCTGGCGGACGTGTTCCCGCACCTGATAGGCGGGGCGGCGATCCGGTCGCCACGGGTCTGGGAATGCACCCGGTTCTGCCTGTCGCCGGGTGCGGACGCGGGGGTGGCGCGTCGCCTGCTGCTGGGGGCGGTGGAGCTGGGGCTGTCGATGGGGGTCTCCCACTCGGTCGGCGTCTTCGACACGCCGATGACGCGCATCTACCGCCGCCTCGGCTGGTCGCCCGAAGTGCTGGGCAGCGAAGGGGGCATCTCGGCCGGCATCTGGGAACTGGATGAGGACGTTCACGACCATCTCTGCCGGACGAGCGGCGTCGACGCTGCAACCTCCCGGCGCTGGCTGGAGGATTGCTTCGGCGATGTCCTCGCCTCCCGGCCCCTTCCCGTCGGAGCCTGAAGCAGCCAGAAGGGGGCGATGGCCAACACCGCCCCCACTCTTTCTCCCGATCAGGCCGAGGCCTGGGACCGTATCGCGGAGGTGCTGTCCGAAAGCGGTGTGGATATAACCGACGGCCACGCCGCGCCCCGCCCGGACGAGGAGGAGCGCGTCCTCGCCGTGACGGGCAAGGCCGGATCGGGCAAGACGCTTCTACTGGCGGAACTGGTGCGCAGCCTGCGGGAAGCGGGGCTCGACCTCGTCTCCGGCGATTACGAACGCAAGCGGCGGGATCGCCGGACGCTCGCGGTGCTGGCCCCCACCAACAAGGCCGCGAGCGTTCTGCGGACCCGCGGCGTCCCTGCGACGACCATCCACCGCATCCTCTACACCCCCGTCTACGACCCCCAATACGAGAAGCTGGCCGAATGGCTGGTGGGTGACGGCGCGCGGCCCGAAATGGAGGGGATGACGGAAGCCGCGATGGACCGGGCCAAGCGCGTCTACGACGAGACCGGATCGGTTCCCGGCGCGCTGGCCGCTGCGGGCCTGCGCGGGTCGGACTTCATCACCGGCTGGAAACGGCGGGAAAGCCCGCTGGATATCGGCTTCGTCGACGAATCCTCCATGCTCGACGACAAGCAGTTCGAGGACCTGAAGGAGATTTTTCCGACCCTGGTCCTGTTCGGCGACCCGGCACAGCTCGCCCCCGTAAACCAGTCGGGCCGGATGGTGTTCGACCGGTTCAGCGGCGACGACCACCTGCATCTCGATCGCGTCCATCGGCAGGAGGCTGGCAATCCAATCCTCGATCTCGCCCACGCGCTGGGAGACCCGGACCTGGAGTTCCAGGATTTCGAGCGGATGGTGGAAGACGCCGCGTCGCGCGACGACCGGATCGTCATCGCCGCACGCGTCGACAGCGATCTGATGGCCCGCTCTCCGGTTCTCGTCTGGCGGAACGCCACGCGCATCCGCCTGATCCGCGCGTTCCGGCAGGCGCATGGCGCCGACGACACGCATCTGCTGCCGGGCGAACCGCTGATCTGCGACGGGCTGGAACTGCCACTCAAGCACCGCAAGCGGCGCATCGACCTGGAGGCGCGGGGCCTCATCAAGGGGGCGCAAGTCGTGTATCTCGGACCGGGCCGCAAGCCGGGCTTCTCCAAGCTGCACGTGGTGGGCGCGCCCGAGCCGGAAATCTCCGTCAGTTCCATCGTCAAGATCGAGCATCCCGACGAGGAGGAGCCGTTCCTTCCCTTCGCCGCGCGGATGGGTGCGGCCTTCCTGCATGGGGCGGCGGTGACCACCCACAAGGCGCAGGGGTCGCAATGGGAGGCGGTGCAGGTCTTCGCCCCCGATCTCTATGCGGCCAGTCGCGCGGGCCGGATGGAGGCCGGGCAGCAGCTCTGGAAGCGCCTCGCCTATGTCGCGATCACCCGCGCCGTCACCCGGCTCGTCTGGGTCCGGCGGTATGCGCTGGCCATGCCGAAAACGCCACTCGGGATCGGTGACCTGATCGTTGAGGCGGCGCCCTTGACCCTCGAAGCGGAGAGCCTCGAATGACCCGATCCATCCTCATCACCGGTGCGTCGTCCGGCATCGGCGCCGCGACCGCGCGGCTGTTCCTTGCGGAAGGCTGGACCGTCGGTCTACTGGCCCGGCGGGAGGCGGCGTTGCGCGACGTGGCGGGCGATCACGGCTCCGCCCATATCCTTCCCGGGGACGTCACCAACCCCGATGCGGTGCGGATGGCGGTGGACTCGTTTGCGGAGAGGGCGGGACGGCTCGACGTCGTCTTCAACAATGCGGGCCTGTTCGTCCCTGCCGCGCCGATCGACCAGACCGCGCTGGGGGATTGGGACCGGGCGCTTGCCGTCAATCTCACGGGCATGTTCCTCGTCGCCCGCGCCGCCTTCGCGCGGATGCGTGCGCAGGGCGGCGGTCGCATCATTAACAACGGCTCGGTCAGCGCCCATGTCCCGCGTGCAGGTGCGGTCAGCTATACCGTGACGAAGCATGCGGTGACGGGCCTCACCAAGCAGATCGCGCTGGACGGACGGGAGCTGAACATCGCCTGCGGCCAGATCGACATCGGCAATGCGCGGACGCCGATGCTGGAGGACCTGGACACGGCCCAGCGCGCGGCGGGCGGCGACGGCGTCGCGATGATGGACGTGGAGGACGCGGCCCGGGCGGTCCTGCACATGGCGTCACTGCCGGAGGGGACGAACGTTCTGACCATGACGATCATGGCGAATGCCATGCCCTATATCGGGCGGGGATGATCGTGTGACGGATCGGCGGGAACGGTCGCGGGTGACCGCCCCCTAGAGGCGTGCGAACCGGAAGACGGCGGATGCGGCCCATCCCGCGGAGATCGCGATGGTCAGCGACAGGAGGCCGTAGATCAGCGGGCTCTCATGCGCGAGATTGTAGATGAACCGCTCCAGTCCGACCTTCTGCACGTAGATGGAGGTGCCGTAGCTGTCCACGACCGCGCCGTCCCGGGTGAGGAAGATGCGGGTCGTGTAGTTCCCCTCCGTCAGGTCCGCGGGCAGCGCGATGGTCGTCGAGAAGAGCGTCTGGTCGCGCAGGCTGACCGTTTCCTCGGCGGTCTTGTAGATGCCGTCGCGTTCGCGGACGCGGATCAGGGCCTCGAGAAAGGAGGGCGCGTCCTCCGACATCGACGCGGCCCCGACCGCCCGAAGCGCGCGGGGTGTGGAGATGCGCCAGCGCTGATCCTCGGTCTCCGACAGCGCCTCGGACAGCGGAAGGGAGCTGGCGACGGCGTAGAAGCTCGGCGCGCGCTCGACCTCCACGGATTCGGTGTTCACCCAGATGCCGACGCGGCGTTCCTTGCGGCGCACCATGACGGCCTCGTCCGGACCCGCGATGGTGACGATCACGGCAAGCTGCGCGGGCGACGGGACCGGTGCGGTCCGTTTCACCGCCCCGAAGACGAGGATTTCCGAGCCGTCGAACGACGTCGAGATCGAGACGCGGTCCTGGCTCAGATCGGCCACCACCTCCTCGCGCGGGGCGGCGGGCCCCTCCTCCTCGGCCGCCGGGACCGGCGGGTCGAGGGCGATCTGCTCCTGCGCGGAGGCGGGCAGGGCAAGGCAGGCGAGGAGGACGAGGAGCGCGCGCATCATCCGTGACCCCCGAAACCGATCGTGTAGAGCTCCGCCGGTTCCAGCAGCAGGTCGAGCGCCAGCTTGCCGCAGACCACGAGCACCATGATCGCCAGCAGGATGCGCAACTGCTCGGCCTTCATCTTTACGCCGATGCGGGTGCCCACCTGCGCCCCGATCACGCCGCCGACCAGCAGCAGGACCGCGAGCACCATGTCCACGGTATAGTTGGTGGTCGCATGGAGCAGCGTGGCGAAGCCGGTGACGAAGATGATCTGGAACAGGGAGGTGCCGACCACGACCTTGGTGGGCATTCCCAGCAGGTAGATCATCGCGGGCACCATGATGAACCCGCCACCCACGCCCATGATCGCGGCGAGGATGCCGACGAACAGCCCGGTCAGAAGCGGCGGGATGACGGAGATGTAGAGGCCGGACGTCCGGAACTTCATCTTGAAGGGCAGGGCGTGGATCCAGCCGCGCTGACGCCGCACGGTCCGCGGCGCGGGTCCCTTGGACCGCGCCTTGCGGATGGCGTTCAGGCTCTCGATGAACATGAGCCCGCCGATGATCCCGAGGAACAGCACGTAGCAGAGCTTTACCAGCAGATCGACCTGACCCAGCTCCCGCAGGATGGCGAAGACCTGCACGCCGAGCGCCGCACCCACGAGGCCGCCGATCAGCAGGACCGTTCCCATCCGGAGGTCGACCGTCTTGCGCTTGAAATGCGCGAGAACGCCGGAAAAGCTGGAGGCGACGATGATGTTCGCCTCGGTCGCCACGGCCACGGCGGGCGGGATGCCGATCATGAAGAGCAATGGAGTCATCAGGAACCCGCCGCCAACGCCGAACATGCCCGACAGCACACCGACGAGCCCGCCCAGCCCCAACAGCAGGAACGCGTTGACGCTGACTTCGGCGATGGGAAGGTAGATCTGCAAGCGGGCACCTCGCGGGGCGTTGGCCCACTTACCCGCATCGCGCGCGGGAGATCAAACCCCGCACACCCGATTTTCGCGGCATCGGCGCCGTCGATGCGGGCTGGCCCTACGAGCGGTCCCGTATTGGCTCCATGGGTGGACCTTGCTCCGCGCCGCCGCGTAGGGAAGGGTCGGGACCGGGGGAGGGTGCCGGATGCAGAGCCACGCGGATTACGTGATCGTCGGCGGCGGATCGGCGGGCTGCGTGATGGCCGCGCGTCTGTCGGAGGATCCGTCGTGCAGCGTCCTGTTGCTGGAGGCCGGGGGACGCGGGCGCAACCCGCTCCTGCATATCCCGGCGGGCCTGCCGGAAGTTCTTGGCAACCGCATCGCCGATTGGGGTTACGAGACCGCGCCGCAACCGGCCCTGGACGGGCGGCGTCTCCGCTATCCGCGCGGCCGCGTCTTGGGCGGGTCCTCCGGGATCAATGCGATGTGCTATGCCCGCGGCGACCTGTCGGATTACGATAGCTGGGGCCAGGGCTGGAGCGGGGCGGAGGCGCTGCACTTCTTCAAGGCGTCCGAAACCCATTCCGGAGGCGTGTCGCAATGGCACGGGGAGGATGGGCCGCTCCACGTCACCCGCCCCTCCTGGACGCATCCGGCGACCGCCCGCTATCTGGAAGCCGGTCAGCAGGCGGGGCACCGGCTGGTGGAGGATTTCCCCGCGCCGGACCATGACGGCGTGGGCCGGTTCGACACGACGACCCATCGCGGCCTGCGTTGTTCGGCGGCGCGGGCCTACCTTCCCCGGTCGGTTCGGGGGCGACCGAACCTGACGATCCTGACCGGGCGCTCCGTCGCGGCTGTGCTGTTCGATGGAATGCGGGCGGCGGGTCTGCGGCTCGTGGACGGGACGGAGGTCGCGGCCGGGCGCGAGGTGATCCTGTCTGCGGGTGCGATCGGCACGCCGCAGATCCTGATGTTGTCCGGCGTGGGACCGGCGGATCATCTGGCGGAGCACGGCATCGCGCCGGTGCTCGACATACCCGGAGTCGGCGGCAACCTTCAGGACCATCTCGATATCGCCTGCATGATCCTGACCCGCCCCGGTACTGCGGTGGGATATGCGTTCGGCACGGCGGGGCAGGCGCTCGCCGCCCCTTGGGCCTGGGCGCGCGGGCGGACGGGCCTACTCGCCTCGAACCTGGCTGAGGGGAACGGGTTCGCGCACTCGCGGGACGGCTTGTCGAAGCCGGATATTCAGTTCCACTTCCTGCCCGCGCTGGGTCAGGATCACGGGGCGAACCGGAACTGGGGTCGCACGGGCGTGTCCCTGCATGCCTGCGTCCTCTACCCGAAATCGCGGGGCACCATCCGGCTCGCCTCCGCGGACCCGGGCGACGCGCCGGTGATCGACCCCGCCTACCTGTCCGATGACGGGCACGACCTGGACGTCCTGATCGCGGCCGGAGGCATGGCCGCCGAAATCCTGTCCCAACCCGCGTTCGACGACATCCGGACCGGCTGGCATCAGCCCGGCACCCGCCCCGAGAGCCGGGAGGATTGGGAGCGCCTGATCCGGGCACGGGCGGAAACGATCTACCACCCGGTCGGAACCGCCGCGATGGGAGACGTGACGGATGGCGAAGGCCGCGTGGCCGGAATGGAGGGACTGCGGGTGGTGGATGCCTCGCTGATGCCGAAGATCGTCGGCGGCAACACCAACGCGCCGGTCATCATGATGGCCGAACGGATCGCGCGGCGGATGGCGGGCGAGGGCTGAGAGAAGCCGGATAGCGATACATCTCCGGCTCCGCCCTCTTGTAATCCTGTTCCACGAGGGATCGCATCAAGCACCGCCCGGGGGAAAGCTCGCTACTGCTGCACCCATCTACCGTCCCGGCAGACCATCTCACCTACGGTCGCGCCTTCGTCATGCTCGACACCGTTGTGAAAGCACTTGGCATCCTGGGCATCGGCGATACTCGACATCGAGCCCGCGAACGCGACGGCATAAATGACCATTTTCATGATGCGGATATCCTTCATTGCGATGCCACTTCGTTTGCGGACACGAGGTAGAGGGGACGGACGACGAATTGCGCCTCGAACGTTTCGGGAAGCGGTCCCGAGCCGCGGCCGGGAAGCAGGACCTGCTGCGCCAGATCGGAGCCCATCGCGATACGGACCGGGTTTCCGGACAGCATTTCGCTGACCTTGGTGCCGCCGTCACAGGCGAATGTCCGTTGATCTATGACGGCCTTCTTTTCGATGGTGCCGGTATTCTGCGCGAGGGTTCGCGGATCTTCGGGATCGGGGATCGAGATCTTGACGAATTTGCCCATCAGATGCTCGGCCCCCTCACAGACGTAAATCTGGCCGGTCGACGACGCATCGTCCAACACCGTGATCTCGGCATTGAAATTGTGGCTTTCGAATGGGGATTGCCACGCATTGCGGCGCTGCCAGATCACTTCGAGGAGCGGCGCCGGAATGCCGGTCAGTTTCAGATCGTCGTAGAGTTCCTCGAAGGCTGTCAGGAACGGCGCTTCCGCTCCACGGAGCGTCATGCTTCCGAACGGACCTTCGCGATTCCACAGCATCTTCTGGAACGCCGCCTGCATCTCCGCGAATTCGACATAGTCGAGCTGGGCGATATGCTGGGGCAGCTCGATATCCGCGACGTTGAAATATCCGTTCTCGCGGAGGGCCTGCCGGGTGAGGATGTCCTCCTCCCCATCTTCGAGCAGGATGATTCCCTCCTCGCGCAGAACCGCGCGCGCGGCTCGCTTGGTTTTCTCGTCCGCCGCGTTCATCGTATTCTCGATGATGGTCGCGAGGTCGTCGTTCTGGCTCACCGTGACGCCAATTCCGTCCTTGCCGAGCGAGAGAACGTAATTCCCGCTTTTCTGCGCTATGGCAAACGCGGCAATCGCCAGAAAGGCGAGGGCCACGGTCCCGTAAATAACGGCGCGTACAACCTGAACCTTGGCTGTCGGCGGGATTTCATCTGTCATTTTACACACTCCGAGACGTGAAAGAAGGACGTCGGTCAGGGTGCTCGAAGGGGCCTCATCAATACGATCGTTTATAAAATTTTTTAGTCGATAATTTATATCGCATACACGATTCGGCCGCAAAAAGCCACTAAAGAGCATCGGCAGTTGATCGCAGGACGTGCTGCCACCCCTGTTCTCAGCGTTCCTTGACGTACGGCTCCCCGCCCGCGCGGGGCGGGATGGCGCGGCCGACGAACCCGGCGAGGATGACGACTGTGAGAATGTAGGGCAGCGCCTGCATGAACTGTGTCGGAATGGTGACGCCCAGCAGCTCGACGGTCTGGAACCGATTGCCCAGCGCCTCCAGCAGGCCGAAGAGCAGTGTCGCCCCGAGGGCGTACCACGGCCGCCACTTGGCGAAGATCAGCGCGGCCAGCGCGATGAAGCCGCGTCCCGCGCTCATGTCCTTGACGAAGCCCGCCGCCAGCGCGGTCGCGAGATAGGCCCCAGCGATTCCGCAGAGCAGACCGCAGATCATCACCGCGGCGTAGCGCAGGCCGACGACCGAGACGCCCGCCGTATCCACCGCCGCCGGGTTCTCGCCCACCGCGCGCAGGCGCAGGCCGAACCGGGTCCGGTACAGGATCCACCATGTCAGCGGCACGCAGAGAAGGGCGACGTAGACGAGGATCGAATGGCCCGAGATGACATTTGCATAGATCGGTCCGAGAAAGGGGATGCCCCCCAAGGCGTCGGCGAAGGGCAGGGTGATCTCCCCGAAGCGGCCAGCGCCTTCCAGTTGCGGGGTCCGCCCGCCGAGGCCGAACCACGCCTCGCCGATGACGACGGTGAGGCCCGCCGCGAGGAAGTTGATGGCGACGCCGGAAATGAGCTGATTGCCCCGGAAGGTGATCGAGGCGACCCCGTGGATCGCGGCGAGCGCAAGCGAGGCGCCGATTCCCGCGAGGAGGCCAAGCCAGACATCCCCCGTCCACGCCGCGACCGCGGCCGACAGGAAGGCGGAGGCGAGCATCTTGCCCTCCAGCCCGATATCGAAGATGCCCGCCCGCTCGGAGAAGAGGCCCGCGAGGCAGGCGAGCAAGAGCGGCGTGGCAAGCCGCAGGGCGCTGTCGAGGATCTGGAGGATTTCGAAGAAGCTCATGTGCGCTCCGTGGTCAGGCGGACGGCAGCATAGGTGAAGAAGGTTCCAATGCAGGCCTGCGCGATGCGACGGCACCGGGCATAGGCGGCCACGGCGGCGCGGGTGGAGAAGGCCAGCGCGTAGACGACATGCCCGCCGAGGGAGAGCAGCGAACAGCCCGCCACCAGCGCCACGACGATGGCGAGCGGCGTATCGGGGCCCACGGCCACCGCGGTGATCGCCACCCAGTAGATCGCGGCCTTCGGATTGGTCATCTGCACGATCAGGCCCCGTGCCGCATAGGCGCGCAGGGTCGGCGCGTTCATTGCGGAGGTGTTGACCTCGACCCGGCGGGCTGCCGACCGGAATGCGCCCCAGGCAAGGTAAAGGAGGTAGGCGGCGCCGATTACCTTGAGGGCAGTCATGGCTCCGGCCCAGAGCGACAGAAGAGCGGCGAAACCCGTGACCGACAGAACCGACCAGAAGAAGGTGCCGAGCGAAACGCCGACGGCGAGGGCCAGCCCTTCGCCCCGTCCGCGCTCCATCGAGGTGCCGATGATGGCGAGTATATTCGGGCCGGGGGAGAACAGGCCGAGAGACAGCATCCCGTAGGCGATGAACAGGCCCGGCAGATGCGGCGCGAGATCGGTCATGGCTCCACCTTCCCGGCTTTCGGGTCGCCGTCGGATTGCATCGGCGAGGTCGGCACGACCGGTTCGGGTCGACGGCGAAGCGATAGGAAGATGCGTTCCACCGGCGTCCGGACCATTCCGTCGAGCGCGCCGGTGAACAGGATCACGAGCGCCTGGATGACGACGATCATCTCGCGCGTGATCGACGGGATCTCGAACTCCACCTCTGCTCCGCCCTGGTAGAGGACGCCGAAGAGCAGCGCCGCCACGAAGACGCCGATCGGGTGCGAGCGGCCCATGAGCGCGACGGCGATGCCGACGAAGCCCGCGCCCTGCACCGGGTCGATGACCAGACGCTCGGCCTCGCCCATGACGGAATTGGTCGCCATCAGGCCGCAGAGCCCGCCGGAGATCAGCATCGCGACCATGATGATGCGCGTGGAAGAGATCCCGGCATAGAGCGCCGCCGGTTCCGAATGTCCGAAGGCGCGGATTTCGTAGCCGAGCCGGGTCTTCCAGATCAGCGCCCAGACGAAGATGCAGGACAGGACGGCGAGGAAGAAGCTGATGTTGAGGGGGGTCGAGCGGCTGAACCCCAGCCACGGGGCGACATCGTAGGCGGAGGGGAGCCGTACGGCTTCGGCGAAGCGCGCCGTCTCCGGCGAGCCGCCCGCGCCGGGGACGAGGAGGACGCGGGAGAGGAGATACACCATCAGCGCCGAGGCGATGAAGTTGAACATGATCGTCGTGATCACGATGTGACTGCCGCGCCGGGCCTGTAGCCAGGCAGGGATCGCGGCCCATGCGGCCCCGAAAACCGCGGCACCCAGGGTGGCCGCAACGAGCGCGATGGACCAGTGCGGCCAAGGCACGAAGAGCAGCGCCAGCGCCACGCCGAGCCCGCCCAGTGCCGCCTGTCCTTCGCCCCCGATGTTGAACATGCGGGCGTGGAAAGCTACCGCGACCCCGAGGCCGGTGAAGATGAAGTTGGTCGTGTAGAAGAGCGTGTAGCCCCAGCCATAGGCAGACCCGACCGCCCCGTTCACGAGGATCCTCAGCGCCTCGAACGGATTCTCCCCGATCAGGGCCACGACGATGCCGGACACGATCAGTGCGAGTGCGAGATTGATGAGGGGGATCAGGAGGATGTCGGCCCAGCGGGGCATGGCGTCGTTCATGGCAGCGCCTCGTGCTGGGGCAGGTCGTCCCGGATTTGGTACCAGTCCGCCTTGGAGCCCGCGAAGATATGCGCCTGGGGCTCCACCGACGGGACGTCGTCCAGCGTCCCGAGCGTCACATGGGCAAAGGCGCCGTCCCGGACCACGGACCACAGGAGCGATCCGCAGATCCGGCACCGGACGTCCCGGTCGATCCCCTCGCCGTAATGGAAGGTGCGGTCTTCGCCCGTCACGATGCGAACCTGCCCGATCGGGAGTCCGCCGAACGGCTTGAAGGCGGAACCGGTGGCGCGTCGGCACTCGGAGCAGTGACAGTTCATGGCGTAGCCGAAGGCATCCGCCACCTCATAGGTCACCGCCCGGCAGAGGCACGCGCCGCGCAGCATACGCGTCATGCCGCCGCCTCCGCGGTGATGCCCGCCATCAGGAGGCCAAGCTCGCCTTGATTGGTTTCGGACGGAAGGCGCTCGCCCATGATGCGGCCGTCGAACATCACCGCGATCCGGTCCGACAGCGCCATGATCTCGTCGAGTTCCACGGAGACGAGCAGGACCGCCTTGCCCTGGTCGCGCAGCGCGATGATCTGCTGGTGGATGAACTCGATGGCGCCGATATCGACGCCGCGGGTCGGTTGCCCGATGAGGAGGAGGTCCGGATTGCGCTCGATCTCGCGGGCGAGGACGATCTTCTGCTGGTTGCCGCCGGAGAAGTTCTTGGCGGCCAGCATGGGATCGGGTGGACGGACGTCGAACCGCTCCATCTTCTCCTCGCAGTCGCGGCGCAGGGCGGCGTTGTCCATGAACGGGCCGGAGCGGAACTTCTCGTCGTGATGGTAGCCGAAGGCCACGTTTTCCCAGGCGCGATAATCCATGATGAGGCCCTCGCGCTGCCGGTCCTCGGGGACGTGGGCGATGCCGCGCGCGCGGCGGGTCCGGGCGTCGGAGGCGCTGCCGGTGATGTCGATGACCTGCCCGTTCATGCGGATTGTGCCGGTGCCGCGGGCATAGCCGCCCAGCACCTCCAGCAGTTCCGACTGGCCGTTTCCGGCCACGCCCGCGATGCCGAGCACCTCGCCCGCCCGCACAGTCAGGTCGATGCCGCGCAGGCGTTCGACCTTCTGGTCGTCAACGACGCGCAGGTTCTCGACCTCGACCACGACCTTGCCCGGCGTGGCGGGTTTCTTGTCCACCCGCAGGAGCACCTTGCGCCCTACCATCAGCTCCGCCAGCTCCTCCGGCGAGGTATCGGCGGTCCGGACCGTGGCGGTCATCTCGCCCCGGCGCATGACCGAAACGGTATCGGTGATCTCCATGATCTCGCGCAGCTTGTGGGTGATGAGGACGATTGTCTTTCCCTCGTCGCGCAGCCCGCGCAGGATCCGGAACAGGTGGTCCGCTTCGGCGGGGGTCAGGACGCCCGTGGGCTCATCCAGGATCAGGATATCGGCCTCGCGATACAGCGCCTTCAGGATCTCCACCCGCTGCTGCTGCCCGACGCCCAGTTCCTCGATGATGCCGTCGGGATCGACGTCCATCTCGTAGTCTGCGGCCAGTTGCTTGAGCAGCTTGCGCGCCTTAGCCAGCGACGGCTTCAGCAGGCCGCCATCCTCGGCGCCCAGGATGACGTTCTCGAGGACGCTGAAATTCTCGACCAGCTTGAAATGCTGGAACACCATGCCGATCCCGGCGTCGATGGCGGCCTGGCTGTCGGGGATCTCGGTGCGCTTGCCGCCGATGAAGACCTCGCCCGCATCGGCCCTGTAGAAGCCGTAGAGGATCGACATGAGCGTGGATTTTCCCGCGCCGTTCTCGCCGATGATGCCATGGATCGTGCCACGGCGGACCTGGATCGAGATGTCCTTGTTGGCCTGGACCGGGCCGAATGCCTTGGAAATCCCGCGCAGCTCGATGGCGAGGTCCGGATCGCCCGCGGCGCTCATTCGCTTTCCACGAAACCGGCGACATGGGTGAGGCCGTCCGCCCTCGCGCGGCCCACGAAGACCATCCGCGCGAACGGCGCACCGTCGCGGTCGATCCGCGCGGTTGTCATCGCCGTGCCGTGGGTCACCTGCGGCGCGCCCAGCGGCAGCAGCAGAGCGTCCGGCAGGTTCCGGCGGAAGATCGTGAGGTATTCGGCCATTCCCCCGCGCCCCTCGAACGGAGCGGGCGCGTTCGGATCTTCATATATGAACGAGGCCGCGAGGGCCTCGTCCAGTTTCTCGTCGCGTGCCCCGGCATCGGCCTCGTTCCAGGCCGACAGCAGCGTCAGGAGCAGCGCGCCGGGGGACGGTTCCGCCATCAGTATGCGGGGCAGGAATTGTCGGACAGGTAGTCGTGGACCTCGATTTCGCCCGACGCGATCTTGGCGCGGGCATCGTCCACGGCGGTCTGCATCTCGGCGGTGACGAGTTCCGCGTTGTTCTCGTCCATCGCGACGCCGACGCCCTCGTTCTCCAGGCCCATGACCGACACGCCGGTCTCGAGGCTGTCGGAGGTTGCCTGGGTGAAGGTGTCGTAGACGGCGTTGTCGACGCGCTTGACCATGGAGGTCAGGACCGAGCCGGGATGGAGGTAGTTCTGGTTGCTGTCCACGCCGATCGACAGGATCCCCTCGTCCGCGGCGGCCTGCAACACGCCGATGCCGGTTCCGCCCGCGGCGGCGAATACGACGTCCGAGCCCTGGCTGATCTGGCTGCGGGTCAGTTCGGCGCCCTTGACCGGGTCGTTCCACGCGGTCGGCGTGGTGCCGGTCATGTTCACGATGACGTTGATGTCGGGGTTCACTGCCTTCGCCCCCTGCGCGTAGCCGCAGGCGAACTTGGAGATCAGCGGAACGTCCATGCCGCCGACGAAGGAAACGGTCCCGCTTTCGGATGCCATGGCGGCCATCATGCCGACCAGATAGCTGCCCTCGTGCTCGGAGAAGACGATGGATTTCACATTGGGCTGATCGACGACCATGTCGACGATTGCGAACGTCGTGTCCGGGTAGTCGGGGGCGACCGCTTCCAGCGTGGAGGCGTTCGCGAAGCCCAGGACGACGATCGGGTTGAGGTCGCGTTCGGCCATGCGGCGCATGGTCTGCTCGCGCTGCGCCTCGTTGGCGAGCTCGGTTTCGGTGTATTCGCCACCGGTTTCCTCGGCCCAGCGCTGCGCACCGTTATAGGCGCTTTCGTTGAACGACTTGTCGAACTTGCCGCCCAGGTCGATGATGAGGCCCGGCTCCGCCGCGGCCATGCCGGATGACAGGGCCAGCGCCGCCGCCGCGCCCATCAGCTTGCGTGTGATCGTCATGTGTCTCTCCCGTTGATCTGGCACGGGTTGAGGCCTGCTTGGCCCCCCATGCCATGCATTGATGCACGGAATAAGGCCGCAGGGAGGCCGGAAGATCAACCGGATTCGTCTTGCGTGACGCCGGGTCCGAGGTCGCGACGCATCGCGATGGCGTCGATGCCTTCGTAATAGCCGGTGCGCTGTCCGACCGCGCGCCAGCCGCATCCGGCATAGAGCGCACGGGCCGCGGCATTATCCGCCGCGACCTCCAGGAACGCCGCGACCGCGCCGCACGCGCGCGCCTCGGTGGCGAAACGGGTCAGGAGGCGACGGCCCAGACCCCGGCGGCGATGGTCCGGCGAGACCGCGATGGTCAGCAGCTCCGCCTCGTCCGCGACATTGCGTCCGAGGACGAAGCCGTCCGGCCCCTCTCCCTCCCGGAGAAGGAAGCAGCGCGGATCGTCCAGCGCCACGCGGAACGCCGCCGCGGACCAGCGGGCGGGGCCCCGGAACGCGATGGAATGGAGTGCCGCCAGACGCGCGGCGAGGACGACCTCCTCCGCGTCCCCGTCGATCACAGGATCACCGGCGGCATGTCGGAGGACGGTGCTGCGTCGGCGGCCCTGAGGTAGATCGGTGCAGGACGGGGGCGGCCAGGGCCCGCACGCCCGTCGGCGATGCGGGCGATGGCGGTGGCGAGATCGGGGGCGGTCCGGACCGTGCGACCGGTCCACTCCGCCACCAATGCTGCCGCGGGGCCGGTCAGGGGGCCGGTCCAGTCCGACGACAGCGGAGCGCCCGCCGCGATCGTGCGGATATCGTCCGCCCGGCCCAGATGCACCTGTCCCCGCGACGCGGGCAGGCAGACGATGACGTCGTCCCGACCTTCCGACAGCGCCTCCATGCTGGTGACGCCCTCGGCCGGGATGCCCGCCCCGAGGGCCAGGCCTCGTGCCGCCGCGACGGCGATCCGGGTGCCCGTGAAATTCCCGGGCCCAGTGCCCACGCCGAGCGCCGCGAGATCGCCCCAGCCGAGACCGGCCTCCGCCAGCACCTCCTCCAGCAGCGGCAGGAGCCGCTCCGCCTGTCCCCGGGTCATCGGCTCCCACCGGTAAACCAGAAGGCGGCCCCCCGAGACGACAGCGGCCGCGCAATGCGCGGCCGACGTGTCGAAGCCCAGGACGATGCGGTCAGAGTCCGACAGGACGGACCTCCAACACCTCGGGGATGTAATGCCGCAGCAGGTTCTCGATCCCCATCTTCAGCGTCATCGTCGAAGACGGGCAGCCCGCGCAGGCCCCTTTCATCTGAAGATAGACCACACCGCGATCGAAGCCGTGGAAGGTGATGTCGCCCCCGTCCTGCGCCACGGCGGGCCGGACCCGCGTGTCCAGAAGCTCGGTAATCTGACCGACGATGGCGCTGTCGGCTTCGTCGTGGTTGGCGCCATGCGCGGCCTCGGCCTCGCCCTCCATGATCGGCTCACCGGACTGGAAATGCTCCATGATGGCGCCGAGGATGGCGGGCTTCACATGGTCCCATTCGGTCGCATCGTCCTTTGTGACGGTCACGAAGTCGTGTCCGAAGAACACACCCGTGATGCCACCGAGCGCGAACAGGCGGCGGGCGAGCGGCGATATCTGCCCGGTTTCCGCGGTCGGAAAATCCGCCGTGCCCGCGTCCAACACCGCCTGACCCGGAAGGAACTTGAGCGTCGCGGGGTTCGGCGTGGTTTCGGTCTGGATGAACATGGGGACACCTCCGGAAGCTGGACCTTCTATGTGCGCTTGCCGGGCCCGAAGGTCAAGAAGTTGGAACCGTTCTAAAGGAGTGTCGAAGGCGGATCATATGGGGGCCGAGGGACGGCGGCCGGTTGGACGGGGCGGCGCAGCTGCGCTCGCCTAAGCGATCGCTTCCAACTGCTCCTTTGACAGGTTCCCGGGCACGATCGTGATCGGCACCGGCAGCGTTCCCGCCGATTTGGTCAGGTGGGTCACCAGCGGGCCGGGCCCTTTCCCCTCCGCATTCGCGCCGAGGACCAGCACGCCGATCTCCGGATCCTCCCGGACCTGGGCCAGGATCTCCTCCACCGGTTCGCCTTCGCGGATCGCCAGATGCGGCTCAAGCCGGTGCTTGTCGCGCATCCACTTCGCGAAGACCTCGAAATGCGCGACGATCCGTTCGCGCGCCTCCTCCCGCATGATGTCGCCGACGCCGATCCAGTGATTGAACTCGTCCGGCGGGATCACCGACAGGACCTCGACCCCCGCACCCGTATGCTCGGCCCGCAGCGCGGCGAAGCGCATCGCGTTGAGGCATTCGCGGCTGTCGTCCAGAACGACCAGAAACTTGCGCATGGCTCCCCCCGGAATTGCGGCAGAGGCAGCTTTGCCCGTGCGTCGCGCGGCTGTCCACCGCTTCGGCACGGGCGCTCAGCGCTGCGGACGGGGTCCGGCGGGGCCGAGCGGCGCACCTCGGCGGATTCGCGGCGGGGGTTGCGGTGCGGGCAGGACCGCGCGCCAGACCGCGCCGCCGAGGCGCGTCCCGACCCAGAGTGCCACCTGCACCGCCGTCAGCCAGAACAGCGCGAGCGTTCCCGCCGCCGCCCGCGACAGGCGGATCGTCGCCCGGAAGACCCTCCCTTTGCCCAACACGTCGAACGTGCGGCTCGTGCGCGGTCCGGCCGCTTCGGCCACGCGGGCGAGGCGGGCGGAATCCTCCGGCCCGTCCACAAACCGGGCGAGTCGCAGCGCCTCCGCGGTGGAGGTCGCCCCGCGCACCCGGCCGAGATCGCCCGCGACCTGCGATGCGACGGCGAGCCGGGCCGTATCGGTCACCTCGTCCAGCGTCGCGGTTCCGCGGATGTAGTCCGGCACGGCGCCCCACCGGATCGGCACCCGGAGCGTCCGGAGAAGGCCCGGCGTCACGCTGCCCATGCGCCGCCCCAGCCGCAGGAGACCCGCGCCCGCCTTGACCGTCGCCGAAGAGCCCCCGGTCGCCAGCACCGCCGCCGTCGCCCCGAGACCGATCAGCGCGAGCCCCGCATCCAGTTCGTCCACCTCGCTTCCGGCGAGGTAGGCCGTCGCCGCCCGGCGCAGGGCGTTGAGGTCGCCCAGCGGCGACATCTCGAAGGGGACGGCGCAGGCGCCGATCTGCGCCAGCGTCGGACAGGCGGCGATATCGGCCATGCAGGCGCCGCAATCGGCGGCGGCGGCCATCCATCCCGACCGCGCGGCGATCAGGGCCTCCGCGGGAGCCGTATCGACCTCGTGCTCCAGGTCGCCCGCCAGCGCGATCAGCATGGCGGCGCGATCGACATCCTCCGCCGTCACGGCCACCGCCAGTTCGGCCGCGATCCAGTCCGGCGTCGCCTGCCGCCGCACGCCCCGTTCCAGCGTCCGGGAAAGCTCCCCCGCCGATCGCTCCACGAAAGGAGCGGCCAGCGGGTTGGTCGAGAGCGCCCAGCCCGTGACCGCCAGCGTCGCCCCGAGGGGCAGGACGCGGAGCAGGCGGATCACGCCGCCGACAAGGCCCAGTCCCAGTACATCTCGCGGACCCGGCGGGTGACCGGACCGACCTGATATTGCCGGTCGTCGAATGCCGTGACCGGCGTCACCTTGGTCAGGTTGCCCGACAGGAACACCTCGTCGGCCTCGCGGAAGTCCTGGAACGTGAGCACCGTCTCGTGGACCGGCTGTCCGTAGGCCGAGAGGTTGGCGATATGGCGCGCGCGGGTGATGCCCGCGAGAAAGGTGCCGTTGCCGATCGGCGTGAGGATCTCGCCGTCCTTGACCATGAAGACGTTGGACGTGGCGCTTTCGGCGACGTTGCCCATCGCATCGGCGACCAGCGCGTTGCCGAACCCCTTGGCCTGCGCCTCGGCCAGCATGCGGGCGTTGTTCGGATAGAGGCAGCCCGCCTTGGCGTCGCAGACCGAATCCTCCAGCACGGGGCGGCGGAACTGCGTCGTGGTCAGTGTCGTCGTCCGGTCGGGGGCGTGCATCGGCACCTCCTCCAGGCAGATGGCGAACCCCGTTTCGTCGGAGGACGGGACGAGCCCCAGCTCGCTGCCGTGGATCCCCCAATACATCGGCCGGATATAGATCGCGGCGTCGGGTGCGTATCCCTCCAGCCCCTCGGCGACGATCTCGACCATGCGTTCCGGCGACATCGTCGGCCGCAGCATCAGCGCCTCCGCCGAGCGGTTCACGCGGGCGCAGTGGCGGTCGAGGTCGGGCGTCATCCCCTCGAACCGGCGGGCCCCGTCGAACACGCTCGATCCCTGCCACATCCCGTGATCGGCGGCGCGCATCACCGGCACGTCGCCGTCATGCCAGGCCCCCTCGAACCAGGTGCGGATATTGCTGCCGAATGCCATCGCGTCGCCTCCTCCCGGGGATCGCGGCAACCCTAGGCCGGGTCCGCAGGGTCGTCCAGCGACCCCCTTGCGGGCCCGGGCGATTTCGCCAAGCCTCGCCCGATGGATCCCTATCGCCCCCTCGACGACGATGCCCGCGCCCTGGCCCGCGATCTTCTTGCCGGGGCCTCGTCGGGGGCGCTCGCGACCCTGCGGGACGGGGGACCGATGGTGACCCGGGCTGGATGCCTCTGGCTGCCGGGCGAGGGGATGAGTCTGCTGATCTCCGACCTGTCGGACCACGCCATGGCGCTGGCCGCCGATCCCGCCTGTTCCCTCATGATGGGGGAGCCGGGGCGGAGGGGCGATCCGTTGACCCACCCCCGCATCACGCTGGTCGGGCGGGCGGAGACATGCGGACAAGGCCGCGCTCCGGGATCGCTGGCGTGCGGCCCGACCCAAGACGAAGCTCTACTACGACTTCGAGGATTTCCGGCTGGTCCGGATCGCGGTGGAGGCCGCGATGCTGAACGGCGGGTTCGGCCGGGCCTATCGCCTGTCGCCCGCCGATCTCGACGCCCTGCCGGAATGAGGATCGCGCTCGTCCTCGGGGCGGCGGTGTGGGCGGACGGATCGCCCTCCCCGACGCTGCGCCTGCGGGTGGATCACGCGGTGGCGCTTTGGCACGCGGGACGGGTGGACGCGATCTGCGTGGCGGGAGGGGCCGGAACGCATGGCCCGCCGGAGGGTCAGGTCGGTCGCGACCTCGCCCGCGCCGCCGGTGTTCCGGAGGAGGCGCTTCTGGCCGAAACCGCGTCGCGCAACACGGTCGAGAACATCGCGCTCTCCCGGCCGCTTCTGACCGGCCATTCCGTGACGCTGGTCACGAACCGCTGGCACCTGCCCCGCGCCCGCATCGCCGCCCGTCTTCTGGGCCTTGCCGCCGATGGGTCCGGTCCGCCCGGCAGACTGGGCCCGCTGGCGACCGCCCGCGCCCTCCTGCGGGAGGCGGCGGCGCTGCCCCTGACCATCCGTCGGGCCCGAGCGATGCGGCGCTGATCCCGGGACGCCGTGTCAGGCGCCCACTTCGGGTGCGGTCAGAAGCTGCACGCCCGCGATCTTCCACCCGTCCGGCGTCTGCACCATCAGATAGGCCAGCTTGTGCAGCCGCCCGTTCGCATCGGTGACCAGCACTTCCTGCATCCAGCCGGCGCCGCTCTGCCTCGCGGAGAGGTATTCGACGCTGCCGGGACGCCACACCATCGGATAGCCCTCCCGGACCATCCGGCCGAAATTCTCCGACGTGCCGAACATGCCGCGGATGCCCGGGGCCGCATGGTCGAACGCGGCGTCGAAATCGTCGGCCCGGAACGCCGTGATCTGGTCGCCGATCACATCCTGGATCGCGTCCTGCTGCGCCGTCGCGGCGCCGGTCCAGAGCGCGATTCCCGCCGCCAGTATCAAAGCCCTCATGGTCGCGCCCCCGCCGATGCCTGTCCTTAGGGTAGCCCAGCCGCGCGACCGATCAAATCACGCCTCCGACAGCGCGCCGGACAGCGCCCGGTCGATCAGGTTCTCCGTCGCCTCCACCCCGTAGAGCGCGATGAATCCGCCGAAGCGCGGCCCCTGATCGGCGCCGAGCAGGACCTGATAGAGGGCGCGGAACCAGTCGCGCATCGGATCGAACCGGTCGCGGCCCACGTCATAGACCACCCCCTGCAACGCCTCGTCGTCCACCGGCCCGGTCCAGCCGCGCAGCCGGTCGCGCAACGCCTCCAGCGCCGCGCGCTCCGCGTCGGTGGGCATCCGGTACACCTTCGCGGGCTTCACGAAATCCGCGTAATAGCGCGCGGCCCCCTCGACCGCACGGTCGAGCTGTGGGTTCGCCTCGGGCGACGCCTCCGGCGCATAGCGGCGGATGAACCCCCAGAGCGCCTCCTTGTCCTCGGTCCCCGCGACCGAGGCGAGGTTCAGGAGCATGGAGAACGGAACCACCATGTCCGAGACGGGCACGTCGCCGCCATGGATATGATAGACCGGGTTCGCCACCCGCTTGTCGGGGTCGTTCGCCGCGTGGAAGGCGCGGAGTTGCTGATGGTATTCGTCCACCGCCTTCGGGATCACGTCGAAATGCATCCGCTTGGCCGTCTTCGGCTTCTGATACATGAAATAGGACAGGGATTCCGTCGCCGAATAGGTCAGCCATTCGTCGATGCTGAGCCCGTTGCCGGAAGACTTGGAGATCTTGTGCCCCTCCGCGTCGAGGAACAGCTCGTAGGTGAAATGCTCCGGCGGGCGCCCGTCCAGCGTGCGGCAGATGCCGTCGTAGATCGGCGTATTGGCGGCGTGGTCCTTGCCGTACATTTCGAAATCGACGCCGAGCGCGGCCCAGCGCGCGCCGAAATCGGGCTTCCATTGCAGCTTCACGTTGCCGCCCGTGACCGGCAGGGTCCATTCCCGCCCGTCCTCGTCGTCGAAGGTCACGGTGCCGGCGTGTCCGTCCACGTGCCGGATCGGGACGTAGAGGACGCGGCCCGTCTCCGGATGGATGGGGAGGAAGATGGAATAGGTCTGCCGCCGCTCGTCGCGCAGCGATTTCAGCATGATCGCCATCAGGTCGTCGTACCGCTCCGCGCAGCGGCGGAGCGTGTCGTCGAACGCGCCGGAGCCGTAGAACTCCGTGGCCGAGATGAACTCGTAGTCGAAACCGAACGTATCGAGGAAACGACGCAGCATGGCGTTGTTGTGGTGTCCGAAGCTCTCGTGGGTGCCGAACGGATCGGGCACCCGGGTCAGGGGCCGCTGGAGATGCGCGCGCAGGCCCGCGGGGTCCGGCACGTTCTCGGGCACCTTGCGCATCCCGTCCAGATCGTCCGAGAAGCAGACCAGCCGCGTGGGGACGTCCGAGATCATCTCGAACGCGCGCCGGATCATCGTCGTCCGCGCCACTTCGCCGAAGGTCCCGATATGCGGCAGGCCGCTGGGCCCGTAGCCCGTCTCGAACAGGACGTGATCCCTGGATTGCCCCTCGATGCGGGCGAGCAGGCGCCGGGCCTCCTCGAACGGCCACGCCTTCGATGTCATCGCCGCGTCGCGCAGGCTGGCCATGGGATGTCCTTCGGATCGGTGCGGAAACCTCCGCTCCCTATTGCGAGCGCGGGGCGGGGTCAATAAATCGACGGAAAGGGAGCCCTTCCATGACAGATACCGCCTTCTCCGAGCAGGATGCGCTCGTCGCCCTCATGATCACTGTGTCCGCCTCCGACGCCACGATCCGGACGTCGGAGCTGCTGACCATCCAGGCCATCGTCAACCACCTGCCGATCTTCGCGGGCTACGACGAGGATCGTATGGAGCAGGTCGCCCAGACGGTGTTCGACCTGCTGGAGGAGGAGGACGGTCTCGACGCGATCTTCGGTCTGGTGCGCGGCAACCTTCCCTCCACTCATCACGAGACGGCCTATGCGCTCGCCTGCGACGTGGCGGCGGCGGACGGGAACGTCATGCAGAGCGAGCTGCAGCTCCTGCGGGAACTGCGCTACGAACTCGATATCGATCCCCTCCATGCGGCGGCCATCGAGCGGGGTGCCCGGGCGCGTCACCTTCCGCTGTAGCGCGGGATCCGGCGGCGGAGCCTCCGGCGGGAATATTTGACGAGCAAAGAGGCGGGCGCGGGTTCTCCTAGCGGACCAGTCCGACGATCTCGTAGGTCCGCTCCAGGATCGGCACGGTGATATCGCGGGCGCGCACCGCCCCGCGGGTCAGGATGCGATCGATCTCGGCCGGATCCCGCATCAGCCGGGCCATCTCGGTCGAGACCGGCGCCAGCTTGGCGACCGCGAGATCGGCCAGATCCTGCTTGAAATGCCCGAACATCGCGCCCTCCTTCTCGGCCAGCACGTCGGCGACGCTCCGCCCGTCCAGAGCCGCGTAGATGTTCACGAGGTTGTGCGCGTCGGGCCGTCCCTTAAGCCCCGCGACCGAACCGGGCAGCGGATCGGGATCGGTTTTGGCCTTGCGGAACTTCTTGGCGATCGTGTCGGCATCGTCGGTCAGGTTGATGCGGCTTGCATCCACGGGATCGGATTTCGACATCTTCTGCGTGCCGTCCCGCAGCGACATGATGCGCGTGGCTGTCCCCTCGATCACCGGTTCGGTCATCGGAAAGAAATCGACGCCGTAATCGTGGTTGAACTTGGCCGCGATGTCGCGCGTCAGCTCCAGATGCTGCTTCTGATCGTCACCCACGGGCACATGGGTCGCGTGATAGGCGAGGATGTCCGCCGCCATGAGGGCCGGATAGGCGAAGAGGCCGAGCGACGCGGCTTCGGCGTTCTTGCCGGACTTGTCCTTCCACTGGGTCATGCGCCCCATCCACCCCATGCGCGCGACGCAGTTGAAGATCCAGGCGAGCTGCGCGTGTTCGGGCACCTGGCTCTGGTTTATGAGAATCGATTTCTCCGGGTCGATCCCCGCGGCCAGGAACCCGGCGCAGACTTCGCGCGTGTTCCGGCGCAGGGTCTCGGGCGCCTGGGGCACGGTGATCGCGTGCAGGTCCACCATGCAGAACACCGTCTCATGGGTCCCGGCATCCTGCATGTCGACGAACTTCACCATCGCGCCGAGGTAGTTGCCCAGCGTCAATCCGCCCGATGGCTGGATCCCCGAGAAGACCCGGGGGGTAAAGGTCGTGTCCGTCATTGGATGCCTCCGGTCTGGCCTTGGCCCGGCGCTTCGCTTAGCCACCCGCACACCGACCGTCAATCGAAGGCACCCCCGGATGCACGATCCCCGCAACCAGAGCCCGTTCAACGCCCTCCCGCCCATGGTGGTGGCCCTGGCCGCGGTCATCGCGGGCATCGAGCTGCTGTTTCAGGCGGGGGAGGCGGGGTTCCTCGGCGGGCGCGGGGCGGTGGGCTGGCGGCTGACCGCGATCCGGGACTGGGCGGTGATCGACCCGGTCTTCGCGTGGATGCTCGCCAATCGCGAGGTTCTGCCGGGCGAGGTTCTGCGCCTGCTGACCTATCCGCTCATCCATGGCGGGTTCACCCATGCGGCCTTCGTCGCCGTCTTCGTTCTGGCGCTCGGCAACGTGACGGCCCCGTTCTACCATTCCTGGCGGATGCCCGTGTTGTTCTGGGGCGCGTCGGTGGCCGGGGCGCTGGCCTACATGATTCTGTTCTCGACGGATCGTCCGCTGTTCGGCGGCTATCCAGGGGCCTACGGTCTGATCGGGGCGTTCACCTATCTGACGACGCAGGGGCTGACGCGGGGGGATCCGCAGCGGGCGTTCCTGCTGATCGGATTCCTGCTCGCGATCCAGCCGGTCTTCGGGCTGGCCTCCGGCGCGGGCCTTTCCTGGGTTCCGGACTGGACGGCGGATGTCGCCGGGTTCGCGGGCGGATACGGGCTGGCGATTCTGCTCCTGCCCGGAGGATGGGAGCGGCTCCGGGACCGGATGCGCAACCGCTAGCGCCGCATCGCTCCGCGCAACTCCGACAGGCGGACCGCGCCGAGGATCTGCGCCAGCAGCGCGTAGCTCGCCCCGCCGATCCCCACCAGAAGCACCAGCGCCAGGATGCGCAGCTCCCCCCCGAACATCGGCCCCAGCGTCACCAGTGTCAGCCACAGGACGAACCCCATCCCGACGGAGGCGAGAATCGTCCGGAGCGCCCGCCGCCGGGCCCGCGGGTCGAGCGTCGCCACGGCACCCATCCCCCGCGTTCCGCGCCAGAGCAGGAAAACCATCGCCCAGGCGGCCAGCGTCGTGCCGAAGGCGGCGGCGGCCCAGCCGATGAACGGGGACAGGCCGATGGCCACCCCCGCATTCACGATCAGCGAGACGACCGCGTATCGCAGGGGCCGCCGCGTATCCTCCCGCGCGAAATAGAGGGGCTGGAGCACCTTCTGCAGGACGAAGGCGGGCAGGCCGAGCGCATAGATCATCAGCGCGACCGCCGTGGCCGCCGTGTCGTCGGGGCCGAACGCGCCCCGCTGGAACAGGACCGAGACCAGCGCCGTCGGCACCACCAGCAGCGCCACCGCCGACGGCACCGTCAGCAGCAGCGAGAACTCGGTCGCCCGGGAATAGGCGTCCCGCTGTCCCTCGGTATCGCCCGACCGCACCCGACGGCTGAGATCCGGCAGGAGCACGACCCCGATGGCGATGCCGACCACGCCGAGCGGAAGCTGATAGAGGCGGTCCGCATAGTTCAGCCACGCCACCGCCCCGTCGAAATAGCTCGCCACCTGACGTCCGACGAGGAGGTTCACCTGCACCACGCCGCCCGCCAGCGCGGCGGGCGCGGCGATGACGAGCAGGCGCCTGAGGTCCGGCGACGGGCGCGGCAGGTTGCGGGGCATGAGGCGATGCCCCGCCCGGGAAGCGGCCCACCAGATCAGCCCGAGCTGCGCCGCGCCGCCCAGCGGCACCGACCAGATCAGGGCCCGCCCGAACGGGTTGAACACCGCCTCCGCATCGAAGGGCAGCCAGTCGGGGAATGCCCAGGCGACCCCCATCGCCGCGATGAACACGACGTTCAGAAGCGCGGGTGCTGCGGCGGCGGCGAGGAAGCGGCCGTTGGAATTGAGCACGCCGGAGATCAGCGCCGCGAGCGAGATCAGAAGGATGTAGGGAAACGCGATCCGTCCGTAGATCACGGCGAGGTCGAACCGCGCATCCTCGGCGAACCCGCTCGCCATCGCGAGGACGAGCGCGGGCATCAGGACGATCCCTACCACGGTGAAGACCGTGAGGATCACCACCATCCACGCCACGGCGTCGCGGGCGAAGGCGTCCGCCTCGCCGATATCCGCCTCCAGCTTCTTGGCGTAGAGCGGGACGAAGGCCATGTTGAATGCGCCTTCCGCGAAGAAGCGGCGGAACATGTTGGGCAGCGCGAAGGCGACGAAGAACGCCTCCGCCGCCGCACCGGTCCCGAGGAACCGCGCGATCAGGATGTCGCGCGCGAACCCGAGCACCCGGGAGAGCAGGGTCCACCCGCCGACCGTCACGAACCCCCGGATCAGGCGCGGGGCCATCAGGCGCCCGCCCGTTCCGCAGCTCGGGTGATGGCGGCCCGCAGCTTGCGTTCCAGCCCCTCCTGCTTGGCCCGCGACCAGAGCTTCAGCCCGAAGAGATCCTTGACGTAGAAGACGTCCACCACCTGCGCGCCATAGGTGGCGATGACCGCCTGCGCGATGGTGATGTTCGATGCGGCCAGCGCCTGCGTGAGGTCGAAGAGAAGGCCGGGACGGTCGCGGGTATCCACCTCGATGATCGTGTAGATCTCCGAACCCTCGTTGTCGAAACTGATATTCGTGGGCACCTCGAACTTGCGCTCGCGCTTCTTGATCTCGTGGCCCTCGAGGGCTTCGCGGGGCACGACCTCGCCGCGCAGGGTCTTGTTGATCATCCCCCGCAGGCGGGGCAGGCGCGCGGCCTCGTAGGGATGACCGTCCCCGTCCTGGAGCCAGAAGACCGAGACCGCGAATCCGTCCTTGGAGGTATAGCTGCGGGCGTCGATGATGTTGGCGCCCACGAGGCTCAGCGCCCCGGCGAGGCGGGAGAACACGCCGGGATGATCCTGGCACGCCATCAGCACGCGGGTCGCGTCCCGGTCCTCGTCCGCCTCCAGCTCGACGCGGACCTCCCCCGCGGGCAGCTCCTTGAGGAGATGCGCGAAGCGGACCTGTGCGGCGGTCGGGATCCCCTGCCAGTAGGGGCCGTAATGGCGCGCGATCTCGGCCCGGCGGTCGTTCTCCGTCCAGTCGGGCAGCGCCTCGCGGAACAGCCGCTTGGCCTTCACCTCGCGGGTATCGCGGTTGACGTCCTCCAGCCCGTTCTCCAGCGCGGAGGCGGTCGCGCGGTGCAGCGCCCGGAGCATCTGCGCCTTCCAGTTGTTCCAGACGCCCGGCCCCACCCCACGGATGTCGCAGACCGTGACCACGGTCAGCAGGTCCAGCCGTTCCCGCGTCTTCACCGCCTTGGCGAAGTCGCGGATCGTGCGGGGATCCGCGATGTCGCGCTTCTGGGCCATGTCCGACATCAGGAGGTGATGCCGCACGAGCCATTCGACCGTCTCCACGTCCTTCGGCTTCAGCCCGAGGCGGGGCGCCACCGTCCGGGCGATCCGGGCACCCAGGACCGAGTGATCCTCCGGCCGCCCCTTGCCGATATCGTGCAGCAATAGTGCGACGTAGAGGACCCGCCGGTTCACCCCCTTCGACAGGATGCGCGAACAGAGCGGAAGGCTCTCCACGAGTTCCTCGCGCTCGATCTGGGCAAGGTTCGAGATCACCTGGATCGTGTGTTCGTCGACCGTGTACGAATGGT
Organism: uncultured Alphaproteobacteria bacterium; assembly: GCA_963789105.1. Taxonomy (GTDB): domain Bacteria; phylum Pseudomonadota; class Alphaproteobacteria; order Rhodobacterales; family Rhodobacteraceae; genus Jannaschia. Next base: position 1,645,988 of record CAWBJI010000003.1, read on the forward strand.
ACATGTTGAACTGCATCATCGCGACGATGGGCGCGAATTCGGGGATGAACGCGGACAGCATCTCCAGCTCGTTCATTCGCCGCAGCGCGCGTTCGGGATTGCCGTGCTTCAGCAGCAGGTCGAGGAACAGCTTCGCCGCCACCGGGTTGGCGCGGAAGTCGCGGTCGATCAGATCCCGGTTCGCCGCCAGCAGACGCATCGCCTGCGGATGCAGAAGTAGGCCCGTGCGCAGCGCCTCCTCGAAGATGCGCAGCAGGTTCAGCGGATCGGCGAGAAACGCCGCCTCGTCCGCGACGTCCAGACGACCCTGCCGTTCGGCATAGGGCGCCTTGACCTTGCGCCGCCGCTTGAAGAACCCGAGCAGCGCCGGTTCCTGCTTGGTGTTGTCCGCTTCCAGCGCGGTCAGCAGGATCCGGGTCAGCTCGCCCACCTTCGTCGCGTGCCGGAAATAAGCCTGCATGAAGTGCTCGACGGCGCGCCGTCCGCCATGGTCGCGGTAGCCCATCCGGTCCGCCACTTCGACCTGGACGTCGAAGGTCAGGTGATCCGCCGCACGGTTCGCGATCAGGTGCAGGTGGCAGCGCACACACCACAGGAACCGCTCCGCCGCCTCGAACCCGTCGAACTCCTCACGGGTAAACACGCCCAGCGGCACGAGGTCGGCGGAGGCGTGGACGCCGTAGCGGTACTTGGCGATCCAGTAGAGGGTCTGGAGGTCGCGCAGGCCGCCCTTCGCCTCCTTCACGTTCGGCTCCAGCATGTAGCGCTGGCCGCCCTGCTTGCGGTGCCGTTCGGTCCGTTCGGCCAGTTTCGCCTCGATGAAATCCGGCACCGTGCGCCGGAACAGCCCGTCCCAGAGTGCAGTATGCAACTCCGCCGCGAGCGCCGCATCCCCGCAGATCAACCGCTGCTCCAGGAGGGAGGTGCGGATCGTGTAATCCTCGGTCCCCAGCCGGACGCAATCCTTCACCGTCCGGGTCGCGTGCCCGACCTTCAGCTTCAGGTCCCAGAGGATGTAGAGCACCGATTCCACGACGCTCTCGACCCAGCCGGTGACCTTCCACGGGGTCAGGAACAGAAGATCCACGTCCGAATACGGCGCCATCTCCCCCCGGCCGTAGCCGCCCACGCCGATCACCGCGACCCGTTCGCCATCGGTCGGGTTCGGACAGGGATGCAGGTGCCGCGAGGCCACCAGCCAGGCGCATTGCACCAGCCGGTCGGTCAGGAACGCGTAGCCATGGGTGACCCGGCGGGCCCGGGTCGGATCGGCCTCGAACCCGGCCCGGATCGCCGCCCGCCCCCGCTCCCGCGCGTCGCGCAGGACCTCGACCACGGCGCGCCGCGTGGCCATCGCGTCCGTTCCGCCCTCCAACGCGTCCGACAGCGCGGCCATCGTGGCCGCATCGTCGAAGATCGCCTCGGGCTCCGCGATCATGGGATCGACCGCCTCGTGCCGGTCGTCGCTCGGGGTCAGGTCGCCCGGGGAGAGGATGCGCGCGGGGCCGTCAGGACCCGAAGCCGCCGAATCGAGTAGGGGCAGGGCTGACCACCTGTGCTGAACGGTTCACGATCTGCGCGACGGCCAGCGCACGCTCGATGGTGCCGTCCCGCTTCAGGCGGAATACCCCGCCGGTGCCCGCAAAGCCAGAGCCGCCGGTGAGCGTTCCCCGGCCCACGGTCGCGCCGCGTCCCGCGATCGCCCCGATCGCGGCCATTCCGTCATAGGCGATCCCGGCCAGCGGATGCGGCGCCGCGCCGTACGCCCCCTGATAGCGGGACCGGAACTGGCTCGCCGGGCCGGGATCGGGAAGCGTGAAGTAGCCGCCCTGCAGGCCGGGAAGCTGCACCGCCTCCGCCGGGATGTCCCACCGCGTGAGGCCGAGATAGCGCACTTCCTCGCCACCCACGCCCGCTTCCGTCAGAAGCTGCGCGATCACCGGCAGGTCGCCCGCCGTGTTGCCCGTCAGGAAGATCGCGTTCGACCCAGTCGCCTCGGCCTGGGCGGCGATGGTGGGGACGGCGGCGGCGATGCCCGCCTGGCTCAGGCCGTAGGGAACGGCGCCCGTGATCTGAGCCCCGGTGCCGGAGGCCGCGCGGGCGATGGCCGCCTGCGCGATCTGGCCCGAAGCGCCGTCGTTATGGGTCACGAGGACGCGATTGCGACCCTGTCCGGCGGCGAAGCGCAGCAGGCGCTCGGCCGTGTTCTCGAACGTGTTGCCGAGAACCCAGACATTGCCCCCCGCGACCGAGGTGTTGTTCGAGAAGCTGAGCACCGGCACGTCCGATCCCGCCGCCGCAACCCCGGCCGCCGCCGCGTTCTCCGCGTAGAGCGGCCCGAGGATGACCTGCGCCCCCGCGGCCAGCGCTTGGGCCGTGGCGTTGCTGGCCCCCGCCGGGCTGCCTTGGGTCGGATAGACGGTGAGCTGCACCGACTGCCCGAGATCGGCCACCGCCAGCCGCGCGGCGTTCTCCAGGCTGCGCGCCACCGAGGCATCCGTCCCGCGGGACGAGCCGTAGGGCACGAGAAGCGCCACCTGCGTCGCCCCGCTGCCGCCCACTCCGCCCCCGCCCAGCGACCCCGTGATCGGCGCTCCCGCGTTACAGGCTGCGAGCGCCGCCGTGGCGACGACGAGGGCCGCGGCCTTGCGCGTGCGGCCGAGGAATGAGACGCATAGCGTCCGGAACGATGCGATGGACATGGGCTTTGGCTCTCCGGATGGGCGCGCCGGCGGGCGCGGATATCGCGGCGAGGCTAGTGTCCCCCCGCATCCGAGTAAACGACTGATGGGACAGGCGGACGGAATGGCGGAGAGCGGCGCGATCGAGCCCGGCCTGCATCTCGTGGCGGTGCCCATCGGGGCCGCCCGCGACATCACGCTGCGCGCGCTCGACATTCTGCGCGGGGCGGACGTGCTGGCGGCGGAGGACACCCGGTCGCTGCGCCGCCTGCTCGACATCCACGGCGTGCCGCTCGGCGATCGGCCCCTCATCCCCTATCACGACCATAACGGCCCCGCGGCCCGGCCCCGCCTCCTCGCGATCCTGCGGGAGGGACGGTCCGTCGCCTATTGCTCGGAGGCGGGGACGCCGCTGATCGCCGATCCGGGGTTTCAGCTCGGCGCCGCCGCCCGGACCGAGGGGATCGCCGTCCGCGCCGCGCCGGGGGCGAGCGCGGTGCTCGCCGCGCTCTGCGTCGGCGGGCTGCCGACCGACCGGTTCCTCTTCGCCGGGTTCCTGCCGCCGAAGAGAGCCGCGCGACGGACGGCGCTGTCGGAGATCGCCCGCGTGCAGGCGACGCTGGTTCTCTACGAATCCCCGAAGCGGCTCGGCGCGATGCTGGCGGATGCCGCCGAGGGTCTGGGCGCGCGCCGGGCCGTGATCTGCCGCGAACTGACGAAGCGGTTCGAGGAGGTCGTCCCGGGCACCCTTCCGGATCTGGCGGAGCGTTATGCGCACGAGACGCCGAAGGGCGAGATCGTCGTCCTGATCGACCGGGCCGACATCCCGGAGATGTCCGAGGCGGAATCTGTCGGCGGCCCTCGCGACGGCGATGGAGACGATGTCCCTAAAATCCGCAGTAAAGTCCGTTTCCGAATCGAGCGGCATGGCGCGTAAGCTGGTCTACGACCTGGCCCTCGCCCTGAAGGATTCGCCATGAGCGGGACGATTTCCTACCATTCCGGTCTCGCCGCGGAGGAATCCGTCTCCCGCCACTACGCGCGGGGCGGGCACGAGATCGTCGGCCGTCGCTGGCGCGGCAAGGGCGGGGAGATCGACGTGATCGCTTTCAACGGCGCCGATACGATCTTCATCGAGGTCAAGAAAAGCGATACCCATGCCCACGCCGCCGAACGCCTCGGGCCGCATCAGATGCGTCGGCTGTTCGACTGCGCCGGGGAATATATGGGAACGCTGCCCGACGGGCTGAACAGTTCCGTGCGCTTCGACGTCGCCCTCGTGGATGCGTCCGGACGGATCGAAATCGTCGAGAACGCCCTCTCCGCCTGATGCGAGAGAAAGACGGTCGCGCCCGCGGTTCCGGGGCGATTTCGGTGTCCCCGCCGGGACGGACAGTTCCGCTCTCACCGTCGATGGCGCGCGGAACCGTTGGCACAGCGGGTTCAGGGAAGCGGCAAGGCCCCACCGCGATCCGGAGTGCGCGCTGCGGCCGATGGCGGGTCGGCCGGATCCCGCCATCCCCGCCATGGATTGAACCCGACCCCGCCATCCGCCATCACTCCGGGCGAAACGCTCCGCCGGAGGATCATCCATGCCGCTCAAGGTCGCCTTCCAGATGGATCCCATCGGGGCCATCGACATCGACGCCGACAGCTCGTTCCGCCTCGCGCTGGAAGCGCAGACCCGCGGGCATTCCCTGTTCTACTACACGCCGGACCGGGTGGCCTATGTCGAGGGTCGGATCCTCGCCCGTGGCCAGGACCTCGAAGTCCGGCGGGAGAAGGGCAACCACGCCACTCTGGGCGAGATGCGGGAGGTCGACCTGTCGGAGTTCGACGTGATCTGGCTCCGCCAGGATCCGCCCTTCGACATGTCCTACATCACGACGACCCATCTGCTCGACCGGCTCGCGCCCGGAACGCTGGTGGTCAACGATCCCACCTGGGTCCGGAACTGGCCCGAAAAGCTGATGGTGCTGGATTTCCCGGACCTGACGCCGCCGACCGCGGTCGCCCGGGACATCTCGGTTCTGAAGGCCTTTAAGGCGCGACACGGGGACGTCATACTCAAGCCGCTCTACGGCAATGGCGGCGCGGGCGTGTTCCGCCTGACGCAGGAGGACCGCAACCTCGGCTCGCTCCACGAGATGTTCTCGTCCATCAACCGCGAGCCGCTCATCATGCAGAAGTTCCTGCCCGCGGTGGCGAAGGGCGACAAGCGAGTCATCCTCGTGGACGGGGAGGCCGTGGGCGCCATCAACCGCGTTCCGGCCGAGGGGGAGACGCGCTCCAACATGCATGTCGGCGGGCGTCCGGAGAAGATCGAGATGACCGACCGCGACCGCGAGATCTGCGCGGCGATCGGACCGCGACTGCGGGAGCGGGGGCAGATCTTCGTCGGGATCGACGTGATCGGGGATTACCTGACGGAGATCAACGTGACCTCGCCGACGGGTCTGCAGGAACTGGAGCGGTTCGACGGCACCAACGCGGCCGCCCTGATCTGGGAGGCCATCGAGCGTCGCCGCGCCTGATCGCCGCCCGGCATCCCGTCAGATGTCCCGCGCGGCGATCAGGCGATAGGACAGAGCCTCCGCGATATGGGGACGCCGCACCGCGTCCGATCCTTCGAGGTCGGCGACGGTGCGCGCGACCTTGAGCACCCGGTGATAGCCCCGCGCGGTGAGCCGGAACCGGTCCGCCGCCCGGTCGAGCAGGTCGGCCCCCTCCGCGTCCGGGGCGGCCACCTCCATCAGGGCATCGCCCGCGATATCGGCATTCACGCGCACCTCCGGGTGGTCGGCATAGCGCTCCGCCTGCAAGGCCCGCGCCGCCGCCACCCGGGCGGCCACCTCCCCGGACGTGTCGCCGGACGGCGGCAGGGTCAGGTCCGCCACCTCGACTGCGGGGACCTCCAGCCGGAGGTCGAACCGGTCCATCAACGGCCCCGACACCTTGCCCATGTACTCCTCGCCGCAGACCGGCGCCCGCGAGCAGGCGGCATCCGCATCGAACAGCATCCCGCACCGGCACGGATTTGCCGCCGCGATCAGCAGGAAGCGGCAGGGATAGCGGACATGGGCGTTCGCCCGCGCGATCACCACCTCCCCGGTCTCGATGGGCTGACGCAGGGTTTCCAGCACGGCGCGGGGGAATTCGGGGAATTCGTCCATGAACAGCACACCGTTATGCGCCAGGCTGATCTGTCCCGGCCCGGCCCGCTTGCCGCCGCCTACGATGGCCGCGACGGAGGCGGTGTGATGCGGCTCCTGGAACGGACGGCGGTGCAGGATGCCACCCTCCTCCAGCGTCCCGGCGAGGGAGTGGATCATCGAGGTTTCGAGTGATTCGCCCGCCGTCAGCGGCGGCAGCAGGCCCGGCATCCGGGCGGCCAGCATCGACTTGCCCGCGCCCGGCGGCCCGACGAGGAACAGGTGATGGCGCCCCGCCGCCGCGATCTCCAGCGCGCGCTTGGCCCGGTCCTGCCCGCGGACGTCGCGCAGGCACGGGCCCGGCGCGGCATCGGGAAGGCGTCCGGGCGTCGCGGGCTCCAGCGGCACGTTCCCGGTCAGATGGTCGATCAGGGCCTTGAGCGACGGGGCGGCATGGACCGTGGTCGCCCCCACCCAGGCCGCCTCCGCCCCGCAGGCGGCGGGGCAATAGAGCGTCGCGTCCATCGCCCCCGCCGTCACCGCCGCGGGGAGCGCCCCGGCCACCGCGACGAGCCCGCCATCCAGCGACATCTCCCCGATGGAGACGGCCCGGGCGACCGCCTCCGCGGGCACGATCTCCAGCGCGGCCAGCAACGAAAGCGCGATGGGCAGGTCGAAATGCGCCCCCTCCTTGGGAAGGTCCGCGGGCGAGAGGTTCACCGTCACCCTCTTGGACGGCAGCGCGATAGACAACTCGGACAGGGCGGTCCGGATCCGGTCCCGCGCCTCCGACACCGCCTTGTCTGGAAGGCCCACGATCGCGAAGCCCGGCAGGCCCGGCGACACCGCGCATTGCACGTCCACCGGACGCGCCTCCAGCCCCTCGAAGGCCACCGTGATCGTCCGTGCCAGCATCGTTAACCATCCCTCTCCGGAAGGGTTAACGCGCGATACGTTTACGGCCTTATGTATCAAGCGCACCAAGCTTCCGCGCACCTGATACGCTATCATCAAGGCATGAAGCCACGTCGAAAAATGGGCACCGCTAACGAAGAGACGATTGCCCGGGTCCTGTATCAGATCCGGGCGGATATCGTCCGCGAGGGCAAGGAAGGGCTACGACACGTTGAGGCCCTGCTAAAGGCGCGTGGACTGGACCCGGAAGCGCATAGGGTGCCGCATAAGCTGCCGCGGGTGTTTGAAGGTCGCGGGGCACGGCAGAGGGCCGTTCTGGCCGCGTTGCAAGCCGGTCCGGCCACGCTCGGGGAGGTTTGTGAGCGGGTGGCAAGGGGAAACCCCGGCACGGATGCCGGGGCGATCTATCATTCGGTTGCTGTGTGCCTCACCAGCTTGAAGCGGCAGGGGATAGTGAAACATGAAGGACGGTTTTGGCGCCTGTCTTCTCCACAAAATTTGAACCGAATATGGATTCACAAGTTCTGTGAACTACGGTATCGTGAGGTGTGAGGAAGACATGAAAATCTCAAAAAGCCACAGGCCGCTCTCCCCAAAAGTTGTAGCTCGATGGTTCGTGAACCACGCCGACCGCTCGGCGGGTGATGTAATCACACAACTCAAGCTGCAGAAGCTCACGTACTACGCCGAGGCATGGTTTCTGGTGCATTTTGACAGGTCTCTTCTCACAGAAGATTTTGAAGCTTGGGCGCACGGCCCGGCAATCCGCTCACTTTATGCGAAATATCGAGAGTGCGGCTGGGGCGCGTTGCCGCCCGAGACTGGGGCTATGCCCCCAGGTGATGTCGGCAGCTTTCTTTCGGCTGTTTACGATGAGTACGGCCAGTTCAGCGCGAAAAGGCTTGAGAAGCTAACTCATAGCGAAAAACCTTGGATATCTGCTCGCGAAGGGTTGCCGCCAGAGGCGCCCTCCCGCAAGGTTATCCCAAAAATTGATATTCGTAATTTTTACGCAGAGCGCATTGGCAAACCGGCGATCAAAAAGCTTAAGAATTGATAGCAGTTCAGCGAGTGACCCACAGCCAGTTTCTGTGGTCGGTGCGCTGTCTCCTGACGATATGGCATCCGTAAGCCTGAGGTACTACCAGCGTTCTTTTGAGTGCCTTTCCAAGTGGCAAAAAGCAGAGCTGAAATCTCTTTCAGGATTCTTCTCAAAAATGGGGACGAAAACAGAAGCGCAAATCACTTCTGTCACCAAAACTTGTCACGCGCACAAAGGTAAACAGAAAGCCTTGCCTTCAAGTGTTAGCCCTGACGTGAAAATGTACTCGCTGGACGTCGGCCCAAAGCAGCGAGTACACGGATTTTTCTTTTTAGGACGCTTTTTTCTGGTTTGGCTTGACCGTGAAGGAAGGGTACTCGGGCATTAAGCTGCCCGCTGCCAGTAGCCCTTCCACGAGCGGCTAACCGGCGCGGCCATCGCGTTCGACACAACGATATGTGTCAGCGCTCCATTGTCCGAGCGGCGGTTGTCCTCAAGCCATGCAGCGTGGTTCGCGTACTGGTGGAGGTACTGCGGGCTGACGTGGTGGTGCTGGCCTTCGATCATGCGGCGCAGGCGGGAAAAGAAGCTTTCGACCAGATTGGTGTTCTTGCCATGGTCCGAGTAGCAGAGCGAATGGTTCACGCGGTCCACGCCCCAAGCGCCGTGCAGCATGTCCCAATGCGAAGCTTCGTCGGCTGACATGGTGGCCATACGGTCCACGTTCTCGACCGCCAGTGCAACGCCTTCGGCTTCGCTGCGCGCGACGAACGGCAGGGTGCGACCGGCGCGCTGACGGAAGGCGACGACCACGCGACGGCGACCGTTCTGGTGGACTGCCTTGCGACGGTCGATCCGGTCTTCCTTGCGGTTGGCCGGGCGGATCGTGCCGCCCACGTACATGCCATCGACCTCAACGTGGCCGTCCAAGACTTCGCCGGTCTGTACCTCGGTCGCCATCGCTTCACGCAGCTTGTGCGCCAGCACGAATGCCGTCTTATACTGACAATCAAGGTCGCGGGAGAGTTGAACCGCCGAGACACCCTTGGACGCGTTTACGAGGATGAATATCGCCGCCAGTAGGTCCACGAAATCCATTTTGCGCGATGCGAAGATGGTGCCCGAGGTCACCGAAAACTGGTGTTGGCAGGACTTGCACTTGAACTTGCGGCGGGTGGCAATGTCATACGTTTCGTCATGGCCGCAGCGGGGGCAAACGGCGGCGCCGTCCGTATCGGTCCAGCGCATCATGCGGAACGTCTCGTAGGCCGCTTCCTCGCCAGCTTTGTAAATCGCGCGCAGGGAAAGCGTGCGAGCCGCAGCCGAAAGGAGGAAGTGTTGTGCCATTGTCATCGTCTCCATTGCCTATACACTGTATATAGTGCGTAGACGAAGCGGAGACAAGGGCATATGTAACGTAGTCGATACGTTTATCCCTACGGAGGCAACATGGCCGATACTGTCGAGACAACCGATTGGGAGAAGTTCGCCGCGAACATGCTCAAAGCGCAGCTCAAGTTGAAGGGTGTGACCTACGCCCAGCTTGCCGAGCGCATCGGAGACAAGGAGCCGAACGTCCGCAACAAGCTATCGCGCGGCAAGTTTTCGGCGGCGTTCCTGCTGCAGTGCCTTACTGCAATCGACGTGCACGAGCTGCGGTTCTAGTAGGTCGTGCACGATCTAATGCGTGGTCCTCTCGCGTTCGTTCTGCTCGCGGTCGTCATACTTGCGGTATTTGCTAACCTATTATGGACCGCTGGATATCAGCAAGGCGAGGCTCGAATACGAGGCGAGGAGGCCGCCCGCTATTACGAGAGCGATGCCGAAGCCGGTATCGAACGCGAATGTCTTGGCCTCCATGGTTCTGATTTTATAGATTGCGTTCGCCTTCAGGTAGAGGCCTCCCGCGAACACACACGCGCCGAACAAGATTTGCAGACGCAGCAACAGATGGCGATCTTCACGCTCTGGATGGCGGGAACCGGGATCCTTGGTCTCATCTTTGGCGCCCTCTCCATTTGGTTGATCTACGCTACTCTCCGAGCCTCCCAAGGAGGGGTTGACGCCGCCATTAAGGCCGCCGAAGCTGCTAACGAAGCGAACGCCCTGATGCGAAGCGGGCAACGTCCTTGGCTGATTGTTAAGACGCCAGAAATCACTGACATCACTGAGCTGGGCAGTGCTGGGTTCGTCAAGCAAAGCGGAGAGCGTATAGATTTGACTAAAGATTATAGATGCTTTCGTACATCTATATCTATAGAAATCTGCAACTCCGGCGCCGTTCCGGCTTTTAACGTTCGCGTCAGCGCTGATGCGGTGAACCGGTATCTTCCGGAAGGAAGTTACCCCGCAGAACTTACCCCAGCAACTTGGATGATAGAGGACGACGTTAGGGTCGCTGATATCGGCGTCGAACAGCATTTCCGGATGTTCTCCAAATATGCTTTGGGAAAAGGAAACGGGCCCGGAAATTTCACCATTGGGCAGGGGCAATCTGTTAGCTATCGACCCCAAACTGGCCCTATGATCAAGGTTCGAAAATCGATGTCGCATCGGGCGGAGGACCATCAAGTTTTGGCTATCCACATCGCCTATCAAGGCCCTGACAAGGCGATGTGGTTTCATAGTAACTTCGCGTTCGATGTAGTGAACCAAGGCGTTCTCGGCATCGAACACTACCCGCCGCTCGATGACCCCTTCGCTAAAGCGGACGAAATTTACTTTCGGCTCGCAGAAGGCGATGCAGTATAGAATCAGTAGATATATCATCGTCCATCCTTCCGGACGGCCTTGGTGCGTTTGCTACCTAAGGCCGTACGTTTAGGAATGGTAAATGGCCATGAAGGCGGGCCAGGCTTCCGGGTCGGCGAATGTCTTGTCCCGGCAGAAGGCGTTGCAGAAGCCCCAGACGCGGCCCCCGGCCTCCATGAAATGCGTCACGGGAAGGTCCGAATAGGGGCAGGTCGCGTTGACCGACGGTCCCGCATCGACGGCCTGCGCCGCGAGAATCTCCGGAATCGGGAACGGCATCGCGGGCGGGTGGACCGGATAGACGTCGAGGGTCCGGTCCTGCGCCTCTCCCATCGCGCGCCAGCGGCGGAGCGGGGGATGCGCCAGATGCGCGTCGACATAGGCGCGCGCGGCATCGGAGACCGGCAGGCCATAGCCCGTGATCCGCATCGCCACCGGCGCGTAGAACGCATCCGCCGCCGAATACGCCCCGAACAGCCACGGCCCCTCCGCCGCCACCTCCCGCGCCGCCGCCCAGACCACCTCCAGCCGGTCGAGATCCGCCAGCACCGCCTCCGACGGGACGAACCCGCCGGACCGCGTGCGCAGGTTCATGGGACAGGCGACGCGCAGGGCGCCGAACCCCGCATGCATCTCGGCCACGACCGACCGGGCGAGCGCCCGCGCCACCGGATCCCGCGGCCAGAGCCCCGCCTCGGGGAACGCCTCCGCCAGCCCCTCCGCTATGGCGCTGCTGTCGGTCCAGAGCCCGCCTTCCGGGATGCGCACGACCGGCACCGTGCGCCCGGGCGCGAAGGCCGCCACGTCTCGGGAGAACTCGTCGGAATACAGCCGGGTGCGGTGTTCCCGGAAGGGCAGGCCGAACGCCTCGAACAGGAGCCAGCCGCGCAGGGACCAGCTCGAATAGCTGCGGTCGCCGATAAGGAGATCATAGGTCATGGACCCGCCATACCGCATCCCCGGCGCGCCCGACAAATGACGGATCGTGGGGGCGCCATCACGCGACGCGATTGACCGAAACCGGGATCAGGTGTCCGTTAACGAGGTCGATCCGGGTCACACTCAGGTTCGCGATGGTCTGCGCCAGCGCGTCATACGCGTCCTGTCCCGTCGCAGACCGCCACAGGGTCAGGATCGCGCCCATATGTGCCACGACGATCAGGTCGGGGCCATTCGCCAGCCGCGTTACCGCCCGTTCCACCCGGCCCGCCGCGTCGTTCCAGGATTCGCCCCCCGGCGCGCGCCGGTCGCCCGGATCGTCGAAATAGGCGCGCAGGTCCGGGCCGTCGATCGTGTCGAACGCCCGGTCCTCCCAATCGCCGAAATGGAACTCCCGCAGGTCCGGCTCGTGCGGCAGGCGCGGACGCTCCCCCTGCACCGCATCCGCCGTCGTCACGGCACGGATCAGGTCGCTGCTCACCATCGGCGCGTGGGGCAGGGCGGCGGCGAGACGGGCCAAAGCCGCCCCGTCCGACAGGTCGGCGGGCAGGTCGGTCCAACCCACCAGCCGCTTCGCGTGCGTCGGCCCGTGCCGCACCAGCCAAAGTCGCGTCGCCCCCGGCCGGGTCACTTGAGAACCGTCGGCAGGCCCGCGACCACCAGCACCACCCGATCCGCCGCCGCCGCGAGCCGCTGATTCAGCGCGCCCTGCGCCCGCTGGAACCGCCGGGCCAGCGCATTGTCGGGCGTCACTCCGCCTCCCACATCGTTGCTGACGATCACGAATTCGGCATCGGATCCGGCCATCGCGGCGATCCATTCCTCCGCCGGTTGCTCCCAATCCTGCCCGTTCAGCACCCGCCCGGTGAGCCACATCGTCGCACAATCGATCAGGAGGACCTGGCCCGCGCAGGCGTCGGAACAGGTCGCGGCGAGGTCGTCGGGCGTCTCGATCAGCGTCCAGTCAGGCCCGCGACGGGCAGCGTGAACGCGCGCTTTGGCCTGCATTTCCGCGTCCCCGAGCGTCGCGGTCGCGACATAGACCCGCCGCCCGCCGCGCCGAGCGACATCCGTTTCGGCCCAGGCCGACTTGCCCGACGCCGCGTGGCCGAGGACGAGGAGGAGGCGCGGGGCGTCTGACATGCGGCGAAACTTTTCTTGATCTCGGAGGTTGTTCGACCCGTAATCGGATGCATGAAACGGATTCGGTTTCGGCGGAAACCGCATTGAACCCACGGGGGGGTTTCGGATGGCTCTCGACTTCAACAGAGACACGTCCCTGTCAAGGCGCGCCATGAAGGCGGAGCTTCTGGATGCGGAGACGGAACTGCGGCTCGCCTATGCGTGGCGCGACGACAGGTGCGAAGAATCGCTTCATCGCCTGATCACCGCCTATATGCGGCTCGCCATCTCCATGGCCGCCAAGTTCAAGCGTTACGGTGCGCCGATGAACGACCTGATCCAGGAGGCGGGCCTCGGGTTGATGAAGGCGGCGGAGAAGTTCGATCCCGACCGCGGCGTGCGGTTTTCGACCTATGCCGTCTGGTGGATCAAGGCGTCGATCCAGGATCACGTCATGCGCAACTGGTCGATGGTGCGGACCGGCTCCACCAGCAGCCAGAAGAGCCTGTTCTTCAATCTCCGGCGGGTTCAGGCCCGGCTGGAGCGTGAGGCGATGGCCGAGGGCATCATCCTCGACCGCCAGACCCTGCGCCAGAAGATCGCGACCGAGGTGGGCGTTCCCCTTCACGATGTCGAGATGATGGAGGGTCGGCTCTCCGGGTCCGACTTCAGCCTCAACGCCACCCAATCCTCGGACGAGGACGGGCGCGAATGGATCGACACGCTGGAGGACGATGCCAGTCAGGCGGACGAGATCGTGGAGAACAACCACGATACTGAAACGCTGCGCCAATGGCTTCTGACAGCGCTGTCCGCCCTGAACGAGCGCGAGCGGTTCATCGTCCGCGAGCGCAAGCTGCGGGAGGACCCGCGGACGCTGGAAAGCCTCGGCAACGAGCTGAGCCTTTCCAAGGAGCGGGTCCGGCAACTCGAGGCCGCGGCCTTCGCCAAGATGCGCAAGTCGCTGGAAAAGGAATCGCGGGAGGTTCTCGGATTCCTGAACTGAAACGACTGGTCGCGGCGCTTCTCCTCTGGGGCGGGGCCGCGACGGCACAGGATCTGCCGCCCGCCGATATCTACGTATTGGGCGAGCGGCACGACAATCCGGCGCATCACGTGGCCCAGGGCGACCTGATCCGCCGGATCGACCCGACCGCCGTCGTTCTCGAAATGCTGACCGACGAACAGGCGGACCGCCTCACCCCCGACACGCCCCGCGATCCGCAGGTGCTGGAGCGGGCGCTCGACTGGTCGGCGATGGGATGGCCCGACATCGCCACCTACATGCCCGTCTTTCTCGCCAGCGACGCCCCGATCCTCGGCGCCGCGGGAACGCCCCCCGATCTCTCCGGCTTCAGCCTGGACACGGCCCTTCCGGCGAAAGAACAGGCCGAGCGCGAGGCGCTCCAGGCCGATGCCCATTGCGGCGCGCTCCCGACCGATCTCCTGCCGCAATTCGTGGACCGTCAACGCGCCGTCGACGCGCAATTCGCCGCCCGGACCCTCGCCGCACTGGACCGGTTCGGCCCGCCGGTCGTCCTGATCGCGGGGAACGGCCATGCCCGCCGCGACTGGGGCGTGCCCGCTGCCATCGCCCGCACCCGGCCCGATATCGCCGTGATCGCCGTGGTGCAGGGGGAGGACGGGCGTATCCCGCCGGGCGGCGACATCGTCCTCGACGCGCCCGCCCCGCCCCGTGCCGACCCGTGCGAAGCCTTCCGCTGACCGCCCGCCTGACCTAGAGAGATCGGGGAAAGGGGCGACGATGCTTGCTGGCAAGAAAATCCTCCTCGTGATCGGCGGCGGCATCGCGGCGTTCAAGGCGCTCGACCTGATCCGCCGCCTGCGCGAACGCGGCGCGACCGTCACCCCCGTCCTGACCCGCGCGGCGGAGGAATTCGTCACCCCCCTTTCGGTCTCGGCCCTGGCCGCGGCGAAAGTCTACCGCGATCTCTTCGACCTCACCGACGAGGCGGAGATGGGCCATATCGAGCTCAGCCGCGCCGCCGATCTCGTCTTCGTCGCCCCCGCCACCGCGAACCTGATGGGCCGCATGGCCGCGGGACTCGCGGACGATCTCGCCACGACCCTCCTGATGGCGACGGACAAGCGGGTGATGATCGCGCCCGCGATGAATGTCCGCATGTGGGAGCACCCCGCGACCCGGCGCAGCCTCGCGACCCTGACCGCCGACGGCATCCTGAGCGTGGGTCCCGACGACGGCCCGATGGCCTGCGGCGAGTTCGGACCGGGGCGCATGGCCGAAATCCCCGCCATCGTCGCCGCGGTCGAGGCGTTCTTCGCCGACGGCCCCCTCGCGGGCCGCCACGTCCTCGTGACCTCCGGGCCCACGCATGAACCCATCGATCCGGTTCGCTACATCGCCAACCGCTCCTCCGGGGCCCAAGGAACCGCCATCGCCGCGGCCCTCCGGGATCTCGGCGCGCGGGTCACCTTCGTCACCGGCCCCGCCACGATCGCCCCGCCCGCCGGTGTGGACGTGATCCGCGTGGAGACCGCGCGGGAGATGCACGAGGCTACCCTCGCGGCCCTGCCCGCCGATGCGGCGATCCTCGCGGCCGCGGTCGCCGACTGGCACGTCGTCAACGCCTCCGGCCGCAAGATGAAGAAGGACCGGGACGGGATGCCCGCCCTGACCTTCGCCGAAAACCCGGACATCCTCCACGCCTTGTCCCATGCCGACAACCGGCCCCGCCTCGTCGTGGGCTTCGCGGCGGAAACCGACGACGTCACCGCAAACGCCACCGCCAAGCGCGCCCGCAAGGGCTGCGACTGGATCGTCGCCAACGACGTCTCCCCCGGCACCGGCATCATGGGCGGGACCGAGAACGCGGTGACCCTCATCACGGCGGACGGGGCCGAGGACTGGCCCCGTCTGACGAAGGAGGAGACCGCCCGCCGCCTCGCCGACCGCATCGCCGGGGCGCTGGAATGAGCGTCGCCGTCCGCTTCGTCCGCGACACCGGCGCCGATCCCGACCTGCCGCTCCCGGACTACGCCACGGCGGGGGCCGCCGGGGCGGATCTGCGCGCCGATACCGGCGGCGGCACAATCACCCTCGCCCCCGGCGCGCGCGCGCTGATCTCCACCGGCCTGCGGGTCGCGATCCCCGACGGGCACGAGATGCAGGTCCGCCCCCGCTCCGGCCTCGCCCTCCGTCACGGAATCACCCTCCTGAACGCGCCGGGCACCATCGATGCCGATTACCGCGGGCCGCTCGGGGTTATCCTGATCAATCACGGCGACGCGCCCTTCGACATCGCCCATGGGATGCGCGTGGCCCAGATCGTGCTGGCCCCGGTCCTCCGCGCCGTGTTCGCGCCGGTCGACAGCCTCGATGCCACCCCCCGCGGCAATGGCGGCTTCGGCTCCACCGGCTCGGGATCCGACGACGGATGATGCTCATCCTCGCCCTCGGCGCGGCGCTCTGGGCACTCGGCGCGTATCTCTCCACGCCTGTCGTCGCCCGGCTCTACATGCTCGGCCTGCTCTACATCGCCGTGCTGTTCGTCATGTTCGCCCTGCCGCCCGGCAATCCCCTGCGCGACAGCTTCGGGGGTGGGCCCGCCGAATGGCTGGTCCTCGGGGGCCTCGTCGCCGCGTTCCTGATCTATCGCGCGGTGCTCGGGCGCGTCCGCTCCCGCGCCGTCGCGGCCGAAGCGGCGCGGGAGCCGGGCACGCCGCCGCAGACCGGCACCTTCTCGGAACAGGAGCTGGAACGCTATGCCCGCCACATCGTCCTGCGGGAGGTGGGCGGCCCCGGTCAGCGTAAGCTACG
Organism: uncultured Alphaproteobacteria bacterium; assembly: GCA_963789105.1. Classification (GTDB taxonomy): domain Bacteria; phylum Pseudomonadota; class Alphaproteobacteria; order Rhodobacterales; family Rhodobacteraceae; genus Jannaschia. The sequence goes on from CAWBJI010000003.1 coordinate 1,662,389, forward strand.
GGACGCCAAGGTCCTCGTCATCGGCGCGGGCGGGCTCGGCTCCCCCGCGCTGCTCTATCTGGCGGCGGCGGGCGTCGGGACCATCGGCATCGTCGACGACGACACCGTCTCCCTCTCGAACCTCCAACGGCAGGTGATCCACCGCGACGCCGCCACCGGCACGCCCAAGGTCTTCAGCGCGCAGGCCACGCTCGCGGCCCTCAACCCCCACGTCACGGTCCGTCCCTACAATCGCCGCCTGACCGCGGAGATCGCAGAGGATCTGTTCGGCGATTACCACCTGATCCTCGACGGCTCCGACAGCTTCGGGACCCGCGCCCTCGTCAACCGGGCCGCCGTCGCCACGGGCAAGCCCCTCGTCGCCGGTGCCATCACCCAGTGGGAGGGGCAGGTGACGATCTACGATCCCGCGGGCGGCGCCCCCTGCATGGCCTGCATCTTTCCCGAGGCGCCCGCGCCGGGCCTCGCGCCCTCCTGCGCGGAGGCGGGCGTGATCGGGGCGCTGCCGGGGATCGTCGGCTCGATCATGGCGCTGGAGGCGATCAAGGAAATCGCGGGCGCGGGTACGACCCTGCGCGGCGCGCTCCTGACCTGGGACGGGCTCGACGCCGATGCACGCCGCCTCAAAATCCACCGTCGCGCCGACTGTCCGGTCTGCGGCGACATCTGAGGCTTGTGCCGCGGCCCCGCCGGTGCATCATCGCAGCAGCCCAACCGGAGAGACCCCATGAAAGCCTTCGCCCTGCTCGCCGCCCTGATTCTCGCCACGCCGTCCCTGGCCCAGGACCTGCCGGATCTCGGTGGCCGGACCGTCACCATCGCCACGGAGGATGCCTATCCCCCGCTCCAGTTCAAGGACCCCGCTTCGGGGGACGCCATCGGCTGGGAATACGACGCCATGGCGGAGATCGCCGAGCGCCTGAACATGGAGGTCGAATACGAGAAGATCAGTTGGGACGCCATGATCCCCGCCGTGTCCGAGGGCCAGATGGATCTCGGGATGACCGGCATCACCATCCGTGAGGACCGGGCCGAGGTGGTCGACTTCTCCGATCCCTACATGCGGTCCGAAATGGTCATGCTGGTGCGCGGCGATGAGGACCGGTTCGCCGACGCCTCCGCCTTCGCCGCCGACCCGGATCTCCTGATCGCGGCACAACCCGGAACGACGCCGTTCTACGTTTCCGTCTACGAGGTTCTCGACGGCGACGAAGCCAATTCCCGGATCAAGCTGTTCGAGACGTTCGGCGCGACGGTGCAGGCGCTGCGGGCGGGCGACGTCGATCTCGTGCTGACCGACGGGACCGCGGGCAACGGCTATGTCGCGGCCTCCGACGGCGCGCTCAAGATCGTGGGCGGGACGCTGGGGACCGAGGATTTCGGTTTCATCTTCCCCAAGGGATCCGACCTCGTGGAACCGATCAACGCCGCCATCGCCGCGATGAAGGCCGACGGCACGGTCGAGGCGCTGAACCAGAAGTGGTTCCTCGACTTCAAGGTCGGCGGCTGAGGCGGCGTGACGGGGTCTGCGCGGTTTGTCCCGTTTTGTGAAATCGACACCACAGGCTTACCCCGAATTGTGAAGAACGCCCTTCGGGGCGTTCCGCGACCGTCATGGCGGTGAGGCGGGGCGAGACGCGGGATTTCCCCTGGTGGCTCCTCGCCATCGCCCTCCTCCTCGGCGGCGCTTATGTGTCGATCCTGCTCGACGACGGCGCGCGACAGATCCTCGTGACCCTCCGGCGCGGCGTCTGGATCACGGTCTTCGTCACTTTCGTTTCCTTCACCGCCGCGTCGCTGGCCGGGCTAGGTCTGGCCCTCATGTCGCTGGCCGTCTCCCCGATTCCGCGGCAGGTTGCACGCTTCTACGTCGAGATCGTCCGCGGGATCCCGATCCTCGTCCTCCTGCTCTACGTGGCCTTCGTCCTCGCGCCGGGCCTCGTCGCGTTCTGGAACTGGCTGGGCCTGCCGGAGGTTCGCACCCGTGATTTCCCGCTTCTGTGGCGCGCGATCCTCGCACTAGTGATCGCCTATTCCGCCTTTATCGCAGAGGTTTTCCGCGCGGGCCTGCAATCGGTGGATGAAGGCCAGATCGAGGCGGCGAAGGCGCTCGGCCTGCGCCGCGGCCGCCGCTTCCGGCACATCGTGCTGCCGCAGGCGTTCCGTACGATCCTGCCGCCGCTGGGCAACGACTTCGTCGCCATGGTCAAGGACAGCTCGCTCGTCTCCGTCGTCGGCGTCCTCGATATCGCACAGCTCGGCAAGCTGACCGCCGCCGGAAACTTCCGCTATTTCGAGACCTATAACGTCGTGACGCTGCTCTACCTCACCATGACGATCCTCCTCTCCCTCGGCCTGCGACGTTTGGAACGACACCTCGAACGGACGCCGGGCTAGGGCAGGGTGTCGCACCCCCCTGCCACGCGCCCGTTCCGGTGATACATGCATTTCAGGAATTTCTGAAATGGCTGCAATGAACCTCACCCCCACCCAAACCGAATTCGTCCACCACTTCGGCGAAATGGGATCCCGTTGGGGAATCAATCGCACGGTGGGACAGATTTACGCGCTTCTGTTCCTGTCCGAACGACCCCTGAATGCCGAGCAGATTACCAATGCGCTGGGCATCAGCCGGTCGAATACTTCCATGGGAATGAAGGAGTTGCAGAGCTGGAACCTCGTTCGCATCCGTCATCTGGAGGGCGACCGGCGGGACCATTTCACTACGCCCGACGACCTGTGGGAGATCGTGCGCACCCTCGTTGCCGAACGGCGCAAGCGCGAGATCGACCCGACGCTGAGCAAGCTGCGCGAGCTTGAGATGCAGGGCCCGGGAGGCGATCCCTACGCCGAGGCGCGGATCGCGGAGTTGCGGGAGCTGATCGAGATGATGACGCAGTTCCATGACGAAATGAACCGTCTGGAAACCGAACGGCTCGTACAATTAATGACCATGGGGCGAAAGCTCGGCGGCCTGCTCGATCGGGCGCCGCGCCTGAACCTGTTCCGAAAGGCCAAGTAGATGCTGGACACCCTGATCCTCAGCCGCATTCAGTTCGCGGCCAATATCTCGTTCCACATCCTGTTCCCGACGATCACGATCGCGTTGGGCTGGTTCCTGCTGTTCTTCAAGCTGCGGTTCCAGTGGACCGGCGACCTGAAATGGATGGAGGCCTATCGCTTCTGGGTGAAGGTCTTCGCGCTCAGCTTCGCGATGGGCGTCGTCTCCGGAATCACCATGTCGTTCCAGTTCGGCACCAACTGGCCCGGTTTCATGGAGAAGGTCGGCAATATCGCCGGTCCGTTGCTGGCCTACGAGGTGATGACCGCCTTTTTCCTCGAAGCCGTCTTCATCGGCATCATGCTGTTCGGCTTCTCCCGGGTGCCCGGCTGGCTGCACACGCTGGCGACGTTCCTCGTGGCGTTCGGCACCACCATGTCGACCTTCTGGATCATCGTTCTGAACTCCTGGATGCATACGCCCCAGGGGTTCGAGATGATCGACGGCGTGGCCCACGCGACCGACTGGCTGGCCATCGTGTTCAACCCGTCCATGCCCTACCGCCTCACCCACATGCTGCTGGCCTCGGGACTGACGGTCAGCTTCCTGATCGCCGGGATCGCGGCGTTCCGCTACATCCTCGGCGACCGCAAGGAATCGGTTCGGAGCCAGATCCGCGTCGGGATCACCTTCGCCGCGCTTCTGATCCCGATCCAGATCTTCGCGGGCGACATGCACGGTCTCAACACGCTGGAGCATCAGCCCGCCAAGGTCGCGGCGATGGAGGCGAACTGGGAGACGCGGAGCAATGTGCCGCTCGTCCTCTTCGCGCTCCCGAACGAGGAGACGCGGGAGAACGATTTCGAAATCGCCATTCCGAACATGGCCTCGATCATCCTGACCCACAAAGCCGACGGCGTGGTTCCCGGCCTCAACGATTTCGTCGCCGAGGACGGAACCATCCTGCACCCGCCTGTCGACAAGGTCTTCTGGTCGTTCCGCGTCATGGTCGCCACCGGCATGGCGATGCTGCTGCTCTCCTGGGGGTCGCTCGCTTTCCTCTGGCGCCGGGCGGATGATGGCCGCCGCTTCGCGATCCGACGCCTGCCGAAGCCGCTGCTCTACGCGCTCGTGCCCATGGCGCTGTCGGGCTGGGTCGCGACCCTCGCGGGCTGGTACACGACGGAGATCGGGCGGCAGCCCTGGCTGGTGAACGGCGTCATGTCCACGGCGGAGGCGGTGGCCGACGTGCCCGCGGCGATGGTCCTGTCGACCCTGATCGGTTATCTTGTCGTCTATGCGGCCCTGCTCTTCGCCTATATCGGCGTGATCCTCTATCTCGCAGTCAAGGCGCGCCATGGCGAGCCGCTGACCGAGATGACACCGCAATCCGGCGAGGCGATGGTGGATGCCATCACCCGCGAGGATCGCGGCATGACCCCGGCGGAGTGAGCGGCATGGAATTCATGGGATACCCGGCGACCGAATGGCTGCCCTTCGTGTTCGCCGGGCTGATGGGGTTCTCGATCCTGCTCTACGTCATCCTCGACGGCTACGACCTCGGCGTGGGGATCCTCACGCCGCTGGCCGACGACGACGCGCAGCGGGACATGATGGTGGCCTCCATCGGCCCGTTCTGGGACGCCAACGAAACCTGGCTCGTGCTCGCCATCGGACTGTTGCTGGTCGCGTTCCCCACGGCCCATGGCATGATCCTGACGGCGCTCTACCTGCCGGTCTTCGTGCTGCTGATCGGCCTGATCCTGCGGGGCGTGTCGTTCGAGTTCCGGGTCAAGGCGCGGGCTAAATACAAGAAACTCTGGAACTTCCTGTTCTTCCTCGGCTCGCTGATGGCCACCCTGTCGCAGGGATTCATGCTCGGCATCTACGTGATGGGGCTTCAGTTCACCTGGGGCACGATCCTGTTCGCCTCCCTCTGTTCGGCCGCTCTGACGGTCGGGTATGCGTTCATCGGCGCCGCCTGGCTGATTCTCAAGGGCGAGGAGAAGTTGCAGATCAACGCCGTCCGCTGGGCCAAGGAATGCATCTGGGGTCTCGTGATCGGGATCGGTGCGATCTCCCTCGCCTCCCCGCTGGTCAGCCCGCGCATCTTCGAGAAGTGGTTCACCTTCCCGGAGATCTTCTACCTCTCGCCACTTCCGCTCCTGTCGCTGGCCCTGCTGTTCCTCCTCTGGCGCAGCTTCGCGCATCTTCCGGCGGAGGGGGATCGCTGGGCCTGGGCGCCGTTTTCCGTCGCCCTCGGGCTCTTCACGCTGGCCTTTCTGGGCCTCGCCTACAGCTTCTATCCCTACGTCGTGCCGGAGCAACTCACGATCTACGAATCGGCCAGCGCGCCCGAGAGCCTGTTCATCATTCTGATCGGTGCGCTTTTCGTGGTGCCCGCCATCCTCGGCTACACGGCCCTCGCTTACTGGATTTTCCGGGGCAAGACGCGGGCGCTCCGCTACGACTAGAAGACCGGCTCGGCGCTCGGCAGGTTGAGGGAGCGCAGAAGGTCGCGCACCTCCTGCCGGGCAGCGACGTTGCTGATGCTGAGCGTGCCGATCCCGACATCCTTGAGATCCAGCAGGGTCAGGCCCTTCGGGAACAGCTCGCGGAAGATGACCCGCTCGGCAAAGCCCGGCGCGACCCGGAAGCCGATCCGCTTCGACAGATCCTCCAGCGCCTGACCCACCTTGCGCTTGTTGTGCATCTCCTGACTGCCGAGACGGTTGCGCAGGACGATCCAGTCGATCGGCTGTGCGCCTGCCCGGGCCCGCGCCTGCCGCGCCTGCCAGACCATCTCGCTATAGACCGAGGGGCCAAGGACCCGTCCGCTCTCCGGGTCGATCCGGGCCAGCAGGTCGAAATCCACGAAGCTGTCGTTGAGGGGCGTTACCAGCGTGTCCGCGCGCGCATGCGCCACCTGGGAAAGGCGCGTATGGGAGCCGGGGCAGTCGATGACGATGAAGTCGGCGCTTTCCTCCAGCGTGGCGATGGCCCGGGTCAGCGACGCGTCGAACGGGTTCTCGTCCGGTCCCAGCGCCGCGCGGTCCACGTCCGGAAGGACGCCCGGCACGGGGCTCGGGAGATCGAGACCCTCGCGCGCGGAATGGGCGGAGCGGTTCTCCAGGTAGCGTCCGAAGCTCCGCTGCCGGACGTCGAGATCGAGCGCGCCGACCCGGGCCCCCGTCCGTGCCAGCGCCGTCGCCACATGCATGCAGGTCGTGGACTTGCCCGACCCGCCCTTCTCGTTTCCGAAGACGATGATATGCGCCATGGCCCGCCCGACATCCGATTGCCGCGAGACTATAGGAATCCGGGGAGCGGAGGGACAGCGCCGCCGACCCGTCCGCGACGATTTTCCCGGGGTCCGAAACGAGAAACGCCGCCCCGGAGGGCGGCGCTGGAATACGGCTAGGGGGCGGGCTTCAGAAGCCGAGGCCCGCATACTTGTTCTTGAACTTCGACACCCGGCCGCCCGTATCCATCAGGCGCGAGTTGCCCCCGGTCCAGGCGGGATGCACCGACGGGTCGATGTCGAGCGAGAGCTGGTCGCCTTCCGCGCCCCAGGTGGAGCGCATCTGGATCACGGTGCCGTCGACGAGCTTGACGTCGATCATGTGATATTCGGGGTGCAGGTCCTTTTTCACGGCGCCACTCCTTCTTCGCCCTTCGGGGCCCTGTAATTCGTCTGCTCCACGATGCGGGCCGATTTGCCGCGACGGGTGCGCAGGTAATAGAGCTTGGACCGACGCACGCGGCCGCGGCGGACCACGGCGATGCTGTCGATGTTGGTGGAATGCAGGGGGAAGACCCGCTCCACACCTTCGCCGAACGAAATCTTGCGGACGGTGAAGGATCCGGCGATGCCCGTGCCGTGCTTGCGGCCGATGCAGACGCCTTCGTAGTTCTGGACCCGCGTGCGCGTGCCCTCGGTCACCTTGAAGCCGACGCGCAGCGTGTCGCCGGCCTTGAAATCGGGAATGTCCTGGCCGAGGGCGGACACCTGTTCCGCCTCGATCTGTGCGATCAGGTCCATCGGACCCTCCTATGGTTGCTGCGCGGTTTGCCCGCGGATGATGTCCAGCACCTTTGCGGCGCGGCTTTTCTTTGTTCCAACGCAGAGCGCCCCGGGGCTGCCGGGGCGATACGTCCCGCGCGTCCTACATCGGGTCGCGGGACGGCGCAAGGTACGGACGGAGCGGCGGGGGCCAGCCCCCGCACCCCCGGGATATTTCCACCGAGAAGAAGGAGGGCGCTAGTCCCGGTCCCGCTTTGCCCAGAGGTCGGGGCGACGGGTCCGGGTCAGCTCCTCGGATTGGACGCGACGCCAAGCGGCGACTTTGGCATGATCGCCGGAGGTCAGGACGGGTGGGATCGTCCGGCCCCGCCATTCGGCCGGTTTCGTGTAATGCGGATGTTCGAGCAGATCGTCGGCGAAACTCTCCTCCTCCATGGAGGAGGAATTGCCGAGCACGCCGGGGAGCAGGCGGATCGTGGCGTCGAGCATCGCCTGGGCCGCGATCTCGCCGCCGGTGAGAACGAAATCGCCGAGACTCACCTCTTCCATTTCGAAATGGTCCAGCACCCGCTGATCCACCCCCTCGAACCGTCCGCAGAGAAGGGTGATGCCCGGCCCCGTGGCCCAGCGGCGCGCCGTGTCCTGATCGAAAGGGCGTCCCCTCGGGGAGAGATAGACCGACGGGCCGGGCCCCCGCGCCGTCTCCAGTGCGGCACCCACCACGTCGGGTCGCAGCACCAGACCGGCGCCCCCGCCCGAGGGCGGGGCATCCACGTTGCGGTGTTTCGTGAGGCCGAACTCGCGGAGCGCCACCGTTTCCAGCGACCAGATCCCGTCGCGCAACGCGGTGCCGGTGAGCGACTGGCCCAGCACGCCCGGGAAGGCCTCCGGAAACAGCGTGACGATCCGGGCCTGCCACGCACCCGGGCGGGGCGCTTCGGCCAGCAAGTCCCGGGGAAGGGCGGAGGCGCGGATCGATTTGGCGCCGTGGGAGCGGGTCGGTTCGGTCATGGGCCCGCATATCGCGGGCCGCGGCAATCCGGAAGTCAGGCCAGCGCGATAATGCCGAGAAGAACCAGCAGGAACAGGACCAGCACGATGCCGATCAGGATCTTCGCGCCGGTCAGGGCCACGCCCGACACGCTGTTGAGGCCGAGGATCGACGCGATGGCGGCGACGGCGAGCAGGATGAGGATCCACGAGAGCATGACGTATTCCCTTCTTGAGGTTGGGACATCAACCGGGCGGCGGGATATCGGTTCCGTCATCGGGAAGCAGTCCCTCGGGCGGATCCACGACGATCCTGCGGGCGGCGAGATCCACGGTCGGAACGATCGCGCGGGTGAAGGGGATCAGCACCGACGGCCCTCCGGGCTGCCGCACCTCCAGCAGATCGCCTGCGCCGTGATCGTGGACCGCATGGATGCGGCCGAGCGGCGCGCCGCCGGTATCGACCGCGTCGAGGCCTATCAGGTCGGAATGGTAGTATTCGTCCTCCGCCGGCGGGGGCAGGGCGGTGCGGGCCGCCCAGAGGCGCTGGCCGCGCAGGGCATCCGCCGCCTCCTTGTGGGGCACACCGGAAAGGCGGACCGCATAGCCGCCCTTGACCGGACGCAGGACCGTGAGCGTGTAGCTGCGGCCCATATCGTCGGTGAGGATACCGTAATCGCCGATGGCGGCGGGGTCGGCACAGAAGCTCTTTACTCGCGCCTCGCCGCGCACGCCGTAGCTGCCGGTGATCGCGCCGAGGCAGACATGATCCTTCACCGCGTCAACCTAGGCACAGGACCAGGCCCGGTTGCCCATGGGCAACCGGGCCGAAGCCTTCGGAAAAAACGACACCATGCCAGATCACGCCGCGATCACTCGGCGGCTTTTTCCTCGGCCTTGGCATCTTCGGCCTTGGCGTCCTCGGCAGGCGCATCCTCGGCCTTCGCCTCCTCGGCAGGGGCTTCCTCCGCCGGAGCTTCGGCAACAGGCTCCTCTACCGGAGCCTTCGCGGCTTCCTCGGCGGCGGCGGCCTTGTCGGCCTTCTCCTGGGCGCGGTCCGTCGCTTGCTTGCCGGGCTCACCCTTCTTGAGATTGGCGCGCTCCTTCTTGGGGAGGACGTCCGCAGCTTCGAGGAAGCGCGAGACGCGGTCCGTCGGCTGCGCGCCCTGGCCGAGCCAGTACTGGACCCGCTCCATATCCATCTTGACCCGCTCCTCGCTGTCCTTGGGCAGCAGCGGATTGTAGGTCCCGAGCTTTTCGATGAAGCGGCCGTCGCGGGCCATGCGGCTGTCGGCGGCGACGATGGAATAATGCGGGCGCTTCTTGGAGCCGCCGCGGGCGAGCCGGATCTTCATTGCCATTATATCGTTCCTTTTCGGTGTCTTACGATTGATGCTTGCGGTGATGTCGGATGACTTCCTCGATGATGAAACCGAGGAATTGCTTGGCGAAGCCGGGATCGAGCCCGGCCTCCTCCGCCATGGTTTCGAGGCGGGCGATCTGTTGCGCCTCCCGGTCCGGATCGGAGGGGGGGAGGTCGTGTTCGGCCTTGAGCCGCCCGACCGCCTGGGTCCGGGCGAACCGCTCGGCCAGGGTGTAGACGAGCACGGCGTCGAGCCGGTCGATGGAGGCGCGATGCTCGATCAGGAGCGCCGCCGCGCGGGTGGCCAAATCGGTCATCGGGACCTCCGGACGGGGGATGACCCACGTCGTGACGAACGTCGTGACGTCGGTCGTGACATGGGTCGTGACGTGGCGTTCATGCGAATGCCTCCGGGGCGGGGTGCCGCCAGACATCCATCGCGCCATGGGTTTCGTGACGGAACACGCCGTCCGGGACCGCGCCCATGCGGTGGCCGAGGGCGACGGAGCGGGTATTGGCCGGGTCGATCAGGGAGATCAGGGTGGTCCAGCCGAGAGTGTCGTAGGCATGGGTGCGGGCGGCGCGGGCCGCCTCGAACGCGAAACCGCGGCCCTCGCCCTCGGCGAAGACGGACCAGGCAAGCTCTGGTTCGGGCCACTCGATCGGATGGAACAGGCCGACGAGGCCGAGGGGTGCATCGGTCGCGCGATCCGCCACGATCCAGCGCCCATAGCCGCGGAGGTGCCATTGACCCGAGACGGAGGTGAAATGGTGCCAGGCCCGCGCCCGGGTATCGGGGCCGCCGATCGGGATCGTGCGGTCGGACATGCGGAAGGCGGCATAGGCGTCCCAGTCCGAGAGGCGGGGCGCACGGAGCGTCAGACGCTCGGTGGTCAGGACGGGGATCATTCCGGACCCCAATGGCGGTACACCACGGTGTCGGCTGCCGTCTCGCCCCGGGGCAGCGGTGCGTTCGCATCGACGGTTGCGCCGAGGCGGGAGGCCAGCGCCCGCGAACGCGTATTGCCCGGCGTGATGTAGCTGACGAGGGACGGGATGCGTGGGCGGGCCCAGCCCAACACGGCGCGCGCGGCCTCGGTAGCATAGCCGCGCCCTTCGTGGCCCTCATAGATGAGCCATCCGATCTCCGTCTCCGGGAAATGGTCGGGACGGGACAGGCCCGTCTGTCCAACGTGGGTGTTGTCCCGCAGGTCGATTGCCCATTGGCCGAAGCCGTGCAGCGGCCAACCCGCAACGTCGGCGGTGAAGCTGTACCAAGCGTTTCGACGCGACGGCGTATTCACGATATAGGCCGCCCGGTCGCTGGCGAAGAGCGCCGCGTAAGCCTCGAAATCCGAGAGCCGGTGGGGGCGCAAGATCAGCCGCTCGGTCCCCAGCGTCGGGGCAGCGGTGAGGGGGGCGTCAGCGGCCGCGGTATGGTCGGGGCGGGCGGTCACAGGCCGAGATCGTCCGCGCTCGCACCCTCGAAGAGCGGGCGGGTGAAGGAGCGGTCGTAGCGGCGGATGCAGCCGGTCCGGCGGGAATGGTCGTAGGCGCGCGCGCAGTCCGGATCGGCCCGCATCTCCTCGCGATAGATCTCGTAGGCGGCCAGCGACGGAAAGGAGAAGTGGCAATAGGCGATGTCGTTCGGCCCCTCATGGGGCAGGTGATAGCCGTGATGGATGCCGCCCATGGCGGGGATCTTGTGGAGCCAGAACTTCGCATAGGTCTCGAAGGCGGGCAGTTGATCGGGGTCGATCTCGTAGCGGACGGTACAGGTGATCATGCGGCTCCCTCCGCCGCGGCGGGGTGACGCCAGATGTCGACGGGGCCGTATTTCGGATGGGCAAAGACGCCCTCGTGGGCAGCACCCATCCGTGTCGCCAGCGCGATGGAGGCCGCGTTGCCCGGGTCGATGGAACTGATGAGGGTCGTCATGCCGAGGGTGCCGTAGGCCCAGTCGCGGGCGGCGCGCGCCGCTTCCGTCGCAATACCGCGGCCCCTGCCGTCCCAGAGCATCCAGCCGACCTCCGGTTCGGGCCAGTCGAGCGGTGCGTGCAAGCCGATCAGCCCGAGGGCCGCGTCGTCATCCTGCGCCGTGACGATCCAGCGGCCGTATCCGCGCAGATGCCAATGGCCGATCACCTCGCAGAGGTAGCGCCACGTCTCCCACTCGGCCCTCGGTCCGCCGACGAAGCGGGCCGCATCGGAGGCGTAGAAGGCCGCGAAGGGCGCGAGATCCGCGGGCCGGGGCGCGCGCAGGATCAGCCGCTCCGTCCGGACGGTGGGGATATGGATGTCGGTGCCGCTCACTTCTTCTTCATGCCCCCGAAGCCCGCGGGCAGGGTCATGCCGCCGGGCATGCCGGGCATCTTGCCGAGGCCGCCGAGCTGCTTCTGCGCGGCCTCCAGCGCCGCCGGATCCATCTGGGACGGATCGGACATCCCGCCCTTGCCACCCATCATGGCCAGGGCCTTCTTGAGCATCCCGCCCTTGCCCATCTTCTTCATCATGTCCGCCATCTGACGGTGCATCTTCAGAAGCTGGTTCAGTTCGGAGACCTGAAGGCCCGCGCCTGCGGCGATCCGCTTCTTGCGGCTCGCCTGCAGGAGGGCGGGGTTCGCGCGCTCCTTCCGGGTCATGGAATCGATCAGGGCGATCTGACGCACGAGGACCCGGTCGTCGATGCCCGCCTTGTCCATCTGCTTGGCCATCTTGCCCATGCCGGGCATCATCCCCATCACGCCCTCCATGCCGCCCATCTTCTGCATCTGGGAGAGCTGACCCTTGAGGTCGTTCATGTTGAACAGCCCCTTCTGGAAGCGCTTCATCATGCGCTCCTGGGCCTCGACCTCCATGGTCGCCTGGGCCTTTTCGACCAGGGCCACGATGTCGCCCATGCCGAGGATGCGACCGGCGATGCGCTCGGGCTCGAACGTCTCCAGCGCGTCCATCTTCTCGCCCACACCGACGAAGCGGATCGGCTTGCCGGTGACCGCGCGCATCGACAGGGCCGCACCGCCGCGCCCGTCGCCGTCCATCCGGGTCAGGACGACGCCGGTCACGCCGACGCGGGCGTCGAACTCCTCCGCCACCTCGACCGCGACCTGACCGGTGAGGCCGTCGACCACGAGCAGGGTCTCGCGCGGTTCGACCGCGGCATGGACCTGCGCCACCTCGTCCATCAGCGCCTGGTCGATCTGGAGTCGTCCGGCCGTGTCGAGAAGGTAGACGTCGTAGCCGCCCAGGCTGGCCTGCTGCTTCGCGCGCTTGGCGATATCCACGGGACGCTGGCCTGCGACGATGGGGAGGGTGTCGACGCCGATCTGGGCGCCGAGGATCGCGAGTTGTTCCATAGCGGCGGGGCGGTTCACGTCGAGGGACGCCATCAGCACGCGCTTGTGCTCCCGGTCCTTGAGGCGAAGGGCGATCTTGCCCGTCGTCGTGGTCTTGCCCGACCCCTGCAGGCCGACCATCAGGATCGGCGCGGGCGGGTTGTCGATCTTGAGCGGGGGGAGGCCGTCCTCGCCCGCGAGGATCGCGACCAGTTCGTCATGGACGATCTTGACGACCTGCTGGCCCGGGGTGATCGACCTGGTGACGGCGGCGCCGGTGGCCTTCTGCGTGACGCGCTTGACGAAGTCGCGGGCCACCGGGAGAGAGACGTCGGCCTCCAGCAGGGCGACGCGGACCTCGCGCAGGGCGGTGCGGACGTCGTCTTCCGACAGGGCGCCCTGTTTCGTGAGGCGGTCGAAGACGCCGCCGAGGCGGTCGGACAGGCTCTCGAACATGGGCGCTCCTCCTCGGGTTGACCCTCCCCATATGGGAGGATGCGGCTCTCGATTCCATGCGCGCCGCGGGATGCGACGCACAAACGCCCCCGTGGGCGCAACGCGCTGACGGAGGGCGATCCCCGAAGTGTCGGGGACCGGAAACACGGGGCTTCCGGGACTGGCGGCGGGCCTAGCCCTAGGGCCGGGCGGTGTCAAGACGGGCGCGGCGAGCCGGATCGGTCGCCGCGCCCGGGGGGCAACGGATCAGGCGGGGAGAACGCCCGGCTTCGGCACGGCGAGGGTGCCGACCATGTCCGTCCTGACATGATCGGTGCCGTCGAGGGCGGCATCGGAGGAGACATGCCCGGCGGTTTCGACCCGGTCGGAGGCGCGATCCACAGTATCGGCGGCGGTATCGAGGACGGAGGCCGTCATCCGCGCACCTTCGTCAGCGGTGGCCGCAACCGCGTCGGACCGGATCGCGGGATTGGCGGTCCACATATCGGCCATGCCGCGGACGAGGGTGGACATCGTGCGGGCGGTCGTCTCCGCGAGCATCGCCTGGGGCAGGACGAAGGCGGCGGTCATCTGTTGGAAATACGGATTCATCTCGCGTTCCTTTGCAGGGAGGATTTCAGGACCGAAAACGCCGGACCCCGGGGGGAGCGTTCCCGTCGAAATGCCGCAGGTGCGAAAAGAATCCGGGCGCCATCGAAGGGCGCCCGGGGCCGGGTCGTCAGGCGGCGAGGGCCTCGATCTGGGCCTCCGCCTGCTCCATGGCGTCGTCACCCTTCATCTTCTGGCGGTCAGCCGAGATGAAGGTGACGTCGGTGATCCCGATGAAGCCGAGGATGTGGCGCATATAGGGGGTCGCGAAGTCGATGTCGGAGCCGACTTCGGTTCCGCCGGACGCGACGGCGACGATGGCGCGCTTGCCCTCCAGGATGCCGACGGGTCCGCTCTCCGTGTAGCGGAACGTGAGGCCCACGCGGCACACGAGGTCGATCCAGGCCTTGAGCGCGCCGGGTACGGTGAAGTTGTAGACCGGCAGCGCGATCAGGAGGAGGTCCGCCGCCTGCAACTCGCCGATAAGCTCGTCCGAGAGGGCCAGGGCGGCCTTCTGCGCATCGGTGCGGTCGTCCGCGGGGGTGAAGTTGGACCCGACCCAGGTGCCGTCGATCTGCGGGACGGCGGCGCCGCCGAGATCGCGGCGCGTCTGGGCCGTGCCGACCTTCTTCTCGATCCGGTCGAGAAGGGCCCGGGTCGTGGACCCCTCGGACTTGGCGGTGCTGTCGATGCGAAGGATGCGGGTCATGGGAGCGGCCTTTCGGTGGCGTTGCGTCTGCACCGGAGATTGAAGCGGAACGGCCCCGGGACAATCGCCGGGAGCCAACAGGGGCTGTGCATCGGTGCGGAGGTTCTTGTCTTGACCGTGCGGGAACGCGATAGTCCGCGTCAGCCCGGAGGGACCGAGACCATGGCATTCAACGATTGGGACGAGGTCCGCACCGCCTTTCAGGTCGCGCGTCTGGGCACGGTGTCGGGCGCGGCGCAGGCGCTGGGCGTGCACCATGCGACGGTGATCCGGCACATCGACTCGCTGGAGGGCAAGCTGGGCGCCAAGCTGTTCCAGCGTCATGCCCGCGGCTACACGGCGACGGAAGCCGGTCAGGACCTGCTGACGGTGGCGCAATCGACGGACGATCAGCTGGCACAACTCGCCAACCGCATCCGGGGGCGGGGCGACGAGGTGACCGGGGAGCTCATCATCACGTCGCTCGCCGTGCTGGCCCCGCTGCTGTCGCCTGCGCTGGCCGCCTTCCGGGAGGAGCATCCGGACCTGACGATCAAGTTCCTGACCGACGAGCGGCTGTTCCGCCTCGAATACGGGGAGGCGCATGTGGCGATCCGGGCGGGCAATCCGCCGGACCAGCCGGACAATGTGGTCCAGAAATTTTACGATCAGGGCTTCGCGCTCTACGCCTCCAAGGACTACATCGCGGCGCATGGCCGCCCGAAGAGTCTGGAGGAGGTGGGCGATCACGTCTTCATCGGGTCCGCCGACGAGGTGCCCAGGGCGCCGTTCTTCGCCTGGCTCAAGAAGCATATCCCCGAGCGCAATATCGGCTATCAGGTGAACGAGATCACCGCCGCCCGACCGGCGGTCGTGGCGGGCCTGGGCATCGGGTTCTCGACCACCTGGGCCGAAGCGGAGTGCGACGACGTGGAGATGGTGTTCGGACCGCGCCCGGAATGGAACAGCCAGCTCTGGCTGGTGACCCATGTGGACCTGCACCGGACGGCGAAGGTGCAGACCTTCGTGTCGTTCCTGAAGGACTGGGCCAAGCGTTGGCCCGACCAGTGACCCGCCTGTGGCTGGCAAGAAGGAGAGACCGATGACCGACTTCCCGCCGCTGCCCTATGACGATTGGGTCGGGACCCGCGACACGATCCACCTGTTCACGCAGATGGTGGGCAAGGTGCGGATGGCTGCGCATCCGAAGCTGAACCATTGGTGGCACGTGACGCTCTACCCGTCCGTGTCCGGTCTGACGACGGGGCGGGTGCCCCATGGCGGCGTCGGCAGCTTCGAGATCGCGATGGATTTCCGGGATCATCGGGTGACCGTGACCAGACGCGACGGTGCTTCGCGGTCCTTCGGGATGGCGGGCCTGAGTGTGGCGGGGTTCCACGACGCGCTGTTCGGCGCGCTGGCGGAGTTGGGGATCGCGGTGGATATCCTCGGCGTGCCCTACGAGAACAAGTCGACGGTCCCCTTCGCCGAGAACGATGCCCCGCGCCCTTACGACCGGGAGATGGCAAGCCGCTGGTGGCAGGCGATCGGCGCCGTCGCGAACGTGCAGGAGCGGTGGCGCGGCGGGTTCGCGGGCAAGCAGACGCCGGTGCAGCTTTTCTGGCATTCGTTCGATCTGGTGGTGACGCGATTCTCGGGGCGGCGGCACCAGATGGAGGGCGGGACCGCGTCGGACCGCGAAGCGTACAGTCACGAGGTCGTGTCCACCGGGTTCTGGCCGGGGGATGCGGCGACGCCGATGGCCGGGTTCTACGCCTATGCATGGCCCGATCCGGGGCTGGCCGGGACCGCCCTGCCGGAGGGGGCGGACTGGGTCGATCAGAACGGCTCGGCGCTCGCGGTCCTGCCCTACGAGGCGGTCCGGACAGCGGCGGATCCGGAGAAGCTGCTTCTGGCCTTCATGGAGCAGATCTATAGGACCACGGGTGAGCTGGCCGACTGGCCGATGGCGGACCTGGAACACAGGTTCGCCGACGGAGCGTGAGGCAACTCGGGCTGGGATGAGCTAGGCGCCAACCGGGGCCTAGCCGCATTTCGAGAACC
Source organism: uncultured Alphaproteobacteria bacterium (assembly GCA_963789105.1). Taxonomy (GTDB): domain Bacteria; phylum Pseudomonadota; class Alphaproteobacteria; order Rhodobacterales; family Rhodobacteraceae; genus Jannaschia. The sequence goes on from CAWBJI010000003.1 coordinate 1,678,898, forward strand.
CGCAATTGGCGCAGGTGGCGCAGCCTTCGGCCATGTGGACGTCGAAGGAGCCGCAATTGGGGCAGGTCGGGCCGGGCGCGGAGACCTGGGCGGTGTGGGGCGCGCCGGCGAGGGGATCGACCGGATCGGCCTTGAGCCCCAGGCCCTCGCCCGACAGGAACCCGGTCGCCACCATATGCCGCTCGATCACGCCGCCGATGGCCGCGAGGATCGACGGGACGTACCGCCCCTGCACCCAGGCGCCGCCGCGCGGGTCGAACACGGCCTTCAGCTCCTCCACCACGAAGGACACGTCGCCGCCGCGCCGGAACACGGCCGAGATCATCCTGGTCAGGGCCACGGTCCAGGCGAAATGCTCCATGTTCTTGGAGTTCACGAAGATCTCGAACGGGCGGCGCTGGCCGTCGAGTTCGATGTCGTTGATCGTGATGTAGAGCGCGTGTTCGGAGGCGGGCCACTTGATCTTGTAGGTCTCGCCCGAGAGCGTGGCCGGGCGGTCCAGCGGCGCGAAGAGCTGCACCACCTTGGCATCCTCGGCGGGGGCGACGGGTGCGGGTTCGGCAGACAGGACGCTGCCGGTGACGGCATTGGGCCGATAGGTCGTGCAGCCCTTGCAGCCCGATTTCCAGGCGGCGAGATAGACGTCCGAAAAGGCGTCGAACGCGATGTCGGCGGGCACGTTGATCGTCTTGGAAATGGAGCTGTCGACCCAGTCCTGCGCCGCGGCCTGCATCGCGACGTGGTCGCCGGGGGCGAGGTCGGCCACCGCGACGAAGCTGTCGGGCAGGGGCGTGTCGCCGTGGATGCGTCGCCATTCGGCGACGGCGTAATCCTCCACCACCTCCTCCGTCCGGGTGCCGTCTGGTTGCAGCACCTTGCGGGTGTAGCTGTGGGCGAAGATCGGTTCGATCCCGCTGGAGACGTTGCCGGCCAGAAGGCTGATCGTGCCGGTGGGCGCGATCGAGGTCAGGAGCGCGTTGCGCAGGCCATGGGCGGCGATCGCCTCCCGCACGTCCGGGTCCAGCTTCCGCACCATGGGCGCGGCGAGGATGGCGTCGCGGTCGAAGAGGGGGAAGGCGCCCTTCTCCGCGGCGAGGGCCGCGGAGGTGGCGTAGGCCCGGTTGGCGAGGACGCGAAGCCAGTCGCCCGTGGCGGCCACCGCTTCCGGCGCGCCGTAGCGCAGGCCGCACATGGCCAGCGCGTCGGCCAGTCCGGTCACGCCGAGCCCGATGCGGCGTTTGGCGCGCGCTTCTTCCGCCTGGGCGGGGAGGGGGAAGCGGCTGGCATCGACGACGTTGTCCATCATCCGGATCGCGGTCGCCGTAAGGTCGCCCAGCGCGTCCTCGTCGAGGCGGGCGCTCTCGGTGAACGGATCCAGCACCAGCCGCGCGAGGTTCACCGATCCCAGCAGACAGGCGCCGTACGGCGGCAGCGGCTGCTCCCCGCAGGGATTGGTCGCCGCGATGGTCTCGGCATAGCCGAGGTTGTTGGCGGCGTTGATCCGGTCGATGAAGATGACGCCCGGTTCCGCATAATCGTAGGTGGCGCGCATGATCGCCTCCCACAGGGCCCGCGCGCCGACGGTGCGGTGGATGCGGCCGTCGAAGATCAGGTCCCAGTCGAGATCGGCGGCCACCGCCTCCATGAACGGGTCCGTGATCAGGACCGAGAGGTTGAACATCCGCAGGCGTCCGGGATCGGCCTTGGCGGCGACGAAATCCTCGATATCCGGGTGGTCGCAACGCAGGGTGGCCATCATCGCGCCCCGGCGGGAACCGGCGGACATGATCGTGCGGCACATCGCGTCCCACACGTCCATGAAGGACAGCGGCCCGGACGCATCGGCGGCGACGCCGTGGACGTTCGCGCCGCGGGGCCGCAGGGTCGAGAAATCGTAGCCGATCCCGCCCCCCTGCTGCAGCGTCAGCGCGGCCTCTCGCAGGGCCGCGAAGATGCCGCCCATGCTGTCCTCGATCGTGCCCATGACGAAGCAGTTGAAGAGCGTCACGCTCCGCTCCGTCCCTGCCCCCGCGACGATCCGTCCGGCGGGGAGGAAGCGGAAATCCCGGAGCGCGTCGCGGAAGGCGGGGGTCCACTGCCCGGGATCCGATTCGGGCGCGGCGAGGGCCATCGCGATCCGGTCCCAGGTCGCCCCGATATCGGCGTCGAGCGGTGTGCCGTCGGCGTCCTTCAGGCGATATTTCATGTCCCAGATCTGTTCGGCGATGGGGGCGGCGAAGGCGGACATTCGGGCGATACCCTCTAGGATTGGTTGCGCGTGGGCCGGGGAGGTCTAGATATACCCCCGAAGCCCGGGGGAGTCATCATGATCCATCTCATCAAGTTGAGCGTCGGGACCGAGACTGTCGCCGACCTCGCCCGGTGGCAGGATTCGGCCCGGGCGAAGGGGACGGACGGCCAGCCGCGGCATGTGACCCGGATGTGGCCGCGGCGGGCGGAGGAGCTTCTGGACGGCGGCTCGATCTACTGGGTCATCAAGGGCGTGCTTCTGTGCCGTCAGCCGATCCTGAGGCTGGACGAGGTGCGCCGGGCGGACGGCATTCCCCGCTGCGGTATCGTCCTGACGCCCGGCCTGGTTCCCGTGGCGCCGACTCAGAGGCGGCCGTTCCAGGGCTGGCGCTACCTCGCGCCCGCCGACGCGCCGCCCGACCTCGATCCCGCCCGCGCAGATGAGGGGGCGATTCCTCCCGCCCTGTCGGTTGCGCTAGCCGAGATCGGCGTGCTCTGATCGAAGGGGCGATCCCGTCGCGATGATGGAGGGCGGGCGCGCGCCCGGACCTGTGCGGTCGGGGTCGCCTGTCCGCGCCGGAGGTCGCGAACCGCGCCGACAACGTCGCCTCCATTTCGCCAATGTTCTCCGCGTCGGGCACAAAGGGCCGACCGGGAGGGCACCGCCATGAAAACGCATGTGAGGGCATTGGTGGTCGGCGGCGGCGCGGTCGGTACCGGCATCGCCTATCATCTGGCCAAGGCGGGCTGGTCGGACGTGGTCCTGCTGGAGCGGGACGAGCTGACCTCCGGGTCGACATGGCATGCGGCGGGGCTGCTACCGCTGTTCAACATGGGCTACGCCACCAGCCACATCCACGCCTATTCGGTGGATTTCTACAAGTCGCTGGAGGCGGAGACCGGCCTCAATCCCGGCTTCTCGGTCGTGGGCAACCTGCGGATGGCGCAGACGGATGCGCGGATGGACGAATACGCGCTCTATGCCGCGACCGCCGAGACGGTGGGCATTCCCCATGAATGGCTGACCCCCGCGGAGATCGCGGAGCGCTATCCCCTGCTGCGGACGGAGGATCTCAAGGGCGCGATCCTTCACCCGACGGATGGCTACATCAACCCGGCCGACGTGACGATGGCCATGGCGAAGGGCGCGCGGCAGCGGGGCGTAACCATCGAGCGGCGCTGGCAGGTGGACGGCTACGAATGGCGGGGCGATCATTGGGACGTGACCGCGACCAAGATGGTGGAGAAGGGCGGCAACCTGGTCCGGTCGGAGGAACAGGTCGTCATCCATGCCGAGCATGTCGTCACGGCCACGGGCAACCACGCGCAGCGGACGGCGGGCCTGCTGGGGATTCGCATTCCCGCGGTGGTGGTGGAGCATCAATACATCGTCACCGAACCGGATCCGGCGCTGGTGGAGTGGCGCAAGACCAATCCGCAGCACCCGGTCCTGCGCGACGCGGACGCCAAATGGTACGTCCGGGAGGAGCGGGGCGGCTGGATCCTCGGGCCCTACGAGCAGAACGCGCCCGCGCGCTTCCCCTACGAGGTGCCGGACAGTTTCCGGGCCGACCTGTTCCCCCTCGATCTGGAGCGGATCGAGGAGGAATACATGTCCTTCATCCACCGCATCCCGTCGTCGGAGAACGCAGGCCTGAAGGACGATTTCAACGGTCCCATCTGCTACACGCCCGACGGCAATCCGCTGGTCGGTCCCGCCGATGGGTTGCGCAACATGTGGCTGGCGGAGGGGTTCAGCTTCGGGATCACCGCGGCGGGCGGAACCGGGCACTACCTCGCGCAGATGATGGTGGAGGGGGAGGCGGAGATCGACATGGCCTCGCTGGATCCGCGCCGGTTCGGGCGCTGGATGACGACCGAATACGCCATGCGCAAGAACGAGGAAGCCTACGACCACGTCTTCGTCCTGCATCATCCGGACGAGGAACGGCCCGCGGCGCGACCGCTCAAGACCGCGCCCTGCTATGATCGGATGAAGGCGCACGGGGCGCAGTTCGGCTGCGTCAATGGATGGGAGCGGCCCAACTACTTCGTGCCGGGGGCGGAGGCGGATTTCGACCTCGCCTCCCGCAGCTTCCGGCGGGGTGCGTGGTGGCAGCATTCGGTGGAGGAGGCGACGGCATTGCGCGAAGCGGCGGGCCTGATCGACGCCACGGCCTTCACCAAGCACAAGCTCCGCGGCCCGGGGGCGGCGGCGTTCCTGGACTGGTTCACGACCAACAAGCTGCCGAAGGTCGGGCGCATCAACCTGACCTATGCCCTGACCGATGCGGGAACGACGCGGACGGAATACACCATCGTCCGGCTGGCCGAGGATTTTTTCTACCTCGTCTCGGCGGGTGCCTGGCAGGCCTACGATTCCGACTATCTCGCCAAGGCCGTGAACGACACCGTGGAGCGGTTCGGTCCGATGTGGCTGGACGACTGCACCGGCGTGAACGGCGTTTTTGCCCTGGCCGGACCGAAGAGCCGCGCGATCCTGAACGAGATCGTGCGCGATGCGGATCCGGCGACGGTCCTGTCGAACAAGCGGTTCCCGTGGCTGTCGCAGCGGCGTATCGAGCTGCTGATGTGTCCGGTCAACGCGATCCGCGTGGCCTATACCGGGGAGCTGGGATGGGAGCTGCATCACCCGATGGAGATGCAGAGCTACCTCTTCGACCGGCTGATGGAGGCGGGCGAGGGCCATGGCCTGAAACTCGTCGGTGCGCGGGCGCAGAACTGGTTGCGGCAGGAGAAATCCTATCGCGCGTTCGGAACCGAGCTGGGTCGCGACGCCACGCCGTTGGAGGCGGGGCTCGATAGGTTCGTCGACCTGTCGAAGGAATTCCGCGGCAAGGAGGCGATGCAGGCGCTCGGCATCCGCTCGTCCTGCGTGACGCTTCTGATCGACGGGCCGGACGACGCGGATCCCTGGGGGCGCGAGGCGCTCTATACCGAGGACGGCACCCGGGTCGGGCGGCTGACGTCGGGCGGTTGGTCCGTGGCGTTCGGGAAATCCATCGGCATGGGCTATGTCCGGCCCGATCTCACGGCGCCCGGCACGCGGCTGAAGGTCCGGATGCAGCGCAGGCTCTGGGATGCGGAGGTCACGGTGGACAGCCCCCACGATCCGACCAACGCCCGGATCCGTGTCGACGGCTAGGGTCGCGGCGGCCCTTGCCGGACTGGTCCTGCTGGCCGCGCTCGCCTACGTCCTGCTGGTGCCGCGCGGCCCCCTGACGCTGCATGTGAGCGGCGACGGGGCCGGACCCTTGCGCGCGACCTTTGCGAAGGTGCCCGAGGCGCCACCGGGGGTCGCGCGGGTGGAGGTCGTCCTGTTGCGGCGGATGGAAAACCTGCGCCATGTTCCCGAGGCGCAGGCGATGTGCGCGGGTCGATGCGATGCGGCCGCGACCGTCTTCGTCCATCTCGATCCGGGCCGGGTGCGCAAGACGCTGATCGTGGATCTCGGGCGGCTCGGCGGTGGCGACGCCCTCGATACCGGCGCGCCGCTTCCTCCGGCGATCCAAGCCTGCCTTGTGGATCTCGTGGCGGCGGAACTTGCATCGCTGACAGCACAGCCCCCGGCCTGCCTCCCCGGTCACGGCCTGCGCTGGCTGCTGCCCTACGGATTGTAGCGGGGAAGTGGCGCGAGCGGGATCGCCCCGAAGAACAGGGTCCCGTCCCGAAGGTTCAGCGGTACCTCGACCCGTCCGTCCGTCTCCAACCCACCGAGGCCGCCCGCGAGCAGCATCGCCTGCCCGCGCGGCAGGCCGAGGGCTTCCGAAAGTGTCAGCAGCTCGCGCCAACCGGTCAGCCGAAGCAGGAGTTCGCCCCGGGCGAGGCCGCTGCGCCCGATCTCGACATCCCCGGACAGGGCGACGCGGATGTCGTCCCAGGCGACCGCCATGTCGCGCAGGGCGATCCGCACGATCCGCATCTCGCCGCCCGGCGGGCCGTCCAGAAAGACGGTCCCATCCGCCGAGACGGTGTCGATCCGGTCGGGCAGGCGCGGATCGAGCGCCGCGCCTCCGAGAGTCAGCGCAGCGACGGAGAGAGCCATGTCGTAGGCATCGGCCTCCTCCGGATTGGCCCGCAGGGAAAGCTGCGCCCGCTCAGCCCCCGCGATCCAATCCGTCCCGCGTAAGGCGAGCGTTTCGCCCACCGCGGTCGCGCGCAGCAGGGCGGGGTCGGTGGAGAGGGCGAAGGCGGCGGAGGCGCGGATATCGTCATGGGTGATCTCGACCGGGCCGGTCGGCGTCGCGACCGCAATCGGCGAGGACGGGACCGCGATGAACCGTCCGGGCCGGTAGCTGAGAGCGAGAACCTGCAGGACGGCTAGATCCACACCCCAGGCGCCGTCCGGCGCCGTCACCGCCAGATCCCGTGCCGTCGTGTCGAACCGGTTCGGATACCCGCCGACCGAGAGCGTGGATGTCTCCACCTCCCAGCCCTCGTCCCGGGCGGAGGCGATGGCGTCCGTGACGCCCCCCTCCATGGCGGAGGATCCGATCCACCACCAGCCGGACCAGAGAAGCGCCGCCACCGCGACCAGGATCGTCAACCACCGCATCGTCCAGATCGCCCCTTGCACTCCCGCTCCGCCCCTCTATCGGTCCGGCGGGGCAGACGGAAGGAAGTGCCGTGGGAGATGGCGGGACATGACCGATGCGGACGAGGTCTGGGTCTTCGGCTACGGCTCGCTGCTGTGGAATCCGGGGATCGAGGTGGCAGAGACGCGGCGCGCGACGCTCCACGGCTATCGCCGCCGGTTCTGCATGTGGTCGATCCACCACCGGGGCTCCGACGACGATCCGGGGCTGGTGCTGGCGCTGGAGGCGGCCGAGGGCACGTCCTGCGAGGGGCTCGCCATCCGTGCCGCCGATCCCGGTCCGGCGCTTGAGGCGCTGCGGGCCCGGGAACTCGTCTCCGCGGCCTATCTGGAGGCCTGGGTCGACCTGATCTGTGCCGACGGCACGACGCTGCGATCCCGCGCCTATGTCATCGACCCGGAGCATCGCCAGTACGCCCGGAACCTCAGCATCGACGAGCAGGCCCGGGTCATCGCCCGGGCCCGGGGCGGGCGCGGTCCGAACCACGAATACCTTACCCAGACGGCCGATGCGCTGCATGGGCTCGACATCGGCGATGCGGACATGGACCGCCTGGTCACGCGCGTGCAACAGATCATGACGGACGGGTGACCCCGCCTTGTGACGCAGGGGGCCGACCGCTATCGTCCAGGCCATAGAAAACAAAGCCCCGTAACGGGCCGGGGACCCATGCCACGCGCAGAACTCGACCACGGGACGCAATTCTCGCAGCCGATCCGTCAGATCGTCTACATGCTGGCGGTTCTCGCCGCCGTGGGCGCGGGCATCTGGGTCGCCTATCCCAGGGTCGCGCCCATCTTCACCGCCAACCCGTGGCTGAACGGCACGATCATCGCGGTGTTCGTCCTCGGCATCCTCGCCTGCTTCGCGCAGGTGTTCCAGTTGTTCAGTTCGGTGAGCTGGATCGAGGGGTTCGCCGAGAACCGTCCGGGGCACGATATCTCGCGCCCGCCGGGCCTGCTGGCGCCGCTGGCGTCGCTGCTGCGGTCGCGCTCGGCGCGGACCCAGATCTCTTCCTCCTCCTCACGGTCGATCCTCGACTCGGTGGGCGCCCGGATGGAGGAGGCGCGGGACATCACGCGATATATCGTCAACACGCTGATCTTCCTCGGGCTTCTCGGAACGTTCTGGGGGCTCGCGACGACGGTTCCGGCGGTGGTCGACACGATCCGGAGCCTGAACCCGACCGATGGCGAGAGCAGTACCGCCGTTTTCGGACGGTTGATCGGCGGGCTCGAATCACAGCTTGCCGGGATGGGCACCGCCTTCGCGTCCTCCCTGCTCGGCCTCGCGGGATCGCTGGTCGTGGGATTGCTGGAACTGTTCGCGGGCCATGGCCAGAACCGCTTCTACCGGGAGATGGAGGATTGGCTGTCGTCCATCACCCGCGTCGGCCTCGTGGGCGACAGCGGCGAGGAGACGATCGACCAATATTCGCTGGCCGCCGTGCTCGACCACATGAATTACCAGATGGAGACGTTGCAGGACATGTTTCAGAAGGCCGAGGCCGGTCGCCTCGCCGCGGACAGCCGTCTCGTGACGCTCTCGGACTCGGTCTCGGCCATGGCGAACCGGATGGATGGCGGCGGCGGCGCGGCGGAGGCGCTGAACCGGGTCGCCGAGGGACAGGAACACATCGTCGAAGTGCTGCGCGGCTCGTCCGGCGGCGAGGGCGGCCTCGATGCCGAAAGCCGGATGCGGATCCGCTCCATCGATGTCCAGCTCCTGAAGGTGTTCGAGGAGATGCGGCAGGGGCGGCAGGCGGGCCTCGACGACCTGCGCGGCGATCTCGGCGCACTGACCCGCGCCATCCGCCAGCTCACCCGAATGGCCGGAACCGCCCCGGAGGTCGACCGCTCGCCCGACGGGAACGGCTGAATGGCCTTCGCGCGGCGCAACGGACAGCGGTTCACCGCGAATGTCTGGCCGGGCTTCGTGGACGCGATGACGGCCCTGCTGCTGGTGCTGATGTTCGTGCTGTCGATCTTCATGATCGTGCAGTTCATCCTGTCCGAAACGATCAGCGATCAGGATGCGGAGCTGACCGATCTCGGGGCGCAGGTGGCCGGCCTGTCGCGCGCGCTGGGACTGGAGCAGCAGCGGGCGGCGGGGCTGGAGGACGATGTCACCGATCTCGACGGGGAACGTCAGCGGCAGGCGACGCTGATCGCGACGCTCACTTCCATCGGGGAGGATTCTGTCCGCCCGGGTCGCGAGCTTCGAGGAACAGGTGGCGAGCCTCATCGCCACCCGGGATCGCCTCGCCACCGACCTGTCGGAGACCGAGGGAAATCTCACGCGAACGGTCGACGAGCGCGAAGCCCTGCAACTCGCGCTCGCGAGCGCCCGGGACGAGATCGACGCGGAGGCGGAGGCCGCACGGCTCGCCGCCGCCCGGGCCGAGGCGGTCGAGGCGATGGTGGCGGAGATGCAGGCCGCGGCGGAGGGACGCGAGGCGACGCTGGCCCAGACGCTCGCCGCCCTGCGCGCGGAGGAGACGGAGGCGGCGGACCTGTCGGCGCAGGTCACGGATCTGTCCGCCGATCTCGATGCCGCCGAAGCCGCACGGCTGGCCGAACTGGCCGCCGCCGAGGCGCTCCGGACGCGGCTCGCCGACACCGAGGCGACCCTCGACAGTGAGGAGACCGCGCGGCTGGCCGAGCAGGCCGCAGGGGAGGCTTTGCGCACCCGGCTGGCCGAGTCGGAGACGGAGCTGACCGCCCTCACGCTCGCGCTGGAGGAGCGTCGGCGGGAGGCGGAGGAGACGCTCACATTGCTGGCGGCGACGCGGAATGCGCAGGGCGACCTGACGGAGCGCCTGTCGCAGGCGCTGGCCGATCTGGCGGCAGCGGAGGATCGGTCCGGCGATCTCGACGCGCGGCTTGCCGCCACCCTCGCCGCCCTGGAGGCGGGCGAGGCGGATGCTCGGTCCGGAGAGGCCGCATTGCAGGCGCGTGTCGCCGAACTGGAGGCGACGCTCGCCGCGCGCGAGGGCGATGACGCCGATGCCGAGGCGGTGCGCGCCGAATTGCAGAACCGTCTGAACGCGGCGTTGTCGGCGCGGGATGCGGGGGCGACCGGGGAGGCGCAGCTTCGGGACAGCCTGGCCGCGGCGCTTGCCAGTCGTCTGGCCGCGGAAAGCGAGGCGGCGGACGCCCTGACCGAAAGGGAACGGTCCGACGCACTCCTCCGCCAGGCGCAGACGGAACTGGCCGATGTCGAGGAGCAGCGGCTCGACGCGCAGCGGGAGACGGCGCTCCTGAACGAGCAACTCATCCAGCTTCGCAATCAGCTCGGCAGCCTGCGGGCGGTGCTGGACGCGTCGCGCGATGCCGATACCGATCAGGAGGTGCAGATCAGCACCCTGACCAGCGACCTGAACGCCGCGCTTGCCCGCGTCGCCTCCGAACAGAAGGCCCGAGCGGATCTGGAGGCCGCCGAACGCGCCCGGCTTCAGGAGGAGGCGCAGCAGCTCGAACGCTTCCGCTCCGAGTTCTTCGGCCAGCTTCGCGACGTTCTCGACGGGCGCGAGGGCGTCGAGGTCGTCGGCGATCGCTTCGTGTTTTCGTCGGAGGTCCTGTTCGATCAGGGCGAGGTGACGCTCCGGTCCGAGGGGCGCCGACAGATCGCGCAGGTCGCAGAGGTGATCCTCGACATTGCCGACCAGATCCCGCCCGAGGTGGATTGGGTCCTGCGCGTGGACGGGCATACCGACGACGTGCCGCTGTCGGGGATCGGGAAATACGAGAACAACTGGGAGCTGAGCCAGGGGCGCGCGCTGTCCGTCGTGCAGTTCATGATCGACGATCTCGGCGTGCCGCCGTTCCGGCTGGCCGCGACGGGGTTCGGCGAATGGCGGCCGGTCGATCCCGCCGACACGGCAGCCGCCCGCCAGCGGAACCGCCGGATCGAATTGAAGCTGACCGAACGCTAGGGGCTCAGCGGCAATAGCTTCCCGAACGATAGCGTGCCGTGTCGAAGTGGAAGTGGTCGCGGTGGAACCGGTCGCTGTCGGGGCCGAGGACCGTGCCGAACGGCCCGCAGGCCCGGCGGTGTAGCTCTCGCATGATGCGCCCGGCATCGCTGCTGTTCCAATCGCCCAGCACGGTCAGGACCTCGCCGCTGGCCAGCCGGATGCCGGAAATGTCGATCGCCCGGCCCAGACCGTGCTCGCTGACCTTCGCGCCCGCCTGGTTGTTGCGCGTGCGACAGGAATAGCCCGCCGCCACCTGCAACGCGACGGCGCCGCCGCCCCGCCGTCCCACGACCGGGATGACGCCGTTGCGCACCCAGTCGTCCAGCGCCTGGGCCGTGCGGCAATCCATCCGCGCGGGCCGCGACAGCCCGATGCCCGAGACCGAGGTGATCCGCACCGGGTCCGGAATGCCGCAAGCGCCGGCGCCCGTGACCGGCGGAATCCGTTCGCCCCGGATCGACCCGCGTCCGCAGAGCCCGGCCCCGGATTGCGTACGCGGGCGACCCATCACAAGCGTCGGGGCGGGGATTGCCGCAGCGTCCCGCAGCAGGGGGCGGCCCGATCGTCGCACCCGCCCATCGGGATCGACCTGCGGCCAGGCGGCGCGGAGTTGCTCCGCCATCTGCCGGTCGCGCCGCGCCTCCGCCTCTGTCCGGGCCGCCGGGCGGGGGGAGGCGGGGACGGCGGGATGCGGCGCGGGATCCGCGCCCGGGCCCGCGGCCATCACTTCGACCTGCGATGCGGGGCGCGGCACGGGCTTCGTCTCCGCCTGCGCCGGTCCCGCCATCAGCAGGGCGATCAGGAGCCATCTCATCGTTTTGAATTCCGTCCGAAATTGGGCGCGTCGGTATCCTGTCCGGCCTCGATGATGCCGCGTCGGATCGCGCGCGTCCGCGTGAAATAGTCATGCAGCATCGTGCCGTCGCCGGTCCGGATCGCCCGTTGCAATGCGAACAGCTCCTCCGTGAAGCGCCCGAGGATTTCCAGCGTGGCGTCCTTGTTGTTGAGGAACACATCGCGCCACATCACCGGATCGCTGGCGGCGATGCGGGTGAAATCGCGGAATCCGGCGGCGGAATACTTGATCACCTCGCTGTCGGTCACCCGGCGGAGATCGTCCGCGACGCCCACCATCGTGTAGGCGATCAGGTGCGGCGCATGGCTGGTGACCGCGAGGACGAGATCGTGATGGTCGGGTTCCATGATCCCCACATCGGAGCCCAAAGCACGCCAGAGACGGGTCAGCCGGTCCACCGCGCCCGGAGGAGTCTCCGGCCCGGGGGTCAGAATGCACCAGCGGTTCTCGAACAGCTCCGCGAACCCCGATTCCGGTCCCGAATGTTCCGTCCCCGCCAGCGGGTGCGCCGGGACGAAATGCACCCCGTCCGGCACGTGCGGGCCCACTGCGTCGATCACGGCGCGCTTGACCGAGCCCACGTCGCTCAAGGTGGTTCCGGGCGCGAGATGCGGGCCGATCTCCGCCGCGACCTCCGCCATGGCGCCGACGGGGACGCACAGCACGACGAGGTCGGCGCCCGCGACCGCGTCCGCCGCGCTGTCGGTGATGCGGTCGCAGAGGCCGAGGTTCGTCGCCACCTGTCGCGTGCGCGCCGACGGCGCGGTTCCCACGATCTCGCCCGCGAGCCCGTCGCGGCGCATCCGCAGGCCCAGGGACCCCGCGATGAGGCCCAGACCAATCAGCGCCACACGGTCGTAGATCGGCCCGTCCGTCATGCCGCGCGCCATGCGGCCAGCGCCTCCAGCAGCCGCGTCGTGCCCGCCGCGTCGCCCACGGTCATCCGCAGGCAATGGGGCAGGCCGTAGCCCTTCGGATGCCGCACGATCACGCCGCGCGCGCGCAGGAAGGCGTCGCAATCCTCCGCCTCCGCCGCGTCGGCGAACCGCGCCAGCACGAAGTTCGCGGATGACGGATCGCAGGCCAAGCCGAGCGCGAGCAAGCCCTCCCGCAGGCGCGTCCGCTGTCTTGCGTTGTCGGCGAAGCAGCGCTCCACGAACGCCCGGTCCCGCATCGCCGCCTCCGCCGCCGCGAGCGCCACGTTCGAGAGGTTGAACGGCCCGCGCAGGCGGTTGAGCACGTCGATCACCTCCCGCGCGCCGTAGCCCCAGCCGACGCGCATCCCGCCGAGGCCGTACATCTTGGAGAAGGTCCGCGTGGCGAACACGTTGTCCCGGGCCGAGGCGAGTTTCAGCCCGCCGTCGAAATCCTCCGCGTATTCGGCATAAGCCCCGTCCAGCACCAGCAGGCAGCCGTCCGGCAGGCCGTCGGCGAGGCGCACGAGATCCTGTCCGCCCAGCAACGTGCCCGTGGGGTTCGCCGGGTTGGCGAGGAACATCAGGCGCGTCCGGTCCGTCGTCGCGGCCAGCATCGCGTCCACATCTACGACGCGGTCCCGCTCGGGGGCGGCGACGGGAACGCCGCCCGCGGCCCGGGTGCTGATCGGATACATCAGGAAACCGTGTTCGGGATGCACGACCTCGTCTTCCGGGCCGACATAGGCCTGGCAGAGGAGGTGGAGGATTTCGTCGGATCCGACGCCGCAGATGATCCGCTCCGGGTCCAGCCCGTGAACCTCCGCGAGGGCCGCGCGCAGGGAGGCGTGATCGGTGTTCGGATAGAGGTGCATCGCCTCCGCCGCCGCCCGGGCGGCGACACGGGCGCTTTCGGGGGGACCATGCGGGTTCTCGTTGGACGACAGCTTCAGGATGTCGTCGACTCCCTCCACGGACGAGGCGCCGCCCTGATAGAGCTCGATCTCCATGATCCCCGGCTGGGGCGTCGGCGCGGCCTGCATGTCTCGGAACTCCCGGGGGTCGGTTCGCGCCGTTCTAGCCCCGGCGCGGGGAGGGGGGCAATCCCGGCTCGGCCGCGGCAACGCCGCAAGGCGGATCAGAGGAAGCTTTGCGGGTCGATGTCGATGCTGAGGCGGGCCGACCGGGGCACCTGTACCCCGGCGACCCAGCGGGCCAACGCGGGCTGGAGCGGCGATTGCCGTGGTGCCTTGACCAGAAGCCGCACGCGATGCCGCCCGCGGATGCGGCTGATCGGGGCGGGGGCGGGGCCGTAGACCTCGGCCCCCGCCTCTTCCAGCACGGCAGCGTTCCGGGCCAGTGCATTGCCCAGGTCGAACGCCACGCCCGCATCGGGGTCCGAGATCACGATGCCCGCCATCCGACCATAGGGCGGCATGCCCGCCGCACGCCGTTGCGCCGCCTCCTCGGTCCAGAACCCTTCCTCGTCGCCCGACAGGATGGCGCGGATGACCGGATGGTCCGGCTGATGCGTCTGGAGCAGGGCGGTGCCCGGACGGTCCGCCCGCCCCGCCCGCCCCGAGACCTGTCGCATGAGCTGGAACGTCCGCTCGGCGGCGCGCAGGTCCGATCCCTGCAACCCGAGATCCGCGTCGATGACACCCACGAGCGTCAGGTTCGGGAAGTTGTGCCCCTTCGCCACGAGCTGCGTGCCGACGATGATGTCGGCCCCGCCCGACGCGATCTCCTCCACCTTGGCCTTGAGCGAGCGGGCCGACGTGAACAGGTCGGAGGACAGGATCGCGAGCCGCGCGTCGGGGAACAGGGTCGCGACCTCCTCCGCCATGCGCTCGACGCCGGGGCCGACCGCGGCGAGCTTGCCTTCCACGCCGCAGGACGGGCAGGCATCGGGCATCGGCGCGGTCTCTCCGCATTGGTGGCACATCAGGCGCTTGAGAAACCGATGCTCGACCATGCGAGCGTCGCATTGGCGGCAGGCGACCTGCTGTCCGCAGGCGCGGCACAGGGTGACCGGCGCATAGCCGCGCCGGTTGAGGAAGATCAGCGATTGCTCGCCTTCGACCATTCGCGCCTCGATCGCCCGTTGCAGCGTGGGCGAGATCCAGCGTCCGCCGGGCAGGTCCTCGCCGCGCATGTCGATGGCCGACAGCGTGGGCATCACCGCCGTCCCGAACCGCGACGTAAGGTCGAGACGGGCATATTTCCCCGCCTCCGCGTTGGCCCAGCTTTCCAGCGACGGCGTGGCCGAGGCCAGCACCACCTGCGCCCCCTCGCAGGAAGCCCGCAGGACCGCCATGTCCCGGGCGGAATAGAGCACGCCGTCCTCCTGCTTGTAGGACGTGTCGTGTTCCTCATCGACGACGATCAGGCCGAGATCGCGGAACGGCAGGAACAGAGCGGAGCGGGCCCCGACGACGAGACCGGCCTGTCCCTCGGCGGACCTGTGCCAGGCGCGCCGCCGCTCGGCCTGGGTGACGCCGGAATGCCATTCCGCCGGTCGCGCGCCGAAACGCGCCTCGACCCGGCGCAAAAACTCCGCCGTCAGCGCGATCTCCGGCAGCAGGACCAGTGCCTGCCGCCCGCGGGCGAGGCACTCCGCGACCGCCTCCAGATAGACCTCCGTCTTGCCCGACCCCGTGACCCCCTTCAGCAGCGTCGTGCCGTAGCCACCGCCCGCCACGGCTATCCGCATCGTCTCCGCCGCCTCCGCCTGATCGGGGGCCAGCGCCTTGCCGGGACGTCCGGGGTCCAGAGGCGGGTAATCGGCATCCCGCGGCAGCGCCTGCTCCAGAACGGCACCCGATGCGGCGAGGCCCTTGACGACGCCCGTGGACACTTCGGCCAGATCCGCGAGCTCGGACAGGGCGAACACGTCGTCCGACCGGTCCCGGAGGATCGCGAGAACCCGCGCCCGCGCTGCCGTCGCCCGGCCCGCTTCCCCGGTTCCGAGGCCGTAGACACGGCGCTTGCCCGGCGCCTCGCCCAGACCTGGGAGCCGCAGCGCAAGGCGCAGCATCGCCGCCATCGGCGTCAACGTGTAGGCCCCGGCCCGTTCGAGGAAATCGCGCATGGCCATGGACATCGGGGGCACGTCCACAACCCGCCCGACGGTTCGCAGCTTTTCGACCGGCCAGTCGCCCGTCGCCTCGCCCCAGACCACGCCGGAGACGAGCCGCGGCCCCAGCGGAACCTGCACGAAGTCGCCCTCGGTCACGCCGCCCTCCGGCGCGCGGTAATCCAGCGTGCGGTCCAACGGCTGCGTCGTCTGGACCGCGACCGGGGCGCCGTGGGGGAAATGTCGGGGGGCGTTCGGGACCATGGTCCCAATATCGCCCCTGCGGGCGCCGGGTGCTAGGCCGCGCGCCGGGTAAACGCCGTTGCCGCCCCCATCGCGATCAGCGCGGCCCCCCCGGCCCGGCCCATGGCGCGCAGCGCGCCGGGCCGCCGCAGCCCGCGCCGCAAGCGGTCGGCCAGGAGCGCGTAGGCCAGCGCGTTCACGATCGCCAGAGTCACGAAGGTCGCGATCAGGATCGCGAATTGCGGCAGCAGCGCCGCCTCCGGTCGCAGGAATTGCGGAACGAAGGCGATGAAGAAGACGATCGACTTGGGGTTCAGAGCCGTGACCACGGCCGCATGGCCGAACACCTCCCGCGCCGAGACGTCTCCGTCGGACCGCGCACCGCCCAGATCCATCGTCCCGGCCGACCGCCAGAGCTTCACGCCCATCCAGATCAGATACGCGGCCCCGATCCATTTCAGGATCGTGAACAGCGTCGCCGAGGCCAGGACCAGCGCGCCGAGCCCGGCCAGCGATGCGGTCATCGCGACCACATCCCCGAGCGCCACGCCGGAGGCGGACGCGACCGCCACCCGGCGACCCTGGCTCAGCGCATAGCTCATCACCAGCAGCATCGACGGACCGGGGATCACGAGAAGGGCGGCGGAGGCGGCCACGAAGGCGAGCCAGAGAGGGAGGTCCATGGGCTGTTCCTGTCGCGGCGAAGGGGGTATCAGCGCACCAAATCCCATCGCTCCCACCGCATCAATCCCGAGGACGCCATGAAATTCTTTGTAGACACCGCCGACATCGACGCCATCCGCGAGCTCAACGATCTGGGCATGGTCGACGGCGTGACCACGAACCCGTCGCTCATCATGAAGTCCGGACGCGACATCCAGGAGGTCACCAAGGAGATCTGCGATCTGGTCGAGGGGCCGGTTTCCGCCGAGGTCGTGGCCGTCGATTACGAGCAGATGATCCGCGAGGGCGAGCACCTCGCCAAGATCGCGCCGAATATCTGCGTCAAGGTGCCGCTGACCTGGGCCGGTCTGCGGACCTGCAAGGCGCTGTCGGACAACGGCACGAAGGTGAACGTGACGCTCTGTTTCTCGGCGAACCAGGCGCTTCTGGCGGCGAAGGCGGGGGCCACCTTCATCTCGCCCTTCATCGGCCGGCTGGACGATATCAACGTGGACGGGATGGACCTGATCCAGGATATCCGAACGATCTACGACAATTACGACATGGAGACGCAGATCCTCGCCGCCTCCATCCGGAACGCGAACCACATGAAGGATGCGGCCCTGATCGGCGCCGACGTGGCAACCGCGCCGCCCAATGTGATCCACGCGATGATCAAGCATCCGCTGACGGATGCGGGCCTCGACGCGTTCCTCGCAGATTGGAAGAAAACCGGCCAGAAGATCCTCTGACCGGGCGGTCCGGGCGTGGGTTTGCGATCGGGGCTGGCTCCCGCCGGGGGCGTTCCCGACCCCCCGGGACGCCGCTCCACCCGTGACTTCCGGCCACACTTTCCCGCCAAATAGCGGGGCGCACGCGGTTTTTCGTCCCGCAAGCCCCGCACGGATGCTACCCCCGATCCAAACGGCAACAGACCGAGGACGAGGCAGATGGCAGATTCCAGCGTACAGGCGGACGCATTCGATTGGCGTGACCGCATCCTTTCCGACCCCGACATGATCCTCGAGGATCGCGATCTCATGCGCGCCCTCATCGCCGCGAACGGGCGGCAGATGGGTGAAAACATCGTCGACATGCGCGGCCTCGCCATGGAGCGGCTGGAGGCGCGGCTCGACCGGCTGGAGGATACCCACCGCAACGTGATCGCGGCGGCCTACGAAAATCTGGCGGGCACCAACCAGATCAACCGCTGCGTTCTGCGGATGCTGGAATGCGACGGGTTCGGCCATCTGCTCGACCTGCTGGCCGGCGAGATGACGGACATCCTCGCTGTCCGCCACGTCCGCCTCGTGCTCGAAGGCACGGGCGGGTCCGAGGCGCCGCATCCCGTTCTGTCGATCGTGCGGGAGGGGTTTGTCGGCGACTACCTCACCCACGGGCGCGATCTTTCGGCACGACAGGTGACGCTTCGGAAATGCGATCGCGGCGCCAGCGAAATCTTCGGCCCCGCGGGCGAGACCATCCGGTCCGAGGCCCTGCTGCGCCTCGATCTCGGCGCGGGGCGCCTGCCGGGCCTGCTCGCCATGGGGTCGGAAGACGCCAACCAGTTCCGCGCCAATCAGGGCACGGAACTCCTGACCTTCTTCACCGAGGCGTTCGAGCGTGTCGCCCGTCGGCACCTCCCGGCGCCGTGACCCGCACCGCTCCCGGCACCTCTTTCGATATCAGTCCCGGCGCCCGCGACGCCCTGCAGGCCTGGGGCGACCACATGCGCGCGCTGGACGGCGCGGCGGAGAATACCCTGACCGCCTACCTGCGCGACGTGACGGCGTTCCTCGCCTTCCATGCCGGGCATCGCGGCGGCCCCATGGGTCTGGCCGAGATCGCACGGATCGCCATTGCCGACATGCGCGCCTGGATGGCGGCCGAGCGGACCGGCGGGCGCGGCGGACGCTCCGTCGCCCGCAGGCTCTCGGCGGTGAAATCCTTCATCCGCTGGCTGTCGGAGCGGGAGGGGTTCGATCCGACCGCGATCCTCGCGACCCGCCCGCCCCGGTTCACCAAGCCGCTGCCCCGGCCGCTGGCCGTGGATGCCGCCCGCGACCTGATCGACACGGTCGCGCTACAGCATGAGACACCGTGGATCGCCGCGCGCGACGTGGCGGTCGTGACCCTCCTCTACGGGTGCGGCCTGCGTATTTCCGAGGGGCTCGGTCTTCGCCGTCGGGACGCGCCGCTCCCCGATGCGCTTCGCGTCACCGGCAAGGGCGGGAAGGAGCGGCTCGTTCCCGTCCTGCCTGCCGCCCGGAACGCGGTGGATCGCTACATCGCCGCTTGTCCGCTCAATCTCGACCCGGACGCACCGCTGTTTCGGGGTGTCCGCGGTGGTGCGCTCCGCGCGTCGCAGGTTGCCGCCGTCGTCGCCCGCGCCCGGATGCAGCTCGGCCTGCCATCCTCGGCTACGCCCCATGCCTTCCGCCACAGCTTCGCCACCCATCTCCTCGAGGCGGGGGGCGATCTGCGCGCGATCCAGGAATTGCTCGGCCACGCATCGCTTTCCACGACGCAGGCCTACACTGCCGTCGACGGCGTTCACCTGATGGAGACCTACGCCCGCGCCCATCCGCACGGGCGCTGACGTTCCGTACAAAACGGGGAAAACGCTCCGCAGCCTTACCCCAAAATGTGAAGATTCAGCTCTTCGCGGCCGTCACGATCACCTCGACGCGGAATTTCGGCGCGGCCAAAATCGCTTCGCCGCAGGCCCGGCCGGGCGCATGACCTTCGGGGATCCATGCGTCCCAAACGCCGTTCATCTCCTCGAAATCCGCCATGTCGGCGAGCCAGATGACCGCCTGCAGGATGCGGGTCCGGTCGCTGCCGGCCTCTTCCAGAAGACGGTCGACACTTGCCAGCATGTCGCGCGTCTGATCCGCCACGGTCTCGCCTTTGCCGACCTGACCGGCGAGATAGATCGTATCCCCGTGGATGGTGATCTGGCTCATCCGCGGGTTCGTATGCTTGCGTTCCAAGGTCATGATCCTACACCGTATAATTGAGGCCGAGGCGTCCGCCGTCGACATAGATGGTCTCGCCCGTGACGTAGCTGGCCTTCGGCGAGGCAAGGAAGGCCACGACGTCCCCGATTTCCCGCGCCGTCCCCGGCCGCTTGAGCGGCGTGCGCGACATGGCCCGGTCGAATGCCGCCGGATCCGCGTTGACCGCCGCCATCATTTCCGTGTCGATGCTGCCGGGGCCGACGGCGTTCACGCGGATATTATGCGGCGCCAGCGCCAGCGCGGCCACCTTTGTCAGTTGCATGACTCCTCCCTTCGAAGCGCAATATCCGGCGATCGCCGGGATCGCGACCTGCGCGTTGATCGACGACATGTTGACGATCGCGCCTTCGATCTTGTCGGCGACCATGGCCTTGGCGGCGCGTTGGGTCGCGATGAAGACGCCTACGAGGTTGATGTCCAGCACCTTCCGGAAATCGGTTTCCGACATTTCAAGGAAATCGTCGGCGATGGCGATGCCGGCATTGTTCACGAGGACCGAGGCGGTTCCGATCTCCGCCTCCATGCGGGTGAAAAGCTGCGCGATCTGGGCCGGATCGCCCATATCGCAGATATACGCGGTGCCGCCGAGGGTCTTCGCCGCGTCGCGGACGCCGTCCTTGATATCGGCGAGCACGACCCGGCAGCCATCCTCGGCAAGCGCTTCGGCGCAGGCGAACCCGATCCCCTGTGCCGCTCCGGTTACGAGTGCGATGCGATCCGCCATGCCGCTTCCTTCCGTCGATGTCCGGGCAATGCATGACGGCCCGCGTCCCGGGCGTCAACGGAGCGCGCGCTCGGGGATCCCAGTGTTGATGACCTTGCCGATGGCTGGTCGAAGGGCGACGGGTGCGCCTTGTCGGTAGAAGGACGCTCCGGTGCGGGATACACGGAGATCGCATATCATCCGATTGTAAGGCAGCAGCCCGACCGATCGGACGGCCCGTGGCGATTTCGCTTCTCCGAATCTACATCAATTACCCATTCCGAGAAAACGTTTTCCTATTAAAAAATAAGGCGTTTACCGGTTCGAACCGGCACAGATCCGACGATCACAAGCGCCGCTGAAGAACAGTCCCATCTGTGGATGCGACGGCACCTCGGGGGACGATGAGTCGGGATGCTCCCGCCAGCTACGTGATAGACATGATCCGATGGAACGGCATCAAATCTTCAGTCGCCTGCACCTTGTCGGAGGGAGCATCATGTCCATACCGCGTGTGGGGCGACCGCCGTCTCATCGCCAGCTTTCGCGGACATTTCATGCCGCTTACCAGGCGCAAGAAAAGGCCCCGCTGCGTCATCGCAACAGGGCCAATCGCATGAGCGAACTCACTCGGCGGTGAGCAGCGGCGGTTTCTTGTTGGCTATCTTCGGAGCACCCGGCTCCTCTATCCGCAGGTCGAGCGCGCCGTTCCGGACGCCGACTTTCACCAAGCCGCCTTTGGCCAGCTTTCCGAAAAGCAACTCCTCCGCCAGCGGCTTCTTGACGTGTTCCTGAATCACCCGAGCCAAGGGACGCGCGCCCATCTTGTCATCGTAGCCCTTGTCGGCGATCCATTCGGCCGCCGCCCGCGTCAGCTCGATCGTCACGCCGCGATCCAGAAGCTGCGCCTCCAGTTGCAGAACGAACTTCTCGACCACCTGCAGGATCGTCTCCTTGGGCAGCGCGCCGAAGCTGATCACCGCGTCGAGCCGGTTGCGAAACTCCGGCGTGAACGTCCGCTCGATGGCGGCGGTGTCCTCACCCTCGCGCTTGTCGCGACCGAACCCGATGGCCGATTTGGACATCTCGGCCGCACCCGCATTGGAGGTCATGATCAGGATGACGTTCCGGAAATCCACCGCCCGGCCGTTATGGTCGGTCAGCCTGCCGTGATCCATGACCTGCAGCAGGATGTTGAATACATCCGGATGCGCCTTCTCGATCTCGTCGAGCAGCAGGACGCAATGCGGATGCTGGTCGATCCCGTCGGTGAGCAAGCCGCCCTGATCGAAGCCGACATAGCCCGGAGGTGCACCGATCAGGCGCGAGACGGCGTGCTTCTCCATGTATTCCGACATGTCGAAGCGCAGCATCTCGACGCCGAGCGTATCGGCGAGCTGCTTGGCCACCTCGGTCTTGCCGACGCCCGTGGGCCCCGCGAACAAGTAGTTGCCGATGGGCTTCTCCGGCTCGCGCAGGCCCGCGCGGGCCAGCTTGATCGCCGAGCTGAGCGCCTCGATTGCCGGATCCTGTCCGAAGACCACGCGCTTGAGCGAGCCTTCCAGATCGCGGAGCACTTCGGCATCGTCCTTGGAGACGTTCTTCGGCGGGATGCGGGCAATCTTGGCCACCACCGCCTCGATCTCCTTGGTGCCGATGGTCTTGCGGCGCTTCGACTCGGTCACCAGCGCCTGCGCGGCTCCGGCCTCGTCGATCACGTCGATGGCCTTGTCCGGCAGCTTGCGGTCGTTGATGTAGCGGGCCGACAGTTCCACCGCGGTCTTGATCGCGTCGGCGGTGTACTTGATCGAGTGGTGATCCTCGAAATACGTCTTGAGGCCCTTCAGGATCTTGACGGTATCCTCCACCGACGGCTCGTTGACGTCGATCTTCTGAAAACGACGCGAGAGGGCGCGATCCTTTTCGAAATGCTGGCGGAACTCCTTGTAGGTGGTCGAGCCCATCGTGCGCAGCTTGCCGCCTTGAAGCGCAGGCTTGAGCAGGTTGGATGCGTCCATGGCACCACCGGAAGTAGCCCCGGCGCCGATTACCGTGTGGATTTCGTCGATGAACAGGACCGCGTCGGGATGCGCCTCCAGCTCGTTCACGACCGCCTTCAGCCGCTCCTCGAAATCGCCGCGATAGCGGGTTCCGGCCAGCAATGCGCCCATGTCGAGCGAATAGATCGTCGCCCCGGACAGCACTTCGGGCACCTGCCCCTGCACGATCTTCCAGGCGAGACCCTCGGCGATCGCGGTCTTGCCCACGCCTGGATCGCCCACCAGCAGCGGGTTGTTCTTGCGCCGACGGCACAGGACCTGGATTGCCCGCTCCACTTCGGCTTCGCGGCCGATCAAAGGGTCGATGTCGCCCGCGACGGATTTTTTGTTGAGATCGACGCAGTACTTCGCGAGCGCCGATTCCCGGTTCTCAGACGGGTTCGGCCCGCCCTCGCCACCGGCCATCGGCTCGCCGTCTTCCTCATCCGAGCCCTGGACCGGGCGGGCCTCGCCGAAATCCGGGTCCTTGGCGACGCCATGGGCGATGAAGTTGACCGCATCGTAGCGGGTCATGTCCTGCTCCTGCAGGAAATACGCCGCATTCGATTCACGTTCGGCGAAGATGGCGACCAGCACGTTCGCACCCGTCACCTCCGTGCGTCCCGACGACTGGACATGAATCGCCGCCCGCTGGATGACGCGCTGGAACGCGGCGGTGGGAACCGCCTCCGATCCTTCGACGTCCGTCACCAGCGTGCTCAGGTCGTCCTCAATGAACTCCTCCACCGTGCGGCGAAGGTCCTCGAGGTTGACGCCGCAGGCCTGCATGACGCGGGCGGCATCGGGTTCGTCGATCAGCACCAGCAGGAGATGCTCCAGCGTGGCCAGTTCGTGACGGCGCGCATTCGCCTGGGCGAGCGCGGCGTGGATGGCCTGTTCGAGGGTATTTGAGAACGAGGGCATCGTGTTCTCCTTCAGCCGAGGGCGGTTCACGGGACTATGGACCGCGTTCCTTTAAGTTTTGGTTGTCACCGAGGGAGCTTCAACCTTTTTCTCGTCTTGATCCCGGTTCCGTGACCGGAATGAAGGCGCGTAGCCGAACGACCGCCGCGTCAGAAGGCGTCCTTCGCACGCCGCGCGGCGGCGAAGGTGGCGGTGTCGTCCTGTCCGATGGTTCCGGTCGCTGCCTTGATGGCATGCTCGCCGCTGCGCAGGAACGGATTGGTCTCGCGTTCGGTTCCGAGGGTCGATGGAACGGAAGGCGCACCCTCCGCCGTTCGCCGCTCGACCTCGGCTACGCGGGATCTAATCACCGGGGCGTCCGGTTCAAGGGATGCGGCGAAGGCGAGGTTCGACGCGGTATATTCGTGCCCCGACGCAATCAGCGTCCCGTCGGGCAGGTCCGCGAATTGCGCCAGGCTTTCGTGCATCCGTTCGGCCGTGCCCTCGAACAGGCGACCGCATCCGGCGGCCATCAGGCTGTCGCCGGTGAAGGCCACACCGTCGAATACGAAGGCGATATGCCCGATCGTATGGCCCGACACGTCCCAGATCCGGGCGGTGGCACCGCCGACGTCGATCTCGTCGCCGGGCGACAGGGCATGATCCAGCGGCGGCAGGCGGTGGGCGTCGGCCGCCGCCCCCCAGACCGCGGCCCCGGTCGCCGCGACAAGTTCGCCCACCCCGTCGATATGGTCCGGATGGTGATGCGTCAGCAGGATGTCCGTCAGCGTCAGCCCATGCCCGGACAACGCCGACAGGATCGGTGCGGCCTCCGGCACGTCCACAACCGCGACCCGGTCGCCCGATTGGAACAGGAAGGCGTAATTGTCCCTGAGGCAGGGGACGGTGATCAGGGTATCGGCGAGCGAAGCGACGGGGGTCATGGCATTCTCCGACAGTCGGGGTAAGCATGGCAGGAACCAGAACGGGGGCAATGCCCGATATGCATCTCGACGTCGTCGACCTGCGGCAATTCTACTACCGGACGCGGCTCGGCCGGGCGGCGCAGAAGGCCGTGCGCGACCGGCTCGTGGCGCTCTGGCCCGAGGCGAAGGGTCAGACGGTAGCGGGGTTCGGGTTCGCAGTGCCGCTGTTGCGCCCGTTCCTGCGGGATGCGCGCCGGGTGGTCGGGATCATGCCCGCGCCCCAGGGAGTGATGCACTGGCCCGCCGGGATGGCGAACGTCTCGGTCCTGGCGGAGGAGACGCTGTGGCCGCTGGAAACCGGCTCGGTCGACAAGCTCGTCCTGCTGCATGGGCTGGAGACGTCTGAAAACCCGACGTCTCTTCTGGAGGAATGCGCCCGGGTGCTGGGGCCGGGCGGTCGGGCGGTCTTCATCGTGCCGCATCGCTCGGGCCTCTGGGCGCGGCGGGACCGGACCCCGTTCGGCTTCGGCAGGCCCTATTCGGTGGGCCAGCTCGAGGTGCAGGTGGAGCGCGCGGGCCTGATCCCCGAACGCCACGCGGCCGCTCTCTTCGCACCGCCGAGCGAGAACAAGTTCTGGCTGCGCTTCGGCGGCATGATCGAGGGCCTGGGCCAGCGGCTCAGCTCGTCGGGCGGCGGCGGGGTCATCCTGCTGGAGGTGTCGAAGCAGGTCCCGGCCCGTCCGCGCACCGGTCTTGCCGAACGGGTCCGGCGTCCGCTTCGGGTGCTGGAGGGGGTGCCGGAACCCACGGTCGCGGGCCGCTCCCGTTGACGCGCGCACCCCGCGCGGCCTAGGCTTCATTCGGTTTCGATCGGCGAACTTCGCTGTCCCCCGCTGCGGCGGGGCATTCCGACCTGATCGAAAGACACTCCCATGACCGATATCCGACCCGTGACGCCCGCGGACCGTCCGCGCATCCGCACAATTGCCGAAAACATCGGTCTCTTCGAGCCGGAGGAGGTCGCGTTCTTCCTCGCCGCCTTCGACGACGGAAACGGCGGGGATTGCGGCTCCATCTGGCTCGTGCCGGACGCCCCCGATATTTTCGCTCTGGCCCAGCTCGCGCCTGAACCCATGTCCGACAATGTCTGGAACATGCTGTTTGTCGGAGTCCTTTCCGAATCCCGTCGGCAGGGCGTGGCGACCGCACTCCTCGCCGCGACGGAGACCATGGCCCGGGAGCGGGGCGGGCGGCTCCTTCTGATCGACACCGCCTCGGGGGAGGAGATGGCGGCGGCCCATGGTTTCTACACCGCAAGGGGATACGTCCGGGAGGCGATCATCCGCGACTATTACGGCGACGGCATCGACCGGATCACCTACCTCCGGCGGCTGAAGGGAGAGGCACAGCCGGTGTGACCGGTGCCCGGGCGGGGCGGCTTCGACGCAGCCGGGTCGCGATCCCGCACAGGCTGACGGCGATGAAGAACACCTGAATGACAAGGGCCGCGGCGTTGAACGCGTGTCCGAGGCTGAGCAGGACCATCAACGCCGCGGCGAGATTTCGCAGGAAGTATCCGACGCTTTCGGTATCGGAGAGGCGGAGCGTCACGGTGGCGTAGTTCAGGATGTAGAGCCCGGCACCGGCGAATCCGAGCAGTTGCAGCGGCGGCGCGGAGAGGAAGTCGAACTGGATCACTGGACCTGTCTCCGTGCTGCGGGCCAGGGGTCCGGCCGACGGTGCTGGCAGACACCGGGCGTCCGGACCCCCTGCTCCGTGCCTATCGGGCGGCGATGCGTCGGACGAGTAGGGGATCCCTTACTTACCGCCTGCATCCGAAACCTCCCTTCCGTCGGATGTCCCGCGGGGTGCCGGATCCGCGATGGGCCCGGCGCCACCCTGCGTCAAATCCTGTCCGCGCCAGCGGTTGCAGGGTCCCGACCCCTCTGCTAGAGGGAGCGCGATTTCGGGATCCGGCCGTCAGGGCGGGTTTCTGACGTGGGTGGATCCCGGGCTCGTCCGAACCGCCTGAAGCGATTGTCGAAAGGGTGGACGTGTCCGAACCAGCTTCGATTTCGACGGGGATCGCCGGGCGCTACGCGCTGGCGGTTTTCGACCTCAGCCGCGAGGCCGGCGACCTGGAGAAGCTGGAGGCGGACGTGACCGCCCTGGACGAGGCCATGAAGGCCTCGCCGGATCTGCGCGACGTCCTGACCTCGCCGGTCATCAGCCGCGACGATCAGGGGCGGGCCATCGGTGCCGTGGCCGAGAAGATGGGCCTGTCCGAGACGATCCGGAACGTCCTCGCCCTTATGGCGACCAAGCGGCGGCTTTTCGTCGTCCCGCACATGGTCTCCACCCTCCGTGACATGCTGGCCGACGAGCGTGGCGAGGTCACCGCCCAGGTGCGCTCCGCGAGGGCTTTGAGCGACGCGCAGTCCGAACGGCTCGCGACTGCGCTGAAATCCTCGACCGGCAAGGATGTCAGACTAGATGTCACGGTGGACGACGCCCTTATCGGCGGCCTCGTGGTCAAGATCGGCTCGCGGATGATCGACACCTCGATCCGCGCGAAGCTCAATGCACTCCAGAATACGATGAAAGAGGTTCGGTAATGGCGATCCAGGCTGCGGAAATCTCCGCGATCCTCAAGGACCAGATCAAGAATTTCGGCCAGGAGGCCGAGGTCGCCGAGGTCGGTCGCGTCCTGTCGGTCGGGGACGGCATCGCCCGGGTCTACGGTCTCGATAACGTCAAGGCCGGTGAGATGGTCGAGTTTCCTGGCGGCATCCAGGGCATGGCGCTGAACCTCGAGAGCGACAATGTGGGCGTCGTGATCTTCGGGTCCGACGGCGACATCAAGGAAGGCGACGTCGTCAAGCGGACCGATTCCATCGTGGACGTGCCGGTCGGCAACGCCCTTCTCGGCCGGGTCGTGGACGGCCTCGGCAATCCGCTCGACGGCAAGGGCCCGATCGAAACCAAGGAACGCCGCGTCGCCGACGTGAAGGCGCCGGGCATCATCCCCCGCAAATCCGTGCACGAGCCCATGGCGACCGGCCTGAAGGCCGTGGACGCGATGATCCCGATCGGCCGCGGCCAGCGCGAGCTGATCATCGGCGACCGCCAGACCGGCAAGACCGCCGTCGCGCTCGACACGATGCTCAACCAGAAGAGCTACAACGACGCCGCCGGTGACGACGAATCGAAGAAGCTCTACTGCGTCTATGTCGCCATCGGACAGAAGCGATCCACCGTTGCCCAGCTCGTCAAGCGCCTCGAGGAAAGCGGCGCCATCGACTATTCCATCATCGTCGCCGCCACCGCCTCCGACCCCGCGCCGATGCAGTTCCTGGCGCCCTACGCCGCGACCGCCATGGCGGAGTTCTTCCGCGACAACGGCCGCCATGCCCTGATCGTCTATGACGATCTCTCCAAGCAGGCCGTGGCCTACCGCCAGATGTCGCTTCTGCTGCGACGCCCGCCGGGCCGCGAAGCCTATCCCGGCGATGTGTTCTACCTCCACTCGCGTCTGCTGGAGCGGTCCGCGAAGCTGAACGAGGACAATGGCGCGGGCTCGCTGACGGCCCTGCCGATCATCGAGACACAGGGCGGCGACGTGTCCGCGTTCATTCCGACCAACGTGATCTCGATCACCGACGGCCAGATCTTCCTCGAGACCGAGCTGTTCTATCAGGGCATCCGCCCGGCCGTGAACACCGGCCTCTCGGTAAGCCGGGTCGGCTCCGCGGCGCAGACGAACGCGATGAAGTCGGTCGCCGGTCCCGTGAAGTTGTCCCTTGCGCAGTACCGCGAGATGGCCGCCTTCGCGCAGTTCGGCTCCGACCTCGACGCATCGACCCAGCGGCTTCTGAGCCGGGGCGCGCGCCTGACCGAACTGATGAAACAGCCGCAATATTCGCCGCTCACGAATGCGGAGATCGTCTGCGTGATCTATGCGGGTACGAAGGGTTATCTCGACAAGGTGGACGTGAAGGCTGTGAGTCGCTGGGAAGCGGGTCTTCTCAAGCACCTGCGCGGCCCGGCCAAGGATGTTCTCGACTTCATCACCAAGGAGGACCCGAAGGTGAAGGGCGACGCCGAGGATCGCATCAAGGCCGCGATCGACGATTACGCCAAATCCTTCGATTGAGGGTCTAGCGCATGCCCAACCTCAAGGATCTCAAGAACCGGATCGCGAGCGTGAAGTCCACGCGCAAGATCACCAAGGCCATGCAGATGGTGGCCGCCGCCAAGCTGCGACGGGCGCAGGATGCGGCCGAGGCGTCGCGTCCCTATACCGAGCGGTTCCTGTCCGTCCTCGGCGGCCTCGCGGCCTCCGTCGGCGACAGCGATACCGCGCCCCGGCTCCTGTCGGGAACCGGGTCCGACAAGGTGCACCTGCTGGTCGTGCTGACGGCGGAACGTGGCCTCTGCGGCGGCTTCAACGCCAACATCGCCAAGCTCGCCAAGCAGCATGCCACCCGTCTTCTGGGCGAGGGCAAGACCGTCAAGATCCTCACCGTCGGCAAGAAGGGCCGCGAGTCGCTCAAGCGCGAATATTCGCAGTACAATGTCGGCCATGTGGACCTGTCCGGCATCAAGCGTATCGGCTACGGCGACGCGGCCGGGATCGCGTCGGATGTCCTCAAGCGCTTCGACGACGAGGAATTCGACGTCGCGACGATCTTCTATTCCAAGTTCAACTCCGTCATAAGCCAGGATCCGACCGCGCAGCAGGTCATCCCCGCCAAGTTCGAGGTCGAGACGGATGGTGCGTCCACCCTCTACGACTACGAACCGAGCGAGGAGGCGATCCTCGCCGACCTCTTGCCCCGCGGTGTGGCCACGCAGATTTTCGCGGCGCTGCTGGAAAACGCGGCCTCCGAACAGGGCGCGCGCATGAGCGCCATGGACAATGCCACCCGAAACGCAGGCGAGATGATCGACCAGCTCACCATCCAGTACAACCGCTCGCGGCAGGCCGTCATCACCAACGAGCTGATCGAAATCATTTCGGGCGCCGAGGCGCTCTGATCTCACGGGTGCCCGCGGCATCCCGAAACCGAACCGGAGACACACCACATGGCCAACGCAACCGGCAAAATCACCCAGGTCATCGGCGCCGTCGTGGACGTGCAGTTCGGGGACGACCTGCCCGCGATCCTCAACGCGCTGGAGACCGACAACCAGGGCAACCGCCTGGTCCTCGAAGTCGCGCAGCACTTGGGAGAGAACACGGTCCGCACCATCGCGATGGACTCGACCGAAGGCCTCGTCCGCGGTCAGAAAGTCACCGATACCGGCGACCAGATCCGCGTTCCCGTGGGCGACAAGACCCTCGGCCGGATCATGAACGTCGTCGGCGACCCGGTGGACGAGAAGGGCCCGATCAACGCGGACGAGACCCGCTCGATCCATAACGAGGCGCCCGAATTCGCCGCTCAGTCCACCGCGTCCGAGGTGCTCGTGACCGGCATCAAGGTCATCGACCTGCTGGCCCCCTACGCCAAGGGCGGCAAGATCGGTCTGTTCGGTGGCGCGGGCGTCGGCAAGACGGTTCTGATCCAGGAACTCATCAACAACATCGCCAAGGTGCACTCCGGCTATTCCGTGTTCGCCGGCGTGGGCGAGCGGACGCGCGAGGGCAACGACCTCTACTACGAATTCATCGAATCCGGCGTCATCAATGCCGAGGACCTGACCAAGTCCAAGGTGGCATTGGTCTACGGCCAGATGAACGAGCCTCCGGGCGCGCGGATGCGTGTGGCGTTGTCCGGCCTGACCATGGCCGAGCAGTTCCGCGACCAGTCGGGCACGGATGTCCTGTTCTTCGTCGACAATATCTTCCGCTTCACGCAAGCGGGTTCCGAGGTGTCGGCGCTTCTGGGCCGCATCCCCTCCGCCGTGGGCTACCAGCCGACGCTGGCGACCGACATGGGCGCCATGCAGGAGCGGATCACCTCGACCACCCGCGGCTCGATCACGAGCGTCCAGGCGATCTATGTGCCCGCGGACGACCTGACCGACCCCGCGCCCGCTACGTCCTTCGCCCACCTCGACGCGACGACCGTGCTCAACCGCGCGATCTCGGAGAAGGGGATCTATCCGGCCGTGGACCCGCTCGACAGCACCTCGCGCCTGCTCGACCCCGCCATCGTCGGCGAGGAGCATTACCAGGTCGCCGCCGACGTGCAGCAGACGCTCCAGCGCTACAAGTCGCTGCAGGACATCATCGCGATCCTCGGCATGGACGAGCTGTCGGAGGAGGACAAGCTGGCCGTCGCACGCGCCCGCAAGATCGAGCGCTTCCTGTCGCAGCCCTTCGACGTGGCACAGGTCTTCACCGGTTCGCCCGGCGTGCAGGTCCCGCTGGAGGACACGATCGCGTCCTTCAAGGCTGTTGTGAACGGTGAATACGACCACCTGCCCGAGGGTGCATTCTACATGGTCGGCGGCATCGACGACGTGAAGGCCAAGGCCGAGAAGATGGCAGCCGAGGCCGCCTGATGCAGTTCGAACTCGTCTCCCCCGAACGCCGGCTGGCATCCATGGACGATGCCAATTCCGTCCGCATCCCCGGTGCCGACGGGGACCTGACCGCGATGGCCGACCACGCGCCGACCATCACCTCCCTGCGCCCCGGCATCCTGACGGTGGAGACATCGTCGGGCGACAAGAGCTTCGTCGTGACCGGCGGCTTTGCCGAGATCGGAGCGGGTGTCACCGTGCTCGCCGAACGTGCGCTGGCGACGTCGGACGTCACGCAGGACGTCTATGACGACTGGGTCGCCGAGGCGCAGACCGCCCATCGCGACGCCACGGGCAAAGGCGCGGATGCGCCCGAGGGCGCCGTCGACGCGGCCGCCAAGCTGCTCGCCGATATGGTGGCGATCGGCGGCCATATCGGTCTCGACGCGAAGCAACCGAACCTCTGATCGCCGCCTCCGGGCGATGACGCGACAGGACGGCGCCGGACGCGTTCCGGGGCCGTTTCGCGTCCGGACGCGCCGTCGACGCCGGTCTTTGTATCCATACGCCTGACGCTTTGACATTCCGGCCCGGCCCGCTCCAATGGCGGCGGAGGTATTCCCATGCGCGACCACAACTTCCTGACCGAGATGAACGCCCGCCATTTGTGGCACCCCATGGCCCATCCGGGCGAGATGCAGGCGACGCCGCCCAAGGTCATCACCGGGGCGGAGGGGGTGCGGATCACCGATCTGGACGGCCATTCGACCATCGACGCGGTCGGCGGCCTCTGGAACGTCAATCTCGGCTATTCCTGTCAACCCATAAAGGATGCCATCGCGGCGCAACTCTCGCGGCTGCCGTATTATTCCGCCTTCAAGGGCACGACCAACGATGCGGCCATCGCGCTGTCGGTGAAGGTCGCCGAGATGTTCGGGCCCGACGGCATGACCCGCGCCTTCTTCACCTCCGGCGGCTCCGACAGCGTGGACACCGCGCTCAAGCTCGCGCGGCAATATCACCGCCTGCGGGGCGAGGGGACGCGGACGAAGTTCATCTCGCTCCGCAAGGGCTATCACGGGACCCATTGGGGCGGGGCCAGCGTCAACGGCAACCCGATCTTCCGCGAATCCTACGAGCCGCTTCTGCCCGGCTGCTTCCACATTCCCGCGCCGTACACCTACCGCAACCCCTTCGGGGAGGACGATCCGGAGCGGCTCGCCGCCCTGTGTCTCAAGGCGCTGGAGGCCGAGATCGAGATGCAGGTATCATCGACCGTCGCCGCCTTCATCATGGAGCCGGTGCTCGGGGCGGGCGGCGTGATCGTCCCGCACGAGAGCTTCATGCCCGGCGTGCGCGAGATCTGCGACCGCCATGGCGTCCTGCTCATCGCCGACGAGGTCATTACCGGGTTCGGGCGCACCGGCCACGTCTCGGGATCCCGGCACTGGGGCGTGAAGCCCGACCTCATGTGCCTCGCCAAGGCCATCACCTCCGGCTATTTCCCCATGGGCGCCGTGCTCGCGGGCGACCGGCTGGCGGAGGTGTTCGAGGGCGATCACGGCGCGATGATCGGGACCGGCTACACCTATTCGGGCCACCCCGTCGGATGCGCCGCCGCCCTCGCCTGTCTGGAGGAGACGGAGCGGCTTGCGCTCTGGGACCGGGCGGCGGAGCGGGGTGCGCGGCTCAAGGCGGGGCTGACGGAGCTTGCCACCCGGCACGACGCCATCGGCGATGTGCGCGGCGAGGGGCTGATGTGCGGGCTGGAGATCGTATCGGACCGCGTCGCGCGCACCGCCGACCCGGAACGGGCCGGGCGCATCTTCGAGGCGACCTACCGCGCCGGCGTCATGGTCCGCTGGTCCGGCACAAATATCGTCATGTCACCGCCCCTCACCATCTCCGAGGAGGAGTGCGACACCATAATCGCCGCGCTGGACGAGGGCCTCTCGGCCGCATGAAGGTCCTCGTCAACGGTTTCGGGCGCATCGGGCGGTCGATCCTGCGGGCGCATCTGAAGGGCGCCGGGCCGGGGATGGAGGTGGTCGGCATCAACGACATCGCCGACCCCGCCACCTGTGCCTATCTCTTCAAGTACGACAGCGTGTTCGGGCCCTGGCCCGGCGAGGTGACGGCCCGGGACGAGAGCCTCGTGATCGGCGATCGCACCATCCCGCTCCACCGCACCCCGGATCTGCGGAGCCTGTCGCTCTCGGGCGTGGACCTCGTGATGGAATGCACCGGCCGCGCCGACACCCGACCGGAGGTGGAGCGCGGGCTTCTCGCCGGGGCGGCTCGCGTCCTGATGTCGGGGCCGTCCGCGGTGGCGGACGCGACCGTCGTGATCGGGGCGAACGACGACACGCTCGACCCGGCGCACCGCATCGTCTCCAACGCGTCCTGCACCACAAATGCCGTCGCACCGCTGCTCGCCGTGCTGGACCGGGCGTTCGGTATTGTCTCCGGTTCCATGACCACGATCCATTGCTACACCGGCAGCCAGCCGACGGTGGATATGGCCATGCCGGGCGGCGTCTCGTCGCGGAGCCGGGCCGCCGCCCTCTCGATGGTGCCGACGACCACCTCGGCCGGGCGGCTCGTGGATCAGGTGCTGCCCCATCTGGCGGGACGGGTCCCGTGCCAGTCGGTGCGGGTGCCGGTGGCCAGCGTCTCGGCGGTGGACCTCGCCTTCCTTCCGGGCCGGACCACGCATGTCGCGGAGGTCAACGCCGTCCTCGCCGCGGCGGGTGGCGTGATCGGGGTGGAAGCGGCGCCGGTGGTCAGTTCCGACCTGCGCGGACGGCCCGAAAGCCTGATCCAGATGCCCGCGGAAACGCGCGCGGCGTCGGGTGGGATGATCCGCGTCTTCGGCTGGTACGACAACGAATGGGGTTTCGCGAACCGGATGATCGAGCTGGCGGAGATGATGCAGACCCCCGCTTCGCAACGATAGATCCCCGAATTTCTCACAGGCAACGGGCCGGGTTCAAAGGGTCAGGCGCAACAATCCCGCCGCAGGAACCTCCATCTCGCCGAACCGCCTCGGCGCGTCCGCATAGTTGAACACGAACCGCTCCGTCCCCGTATCCCGGAGGCGTAATCCTTCGGGAAGGTCGTGCACCTCAAGCCCCGCCTCCCCTGCCAGATCGCGCAGGATCCGCTCCGCCGCCTCCGCATCGGGCCAAGTGCAGAGATGCGCCCGCCGACCCGCGCGCAGCAGGACCGGAACGCCGTTGACAGTCGCCTCCGTCACCGTCGCCTCCGTCTCGTGATGCTCCAGCCACCGGGTCGCCAGACCGCCGCCGACAAGCGCCATGCCCGCATCCGGCGGCATCGTCTCCTCCATCACCGATCGCGTGGAAAGTTCCGGCAAGTCGGGCCCCAGCGGCACCCGATGCGACAGATCTGCGGATTTCAGATCGGTCCGCGGCCCGGTCAGCACGATCCCCTCCGCCGCCGCAATCGCGCCGCGCAGGGGTTCCGCCAGCGTCAGCAGGCCGGGAACCAGCACCAGCGCGTAGCCATCGAGCGATGGGGTATCCGGCGGCACGATATCCACCGAAAGCCCCAGCCGCCGCAACGCGCGATAGAGCGCGAAGGCCAGCGCGAAGCCGTCGAAATCCGCCCCCTGCGGCTGCACCTCCCAGGCCCATCGCGAGGCGTAGTCGAAGACGAGGGCCACCGGCGCCTGCACCGGGGAAACCTTCGGCGCGTCGGCCAGTTCGCCGGCGACGGCCTCGGCCTCGGCCCAGCCATGGCCCGGCCCGTCATCGGCACGGCGCAGACCCGCATGCTGTTGCTCCTGCGCGAATGGGGCCTGCCGCCAGCGGAACCAGCAGACGGCCTCCGCGCCATGGGCGAAGGCCTCCCACGACCAGAGGCGGACCATCCCGGGGAGGGGTGCGGGATTCCACGGGGCCCAGTCCACCGGCCCCGGCTGCTGCTCCATCACCCACCAGCGACCGCCACCGACGGCCCCTACGGCGCGATAAAGGTCGTGGTGAAATGCCTGAAAATCCGGATCCCCCTGTCGCAGATACGCCGGCCGGTCGCCATCCGGCACCCGGTCCAGAAGGAAGCCCAGCGGATAGCTGTCCCATCCCGCGATATCGAGATCGGCGCCCATGGCGAAATGGTCGAACTCCAACACCCGACCCATGTAATTGTGCAGGATCGGCGCGTTCGACGTGGCGCGGATCGCCGTGACCTGCACCGCGTTCCAGGTTATTACCTGATCCGAGGAGAAGCGGCGGAAGGCGAGGGCGTGGGCCGGGTTCGGCTCCGTCACGGTCAGGTTCGGCAAGTCGATCTGCGCCCAGTCGTCGTATTCCATCGACCAGAACACGTTGCCCCAGGCCGCGTTCAGCGCCGCGATGGTTCCGTAGCGGTGGCGGAGCCAATCGCGGAAGGCCGCGCGGGCCGCCTCCGAATAGCTCAGCACGGTGTCGTGGCAGCCATATTCGTTGTCCACCTGCCACGCCGCGACGGACGACCCGTACCGGTCGGCAAGGAGCGTCGCGATCCGCACCGCTTCCTCTCGGTAACCTTCGTGGCTGAAGCAGTAGTGGCGCCTCGATCCGAACCGGCGCGGACGCCCCTCCGCATCCGCGGCGAGCATGTCGGGGTGCTTGTCCAGCATCCAGCGGGGCGGCGTCGCCGTCGGCGTTCCGAGCACGACCGACAGGCCCGCGCCCGTCAGAACCGCCACCGCCCGGTCGAGCCAGTCCCAGCGAAGATCCCCCGGCAACGGCTCCAGCCGGGACCAGGAGAATTCCCCGATCCGCACCCAGGTCAGACCGAGTTCGGCCATCCGCCGCGCGTCGTCTTCCCACTGCGCTTCCGGCCATTGCTCCGGGTAGTAGCAGACGCCCAGCGTCCGCTTCACGGACGAAATCCCGCCATGCGGGCATCGGCCGTCACAGCACGACCCGCCGTTCCGGAATGCCCCTGACCGGCATCTGCGCAATCCAGGTGCGGCCGCTGCCCGGCTGATGATCGAGCGCGCCGTCGGCCAGGCCCTGCGTGGCCGAGGTCACGAACATCCGGTCGAGGTCGGGACCCCCGAAAGCCGGACAGGTCGTGTGCGCCGCGCCGCAGGACAGCGCCTGCAGGAACCGCCCGTCCGGCCCGTGACAGGCGACGCGGCCGACGCCCCATTGCGCCATCCAGACATTTCCCTCCGCATCGCAGACGGCCCCGTCCGGCGCGATACCGACGGCGGAGAAATCCGCGAACACTTCCCGTCTGCCTGAGGGCCAACCGGCGCGGTCGATCGCCTGTCGCCAGACGAGTCCCTGGGCCGTGTCGGCGAAATAGGCGATCTTTCCGTCCGGCGAAAAACAGATGGCATTCGGGATCGTGAGCCCGTGCCAG
This sequence comes from uncultured Alphaproteobacteria bacterium, assembly GCA_963789105.1. Taxonomy (GTDB): domain Bacteria; phylum Pseudomonadota; class Alphaproteobacteria; order Rhodobacterales; family Rhodobacteraceae; genus Jannaschia. The sequence goes on from CAWBJI010000003.1 coordinate 1,714,930, forward strand.
AGGCGCCGGACCTCGCCCCGGAAATAGCGGTGGATCGCGCCCGCGCCGGGGGCCGCATCCACGCCCATCGTCCCGATCCAGAAGCCGCCGACCGGGTCCGCGCGCCCGTCATTGGACCGCGTCATCCGATCATCCGCTTCCAGTGCCACGAGCCGTTCGCGGTCGCCCGTCGGGATGTCGAAGCGCCAGAGGCCCGTCGCGCCCGCCACCATCAGCGTGTCGCGGTCGATCCAGCCCGCCGCGCTGACCGCTTCGTCCCACTGCCATTCGAGGGGTGTGTTCCCCTCTCGGCTCAGGAGCCGTCCGGCGGTGATGTCGAACCAGAAGAGCTGCTGCCGTTCCGGATGCCAGAGCGGTCCCTCGCCCAACGCGCAGACCCGGTCGTCGTAGATCGAGACGGGGATCATGCGCCGCCTCCGAACCCCGTCGCCGTGTCGTAGGCGGCCACGATGGCGTGGGCGCGGGCGGCGATCTCGGGCAACGCCATACCAGGCGCGTAGCAGGCCGTGCCGAGGCCGAAGCCATCCGCGCCCGCGGCCAGCCAGTCGCCGAAATTCTCCGGCCCCGCGCCGCCGACCGCATAGACGGGCGCGCCCTGCGGCAGGACCGCCTTCATCGCGCGCAGCCCGGCGGGTCCCGCCATCGTACCGGGAAAGAGCTTGAGGCCGGTGGCGCCCGCACGCAGGGCGGTGAAGGCTTCGGTCAGGGTGAAGAAGCCGGGCCAGCTCTCCAGGCCCAGTTCCCGGGTGCGGGCGATCACGTCCGCATCCGTGTTGGGCGAGACGACGATGCGCCCACCCGCCTCCGCCACGGCCTCGACCTCCGCCGTGGTGAGGACCGTGCCCGCGCCGATGGTCGCGCGGTCGCCATGGGCGGCGACCATGGCGGTGATGGAGCGGAGCGGTTCGGGCGAGTTGAGCGGCACCTCGATCACGGCGATCCCCGCTTCGATCAGGGCGGCGCAGGCGGCGACCGCCTCGTCCGGGCCGATCCCGCGCAGGATCGCGATGAGGGGGCGGGGGCCGTGGGATTGGGCGATCATGGCAGGTCCGATGCGGCTGTGAGTCCGGCGAGGGTCATGGCGTCCGCCTGCAGGATCCGGGGCGTGACACCCTGGGACTGAAGGGCGGCGGCGTAGGCACGGGTGGTGCGGGCGGAGCCGGTGACGACGACGTCGCGGCCAAGCCACCAGGGGCGCGTGGCGGCAAGCTCCGCCCCGATCAGCAGGCCGGAGAGAAGGGAGCGGGCGATGGCGGCATCCTGTCCGTGGAGGAGGTCCGCGGCGCGCAGCTCGAACAGTCGGGCCGTGAGGATTTCGGGCCGGGAGAGGGCGTCGGAGACTGCGTCGAGGAAGGGCGCCTCCTCCCACCCGTCGCCGGTCAGGGAGTGGCGCAGGACGGTATTCGACGACAGGGTCGCGAAGAGTTCGCCGGTCAGGATCGTGCGGAAACTGACCACCTCGCCCGCGCTGAGATGGGCCCATTTCGTATGGGTCCCGGGCAGGCAGGCCACGCCGTCGAACCCGTCGATGCGGCGCAGGATCCCCGCGATCTGCGTCTCTTCCCCGCGCATCACGTCCGGGTGTGGTGCCAGTTGCCGCAGGCCCGGGACGATCCGGACATCGAGCCGCGGATCGGATGTCTCGACCCGGATGGCGGCATCGCCCAGCGGCGTGCAGGGCACCGTGCGGTAGGGCGCCTCGGCCCAGCCCTGGCGGGCGCCGACCATGCCGCAGCAGAGGATGCGAACGGGGCCGGTGATCCAGTCGTCGGTGAGGCGGAGGAGGCTCGGCTCGAACCGGTCGCGGGTCAGGGCGTTCATGCCGTCACCATTCTCGCGTGTCTCGACGGCTTCCGCGCCGTCCATCAACGTGGCGCGGAGGGCGGTGGTGCCCCAGTCGACGGCGATCCAGCGGGTCATGTCAGCCGGTTACCACGACACCGCCATCGACCGCCATCAATTGCCCGGTCATCATCCGCGAGGCGTCCGAGGCGAGGAAGAGCGTCGGATTGACGACGTCCTGCGGCTCCAGATGATCCTTGAGGCATTGCCGCTCCAGATGGGCGGCGAGACTTTCGGGGTCGGCCCATTTGTCGAGCTGCTTCCGGGTCAGGACCCAGCCGGGGGCGAGGGCGTTGACGCGGATGCGATCGGGACCGAACTCGCGGGCGAGCGACCGGGTCATGCCGGTGATGCCCGCATTGGCCGCGGTGTAGATGGCGTAGCCTGCATTGCCCATCATGTAGGAGATCGAGGAGAAGTTGACGATGTGGCCGTAACCTACGGAATTCATGCCACGAATGGCGTGTTGGCAGGCGAAGAAATAGGCCTTGAGGTTGATGGATTGGGACCAGTCGTAGAAGTCTTCGTCCACATCGAGGGTGGCGTGCCGCTGATCGTTGGCGGCGTTGTTGACGAGGCGGGTAACGGTGCCGTGCGCCCTGGCGGCGGCGTCCATCGCACCGCGGAGGGAGGCGATGTCGGTGACATCTCCCTGGATGAAAAGCGGTGTATTTCCCGTGGCTTCTGTCATCTCGTCCACGAAGGCGGAGGCGTCGGAGCGACCGATGAAGGCGACCTTGGCGCCCTGTCGCAGGAAGCCTTCGGTGAGGCTGGCGCCGATGCCGGAGCCGCCGCCGGTGATGAAGACGGAGGCGCCGTCGAGGTCGGGATAGGTGGGGAATGTCATGGGAGCGTCTCCGTCGGGATCCGTGTCGTGATATGGGTCGTGACATACGTCGTGACGTTGGTCATGACGCGATCCGCGCACCGACGGCGCGTCCGTCGAGGGTTTCGGTGCGCAACGGTCGGGGCAGCGGGGGCCGGCCCCCGGACCCCCGGGATATTTCGACCGAGAAGAGGCCCGGTCACAGGCGACGGCCTTCCAGCACCCACATGGTTTCCGGGTAGTGCCAGGGCAGGGTGACGCCCTGATGCAGGAGCCAGGCGCCCGACACGTCGATGGCGCGCTCCTTGAGGATCGGCGTGCCGCGGCTGAGGGCGGGGGCGTCCGCGCGGTTGACGAGCTCGACGCGGTAGGTCGCGTCCGGGTCCAGCGCGGTGAGGCGGAGGGGGCGGGGCACGATCTGCGCGCTGGTGGCGGCCTTGCCCGCGAAGACGACGAAGCGGTGGCCGTCGCGGGCCTGCTGCTGCTCGGCGAGGATCGCGGGGTCGGGGCTGTCGAGGCGGAGGATGTCGGCGTGGTGCATCCAGTCGCGATTCCGCTTCCACCAGGCGGTGACCTCCGTAAGGACCGCACTCTCCCGCTCGTCGAGTTCGCGGGGATCCATCTCGAACCCCATGTGGCGCTGGGCGGCGACCCAGGCGCGGAAGGTGATGTCCAAGGTCCGGCCGCTGGTGTGGCAGCGGCGGGGACCGACATGGGAGCCGGTGACGGCGAGGGGCAGGAACAGGGCGGCATCGTGCTGGATGCGGAGGCGTTCGAGAGCGTCGTTGCTGTCGGAGAGCCAGACGCGCTGGGTCCGCTGGAGGATGCCGAAGTCGATGCGTCCGCCGCCGCTCGCACAGCTCTCGATCTCCACATGGGGGAAGTCGGCGCGCAGCCGGTCGATCAGCGCGTAGGAGCCGCGCGTCTGGTCGGCATCGGGCATGGGCAGGACGCGGTTGTGGTCCCATTTGATGTAGTCGATGGCGTGGCGGGACAGGATCGCGGCCATCCGTTCGTGGATGAAGTCGCGCACCTCCGGCAGGGCCATGTTCAGGGCCTTCTGCTGTCGGCCCAGCGTCTGATCCTGCGAGCCCAGCGCCCAGTCGGGATGGGCGCGGTGCAGGTCGCTGTCCGGATTTATCATTTCCGGCTCGAACCAGATGCCGAAGGTCATCCCCTCGCCGTGGACGTGGTCGATCAGCGGGCCGAGACCGTCCGGGTACTTGCGCGGGTCCACCTCCCAATCCGAGAGCGAGCGGGTGTCGTCGTCGCGGTTGCCGAACCAGCCGTCATCGAGGACGAAGCGTTCGGCGCCGAGGCGCGCGGCGCGGCTGGCGATGTCGTGGAGGACCGGCAGCCTGTGGTCGAAATAGACCGCCTCCCAGCAATTGTAGTGGACCGGGCGCGGGCGGGTCGCGTCGGGCCAGGTGACGATGCGGTCGCGGACGTGACGCTGGAACGCGACCGCGCAGCCGTTCAGGCCGGTCTGGCTGTAGGTCGCGTGGAGCGTGGCGCTTTCGAAGCGGGTGGCGGGGAGCGTTTCCATCCGGGCGGCGTGGCCCCACTGGATCTGCCGCCGCCCGTCGGGCAGCTCCTCCGCGATCATGCGGTGGCCGCCGGACCAGCCGTAGTGGAAGCCGTAGGCCTCGCCCTGCGTATTGGTCGCGCCGAAGCAGGGGATCAGCAGGCCGGGGAAATGTTCGTGGCCGGTGCGCCCGGTCCGGTTCTCGCGGTAGCGGATGCCGGGGGACCAGGGGGTGCGGTTCAGGGCGAACTCGCCGCACCAGCGGCCGGAGACGTCGATCATCTCCGCCGATTGCTGCGGTGCGGGGAGGACGGGTGCGGCGAGCCAGTGCAGATGGACGGGGCGGGTGGCCGTCAGGATCGTCCTGGCGGTGACGATCCGGGTCGAGGGATCGGTGGCGAAGCGGAAGGTGAGCGTGAGGCCCGCGGCCTCGTCGGCATAGGTGAGGGACAGGCCGTCGGTCGCGTCCTCGCCCGCATAGCAGAACTTCGGCAGGAGCGGCGTGCCGTCGCCGTCGCGCAGGATCAGGCCGGGCTGTCCCGGAAAGGAGCGCGACGCCTCCGGGCAGAGGGAGAGGTCCGGGTTCTCGTCCAGCATCCCGCCGGTGACGTCGATGGCATGGGCCGCGTGCAGCGTGGCGAGATCGGCCCCCGCGGGCAGGGGCGCGCCCCAATAGACGACCTGCGGCAGGCGGTCGCCGGTGGCGGTGAGCACCATCGTTTGTCGCGCCCCCGTCTCCGGATGCGCGTCGTCGAGCCGCCAGGCGCGGACGCGCGTGTCGACACGGGCGCCGGTGGCGCCGAGGGGCAGTCCGTCCGCCATGTCTACTTGACCGCGCCGAGGGTGAGGCCCGCGATGAAGTGCTTCTGCATCAGGAAGAACATGGCCACGGGCGGCAGGGCCGCGACGATGCTGCCCGCGCTCATCAGGTGATAGGCGGCGCGGTATTGGGCATTGAAGGAGGTGATGCCCGCGGTGACCGGCTGACTGTCCGGGCCCTGCGTCAGGACGATGGCCCAGAAGTAGTCGTTCCAGATGAAGGTGAAGACGAGGACGGCCAGCGCGGCGATGGCGGGCTTCATCAGCGGCAGGACGACATAGACGAAGATGCGCCATTCGGCGACGCCCTCGACCCGCGCCGCCTCGATCAGCGGGAAGGGCAGGGCGCGGATGAAGTTGCGCATGAAGAGGGTGCAGAACCCGGTCTGGAACGCGATGTGGAACAGGACCAGCCCGGTCTTGGTGTCGTAGAGGTCGAGCGCCAGCGTCAGGTCGCGGACGGGAACCATCAGGATCTGGAACGGGACGAAGTTGCCCGCGATGAACATGAAGAAGATCAGCAAGGTTGCCCTTGAAGCGGTAAACGCCCAGCGCGAAGCCGGTCATGCAGGACAGGGCCACCGTGCCGATGACGGTGGGCACGGTGATGAGGACCGAGTTCAGCAGGTAGCGGGGCATATCGCTCTCGAAGAAGACCTTGCCGTAATTCTCGAACCCCTTGAAGGCCGAGGGCAGGCCCCAGTAATTGCCGGTGGTGAAATCGGCATCGGGCTTGATCGAGAACAGCATCACGGCGATCAGCGGCAGCAACCACAGGATCAGCGCGACGGGCAGCAGCGACTGATAGGTGAGCTGCCAGGCGCGGGAGGATTTCTGGATCGGGGTGGGGAACATCAGGCGGTCTCCCTCGGGGGCAGGGCGGCCTGCGCTTTGCGGGTCAGGCCCGCGCGGATCGTGTCGTAGCTGATTGCGATGCGGTGGCGGGCTTCGTCCGGGTCGAGGTCGGCCAGGTCGAGGCGGATCCAGGCACCGCGGAAATAGGCGGGCTTTCCGGCGGCGCCGGTCTCGATGAGCATCCGGGCCATGTCGGTATCGGCGCAGCGGACGACGACGTGGTCGTCGTTGGTCGCGCGCTGGTCCGTATGGCCGAAACAGGCGAACATCTTGCCGCCGATCTTCCAGGCGTCGAGCTCGCCGGGGCCGGAGAGGACGGCACCGGGATGGGGGGCGCAGAGGGCGTCGAAGTCGGCGCGGGTCACCGCGGTGCCCTCTCGTCGCGCCACATCGACCAGAGGAAATAGGCGATGAAGCAGAGCATGATGAGGAACAGGACGACGGCGATGGCGGCGCCGTAGCCCATGCGGAAGCCGAATTCGGCGAGGGCTTTCTCGAACATGTAGAAGGACAGCACGCGGGTGGAGCCGAAGGGGCCGCCTCCGGTCATGATCGAGATCAGGTCGAAGGAGCGGAGCGCGCCGATGATGGTGACGACGAAGGCGATGAAGGTCGCGGGCTTGAGCTGGGGCACGATGACGTACCAGAGCATCTTCCAGCCCTTGGCGCCGTCGAGGCGGGCGGCCTCGACCTGTTCGGGATCCACGGCGTTGAGGCCGGTGAGGTAGAGGATCATGCAATAGGCCGTCTGCGGCCAGAGCCCTGCGGCGATGATGCCGTAGGTGGCCAGCGTCGGGTCGCCGAGGATGTTGACGGGCCCGAGGCCCAGCAGCGCCAGCCCCGCGTTCAGCAGTCCCTCGCGTGGCAGGTAGAACCACGAGAACACGAGGCCCACGACCACCTGGGAGATGACGAAGGGAAAGAAGAACAGCGACTTGTAGAGGCGGATGCCGGTGACCGTCTGGTTCAGGAACAGCGCGATGCCGAGGCCCAGCGGGATCGCGAGCAGATAGAGCAGCAGCCACTTGAAGTTGTTCCAGAGGCTGATCTCGAACGCCCGATCGGTGGCCAGTTCGCGGTAATTGTCGAGGCCGATATAGGTCGCCTCGCCCAGACCGTCCCAGCGGTAGAGCGAGACGTTGAACGACTGGAAGATCGGCCAGACCACGTAGAAGACGAAGAACAGGATGCCGGGGGCGAGGAACAGCCACGGCGTGACCGCGATCTCGTTGCGGCGATACCAGCTTCGGCCGCCATTCGGCGGACGCGGCGGGTGGGTGTCGGGGATGGCGGGGGCCACACTTGACATGGAAATCGTCCTTCCTATCCTAAGTCGACGTGATAACTGCGCGATATTCAAGCTAGAGAGGCATAACTTGTTCGACTTCTTCGGTTCAAAATCATCAAAACCCAAATCCTCAAACGACAAGCCTCGGCGAGAGACTGATCGCTACGGAAAAAGGCACATGGCGAAAGAAGCGTGGGTCAGATAGAACTACTCGCTCTGCCGACGGTAAGTTTAAGACGAAACGATCCTGGTTTTCATGAAGTAGGGGGCGCCTTGCAGGCGCCCCCGCAGGCCTTCAGTTCGCGTAGATGCGCTCGCGGGCCTGTTCGAGGCGCTGGAGGATGTCCTCCAGGTTGTCGGGGAAGACCATGAATTCCTGCAGGCCCTCCATGCCGGTGGCGGCCATCTCGGCCGGGAAGTCGCGGTCGAAGAACTGTGCGACGCCGCCGGTGGCGTTGGTCGACAGCATTTCGAAGCCCTGCTCCAGGAACTTGTCGGGCTCCACCTCGGAGGCGGCGTTGACCGGAAGCTGGCCGAGGCCCGGTTCCGTCACGTTGCCCGCGTCGTCCTTCGTCTCCGGACCGTTGATCCGGGTCTGCACCTCGGCGGAGGTCACGTATTTCAGGAACTCGCGTGCGGCCTCCTTGTTCTCGGCGCCGGCGGGGATGTGGAACGTGTCGGTCGGCGCGTCCTCTCCCATTTCCACGTCCGGGTTGATGGCCGGGAACTGGTAGAAGTCGAGCTGTTCGTCGGTCAGTCCCGCCTCGCGCATCGGTGCGACGGCGAAGTTGCCCATCAGGTAGGACGTCGCCTCGCCGTTGACCATGAAGGGCAGCGCCTCCTGCCAGGTATAGCTCTGGTGATCGTCGACGAAGGCGCCCATGTCGATGAGCTCCTTCCAGTTGGCGAAGGTCTGGCGCACGCGGTCGTCGGTCCAGGGGACCTCGCCGCGGGCCAGCTCCATGTGGAAGTCGAACCCGTTGGTCCGCATGTTCATGTAGTCGAACCAGCCGCCCGCGGGCCACAGGTTGCGGGTGCCGATGGTGTAGCACTTCCGGCCCGAAGTCGATGATCGCCTGGCAGTTGGACAGTTCCTGCTCCCAGGTGGTCGGCTCCTCCAGCCCCAGCTCCGCGAAGATGTCGGAGCGGTAGAAGATGCCCCACTGGTAGTAGGTATAGGGCACGCCCCATTGCTTGCCGTCGAGGGTCAGCGCGCCCTTGACCGCGTCGAGCCCCTCGATCTCGGCCCAGACGTCGGAGACGTCCTCGAACAGGCTCGCATTCACGTAAGGGGTCATGCGGTTGGCCGCGTACCAGTTGATGACGTCCGGCGGATTGGCGGTGAGCACGTTGCGGATCTGGCTCTTCCAGGCTTCGCGATCGACCACTTCGATCTCGACGCTCAGGTCGGGATGCATCTCGTCGAACTCGGCGGCCAGACCTTCGGCCACGGCGCGGGGCGCGGGGTTGGACATGTCGGCGACGATCTTGAGCGTGCCCGACAGCGCCGGGGAATGCGCGTCGGCAAACGCCGCTCCGGTCATGAAGGTGGTGGCGGCAAGAGCCGTCAGGATGGATCGCATGATAACCTCCCAGTTAGCGTCCGGTCCGGTTCCATTTAGTGGAACGCGGTTTCTTATGTTGAAAACTGTCGGCGGTTCTGCCTAGGCTGTCAACCATGTTGAATGAGGGGGAGGCGGGCGTGAACGTCCAGAGGGAGGCAGGGGACGGCACCGTGGGCAAGGCCCTCGACGTGCTCGACCGGGTGGCGGGCTTCGGCCGTCCGGTGCGGTTCTCCGACCTGCTGGCGGAGGCGCCGTTTCCCAAGGCCACGCTCTACCGATTGCTCCAGACGCTGGTGAATCAGGGGATGCTGTATTTCGATCCGGAGGGCGGGACCTACGCCCCGGGAATGCGGCTGGTGCGGATGGCCCATGCCGCCTGGGCGCAGTCGAGCCTCGCGCCGATCGCGCGGACCCATCTGGACCGGCTGGCCCGGAAGGTAGGGGCGACGGTCCATCTGGCGCAGCTCGACGGGGCCCATGTCCTCTATGTGGACAAGCGGAGCCCGGACCGCGCCGTGCCGATGTTCTCGGAGGCGGGCAAGGTCGGACCGGCCTATTGCACCGGGGTCGGCAAGGCGATGCTGGCAGCCCTCCCGGAGGCGGAACTGGACGCGCGTGCTGTCCCAGCAGAGCTGGCACAGGTTCACGCCCGCCACGCTGACCTCGCCCGACGCGATGCGCGCCGAGCTGGCCGCGATCCGCGCGGCGGGCCACGCCTTCGACCGGGAGGAACACGAGGCGGGCATCCGCTGCGTCGCGATGGCGGTCCTGTCGCCGTCGGGACGGTTGCAGGGCGCGGTCTCGGTGACGACGAAGACCGGTGCGGGCGGAGAGTCGGAGATCCAACGACACCTGCCGCATCTGCGCGAGGCGGTGGACCGGATCGCGGGGGATCTGCGCGACTGGCGCTTCCCGGATGCGCGCAAGACATGACGGCGAAAGGGATGGGACAATGGCGGGCGTAGAGCTGCGGGACGTGATCAAGCGGTACGGCGACGTGCAGGTGATCCACGGGGTGGACCTCAAGGTCGAGGAGGGGGAGTTCTGCGTGTTCGTCGGGCCTTCGGGCTGCGGCAAGTCCACGCTGCTGCGGATGATCGCGGGGCTGGAGGAGACGACGGACGGAGAGATCCGGATCGGGGCGCGGGACGTCACCCGCGAGGATCCGTCCCAGCGCGGCGTGGCGATGGTGTTCCAGACCTACGCGCTCTACCCCCACATGACCGTCGGAGAGAACATGGGCTTCGGCCTCAAGATGAACGGACACCCCAAGGCGGAGGTCGCCGAAAAGGTCGGCGAGGCGAGCCGGATCCTGAAGCTCGACGACTACCTCAAGCGCAAGCCCGCCGCCCTCTCGGGCGGGCAGCGGCAGCGGGTCGCCATCGGCCGGGCCATCGTGCGCGGGCCGGAGGTGTTCCTGTTCGACGAGCCGCTCTCGAACCTCGATGCCGAATTGCGGGTCGAGATGCGGGTGGAGATCGCGCGCCTGCACAAGGAGATCGGGGCGACGATGATCTACGTCACCCACGACCAGGTCGAGGCGATGACGATGGCCGACAAGATCGTGGTGCTGCGCGCGGGCGTGATCGAGCAGGTGGGCGCGCCGCTGGAACTGTACCGCGATCCCGACAACCGGTTCGTGGCGGGGTTCATCGGCTCGCCGTCGATGAACTTCCTGTCCGGCATCGTGCGCGGCGGTGCTGTCGAGGTGCCGGCGATGGAGGCGACGCTGGCCCCGCCCGTGACCCTGCCGCCCGAAGGGAGTGCGGTGACGATCGGCCTGCGTCCCGAGCATCTGCAGGTTGGAGCGGGCGGAACCCTGTCGGTGGACCTGACCGAGGCGCTGGGCGGCGTGAGCTATGCCTACCTGACGGCGGCGACGGGCGAGAAGCTGATCGTGGAGGAGCGGGGCGATGTGCGCTCGTCGATCGGCGACCGGGTCGGTCTCACCATCGACCCGGCCCGGGTGATGGTGTTCGAGGCGGAAAGCGGCGCGCGCATCCGCTGAGTTTTCCGGGCGGCGGGCGGGGTTCGGGGGGCCAGCCCCCCGCTCGCCTGCGCTCGCGTCCCCCGGAATACTTCCGGAGCAAAGAGGGCGGGCGCGGGGATCGGCGCGGAAGGCGGCTGGCCCGGATCGCCACCGCCCAAGCCTGTTGACGCGGTGCGGAACAGCGCGTTCACATGGAGGTCCCCTCCGCCCGCGCGGCGAGGGCATGTCGCAGGGGAGGACGCGTGGGAGGATTGCTGACATTCACCCGCGGCCTCGGGGCGGTGAACGCCTTCGTGCTGGCGGTCGGCCGGTGGATCGGCGTCTTCTGCATGGCGCTGATGGTGGTGCTCATCCTCGTGCAGGTGTTCTGGCGCTATGTCCTCGGCAGTCCGCTGCCCTGGCCGGAGGAGGCGGCGCGGTTCCTGATGCTGTGGCTGATGGTGGTGGCGCCGACGGCACTCCGGCGCGGGGGGTTCGTCGCCATCGACATGGTGCAGCTCGCGCTGCCGCGGCTTCTGGGCGGGGTGCTGACGCTGATCCTGCTGCTCCTGTCGCTGCTCGTTCTGGTGGTCGCGGTGCGGATCGGCTGGGCCGAGGTCACGGGCTTCTCCGGGCGGTTCGCCCTGTCCTCGCTCTACTACCCGACGGGGGATGGCTGGTCCAAGCTGCCGCGGGCCTGGATGATGGCGTCGCTGCTGGTGGGGTCGGTGATGATGGTGACGGTCACGGTCGAGCTGATCCTGCGGCAGGTGGCGGTGCTGGCGGGATCGGGCGACCTTTTGCCGGCCATCCCCGAGGCATCGACGGTGGGGGCGGAATAAGCCATGCTGGTCTGGTTCCTCCCCCTCTTCCTGCTGTTCCTGATGATCGGCCTGCCGGTGTTCTTCGCCCTGCTGGCGGCGCCGGGACTGATGCTGTGGTTCACGGGCGAGACCAAGGATTTCGTCCTGCTGTATCGCAACGTCTATAACGGGATGGACAGCTTCCCGCTGATGGCGATCCCGTTCTTCATGCTGGCGGGCGAGATGATGAACCGGGGCGGCATCACCATGCGGCTGGTGGAGTTCAGCCAGGCGCTGGTCGGGCATTTCCGGGCGGGCCTCGCGCAGGTCAACATCCTGTCGTCGATGCTGTTCGCGGGCCTGTCGGGATCGGCTGTGGCGGATACCTCGGCGCTCGGGTCCATGCTGATCCCCGCGATGCAGAGGGAGGGATATACCCGCCGCTTCGCCGCCGCGATCACCGCCGCCTCTTCGGTGATCGGGCCGATCATCCCGCCGTCGGGCATCATGATCATCTACGCCTACGTGATGGAGCAGTCGGTGGCCGCGCTGTTCCTCGCGGGGATCGTGCCGGGCATTCTCGTGGGCGCGGGCCTGATGACGGTCACCAACGTCATGGCGCGCCGCAACCCGGCCGGATTCCCGGGCCTCAAGCGCCGGGCCACCTGGCCCGAGAAGGGACGCGCCTCGCTCAAGGCGTTCTTCCCGCTGATGACGCCGGTCATCATCCTGGGCGGCATCCTCGGCGGCGCGTTCACCCCGACCGAGGCGAGCGCCGTGGCCGTGGGCTACGCCGCGATCGTGTCGCTGTTCATCCTGCGGGAGATGACGTGGCGCGACCTGCCGGACGTGCTGATGAAGGCGGCGCTGATCTCGTCGGTGGTTCTGCTGCTGGTGGGGGCGGCGATGGCGTTCAAGACGGTCGTGTCGCTCAGCCACGCGCCGGAGGCGCTGGCGGCGCTGATCCTGTCGCTGTCGGAAAATCCGCTGGTCCTGCTGCTGCTCATCAACCTGCTTCTGTTCATCGTCGGCATGTTCCTCGATGCGGGCCCTGCGATCATCATCCTCGGCCCGATCCTGGGCCCGATCTTCGTGTCGCTCGGGGTCGATCCGGTGCATTTCGCGATCATCATGTCGGTGAACCTGACAGTCGGGCTGGCGACGCCGCCCATGGGCCTCGTGCTGTTCGTGGCGTCCAGCGTGTCGGGCGAACGGGTCGAGACCATTTCCCGCGCCATCCTGCCGTTCCTCGCGGTCGAGGTGTTCGTGATCGGCCTGATCACCTACATCCCGGCCATTTCGCTGACGGTGCCGCGCTTCTTCGGATTCCTATAAGTCAAACGGGTCAACAGGGAGAGAGACCAGATGAAACCGATATCCATGCTCAAGGCCACGGCGCTCGCCGCGCTCGTGGCACTGCCGGGACTGGCGGCCGCGCAGGACGTTATGAATATCCGCGCCACCGCCAATTCCAACGAGAACGACGAGGATTACGACGGTCTCGTCGTGTTCAAGGACTACGTGGAGGCGGCGTCCAACGGGGCGATCACGGTCGAGCTGTTCATCGGGACGCAGCTTTGCTCGAACGGGGCGGAATGCCTGCAGGGGATCGCCGACGGATCCATCGACGTCTACGTCACGACCAGCGGGGGGGCGGCCAACATCTTCCCCTATATCCAGATCTTCGACCTTCCCTACCTGATGTCCGACGACCGCATCGCCGAGGAGGTCCTGACCAGCACCGACCTGACGGCGCAGATGCGGGCCAAGGCGCTGGAGGATTCGGGCGGCGCGATCCGGCTGATGACGATCGGCAATACCGGCGGCTGGCGCAACTTCGCCAACACCGTGCGCCGGGTCGAGGGGCCGGGCGATATCGCTGGTCTCAAGCTGCGGACGGTCGAGGCGGACCTGCCGCAGGAGCTGGTGACGACGCTGGGCGCCGCGCCCACGCCGATCCCGTGGCCGGAGTTGTTCACCTCGCTCCAGACCGGGGTGGTCGAGGGCACGGCGAACGGCATCACCGATATCATGGGCATGAAGTTCCCGGATGCGGGGCTGCAATACCTCACCCTCGACGGCCATTCCTACATGGCGGCCATCTGGGTGATGAACAACGAGAAGTTCATGTCCCTGGACGACGAGCTGAAGCGCGTGGTGGTGGACGGGTTCGCCGCCCTCCAGCAGGCCACCTTCGCCTCGCCCAAGCGCAAGTCGATCCAGGCCTATATCGACTTCGCGGAAGGCGGCGGCGACGTCTACGTCCCCTCGCCCGAGCAGAAGACGGCATTCCAGGAGGCCGCGGCGCCGGTCTATGACTGGTTCTCGGGGAACGTGGATGGCGGCGAGGAAATGCTCGTCAACTTCCGCGACGCGATCGCCCAGGCGGAAGAGACGATCAACGCCCGGCGCGAAGCCGAGATGAACTGAAACGCGACGGGGGCGGTCACGGGTCGCCCCCGATCCCTTACCGGAACGGATACATCCAGACCTTGTAATCCGCGATCAGGGCATGGGCGTGGTCGATCTGTTCGGAGGTCATCTTCTTGACGACCTCCTCCTGGCTGACCGCCGCGTCCGGGTCGCCGCCGATGGCCGACAAGGCGTACCACATATAGGCGCGCACGAGGTCCGGGGCGGGCATCCCGAGGCCGACCTCGTAGTACCAGCCGACGCCGGACTGCGCCCCCGGATGCCCCTTCATCGACGCCCGCAGATACCATTCGAACGCGCGGACCGGATCCCGCTCCACCCCGAGGCCGAGGGCGTACATCACCCCGATAAGCTCCTCCGCATCGGCATTGCCGGACCGCGCGGCCGGCCACAACGCCTCCCGCGCATCGGCGAAGCGCCCCGCCTCCATCAGGTCGCGCGCGGCCTCGATATCGGCCGCGGCGGGGCGGGCGGTCGAAAACAAACTGGACATGGCCAGAACAGAAGCCAAGATCGCCCCATGAAGCTGTCGCACCTGGCGTTCCTCCTTATTCTGATCCTAACGGCCTCCCCGATGCGCGCGGAAGAGGTGACGTTCCATCCGTTCGCCGAGGATCGCGCGGAGATCGGGCGGCTGCTCTTCTACGATCCGATCCTGTCGGGGAACCGCAACATCTCCTGCGGGACCTGTCACCACCACGACACCTTCTCCGCCGACGCACTCAGCCTGGGGATAGGGGAGGGTGGTGCCGGGATCGGGTCGCACCGGACGACGGGCGCGGGGGCAGACGCCATCGTGAAGCGGGTGCCGCGCCATGCCCCGGCGCTTTGGAACGCGGGCGCTGTGGAGTTCGAGCGCTTCTTCCATGACGGACGGGTGGGCCGGTCCGACGCCTATGGCAACGGCTACGACACCCCGGCGGAGGAATGGCTGCCGGACGGGTTGCCGCATCTGCTGGCGGTGCAGGCGCTGTTCCCGATGGTTGCGCAGTTCGAGATGGCGGGAAACCCCAGGGAGAACGAGGTGGCGGGCGCGGTGCATGACCGGATCGACGCGGCTTGGCCGATCCTCGCCAAGCGGGTGCGGGGAATCCCCGAATACGGCGCGCTGTTCGTCGCGGCCTTCGACGATATCGCCGCCCCCGAGGACGTGACCATCGCCCATATCGGCATCGCGCTGGCGGACTTCATGGGCTCGGAATGGCGATCGCTCGATGCTCCGTGGGACGCTTGGCGGGCGGGCCGCGCCGATCTGGACCCGGCGCAGCATCGGGGGCGGGAGGTGTTCTTCGGCCGGGGCGGGTGTGCCGCCTGCCATTCCGGGCCTCTCTTCACCGATCACGGGTTCCACGCGCTCGCCTTGCCGCCATTCGGGCCGGGGCGCACGCGGACCTTCGATCCGCTGCCGCGCGATGTGGGCCGGATGGCGGAGACGGACGATCTGGACGATGCCTACCGCTTTCGCACGCCGTCCCTGCGCAACGTCACGCTGACCGCGCCCTACGGCCATAACGGGGCCTATCCGACGCTGGAGGGTATGATCCGGCACCATGCGGATCCGCTGGCAGCGCTCGCGATCTGGTCGCCCGATCTCGCCCGCCTTCCCGCCGCCCCGTGGCTGGAGGCGGTGGATTTCGTGATCCGGGACGACAGGCGCGAGATGGCGCGGATCGCCGCGCGGGTGGATATCGCGCCGGTCGCGCTGACCGACGGGGAGATCGCGGATCTGGTCGCATTCCTGGGCGCGCTGGAGGGCGGCGCGAGCCGCCACGGACGTCTGGGCCGGCCGGAGACGGTGCCCAGCGGCCTTGGCGTCGACCGGTGAGGCGGGTCGTCGTCGCCGGGATCGCCGTGCTCGACACGGTGCACAGGGTTGAACGCCTGCCCTCCGGCGGGTCCAAGTCGAAATCCACGGATCTCCACCAGATCGGCGGTGGGTGCGCCGCGAACGCCGCCGTGGCCATCGCCCGCCTCGGGGGCGAGGCGGTCCTGATGACCCGGCTGGGCGACGACGCGGCGGGGCGCCTGCTGGCCGAACGGTTGCAGGCGGCGGGCGTGTCGCTGGCCGCCACCACGATCACCGCGGGCGCGCAAACGCCGCAATCCGCCGTCATGGTGGACCGGACGGGCGAGCGGATGATCGTGAACTTCCCCGGTGCGGGGCTCGCCACGGCCTCGCCGCCCCCGGGCGTGTTCGACGCCGCCCTCGCCGATACCCGCTGGCCCGAGGCGGGCCTCGCGATCCTGCGGGCGGCGCGGGATACCGGGCGTCCCGGGGTGCTCGACGGCGAGGCGCCGGTGCCGGACGACCTCGCCGCAATGGCCAGTCACACCGTCTTCTCCGCCCCGGGCCTGCGCGATTTCGGGGGGCAGGCCGACCTCGACGCGGCGCTCGCGGCCACCGACCTGCCGGGCGAGACGGGCTACACCGATGGCGAGGTGGGCGTGGTCTGGCGCTCCGGGCTCCGGGTGCCGCCGCCGGAAGTCGCGGCGGTGGACACGCTGGGCGCGGGCGATGTCTGGCACGGCGCCTTCGCGCTGGCGCTGGCCCGGGGAGAGGCGCTAGAGGAGGCGTCGGCCTTCGCCAATGCGGCGGCGGCCCTGAAATGCACGCGCGCGGGCGGCTGGGACGTCTATCCGACGGCGCCCGATCTCGACGATTCGAAACTGGAGATCCCATGATCCCGACGCTCACCCCCGGCAAGCAGCTCGGCTTCCGGCGCATGTCCGACGCGGCCGGCCGCTTCAAGATGACCGCCGTGGATCAGCGTCCGCCGATCAAGGGCCCCATCGCGGAGGCCCGGGGGGGCGAGGCCCCTTGGGAGGACGTGGCCCGGGTCAAGACGATCCTGATGGAGGCGCTCCAGCCCGCCTCGACCGCCATGCTGCTCGACCCGCATTACGCGATCCCCCATGGCTGGCGCGCTTTCGACCCCCGCAAGGGCCTGATCGTAACGCTAGAGGATTCGCTTTTCCGCGAGACCGGGCGGGGGCGCTTTTCGGCGGAGATCGACGACTGGTCCGTGGGCAAGATCAAGCGGATGGGCGGCGACGCGGTCAAGGTATTGGCCTGGTATCGGCCCGACATCTCGGACGAGGTCCGCACAGCACAGCAGGATTTCGTCAGGCGCACGGGCGAGGCCTGCGCCCGGTTCGATATCCCGTTCCTGTTCGAGTTGCTGGTGCATCCGGTGGAGAGCGATGCCGAGCAGACGTCGGACTACACCGAGATGGCGACCAAGCATTCGGACCATGTGCTCGCTTCGGTCGAGGCGTTTGCGGGCGCCGATTACGGTGTCGACGTCTTCAAGCTGGAGAGCCCCGTTCCGGCCAAAGGCATCGTTGCGGGGGACGCGTCGGTGCAGACGCTGTTCGACGAGATGGGGCGGCTTGCGGGACGCCCCTGGGTCATGTTGTCCGCCGGGGCGGGCAAGGCGGATTTCCGGACCGTCCTGGAATACGCCTATGCCGCCGGGGCGTCCGGCTACCTTGCGGGGCGCGCGATCTGGCTCGATGCGTTCCAGGCCTGGCCGAATCTCGACGCCATGCGGGCGGGGCTCATGCGGGACTCGGTGCCCTACATGGACGACCTGAACGCGCTCACCGACGCGAAGGCGATGCCGTGGCATGACCACGCGGCTTACGCTGGCAACGGGCTGGCCTTCGTCGATCCGAGCGCGGGCTTCCGCCACGGCTACGGGGACATCTGATGCGGGTCGGGATCCTGCCGCTGGCCCGGCCCACCTTCGACGTCGCCTTCGCCGGGGAGAAGCTGGCCGCGATGCTCGGGGCGCTGGACGACTGGGCGCGGGAGGGCGGGCACGAGATCGTCGGCCCGCGCGACCTTCTGATGCAGGCGGACCCGGAGGCGTTGGCGCAGGTGGCGGAGGCGGATGCCCTGCTGATCCTGCAGGTGACGTTCACCGACGCCGCCTTCGCCACCCGAGCGGCCACGGGTTTCGACGGCGCGGTCGCAGTCTGGGCCGTGCCGGAACCGCGTTCGGGCGGGCGGCTTCGGCTCAACGCCTTCTGCGGGCTCAATCTTCTGAGCCACGCGCTGGGTCTGAATGCGCGGCCCTTCACCTGGGCCTATGGGGACGCGGTCGATCTCGACGCGCTCTTCCTCGGCCCGGTCGTGACGTCGAAACATGGCGTGGCGTCGCAGGTGGCCCCCGTTGCCATCCGCAGGGACCTCCGGATCGCCCGGATCGGGGAGCGGCCCGACGGGTTCGACACCTGCGCCTACGACCGCGCGGCTCTGTCGCGGCTGACCGGTGCGGAGGTGACGGAGCTGGCCCTGCCGGATCTGTTCGACCGGGCCCGCGCCCTGCCGTCCGAAGCGGTCGAACCCTATGCGGCGCAGGCCGCGGGTCTTGAGGGCCTGGAGGCGCTGGACCGGGGCGAGCTGGACCGGTCGCTGCGGCTTGCGGGCGCGCTGGACGCCTTGCGGGCGGAGCATCGGTTCGACGCCATGGCGATCCGATGCTGGCCCGAGACGTTCACGGAATATGGCGGAGCGGTCTGCGGTCCGGTGTCGATGCTGGGCGAGGCGCGGACGCCCTGCGCCTGCGAGGCGGATGTCTATGGCGCGGTGACCCAGGCGATCCTTCAGGACGTGGCGGATGCGCCGGTTTTTCTCGCCGATCTGGTGGATATGGATGGCGAGACGGGCGTGGTCTGGCATTGCGGTCAGGCCCCCGCTTCGATGGCGGCAAGTGCGCCGGGGGCGACGGTGCATACGAACCGCAAGCAGGCATTATTGCTGGAATTTCCGCTGAAACCGGGGCGCGTCACCCTGTTCCGGCTGAGCCAGGCGCGGGGGCGGGAGCAGGTTGTGATCGCCACGGGGGAGATGCTCGACCGGCCGATGGCGTTCACCGGGACGAGCGGCGTGGTGCGGTTCGACCGGGGCGCGGATGCGGTCTGTGCGGACGTGATGGCGAGCGGGCTGGAGCATCATATGGCGCTGGTCTATGGCGACCATGCGCAGGCCCTGCGCGGGGTGGCGGCGGGGCTGGGTGTGGACGTGCTGGAGCTTGGTGCATGATCCGGTACGGCCTGATCGGCGCCGGGATGATGGGGCAGGAACATATCCGCAATATCAACCTGTTGCAGGATGCCACCGTCTCCGCCGTGGCCGATCCGGACGAGGCCATGCGGAGCCTGTCGCTGGCCACGGCGGCCTCCGCAAAGGGGTATCCGACGGCGGACGACCTGATCGCGGACGATGCCTGCGACATCTATCTTATCGCGGCGCCCAACGATCTCCATGCGGGACTGCTGCAACGTCTGATGGCGACGGAGAAGCCGATCCTCGTGGAGAAGCCGCTGGCCACGACGACCGCCGATTGCCGCGATCTTCTGAACATCGCGAAGGGCCGCCGCGCCCCGATCTGGGTCGCGATGGAGTACCGGTATATGCCGCCTATTCAAAGGCTTATGCAATCTCTGGCCCAAGGCGCCGCGGGCGATCCGCGCATGATCTCGATTCGGGAGCACCGCTTTCCGTTCCTGCCCAAGGTCGATTCCTGGAACCGCTTCAATGCGCGGACCGGGGGGACGCTGGTGGAGAAGTGCTGTCACTTCTGGGATCTGATGCGGCTGGTGCTCGGGTCGGATCCGGTGAGGGTCTATGCGAGTGCGGGCGTGGACGTCAATCATCGCGACGAACGCTATGCCGGAGGCGTTCCGGACATCGTGGACAACGCCTATGTCGTAGTGGATTTCGCCAACGGAACCAGAGGGATGCTCGACTTGTGCATGTTCGCCGAAGGGTCGTACTGGCAGGAGAGCATCGCGGTGACGGGGCCGAAGGCGCGGCTGGAGGCGTTCATTCCGGGTCCGGCCCGGTTCGCACCCGGCGGTGCCCCGCGGGAGGCGGAATTCGTGACGTCCCTCCGGGCGCTGAAGGAGGAAATCCGGGAGGTCGTGCACACCCCGCCGGAGCTTCTGATCGCGGGGGATCATCACGGCTCAACCTATTATCAACACGAGAGATTCCTCGATCTCGTGCGGCGGGGATCGGGAGTGCCGGAGGTGACGCTGGAGGACGGATACTGGTCCGTGATGGTCGGCGAGGCGGCGGAGGAATCCGCCCGATCCGGGCAGGCCATCGACCTGTCGGGGCGGGGGCCCTGAGGGTGCATGTGTTCGTATGCAGATCGTGCGCCTTTCGTATGCCTCCCCGTGCATACAAATGCGCGCACGCTTTACCGGTTTGAAAGGGAGTTCTGTGCGATGATCCTCATTGCGGAGTTCATGGACGAGGCCTGGGTCGATTGGCTGCGGGCGCGGACGGAGGTCGTCTATGAACCGGACCTGCCCGACCGGCCCGAGGCGCTGGAGGAGTTGGCGCGGGATGCGCAGGCGATCATCGTGCGCAACCGGACGCAGGTGCGGGGCGACCTGCTCTATTCCGGGTTCTCCTGTGTCGGGCGGCTGGGGGTGGGGCTGGACAATATCGACGTGGAGGAATGCCGGGCCCGCGATATCTCGGTGTTCCCGGCCACCGGGGCCAACACCCTGTCGGTCGCGGAGTACGTGGTGACGAGTGCGGCGACCCTGCTGCGCGGTACCTACGGGATGCGGGGCGAGATGGAGGCGGGCGGCTGGCCGCGGGCGGACGCGGGGCGCGGCCGGGAGATCGCGGGCAAGCGGCTGGGCCTGATCGGCTATGGCGAGATCGCGCGGGCGACCGCCCGGCTGGCGGCGGCTCTGGGGATGGAGTGCCTTGCGTCGGACCCCTATGCCGACGAGTTTCCGGGGGCCATGGAGGGCACGGAGGAAGAGGTCCTGACGCAGTCCGACGTGGTGACGCTGCACGTGCCGCTGACCGACGAGACGCGGGGGATGATCGACGGGCGCGTCATCGCGTCGATGAGGCCGGGCGCGATCCTGATCAACGCGGCGCGGGGCGGGGTCGTCGACGAGGCGGCGGTCGCGGAGGCGCTGCGCTCCGGGCATCTGGGCGGCGCGGCGCTGGATACGTTCGCGGACGAACCGCTGGGGGCGGACAATCCGTTCGCGGGGGTTCCGAACCTGATCCTGACGCCGCATGTGGCGGGCGTGACCCAGGAGGCGAATGCCCGGGTGTCGGAGATGATTGCGCGGCGTGTGGCGGACCATCTGGGCCTCACGTGACGGGGGTTCGCGCGGCTGGCCGCGGCGGATGGCGCGGGATAGGAGGATGACATGAGCGGGCGACCGAGTTTCACGATCGCGGGCCACGGCCTGACCGCGACGTTCACGAATCTGGGCGCGGTGCTGGCGGATCTGCGGCTGGCGGGACATGCGCCGCCGCTGGTGCTGGGGCTGGCCGATCTGGACCATTATCCGGAGCATTCCAACTACATGGGTGCGACGGCGGGGCGGGTCGTGAACCGGATCGGGAATGCGCGCTTCGTGCTGGACGGGACGGAATACAGGACCGATCCGAACTTCCTCGGGCGGCACACGCTGCATGGCGGATCGCAGGGGATCGGCAAGCGGATCTGGGACGTGCCGGACCACGGGGAGGACGCCATCCGGTTCGGCATCGACCTGGCCGACGGGGAGATGGGATTCCCGGGCGCGATGCGCGTCGAGGCGACCTATACCTGTGCGCCGGGGGCCTGCCTGCGGGTGGAGTATCGCGCGACGAGCGACGCGCCGACCTATTGCAACCTCGCGCATCACAGCTACTGGAACCTCGACGGGCGGGACGACGTGTCGGGCCATGTCCTGACCGTGGATGCGGACCGCTACGTCATCGCGGACGCGGAGCTGATCCCCACGGGGATCGCGCCGGTGGCGGGGACGCGGTTCGATTTCCGGGAGGGGCGGTCCCTGCCGGGCGAGGGGCTGCTGGACAACAACATGTGCCTGTCCGACGGGCGGGTGGCGCTTCGGGACGTGGCGTGGCTGCGGGCGGGGGATGTGGAGATGATCGTCGCCACGACCGAGCCGGGGCTTCAGGTCTATGACGGCGCGAAGCTCGACACGCAGGTTCCGGGGCTGGACGGCCGACGCTACGGTCGCTGTGCCGGGGTGGCGCTGGAACCGCAGGTCTGGCCCGACGCGATGGGCCGGGAGCGGTTTCCGAGCGCGGTGCTGCGCCCGGGCGAGACCTATCTTCAGACGACGACATTCAGCTTTACGAAGGGATAGACCGATGGCTTTCAAGGACTGGATGAAGGAGGCGAACCTGATCGGCGGAGAGTGGGTCGGGGCCGATGGCGGGGCCACGATCGACGTCACGAACCCGGTGGACGGGTCGGTGATCGGGACCGTCCCGAAGAGCGGACGGGCCGAGACGGAGCGTGCGATTGCCGCCGCATCGGAGGCGTTCGCGGGGTTCCGGGACATGGCGCTGATGGAGCGGTGCGCGCTCCTGTGGAAGCTGCATGACGCGCTGATGGACCATCAGGCGGATCTGGCGGAATTGCTGACCGTGGAGATGGGCAAGCCGCTGGCCGAGGCCAAGGGCGAGATCGCCATCGGGGCGCAATATGTCCGCTGGTTCGCGGAGGAGGCGCGGCGGGCCAAGGGCGAGATCGTGCCCGCGGGGGTGAACGGGCGCCGCATCCTCGTGACCAAGCACGCGGTGGGCGTGGTGGGGATGATCACGCCGTGGAACTTCCCCTCCTCGATGCTGGCGCGCAAGATCGCGCCCGCCCTGGCCGCGGGCTGCACCGTGGTGGCCAAGCCCGCGACGGCGACGCCGTATAGCGGGCTGGCCTGGGGCGCGCTGGCCGAAGAGGTCGGGTATCCGAAGGGCGTGGTGAACGTGGTGACAGGGTCCGCGCGGGAGATCGCGGGCGCGATGATGGACGCCTTTGCCGTTCGCAAGATCACGTTCACCGGGTCGACCGAGGTGGGCAAGGAATTGATCCGGCAGTCGGCGGATACGGTGAAGAAGGTGTCCATGGAGCTGGGCGGCAACGCGCCCTTCGTGGTGTTCGACGACGCCGATCTGGACGCCGCGGTCGAGGGCGCGATGGTGTCGAAGTTCCGCAATGCGGGCCAGACCTGCGTCTGTGCGAACCGGATGTATGTGCAGGCGGGGATCCACGACGCGTTCGTGGCGAAGCTGGTCGATCGGACCCGCGCGATGAATGTCGGGGACGGGCGCGAGGCCGGCGTCGAGCAGGGGCCGATGATCGACATGGACGCGGTCGAGAAGGTCGAGGAGTTCGTGGCGGATGCCAGGGCGGGCGGCGCGGAGGTCGTCACCGGCGGCGGGCGGCATGCGCTGGGCGGCACGTTCTTCGAGCCGACGGTGGTGACGGGCGCCACGCAGGCGATGAAGTTCGCGACCGAGGAGATCTTCGGGCCGCTGGCGCCGGTGTTCCGGTTCGAGACCGAGGACGAGGCGATCGAGATGGCCAACGCGACGGTCTACGGCCTCGCCTGCTATGCCTATACGAAGGATCTGGGGCGGGCGTTCCGGCTGAACGAGGGGCTGCAATACGGGATGATCGGGATCAATTCCGGGCTCATCACCACCGTGGAGGCTCCGTTCGGCGGGGTGAAGGAAAGCGGCCTCGGCAAGGAGGGCGGGTCGCAGGGGCTGGAGGACTACTTGGAGACGAAATACGTCTGCATCGACGGGATCTGAGGGGCGCGGCCTGCGCGCGGCCTAGAGCAGACGGGGCTGTTCGGCCTCGAAGGACGCGCCCTCCAGCGACAGGAGGGCGCGTTTTGCGTCCAGCCCGCCGCCGAACCCGCCGATGCCGCCATTCGCCGCGACGACCCGGTGGCAGGGAATGATTATGGGGATCGGGTTGCGGTTGTTCGCCTGTCCAACGGCCTGCGCCCCGCCGGGGGTGCCGATGGCGCAGGCGATATCGGCGTAGCTGCGGGTTTCGCCATGGGGGATGTCGCGGAGGGCGGCCCAGACGCGGTGCTGGAACGGGGTGCCTTCGGGCGCCAGCGCCAGGTCGAACCGGGAGAGGCGGCCGTCGAAATAGGCGGCGATCTGATCGGCGACGGGTGCGAGAGCCGGAGCGTCGGGGAGGTCTCCGGCCCAGTCGATGGCCGTGAGCGCGCCTTCGTCCGTCGCCGTCAGGGTCAGGCGGCCCAGCGGCGTATCGACCCCGCCCCGGATCACGGCACCGGGTTCGGCGGATCGCGTCCCTCGGCGATGGCAACCGCGTTGTCGAGCGCCATGCGACCCATCTCCTCCCGGACCTCCAACGCGGCGGTGCCGAGATGGGGGAGGAGGACGACGTTTTCGAGCGCCAGGAGTGCATCGGGAACGTGCGGCTCGTGCTCATAGACGTCGAGGCCCGCGGCGGCGATGCGGCCCGTCCGCAGCGCCGAGATCAGCGCGGCCTCGTCCACCACGTCGCCGCGGGCGATGTTCACGAGGATCGCGTGGGCGCGCATGGCGGCCAGCGCGTCCGCGTCGATGATGTGATGCGTCTCTGGCGAGGCGGGAACGGCGGCGACCACGATGTCCGCGGCGGCGCACAGCTCGGCCACGGAGCCGAGCTGTCGGGCGCCCGGAACCTCCTTCGCGGAGCGATTGTGGAACACGACCTCCATCCCGAACCCGGCATGGCAGCGATGGGCGATGGCCTGTCCGATGCGGCCCATGCCGATCACGCCGAGGGTCTTGCCGGAGACGTGCATCCCCAGCATCTGCACCGGATGCCAGCCGTGCCACTCGCCCGCGCGCACCAGACGCTCGCCCTCGCCCGCCCGGCGCGCGGCCATAAGGATCAGGGTCATCGCGATGTCGGCGGTGGCGTCGGTGACGGCGCCGGGTGTGTTCGTGACGGCGAGCCCCGTGGCGCGGGCGGCGGCGACGTCGATATGGTTGTAGCCGACGCCGAAATTGGCGAGACCGCGGGCCCGGATATCCCCGTCGAAGGCATCCGCGTCGAAGGCATCGCCCAGGGTCGGCAGGAGCACGTCGTAATCGGCAAGGGCTGCGCGGCATGCGGCGCGGTCCATCGGCTGCGTGGTACCGCGGCAGGTTACGTCGAAGCGGGCGCGGGCGGCCTCCATCACACTATCGGGAAGGGCGCGGGAGATCAGGAGCTTGCCGAGATCGCTCAATGCATCCTCCCGCCATCGGGAACGGCCTGATCGGGGCACAGCAGGACCACCTCCCCGTCCGCATCGGGCAGGCCGAGGACGAGCACTTCGGATCGGAAGGGGCCGATCTGTCGCGGGGGGAAGTTGACGACGGCGACCACCTGCCGCCCCACCAGCGTTTCGGGCGTGTAATGAGCGGTGACCTGGGCGGAGGTCTTGCGCTCTCCGATCTCGCCGCCGAAATCGATCCACATCTTGAGGGCGGGCTTGCGGGCCTCGGGGAAGGGTTCGGCGCGCAGGATGCGGCCGACGCGGATATCCACCTTGAGGAAATCGTCGAAGTCGATGGGATCGGTCATGCGCGCAACTCCCGCGAGCGGTCGGCGGCGGCGGCCACGGTGCGGCGCATCAGGTCGGGGAGTTCGGGCATCAGCACGTCCAGCCCCGCCTGGGTCGTGCCGTTCGGGCTGGTCACGTCGATCCGGAGTTGGCCCGGATCGGTGCCGGTCATGGCCAGCGCGCCGGCCCCGGCCACGGTCGCGCGGGCGAGGCGGAGGGCGAGGTCGGGGGCGAGGCCCTGGGCTTCCCCTGCATGCTTTCATCGCCTCGATCATGTGGAACACGTAGGCGGGACCGGAGCCGGACAGGCCCGTGACCGCGTCCATCTGGTCCTCGTGGTCGAGGCGGACGACCTCGCCCACGGCGGCGAGAAAGCCCTCCGCCATGTCCAGATCGGCGGCGGTGGCGGCGGCGTTGCCGATGAGAGCGGTGATGCCGCGACCGATCGCGGCGGGCGTGTTGGGCATGGCGCGGACGAGGCGGATATCGCCGAGGGCGGCTTCGTAGGCGGCGATGGGGGTGCCCGCGGCGACGGTGACGAAGAGCGTGTCGCGGAGCGTGCGCAGGGCGGGCAGCGCGTCCCCCATCATCTGCGGCTTGACGGCGATCAGCGTCAGGGCGGGCGCGGGCGGAAGGTCGGCATTCAGGGCCGCACCGGTGCCGCGGAGCCAGTCGGAGGGCGCGGGGTCGAGGACGGTGACGGCGCCGGGGGACAAGCCCCGGTCGAGCCACCCGGCCAGCAGGGCGGACCCCATCTTGCCGCAGCCCAGCAGCACGGCGCCGCGCGCGTTGATGTCGGTGAAATCCATGGCATGCCCTCCCGCCCGCGACCCTAGGCGCGCGGGCGGGAGGTGCAAGTCTCAGGCGTGGCCGTAGGCCTCGGCCATGGCGACCTGCATCGCGTCGGCGGGCGCGCGGCCGCCCCAGCAGACGAGCTGGAACGCCGGATAGAAGCGCTCGCCCGCGAGGATGGCCTCGGCGACGATGTGGTTGATCTGATCCACCTCGGCGCAGGCGCCGCCCGCGAGGACGAGGCCGTAGCGATAGACCATCATCTTCTGCACCGGCCAATAGGCGAAGGCCCCGGCCCAACACTGGTCATTGGCGAGGTTCAGCGTCTCGTAGAGGCCGGGGAGGGCGTCGTCCGGCGGCTCCATCTCGAAGCAGCAGACGAGGCGGAGCGTCTCGTCGGCATCGCACCAGGCGAGCGTGACGGAATAGCTCCGCCACTGGCCTTCGACCACCATGGCGATCTGGTCGTCGCCGACGCGGTCGAACTCCCATTCATGGGTCTCGGCCACGGTTTCCACGAGGTCGATCGGGTGGAGATCGCCGGTCTGAGAGAATTGGTGCCTGTGGTGGAGCATGGTCTGCCTTCCGCTCTGGTCCCAAGGATTAGCGGCCGCGACAAACCTTAGGGCGCGGTCGCGCCATCCATACCAGATATGGTGGAGGGGTGGAGCGGGCCTGTAAAGGCGCAATGGCTTTTACCCACAGCTTTCTTCGGCGGCGCCGTGCGGGCGGTGCGTCGTCACGCAGTCGTTACGCGCGCGGGGGAGGCTGGGGCGTTAGACCGGGGCCATGAGAACTCCGATCCTAACGGCGCTCGCCGCCTGCCTCGCCCTGCCCGTCGCCGCCGAGCCGCTTTCCTTCGACGGAAGCTGGCGGGAGCAGGGGTTCCTGCGCTTCCGATCCAACGATTACAGGCAGGGCGGATCGTCGCTGTCGGTCGTCTCCGACGGAACGGTCTCGCTGCTCTGGCGGGCGGTCCCGGCGGGGTCGCGGGGTGCGACCCGCGCATCCTGGGGCTGGGCGGTGGCGGAGGGGGTGCCCGCGACGGATCTGCGCCGCAAGGGTGGGGACGACCGGAACCTCGCGGTCTATTTCGCCTGGACGGATGCGGAGACGGCGGCGCGGGCCGATCCCGCAAGGGCGGCGCGGCTGCTGCGCGATCCGGCGACGCGGGTGCTGGTCTATGTCTGGGGCGGCGATGCAGCGCGCGGGACCGTGCAGGCGAGCCCGTATCTCGCGGGATTGAGGACCGTGGTCCTGCGCCCGGCGGGCACCGGACAGCATGTCGAGCGGGTGGATCTGGCCGCCGATTACGCGCGCGCCTTCGGCGGTGCGCCGGGCGTCCTGCTCGGGGTCGGCATCTCGGCGGACAGCGACGATACCGGCACCCGCATCCGCGCGTCGATCACGGCGCCCGACTTGCGCTGAGCCCGCGTCCGGCTCACCCTCGCACCGAACCGAGGGGGGATGAACATGGAGCTGAACGGAGCGGTGGCGGCGATCACGGGCGGGGCCGGGGGCCTCGGCGCCGCGGTCGCGCGGCAGGTGACCGAGGCGGGCGGTCGCGTGGCGATCCTGGACCTCGACGCGGACAGGGGGACGGCCTTGGCCGCGGAACTGGGCGGTGCGTTCCACCGGCTGGACGTGACCGATGCGGGCGCCTGTGCCGCGGTGCTGGCGGAGGTCGCGGGCGACGGGCGTCTGGACCTGATGGTGAACTGCGCGGGCATCGCCCCGGGGGCCAAGACCGTCGGCAAGGGCGGCGCGCACGATCCGGACCTGTTCGCCCGGACCATTTCGATCAACCTGCTGGGCACGTTCCATTGCGCCAGTGCGGCGGCCGCGATCATGGCGGCGCAGGACGGACGCGGCCCGGATGGCGAGCGGGGCGTCATCGTCAACACGGCGAGCGTCGCGGCCTATGAGGGTCAGGTGGGGCAGATCGCCTATGCCGCGTCCAAGGGCGGGGTGGTGGCGATGACCCTGCCGATGGCGCGGGACCTAGCAGCGCTCGGCATCCGGGTGGTGGCGATCGCGCCGGGCCTGTTCCTGACGCCGATGCTCGAAGGATTGCCGCAGGAGGTGCAGGACAGCCTCGGCCGGCAGGTGCCCTATCCCTCCCGGCTGGGCGATCCCGCGGAATTCGCGTCGCTGGTGGCGCATGTGGCGACGAACCGGATGCTGAACGGCGAGGTGATCCGCCTCGACGGGGCGATCCGGATGGCGCCCCGGTGAGCTCAGACCTCTCGGAATGGCGGGCGCTGGACTACGCGCCGCCGGAGTCGATCGAGGGAACGTCCGTGCGGATGGAACGGCTGTCGGCGGAGCGCCATGCGGCGGCGCTGCACGGGGCGAATGGGGGCGATGCGGAGGCGTGGGCGTATATGGCCTATGGTCCGTGGGCGGACGGGGAGATCTATCGCGGCTGGGTCGAGGCGATGGAGGCATCGGACGATCCGGCCTTCTATGCCATCGAGGGCCCGGCGGGGTGGAGCGGGGTGGCGAGCTACCTGCGGATCGACCGGACCCACGGGACGACCGAGATCGGGCATATCGCGCTGGCCACCGCCTTGCGGCGAACCGTGGCGGCGACGGAGGCGATCCACCTGTTGATCGACCGCGCGTTCGGGGCCGGGTTCCGGCGGGTCGAGTGGAAATGCAACGCGGCGAACGAGGCGAGTCGGCGGGCGGCGGCCCGATACGGGTTCGGATACGAGGGGACGTTCCGGCAGCACATGGTCACGAAGGGCACGAACCGGGATACGGCCTGGTTCGCGATCCTGGACGGGGACTGGCCCGCGATCCGGGCAGCCCATCGAGCCTGGCTGGAGCCCGAAAACTTCGACACCGACGGGCGGCAGCGCCGGGCGCTTGCCGGGATGGTCGCGGAGGCTCAGAGAACGGGCCGCTCCTGAACCAGCCGCTCGGCGATCAGCGCCTGAAGCCGGGGCCGGATGTCGCCGATCGCGGTGGTCGCGAGCGCGCGCGTCTCGGCCAGCAGGACGGTGTCATGACCGATCCGCGCGAGACCCTGAAGGAAGTCCGCCACGAAGCGGGGCGCGACGGAGGCGTCGTCCAGCAGGCGTTCGGCGAGGATCAGATCCTCGGACAGGGCGAGGCGGTCGGGCTGCACCGAGTCGGAGCCGACGACGCGCAGCCCGCGCGGCTGGATGTCGTCGGGCATGTGACGCAGGATGGCGTGCTGGAACGCGGCGAGGCTCTCGATCGGCTTCGGCATGAAGCCGTCGGCCCCCGCTTCCAGCGCCGCCCCTTCGACCTCGTCGGCGGATTGTCCGGAGGTGGCGAGGATGACCTGCGGCCGGTGGGGCGCCTGCGCGAGCTGTCGGATGAGGGTGAGACCGGAGCCGTCCGGCAGGCCGAGATCGACGATGGCCACGCCCGGGCGGTAGGTGCCCAGATGCCGCGCCGCGCTGGCCATGCAATCGGCCCGGCGGATGCGCGCGCCGGAGCGGAGCGCCAGCAGGCGGACCGCCTCCGAGGCGAAGCGGCTGTCCTCCACCAGAAGGAGGGTCGTGCCGAGAAGCGGGCGTTGCGGCGTCGGCGCGGGGCGGGCCATCAGGTCGAGGTCGTCCATGATTCTCTCCGATTGTTTCGACCACAATCGCCGCTCATCCCTAATGGTTGGTAAACGCGGCGTCGGGTCGTCTTGCGACCGAAGCGGAGGGGCGCGATAACGGCGCCAACTCGCAGGAGTCGCACGATATGATAGGACGGCTGAACCATGTCGCGATCGCGGTGCCCGACCTCGACGCGGCCGCGGCGCAGTATCGCGATACGCTGGGCGCGCGGGTGAACGCGCCGCGGGACGAGCCGGATCACGGCGTCACGGTGGTGTTCATCGACCTGCCGAATACGAAGATCGAGTTGCTGCATCCGCTGGGCGAGGGCAGTCCCATCGCCGGGTTTCTGGCCAAGAACCCGTCGGGCGGCATCCATCACATCTGCTACGAGGTGGAGGACATCCGCGCGTCGCGCGACCGCCTGATCGCATCCGGGGCGCGGGTGCTGGGCGACGGGGAGCCGAAGATCGGCGCCCATGGCAAGCCGGTTCTGTTCCTGCATCCGAAGGATTTCACCGGAACCCTGGTCGAGCTGGAGGAGGTGTGATGGGCATCTTCTCCGCCTTCGTCCTGTTCGCGATGATCTGGGCCATGACGTTCCTGATCCTGTTGCAGGTGGGCCAGGACACCCAGGGCGACCGGGGGCAGCGCGTGCCGGGAACGCATCTGTCGAGCCCGGCGGATTTCCGGATGCGGCCGCGGGTCCTGTGGGCGACGGCGATCACGCTGGCGCTCTGGGTCCCGCTCATCTGGCTGATCGTGTCGGGCCTGATCGGGATCGACGATCTGCGGTGGATCACCGGGCGCGGCTAGCGGGCGGGCCGTCGACCCTGCAGCCGGTGGAACAGGTGGGTGAACGTCGCGGCGCCGATCACCGGGACCAGCAGGTTCAGGATCGGGACCGAAAGCGGGATCGCCATCAGCACGCCGGTCGCCCAGATCTCGGCCCGGTGCCGTTTGCGGAAGGCGGCGGCCTCGGCCCGGGGCAGATGCCGCGCGGCGCTCATCTGGGCGTATTCCCGGCCGAGCAGGAAGCCGTTCACGCCCCAGAAGATCAGGAGCGCGACAGGCGCCAGCACCAGATAGGCGATGAATGCCAGCAGGTTGACGATCACGACAAGGCCGAGAAAGCCCGCACTTTCCCGGATCGTTTCGCCCCATCCCTGCGGCCTTGCGGGGGGCAGGGACGGATAGTGCCGATCCTCCACCGCGCCCGCGATCCGGTCGAGGAACAGGCCGGTGAAGGCGGAGGCGACGGGCACCATCAGGAAGACGGATGCGACGAGGACGACCGGAACCAGGGCGATGCCCGCCGCCTCGTCCAGCCACGTCACCTCGCCCAGCCAAGGCAGGGTGACGGACGGCCCGACCAGCCATTGCGCCCCCCAGATCAGGATCGCGGCGAACCCGACCAGCAGGGCGACCGAAAGCCCGATCCCGGCCAGAAGGACGCCGCGGAAGCGCGGATCGCCGAGTTGTCCGATCGCCTTCAGAGCGTCGCCGATCATGCGTCGACCCACGCCACCTTGACGTCGAGATCGGGGCGCGGCCGGTCCGTCGGCACGGCGCCTTCGGTCCCGATCACGATGAAGCCCGCGATCCAGTCCGGCGCGTCGAGGCTCAGGGCTTCGGCGAGGAATGCCCGGTCGTGGGCCATCCATCCCGACAGCCAGTTCGCGCCCCATCCCGCCGCCATGGCCGCGTTCACCAGCCCGAGACAGACCGCCCCGGCGCTCAGCAGCTGTTCGGTCTCGGGTATCTTGTCGGAGGCGACCGGCGCGGCGACGACCGCGACCATGGCCGGGGCGTCGGCAAACATCGCGCAGGCCTTCGCCAGCTTGTCGCCATCTCGGCCCTGCTCCGTCCCGAGGCGGCGCGTGACCTCCGCCAGCCGGGTCCGCGCGTCACGCCCGAGGACGAGCAGGCGCCAGGGTTCCAGCTTGCCGTGATCCGGGACCCGCAGAGCCGCTTCCAGAAGGGGGCGGAGGGTGTCGCGGTCCGGGGCGGGTGCGGTCAGCGTCTTAGCGGGGCGCGACCGCCGCGTGGCGAGGAAATCCACCACGTCGGGGCGGGGCGAGAGGGGAGAGATCGGGGTCATGGCCCCCATGTCGCAATGGCCGGTCGGACAATCAAGATGCCGGTGGGTTTGGGCCGGGGCACGGACGCATCCGGAGCGGGCGGGGCGGGACAGGCGGGAAACCGCCGGTCGCTGACCCGACGTCAGGCGGTGCGCGCCGGATCGCGTCCGATGCCTAAGCTGGCCTTCCGGCGCCGTGCCGCAAGGGAGGATACATCATGACGAACCACATTCCGGGCCTGTCCCGCAGGCAGGCCCTCGGCGCCATCGGAGGGGGGGCCGCCCTCCTGACCGGGACCGCGGCCCTGGCGCAATCCACCGCCGTCGAGCCGCGCAGCACGATCACCGAGCCGCGCCGCGATTTCGGCCCGGATGCGGAACCGAACGTCTATTTCTGGGATCCCGACCTCGTCGCCGCGGACGACCGCTTCTGGGGCGTGATGCAGCCGAACGCGTCCATCGAACGGCTGTGGACCGGCGCGCGCTGGGCCGAGGGTCCGGCCTGGAACAGCGTCGGCAAGTACCTGATCTGGTCCGACATTCCCGAAAACCGGCAGATGCGCTGGCTGGAGGAGGACGGCCACGTCTCGGAATTCCGGATGCCGTCGAACAATTCCAACGGCAACAGCTTCGACCAGTATGGCCGCCAGCTCAGCGCCGAGCATCTCACCCGTCGCGTGGTCCGCTACGAGCATGACGGGTCGATCACGATCCTGGCCGACATGTTCGAAGGCAAGCGCTTCAACTCGCCCAACGACGTGGTGGAGCATCCGGATGGCAGTATCTGGTTCACCGATCCGCCCTATGGCGGCCAGCTCTACGAGGGGGCGCCGGACGCGGCGGGCGGGCCGTCGAACGCGGAGGGCCTTCTGAACCCGCGACTGGGCCAGCCGCCGGAGATCGGCGACTATGTCCGCGAGATGGAGACCGGAACCTATCGCATCGGCGAGGACGGGACCGTCACCCGCGTCGCGACCGAGGCCGATGCCGCGGACCCGAACGGGCTCTGCTTCTCGCCGGATCATTCGGTGCTCTACGTCGCGTCGACGGGCAAGGGGCCGGGCGATACCGGACCGGGCGGCAACGGCGAGATCATCGCGTTCGATGTCGGCGCCGACAACACGCTTTCGAACCGGCGGGTGTTCTCGGATTGCATGGTGGACGATGTGAAATGCGGGCCGGACGGGCTGCGCTGCGACGTGGCGGGCAACCTCTGGGCCTCGTCGAATGCCGGGCGGAATGTCGGCTATTCCGGCGTGACGGTCTGGGCGCCGGACGGCACGTTGCTGGGGCGCATCCGCCTGCCGGAGATCTGCGGCAATGTCTGTTTCGGGGGGCCGAAGCGGAACCGCCTGTTCATGGCGGCATCGCAGTCGATCTATTCGGTCTTCACCGGCACCCAAGGCGCGGGCCCGGCCTGATCCGAGGCCCCGTCCGCGCGCGTCGCGGGCGGGGTTCCCATCGCCGGTCGGACACGGCAGATTGCGCGCGAAACGGGAGATGCGGATGCGGATCGACGGCCTTCACCACGGCGGACTCTCGGTGTCCGATTTCGACGCTGCTGTGGCGTGGTGGCACCGCCATTTCGGGTTCGAACTGCTTCGGGAATGGGGTGAGCCCGACCTGCGCATGGGGTTGATCGGCAGGGACGGCGTGCATGTGGAACTGTTCTGCGGTGCGGGGGCCGCACCCGGTCCGGACGAGACGAGGGGCGTGATGGAGAGCTTCGGGCAGCGGGGCTGGAAACATCTCGCCTTCGCCGTCCCGGACCTGTCTTCGGCCATCGAGGGCCTGCGCGCCGATGGCGTCGAGATCATCGTGGAGCCGGTGCGCGGCGGGCCGTCGGGTTACGCCTACGCCTTCCTCCGGGATCCGGACGGCAATCAGGTGGAGCTGGTCGAGACGTCGCAGGAACCCGCCGGGGATCAGCCGATCCCGTAATAGGCGAGCACCCGGTTGTACCAGTGCCCCTCGATCCGCGCGCCCGCCTCGTGAAGGTCGGGCGCATCAGCCAGCGCCTGCGCGCCGCAGCGAAGCGACACGCCGGCGGGCAACCAGTCCACGCCCGCGATCATGTCCATCGGCACGACCCGCTGGTTTGCGACGCCGCCCGCTCCCGTCCGCACGACCAGCATGGCGACGCGCCAGCCGTCGCTGTCGAGGATCGCGTCCATGACACTGCCGGCCTCGGTGCCGGCGGAATCCCGGACCGGTGCGTCGAGCAGTTCGCCCAGCCGCACCAGATCGCCGGCCTTCGCCTCCGAGAGGGCGCATTCCGTGTCGGACAGACGCGCGGGGTCCAGCGCCTCCCCCTCTGGGGCGACGACGGCCACGTCGATATCGGCATCCGCTGTCGTGCCGGGTCCGGGCTCCCGCGGGGCGCGACGCACCTGATCCTCGTCCACCCTCGCGGGCCAGCTGTCCTCGCCGACATCGGGCTCGCCCATGGTCCGGATGCGCAGGGCGCATTCCGACCGGTCGAACCAGGTTCCGAGCCGGATCAGGACATGGGTCGCGGTCAGGTCCGTGCGACGCACGAACAGGTCCAGCACGGTGTGGCCGTTGCCTTCGGCAGTCCGGGCCGTCAGGTCGCGCAGGTCTTCGAGGCGGATGAGCATGCGGGTGTCTCCGGGATGGGCGATCGGCACAGATACTGGACGATCCCCCTCGCGAAGCCAAGGCGGCGGGTGGCGGCGTCCGGCGGGGAGGGGTTCCCGGCCGGGCGCGGGTCACGGAGACTTCAGACCTGCGCTTCCATCCGGGTCGCGGCGGCGAAACCGAGCAGGGGGCGCAGGGGGCCGGTCCGCTCCGTCGCCACGGCGACGAACCCTTCGCGTTCGTAGAGGGCGCGGGCCCGGGGATTGCCGTCGACCACGTCGAGGCGGACCCGGGACATCCCCCGGTCGCGCGCCGCCGCCTTGACCGCATGCAGCAGCCGCGTGCCGAGCCCGGCACCCCGTGCCGCGGTATCGACGCAAATCCCGTCCATCAGGAGCACGCCCGGCTCCACCGGCCGCTCGAAGAACGCCAGGAGAGGCGCGCGCCAGAGGCCGCCCAGTGCGCCGTAGTGTCGCCGCAGGTCGGGCCAATCGCCCCCGGTGAGCGCGCCGTCCGCCGTCTTGAATCCCGCCAGGCCCAGCAAATGTCCGTCGCGCACCGCACCGATCGCGAAGGGGGCGTGGAGGATATCGGCGAAGAACGCCTCCGCCCGCGCCGCCGGTCCCAGCAGCGTCGCGAGCTTGGCCCCGAACGCCTCCCAGTAGAGGCTCGCGGCCGTGTTCCGCTGATCCTCGGGGAAGCCGGGCCGGATCGCGATCTCGGTCATTTCCCCGACCCGGCGGTCTTCTTCGCCGCGGCCTTCCCGGGGGAGGCCTTCTTCGCGGCTGCTTTCTTGGGTGCCGCCTTCTTCTTGGCGGCGGGTTTCTTCGCGGCGGTCTTCTTGCCGCTCTTGGCCGCCCGCTCGGCGATCCATTCCACGGCCTGGGCCATGGTGACGTCGCCGGGCTCGGTCCCCTTCGGGATCGTGGCGTTCACCTTTTCCCACTTCACATAGGGACCATAGCGCCCCTCCATGACGTTGACGGGACCGCCATTCTCCGGATGCTCGCCCAGCTCCTTGAGCGGTGGCACCGCCTGCCCGCGCTGACCGCGCTTGGCCAGCTTCTCGGCGAGCACCTCGACGGCGCGGTTCATCCCGATGGTGAAGATCTCCTCCTCGTCCGGGAGGTTCGCATAGATCTTGTTCCAGCGGACATAGGGCCCGTACCGCCCCAGATTGGTCTCGATATCGGCGCCGTCCTCGGGATGCTCGCCGATGTGACGGGGCAGGGACAGGAGTTGCAGCGCCTTTTCGTAATCGAGCGCGTCCGGCGCCCAGCTCTTGGGCAGGCTCGACCGCTTGGGCTTGGGGTTCTCGTCGGTCTTTTCGCC
Organism: uncultured Alphaproteobacteria bacterium; assembly: GCA_963789105.1. Lineage (GTDB taxonomy): Bacteria > Pseudomonadota > Alphaproteobacteria > Rhodobacterales > Rhodobacteraceae > Jannaschia. The sequence continues at coordinate 1,750,593 of CAWBJI010000003.1, forward strand.
GAGCTGGACGTAAGGCCCGAAGCGTCCGGATTTCAGCCAGACTTCCATCCCGCTCTCGGGCTCGACGCCCAGCATCCGCTCGGTCCCGGCCTGTTCGCCCTCCATGCCCGGAGGGCCGAAGGGGCGGGTATAGCGGCAATCGGGGTAGTTGGAGCAGCCGATGAAGGCGCCGCCGGACCGCGCCGTGCGCATCGACAAACGGCCCATCCCGCAATTCGGGCAGAGCCGCGGATCGCCGCCGGAGCCGTCGCCCGGGAACAGATGCGGCTCCAGCACCTCGTTGATCTTCTCCAGTACGTCGGTGATCCGAAGTTCCGCCGTCTCGTCCACGGCGGCCTTGAAGTCGCGCCAGAAGCGGTCGAGCACGTCCTTGTAATCGGCATCCCCGGCGGAGACCTCGTCGAGCTCGTTCTCAAGCTGCGCGGTGAAGTCGTAGCCGACATAGCGCCGGAAGTAGTTCGACAGGAACACCGTCACCAGCCGCCCCTGATCCTCGGGGAAGAGGCGGTTGCCCTCCTTGCGCGCATATCCGCGATCCACGATCGTGGTCAGGATCGATGCGTAGGTCGAGGGACGGCCGATGCCCAGCTCCTCCATCCGCTTGACGAGGCTCGCCTCGGTGTAGCGCGGCGGCGGCTGGGTGAAATGTTGCTGGCCCAGGACGGCGCCGGATGGCGACAGGCGGGCGTTGTCCGGCTGTCCCGCTTCCTCCACCAGGGCATCCGTCCTCGGATCGCCCTCGATCAGCCTCGCGTGTTCCTCGCGGTAGCCGCCCTCGACCTTCTTCGCGGCGTCGCCCTCGTGGATGGTGGGCAGGCGCTTGTCGTCGCCCTCGCCCGCGGCATCGTCGTCGCGGCCTTCGGTATAGACCTTCATGAAGCCGTCGAAGACGACGACCTGACCGTTGGCGCGCAGTTCCACATGCGCGTCGCGATCCGCCACCGTGACCACCGTCCGCTCCAGCCGCGCGGCTTCCATCTGGCTGGCCAGCGTTCGCTTCCAGATCAGGTCGTAGAGCTTCTTCTGGTCGCCAGCGAGGCGCAGATCCTCGGCTGCGGCGCCCATATCCGTGGGCCGGATGCATTCATGCGCTTCCTGCGCGTTCTTGGCCTTGTTCTTGTACACCCGCGCCGTGGACGGCACGTATCTGTCGCCGTAACGGGCGGCGATGGCGGTACGGGCCTCGGTCACGGCCTCGGGCGCCATGTCGATCCCGTCGGTCCGCATGTAGGTGATGTGCCCCGCCTCGTAGAGACGCTGCGCCGTGCCCATCGCGGCCTTTGCGCCCATGCCGAACTTGCGGCTCGCCTCCTGCTGCAGGGTGGAGGTCATGAAGGGCGGGGAGGGGTTACGTGTTGCGGGCTTCGCATCCACCGACACCACGGAGAGATCGCGGCTCTCGACCGCCTGCACCGCCAACTCGGCTTGGGCGGCGCTCTCGAAGGTGAACCGCTCGACCTTCTGCCCGGCGAGGCTGACCAGGCGGGCCTCGAACGTCTGGCCCCGCGGGGTCTCCAGAAGGGCGCGCACGGACCAGTATTCGCGGGCGTCGAACGCCTCGATCTCCATCTCCCTGTCGACCACCAGCCGCAGGCAGACGGATTGCACCCGGCCCGCGGACTTCGCGCCCGGCAGCTTGCGCCAGAGCACCGGGGACAGCGTGAAACCGACGAGGTAGTCGAGCGCGCGGCGGGCCAGATACGCCTCCACCAGCGGTCGGTCGATCTGCCGCGGGTTGGCGATCGCTTCCTGCACCGCCTTCTTGGTGATGGCGTTGAAGGCGACCCGGCTGACGGGCATGTCCTTCTTGATGCCGCGCCGCGCCAGCAGCGCCTCCTGCAGGTGCCAGGAGATCGCCTCCCCCTCCCGGTCCGGGTCGGTGGCCAGGATGAGGTCGGGATCGTCAGCCAGCGCGTCGGCGATGTCCTTGATCCGCTTCTTGCCGTCGGCGGGGATCTCCCACGTCATTTCGAAGCCGTTCTCGGTATCGACGGAGCCGTCCTTGCCCACGAGATCGCGGACGTGGCCATAGCTGGCGAGCACCGTGTAATCCTTGCCCAGATAGCCGTTGATGGTCTTGGCCTTGGCCGGGGATTCGACGACGACGACTGGCATTCTGCGGGACCTCGGGGCGGTTCTCAGGGGGCGTCTGGCGGGCCCTTTCGTTCGGGGAGCCCTTGGGCCGGGGACCATGTGGCGACGGTCCGGATAATGTCAATGGCAGCTCCGGCGCGCCCGTCGGGGGGACGCCGCGGCCGCGGGATGGGCGTCAGAGGCGGACCAGTCCACCCCCCGGCCGTCGCGCCACGAGGCCGCCGAGTTCCAGCTCCGAGAGCTGCGCGGCCAGCAGGCGGGCGGGCAGTTCGGACGCACCCCCGAGGTCGCGGAAGAGTTGATCCTCGGGCACCGGGACGGGGGAGAGCAGGGACAGGATGCGGGTCTGCAGGCCGTCTGACGAAGCGTCGAGGTGGGACGTCGGTGCGGGGGACGTAGCTGGCAAAGGTTTCGGCGACGGCGCGGCGCGGCGGACCGGGGCCTCCGTCGCATCGAGACTGGCAAGGACCTCCAGAATGTCCTCCGCGCCGCGCACGAGCGTCGCGCCGTCGCGCAGAAGCAGGTTGCAGCCGGAGGCCCGGCTGTCGAGCGGGTGGCCGGGCACGGCGAGCACCTCCCGCCCCTGATCCAGGGCATCGCGGGCCGTGATCATGGACCCGGACCGCGCCGCCGCTTCGACCACGACGACGGCGAGGGACAGGCCGGAGACGATCCGGTTGCGGCGCGGGAAGTCGCGGGCCTGCGGTGCCAGGCCGAAGGGCCGTTCCGACAGGGCACAGCCCTCCGCCGCGATCCGTTCGCCCAGAGCGACGTTCTCCGCGGGGTAGATCCGGTCCAGCCCGCCGGCATGGACGGCCACCGTGCCCCCCGACAGGGCCGCATCGTGAGCCGCCGCGTCGACGCCCCGCGCGAGGCCGGAGACCACGGTGATCCCGGCGGCGGCCAGGTCCCGCCCCAGCGCCCGGGCCATCCGCAGCGCGAGGCTGGAAGCGTTGCGGGTCCCGACCACGGCAATGCAGGGCCGGGCGAGCAGGGCCGTGTCGCCCTGCGCCCAGAGGACCGGAGGGGCGTCGCCGACCTGCGCCAGGAGGTCGGGGTAGCCCGGCGCACCGAGAGTCAGCAATCGCGCCCCGGCCCTGCGGGCGGCCTGCACCTCGCGCCGAACCTCCGCCGCGTCGATCGGGCGATATCCGGAATCCCCCGCCTTCGTCGCGATCCCCGGCAGGGCGGCGAGGGCCGCGACCGCATCGCCATGTTCGGCGATCAGGCGGCGGAACGTGGCGGGCCCGACGCGACGCGAGCGCGCCAGTCGCAGCCGGGCGAACAGCTCCTCCTGCGACGGGGGCGCGTCGAACAGGGGAAGCGGCGCCTCCTCCCAGCCGTCGGGCTCGCGCAGAAGATCGTCGGGAATCGCATACTCCATGGCGGGGACCGTGCCGCCGGGGTGGTTGAGAAAGGGTTAACGGGCGGCGAGAGCCTCCGGGCGAAGCCATCGGAGACTGCCCCACATGAGACCTGCATGAAGGAGGGTCACGTCAATGACGAAGGACAGCGGCGTCAGTCTGGAAACGAGGTCGCGGGGGTCGTCGAGAGAGATCGCGAGCATCAAAACGGTTGCGAACAGGAGCGCAAGGAGGAGTGTCGAGGCCCAGCCCGCCCAGCCGAGCCGCAACGCCAGCGCCGCGATTGCAAGGCCGATCGGGACGAGAAACCACGTTACCAGTGGAGCCACGACAAGAGCGATGCCGATCACCTGAACGCGCAGCAGCAGGACACCAGGTTGATCGACCCCGCCCGAAACGAGAAGCAAGCGCCCCATGACGGTCGGGAGCAGCCATGTCGCCAGCCCCGTCCAGACCCAGTCGGACCACCGGGTGCGACGATGGCCGTTCCGGACGGTCCGGAACGCGGTCACGCCGCGGAGCCACCCACGGTCAGCCCGCCGATCAGCAACGTCGGCTGGCCCACGCCGACGGGCACCCATTGTCCGGCCTTGCCGCAATTCCCCATCCCGGGATCCAGCGCCATGTCGTTGCCGATGGCGCGGATATTCGTCAGCGCCGTGGCCCCGTCGCCGATCAGGGTCGCGCCCTTTACCGGCTCGCCCACGACACCATCCCGCACGCGATAGGCCTCGGTGCAGGAGAACACGAACTTGCCGTTGGTGATGTCGACCTGTCCGCCGCCGAATCCCACCGCATAGATGCCGTCGCGAAGGTCGGCGACGATATCGCCCGGGGCCGCGTCCCCGCCCAGCATGTAGGTGTTGGTCATCCGGGGCATCGGCGCGTGGGCATAGCTTTCGCGGCGGCCGTTGCCGGTGGGCGCCACACCCATCAGGCGCGCGTTCTGCCGGTCCTGCATGTAGCCGACGAGGATGCCGTCCTCGATCAGGGTGTTCCTGCCGCTCGGCGTGCCCTCGTCGTCCACGGTGAGGGAGCCGCGCCGGTCGGGGATCGTGCCGTCGTCGAGGACGGTGACCCCCGGCGCCGCGATCCGCTGTCCCATCAGGCCCGCGAAGGCCGATTGCCCCTTCCGGTTGAAATCGCCCTCCAGCCCGTGCCCCACCGCCTCATGCAGCAGGATGCCGGGCCAGCCCGCGCCCAGCACGACGTCCATGACGCCCGCGGGGGCCGGGACCGCCGACAGGTTTACGACCGCGATCCGCAACGCTTCACGGGCCACGCCCTCCCAGTGGTCGCGGGCCATCGGGCCGGTCAGGGCGATCCGGCCGCCACCGCCCGCGCTACCCGACTCGCGGCGGCCGTTCTCCTCCACCATGACGGAGATGTTCAGGCGGACCATCGGGCGCACGTCCCGGACCGCATGGCCGTCGGCGCGCAGGATCTCAACTTCCTGCAGGCTGGCCGCGAGCGAGGCGCTGGCCTGCATCACCCTCGGATCGAGGTCGCGGACGAAGGCGTCGATCTCCCGCAGGGTGTCGAGCTTGACCGAAAAGGCCTCGCCCGCGATCGGATCGTCGTCGCCGTAGAGGTGCCGGTTCGTGCGGGCGGGGGCATCGGCGAGCGTGCCGCCTCCGTCGCCCACGGCGAGCCGTGCGGTCTCCGCCGCGCGTGTCAGGGCGGCTTCCGAAATCTCGGTCGAATGGGCATATCCGGTCGTCTCGCCCCGCACCGCGCGCAGGCCGAACCCCTCGGACGCATCGAAACTCGCGGTCCGGACCCGGCCGTCATCGAACACCAGAACCTCGGACCGCCGACGTTCCAGGAACAGTTCCCCGTCATCCGCCCCGGCAAGCGCGCCGCGCAGCACCGTGAGCGCCGCCTCGCGATCCAGGTCGGTCTCGAACGGGCGGAACGGGGCGTCGGTCATGGGATGGCTCCTCGTCGGGGGAGGGTATGTCCGGGTGCGACACATGACCCCCGGGCCTTGCAGAACGTGCCCCAGATATGGTCTTACCCGGCCAGGACGCAACGGGGCGGCCGCGTCTTCACCGGATGCGCGGCGATACGACGGACCCCGCCAGACAGGATGACCGCCATGAAGATGCCCCGATTCTCCGTCGTTTCGGCCGCGAGCCTCGTCGCCGCCGCCACCGCGTTGCCCGTCCGGGCGCAGGGGGTGCTGGGCGATCTCCCGATCATCGGCACGCCGCAGGCGGGGGAATCGCGTTTCAGCCCGCCACGACGTCCATCGCGGCCGACATTCACTGGCTCGATGGATTTCTCCTCGTGATCATTACCGTCATCGTGCTGTTCGTGACCGGCCTGATGGCCTGGGTCGTATTCCGCTACCGCCGCGGTGCCAACGCGACGCCGGCGCAGTTCACGCACAATTCCCCGCTGGAAGTGGCCTGGACGATCGTGCCTATCGTTATCCTCGTGTTCATCGGGGCGTTCTCCCTGCCGGTGCTGTTCGATCAGCAGCGCATCCCGGAAGGCGACGTGGTCGTGAAGGTCACTGGCTACCAGTGGTACTGGGGCTACGAGTATCCCGACGAAGAGGGCGTGGAGTTCTCCAGCTACATGATCGGGGCCGACACCGCGAACATGCTGACGGATGAATCGCGCGCCAGCCTGATCGCGGCGGGCTATTCGGAGGACGAGTTCCTGCTCGCCACCGACACCGCCGTCGTAGTGCCCGTGGGCAAGACCATCGTGATGCAGGTGACGGGCGGGGACGTGATCCATTCCTGGACGATCCCCTCCTTCGGCGTGAAGCAGGACGGCATTCCGGGCCGCCTTGCGCAGCTCTGGTTCCGGCCGGAAGTCGAGGGCGTCTATTTCGGCCAATGTTCGGAACTGTGCGGCATCGCCCATGCCTACATGCCGATTACGGTGAAGGTCGTCTCCGAAGAGGCCTATGCCGCATGGCTCGAAGCCGTGAAGGCGGGCGAGCTGGAGACGTGGTGACCCCGTGACGGACGTCTCGCTCAATATCGCCGCCGACAGGCCCGCTTCCGACGAGGCGGGCCTGCGCGATTACTGGCGACTTCTGAAGCCGCGGCTGATGTCCCTGTCGGTGTTCACGGCGCTGGTCGGCCTGCTGGTCGCGCCGGGCGGGCAGCACCCGTTTCTCGCCGCGACCTCGATCCTGTGGATCGCGCTGGGCGCCGGTGCATCGGGCGCGCTCAACATGTGGTTTGACGCCGATATAGACCGGGTGATGAAGCGCACGCGCAAGCGGCCGATCCCGTCCGGCCGGGTCGCGCCGTCGGATGCGCTTGCGCTCGGGCTGTTCCTCGCGGTGTTGTCGGTGACCATGCTGGGGCTGACGGCGAACTGGGTCGCGGCATTCTGGCTCGGCTTCACCATCTTCTTCTACGCCGTGATCTATTCGATGTGGCTCAAGCGGACGACGTCCTGGAACACGGTGATCGGGGGGCTGGCCGGGGCGTTCCCGCCGATGATCGGCTGGGCCGCGGCGACCGGATCCACCCCGCTGGAGGCCTGGCTTCTGGTCGGTCTGATCTTCATGTGGACGCCGCCGCATTTCTGGGCGCTCGCCCTGTTCGTCAAGCTCGACTACCATGTGGCGCGCATCCCGATGCTGACCGTCACCCACGGCAGGGCGGAGACGCGGCGTCAGGCACTGATCTACGCGGTCGGGCTCGCGCTGGTGTCGCTCGCCACTGCGGTTTCGGGCATCGGCGGACCTGTGACGCTGGTCGTGGCCTTCATCCTCAACGCGGTCTTTCTGAAGGGCGCCTGGAACATGTGGCGACGCACGGAAGCCGAATGCGAGGCCGACGGTCATGCCGTCGAGAAGGGTCTGTTCAAATGGTCCCTCTTCTACCTCTTCGCGCATTTCTCGGTCTTCGTGGTCGAGGCGGCCCTGAACCCGCTCGGCTGGGGGGGCTGGTGATGCATCGCGACCATGAGCTTCACGAGCGCCGCAAGGGCCGCAACTTCGGACTCCTCGGCGTGCTTCTGGCCTTCATCGTGATCGTCTTCGGCGTCACGCTGGCCAAGATCCAGACCGGCGGATTTTCCGAAGGCTTCGACCATGTCGCCCGCCCCGCGCTGATCCCCGGTCAAACGGATGGCGAACCGGCGGTGACGGAATGAGGATGTGGCGCGAGATGGGGGCCAATGGCCGCGTCGTGGCCGCGACGGTGGCGACGGTGATCGCCATGGGCTCGCTCGGTTGGGCGGCGGTGCCGCTCTACGATCTCTTCTGCCGGGTCACCGGCTATGGCGGGACGACTGCGCGGGCGGAGGCGGGGGCGGATGCGATCCTCGACCGGACAGTCCTCGTGCGCTTCGACGCGTCGCGCGAACGCGGGATGCCGTGGGATTTCAAGCCGCTCCAGACGCAGATGCGGGTCCGCCTGGGCGAGACGAACCTCGCCTTCTACGAGGCGACGAATCCCACCGACCGGCCCGTCGCCGGGACGGCCAGCTTCAACGTGGCGCCCTATGCCGCGGGGCCGCATTTCGTGAAGATAGCCTGTTTCTGCTTCGAGGAGCAGATCCTGGCCCCGGGGGAGACGGTCTCCATGCCGGTCACATTCTTCGTGGACCCCGCCATGGTGGACGACCCCGAGGCGCAGGGAATCCCGGAGATCACCCTGTCCTACACGTTCCATGTGACCGACCTGCCCGAAGACTACGCAGTACTCGTTCCGGCGGCCGCGACCGCGACGGACCTGACCGACCCATGATGCTGGACATGCCCGTCCCCACGACGCAAGACGCGGCCATCCGCATGACCGACGCCGCGCGCATCCGCGCGGCCACGACCAACTGAGAGGCTTCACCGATGGCCCACGCCAAGAACCACGATTACCACATCCTGCCGCCCTCGATCTGGCCGTTCATCGGGGCGGTGTCCGGATTCCTCATGCTGGTCGGTGCGGTGCTGTGGATGCACGGCAACGGACCCTGGCTCTTCGCCGCCGGGTTCACCGGCGTTCTCGGGGTGATGTTCGCGTGGTGGGCCGATGTGGTGCGCGAATCGAATTCCGGGGATCACACGCCCGTGGTCCGGATCGGCCTGCGCTACGGTTTCATCTTCTTCATCATGTCCGAGGTCATGTTCTTCGCGGCCTGGTTCTGGTCGTTCTTCAAGCATGCGATCTATCCGATGGGCCCCGAGGCGCCCTATATCGACGGCGTCTGGCCGCCCGTGGGGATCGAGACGTTCGATCCCTGGCACCTGCCGCTCATCAACACGCTGATCCTGCTCTGCTCGGGCGCCGCTGCCACCTGGGCGCACCATGCGCTCGTGCACGAGAACAACCGCCGGGACATGAAGTGGGGCCTGATTCTCGCCATCGCGCTCGGTGCGATCTTCACCGCGTTTCAGATTTACGAATACAGCCATGCGGGCTTCGGCTTCGCGGGCAATATCTACGGTGCGAACTTCTTCATGGCGACGGGCTTCCACGGGGTGCACGTGGTCATCGGCACGATCTTCCTCGCCGTCTGCCTGCTGCGCCTGCAGCAGGGGCATTTCACCCCCGACAAGCATATCGGGTTCGAGGCCGCCGCCTGGTACTGGCACTTCGTCGATGTCGTGTGGCTGTTCCTTTTCGCGTCGATCTACGTCTGGGGCGCCTGAACCCAGATCCGGTCGAAGGCGATCATGCGGCGCGGGCTGTCCCGCGCCGTTCCCCGTTCAGAAGGTAGCATATGCGCCTGATTTTTCCCCTCCTCCTCGGACTCGTGGGCTTCGCGGTGCTCGTGTCGCTGGGGATATGGCAGGTGCAGCGGCTGGCGTGGAAGGAAGACGTCATCGCCCGGATCGAGGGACGGATCGGCGCCGATCCCGTGCCACTCCCCGCATCTCCCGATCCGGCCGCCGATAATTTCCTCCCCGTGACCGTCTCGGGCCGCATCGTGGGCGCACCGCTCCGTGTCCTTGGCGCATGGCGCGGCGGCGGGTCCGGCTTCCGCATCGTCGCCCCGTTCGAGGTGGAGGACCGGAGTCTCGTGATGGTCGATCTCGGGCTCCTGCCGCTCGACACCGTCGACGACCGCGCGACGGTCGATCTGCCCCTCGGACCGCTGATCGTGATCGGCAACCTCGCCTGGCCCGACGACGCCAACGCGGGCACGCCGGGCCCGGACGGTACCACCTGGTTCGCCCGCGACGTCGACGCGATGGCCGACGCGCTCGAAACCCGGCGCGTCCTCGTCGTCGCGCGGGAGGTTTCGCCACCCGCCGGGCCGACACCCTTGCCGGTCGGCGTCGAGGGCATCCCGAACAGCCATCTCGGCTATGCCATTCAGTGGTTCGGACTGGCCCTCGTCTGGGCGGGGATGACACTCTACCTGCTGTGGCGTATCAGACGCCGCACCGTCTGACCGGCATCTCCGAAGGGCTCTCCATGCGTTACGTCTCCACCCGCGGCACCGCCCCGGCCCTGGGCTTCGAGGATACGATGCTGACCGGGCTCGCGCGCGATGGCGGTCTCTACGTGCCCGAGGAGGTTCCGGTCCTGTCGCAGGTGGACATCGCGGCGCTCGCAGGTCTGCCCTACGAGGAGGTCGCGATCCGGATCATGGCGCCCTTCGTCGCGGACGCCTATTCCGAGGACACCTTCGCCGAACTCGTGACCGCGGCCTATGCCGGGTTCGGCCACGATGCCCGTGCCCCCCTGGTGCAGCTCGGGCCGAACCATCACCTGCTGGAGCTGTTCCACGGACCGACCCTGGCCTTCAAGGATTTCGCCATGCAGCTTATCGGCCGCATGTTCGAGCATACGCTGACCCGCCGCGGCAGCCGCGTGACCATCGTCGGCGCCACCTCCGGCGATACCGGATCGGCGGCCATCGAGGCGTTCCGCGGGCTCGATGCCGTCGACGTCTTCATTCTCTACCCCCATGGCCGGGTTTCGGACGTGCAGCGCCGCCAGATGACCACACCGTCCGAAGCCAATGTCCACGCCCTCGCCCTGACCGGGCATTTCGACGATTGCCAGGCGCGGGTGAAGGACATGTTCAACGACTTCCCGTTCCGCGATCGGGTCGGCCTCGCCGGGGTCAATTCCATCAACTTCGCCCGCGTGCTGGCGCAGGTGGTGTACTACTTCACCGCGGCGACCGCCCTCGGCGCGCCGCATCGGGAGGTGGATTTCACCGTCCCGACGGGCAATTTCGGCGACATCTTCGCGGGGCATCTCGCCCGGCGCATGGGCCTGCCCATCGGGCGGCTGGTGGTGGCGACGAACCAGAACGACATCCTCCACCGGTGTCTCACGACGGGCGCCTACCGGCCCGGCAACGTCGAGCCGTCGATCTCGCCCAGCATGGACATCCAGGTGTCGAGCAATTTCGAGCGCGCCCTCCATCTCGCCTATGATGGCGACGGGAATGCCATCGCGCAGCTGATGGAGGAGTTGCGGGGCGGGGGGTTTGCCGTCTCCCAGGGCGCGCTTCAGGCGTTGCGGCAGACCTACGCTTCCGGTCGCGCCTCGGAGGCGGAGACGCAGGCCACGATAAAGCGCATCCTCGCAGACACCGGGGAGCTGCTCTGCCCCCACAGCGCGGTCGGCGTGAAGGTCGCGGAGGAGCATATGGGCGCGGCCCCCATGGTCACGCTCGCCACCGCCCATCCCGCCAAGTTCCCGGATGCGGTCGAGGCCGCGACCGGGATCCGTCCGCCCCTGCCGCCGCGGATGGCCGACCTGTTCGACCGCGACGAACGGACCACCCGCGTCGAGGACGATCTCGCGGCCATAGAATCCCTGATCGAAGAGAGGCGCGCCGCATGAGCGTACGCACCCACCGCTTTCCCAACGGCTTCCGGGTCGTCACCGAAAAGATGCCCGGGCTCCAATCCGCCAGTGTCGGCATCTGGGTCGGGGCCGGGGGGCGCCACGAGACGGCGGAGCAGAACGGCATCGCGCATTTCCTCGAACACATGGCCTTCAAGGGCACCGCCCGGCGCTCGGCCCTGCGGATCGCCGAGGAGATCGAGGATGTGGGCGGCTACATCAATGCCTACACCTCCCGCGAGGTGACGGCCTATTACGCCCGCGTACTGGAGAGCGATGTGCCGCTCGCCGTGGATCTGATCGCCGATATCGTCCTGAACCCCACCTTCGACGATCGCGAGATCGAGGTGGAGCGCGGCGTCATCCTGCAGGAGATCGGTCAGGCGCTGGACACGCCCGACGACGTCATCTTCGACTGGCTGCAGGAGGCGGCCTATCCGGAGCAGCCCATGGGCCGCACCATCCTCGGCCCGTCCGAGCGTGTCTCGGCCTTCGGGCGCGGCGACCTGACCCGGTTCGTGGGGCAGAATTACGGACCGGAACAGATGATCCTCGCCGCCGCCGGGGCCGTCGACCACGATGCCATCGTCCGGCTGGCCGAGGATCTCTTCGCGTCTCTTCCCGCGCAGCCGCAGGCCCTGCCGGAAATCGGCCTCTTCCGGGGCGGCGAGGCGCGACACGTCAAGGCGCTGGAGCAGGCCCATGTCGCCTTGGGCTTCGATCAGCCGGGCTACCGCGACGACGATATATACACCGCGCAGATTTTCGCCTCGGTCCTCGGGGGCGGCATGTCTTCGCGCCTGTTCCAGGAGGCGCGGGAGAAGCGCGGCCTCTGCTACGCGATCTTCGCCTCCGTCGGGGCCTGCTCCGATACCGGCATGCTGACCATCTATGCCGGGACCGCGGCGGAGGACGTGGCGGATCTCGCCACGCTCACCATCGACGAGCTGCGGCGCAGCGCGGACGACATGACCGAGGCGGAGGTGGCCCGCGCCCGGACGCAGATGAAATCGGGGATGCTGATGGGGCTCGAATCGCCCTCCTCCCGCGCCGAACGGCTCGCCCGCGTGCTCGCGATCTGGGACCGGGTCCCGCCGCTGGAGGAGATCGTCGCGCGCATCGACGCGGTGGATGCGGCCGCCGTCCGCGCCCATGCCGGGCGCCTTGCCGGGGCCACCCCCGCGCTGGCGCTCTACGGACCCGTGGACGCCGCGCCGGATGCGGACACGCTGCGCCGTCGTCTCGCCGCCTGATGCTGCCCACCTTCCGCAAGCCCAAGATCGAGACGGACCGCATGATCCTGCGCCTGCCGCAGCACGCGGATTACCGCGCCTGGGTTGCCCTGCGCGAAGGGTCCGCCGCGTTCCTTCAACCGTGGGAGCCGGAATGGGCGGCCGATCACCTGAGCCGCAAGTCCTTCACCAACCGCGTGTACTGGGCCCAGCGCACCCATGGGCAGGGCGCCGCGCTGGCGCTGTTCCTGACGCGCAAGACCGACAATGCGGTCCTCGGCGCCATCACCCTCGACAACGTGCGTCGCGGTCCGGCGCAATCGGCCACGCTCGGCTACTGGATAGGGGAGGAACACGCGCGGCAGGGCTTCATGCGCGAGGCCATCGTCGCCCTCTCCCACCACGCCTTCCGTCGTCTGGATCTCAGCCGCATCGAGGCGGCCTGCCTGGAGGAGAACGCGGCCTCCCGGGGTCTGCTGGAGAAGGCGGGGTTCAAATACGAAGGCGTCGCCCAGAGCTACCTCCAGATCGCCGGTCGCTGGCGCAACCACGTCCTCTACGCCGCATTGCGGTCGGATCGGCGCGGTCGCGTCGAGGGGTAATCCACCCGTTCAGGTTCGTCCCGGGACGGGCCGGCCGTTCCGGTCGATCAAATTGCCACCCATGCGGACCACCACGCGTGTCGCGCTCCGGATGGGATCGGGATACGCCGTGTCGCCGATATGGAACACGACGCCGGTCCCCGGATTGCCGCGATCGGACCAGAGCCGGGACTGTCCCGGAATGACCGCCTTAGCCCGTCCAACCCACGGAAATCATCGACGGTCGGACCTCCCCCGCGACGATCCGTTCGATCGATTGCGCGTCGTCCGTCATCGCCATGTCCTCCACGTCCGGATTCGTATGGTGCTCCGTTCAGATCAAACCCGGCTTCCGCCCCTGTCACCGGGCGAGTCTTGGCCTATCTTCGGACGCAGGAGGGACTGCCCATGCTGCGACTGCTCGCCTGCCTCATCCTGTTCCCCGCCGCCGCGCTGGCCCAGGATCGCCGCCCCAGCCATTGCATCGCCATCGCCCAGGCGCCGGGACTGGAATACATCCAGAAGGCCGCCTACGGCACGCCGCTCGCCGATGAATGGACCGTCCGGCTCAGCTATATCGACCACGCCATGTTCATGCTCGAGACCGCGGGCGGACTGCGCGCGGTGACCGATTATGTCGGTTTCATCGGCGCCACGGACCTACCCGATCTGGTCACCATGAACCGGGCCCATATCTCCCACTGGGATCCGACCCCCGATCCGGGCATCACGCACGTCCTTCCCGGCTGGTCGGACCGCGTGGGCGAGGCGGTGGACCATCATGTCGATCTGGGGGAGATGCTGGTGCGCTCCGTCTCTACCGATATCCGTTCGCGGGCGGGGAACGGGGTCGAGGAGAACGGCAATGCCATCTTCGTGTTCGAAGTGGGCGGTCTTTGCATCGGTCATCTGGGCCATCTCCACCACGAACCCTCGCCGGAGCAATATGCCGCCCTCGGACGTCTCGACGTGGTGATGGCCCCGGTGGATGGCGGCCTGACGGTGGATATCGAGACCATGATCGCGGTGCTGACCCGGCTGCGATCCAGCGTCGTGATCCCGATGCACTGGTTCGGTGAGGGCACGTTGCAACGGTTCCTCGCGGGCATGGAGGGGACGTTCGCGATCGAGCGGCGGGATGAGAGTTTCCTCGAGGTGTCCTTGCGCACGCTGCCCGACCGGCCCACCATCGTGGTCCTGCGCCCTTCCTTCCTGACGGATCCCGGATGATTCACCACCCCGCGACCGGCACCTTCGCCGACGGCCTCCGCGCCGACCTCCCGCCCGAGACATTCCGAGAGCTGGAACCCCGCTATATCGAGGAACCGCGCGGGCGCTGGGCGGGCAAGGACGGCCTCCTCCTCACGCCCGCCTCCACCGCCGAGGTCGCGCGCATCGTGGCCGCCGCCGCCGCCGCCGCGGTGCCGATCATCCCCTATGGCGGTGGCACGGGCCTCGTGGGCGGGCAGGTCTCCGGCGACCTCTCGACCCCGATCATCCTGTCGCTGGAGCGGATGAGCCGCATCCGCGACGTCGACCCGGCCGAGAACGCGCTGGTGGCCGAGGCGGGCGTCATCCTCCAGAATGTGCAGGAGGCCGCGGCGGAGGCGGACCGCCTCTTCCCGCTGACCATCGCGGCCCAGGGGTCGGCCCGGATCGGCGGGATCCTCTCGACCAATGCGGGCGGCGTGAACGTCCTGCGCTACGGCAACGCCCGGGACCTGTGCCTGGGGCTGGAGGCGGTGCTGCCGGACGGGTCGATCCTGCGCGGGCTGTCCCCGCTGCGCAAGAACAACACCGGCTACGATCTCCGGCACCTGCTGATCGGGGCGGAGGGGACGCTGGGGATCATCACAGCCGCCACGCTCAAACTCCTGCCGCGCCCGGTCCATACCGGCGCCGCAATGATGGCGGTGCGCGATCCGGCGGCGGCGCTGGACCTCCTGAACCTCGCCCGGGACCGCATCGGGGAGGGCGTCTCCGCCTTCGAGCTGATCGACCGGACCGGTCTCGAGTTTCTGGCCGAAACCATGCCGGAGGTCCGTCGCCCCCTGGAAGATGCGCGCTGGTCGGTCCTGATCGACCTCGGCCTCGGGGCTTCGGGCGATCCCGAGACCGCGCTGGAGGACCTGTTCGCCGTCGCGTACGAGGCGGGCCTCGTCACCGACGGGACCATTGCCCAGTCGGGCCAGCAACGGTCGGAATTCTGGACCCTGCGCGAATCGCTGCCCGCCGCCAACCGCAAGATCGGGGCGGTCAGCAGCCACGACATCTCCGTCCCCCTCGCCGCGATCCCCGCCTTCATCGCGCAGGGCGCGGAGGCGATCGCCCGGATCGGCACGTTCCGCATCAACTGTTTCGGGCATGTCGGCGACGGCAACCTGCACTACAACGTCTTCCCCGTGCCGGGGCGGAGCCGGGCCGATCACGATTCGGATCGCGGGGCGATCAAGGATGCGATCCACGATCTCGTCCAGTCCCATGGCGGATCGGTCAGTGCCGAGCACGGCGTCGGACGGTTCAAGGTGGGGGATCTGGAGCGCTACGTCGATCCGACGAAGCTCGCGGCGATGCGGGCGATCAAGACGGCGCTGGATCCGAAGGGGATCATGAACCCCGGTGCGGTTCTGCGGCTGGCGGAGTAACGCAGCCGCCGGAACGGGATGCGCCCCGCCGGGGGGGACGGGGCGCTGGGGGGAATGGGTGGCCCCGACGCGGAACCACAGGACGAACCTGCGCCACAGATGTTACCAAATGATTATCAGGCGGTCGCTGCCGCAGACTTTTTTCACGCCCCCTCGAACGCGCAGAGGGTGTGGATCGGCATCCCCATCCCGTCGAGCGCCGCGCGTCCGCCCAGATCCGGCAGGTCCACCACGAAGGCGCAGCCGATCACCTCCGTCTCCAGTCGTCGGAGGAGGGAAATTCCCGCCCGTGCCGTCCCCCCGGTCGCCAGAAGGTCGTCCACAAGCAGGACCCGGGCCCCCGGGGGCAAAGCGTCGCGATGGATCTCCACTGTGGCCCGACCGTATTCGAGGTCGTAGTCCTGCTCCCAGGTCGGCCCCGGCAGCTTGCCCTTCTTGCGGATCGGAACGAAGCCGCAGCCGAGCTGGTGGGCCACCGCGCCCCCGAGGATGAAGCCCCGCGCCTCCAGCCCCGCGACCGCATCGATCCGCTCGCCCGCGAACGGCGCCAGCAACTGATCCACGCAGAGCCGCATCCCCCGCGCATCGGCGAACAGGGTCGTCACGTCCCGGAACAGGATCCCCTCATGGGGGAAATCGGGGATCGTTCGGATGTAGTCGCGGACCGTCTTCACCTGCATGTCAGCCTTCCTCGCCGGGGGCGCCGGGCGCCTCCGCATAATGGCGGCGCAGGGCCATCGCATCCTGCCCCGCGAGTTTTTCCACCGAATTGCCCGTCTCCGAAAAGATCGAACCCCCATAGGCCGGGCCGACGATATCCGTCACCAGACCCAGCGCCTGTACGATCTCCTCCAGCAGGATCGAGGCGATCTCCGCCGGGTCGACCTCCGCGCTCACCGCGATCATGGCCGCCCCGATCTCTCCGTCCCGGATCCGAAGCTCGACCCGCGCCAGCGGCAGGCGCGTGCCGTCCAGACCGGGAACGCCCGTTTCGCGCATGATCTCCCCGGGCGGCGTGGAGACGATGTGGATGTCGATCTGCCCCCGCGATCCCCGCGCGGGACGCAGGACGATTCCCGTCTCCAACGCGTTCACCTCGGTCATGGCCGCGTCCAACCCGGCCCGGAAAAGAGCCCGACGGTCCGCCGACACGCCCGGCGCGACGGAGGCCAGCGCCACGCCCAGCTTCGCGCGCCGACCTTCCGGCCAGCGCAGGATCGGCTTGCGGCAGGCCCCTCCGGGCGATGCGGCGCAGGCGACGAGGCGGTAGAAATCCCGGTCGCTCAACCGGTCCAGCACCGGCACGAATTCCTGCGCCCCCGCCGTGGCCGTCGTGGCCAGCACCATAAGCGCCGCCCTCACAGCACCCGTCCGGCGATCCTGTGCAACCGCCGGATCATCTCCGCATCGCGGCTCTCGGGCGCGGTCATGATCGCATGGTCCAGCGCCCGGTCGCATCCCTGGCCACAGCCCTGCGCCACCGCTTTCGGCAGGCCCGCGACCATCGCCGCGGAGCGCGCCACGTTGCCGTGCAGCGTCTCGATGATGTCGGTGATCTGCACGTTGCCATGGCCGGGATGCCAACTGTCGTAATCGGTCACCATGGCGACGCTGGCGTAATGCAGTTCCGCCTCGCGGGCGAGCTTGGCCTCCGGCATGTTCGTCATGCCGATCACGTCGCAGTCCCAGACCTCCCGCCAGATGCGCGATTCCGCCTTGGTCGAGAATTGCGGGCCCTCCATGGCCAGATACGTGCCGCCCTCGTGGACCGTCGCTCCCGCCGCCCGTGCTGCCCCTGCACAAGCCGCCGAGAGGTCCGCGCAGACCGGATCCGCCGCCGAGACATGCGCGACCAATCCCGGGCCGAAGAACGTTCCCGCCCGCCCGGTGGTGCGGTCCACGAACTGGTCCACGACGACGAAATCGCCCGGCGCCATCTCCTCCCGGAAGGATCCCACGGCCGAGACCGACACCAGATGCGTCACCCCCGCGGCCTTCATCGCCGCCACGTTGGCAAGGTAAGGCACGGAGGACGGCGTATGGACGTGACCGCGCCCGTGCCGGGGCAGGAACACCATCGCCGTCCCGTCCAGCACCCCGTGCAACAGGTCGTCCGACGGCGCCCCCCAGGGCGTGTCGGCGCCGCGCCACTCCGCGTCCTCCAGCCCCGCGACCTGATAGAGACCGGAGCCCCCGATGATGCCGATGACCGTCTCGCCCATGCGCAACCCCCTGCCGCTCGCCCGACCCTGCCGCGCCGGCCATCGAATCGCAACGGAGCATGCGCCAATCGCCCGCCGCCCCTGTCGCCGCGGGTCGGGAGGTGCTAGGCGGGCCGAAACCCCATCCCCGATCCGAGAGACCCAGCCCTTGAGCAGCTCCCTGCTGGCGAGATTCGCCGACCGTTTCGACAGCCCTGACCTTCGCGTCGCGCCCACGGCGCCCCTCACGCCGTCCCGCCTGCGGGTGGAGATCCTCGCGGGTCTCACGGTTGCGCTCGCCCTTGTCCCCGAAGCGGTCGCCTTCGCCTTCGTGGCCGGGGTGAACCCGCTCGTGGGTCTCTATGCGGCGTTCCTCGTGGGTCTCATCACCGCGCTGATCGGCGGGCGGCCGGGCATGATCTCGGGGGCGACCGGCGCGCTGGCGGTGGTCATGGTGTCCCTGGTCGCGCAGCACGGGGTCGAGTACCTCTTCGCCACGGTCGTCCTGATGGGACTTCTGCAGATGTTCGCGGGCGTCATGCGCTGGGGCAAGTTCATCCGCCTCGTGCCGCATCCGGTCATGCTCGGCTTCGTCAACGGCCTCGCCATCGTCATCGGCATGTCGCAGATCGACTTCTTCCGTCTCGAAGGCGGGGAATGGATGACCGGATGGCCGCTCGTGATCGTCCTCGGCCTCGTGGCGCTGACCATGGCGGTGATCTGGGCCCTGCCGAAACTGACGAATGCGATCCCCGCGCCGCTGGCCGGGATCGCCGTCACCGCCGCCATCGTCATCGGCTTCGGGCTGGAGGTGCCCCGGGTGGGCGACCTCGCCTCCATCGCGGGTGGCCTGCCGACCTTCCACGTGCCGCTGGTGCCGCTGAACTACGAGACGCTGACGATCATCCTGCCTTACGCGCTGATCCTCGCGGCCATCGGCCTGATCGAATCGTTGCTGACCCTCAACCTCGTGGGCGAGATCACGGGCCAGCGCGGCGGCGCGTCGCAGGAATGCATCGCCCAGGGGGCCGCCAACACCGTCACCGGCTTCTTCGGCGGCATGGGCGGCTGCGCGATGATCGGCCAGTCGATGATCAACGTGAAGTCGGGCGGCCGCACCCGCGTCTCCGGCATCTCGGCGGCCCTGTTCCTGCTCGCCTTCATCGTCGTAGCGAGCCCGGTCATCGAGATCATCCCCCTCGCCGCCCTCGTCGGCGTGATGTTCATGGTCGTGATCGGGACCTTCGCGTGGAACTCGATCAAGATTCTCGCGATCGTCCCGCGCATCGACGCGGTGGTCATCATCCTGGTCACCGTGGTCACGGTCCTGACCGACCTCGCCATCGCGGTGGTTGTCGGCGTGATCGTCTCCGCTTTGGCCTATGCTTGGGAGAATGCGCGCCGCATCCGCGCCAGTACCTACGAGACGCCCGAGGGCGCCCGCGTCTATCAGGTGACGGGACCGCTCTTCTTCGGATCGGCCACGGGCTTCGTCGAGATGTTCGACCCCAAGAACGATCCCTCGATGGTCATCATCGACTTCGCCGGCAGCCGCGTCGCCGACCAGTCCGCGCTGCAGGCGATCGAGGCGGTGGCCGGAAAGTACGAGGCGGAGGGCAAGACGATCCAGCTCCGCCACCTGACCCGCGACTGCCACCGCCTCCTGACCCGGGCGGGGCACCTCATGGTCGACAGCGACGACGATCCCGACTACGCGGTCGCGGCGAATTACGGCGTCCGCACGGGCATCCTGGAGGGCGGGCACTAGAATCCGGCCCCTCCGCGGTCGATCCGCGACGCGGGCATGTCGCGTGCCGACTTGCCCGACCCCCGCGATGTCGATAAGGC
Source organism: uncultured Alphaproteobacteria bacterium (assembly GCA_963789105.1). Classification (GTDB taxonomy): domain Bacteria; phylum Pseudomonadota; class Alphaproteobacteria; order Rhodobacterales; family Rhodobacteraceae; genus Jannaschia. The sequence continues at coordinate 1,770,336 of CAWBJI010000003.1, forward strand.
GAAGGCAACGGGTGGCAGAGATGACCCGTTCCCCACATCGCAATCCACACGAGGAGGCCGCGCAGGATGCGCCCAGTCCCTATGCCCGTTCCCGTCCCGGCACTTAGTCCAGGACCCGTCGTCGCCTGGCTCGCCGCCCGCGAGCAGCGGTTCAAGTGGCTGGCCCTCGCCCTCGGCATCGTCAGCACCCTCGCCATCGTCCAGAACTGGCATCCGTGGCCGATGGTCTTCGGTCTGCCGTTCTGCGTGATATGGATCTTCTACGCCTGGCTGCATACCGAGCGGCAGCTCAAATACGTGAACCTGCTCTTCACCGCCTTCTACCTCTACGGCCTGACCCGCTACGCCGTTTTCGGCGCCTGAGGCGGGCCCAGCGGCGGTCCCACGAATTCGATGTTGTGCGCGGCGGCGATCTCTCGGACCCGATCCATGTCGGTGGCGGGATCGACGCCGGCATCGGTCACGGCGGCAAAGAACCCGCCCGCCATCCCGGGGCTGAGCTGCACCAGCGCGACCGCATCCTCCAGCGCCTGAAACGTGTGCGGCACACCCGGTGGGATCATCATCACGTCGCCCGGACCGACGGCGCGCTCGATTCCATCCGCGACGAACCGCATCCGGCCCGACAAGATGGTGAAAACTTCATGCTCGCGCCGGTGGACATGGAGCGGAGGGCCCTTGCCCGCGGGGACCTCCTCTTCCCAGATGGCGAATGCCCCGTCCGTGTCGGCGGCGGCGATCCGGGTGCGTCGCGTCAGGCCGAAGGCGCGGTTGACCGCGCCCGATCCGGCGGGGGCGTGGACCGGCTCACTCATCGGGACGCCGCAGGGGGAACAGGTTCTCGACCCTGGTGTAATCCATGTAGCCCAGCCGGGCCATCGGCCCGAACGCCATCACATCGAACCGCCCGTCCCGCAGGCAATCGTCGCGGATGTGCACGCCCGTCACCTCGCCGAAGACCGTGAAGTTGGCCGCACCGGCAAGCTGCACCACCTGCGTCACACGGCATTCGAGCGAGGCGGGCGCATCCGCCACGCGGGGACAGTCGATGGTGTCGCATTCGGCCTTGCCGATCCCGGCGGCGGCGAATTCGTCCGTCCCCGCGGGATGCGCGGCGGAGGAGGCGTTCATCGCGTCCCGCGCCGCGAATTCCACGATATTGACGCAGAAGACTCCTGCATCCCGCGCCTGCGCGACGCTGTCCTTGGTCCCGTCGCGATCGTCCTTGGCGCTGGTCGAGGCGAACATGACCTGGGGCGGGACGTAGGCCACCGCGTTGAAGAAGCTGTAGGGGGCGAGGTTGTCGCCCATCTCCGCGCGTGTGCTGATCCAGCCGATGGGCCGGGGCGACACGATGGCGTTGAACGGATTGTGCGGCAGGCCGTGGCCGTCCTCGGGTCGGTAGAACATGGGGCTTCCTTGGCTGGACTCGCCACAGGACTAGCCGTCCGCGCCGGGATTGGCCACAAGTCGGAGCATGGAACTGGCGCCCGAAACCGATGCCGATGCCTGGGAGGTGGAGGCCCTGCTGGATCTCTGCTTCGCGCCCGGGCGCACGGCCCTGTCGTCCTACCGGTTGCGCGACGGGGTGCCGCCCGCCCGCGACCTCTGCCTCGTGGCGCGGGGGCGGGCGGGGGAGGTGGCGGGCGCGATCCGTTTCTGGCCGGTCTCGCTCGTGGCCGGGGACGGGACCGCACGCCCCGCCATGCTGCTCGGTCCCATCGCCGTCCATCCCACGCGGCAGGGGGAGGGGCTCGGCGCGTTCCTGATCCAGTCGGGCCTCGACCGGGCCGATGCGGCGGGCGTCGAGCGAATCCTCCTCGTGGGGGATGCCCCCTATTACGCGCGGTTCGGATTCCGTCGGCTCGACGGGGTGACGATGCCGCCGCCGACCAATCCCGAGCGGGTGCTGGGTACCTGGGATTGGGACGGCGTCGCGGGTCATGTTCGTCGGGCCTTGCCGGACAGGGTCCCCGCGCCCATCTTCGGAACATGACCGATACCGAAGCCAAGCCCCGCGCCCGGCCCCGCACCGAACAGATCTTTCCGCCCCTCGACCGGGAGGCGGAGCTGGATCGCCTGGCCGAACGGATGCGGACCTCCTCCGGGACGGGGATGCAGCTTCTGAACCTCGTCGGCGCGCAGGCGGAGAACCTGCTCGACATGCTCCCCGCGCCGGTGAAGTCCGGGCTGGAAAAGGCGACCGCCCTGGCGCTGGAGCGGGCGTTTTCCGCTGCCGCCGCCTCGCGCGGGCGGCTGGCCGACACGTCCGACTGGCTCACCCGTGCGCTGACGATGGGAACCGGGGCGGCGGGCGGTTTCGGCGGATTGCCCTCGGCGCTGGCCGAACTGCCGATCACGACGACGGTGATGCTGCGCGCGATCCAGGGGATCGCCGACGAGCACGGCTTCGACCCCGCCTTGCCGGAGGTGCGGGCCGCCTGTCTTCGGGTTTTCGCCGCCGCCGGACCGCTGGATGACGACGACGGTACGGATCTGAGCTTCATCACCATGCGGCTCACCCTGACCGGCGGCGCGGTGCAGGGGCTGATCGCCAAGGTCGCGCCCCGGCTCGCCGTTCCGCTGGGCCAGAAGCTCGCCGCGCAGGCCGTCCCCGTGATCGGAGCCGCCGCCGGGGCCGCGACGAACTACATCTATACCAGCTATTATCAGGAGATGGCGCGGGTGCAGTTCGGCCTCATGCGCCTCGCCGCGCAGGAGGAGGAGCCGATCGAGCGCCTCGTCCACGACCTGAAGAAACGGATGCTCTGAAGCCGCGCGTCAGGTTTGCGCGGGCGTGTCCTGACTGAACACGTTGATCCAGCCCGGACCGCGCCGCTGCCAGATCGATGAGACCCACATGACCTCCGGCCCGTCGCCACCCGGCCGCCGGAACGTCGCGCGATAGGACAACAAGGCATGACCCGTCGCCAGCGGCAGCGCCCGCCTCTGTTCCAGCGCGAATTCGGTCACGGTCGGCCCCTCCGCAAGCTGTGCGACATGGGCCGCACGGTCGGCGAACCCGTCGGGATAGACGCCGAGGAATGCGGGATGCAGCGCCGCGCCGTCCGCCTCCCCATCGCCCTCCACCAACGCCTGCCACACCGCGATCTCGGCGGCGACCAGCTCTTCCAGCAATTCGTCCTCCGGCTCGGACGACCGGTCCAGATCGCCGATCAGGCTCTCCAGCGCATCGAGATCCGCGCCCTCGAACTGTCCGAAGCCCTGCATCCAGACACTCGCGTCGCGCAGGGCGTCGGGCTCCAGCTTGCACCAGACGACGCGGCCCCGCCGTTCCTGCGCGATCAGTCCCGCGCGGGCGAGAACGCCGAGATGCTTCGAGATCGCGGCCAGCGAGATCGCGAACCCCGCGGCCACGTCGGTCACGGCCATGTCGTCCTCCAGCAACATCGACAGGATGGCGCGCCTGGTCGGATCGGCGAGGGCGGCGAAGACGGTGTCGAGGGCTGCGGACATGGGGCCGCAATCGCCCGCGCCACCCGACCCGGTCAAGGACGTTCAACGTTTGCGTTGAATGTCCCGCGGCACTGCAGGGCCCATCGACAGCCTCATTCTGCACGTCTAACCCGTTGTTCCAGAACATTTCCACGTCGCGTTCGACTCGATCCTGCCCCCCGCCTAAACCGATCCCGACATCCGTGGGGGCAACCATGTCCGACGATCCCGATCCCGACCGCCTGCGCGCCCTCGAGGCCCGCATCGCGGCGGCGAAGGGGCCCGAGGCCAAGGACCACATGGAGGAGCATTATTCCCAGGCGCAGCTCGCCTGGCGGATGGTGATCGAGCTGGTGGCCGGTCTGGGGATCGGTTTCGGCATCGGATACGGTCTGGACGTGCTGCTCGGAACGCAGCCTTTCCTGATGGTCGTGTTCGTGCTGCTGGGCTTCGCGGCCGGGATCAAGACGATGATCTCGTCGGCGAAGGAGATACAGGGACGCCTCGATGCCGAGGGCGCCTTGCGGGAACCCGGCGCGGGCGCGCCGACGAATTTGGACCGGCGCGCGGGCGCGTCGAAGGAAGGGAACGGGCATGACTGAGACGGTCGTCGTGGACGAGGCGTATTCCGAAGGCGGCCTGTCGTTCCATCCGATGGACCAGTTCATCGTCAAGCCGCTCTTCGGCGAGGCGGGGGACGCGGTCGGCATGCTGACCGTCACCAACGCGACGCTCTGGATGGCTCTGGCCGTGCTCTGCGTTATCGCGCTGTTCGTTCTGGGCACCCGGGGCCGCGCCGTCGTCCCGAGCCGCACGCAATCGGTGGCCGAACTGGCCTACGGCTTCGTCTACAAGATGGTCGAGGACGTCGCGGGCAAGGAAGGCGTGCGCTACTTCCCCTACATCTTCACGCTCTTCCTCTTCATCCTGTTCGCCAACTTCCTCGCGCTGATCCCGATGTCGTTCTCCACGACCTCGCATATCGCGGTGACGGCGATCCTCGGCTTCGGCGTGTTCTTCGCGGTTACCATCCTCGGCTTCGTCAAGAACGGCGCATCCTTCCTCGGGTTGTTCTGGGTATCGTCGGCGCCCCTCGCCCTGCGCCCGATCCTCGCCCTGATCGAGCTGATCTCCTATTTCGTCCGCCCGGTCAGCCATTCCATCCGTCTGGCGGGCAACATCATGGCCGGGCACGCGGTGCTCAAGGTCTTCGCCGGTTTCGCCGCCGTCACGCTGGTCGCCCCGCTCGCCATCTTCGGCGTGGTTGCGATCTACGCGCTGGAGGTGCTGGTCTCCGCGATCCAGGCCTATGTCTTCACCATCCTCACCTGCGTCTATCTCAAGGACGCTTTGCACCCGCATCACTGAACGTCCGGCGGGTCCGCCCGCCGCAATCCAACGCAAGCAATTCCATCTCAAGGAGAAGACCCCATGGAAGGCGACCTCATCGTTTTTGCAGAAACCGGCAAGTTCATCGGCGCGGGCCTCGCGGCCATCGGTTCGGGCATGGCCGCCATCGGTGTGGGCACCGTTGCCGGTAACTTCCTCGCCGGCGCGCTGCGCAACCCCTCCGCCGCCGGCGGACAGACCGCGACGCTCTTTATCGGCATCGCGTTCGCCGAAGCGCTGGGCATCTTCGCCTTCCTGGTGGCGCTGCTTCTGATGTTCGCCGTCTGATCGGATAACGATCCGATTGTCCCGGGCGCGGGCGGCGTATTCGCCCCCGTCGCCTGGATCCGAAGATATCTGACTGGGGGACACCCATGGCCGACGTCGTCGTCACAGATACCGTCTCCGCGTGCGTCAACACGCTGGGCAACGCCATCGGGATGCCGCAACTCTGCGACGACTGGTTCGCGAACCAGATCTTCTGGCTGCTCGTGGCGCTCGCGGCGATCTACTTCGTTCTGACCCGGGTCGCTTTGCCGCGGGTCGGTGCGGTGCTGGCCGAACGGTCGGGCACGATCTCTAACGACCTCGCCGCCGCCGAGGATCTCAAACGGCAGGCGACCGAGGCGGAAGCGGCCTACGAAAAGGCGCTGGCCGATGCCCGTGCCGAGGCGCAGCGAATCTCGGGCGAGGCTCGCGCCGCGATCCGCGCCGACCTCGACGCGGCCATCGCCAAGGCCGACAAGAAGATCGCCGCCCGAACCGCCGAGAGTGAGGCGCAGATTGCGGAAATCCGCGAGGGTCAGGCCGCGACCGTGTCAGAGGTGGCCCGCGACGTCGCCGCCGCCATCGTTTCGGCGCTGGGCGGCAAGCCGGACCAGGCCGATATCGACAGCGCGGTGGATGCGCGCGTGAAGGGGAACTGAACCCATGCGTTACACCTTCCCCCTCCTGTTCGTGGCGAGTCCGGCGCTGGCCGCCTCGGGTCCGTTCTTCAGTCTGTCCAACACCGACTTCGTTGTGTGGATCGGCTTTCTCGTCTTCATCGGCGTCATCGTCTACTTCAAGGTCCCGGGGCGCCTGATGGGGCTGCTTGACGACCGGGCCGCGGGCATCCGGAGCGATCTCGACGAGGCGCGGGCCCTGCGCGAGGAGGCGCAGACGCTGCTCGCGTCCTACGAGCGCAAGACCAGGGATGCCCATGCAAGGGCCGACGACATCGTCGCCAACGCCCGGGCGGAAGCCGAATCCGCCGCCGACCAGGCCCGCGCCGATCTGGACGTCAGCGTCGCGCGCCGCCTCGCCGCGGCCGAGGATCAGATCGACAGCGCTCGCAACGCCGCCGTGCGCGAGGTGCGCGACCGCGCCATCGCCGTGGCCACCGCCGTCGCGGGCGAGGTCGTCGCCCGGCAGATGTCGGAGAGCGAGGCGGACGCCCTCATCGACAGGTCCATCGAGACGGTGCAGGCCAAACTGCATTGATCGCGGACCGGCGACACTGACAGGAACGGGCGCGCCGCCGGGTGCGCCCTTTTTCGTGGAAGGGACGCCGCATATTGGGATGGCAGGACATGGATCCGGCGGCGCTCGACGACGCCTATGCCAACGCGGATCATATCCCGAACGCGGCCGCCTTCCCGCCCCGATGGCAGGCGGCGGCGACGGCGTTCCGCGCCGAAGCCCGCGCCGATCTCGACATCGCCTATGCGGACGCGCCGGGGGCGGCGCTGGACCTCTTCCATCCGGCGGGTGATCCCCGGGGCCTCGTCGTGTTCGTCCATGGCGGTTACTGGCGGCGCTTCGGCAAATCGGACTGGTCCCATTTCGCGCACGGAGCCTTGTCGGCCGGACACGCGGTCGCGATCGTAGGCTACCCGCTCGCGCCCTCGGTCCGGATCGCCCGGATCACGGAACTGGTGACCCGCGCGGTCGACGCGGCCGCCGCCCGGGTCGTGGGGCCGGTCCGGCTGGTCGGCCATTCGGCGGGCGGGCACCTCGTCCTGCGCATGGTCATGCCGGATGCGGCGCCCGCCTGTGCCGACCGCATCGCGACTTGCGTCCCCATCAGCCCGGTGGCCGATCTGCGCCCGCTGCTGCGGCAGAGCCTGAACGCCGATTGGCGCCTGGATGCGGCGGAGGCGGCGTCGGAGAGTCCCGTTCTGGGACATCCGCTTCTCGGGCCGCGGATCGCCGTCCATGTCGGGGCGGCGGAACGCCCAAGTTTCCTGTGGCAGGCGGAGGCGCTGGCCCATGCTTGGCAGGTTCCCCTCCACCGCGCCGCCGGTCGCCACCATTTCGACGTCATCGACGCGCTTACCGATCCGGGTTCGGACATGCTGGCCGACCTGCTCGCCTGAGGCTTCTTCTCGGTCCGAATATCCCCGCCGGAGGCCCCGTCTCAGGTTCCGCGCGGCTTCGCCCGCGTGGTCGGCGCCGCCTGCGTCGGGTCCTCGGGCCAGGGATGCCGGGGATATTGCGCGCGCATGTCCCGGCGCACATCGGCATAGGACCCGGACCAGAACCCCGGCAGATCGCTCGTGATCGCGACCGGTCGACGCGCGGGAGACAGGAGTTGGAGACGAAGCGGAATCCGTCCCACCATCGGATGCGCGGTCTCGCCGAACAGTTCCTGCAACCGGACGGAGATCGTGGGGATATCCGGGGCGTAATCGATGGGGACCCGGCGCCCGAGCGGCGTGACGTAGCTGGCCGGGGCGAGGGCATCGAGGCGGCGCGCATCCTCCCACCCGAGCCATGCGAGCAGCGCATCGGACGGGTCGAGCCGCCCGAGGCCCGCGGCGTCCCGGATCCCGCCCAGCGCGGGCAGGAGCCAGTCGTCGGCGGCAGCGAGGAGCGCCTCATCCGACACGTCCCGCAGGTCCGCGGCGGCGATCCGCGACCGCAGGAGCGTCGCCCGGGCCGTCCAGTTCAGACAGGAAAGGCCGAGCGCGCGCACCCCGTCCAGCGCGGCGGTGGCGATCATCTCCGGTGGCGCCTCGCCCCAGGCGCGGTCGTCCAGCGAGATTGCGCCCAGCCGTTCCTGCCTGCGGGCCTCCACCCGGCGATGGCGGTCGGACCAGCGGCACGTCTCTATCCAGCCGATCCGGTCGGCGAGCACCTCCCGCAACTCCGCCTCGGTGATCGGCAGGGCCCGCCGCACCCGCGCCTCGGTCCGGTCGCCGTCCAGATCGCAGGCGACGATGAGGCGGGCTGCGGCGAGCGCGTCGCCCTTGTCCATCCGCGCGCCCTTGCCCCCCGACAGCAGCCAGCGGGGCGCGTCGCCGGGCCGTCGCAGACCGACCCGGTCGGGGTAGGCGAGGGCCAGCCGCTGGGCGTCCGACAGGTCCGGACCCGCCTCCCACCGGCGCAGGCGCTTCGCCTCGACCCGCGCCTCGGGGGAGGGCGCCCGGAGCCCTTCCGACAGGTCCACCGGCCCGGGCGCGGGACGTGCGGAGAGCAGCCCCGCAAGCCGCGCCGCACCCGTCCCGCCCCGCAGGAGCATGTGCCCCAGCCGGGGATGGAGCGGCAGGCGCGCCAGCGCCCGGCCATGATCCGTGATCGAGCCGCCCGCGAGCGCGCCCAGCTCGCCGAGAAGCCCGCGGGCCTCCGCCAGCGCCCCCTCCGGCGGGGGCGTCAGGAAAGCGAGGTCGCCCGTCCCCTCCGCGATTCCCCAGGCGGCCAGTTCCAGGGCCAGCCCGGCAAGGTCCGCATTCGCGATCTCCGGATCGGGGAAGGGGCGCAGGCCGCCTTCCTCCCCCCGGGTCCAGTTCGCATAGGCGGTCCCGGGCGCCATGCGCCCCGCCCGGCCCGCCCGCTGAATGGCCTCGGCCCGGGTCACCCGCTCGGTCACCAAGCGGGACATGCCGGAGGCGGGATCGAACCGGGCCCGCCGGGCGAGGCCGCCATCGACGACGGATCGGATCCCCTCGATGGTGAGCGACGTCTCCGCGATGGAGGTGGCGAGCACGACCCGCCGTCCGGGACCCGGCCGGATCGCCGCCTGCTGCGCCGGAAAGGAAAGCGCGCCGTAGAGCGGGCGGATATCCGCGCCGCACCCGTTCAGAAGCCCGGCGCAGCGGCGGATCTCTCCCTCGCCCGGCAGGAATGCCAGCACGTCCCCCGGCCCCTCCTCCAGCGCCTGCCGGACCAGCGCCGCCACCTGCGCCTCGAAGCGCTGTCCCTCCGGGGGCGGGCGGTCGCGCCAGCGGCGGTCCACCGCAAAGGCGCGTCCGTCGCTGGTGACGACCGGCGCCCCCAGCAGCGCGGCGACCGGCTCCGAATCCAGCGTCGCCGACATCACCACCAGAACCAGATCGGGTCGCAATGCCTGCCGCGCCTCCCAGGTCAGCGCGAGGCCGAGATCGGCGTTCAGCGAGCGTTCGTGGAACTCGTCGAAGATCACCGCGCCGACGCCCCGAAGCTCCGGATCGGACTGGATCATGCGGGTCAGGATCCCCTCGGTCACCACCTCGATCCGGGTCGCGTCCGACACCTCGGTCGCCCCGCGCATCCGGTAGCCGATCGTCTGCCCGATCCGTTCGCCCAGCGTCTCGGCCATGCGCGCGGCCGCGGCACGGGTGGCGAGGCGACGCGGCTCCAGCATCACGATCCGCCCCGTCACATGGGGCAGGAGCGCCAGCGGCACGCGCGTCGTCTTGCCCGCCCCGGGCGGCGCCTGCAGCACCGCCAGACCGCTCGCGCGCAAAGCCTCCAGCAAGGCAGGAAGCACGGCCTCGATCGGCAGGTCGGAATGGGGCGTGTTCACCGCCGACGCAGGATGGCGTCGCCATAGGTGGTGGAGGTGCGGATCTCGGTCACGCGGAGCCGCCCCTCGCCCACGGGTCGGTAGGTCAGCACGAAGGGAAAGCGACTCCGCTCCGCCATGTCCTCGGGCGAGAACCCGGCGACGCGGCGGTACTCCCCCCGGCAGGTCACCGCCCCGTCCCCGGCAAGCTGCGGGTCGGCCAGCGCGAGGCCGGTGGCGCGCCGCCCGTCGAACAGGTTGAGCCGCGTGGTGCAGGCCTGCGTCGCGTCCACATCGCGCAGGATGGCGTAGAGCGCCGTGAGCGGGTCCACCGATCCCCGCTGCGTGGCCGGATCGACGTCGCGATCCCCGGGCGCGCGCGGCGGCGTCACCTCCTCCACCTGCGGCGTGCCGTTACGGAACCGGATGACGGAGGTGGAGCTTCGCCTGCCGGTGTCGGACCGCTCCGTGTAGCGGCTCGGGGCATAGCGCACGCCATCGGTCGCCCCCTGCACCTGCGCATCATAGGCGAACTTCACCAGCGCCCCGACGAGCCCGGTGGATTGAAGCCGACCGGAAACGGCGTAGCCACCCCCCTCCTGCTGTCCGCGAAAGGCGAGCTGTCCCGCGGTCACGCCGCGCAGGATAACGTCAAAACGCCCCTCGTCGACATTCTGCGCCGCGGCGGGCAGGGCGAGCGCGCAGGCCAGCAGCGCAGCGCAAAGGAGGCGGATGGGCATATCGAAGGGCTCCCGGTCGGTGTCTTCCCTCCCTAGGCCATCGTCGCGGCTGACGCACGGGGTCCGCCGCGTCCGGCGGGGGATCGCGCGCGGGGATGCGTTCCGATCACGGGACGGGCCCCGATGTTACGGTCGCGCATTCCCGGCCCGGTGCGCGCCGTCTTGCAATGCGTCGGGCGGGCGGGCATCCCGGCAGGCGATGAAAGGCATGGACACAGACGCGCGCACCGACGGCACGGACCCGCTGCACGCCCCCGTGCTGGCCGGGGATCGTCGGGCACTGGCCCGGGCGATCACCCTGGTGGAAAGCACACGGGCGGATCACCGGGACCGGGCGGCTTCCCTGCTCGACGGTTTGCGCGGGGAGGGGCGACAGGCGCTCCGCATCGGCCTGTCCGGGACGCCCGGCGTCGGCAAATCCACCTTCATCGAAGCCTTCGGCACGATGCTGACCGCGCAGGATATGCGGGTCGCCGTCCTCGCCGTTGATCCGTCGAGCGGACGGACGGGCGGCTCGATCCTCGGCGACAAGACCCGGATGGAGCGGTTGAGTCGCGACCCCCGCGCCTATGTCCGCCCCTCCCCCGCTGCAAGCCATCTGGGCGGCGTGGCCCGCCGCTCGCGGGAGGCGGTGGCGCTCTGCGAGGCGGCGGGATTCGACGTCGTCCTGATCGAGACGGTGGGGGTGGGCCAGTCGGAGACGATGGTCTCCCGCATCTGCGACCTCTTCGTGCTGCTGCTGGCGCCCGCGGGCGGGGACGAGCTTCAGGGGGTCAAGCGCGGGATCATGGAGATCGCGGACCTGATCCTGGTGAACAAGGCGGATGGCGACCTGCGCCCGGCGGCCATGCGAACGGTGGCGGATTATGCCGGGGCACTCCGCCTCCTGCGCAGGCGCCCCGCGGATCCCGACGGGTTCCCCAAGGCGATGCCGGTCTCGGCGCTGGAAGGGACCGCGCTGGAGGCCGCATGGGACGAGATGCACACGCTCGCCGACTGGCGCCGGGCGGAGGGTTATTGGGATGCCACCCGGGCCGCGCAGGCCGCCCACTGGTTCGAGGAGGAGGTCCGCGAGGGACTGCTCTCCCGCCTGACCCGCGACGCGGCCACCCGGGCGCGGATGGCGTCCTTCGCCCGCGATGTGGCGGCGGGGAAGCGGGCGGCCCGGGCGGCCGCGGTCGACATGCTGGCATCGCTCGATCGGCCGGAGGGCGGTTGACGCCCCCGGTGGAATGACCTAGGACGCCGCGATCGCGGGGCCGTTCCATCGGCCCCGTCCCCGTTTTTGAATCCCTGATGAACCCGGAGTGGTGCCATGTCGCGCGTCTGCGAACTTACCGGAAAAGGCCCGATGTCTGGCAACAATGTCAGCCATGCGAACAACAGGACCCGGCGCCGTTTCCTGCCGAACCTGAACGACGTCACGCTGCAATCCGAGGCCCTCGGACGTGCGTTCAAGCTGCGCATCTCGGCCGCCGCCCTGCGGACCGTCGACCACCGCGGCGGGCTGGATGCGTTTCTCGCCAAGGCCAAGGATGTGGACCTGTCCGACCGGGCCCTGCGCATCAAGAAGAACATCGCGAAGTCGTCGGACACGGCGGCCGCGCTGGAGGTCTGATCCCGCAACGGATCACTTGCCGGTAATTTTGAATTAGACTCCCCGGGATTGCCCGAGGGGTCTTTTTTGTTGTCGGACAGGGAACCGGGCGAGCGCCGCAATCGGCAGGAACGCACCGTTGGAGATCATCGTCTTCCGGGCATGGTTCCCGGCCACCGGTCGCGACGTCGCTACCCCCGGTCGCTCGCCTTCGCCGGGAGCTTTGGCCGACGACGGGAAAAACCGGGAGAGCGATCCCGTCGGACCCGTCCGCAACGCCTCCTGCCCGACCTCAGCTGCAGGAGCGTTCCGCCGTCGAGACGAACGCCTTGTAGCGCTTCCAGAAGGCCTCGTCGTTGCCGTTATCCGACTGGCGGACCGTCTGGGCGAGGGGCGGGTCGCGAAAGAACTGCACCGCGCGCACCTGGTCGCTGCGCGACAGGGAGGCATTGGCCACGGCCTGGACGCAGCCGCAGAGGGCCGCCCCCGCCGCACGCCGATCCGAGCGCATGCACGCGACCTGGATCGGGCCGGTGGCGTAGCTTCGCGTGAGGCTGACATCGCCGCCTCCGCCTCCGCCGCCACAGGCCGAGAGCGCCAGCAAGGATGCCAGCGCGAGGAATGGTCCGATCGGGTTCATGCTGCTCCGCCTCCGCCCGTTATTTTCGGACGACGATGCCAGAGGCGGGCCGCTACGGCAATGACTTGCGCGCCGGTCCGGACCCGAATGACGGCGAAGGATCGCGACGCGGCCCCGCCCGGCATCGCCGCCGGAGCCGCCCGGGATCAGGCCGATTTGCGGGGCCGACGCCGACGGTTTCCGCCGCCGGGCTTGGCCGCCGGGGCCCCGCCCGGACGCCCGCCACCACCGCCCCGCCGACCACCACCACCGCCGCGCTGCTGCTTCGGCTTGGCCTCTTCCTGGGCGGGGGTCCAGCGACGCCCGGTCGCCACGGGAATCTGCGACTTGATGACCTTCTCGATATCCTTCAGCTCGCCCATCTCGTCGGGCGCGCAGAGCGTGATCGCCGCCCCCTCGCGCCCGGCCCGCGCCGTCCGCCCGATCCGGTGGACATAGGTCTCCGGCACGTTGGGCAGCTCGTAATTGTAGACGTGCTTGACCACGGGTATGTCGAGGCCCCGCGCCGCCACGTCGGTCGCGACCATCACCGGGGCGGAGCCGTCGGTGAACGCCGCCAGCGCGCGGGTTCGCTGTCCCTGGCTGCGGTTGCCGTGGATCGCGACGGCGTTGACACCCGCATTGGTGAGCTGCTTGGCCAGCCGGTCGGAACCGTGCTTGGTGCGCGCGAAGACCAGCGCCGCCTCGCCCTCATGGGCGCGCAGCAGGTCGAGGAGGAGGCCCGGCTTCTCGCCCTTGGCGACGAAGTGGATCGACTGCTCGACCTTGTCCGCCGTCTGGCCGGAGGTCGAGACCTGCACCCGCACGGGCCGGTTCAGATAGGTGGCGGCCAGCGCCTCCATGTCCTTGGGCATCGTCGCGGAGAACAGGAGCGTCTGACGGTCCTTCGGAAGTTTCGGCTCGATCTGCCGCAGGGCGTGGATGAAGCCCATGTCGAGCATCTGGTCCGCCTCGTCCAGAACGAGGAAATGCGACGCGCCGAGGTTCACCGCGCCCCGGTCCATCAGGTCGATCAGGCGCCCCGGCGTCGCGACCAGCAGGTCCACGCCGCGTTCCAGCCGCTTGATCTGCGGCGTGATGCCGACGCCGCCCATGACGCGCGCGACCTTCAGGTGCGACCCTTTGACGTAGCCGTTCAGGTTCTCGACGATCTGGTTCACCAGTTCGCGCGTCGGCGCCAAAATCAAGGCGCGCGCCGTGCGCGGGGCCGGGCGCACGTCCCCTTCCAGCAGGTGCTGGATCAGCGGCAGGCCGAACGCCGCGGTCTTGCCCGTCCCCGTCTGGGCCAGGCCCATGACGTCGCGACCCTCCAGAGCGGGCGGGATCGCCTGCTTCTGGATCGGGGTCGGGTCGATGATGCCCATCTCGGTCAGGGCGGTGATGAGGCGGGGCTTGAGCCCCAGCATGTCGAAATCCATGTGAAATCCTTCATGCGCCGATGGCGGCGCAGGGGGCGCATCCCGGTGGACGCGCGGGTGAGGGTCACGGAACGCATTCGCTCCGCGCTGCCCTGGCGTGATCCGGTGGGAAGCAAACCCGCCCGTCGTGGGATCGTCCCGTGTTGGACGACCGGCTCACGCGGCCCGAGGGGCGAGGTTGTGGGCCATGTGGCGGCGCGGGTCCCCCGTGTCAAGCGGGTCGCGTCACGGGACGGACATGCCGAAGCGTCAGGGATGGGCATGGCGGGCTATCCCGCCCGGGCCCGCCATGCGACGGTCGGGCATCCCATCGACGGAGGAGAGACCATGACCCGCCTGACGCTCACCCTTGCCGCGACGGCCCTGCTGGCGACGCCGGTCGGGGCGCAAACCCGCATCGACCTCGTGCGGCCCGACGCGCCTGACCTTGCGGCGCAGGGCGACTTGCCCGTCGGCGTGCGAACGATGACGTTCACCGATCCCGACCGCATCGACGTCATCGGCACCGCCGCGGACGGCCCCGTCGCGACCGCCGACCGCACCATCACGGTGGAGGTCTGGTATCCGGCGGTGGAGGGCACGGAGGACGGCGAGACCTACACCGCCTTCCTGCGCGACGGCGTGACGGAGGTGACGCTGGAGGGGCGCGCCGCCCGCGATGCCGCCCCGGCGGAGGGGAGCTATCCCCTCGTCCTGATCTCCCACGGCTATCCCGGCAACCGGTTCCTGATGAGCCATCTGGGTGAGAACCTCGCCTCCAAGGGCTATGTCGCCGTGTCCGCCGATCATCCGGACAGCATTTATTCCGACCTCGGCGCCTTTACCTCGACGCTGGTGAACCGGCCCGTGGATCAGGCGTTCCTGGTCGAATCCATGGCCAATCTCGACGACGAGATCGGCGCGATCACCGATGCGGATCGAACCGGCATTGTCGGCTATTCGATGGGCGGCTACGGCGCGCTTATCTTCGGGGGCGCGGGCCTGTCCGAGGAGGCGGTGACCCGGACGGAGCCGGAGCGGTTCGTCGCGGCCCAGGACCTGCTCGACCGCAACGCCGCCGGAAGCGAGACCCACGCGGACCTCGTCGACCCCCGCGTCCGCGCCATCGTCGCCATCGGCCCCTGGGGCCGGAACCGCGACTTCTGGGACGCCGCGGGCCTCGCCGGTCTGGAAAAGCCGCTCCTGCTGGTCGCGGGGGGACAGGACGACGTATCGGAATACGGGGCCATCCGCGAGATATTCGAGGAGACGACCGCAACGGAGCGGCACCTGCTGACCTATGTCGGGGCCAACCACAACGCCGCCGCACCGATCCCCGCGCCCGATGCCGCCTGGGAGGTGTCGGAGAACCTGGAACGGGCGACCTTCGACCATTACGCCGATGCGGTCTGGGACAACGTCCGGATGAACAACGTGCTCCAGCACTTCGCGACCGCCTTCTTCGACCTGCACCTGAGGGAAATGCCGGATCGCGCCGAATATCTCGATCTGGTGGAAAATTCGGAGGACGGCATCTGGTCGATGGACGAGGCGGAGACGCCGAAGGAAGACCACACCTACTGGCAGGGCTTCCCGAACCGCAGCGCGAAGGGCCTCCGGTTCGAGACGCTCCCCGCGGAGTGATGATAAGTCGGTCCGGCCGGGGGAACGCTCCGGTCGGGCCGCCTGCCGCTCGCCCCGGACGGTTCAGTCCAGCCCGACATCCGTCGCCGTCGCGCAGGGCCTGCCGCACATTTCCTCGTAGTCGCCGCAGAACTCCGCCGCCGGAAGCACGCCGTTGCCGAATTCGAGTCGGTAGCGCGGATGATCGCCCGCCACCTCGTTGATCGCGATCCCCAGCAGATAGCTGCGATCCCCGAACGCGCGCGATCAGGGGTGCGCCGCTCACCCCATGCTCCACCGGGCAATCGGTCACGAATGTCCCATCCAGACGCGGCGAGCCGTCGACGGAGCAGTCCCGCCCGACCATCTGGGGCGCGTCGTAGATCCGGCGCAGGTCCCGCCACCGCCCCGCCATCCGGTTCGTATCGCCATCGGGCCGTCCCTCCGCGTCCACCTCGAACCGCGTCCGCCCGCGGAACATCAGGACCTCGACATCCCGGCGCAGGTCGATCCGAGACAGCTCTTCCATCGGCAGCGTCAGCGGGGTGACGTGGTCGTCCGGCCGCTCGGGTTCCTCCACCCGGTAGAGGACATAGTCCGATCGCTGTTCTCCCCGCGTCGCCGGATCCCGCAAGACCGGCGAGACGTAGCCATCCGCCTCCGGTCGCATCTCGTTTCGGTCGAGCGGAAAATGATGCGCCGCGACCTTGGCGCCAAAGGACCACAGAGACGCCCCCCCGGTCGCGGCCTCGGTCACCGCATCGTTCAGGACGCCATGGGCCGTCGCGACGAAAACCCCCGGACAGATCTGGATCCCGTGGTTCGCCCCGCCACGCACGAGCTGGATCGTCATGGCGCGTCCGACCGTCGCATCCGGGCCGGTCCCGTCGATATCCACCGGCATCATCCGGTTGCTGCGGTCGGGGAACCATCCGGCCGAGCCCGGACCGGCGAGGGCCAGCACGAGTGCCAGCGCGAACGTCCATACCTGGATCACGGGTTACCCTCACTGGGACACGCGGCGATCGGCCCCTTTCCGCCGCTCCACCCCCGATGTATCCCGGCGCGACCCGTCCCGAAAGGCCGATCCCATGCCGACCGACCTCGCCCGCATCCGCAACTTCTCCATCGTCGCCCATATCGACCACGGCAAGTCCACCCTCGCCGACCGCCTGATCCAGGAGACGGGGACGGTCGAGACCCGCGAGATGAAGGAGCAGATGCTCGACGCGATGGATATCGAGCGCGAGCGGGGCATCACCATCAAGGCCAACACCGTCCGGATCGAGTTCAAGGCCGCCGATGGCGAGACCTACGTCCTCAACCTGATCGACACGCCGGGCCATGTCGACTTCGCCTACGAGGTCAGCCGCTCCATGCGCGCGGTCGAAGGCTCCCTCCTGGTGGTCGACTCGACCCAAGGGGTGGAGGCCCAGACCCTCGCCAACGTCTATCAGGCCATCGACGCGGACCACGAGATCGTCCCCGTCCTCAACAAGATCGACCTCCCCGCCTCCGAGCCGGACCGCGTCCGCGAGCAGATCGAGGACGTCATCGGCATCGACGCGTCCGAGGCCCTGCTGGTCTCCGCCAAGACCGGGGAGGGGATCAAGGAGACCCTCCAGGCCATCGTCGAGCGCCTTCCCGCACCCAAGGGCGACCGCGACGCCCCGCTCAAGGCCATGCTGGTCGACTCATGGTACGACAGCTATCTCGGCGTCATCGTCCTCGTCCGCATCATCGACGGCAGACTGCGCAAGGGCGACCGCGTCACCATGATGCAGAACGGCTCGGTCCACCATGTCGACCGCATCGGCATCTTCCGCCCCGCCATGGTGCAGGTGGACGAACTCGGGCCCGGCGAGATCGGCTTCCTCACCGCCTCCATCAAGCAGGTCCGCGACACCCGCGTCGGCGACACCATCACCCACGAGAAGCACGGCGCGACCCAGGCGCTCCCCGGCTTCAAACCCTCGCAACCCGTCGTCTTCTGCGGCCTCTTCCCCGTGGATGCCGCCGAGTTCGAGGATCTCCGCGACGCCATCGAGAAGCTCTCCCTCAACGACGCCTCCTTCTCGTCGGAGGTCGAATCCTCCGCCGCCCTCGGCTTCGGCTTCCGCTGCGGCTTCCTCGGGCTGCTGCACCTCGAGGTCATTCGCGACCGGCTGGAGCGCGAATACGATATCGACCTCATCACCACCGCGCCCTCGGTCGTGTATCAGGTCCACATGCGCGACGGCACGGTCACCGAACTGCACAACCCCGCCGACATGCCCGACCTCACCCATGTCGAACATATCGAGGAGCCGCGGATCAAGGCGACCATCCTCGTGCCCGACGACTATCTCGGCGACGTGCTCAAGCTCTGCCAGGACCGGCGCGGCATCCAGATGGACCTGACCTATGCCGGTCCCCGCGCCATGGTCGTCTACGATCTCCCCCTCAACGAAGTGGTGTTCGATTTCTACGATAGGCTCAAAAGCGTTACCAAAGGGTATGCCTCCTTCGACTACCAGATGATCGGCTACCGGGAGGATTACCTGGTCAAGATGTCGATCCTGGTGAACGAGGAACCCGTCGACGCCCTCTCGATCATGGTCCACCGCGACCGGGCGGAGACCCGCGGCCGCGCCATGGTCGAGAAACTCAAGGAACTGATCCCCCGCCACATGTTCAAGATCCCCATCCAGGCGGCCATCGGAGGCCGCGTCGTCGCCCGCGAGACCCTGGCGGCCCTGCGCAAGGACGTGACGGCGAAATGCTACGGCGGGGACATGACGCGGAAGAAGAAGCTGCTGGAGAAGCAGAAGGCGGGGAAGAAGAAGATGCGCCAGTTCGGAAAGGTGGAGATACCCCAATCCGCCTTCATCAATGCGTTGAAGATGGATGGCTGAAGGCTGACCACTACTAGTTCGGCCCGCTCGGTAGAACCATGCAAAATTTTGCCATACAAAAAATGGATAGGTAACTATGGGCAGTCTTTTTGAGAACAAGGGCCTTGACTCAATAAGAGACCTTTTAGCTGACATGGACGATTTTTCTGAACAGCTACCCGCGCGATTTAACAGGGTACTTTTTAGGAGAATTAGACGGCAAACAGGAACTCAATATGATTGGGCAACTCTCATTGGAGTTACGCAAGCTACCGTAGGAAATTGGGAACGTGGATTTACCGGTCCACAGGGAGCATATCGTTTCCAGTTAAAGGATGCTTCACAGAAAATGGCGGTTAGAGTAATTTCCTCCTTTTCCAGCCATAGTAGTCCGGTGTCTGACCAAATTGACGTAAAAGCTGCCGAGCGTGGGTTGCGAAACTCAATTCTTCGCGCAGCTCTAACTGACTTTGATTTCAATCCGATATCGGCTCAGATTATCGCCGTTCCTTTTCGAGGGGACTATGATCCAAATATTCCTGAAGAAATCGCAGAAGATCGTCAAAATCTATTAGACTCCCTAGTATTTAATGCTGAAACTATTGTTGAAAGTCTTGGGGTGGTTGACTCTAATATAAGCCAAGAAAAGTTTAAGATCTATATAGCGAAGTATGCCGAGGAAGCGGCCAGTGAATCACCCAACCCGCGAACTTTGAACCGTCTTGGTGCGGTTGTCGCTCGAATTACAAATAGCGATGATTTTAGCGGCGGTGCAAATGATTGGGATGTTGTTGCGCTTGAAGGGTTCAACTCTGATCATCTTGAGCTAATGCGACTCTATTTTCGCGAAGCTCTGGCGAAAGCGCAGGAGGTGGATGCCAGCAGTGTTCATGACGTCGTGGTTCAAAGTGATGGGACCGAATTTAGAGAAGTCGCTAGGCTTATGACTGAGGCATCTTCAGAAGATGGAGAACCGATAATAGACCCAGCAGTACCTACGCTCCTTGTTGATATAGCTGACGAAATTCGAGAGTACCATGATAGTTCAACTTTTACCGCTGATCCATCTCGGAAGAGAGTTCTCGATCGGCGTAAAAGTGAAGCTTTCAAAAACGGAGGTATATATGTTGGTAGATTTGTGTTTTTCTCCGCGCTGTTGTCATCTCTCTCAATTCCTGGAGTGGGGCAGGTGGTGGGTGCTCTAAGTCTGATTGTTGGAATTACCGAAGCTTTGGCGCCGGGCACTATTCGAGGCCAATATGAAACACTAAGGATTAAGTTTCCTGCTTTGCCGCCCCTGCCTCAAAAGGCGCAAAAGGTCGATGACAAAATCTAGAAAGATGCGAAGCGTCAAAGAGTTTGGCGTTCTGGTAGGTTCAGTATGCAGTCGGGTTTAATATCGTCACAGAAATCGTGTGCAGATCATTGTAATTTATTTGCTTTGAGCAGATGCCATAAACGTTTTATACTCCTTCTGGCCTGTACAAAGTTGACTTGGCATTCTTGGCAGTTCGAGGAGAAACTATCAGTATTCAAATCTGATCTTCACCAAAACCGCCACCACCGCTTCCGCCCGACCTTGACCGCCTCCACCGCCGACGCCCCCAGCTCCCCGCCCGGGATCGGCTCCATCCCGGCCCGGGCCAGCAGGCGGCGTTCGGCGAGGCGGTCCAGCTGGACTTCGCGGAGCTGCACCGCCGCCTCGCCCCAGGACAGGTAGCGGGCCTTCTCCTTCTTCTCCTTCCGGTCGAGGCGCAGGCCGTTCGGGATCCAGCCCTCCGCCACCCGCGCGTCCTGATCCCGGACGTCGATGATGCTGTGGAGCGAGGCGATCGACACCACCGCCGCGACCGGTTTGCCGTGCCGCGTCAGGACGCAATGCTCCCGCGGATCCTGAACGCGCATCACGATGTCGGCGAGACGTTCGCGTGCGTCCGAGACGGGAAGGCGGCGGGGGGCTGCATTGCGGGTCATCTGGGCCTCGATTCCGTTTTGTACGAAATGTGAAAGAGGCTGCGGAGACTTACCCCGAACTGTGAATTTTCCGTCTATGGCCCGTCGAATGGCCAGACGGACGAAAAAGGGCGCCCCACCTTCCGGCAAGGGCGCCCCTGTCATCCGCAAGTCCGGGTCTCAGCCCGAAACCGCGTCCCCGACATTCTCGGCATCCTGCACGAACCCCTCGGCCGTCTCGCACGCGGCCAGTCCGAGCAGCAGATCCGTCACGAGAACGATACGCGTCGTCCCAGCTCTCCTCAGAACAGGTTTCCGCCTTCGTTTTCAACGGCTTGGTCCGCCACGATTGCACCGCCCGCACCCAGGGCCGCGGCGGCGCAACCGGACAGGGACATGGCGCCGAGGAGCAGCGCCAGGACGGTGACGGATTTCGTGCGGGGGGAAGGGCTTGCGAGCATGATCATCTCCTGACGTTGGGTATGCCCACCCAATTCCCCGACCCCCGACCCGGTTCCCGCAAGGGCAAAACCGGGCGATTCCCCGCCGAAAACCGCTCTCTTCCCGGTGGAATCCCAACTCCCGAAGGAACCCGATCCGGTCTCCGACGCGTTGCACGGACGAACAACAGGAGACGTCCATGCCCACCCCCTCCGAAATCGAGACGCAGTTCTGGAAGGCCCTCCGCTCCGACATGACCGTCATGCTCGGCTGCGACGGCGCCCCGCCCCGGCCCATGACCGCCGCACTCGAGGACAAGGCCGATAGCGGTCCGATCTGGTTCTTCACCTCCAGCGAAACCGAGCTGGGTCAAGCACTTGTGCCCGGATCGAAGCCGGGCCTCATGACCTTCGCATCCAAGGGCCACGACATCTGGGCCTCCGCCTCGGGCACTCTCACCATCGACATGGACCGGGAGATGATCGACCGGCTGTGGAACCCGTTCGTGGCAGCCTGGTATGACGGCAAGGATGATCCGAAGCTACGGCTGGTACGCTACGACGCGTCCGAAGCGCAGCTCTGGCAGGACGGATCCAGCCTCGTGGCCGGGATCAAGATGCTGATGGGCAACGACCCGAAGAAGGATTTCGCGGACAAGACGGCGCATGTCCGTCTTGACGATTGACCGCTCGGGGGCGTGCCGTCCGGTGCGCCCTCAGACCCGCCCGTTGATCTCGATCAGGTTCCCCTCCGGATCCTCGACATAAACGTGGCGCAGGCCGGGGATCGCGAATTCCCCGGTCACCGAATGGCGGATCCCCGCAGCCCGCAACCGCCCGATCACCGCATCCAGATCGTCCACCTGAAACGCCACATGCCCGCCCACCGACGGGTTGTGGTCCAGCCCGTTGCGCGCCGCGAACTCCCCATCCGGCGCGATCAGGTGCAGGCCCGAATGGCTGTCCCGTCCGTCCGCCATCAGTGCCAGCTTGTCGGGATCCCCCGGCAGGTAGCCCCGCGTCGCCGGAAAGGCCCATGCCTCCTCCCGCATTCCCAAGATCGCGGCGTAGAATGCCGCCGTCGCTCGCACGTCCCGTGCCTGTAGGTTCACGTGATGTATCGACCAGGTCATCCCATCCTCCGTCCATATTCACCCCCTACCTAGCGCGCGCCGGGCGCCCGACCTAGGTTGCATCCCAAAGGAGATCGCCATGACCAACCCGCTGCTCGCCCCCTGGGACACGCCCTTCGCCCTGCCGCCCTTCGCCGCCATCTCCGACGATGATTTCGGCCCGGCGATGGATGCGGCGATGGAAGACGGGCGGGCTGCGATCCGGGCCATCGCGGACGACCCGGACGCACCGACCTTCGCCAATACGATCGAGGCGCTGGAACGGGCCGATGCCACGCTCGACCGGGTCGCGGGCGTCTTCTACAACCTCGCGGGGGCCGACAGCACGCCCGCGCGGGAGGCGTTGCAGCGGGACCTCGCACCGAAGCTCTCGGCCTATTCGTCGGAGATCACGAACAACGCGGACCTCTTCGCGCGGATCGAGGATCTCTGGGACCGGCGCGACGCCCTCGACCTCACGGAGGAGCAGGCACGCGTCCTGATGCTGACCCGTCGGGGCTTCGTCCGTTCCGGCGCGGCGCTTACGGGGGAAGAGGCGGAGCGGCTCACGGCGGTGAAATCCCGGCTCGCCACCCTCGGCACCCGGTTCGGCCAGAACCTGCTCGCCGACGAGCGGAACTGGTTCATGGATTTGTCGGAGGACGATCTCGACGGCCTTCCGGACTTCGTGAAGACGGCCGCCCGCGCCGCCGGGACCGAGCGGGATCGCCCCGGTCCGGTCGTGACCCTGAACCGGTCCCTGATCGTACCGTTCCTGCAATTCTCGCCCCGGCGGGACCTGCGCGAGAAGGCGTACGAGGCCTGGACCGCCCGCGGGGCCAATGGCGGGGAGACGGACAATCGCGCGCTCGCCGCCGAAATCCTCACCCTCCGGCAGGAGCGTGCGGCGTTGCTCGGTTATGACAGCTTCGCCGACTACAAGCTGGAGACGGAGATGGCGAAGACCCCCGACGCCGTGCGCGACCTGCTGATGGAGGTCTGGCACCCGGCCCGCAAGGCGGCCCTATCAGATGCGGAGCATCTGTCGCGGATGGCCACGGAGGACGGACAGCTCGGCCCGCTGGAACCCTGGGACTGGCGCTACTATGCGGAGAAGCGGCGGCTCGCGCTGCACGATCTGGACGAGGCGGAGCTGAAACCGTATTTCCAGCTCGACCGCATGATCGACGCCGCCTTCGCGGTGTCCAACCGCCTGTTCGGGCTGGATTTCAAACCTCTCGACACCCCCCTCTATCATCAGGATGTCCGCGCATGGGAGGTCACGCGGGACGGCGAGCATGTCGCGGTCTTTCTCGGCGACTACTTCGCCCGCCCCTCCAAGCGTTCCGGTGCGTGGTGCAGCGCCATGCGTTCGCAATCGAAGCTCGACGGCGACACGCGGCCCATCGTCGTCAACGTCTGCAACTTCGCCCATTCCGATCCGGCCTTGCTCAGCTACGACGACGCCCGGACCCTGTTCCACGAATTCGGCCACGCCCTGCACCAGATGCTGTCGGACGTGACCTATCAGTCGATCTCCGGCACCTCCGTCGCCCGCGACTTCGTGGAACTGCCGAGCCAGCTCTACGAGCATTGGCTGGAGGTCCCCGAGATCCTCGCCGAATTCGCCACCCATGCGGAGACGGGCGCGGCCATGCCCGACGCCCTGCGCGACCGGCTGCTCGCCGCGTCCACCTACGACATGGGCTTCTCGACCGTCGAATACGTCGCCTCGGCTCTCGTCGATCTCGCGTTTCACGACGGTCCGGCCCCCGCCGATCCGATGCAGAAACAGGCGGAGGTGCTGGAGAATATCGGCATGCCCCGTGCCATCCGGATGCGCCACGCCACGCCCCATTTCGCCCATGTCTTCTCCGGCGACGGCTACTCGTCGGGATACTATTCCTACATGTGGTCGGAGGTCATGGATGCCGACGCCTTCGCCGCCTTCGAGGAGGCGGGCGACCCGTTCGATCCCGATCTGGCGCGGAAGCTGGAAGCGAACATCCTCTCCACCGGCGGATCGCGGGACGCCGCGGAACTCTATACGTCGTTCCGCGGGCGCCTGCCGGGGGTCGACGCGCTCCTCAAGGGCCGTGGGCTGGACGACGCCGCGTGAGGCGTCAGCGGGCGGGGGGCAGGGCGTCGCAGGCGTAGTCCAGTGTCGGCGCGGGCATCCCGTCCGTGCCCGAGGCGCTGACGGCGGGTGCCGCCTCGTCGGACCGATGCAGGAGTGTATCGACCAACCGTGCGAGGTCGATATAAGTCACTTCGGGGATATGGGTCATTTGGCGGTCCAATCGCTAAACAAGAACTCGTAACCGTTTTATCTTAACCCGCTCCGGCGCCCCACGTCACTGCGGAATCCCTTACCTTTTCCGGAGCAGTTAATGCCGTTATCCCCGACCCAGTCCGATGCCATCGTCGCCGCTGTCCGCGCCGTGGCCGCCGCCGAGATCATGCCCCGCTTCCGCAATCTCTCCGATGGCGACATCGACGCGAAATCCGCCTTCGACGATCTGGTGACCGTGGCCGACCGCGCCGCAAAGGATGCGCTGACCGCGCGCATCCATGCGATCCTCCCCGGCGATACGGTTGTGGGGGAGGAGGCGGTGAGCGCCGACCGGAGCCTTCTGGACAAGGTAGGCCACGGCCGCGTGACGATCATCGACCCGATCGACGGCACCTGGAATTACGCCCACGGGCTCGCCAATTTCGGCGTCATCCTCGCCGTGGTCGAGGATGGGGTGACGCAATGGGGCTTGCTCTATGACCCGAGTTTCGACGACTGGATCGCAGCCCATCGGGGGCAGGGGGCGTTCTACCACCGGGGCAGCACGACCCGCCGCCTTCGGGTCAGCGACGCCGACGCGCCGTTCAAGGAACTGCGCGGCAATGTCGGCACCTATTTCTATCCCCCGGCGCAGGAGGCGGCGCTGGCGGCGACCATCCCGCTGTTCCGCCGGGCCTCCTCCTTCGGGGCAAGCCTGCACGAATACCGAATACAGGCGCTGGGCGGCTCGGATTTCTGCCTGAACGGGATGCTCAACGTCTGGGATCACGCCGCCGGGGTTCTCATCCTGCAGGAAGCGGGGGGCACCGCCCGCCTGCTGGACGGCACCGAATACCACCCGACCATGAAACAGGGCCGCCTGCTGACCGCCCGGACGGAAACGCTGTGGACGGCACTGGCCGAAACCTTCAACGCCGCAATCCGGGCCTGATCTTCTTCTTCTCGGCTCAAATATCCCCGGGGGTCCGGGGGCGGGCAGCCCCCGGCGCGCGATCGTAGGCGACCGCCTCGATCTCGATCCCCTCGGGCCCATCGAAGTAGAACCGCCGTCCGGGCTCGTAATCGGCGTGGCTCCGCGGCGCGTATCCCGCCGCCGCGACCTTCGCTTCCAGCGCCGACAGGTCGTCCACCACGATGCCGAGATGGTTCATCGCCCCGTGCGTGCCATAGGTCGAGGCCGGGTCCGCCACCTCTCCGCCCGGCCGGAAGAGCGCCACATAGGCATCGTCGTCCCCGACATGGACGGTACGCCCGTCGCCCATGGCGGTACCAGCCCAGCGAATGCGCCATCCCAGCAGATCGCAGAGGACGGAGGCGACCGCATCGGGGTCGCGGACGGTGAGGTTCAGGTGTTCGAGACGGGCCATGGCGTGTTCCTTTCGCGATTGACCCGCCCCTTCTCGGACCTCAACCATGGTCGAGGTCAAGGGAGAAATCGCCATGCTGCCCCGGGAACTCTCCATCGGTCAGATCGCCGCCCGCACCGGCCTGACGGTCAGCCAGATCCGCTTCTACGAGACAAGCGGCCTGATCGCGCCGCCCCGCAATCGCGGCGGCCAGCGGCGCTTTCCCCGCGCCGAATTGCGGCGGCTCGCCTTCATCCGCGCGGCGCAGCGGCTCGGCCTGCCGCTGGCGCGCATCCGGGAGGCTCTGGGGCCGCCCACCGACCGGCCGCCGAACCCCGCGGAATGGGCGGTGATCGCCGCAGACATCCGCGCGGACCTGACCGACCGGATCGACCGCCTGACCCGGCTGCGCGACAATCTCGATGGATGCATCGGCTGCGGCTGTCTCTCGATGGAGACATGCGCGCTCTACAATCCCGACGATGCGAAGGGGGCGGAGGGCCCCGGCGCGCGGAATGTCGAGGGCTAACGGCCATCGCAACGGTCCGATCCGGCAAAGCAAGTCGCTGTTCAGGCCAGCGCAGATTCCCGTGCTATTCCCGCACCTCGTCCGGCGCCACGCCCCAGAGCGCCTCGGTCGTGGTCCAGCCGCCCGCGTTCTCGACCTCAAGACGGCACCACCCGCCGGAGCATTTCCCCAGCCAGGCCACGACCCCCGGCTCCAGCCGCGCGCTCACCGGCGCATCCGGGTTCGGCCGCCGGTGCAGGGCGATCCCCGTCCCCTCCACAAGCACGGTCCGGTTCCCGGACAGCAGCGAATAGTGCATCCAGCCGCCCGCCCCCTCCCGGTCCTGAACCCGGCGCCAATGGCCGTATTCGTCCACGATCCGCAGCGGCATGTGCCGCCGCTGGAACACCCAGTCGATGCGATGCGTGCCCGACGGCCCGCGCCGCGCATATCCTTCGGACGCCTTCATCGAGACGTAGCGCGGCAGCGGCAGGTTCGTGACCGACCCCCGCTCCTCCGCGCCGTCCACGGGACCCGAAAGCCCCGCCACGGCGATGATCGCCGCAAGTATGATCGAACGCATGGCCTGCTCCGCCTCTGCCTGTCGTGACCGGCGCGCGGGGTCTGCCGCCCCTTGCGCGCACTCCCCATGATGCCATCATGGCGCGCAGGGAAAAAAGGGGGAGGGTGCGGATCGTGCCAACGAGTCGTCTGAGTGTTGTCGTGACGCGACGCCTGCCCGAGCCGGTCGAGACGCGGATGCGCGAACTCTTCGACGTGACGCTGGGCGCGGGGGAGGAGCCGATGCCCCGCGCCGCCCTGGCCGAGGCCATGCGCGAGGCCGACATCCTCGTGCCCACGATCACCGACCGGATCGACGCGGCCATGCTCGCGGGGGCGGGCGACCGTCTCAAGCTGATCGCCAATTACGGCGCGGGGGTTGACCATATCGACGTGGCCACCGCGCGCCAGCGGGGCATCCTCGTCTCCAACACGCCGGGCGTCCTGACCGAGGACACCGCCGACATGGCCATGGCCCTGATCCTGTCGGTCTCCCGCCGGATGCAGGAGGGGATGACCAAGATGCAGGAAGGCGCCTGGGAGGGATGGGCGCCCGAGGCGCTGCTTGGTGGACGGCTGGGCGGAAAGCGGCTCGGCATCCTCGGGATGGGCCGGATCGGTCAGGCGCTCGCCCGCCGCGCCCGCGCCTTCGGCCTGTCGATCCACTACCACAACCGTCGCCGCCTCCATGACGGGCTGGAGGTGCCGCTGGAGGCGACCTACTGGGAAAGCCTCGACCAGATGGTCTCCCGCGTCGATATCCTGTCGGTCAACGCGCCGCACACGCCGTCCACCTTCCACCTGCTGAACGCGAGGCGGCTGAAACTGCTGAAGCCCTCGGCGGTGATCGTGAACACGTCCCGCGGCGAGGTCATCGACGAGAATGCCCTGACCCGGATGCTCCGCGCGGGCGAGCTGGCGGGCGCGGGCCTCGACGTCTACGAACGCGGCCGCGGCGTGAACCCCCGGCTGCGCGAACTGCCCAACGTGGTCCTGCTGCCGCATATGGGTTCGGCCACCCGCGAGGCGCGGCTGGAGATGGGCGAACGCGTGCTGGTCAACATGCAGACCTTCGCCGACGGCCACCGCCCCCCGGATCAGGTCGTCCCCTCGATGCTCTGACGTCGCCGCGCGGGTGCGCCCCGGCGACACCCGCACCCGGTTTTCCCGATCTTATCAGACGCAAGGCCCCAGCCCCGAGGATCCCATGCCCTACACCTATGACGACACCAATATCTTCGCCCGCATCCTGCGCGGCGAGATTCCCAACGACACCGTTGCCGAGACCGAGCATACGCTCGCCTTCAACGACATCACGCCGCAGGCACCCGTCCATGTCCTCGTCATCCCCAAGGGCGCCTACGTAACCTACGACCATTTCTGTGCCGAGGCGTCCGAAGCGGAGATTGTGGATTTCGCCCGCACCTGCGCCGCCATCTGCGGCGAAAAGGGCGTGGCCGCCGATACCGGCCACGGGTTCCGCGCCATCTCCAATGCCGGGAGCCACGCGGTGCAGGAGGTGCCCCATTTCCATCTCCACCTGATCGGCGGACGCCCCCTTGGGCGGATGCTCGCACCCGCGACCGACTGACCCCTCGCATCGGGGCGGCGGCGTCCCTATCTGCTCCGTTCCATGATCGCCCGCCTCTTCCTTTCGCTGTCGACGCTGTTCGCGTTCGCCTTTCTGCTGCCGGTCGCCACGGCGGCGATCTGGTGGGCGTTCCAGGACCGGCCCGACAGCTGGCGCGCCGCCGATTGGGGACCGTCCGGTCTCTTGCCCGCGGCGGCAGACGTTCCGGGTGCGGCGATCCACGTCCTGGCCGCGCGCACCGGCGGGCCGAAGGGGGCCGTCTCGGTCCATTCCTGGATCGTGTGGAAGGAGGCGGGCGCCCGACGCTGGACGCGCGCGGACGTCGTCGGCTGGGGCCGCCCCGTCCGCCTCGACGCCTATCCACCCGACGCGCGCTGGTTCTCGAACGAGCCGTGGGTGATCGGCTCGGTCACGGGGGCCATCGCCGCCCGCCTGATCCCCGACCTCTCCCGCGCGGTCGCGTCCTATCCCTGGCGCGATCCGGGCAGCTATCGCATCTTCCCCGGCCCGAACTCGAACACCTTCACCGCGTATCTGCTGCGCGAGGTTCCCGCCCTCGGCATCACCCTGCCGCCCCATGCGGTCGGTCGCGACTGGACCGGCCCGGGCCTGCAGGCGACGCGCGATGCTGGCGGCGATCTGCACCTGTCCTGGTCCGGCCTCGCGGGCCTGTCCGCCGGTCCCCGCACGGGGCTGGAGCTGCACCTTCTGGGGCAGGCATTCGGCCTCGACATCCTGCGCCCGGCGCTGAAGCTGCCGGGGATCGGGCGCATCGGCCTCCAGGCGGGCTGACCCCCGCGTGCGGGCGCGCGCCCGTCGCGACCCCCATTGCGCCCCGCGCGCGGCCCCGCTACCCCTCACGATGACGACGCCCCCGACGGGGCCGGACAGGTGGCCGCGATCCCGCCGACCCCGACCGGGGGCGGGATGCGGCATCGTCGCCGACCCGGCTGCCCCGGGGGCTGCTTCTTGCCGCCCCACGACGCCCGAGGTCCCGATATGCGCCCTATCCTGCTCCTGCCAGCCTTCGTCCTCGCCACCCCCGCCGGCGCCCATACCGGCCATCTGGGCGAACTCGGCGGCCACGATCACTGGACCCTCGGCGTCGGTCTCGGCGTGATCGTCGGGGCGGCCGTGATCGGCTGGATCAAGGGTGGCCGTGCGGAGGAGAAGGCGCCGGAGGCCGGGGAGGAAGAGGACGCGGCGCCCGAGGATGGCGAGCGGTCCACATGACCCGCACCGGCATCATGATCTGCGGGCACGGCAGCCGGTCCCAATCGGCGGTCGACGAATTCGCCACCCTGGCGCAGAAGCTGCCCCCGCTTCTGCCGTCCGACTGGCTGGTGGATTACGGCTATCTCGAATTCGCCAACCCGGTGATCCGCGACGGGCTCGACCGGCTGCGCGAGGCGGGATGCGACCGGATCCTCGCCGTGCCCGGAATGCTCTTCGCCGCGATGCACGCCAAGAACGACATACCCACGGTCCTAAACACCTACGCGGCCAAGCACGGGATCGACATCCGCTACGGACGCGAACTCGGCGTGGACCCCAAGATGATCGCCGCCGCCGCATCCCGCATCGAGGATGCGCTGGCGGCCGCAGATGCCATCGCGCCCGTCGACCGTCACGACACCTGCCTCGTCGTGATCGGCCGCGGCGCCTCGGACCCGGACGCCAACGGCAATGTCGCCAAGGTGGCGCGGATGCTGCATGAGGGGCTCGGCTTCGGCTGGCTGGAGGTCGGATATTCCGGCGTCACCTTCCCGCTGGTGGAGCCGTGCCTGACCCATGCCGCCAAGCTCGGCTACAAGCGCATCGTCGTCTTTCCGTATTTTCTCTTCTCGGGCATCCTGATCGACCGGATCTACGGGTTCACCGACCGCGTCGCCGCCGCCAGCCCCGGGACGCAGTTCGTCAGGGCGGGCTATCTCGGCGACCATCCCCAGGTCCTCGCGACCTTCGCCGAACGCATCGTCGAACAGACGGGTCGCAACCCGCCCCCGAATTGCGGCACCTGTGCCTATCGCGCCCAGGTGCTGGCCCCCGACGGCGCGCCGCCCGTGACGATCCCCGCCGCCATCCGCGCCGGTCACCCCGCCTTTTCCGACACGCCCCCGCCGACCTGCGTGCTGTGCAAATACCGCACCGCCGTGCTGGGATTCGAGGCCGAGGTCGGTGCCGTTCAGGAGAGCCACCACCACCATGTCGAGGGACAGGGCGCCAGCGCCCCCGGCTCCAACGTCGCCGATTGCTCCCTCTGCGACACGTTCTGCACCGGCCTTTGCCGGCTGGAAGCGCAGGAGGCGCATCACCATCATGCCCACGGGGATCACCACCATCACGGACACGATCACCACCACGGGCACGATCACCCCGGCCACGCACATCCCGTCTATCCCCATGCGGACCACCCCCACGGCCCCCAATCCGCCCGCAAGACGCGCAGGGCCTGACGGATCGTGCCCCGCTCCCGTCCTCCTGTTGCCCTCGGTGTCCCCCCTCCCGCATGCAGGCTCGCCTGACATGAGACCCTACACGCGCGACCCCGCGTCCATCTACGCCGCCTCCTTCGCAACCGTCCGCGCCGAGGCCGCCCTCGACCGCTTCCCGCCGGACGTGGCCGAACTGGCCGTCCGCGTCATCCACGCCTGCGGCATGATCGAGGTCGCCGACCGTCTGGCCTACGCCCCCGACGTCGCCGCCTCCGCCGTCGCCGCCCTCCGGAAGGGCGCGCCCGTCTATGCCGATTGCGAGATGGTCGCCGCGGGCATCACCCGCCGCCTTCTGCCGGGGACGGACATACGCTGCACCCTGAACGATCTGCGCGTCCCGGACATGGCCCGCGAGGCGCGGACGACCCGTTCCGCCGCCGCCGTGGACCTCTGGGATACGGACGGCGCCGTGATCGCCATCGGCAACGCCCCCACGGCGCTCTTCCGCCTGCTCGAACGGCTCGACGATGGCGCGCTCCGGCCCGCCGCGATCCTGGCCTTTCCCGTAGGCTTCGTCGGGGCCGCCGAGTCGAAGGCGGAGCTCGCCTCCGATCCCCGCGGCACCCCCTACCTCACCTTGCGCGGTCGCCGGGGCGGGAGTGCCATGGCCTCCGCTGCCGTGAACGCGGTCGGTATCCTTGCCGGTGGGGGCATGCAGTGATCGCCTGTAACCCCCGCGTGCCGGGCGTCCATACATTTGTCATACGTCCGTATGCACGAACGGCATACGAACGCATCCCCGGCCCGACCCATGCCTGATCCCGCCTGGATCCATATCGTCGGCATCGGCGAGGACGGCCTCGACGGCCTCTCCCCCGCCACCCGTGCCGTGGTGGAAGCGGCCGAGGTGATCGTCGGCGGCGACCGGCACCACACGCTCTCGGACACCCTCTCCGCCCGCCGCCTCGCCTGGCCGCATCCGTTCGATGCCCTGATCGGCACGCTGGACTCCCTGCGCGGCCAAAGGGTTGTCGTTCTGGCCACCGGCGATCCGCTCTGGTTCTCGGTCGGCGCGCGGATCGGCCGGTCGATCCCGCCCGCCGAAATTGCCTACCACCCGCAGCTCTCCGCGTTTCAGCTCGCCGCGGCCCGAATGGGTTGGTCCATGGCCGATCTGGAAACGCTGACGGTGCACGGTCGCCCGGTGGAGCAGATGATCGCGTTCATCCAGCCCGCCGCCCGCCTCCTGATCCTCACGACGGGGGCCGAGACGCCGGGCCAGATCGCCACGTTCCTCGCCGACCGCGGCTTCGGCGCCTCCCCCATGACGGTGCTGGCGAATATGGGCGGCCCGACCGAAGCGCGCTTCGACGGAACGGCGGCGGACTGGACCCACGAAGTTCCCGCCTTCAACACGCTTGCCGTCGAGTGCGTGGCCGCCCCGGATGCGGCGCTCCTGCCGCGCGTGCCCGGCCTCGATGACGCGCTCTTCCGGTCCGACGGCACCATGACCAAGCGGGAGGTCCGCGCCGCCACCCTCGCCAAGCTCATGCCCATGCGCGGCGCTCTCCTGTGGGATATCGGAACCGGTTCCGGGTCCGTCGCCATCGAATGGATGCGCGCCGCCCGCTCCGCCCGCGCGATCGGGATCGAGCCGCGCGCCGACCGCCGCGCCATGGCTGCCGAGAATGCCCTCGCCCTCGGCGCCCCGCGCCTCGATCTGCGCGACGGCACGGTGCCGGAGGCGCTGGACGGCCTGCCCGCGCCCGATGCCGTCTTCATCGGCGGCGGCCTGTCGGAGGCGGTGTTCGATGCGGCCTGGGCGGCCCTCCGCCCGCTGGGCCGGCTGGTCTCGAACGCCGTGACGCTGGAATCGGAGGCGATCCTGACCGCGCTCCATGCCCGTCACGGCGGCGACCTCGTGCGGTTGGCCGTGGACCGGGCCGAGCCGGTGGGCCGGTATCGCGGATGGCGGCCGTCGATGACGGTGACCCAATGGTCGCTGGTCAAGCGATGACGGGGATCCTCTACGGCGTCGGGCTTGGCCCCGGCGATCCGGACCTGCTGACCCTGCGGGCCGCGCGCCTGATCGCGTCGGCGGACGTGATCGCGTATCCGAGCCTCGCCGGGGGCGACAGCTTCGCCCGCGCCATCGCCGCCGATCTCATCCCCGCGGACACGCCCGAAATCCGCATCGACATCCCCATGACCCGCGAACGTGCCCCGGCGCAGGCCGCCTACGACGTTGCCGCGACCCGCATCGCCGAGGCGCTCGGGGCCGGGTCCGACGTCGTCTGCCTCTGCGAGGGCGATCCGTTCTTCTACGGCTCGTTCATGTATCTCTTCGCCCGCCTGCGGGATCGCTTCGCGGTGGAGATCGTGCCCGGCATCACCTCGCTGACCGCCTGCGCCGCCCGCGCCGCCCTCCCGCTGACGGCGCGCAACGAGGTGCTGACGATCCTGCCGGGACCGTTGCAGGATGCGGCGCTGCGGGGTCACTTGCTTGCGGCGGACACGCTCGCCATCCTGAAGGTCGGTCGCCATCTGCCCCGCCTGCGCAACCTCTTGGCCGCCGAGGGTCTGCTGGATGCCGCGACCTATGTAGAGCGGGCGACGCTGGCCGCCGAACGCATCCTGCCGCTGGCCGACGCCCCCGACGATGCCCCCTACTTCTCCATGATCCTGATCGCGAAGGGGGCCGATCCATGGCTCTGAACCCGGTCGTCCTCGCGCTGAACGCGGCAGGCGAGGCAACCGCGCGGCGGGTGGCCGCAGCGCTCGATTGCCCCCTCCACGGGCGGGCCGGACGCACGACGGCGGAGATCACGTTTCCCGACGCGCTGGTTCATGCGCGGGATCTCTTCGCCGCGGGCCATGCGGTGATCGGGGTCTGCGCGAGCGGCATCCTGATCCGGGCCGTGGCCCCCCTGCTCGCCGACAAGATAACGGAGCCGCCGGTCCTGTCGGTCTCCGATGACGGGCGCGTCGTGGTCCCCCTCCTGGGCGGGCACCGGGGAGCGAATCGCCTGGCCCGGCGCGTCGCCGACGCCCTCGGCGGGGTGGCGGCGGTGACGACGGCGGGCGATGTGGCCCTCGGCGTGGCGCTGGACGAGCCGCCGCCGGGCTGGACACTCGCCGACCCGGCGGCGGCGAAGGCCGCGATGGCGACCCTCCTCTCCGGTGGCGGCGCCCGGACCGAGGGGGAGGAGGCGGAGGCGGCGGGCTGGCTCGAAGGCTTGCCCCGGGGCGATGCGGTGGCCATCCGCTGCACCATGCACCCGCCCCGCACGGGCGACGCCGCTCCGGACCTTCTGTTCCACCCGCGCCGGGCGACGCTCGGGGTCGGCGCCTCCCGCAACTGCCCCCCGGCGGAACTCATCGCATTGGTCGACGGAATGCTGGTGGAGGCGGATATCGCCCCGGCCGCCCTCCGCGGCATCTTCACCGCCGACATCAAGGCGGACGAGGGCGCGATGTTGGCGCTGGCCAGGCATCTGGGGCAGCCCGTCCGCCATTTCTCCGCCGCCGAGCTGGAGGCCGCGACGCCGCGCACCCAAACGCCGTCCGACATCGTCTTCGCCGAGATCGGCGCCCATGGCGTCGCCGAGAACGCGGCCCTTCTGGGTGCGGGCGCGGATGGCGTCCTCCGCTGCGCGAAGCGAAAGTCGGCCATGGCCACCGCGGCCCTGGCGATGGCGCCCGCCCCCATCGCAACCCTTGCGGGACGGGCCCGGGGCCGCGTCTCCGTCGTCTCCATCGGCCCGGGGCAATCCGGCTGGCGGTCCCCGGAGGCGAGCCGCATGGTGCAGGAGGCGGACGAAATGGTCGGCTACGGCCTCTATCTCGACCTGCTCGGACCGCTCGCGGCGGGCAAGCCGCGCGCCGACTTTCCGCTTGGCGGGGAGGAGGCGCGCTGCCGCCATGCGCTGGAGCGGGCGGGGGAGGGGCGGCACGTCGCGCTCGTCTGTTCGGGGGATGCGGGCATCTACGCCATGGGCGCGCTCGTGTTCGAGCTTCTGGACCGGGACCCGTCCGACCCCTCCGCCCTGTCGGCCGCCGCCCGTCGGGTCGAGGTCATCTGCACCCCCGGGATCAGCGCGCTTCAGGCCGCCGCCGCCCGGGCGGGCGCCCCGCTGGGCCACGATTTCTGCGCCATCTCCCTGTCGGACCTGCTGACGCCCCGCGCCGATATCGTCCGGCGGCTGCATGCTGCGGCGGAGGGCGATTTCGTGATCGCGTTCTACAACCCCGTGAGTCGCCGCCGCCGCACCCTTCTAGCCGAGGCGCGCGACATCCTGCTGGCGCATCGCCCGCCCGATACGCCCGTCCTGCTGGCGACCTCGCTCGGGCGCCCCGAGGAGGTGCTGCGGTTCCGCCGCCTCGACGCGCTGGAGGTGGAGGAGGTGGACATGCTGACGATCGTGCTGGTCGGATCGTCGAACACCCGCCTGACCCGGACCGGAGACGGGACGCGGATGTTCACGCCCCGCGGCTACGCGCGCAAGATGGCCGGGGGGATCTGGCATGAGCATCGGAGCCCCATGTCGCATCGCCGGAGCCTCCGGCGGGAATATTTGCGGAGCAAAGAGGGCGGGCGGCGCGCGCCGTCTTCTCCGGGAGATGCAGCCATGACCGTTCATTTCATCGGCGCGGGGCCGGGCGATCCGGAGCTTCTGACGCTCAGGGCACAGCGGCTGATCCGCGCCTGTCCCGTCTGTCTCTACGCCGGGTCGCTGGTACCGGAGGCGGTGGTGGCGGAGGCGCCCGCGGGGGCGCGGGTCCTCGACACCGCCCCGATGACGCTCGCCGAGACCCATGCGGAGATCGTCGCGGCCCACGGGCGGGGCGAGGATGTGGCCCGCGTCCATTCCGGCGATCCGAGCCTCTACGGCGCCATCGCGGAGCAGATCCGCCTGCTGCGCCGGGACGGCATCCCCTACGACATCACGCCGGGCGTGCCCGCCTACGCGGCGGCGGCGGCGGCGCTGGGTCAGGAACTGACGGTGCCGGAAGTGGCGCAGAGCATCGTCCTCACCCGCGTCTCGATGAAATCGACCTCCATGCCCCCGCGCGAGACGCTGGAGAATTTCGCCCGCACCGGCGCCACCCTCGCCATCCATCTCGGCATCCGGGCGCTGCGCGAGATCGAGCGCGTGCTGGTCCCGCATTACGGTGCCGATTGCCCGGTGGTGGTCGCCTACCGCGTCGGCTGGCCGGACGAGACGTTCCTCCGCGGCACGCTGTCGGACATCCGCGAACGGGTCCGCGCGGAAAAGATCACGCGGACCGCCCTGATCCTCGTGGGCCCCGCCCTGTCGGATGCCCAGGACTTCCGGGACAGCGCGCTCTATGACCCGGCGATCCCGCATGTGTTGCGGCCCCGGACCGGGACCTGACGGCGGGATGATGTCGATGGGATGAATGCCCCCGGGCCTTCATTGACTCTTCACAAAGCTCCGTCAGTCTGGGGCGGAGCGGGGCGCGAAATCGCATCGCCCCGGCCCGCATGGAGGTGACGATGCCCGAGCCCGACCTGTCGTTCCTGCCGGAGGAGGTCCGCCTGGGCCTCGCCCGGGCGCGGGACCGCGAGCATCGGGCGACCGGCGGCCGTCTGCGGGTTCAGATGGGCGAGGCGTGGTACCCGATCCGCTCCTACGATGCGACCGGGTTCGAGGTCGGGCTGGACGTCGCTCCCCGCCTGCGCGGCCATGTGGAGATTCATGACGGCGCGCGCATGGTCCGCTCCGCCCTGATCGTCGCGGGGGAGGCGTCGGGCGGTCTTCTGCGCTACGGCTTCAAGCGGGTGACGGAGGTGCGGCAGACCGCGCCGGTCGATTACGCCCGCGGCGGCGAGGAACCGGCCGGGTATCTCGGCGCGCCCGCCGGCCGGTGCTAGAACCCGGGCGCGGTGGAATAATACGCCGCCGCCGCCCCCGTGATCCGCGCCCACATCTGGTCCCCGCGGGAGAAGTGCCACCATTCCGTCGGATTGTTCGCGAATCCCGCCTCGATCATCAGCCAGTAGAGCAGCCGCCGGTTGGCCCGCGCCTCCCGCGCGGAAAAGGCGAGGCCCTCCGGCTCCGCTTCGAACGCATCGGTTCCGGACGCGGTCGAGACGTCGTCGAAGATCGTCCCCATGAACAGCTCCGGCCCGCCCCGATACCGGATCGTCAGGTCCACGGCGCCGCCGGTCGCGTGGGGCGGTGGCGAGGCCGGGTCGATGGCACCCGCGGCGCCCTTCGCCCAATAACGCCCCGTCTCCGCGGCCACCCGATTCGCGTCCCATCCGGGATTCGCCGTCCGGAGCCGCTCGGGCATCCAGTGATCGTGGAAATGGTTCTGCACCCCGATCGGTCGCCAGGCGTCGAACACCCACAGCTCCAGGTCGTAGGCCGCCAGCGCCGCATTCACCCGGATCAACCGATCCACCAGCGGCGCGCGCAGCAGGAGGTCGGGGACCGATCCCGCGATCCGCCCGTGATAGGGAGCGATCCCCGAATGGTAGGCGTTGCGCCCCCCTACGCCGCGGGTCCGGATCTCCACCACGGGATCGGCCCCGCGCGGATCGTCGAGGTCGAGGGGATGGTCCCGGTAGCCGCCGTTGCGCAAGGCCGCTGCCTGCGCCACCTCGGCGGCCAGCGGGCGGTCCCGGAGCGGGGCGAGGGGGCCTTCGGTCAGGTGCAGCATCGCGCGCAGCCTTGACCGGCTCGCCCCGCGCCCGCAAGAGGAACGCGGCCAGGCAGGAGGGCTCCATGCGCATCGTCTACGTGAACGGCGAATATCTCCCCGAGGATCAGGCGACGGTCTCGATCTTCGACCGCGGCTTCCTGTTCGCGGATGGCGTCTACGAGGTCACCAGCGTCCTCGGCGGCAAGCTCATCGACTTTCCGGGCCATGCCGCTCGGCTGACACGGTCGCTCGCCGCGCTGGAGATGGCGCGCCCGGTGGACGAGGATGCCCTGCTCGACATCCACCGGGAACTGATCGCGCGCAACGACCTGAAGGACGGGCTGATCTACCTGCAGGTGACGCGCGGCACCGCCGACCGGGATTTCGCCTATCCGACGGATGCGACCCCCACGATCGTCCTCTTCACCCAGTCGAAGCCGGGCCTCGCCGATGCCCCCGTTTCGCGGACGGGTATCCGGGTGATCTCCATCCCCGACCGCCGCTGGGGCCGCCGCGACATCAAGACGGTACAGCTTCTCTATCCGTCCATGGGCAAGATGATGGCCAAGGCGGCGGGTGCGGACGATGCCTGGATGGTGGAGGACGGCGCCGTGACCGAGGGAACGTCGAACAACGCCTATATCGTGACCGGCAACACCATCGTGACCCGGCAGCTGGGCGAGGAGATCCTGCACGGGATCACCCGGGCCGCGGTCCTGCGCATGGCCGCCGAGGCGCAGATGAAGGTGGAGGAGCGGACCTTCACGATCGCCGAGGCGCAGGCGGCGGACGAGGCCTTCGTCACTTCCGCTTCCTCCTTCGTGATGCCCGTGGTGGAGATCGACGGCGCACCCATCGGGGACGGTGCACCGGGACCCGTCGCCCGGCGTCTGCGGGAAATCTACCTCGAAGAGAGCCTGAAGGCCGCGATCTGATCCGTCAGTGGCGGCGGGCGAACCCGTCCCAGCCGAGGATCACGCGCACCCGCTGCCGCGTGTCGATCCAGCGCGGTCCGGGGGCCAGGGCGCGTCCCTGCAACTCCATGTGGAGGGCCGCGATCTGCCGGGTCGTCAGGCTGCGCGCCTCCACGGCGTCGAAGCCGATCCGGTCGAGCCGTTGCTGCACCGATGTGACGAGTTGCGCATTCGGCGCGGCCACGGCCGGAGTTGCGGCGAGCGACGCCGCCACCGCGAGTGCCCGGAGCACGCTCACCGGATCACGCGATCCACGCCCCGCTGGAGCAGGCCGCGGCGGAGCGTGGAACCGATCTGGCCGCGGATGTCGCCCTCCGACCTGCCGGAATAGATCAGGTGCGCGATCTGCGCCACCTGCCCGCTGCTGAGCCGGCGAACGTCCACATCGCCATAGCCGTAGCGCGGCAATTCCCGCGCGACATCCGCCCGCTGGCCGACGAGCGGACCGGAGGGGAGGGCCGTGGCCTGCGGCGCGACGAAGATTGTCTGCGCCGTCGCGGGCGCGGTGAGGGGGAGCGTCGCGGCGAGGGCGGCGGCGAGAAGCCGGGGAAGGCTGCGGATCATGGCGATGTCTCCTTTGGCGCGTGGATAGCGCATCGGTCGGTCCGGGTCGAACCGGGGCCTGCGCCGCGGCTCACCCCTTGCCGACATTCTCGGCGAAGCTGCGGTCGAAGGCGGCCTTCTGCTCCGGGCTGGCATCCGATTGGTGCCAAGAGGTCCATTCGGCGAAGGGCATCCCGTAGAACGCCTCCCGCGCCACGTCCTTCGACATCTCGTGGCCCCGCTCGCCCGCCGCCTCGCCGTACCACCGCGCGAGGCAGTTGCGACAGAATCCCGCGAGGTTCATCAGGTCGATGTTCTGCACCTCCGGTCGATCCTCCAGCAGGTGACGGCGCAGGCGGCGGAACGCGGCGGCCTCGATCTCGGTGCGGGTGGCTTCATCCATCTCGGGCATTCTCGACCTCCTCCAGGGCGGCGTTCAGCATCGGCGCGAGGCGCTCCGCCCAGTGCCGTTGCCCCGCCTCCCCCGAGATGAGGTCGTTGCGCAGTTCGATCAAGACATGCAGCCGCCGGGGACCGATCGCGTGCCGGTCCATCGCATCCCCCGGAAGGTGCCCCCCATAGGGCTCGTTCACCCCGACCATCAGGTCCCCCTCC
Organism: uncultured Alphaproteobacteria bacterium; assembly: GCA_963789105.1. Lineage (GTDB taxonomy): Bacteria > Pseudomonadota > Alphaproteobacteria > Rhodobacterales > Rhodobacteraceae > Jannaschia. The sequence goes on from CAWBJI010000003.1 coordinate 1,809,835, forward strand.
GCCCGCAGCCGCGCGATCAGCGGGTCCGCCAGCCGCCGGTCGCCGGCGAAGAGCACCCCCACCTGCCACGGTCGCGCGGGCCCGATGCGAAGCTGCGGCGTGAAACTGTGGACGGAGCAGAGGACGGGCGCCTCGCGTGCGGCCAGAACCGCCTCCAGCGCGCGATGATAGGGCCGATGGAACAGGTCCAGCCGCCGCGCCCGCTCCGCCGCATCCGCATGGCGGTTCGCCGGAATGATCGTTCCGTCATAGAGCTTCATCAGCAGCGTCGGGTCGTCCTCGCCCCGGTTGGGGTCGATCACCAGCCGCGAGAAATCCGACAGCACCGCCGTCGCATCCAGCAGGCGGGACAGCTCCCGCGTGACCCCCGCGGCCCCCACGTCATAGGCGATGTGGCGCGCCATGTCGGCGGGCGGTAGGCCCAGATCGCCGGCCACCTCCGGCGGCACCCGGTTCGTGGCGTGGTCGCAGGTCACGACCCAGCGGGAGGCACCGGCGGGATGGACGACATGGAAGGCGGGATCGGACATGGCCCCCGCCCTTATCGGAGGCCGCGGTGCTTGCCCAGCCTCGCGGCATCACGTCGCTTGGTTCCCGGGCTCCCTGCCCCTAACGTTCCGCGATGGCCCCGCGGCGGTTGCCGATCCCTGCGGGACAGGGCAGAACCGCGGCGCTGACAGACCGCATCCCGGCACGAGGACGATCATCCATGAGACGCCACCGCAACGTGAAGATCGTCGCCACCCTTGGCCCGGCCTCGGACGACTACGAGACGATCCGCTCGCTCTTCGAGGCGGGGGCGGACGTGTTCCGCCTCAACATGTCCCATGGCGGGCATGAGGATATCCGCGCCCGGCACAACATCATCCGCGATATCGAGCGCGATTCCGGCCGCCCGATCGCGATCCTCGCCGACCTGCAGGGGCCGAAGCTCCGCTGCGGAACGTTCGACGGGGATTCGGCGGAGATCGAGGCGGGGGGCAAGTTCCGCTTCGACCTCGACGACGTGCCGGGCGACGCGACCCGGGTGCAGCTTCCGCACCGGGAAATCTTCGAGGCCCTGCGCCCGGGCTCCACGCTGCTCGTGAACGACGGCAAGCTGCGGCTGACGGTGGATGCCTGCGACGAGACCCATGCCGATTGCACCGTTGTCACCGGCGGCACGATCTCCAACCGCAAGGGCGTGAACGTGCCGGACGTGGTCCTGCCGCTCGCCGCCCTGTCGGAAAAGGATCGCAAGGATCTCGAGTTCGTGTGCGAGCTGGGCGTCGACTGGCTGGCGCTCAGCTTCGTGCAGCGGCCCGAGGACGTGGAGGAGGCGCGGGCTCTGGCCGGGGACCGCGCCGCGATCCTGTCCAAGATCGAGAAGCCCGCCGCCGTAACCGCCTTCAAGGAGATCCTCGCCGTATCCGACGGGATCATGGTCGCCCGCGGCGATCTCGGGGTGGAATTGCCGGTGCAGGCCGTGCCCCCGATCCAGAAGCGCCTGATCCGCAAGTGCCGCGCCGCCGCCAAGCCTGTGATCGTCGCGACCCAGATGCTGGAGAGCATGATCGACAGCCCGATGCCCACCCGGGCGGAGGTGTCCGATGTCGCCACCGCCATCTACGAAGGCACCGATGCGATCATGCTGTCCGCCGAATCGGCCGCCGGGTCCTATCCGCTGGAGGCGGTACAGACGATGAACGCCGTCGCCGAGGAGGTTGAGAGCGATCCGACCTATCGCGAGATCATCGAGGCGAGCCGCGCGTCCCATCTCAGCACCACCGCCGACGGCATCGTCGCCGCCGCGCGCGAGATCGCCGAGACGACGGACGTCAAGGCGATCTGCGTCTTCTCCCATTCCGGCTCCACCGCGCTCAAGGTCGCGCGCGAACGTCCCCGGGTGCCGATCATCGCCCTGACACCGGTGACCCAGACGGCGCGCCGCATGGTCCTGTCCTGGGGAACCCACTCGGTCGAGACCCAGGCGGTCGAGCGGTTCAAGTTCGCCGTCGTCTCCGCCATCCGCGCGGCCAAGGCCGCGGGCTTCGCCGAGGCGACGGATCAGGTCGTCGTGACCGCGGGCATCCCGTTCAACGTCGCGGGCTCCACCAACATCCTGCGCGTGGCCCCCTGCGACGAGCGGCTGATCTTCGGCGGCGAGGCGGATTAGGGGCGCGGGACCGGATTCTTTCCGGTCCGGATGCTCCGAAGGGTCCGCGACAGGACATCCGCATGACCCCGGGCATCGTCGGGTGCCCGATGCGTGTGGGGATGCTCCGACGCCACGCCGGGCGGATACCTTCCGTGCCGACAATCCGGATAGGGCAGATCGAGCGCCCCGGATACGAAGGACGGCAGATCGATCCCGGCCCCGAAGAAGAGCGGATCGGCCATCCCGTGTCCTTCCATCAGCGCGATCCCGGCGAACCGTCGCAGGTAGTGATCGATCCAGGGTCCGTCGAACAGCAGCGGATGCGCGACGAGAACCCGGGGGGCCGGGAAATCGCGCACGAAGGTGACGAATTGAGTTATGGCTTCCTTGGGCGCGCGCGCGTCCCGTCGTGCGGTCGCCCACGCGCCGGGCCGTTTGCGCCACCACGCTTCGGTCGCGGGATCAGGTGCGGTATCTGGCAGCGTATGGAGGTTGCAGGCAAAGGAGGCCCCCGCCGTGCCGTTCTGGTCCATGGCCACGGCCGCAAGGCTCAGCATCGAATGCGCGCCGGGGCGCGGTCCGTCCGTTTCGATATCGACGATGATGTACCGCAATCCGCCCTCCTTCGGTCCATGGGAAATAGTCGAACCGGACCTGCCGATTCCGGCGTCCGCCGCCGGTCCTTGTCACGCGCCTGTCGTCCGCAGCGGGCGACGGCCCCGGACGCTCGACGTCATGACATATGTCACGACGTCCGTCACGACACGGGTCACGACGTCCGTCATGCCCTTGCCATCGCCCCGCACCCCGTCTAGACGCCCCGCTTGAATGCCCGCCCGCCCGGCGATTGGGATGCCGAGGCGCGCGTTGGAGAAGGAGCCCGAAATGCCCAAGATGAAGACCAAGTCGAGCGCCAAGAAGCGCTTCAAGATCACCGCCACCGGCAAGGTGATGGCGGGTCAGGCCGGCAAGCGCCACGGCATGATCAAGCGATCCACCAAGTTCATCCGCGATGCCCGCGGCATGACCACCCTGTCCCCGCAGGACGCCAAGATCATCAAGGGCTTCATGCCCTACGATCGCTGAGGAGGATCTGACATGAGCCGCGTAACCTCCGGACCCACCACCCAGGCCCGTCACAAGAAGGTCCTCAAGGCCGCCAAGGGCTATTACGGCCGCCGGTCCCGCACCTTCCGCGTCGCCACGCAGGCGGTGGACAAGGCCAACCAATACGCCACCCGCGACCGTAAGAACCGCAAGCGCAGCTTCCGCGCCCTGTGGATCCAGCGGATCAACGCCGCCGTGCGCAGCATCGATGCCGACATGACTTATTCGCGCTTCATCAATGCGTTGAGCCGGGCGGGCATCGAGGTGGACCGCAAGGTTCTCGCCGACCTCGCCGTGCACGAGCCCGATGCCTTCGCCGCCATCGTCGAGCAGGCCAAGGCTGCGCCCGCCGCCTGAGCATCGGATGAAATGCCGCATTACAAGGGCCGTCCTTCGGGGCGGCCCTTTCGCGTTCTTCGTGATAACGTTGCGTCATGCAGATTCGCCCCGAAGGACCTCAGGACGTTGCGGCCATTCACGAGCTGACCCGCGTGGCCTTTGCGCCCATGGCGTTCAGCGACGGAACCGAGCCCGACATCATCGACCGTCTCCGCGCCGACGGCGACCTCACCCTCTCACTCGTAGTGGAGGAGGCGGGCGAGATCGTCGGCCACGCCGCGTTCTCCCGCGTCGGCCTTGAGGCCCCCGGGGAGTGGTTCTGCCTCGGCCCCGCCTCGGTCGCGCCCCATCGGCAGCGCTGCGGGATCGGAACCGGCACCATCGCCACCGGCCTCGCGATCCTGCGGGACAGGGGGGCGGCCGGATGCGTGGTGGAGGGGAACCCGCTCTTCTACTCCCGCTTCGGCTTCCGCAGCGATTTCGGCCTCTCCCACGGCGACCTGGAGCCGCAATATGTCCAGGGCCTGCCCTTCGGCGACACGCTCCCTACCGGCGAAATCGCCTTCGCCCGGGCTTTTGGCGGATGAACCGATCGGATCGCTCCGCGTAGGTCCGGGATATTCCCCCTCGCCGGAGCCCGCCCATGCGCATCCTCGTCCTTCTCCCCTTGATCCTGTCCGCCTGCGTCTCCACCGGGCCGCGAGACGGTGGCGGGATTCTCGCCATCGGGGACAGCATCATGGCGTGGAACGGCGCCCGGGGCATTCCCGAAGCCACCGGTGCCACCCTCGGCCGCCCGGTTACGGACGCGTCGCGATCGCTGGCCCATGTCACGCATCCAAATGGCGCGGCGGCGGCGTTCGGTTTCGATATCTCGCGGCAGTTCCGGGGCGATGGCTGGGACTGGGTGATCCTCACCGGGGGCGGTAACGACATCCGCCCCGATTGCGCCACGCCCCGGGCGGCGGCGACCCGCGACGGCCTGATCGGTCCGGACCTGCGTGGCGACATCCCGACGCTGATCGCGCGGATCCGGGCCACCGGGGCGCGGGTCGCGTTCGTCGGGTATTACGACGGCGCGGCGGCCGCGCCCACGGGCTTCACTCCCTGCCAGCCGGAATTCGACATCATGAACGCGCGGATGGTCCGGCAGGCGGCGCGGGATCCGGGGGTGGTGTTTCTGGATGCCGGGGATGTGATCGACCCGGCGGATCGCGGGCTCTATGCCGGTGACCTCGTCCACCCGACCCCGCGCGCATCCTTCCGGATCGGCGCGGCGTTGGCCCGGGCGATCCGATCCGCCGAGGGGTCTTGACCTTCCAGTGACGGGAACCCCTATCTCGGGACGGAAGGAGGCCGGACATGAACATTTCCGACGTCGCCGCCCGCGCGGGCGTGCCGCCGAAGACGATTCGCTATTACGAGGAGGTGGGGCTGGTGGCACCGGGTCGGGCCGCCAACGGTTACCGCGCCTTCGACGACCGAGACGTGCACAAGCTGACGTTTCTGGGGCGGGCCCGGGCGTTGGGCTTCGGGCTGGAGGAATGTCGCGCCTTGCTGGCCCTGTGGGAGGATGACGACCGCGCCAGCGCCGAGGTGAAGGCTATCGCCTCCGCCCATCTCGATCGCATTGCTGCCAAGATCGAGGATCTGCGCGCGCTTCAGCGGACGCTGGGCGAACTGGTCGAGGCCTGCGCGGGCGACCACAGGCCCGATTGCCCGATCCTCCATTCCCTCGAACCGAAGGTCTGACCGATGCCCAAGGATGTTCTCACCGCCCCGGCCGCGACCGGCGCGAAGACGGCCACGCTCTACCGGATGGTCATGGCGGATCATGTCTGCCCCTCCGGCCTCAAGGCGCGCGACCTTCTCGACCGGGAGGGCTACGTCATCGACGACCGCCCCCTGCGCACGCGGGAGGAGACCGATGCGCTCAAGGCGCGGTTGGACGTGAAGACCACGCCGCAAATCTTCCTCGGGGAGGACCGGATCGGCGGCTACGACGCCCTGCGCGCGCATCTCGGCAAACCGGTTCGCGATCCGGACGCGACGACCTACCGCCCGGTCGTCGCCATTTTCGCGGTGGCCTTCCTCTTGGCGCTCGCGGTGTCCTGGCGGGAGGCGGGAACGTTCCTGCGGTGGGAGGTCGTTCCGGATTTCGTCGCCGTCGCGATGACGTTTCTGGGGGTACAGAAGCTGCAGGACGTGGAACGGTTCTCGACCATGTTCCTCAACTACGACCTGCTGGCCCGGCGCTGGGTCCGCTACGGCTACGTCTATCCGTTCGTGGAGACGGGGGCGGGTGTGTTGATGCTGGCCGGTTTGCTGCACTGGCTCGCCGTGCCCGCGATGCTGTTCATCGGGACGGTCGGGGCGGTGTCGGTCTTCAAGGCCGTCTATCTCGACAAGCGGGAGCTGAAATGCGCCTGCGTCGGCGGCGGGTCGAACGTGCCGCTGGGCTTCGTGTCGCTGACCGAGAACCTCGCGATGATGGGCATGGGCCTCTGGGGGTTGACGCTGCTGTTGTGACGGGGGTCGGGCGGGGCGGGGGTCGAACCGGCGCTCCGCCCCGGATCACTTGCGCGCATAGGCTTCCCGCTCGACCGCCTCGTAGACCTTGACGTAGCGCGGCTCCACGAAGGGGAGGGATTGCGTCATCACGACGCCGCAGACACCCGCCGTCCGGTCCGCCCACCAATGGGTGTTGAGCACCCCCGCCCAGGTCAGCGACCCGGCCCGCCGCCGCCCTTCCACATCCTTCTGGTTGAGCAAGCCACCGAAGCCGTGGGACGCGGTGCCGGGGAACGGGTCGACATCGGCGGAGATGGGTGGCGCGACACTCCGCATGGCGTCGAACGGCACGCCCTCCATCTGATCCGCGAAGAGCGTGTCGATGGCGTCCTTCGAGACGATCCGCGTGCCGTCCAGCGCCCCGCCGCCGAGCAGCATCCGGAGCAGGCGCATGTAATCGGGCGCCGTCGAATAGAGGCAATGACCCATACCGTACACCTCCGGCTTCGCGGGCGGGGCCAGATCGAACGGTACGAAGCCGCCATCCTCTCCCCGCGCGCGCACTTCTGCGAGGCGACCCTCCATCCCGTCCGGCTCGAACCCCGTCCCGCCCATGCGCAGGGGGCTGAAGATTTCCTCGGCGCAGAAGGCATCGATGCGGCGTCCGTCCACCGCCTCGACAACCATGCCGAGCCAGTCGATGGAGGGGCCGTATCCCCACCGGGTCCCGGGATCGGACATCAGCGGATAATCGAGGGCGGCGCGTGTTCCCGCGAGCGCCGAGGGACGCCCGGTGGCCGTCAGGTATCGCGCGACATCTGCGTTCCAGAACTCGTATTCGAGTCCCGAGCGGTGTGTGGCCAGATGCCGGATCGTCGCGCGGGTCTCGGGCGCGCGCATCCGCGGCGTGTCGCCGTCCCATCCGTCGAGCACGCGAAGATCGTCCCAGGCGGGCAGGATCCCCGCCACCGCGTCATCCATCGACAGCTTCCCGCGGTCGATCAGGATCAGGGCAGCGAGCGACCCGAACAGCTTCGTCATCGAGAAGATGCGGAATGCGGTGTCCTCCGCGGCCGGACGTCCCGGCGCCGCTTCGCCCGCGAAGGCGGTGTCGGTGATGCCGTCGGCGCGGCCCAGCATGACGACGGCGAATGGCAGGTCTCCCTCCTCGACGGCGGCTCTGGCGATGTCTTCGATACCCATGGCAGGTCCTCCCGACCGCAGGGTCCGCGCCGGGGCCCGGCCGGTCAAGCCTGTTGCACGCCCTCCCGGCCCGCGCTAACCCGCCGCCATGGACGATCTTCGCGACAAGTACCTGACCCGGATCGCCGGGGCCGCCGACGAGGCCACGCTGGAATCCGTGCGGCTGGAGGCGGTCGGCAAGAAGGGCGAGGTCGCGCTCCGGATGCGCGAACTGGGCAGGATGAGCCCCGAGGAGCGGCAGGTCGCCGGGCCGAAGCTGAATGCCCTGAAGGACGAGATCAACTCGGCGATCTCCGCGCGAAAGGTGGGATTGGAGGACGTGGCGCTGGACGAGCGGCTGCGGTCCGAATGGCTCGACGTCACGCTGCCGCCGCGGACAAGGCGGCAGGGGTCCATCCACCCCGTCAGCCAGGTCACGGAGGAGGTCACGGCGATCTTCGCCGATATGGGCTTCTCGGTCGCCGAGGGCCCGCAGGTGGAGACCGACTGGTACGTCTTCGACGCGCTCAACATTCCCGGCCATCACCCCGCGCGGGCGGAAATGGACACGTTCTACATGGCCGACGGGCGCGACGGACACGGCAACCCCTTCGTCCTGCGCACCCATACCAGCCCGGTCCAGATCCGCTCCATGGAGGCGACGGGCGCGCCGACGCGCATGATCTGCCCGGGCCGCGTCTATCGTGCCGATTACGACCAGACCCACACGCCGATGTTCCATCAGGTCGAGGGGATGGCGATCGACCGCGACATCTCCATGGCGAACCTGAAATGGTGCCTGGAGGAATTCTGTCGCGCGTTCTTCGAGGTCGACGGGCTGGAACTGCGCTTCCGTGCCTCGCATTTCCCGTTCACCGAACCCTCGGCGGAGGTCGACATCCGCTGCTCCTGGGAGGGCGGCACGCTAAAGCTGGGCGAGGGGGACGACTGGCTGGAGATCCTCGGGTCAGGCATGATGCATCCACACGTCCTGCGCTCCGGCGGGATCGACCCGGAGCAATGGCAGGGCTTCGCCTTCGGCATGGGGATCGACCGGATCTCGATGCTGAAATACGGCATTCCGGACCTGCGCGCCTTCTTCGACAGCGATCTGCGCTGGCTGCGGCATTACGGCTTCGGGGCGCTGCGGGCCCCGACCCGGCACGCGGGTTAAGGCTTCCTCAAGGTCCGGGGGTGTAGGCAGGGACAAAGCCTCGCCTGCAGGAGCATCGGATGCCCGCCCCTTCCGTCGTCGACAGCCTGCCCCGTACCCCGCTTGACGGCGAGGAGGACGTGATCGCGGAAGCGATGCGCACCATCGGGCTCGTCCGCGGCCTGTCGCTGTCCATCGGCATCGTCTCGCTCCTGGCCACGACGACCGAGGATCCGTCCACGCGGGACCTGCATCTGGGGGAACTGGCCGATCTTCACCTGCAGCTTCGGACCCATGTGGACAGCGTTCTGGGACGGGGCCGGACCCATCTACCTCCCGATTCTGTGCCGGAATGCCAGGCCATGTTGCGCGCCTATGCCGAACGCTTCTCGCGGACGGAGGTGGCGGTGCCGTCGGACCGGGCGGTCGCGGCCGGACTGGCGATGGATGCACGGGGCAAGATCGTTCCCGCGGTCTACAGCGTGCTGGCCGCTCTGGATGCCCGGCGCGAGGCGGCGATGGCGGTTCGGCTGGCACGGATCTCGGAGAAGGCGGCGCTGGTCGATTCGCTGCTGGCGGAAATGGCGCGTGTGGGTCGGATGATCGGCCTGATCTCCATCAACGCATCGGTGGAGGCGGCGCGCGCCGGCGGCGATTCCGGGCGGGCCTTTCAGGTCATCGCGGAAGAGGTGCGCACCCTCTCCAAGCAGTCCGCGACTCTCTTGGCGAAAACCAAGGCGGGTCTCATCGCCGACAGGCGCGTCGCCCCCGACCCGCCGCGGACGGCGGCCTGATCGTCGCCGAGCGGGCGTCGAAGCATCTTGGCGGCGTGGATGGTTTGTCCCAACCGGGATTGTGGTCCACTCGCATGAGCCGTCGCCGCCAACCCGCTCCAACCGCCAGCGTCAGCCGCGGAGGCGGGCGAGCAGGTCGGGATTGGCGTAGCCATCGGGCACGAGTCCCTCCGATGCCTGATAGCTGCGGATAGCTGCGAGCGTGTTCGGGCCCACGAGACCGTCGAACTTGCCCGGATCGAAGCCCGCCTCGCGCAGGAGCGTCTGCAACTCGACCCGCTCCGCGAAGGTGAGCGCGCGGTCGGTCCGGGGCCAATCGGAGCTGATCGGAGGCCCCCCCGCGAGGCGGTCGGACAGGTGACCGACCCCGATCACGTAGGCGTCTGCGGTGTTGTAGCGTTCGAGTACGCGAAAGTTGGGATAGGTCGCGAAGGCCGCGCCGAGATGCCCCGCGGGGACCCGGATCGACACGCGCTCGCCCACGGGCAAGGGGCCACCATCGACCGCCCGCACGCCGTCCGCCATCCAGTCGGCCGCGTCCCGTTCCACCCGCTCGCCGGTCTGTGCATAGTCGAACCCGTCGGGGAGGCGGACCTCCAGACCCCAGGGCTGGCCCATCGTCCAGCCGAAGGCCGCGAGATAGGCGGCGGTGGAGGCCAAGGCGTCGGCCGGGTCGTCGCCCCAGATGTCGCGCCGTCCGTCGCCGGTGAAATCCTGCGCATGGGCAAGGTAGCTCGTGGGCATGAACTGCGTGTGGCCCATCGCGCCCGCCCAGCTTCCGGTCATGTCCGGCGCGGTCACGTCCCCCGACCCGAGGATGCGGAGCGCGTCGAGAAGCTGCGCCTCGAAGAAATCGGCACGGCGCGCGTCGAAGGCGAGGGTCGCGAGCGCCGGGATCGTGGGCACGTCGCCCCGGAACGCGCCGTAGCTGCTCTCAAGTCCCCAGATCGCGACGACGACTTCCTTCTCGACGCCATGACGGGCCTCGATGGCATCGAGCGTGGACGCGTTCCCGTCGAGTGCTTTCCGACCGTTGGTCACGCGCAGGTCGCTCACAGCGGTGTCGAGATAGTCCCAGAGGGTCTTGGTGAATTCCGACTGGTTCCGGTCCCGGCGGACGATGTCCGGCTGGTAGGTCGCGCCGTCCAGGGCTGCGTCGACGGTATCGGCCGCGATTCCGGCGGCCAGCGCGCGGTCGCGAAACGCCGCGATCCAGCCCGGAAAGGCCGTCGCGTCGGGCGTGGGACGGATGCCGTCATCCTGTGCCGTGGCCGGGCCGCCGGGGCAGGTCAGGGCCACGACGAGGATCCAGTGCTTGGGTATCATGCTGCCTCGGGTCGCTTTTTCGCGCGAGTCTAGCCGACGGGGCGAAGAAGGGAAGCGTCGGGATCAGCCGCGCTTGCGGGGCGCCTTGCGCAACTTGCGCTTCGATCCGCTGCCCTTGCGCGGGGGCGGGCGGCGGGTGCTGCGCCGCATCGGCTCGCCCTCGATGGCGATGAGTTCCAGCACGAGGCCGCCGGTCACGGGCGCCGCCTCCGCCAGCCGCACGGTGACCCGTTGACCCAGGCCGATCTCCGTCCCGGTATCGGCGCCCGTCAGAAGCTGCGCATCGCGGTCGTGGCGGAAGTATTCCCCGCCGAGGGACCGCACGGGGATCAGGCCGTCTGCCCCGGTGTCGTCCAGCCGGACGAACGCGCCGAAGGCCTGCACCCCGGAAATGCGGCCCCCGAATTCCGCCCCGATCTTGTCGGCGAGGAAGGCGGCGAGATAGCGGTCGTTCGTGTCGCGTTCGGCGACCATCGAGCGTCGCTCGGCCTCCGAGATCAGCTTGGCCGTCGCGTCGAGATGTTCGAGGTCCCAGGCGGACAGGCCGTCGCCGGCGGGATCGGGACCCCAGCCATGGGCCGCGATCAGGGCCCGGTGCACGATCAGGTCGGCATAGCGGCGGATCGGCGACGTGAAATGCGCGTAGGAGCGCAGGGCGAGGCCGAAATGGCCCATATTCGCCGGGCCGTAATAGGCCTGCGTCATGGCGCGGAGCGTGGACATGGAGATGAGCTCGCTCAACTCCGTCCGGGCCGCGTCGTGCAGCAGCTTGTTGAGATTGGCCGTACGGAGAACCTGCCCCTTCGGCAGGGAGAAACCGCTGGCCTTCGCCGTCTCGCGCAGGCTCTCCAGCTTGTCCTCCGGCGGCTCCTCGTGGACGCGGTAGAGGAGGGGCGTGCGCAGGCGCTCCAGCTCTTCGGCGGCGGCGACATTGGCGAGGATCATGAACTCCTCGATCAGACGGTGCGCGTCGAGGCGGTCGCGGAAGGCGACGGAGCTGACCTCCCCCTCCTCGGACAGGACGATCTTGCGTTCCGGCAGGTCGAGGTCGAGCGGTTGGCGCCGCTCCCGCGCGATCCGCAGCGCGGCATAGGCGGCGTAGAGCGGGCGCAGCACGCTGTCGAGCAACGGGCCGGTGCGGTCGTTCGGGTCGCCATCGATGGCGGCCTGCACCTCCTCGTAATGGAGTGCTGCGGGGGAGCGCATGAGGCCGCGATGGAAAACCTGCGCGATCTTGGCGCCGCGCGCGTCGATGGTGATGCGGACGGCGATGCAGGCGCGGTCCACACCCTCGTGCAGCGAGCAGAGATCGCCGGACAACGCGTCCGGCAGCATCGGGACCACCCGGTCCGGGAAGTAGGTCGAGTTGCCCCTGTCCCGCGCCTCCCGGTCGAGCGCGGAGCCGGGCGTGACGTAGGCGGCGACGTCGGCGATGGCGACCCAGAGGATATGGCCGCCCTCGTTCGCGGGGTCGGTGTCGGGTTCCGCGAAGCAGGCGTCGTCATGGTCGCGGGCATCGGACGGATCGATGGTCACGAGGGGGAGGTGCCGCAGGTCGGTCCGGTCGCCGAGGGCCGGTGGTTTGGTCGCTTCGGCCTCGGCGATGGCTTCGGGCGGGAAGTCGTCCCGCAGGCCGTGCTGGTGGATCGCGATCAGGGAGACCGCCTTGGCCGCCCCGGGATCGCCCAGCCGCGTGACGATCCGCGCGCGGGGAAGTCCGAGGCGCGTGCGCCCGCCGCTCTCCTCCGCCTCGACCAGTTCGCCGTCCCGCGCGCCGCCCGCATCCCCCGGACCCACCAGCCACTCGCGGGCCTGCCCCTTGTCCACCGGCAGGATCCGTCCGCCTTCGGACCCGGTGCGGAACACACCCACGACCCGGCGGGGGCCGGTGCCGATGCGGCGGATCAGGCGGCCTTCATGGCTGTGATCCGCATCCGTCACTTCGGTCAGACGGGCGAGGATCCGGTCGCCCGATGCGAGGGCGGGGTCGCCGTCCTTCGACACGAACAGGACACGGGGGACGGGATCGTCGCCGCGCCATTCGGCGGGTGCGAGGAACAGGTCGCCATCGCCATCCGTCCCCTTCACCTCGAGGACGGAGACCGGCAGCAACCGGTTCGGATCGTCGCGGGACCGCCTGCGCTTCTTCAAGTGGCCCTCGTCCTCCAACTCGCGGAGCGTCCGCTTGAGGTCGATCCGCGCAGACCCCTTGATGCCGAAGGCCTTCGCGATGTCGCGTTTGGAGGTGAGGGCGGGATTGTCGGAGATCCAGCTCAGGATGTCCGCCTTGGTGGGAAGGTCGCTCATGCCGGGCCGCCTAGCACGGGCGCGCGGCGGGCGTTACCCACGACGGATGACCGGGGCGAGTTTCGGACGTTCCGGCTCTGGCTCAGGCGCGAAATCGAAGGCGTCGAGCCGGTCGGCCCGGCGTCCCGCGCGCTCGGCCGCCGTGGCGATGCCCTCGACGTCGCGGCGCGCCTGGTCGAAATGGCTCTCCAGCTTGCCCGCCCGCTCCACGATCAGTTCGACGTCACGGTGCAGGGCGGCGAGTGCGCGGCGGATCTCCCCCGCCTGTTCGCGCATGCGGTGATCCTTGAGGATCGCGCGGAGGGTGTTCAGCGTGGCCATGCAGGTGGTGGGCGAGACGATCCAGACGCGCAGCGCGAACCCCTCCCGCACCAGCTCCGCGTGATGCGCGTGCAGTTCGGCGTAGATCGCCTCGGACGGCAGGAACAGGCACGCACCCTCCGCCGTCTCGCCCGGCAGAATGTAGCGGTCGGCGATGGCGCGCAGATGGGTACGGATCGCGGCGCGAAACGCGGTCCGGGTGCGCGGTCCGGGATCGGCCAGCATGGCCTCGTAGGATTCGAGCGGAAACTTCGCGTCGATCACCAGCGGGCCGGGCGGGTCCGGCATATGGATCAGGCAATCGGCGCGGCGACCGTTCGACAGCGTCGCCTGCCAGGTGAACCCGTCGGGAGGCAGGGCCTTGGTCACGAGATCGCGGAGCTGGATCTCCCCGAAGGCGCCGCGGGTCTGCTTGTTGCTGAGGATATCCTGAAGCCCGAGGACATCGCCGGACAGCTTCTCGATATTCGTCTGGGCGGCGTCGATGGTGGCGAGCCTCTGCTGCAACTCGCCAAGGGTGCGGGCCGTGCGCGTGGCGCTGTCGGCAAGCGCACTGCCCACCTGCGTCTCGGCCCGGTTCTGGGCATCGGCGAGGGCGGCGAGGGCACCTGTGAGGTGGGCGTTCGACTGTCCCAGATCGCGGAGGCGGGCGGACATGGCGATCATCAGCGCGGCCAGCAGCAGGGCGAGCAGCACCGCCGCCCCGCAGGCGAGGACGACCGGATCAGACAGGTCGATGTTCATGTCCGGCCGAACAGGCGTTCGATATCCGTGAGCTTGAGCTCCACATAGGTCGGCCGGCCGTGGTTGCATTGCCCGGACCGGGGCGTCGCCTCCATCTCTCGGAGGAGGGCGTTCATCTCGGGTCCGGTCATGCGGCGGCCGGACCGGATCGATCCGTGGCAGGCCATGCGGCTGAGGATGGCATTTACCCTGGAGCGGAGGGACAGGGGATCGGTGTCCTCCTCGTCCTCCAGCTCGTCGAGGATGTCGGCGATCAGGGCCTTGGCGGAGACGGTCCCGAGGATCGCGGGGGTCTCCCGGACCGCGATCGTGCCGGGGCCGAAGCCTTCGATCGCGAGGCCGAGACGCGACAGGTCGAGCGACAGGAGGCGATCGGCCTGGGCCCCGACCTCGATCACTTCGGGGATCAGCAGCGCCTGGGCGGCGATGCCGGTCGCCTCCATCTGCGCCTTGAGGCGTTCGTAGACGAGGCGCTCGTGGGCGGCGTGCTGATCCACGATGACGATGCCGGTTTCCGTCTGGGCCACGATCCAGTTCTCGTGAAGCTGCGCGCGGGCGGCGCCGAGGGGGCCGTGATCTGCGTCCGTCTCCGGCAGGTCCGGCTCGATCCGGCCGGAGGGAGCCTCAGCGAAGCCGGGCATCTGCGCGGTATAGGCGGTCCGCCGGGCATCGAGGCTGGGCCGGTCCATCCGGTAGATCGGAGCGTTCGGCGCCTCGGGACGCATCGCGCCGAGGGTCGCGCCCGTGACGGTGCTGGACGCGCGGTGTCCGGCCTGGGCCAGCGCGTGCCGCAGGCCGGATACGATGAGCCCGCGCACGAGGCCCGCATCGCGGAAACGCACCTCCGTCTTGGCGGGGTGGACGTTGCAATCCACCAGCACGGGATCGCAGCTCAAGAACAGGGCGGCAACGGCGTGGCGGTCGCGGGCGAGTACATCCGCGTAAGCGCCGCGGAGCGCCCCGGTCAGCATCCGGTCGCGGACCGGGCGGCCGTTCACGAACAGGTACTGATTCACCGCATTGCCCCGCGAATAGGTCGGCAGCGCCGCGTGGCCGGTCAGGCGGATGCCCCCCCGGTCGGCATCGAGGGTCAGGGCATTGTCGGCGAAGTCGCGCCCCAGGATGGCGGCGAGGCGATCCGCGAGCGTCGGGGCGGCGTCCGCCCGGAACAGGGTCCGGTCCCCGTCGCCGGACAGGTCCCGCAGGTGGAAGGCTACGGCGGGTGCGGCCATGGCGAGACGGCGGATCGCATCGGTGACGGCCATGGTCTCCGACCGTTCGGATTTGAGGAACTTCAGCCGCGCGGGCGTGGCGTGGAACAGGTCGCGAAGCTCCACCACCGTGCCCGCGCGCAGGGGGGCGGGGCGGGGCGCCTGGACGCGACCGCCATCGACCCGGATGGAGGCGGCGCCGTCGGACCCGGCCGCCCGGGAGGTGATCGTCAAACGTCCGACAGCCCCGAGCGACGGCAGCGCCTCGCCCCGGAAGCCGAAGGAATGGATGCGGAGCAGGTCGCTCCCATCGATCTTGGAGGTGGCGTGGCGGCAGAGGGCGAGCGGCAGATCCTCCGCCGCGATTCCATGGCCGTCATCGGTGACGCGGATCAGGGTCCGCCCGCCATCGGCGATCTCCACGGTGATGCGTGTCGCCCGGGCGTCGAGCGCGTTCTCCACCAGCTCCTTCACCGCGCTTGCGGGACGTTCCACCACCTCGCCGGCAGCGATGCGATTTACCGCGCCTTCGTCGAGCTGACGGATGCGGGGAAGGATCATGTTGCGGTCTGGAACGCCCATGCCGCTAGGGGTAGCATGGGTGCCGTCGGCGCGGAAGAGGTCAGAGGCCGCCCGTCTCCAAACCTTCGGGCTGTCCCACCACGACGAAATGCAATTCCCCCGGGCGCAGGATCCGCGCAGCAACGCGGCGGATATCGTCGCCGGTCACCGCCATGATCTCATCGTTCCGGGTGGCGATGTACTCGATGGGAAGGTCCTCCATCTGCATGCCGACGAGGATCCCCGCGATGTTGGAATTGCCGTCGAATCGCAGCGGATAGGCGCCGGTCAGGAAGGTCTTCGCGGCGTCCAGCTTCGCCGTTCCCACGCCGTTCGCGGCCACGTCGGACCAGATGTCGCGCACGATCTGTACCGCCTCGGCCGTCTTGTCGTTGGAGGACGCGAATTGACCGAGATATTGCGCGGCGTGATCCCGGGGGGCGAGGAAGCTGCCGATGCCGTAGGTGAGGCCGCGCTTCTCCCGCACCTCCTCCATCAGCTTGGACGCGAATCCGCGACCGCCGAGGATGTGGTTCATCACGAAGGCGGCGAAGAAATCCTCATCGTCCCGCGCGATCCCTTCGTGGCCAAAGAGGACCACGGATTGCGGCGAGCGGTAGTCCACGACCGTCACGCCGCCGCCCAGTGCGTAATCCGCATCGGCCACCTCGCCGCCGCCGGTCGCGGGCAGGTCCCCCAGCAGCGTGTCGAGCAGGGGTCCGAGCTCCGCCGCGGTGATGTCGCCGGTGACGCCGACATGGAGGCGGTCGCGGGTCAGCGCCGCCGCATGGGCCGCGACGAGGTCGTCCCGGGCCAGGCTGGACACCGTCTCCCGCGAGCCGTCGAGGGGCGTGCCGTAGGGGTGGTCGGGAAACGCGAGGGCCGCGAGGGTGGTCGAGGCGATCTCTCCCGGGTCGCGGGCATCCTGTTCGATCACGGCCAGGACCTGATCGCGGACCCGGTCGACGGCGTCCTGGTCGAAGCGCGGTTCGATGATGGCATCCCGCAGGAGGGCCACCGCTTCGTCCCGGTTCTCGGTCAGGAATTCGGCGCTGACGGACACGCTGTCGCCATAGGCGTCGAAGCCGTAGCGGGCGGCCAGCGCCTCGGTCGCTTCGGCGAAGGTGCGGGCGTCGCGGTCGGCGGCGCCCTCCTCCAGCAGGGCCATCATCAGGTTCGTGGCGCCGCGCTTGCCCGGCGCGTCGAGGCTCGCGCCGCCCTCGAAGCGGATGTCGAGGGCGACGAACGGGATCGAAGCCTCCTCCACGAGCCAGGCGGTGATGCCGCCGGGGGAGGTGACTTCCTGTATCTCGACGGCGGCCCGGGCCTGCAGCGGCAGGAGAAGGAGTGCTGCGGCGAAGAGGGGGCGGAGGAGGCCTGTCATTGCGTGATCTCCGTATCGGGCTGGGTGACGGCCGGGTCGGGAATCGCCGTCGGCATGGCGGCCGCGCCGTCCCCGTCCGCGCCTTCGGGACGTGTGAGGTAGCCGGTGACCGACCGGTCGAGGTCGAAGACGGCGCGCGCGGCGTCGAGGATGTCCTCCTCCGTCACCGCTTCCAGCAGCCGGGGCCACTCGGCGACGTCCTCCACCCCCAGACCCGTGGTGACCGCCACGCCATAGGTCCGCGCGCGTCCCTGAAGGCTGTCGCGGCCGTAGATTTCGGAGGCCCGGACCTGCGTACGGATGCGGTCGAGCTGGGCCGGGTCGATGCCGTCCTCCAGAAGGGTCCGGATCATCCGGTCCATATCCGTCTCGGCCTGTTCCAGCGTCCGGTCCGGCGTCGGAATGACCACGAGGCCGAAGGTCGTGTCGTCCAGCGAGGTCCCGGAGTAGAACGCGGAGGTGTAGAGCGCGACGCCCTCCTCCTGCTCCAGAATGCGCCCCATGACAGAAGTGGCCGACGAGCCGCCGAGCACTTCGGCCAGCAGGGTCAGGGCCGCGGCCTTCTCCTGCGCGCCCGGATCGCGCTCGGGGGCGAGGTAGGTGCGGATCACGTAGGGGTTCGAGACGCGGTCGTCGGCGAAGGCGATGCGGCGGGGGGCGATCTGCGGCGGTTCGGACGGCCGGTCCCGGGGGGCCAAGTCCTCGGTCGGCGCGAGCGGGCCGTAATATTCGCGAGCGAGACGTTCGACCTCCGCCGGGTCCACGTCGCCCGCGACGATCAGGGTCGCGTTGTTCGGGGCGTAGAACCGGCCGTAGAAATCGAGCGCGTCCTGCAGGGTGAGTTTCTCGACCTCATGCCGCCAGCCGATGATCGGCACGCGGTACGGATGGTTGAGATATTGCGCCGCATTCCGCATCTCCCCGAAGAGCGCGCCGGGATCGCTGTCGGTCCGCTGCGCCCGCTCCTCCAGGACGACGTCCCGCTCCGTCAGCATGTCCGCGTCGTCGAGCACGAGGTCGCGCATCCGGTCCGCCTCCAGCTCCATCATCAGGCCGAGACGGTCGGCGGCGACCCGCTGGAAATAGGCGGTGTAGTCGAGGCTTGTGAAGGCATTGTCCGACCCGCCCTGCGCCTCGACCAGCGCGCTGAACTCGCCGGGGGCGAGGTCGTCGGTGCCCTTGAACATCAGGTGTTCGAGGAAATGCGCGATGCCGGACTTGCCCGGCGGCTCATCAGCCGCGCCGACATCGTACCAGACCATGTGGACGACGACCGGGGCGCGGCGATCCTCGATCACGATGGCATCCATGCCGTTGTCGAGGGTGAAGGTGGTCACGGTGTCGTCGCCGATCTGGGCCCAGACGGGGGCGGCGAGGGCGACGATCGCGGCGGCGAGGGGCAAGGCGCGCAAGAGGCTTCTCCGGGATGCGAATGCCCGTCACCAGATACGTGCGGTCGGGCGGATTGCAAACCGGGGCGACCCCCGGCCTCACGCAATCGTCAGCGGATCGGCGCGCAGCGGTGCCGTGCCATCACTCGAACCGGGCCGGGTCCGGCGGAGCGGCGACGGTTCGCACCCCGGCCCTGCGCAGACGCTCAAGCTCCCGATGCTGGTCAAGCGATTGCGGCTCGTAGGCCCGGTAATAGACGTTCAGGTTGAAGAGCCGTTCCAGCAGGCGACCGTCATTTGCGCGGCGGAAGGCCAGATCCTCGGTCGCGAGCTGTCCGCGGATATTTCCCTGCACCCCATAGCGCGACACGGCGGCCACGAGGCCCCGGTCCGCGGCGGCCCCGCGCGCGACGTCGCCGCCTAGGGCCGCGATGGCCTGCGCCTCGGGCTGCGGATCGGTGCGGTTCGCCCCGCCCGGCGTGGGCGGCGGCAATGCCGCGAGATCCTCGGGCGTCTGGAGCGGCCGGGTCGGAAGGATCGCGAATTCGTCGGGCGTGCGGTCGGCGGAGCGGATGTTGAACAATGTCGGCGCGTCGCGCTCGCAGGCGGCGAGCATGAGCAGGCAGAGCGCCGCCGATCCCAGTCGTCCGATCATGATGCCCCGCCCCTCCGGCCCGTTTCCGGCTCCGGTCTAGCGCAACCCATCCGCCGGGTCACGGGGTCTTGTGGTGGCGGGGCGTGTCGCCCCAGATCACCAATCCGAACGCGCCCGCGAAGATGAACACGTCGGCAAGGTTGAAGGCGAAGGGGTTCGCGATCCCGCAACACGACATGTTGAGGAAATCCGCGACTGCGCCGTAGATCACCCGGTCGAGCGCATTGGCCAGCGCCCCGCCCACGATCATCCCCGCGGAAATTTGCGCGATGCGCCGCTCGAAACCGCGTGCCCAGCGGATCAGCATGACGCTCACCCCGAGGGCGAGTGCCACGAGCAACCAGCGCATGAGGTCGTGACTGCCCGCGAAGAGGCCGAAATTGATCCCCTGGTTCCAGCCCATCCGGAAGGTCAGGAACGGCGGTGCGACCGGCAGGAACAGGATTTCCTTGAGGTTCAGCCAATGGACGACGATCAGCTTGGAGAGCTGATCGACGCCGAAGGCCAGCGCGGCGGTGATCGCGAGAATCCGCATCAGTGCCGAAAGTGCCGCATGCCGGTGAACACCATGGCGAGCCCCGCGGCATCGGCGGCGGTGATCACCTCGCCGTCGCGCATCGACCCGCCCGGCTGGATCACGGCGCGGGCCCCGGCCTCGGCCGCCGCGAGCAACCCGTCGGCAAAGGGGAAGAACGCGTCCGAGGCGAGGACCGACCCCATGGCGGGGCTTTCGGGCAGGTCCAGTGCCTCGGCCATGTCGGCGGCCTTGCGCGCGGCGATGCGGCTGGAATCCACCCGGCTCATCTGGCCCGCGCCGATGCCGACCGTCGCGCCGTCGCGGGCGTAGACGATGGCGTTGGACTTGACGTGTTTGGCGACCGTCCAGGCGAAGAGAAGGTCGCGCATCTGCGCCTCCGCCGGGGCGAGCTCCGTCACGACCCGCAGGTCGCTCTCCGCCATCCGGACCACGTCCGCATCCTGCGACAGCCAGCCGCCGGAGACCTGTCGCATCGCACGGCGGGGGGCGTAAGGGTCGGGGAGCGCACCGGTCGTCAGCAGGCGGAGGTTGGGCTTCGACGCGAACACGGCCCGGGCCGCATCTGTGGCGTCCGGGGCGATGACGACTTCGGTGAAGATGGTGGCGATGGCGCGGGCCGTTTCCCCATCGAGAACGCCGTTGAGCGCGACGATCCCCCCGAAGGCGGAGACACGGTCGCAATCGTAGGCGCGGCCATAGGCCTCCGCCAGCGTCGCCCCCGTCGCCACGCCGCAGGGGTTCGCGTGCTTGACGATGACCACCGCCGGGACGTCGCCGAACTCCGCCACCAGCTCGAATGCCGCGTCGGTATCGGCGATGTTGTTGTAGCTGAGCGCCTTTCCCTGCACCTGTCGGGCGGTGGCCACGCCGGGCCGGTCGCTGCCGTCGGTATAGAACGCGGCGCCTTGGTGCGGGTTCTCGCCGTAGCGGAGCGGCTGGGCCAGGGTCGCGGCCGCCGCGATCCGGCGTGGCGCATCCGTGTTGCGGGCCATCCAGGTCGCGACCGCCGTGTCGTAGGCGGCCGTCCGCCCGTAAGCGATGGTCGCCTGCCGCTCCCGGAAGGCGCGGGTCGTGGCGCCGTCATTGGCATCGAGTTCGGACAGCAGGGCGTCGTAATCCTCCGGGTCGACGATCACGGTGGTCCAGCCGTGGTTCTTGGCCGCAGCCCGGATCATGGCCGGACCGCCGATGTCGATATTCTCGACGCAGGTCGCGGCATCGGCGCCCGACGCGACGGTCGCCTCGAACGGGTAGAGGTTCACCACGAGGAGGTCGATCGCCTCGATCCCGTGGGCCTCCATATCCGCCGCATGGGTGTCGCGCAGGGCGAGCAAGCCGCCATGGACGCGCGGATGCAGCGTCTTGACCCGTCCGTCCATCATCTCCGGCGACCCGGTGAGGTCGGCCACGTCCCGCACCGTCAGACCCGCATCGCGCAGCGCCTTCGCGGATCCACCCGTGGACACGATCTCCACGCCCCGATCCGCGAGCGCCCGGGCAAGATCGACCAGTCCGGCCTTGTCGGAGACGGAGATCAGCGCCCGTTTCGGGGTCACGCGGTCGGTCATCTTGCGAACGTCCTTCGGTCGGGTCGCGGGGTTGGTCGCGGCATAGGGCAGTTCTGCGGGCGAGAAAACCACCTCCCGCCCGGCGCGGTCAGGAGGCCCGTCGCAGGACCGCCATGTAGAAGCCGTCCATCCCGCCCCGTTCCGGCCACAGATCGGGCAGCAGCCTCAGGCCATGCGTCGATGCGGTTTCGGGCGGCAGGCCGAATGCCGCCGGATCGGGCGCCTCCGCCACGAGGTCCGGGTGCCGCTTCAGCGCCGCCGAGACCTGATGCTCGCCTTCCACCGGCAGGAGGGAGCAGGTGCAAAAGACCAGCCGCCCGCCCGGCGCGAGCCAGTCGAGCGCCCGGTCCAGCAGCCGGTATTGCAGCGTCGTCAGCGCCTCCACGTCCCGAGCTTCCCGCAGATGCGGCAGGTCCGGATGCCGCCGGATCGTGCCGGTCGCGGTGCAGGGCGCGTCGAGGACGATGGCCCCGAACGGCGCGTCCGGGGACCAGTCCAGCGCGTCGGCAACCACGATTTCGGCGTCGAGCCCGGTCCTCGCGAGGTTCTCCGACACCCGGGACAGCCGCCCCTCGGAGAGGTCGAGCGCCGTGACGCGGGCGCCTCCGGCCGCTAGCTGCATCGTCTTGCCACCGGGCGCCGCACACAGATCCAGCACGCGCAGGCCCGACACGTCGCCCAGCAAACGCACGGGCATCGCCGCCGCGGCATCCTGCACCCACCACGCACCCTCTGCATAGCCGGGAAGGGTGGAGACCTGTCCCCCGGCGAGGCGCAACGATCCGGTCGGGAGGATGTCCGCATCCGGAATCGTCGCCCCCGGCTTCGGTGTGAGGTCCAGTGGTGCGGGCACGAGATGCGCGGCCTCGATCGCTTCAAGGCGGTCGCGCCCCCACGCCTTCGCCAGCGGCTTGCGGAGCCAGGGCGGCAGGGTCGGGGCCGGAAGGGCGGCCCATTCGGCCTCCGCCTCATCAAGCCCGCGCAGGACCGCATTGACCAACCCCGCCTGTTTCGACGTCCGTGGCGACATGCGAGCCATCGCCACGGCGTCGTTCACCACGCCGTGCGGCGCGGCTCCGTCCACGAACAGCTCCACAACCGCGAGCCTCAGGATATCCCGCACCCGGGCCGCCGGCTGCCGCTGCATCCGCCGTTTCAGGAGCGCATCCGCCCGGCCCATATGCCGCAGGACCAGTCCCGCCAGCCGTAGGGCGCGGGCGGCAGGCGCTCCCGACAGGCCCGACGCGCCGTCGCCCAGCATCCGTCCGTCGCGCAGCACATGCGCCAGCAGGCGGAGACCGCCGAGACGCGCGGCGAGGCTTTCGGGGAGATCCGTCATCCGGGCGATTTCCTTGTCGGACAGGCTGCGGGACGTATATGACCCATGGCGCACCGGCAAGGAGGGCAGCCCGATGGTCATCCGCATGAATGTCGATCCCGAGGGATTGCCCGAAGCCGATCCCGACGCGCCCGCCTGCCCGACGGCGCCGCGGGGATCGGCTCCCGCCTATGCGCCGCTCACGCCCGCGCAGGAGACGGCCCGCCGAGCTGCCCTGCCGGAGGTGGCGCGCCGCGCTTTGGCGGAAGCGGAGGCCCGTCGCAGACCCCCGGCAGACCTGCCGTCCGAACTCGGTGGCCGCGATGGGCCGGAGCCGGTGCGCTACGGAGATTGGGAGCGCAAGGGCATCGCCATCGACTTCTAGCGCAGGCGCAGGTCCGCCACGTCGCCCGCGCCCCGGTCGGCGGTGAAGCGCACGACATCGCCCTGCCGCTGCACCAATTGGCAGTTGCGGGGGAAATCCCGGAGAGCGGTGTCGAGCGTCCGGCAGAAGAAGCCGTCCTGCCAGTCCCAGCGTCCCCGGACGGCGAGGCCGAAGCCACGCCCCGCGATGGACCCGTCCGCCCCGACGCGCAGCGACACGCCGCTTCCCGTCAGCGTCCGGCCCTGCACGAGGGTGAGGAAATCCGCGCGGGCCGTCACCCGCTCGAAGGCGGCGGCGGGAAGCGGGAGAAGAAGCAGGAGGATCAGGAGCGCGCGCATGGCGACCCAACGCGCCCCGACCGGCATCGGTTCACCCGGTCAACGCAGCCCGAGCACGTCCAGCATATCGAACGCCCCCGGCCCCCGCCCGCGCGCCCAGAGTGCGGCCTTCAGCGCTCCGCGCGCGAAGACCGAGCGGTCGGAGGCGAGGTGGCGCAGGACGAGCCGCTCCCCGTCGGCGGCGAAGATCACGTCATGCTCGCCCACCACGTCGCCGCCCCGGATGGCGTGGAAGCCGATGGCGCCGCGCGGGCGCGGCCCGGTCATGCCGTCGCGGCCCCGGTCGGCGACCTCCTCCAGGTTTACGCCGCGCCCCGCCGCGGCAGCCTCACCGAACATGAGCGCGGTGCCCGACGGCGCATCGACCTTGTGCCGGTGATGCGCCTCCACAACCTCGATGTCGTAATCGGCGTCGAGGGCGGCGGCCACCTGACGCACCACCTGTGCCAGGAGGTTCACGCCGAGCGACATGTTCCCGGCCCGCACGATAGTCGCGTGCCTTGCCGCCCGGTCCAGAACCGCCAGATCCCCCTCCGACAGGCCCGTCGTTCCGATCACATGGACCGCCCGCGCCTGCGCCGTCAGTTCCGACAGGGCCACGGTCGCCGCCGGGGTGGTGAAGTCGATCACGGCACCCGCCCTTGCCACCACTTCGATCGGATCGTCGGTCACCGGCACGCCGGTCGCGGCCCCGCCCATGGCCTCGCCGAGGTCCCGATGCGCCCAGGCGTGGCCCGGCGGCACCGTCACGCCCACCAGTCGCGCCGCGTCCGATGCGGAAACCGTCTCGATCAGCATCCGGCCCATGCGGCCCGCGCCGCCCGCCACAACCACGCCCAACCTGTCCATCGCCGCCTCCGATCCGCCACGACCCTCTTGGGCAATCCGCCGCGTTCGTGCAACGGTCGGGGTCGGGGACCCGGGTTGCGTCGCCGCGCGCCCGGTCCTATCTGCGCACCCTCCCGAGGAGGCTCCCATGGCACGTTCCAGGTTCGATACCGGCTCCGGCCCGTCCCAGCGACAGCTTCGCGTGGGCGAGCTGATCCGCCGTACGCTCTCGGATGTGCTGGCCCGGGGGGACATCCACGACGTCGACCTGCAGTCGATGTCGATCACCGTGGGCGAGGTGACGGTGTCGCCTGACCTGAAGGTGGCGACGGCCTGGGTCCTGCCGCTCGGCGGCAAGGGGCGGCGCAAGGCCATCGACGCGCTCACCCGCAGCAAGGGGGAGCTTCGCCGGGCCATCAGCCGGGAGATGAGTCTCAAATTCGCACCCGACCTGCGCTTCCGGATCGACGAGACCTTCGACCGCATGGACGATGCGCGGCGACTGTTCGCCGAGGAGACCGTCCGGCGCGATATCGACCGGCCCGCCGATCCGGAGGGAGAGGCGGAAACATGATCCGCGCGGCGCTCTTCCTCTGGCTGGCGCTGGCCGGGGCGGCGGGAGCCT
The DNA here is from genome assembly GCA_963789105.1 of uncultured Alphaproteobacteria bacterium. Classification (GTDB taxonomy): domain Bacteria; phylum Pseudomonadota; class Alphaproteobacteria; order Rhodobacterales; family Rhodobacteraceae; genus Jannaschia. The sequence goes on from CAWBJI010000003.1 coordinate 1,834,558, forward strand.
GCGAGAGCGTCCTGCACCGCGAGCGGTCCTTCACGATCTGCACCGCCGATCTCGACCGTCACGCCATCGCCGTCCGCCTCGCCGGCCCGGACGGCGCGCCGCTGGGCAGCTTCGAGGCGCTGGAGGCCGAGACCGACGCGCCCATCGTCTACGCCATGAACGGCGGGATGTATCACGAGGACCGGCGGCCGGTCGGCCTCTATGTCGAGGATGGCGCGGAGCTTGCCCCGTTGGTGACGAGCGACGGACCGGGCAATTTCGGTCTCCTCCCCAACGGTGTGTTCTGCGTCCGCGAGGACCGCGCCGACGTGATCGAGAGCCTCGCCTTCGCCGCCGATCCTCCGCCCTGCCTCCAGGCCACGCAATCCGGGCCGATGCTGGTGATCGACGGCGACCTGCATCCCCGCTTCCTGCCCGACAGCACGTCCCTTAACATCCGCAACGGCGTGGGGGCGACGCCGGGCGGACGGCTCGTCCATTTCGTGATCTCGGATGAGGCGGTCACGTTCCACGAGATGGCCACGCTGTTCCGCGACGTGCTCGGGGTGCGCGATGCCCTCTATCTCGACGGGCGTGTCTCGCGCCTCCATGCGCCCGCCCTCGGCCGGTCGGATTTCGGGATTCCCATGGGTCCGATCCTGTCGGTGACGGAGCGCTGACGCGGTGGGACGGCGCAGGAAGGGACGGGCGATCCACGGCTGGGTCGTCGTGGACAAGCCGGAGGGCATCGGCTCGACGCAGGTTGTTGGCCGCGTCCGCCGGGCCTTCGACGCGCAGAAGGCGGGCCATGCGGGGACGCTCGATCCCGACGCGACCGGCGTGCTGGCCATCGCCCTCGGGGAGGCGACGAAGACCGTCCCCTACGTGACCGACGCGCTGAAATGCTACCGGTTCCGGATCGCCTGGGGGTCGGAGACGGCCACGGACGATGCTTCCGGTGCGGTTCTCGCCCGGTCCGATGCGCGTCCGGAGCGGGACCGGTTGGAGGCCGCCCTCGCGCCGTTCCGCGGTCGGATCGAACAGATCCCGCCGCAGGTCTCCGCCGTGAAGGTGGAGGGCGCACGGGCCTACGACCTCGCCCGGGAGGGAGTCGAGATGGACCTCGCGCCCCGCCCGCTCTGGGTCGAACGGCTGGACCTCGTGGCCGCCGACGCAGAGGGCGCGGAGCTGGAGATGGTCTGCGGCAAGGGCGGTTACGTGCGCGCGATCGCCCGCGATCTCGGGCGCGCGCTCGGCTGTCTCGGGCATGTCGCGTGGCTGCGCCGGACCTGGTCGGGGCCGTTCCGGGCCGAGGCGGGGATCACGCTCGACGCGCTCGACAGCCTCGCGGGGACACCGGCCCTCGACGATTACCTGCTCCCGCTGGAACTGGGCCTCTCCGATCTTCCCGCCCTTCCGGTCACGGAGGTCGCCGCAGCGCGCCTCGGAAACGGCAACCCGGCGGAAGTCCTGTCGGGTGCCGAGTTCGGACGGACATGCTGGGCCGCGCGGGAGGGGCGGGCGGTTGCCGTCGGAACCTATCGTGCGGGGCTGCTCCACCCGACCAGGGTGTTCCGGACCTGAAACGAGGCGGCCTCTCCGGGCCCGGCGCATACCCGATTTGTTACAGCCGATCACGGGAATCGACCGGTCCGATCCGCCCCCCTGACCACCGCGTGAGGGGGGCTGCCGAGGTCGGGTCCGGACGGGTTAGAGACGGGTCAACCGATCCATCCCGTCCCGAAAGGACCCGACCATGACCCGCACGAATCGGATCAACGCCTGGACGATACTCGTCGCTGGCGCGCTCGCCACCATCGCGTTCGACCTCTTCGGTCAGGGCCTCGCCCCGCTGGCGGGATTCGCCAAGCTGGCCCCCGTCGGTCTGGCGCAGGCGACGCTGTCGCAGGCCTTCGGCACCGTGCCGAAGGGCGCCGCCGACACGTTGCATATCCTGACCGGCCTGATCGTCTATCCGCTCGGCTACGTCCTCGTGGCCCGCCCCATCGCCGCGCGCGTCACGCCGTGGCTTCACTGGTCGCTGGTCGCGGTCGCCTACGGGATCGGCCTCTGGATCTTCGCGCTCTACGTCATGGCGCATCTGGTCGCCGGAAACCCGCCGTTCCTCGGCTTCACCGGGATCACATGGGTCGCGCTCTGGGGTCACATCCTCTTCGCCGTCGTGGCCGCCGTGGTGATCGAACGGGCGACCGTCTTCGCGGCCCGCACTGCCGTCGCCTGATCCGCGCGAACGGCCCCGTCCGGACCCGGACCCGGACCCGTTGCGCGCGGGGCCGGGCTTCGGCATGTCTGGACCATGCTGACCCGAACGCATCTCAAGGGCGACGCCCCCTCCACCGCGACCTACAGCGCCTGCGAACGCTACCGCTACGACCTGACTCGGGTGTGGGAGCCGGACCTGCCCCGCGTCGCCTTCGTCATGCTGAATCCCTCGACGGCGACCGAGCTTGCGAACGATCCGACGGTGGAGCGATGCGAGCGACGCGCCCGCGCACTGGGGTATGGCGGCTTCCGCGTCACCAACATCTTCGCCTGGCGCGCCACCGATCCCCGGGACATGCGGGCGCAGGACGACCCCGTCGGCGGCCCGGCGAACGATGCCGCGATCCGAGAGGCGGCGCTCTGGGCGGACGCGACTATCTGCGCCTGGGGGACCCATGGCGCGCATCTCGGGCGCGGTCCGGCGGTGGCGGACCTGCTGCGGGCGACCGGACGGCCCCTTCGGCATCTCGGCCTGTCCAAGGCCGGGCATCCGAAGCACCCGCTCTATATCGGCTACGCGGTTCGGCCGCAGCCATGGGAGGACGTGACCTGGACCTGACCCGTCACGATGTTACCGCCGATGACGGAACACGGATCGCGGTCCGCGTCGCTGGCGAGGGGCCGCCGCTCCTCCTGCTCCACGGCTTTCCGCAGAATCACCGCTGCTGGCTTCCGATATTGCCCGCCCTCGCCGTGCATTTCACCTGCATCCTGCCGGATCTGCGCGGCTACGGGGACAGCGATGCGCCCGCCGACGATCCCGAACACCTCACCTATTCCAAGCGGCGCATGGCGCGCGACCTCGTGGCGGTTCTCGACGCGCTCGGACATGACCGGTCCCATGTCGCGGGGCACGACCGGGGGGCGCGAGTGGCCTACCGATTCGCCCTCGACCATCCCGACCGGACCCATCGGCTCGCCATCCTCGAGGTTATCCCGACCGTCGCTTTCTGGGACGCCTGGAGCGCCGATCTCGCCCACAAGGCCTATCACTGGAACTTCCTCGCCCAGCCCGCGCCCCTGCCGGAGCGCATGATCGGCGCGGACCCGTCGGCGTGGATCGACTGGACGCTGGGGGCGTGGACGCTGGTCCGCTCGCTCGCCCCCTTCGCGCCCGACGCCCTCGACAGCTATCGGGCGCAGGCCGCGGATCCCGCGCACCTGACGGCAATGTGCGCCGATTACCGGGCGGGATACTTCACCGACCGCGCCATCGACGCCGCGGATCGGGAGGCGGGACGCCGGATCGCGGCGCCGATGCTCTTCGTCTGGGCGCGGCACGGGTTTCCGGCCTCCACCGGCGATCCGGCGGCGATCTGGCGCGACTGGGCGGAGGATGTGAGCGACGTGGCGGTCACCAGCGGCCATTTCGCGATGGAGGAAGTGCCCGACGAGGTCGGCGCGGCGCTCCTGCCGTTCTTCCGCTCCGGGACCTGAGATGCGAAGGCACCTGCTGCGATCCGGGGGGCAGCCCTCCGGGCGTCGATGGCAAGCGACGTTCCCAGTGCAGGTTCCTCTTTCCATGCCGCCCCGGCTGGTGTAGACGGCGCGCTCACTCCATGGGCCTTGCTGGACGACATCCCGGCTCGCGCCATTCCTCGAACACCCGAAGGAGACCCCGATGTCGATCACCGTCGAAGAGAAGAACCGTCTGATGAAGGAATACGCGACCAAGGAGGGCGACACCGGTTCCCCCGAGGTTCAGGTCGCGATCCTGACCAGTCGCATCACTACCCTGACCGAGCATTTCAAGACCCACAAGAAGGACAACCACTCCCGCCGTGGCCTTCTGATGATGGTGGCGCAGCGCCGCAAGCTGCTGGACTACGCCCGCGCCAAGGACGAGGCCCGCTATCAAGACCTCATCAAGCGTCTCGGCATCCGCCGCTAGGCTTTTCGCGATACCGGACGCCTTCGCTTGCGGGGGCGTCTTGCGTTTGGGGGCCGTTTCGAAAGAGGGCGAGCCGGATCACGCTGCGTCCTGCCAATGCCGATGTGCGACGATCGACGTGACGGCGTAATATAGCCCGAACAATGCGAACCCCGACATGGCGTTGTAGGTTGCCCACGTGTCGTCGGATGTGTTGCGCCAGACGACCTCGTTGGCGGCGGCCGACAGGAGGGCCAGGGCGATCCACGCCCCGTGCAGCACCCGCCACCCCCGCCCGGTCATGCGCAGCCTGTAGCCCAGCGTCCTCCGCAGAAGGCTGGGGCGTAACAGCGTCCCGGCCATGACTATTACGGCGAACGCGACCGAGCCGATGGTCGAGCGAACCTTGATGAATGTCGTGTCGTTGAAAACGAGGCCCGCGAGCAACAGGACGAGCGCGAGGGCGAAGGTCGCGAGCGCCAGCCACGGGAGGCTACGATCCCAGTGCCACCGGAGCGCTACGGCGAGAGCCGTCATGACGCTGGCCGCGCCCGCCGCCACGAACAGGCCGCCGACCGCGTTCCCGACGAGAAACGCCACCGCCGGAAACAGTTCGAGTGCGAAGCGCTTGTCCATGGTTCGATGTCCTGAGGCAGGATCTACCGGGACCCATCATCCGGCGAAAGCGGACGATTGGAAAACGACGGAGAACTTTGGTTCCGTCCGGGTATTGGACCTTCATCACATCCATGATCCGAAAGGGCATCGTCAATAGATGGTGCAACGGCTCAAGCCAGCCCGGGCTCTCCGCCCATCTTCCCATCCCGCGTCAACTCCGCTACACGCCCCCCATCTGAGACGGGACGCCCCGACCCCGGCGCCCGCGTGAAGGAACAGGGGTCGGCGGCAATGGGGCCGCCATATGCACGGGGGACCCGGAACGCCGGGAGCGCCCCCAGACAGGATGAATATGTTCAACATCGTTACGAAATCGATGGAGTGGGGCCACGACACCCTCACCCTGGAGACCGGCAAGGTCGCGCGTCAGGCCGATGGCTGCGTCATCGCCACCTACGGCGAGACCTCCGTGATGGCCGCCGTCACCTTCGCCAAGTCGCAGAAGCCGGGTCAGGATTTCTTCCCCCTCACCGTCCACTACAACGAGAAGTATTACGCCGCGGGCAAGATTCCCGGCGGCTTCTTCAAGCGCGAGGCGCGTCCCACCGAAAAGGAGACGCTGACGTCCCGCCTGATCGACCGGCCGCTGCGTCCGCTCTTCGTCGACGGGTTCAAGAACGAGGTGCTGGTGATCTGCACCGTCCTCTCCCACGACCTCGAGAACGATCCCGACGTCGTCGCCATGATCGCCGCCTCCGCCGCGCTGACGATCTCCGGCGCGCCGTTCATGGGTCCGATCGCCGGTGCCCGCGTGGGCTTCGTCGACGGCGACTACATCCTGAACCCCAGCGTGGACGACATGCAGGGTCTGCGCTCGGACCCCGAGCAGCGCCTCGACCTGATCGTCGCGGGGACCAAGGACGCCGTGATGATGGTCGAATCCGAAGCCTACGAGCTGTCGGAATCGGAGATGCTGGGCGCGGTCAAGTTCGGCCACGAACAGATGCAGCCGGTCATCGACCTGATCGTCGGGCTTGCCGAAGACGCCGCGAAGGAGCCTTTCGACTTCCAGGCGCCGGACTATTCCGACCTGTTCGCCGCGGTGAAGTCCGCCGGTGAGGACCAGATGCGCGACGCCTACGCCATCACCGACAAGCAGGAACGCACCCACGCCGTTTCCGCCGTCAAGACCGCCATCAAGGAGGCCCTCACCGACGAACAGCGGGAGGACCAGAACCTCGGCACGGCCCTCAAGAAACTGGAATCCGCTGTCCTGCGCGGCGATGTCGTCAAGAACGGCAAGCGGATCGACGGGCGCGCCCTCGACACCGTGCGTCCCATCGTCTCCGAGGTCGGCCTGCTGCCCCGGACCCACGGCTCGGCGCTGTTCACGCGCGGCGAGACGCAAGGTCTGGTCGTGACGACATTGGGCACGGGCGATGACGAGCAGTTCATCGATGCGCTGCATGGCAACTTCAAATCCAACTTCCTGCTGCACTACAACTTCCCGCCCTATTCGGTCGGCGAAGTGGGTCGCTTCGGTCCTCCGGGACGGCGTGAGATCGGTCACGGCAAGCTGGCCTGGCGCGCGTTGCAGGCGGTTCTGCCGACCTCGACCGACTTCCCATATACGATCCGCCTGGTCTCCGAGATCACGGAATCCAACGGCTCCTCCTCGATGGCCACCGTCTGCGGCGGCTCGCTGTCGATGATGGATGCGGGCGTGCCGCTGAAGGCGCCGGTCGCGGGCGTCGCCATGGGCCTCGTGCTGGAGGAGGACGGTGACTTCGCCGTTCTGACCGACATCCTCGGCGACGAGGATCACCTCGGCGACATGGACTTCAAGGTCGCGGGCACCGAGGCCGGGATCACCTCGCTCCAGATGGACATCAAGATCGCGGGCATCACGCCGGCGATCATGGAAAAGGCGCTGGAGCAGGCCAAGGCAGGTCGGATCCACATCCTGGGCGAGATGGCCAAGGCCCTGACCGAGGCGTCGGGCTTCTCGGAGCACGCGCCGCGGATCGAGACGATGCAGATCCCCACCGACAAGATCCGCGAAGTCATCGGGTCCGGCGGCAAGGTCATCCGCGAGATCGTCGAGGTCTCCGGTGCCAAGGTCGACATCAACGACGACGGCATCATCAAGATCGCGTCCGCCAACGGCGAGGCCATTCAGAAGGCCTACGACATGATCCACTCGATCGTGGCGGAGCCGGAAGAGGGCAAGGTCTACAAGGGGAAGGTCGTGAAGATCGTCGATTTCGGTGCCTTCGTGAACTTCTTCGGCAAGCGCGACGGCCTCGTCCATGTCAGCCAGATCAAGCAGGAACGTCTGAACCACCCCTCCGATGCCCTCAAGGAGGGGCAGGAGGTCTGGGTCAAGCTGCTGGGCTTCGACGACCGCGGCAAGGTGCGCCTCGCCATGAAGATGGTCGATCAGGAAACGGGCAAGGAAACCGCGTCCGAAGACGCGGAATGATCCGCCCCGCCTGACCGAAGAAGGGCCCCGGGAGCAATTCCGGGGCCCTTTTGCGTTTAACCGGATCGAAACGGGACGGGCGCTAAACCGGCGGCATGACCTTTCCGCCCGGTACCCCCTCGCTGCTGATCGCGATCGGCTTCCTGCTCGGGGTGCTCATGGCCACGGCGGCCTCAACCCTCGCGTGGCGGGATATTCATGCCACGGGCGACGGCGTCACGGGCCATGAACCGGTCGAGATAGCGTTGCAGGTCCGGATGCTCGTCCCACCCGACCGCCTCCTTCGCGCCGTAGAAGTCGAGCGCGTTCAGCCAGGGGGCGATGGCGATGTCGGCGGCGGAGAACTCGCCGGCGATCCAGTCCCGCCCGTCCAGCTCCCCTGACAGCACGCCCAGCAGGCGCTTAGCCTCGGCGACGTAGCGGTCGCGGGGCCGCTTGTCCTCGATCTCCGCCCCGGCGAACTTCACGAAATACCCGAGCTGTCCCAGCATCGGACCCAGGCCACCCATCTGCCACATGATCCATTGCGTGACGCGGGCCTTGCCCGCCGCGTCCGACCCGAGCAGCTTGCCGGTCTTCTCCCCCAGATACAGAAGAATCGCCCCGCTCTCGAACAGGCCGATCGGCGCGCCGCCGGGCCCGTCCGGGTCGATGATCGCGGGGATCTTGTTGTTCGGGTTCAGCGACAGAAACGCATCCGACTTCACGTCCGCATCCGAAAGCGTCACGCGATGCGCCTCGTAGGGAAGCCCCGTCTCCTCCAGCATGATCGAGATCTTGACCCCGTTCGGCGTCGGAAAGCTGAACAATTGCAGCTTGGTGGGATCCTGGGGTGTCCATTTGCGAGTGATCGGAAAGGCGGAGAGATCGGCCATGGGGCCTCCTGTGGCGTTGCTGTGCGGCTTCCTACCTAATGCGCGGTGGCGGTAACAAAACGGGTGACAAAGGTGCGCTTCTGCCCAAGGTCCTGTGCGCAGGTCATCGCAAAACGCGGGACCGCTTTTGCAGGACCGATAAGGGGGACGCCATGATCCAGGAATTCAAGGACTTCATCGCCAAGGGCAACGTCATGGACCTTGCGGTCGGCATCATCATCGGCGCTGCCTTCACCGCCATCGTCACCAGCGTGGTCGAGGATCTGGTCAACCCGCTGATCGGGCTCGTAGTCGGTGGCCTCGATTTCAGCGCGCTCAGCTTCGGCGTCGGCGAGGCGCAGTTCATGTACGGCAACTTCATCACCGCGCTGATCAACTTCCTGATCATCGCCTTCGTCGTGTTCCTGCTGGTCAAGGCCGTCAATCGGGTCAAGGCCATGGCCGAGCGTCCCGACGACGTGGCGCCCGAGGTCGAGACCGGGCCATCCGAACTCGATGTCCTCATCGACATCCGGGACAGCCTCAAGGCGGGTCGTCCCCCGGTCTGATCCGCGCGGGGGTCGCGCCACGCGACCCCCGCCAAACCGTCAGGCGGCGTCCAGCACCGCCATCGGATCGACCGCATCGATGCCCAGCGCCTCGCCGACCGCAGCATAGGTGAGCTGGCCCGCATGGACGTTGAGGCCCGCCCGCAGGTGCGGATCGGCGAGACACGCCGCGCGCCACCCCTTGTCGGCCAGCGCCAGCATGAACGGCAGCGTGGCGTTGCCAAGCGCGATGGTCGAGGTCCGGGCCACCGCACCCGGCATGTTCGCCACGCAGTAATGCATGATCCCGTCGACGTCGTAGATCGGGTCCTCATGCGTCGTCGCATGGCTCGTCTCGAAGCAGCCGCCCTGGTCGATGGCGACGTCCACGATGGCAGCGCCCGGCTTCATCTCCGACAATTGCGCCCGGCTCACCAGCTTGGGCGCCGCCGCTCCGGGGATCAGCACCGCGCCGATCACCATGTCGGCCCGTGCCACCATCTCGGCGGTATTGCCCGCGCTGGCGTACCGCGTGCGGAACACGGAGCCGAACAGGTCGTCTAGCTGCCGCAGGCGCACCAGCGACCGGTCCATCACGGTGACGTCCGCGCCCATGCCCGCCGCGACCCGCGCCGCATGGGTGCCGACCACGCCGCCGCCGATCACCACGACCTCGGCCGGACCCACGCCCGGAACGCCGCCCATCAGGACGCCGCGGCCGCCATTGGCCTTCTGCAACGTCCAGGCGCCGACCTGCGGCGCCAGCCGTCCCGCGACTTCCGACATCGGCGCCAGCAGGGGCAGGCCGCCCGCACGGTCCGTCACCGTCTCGTAGGCGATGCATGTCGCACCGCTCGCGATCAGGTCCCGCGTCTGGTCAGGATCCGGTGCGAGGTGAAGATAGGTGAACAGGATCTGCCCCTCGCGCAGCATTTTGCGCTCGACCGGCTGCGGCTCCTTGACCTTCACGATCATGTCGGCCCGCGCGAAGACGTCCTCGGCAGTCTCCGTCAGGGTTGCGCCCACCGCCTCGTATTGTGCGTCGTCGAACCCGGAGCCGAGCCCCGCCCCGCGCTGGATCAGGACGTCATGCCCGTGTGACACCGCCTCCATCGCCGCGGCGGGCGTAACGCCGACGCGAAATTCCTGCGGCTTGATCTCTTTCGGGCATCCGATGAGCATAACGTGACCTCCCTGTAACGTGCTGCCGCGCTTCTAGACGTGACGTCGCGGGGATGTTTCGACATGATGGGCGTTGAACGGGGTTTTATCGCGAGAATTTCGCGTAGTCGCCCGTTTTCGACGGAGGAACCCGCGTGTCCGTGACGATCGACGAAACCGATGCCCGCCTCCTGCGACTCGTGCAGGTCGATGCGACACTGTCCGCTGCCGATCTGTCGGCCCGCGTCGCCCTTTCGCCCTCCGCATGCCATCGCCGCCTGCAACGTCTCGCGGCGGCGGGCATCGTCACAGGGCACGTCGCGCTGCTCGATCCGCGCCGCGTCGGGCGGCCCACCACCGTCTTCGTGGAGATCAGCCTCTCGACCCAGGCCGATGAGGTGCTCGACGCGTTTGAGGCCGCGGTGGCCCGCATCCCCGACGTGCTCGAATGCCACCTGATGACCGGTGCCTACGACTACCTGCTGAAGGTCGTGGCGCGGGACAGCGACGATTTCGCGCGCATTCATCGCCGTCACCTCGCGCGTCTGCCGGGGGTGGCCAAGATGCAATCCTCCTTCGCGCTCAAAACCGTCTGCAAGACCACCGCACTGCCGGTGGAGCCGACGGCCTGACACCACATCCAGAACGGGAGAGAGACATGGACAGGATCGGATTCGTCGGTACGGGCCTCATGGGCCACGGCATGGCCGCCAACATCCTTGCGGCGGGTTATCCGCTCACGGTGATCGCGCATCGCAACCGCGCGCCGGTGGACGATCTGGTGGGTCGCGGCGCGTCCGAGGCGTCCGATCTGGCCGCGCTCGCAAAGGCTTCCGACATCGTCCACATCTGCGCCCCCGGCTCGCCGCAGGTGGAAGCCATCGTCGACATGCTCGCGGAACACATGGCCGCCGGCGGCGCGGTCATCGACTGCTCCACCTCCAACCCGGTCTCCACCGAGGCACTCGCGGCGAAACTGGCCGCCCGCGACATCGCGATGATCGACGCGCCTCTCGGCGGGACCCCGGTGCAGGCCGAGGCGGGCGAACTCTCGGCGATGGTCGGTGCCGACGACGCGGCCCTCGCCCGCGTCCGCCCCGTGATCGAGGGCTGGGCAAAGACCGTCGCCCATGTCGGCGGCCCCGGCGCGGGGCACAAGATGAAGCTCCTGAACAACTTCCTCGCCATGGGTTACGGCGCGCTCTACGCCGAGGCGCTGGCGCTCGCGGAAAAGACCGGCCTCGGGACGGCGACATTCGACAGCGTCATCCGCGGCAGCCGGATGGATTGCGGCTTCTACCAGACGTTCATGGGATACGCGGTGGAGGGCAACGATGAGGCGCACAAGTTCACACTCACCAATGCGCTGAAGGATATGACCTATCTCGCCGCGATGGCGGGCGGGGCGGGGGTGGCGAACCCGGTGGGCGCGGCGATCCGCAATTCCTACGCGCTCGCGGTAGGCACGGGCGGCGACGGCGCCGAGGATTACGTGCCGCATCTTGTGGATTACGTCGCCCGGGCCAATGGCGTGGCGCGGGGCTGAGGCGGGCGAGGGGCCGACCCCTCGCGCCCCCCGGGATATTTCCACCGAGAAGAAGGGGAGGGGCTTGCGCTGGAGGACCGGTCGTATGCCGACGGTCCGTGGTCCATGGCCGCCGCTGCAGTCGAAGGATTCAGGCGAGGCCGAATTCCGTGAAGGGGAGGTAGGCGACGGGGTCCCCCTCCGTCACCGTCACCGCAGCATCGGGCAGGATCACGAACCCCTCGGCCCAGGAGAGGCCCGAGACCCGGCCCGATCCTTCGGACGCGAAGACCTCCGCCCGGCCGTCCCGCAGGCGCGCGCGCAAAACTTCCCGCCGGCCGGCTTTCTTGCGTTTGGCGAAAGCGGCAGGGACCGTGAGCGGCAGGGGCTCCCGCCATCCGGCTCCGGCCATGGCGAGCAGCGTCGGGCGCGCGAAGAGCGCCGCGCAGGTGAAGGCCGCGACGGGATTCCCCGGCAAGCCGAAGAGCGGCACGTCGTTCCATGCGCCGAGCATCAAGGGGCGTCCCGGCTTGATCGCGATGCGCCAATGGTGGATGCGCCCCTCGGTGGCGAGCAGGCGGGAGAGGTGATCCTCTTCCCCCGCGCTGGCCCCGCCGGAGGTCAGGATCGTGTCCGTGCACGCACCGTCGAGTGCCGTGCGCAGGGTATCCCTGTCATCGCCCACATGACCCAGATCCACGGCTGTAAGTCCCCAGCCCGCGACCATCGACAGCAGCATGGGCCGGTTCGCGTCGAAGGTTCCCGGGCCATCCGTGCCGGGCGGCACGATCTCGTCCCCGGTCGACAGGATTCCCACGCGCAGACGGGTGCGCAGCGGCAGCGTGCCGTGTCCCGCGGCGATGGCGAGGGCCAGATCGGACGACCGCAGGATCGCGCCTTCGGGCAGGATCGCATCGCCCGCGTCCACGTCTTCGCCCGCGCGTCGGACATTCGCGCCGGAAGAAGGGATCGCGCGCAGGTGGAGGGCGCCGTCCGCGACCTCCGCATCCTCCTGCAGGGCAACGGTGTCGATGCCGGGCGGCAAAGCCGCGCCGGTGAAGATGCGGATCGCATGGCCCGCCGGAACCTGATCCGCGCGGGTGGTTGCCGCCGTGGCCCGGCCCGGGACGATGGGGATCGGGCCGGGGTGGAGGGTCGCGTGGGCGAAGCCCCAGCCATCCACGGCGGCGTTTGCCGCGGGCGGATTGGCGCGGAGAGCGCGGAGCGGGGCGGCGAGGATCCGGCCCGCACAATCACCCACCGGGATCGTCTCCGTCCCCGTCCGGCATGTCGCGCCCGCGCGCAGGGTCGCGAGTGCGGTGTCGACCGGGGTCCATTCGACTCCCGGCGGCGGGGCATGACAATCGCCCGGGACGTGCACGCCGAGGATCCACCCCTCCTCCGCTGCGATACGATCCGCGTCTGGCTGCGTCGCGGGTCCGGTGAACCAATTTGGCGTGGCGCCGCGCAGGGCGGCGGCGGTGGCGATCACCTGCCCCTGATCCTTGATCGGAGCGGGGGCGGGCGGCCAGAGACTGGGATAGACCTCCGCCAGCGCGATCCGCGCGTTCGGCACGGCCCAGCCCGTCTCCTGCGGCCAGACCTGCATCTCGGCGCCCCAGCGCGCGCGCAGGCGGGACAGGGCAGCGAGGCCGACGAGCGATTGCGAGCCGACCGCGCCCGCATAGGCAAGCTGCCAGACCGACTTCGCACCCGTCGCGATCCCTTCGACGGCACGCGCGTTGGGAAGGCCGTGACCGTGGCGGGCCTTGTCGGTCGGCGGCAGGTCGGGGAGGTCGAGATGCGCGGGACGGCCCCAGAACGGGCCGGTTCCGGGAAGGCCGCGGTTGATCGCCTGCGCGACGTCGTAACGGTTGTTGGCATTGTCCGGCCCGTCCTCCACATGCCGGGCGAGCCAGTCCCAGACGGCGAGGGCCCGTGGCGCGCCGGTCAGCGCGGCGGCGAAGCCGGGCGGGTAGCCGAATGCGAAGTCGAGGCCGAGAAGCGTGCGATGCCCGTGGGCGAGCCAGCCGTCGATCCAGTCGAGCGCCTCGGCGCGGGTCGGGAAATACTCGGTGACCCGTTCGCCGCGCAGGTCGGCGCAGACCCAGATAGCATCCTTCTTCGGGCGCGGGCCGGTTGGTTTCGACGCTGCGGACCAGTCGGCGACAAGGATCAGGTCGAACATATCAGGTCCGCGATCCCGGTGACGTCGTCGAGGTCGTAGCGCGGTATGTTCACGCCCGGATCGGCGTCCGCGGCGATGGCGGCGATGCCCGCATCCCCGACCGCGAGCGGAGGCTGGCCGCACCCGGCGCGCCAGGCTTCGATCCGAAAATGACGTCCGCGTTTCCAGCCCTCGGCCAGCACGATGTCGCAGGGTTGCAGGCGGGCGATCATGGCGTTGAGCGGTTCGGGTGCGGCGAGTTCCTCGAACGTGGTGAGCCGGGCATCGGAGGCGAGCACGACCTGTTGCGCGCCCGCCGACCGGTGCCGGTGGCTGTCGGTGCCGGGCGTGTCGAGGTCGAGGTCATGGTGGCTGCGCTTGAGCGTCGAGACGGCAAGGCCGCGGGCGGTCAGCTCCGTGACCAGCCGTTCGGTGAGGGTGGTCTTGCCGCCATTCTTGCGACCGACGATGCCGACGAGCTTCATGCCATCCGCTCCGCGACCGCGAAATCCTTGGGCGTGTTGACGTTGAAGAAGGGGTCCCACGGCTCCGTCGGAAAGACGGCAAGGCCCGCATCGTACCGGTCGGTCCAGTGGAGAATCTTGCGGGTCCCCGACGCGAGCGACGCGCGCAGGTCATCGCGCAGAGCGGTGGGCCACAGGCCGAAGGTAGGCTGCGGCCAGGTCCGGTCGCCGTCCTTCGTCGCGGCCAGCGCGAGGCCCGACGGCCCGGCTGCGGCGAGCAGGCGCGGGACAAGATCCGGCGGCAGGAACGGCGTGTCGGCTGCGGCGGTGACGATATGCGGACAGCCCAGCGCGGCCGCCCAGTCGAGGCCCGCGAGCACACCCGCGAGCGGGCCGGGCCGGTCGGGATCCGCATCCGGCAGAACCGGGAGCCTCAGATCCGCCCAGCGGCCCGGATCGCCGTTGGCGCTGAGGGCAAGACGATCGACCTGCGGGCCGAGGGTTCCGATCACGCGGGCGATGAGAGAGCGTCCGCCAACGAGAAGGCGCCCCTTGTCGACCCGGTGGCCGTCCGAGCCACCCATGCGGCGCGCGCGCCCGCCCGCGAGGATAAGGCCGTGGGGCTGGATCATCGAACGCGGTCCGGGGGGGCCGTGACGCGAGAAGCGGTGGACGCGCCTTCCCTGCGCGACGTATCAGCGGATCGGGTCATCGCAGGCCCTCCGCTTCGGCACCGTTCGACAGGGGCAGATGGCCTGCCGCGGGCGAGCCGCGCAACGACGCAATCGGCGGGGCGTCACGCCGTCGCATCGCGCCCATCCCAGACCACACGCTCCTCGCCCGACAGGCAAACGAACCGCTCGCCCTTCATCCGCCCGATCACCGTCAGGCCGACCTGCCGCGCGATCTCGACCCCCCAGGCGGTGAAGCCGGACCGCGAGACGAGGGAAGGGATGCCCATCAGAGCGCATTTGATGACCATCTCCGAGGTCAGGCGGCCTGTGGTGAAGAGGGTTTTGTCCGACGGGTCCGCGCCGGTGACGCGCATCCATCCGGCCAGCTTGTCGACGGCGTTGTGGCGGCCCACATCCTCGAAATAGGCGAGGGGTTCGGGGCCCGCGCAGAGGCAGGTGCCATGGATCGCCCCCGCCGAGAGGTAGAGCGACGGCGTCCGCGCGATGGCCGCCGCAAGGGCGCGCAGGTCGGACACGCGCAGCGGCGTTTGCGGCAGCGTCAGGCCGTCCAGCCCCTCCATCATGTCCCCGAACACGGTGCCGACCGCGCAGCCGGAGGTGCGGGTGGCGCGGGCGAGCCGCGCCTCGTGATCCGTCTCGATGCGGGTGCGGACGACGACCGCCTCGGCTTCCGGATCGTGGTCGATGGCGGTGACCTCGTCCGCCGCCGTCACCATCCCCTGATTGACGAGGAACCCGAGGGCCAGCCATTTCGGATGGTCCCCGATGGTCATCGCGGTCACGATCTCGCGGCTGTTGAGGTAGATGGCGAGCGGCCGCTCCTCCACTACGCGCAGGTCCACCGGCGCACCCGTCTGGTCCCGGCCGGTCACCGCCCGGGTCAGCGCGGGGTCCGCGGGGTCGGGTGCGACGACGAGTGTGGCGGGCGTTTCGGTGGACACTTGAGACCTCGGCGCGGGGCGGATAGCCCCACCCTGCGGAGCGGCGGATGGGGATGCAAGCGATGGCGGAAGGTCCGTTCCGGGCGGGCGTGGCGAAGGGCCTGCCCTTCATCGTCGTGATGGTGCCGTTCGGGGCGTTGTTCGGCGTGCTGGGCACCGAGGCGGGCCTCCCGCTGGCGCAGGTAATGGGGTTCTCGGTCCTGGTGATCGCGGGCGCGTCGCAATTCGTCGCGGTACAGCTCATGGCGGACGGGGTGCCGGTCGTGATCGTGGTGGCGTCCGCGCTGGCCGTGAACCTTCGGATGGCGATGTATTCGGCGGCGATGGTCCCGCATCTCGGCCCCGCGCCGCTCTGGCAGCGGGCGGGAATCGCCTACTTTCTGGTGGATCAGACCTACGCGCTGGCGCAGGAGGCCTACGACGCGCGGCCCGGCTGGCGCTTGCCCGACAAGGTCGCGTTCTTCGCAGGGACTGCCCTGCCGGTCTTTCCCGCCTGGGTCGGTTCGACCTGGGTCGGGGCGGTGCTGGGCGCGCAGGTGCCGGAGACGTGGTCGCTCGATTTCGTGATGCCGCTCGCGTTCCTTGCGCTGACCGGACCGATGCTGCGGAGTCGAGCGCATGTCGCGGCGGCGTTCGTGTCGGTAGCCGGTGCCCTCGCCTTCGCATGGATGCCCTGGAACCTCGGCCTGATCGTGGCGGCGGTGCTCGCCATGGCGACGGGCGCGGAGATGGAGCGGCGGGCATGAGCGCAGTGGAGATCGGCGGGCCCGGGGTCTGGGGCGTGATCGTGGCGATGGGGATCGGGACCTACCTGATCCGGTTCGCGTTCCTGGGATTGGTGGGGGACCGGGCAATGCCGCGCTGGCTCCTCCGGCATCTGCGCTATACCGGCGTGGGGGTCTTGCCGGGACTGGTGGCGCCGCTGGTGGTCTGGCCGGAGGCGACCGGCGGGGCGACGGATCCGATCCGCCTCGTCGCGGCGGCGGCGGCGCTGGGCGTGGGGGCTTGGCGACGGGACGTGGTTCAGGCGGTACTGGCGGGGGCGCTGGTCATGGGCGCCGCGGCCTGGGCGGGCCTGTGACGCCGGGTCTCAGGCCCGCGGGCGCAGGCGGATAACCACGTCCACCTTGGCGATCTCCATCCCGTCCGGCGCATTGGGCAGGTCGAGAATCTGGAGCGCCTTCGTCCCCGCATCGGTCAGTCGGGCATCCGCCTCCCAGTAGAAATGCGGATGGTCGTCGAGGCGCGTGTCGAAATAGGACCCGGTGCCGTCCACCGTGATCTCCTGCACCAGCCCCGCCTCGGTGAAGGCGCGGAGCGTGTTGTACACGGTCGCGAGCGAGACCCGGTCGCCGGTGCGCCGGGCCGCGTCGTGAAGCCATTCGGCCGTGACGTGCCGGTCCCGCCCGTCGCCCACGAGCAAGGCGGCAAGCGCCACCCGCTGCCGCGTCGGGCGCAGGTCGGAGCAGGCGAGCCAGGCTTCGCCTTTGCGGCGGGCGGTATCTGAGCCGATATCCATAGCCATCAATATAGGGCGTCCGCCGGACCGGTTTCAAACGGATTCGCGCGGCGGAAGCGGGAGGGAAGGCCGGATCCGTCTCATCACGCAGGGTTGCGGCATTGAAACATGCTGTCTAGATGGGCCGGACGAAAGCCGGGGGAGCGCATGGGGCAGAGTTCGACGAGCCACGACGGGGCGGGTGCCATGCCCGAGGGCGGGTATCCGACGCGCTTCGACCGCGAGGATTTGCTGGCTTGCGCCAGGGGCGAGCTGTTCGGGCCGGGCAATGCACAACTGCCGGAACCGCCGATGCTGATGATGGATCGCATCACCGAGGTCTCCGGCGACGGCGGTGCCCATGGCAAGGGCCATGTGATCGCCGAGTTCGATATCACGCCGGACCTGTGGTTCTTCGACTGCCACTTTCCCGGCAATCCGATCATGCCCGGCTGCCTCGGGCTCGACGGGCTATGGCAGCTCACTGGCTTCAACCTCGGCTGGCGCGGCTGGCAGGGGCGGGGCTACGCGCTGGGCGTGGGCGAGGTGAAGCTTACCGGGATGGTGCGGCCCGATCGCAAGATGCTGACCTACCGGGTGGATTTCACCAAGGCGCTTCAGACCCGTCGCCTGACGATGGGCGTCGCGGACGGCATCGTCGAGGCCGATGGCGAGGTCATCTACATCGTCAAGGACATGAAGGTCGCCCTGTCCGAGAGCTGAGGGGAAGAGGTATGCGTCGCGTCGTCGTCACCGGACTGGGCATCGTCTCGTCCATAGGAAACAATGCCGAAGAGGTCGAGGAGTCCCTGCGCGCCGGCCGTTCGGGGATCACCTTCGCCGAGAAATACGCCGAGCACGGCTTTCGCAGCCAAATCCACGGCGTCCCCGACATCGACCCCGCCGAGCATATCGACAAGCGGCACATGCGGTTCATGGGGCCGGGCGCGGCCTATGCCTATCTGTCGCTGGAACAGGCGATCGCGGATGCGGGGCTGGAGCCGGGCGAGGTGTCGAACATCCGCACCGGGCTGGTGGCCGGGTCGGGCGGGCCGTCGACCTCGAACTTCTTCGTTGCGCACAACACCGTCATCGAGAAGGGCGCACCCAAACGGATGGGCCCCTACATGGTGCCGCGCTGCATGTCTTCGACCGTGAGCGCGAACCTCGCAACGGCCTTCGAAATCAAGGGGATCAGCTACTCCATCACCTCGGCCTGCTCGACGTCCCTTCACTGCATCCAGAACGCCGCCGAACAGGTGATGATGGGCAAGCAGGACATCGTTTTCGCGGGCGGCGGCGAGGAGGTCGACTGGACCCTGTCCTGCCTGTTCGATGCGATGGGCGCGATGTCCTCGAAGTACAACGACACGCCGGAGAAGGCGTCGCGCGCTTTCGACGCGAACCGGGACGGCTTCGTCATCGCGGGCGGCGGCGGCATGGTCGTGGTCGAGGAATACGAACACGCCAAGGCGCGGGGCGCGAAGATCTACGCCGAGATCACCGGTTTCGCGGCGACATCGGACGGACACAACATGGTGGCGCCGTCGGGCGAGGGCGGCGAGCGGGCGATGCGCCTGGCGCTGCAGACCGTGCCGGAGGACCGGGAGGTCGGCTACATCAACGCCCACGGCACCTCGACGCCTGTGGGCGATGTCGGCGAGGTGGAGGCGGTGCGCCGCGTGTTCGGCGAGGGATCGACCCCGCCGATCAGCTCCACCAAGTCAATGACCGGCCACAGCCAAGGGGCGACAGGGGCGCAGGAGGCGATCTATTGCCTGCTGATGATGCAGGGCGACTTCATCGCGCCGTCGATCAACGTCGAGACGCTGGACCCTGAGTTGAAGCCTGCGGAGATCGCGACGGAGCTGGTGGAGGAAGCCGGACTGGACAGCGTGATGACCAATTCCTTCGGCTTCGGCGGCACCAACGGCTCCATGGTCCTGTCGCGGATGCGGGACTGAACGGCATGGACATGCGCGGCAAGCGGGGCCTCGTGATGGGGGTGGCCAACGACCGCTCCATCGCCTGGGGGATCGCGCGGACGCTGCATGGCGCGGGGGCGGAGCTTGCCTTCACCCATCAGGGGGAGGCGTTCGGCAAGCGGGTTCGGCCTTTGGCCGAGAGCGTCGGGTCGGATGTGTTGCTGGACGTGGATGTGACGGACGACGCGTCGCTCGATGCCGCGTTCGAGGCGCTGGCTAAGGGCGGCGGACTCGACTTCGTGATCCATGCCATCGCGTTTTCGGACAAGGCGGAGCTGACCGGACGGTTCGTCGATACCAGTCGCGGCAACTTCAAGCACTCGCTCGATATCTCCTGCTACTCGCTGGTTGAGATCGCCCGTCGGGCGAAGCCGCTGATGAAGGATGGCGGCAGCCTCGTGACGCTGACCTTCGAGGGATCGCGGCGGGTGATGCCCTTCTACAACGTGATGGGCGTGGCCAAAGCCGCGCTGGAGGCGGCCGTCCGCTACCTCGCCGCGGATCTGGGGCCGGACGGGATCCGCGTGAACGCCATCAGCCCCGGGCCGATGAAGACGCTGGCCGGAGCAGCCATCGGCGGCGCGCGCAAGACCTTTCGCCACGCAGAGGCCAATGCCCCGATGCGCGCCAACGCGACGCTGGAGGCCATCGGCGGTACGGCGCTATACCTCTGTTCCGATGCGGGCGCATCCACCACCGGCGAGATCATCCATGTGGATGGTGGATATCACGTGATGGGGATGCCGATTCCGGACCATCTCTGAGTCGTGGGGTCACGGAAATGCGGCCATTTTCGGACGCTCCGGACGGGAATTGCGTTGCATTCGCCATAGAATCGCCCCGGAACCCCGCGAGACAGGCGGTCGATTGCCCCGCGATGACCGAAAGGCCGCCGATGATCCTCTTGTTGCGAGACCCTGCGACGCCCGGCGCGGACTGGATCGTTCTGACGGCCGTCCTCGTTCTAACGACGTCGTTGGTTCTGGCGGAAGGTCACGGCGGCACGTGGTTGCGGGATCTTGCGGCCATCGCGGCGGAGGCGAAGGCGCGCGGGCTGGACTAGGGCGCGCGCCCCTGCCACGGTCTCCCGGTTTTCGGACGGTCAGTGTCCGAGGCGGAAATGGGGACGCGCATGGCCATCGACACCTGCATCTTCGACGCCTACGGCACCCTTTTCGACGTGACGGCCGCCGCGCGGGAGGCCGCGTCGGAGGAGGGGTTCGAGGCGTTGGCCGAGACCTGGCCGAAGCTGGCCGCCGACTGGCGCGATAAACAGCTCCAATACACCTGGCTGCGGGCGATCACCGGCGATCACGCGGATTTCTGGCAGATCACGGGGGACGGCCTGGACTGGGCGCTGGAAGCATCGGGGCTTGCCGATCCGGCGCTGCGCGACCGGTTGATGCAGCTCTACTGGGACCTGTCGGCCTATCCGGAGGTGCCGGACATGCTCGGCGCGCTCAAGGATGCGGAGCTGGCGACGGGCATCCTGTCGAACGGATCGCCCGAGATGCTGCAGGGGGCAGTCTCCTCGGCGGGGATCGGACGGCTGCTCGATCATGTCCTGTCGGTCGAAAGCGTCGGCATCTTCAAACCGTCATCGAAGGTGTACGACCTCGTGGAACGGGCCTTCGGCTGCGAGGCGGGCAACGTGCTCTTCGTGTCGTCCAACGGCTGGGATGCGGCCTCCGCGGCGGGATACGGGTTCCAGACGGTCTGGGTGAACCGCGCGGGGCTTCCGGTGGATCGCCTGCCCGCGAAGCCCGCGCATGTGATGGCGGACCTGTCGGGGATCCCCGAGCTGGTAAAGGGGCTCTGACATGCCGGAGTTCAAGACCTCGGACAACCTGCGCCTTTGGTACGAGGATCAGGGCGAGGGGGACGGCCCGCCGATCCTGTGCCTCTCCGGCCTGACCCGCAATTCGACCGATTTCGACTACGTCCTGCCGTATCTGGTGGGCGAACACCGCGTCATCCGTCTCGACTATCGCGGGCGCGGCAAGTCTCAGCGGGCGCCCGACTGGCGGACCTACACCATTCCGACCGAGGCGCGGGACGTGCTCGAACTGCTCGACCATCTGGACCTCGACCAGGTTCCGATTCTCGGGACGTCCCGGGGCGGCCTGATCGGAATGGCGCTGGCGCTGATGGCGAAGCCGCGTCTCGGGGGGCTGTGCCTCGTGGATATCGGGCCGGAGCTTTCGGAGGAGGGGCTGGAGGCGATCCGGGACTATGTCGGAATGCCGCCCGCCGCCCGGTCGCTGGAGGAGGCGGCGCTCATGCGCGCGACCCTGATGGCAGGGTTCGAGGATGTCCCCGCGGATCGCTGGCGCGAGGAAGTGGCGCACCATTACCGCGAGACGGAGGACGGTCTGGCGATCAACTACGACGCGCGCCTCCGCGACTCGGTGCTGGAGGCGGGCACGCAGCCCGCGCCCGACCTCTGGCCGCTCTTCGATGCGCTGAACGGCCTGCCGCTGGCCTGCATCCGGGGCGCGAATTCCGACCTGCTGACGCAAGCGACGCTGGCCGAGATGGTGCGGCGGCGGCCCGACATGATTGTGGCGGAGGTGCCCGGGCGCGGTCATGTGCCGTTTCTCGACGAACCCGAGGCGTTGGAGGCGCTGAACGAATGGACGATGCTGCTCTGACCCCGGAAGTCGTGACCCGTGCGGATATCGAGGCGGCCGCCGCGCGTCTTCGCGGACACGCAGTCCGGACCCCGCTCCTGAATGCGCCGTCGCTGGATGCGGCGTTCGGGCGCCGCATCTGGGTCAAGGCGGAATGCCTGCAACTGACGGGGAGCTTCAAGTTCCGGGGCGCCTTCAACGCGGTGTCCCAGACGACGGGCGATATCGTTGCCTTCTCCTCGGGCAACCACGCCCAGGGCGTGGCGCTCGCCGCCCGGATGCTGGGCCGCTCGGCGGTGATCGTGATGCCGTCGGACGCGCCCTCGGTGAAGATCGGGAACACCCGGGACTACGGTGCGGAGGTGATCCTCTACGACCGGGCGCGCGAGGACCGGGACGAGATCGGCGAGCGGTTGATGGCGGAACGCGGACTGGAACTGGTCCGGCCGTTCGACGACGTCCGGGTGATCGCGGGGCAGGGGACCTGCGGGCTCGAAGTGGGCGAGGACATGCCCGACGGGGTGGAGGAGGTGTTCGTCTGCTGCGGCGGCGGGGGGCTGACCTCCGGGATTGCTCTGGCATTGGAGGGCCGCGCAAGCGTGCGGCCGGTGGAGCCCGCGGGCTTCGACGACGTGACGCGCTCGCAGGTGTCCGGACGGCGGGAGCGGAATGCCGCGATGACGGGATCCGTCTGCGACGCGATCCTGACGCCGCAGGCGGGCGAGATCACCTGGCCGATCCTGAAACGGCTCTGCGGCCCCGGCATCGTAGTGACCGACGCGGAGGCGCTGCGCGCCGTCGCCCTCGCCTGGCGGCATCTGCGGATCGTGCTGGAGCCGGGCGGGGCCGTCGCGCTGGCCGCCGCCCTGTTCCACAACGAGGGCGACGTGGTCGCCATCGCATCGGGCGGGAACGTGGATCGGGACGTCTTCCTACGTGCGTTGGCGACGGAATAGCGCCCAGCTCACCAGCATCAGGACGCAGGCCACGAGGAACGGAGCGCCGGGGAAGTGCCGCGCGCCGTCGGTCCCGAAGCTGAAGACCGAGGTCATCAGAAGCGGCGAGATGATGGCCGCGACCGAGGTGATGGAGGTCAGCACGCCCTGCAATTCCCCCTGTTGGTCGTCGGAGGCCACGCGGCTCGCGAAGGACTGCATCGCCGGCGCGACCACCGCCCCGATGGCCGAGAACGGCGTCAGGGCCAGCATCATCCAGCCGTAGGGCACGAAAGCCACGCAGAGCAGGATCACCGCGTTGTAGGGCAGAAACCAGGCCAGGGTCGCCGTCTCGCCCAGCCGCGGGACGATGACGCGGATCAGCGCACCCTGCACCACCACCATCGAGATGCCATAGACGGCGAGCGACAGGCCGACCATCCGCGCGTCCCACCCGAAGGCGGCTTGAGTGAAATAGGCCCAGACGGCGGGATAGACCCAGTTCGCCACCTGATAGAAGAACCACACCGCCAGCAGGGCGCCGACGCCCGGAAGCGCGTTGATCGCCTTGAACCCGCCCAGCGGATTGGCCCTGCGCCAGTTCAGAGGGCGGGGACGGCGCAGGGTCTCGGGCAGGACCAGAAGGCCGAAGGCGAGGTTGGCCGCCGCGAGGATCGCCGCGGCCCAGAACGGCGCACGGGGCCCCCATTCGGACAGCAGCCCGCCCATGGCGGGGCCGAGTACGAAGCCGAGACCGAAGCCCGCCGAGACGAGGCCGAAATTCTGCGCTTTTTTTTCGGGTTCGGAGATATCGGCCATGAACGCAAGCGCGGTGGACATGGTTGAGGCCGCTATGCCCGCGATGATCCGCCCGAGGAACAGGAGCCAGATCGTGTGGGCGAGGGCAAGTAGGACGTAGTCGAGGCACATCACTGCGAGCGACAGCAGGAGGACCGGCTTGCGTCCGAAGCGGTCCGACAGACTGCCGAGGGTGGGCGAGCAGAGGAACTGCATCACCGCGAAGCTGGTCGCGAGGATGCCGCCCCAGATCGCCGCTCCGCTGAGGTCGAGGCCGCGCACTTCCCGGATCAGATCGGGCATCACCGGCAGGATCAGACCGATGCCCATGGCGTCGAGCATGACGGTTGTCATCACGAACAGGACGGGCAGGCGGGTGTCGCGGGGTACGGCAGTCGCGGTCATGACATGACCCTAGCGGTGCCGGACGGTGCGAGCGAGGCAGGAAAACCCGACCTCCACGATGCAGGAAGCCCGCCGCGCAGGGCGCGACGGGCTCCGACTTTTCCGATCGACCGACTTGCGGATCAGGCGGCCTTGCGACGACGGCGCAGGGCGACGACCGAACCGATGGCGGCCAGCAGCAGCGGGGCGGCGGCGGGCAGCGGGACCGGAGCGGGCGCGGCCACGGTCACGACGCGGAACCAGTCGCCCGGCTGCGTGATCGAGAGCGAGGTCGTCAGGCCATTCGTGCCGATGAGCGAAACGGAATCGTTCCCCTCGAACCCGCGGGCGCGGAAGGTTTGATAGGTGGTGCCCACCGCGCCGAGGAGGCTGTCGGTCGCGTTCAGCGCGGAGGTCGCCGTGATGAATCCGAGAATCTGCTCCGAGAAGGAGAAGCCGGCAGTCAGGGAATCGTTCGGCTTGCCGCCGCCATTGCCGACCCGATTGAAGAACAGCATATGGCTGTCGACCTTGGTGCCCACGGCGATGGACCCGCCATTGACGGCGAGGGCGGAGGTCAGCATGACTCCGGATTTCTCGTTGAAGGCGCTGACGACGTTGATGCTGGTCGGTGCGGCATTGGTTACGCTGGACGGCGTCGCGATGACGGCCCCGTTCGATACAGCGGTTATGGTCGCGGCCGACGCGGCCGACGCGGCCCCGGCGCCGAGCGCGATGGCGAAGGTGGCGGCAATGATTGTCTTAATAGGCATGAAACGAATCTCCTTATGAATAAATCTTCTCCGGACAGTGGTTACCGAAAGGTTTACATTGGGGCAATCGTGGTTGTGCATTAATGGATAATGCCGGAGATCACCCCGGATTGTTCCCGAGGGAGTCTCCGTTCCCCCTCCCGCGCGCCTTTGCCGCGAACCGCCGGGCGAGTGCGGGCGCCTCTCCCCATTGGCGATCCGGGGCGTAATCCGCGGGGTCCGCCCCGGCGCGATCCAGAAGCGAGCCGCCCTTCGCCCGCACCTCCGCCGCCCAGGTCTTGACCTGTGCCTGTGCGTCCGGGCGGGGCATGTCGCGGGCCAGCGCGAAGGACAGCGCTTCGGCATGGATCAACCCGGAGGGATCCTCGACCCGCGACGCCATGCGGTCGGCATCGGGCTGGATGTCGCAGGCGCCGAGGATCGACAGCGCCTTGACCGCGGCGGCCAGCAGCGGCGGCAAGGACAACCATTCCGCGAACCACGCTCCGCCATCGCGCTGATCCCACGGCACACCCGCATGGATCGCCGTGGCAAGGCCGTTTCCGTACAGCGCCAGCGCGCGGATCGTGGAGGGGCCGACGGGGTTGGCCTTCTGCGGCATGGTGGAGGAGGCGCCGCCGCCTCCGAGCGCGATATCGCCGTCCCGCGTCAGGAGCGTGAGATCCGTGGCCATCTTGGCGCAGGCGGCAAGCACCCGGTTCGCCCATCCCGCGAGGGCGAGGATATGGGACCGGTCGGCATGGGGACTGATCCCGGGATCGCGCAGGCCGAGCGCGCGGGCAAGCGCGGTCCGGGTCCCGGGGCCGTCTTCGCCCAGAACCGAAAGGGTTCCAGACGCGCCGTTGAGCGTCACGATCTCCACCGCGTCGCGGATCGCGGGAAGTTCGTCCCGGAGCGAGAGAATGCCGCTTCCCCAGATCGCCGCGGTGGCGCCGAAAGTCGTCGGCGTGGCGATCTGGCCGTAGGTGCGGGCGGCCATCGGCCTCTCGGCATGGGCCTCGGCCAGGTCGGCGAGCATCGCGAGGAGCGCGTCCAGCCGGTCGCCCGCGATCGACAGAACCTGCCGCAGGCGGAGGGCAAGGCCGGTATCCGTGACGTCCTGACTGGTCGCGCCCCAATGCAGGTAGCGCGTATGGTCCGGCACCTGCGCATCCCTGGCGAAGGCCGCGACGAGGGCCGGGATGCAGACGCCGTTGCGCGCGGTCTCCGCGGCGAGGGCCGACGGGTCGATCTGCACTTCCAGCGCGGCGCGGTGCAGGTAGGCGCCCGCTTCCGCGGGAATCGTGCCGCGTTCGCCCTGCACCTTCGCCAGCGTTCCCATCACGATGAGCATGGCGCGGATCGTGGCACTGTCGGAGAAGAGGCGCGCGATTTCCGGGTCGGCGAAGAGATCGCGGAACAATGCGGAATCCTGCGGGGCGATGGTCACGGTGGCGCGCCGGTCTCGGGGAGGAACCCGGTCAGGAGCGCGGCATAATCCTGCGGCCGCTCGACGCAGGGAAGGTGACCGGCCCGGCGGATGATCTCGAACCGCGCCCCGGGGATCAGGTCCGCCGTCTCACGTACGAGGTCGGGCGGCGTGGCCCCGTCCTCCGACCCCGCGATCGCGAGCGTCGGCAGGCGCAGCCCGGCAGTGGTGGTGTAGAAATCCGTGCCTCGGATCGCGGCGCAGCATCCGGCATATCCCGCGGGCGGCGTCGCACAATACCGCGCCCGCCATTCGGCAAGGTCCGGTCCCGCGAGGAAATCGCGTCCGAACCAGCGCTCCATGGTGGCATCGGCCAGTGGCTCCATCCCGTCGGCCATGGCCGTGGCGATCCGCATGTCCCAGAGGTCGTCGGTCCCGATCTTCGCCGCCGTGTTCGACAGGACCATCCGCGCGATCAGGTCAGGCCGCTTCACCGCGAGGCCCTGCGCGATCATGCCCCCGATGCTGAGCCCCACGAAGGTGCAACCCGTCACCCCGACGGCGTCCAGGATATCCTCCGCATCCGCGATCAGGGTGCCCATCCCGTAAGGGGGCGGCGGCTCGTCCGACGCGCCGTGCCCGCGCTTGTCCCAGCGGATCGTCCGAACGCCGGGCGGCAGGAGCGGCAGGATCGCGTCCCAAAGGTGCAGATCCGTGGCGAGCGAATTGGCGAAGACGACGACCGGCCCCTCCGGCTTCCCTTCGTCCAGCATGTTCAGGCGGGTTCCGTCCCGGGCAGTCACGACCGTCACAGCGGAAGCCCCACGTAATTCTCGGCCAGAACCGTCCGGGCCGCCTCGGAGCCTTCGAGATAGTCGATCTCCGCCTCCTGCATCCGGAGGTGATAGGCGCCGTGCGGTTCGGGAAACCGATGCATGAGCGTTGTGAACCACCAGCTGAACCGCGTCGCCTTCCACACCCGGGCGAGGGCGCGCTCGGAATAGCCCTCCACCCCCGCATCCTCGCCCGCGTAATGGGCGATCAGCGCGTCCGACAGATAGTGGACATCCGACAGAGCGAGGTTCAGCCCCTTCGCCCCGGTCGGTGGCACGATATGGGCGGCGTCGCCCACGAGGAACAGCCGATTGAACCGCATCGGCTCCGCCACAAAGGAGCGCAGGGGGACGATGGATTTCTCGACGCTGGGCCCGGTCTGCATCGTCTCGGCCACTTCCGAAGGCAAGCGGCGACGCAGCTCGTCCCAGAACGCGTCGTCGCTCCATTTCTCCAGCGGATCGTCCGCGGGCGCCTGAATGTAGTATCGGCTGAGCTGGTCGTTGCGCATGGAGGCCAGCGCGAAGCCGCGTTCGTGATTGGCATAGATCAGTTCCGGCGCGGCGGGACGGGTCTGGCTGAGTACGCCGAGCCAACCGAAGGGATAGACCCGTTCCACGCAGCGGAGGACCCCCGCGGGGATGGCCGCCCGGCTCGCACCGTGAAACCCATCGCACCCCGCGATCCAGTCGCAGTCGATGCGGCGTTCGCCGCCATCGTGCCGGTAGGTGACGTGAGGCCGGTCGCTAATGTCATGGATCGCCACGTCCTCCGCCCCGTGGACCATCGCGCCCTGCATCGCGTCGCGGGCATCGTAGAGATCGGCGGTGATCTCCGTCTGGCCGTAGACGAGGACGCGCTTCGATGTCAGCTCCGCGAAATCGACCCGGAAATGGCGGTTGCGGTTGGCGATGAACGTTCCGGAGTGGACCTTGCCCTCCCGGTCCATGCGGGTGCCGACACCGGCCTTCCGCAGCATCTCCACGCTGCCCTCCTCGAGGACACCCGCGCGGATCCGGGACAGGACATACTCGCGGGACCGCCGTTCCAGAACGATCGTGTCGATCCCCGCGCGATGCAGGATCTGTGACAGCAGGAGGCCGGAGGGGCCACCCCCGATGATGCAGACCTGTGTGCGCATGGATCCCCGCGATGTCGCTCGCGTCTCAGGTTGGACGCCTCCCGGCGAACGCGCAAGGGACGGCGTGGCAATGGTGGCGCTGAAAGGAGACGCCGATGCGGGAAATCCGGGCTGCCGTCTGCCGCGCATTCGGCGCGCCGCTGACGATCGAGACGCTGCGTCTGGCCGCGCCTGGGCCGGGCGAGGTGCAGGTGGAGATCGAGGCCTGCGCCGTCTGCCACTCGGATATCACGATGGCGGACGGCGGCTGGGGCGGCGATCTGCCGGCGATCTACGGCCACGAGGCGGTGGGACGGGTCTCGGCGCTGGGCCCCGGAACCGGCGGGATCGCGGAGGGCGCGCGCGTCCTCGTGACGCTGATCCGGTCCTGCGCGGGCTGCGCCGCCTGCGCGGGCGGGCGGCCGACGCAATGCGCCGCACCGGGGGCGGGCCGTCCGCTGACCGGGCCGGACGGGGAAGAGGTGCTGGCCGCGCTGAATTGCGGCGCATTCGCCGAAGCGGTCAATGTCGATGCGAGCCAGATCGCGCCAGTCTCCGAGGGGATCGCGGCGGAGGCGGCCTGCATCCTGTCCTGTGGCGTGGTGACGGGGCTCGGGGCTGCGGTCAACACGGCGCGGGTGCGGCCCGGGGACTGGTGCGTCGTGATCGGTGCGGGCGGCGTCGGTCTCAATGCGGTACAGGGCGCGCGGCTGGCCGGGGCGGCGCGGATCGTTGCTGTGGACGTCACCGAGGCCAAGCTCGACGCGGCGCGGGACTTCGGCGCGACCGATTGCGTGCTGTCGGGGGCGGATGCGCGCGCGACGATGCTGGCGCTCGGGCGGCTGGCGGATCATGTCTTCGTGACGGTCGGGGCGGGGCCGGTGATCGACGGCGCGCTGGACTGGCTCGCTCCGCACGGGACGGCGTATCTCGTGGGGATGCCGCATTCGGGCACGGTGGGGCACTTCGACCCTGTCTCGGCCGCCTATTACGGTCAGGGTCTGCGGGGGACGCGGATGGGGGATGTCGTCTTGCGGCGCGACATCCCTTGGCTGCTCGACCTGCATGGGCAAGGGCGGCTGAAGCTGGAGGAACTGGTCTCCGGCACCTACCCTCTGGACCGTATCAACGATGCCATCGCCGCGACGCGGGCGGGCGAGGGGCGGCGCAACGTGGTGGTGATGCAATGAGACTGGCGGACCTTGAGATCTTCGTGGTGGCCCCGCCCGAGCCGGGCTGGGGCGGACGGTACTGGATCATCCCGAAGCTGACGACGGCCTGCGGGATCGTGGGCTACGGCGAATGCTACGCGTCCGGCATCGGACCCGACGCGATGCGCGCGGTGATCGGCGACGTCTTCGCGCGGCACATGGAGGGGGAAAGCCCCGAGAACATCGAACTGATGTCGCGGCGGGTCTATTCCTCCGGCTTCATGCAACGGCCCGATCCGACGATCATGGGCGCGTTCTCGGGGCTGGAGATCGCTTGCTGGGACATCCTCGGCAAGGCGCGGGACCGGCCGGTCTGGGCGTTGCTGGGCGGGCGAATGAACGAAAGGCTGCGGGCCTATACCTATCTCTACCCGGATCCGGAGATGGATGCGGCGCGGTTCTGGGTCGATCCGGAGATGCAGGCGCAGGTGGCCGGGGATCGCGCGGATGAGGGCTGGACCGCGGTGAAGTTCGATCCCGCCGGACCCTACACGATCCGCGGCGGGCACGAGCCGGGACGTCGCGATATCGCCCTGTCGGTTGCGATGTGCGCGGCAATTCGCGGAGCGGTGGGCGACCGCGCGGACCTGCTGTTCGGGACCCACGGGCAGTTCACGGCCTCGGGCGCGCGGCGGCTGGGCCGGGCGATCGCCCCCTACGATCCCTTGTGGTTCGAGGAACCGGTGCCCCCCGACGACATTCCCGGGATGGTCGCCGTGGCCGGGGGACAGCCCGTTCCGGTGGCGGCGGGAGAGCGGCTCTGCGGCCTGAGCGAATTCGCCGCGGTCCTGCGCGGCGGTGCGGCCGCGATCCTGCAACCCGCACTGGGGCGGATGGGCGGGATCGGCGAGGCGCGCAAGGTCGCCGCGACGGCGCAGGGATTCGGCGTCCAGCTCGCTCCGCATCTCTATTGCGGACCGGTGGAGTTCGCGGCGTCCGTGGCGATGGGAGCGAGCATCCCGAATCTCCTGATGGTGGAGGCGATCGAGACGCCGTTCCATCATGCCCTTGGGGGCGGGCCGAAAGTGGAGGGCGGGTTCGTCAGGCCGTCCGAGGCGCCGGGCCTCGGGCTGTCGTTCGACGAGGATCTGGCGCGGGCGCATCCCTACGAAGGAAATCGCCTGCATCTGGAAATGCAGGAGTCGTCCTGCGACTACGAGACTGGGAACGCCTTCACGGGAGGGGCGAGCGACTGACTTCGCGGCGGGAAGTCAGTCGCGCGTCGCTCAGAACGTCTCCGCCCGCCGTTCCTCGAAGCTCATCTCGATGAAGCTTGGAACATGATCGCCGAGTCCCACGACTTTCGGTCCGCGATCCTCGCGCCCGCGTCCGCCGCGGCCCCGCTCTTCCCGCCGCTGATCCGACCGACGGGATCCGTCGCGGGATTCGGCAGGCCGGCTTTCCTCGCGTGGTGCTTCCCGACGCGAATCCTGCCTGCGGGAGGCATCTTGCTGGCGGGGGGCATCCTGCTGACGGGGAGCCTCCTGCGGGGCGGGTGCCGCCTCCGACTTCGCGGTCTCGACCGGCGCATCCTCGGTCTTCGCCTTGGAACGGGACCGGGTGCGCGATGAGGTGCGCTTCGGCTCCTCCTCGCGGGGCGCCTCCGCCCGGTCCGCTCCGCCGGGACCGGTCCAGGGATTCTCGCCGCGCGGGATTTCCGCCTTCACCAGATGCTTGATCGCATCGAGATACTTGGCGTCCGACGGCGTGGACAGGGTATAGGCCATGCCCGTCTTGCCCGCCCGGCCCGTGCGTCCGATCCGGTGGACGTAATCCTCGGCATGGCTGGGCACGTCGAAATTGAAGACATGGCTCACGTTCGGAATATCGAGCCCGCGCGCGGCGACATCGGACGCGACCAGAAACCGAAGCGTCCCGTCGCGGAACCCGTCCAGCGTCCGCGTCCGCTGCGCCTGTTCGAGATCGCCATGGATCGGCTCGGCATTGTAGCCGGCCTTCTTCATGAACTTCGCTACCGCATCGACCTCGGTCTTGCGGTTGCAGAAGATGATGGCGTTGCGGCAATCCTCGCCGTCCCGTTCGATGATGGCGCGCAGGATCTCGCGCTTGTCCTTGGCGGCCATCTCCCGGCGGCGGGGCTCATGTTCCACGAGGACCTGCGTGATCGCCTCGGAGGTGGAGTTCTGGCGCTCGACCTCGATCTTCTCGGGGTTGGACAGGAACTTGTTGGTGATCCGCTCGATCTCCGGGGCCATGGTGGCCGAGAAGAACAGCGTCTGGCGGGTGAAGGGCGTCATCTCGAAGATGCGCTCGATATCCGGAATGAATCCCATGTCGAGCATCCGGTCCGCTTCGTCCACGACCATGATCTGCACCCCGGTCAGCAGCAGCTTGCCGCGTTCGTGGTGGTCGATCAGGCGGCCGGGCGTCGCGATCAGGACGTCGACGCCCCGGTCGATCAGCTTGTCCTGTTCCTTGAAAGAGACGCCGCCGATCAGCAGGGCCTTGGTCAGCTTCGAGCCCTTCGCATAGGTGTCGAAGTTTTCGGCCACCTGCGCGGCGAGTTCCCGCGTCGGTGCGAGAACCAGCGACCGCGGCATCCGGGCACGGGCGCGCCCCTTGGACAGCATCGTGATCATCGGCAGCGTGAACGACGCCGTCTTGCCGGTGCCCGTCTGGGCGATTCCCAGCACGTCGCGTCCGGCCAGCGCGGGCGGGATTGCCCCCAACTGGATCGGGGTTGGGGTGGTGTAGCCTGCGGCCTCGACGGCCTTGAGAACCTTGGGATCGAGATTCAACTCGGAGAAACTGGTCATGGGCGTCCTGGTTGGAGCGGCGGGCCGTATTGCCTCTGGCTCTGGGAGGTGGGACGCCGGTACATCTGCGTCCCTCGGATTACGTCTGCCGGCCTCGCCGGGCGCGGACCGCCTAGCAAAGGCCACGGGGCCGGTCAACTTTCCGCGGCGTCATGGGGGATATCGGGATCGTCGCCCCTCACTTCAATGGAACGTCCGGTCGGGGAGACGGGTTCCCTCTCCCTCATATCGAGGATTGGAGAGCGAAATGCCGAAGAAACACGGAAGCGCGCATTGGGAAGGCGGATTGAAGGACGGGCGGGGCACGGTCTCGGTCGAATCCGGCGCCCTCGACGCCCAGCCCTACGGCTTCGCGACCCGGTTCGAGGACAAAGCCGGGACCAACCCCGAGGAACTGGTCGCCGCCGCCCATGCGTCGTGCTTCTCCATGGCCCTGTCGATGATCCTGGGCCAGTCGGACCTGACGGCATCGGCAGTCGACACCAAGGCCACGGTCTCGCTGGAAGAAAAGGATGGCGGCTTTGCGGTGACGAAATCGCACCTGGACGTGACAGTCTCCGTTCCCGGCGCGTCGGAGGATGACGTCCGCGCCGCGTGCGACACGGCCAAGGCGAATTGCCCCATTTCCAAGCTTCTGACGGCGGAGATCACGATGGACGTGACGGTCGCCTGACCGTCCGGCCCTCAGGTGGGAGGCAGGAATGCCTCCCGCAGGGTGGCGACCTGCGCTGTCTCGGGGTCGAGATTCGGTTCCAGAATTCCGCGCAACGTTACCCGCTGCCCCTCCACGACATTGATCGGGTCGGCCAGAGAGACCTCGAGCGCGGCGGCATGGTCCGGCAGACCGCAGAACGGACAGGTCAGCATGTCGGACACCAGCAGGAGCGTGGTGACGTCCGCCCCGTCTTCGGCCCCGTCCATGGGAATTGCGAACCCGGTGATGTCGAACTGCTCGACGCCGTCCCGGATGGCTGCTGGGAATATCTTCACCGCCCGGTAGCTCGTCGGCGTGACTTCCTCGGTGACGTCGACGCCGCGCAGAATGTCCCACGCGCCCTCATCCGCCGATGCGGCGCCCGCGAGGACGGCAAAGGGAAGAAAGGGAAGAAGTTTCGTCTGCATGTCCGGTCTCCGATTGTCCGCCGCCACCCTAACCGCGCATCCGCGAACCGCAACGACCCGATCAGATATCAACCGTTTGCGCGCGCCCTTGCCGATCGGTGCAGCCGCGGCCGGTATCCCGCGCCAAGGACCCGGACCGTCGCCGCATTGGTCAGGACGGTAACGTCGCCGTCGGGCATCGGGCGGGGCGCGCCGTAACCGTCCGGCCCATAGGGCAGGGCGTGTCTCTCCAAGACGAGGTGTGCCCGCCTATCGATCTCGACCATCGTGCCGTCGGGCAGGTCACCCGCATCGCAAACATGATGCCGCAAAAGGCGCGCACCGGGATGGGCACGGGCCGCGTGCATCTCCCGATCCATCGCGACGGCGCCCGGCCAATGGCCTGTGGCAAGATTCCAGGCATCGGCGAATCGCCGGTAATCGGCGTGGCGACATTGCCCGCAGGGACGATGCCCGGCGGCCAGCGCCACCAACTCGTCGAGAAAGAACAGCGCCGTCCAGCGCCCGGGCGGCATGATCGGCCGATGCCGCCCCCGGAACGACAGCTCGCAGCAAACCCAGGCCCGATGCTTCCACCGCGCCGCTCCGACGATTCCGTCCGCGCCATGCAGAACCCCCCGATTGCCGGTCAGCGTGCCGCGGGCGGGGGTGGCGAGGAAAGTGCCGTCGGGCTGAACGCGGTTGGGGTGGGGCAATATCGAACCGTCACATCCGCCGAAGGTAGCGGTCGATCGGAGCACCGTATCCCGCCTCGCTCGCGATCTTCGACGCGGCTCGGGACCGTCCCACCTCCGATTGCGCCAAACTCACGAAATCACGCGTTGCGCAATCGACGGCCGACGCAATCTCGTTTCGCCTCGTCGCAAAAGGACCGCGGACAAGTTCAAGACCGTCGAAAACCGCTACGAGAGGGTCCAGTATCATCGGTCTGAAGCCCTGATACGCCGGGTTCTTCTCCAGCCCGTGATCCTGGGGTCTCCCCGATCCGGGGTTCACATTCCGAAAGAACAGTCGGCCATGATCGATGAGCGCAGAGAGATCGGCTTGAGCATCGATCACTGCCGCTTCGTCCAAAGACGCATCGTCGGAATTGCTCGCCAGCCGGACCTGCACGGATCTGAGCAGGGAGATGCAGGCGATGGCCCAATGAAGAACGTCCATGCGCCGAAGCTGGTTCTCCCGCGACCGAAGGTATGCCGTGACGGCCCCGCCGGCAGCCAGGATCAGCCCGGCCAGAGATATCCAGTTGCCGCTGTCCATGGTCACACCATCATCTCCTTCGTCGCGCTCAGCGTCACCTCCGGGTGATCGCGCGCGATCCGGTCGATGTCCCATTGCAGGCGGGTCAGGAAGACGGGGTCGCCGTCATTGTCATGGGCGATATGCTGGGGATTCTTCGCGATCACGCCGTCGACCGCGTCCTTCGGACCGGACAGCCAGCGGGCGGACTTGAACTGCGAGGCGTCGAACCGGACGGGCAGGCCGTATTCCAGCTCGATCCGGCTCGCCAGCACCTCGAATTGCAACTGGCCCACGACGCCCACGATGAAGCCAGACCCGATGGCGGGCTTGAAGACCTTCGCGGCGCCCTCCTCGGCGAATTGCATCAGTGCTTTCTCGAGATGCTTGGCTTTCATCGGGTCGCCCGCGCGAACCCCTTGCAGGAGTTCGGGCGCGAAGGACGGGATCCCGGTAAACCGCAACGTCTCGCCCTCGGTCAGCGCGTCGCCGATCCGGAGCTGGCCATGGTTCGGGATGCCGATGATGTCGCCGGCCCACGCCTCCTCCGCCAGTTCGCGGTCGGCGGCGAGAAACAGGACGGGGTTGGAGATCGCCATCGGCTTCTTCGACCGTACATGGGTCATCTTCATGCCGCGCTCGAAATGCCCCGAGGCGAGGCGCACGAAAGCCACGCGGTCGCGGTGCTTGGGGTCCATGTTGGCCTGCACCTTGAAGACGAAGCCGGTCACCTTGTCCTCGTCCGCCGAGACCTGCCGCGGCTCGGCGCTCTGCGGCTGCGGCTCGGGGCCGAATTCCGCGATCCCGGCCATCAGCTCCTGCACCCCGAAGCTGTTGATCGCGCTCCCGAACCAGATCGGGGTCAGCGACCCCTCGGCGAAGCGCGCGGCATCCATCGGCGGCAGCAAGGCGCGCGCCATCTCCACCTCCTCGCGCAGCTTCGCGAGCAGATCCGCGGGCACATGGGTCTCAAGCTGCGGATCGTCGAGACCCGAGATCTTCACCGTCTCCGCCACTTTGTTCCGGTCTGCCCGATCCATCAGCTCCAGCCGGTCGTGAAGCAGGTCGTAGCAGCCGATGAACTCCCGCCCGACCCCGATGGGCCAGGAGGCAGGCGTGACGTCGATGGCGAGGTTTTCCTGGATTTCGTCGATGATCTCGAACGTGTCCCGGCTTTCGCGATCCATCTTGTTGCAGAAGGTCAGGATCGGCAGGTCCCGCATCCGGCAGACCTCGAACAGCTTCTGCGTCTGGCTCTCCACCCCCTTGGCCCCGTCGATCACCATTACGGCTGCGTCCACCGCCGTCAGCGTGCGATAGGTATCCTCGGAAAAATCGCTGTGCCCCGGCGTATCCACGAGGTTGAAACGGAACTCCTGGTCGCCCCGATGGAAATCGAAGGACATGGCCGAGGCGCTTACGGAAATCCCGCGATCCTGCTCCATCTTCATGAAGTCCGACCGCGTCCGCCGCGCCTCGCCCTTCGCGCGCACCTGTCCCGCCATCTGGATCGCCCCGCCATAAAGCAGGAACTTCTCGGTCAATGTCGTCTTGCCCGCATCCGGGTGAGAGATGATCGCGAAGGTCCGGCGGCGCGCGATTTCCGGCGGCAGCGGGGCGTGGTTGGTCAGGAGAGTGTCCGGCATGAAGGCCGATATAGGCGGGGGCGGGAGATGCCGCAATCGCGCCCCGCGTTAACCAACGGGTGAGATTCGCCGCATATGGTCCGAGGAGAGAACGAAGGGAGAACCGTCATGCATGCCTTCAGGTATCAGGCTGGCGTCATCGAATGGATGATCGAGCGGATCGTTCGCGTCCTGTCGATGCTCGGTCACCACATCGTTCGGGCCGCGCGCTCCGCCCAGTCCGCGTCGTACGACACGCCGTCGAAATCGCCCCCGGTCTGTTCGGATAGGATATCGCCCACGCTCGGCAGGTCCGGGGAGGGCGCATCCCCCCACAATCCGGCGCGCAGGATCGCCCGGGCGCACTGGGTATAGACCTCCGCGATCCGGATCGCGACGACGCTGCGCGGGCTGCGGCCGCGATCCTCGAAGGAGACCAGCATATCCGGATCCGTCGTGAGGTACGCGCGGCCGTTCACGCGGACCACGTTGGACGAGCCCGGGACCAGGAACATCAGCGACACGCGCGGATCGCGGACGATGTTGCGGAGCGAATCCATCCGGTTGTTTCCGCGCCAGTCGGGCAGGAGGAGGGTTCGCGCATCCGCCTCCCGCACGACCGGACCGTCATCGCCGCGGGGGCTGGCATCGGTCCCCTCAGGCCCGACGGTCGACAGGATGCAGAACCGCGACGCCATGATCCAGCGGCGGTATAGCGGCGTCAGGCGATCCGCGACCTTGTCCAGCGATGCCCGCCCGGGCGACCCGTAGAGGGCCTCCAGCGCGGCGATATCCGTCACGCGATGCGCCGCGGCCCCGACCTCTGTCCCCTCGTGCGGCGGAGAGCCCGCCTCCGTCTCCGCCTTCGTCAATGCACCGGCTCCACCACGGGGTCGATCAGCGTCCGCCCCCCGTCCACCGTCAGGATCTGCCCGATCATGAAGGCAGATGCGTCGGAGGCGAGATACTGCACCGTTTCGGCCAATTCGCTCGGAGCGGCGATCCGGCCCATCGGGGTGGCGTTCACGATCGCTTCCCGAAGATCCTCGTCCTCGGCAATCCGCGATTGCAGGTTGGCGGACATCACGGACCCGACGGCCAGCCCGTTCACCCGG
Organism: uncultured Alphaproteobacteria bacterium; assembly: GCA_963789105.1. Taxonomy (GTDB): domain Bacteria; phylum Pseudomonadota; class Alphaproteobacteria; order Rhodobacterales; family Rhodobacteraceae; genus Jannaschia. The sequence goes on from CAWBJI010000003.1 coordinate 1,871,599, forward strand.
ATTCGCCGCGCCGCCAGGCTGACGGCCATGGATCGCGTCGCCTGATCGAGAGCCGCGGCGCTGATCGAATAGGCCAGAAGCTCCGGCTGCGTCCGTCGTCCGGCGATGGAGCCCACGTTGACGATCGAGCCGATGATCCCCTCGGTGCGTCCCTCCTCCTCCGCCTGGTGGATCATCCGGTTCGCCACCGCCTGGCTCAGGCGCAGGGCCGTCATCAGGTTCTGTTCCAGCAGGGCCGCGACGCTCCCGTCCTCGGGGTCCAGCGGGTCCGTCACCATGATCTGCCGCGAGGCATTCACGAGGATATCCACCCGGTCATAGGCATCGATCGTCGCCGAGAGCAGGTTGGCGACCGTCAGCCGTTCCCGCAGGTCGCCCGCGAAATAGCGGACATGCCCCAATTCCTCGTTCTGCGCGTCGCCGACCTCCGCCTCCAGCCGCTGCTCGTCCCGGTCCGCGAACATCACGTGCGCCCCCTGCTCGGCGAAATGCCGTGCGATGGCGAGGCCGACGCCGTTCGCGGCACCGGTCACGATGGCGGTTTTGCCCGCGATACTGAGGCTCACTGGGGGGTCCGGATCATGGCGTTCTCCGCTTGGGCCGCTGGGCCTCGATCACCTTGTATCCCGCCCGGTCCGCCCGGACCACGGTTTCCGCAAAGGCATCCGAAAGCGCCGCCTCGTAGGGCAGGTGCCGGTTCGCCACCATCACGAATCGCCCGCGCGGGGCCAGCAGCCGGGCCGCGGCCCCCACGAAGGCGCGGCCGAGCGCCGGATCGGCCCGCCGCGACGTGTGGAACGGCGGGTTCGACACCACGGCATCGAACGTCCCGTCCGCCCAATCCGTCGCATCGGCCCAGTGGAACACCGCCCTCGGATCGGTCACGTTCCGGCGCGCGCAGTCCAGCGCCGTATGCTCCGCCTCCACCAGCGCCACCTCCGTCACCCGCTCCGAGGTCAGCACCCGCGACGCGAGGAACCCCCAACCGGCCCCCAGGTCGCAGACCCGGCCCGACAAATCGCCCAGATGCTCCGCCAGCAGCGCCGATCCCGGGTCGATCCCGTCGGCGGAGAACACGCCCGGCGCGGTCGCGAACCCGTCCGCCGCCCCGGCCTCCGCCCGCCATCCATCGGGCAACTCCCCCGGCGCCGCGAAGGCGAAGCACTTCCCATGCGCCTTGGCATAGACCTCGCCCAACGGCGCCACCGCGCGCACCATCCGCACGACCGAATCGATTCCATCGCCCCGGGCTCCGTCCACGATCACGGGTCCGCCCGGTCCAACGGCCTCTATGGCGCGGGACAACAGGTCCGCCGTCATCGCCTTGGCCCGGGCGGCAAACACGATGGCTGCGGCGAAATCGCCCTCCGCCCGCGCGGTAACCTGCACCCCCCGGGCCGCGAGCCGGTCGAAATCCGGACGGAACCCCTGTTCGGCGACGATCCGGTCGAGGGGCAATTCGTTCAGCGACAGGTCGCCGGGCGGCCGCATCAACAGGACGCGGCCCGCATCCGGCAACGCGACGAGGCCGCCCGCGAGGGCGAGGGAAAGGCGGGCATTCATCGAGGGAGGATTACTCCTCCTTCTCCATCGTGCATTGCAGCGGATGCTGGTTGCGGCGGGCGTAATCCATCACCTGCGCCACCTTGGTCTCGGCGATCTCGTGGCTGAACACGCCGACCACGGCGAGGCCCTTCTTGTGCACGGTCAGCATGATCTCGACCGCATGGCTGTGTCCGATGCCGAAGAACCGCTCCAGCACCATGACGACGAACTCCATCGGCGTGTAATCGTCATTCAGCAGCAGCACCTTGTAGAGCGGCGGCTTCGCGGTCTTCGGCTTGGTCTTGGTGACGACGCCCACATCGCCGTCGCTTCCGCCGTCATCGTCCTCGGGGCGATCGGCCATCGACAGGATGGCGAGAAGGTCCATATCCGTTCGGCGCATGGCAGGGTTCCGGGCGTTGACGACGTGGTTCGGTTGGGACCGTAATATAGGTGCAGGCCCCATGAGGGGAAGAGGAAGCGTGCCATGACAGTGAACGGCCCGACGACGATCGGTTTCGACGCCGACGATACCCTCTGGCACAACGAGACCGTCTTTCGCCTCACGCAGGAGCGGTTTGCGGACCTGCTGACGGGTCATGCCGAAGCCGATCACCTGATGGAAGGTCTGCTGGCGGCGGAGCGTCGCAACCTCGGCCATTACGGCTTCGGCATCAAGGGATTCGTCCTGTCGATGATCGAGACGGCGATCGAGGTGACGGAGGGGCGCGTCCCCGCGCCCGTCATCGGTCGCCTGCTGGAGGAGGGGCGCGAGATGCTGCGTCATCCGGTGGACCTGCTGCCGGGGGCGGAGGAGACGGTGCGGCGGCTCGCCGGAACCCACCGGATCGTCCTCATCACCAAGGGCGACCTGCTGGATCAGGAGCGGAAGCTGGCCCTGTCGGGGCTGGGCGATCTTTTCGACGGGATCGAGATCGTCAGCGACAAGACCCGCGCCACCTACGACCGGATCTTCCGGACCCATGGCGACGGTCCCGCCCGGGCGCTCATGGTCGGTAACTCGATGCGGTCCGACGTCCTGCCGGCGATCGAGGCCGGGGCGTGGGGCGTGTTCTGCCCTTCCGAGATCGAATGGGCGCTGGAGGCGGCGGACGCCCCCGCCACGTCACCGCGCTACCGCCGGATCGAGGCGTTGGCCGACCTGCCGGACCTCGTGGCCGACCTCGCCTGAGCCTTCTTCCCGGCGGAAATATCCCGAGGGCGCTGCCCCCGCGCGGGGGCAGCGCCCCCTCCGTCCGTCAGACCAGCGCGCCCTCGGCGGTCAGCGTCAGCTTCCCCCCCAGCCACGGGCCCAGCACTTCCGGCAGAGTTACCGACCCGTCCGCCTGCTGCCCGTTCTCCAGCACCGCGATCAGGCAGCGTCCGACGGCGAGTCCGGACCCGTTGAGCGTATGGACGAATTCCGGCTTTCCGCCCCCGGCGGGCTTGAACCGCGCACTCATCCGCCGCGCCTGAAAGTCGCCCGTCGTTGAGCAGGAGGAGATTTCGCGATACGCTTCCTGTCCGGGTAGCCAGACCTCGATATCGTGGGTCCGCCGCGCGCCGAAACCCATATCCCCGGTGCAGAGCACGATCGTGCGATAGGGCAGGCCCAGACGCTCCAGAATCCCCTCGGCGCATCCGGTCATCCGGTCCAGCTCCGCCCGACTGTGATCGGGATGGGTCACGCTGACCATCTCCACCTTCTCGAACTGGTGCTGCCGCAACATTCCGGCCGTATCGCGCCCGGCCGATCCCGCCTCGGACCGGAAGCACAGCGTATGCGCCACCATCCGGCGGGGCAGGGAGGCCTCTTCCAGCACGTCGCCCGACACCGAATAGGTCAGCGTGACCTCCGATGTGGGGATCAGCCAGAAGTCCTCATGCGTCGGTGCGCGCTCGAAAACGTCTGAAAGCACCGCAGAAATATCGTCGCCGTTCGCAATGCGCATCCTGTCGTCGTCTGTGAACCAATCTCCCAGGACATCGGCCATTTGCTTGTCCCTCCCACCGAACGAACCGCCAAAAAACAGCTCTGAGCCGAACTTCGGCAGCTTGTCGGTGCCCAGCATCGCCGCATCGCGCACCAGAACGGGTGTCATGTGCTCGATCAGCCCGTTTTCCTCCGCGTGAATGTCCAGCATGAACTGCGCCAGCGCCCGGTGGATGCGCGCCACCGCCCCGCGGAGCAGCACGAACCGCGACCCCGAGAGCTTCGCTGCGGTCTCGAAATCCATTCCGGGTATGACGCCCGCGATCTCGTAATGCTCCCGCGCCGCAAACGCGAACGTCCGCGGTGTGCCCCATCGCTTGATCTCGACGTTCTCGGCCTCGTCGGCACCGTCCGGCACGTCGTCATCGGGCAGGTTCGGGATCTCCAGCAGGGCGTCGCGAAGGGCCGCATCGGCCTCCCGCGCCTCCTCCTCCAGCCGTGACAGCTCCTCCTTCTTGGCGGCCACCAAAGCCCGCAGGCGCTCGAACTCCGCCTCGTTTCCGCTGGCCTTCGCGGCGCCCACCGCCTTCGACGCCGCGTTCCGCTCCGCCAAAGCCGCTTCCGACCCGGTGATCGCCCCCCGCCGCGCCTCGTCCAGCGCCAGCAGCTCCGCCGATATCGGCGCGAGCCTCCTCCGCGCCAGGGACGCGTCGAAGGCCGCCGGGTCGTCTCGGATCGTGCGGATGTCGTGCATGGCGGCCTCGCATGTGTCTTCGGCGCGACATGCCACAGCGCCGCGCGCGACTCCAGAGCGACGGCGCCCGTCGGGTTGTCGCCCGCGCTTGCGCCCCCCAGATGCCCCTTATAGGTTGCCGCGACCTATCCGACGGGGCGCGACATGCCGCCCCGAGACAACGAGGGACCATTCATGTTCGCCACCCCCGCCTACGCCCAGGATCTCGGCGGAGCCGTCGCCGGCTTCGGCAGTTTCGTTCCCCTGATCCTGATCTTCGCGATCATGTATTTCCTCCTGATCCGACCGCAGCAGAAGAAGCTCAAGGACCACAAGGCCATGGTCGAGGCGCTGCGCCGCGGCGATCAGGTCGTCACCCAGGGCGGCATCATCGGCAAGGTTTCGAAGATCAAGGAAGACGGCGAGGTCGAGATCGAGATCGCCGAGGGCGTGAAGGTCCGCGTCGTCCGCGCCACCATCGCCCAGGTGCTGTCGAAGACCGAACCGGCGGGCTGATCCGATGCTGCAGATCGCGCTCTGGAAGCGGCTGTCGATCCTCGCGGTCTGTATCATCGGGCTCGCTCTGGCGGTCCCGAACCTGTTCTACGGCCCGGTCGAGCGACACAACGACGCCGCCCTCGCGCTGGAGCGCGGCGCGATCGAGACGCCGGAAATCGACGCGGCCCTGGCCGAATGGCCCGAATTCCTGCCCTCCGGCCTCGTCAATCTGGGGCTCGACCTGCGCGGCGGAGCGCATCTTCTGGCGGAGGTGCAGCTCGGCGACGTCTATGCGGGCCGGATCGACGGCTACTGGCCCGAAGTGCGCGATGCCTTGCGGGACCTGCGCGACACGGTCGGCACCATCCGGCGGCAGGAGGGGCCCGCGGACGAACTCCGCGTCCGCATCTCGGAGCCCGCGGGGATGCAGGCCGCCACGGACGCGATCCGCGCGCTCGCCCGCCCCATCGCCAGCCTCACCGGCGTCGGCGCCCGCGACATCGACGTGGATTCCGCGGGCGACGTGCTGACCGTCCGCCTGTCGGACGCGGAGCGCACGGCCACCGACGACCGCACCATGCAGCAGAGCCTCGAGATCATCCGCCGCCGCGTGGACGAGGCCGGGACCCGCGAACCCACGATTCAGCGGCAGGGGTCGGACCGCATCCTGATCCAGGTGCCTGGCATCGGCTCGGCGCAGGAGCTGAAGGAACTCATCGGCACCACCGCGCGCCTGACCTTCCACCCCGTCGTCAGCGTCACCTCCGACCCGCAATCCCGCGTCGACGCGGATCAGCTTCTGGTCCCGTCCCTCGACGATCCGTCCGAATCCTACATTCTCGAACGCACGCCCGTCGTCACAGGCGACGATCTCGTGGACAGCCAGCCGGGCTTCGACCAGAACGGCCTTCCCGCCGTCACCTTCCGCTTCAATCCGGCGGGCGCCCGCGCCTTCGGCATCTACACCGCCGAGAATGTCGGCGCGCCCTTCGCCATCGTCCTCGACGAGGAGGTGGTGACCGCGCCCACGATCCGCGACGCCATCACCGGCGGCTCCGGCCAGATCACTGGCAATTTCGATGTCGAGGGCGCGAACCGCCTGTCGATCCTGCTCCGCGCGGGCGCTCTCCCGGCCGAGATGACGTTCCTGGAGGAACGCACCATCGGCCCCGAACTCGGACAGGATAGCATCGACGCGGGACAGGTCGCCTCCCTCGTGGCCATGGCCGCCGTGCTCGCCTTCATGATCCTCAGCTACGGCCTGTTCGGCATCTTCGCGACCGTGGCCCTCGGCATCAACGTCGCCCTCATCTTCGGCGTGCTCTCCCTGATCGGCGGCACGCTGACCCTGCCGGGGATCGCGGGCATCGTGCTGACCATCGGCATGGCGGTCGATGCCAACGTGCTGGTGTTCGAGCGTATCCGCGAGGAGCTCAAGACCGCCCGCGGCCCCGCCCGCGCCATCGAGCTGGGGTACGAACGCGCGCTCTCGGCCATCATCGACGCCAACATCACCACCTTCATCATCGCCGTGATCCTCTTCACCCTCGGCTCCGGCCCGGTGCGCGGCTTCGCGGTCACGCTCGGTATCGGCATCCTGACATCGGTCTTCACCGCGATCTTCGTCACCCGCCTGCTGATCGTGTTCTGGTTCGAACGCGCCCGCCCCAAGACGATCGAGGTCTAGACCATGCGCCTGCGTCTCGTTCCCCAGGACACGAACTGGGACTTCTTCAAATACCGCTACATCACGTTCGGCGCCTCCGTCGTCGCCGTGATCGCCAGCATCGCCATCTGGCTGATCGTGGGGCTGAACTTCGGCATCGACTTCCTCGGCGGCACGACCATCCGCACCGAGAGCGTGCAGGCCGTCGATGTCGGCGCCTATCGCGCCGCCCTGTCGCCGCTGGGCCTCGGCGACGTCTCCATCACGGAGGTGTTCGATCCCACCTTCGCGCCCGATCAGAACGTGGCCCAGGTTCGCATCCAGGCGCAGGACGGAGCCGAGGCGGTGACGCCCGCGACCATCGCCGCCGTCGAAACGGCCCTCCGGACCGTCGATCCGTCGCTCACCTTTCCATCCGTCGAATCGGTCGGGCCGAAGGTCTCGGGCGAGCTCATCACCACGGCCCTGCTGGCCGTCGGCACCTCGCTGATCGCGATCCTGTTCTACATCTGGCTGCGCTTCGAATGGCAGTTCTCGGTGGGTGCGGTCGTGGCCCTGTTCCACGACGTGATCCTGACCATCGGCGTGTTCTCTCTGCTCCAGATCCGGTTCGACCTCGCCACCATCGCCGCGATCCTCACCATCATCGGCTATTCGATCAACGACACCGTCGTGATCTTCGACCGCCTCCGCGAGAACCTGATCAAGTTCAAGAAGACACCGCTGATCGAGGTGATGAACCGCTCCGTCAACGAGACGCTGTCCCGCACCCTGATGACCTCCGGAACCACGCTCATCGCACTGGCGGCCCTCCTGATCCTCGGCGGGGACGTGATCCGCGGCTTCGTCTTCGCGATCTTCTGGGGCGTCATCGTCGGCACCTATTCCTCGGTCTACGTCGCCAAGAACGTCGTTCTCTTCCTCGGCGTCGACCGCGACCCGAAGAAGCCGTCGGACGCGGGCACGCAATTCGCCGATGTGGATGCCTGACCGTCCCGGGTCATGGTGAGGCCCGGCGGCATCGGGTTGTCGGCGTCCCATGACGCCTCCCGACCGCCTCCGGGACGAGGGGTTCCACGTTTGCAGGCAGGACCCGAAGTTTCCCGGGCGTCGGCGGGTCGCGCCCAGTCCGGCCGATGGTGATCCCCGAGGGCCTCGGGATCGCCCTGGCCACGCCGCACCTCCTCTGGGTGCTCGCCGCCGTCCTGACCGCCGGGATCGTCTACGGCTTCGCGGGGTTCGGCGCGGCGCTCATCTTCATGCCCGTCGGTGCCCGCCTCCTCCCGCCGGAGGTCGCGGTCGGCGCCTTCGCCGTCTCCGCCATCGGATCGGCGGCGACCATGCTGCCCCGCGTCTGGCCGCAGGTGGACAAGGCCCGGACCGGCTGGATGATCCTCGCCGCGACGATCACGCTCCCCCTCGGCCTCATGGTCCTGACCCGCGCGCCGACCGAACCCCTGCGCTGGGCGATCTGCCTCGTGGTGGCCGCCACCCTGGTCGCGGTCGTGGCGGGGTGGAAGCTGCGCCTCGGGCCCGGTCCCGGCCCCCGCCTCGGTCTCGGCGCGGTCGCCGGACTGATCGGCGGATCGACCGGGATGCTCGGCCCGGTCGTGATCCTGACGACGCTCGCCTCGGGCGACGGCGCGGCGCGGATGCGGGCGAACCTCTCGACCTTCCTCACCATCACCAGCCTCGCCATGCTCCCGCTGATGTGGGTCCAGGGCGCATTGCCGTCCGCCGCCATCTGGATCGGCCTCCTGATGCTGCCGACCTATGCCGCGGGAACCCTCCTCGGCACGGCGCTCTTCCGGCCCGGCGCCGAACGCCTTTATCGCGCGCTCGCCTATGCGGTGGTCGCCATCGCCGTCCTGCTCGGCCTGCCCTTGTTCGACTGATCCCGGCGCGCTAGCTCCGCCCCATGGATCTCGTGCCCGTCACCTTCGCCGATGCCCGCCCGTTCGACGGCTACGGGCCCGGCTTCTTCCGCATCGGCGGCGCCGTGACGGAGGGGCCCCTGCTCCTGCATCCCGGCGGCCTCGCCCCTTGGGGCGGCTACGCGGATGCCGCGGCCATCACGGCACTCGCCGCGGATATCGACGTCGTCCTCGTCGGGACGGGGGCCGAGATCGCGCACGTCCCCGCCGACCTGCGCGCCGCGGTCGAGGATGCGGGGCTGGGGCTCGAGGTCATGAACACCCCCGCCGCCTGCCGCACCTACAACGTGCTCGTGGGCGAGGGACGCCGCGTCGCCGCCGCCGTCCTGCCGGTCTGACCGGGCCCGAGATCGACCCCTCGCTCCCGGCGGTCCGCCGCATCTCGGCGCATGATGGCCCTCGGTGCGATCTTTCAGCTTCGATGGACCGCACTGCTGGATCCGCGCCACCCGGCCTGTCCCGCCTGCGCCGCCCGATCCACGCCACCCGACCGGCCGGTTTTCCCGCGACGACCGACCCGCGCGGCTCGTCCGGCCGACTGAGGCCACTTGCGTCGCCCGGCCGGACCGACGGGGCCCGCGTTCATCGGTCCGCATCGCCGGCGCGACGATTTCGACCCGTTCACCCCCGGGCCGCGGCGCGATACCCGACCGACCGACGTCGGCGCCGACCGGCCCCGTTCGCCGGACCGCGTCCGCCGTGACCCGATCGGGTCACCAATGCCCGGTATTCTCCATGCTCGCCCACGGCTCCTCGGGCGCCTTCCGCTCCCCGGCCTGCAACAACTCCACCGAGATGTTGTCCGGCGAGCGCACGAACGCCATGTGCCCGTCCCGCGGCGGCCGGTTGATCGTCACCCCCGCCGCCTGCAATTTCGCGCACATGTCGTAGATGTCGTCCACGGTATAGGCCAGATGCCCGAAATGCCGCCCGTCCGACGGCAAATCCTCGTCCCCGTCCCAATTATACGTCAGCTCCACATCCGCATGGCCGTCCGCCTGATCCGGCGGGCACAGGAAGACCAGCGTGAATCGCCCCCCCTCGTTCTCGCTCCGCCGCCGCTCCACGAGCCCCAGCAGCTTGTAGAATTCCAGCGACGCGTCGAGGTCCTTCACGCGAACCATGGTGTGCAGATAGGTGATGGACATGAAAATCTCCTCCGTTGCCCCGCACCCTAGCGCCGCGTCCGCGCGCGTCTAGGCCTGCGTGACCAGCGCGAAGCCGCCGAGAACCATCGCCGCGCCCGCCACCTGCGCGCCGCTCAGCACCCCGCCCGCCATCGCCGACCAGCCGAGCACCAGCAGCGTCTCGAACACCACGATCCCGAGATACACCACCGGCAGTTCCGCATTCCTCAGAAGCGTGATCTCCGCCATGATCGCGGCGGCCAATCCGACCGCGATCAACGCCGCCGCCATCCCGCCCGGCATCCCGCTCGCCAGCTTCATTCCCACCGTGGCGAGCGCGTAGCCGCCCCCGGTCACGACCACCAGGATCACCATCCACGGTACGGTCAGCACACTCGTCACGACGTCTCTCCCGACGGCATCTGCCGCCGCGTCACACTGCCCCGGCCGGGCCACGCCGATAAGTCCGGTTTCCCCCACCCGCGCCGCTCCGCTACCCTGTCGCGGAATCGCTCCGGAGACGCCCATGACCCCCGAACAGCAGGCCGAGATCGACGATGCCCGCGCCCAGCAGACGCCCACCCTCCGCGCCACCGCCCCGGGGATGGAACGCCACCTCCATACGGCCCGCCCGGTCCTCGACCACGGTTTCATCCGGGTCGTGGACTACATGGGCGACGACCATGCCATCACCCAGGCGGCGCGCGTCTCCTACGGGCGGGGCACCAAATCCGTTTCCAACGACGCGGGCCTCATCCGCTACCTCATGCGGCACTGGCACTCGACCCCGTTCGAGATGTGCGAGATCAAGCTCCACGTGAAGCTCCCCGTCTTCGTCGCGCGCCAGTGGATCCGCCACCGCACCGCCAACGTGAACGAATATTCCGCCCGCTATTCCATCCTCGACCGGGAATTCTACACCCCCGCCGAATCCGATCTCGCCGCGCAGTCGAGCACCAACAACCAGGGCCGCGGCGATCCCCTGGGGGCCGCCGAATCCGCCCGCGTTCTCGACTGGCTCCGCGGCGACGCGGCCCGCGCCTACGACCATTACGAGGCCATGATCGGGGAGGAGGCGCCCGACGGCACGGCACAGCAGGGCCTCGCCCGCGAGCTCGCCCGCATCGGCCTGCCCGCCTCGATCTACACCCAATGGTACTGGAAGGTGGACCTCCACAATCTGTTTCACTTCCTCCGCCTGCGCGCCGACCCGCACGCCCAGATGGAGATCCGGGTCTATGCCGAAAGTCTTTGCCAAATCGTTAAGGACTGGGTGCCCCTCGCCTATGCCGCCTTCGAGGATTACCGCCTCGGCGGCGCGTCCCTGTCGGCGAAGGGGGTGGACTGCGTCCGGCGCATGGTGGCGGGGGAACAGGTGACGCAGGAGAATTCGGGGATGAGCAAGGGGGAGTGGCGGGAATTTATGGGAGTGGTGGGGTGAGCGCTAGTAGTGGGGAAAACCTTCGCAGGCTTGAAGCCGAGCTTAGAGGACTAGAACGCGCACATACAGACTTAGATTTGGCGGAAGACGATGTCGACGCTCATCTCGCATGGGCAAATTTCGTTCGACATCTTAAGCTGTCGTTAAGTCTTCTGGTCCGCTTCGGAAAAGCAGATTCGAGTACAAAAGCAGAGGCTTACAGGTTCAAGAATTTCTCAACGAATAACGAACTAGTTGAATTTATGGTCAAAAGCAGAAACGATATTGACCACCCCGAGGATGAAGAAAAACGAGATCTTATCAGCGGGAAGCTTAGAAAGCCGGGCATCGCATTAGGTCTGGATGGCGAAAGAAGCTTGTTTTGCATAGAAGGGAACCCATCGGCAATAATTGATCTGGTTATTAAAGATTGCGGGATAGGTGATAAAAGGTTTGATGGAACCGTTTCTTTCGATCCGAGCAGAGCACCTATTGTATCTGGAATATCCAATCGTTCGATTTCCAAGGCTTTTGTCATCAAGCCGGTAAGAACCCAAAGAGGTGAACTAGTTCCTGTTCCTACAAAACGAGGCACGTCCGATGCAGCAAGTGCAGAAGAAATCGCAACCGAAGGGCGAAATTGGTTGAGGGTAGGTTGTGAAAAACTTCTGCCAAAATCCGTACGCGGAAATTTCCTCAAAATAATTGATGGTAAGAGACCGACGTAAGCTGGTGAGCGTAAAGCTCACTCTGATCAGAATCAAAAGTTCTTATCATTTAATTTATTGGTTAAATTCGATCCCGCACCGCCCCCATCATCATCCCCGCCTGTGCCGCCAACCCTCCAACCCACCGCCCCCCCGGCAGCGCGGGGACCGGCAACCGGCCCAGCAGGTCGAACCGCGCCCGCTCCCCCCGCATCGCCTCCACCGCGACCTTCCCGAACAGCGCCGAGAGCGCCAGCCCGTGCCCCGAATATCCGCCCGCCGAAAAGACGCCCGGCGCCACCTCCGCCAGATAGGGCAGCCGGGTCGCGGTCACCGCCAGCGTCCCGCCCCAGGCATGGCTGAACCGGACCTCCGACAGCTCCGGATAGACCCGCGCAAGGTTGCGGCGGACCCGCGCGGCGATGTCCCGTGGGAAGCGCTTGCCGTAGCTTTCCCCGCCGCCATAGACCAGTCGCCCGTCCCGACTCTGCCAGAAATAATTCACCACAAAACGTGAATCGGCCACTGCGGGATTACCCCGTTTTGTACAAAACGGCGGATTCGCCAGCTTTTCGGTCACCGCGATGTAGTTGTTGATCGGCAGGACCCGGGCCGCGCTCTTCCGCGTCAGATGCGGCGCATAGCCGTTCGTCGCATGCAGGACGAAGCGCGCCCGGACCGACCCCTTGGCCGTCGCGACCACGTCCCCGATCCGGTGCACCTCCGACCGCTCGAACACGGAAACGCCAGCATTCGCAACGGCTTGCGCGAGGCCGAGCGTGTAGGCCAGCGGGTTGCAGAACCCAGCCGACGGATCCAGCACGCCCCCGGCATAGGCCTGCGTCCCGATCCGCGCGAAAACGTCTTCTGCATCAAGGACTTGCGCCTCCGTCCCATATTCCCGCGCCATCCATGCGGCCTGTTCCCGCATCGCCGCGAACTCCCCCTCCGTCAGCGCCACCGACAACACCCCCGGCCGCCAGTCCGCCGCCGCCGCGTGGTCCAAAATAAGCTTCCGCGTCAAAGCCTTGGCCTCCTCCGCCAGACCCCACAACGCCCGCGCATCCCCGCGCCCCAGCGTCTTTTCCAGCGCTTTCTGATCCCGGTTGAACCCCGATCCGACCTGCCCGCCGTTCCGCCCCGACGCGCCCCAGCCAACCCGTTGAGCTTCCAGAAAAATGACGGACATCCCCGCCCGCGCCGCATGGAGCGCCGCCGAAAGCCCGGTGATCCCGCCGCCCACCACACAGAGATCGGCGTCGTGCCGTCCTTCAAGTGTCGGAAAAGGCTCGGGAAACGTCAGCCCTTCAGCATACCACGTCGCGGGCCACACGCCCCGGTCGCCGTTCGCGTGCAGCCAGCTACTCATACGTTGAGCAGCAGGTGTTCCCGTTCCCAGGGCGAGATCACCTGCAGAAATGCCCCGTATTCCAGCCGCTTCACGGCCGTATAGATGGACGCGAAATGCGGATGCAGGACCTCGTGCATTTCCGTCGCCTTCTCGAACAGATCGAGCGCCTCCGAAAGGTCGCGGGGGATGCCGTCCGCACTGTCGTAGGCGTCTCCCGTAAATTGCGGCGCGGGGTCTATCTTATTGACAAGGCCGAGATATCCGCAGGCGAGCGATGCCGCGATCCCGAGATACGGGTTGCAATCCATGCCCGCGATCCGGTTCTCGACCCGCTTTGCCTCCGGCTCGCCCACCGGCACGCGCAGGCCCGTGGTCCGGTTGTCGCGTCCCCATTCGAGGTTGATGGGCGCCGCGAAGTCCGGGACGTAGCGCCGGTAGGAGTTCACGTAAGGTGCGAGCAAGGCGATGACCGACGGCAGGTGCTTCTGCATTCCCCCGATGAAATGCAGGAACGCCGCCGTCTCGGTCCCGTCGCCGCCGTCGAACAGGTTCCGGCCCGTGGCCATGTCGACGACTGAATGATGCATGTGCATCGCGCTGCCCGGCTCGTCCTGGATCGGCTTGGCCATGAAGGTGGCGTAGCAATCGTGGCGCAGGGCGGCCTCGCGGATCAAACGCTTGAAATAGAAGATCTCGTCCGCCAGCCGGACCGGGTCGCCATGGCGCAGGTTCATCTCCACCTGCCCCGACCCGCCCTCCTGAAGGATGCCGTCGATCTCCAGTCCCATGGCCTCCGCGTAGTCGTAGATGTCGTCGATGACGGGTCCGTATTCGTCCACCGCGGACATGGAATAGGCCTGCCGGCCCGCCGCACGACGGCCCGACCTGCCCATGGGTGGCATGATCGGCTGCGTGGGATCGATGTTGCGCGCGACGAGGTAGAACTCCATCTCCGGCGCCACGACCGGCTGCCACCCCTGCACGGCATAGAGATCGCAGACTCTGCGCAGGACGTTGCGCGGTGCGGTGGAGACGGGGGTGCCGTCCTGATCGTGCATGTCGTGAATGACCTGCATGGTCCAGTCCGCGGTCCAAGGGGCCGCGCAGGCGGTGGAGTAATCGGGGGTCAGGACCATGTCCGGTTCGAGAAAGGCCGCGTCGCCGTCTTCGGCCCAGTCGCCGGTGATCGTCTGCTGGAAGATGGAGTTGGGCAGGTAGAAGCGGGCCTGTCCCGCGAATTTCGCCGCGGGCATCGCCTTGCCGCGGGCTATGCCAGACAGGTCGGCGACGATGCACTCCACCTCGTCCAGACGGCGTCCGTCGATATAGGCGCGAGCATGGTCGGGGATGCGATCGGTCCAGTCAGACATCGGCGGCTCGCGTGCGGAAGAACCCGGCGATGGCGTTGGCCAAACGGGCATTGTCGATCGGATGGCGCGTCCCCTCGGCCGCGGCATCCATGCGGTCGTCGGGATAGGTCCCGGTGCCGCGGCGTTCGGCGACGTATTCGGCAATCAGGTCGTTCTCGAATTCCGGGTGCGGCTGCACCGTGAAGGCGTTGCGGCCATAGGCGACGATGGCGTTGTCGCAGAAGGCGTTGGAGGCGAGCGCGGTGGCCCTATCGGGCAGGCGCGTGACCTGATCCTGATGCCAGGCGTTCAGGGCGAGCGTCGCGCCTGAGGTCGTGTGGTATTCGCGGCGCCCGACCGACCAGCCGCCGTCGAACTTCACCACCTCGCCGCCGAGGGCGGTGGCGACGATCTGATGCCCGAAGCAGATGCCCACCACCGGCACGTCCGCGGCGAAGGCCTCGCGGATCAGCGCCTCCAGCGGTGCGATGAAGGCATGGTCCTCGTAGGCGCCATGCTTCGATCCGGTGATGAGCCAGCCGTCGGCAGCGGTCACGGAAGGCGGAAAGACCATGTTTTCCACGTCCCAGGAGGTGAAGGTGAAGCCCTGTCCGTCCAGCAACCGGCGGAACATGGCATCCATGTCGCCGCGGGTGGGGATGAGGTGTTCGGGCGTGTGCCCGGCCTGTAGAATGCCGATATGCATTGGGGTTCCGTGGCGAGGATGCGCGGCCGCACGGTATGCGCCGGGCGGGCAGGCGGCAAGCGTCGTTGCGGTTAACCGATCGTCCACCCTTTTGCGTCAACGATTGTAGAACGGACCCGCCCGAAGGAGACCGGATGCTATCGCCCTTCGTCTGCCGTTCGGTCGGCGCCTTGCTGCTGGCGATTTCGCTCGTGGCGTGTCAGCCGGTGACCCCGCACGATGGGAGCGCGACGCTTGCCTTTACCGCGCCGGTTCGCGCCCCGAACCCCGCGACGCGGCTCGCGATGGCCGAACGGTCGGCGCGGGGATTGCCGCCCGCAACGGGGCATCCCGCTCTCCTGCGCGCGGCGCAGGATCATGCCGACTGGATGGCCCGGGCCGGGCGGATGAGCCATCGGGGCCCGGGCGGAAGCAGTCCGTCCGACCGGATGCGCGCGGCGGGATACCGCCCCTGTTTCGGGGCGGAGAACGTCGCCGTGGGACAGCCCGACGCGGCCAGCGTCGTGTCCGCCTGGATGCGCTCGCCGGGTCATCGTCGGAACATCCTCGCCCCGCGCGCGGTCCATGCGGCGACGGCGCGGGCCGTGGACGGCCGGGGCCGCATCTATTGGGCCATGCTCCTCGCCGCGCCCTGCTGAACCCGGGTCAGACCGTGTCGAGGTAAAGGTCCATGCGCTCATCCTCGGTAAGGTCTTCGATGTCGCGCATCTCCTGCGTCTTGGTCAGGACCATGTTCCGGATCAGGCCCTCCGGCAGGAGGCGTCGCATGGCGGGATCGCCGCCGAAGCGGTCGATCGCATCGGCCCAAGTTGCGGGAATGCAGGGCAGGTCAAGGGCGTAGGCGTTGCCGGTGATCGGCTCCGGTGGCTCCGCCCCGTCCTCGATCCCGGCAAGCGCGCCCCCGAGAATGACCGCCAGCAGCAGGTAGGGGTTCACGTCCCCACCGGATATCCGGTGCTCGATCCGGCGGGCGGCGTTCACGCTGGAGGGGATGCGGATGGCGGAGGTGCGGTTCTCGTAGGCCCAGGCGAGGCCCGTCGGCGCATGGGCGCCGGGCACGAGGCGGTCGTAGCTGTTGAGATGGGGCGCGAAGACGAGGGTCGAGGCGGGTGCCGCCGCCAGCAAACCTGCAACGGCGTGGCGAAGCGTCTCCGATCCCTGCGGCGTACCGTTGTCGAACACGTTCCGGCCCTCGGCGTCGAGGACGGAGAAATGCACATGCATCCCGTTGCCGGCGTAGTCCGGATACGGCTTCGCCATGAAGCTGGCCGCGAAGCCGTGACGGCGGGCCAGACCCCGCAGCAGCAATTTGAAGAACCAGGCGTCGTCCGCCGCCTTCAGCGCGTCAGGCTGATGCGCGAGGTCGATCTCGAATTGTCCGATCCCGGCTTCGGAGATGGCGGTGTTGGCGGGAATGTCCATCGCCTCGCAGGCGTCGTAGAGTTGCGTGAAGAACCCGTCGAAGGCATCGAGCTGCCCCATGGCGAGCGTTTCGGCCCCCGGACGGCGCTTGCCGGAGCGGGGCGAGACGGGCGCGCGGAGCTGCTTGGCGCTGTCGTCGATGAGGTAGAACTCCATCTCCGTCGCCACCACAGGCACGAGGCCGCGCGCGGCGTAGCGGTCGAGCACGGCGGCGAGTGCATGACGGGGATCGCCCGCGAAGGGGCGCCCGTCCTCGTGATACATCCACAGCGGCAGGAGCGCGGTGGGCGTGTCCAGCCACGGCATCGGCACGAACCCGCGATCGGTGGGTTTCAGGATGCCGTCCGCATCGCCGCTGTCGAAGACAAGGGGGCTGTCCTCGATATCCTCGCCCCAGATGTCGAGATTCAGGATCGAGAACGGGAACCGCGTCCCCTCGGTCTCCAGCTTGTGCGCGAACCGACGCGGGATGCGCTTGCCCCGCGCCTGGGCGTTCAGGTCACAGGCGGCGGCCCGGACGGAGTGGATATGCGGATGGTCGTGGAGCCAGCCCGTTTCGGACGTGGGCGCAGTCGGTCGAGCGGTCATCTGAGAATCTGGGGAAGCAACCGGGGACGTCGCGCCGCGGCCTGGGGAAGGTGCCGGTTCAGGCGCCGATTGATGCCGCCCATGATCCCGATGACGATCAGCGTCAAGACTATGAAATACCCGGCGAGGATCGGGTAGGGGACGAAGGGGTTGAACGTCTTGTCGGCGAAATAGCTGGCATAGTAGAGCGCGTCGCCCTTCTGCTGCCGGGCGGGGAAGCCGGTGAAGAAGACGAGCGTGGTGGCGTGGAACAGGAAGATCGCCTCGTTCGTATAGGCGGGCCAGGCCAGCCGCAGCATTGTGGGCCAGGTGATCCGCCGGAACTTGCGCCAGCCGGTGATCCCATAGGCCTCCGCCGCCTCCTGATCGCCACGGGGGACGGAGCGGAGCGCGCCGTAGAAGATCTCTCCCGAATAGGCGGCCGTGTTGAGGAACAGCACGACCAGCGCGCCGAGCCAGGCGGAGGACAACTGCTCGGACCAGGGCGCGACCTGCTTGAAGGAAAGGAACAGGAAATAGGCGAAGAAGAACTGGATGAAGAGCGGCGAGCCGCGGAAGATGAAGACGAACCATTCGGATGTCTTGCGCGCCACCGGGTTTCCGGACGCCTTGCCCAAAGCCACCAGGGTCGCCAGCGCGAAGCCTGCGACCAGCGCGATGGCCCCGAAATAGACGTTCCAGATCATCCCCGAACCGATCAGGGTCGCCTGCTGGCAGAACGTGAAATCGTCCCGCGGCAGCAGGCGCTCCCCGATCCCGAGGGAGCGCAGGGCATAGGCGGTGATCGTCTCCCAGCAGGTCACGCGAGCCCCTCGCGGCGCATATCCTCGCCCGCCGCCGTCGCCTGTCCGCGCGAGAGACGGCGGGACAGCCGCTCGATCACGATTTCCGAGACCCGCGTAAAGGCGAGATAGAAGACCAGCAGCGACAGGAAGTACCAGATGCGCCAGTCGGGATGAGGATATTCGGTGAAGCGCGGCGTCTTGGCCGCACCGAGCTCCCGCGCCCAATAGACGATGTCCTCCACCCCGAGAAGGAACAGAAGCGGCGTCGCCTTGATGAGGACCATCCAGAGGTTGCCGAGACCGGGAAGCGCATAGACCCACATCTGCGGCACGACGACCCGGCGAAAGGTCTGGCGGCGGGACATGCCGTAGGCTTCAGCCGTTTCCACCTGGGCCCGGGGGACGGCCTGCATCGCGCCGTAGAGGATGTTGGCCGCGAAGGCGCCGAAGACGATGGCGAAGGTCAGGACGGCGAGCGCGAAGCCATAGGTCTCGTGCATCCACTGCGGCGCGGCGCCGAGCGGCATCTTCGCCTGCGCGCAGACGAGAAAGTCGCTGCCCTGGCGGATCGGCTCGTCCCAGTCCGGGCATTTGATGCGGTGGCGGAGATATTCGATCCCCTGGTCCAGCGCGATCACGAAGAACAGAAAGAACGCGATATCCGGCACGCCGCGCACGATCGCGATGTAGCCGCGGCCGATCCAGCGCAGCGGCAGGATGCCCGACCGCGCAGCCATCGCCCCGCCGAAACCGAACGCCATGGCGGCGGGGGCGGTGACCGCGAGGAGCAGCAGGACCGTCCCGAACGCCCAGTAGAACGACAGGTGCTTTCCCGTGGTCAGGTAGCAGAGGAGCCAGCGGACGCCGTCGAGGGAGGCGGGATCTGAACAGGACGTTAGAATGACGTGTCCGCCCGGGATTGCGCCCGGAGGCGAGCGGCAGGCGTCGGGTCGGGGGCGACGCGCGCCGCCCCCGGATCGAAGATCATTCGAAGATCTTCGAATCCTCGCCGAACCATTTCACGATCATCTCGTTGAGGCTGCCGTCCTCCTTCATGGAGGTGATGGCCGCGTCGAGCGTCTCGCGCAGTTCGGTATCCGACTGCCGCAGGCCGATGCCGATGCCGCCGCCCAGCGGCACATCCTCACCCACGAACAGAAGCTCCTCGCCCAATTCCTCGACCGTCGGGGCCAGCGCGTCCTTGTCGGCGAAGACCGCATCCGCCTCGCCCGAGCGGACGGCGGCGACCGTCTCGTCATAGGTTGCGAATTCCAGCAGGGTGGCGCCGGACTCTGCGATGTATCCGGCCTGGATCGTCGCGGTCTGGGCCGCGATCACGCCGCCCTCCAGATCGGCATCGTCGGACATCGCCACATAGGCGGAAGCGGCGGGCGGGAAGTAGTTCTGCGTGAACGAGATCACCTCGCCCCGCTCCGGCGTGATCGACATACCGGCCATGATGGTGTCGTAATTGCCGGAGGTGAGGTTCGGGATGATCGAGTCCCACTCGTTCGTGACCCATTCGCAGGTCAGTTCCGCGCGGGCGCAGATCTCGTCGCCCACTTCGCGCTCGAAACCGTCGACGTCCCCGGCATCGTTGAGGAAGTTGTAAGGCGGATATTGCCCTTCGGTCCCCATGCGGACGGTGTCCTGGGCGAAGGCGCCGGTGGCGGCCATGGCGAAGGCCGCGGCGGTAAGGATCAGTTTCATTCGTTTTCTCCTGTTGTGGGCCGCCCTTTGGTGGACGGTCCCGGGGTGGTTTCAGTGCGCCGTCGCGGAAAGGAATCCGCGCAGACGTTCGGATTTCGGGCTGCCGAAAAGGGCGTCGGGTGCCCCCTCCTCCTCGACCAGTCCCTTGTGCAGGAAGATGACGTGGTCGCTGACATCGGCGGCGAGCTTCATGTCGTGGGTCACGATGACCATCGTGCGCCCCTCCTCGGCCAGCGACTTGATCACGCGCACGACCTCCTGCTCCAGTTCCGGGTCGAGTGCGCTGGTCGGTTCGTCGAACAGGAGCGCCTTCGGCTCCATCGCGAGCGCCCGGGCGATGGCCGCCCGCTGCTGCTGTCCGCCGGACAATTGCGCGGGCCAGACATCGGCCTTGTCCCCGATGCCCACCTTGTCGAGATAGCCGCGCGCAGATCGCTCCACCTCGGCCGGATCGCGGCGCAGGACCTGAACCGGGGCCTCCATCACGTTCTGCAGGACCGTCAGATGCGACCAGAGATTGAACGACTGGAACACCATGCTGAGATTGGTGCGGATGCGCGTGATCTGACCCGCGTCGGAGGGCCGCCGACCATGGCCGGTTCCGCGCCAGGTCACCGGCTCCTCGCAAAAAAGAATGTCTCCCTGCTGGCTGTCCTCCAGCAGGTTGGCGCAACGCAGGAGCGTGGACTTGCCCGATCCGGACGATCCGATCAGGGACACGACCTGCCCCTGCCGCGCGGTCAGATCGACGCCCTTGAGAACCTCCAGCTGGCCATAAGCCTTGTGGAGGGCGCGGATCTCGATGACGGGCGGCGCGTCTGTCAAGGACGGTTCCGGGGTTCGTGGCGGTTCGCGTGTTTACGCCGCAAAAACCCGCCGATTGCAATGGTCCGGTGGATGGATGGGTCGGAGACACGGAAATTCCGGCCCGCGTTGACGGCACTTCGGGCCTATGCGCGCCGGTCGGCTGAAAGAGGGTGCGGGGTGGTGTCGCGGACAGGAGAGGCGTCCGGATTGCCGAACCGGCTGACGCGATGCCGATTGCGACGCGGTTGCCTGCATCGGTTGCCTAGGACGCGATCACTTTTTCGGTCCGATCTGCGCTTCCACGCGCTGCCGGGCGAGGTTGCTGTCGCGATCGTTGATCCCGAGGAGGTTCGCCAGAAGGCGGAGCAAGCCGGCCTCCTCCTCGTCCCGTTCGCCATCGGCGAGGACCACGGCCCACAACGCCTCGACCACCGCCACGCGGTCCTCCAGCGCGGTGGCATCCTTGATGGCGCGGGTAAAGCGGACGGTGTCGGGCGCGTCGGCCTCCAGCACCTCCGCCTCCCGGCGGAGCGCCTCCGCGCCCCAGGCGTCCAGCCCGTGGCGGTGCATCAGGATCCGATCGATCCGCGCCACCTCCTCCATCGAATAATCGCCGTCGGTGCGCGCGATGCGCACCATGAGGGCCGCCAGCGCGACACGGCTGTCGGGTTCGGGCAGGCGGGCGGGGTCGGGGGCGCTCAGGCGGCGCAGCAGATCGGCGAACATTCCGATCATATAGGGCGCAGTCCAGCCCTCGGCTAGCCGTCCCACCCCTCCGCGATGACGAGGTCGCTCGCGCTGATCCCCTGACGGAGGCGGATGGCGGCCTGATAGGCGTCGCTGGCATAGCAGGCGCGTGCGGCCTCGTAGCTCGGGAACTCGATGACGACCGTGCGCGGCTTGGCCTCCCCTTCGGCGACCTCCCGCGCGCCGCCGCGCACCAGGAACCGCCCGCCATATTCCGCCAGCGGGGCGGCGTTGGCCGCACGGTAAAGCTCGTATTTCTCGATGTCGTCCACCCGTCCATGGGCGATCCAGTAGCCTTTGGGCATCTATCCCTCCTCCTCGATGATCGTCTTCAGTCGCGCGGCTTCCGCGTCGAGACCCCAGGGCGCGTTGACGATGGCCATGCCCGACCCGACAAGTCCGTGCCCAGGTCGCGCGGCAGCGAAGTGCACCTCCGAGACAAGAATCTTGGGAATGGCTCCGCGCAGGGCGCGCAGCATCGGGCCGTGGCGACGGTCCGCGAGCAACGGATACCACAGCATCAGGATGCCGACGTTCCATTTCGCATGGATCTGCGGCAGCAGCTTGGCCAGACGTGGGTAATCGTCCCGCACCTCCCAGGACGGGTCGATCAGCATCAGGCCTCGGCGCGGCTCCGGCGGGGTCACCGCATTGGCCATCTCCAGCCCGTCGCGCCGGTGAATCCGCGTGTTGGGCGATCCGGGTATCGCGCTGCGAAGTGCATCATGTTCCGCCGGGTGCAGTTCCGCCAGCTCGATCCGGTCGAAGCGGCGGAGGAGATGGGCGGCGACAAGGGGGGAGCCGGGATAGGCGTCGGAGCCGTGCTCTGCCCGGGTCGCGTCCAGCGCGCGCCGCCACGGATGCTCCGCCGTCAGCCTGTCCGACAGGCGACCGACCCCCGCCGCCGCCTCGCCCGTGCGCCGCGCCGCGGCATCCGACAGATCGTAGAGCCCACGCCCCGCATGGGTCTCCAGATAGGTCAGCGCCTTGTCCTTGCGCGTCATGTAGTCCAGCGCCGCGGCCAGAAGGACGTGCTTGTGCACATCGGCGGCGTTCCCGGCATGGTAGCTGTGTTGATAGGACAACATTTCGCGGGGCTATCCGGACAAATCGCGTCTGTCACGGCATTTGACGGTACTTTGACCGTGCCGTTCCGGTCTTGCGTGCTAGAAGGTATGGAACACGCCCGTCACCGACACCAGACTTCCGGACCCACGCCATGATCAGATCGCTCGCGCTTATCGCCCTTCTCCTGCCCGCCGTCGCGCAGGCGCAGGACATGATGGGCAAGACCGCCCCCGTGGTGCCGGAGCCGATCGTCGTGATGCCCCGCACGGGCCCGGCCATCGGCTTCACCCTCGGTGCGGGCGTTGCGGTTGCGCCCAGCTATTTCGGCTCCGACAGCTACGAGGCGGCACCGGACCTGACCTTCGGCCTGAACTACCTGCGGCTCGGCGGGTTTACGTTCGGCAATCCCGACCCACTTTTCATGCCCGAAGGGTTCGGCATCACCGGATCGTTCCGGTATATCGGCGAGCGCGACGATGCCGACGATCCGGAGCTTGCCGGTCTGGCGGACGTGGACGCGGCGCTCGAACTGGGCGCGGGCCTGCGATACGCGACCCGCAACTATCAGGTGTTCGGCAATGTCCGGTACGGCGTCGTCGGCCACGAGTCCTTCGTGGGCGAGTTGGGCGCGGATGTGTTCATACGGCCGACCGACCGGCTTACGCTCCGGGCCGGTCCCCGCGCCTTCTTCGGCGACGGCGACTATGCCTCGACCTATTTCGGCGTCACCCCGGCCGAGGCCGCGGCGTCTGGCGGCAACTTCACGACGTTCGACGCCGGGGGCGGTCTGCTTTCCGCCGGTCTGGAAGTCGGGGCGGGCTATCGGATCAACCAGAATTGGGGTGTCGACGCCTCCATCCGCTACGACCGGTTGGAGAATGACGCCGCCGACAGCCCGATCTCCCGGGACGACGATCAGTTCACGGCGAGCATCGGTCTCACCCGGCGGTTCACGCTCGGGTTCTGATCCGGGGACCGGGGCCGCGTGGTCCCGTCACGCCATCGAAATTCTGATCCGTCCTTCTGCGACCGGCACGGCCTGTCCCAAGATGCGTATGGCACGGATCGCGTTGCCTGCCACTTCTGCCTCGAACCCGATCCGGGACAGTCGGCCCATATCCTCGCCTTGACGGATCGAAAGTCGCGTCTTGCCATCGGTCAAGGCGCCGTTTGCCAGAAGCTGGGCCGCCAATATCGCGCAGGCCGAACCAGTGGCGGGGTCTTCGGGGATCCCGGCGGTAGGGGAGAACATCCGCGCGTTGAAATCCGGGTCGTAGAGCCACGCGCTGTCCACGTCCGCGGCGGCCATCAGGCGCGACCAAGCAGGTTCCTGCGGCCCGGCCCGGGAGAGCGTGGCCCGGTCGCGGACGGGAATGTAGGCGAAGGCCGGACCGCCCGCAAAGGCCCCCGGCCAGTGCGGGCCGATATCTGACGGTTTCAGGCCGAGTGCTGCGGCGCAGAGTTCCGCCTCAAGTACGCCGCCATGCCGCTTCGGCAGAACGGGAGTGGTGAAAGTCGCCGTCCCGTCCGCGATCGAGACCGGTACGTTCCCCGCTTCTTCCTCCAGAACGATATCCCGATGACCGTTGCGCCTGGCCAGGAAAAGCGCGGCTCCGATGGTCGGATGCCCCGCGAACGGTATTTCGGCAGTGGGGAAGAATATTCGTGCGCGGGCGGTATTCGCCGAATCGCGCGGGGGCATGAGGAAGATCGTTTCGCTGAGATTGAATTGCCGCGCAATGATCTGCATCTGGGCCGACATCAGACTTCCGTCGGTTTCGACGATGGCAAGCGGATTGCCGGTGAAGGGCGTGTCGGTAAAGACGTCCCAGACATGAAAGGGGAGGGTATCGGTCATTGGCCCCGGGGCGCGTTGCGTGATCGGTTCAATCTACCGACCTTGCGTCGTATCGCACACGCCCCGGTCGGTTTCAGTCGTCCTTGAGGGATTTCTTGGCGTCGCCGTAGCCCTTCTGCACCTTGCCCTTGGCCTGATCGGCCTGGCCCTCGTGCTTCATCTTGTCGTTTCCGGTCAGGTCGCCGGCTTCTTCCTTGATCTTGCCGCCGATGTCCTTGGCCTTGCCTTTGGTCTGGTCTTCATTTGCCATGATGTCGTTCTCCGTTTGCAGACAACAGGCGAACGCGACCCGCATGCCGAGGGTTCCGGTGTCTCACACCAGCCGCGACTGCTCCTTCGCAGCGCGGACGAAATCGGCGAACAGGGGATGCGGGTCGAATGGTTTCGATTTCAGCTCGGGATGGAACTGCACTCCGACGAACCATGGATGGTCCTTGACCTCCACGATCTCCGGCAGGCGACCGTCGGGAGACATGCCGGAGAAGATCAGGCCCTGCGCCTCCAGTTGTTCGCGGAAGCGGATGTCCACCTCGTAACGGTGCCGGTGACGTTCCTCGATCGTCGTCGTGCCGTAGACCTCCGCGACGAGACTGCCCTCTGCGAGGGTCGCATCGTAGGCGCCCAGACGCATTGTCCCGCCTTTGTCGTCGTCCTTGCGCCGGGTGACCTTGGAATTGCCCTGCACCCATTCCTTGAGGTGATAGACGACCGGCGTGAAGTTCCGGGGATCCGCGCCGTCGGCGAATTCCTCTGACACGGCATCGCCCATGTCGGCCATGTTGCGCGCCGCCTCGATCACCGCCATCTGCATCCCGAGGCAGATGCCGAGATAGGGCACGCCCTTTTCCCGCGCGAACCGCGCCGTGGCGATCTTGCCCTCGGTCCCCCGCTCGCCGAAGCCGCCGGGGACGAGGATCGCGTGATAGGGCTGCAGATGCGTGCCGGGATCCTCGCGTTCGAATATTTCGCTGTCGACCCAGTCGACGCGCACCTTGACGCGGTTGGCCATGCCGCCATGGGTCAGCGCCTCGGCGATGGATTTGTAGGCATCCTCGAGTTGCGTGTACTTGCCCACGATGGCCACCCGGACCTCGCCGTCGGTATTGTGGATGCGGTCGACCACATCCTCCCAGCGGGAGAGGTTGGGGCGCGGCGCCGGGCTGATCCCGAAGGCGTCGAGCACCGCCTGATCCATCCCCTCGCGGTGATAGGCGAGCGGCGCCTCGTAGATCGACTTGAGGTCCTGCGCCGCGATCACGCTGTCGGACCGGACGTTGCAGAAGAGGGCGAGCTTCTCTCGCTCCTTCACGGGGATCGGCCCTTCGGAGCGACAGACGAGGATGTCGGGGGCGAGGCCGATGGAGCGAAGCTCCTTGACCGAGTGCTGCGTCGGCTTGGTCTTCAGCTCGCCGGACGCCTTGATATAGGGAAGCAGGGTCAGGTGCATCAGCACGCATTGCCCGCGCGGCTGCTCCTGGCTGAACTGCCGGATGGCCTCGAAGAACGGCAGGCCCTCGATATCGCCGACGGTGCCGCCGATCTCGCACAACATGAAATCCACCTCGTCCGCGCCGATGCGGATGAAATCCTTTATCTCGTCGGTAACGTGGGGGATGACCTGGATCGTCTTGCCGAGGTAGTCGCCCCGCCGCTCCTTCTCCAGCACGTTGGAATAGACGCGCCCGCTGCTGATGGAATCGGTGGCGCGGGCGGCGACCCCGGTGAAGCGTTCGTAATGCCCGAGATCGAGATCGGTCTCCGCCCCGTCATCGGTCACGAATACCTCGCCATGCTCGAAGGGCGACATCGTGCCCGGATCGACGTTCAGATAGGGGTCCAGCTTGCGCAGCCGCACGGTGTAGCCCCGCGCCTGCAACAAGGTGCCGAGCGCCGCCGAGGCCAGCCCCTTGCCGAGCGAAGACACCACACCGCCGGTGATGAAGATGAAGCGCGCCATATGTCGGAGATCCCCGCGAATCCGTTTTTCCGGCCGATGCCGGACTCACTGCCCACGGGGGTTGAGCCTAGCAGGGGAAGACGGCGCACCGCAACATCCTGCGGCCCGATGACCCGTGCAATCTAGGTGTTGCTATTCCGACCGGGGCGGGGTCAGCGGCGCGTCCCCCGTCGAGGGCGGCAGCAGCGACTCTCCCGGCGGGGCGAGCGGTGCGTTCTCCGGCGCGCTTTCCTCGACCGGCGTGCGGTCGACCACGGAGGAGACGCCCGCATTCTGGGCCGACAGGACCGTGAGCACGATGGCATTCACGAGGAACACGATCCCGAACAGCCAGGTCAGCTTGGTCATCGCCGTCGCCGCCGCGCGACCGCTCATCGCCCCGCCGCCGCCGCCCATGCCGAGCCCGCCGCCCTCGGACCGCTGCAGCAGCACGATGGCGATCAGGCACACCGCGATGATCAGGTGGACGAGGAGGAGGACGGTTTCCATGGGCGATCCGTTGCGTGATGTCGCGTGCTACCTAGAGACCGCGTCCACGCGCCGCAAGGCCCCGCCCGGGGGGCGGCCGGGGAAGGGTTTCGCCCCCCGGCGGCGCGCGCTAAGGGGGGCCGGTCAACCGATACGGAAGGGAAGCCGCATGGCCAACGTCGTCGTGGTCGGCGCCCAGTGGGGCGACGAGGGCAAGGGCAAGATCGTCGACTGGCTGTCGGAGCGGGCCGACGTGATCGCGCGGTTTCAGGGCGGGCACAATGCGGGCCATACGCTCGTGATCGACGGCACTGTGTTCAAGCTGTCGCTGCTGCCGTCCGGCATCGTGCGCGGCGGCAAGCTCAGCGTGATCGGCAACGGCGTGGTCCTCGATCCCTGGCACCTCCTGCGCGAAATCGAGGGTCTGCGCGGGCAGGGGGTGGAGATCACACCCGAGACGCTCATGATCGCGGAGAACGCGCCGCTGATCCTGCCGATTCACGGGGAACTCGACCGCGCGCGGGAAAGCCAGAATTCCGTCGCAAAGATCGGCACGACCGGTCGCGGCATCGGTCCGGCCTACGAGGACAAGGTGGGACGGCGGGCGATCCGCGTGGCCGACCTCGCCGATGCGGCAACCCTGGAGACGCGGCTGGACCGCGCGCTGATCCACCACGATGCGCTCCGCCGGGGCCTCGGGATGGACGAGGTGGATCGGGACGCCTTGCTGGCGCAGTTGCAGGAGATTGCGCCGTCGGTGCTGGAATACGCGGCGCCGGTCTGGAAGGTGCTGGACGCAAAACGCCGGGCGGGCAAGCGCATTCTCTTCGAGGGGGCGCAGGGCGCTCTGCTGGATATCGACTTCGGCACCTATCCCTTCGTCACCTCTTCCAACGTCATCGCCGGTCAGGCGGCGACGGGGACCGGCATGGGACCGGGGGCGATCGACTTCGTGCTCGGTATCGTGAAGGCCTATACGACCAGGGTGGGCGAGGGTCCGTTCCCGGCCGAGTTGCACGATGCCGACGGCCAGCGGCTGGGCGAGCGGGGGCACGAATTCGGCACCGTCACCGGGCGCAAGCGCCGCTGCGGCTGGTTCGACGCGGTTCTGGTTCGGCAGACCTGCGCCACGTCGGGCGTTAATGGCATCGCACTGACCAAGCTGGACGTGCTCGACGGGTTCGAGACGCTGCGCATCTGCACCGGTTACGATCTGGACGGCGCGCGGGTCGATCACCTGCCGACGGCGGCCGACGCGCAGGCTCGCTGCGTTCCCGTCTGGGAGGAGATGCCCGGCTGGTCGCAATCGACGGAGGGCGCCCGGAGCTGGGCGGACCTTCCGGCGGAGGCAATCAAATACGTCCGCCGGGTCGAGGAGCTGATCCAGTGTCCCGTGGCTCTGCTATCGACCTCGCCCGAGCGCGAGGACACCATTCTCGTCACCGACCCGTTCGAGGATTGACATGGCACTGAGCTACAAGGCCCGCAAGCGAGTGGCCCTCCTGATCCTGCTGGTGGGCCTGCCGCTCTATATCATCGCGGTGGTCAGCTTGGTGGCCCTCCTCCCGCCGCTTCCGGTGGCGGTGGAATTCGTGATGTATGTCCTGCTGGGAATAGCCTGGGTCTTCCCGCTCCGCTCCATCTTCCGGGGAACGGGCCGTCCGGATCCGGACGACCCGCCCGAAGATCTTTAGGACGAACGGTCGCCGTCGGCGGAGCGCGCGTTCGGGCCGAGCGCGAAGGTGCCCGTATCCACCCGTCGCAGCGTCCCGTCCCGCAGCAGCCGTCCGAAGGCCCGCAATCCGTCCTCCCGTTTCAGCCCGGGAAGGCGGCCCCCGGCGAGGCGCAGGATATCGGGACGGGTAAAGCTGTCCCGTTCAAGGATCTCGACATGGAACGCGGCTGCGGCCTCCAGCGTCGAGGGCAGGTCTACGGCATCCCGGTCGCGGGCGAATTGCGCGAATGCCGCAGAGCCGGAGGTTCCGACGGCGACCCGTTGCTCCGACCCGAGGATAAGCGGCGCGCGTTCGGGGGCCGGGATCGTCCGGCCCGTCCCATCGCCTGGATGTCGCATGGTGCGCGCGAGGTCCGCGCGATAGTCGCCGGTGGTGTCGGCATCATGCGGAATTTTCGGATCCTCCGCCCGGCGCAGGGCCACGGCGGCCTTGGCATGACGAAGGCTGGCCTGCCTGCGAAAGGTATCCTCCCCCGTCAGGCGATCGTCGGTGGCCGCGAACAGGCGCGTGATTTCTTCCTTGTCCTTGCCGTCGCTTCTTGGCGTGGCTTCGGCCAGGTCCGGCTCTCTGCCTTCCGGGTCGGCTTCGGAGGCTCCGTCCTGCGTCGCGACCACAGGTTCGGGCAACACCTCCTCCACCGCGCGCAGAACCAGCGTCGTCGGCGTCCCGGACTCGTCAGGGTCAGGCATCCGCGTCTCGCCGATCCGGCGCGGCATTTCCTCCTCCACCTCCGCCGGAGCGGTGCCGAACCGCCGGTCCTCCGCCTCAATGCCGCGGAAATAGGCCACCACCTCCGCCAGCGCGGGCATCGGATCGTCATACCCTTCCAGCGTGCACGAGAAGGTGCCGTAGGAAACGGTGATCTTCTTTCCGACAGCCGTCATTGCCACCATTGCTTCCTTCCCGGACGGGAAACCTGTTTCATACCGGCTGACAGAGACAAGACGATTCCCGCCGGATCGTGCCGAGATCGGGACCATTCTAGGACATTTCGGACCTAATTTTGCCAGAATTGAACGGGATGCCCGGATCACCGCCTTCGACCGCCAGTGCGGGCACGCCCGAAACCCTCGTGGGCGGCGCACCCGTCGCGAAGGATACGCTCGACCGGGCGCTGCACCATGCGCCGCGGCTGGTGGCGGTGGACGGGGGGGCGGATCATGTGCTGGCGGTGGGACGGATACCCACGCGGGTCGTCGGCGACATGGACAGCCTGTCGGATGCGGCACGGGCGGTCTTCGCCGATGTGCTTCAGCCGATCGCCGAGCAGGACAGCACCGATTTCGCCAAGGCCCTCCGGACCTCCGATGCGCCGTGGTCCATCGGGGTGGGGTTCATCGGGGCGCGGGTGGACCACTTCCTCGCCTGCCTGACGGAACTGGCCCGCCGGCGCGCCGCCGCGCCCTGCATCCTGCTGGGGGAGGAGGATTGCGTCTGCGTCCTTCCGTCGCGCGCAATGCTGTCGTTGCCGGTGGGAACGCGACTGTCCCTCTGGCCGATGGGGCCGGTCACGGGACGGAGTACGGGGTTGGAATGGCCCATCGACGGGCTCGACTTCGGCCCGGCCACGCGGGTCGGTACGTCGAACCGGACCGTGGCACCGCTTGTCACTCTGGCATGCGATGGTGGGCCGATGATCCTGATCCTGCCATCGGGGGCGCTGGACGCGATGCTTCACATGCTCGAAATCGGCCCTCGCGGCCCGGGGGCGGTCGACGTATAAGGCCGCCGATGCAGGGGGAACGCGACCGATGGGCGAGATACTCGATCCGACCGACCGGGCCAAGGACGCCGCCGCGCGGCGCGCGCTCGAGCTCGTCGAGGACGGGATGGATCTCGGGCTCGGGACCGGATCGACCGCGGTTTTCATGGTTCGCAGGCTCGGCCGGATGGTGCGCGAGGACGGTCTGCGCGTGCGGGCCGTTGCGACGTCCACCCGGACGGCCGAACTTGCCCGGTCCTGCGGCGTGGACGTGACGACGCTGGACGAGGTTCCGCAGCTCGACCTTACGCTCGACGGCGCGGACGAGTTCGATCCTGCCCTGAACCTCATCAAGGGCGCCGGCGGCGCGCTTTTGCGGGAGAAGATCGTCGCCGCCGCGTCGGACCGGATGGTAGTCATGGCGGACGCATCCAAGGCGGTCGCCACGCTGGGCGCGTTCACGCTGCCGGTCGAGGTCGTTCCCTTCGGTGCCCGCGCGACCGAGGAGGCGATCCGCACGGCGCTTGCGACGTTGGACGTGGATGGGCGCGAGATGACCTGGCGTCAGGACGGCGCGGAACGCTTCCGGACCGATGAGGGGAACCTGATCCTCGACCTGGATCTCGGACGGATCGGGGATGCGCCTGCCGTGTCCCGGACGCTCCTTGCGATTCCGGGCGTGGTGGAAACGGGTCTGTTCCTCGGGCTTTGCGATGCCGTGGTGATCGGCGCGTCCGACGGCTCCGCGGAGCTTCGGCGGGCCGGGAAGTCGCCGCGGGCCGGCGCGACGGGCGATGGCGTTCACGCCGGAATCGCGGGTTAGAACCGGAACCGATACGTCAGGAAGGACGTCATGGAATTCGACTACGATCTCTTTGTTATCGGCGGCGGCTCCGGCGGCGTGCGCGCCGCCCGCCTGACCGCGCAGGGCGGGCGCAAGGTCGCGCTGGCGGAAGAGAGCCGGATGGGCGGTACCTGCGTCATCCGCGGCTGTGTCCCCAAGAAGCTGATGGTCTATGCGTCCGAATACCCGGAGGCGATCCATACGGCGCGTCAATACGGCTGGGATGCGACCGTCGGCGCATTCGACTGGGAGCGGTTCCGGGGACATCTGAACAACGAGCTCGACCGCCTCGAAGGGGCCTATACCAGCAATGCCGAAGGGGCCGGGGTCGAGATATTCAAGCAACGCGCCCGTCTGACCGACCCCCATACCGTCGAGCTGGCCGACGGGACGACGAAGACCGCCAAGCATATCCTGATCGCCGTGGGCGGCCGGCCGAACAGACCGGAGATGGCGCGCGCCGAACTCGGGCTCGTCTCCGACGACCTGTTCAATCTCGACAGCCTTACCGGCAAGATGCTGATCGTGGGCGGTGGCTATATCGGCTCCGAATTCGCCTGCATCTTCAACGGGCTCGGTGTGGATGTGTCGATGTTCATCCGCAAGGCGCAGATCCTGCGCGGGTTCGATGACGAAGCCCGCGGCCATGTTGCCGATTGCATGCAGCGGCGCGGTGTGACCATCCATACGGGCTGCGCCCCGACGGCGATCGAGAAGCGGGGGGACAAGGTTTGGGTCAAGGGGTCGAACGGCCACGAGGAGGAGTTCGATGCCCTCGTCTGGGCCATCGGCCGGCGGCCGAACACCGATGGGCTCGGGCTCGAGGACCTCGGCGTCGAGCTGAACCGGCAGGGTGCGATCAGCGTGGACGAGTACGGCCAGACGGCGGTGCCTTCGATCTTCGCGCTGGGTGACGTGATCGGGAAGGTGGAGTTGACGCCCGTGGCGATCCGCGAGGCGATCGCGTTCCACCGTACCGTGTTCGAGGGCGAGAAGACGAAGATGGATTACGACCTGATTCCGTCAGCGATCTTTACTCAGCCCGAGATGGGGACCATCGGCCTGACCGAGGAGCAGGCCGAGGAGCAGGAGCCGACGCTGGTCTATGCGACGGCCTTCCGCCCGATGCAGCAGGCCTTTGCGGGGGGCGAGGAGCGGGTGCTCTTCAAGATGCTCGTCTCGCGGGAGACCGACCGGGTGCTGGGCGTGCATATCGTCGGACCGTCGGCGGCGGAGATGATACAGTTCGTCGCGGTGGCGATGAAAATGGGCGCGACCAAGGCGGACTTCGACCGGACATGTGCGGTGCATCCCGCCATGGCCGAGGAGATGGTGACCCTGAAGGAACCGGTTCGTGTCCTCGCTTGAACAAGCGGTGCCGCGGGCCAATGTAGACAACAACACGAAACGGACGATCATGAGAACGAATAGGAAGGGACTTTCCTGATGGCAGGAACTGGCGGCCCCTGGGGGGGCGGTGGCAATTCGGGCGGCGGACGCGGACCGAACGACGGACCCGAAAACGGCCCTGACCGCCCCGAAGGTGGACGCAAGCGTGGCGGACGTGGCGATGGTCCGGGCATCCCCGAGATCGACGACCTCATGCGCAAGGGCCAGGATCAGCTCCGCGTCCTGATGGGCGGGCGCGGCGGCGGTCCCCGGCGTCCGAACGGCGGTGGCGGTGGCGGTGGCGGTTTCGAGATCAACCGCACGACCATCGGGATCGGCCTTCTGATCGTCGTGGCCGCCTGGCTCTTCATGTCATTCTATCGCGTGCAGGCCGACCAGCGGTCGATCGAGCTGTTCTTCGGCGACTTCTCCGATATCGGCGAGCCCGGCCTGAACTTCGCGCCGTGGCCCGTCGTCACCAAGGAGGTTCTTTCGGTAACGTCGGAGCGGACGGTCGCAATCGGGGTCAATCGCGGCAATCGCGACGAGCAGGGTCTGATGCTGACCGGCGACGAGAATGTCGTCGATATCGACTTCCAGGTCGTCTGGAACATCAACGACCCCGCGATGTACCTCTTCAACCTGCGCGATCCCGAGCAAACCATCCGTGCCGTGGCCGAATCCGCCATGCGCGAGATCGTCGCCCGCTCGCAGCTGGCCCCGATCCTCAATCGCGACCGGGGCATCATCGCCGAGGAGCTGCGCCTCCTGATCCAGTCGACGCTCGACAGCTACGATTCCGGAATGCAGGTGCTGCGCGTCAACTTCGACCGTGCCGACCCGCCCGAGCAGGTGATCGACGCCTTCCGCGAGGTGCAGGCCGCCGAGCAGCAGCGCGATCGCCTTCAATCCGAGGCCGATGCCTATGCCAACCGCGTCCTCGCCGGCGCACGCGGTGAAGCGGCGCAGCTTCTCGAGCAGGCGGAGGGCTACCGCGCCCGCGTCGTCAATGAGGCCGAGGGTGAGGCATCGCGCTTCTCCGCCGTCCTGGGCGAGTACGCGCTCGCCCCCGACGTGACCCGCAAGCGGCTCTATCTCGAGACGATGGAACAGGTCTTCGGCGACGTCGACAAGATCATCATCGACGGCAATGTCGGTGGGAACGGGGGACAGGGGATCGTGCCGTACCTGCCGCTCAATGAACTGCGTGGCGGACGCACCACCCAAGGGGGGAACAACTGATGAAGCGTTCCGCATTCCTTCTGCCGATCGTGGCGGTCGTCCTCGTCGGCATCTTCTCGTCCATCTTCGTGGTGGATGAGCGTCAGAAGGCCCTCGTGCTGCAGTTCGGCCGGGTCGTCGACGTCAAGGAGGATCCGGGTCTGGCATTCAAGCTGCCCCTGATCCAGGACGTCGCGTATTACGACGACCGCATCCTGTCGCGCGACATCGACCCGATCGAGGTCACGCCCAGCGACGACCGTCGCCTCGTGGTCGACGCTTTCGCGCGTTACCGGATCGCCAACCTGCGTCAGTTCCGCGAGGCCAATCCGACCGGCGGTGTAGAGCAGGCGGAGCAGCGTCTCGACGACATCGTCCGCTCGCAGATGCGCGAAGTCCTGGGCTCGGTCTCCTCCAACGAGATCCTGTCGGAGGATCGCGCGGCCCTGATGCTGCGGATCGCGTCCGGCTCCCGGTCGCGGGCCGAGAACCTCGGGTTGGAGATCATCGACGTGCGCCTGAAGCGCACCGATCTGCCGCCGCAGAACCTCGACGCGACCTTCGCCCGGATGCGGGCCGAACGTGAGCGAGAGGCCGCGGACGAAGTGGCCCGAGGTGAGGAGGCCGCCCAGCGGATCCGGGCACAGGCCGACCGGACCGTGGTCGAATTGACGTCGGAGGCCACCCGTGAAAGCGAGATCGCGCGAGGCGAGGCCGATGCGCGTCGCAACTCGATCTTCGCCACGGCCTTCAGCGCCGATCCCGAATTCTTCGAATTCTACCGCTCGCTGACGGCCTATACCCGGGCGCTTCAGGGATCGAACTCCACCCTCGTCCTGTCGCCGGATTCGGAGTTCTTCGACTACCTGAAGACGGACCGCATCGTGGATAGCTCGCGGGCGGCGGAACGGGAAATCCGGTCTTCGCCCTCCCGGGCGACGGGGAACGGCGGTGCAACCGGCGGGGAAGCACCGGTCCCTGCCGAGACGGCGCCCGCGGAGGCGGATCCGGTCGGCGGAACCGATGCGGATGCGAATCAGACCGACGAATCCGCTGCGACGACCGACACGACGGTTCCGATCGTTCCGGCAACGCAGGGCAACTGATACGCTCCTGGCGTTAGCGAGGTCTAACCCGACGGGCCGGTCCTTCGCGACCGGCCCGTTGCATGTCGGACCGGCGGGGCTTGGCGACGACCGGTTCGCCGCGTATCCTGCGCCATGTCATGGATCCACGTCCGG
Organism: uncultured Alphaproteobacteria bacterium; assembly: GCA_963789105.1. Lineage (GTDB taxonomy): Bacteria > Pseudomonadota > Alphaproteobacteria > Rhodobacterales > Rhodobacteraceae > Jannaschia. The sequence goes on from CAWBJI010000003.1 coordinate 1,906,111, forward strand.
CCGTTGCGCCCCGCGCGGGTGAGCCGGAAAGACACAGCAGTTTCACGCCCATGTGATGGCGTCCGCGTTGCATGGCGCCGGGACGGTGCGGATATGCAACGCATGGGACGCCCACGGACGAGGGCGCTAACAGGCATTCTCAGGAGGACCCCCTTGTTCATCGACATAAATCTTTCCCGGCCCGTCGGCGCGCTCCGCGCGCTGGCCGCCGTATTACTGGCTGTCGCGATGCTCGTCGCCGGCAGCCTCTCCGCCGCGGCTCAGGGCCGCCCCGACAGTTTTGCCGACCTCGTCGATCAGGTATCCGGCTCCGTCGTGAACATCACGACCAACACGTCGGTCGCGGTCACGGGGCCCGGCCCCAATTCCGGCAATCCGCTGGAGGATTTCTTCGAGGAGTTCCGCGACCGGAACCAGCAGGGACAGCCTGACCGCCCGCGCCGTCGCGGCTCCGCGCTCGGCTCCGGCTTCGTGATCTCCGAGGATGGCTACATCGTCACCAACAACCACGTCATCGAGAATGCCGAGGAGATCTTGATCGAGTTCTATACGGGCGAGGAACTTCCTGCCGAGCTGATCGGGACCGACCCGAACACCGACATCGCTCTTCTGAAGGTCGAATCCGATGATCCGCTGCCGTTCGTCCCGTTCGGTGACAGCGACGCGATGCGCACCGGCGATTGGGTCATGGCGATGGGCAACCCGCTGGGCCAGGGTTTCTCCGTGTCCGCCGGGATCGTCTCCGCCCGCGAGCGGGAGCTTCAGGGCGATTACGACGATTACATCCAGACCGATGCCGCCATCAATCGCGGCAATTCCGGCGGCCCGCTCTTCAACCTCGACGGCGAGGTGATCGGGGTGAACACGGCGATCCTGTCGCCCAACGGCGGCTCCATCGGCATCGGTTTCGCCATGTCGGCCAACGTGGTCACGAACGTCATCGACCAATTGCAGGAATTTGGCGAAACGCGGCGCGGTTGGCTGGGTGTTCGCATCCAGAACGTCGATCCGGAACTGGCCGAGGCGCTGGGCCTCGAGAGCGCTAGCGGCGCGCTTGTGACCGACGTGCCGGACGGTCCGGCCAAGGATGCGGGGGTCCTTCCGCGCGACGTGATCACGGCGTTTGACGGCGTCCAGATCGAGGATACGCGCGAGCTCGTTCGCACGGTGGGCAATGCCCCGGTGGACAAGGCCGTCCGCCTCGACGTGTTCCGCGACGGCGAGACCCAGACTCTGCTCGTCACGCTCGGGCGCCGGGAAGATGCCGAAGCCGCGGTCCCCGCTTCCGCCGACGGCCCGGCCCGGCCCAGCGAGGTCGAGTTGATGGGTATGACGGTGTCCGACCTCAATGAGGAACTGCGGGCGCAGCTTGGGCTGGATGAAGAAGCGACCGGTCTCGTGGTTTCGGATATCGAGGAGGACTCGTCCGCCTACGAAAAGGGATTGCGCGCCGGGGATCTGATCGAGGAGGCGGGACAGGTCCGCGTTACGACGATCTCCGAACTGGAGGACCGGCTGGAAGAGGCCCGCGAGGCAGGACAAAAATCCTTCCTCCTCCTGATCCGGCGTAGTGGCGATCCCCGGTTCGTGGCGCTGGCCCTTGACGAGGAATAGTTACGTCAACGAAAGAACGGAAATGACGGGCGCTTTCGGGCGCCCGTTCTCGTTTCAAAGACGTGCCGCAATCCAGGCCCCACACCAGATCAGCGCGAGCAGCACGGGCTGATGAATGAGATAGACCGCGAGCGAATGGCGTCCCGGCCAAGCGAGCGCCGCCGCGACGCGTCCCGGTCGCGCAGGCACTTCCGCCAAAGACCGCCAGACTCCGAGCGTCGTCCCGATCCGTCCCGCCACGACACCGAGCAACATCGGTGCGAGCCACGGTACCAGCGGCTCGTAATCCATCATGAACGGCGTCCGCGTCCCGAGCCCCGTCCAGATCAGCCACGGCGCGTCGAAGGCCGGTAGGGCCAGCCCCGGCCCCCACCACAGGATCGCGCCCGCGAGTGCCGCCGTGACCGGCCACGGCACGACGAGGAACGCCAGCGACACCACGCTGCCCGCCGCGATGGCGTGGAGAATGCCGAACCGGATCCACGCGCCGGGCACCGCCAGATAGGTCGCGACGCTGACCGCCGCCGCCGCGCCGATCAGCAGGGCCAGACGCTGCAAGTAACCCCGCCAACGGATGCCGCCCCCATGGGCCAGCCAAAGGCTGAGCCCCGCGAGGAACAGAAAGCTCCCGGCAATGCCCCGCGCCGAAAGATCCCAGAGGCCCCCGAACGTCGTCCCCGGCGGCACCAGCCCCAGCACCTCGAAATCGCGACCGAAATGGAAGGCGGCCATGGCCAGCAACGCCGCGGTCCGGGCCCAGTCGATGGCGAGGGTGCGTCCGATCCGGTGCGGGTCCGGCGCGATCATCCGCGATCTGCCCCGCGCGGGGCCGCACCCGATCCCGTCATGCATCATCCTCCCGGTGCGGCCGGGCCGCGGAATGTTGCACCCCACCCGCGGCCCGGCTAGTCCGGGACGACGCAGCAGGAGGCGCAGGATGGCCAAGATCACCTACATCGAACATGGCGGCAAGGAACATGTGGTCGAGGTCCCCACCGGCCTGACCGTGATGGAGGGCGCCCGGGACAACAACATCCCCGGGATCGAGGCCGATTGCGGCGGCGCCTGTGCCTGCTCCACCTGTCATGTCTATGTCGATCCGGCCTGGATCGAGAAGCTGCCCGCCAGGGACGCGATGGAGGAGGACATGCTGGATTTCGCCTACGAGCCCGATCCCGCCCGCTCGCGCCTGACCTGTCAGCTCAAGGTATCGGACGCGCTGGACGGTCTCGTCGTCCAGATGCCGGAGAAGCAGAATCTGAGCGACTGCCACACCCGGGTCGGCCTCAGGCCCGTGCCGCGGCGAGGGCGAGGCACCCGCCCGCGATCGCCCAGTTCTTGACGAAGATCGACATCTGCCATGGATCGTCCGGAACCCAGTGGAACACGCTCGTCGCCGCGCAATAGGCGGCGAGCGAGAGGGCCACGGGCGTCACGAACCGCCCGGCGATCAGGGCCAGCGCCGCCGCCCCGTCATAGACCGCCGCGGGCCAGACCAACACACCCGGCAGGCCGAACCCCTCCAGCAACGATCGCGCGGGGCCTGGATCCAGCACCTTCTGCACCGCTCCCGCGACGAACAGAGCCGCGATCAGCCAGCGGGAAAGGACGAGCGCGGCCCTCCGCCATCTCACAGCGCGCGCCAGCCGATATCCCTCCGGCAGAACCCGTCCGGCCAATCGACCGCGTCGACCATGGCATAGGCCCGTCCATGCGCCTCGGCCAGCGTGTCGCCCCTTGCGACGAGACCCAGGACCCGGCCCCCCGCCGCCACAAGCCGCCCCTCTCGAATCGCGGTCCCGGCATGGAACACCATGTTCCGGCTGTCGCGGGGCAGGGCGTCGAGCCCGCCGATCGCCGACCCGTCGGATACCGGCCCCGGATACCCCTCGGCCGCCATCACCACGCAGAGGGCATGGTCCTCGGCCCAGTGGACGCGGGCCTCCGCGAGCCGTCCCTCCGCACAGGCGAGCATCAGGTCCAGCGCCTGCCCGCCCAAACGCATCATCAGGCACTGGCACTCCGGGTCGCCGAACCGGACGTTGTATTCCACGAGACTCGGGGCGCCGTCCTCGATCATGAGGCCCACGAACAGGATGCCGCGGAACGGGGTGCCGCGGCGGACCATCTCCGCCATCGTCGGGCGGACGATCCGGTCCAGCGCCCGCGCCTCCACCTCCGTCGTCATCACCGGGGCCGGGGAATAGGCGCCCATGCCGCCGGTATTGGGTCCGGTGTCGCCCGCGCCCACGCGCTTGTGGTCCTGCGCTGTCCCCAGCGGCAGGACGACGTCCCCGTCCACGAGGCAGAAGAACGACGCCTCCTCTCCCGGGAGGAACGCCTCGATCACCACCTCGGCCCGCCCATGGGCGCCGTCGAACACGGCCTCCAGCGCCGCCTCCGCCTCGGCGCGGGTTTCGGCCACGGTCACGCCCTTTCCGGCGGCGAGCCCATCCGCCTTGATGACGACCGGAAGGTCCTGCGCCGCGAGATACGCCCGGGCGGGGGCGAGCGCGTCGAACGTGCCCCAAGCTGCGGTCGGTGCCCCCACCGCGGCGCAGATCTCCTTTGTGAAGGCCTTCGACGCCTCCAGCCGGGCCGCGGCGGCCGACGGTCCGAAGACGGCGATCCCCGCATCCGACAACGCGTCCGCCACGCCCGCCGCCAGCGGACCCTCGGGCCCGACGATAACGAAATCGATGCTCTCGTCGCAGGCCCAGTCGGTCACCGCGGCGCCATCCAGGATGTCGAGGGACGCGCATTCGGCGATTTCCGCGATGCCCGCGTTGCCCGGCGCCACGATCAGGCGGTCGCATTTCGGATTCTGGAGCACGGCCCAGGCCAGCGCGTGTTCCCGCCCGCCGGACCCGAGAATGAGGATGTTCATGCATGGCCCCCCTGCCTGCCGCCGCCGGTCTAGGGGGCGGGTCCGGTCGGGGCAAGCGCCCGGTGGCGGCGCCGGGGGCGGGGCGCTAGAACGGCATCATGGATGACCTGATCGACGATCCCACCCCCTCGTCTCGGCGCAACGAGGCGGAATACACCGTCTCCGAGATTTCCGGTGCGGTGAAGAAAGCGTTGGAGGACGGGTTCGGCCGCATCCGCGTGAAGGGCGAGATCGGCCGCATCTTCCGCGCGCGGTCGGGGCACCTCTATTACGACGTGAAGGACGACCGGAACGTGTTGGCCTGCACCACCTGGAAGGGTCAGATCGCGCAGCTTTCCGTCACCCCCGAAGAGGGGATGGAGGTCGTCGTCACCGGCAAGCTGTCGGGCTTCGGAGCGCAGTCGAAGTACAATCTGAACGTCGATGCGATGGAGGTGGCGGGCGCCGGGGCGCTCATGGCGATGCTGGAGAAGCGCCGCCTGCAGCTTGCCGCGGAGGGTCTGTTCGAGCCGTCGCGCAAGCAGGCGCTGCCGTTTCTTCCGGACGTGATCGGCGTCGTCACTTCGCCGCAGGGAGCCGTGATCCGCGATATCCTGCACCGGCTGGCGGACCGGTTCCCGCGCGAGGTCCTGATCTGGCCCGTAGCCGTCCAGGGTCGGGCCAGCGCGCCGGAGGTGGCCGCCGCGATCCGGGGATTCGACGCGCTGGAGCCGGGCGGCCCGATCCCCCGACCGGACCTTCTGATCGTCGCGCGGGGCGGCGGCTCCATCGAGGATCTGTGGGGCTTCAACGAGGAAGCTGTTGTCCGCGCCGCCGCGGAATGCCGGATCCCGCTGATCTCCGCCGTGGGCCACGAGACGGACACGACCCTGATCGACCACGCCGCCGACCGGCGCGCGCCCACGCCGACCGCCGCCGCCGAGATGGCGGTGCCGGTCCGGGCGGAGCTTGTCGCCGCCATCGCCGCCCTCGGGGCACGGCAGGAGCGGGCGGCGACCTCCCTCGTTCGCGCGCGACAGCAACGGTTGGCGGACCTCGCTCGTGGCCTGCCCCGGGCGGGTGCGCTGCTGGACCGGCCCCGGGCCCGGGCCGACGCCTTGGCCGCCCGCCTGCCGGTCGCACTGGTCGCGCGGATCGACCGGGCGCGGGTGGCGCTGGCCCGGATCGGGGCACGGCTGATCCTGGGTGACAGGCTGGCGGAGGGGCAGCGACGGCTGGCGATCTTCGCGGAGCGGCTCGACGCTTCCCTCCGCCAGCGACAGCGCGGCGCCCGCACGTCCCACGCGACCCTCGCCGGGGCCTTCGACCGGCTGGCGGCCCGCGGCCTTCCGCAACCGCGCCGCGACCTCGACCGTCTTGTCCATCGGCTTCGGCCCGATCCCCTGACCCGGCGCGCGGCGCGCGACACCGACCGGTTCGGCGCGCTCCTCAGACGCCTCGCCACGGTCGCCACCACCCGACACACGGCGAGCCGCGCCCGGCTCTCGGCTCTTGACCGGATGCGGGAATCCCTCGGCTACGAGCGCACGCTGGAGCGGGGCTTCGCGGTCGTTCGGGCCGGGGCGCAGGTCGTCACGAACAGCGCCGAAGCGCGCGCGGCGGGCCGGGTCGAGCTTCAGTTCGCCAAGGGCGACCGCATCCCCGCCACGGTCGCGCCGGGTCCGAAGACACGCGCTCCGAAAAAGCCGTCGAAAGGGCAGGGAACCCTGTTCTAAACCCCCAGATCGGGGAGCGGGCAATCCAGCGAGTCGGTCCCCACGGAGGATTTCACCAGATCCTCGGACGGGTCGGACCCGATGGACCGCGCGTGGAAAGACCCATCATCCATCTGCAGGAAGTGCCAGCATTGCGGCACCGGATTGTCGTCGTAAACGAAGCAGATGTCGCCGCCCACATTCTCGAACCAGATCCCGCGCTGGCACTGACCGCCCTCGAAGGCCCAGATCACGCGCTTGTCCTCGAAATACTGCTCCGCCCCGAACGCCTCGCCGAACCGGTCGAAATGCAGCGTCTTCGCAGTGACCATCTGCTCGAATTCCTCCGCCGAGACGATGCGCTCGGCGGCCACGGGTCCCGCGAGGGAGATCGCGGCGCACAGGACGGCTGGAATCGCAGTGGGACGCATGGCGGGTCTCCTTCCTTGACGTTTTCGCCGCCGGGCCGCGGGCTGTCCACCCCTTCCGGCGCGGCACGGAGGCAGGCGGCCACCCCTCGCCCGGGGTGGGAGGATGCCTGCGCAAACGGCGTGCGCGGCGTCGCAATCGCGCCCGATCCCGGGCGCCGGGGGCGTTATCCTCGCGACGCAGCAAGGGGGCCGCACATGCTCGACGAGACCGCGCGCAAGGGCGTCTGGAAATCCGGCAAGGGACGCGGCCGCGCGACCCCCAAGGGGCGCCAATACGACGACGGGGCGCTGGCCGAGATCCGCGACCTACTCGGCGATGCGCCGCGCCGCCGTGACCTGCTGATCGAGCATTTGCACACGATCCAGGATGCCCGTGGCCACCTTTCCGCGCCGCATCTGCGCGCGCTGGCGGAGGAGATGCGCCTGAGCATGGCGGAGGTCTGGGAGGTCGCGACCTTCTACGCCCATTTCGATCCGCTGCGGGAGGAAGACCCCGTCCCCCCCGACCTGACGATCCGTATTTGCGATTCGCTTTCCTGCGAGCTGGCCGGGTCGGAGGCGCTCCGCGCGGCCCTCGAATCCGGACACGATCCGGCGCGGCTGCGCGTTCTGCGGGCCCCCTGCATGGGTCGCTGCGACACCGCGCCGGTCTGCGAGATCGGCCACCGCCATGTCGACCACGCCACGCCCGAAGCGGTGCGCGCCGCGATCGACGCGGCCGATTTCCACCCCGTCATCCCCGATTACGAAGCGCTGGATGCTTACCGCGCCGCCGGGGGCTACGATCATCTCGTCCGGCTGCGCGCCGAGGGCGACTGGGAGGCGGTGCAGGCCATCGTCGCCGCGTCGGGCCTGCGCGGATTGGGCGGCGCGGGCTTCCCCTCGGGTCGCAAATGGGGCTTCGTGCGCAGCAATCCCGGCCCCCGCCTGATGGCCGTCAACGGCGACGAGGGCGAGCCGGGAACGTTCAAGGACCGCTTCCACCTCGAACGGACGCCGCATCTGTTTCTCGAAGGGATGCTCATCGCCGCCTGGGCGGTCGAGGCGGAACGGGTCTACCTCTACATGCGGGACGAATACCCCGCGATCCTCGAGATCCTCCGCCGGGAAATCGCGGCGCTGGAAGCGGCGGGCCTCGCGCCCGCCGGATATATCGAGCTTCGCCGCGGCGCGGGCGCGTATATCTGCGGCGAGGAATCCGCGATGATCGAATCCATCGAAGGGAAGCGCGGCCTGCCGCGTCACCGTCCGCCCTATGTGGCGGAGGTCGGCCTTTTCGGGCGCCCCACCCTCGTCCACAACGTCGAGACGCTGCACTGGATCGCGCGCGTCGTGCGCGAAGGTCCCGAAATCCTGTCGTCGGTCGAGAAGAACGGACGTCGCGGCCTGCGCAGCTATTCCGTCTCGGGCAGGGTGGCCGCGCCGGGCATCCACGAACTCCCCGCCGGGTCCACGATCCGCGACGTCATCGCCGCTGCCGGGGGCATGGTGCCGGGCCACCGCTTCAAGGCGTATCAGCCCGGCGGGCCGTCCTCCGGCCTGCTGCCCGCGACGCTGGACGACGTGCCGCTCGATTTCGACATGCTGCAACCCCACGGCTCGTTCATCGGCTCCGCTGCGGTCGTGGTCCTGTCCGACCGGGACAGTGCCAGGGCAGCCGCGCTCAACATGCTGCGCTTCTTCGAGAGCGAGAGTTGCGGTCAGTGCACCCCCTGCCGCGTCGGCTGCGGGAAGGCCGTCCAGCTGATGCAGGCGGAGCGCTGGGACACGGACCTGCTGGAGGAGGTGAGCCAGGCGATGGTCGACGCGTCTATCTGCGGGCTGGGACAGGCGGCGCCGAACCCCATCCGCTTGGTCATAAAGCACTTCCCCGAGGAGACGACCTGACCGGGCGATCTCAGCCCGAGGCAGGCTCGCGCGCGTAGAGGGAGTTGTTGCGCGTACGATCCTGCAGGACGTAGCCAAGCCGGGCGAACTCCGCCGCGCAACCCGGATGGTCGCGGTCAGGTCCGGCCTTCTCGATCACGATACGCCGGGGGAGCATCGCCTCCGACGCGCTGCGCAGATACGGTGCCAATGCCGCGTCTTCGAACCCTTCGATGTCGATCTTGAGCGCGTCGACCCTGCGCAGACCGGCACTGGCGGCGATCTCGGCCAAGGGCCGCATGGGGATCTCGCCCGCTTCGTTTTCCACCACGGCCACGATCGCCAGATCGCCACCCCGGATCTTTAGATCGACCTGGCCGCGTTCCGACCCGACGGCAGCGGCAACGGCGATGACGTTGCTCAGGTCCGACGCCGCTGCATGAAAGACGAGATGCGCCACCATGTCCGGGTTTGCATCCACGGCCAGAACCCGCCCAGCGGGTCCGGCGATCCGCGCCAGCGGAAGGGTATAGAGGCCGATGTTGCATCCGATATCGACGAACACGGCCCCCGGATCCTTCAGCGCCTCGGCCAGAAAGTCTATCTCGGTCCCGTTGTAGGAGGGCCGCGTCAACAGGCCATATTCGATCAGGTTGTTCTCGCAGGTGACCCGAAAGGAGCAGCCGCGGAAGGTGATGTCGAGTGGACGGCCGAACCGACAGATGAGCGCGGACATGAGGCGGCGGCCGTTGCCCCGCTGCAGCACCGTCGCGCGGGTCAGCGCGATCAGCGCGCGTTGCAGGCCGTTCGGCCGGTGCGCGCCCCAAGGCAGGATATGCAGCGGCCTCACCGCCTCGTCTCCGCCCGGGCGCAGGTCCCGTTCCACGTATTTCCCCATGCCGCTCCCCCTTGGGTCACCGCCGCGACCCTTCGGAAGGATGCATCCTGCGTCAAGGGTGATCCGTTCGGGTCTGGCCGTGTCAGGACGTGCGGCGGCGGCGATGTGCATAGTCCGGGTGGCCCGGCCTGAAGGTTCGGGGAAACTGACGTTCAGGGAAGGGAGAGCAGGAGGTCGGCAATCGAAAGCCCGGCGCTCGGGGTCGGCTCCGCCTGCTTTCCCCCGACTCCGGCATGGCGCCGAGGACCCGGTGATCTGATCGCCGACACCACTGTCGGGGGTGCCGGACCGGGCTTTCCCCGCACCGCGACGCATACTAGGTGAGGGAGCGAAAGGGGTCCCTCCATGTCGTTCTTCAAGAAGCTCAAGGACCGCCTGACGCGGTCGTCCTCCCGATTGGAGGAGGGGCTCGACGCCATCGTGGAGGAAGGCGCCGCGGAGGGCGATGCCCTGCAAGATACATCCGTGCCGACCCCCGAACCCTCCCCCCCGCCGATCCCCCAGACGCCGCCTCCGAACGTCCCCCCCTTCGACGAGACGCCGGTCGCGCCGATCCCGCATCCCCCCGTTACGGAGCAGGAACCCGCCAAGCCCGGGCTTCTCGGCCGCATGATGGGTCGGACGGCCGCTCCGTCCGCCTCCCGCCGGGCGCTCGACGACGAAATGCTCGAACAGTTGGAGGAACTTCTGATCGCCGCCGATATGGGCGTCGATACCGCCCTCCGGGTCACCGCGAACCTGGCCGAGGGGCGCATGGGTCGACGCCTGTCCACGCCCGAGATCAAGGGGCTGCTCGCCACCGAGATCGCCCGCATCATGGAGCCGGTCGCCCGGCCCATGCCGCTCACGCCGCAGCGGCCGCAGGTCGTGCTCGTGGTCGGCGTCAACGGGTCCGGCAAGACCACCACGATCGGCAAGCTCGCCTCCCAGTTCCGCGCCGCGGGAAAGTCCGTCGTGATCGCCGCGGGCGACACGTTCCGCGCCGCCGCCGTCGAACAGCTTCAGGTCTGGGGCGACCGCGCCGGCGTGCCCGTGATGACCGCGCCCGAAGGGTCCGACCCCGCAAGCCTCGCCTTCGACGCCATGGTGCGGGCGGAGGCCGAGGGGGCGGACCTCCTGATGATCGATACGGCCGGACGGCTCCAGAACCGCGCCGACCTGATGGAGGAGCTGTCGAAGATCGTCCGCGTCATCCGCAAGAAGGATCCGACCGCGCCCCACAATACCCTGCTCGTACTCGATGCGACCACGGGCCAGAACGCCCTGAATCAGGTGGAGGTGTTCCGGAAGCTCGCCGATGTGTCCGGCCTCGTGATGACCAAGCTCGACGGCACCGCCAAGGGCGGCGTGCTCGTGGCTCTCGCCGACCGGTTCGGCCTCCCGATCCACGCCATCGGCGTCGGCGAACAGATCGAGGATCTCGACGCCTTCGACCCGGAGGAATTCGCCGCGGCCCTGGTCGGCGCGGAATGACGGCTTCGCATCGGAAGATCGCCCGGTGACGGATCCCGCCACGTTCGGTCTGACGCTCGGTCCCGATCTCTTACCCGTAGACGAGAGCGAGCGCGACGCGTTCCTGATCGCCGCCGGTCTTCTCCCGCGCGACACCTGTCCCGCGGGCTTCCGGGGCCATTCCGCGCTCTGGGCCCGCGACCGGGACCTTCTGGTGGGACAGGCGGCGCTGGTGCTGCTGACCGACGACACGCTGCGGCCCCGGCTGGTGCCGCGACACCTCGCTCCCGATCTGTCCGTCGCATTGATCGACGCGCTCGCCGTCCGGGCCGAATACCGCGAGACCGGGCTGGAGGAGCGGATGGTCCGGCGCCTGGTGCGCGACTTCGTTCGGGAAAGGAGCCGCCTTGGTAGCTCGCCCGAGGCGCTGATCTATGTGGGTGCGTCCCGCGCACCCGTCCTCGCCTCCACCTGGGCCGGGCTGGACCCCGTGGATGGATCGCTGACATGATCGAGTGGAGCGACGGCCCGCCATCCCCGGAGGAATATGTCGCTCTCCGCGCCGCCGCCGGGCTGGGTCCGCGCAGCCTGTCCGCGGCGCGCATCGGCCTCCCCACCTCGGTGCACGCGATCTGCGCCCGGGAGGGGGGACATCTCCGCGCCATGGGCCGCGTCGTCGGCGATGGCGGCTGCTTCGTGCAGGTCGTGGACATCGCCGTGGCACCCGACGCGCAGGGCCGCGGCCTCGGGCGTGCGGTCACGGCCCGCCTCGTCGCGTGGTGCGAGGCGAACCTGCCGCCCGATTGCCACCTCTCGCTCGTCTCGTCCGAACGCGCCGTCCCGCTCTACCGCGCCCACGGCTTTCATCCTTGCCGCGGCCTCGACCGCTATGCCGATCCGGTGCGGACTCCGCCGCCATGACCGCCTGGCTCGCGGGGATCGAGGGGACCGGGGCGGCCCGGACCCTTGCGATGGTGCTCGCCCTGACCGCGGCCATTCTCCACGCCCTGTTCGGTGCGCTCCAGAAGGGACGCTACGATCCCTGGACCGCGCGCACGGCCATCGATATGGCGCTCGCCGCGATCTCCGCCCCGGTGGCGATCCTGCTCGTGCCTTGGCCGCCGCTCCATCTCTGGTGGCTCTTCGCCGGGGCGGTCCTGATCCACTTCACCTACAAGGTCCTGATGGCGCTGACCTACGAACGGGGCGCCTATACGGTCGTGTATCCTGTGGTGCGCGGGACCGGGCCGCTCTTCACCGTGCTGGCCGCGGGGTCCATCTTCGGCGAGCATTTCACCGGCACCCAATGGGTCGGCGTCGGCTTCCTGTTGGCCGGGCTGTTCGGACTTTCGGCGTACAATATGGCCAAGGTCACCGTGGCGCGGGACACACTGGTCCCCGCGCTCTGTCTCGCCGTGGCGACCGGGATGATGGTGGCGGTCTATACGACGTGGGATGCGTGGGGCATCCGCGCGGTGGAGAACCCGTTCACGTTCCTGGCTTGGTTCTTCCTCCTCGACGGGCTCAGCTTTCCGGTCGTCGCCGCCTTGCGCGGACGTCTTCGCCGCCCGGACCCGGCATTGGTGCGGCTCGCCGTTATGGGCGCTTTCATGGCCTTCGGCTCGTTCGGCAGCGTCATGATGGCCACCCGCCTCGACAGCGTGGGCGAGGCCGCGATCCTGCGGGAGACGTCCACCGTCTTCGCCGCCCTCATCGGCTGGCTCTGGCTGAAGGAGCCTGTCGGCCCGCGTCGCGCCGGGCTCATGGCGCTGATCGCGCTGGGCGCCGTGGTGGTGGAGTTCGGGTAGGACGATCCGGGATGCGGACCGCCCGGATACGCCTCCTCGCCCGCCCGCCCTCTGGACCCCGCCCCGCCCGCGCGATAGGCAGCGCGGCGAAGGAGTTCCCATGGCGGACCGCACCATCCCCGGCTGGCTCAAGACGACGCTGGAACTCGGCCCGGTGCTCGCGTTCTTCGGCGCCTACATCTGGTGGAAGGACGACACCTTCACCGTCCGCGGGACCGAATACGAAGGGCTGATCTTCGTCACCGCCCTCTTCATACCCGTCATCCTCCTGTCCATGGCGATCCTGTGGAAGCTGACCGGACGGCTCAGCCCGATGCAGGTGCTGACCGCGGTGCTGGTGACGGTGTTCGGCGGCCTCACGGTCTGGCTCAACGACGAGCGGTTCATCAAGATCAAGCCGACCATCATCAACGGACTGCTGGCGGCGATCCTGTTCGCGGGTCTGCTGCGGGGCCGGTCGCTTCTGTCCATGGTCCTGTCGGAGGCGATCCCGATGGATGCCGAAGGCTGGATGATCCTGACGCGTCGGATGGCATGGTTCTTCGTCGCATCCGCCGTCGCCAATGAAATCGTCTGGCGCTCCTTCTCGACCGAGACCTGGGTCACGTTCGAGACCTTCGCGCTGCCCGGGGCGATGTTCGCCTTCTTCATCAGTCAGGCGGGCCTTATGAAGCGGCACGCCACGGAGCCGGAGGAGGGCTGACCTCCGATGCGCCTGGGGGTCTGGCCGCATCGGTTATGTCGGTGGTACCGTCGCCTCGTTGGCGCTACTCGCAGCGACGCCTCCACCGAGCCTCCCGAATCTCCCACCGTGAGAACGACAGGGATCGACGCGCATCAGCTCTCCGGCTCGTCCGGCTTGCGCGCGGGCTTGGTATAGGGCTTGCCGGGCGCCTTCTTGCCCTTCGCGATCCCGCGTCCGCGCTGCCCGCCCTTGCGGAGGGAGACGGAGGTATCGGCCCGCATCGCCGCCTTCTTCTCGGCCTTGCTTCGGCGCGGCGCATCGCTTTCGGACGCGCCCCGTCCGGGACGGCGGTCGCGCTTCGGATCGTCCCGCCTCGTATCGTCGTCCCGCTCGCCGCGCACAAAGGGCGGCTTGCCCGTCCGCGGCCGCTCCCCGCGTTTGGCATCGTCACGCTTCGGCCCGCCGCGCTTCGCGTCGGTCCGGCCCCGCTCGCCTTGCGGTCCCTCCCGGCGCGGTCCGCGATCGTCCGTTCCGTCGCGCTTGCGGAGCGGCGGCTTGCCCGGGTCGCCACGCCGACCGGGCTTGCCCCGATCCGGTCCGTCATTGCGCGTGACCGGCGGCTTGGCCGTCCGGGGCCGTTCGGGCCGGGCCGCCCTTTCCGCCCCGCGCTCCGGTCTCCGCTCGCCCGTTCGGTCCGCGCCCTTCGCACCGCCCGTCGGGGCCCCGCGCGGCTTGCCCCGTCCGTGATCCACGAGCCGGTCGCCCGACGTACGCGGCTTGCGTCCCGCTTCCGGTGCTTCCGGTTCGCGTCGCCCCTCAGCCAGTTCCCCGGCCCACAGCGTCCCAAGCTGGTCGCGCAGGACCCGGGGCTTCACCTCCTCCACCTCACCGGCGGCGAGGTTGCCGAGCTGGAACGGCCCGTAGCTCACCCGGATCAGGCGGTTCACATACAGACCCACCGTCTCCATCGCGCGCCGCACCTCCCGGTTGCGGCCCTCGCGCAGGCCGACGGTCAGCCAGGCATTCGCCCCCTGCTGACGGTCCAGCGTCACCTGCATCGGCTGGAACCGCTCGCCCTCCACCACGATCCCGTCCCGCAACGGCTGCAGCGCGGCTTCGTCCGGCGCGCCGTTCACGCGCACCCGGTAGCGGCGGAGCCAGCCGGTATCGGGCAGTTCCATCTGCCGCTTCAGGTCCCCGTCATTGGTCAGGAGCAGCAGCCCCTCCGACGTGAGATCCAGCCGCCCGACCGACAGGACCCGCCCCAGACGTTCGCGCAGGGCGTCGAACACCGTTTCGCGATCCTTCTCGTCGCGCTCCGTCGTCACCAGACCCGCGGGCTTGTGATAGAGCCAGACCCGCGCGCCCTCCGCCGTCGGTAAGGGCGTGCCGTCCACCGCCACCGCATCGCCGGGGACCACGTTGTAGGCGGGCGTCGAAATCGTCCGCCCGTTCACCGTGACGCGCAGCGCCTCGATCATGCCCTCCGCATCCCGGCGGGAGGCGAGGCCCGCGCGGGCGATCACTTTGGCCAGGCGGGATCCGGGATGGCCGTCATCGCTGTCATCATCGCTCATGGCCGGGGCTTAGCCGGTTCGCCGGGGCGGGGGAAGCGGCTTGCGCGCGCGCGTCGCCTCCGGCACTCGGGACCCATGTTCCGTTCCTTCATGCCCGATGCGCTGGTGGAGGCCCGTGCCGCCGCCCGCCGGGGCGAGGTGCCCGTGGGTGCGGTCATCGTCCGCGGCGAAACGGTGCTGGCCGCCGCCGGCAACCGCACTCGGGAGCTTACGGATCCCACCGCCCATGCGGAGATGCTGGCGATCCGCGCCGCCTGCGCGGCGTTCGGGTCGGAGCGTCTGGACGGCTGTGCGATCTGGGTCACGCTGGAACCCTGCGCGATGTGCGCTCAGGCCATCGCCCATGCCCGCCTCGCCCGCCTGCATTTCGGCGCCTCTGACCCGAAATCCGGCGGCGTCCTGCACGGCGCGCGCGTCTTCAGCCATGCCCAGACGCATCACGTCCCCGAGATCCATGACGGCATCGACGCCGATGCCTGCGGAGCACTCCTGCGCGACTTCTTCGCCGTTCGCCGGACGTGAAACGGGCGCGACCGGGGGATAGGTCGCGCCCGGGACGGGGCCGCTAGGGGGAGAGAGGGCCAACCCCGTCATCTGTGCCGTCAGTCGTCGCTCTCTGCGGCGATGGCGGCGTGGAACGTCGCGGCCGCGGCGCTCGTGGCACTCCGGTCGCTCTTGATGGTGGTCAACGTCCCCCCGGCTCCGTCGGCGAAAACCACGCCGGGCGCCGCCAGTGCGGCGAGGAGGAGGGCGGTCTTGATCAGGCGTGTCATGGGTCACTCCTTTCGGTGCCGGCCGCCGGGCGGCCCCGGGTCATTCGTCCTCGGCGTTCGCCGCCTCGATGCGGTCGAAGATCGCCTGCGCCCGCGGCGAATGCGCGGCGGAGCGAGTGGCGGCGACGGTCTGTCCGTGCAGCCGGATCGCCTCGTTCGCGGTGCGGTCCTGATTGAAGTGACGTATCGCGGCGCTTCCGTCCGCAAAGGCGGGAACGGCGAGCAGGACGAGGACGGCGGTAAGCGTGAGCGTCTTCCTGGGTCAGGTCCCTTCGGCATTTGTATGCCCGGGTCGATCCCGGTGCGATGGAAATGACATGGTGTTTCCCGATCTCACTTCCAATGCACGAACCCGTGAAAGAATCCTAATAAGCGTGTTTGAATACACAGATGCATCGCGGGTATGCGCCGTTTAATCCCCGCCGAACCTCTCGCCGAAGGAGGACAGCGCCCCACCCGCCGCCGCGCCATGGACCCCCCGTGCAATCGCCCGGGCGAGGCACGACGCGGCGGCATGGCCCAGCCGCAAGGCGTCCCAGACCGGATCAGCCAGCGCCCGCTCCCCGGTCGCGGCCGCAAAAACCAGATCGCCGTCCATCGGCGTGTGGCTCGGCTGGATCGCACGGGCCATGCCGTCATGGGCCGCGACGGCGAGGCGTGTCGCCTGCGCCTGGGTCAGGCGCGCATCGGTCGCCACGATCGCGATGGTGGTGGATTGATGCGGGACCCGGTTGCCATAGGGTTCCCAATCCGGCGGCATCGCCCCGGCCGCGCGCCTGCCGAACTCGCCGTCGATCTCCCATGGGGCGGCGAAGAACCGTCCCGCCTCGTCGCAGACCCGGCCGAGCGCGTTGACCGCCACCAGTGCGCCCACCGTCACGCCGCATTCCAGGACGCAGGACGCCGAGCCGAGCCCGCCGCGCAGATCCATCACCGTGGCGCCGAACCCCGCGCCGACGCTGCCCAGCGGGAAATCCTCCGCCGCCGCGTCCAGCGCCGCGCGCCCGAGCGGGCCGTAGGGGTTCGCGTCCCAAGCCTTGTCGCCCCCGTTGAGCAGGTCGAACAGGATCGCGCCCGGCACGATCGGGACGCGAACATCGCCCACGGCGAAGCCCCGTCCTGCGGCGCGCAACCCCTCCGCCACGCCCGACGCCGCGTCGAGGCCGTAGGCCGACCCGCCGGACAGAACCAGCGCGTCCACCTCCTGCACCATCTTGTCGGGGGCGAGGAGGTCCGTCTCCCGCGTGCCCGGCGCGCCGCCCATGACGTGGACCGCGGCGGTGAACGGCGCATCGCCGACGAGGACCGTCGCTCCCGACGCCAGCACCGCATCATGGGCATTCCCGACCCGCAGACCCGCGACGTCGGTGATGAGGTTGCGCGCCCCGGGCCTCATGCGCGGATCATCCGTCCGACATGGCGCCCGATCCGCCGCATCCGTCCGTCCCCCTCGAACCGTCCGGTCACCAGCGCGCCGGGCAGGACGAGGATCACCGCATCCGTCCCCGCGGCTCCCGCGATCCCGTCCGCAACATCCGCGTCGAAGTAGCCGCGCAGACGTGCCCCATGGGGCGGCGAAATCACTTCCACATGATCGAAATCCGGCGAAAGACCGCCCTGTTCGGCAACGTCGAGCAGGTGCGCAAACGCCAGTTGCTGCGATGCGAACGGCCCGGCCAGAACCTCGATCTCCGCCTCCAGCCTCATGTCGTACGCGCCGCCAACCGGTCGCCATCGTTCGTCGCGCGCAGGCCCAGCGGTTCGATCAGCAGGATCTCCGCCTCCGCCTCCGCACGCGGCCGGTGCGTCTTTCCCGCCGGGATCACGCAGAGGTCGCCCGCTCCGCAGACCTGCGTCTCCTCGCCCTCGATGTCGATCAGCACATTCCCCTTCAGGATCAGGAAGAAGTCGTCGCTGTCCGCGTGGACGTGGAACGGGAATTCGCCCCGCACCTTCACCACCATGACCTCGTTGTCATTGTAAGTGGCGATTCTCTGCGGGTCCCAATGGGTCGCGATCTCCGCGAGCCTGTCGGCGAGGGTGACTTTCATCGGACTCTCCTCAGATGCAGCGTCCGCCATCCACTTCCAGACCAACGCCCGTGATCATGGACGCCTCGTCCGAACACAGGAAGCAGGCGGCGTTGCCCATGTCCTCAGGTGTGGAAAAACGCCCGATCGGAATGGTGGAGAGGAATTTCGCCCGCATCTCCGGCGTGTCCTCGCCCATGAAGCTGGCCAGCAGCGGCGTGTCCCCCGCGACGGGGTTCAGGCAATTCACCCGCACTCCCAGCGGCGCCAGTTCCACCGCCATCGCCTTGGTGGCCGTGATCATCCAGCCTTTGGAGGCGTTGTACCAATTGAGCCGCGGCCGTGGCGAGACGCCCGCCGTCGAGGCCACGTTGAGGATCGCGCCCGCGCCCGCCGCCTTCATCACCGGCACGACATGGCGCGCCGAAAGATAGACGGACTTCGCATTGACCGAGAGGACGCGGTCGAACTCCTCCTCCGTCACCTCCTCCATCGGCTGGGGCAGGTGGGTGATCCCGGCATTGTTGACGAGGATGTCGATGCGGCCCCACGCGTCCATCGCCTGCGCCGTCAGACGCTCCCAGTCGGCATCGCGCGCGACGTCAATGACGGCGGACATCCCGCCATGGGTCCGCGCCACCGCGGCAGCACCGTCTTCGTTGAGGTCGGCCACAAGGACGCGCGCTCCCTCTGCCGCGAACTTCTCCACGATGCCGCGGCCGAAGCCCGACGCGCCGCCGGTCACGATGGCGGTCTTGTCCGCAAGTCTCATGGTCTTCCTCCCGATCCCTCGCGCGCAGGATGCCGGGTCGGTCGGCACGGGGCCAGCCCTTTCCCAAGGACCGGACGCCAAGGGCCCTTCCGATGTGCTAGACTGCTAGTCATCGCAACGATGGGAGGACGGGTCGATGGACATGAAGAAGATCGCCACGGAACTGGTCGCCGGATGCCGCGAAGGCCGGGAGAAGGAGAACCTCGCCAAGCTCTATGCCGACGACGCGGTCAGCGTCGAGGCGGCGGATATGGGACAGGGGCGCGAGGTGACGGGGATCGAAGCCATCCGAGGCAAGCACGAGTGGTTCTCGGGCATGTACGAAGAGGTCGAATCGGACGTGTCCGACCCGATGCCCCATGGCGACGACAAGTTCGCCGTCATCTTCGACATGAAGATGAAGAAGCGCGAGACGGGCGAGACCGAGGAGATGAAGGATATCGGGGTCTATCACGTCGCGGACGGCAAGATCGTGCGGGAAGAGTTCTACTACCCGACGGGATGAGCGCGACGACGGGGCGATCCGCTAGCCATGAAAGGCCGCGACGGTCTTCAACTGACTGAATCCATAGAGCGCCTCGAACCCCTTCTCGCGCCCGTGGCCGGACTTTCCGACGCCGCCGAAGGGCAGTTCGACCCCGCCGCCCGCGCCGTAATTGTTGATGAAGACCTGACCCGCGCGCAGGTCGCGGGCGAGGCGCATCTGGCGCGCGCCGTCACGGGTCCAGATGCCCGCGACGAGGCCGTAATCGGTGCCGTTGGCGATGGCTGTTGCCTGGGCTTCGGTCTCGAAGGGGATGACGATCTGGACCGGGCCGAAGATCTCGGCCTGCGCCAGCGGGTGATCGCCGGTGGCGCCGGTCAGGAGGGTGGGTTTCACAAAATGCCCCAACCCCTCGGACCCGTTTTTCACGTTTTGTACAATTTCCCCTTCGGCCGCCACGGTCAGGTCGGCGGCTTGGGTGAGGAACCCTTCGACGATCTCCTTCTGCCGGGCCGAGATCAGGGGGCCGACGTCCAGATCGTCCATCGCCGCGCCGACCCGCAGGGTGCGGTAGCGGTCGGACATCCGCGCGACCACGTCGTCATGGATCGCGGCGTGGACCAGGATGCGGGACGCGGCGGAGCAGGTCTGCCCCGCGTTCTGGATCCCGGCATTGACCAGGAACGGGAGGGCCGCGTCGAGGTCGGCATCGTCGAAGACGAGTTGCGGGGACTTGCCGCCGAGTTCCAGGGTGACGGGCACGACGTTGGCGGCGGCGGCGGCCTGGACCGCGGCGCCGGTGGCGACGGAGCCGGTGAAGCTGATGTGGAGGATGCCGGGATGGGCGGAGAGGGCCGCGCCCGCCTCGGCGCCCAGGCCCGGCACGACGTTGAGCGCGCCGTCGGGCAGGCCCGCCTCGACGGCGATGCGGGCGAAGGCCAGCGCGGTCAGACATGCCTCCTCCGCCGGTTTCAGAACGCAGGCATTGCCCATGGCGAGCGCCGCCCCGACGGAGCGGCCGATGATCTGCATCGGGTAGTTCCACGGCACGATATGGCCGGTGACGCCGTGGGGCTGTCGCAGGGTATAGACGGTGTAGCCGTGGAGATAGGGGATGGTCTGGCCATGCACCTTGTCGGCCGCGCCGCCGTAGAATTCGAGGTAGCGGGCGAGGGCCAGGGCATCGGCGCGCGCCTGCTTCAGGGGCTTGCCCACATCCGTCGCCTCCAGCACGGCGAGGTCGTCCACCCGGTCGAGGACGAGGCGGCCCATGCGCGCGAGCAGGCGGCCGCGATCCGCGGCGGTCATCCGGCCCCAGGGACCGTCCAGCGCGGCATGGGCGGCGGCCACGGCGGCGTCGATCTCCCGCGCCTGACCGCGGGGGATCGCGCCGATGGTCTCGCCGGTGGAGGGATCCTCCAGCGGGATCGTCTCGGCGGCGCGGACCCAGCGGCCGCCGATCAGCATCTCTTCGGGATCGAACCCGAGGGCGGTGGCGAAATCTCTCATCATGGGTCCTCCAGATCGAACATGCGGCGCCAGTTCGCAGCCTTCATGCCCTCGCGGTAATCGGCCAGCATCCCGGGGTCCAGCGCCTCGATCAGGAGGCCCTCGCCGGTCCAGATCTCGATGCAGTGGAACGGGCCGCGGTCGCAGATGCGCGTGGTCCAGCCCGAGGCATCGGCAAGCGCCTCGATCTCGGCGGCGTCGAGCGGCGAGGCGATGGCGAGATGGGTCGCGCTGGTGTCGCGGCGCGGGGCGCCGGGCGCGAAGTCCACGGCATCCGGTCCGCGCAGGATGCGGGTGCCCGCCGGATAGACCTCCACCGCCGTCCCGTCATCGCTCGCCGCGAAGGCGATCCAAGCGCCCGGACAGGGCGGGAAGGGCAGTGCCGGGCCGCCCAGAAGGCGCGCGAGCGCGCGGGCCATGGCGGCGGGCGCGCGGGCCGTGACGGAGAGGTGGAGCAGGGTCACGACGCGGCCAGCCAACCCGCGGGGATCGTCGGCGCGGCGGCGATAAGGGTTTCTGTATAGGGGTCCGCGGGGGCGTCGAACACGGCGTCGATCTCCCCCTCCTCCACGATGCGTCCGGCGCGCATGACCAGAACGCGGTCGCAGATGGCGCGGACGACGGTGAGGTCGTGACTGATGAACAGATAGGCGAGGCCGAGCCGGTCGCGGAGGTCGTCCAAGAGGGCGAGGACCTGCGCGCGGACGCGGACGTCGAGGGCGGAGACGGCCTCGTCCAGAACGATCACATCCGGCGCGGTGATGAGGGCGCGGGCGATGGCGATCCGCTGTCGCTGACCGCCGGAAAACTCGTGGGGGTATTTGGCGAGGTCGTCGGGGGCGAGGCCGACCTGTTCCAGCGCGGCGGCGGCCCGGGCGGGTGCGTCGTCGGGACGGCCGGTCAGATGGAACGGCTCGGTCACGATGCGGGACACGGTCCAGCGGGGATCGAAGCTGCCGTAGGGATCCTGGAACACGACGCTGATGCCCGCGCGGTCGGCCTTGGTCATCGCGGTGCCGCCGGGGCGGCCGCGAAAGGCGATCCCGCCCGCCTGCACCGGCTCCAGACCCAGAAGGGCACGGGTGAGGGTGGACTTGCCGCAGCCGCTCTCGCCCACCAGCCCGAGGCTCTCGCCGCGATGGAGGGTGAGGGAGACGCCATCCACCGCGCGGAAGGCACCGTAATCGCGGCTGACGTCCCGGGCGGCGAGCACGGGCTCCGCCGCGATGGGGCGCCGGGCGGCGGGCGACGGCTGCGAGGCGCGGAGCAGGTCGCGCGTGTAGGGATGGGCATGGGTGCGGAACAGCGTCTCGGTCGGGCCCGCCTCCACGATCTCGCCCCGCTTCATCACGGCGACATGGTCGGCGGTGCGGGCGACGACGCCCAGATCGTGGGTGATGAGGAGCAGGGCCATCCCCTCTTCGTCCACCAGGGTGCGGAGCAGGTCCAGGATCTCGGCCTGGGTGGTCACGTCGAGGGCGGTCGTCGGCTCGTCCGCGATCAGGAGGCGGGGGCGGCGGGCGATGGCCATGGCGATGCAGACCCGCTGCCGCTGCCCGCCGCTGAGTTCATGCGGGTAACGGTCGAGGGGGAGGCCGTCGAGGCCGACGCGGTCGAGCCGGTCGCGGGCGATGCGGGCCGCCTCCGCGCGGGGAGTGCCGCGCAGGCGCAGGGTCTCGGACACCTGCGCGCCGATGGGCTGCACCGGGTTGAGGGCGGTCATCGGCTCCTGGAAGATCATGGCGATGTCGTCGCCGCGGATGGCGAGCCAGTCCCGCTCCGGCAGGGTGAGGAGGTTGCGGTCGTCGAGATGCGCGGCGCCGGTGGTCGTGGCGCCGCGGGGGAGCAGGCCGATCAGCGCGAGCGCGGTCATCGACTTGCCGGACCCGCTCTCGCCCACGAGGGCGGTGACGCGGCCGGGCGGGATCGCGAGGGAGATATCGCGCAGGATGGGCGTGCCGTGGATGGCGAGCGACAGGGCGTCGACGGCGATCAGGGGGGCGGGGCTCTGCGTGTCCATGTCAGGCGGCCGCCCATGTCCGGGGCCGCTCACATCCCCACCCGCCGCAGCCGGGGATCGAGCGCGTCGCGCAGCCCGTCCCCCAGCAGGTTGAGGCCGAGGACCATGGCGACGATGGCGAGGCCGGGGAGGATGGCGAGCTGCGGCTCGGTGTAGATCATGGTCTGGGCGTCGGCGAGCATGCGGCCCCAGCTCGCCGTGGGCGGCTGCGCGCCGAGGCCGATATAGGAGAGGGCCGCCTCGGCGAGGATGCCGAGGGAGAACTGGATCGTCGCCTGCACGATCAGGAGGTTGGCGATGTTCGGCAGGATGTGCTGCGCGCTGATGAGGAGGCGGCCCTTGCCCGCCACGCGCGCCGCCATGACGTAGTCGAGCGTCCAGAGCGGGAGCGCCCCGCCGCGGGCGACCCGGGCGAAGACGGGGATGTTGAAGATGCCGATGGCCAGGATCGCGTTGAGCGCGGAGGGGCCGAAGACGGCGGTGATGAGGATCGCGATGACGAGCGACGGGAAGGCGAAGATCAGGTCGTTGCCGCGCATGATGATCTCGTCCAGCAGGGTGCCGCGATTGGCCGCGGCCCAGAGGCCGAGGGGGATGCCGATCCCCGCGCCGATGCCCACGGCGACAAGGGCCACCGCGATGGAGGTGCGCGCGCCTTCCATCAGCATCGACAGGGTGTCGCGGCCGAAATGGTCGGTGCCGAAGGGATGGGCGGGGGAGGGCGGTAGAAGGCGCTGGCCGATGTCGAGGCGGGCGATGTCGTGGGGCACCCAGACCAGCGAGAGGAGGGCCGCGACGGCGAACAGGACCGTCAGCGCCGCCCCGAGGAACATGGCGGGCCTCATCTGGGGCGCAACCGCGGGTCGGCGAGGGTATAGGCCAGCTCCACCATGAAGGTGACGACGATCACGGCGCAGACGAGGAGCATCGTCACCGATTGCACCACGATCAGGTCGCGCTGGGTGATGCCCTGGAAGATCAGGCGGCCGAGGCCCGGGAGGAAGAACACGTTCTCGATGATGATGGCCCCGGCGAGCAGGAACGAGAATTGCAGCCCGAGGATCGTCAGGACCGGGATCGCGGCGTTGCGCAGCGCGTGGCGGGCGAGGGTGGCGCGGCGGCTGAGCCCCTTGGCGCGGGCGGTGCGGATGTAGTCGCTGTCGAGCGTGTCGAGCAGGGCCGAGCGCAGGACCCGGGCGAGGATCGACGCCTGCGGCAAGGCGAGGGCGATGGCGGGCAGGGTGAGCGCGCGGAGGGCCGCGACCGGGTCCGACCAGCCCGGGAAGCCCCCCGCCGAGAACCAGCCGAGATTGACCGCGAACAGAGCCACGAGCAGCATGGCGAACCAGAAGTTCGGTACCGCGATCCCGAGCTGCGTGGCGCCCATGACGCCCCAATCGGCGGGACCGCCCCGGCGCGCCGCGGCCAGCAGGCCCACCGGCACCGCGATCGCCACCGTCAGGAGCAGGGACAGCGCGGCCAGCGGCGCGGAGACGCCGATCCGCTGCGCCACGAGGTCGGCGACGGGAACGCGATAGGTGTAGGACAGCCCGAGATCGCCCCGCAGCATTCCCCCGACCCAGGCGACGTACCGCTCCGCCAGCGACCCCTCCAGCCCCAGATCGGCGCGCAGGGCGGCGACGGTGTCCGGGGCCGCGTTCAGGCCGAGCATGAAGGCCGCGGGATCGCCCGGAACCGCCTGCAGCATGACGAAGATCACGACGCTCGCGACCGCCAGCGACAAGGCGAGGGACAGGGCCCGGGACAGCAGCGCGCGCATCATGGGCGCCACGCTAGCGGGGGGGCGGAGCGGGGGAAAGGCCCGCGCCCCCGGCCCCGTCCGGGGCGGCGGCGGAACGGGGCGGGCGGATGCGGGTTTGCCCCGGGCGGGACGCGCGGTCCCGGGACACGGGAGACGAAGATGGCGGACGGACACCTCGCGAAGGTTGCGGAACTGATGGCGGACCTGGACCTCTGCACCCTGGTCACGCGGCGGGGCGATACCCTGACCGGGCGACCGATGAGCAATAACGGCGAGGTCGGCTATGGTGGCGACAGCTGGTTCTTTACCCGCGAGTCCGCCGGGATGGTCGCGGATATCGAGGCGGATCCCCGGGTGGCGCTGACGTTTCAGCGGAGCCCGGCGGAGGGTGCGCCGATCTTCGTGCATGTCCAGGCGCGGGCGGAGCTGATCCGCGACCGGGGCACGTTCGAGGCGCATTGGTCGCCCGGACTGAAGCGATGGTTCGAGGACGGGGTGGAGACCGAGGGGCTGGTGATGATCCGGGCCGCGGCCACGCGGATTGCTTACTGGGACGGCGGGGATGAGGGGGATTTTGCCGTGGGTGAGTGACGGGGGACAGCTTGGGGCAGGCGGCTTGGGTTATCGGGGCAAAACGGCCCGTGCGGACCGCCAATGGGTACCGGCGGGCCGATGATTGCGGGGGCCTGACGGCGCACGGCCGGAGGGTGCGGCTGACGTCAACCGGCCCCGCCGGACCGAACCGGCGGTATTGTCGCGGAATCGTCGTCCAGATGTCACAGCTGGGTCACGCTGCGCAGGCAAGGGAGGGGGGCGATCCGCCCCGACCCTGTCCCGCAGAGCCCGATCCGGGACCATCGATTATTAGCGGCGCGCCGGACCGATCATTCATCGGTGCATTTCCGACCGACCCTTACGGCCCCGGCGCTTCCCCTCGCCGGGGCCGCTATTCGGTGCGGATGCAGCGATGGGTGACCATCCGGGACCAGCCCTTGGCGGTCCGCGCCTCCGCGGCCCAGATCATGTCGTCCCCGTCGGGCCAGATCGCGAAGCGGGCAAGGCCGGATGGCATGTTTGCCTCGAACCCGGCGGCGCGGGGGTCGAGATCCGTGACCTCCGCGGCGATGCCTTGCGACGTGCCGCCATCGGAGGTGAAGGACCAGAAGGCCGGGATGCCGTCGCGGTTCAGGCCGTAATTGGCGATCTCGGTATAGGTTTTCGCACCGTCGCCGACGTCCCAGTCGGCGGTCAGGGAGATGAACTTGCCCCCGAGGATGCGCTCGTAACGGCGGGTGCAGACGACGCGGCCCATGGGCGTATCGTCCTGTTCGGCCCGCCAGGTGCCGATGAGAGGGGCCATGAACCCCATGCGGCCGCGTCCCGTCTTCCACATCGCGCCAGTGTAGCAGCGCCGGGCCTGTCGGTCACTCCTGCGAGCGCAGGATCCGGGCCGGGCGGGCGGCGAGCGGACGCCAGGCGAAGGCCAGCCCGGCCAGCAGGGTCGCCAACGCCCCGCCCACCACGATGATCGTGGCCGACCGCCATTCGAAGGCGTAGGGCGCCTCCATCACGAAGGTCAACACGGCCCAGCCCGCCAGCGCGCCGCCCGCGATGGCAACGATCCCCGCCGCCGCCCCGAGCAACGCGGAGCGGATGGCAAAGCTGGTCAGGATGGTCCGGCGGGTCGCGCCCAGGGTCTTGAGCACGGATGCCTCGAACACGCGGCTCCGCTCGCCCGCCGCCGCCGCGCCGATCAGGACGACGAAACCGGTGAGCAGCGTGGCGCCCGCGCCCCAGCTCGTCGCCGCGGCGAGCGCCGACAGCGCCTCGGTCACCAGGTCGATGGCGTCGCGGACGCGGATCGCGGTGATGTTGGGTGCATTGCCCGCAACGTCGCGCAGGATCGCCGCCTCCGCCGATTGCTCGGCATAGACGGTAGAGAGCCAGGTATGCGGCGCGCCCGCCAGCGCCGCGGTGTTGAACACCAGGACGAAGCCGATCCCGCCGGAGCCGAAATCCACCTCCCGGAAGGAGGTGACCGTGGCGGTCAGGTCGCGGCCGAGGACGTTCATCGTGATCTCGTCGCCGATCTCCACGCCCAGCTCCTCCGCCTCCTCCCGCGCGAAGCTGACCTGCGGCGGGCCGTCATAGCCGTCGGGCCACCATTCGCCCGCGACGATCCGGGTTCCCGACCCGGGCGCGTCGGCGAAGCTGATCCGTCGGTCGCCGCGGGTGACCCAATGGTCGAACTCGGAGGCGGGACGCCCGGCGATGGAGCGGACCACGCCGCCCAGCATCGGTGCGCTGTCGACCCGGCTGACGGCGGGGTCGCCCGTGACGCGGTCGAGGAAGGCCGGAAGCTGATCCGGCTGGATGTCCACGAAGAAGTAGGAGGGCGCGACCTGCGGCAGGTCGCGGTCGATGGCGGCGCGCATGTTGGCGTCGATCTGTCCCACGGCGGCCAGCACGGTGAGGCCGAGGCCGAGGGAGAGGACCACCGCATTCGCCTCGCCCCCCGGGCCGCCGACGGAGCCGAGAGCGAGGCGCAGGGCGGGGCGTCCCCGCACCCACCGCGCCCGGGAGAAGCGGCGTGCGAGACGGCGCACGCCCCAGGCCGCGAGGACGAGGATCGCGAGCGCGGCGAGGATGCCCGCCGCCGAATAGAGCGCCAGCATCGGGATCCCCGAGAGCCATGCCGACAGCCCGACCAGCGTGGCCGCCGCGATCGCGAGCGCCGCGATGTAGCGGCCCCGCGGCAGGCCCCGCATCGGGCCGGACGCGTCGCGGAACAGGGAGGCGGCGCGCACCTGCTCCGTCCGTGCCAGCGGCCAGAGCGTGAAGATCAGTGCGGTAAGGGCGCCGTAGACCGCCGCCTCCACCAGCGGGCCGGGATGCACGCCGAGGGCCACGGGTACCGGTAGCTGCGCCTCGATGAAGGGCGCGGCCAGCAGGGGGATGAGCGCGCCGAGGACGAGGCCGATGGCGATGCCCACGGCGGCAAGGGCCCCGATCTGCATCAGGTAGGCCGCGAAGATGGTGCGCCCCTCCGCGCCGACGGTCTTCAACGTGGCGATCACGGAGGTCTTGCGGTCGAGATAGGCGCGGACCGCGGCCGACACGCCGACCCCGCCCACGGCCAGCCCGGCGAGGCCCACGAGGACGAGGAAGCTGCCGATCCGGTCGACGAAGCGCGCCACCTGCGGCGCGGCGTTGCGCCGGTCGCGCCAGCGCGCGCCGCTTTCGGCGAACTCGGCGCGGGTCGCGTCGCGCAGGTCGTCCAGCGCCTCGTCGGGCGTGTCCGGCAGGGTCAGGCGATACTGGCTGTCGAAGAGGCTGCCCTCGGCCAGCAGGCCCGAGCCGTCCAGCGCATCGGTCCGGATCAGCGTGCGCGGCCCGAGACCGAAGCCGTCGGCGCCCGCATCCGGCTCACGGACCAGCCGCGCGGTGATGGTGAACGGCTTCTCGCCCAGCCAAAGCGCGTCGCCCACCGCGAGGCCCAGCCGGTCGGCCAGCACCGGATGCACGACCACGCCGTCCCCGGCCAGCGCGTCCGCCAGCGGCATCGCCGGGTCGAGGAGAACCTCCCCCGTCAGCGGGTAGAGATCGTCCACGGCCTTCACCTGCGTCAGCGCGCGATCCGCGTCGAGCCCCTCGGCCGTCGCGGCCATGGAGCGGAAATCGATGATCTCGGAGACGTCCGTGCCGATCCCGTCGAGCCAGGCCAGCTCCGCCGGATCGGCGCGGCGATAGGTGAACTCCACCTCTGCATCCCCGCCGAGGATATTGCGCCCCTCCCGCTCCAGCCCCTCGGTGATCGACACCCGGACGGAACCCACGGCGGCGATGGCCGCGACCCCGAGCGCCAGACAGGCGAGGAAGATTCGGAACCCCGCGAGGCCGCCGCGCAGTTCGCGTCCGGCGATGCGGGCCGCCTGACCGAGCCAGCTCACGGTCGGGACTGCCGGTCGAACCGCGGGATGGAGCCCATGCCCCTCATTCCCCCGCATCCAGCAGACGGGGGGCGGGTTCCGCGGTCGCGGCATCGGTCGCTTGCAAGTCGGCCCGGGCCCGGGATCCGTTCCGCGTCTCGCTTTCCAGCCGCCCGTCCACCAGTCGGATCGTGCGGTCGCAGCGGGCCGCCAGCTCCGGCGAATGGGTGACCAGCACCAGCGTCGCCCCGTGACGGTCGCGCAGGCCGAAGAGGAGGTCCATGATCGCCTCGCCCGTGGATTGGTCGAGATTGCCCGTCGGCTCGTCCGCCAGAAGGATGTCGGGGCGGGGGGCGGCGGCCCGGGCCAGCGCCACCCGCTGCTGCTCGCCGCCGGACATCTGCGCCGGATAATGGCCGGTCCGATGCCCGAGCCCCACGGCCTCAAGCTCCGCCGCGGCGCGGTCGAACGCATCCGCGGCCCCGGCGAGTTCCAGGGGCGTCGCGACGTTCTCCAGCGCCGTCATCGTCGGGATCAGGTGGAAGGACTGGAACACCACCCCCATATGTGAGCGGCGGAACCGGGCCAGCGCGTCCTCGTCCATCGCGGTCAGATCGTGGCCAAGTGCCGAGATCTCGCCCCCGGTGGCGCGCTCCAGCCCGCCCATGAGCATCAGGAGAGACGATTTGCCAGATCCCGACGGTCCCACCAGCCCCACCGTTTCCGACGCCGACACCGCGAGCGTGATGCCGTGGAGGATATCCACCATGCCGGCATTGCCCTGCAGGGACAGCGATACGTCGGTCAGCGACAGGACCATGGGGAACCTCGTGCGGCGGATGGGTCGGGTGGCATATGGGGCGGTCGCGAAAATGAACAAGTCGGTTCAGATCGGCGCGGCGGCGCTTTTCCTTGCCCTGCCCGCCGCGGCGGAGACGGTCACGGTGGTGGCCCTGGGCGATTCGCTCACGGCGGGCTACGGCCTGCCGGAGGGGGAGGGCTTCGTGCCGCAGCTTCAGGCCTGGCTCGACGGGCGCGGGATCGATGCCGCGGTCGTGAATGCGGGCGTCTCGGGCGACACCACCGCCGGGGGGCTCGCCCGCGTCGACTGGGCCCTGACGCCGGAGGCGGATGCGATGATCGTCGCCCTCGGGGGGAACGATCTTCTCCGGGGCATCCCGCCGGAAAGCAGCCGGGCCAATCTCGATGCGATCCTCGCCCGGGTGGCGGGGGAGGGCGGGCTTCCGGTCTTGCTCGTAGGGCTGGAGGCGCCAGGCAATTACGGCGCGGCCTACAAGGCGGCGTTCGACGGCATGTATGGAGATTTGGCGGCGGAATACGACGCGCTGCTGGAACAGAGCTTCCTCGCGCCGCTTCTCGTCGGGTCGGACCTGCGGACCGCGCGGGAGCGCTACCTGCAGGGGGACGGGATCCACCCGAACCGGGCGGGTGTCGCGGTCATCGTGGAGGCGCTCGGCCCCCGGGTCGCGGAACTGGTGGTGCGCGCGGCCCCCTGACGGGACCGCGCGCCTGGGCTCATTCGTCCCCGGCGCTTTCGGCGCGGACGCGGGCGAAGATGTCGGCGGCGTGGGCGGGGCTGCCCTGCACCAGCGTGGCGCCGTCGAGGCCGCGGACATCGTCCTGTCCGTCGTGATCCGCATTGAACCGCGCGAACACGTCGCCCAGCGCGCCGGACCGGGAGGAGACGGAGACCGCATCGGTCCCTGCACGGATCAGGCGGCGGCCGTCCTGGCTGTCGGCATCCTGGTTGAAATGGGCGATGGCGGCGGCGGGACCCGCGCCGACCTGGGCGGAGGCGGTGCCGGTCAGGGCGAGAGCGGCGAGGAGGGCGGTGGCGAGAATGCGGGTCATGGTGTCTGTCCTTCGATGAGGGCGCGGTGGCCCCGGTGGGAAAGCGGCGGGGCGGTGTGCCCTGCTGATGACAAGGAAGATGGCGACGATCTGTCCCGTCCACAACGAACGAAACCGTGATATCGACCGGATACCGGTGCGCATTCGCACACTTCTCCAGCCCCCCCGCACCGCCCTCACGCCGACCCAGCCCGCCCTCCCCTCCCCGTGATCGAACCGCCCCGATCCGTAATCAACCGCCCGCCCCCGCCCCCTCTTTGCTCCGCAAATATTCCGGGGTCCGGGGCAGAGCCCCGGGGGTGCGCCGGATAGGGACGCAGGTCCGCCGCCCTTGCCCAACCGTCCCCCATCCGCCAAACCCGGTGCCACGCAACGGGAGGCCGCCATGACCCATATCCTCGCCATCGATCAGGGCACGACCTCCAGCCGCGCGATCCTGTTCGACGGGGACATGAAGATCGCCGCCACTGTACAGGAGGAGTTCGCGCAGCATTTCCCCGAAAGCGGCTGGGTCGAGCACGATGCGGCCGACCTCTGGGACAGCGTCGCGCGGACCTGCCGCAAGGTGGTGGCCGAGGCGGGCCTCGGGGCATCCGACATCGCCGCCATCGGCATCACCAACCAGCGCGAGACGACGCTGGTCTGGGATCGCCGCACGGGGGAGCCGGTCCACCGGGCCATCGTCTGGCAAGACCGCCGCACCGCCGCCTTCTGCCGCGAGATGCGGGAGGCGGGCCACGAGGCGACGGTCACGGCGCGCACGGGCCTGATCCTCGATCCGTATTTCTCGGGCACCAAGCTGCGCTGGATCCTCGAGAACGTCGACGGCGCGCGGGCGCGGGCGGCGGCGGGCGACCTGTTGTTCGGGACGGTGGACAGCTATCTGATCTGGAAGCTGACCGACGGCCGCGCCCATGTGACCGATGCCACCAACGCATCGCGCACGATGCTCTACAACATCCACGAGGGGCGGTGGGACACCGAGGTCTGCGGCCTTCTCGACGTGCCGATGGAGATGCTGCCGGAGGTGCGGGACTGTGCCGACGATTTCGGGACCACGGATATCCTCGGCGGCTCCGTCCCCATCCTCGGCGTCGCGGGCGATCAGCAGGCGGCGACCCTGGGACAGGCCTGCTTCCGGCCCGGCATGATGAAATCGACCTATGGGACGGGGTGCTTCGCCCTTCTGAACACGGGCGACACCGCCGTGACGTCGAAGCATCGCCTGCTCGGCACCATCGCCTATCAGCTCGATGGCAAGCCGACCTACGCCCTGGAGGGGTCGATCTTCATCGCGGGCGCCGTGGTGCAGTGGTTGCGCGACGGGCTCGGTATCATCGACGCCGCGGAGGAGACGCAGGCGCTGGCCGAGCGGGCCGATCCGGGACAACCGCTCTATCTCGTGCCCGCCTTCACCGGGCTCGGCGCGCCGCATTGGGACGCGGAGGCGCGGGGTGCCGTGTTCGGCCTGACCCGCGGATCCGGTTCGGCGGAATTCGCCCGCGCCGCCCTCGAAAGCGTCGGCTACCAGACGCGCGACCTGCTGGAGGCGATGGCCGCCGACATGAAGGAGATCGGCGGCGATCTGGGCGATACCGTCCTGCGGGTCGATGGCGGGATGAGCGCGTCGGACTGGACCATGCAATTCCTGTCGGACATCCTCGGCGCGCCGGTCGACCGGCCGCAGGTGCTCGAGACGACGGCCCTCGGGGCGGCCTGGCTCGCCGGGATGCGGGCGGGCATCTATCCCGGACAGGGCGGGTTCGCGGAAGCCTGGGCGCTGGAGCGGCGGTTCGAACCGGCGATGGAGGCCGAGACGCGCGACGCCCGCTACGCCGGATGGCGCGACGCGGTGGACCGCACCCTGAGCCGCTAGGCCGGGATCAGGCGGGAGGGCAGGTCGGCGAGGCTTCGCGCCCCGATCTGCGTCATGTTCGATACCATGTCCGCCCGCAGCATGTGCACGAGGTGGTCGATCCCCGGCCGCCCGAACGCCGCCAGCGCGAAGTACCAGGCCTTGCCGAGGAACACGAACTCCGCCCCGAGCGCCAGCGCGCGCAGCACGTCGAGTCCGCCGGACACGCCCGAGCAGTAATAGACCGGCACCCGCCCGCCCACAGCCTCGATCACCGGCGGCAGGCAGTCGATGGCGGCGGGTCCGCCCTCGAACTGCCGCCCGGAATGGTTCGACACCCAGATCGCGTCCGCCCCCAGCCCGATCAGGCGCTCCGCATCCTCCGCCTCGGCCACGCCCTTGACCACGAGCGGCCCGTCCCATTCCGCGCGCAGGTCGCGGATGTAGCCGTCGTCGGGAAAGCCGCGGATGATCCGCCCCGCATGGGTGAACGCCGCCGCCCCCGTGGCGCCGGGCGTATAGCTGTTGGGGAACTTCATCGTCGGCTGCCCGTGGCGCAGCGTGCCCAGCGCCCAGGCGGGGCGGGCGGCGATGGAGGCGATGATCTTGGGCGTCATCACCGGCGGCATGGAGACATGGGCCCGCCGCTGCCGTTCCCGCCGACTCTCGCCGGGAACGTCGACGGTGACCACGAGGACGCGCCACCCGGCGGCCTTGATCCGGGAGAGCATGTCGCGCCGGATCTCGGGATCGTTGACGGGATAGTGCTGGAACCAGCCCATCTCGCCCGCGATCGGTCCGCTGTCCTCCGGCGTGGCGGCGGCGACGGTGGACTGGCCGTAGGGGATGCGGTGATGGGCGGCGGCGCGGGCGAGGATACGCTCCGCATCGGGCCAGAGCAGGCCCGCCATGCCGACCGGTGCGATGCCGAAGGGGGCGGAATGGGTGACCCCGAGGGTCTCGCGGCTGAGATCCGGGTCGATCTTTCCGCGCAGGATGGCGGGCATGAACCGGACCGCGTCCAGACGCTCCCGGTTGCGGGTCACGCCCTTCTCGGTGCCGGTCCCGCTGTCGAGGTACTCGAACGCGAAATGCGGCATCCGGGACCGCGCCTTGAGGCGGAGATCCGAGAGGGCGGGGTGGGTGACGTCGAGATCCATGGC
Source organism: uncultured Alphaproteobacteria bacterium (assembly GCA_963789105.1). GTDB lineage: Bacteria > Pseudomonadota > Alphaproteobacteria > Rhodobacterales > Rhodobacteraceae > Jannaschia. Next base: position 1,939,192 of record CAWBJI010000003.1, read on the forward strand.
TGCGTTCCGCGTGCGGGGATGCGGCGGCGCCGCGTCCCGGATGGGGTCGGGTCGACGGCGCGCGCTCAGCGCACCTTCAGGACCATCTTGCCGATATGCTCGCCCGCTTCCATCCGGGCATGGGCCGCCGCGGCATCGGCCAGCGCAAACGTCCGGTCCATGACCGGCGCGATCGTCCCGCGGTCGAGCAGGGGCCAGACCTCCGCTCGCAGGCTTTCGGCGATGCGCGCCTTGGCGAGGTCCGATTGCGGCCGCAGGGTGGAGCCGGTGATCGTCAGGCGGCGGACCATGAGGGGGGCGAAGTTCACCTTGGCCTTCGCACCGGTCAGGAACGCGATCTGCACCAGCCGACCGTCGGGGGCGAGGGCCGCGAGGTTGCGCGACAGGTACTCGCCGCCCACCATGTCGAGAATCACGTCGGCGCCGCCCTCCGCCTGGAGCCGCTCAACGAAATCCTCCTCGCGGTAGTTCACCGTCTCGGCGCCGAGACCCCGGCAGGCGACGACCTTGTCGGCGGACCCGGCGGTGGCGAAGACGCGGGCGCCCCGGGCGCGGGCGAGCTGGATCGCCGTGGTCCCGATGCCGGAGGAGCCGCCATGGACGAGGAACCGCTCCCCCGCCCGCAGGCGCCCGCGGTCGAACACGTTGGTCCAGACGGTGAAGAACGTCTCGCAAAGCGCGGCCGCCTGCGCCATGTCCAGACGGTCCGGCACCCGCAGCGCGTGATCGGCGGGGGTCACCACGTATTCCGCGTAGCCGCCACCCGGCAGGAGCGCGCAGACCCGGTCGCCGACGTTCCAGCGGGAGACACCCGGTCCGGTGGCGGCCACGGTTCCGGAACATTCGAGACCCGGCAGGTCGGAGGCGCCCCGCGGCGGGTCGTAGGCCCCGGCCCGTTGCAGGGCGTCGGGGCGGTTCACCCCCGCATGATCGACGGCGATCAGGATCTGGCCCGTCACGGGAACCGGCACCGGCCGGGTCGCGGGTTGCAGGACATCCGGGCCGCCGGGTGCGGTGATCTCGATGGCGGTCATCGTCTCTGGCAGGTCGGACATGAATCCCCTCGGGTCGGTCATCGACGCAACCTAGACGGGCCGGAGGCCGAGGGCTAGCTGGACCGGGATGATCGTTACACCGCCTTTCATGAATGTGTTCGTTTTGTTTCCCGTTATCCGGGGCTTGCTGGCCGGGTCGCCGGGGATGACGGTCGCGTTCGGGCGGGACGCGCCCGCACGCCGCATCCCGATCGCCGTCTATCTCGCCATTGCGGCGCTAAGCGCTGTGTTGCCTTTCGCGCCGCAGGGCTGGCGGGAGGCATTCGTGCCGGGGATGCTGGCGGTGCAGATGGTCTACAAGTTCGCGACGCTATCCCTGCTCGGGATTCGGCATCCGGTCGCGATGGCCAATCTCGGCATCGGCGCGCTCCATGCCGTCACCCTCTGGACCGTCCTCCGTTAGCCGTTCGGCCCGCAAACCCCAGCGATCCGCAAAGATCAGGTCCGCGATCTCCAGCCGCTTCGCCCAGCCCCGCGCCTGTAATTCCGGCTCCGCGTGCAGTTCGGCCACATGGCCGAGGCAGAGATAGGCGACCGGTACGACGCTCGCCGGCAGGTTCAGGATCCGGCGCAGGTCGCCTTCCGCGAAAATGCTGACCCAGCCGACGCCGATCCCTTCGGCCCGCGCGGCGAGCCACAGGTTCTGCACCGCGCAGACCGTGGAATAGAGGTCGGTCATCGGATCGTGCGTCCGGCCCAGCACCACCTCCCCGCCGCGGGTCCGGTCGCAGGTGATGCAGAGGTTGACCGGCGCCTCCAGGATCCCCTGCAGCTTGATGTCGGAATAGAGGGCGCGCCGCTCCGGCGGAAACATCTCCGCCGCGGCGGCGTTGGCGCGGGTGAATGCGGCATGTAGGCGCGCCTTCTGCGCGGCATCCCGGATCAGGAGGAAGTTCCACGGCTGAGACAGGCCGACCGACGGCGCGTGATGGGCGGCGAGGAGCAGACGTTGCATCACCGCATCGTCGATCGGATCCGGCCGGAACTGGCTCCGCACGTCGCGGCGTGTGTGGATGGCGCGATAGACGGCATCGCGTTCGGCCGCCGTGAACGGCCCGGCCGGGATCAGGTTCGGATCGTCTGCCATGGAATGTCCCCCGGGGGCGCGGCCTACCGGACCGTCACGCCGACGGAAAGCCGTCAGGACGGATCGCGCCAGAGCCCCGGCAGGTCGCCGCGCGGCATCTTCGCGGGCGCGCGAATCCGGTCGAGGAGCAGGTTCGGCCCAGCCATCAGCCGCCCGGCCAGCGGCGATTTGCGGACCTGCGCCTTGATCTTCTCGATCCGCATGACGTCGTCGATCCGGCGGTCGAGAAAGGCCCAGGTCTCCCGGTTGCCCTCGGACTGGTCGCCCAGCCAATAGAGGATCGTGGCCGAATAGACGCCCGAGAGCGTCGCGCGCTTGGTGTACCAGTTCACGTCGTCGGACGTGTCCCCCAGCGCGTCCCAGATCGCGTCCACCGTGCCCCACATCGCCCGCAGCCCGTCCGCCGCATGCATCGGCAGCGAGAACAGCGTCATGCCGCGGCGCACCGCCTCGCGGTTCTCGTCCGCGATCTCGACCCGCATGCGGACCGCATGGGCCACCCGGTCGCGGTAGCGCATGTGGCTCGTATCCTCGCCGTGGAGCCGGTCGGTCATCCGGTCGTCGCCGCGCCGGTGAAAGGCCAGCGCGAGGTCGAGGGCGCCGCGCGGAAATGCCGCCCGCGCCTGGGCCGGGGTCACGCCGGCCTCTCGGACGGCGGCGCGGAACGTGGCCTCCGACCAGCCGTCGAAGGGGACGTGGGAGAGGGCTGCATCGAGCAGGCGGTCCTTGAGATCGGGCATGTCGGGTCCTGCTGGATGGGTGGCGGGGCTGCTGGACAAGATAGGGGCGGATGGCTATACGGCCAACTCCTGCACGGATTTATCCGACAACTCCAACCTAGAAAGGTGGTGAAAACCACATGCAGGTCAGCGTTCGCGACAACAATGTCGATCAGGCCCTCCGGGCCCTGAAAAAGAAGCTGCAGCGCGAGGGTGTGTTTCGCGAGATGAAGCTCAAGCAGCATTTCGAGAAGCCCTCCGAGAAGAAGGCGCGGCAGAAGGCCGAAGCGATTCGGCGTGCCCGCAAGCTCGCTCGCAAGAAGGCCCAGCGCGAAGGGATGATGTAAGTCGCCCCGCCGCCAAGGCCGAACGATCCGACCCCCGGTGCCCTCGTGGCGGCGGGGGTTTTTCATAGTGGAAGGAGTGGTCCGGTCGTGGCGCGTCAGTCGGCAATGGCCACGAAGCCCCGGCTGGTGCGGGAGGGCGGGCCGGACGGGAAGTCGTATTCGCTCTCCAGCCGCAATCCGGCAGCCGCCAGCAGGTCGCGGGCCTCGGCCCGGCTGAAGGTGCGGTGACGCCATTGCAGCCAGATAATGGCATTGCACCAATGCGGTCGCGACAGGACCAGCCGCAGTCGGCCCCCCGGACGCAGCAGGCCGCGCATCTGACGCAGGGCCAGAAGCGGGTCCGGGACATGCTCAAGGATATGGGCGGCCAGCACCTCGTCGGCGGGGTCCGGGCTCGGTTCCTCGCCGAGATACCCGGCTTGGGTTCGCACCGCGACGCCCCGGCGCGCAAGGATTCCACAGGCGCGATCCAGCATTCCGGCGGACGGATCGAGGAGCAGCAGGTCGCCCGGCACTCCGTTCACGGCCACCCAAGCCTCGGAAAAGGCGGCGGTGCCCGCGCCGACGTCGATGACACGGCTCGCGGGTTCGGGGCGCGGACCGGGCGCGCTCAGAAAGCCCAGATAGCCGTCATAATAGCCGAGCACCCGCATCTTGTCGCGCCAACGCGCGGCGGCGCGGTCGTAGCGGGCGGGCAGGGTATCGATCCGGTCGGTTGCCATCCCATACCGTAGACCGGTCGGCGGGCGCGAAACAGGGTTATGATCCGCGTCAGGCCTCCGTCGGTCGCACCATCAGGGCCGACACGGCCGCCGCCCCCGCGGCCAGCGCCACCCCGGCCCAGGCGGCGGCGGCGAACCCGGCCAGCAGGTCGCCCGACAGCAGCACGAGGCCCAGCAGCGCCGTGGCCACCAGCCCGGCGATCCGGCTGATGGCGTTGTTGATGCCGGAGGCGACGCCTGCGTAGCGCTCCCCCGCGGAGCCGAGGACGGCATTCGTCAGGGGCGCGACGGACAAGGACATGCCGAGCGCCAGCAGCACCAGCGCGGGAAGGATGTCGCGGACGTATTGCACCCCCTCGGACGGCATCCGCGCGAAGAGGAGGAACCCGCCACCCACCAGCACCGCCCCGACCGTCAGAAGCATCCGCGCGCCGAAACGGTCGGCCAGCGTGCCGCCCGCGAAGCGCGACAGGATCCCGAGGATCAGCGGGAAGGGAAGGATCGCCGCCCCCGCCGCGGTGGCCGAAAACCCGAGCCCCTGGATCAGGACGTAGGGCAGGAGCAGCATCAGGCCACCGAGTGCGGCGTAGAGGAGGAAGGTGAAGATCGACAGGCCGGAGAATGTCCCGTCCCCGAACAGGCGCAGGGGCGTCATCGCCCGGTCGCCCAGCCGGGCCTCGACCGCGACATAGCTCGCCAGCAGCGCCCCCCCGGCCCCGAGCGCCGCGAGCACCGGCAGGGTCGCCCCGCGCTCCGGGAAGGCCACGAGGCCCCAGATCAGTGCGAGCAACCCGACCGAGACGAGCGCCGCGCCGGTCCAGTCGAGGGGTGCGCGGTCCTCGGCATCGGCGAAGCTCTCGCGGATCGAGCGGGCGGCGATGGCCCAGGCGAGAATGGCGAACGGGATCACCGCGACGAAGGCCCAGCGCCAGCCGAAGCTGTCCACGATCCAGCCTCCCGCCACGGGGGCGAGCGCACCCGCCGCCGCCCCGGCCCCCGCCCAGGTTCCCACCGCGCGGCCCCGCGCCTTGCCGGTGAAGGCATCGGCGATGATGGCGAGCGAGGTCGGCGCGATCATGGCGGCACCCACCCCCTCCAGCGCCCGGGCCGCGAGCAGGACGGGAAAGGACCATGCGACCGCGCAGAGCAGGCAGGAGGCGGTGAAGATCGCGAGGCCCCACTGGAACAGGCGCTTGCGGCCGTAATGGTCGCCCAAGGCCCCGCCCGTCAGGACCAGCGCGCCGAGCGGCAGCAGGTAGGCGTTGACGATCCATTGCGCGCCGGTCGCGCCCGCATCGAAACTCGCCTGCATCTGCGGCAGGGCGACGTTGACGATGGAGCCGAGGACGAAGGCGAGGCTCGACCCGATGACGCAGGCGATCAGGGTTCCGCGCTGGTCGGGGCAGTCTTCGGATGCGGCCGGTCCGGGGGCGGCAGTGCAGGGCAGGGGCAGGGCGTTCGACATTCAGGCGCCCCTCCCGGCGGACGGGCTCAGGTGCCTGCGCGTTTGAACCCGTCATCGCCGATGCGGACGATCGTGGCGCGTTCGGGCGAGCTTTCATCCACGGTATCGTCGTAGATCTCGCGCCGGGTCACGCCGGGCACGTCCGCGAAGTCGCGCATGATGCGGTCCGGGAACCAGGCGCGATCGACCTGGGTGAAGCCCAGCTCCCGCAGGATGCCGGAGACGGCCTGGCCGCACGTCGCCTTGGAAGCGGGTCCGTGGCCGCGGACGAGGGCGAGCGCGCGGGCCGCGACGTCCGGCGGCACCACCACCTCCTGCAGCACGACATGGTAGGTCGGGCGGGCATGGTAGTCGATGTAGTAGTCGAGCATCGTCGGCGTGATGCCGTGCAGGACGTCGCCGCGCTCGGGGACGGTCGGGTGGCGCCAGGTGCCCGCGGGATCGAAGATCACCCGCTCGCTGCCGGACACGATCAGGGCCGAATGCCCGCCCGAACCGGAGCGGTTGTTGATCGCGGTGACGAGCGTCAGCGTCGGCGGCCCGGCGGCGGCGAAGGCGCGGCGCGCGATCTCCTCCGATGGGGCGGCGGTCTCGACGGCTCCGCAAGCCACCAGAAGCGGCAGCAGGAGCGTCGCCGCCAGCGCACGCAGACCCCGCATCACGTCCGGAAGATTGCCAGGAAGAGCAGGATGACGACGATGCCGATCACCACCCATTTCACCACGTTCACGAAACCGGCGAAGGTCTTCTCGTGCGTGGTGGTGTCCATGCTGCCGTGTTCGTGCTCGTCTGCCATGCCCGTGATCCCCGGTCCCTGCCTGCGTCCGGCCCCCCTTAGCGCGGGCGGGCGGGCCTGTCACGGGGGTCAGGTGGCTTCGGCCGCCGCGTCCGTGTCCGGCTTGTCCGGCGTGCCCCCGCGCTCTTCCGCCTCCTCGGCATCTTCCAGCGCGGCGGCGAGGCGGAAACCGATGCGGATCGCATCGGGCTGATCCGGGGGGCGGGGCACGGCGCGGAGCAGGACGTTGAGCTGGCTGACATGCTGGATCTGCTGGCAGCGGTTGCCGTTGTTGTCCCGCCCGGTGAAGGTCACGAGGTCCGGGGCACTGAACCCGATCCCCTCGATCCGCAGGATGCCCGCGGCCCCGCCGGAGAAGCCCATGGCGACCTCCTCCCCGTCCTCGATCCCTTCCTCGAACTTGCGCAGGTAGAGGATCACGCGCTGATACGCCCATTCGGCGGGGCTGCGGGTATTGGGCGGGCGCTTGGCGAGGCCCGGGGGGATTGCGGCGGAGGGATCGGGCCCGTCGGCGCGCAGCTCGGCCGCGCGGGGCAGGGCGGCGGCCTCCATGGCCTCGGCGGATGTGGCGATTTCTGTCATGGGCGAGAGGTAGGACGAGGAAGGTTCAGGCGCCAGAGGGGTTTTCGGGGGGCGGGGTTCCCCGCGCGTTGCGGGCAGAACGACGGAGGGCCGTCAGGTCGCGCGGAAGGTCCAGACGCCGTCGGCGCGCGTCTCGCGCCGGGCCCGGCCCGTGAGGTGAAGATGCTGGAGATGGGCGATCGCCTCGAAGAAGGCGAGCCCGTAGGTGGCCGCGTCGATCGGCCGCCGGAAGAGGGGCGCGAAGCATTCGCCCCCCGTGCGCGGCTCCGCCAGATGCGCCTCCAGCCGGGCGAGGGCCGCGACGTGATTCTGGCGCAGGGAGGCCATCCGGCGGGGCAGGCCGCGATAGGGTGTCTTGTGGCCGGGCAGCACGAGCTGCTCCTCCCGCGCGAGCGGCAGGAGACGGTCGCAGGCGGCGAGCCAGTCGCCCACCGGGTCGCCGTTCGCCTCGGTCGGGTAGAGGCCCAGATTGGGGGAGATGCCGGGCAGCAACTGATCCCCGCCGAGGACGAGATCGCCGTCCGTCTGGTAGAGGACCGCGTGTTCCGGGGCGTGACCGTCGCCGCGCACGACGCGCCAGTGCCGCCCACCGAGGGTCAGGTCGTCGCCCTCCGCGATCCGGGTGTAGCCCACGGGGAGCGGGGCCACGACGTCGGAGAAGTTGAACGGACGCTCCGTCCGGCGGCGGGCCAGCACCTCCGCATCCATGCCCCAGCGGTGACAGAAGGCGACCGTCTCCGGGGTCGGGACCGCCTGTTCGTCGAGCACCAGCATCCGCGCCATGAGCCAGGCGGTTCGGGTCATCAGCAGCTCCGCGCCCCGCGCCTGCATCCATCCGGCGAGGCCGACATGGTCGGGATGGTGATGCGTCGCCAGCAGGCGGGTGACGGGCAGGCCGCCGAGCGGTCCGGCGAAGAGCGTCTCCAGAATGGCGCGGGTCCGGCGGGTGTCGAACCCGGTATCGACCATCGCCCACCCCTCCCTTTCGCGCAGGAAGAACACGTTGACGTGGTCGAGGGCCATCGGCAGGGGCAGGCGCGCCCAGAGGATGCCGTCCGCGATATCCGTCGCCTCCCCCTCCGCCGGGGGCTCCTCCCACGGGAAGGTCAGACCGGCATAGCCGTCGGGGATCGCGAGGTCATCCATGGGTGGCAGAGGGTCGGGGCCGGGCGCGGGCGTTGCCTTGGGGCAATTCGACGGTTCCGTTCGCGACTTCGGTGGGATCCGGTCGCAGCCCCGGCGCGTGGGCGACGCGGGAAAACGGGGCGGGTCCGGCCGGACGGCGGCGCGTCACGCGGCGATGGTCTCGGTCGTCACGGCGAAGAGTTCCTCCGCCCCGGTGCGGGCCTTGGCCATCTCGGCCAGCGCCTCCGGCAGCATCCGGCCCAGCGCGAACCGGGCGAGGGGCGCGCGGCCTTCGTCGGCGGCGGCGGCGCGCAGGTGGTAATGGGCACCGAGGATGCGAGCGAAGGCGTCGAGATAGGGGACGGCCCCGGCGAAGCGATCCTGCGGATCCTGAGCGACCATCCACTCGGTCAGGCCCCGCAACTCCTCCGTGGCGGCGCGCAGGCCGTCGTGATCCGTCGCCGCGACCTCGTCCAGCAGCGCGAAGGCCGCCTCCCCGCCATCGGCCAGCTTGCGGCCCACAAGGTCCATCGCCTGAATGCCGTTGGTGCCCTCGTAGATCGCGGTGACGCGCACGTCGCGAAGATATTGGGCGGCCCCCGTCTCCTCCACGAAGCCCATGCCGCCATGCACCTGTATCCCGTCGCCCGCGACGCGGATGCCGGTTTCGGTGCCGTAGGACTTGGCGATGGGCGTCAGGAACGCACCGCGGGCGCGCCAGGCCGCATCGCCGGTGGCGCGGGCGAGATCGAGGGACACGGCGCAATCGAGGGCGAGGGCGCGGACGGCGAAAGTCTCCGCCTTCATCGACAGAACCATGCGGCGCACGTCCGCATGTTCGAGGATGCTGCCCGCCGTCTCGCCGGTGCGGCCCTGACGGCGCTCCAACGCGTAGCCGACGGCGTGCTGCGTCGCGGCCTCCGCGATGCTGAGCCCCTGGACCCCGACGCCGAGCCGGGCGTTGTTCATCATCGTGAACATGGCGGCCATGCCGCGATGGGGTTCCCCCACCAGCCAGCCCGTCGCGCCGTCATATTGCATCACCGCGGTGGGCGAGCCGTGGAGGCCCAGCTTATGCTCCAGCGAGACGACTTTGAGGGTATTGGCCACGCCCGGCTTGCCATCGGCATCCGGCAGGTGCTTGGGCACCATGAACAGGCTGATGCCGCGCGTGCCCTCGCCCGCATCGGGGAGGCGGGCCAGAACGAGATGGCAGACGTTCTCCGAGAAATCGTTGTCGCCCCAGGAGATGTAGATCTTCTGGCCCGTCACCGCATAGGTACCGTCATCGTTGGGCTCTGCCTTGGTGCGCAGCGCGCCGACATCCGATCCCGCCTGCGGCTCCGTCAGGTTCATGGTGCCGCACCATTCGCCGGAGACCAGCTTGGGGATGTACAGCTCCTTGATCTCGTCGCTGGCATGGGCCTCCAGCGCCTCGATCTGGCCCTGGGTCATCAGCGGGTTGAGCTGCAGCGCCAGGCAGGCGGAGCCGATCATCTCGTTCACCGCCATGGTCAGCGCGATGGGCAGGCCCATGCCGCCATGCTCCGGATCGGCCGACATGCCCAGCCAGCCGCCCTCCGCGATGGCGCGGAAGCCGTCGGCGAAGCCGGGCGAGGTGCGCACGATCCCGTTCTCCAGCCGCGCGGGATGCAGGTCGCCCGCGCGGTTCAGCGGGGCCAAGACCTCCTCAGCGAGGCGGCCCGCCTCGGTCAGGATCGCGTCCACCGTCTCGGGCGTGGCCTCCGCGAAGATGTCGGTCGCCGCGACGCGGTCGAACCCGACGATGTGGTCGAGGACGAAGCGAAGCTCGGAGACGGGGGCGCGATAAGGCATGGAGACCTCCCATTCGGGGATGCGGGCGTGTAGGAAAGCTGGGACCTGATCGTAACCTAGGGCGCGCGACCCCGTGGCATCAACCCGAACACAGCGTCACGACGCCGCGCGGCTCTCCGGTCCGGAGGGACTGGCGGAGGCGGCGCGCCTCATCCGGGCCGGTGGTCTCGTCGCGTTCCCGACGGAGACGGTCTACGGCCTCGGCGCGGATGCGGGGGACCAAGCGGCGGTCGCGCGCATCTTTGCGGCCAAGGGGCGGCCCGCCTTCAACCCGCTGATCGTGCACGTGGCGGAGGTGGCGGCGCTGGACGGGCTCGCGATCCTCGGGCCGCAGGCGCGACGTCTGGCGGCTTCGTTCTGGCCCGGTCCGCTGACGCTCGTATTGCCGCTGGCGCCGGGGGCCGCGCTCTCGCCGCTGGTGACGGCAGGGCTCGGAACCGTTGCCGTCCGGGTGCCCGCGTCGCCGCTGGCGCAGGCGCTCCTGCGGGCGGTAGGGCGGCCGGTGGCGGCGCCCTCCGCGAACCCGTCGGGCCGGATCAGCGCGACGCGCGTCGAACACGTGATCGCGGGGCTGGGCGGACGGATCGACGCGGTGCTGGATGGCGGGCCCTGCACGGTGGGGGTGGAATCGACGATCCTGCGCCCGGATCCGGCGACCCTCCTGCGGGAGGGGGGCGTGCCGGTGGAGGCGATCGAGGCGGTGCTGGGCGTTGCGGTCGCGCGGGATACCACGCCGGGTCGGGTGGCCGCGCCGGGGCAGCTCGCTTCCCACTACGCGCCGGGCGCAAACCTGCGGTTGGAGGTCACGGAGCGGTCGGCGGAGGCGATCCTTCTGGGCTTCGGGCCGGTGGCGGGGGACCTGTCCCTGTCGCCATCGGGGGATGTGGGCGAGGCGGCGGCGAACCTGTTCGCGATGCTGCACGCGGCGGACGATCTGGCGCGGGGGCGGGGCGTCGCGCGCATCGACGTCGCGCCTATCCCGGAGGATGGTGTCGGACGCGCGGTCAACGACCGCCTGCGCCGGGCCGCATCCCCCCGGACCTGAGCCGTACCGGGTGCCGCAGCCGTGATTTTGCATCCGCCGCGCGTTTGCCTAGAGGGAGGCATGATCCGGACCTTCTCCGCCTTTGCCGTGCTGCTCCTCGCAGGCGCGATCTCGCTCTTCCCCGCCCGTCCCATCGTCGCGCAGGCGGCGTGGAAGGATGTGGGCGACGTGATCGCGGTGACGGTCGTCCCCGGCTGGCGACAGGCGGATGGCAGCCATGTCGCGGGCCTGCGCGTTCGGCTGCAGCCCGGGTGGAAAACCTATTGGCGCAGTGCCGGGGCGGCGGGAATCGCGCCGCATTTCAACTGGACCGCGTCCCGCAATCTCGGCTCCGCGGCACCTGCCTGGCCCACACCGACGGTCTTCCGGCAGGGCGAATATCTCTCCATCGGATACGATGCGGATTTCGTCCTCCCCCTCGTCCTGCAGCCGCGTCAGGCGGGCGGGACGATCGAGCTGGACGGCGTGCTCGATATCGGGGTCTGCGCCGAGATCTGCCTGCCCGCGCGCCTGCGGGTCTCCGCGAGCCTTCCGGCCGGGGGCGCGCCGGATGCGGAACTGGCCGCCGCCCTGCGCGACCGGCCGCGGCGCGTGGACGTGCCCGCCCGGTGCACCCTGCGCCCGACGCAGGAGGGCCTCGCCCTGACCGGGGAGATCGCGATCGCCCCGCTGGCCGGGCCGGAGACGGTGGTATTCGAGGTGCCCGATCCACGTCTCTGGGTCACGGATGCGCGCGTCCGCCGCGACGGCAACCGCCTGATCGCGGTGTCGGAACTGATGGCGGGGGGCGGGGGGCCGGTCTCGCTGGATCGCAGCCGCATCCGGATCACGGTGATCGGACGCCGGGAGGCGGTAGAGATCATGGGGTGCTCCGGATGAAGAAAACCTGCGACCAAACCGCCCCTTCGCGCGTTGACGGTTGTAGGCAGGGGCCGGAGACCCCATTTCTGTATGCAGGAACGGAGATCGACATGGCTGATATGCGCGGACCGCTGGACAAGGTGATCGACACGATCAAGGACAAGCTGGCCGAGGTTCTGGGCGCCCTGGCGCCGCAACATGAGGCCATTCCGGTACCGATCCGCAACGATCCCCGGGACCCGCGCGGACCTCTCCGCTAGGGTCCGACCTCCGCAAACTCAAGTCAGATCAGGACGCGGCGCGGCGCAGCATCGGCCCCGCGACCCGTACCTTTTTGGGCTTGTCGACCAGCAATCGCAGAAGTTCCGCCAGCTCCGGCTCATCTACCAGGTCCGCGGCCTTGCCCGCATCGAACCACCGGCGGGTGCGTTCGGATTTCTCTTTCCAATCGGATTTGAGCTGTTCCACCACCATCGGATAGACGCGGACATGGCAGGGGACGAATCCGCCATCGTCGAGCCCCTTCTCGTAGGTGTAGGTGCCGAACACCTCCCGCGCGATATGACCCTTCACCCCGGCCTCTTCCAGCGCCTCGATGGCGGCGGCGGCCCAGGGTTTGACGTCCTTCATGGTCCAGCCTTTGGGCACGACCCAACGCCCCGTATCCCGCGAGGTCACCATCAGCACCTGAACCGATCCTGCCTTCCAGCGGAGCGGCAGTGCGGCGATCTGTTCCCTCGTGTCGGGCATCCTGCTCCTCGACCCCGTAGAAATGGCGCGGAAGGGGTTTCCGCTTCTTTTTCAAATATGGTGCCGGACAGCATTGCACAGAAGTGATTCGCTGGCAAATAACCGTTGCTTTTTAGGGAAACAGCGCCGTCGGCAGGTCGGCAAGACGCGCCAGGATCAGATGCGGTTCCGCAGCATCTGGGTCCGGGTCGCCATACCCTTCCGAAATGTGGACGTAGGCGATGCCCGCCGCCGCGGCGGTCCTCTGATCCACGGCGGAATCCCCGACGAAGAGGGTCTCGCCCGGACCCATCCCGAGGGCCGCGATCACGTGGAGAAGCGGGGCGGGATCGGGCTTGCGCACCGGCAGCGTGTCGCCCCCCGCGATGGCGCCGAACGGACCGAGCCCGAGCCCGGCGAGCAGGGTCCGGGTCGGTGCCTCCGGCTTGTTGGTACAGAGGCCGAGGGCGATGCCGCGCCGGTGCAGATCGGCCAGGACTTCGACGGCCCCCCCGAGCGGCTGCGTTCCCGTTACCGGGTCGGCGTCGTAGTGGCGGCGGAAGGCGGTGACCGCGGCCTCTGTCGGCACGATCCCGGCCCAGCGTTCGCAACGTGCCATCAGGGTGGGCACCCCATCGCCGACGAAGCCCGCCATGGTCGCGAGGTCGGGCGCGGGATGGCCCAGCTCCGCCATGACGGCGATCACGGCGCGGTGCATCGACGGCGCGCTGTGGATCAGGGTGCCGTCGAGGTCGAAGACGATCGCGCGAGGGGTGTCGGCAGCGGTCATGGACACGGCGCGCCCGCCGCATCCCAGGCCCGGATCGCCGCAGCCGCCGCCTCGGGCGTTCCGGGTGCCGGATTGCGGCCCGGACCGGGCGCCCAGCCCCAGACGACCAGCGGATCCTCGGCCACATGCTCCGCCACCTCGGCGAGGGTGCGGCCGCCGTTGCGGTCCGGATCCCTGATCTGCTCGCAGATCTCGCGGGCGGATCGCAGGGCCCAGGCCATCTCCACCGGCGGCAGGGCCCAACCCTCGGCCCCCGGCGCGCCGCCCAGCAGCGGATTGTTGGTCGCGCGGTGGCAGGTGCCGCAGGGAGCGGTCTCGATCCCCATCCGGCTCTCGCCTGCGCGGACATTCTGCGCGTGGGGTTCGGACTCGTCGCCCACCAGCGGGATCCCGTCCGCGCCGACATGGCAATTGGCGCAGCGCGGATGACTGAGGACCGCATGGACCGGCGCGAAATCCTGCGCGGCGGCGGGCGTGACCAGCAGCAGGGCGAGGAGGATCCCCCTCATGCGAAGCGCATCCTGCGGGCGAACGGCATCTCGCGCAGACGGGTGCCGGTCGCGGCGAAGATCGCGTTGGCGAGGGCCGGGGCCGCGGGCGGCAGGCCCGGCTCCCCCGCGCCGCGGATCGGTCCGCCGGACCCGAGGGCGCGCACCTCCACCTGCGGCGTCTGCCAGAGGCGGAGGCTTTCGTAATCGTGGAAGTTGGACTGTTCCGGAGCGCCGTCGGCGAAAGTGATCTCCGAGTGGATCGCATGGCCCAACCCGAAGAGTGCGCCCCCGGAAAGCTGCGCCTCGATGTTCACGGGGTCCAGAACGCGGCCCACCTCCGCGGCGATCCAGAGGCGGTCCATCACGATACCGCCTTCCGTGTCCCGCACCTCCATCACCTGTGCCACGGGCACCCCGAAGGCGAAGGTGAGCGCGACGCCGCGTCCGGTTCCCGATGCGGGCGACGGCCCGTCCCAGCCGCACATCTCCGCGACGGTTTCCAGCACGCGGCGGGACGGTTCGTGATGCAGGAGGCGCAGGCGTTCGGCCACGGGATCGGCACCGGCCGCGTGGATCAACTCATCCAGCAGGCTTTCGTGGAAGAACCCGTTATGGGACGCCCCGACGGAGCGCCAGGAACTGACCGGGACGCCCGCGGGCACACGATAGCCGGTGACCCGCCGGTCCGGCAGGGCGTAGGGTGCGTCCCAGGCGGCGGCGACGATGGCGACGTCGGGACCCATGACGGGGACGCCCGTGCGGCCGAGCTGGCTCTCGCTGACGGAATGGGCGGCGATGGACAGGTCGAAGCTGCGGACCTGGCCGTTCTCATGGGTGCCGCGCCCGCGGGCCAGCGCCATGGGACGACAGAAGCCGTGGCGCATGTCCTGTTCGCGGGACCAGGTCATGCGGACGGGGCGACCCGGGACGGCCATCGCGACCTCGGCGGCCTGTCTCGCCCATTCGTCCTCCAGCCGGTGACCGAAGCTGCCGCCCGCGGGCAGGACATGGACGGTGACCTGATCCACGTCCTGGCCGGTGAACCTGGCCACGTTCCTGGCGAGGAAGGTCGGGGCCTGGGTCGCGGTCCAGACCTCCGTGCCTTCCGGCACGTAGCGGACCGTGGCGGTGGCGGGTTCCAGCGGCGCGTGATGCAGGAACGGGACGGAATAGGCCGCCTCCACCACTTCGCCCGTGGCCGCCTCGACGTCGCCGTCATCGGCGAACCGGCTGTCGCGGAAATCGTCGTGGAAGGCCGCCTCGTGGGCCGCGACCATCTCCGCCTGCGATGCGGCGCCCTCGGGACGGCCCCATTCGAAGCGGATCGCCCGGGCCGCCTTCATCGCGCGCCAGTCGTTGTCGGCCAGAACGGCGGCCCCGTCCGCGATGGGCACGACGGCATGGATTCCGCGCATGGCCTCCGCCTCCGCCGCATCCATGGACATCACGCCGCCGCCGCGCGCGGGATTGGTCACGCAGGTCGCGTGCAGCATGTCGGGCAGCACGAGGTCGCCGCCATATCGGAAGGTGCCCGTGGACTTCGCCACGACGTCCGTGCGGAGGTGGTCCTTGCCGAGCGCGCGCCAGTCCGCCGGGTCGCGCAGAGGGACGTCCTGCACCGGCTCCATCCCCGCCAGCTCGGCCACGAGGTCGCCGTAGGGGATCGCGCCGTCCGGGCCGATCACGGCGCCGTCTTCGGTGCGCAGGTCGTCGACCGACACGCCCAGCCGGGCCGAGGCGGCGGCCTTCAGCGTTTCGCGGGCGGAGGCCCCGGCGGCGCGCAGGCGGTCGTAGCTGTCGGGAACGGTAGTCGAACCGCCCGTCAGGTGTAGGCCTACGAACTTGCCCGCCACATCCGATGCGGCCCGGCCCGTGCGCGCGAGGATACCGTCATCCCACGCGGCCAGCGGCATTCCCTCCGCGGCGACCTTGCCGTTGTAATAGGCGGTGGAGGCGGGTCCGGGCGAGAGGCGGACGGCATGGGGATCCACGTCCAGCTCCTCCGCCAGCAGATGCGCCTGGATCGAGGCGGCGCCTTGGCCGACATCGGCACGGGGGGTGATGAGCGTCACGCCGCCCGCGTCGATCAGGACATAGGGCGTGAGGGCCGCGGCCCCCTCGGGGAGATCCGCCAGCAGCGGGTTCGCCGGATCCCGGCGATAGGCATACACTCCGAAGGCCACGCCCCCGGCGAGCGCGGTGGCGCCGATCAGGAAGGTCCGGCGCGCGATGGTGCCCGCGCCCATCAGGCGCCCTCCGTCCGGATGGCGCGGCGGATCGCGGCGCGGATGCGGGGATAGGTCGCACAGCGGCACAGCATCCCGCCCATGGCGGCGTCGATCTCCGCCTCCGTGGGGGAGGGGTTGATGGCGAGCAGGGATGCGGCCTGCATGATCTGGCCGGACTGGCAGTAGCCGCATTGCGCCACCTGTTCGTCTATCCAGGCCTGCTGCACCGGGTGCGGGGCCGCGGCCGTCCCGAGCCCCTCGATGGTCGTGACCTCCGCCCCCGCCACTTCCGCCGCCGTGACCTGACAGGCGCGCACCGCAAGACCGTCGAGATGCACGGTGCAGGCGCCGCAGCGGGCAATGCCGCAGCCGTATTTCGGCCCGTGGATGCCCAGCTCGTCCCGCAGGAGCCAGAGGAGCGGCATGTCCGGCTCCACCTCCACCTCGTAGCGGGTTCCGTCGACGGTCAGTTCCATGGGCGGCCTCCGCTGCGTGCGGGCGGAGACTAGCGGGAAGAGGCGCCGCGTGCCACCCGCTGCCGTCCGGTCCGGATTGATCCCGCCGGGCGGCCATGTGATCTGTCGGCAATCGCGGATCCACGGGACGAACCCCATGCACGACCTCGCAATCCTCTGGGACTGGACCGAATTCGCGGTCCGCTGGCTGCATGTGATCACGGCGATCGCGTGGATCGGCTCCAGCTTCTACTTCATCGCGCTGGATCTCGGCCTGAACCGCGACATCCCCGGCCCCGCGGACGGAGAGGAGTGGCAGGTTCATGGCGGCGGTTTCTACCACATCCAGAAATATCTCGTGGCACCCGCGGCGATGCCGGAGCACCTGACCTGGTTCAAATGGGAGAGCTATGCGACCTGGCTCTCCGGCGCGGCCCTGCTCGCCGTCGTCTACTGGGCCGGGGCGGAGCTGTTCCTGATCGACCCGGACAAGGCGGACCTGGCAATCTGGCAGGCGGTCGGCCTGTCGGGGGGGGTCCTCGCGATCGGGTGGATCGGCTACGACGCCCTCTGCCGCTCGCCGCTGAAGGAGCGGCCGACGGCGGTGATGCTGGTCCTCTTCGCGGGGATCGTCGCGGCGAGCTGGGCGTTGGACCAGGTCTTCACCGGGCGCGCGGCGCTTCTGCATCTGGGAGCGATGACGGCGACGATCATGTCGGCGAACGTGTTCTTCGTCATCATGCCGAACCAGCGGATCGTGGTCGCCGATCTCAAGGCCGGGCGGGTGCCGGACGCGAAATACGGCAAGATCGCCAAACTGCGCTCGACCCACAACAATTACCTGACGCTGCCGGTCATCTTCCTGATGCTGTCGAACCATTATCCGCTGGCTTTCGGCACGGACAACGCCTGGATCATCGCCGCGTTGACGTTCCTGATGGGGGTCACGATCCGGCATTTCTTCAACACCATGCACCTGCGCGATCCGCGCCCATGGTGGACCTGGGGGGCGACGGCGGTGATCTTCGTGCTGCTGATGTGGCTTTCCACCGCGCCGCTCCGCGACAGCTACGCGGCGGCGGAGGCGCGCGCGATGACGCCGCGGGAGACGCGGTTCGCCCTTGCCGAAGGGTTCGACGCGGCGGCGGATGTGGTGACCGGGAATTGTGCGATGTGCCATGCGCGCGAGCCGGTCTGGGGCAATCTGCGCTGGGCGCCGAAGGGCGTGCATCTGGAGACGGAGGCGGACGTGGCGCATCACGCGCGGCGCATCTATCTGCAGGCGGGCGTGAGCCATGCGATGCCGCCCCCGATCACCGGCGGACTCGCGGCGGAGGATCGCGCGGCTCTGGTGCGATGGTACAGGGCCGGACGAGACGGCTGAGGTTGGGCGCAAGGGCGGCCCAGCCCGCCCCGGACGATCGGTCGCGGGACATCGTTCGTTGAACGCGGCCGGGGGATTGCGTAGCCGTTGCGGCATTCGTTTCGGGAGACATTCATGCGCGAGACCTACGACCTGTTCGTGATCGGCGGTGGCATCAACGGCTGCGGGATCGCGCGCGACGCGGCCGGGCGGGGCCTCTCGGTCGGTCTGGCCGAGATGGGCGATCTCGCGGGCGCGACCTCCTCCGCCTCCACCAAGCTGTTCCACGGCGGCCTGCGCTACCTCGAATACTGGGAGGTGCGGCTGGTGCGGGAGGCCCTGCGCGAGCGGGACGTCCTCCTGCGGAACATGCCGCACATCTCCTGGCCCATGCGCTTCGTCCTGCCGCTCTCGCCCGAGATGCGGTTCGAGGGCGGGACGCCGACGTCGAAACTGCTCGGCACGGTGATGCCGTGGCTGAAGGGGAGCCGTCCGGACTGGCTCATCCGCGCGGGCTTGCGGATGTACGATTCGCTGGCGCGGTCGAAGTACCTCCCCGGGACGCGGACCATCTCGCTCGACGGCACGCCCGAGGGCGCGCCGCTGGAAAGCCGGTTCCACAAGGCGTTCGAGTATTCCGACGCCTGGGTCGAGGATTCGCGACTGGTCGTCCTGAACGCCCGGGACGCGGAGGCGCGGGGGGCGGAAATATCGGTCCGCACCAAGGTCGTCAGCGCCGAGCGGGATGGCGACGAATGGGTCGTGACGCTTGAGGGCGAACGATCCGGCACCGTCCGCGCACGGATGCTGGTCAATGCCGCCGGCCCGTGGGTGGGCGAGGTGATCCGCGGCGTCGTGCGCTCCAACGCGCGGGAAGGGGTGCGGCTGGTACGCGGGTCGCATATCGTGACGAAGCGCCTCTACGATCACGACAAATGCTATTTCTTCCAGGGGGCGGACGGCCGGATCATCTTCGCGATCCCCTACGAGACCGACTTCACCCTGATCGGGACAACCGACGCGGAACACGCGGATCCGGACGTGAAGCCCGTCTGCACCCCGGAGGAGCAGAGCTATCTGCTGGACTTCGCGAACGGGTATTTCGAGCGCGATCTGACGGATGCGGATGTGGTCTGGACCTATTCCGGGGTGCGGCCGCTCTACGACGACGGGGCGCGGTCAGCCACGGCGGCGACGCGGGATTACGTGCTCAAGGTGGATGCGGCGGGCGGCGCCCCGGTGCTCAACATCTTCGGCGGCAAGATCACGACCTATCGCCGACTGGCCGAGCACGCGCTGGAGAAGATCGGGACGCAACTGCCGGATGTCGGCGGTGCCTGGACCCACGACGCGCCGCTGCCCGGCGGGGATTTCCCCGTGGATGGCGTCGCGGCCCAGGTGGCGTCCCTGCGGGATCGGTATACGTTCCTGACAGACCGCTGGGCCCTGCGGCTGGTGCGGGCCTATGGGACGGATGCGCGGGCGATGCTCGGATCGGCGGAGAGCGCCGGCGATCTGGGCGAGGATTTCGGCGCGACGCTGACCGGGGCGGAAGTGGCGTGGCTGATGCACCGGGAATGGGCGCGGGCAGCGGCGGATGTCCTCTGGCGCCGTTCGAAGCTTGGCCTGCGGCTGGATGCGGCACAGGTCGCGCGGCTGGAGGCGTGGATGACTGAGCGCGGTGCGGGTGCCCGCGCGGCGGAGTAGCCTCAGCCGACGAAACGCACGCCCCGAAACCGGGCGCGCAGGGCGGCCGTCTCCGCCGCGACGTCCGCCGGATCCTCCCGCAGTGCGCGAGAGAACAGCGCCATGATCGCGGGTGCGTCTTGCGGCGTGACACCGCGCCGCGTCAGTTCGGGTGTTCCGAGGCGGAGGCCGTTCATGTCGCCCGGCACCTCCGGTCGCGGAAGGCCGATCCCGGACGTCAGGAACCCGCCCGCCTCCAGACGTCGGGCCATCGCCTGACCGCCGCCGAAGGGTGCTGCATCGAGGGCGAATTGATGGCTTTCCGTGATGCCGCGCGGGGTCCTGACGATCGGCAGCCCCTCGCCCTCCGCGGCCCGCGCCAGCGCCTGCGACAGGGCGACCATCGCGGCGGCATAGGCCGGGCCGTGCCGCCGCCAGTCCTGCAGCGTGACGGCGAGGGCGGCGACCCGGCCCGCATCGAAATTGGCGGTCATCCCGGGAAAGGCGATGGCGTCGAGGCGTTCCGCGATCCGCGCCCCGTTCGTCACGATCAGGCCACCCGCAGGCCCGCCGAGCGACTTGTAGGTCGACATCGTCATCAGATGCGCGCCCTGGGCCAGCGGGTTGGGCCAGGTGCGCCCCGCGATCATCCCACAGAGATGCGCGGCGTCGAACATCAGGACCGCGCCCACCTCATCCGCGATGGCGCGCACCTCCGCCACCGGATGCGGGAACAGGTTGAGGGAGGCGCCCAGCGTGATGATCCGCGGGCGGACGTCCCGCGCAAGGGTCCGGAGCGCGTCCACATCCACGCCGTACCCGTCCGCATCGACCGGCGCGGCATGGGTCACGAGACCGTAGAGCCCGGCACAGCCTGCCGCGTGGTGGGTGACGTGACCGCCGATGGCGGCGGGCGGTGCGATGATGGCGTCGCCGGGTTTCGCCAGCGCCATGAACGCGAACAGGTTCGCCATGGCGCCGGAGGGAATGCGGACCTCCGCGAAGGACGCGTCGAAGACCGCGCAGGCGAGGCGGGCCGCGATCACCTCGATCTCCTCCACCGCGGCGAGGCCCATCTCGTACTTCTCGCCCGGATGCCCGAGGGAGGGGCGGGTGCCGATCCCGGAGGACAGCAGCGCCTCGGCCCGGGGGTTCATGACGTTGGTCGCAGGGTTGAGGTTGAAGGCGCGGTCGTCGTGGATCGTCCGGGTTTCCGCCGCCAGCGCCTCGATCCGGGCCACGGGATCGGCGGGCAGCGTCAGGGACGCCGCGCGCGCGGCGGCGGCGGGGGTGAGCCAGGGGCGGGGGGCGAGGTCTTTCATCGGCATCTCCTCGCGCGGTTGTCGCGTCCGGCAGGCGGGCGGTCAACGGCTCGTGCGCGGCGGCGTGACACGCGCCTCCGCCGCCGCTAGCGTCGGCGCGACAGCCACCGGAGGGACAATGCCCGCGATACTCGTCTTCGGCGACAGCAACAGCCACGGGACCATGCCGCTACACCGCATCGGACAGCTCGACCGGCATTCGCCCGCCGCGCGCTGGCCCGACGTGATGGCGCGCGCGCTGGGCGCGGAGGTGGTGACGGAGGGGCATCCCGGGCGCACGACCCTGCACGACGATCCCATCGAGGGGCCGCACAAGAATGGCCTCCGCGTCCTGCCCGCCCTGCTGGAGAGCCACCGGCCGCTGGATCTGGTCGTGGTGATGCTGGGCACCAACGACTGCAAGGCGCGGTTCGGCCTGCGCGGCTGGGACATCGCGTCGGCGATCGGGCGGCTCGCCCTGACGGTACAGGCATCGACGGCGGGTCCGGGCGGGGCGGCGCCGGACGTGATGCTGGTGGCCCCCGTTCCGGTCGAGGAGACGGGCGTTCTGGCCGAGATGTTCCAGGGCGGGCGGGTCCGGTCCCGCGCCATCGCGCCCGCGCTCCGCGACGAGGCGGAGCGGCTGGGCGCCGGGTTCTTCGACGCGGGCCGCGTCTGCGCCGTGGACGAAGTAGACGGCGTGCATCTGTCGGCGGAGGCACAGGGGGCGCTGGGCCTCGCCCTGGCGGAGGCGGTCGCGGCCCGGATTGACGCCCGGGCGACCGGATCGGGAGGCAAGGCATGACCGACAGGCGCGAGGCCGGGGACGCGATGCGGCGGCGGGTTCTGGGCGATGCCCACGTGGACCGGGCGGAGGCCGGACGGACACCGCTCGACGACGGGTTCCAGACGCTCGTGACCGAAGGCGCGTGGGGGACGGTCTGGGCCTCGGACGCGATCACGCTGCGGGAGCGGTCGATGCTGACGCTGGCCCTGCTGGCGGCGACGGGCAACTTCGCCGAGATCCCGATGCATGTCCGGGCGACCGCGCGCACCGGGGCCACGAAGTCCGACGTGGCCGAGGCTTTCCAGCATGTCGCGATCTATGCGGGCGTGCCCAGGGCGAACCACGCGCTGAAGCTCGCCGTCGAGACCTTCGCGGAGATGGAGGCAGAGGCGTGACCCCGCGCGGTCGGGGCTGGCATCCGCCCGCCATCGCCCCCGCCTATCGCAGCAGCCGGACCCGCGGCCCGATGCAGGCCCCGATCGAGATGCCCGCCACGCCCAGCGAGGAGACAGGCCCAGTCTTCACCCGCGACCTGCTAAGGCCCTCGGACGGGGACCTTATTACCAACTTCGCCCGGCCTGGACAGATGGCCATAGGTCAGCGCCTGATCGTGCATGGACGGGTTCTGGACGAGGAGGGGCGGGGCGTACCCGGCGCCCTGCTGGAGGTATGGCAGGCGAATGCGGGCGGGCGGTATCGCCACGCCAGCGAAGGATACCTCGCCCCGCTCGATCCCGATTTCGGCGGTTGCGGGCGGATGATGACGGATGCGGAGGGACGCTACCGGTTCACCACCGTCAAGCCGGGCGCCTATCCCTGGCCCAATGGCGGCAACGACTGGCGACCCGCGCATATCCATTTCTCGCTGTTCGGCGCGTCCTGGGGACAGCGGCTCATCACGCAGATGTATTTCGAGGGCGATCCCCTTATCGCGCGCTGTCCCATCGTCGGCGCGATCCCGACGCCTGAGGGGATCGACGCACTCATCGCGCGCCTAGACTGGGAGGAAACGCTGCCGATGGATGCGCGCGCCTACCGCTTCGACATCGTGCTGCGCGGAAAGGGGGCGGTGCCGTTCGGGAACCGCCCGGAGGGCACATGACCATCCGCCGGGAGAGCCCGTCCCAGACGGCGGGGCCCTACGTCCAGATCGGCCTGACGCCCAACGCGGCCGGGATCGACGGCGTATTCGCAGAGGATCTCGGTTCGGGTCCGGTGAAGGCCGAGGGGCCCCGGATCGCGGTTTCCGGGCGGATTCTCGACGGTGCGGGGGCGGCGATGCCCGATGCGGTCGTCGAAGTCTGGCAGGCGGATGCGGATGGCAGCTACACGCCCGGCATTTGGAGGCGGATCCTTCCAGACGCTGACGGTGTCTGGCGGCTGGAGAGCGTGCGGCCGGGGGCCGTGACCTGCGGCGACGGGGCGGTGATGGCGCCGCACTTGAACCTCTGGATCGTGGCGCGGGGGATCAATCTGGGCCTCGGGACGCGGACGTATTTTCCAGAGGATGCGGTGGCGCAGGCAGTGGATCCGGTGCTGGTCGCGGTGCCCGAAGACCGACGCGGGACGCTCGTGGCGCGGGCGACGGGGGAAGGGGCCTACGTGTTCGACATCCACCTGCAAGGCGCGGCGGAGACCGTATTCCTCGACATCTGAACGCCGCCCGTCAGATCAGCGCACCGTGGTGGCAGATGACCTCCGCCGCCCGCCGCTGGCCCGCGCGCACCGCATCTTCCACGTCCCGACCCAGAAGGATCGCGGCGAGGAACGCGCCGTTGAAGCTGTCCCCCGCGCCGGTCGTGTCCACCGGGGCGGGGACCGGCGGCGTGTCGAGATGGCGTGTGGTTCCCGCTGCGCGCAGGCACACGTCGCCCGGTCCGTTCTTGACCACCACGATGCGGTCGCCGTCCGGGTCGTAGCGGTCCGCGGTCGCCTTCGGCGTGGCATCGCCGAAATGCGCCGCCTCGTCGTCGAAGCTGGGCAGGACGATATCGGCCCGGGCCGCCCCGAGGGTCAAGATGTCGCGCATCCGGTCCGGGTCCGGCCATAGGGCGGGGCGGATATTGGGATCGAAGGCGATCCGGCTGCCCGCGCGGCGCGCCTCCGCGAGCGCCGAGAGCAGGCGGTCGGCATCGTGGGGCGGCAGGATCGCCAGCGTGATCCCGGACAGATAGACCATCGTGTTACCCGCCACGGCCGCATCGAGCGCTGTGTCGTCCGACGCGAGCATTCGAGCGGCGGAGCTGTCCCGCCAGTATTCGAAGCTCCGCTCCGCCCCGTCGAGATGGATCATGTAGAGGCCCGGCCGCCGGTTCGGTACGCGCAGGACTGTCCCCGTCCCGATCTCCGCATCGTTCAGGAACGCCTCCATGGCCGCCGAGGACGGGTCGATGCCAAGGCCGGTATGGAAGCGCACCGCCCAATCCTCAGCCAGATCGCGTCGCGCATACCAGAGCGTGTTTACCACATCGCCCGCGAAGGACCGCCGGTAGAGACCACCCTCCGCCTGCGACATCTCGATCATGCATTCGCCGAGGCCGGTGAGCGTGGGCGCCATGGCGGTCAGGTCCTGTCCGGGGCGACGGGAGGAATCCCTGGGATGTGCGGCGTGGGGGCCATGGCGTGTCTCCTCGTTCTGCGGGGCGGAGGCTACGCCATCTAGGCCGGGCGCGCCAAGGCGAATGGGCGTTTGCCCTATTCCCCAGCCGCGCCCGAGGGCGGACCCGAGACGGGGCCATGCGGGCCGAGGCGCACGCCCTTCCGCAGATGGCGGTAGGGAATCCCCGCCAGGTCGCAGGGATTGGCCCCCGGGCTGCGGGCGAACAGGATATCGGACGCGATGCGCTTATAGTCGGCGATGAAGTGCACCGCGCTCTTGACGCAGATGACGGCGTGGTCCCGCGGCTCGATCCCGACGACGCGGAACATCTCCTGATCCGCGTTCTGCGCCCGCTGCGACCCGACCACGATCGTCACGCCGCTTCCCGCGATGGCGAGCCGCGCGACCGGGCCCATATCGGCTTCGGACCCGCCGAACATCGGGCCGGTCATGCGGAAGCGTCCGTCGGAGAGCGCGACCACCTCCACCTCTACCTCCAACGGTTCGGAATATTCCGCGAACCGCCCGCCCAGCCGGACCGGGATGCGCGCGTCGATCCCGGCGGCATGGGCCGCGGCTGCACTGTCCGGATCGTGCAGCATCGACAGGACCGCGTCCGGCGCCCCCGCCTCCAGCAGCGCGCGGATCAGGCCGGTCGTCTCGCCGGTGCCGCCCGCACCGGGATTGTCCTGCACGTCGGCGATCACCACCGGGCCTTCGGTCGCCATGGCGCGGGCCACCGCAGCCTTCGCCGAAAGGATCCGCGGGTCGAACGCGCCCTCGGCCGCCGCCAGCCGCGCCGCCGCTGTGTCCGCGGCCCGGTCCGCCTCCGCCTGAGTCGCGGCATAGACGAAGATCGCGGGGCCGAGTTCCGGGATGTCGGCGGGCGGAAACCCGAGGGTCATGTCCACCGACAGCGCCGGATCCGCCGCGAGGTCGGCATAGAGGTCGCGGGCCGGCGCCCGCTCCGTCGTCTGGGCCGTGATCGGGATCAGGAAGTCGCCGCGCCGGAACGCCTTCGCCACCGGGCCCGACAATCCCGCCTCCAGCAGCCGGGCGGACCGCGCCCCCGTCTCCGCCATGTCGACATGGGGATAGGTCCGGTAGATCGTCACGAAGGTCGCGCGGTCGAAGAAGGCCCGGCTCATGTTGCCATGCAGGTCGAGGGAGACCGCGATGGGCAGGTCCGGGCCGGTAACCTCCCGCAGGCGGCGCAGGATCTCCGCCTCGGCGTCCGGATGGTCCCGTGTCGCCATGGCGCCGTGCAGGTCGAGATAGACCGCATCCGGGCGTGCAGCCGCGACCCCGTCCACGATCTCCGCCACGATCCCGTCGAAGGCCTCCGGATCGACATAGCCGCCCGGCTCCGCCCCGGCCCAGAGGATCGGCACGACCTCGTGGCGGCAGGCGGCGAGGAACCCCGAGAGCGGGATGTTCAGCCCCTCGAACCGGCCCGGCAGGTTCGCGCCCCGCGTCAATTCCGGCCAGGAACCCCGCCGCTCGAACATCTCCCGCGTGGTGGGGAAGGGGGCGAAGGTGTTGGTCTCGTGCTGGAACCCCGCGATCGCAATGCGGGTCACGCGGTGACCTCGCCGCCGAGGACCGTGCCCACGACCGGGATGTTCCGCAGGCCCGCGCCGTCCCCTGCCAGCGGATCGCCGTCCAGCACGGTCAGATCGCCCCACTTGCCCGGAACGATGGAACCGATATCCCCGTCCAGCTTGAGGATATGCGCCGCGCCCAGCGTGATGCAGTGCAACGCCTCCGCCACCGATATCCGCTGCGCGGCACCCAGGACCCGGCCCAATTCCGTCAGGCGGTTGGCCGCGACCCAGGCGGTGAAGAGCGGCGACATCGGCGTGACCGGCGCGTCCGAATGGATCGCGATATCCCCGCCGAACACGTCGAAGGCATCGCGGCAGGCATCCATCCGCCGCGCCCGGTCCGGTCCGATCGTCTTCGCCACATGCAGGTCGCCGAAGTAATGCACATGGTTGGCGAAGACGTTCACCTTGAGGCCGAGGGCGCGCATCCTCTTGAACTGCGCGATGTCGGCGAGCTGCACGTGTTCGAGGACGTGCCGGTGATCGGCATCGGGCGTGGTCAGAAGCGCCGCCTCGTAGGCCTCGATGGCCAGTTCGGAGGCGGCATCGCCGTTGGCGTGGACGTGGGTCTTGACCCCCGCGGCGTGGAGCGCACGCACCGCTTCACGGAAATGGTCCGGCTCCATGTTCCAGATGCCGTTATCCGGCCCGTCGAAATAGCCCGGCGCCCGGAGCTTGGCGGTAAATCCCTGGATCGCGCCGTCGGTGAAGAGCTTGGCCCGCCCGAGATGCAGCTTGGCCGTGGAGCGGGTGCGCAGGGCCATGGCCCGCGCCGCCTCCGCCTCCGGATCGCCACGCATGGCGTTCATCACGGGGACGTAGCGGGCCGGAAACTCCGCCGTCGACGTGATCCGCTCGATCATCGTGACCTCGTCCTCGTCGAGATCCGACAGAAGGTCCGCCACCGTCGTCACGCCGCAATCCCGCGCGACCCGGCCATAGGCGCGCAGGGCGTCCGCATCTCCAAGCGCCTTGAAGCTCAGGCCCGTGACCTCCATCACCGGGGCCATCGCGGCGAATTCCTGCAATTCGCCGTTGGGCGCGCCGTCCGCGCCCTTCACCACGCCCTCGATATTCGCACCTGAGTCGAGGCCCGCATTGGCGAGAGCCGTCGAATTCGCGGACAGAAGGTGGAAGTTTGAATGGACCACCGCGACGGGATGCTCGGTCGAGACTTGGTCCAGATGCTCGCGGTCCAGCCGTCGTCCTTCGATGAAGTTCGGGTCGAACCCCCAGCCCACCACCGGCTCGCCCGGGGGCGTCTCCTTCGCCACCGCGCGCAGCCGCTCGATCAGGGCGTCGTAGTCGCGCAGGCCGGGCCATTCCATCCCGTCCGGATCGCGTCGCGCATAGTGGCCGCAATAAGTGAACCGCCAGATTCCGCCCGCCATCACATGGGCATGCGCCTCGATCAGGCCGGGGACGATGACCCGGTTGGCGAAGCGGTCGTCACGCACGACGGGGCCCCAGCCGGTCCCGCAATCGGGCCCGCCGACGCCGACGATCCGGCCGTCGCGGATCGCGACATGGGTCGCAATCGGGCAGTTGCGGTCCATCGTGATGATCTTTTTCGCACCGAAGACGACGACCATGGCGGGGGGCTTCCTTTCGCGGATGCAGCATTTCGCGCACCGGCGGCGCCGATTGACACGTCCCGGGGATTATGTGTCGTTAACCTAACGACAACAACCAGAACCGACAGGAGAGTCCGAATGTCCCATGTGCGCCTAGGCCGAAGCGTTCTTGCCGCCGCCCTCGCGGTGCCGCTGCTGCTCGGGGGGCTGGCGCCTGCTGCCCGGGCCGAGACGACCCTCCGGGTCATCCCCCATGCGGACCTCAAGAACCTCGATCCGATCTGGACCACCGCCTACATCACCCGCAACCACGGCTACATGGTCTACGATACGCTGTTCGCGATGGACGAGGACCTCAAGCCGCAGCCGCAGATGGTCGACACCTGGGAGCAATCCGAGGACGGCATGACCTGGACCTTCACCCTGCGCGAGGGGCTGACCTTCCACGACGGCGCGCCGGTCACGTCCGAGGATGTGATCGCCTCTCTCGACCGCTGGGGACAGCGCGACGGGATGGGACAGCAGCTCTACGCCAACCTCGAGGGGATGGAGGCGGTCGACGACCGTACCTTCACCCTGACGCTGGCCTCGCCCTTCGGCCTGGTGCTGGAATCCCTCGGCAAGTTGTCGTCCAACGTGCCGTTCATCATGCCCGCCCGGGTCGCCGCGACCGACGCCTTCGAGCAGATCACGGATTTCACCGGCTCCGGTCCGTTCGTGTTCCAGGCGGACGAGTGGGTCCCCGGCAGCCGCGTCGTCTACACCAAGTTCGAGGAGTACATCCCGCGGGAGGAGCCTGTTTCGGCCGCGTCCGGCGGCAAGATCGCCAAGGTCGACCGGGTCGTGTGGCAATACTTCCCCGACAACACCACCGCCATGAACGCGCTCATGGCCGGCGAGGTGGACTTCTTCGAGCAGCCCGCCCCCGACCTCGCCCCGATCCTGTCGTCTAACCCCGACGTCACGGTGGAGGTGAACGACCCGCTCGGCAGCATCGGCTTCGCCCGGTTCAACCACCTCCTGCCGCCGTTCGACAGCGCCCCGATCCGCCGCGCCGCGATGATGGCCATGAAGCAGGAGGATTACCTGACCGCTGCCGTCGGCAGCGAGGAATACTGGCAGACCTGCTTCTCCGTCTTCCCCTGCGGCACGCCGCTCGCCTCGGACGTCGCCTCGGAGGT
This sequence comes from uncultured Alphaproteobacteria bacterium, assembly GCA_963789105.1. GTDB lineage: Bacteria > Pseudomonadota > Alphaproteobacteria > Rhodobacterales > Rhodobacteraceae > Jannaschia. The sequence goes on from CAWBJI010000003.1 coordinate 1,967,620, forward strand.
GATGTCCTCGGGCGATGTGGACGCCGCGCAGGCCGCCCTGACGGAGGCCGGGTATGACGGCACGCCGGTCGTCATCATGCAGCCGACGGATATTCCCGTCCTGTCGGCCTTCTCCCTCGTGACTGCCGAGGCCCTTCGCAATGCGGGGTTCGAGGTGGACATGCAGGCGATGGACTGGGCCACGCTCACCTCCCGCCGTGCCTCGCGGGAGCCGGTGGCCGATGGCGGCTGGAACATCTTCCATACCTGGTGGATCGGGGCCGATGTGATCGACCCGATGGCGATCGCCTTTTCGGGCAACCCGGATGCGGGCTGGTTCGGCTGGGCCTCGGACGCGGAGCTGGAGGAGGCGCGCGCCGCCTTCGCCACCGCCACCGAGGAAGGGCAGCGCACCGAACTCGCGCAGGAGGTACAGACGCGTCTCTACGAGATCGGCGCCTCCGGTCATCTTGGACAATTCTTCGTCCCCGTCGCCTACCGCAATAACGTCACGGGCCTGATCAAGTCGCCGGTGCAGTTCTTCTGGAACATGGCGGTCGAGTGATCCGCCCGACCGACTGACCCGCATCCGGGCGGCCCGCCCGCCCGGACGCCTTTCGCGCCCGCCCCCTCGCCGGGCGGTGCGCCCCTCGAAGGGGACCCGATGCTCGGCTACATCCTGAGACGCATCCTGATGACCGTTCCCGTGATGGGGATCGTGGCCCTCTTCGTGTTCCTCCTGCTGCGGCTCGCGCCCGGTGATCCCGCCTCCGTCATCGCGGGCGACTATGCCACCGCCGAGGACGTTGCCCGCATCCGCGAACAGCTTGGCCTGTCCCAGCCGCTGGTGGTGCAGTTCTTCACCTGGGTGTGGTCGCTGGTGCAGGGCGATCTCGGCACCTCGATCTTCTCGGGCAAGCCGGTCACCGAGCTCATCGGGCAGCGGATCGAGCCGACGATGCTGCTGGCGCTTACCACGATCCTGTTCTCCATCGCCGTGGCCGTCCCGCTGGGGACGCTCGCCGCGTTCCGCGCGGGCTCGCTCGTGGATCGGTTCGTGATGCTCTTTTCCGTAGGCGGCTTCTCCGTCCCGGTCTTCGTCCTCGGCTACATCCTCATCTACATCTTCTCGCTCAATCTCCGCTGGCTCCCGGTGCAGGGATACCGCTCGCCCTTCACCGACGGCATCGGCCCGTTCCTGTCGCACATCACCCTGCCGACCCTTACGCTCAGCGTGATCTTCATCGCCCTGATCGCGCGCATGACCCGCGCCTCCGTGATCGAGGTGCTGGAGGAGGATTACATCCGCACCGCCCGCGCCAAGGGCCAGTCGGAGACCAAGGTCCTCATGCGCCACGCCCTGCGCAATGCGGCGGTGCCCATCGTGACGGTGGTGGGCATCGGCATCGCCCTCCTGATCGGCGGTGTCGTCGTGACCGAGAGCGTCTACAACATCCCCGGCCTGGGACGGCTGGTGCTGGACGCGGTGCTGGCGCGCGACTACCCGATCATCCAGGGCCTGATCCTGTTCTTCTCCTTCATCTACATCTTTCTCAACCTGCTGATCGACCTCAGCTACACGTTCCTCGACCCGCGGATCCGCTACTGATGGCGGAGGGCGCCGCTCCAGAGCTGGCCGGTGCAGCCGCACCCGTGCCCGAGCGCGCCGCGGAGATCGGCATCCTTCGCCTCGCGATCCGCAACCGCAGCGTGCTATGGGGCGGTATCCTGCTCCTCGTCATCGTCGTCGTCGCCATCATCGGCCCGTTCCTCGTCGTGGACCCCGTCTCCCTCAACCCCGTCAACCGGCTCAAACCGCCAGGAGAGGCCGCGTTCTTCGGCACCGACATGCTGGGCCGCGACGTGTTCTCCCGCGTCCTCCACGGCGCGCGGGTTTCGCTCACCGTCGGCCTCGCCGTGGCGATCATCGCGGTCTCCATCGGCCTCCTGCTGGGGCTGGTCGCGGGCTACGTGCGCTGGACGGACGCGCTCATCATGCGGGTTATGGACGGGTTGATGTCGATCCCGGCGATCCTGCTGGCTATCGCGATGATCTCCCTCTCGGGCGCCACGCTAGGCACCGTCATCGCGGCCATCGTCATCCCCGAAATCCCGCGCGTCGTCCGCCTCGTCCGCGCGGTCGTCCTCACCGTCCGGGAGGAGGCGTATGTGGAGGCCGCCATCGCCGCGGGCACGCGCACCCATCTGATCGTCGCGCGCCATGTCCTGCCGAACACCATCGCGCCGCTGATCGTGCAGGCGACCTATATCTGCGGCTCCGCCATGCTGACGGAGGCGATCCTTGGCTTCCTCGGTGCGGGGATCCCGCCGGAAATCCCGTCCTGGGGCAATATCATGTCCGAGGGGCGGACCTTCTTCCAGCTTACGCCCTGGATCATCTTCTTCCCCGGTATCGCGCTCGCCGTCACCGTCCTCGCCGTCAATGTCGTGGGCGATGGGCTTCGCGACACGCTCGACCCCCGCATCGCCCGGAACATGCGATGACCGGCACCGCTCCGGTCCTCGACGTGCGCGGCCTGACGGTCAGCCTGCCGCGCGGCGCCGATCGCCCGAATGCGGTCGAGGAGATCGACCTGACCGTGAATGCGGGGGAGATCGTCTGCGTCGTGGGAGAATCCGGCTCCGGCAAGTCCGTCACCGCCTTCACCGTCATGGGACTGCACGACCGCCGCGCGCTCACGCCCGTCGCAGGGGAGATCCATGTCGACGGCATCGACCTGCTGACCGTCTCCGACCGCAAGGTCCGGCGCCTGCGCGGCGAGAAGATGGCGATGATCTTCCAGGAGCCGATGACCGCGCTGAACCCCGTTGCCCGCGTCGGCGAACAGATCGGCGAGATGCTGGAGATCCATACCGACCTGTCCGCCTCCGCCCGCCGGGAGCGGGTGATCGCATCGATGGAGGATGTCGGCCTCCCCGATCCGGCCTCCATGTACGCCACCTTCCCGCATCAGCTTTCGGGCGGCCAGCGGCAGCGGATCATGATCGCCATGGCCCTCGTGCTGGAACCGCCGCTCCTGATCGCGGACGAGCCGACGACCGCCCTCGATGTGACCACGCAGGCGCAGATCCTGGAACTGATCCGCGATATCCAGCGGCGGCGCGGCATGGGCGTCCTCTTCATCACCCACGATTTCGGCGTCGTGGCCGACATCGCCGACCGCGTCGTCGTCATGCAGCAGGGCCGCATCGTGGAGCAGGGGCCCGTGGCCGACGTGCTCGGCAATCCGCAGCACGCCTATACACGGATGCTGATCGAGGCCGTCCCCTCCATGACCCCGCCCGCCCGCGATCCGGCGGCGGGGGAGACGGCGCTCGTGACCCGCGCGCTGGACAAGCGCTATGGCACGCCGGGCCTGCTGGGCCGGGGACGCGTGGTCCACGCCGCCAAGGACGTGACCTTCGACCTGCGCCGGGGCGAGACGCTCGGCATCGTGGGGGAGAGCGGATCGGGCAAGTCCACCGTCGCCCGCTGCATCATGCGGCTGGTCGATCCCACCTCCGGCGAAATTCTGATCGACGGGGAGGATATCGCCACGATGCGCGAATCCGCTCTGCGCCCGCATCGCCGCGACATCCAGATCGTGTTCCAGGATCCCTACCGCTCGCTCAACCCGCGCCGCACCGTGGGACAGGCGATCGTGGAAGGTCCGATGAATTTCGGCCTCTCCGCCGCCGATGCCCTCGCCCGCGCCAAGGAGTTGATGCGTGTCGTCAGCCTTCCGCCCGAGGCCATCGACCGCTTCCCGCATCAGTTCTCCGGCGGGCAGCGGCAGCGGATCTGCATCGCCCGGGCGCTTGCCATGGAGCCGCGGGTTCTGATCGCGGACGAGGCGGTCTCGGCCCTGGACGTGTCGGTGCAGGCGCAGGTGCTCGACCTGCTGGACGACGTCCGCGACCGGTTCGACCTCGCCATGCTGTTCATCACCCACGACCTCCGGGTCGCGGCGCAGGTCTGCGACCGGATCATGGTCATGCGGCGCGGTGTCGTGGTGGAGGAGGGTCCGACCGCCGCCGTCTATGCGAACCCGAGCCACGACTATACCCGCGCCTTGCTGGATGCCGCGCCGGGGCACGGGATGGGAACGGCGAACGCCGCGGGCTGAAGTGGCAGGCCGTCGGTCCGAAGCGGGACAGTCGCGAATTGCCCGTGGGCAACGGCTCCGGCGCGCTAGTCTCCGTGCCGCATCACAGGGTCGATGGGCCCCGCGCCGATCCCCAGCCGTTCCTCGATAGCCAGCGCCACCTGCAACAGACGCGCCTCGCCCCGGGGTGGTCCGATCAGTTGCAGGCCCACCGGCAGGCCCGAGGCCGTGAACCCCGCGGGCATCGAGAGCGACGGCAGGGCCGTGGTCGTGGACAGGAACGAGAAGCGCAGCCAGTCGACGTAATCTTCCATCGGCTCGCCGTCGACGATACCGGGAAACTCCTCTTCCACCGGACCGGCGGCGATGCCGGTGACCGGAATGGCGAGGACGTCGTACTCCCCGAGAAAACGCCGCATCCGGTGATAGAGGTCGCCCCGCGCCCGGGTGGCGGCAAAGATCGCATCCGCCGAAAGGGCGAGGCCCTGTTCCATGTTCTGCCGCAGGGTCGGCTTGAACAGCGCCCGCGCCGCCTCCGGGAGATGCGCGATCACGCTGGCGTAATGGATGCCGCGCAACGTCCGGTACGTGTCGTAGAGGGCGGGCAGGTCGGGGCAGGATTCCTCCACCGCGAGGCCCTCGCCCCCGATCGCTTCCATGGCGGCGCGCAAGGTCGCGCGCACCTCGGGCTCCACCGGCGCGAAGCCGTTCTGATCCTCCGAGAACGCGACCCGGATCGGGCCCGGTGCCCGGTCGAGGGCCGCGACGAACCCCTCCGCCGGTTCCTCCAGGGACAGGGGATGGCGCGGATCGGCGCCGGTCATCGCATCGAGGAACAGGGCCGTGTCCGCCACGTCCCGCGCCAAGGGTCCCTGCACCGCCTCCAGTGCGAAGGGGGTGTCCGCCGGCGCGCCGCCGGCGCGGCCCGGCGTCGGCCGCATCCCGACCACGCCGCACAGCGCCGCGGGCGTCCGCAGCGATCCCGCAAGATCCGATCCATGGCTGAGCCAGACCTCCCCGGTGGCCAGCGACACCGCCGCCCCGCCGGAGGAGCCGCCCGCGTTCCGGGACGTGTCCCACGGGTTCCGCGTGCGTCCGAAGACGGCGTTGAACGTATTGCCGCCGGCGCCGAATTCCGGCGTGTTGGTCTTGCCCGCGATCACCGCGCCCCGCGCCTCCAGCCGCTCGACCAGCGGATCGCTTTCGGGTGCGATGAAATCGGCGAGCGCGGGGCTGCCGCCGGTCGCGCGCATCCCCTCCACCGCGATCAGATCCTTGATCCCGACCGGAAGTCCGGCGAGCCATCCGCGATGGTCCCGGTCCCGCGCGTCGAGCCCGGCAACGCTTCGCCGCGCGCGGTCGTCGTCGCGGATCACGACGGCGTTCACCGCGGGCTCCACCTGCGCCATCCGCTCCCATGCGGCCTCCAGCAGGTCGGTCGGGCTGACGTCGCCCCGCCGCAACCGCGCCACGGCCTCTCGCGCGGACAGGCGGCACAGTTCAGGGCCGGTAAACGCGCGGCTCGGGGGAGGGGTGGGGGGCATGGCGCGATCCTCTCGATGGTGTCGGGCGGGTGCGGTCCGGGGGTCGGTCCGGCCAGCATTCCCCTGCGATATACCGGATGGGCGCTTCGACAAAGCTTCCCTGTCCGTTCCCCTCTCGCCCGCCGCCCTGCTTGCGTCTTGCCATGGCCGACGGGGGCGGTCACCCTGCCCGGACCATCGGGGAACGGATCGTCTGGGAGGACAACATGAGACACGCCATCGCCGCCGCCTTCGGGGTCGCGGCCCTTCTCGCCACGCCCGCAATCGCGCAGGAGCGCCTGGCACTCGGGGCGACCAATGCGCAATCGTCGCATTACGCCTATTTCGCGGCTCTCGCGAAGGTCATCAACACGGCCTATCCCGACACCTATCAGGCGAGCGTGGTCGAGACGGGGGCGACGGTCGACAACCTCAAGCGGATGGAGCGGGGTCAGCTCGATCTCGGGCTGATCACCACCTCGGCGCTGTATCACGCGAACCTGGGGATCAAGACGTTCGAGGACGGCGCGATCGCCTCGCCGCTGCTCTGGGCCTATTCGCTGGCCCCCCAGAACGTCATCGTGCGGCAGGATTCCGGCGTTTCGACCTTGGAGGGGCTCGACGGCGTGCGCTTCGGCCCCGGTCAGCGGGGATCGTCTACCGAGGCCACGAGCGAGGACGTCATGACCACCTTCGGGATCGCGCCCGACTGGGTCCGAGGATCGAACGGGGAACTGGCGGCGGCGATCAAGGACGACCGCGCGATCGGGTTCATCAAGTCCGCCGTGGGCACCGATTTCGACGCGCTCACCACCGATATCGCGACGTTCACGCCGGTGCAGGTGCTGGGCCTTTCGGACGAGCAGGTCGCGCAGATCGAGGCGGAGCTTCCGGAACTGTCCATCGTGGACATGCCGGGCGGCGAGATGGAAAACTCCGGACCCTACCGGACCTGGGGCTTCATGATCGGTGTGTCGGCCCGGCCCGACCTCGACGAGCAGACGGCCTACGATCTCGTCAAGGCGGTGATGGAGGACGAGGTGGAACAGGTCACGGCCTTCCCGGCCATCGAGGGCGTGAACCTCGCCGAACAGACGCTGGCCTACGCGACGTCGCCGCTGCATCCCGGTGCGATCCGCTGGTTCGAGGAGGCGGGTTACGAGGTGCCGGAAAGGCTGCGCCCGGCGCAGTAGCGCGCGTCATGGCGGGCCGGGTCCGGGCTGAGGATCGGCCCGCACCGGCCGGGCTGCCCGACGCGATGCGGCCCGGCCCCCGACCGACTTGCCCGTGACGGAGAAGAGCGTGACCCAGCAGGATATCGACCCCGCGCCGCCGGGTGCGGAGCCCGGAACGCAGCCCTCCCTGCGGATCCGCGCGGCGGAGGCGCTGGCCCTCCTGATCGGGCTGTTCGTGTTCTACACGTCCTTCGCCGGCGCGTTCGAGACGCTGAACCAGCGGGCCACCTTCGTCGCGATGATCGTCGCCATGGCTGTGCTGCTCTATCCCACGGGCGGGGGGCGGCGCTGGCGTCCGCTTGGGATCGCACTGGACATGGCGATGGTCGGTTGGGTCATCGCCTCCGCCGCCTATGTGATCGTCAATTTCGAACGCATCATGGTGCAGCTTCCCTTCGCGGAGCCGGTGGATGCCTGGCTCGGTTTCGGGACGCTGCTGATCGTCCTCGAACTCGCGCGGCGGACGGCGTCCATCGTGTTCCCGATCATTGTCGGCGGCATGGTCGCCTATGCGTTCTTCGGCGATCTGGTGCCCGGTCCGCTGGGGCATCGCGGCTTCGACGCCTATTACATCACCGAGGTGATCTTCCTGTCGGACCGCGGGCTTTGGGGGATGCTCGTCTCCATCGCATCCACGACCCTTGCGGCCTTCATCCTGTTCGGGGCGCTGCTGCTGCATACCGGTGCGGGCCAGACCTTCTTCGACCTGTCGGCCCGCGCGGGCGGCAGCTCTCCGGGCGGGGCGGCAAAGATCGCGACCGTGGCCTCGGGCCTCTTCGGGTCGATCTCCGGCTCCTCCGTGGCCAACATCGCCACCACCGGCAACTTCACGATCCCTCTGATGAAGCGGCTGAACTATCCGCCCTCCTTCGCCGCGGCGGTCGAGGCGGTGGCCTCCACCGGCGGACAACTCGCGCCGCCGATCATGGGGACCGCCGCCTTCGTGATGGCCGAACTGGTGGGCGTGAACTACTGGACCATCGCCGCGGTGGCCTTCCTTCCGGCGGCCTTGTTCTATCTCGGCGTGTTCACCACCGTCCACCTGATCGCCAAGCGCACCGGCCTCGGATCGGTCGGCGATGAGGAGCTTCCCGATTGGCGCGCGGCGCTGACCTGGCGGCGTCTGGCGCCGATCCTCGCGGGCATTGCGGGCCTCGCCTGGGGCATCTGGAACGGCAACTCGATCCAGCTCACGGCCTGCTACGGGATGATCGGCATCATCCTGGCGTTCACGGTCGGAACGCTGACCGCAGGCGGCGGGATCCGGGACGTGGTCTCCACCCTCGTCCGAGCGTTTCGCGACGGGGGAAAGGGCGTGGTGATCGTCGGCATCCTTCTGGTCGCGGCACAGGTCTTCGTGGCGATGGTGAACCTGACCGGCGTGGGCGTCGCGATCACGTCGCAAATCCTCGCCTTCGCGGGGGACAGCATCTGGCTGATCGCGGTGATCATGGCCGTCGTCTGCCTGATCGCGGGGATGGGCCTGCCGACTTCCGCGGCCTATGTGTTGGTCGCGGCGGTCTTTGCCCCGGTCCTGATCCAGCAGGGGCTGGACCCGGTGATGGTGCATCTGTTCGTGCTCTACTACGCCGCGCTGTCGGTCATCACGCCGCCCGTCTGCGTCGCGGTGTTCGTGGCGGCGACCATTGCCGACGCGCCGTGGCTGCGGGTGGCGCGGGACACGCTGCGGCTGGGCGGGACGGCGTATGCGTTGCCGATGCTGTTCATCGCCTATCCCGGCCTGTTGCTCTCCGGCGGACCCGAGGCGATCGCCCATGCGGTGCTGTCGGGGGTGGTGTTCGTGCTGGCCGTATCGGCGCTGTTCGCGGGTCAGCCGATCGCGCGTCTGGGACCGCTGGCACCGCTGATGTGGATCGCGGTCGGCGTGCTGGCACTCCTGCCGGGCTGGCTCCCGTCGCTCGCCGCGGCGCTCCTGCTGGTGGCGGGATTCCTACCGGTGATTGCGGGGTCGCGGCGCCGATCTGTCTGACTTAGGCGCAAAACGACGTAGCGACACTTTCCATTTCTAACGGCAACGAACTGTTTCGACGGGGGTTGCATGACGTTCCGCCGACTGCGGCTTGCCCGGTCTTTCCGGAATGAAGTCAGGTAATTGAATGCCGACCGCGCCTTTAAAACCCCTATCTTCAAGGCGGAAACGCAACATTTTGCAATAATGCAAACCTGCCCTATGGACCGGTGTTACGGGACCGTTACAATTTGTAGCAAGTGCGGGAGGTTTTTATGACAAAGCGACATGCGGGGAACCGGGCTTTCCCGGCTTCCCCTGTTCTGGCGGGTCTTTTGCTTTCCGCCGCGACGGCGCTCGCCGCTCAAGCCCAGTCGCCCCAAGACGGCGTGGTCCAGCAGGGACAGGCGACGATCCGTCAGAACAGCGTGCAATCCACCATTTCCCAGACGTCGCGGAATGCGGTGATCGACTGGCGCGGGTTCGATGTGGGCCGCAACCATGCCGTCATCTTCGACCAGCCGGGCGCGGACGCGACGACGCTGAACCGGGTCACCGGCGGTCCGGGCTCCGTCATCGAGGGCGCGATCCGCGCGCCGGGAACGGTCGTGATCCAGAACGGCGCGGGCGTGCTGTTCACGCCGACCGCGCGGATCGATGTCGGCGGTCTGGTGGCTACGAGCCAGCAGGTCGATACCGACCACCTGTTCGCGACGGGCGGCTTTCGCATCGGCGGGGGCGAGCAAGCGGGCGCACGGGTCGTCAACGAGGGCGACGTCACCATCCGGCAGGCCGGGTTGGCGGCACTGGTCGGCAGCGATGTCGAGAATGCGGGATCCATCGTGGCGCCGCTGGGGACCGTGGCGCTGGCCGCGGGGACGAGGACGACCATCGACCTGTCGGGGGATGGGATGTTCCTCGTGGCGGTCGGGAACCCCGAGGAGCGCGCTGTCCGGGCCACGCAGAGTGGCCGGATCGACGTGTTGGGTGGCCATGTCGTGATCTCGGCGGCCGGAGCGGCGCGCGCGCTCGACAGCGTCGTGAACACGAGCGGTGTGATCCGCGCCTCCTCGCTGACCGGGCTGGGGGGCAGCGTGCGCCTGTCGTCGGGCCGCGGTGGCACGACCCGGGTAGGCGGGCGCGTGGAGGCTCGAGGCGCGGCCGATGGTGGGTCGATCTGGGTCCTCGGCAAGACCGTGGACGTGACGACGGCGGCGGCGATCGATGCGTCCGGCGCGCGGGACGGCGGCGAGGTTAGGATCGGCGGCGATCTGCGCGGTCTTGGCGGTCTGCTGCGGGCCGAGGACACGACCTTGGCCTGGGGCTCCGAGGTGCGGGCCGAGGGCGGGACGGGGCAGGGCGGTCTGGTGGTCGCCTGGGCCGACGGGCGCACGGTCTTCGACGGCACGATCTCCACCCGCGGCGGCGCGGGCGGCGGCATGATCGAGACGTCGGCCAAGGACGACCTGCGGGTCGGCGACAACGCGATGGTCGCGGGCGGGCAATGGCTGCTCGACCCGACAAACGTCCTGATCCAGAACGGCGGCGGCGCGAACAACATTCCGCCGACCACGCCGCCGCCGGGGTCGGCTTCGCCCTACCGGATCAGCGCGAATTCGATCCGCACCGCCCTCAATACAGGCACCGATGTGACGATTTCGACGGCCGGCACGACCGGACCGGATGCGGGAAATATACAGGTCCGGTCGAATATCGACTGGACCGGGTCGGGTGATCTCACCCTGGAGGCCGTGGGGGATATCGATCTCCAGACCAACACGCTGCGGGCCCGGGGCGACGGCTCCATGGCGTTCACGGCCGCAGGCGGCATTCGCGTACGGACAAGCGGGATCCGGTCGGACGGGGCGGGCGGCGTGACGTTCCGGGCGAATAGCGGCTCGGTCGCGGTGACCGGTGACAGACGCGGCTCACAGGTGCGACTCAACGCGGGTGATCTGACCGTGGTTGCGAGTGACGATTTCCTTTTGGACAATGTTACAAGAAGCAACCGGAACCTGCAGTTCTATTCAAGGTCGGGAGATGTCTCGATCGACGCGGGCGACGAGATCATCGTCGCTGGCCGTGCCGCGACAAACGGGTCCGGCGAATGGTCGAGGCTCGGGCGGGGAGACTCGCGTGGCGCGATGACGCTGACGGCACGCGCGGTTGCGGTCCGGAGTGGCGATGATTCCCGAAGCTTCGGGGAAATTGTCAATGGCGGCGATCTAACCATCAACGCAACCGAAATTCTTGTGCAGAGCGGTGCTGCGCGCGGCGAGATCCGGACGTTCAACGGCGGCGATCTGACGATGAATGCGCCGCAGCAGACGTGGAACGGCACGGTGGCTTCGGGCTTTCGAGCCGCAAATGGCGGAGATGTGACACTGACCGGGGACATCACGGCCACGGTTCAGCCAGTCTTTAATCTGGAACCCGACGCGAACTTCACGCTCGCCTCGGGCACCCCCGGCAGTTTCACCTCCACGACCGTTCCGCTCGAGGTGACGACGCGGGGGACGGGCACGATCGGGATCGGCGGGCCGGTGACCGCGCCGCAGGTGACGCTCCTGTCCGAGGAAGCGGTCACGGTATCTTCGACCGGCAGCCTGACCGGAAGCGGACCGGGCGACGCGCTGGTCGTGTCGGCGGGCAACCTTTTCGACAATGCCGCCGGAGCCGGGGCGATGTCGGTGACGGATCCGGGCGCGCGCTGGCTGCTCTATGTGAACCGGCTCGACAACTTCGCCAATCCCGGCAACACGGAGCCGGATCCGCGGGACTTCAACCTCTACGACCGGCCCTATCCCTCCGCAGCCTCGGTCGCGGGATTTGCCGGGAACCGGATCGTCTACGCCGCGCAGCCCACGCTGAACGTGATTGCGGACGATGCAATCAAGGCCGAGGGCAGCGTCGCGTCCCTGACGTTCAGCACGGCCGGGTTGCGCCCCGGCGATCAGCTGTCCGACGCCCTGGCCGGGCCGGTCAGCCTGTCGAGCGCGGGGGAACCGGCCCCGGCGCCGCCGGGAGTTTATCCCATCGGCGTGGCCGCGACGGCTTCCGCCATGGGTTACGCGCTGACGACGACGGACGGAACGCTGACCGTGATCCCGGTGCCGGTGTCCCCGCCATCGGTGATCCCGCCTGTCATCCTGCCGCCCGCGGTGCTGCCGACGCTGGCTCTCGCGGCGGCACCGCGGACCGATCCGGTCGGGAGCCTCGCGGGGTCGGTCCGGTCATTCGGGCCCGGGGCCGAGCCGTTGACGCCCGGGGACGCCACGTTCCGCACCACGCAGCTCGACGCCGCCCCGGCGATCTTCGCGCCCTTCGCCCTGAGCTATTCGCTGGGCGAGGTGACGCGGGCGACGGGTCCGGCGGGCGCGGCGACGGTCGCTCCGGCGATCCCGGTCGATGACGGGTTCGTGCCCGCGGCGGGCGGCCTGTCCGAGGGCGCGGTCGCCCCCACCGGGCCCGACGGCGTGGCGACCGCGGGAACCGGCTGCGCGGGCTGGATCCCGGCGGGTAGGGTCTTGGCGGAGGGCTGCATCGCGGAGACGGCCGAGGAATCCTATTGGACCACCCGTGCGGAGACCGGATCATGAGGCAGCTGACTTTCCTACCGGCCCTGGGCCTCGGCCTGGCGCTCTGCCTTGCTGCCGGATCGGGTGCGCGGGCCCAATCGGCGGAGGACCTTCTCCCGCCGCAGCCCGCACCCGGCCCGGAATCGGAACCGGTCGCGGCGGAACGCCCGGTCGGGGGGCGCGCCATTACCCGAGTGCTGGACGGCGCGGGCTTCTTGCTGGGCGGCATCGCGGTGGAGGGCAACACGGCGATCCCGACCGCCCGGCTTCAACCGATCTGGGCCGGACTTATCGGACGCGAGGTCGGCATCACGACGCTGGACGCGGTGGCGGCGGAGGTTACGGCCGCTTATCGAGCCGAGGGCTACCTTTTGTCCCAGGCCGTCCTGCCCGCGCAGGAGGTCGAGGGTGGCGTGGTCCGCCTGCAGGTGATCGAGGGCGTGATCGACACTGTCCGCGTTACCGGTGGTGCCGCGAACCAACGTCGCTACGCCGAACGGATCGCGGGGCGCGTCACCGCGGACCGTCCCCTTCGGATCGAGACGCTGGAGCGCAGCGTGCTGCTCTTACGGGATTCCTTCGGGGGCCGCGCGGGGGAATTGGTCGAGACGGTGCTCGGGCCGTCGCCCGACACGTTCGGCGCCGCCGATCTCGACGTTGTGGTTACGCCCCAGCCAGTGCGCGGCTACGTGACCGCGGACAATCGTGGCTCGCGCTTCTACGGTGATGTGACGCTGGGTGCGGGCCTGCGGTCCTACAACCTGCTGGGGCTGAACGAACGGCTCGACGGCACGATCGCGTTGGCCCCGGACGACGCGTCGCTCGCCTTCGCCTCCGTGCGCGCCTCGGCGCCGATCCAGGCGCTGACCGATACTGTCCTGGACGGCGCGCGGCTGGAACTGGGGGCGAGCCTGTCGCGCGCCGACCCTGACCTGACACGAAGCGGAGCGCCGTCGACGCTCACCTCGGTCGTGGATCAGCGGTCGCTGTCGGTCGGGATGACGGTCCCGATCGTGCGCACGCGGTCGCAGAACGTATTCGGACGTCTCGGGCTCGAATGGACCGAAACGGACAGCCGCACCGGGCTCGCCGGTATCGGCAGCGAGGAGACGGACCGGCTGGTCGTGCTCGAAGCGGGCCTGTCCTGGGACCGGGTGACAGCGGGCGGTGCGGTCAACCTCGTGAACGTGGCGCTGCGACAGGGCCTCGATCTGGGTGGGGCCAGGATCGGTGCGACCGGACCCGCGGCGGGCGAGGCGGACTTCACCCTGGCGCAGGTCACGCTGTCGCGCCTGCAGCCGCTGGGCGATGCGCGCTGGTCCCTGCTGGGCGAGGCGTTCGGCCAATACAGTGCCGACACCCTGCCGACGGGCGAACGGTTTGCCCTGGGCGGGGCGACGGTCGGACGCGGCTTCGCGCCGGGGAACACGACTGGCGATTCCGGATTTGGCTTCCGGGTCGAGCTGCGGCGCGCGGTCTCCCCGCCCGCGCGGGTCCCGTTCGTGACGGCGGCGGAGATTTACGGCTACGGCGATTACGGGCGTGCCTTCGACCGGTCCGCGGTCCGGGACGGCGATACCGTCGAGAGCCTCGGGTCGGTTGGGATCGGGGCGCGGGTCGATGTGAACGACCGCCTGACACTGACGGCCGAGATCGCCCGGCAGACGGAGGGACGCCCCTCCGACACGATCGACGGCACCCGGGAGACGCGCCTGTTCCTCGGGGCGATCGGCCGGTTTTGATCGGGGCGATACCTTGAAAAATTGCCATGAAATGAGCATGTTCGATCCCCTATCGGTTAGGGGGCCGTAAAGCCTTTGCCTCCATCCTCCGCAAACGGGCGCCGTCGGCCCGCGTTTGTGAGTGAGGTACGGTATGGCCGGGACGTTTCGGACGATCATGGCCGCGGGGCGTTGCGGCCTCCTCGCATGTCTCTTGTGTTTTGCGGCACTCTCACCGGCCCATTCCGACATCACGCAGGTTTCCGCGCGCCAGTTCGACGCGCTCGCCTATCATGCGGTGGTGCGGAACGGCGGGATCACGGGCTCCGCCTTTGCAATCTCGAGCGGGATCGCCGTGACGAATGCCCATGTCCTGCGGGGTGTCGGGCCCGGCGGAACGGTCACGATGGCCGTGCCGGGGCGGGGCGGGATGCGGGTCCGCGCCGTGGTCCTCGCCATCAGCAATCGGGCCGACCTGGCCTTCCTGCGCATCCCGGCGAACATCCTTCCGGTCGTCCGGCCCGCCGCGGGCACCGTGCGGCGGGATGCGGTCATCGTCGCGGCGGGGGTGGTCGCAGCGTCTGCCCGATCCGGCGGCCGGATGGTCGCAACGGGCAGCGTGGTCGCCATCGGCCGACACATTCCGCGTTACGGGCCGGGGTTCGTCGCCAATGTTCCGGGTGCGCGTCACGGGTTCTCCGGCGGTCCCGTCTTCGATGCCCGTGGCCGGCTTGTCGGCATACTCGCGGCGATCCGACCGGGACGGACCGCCGCCGGGGGCAACGACGCATATATCATCGCCACCGCCGAGATCTGGCGCGAAATGCGCCGTCATAGTCAGCGGCCAGTCTGACAAGGAACGGGATGCGGTTCGACGTGCCCCTACCGTAGGGTGTGGGCAGAGCCCCGTTCTGCGGATCCAGGCGTGGTCCGTTTCAATCCTACCAGCCCGGCACTCGGGCTATCGACCATTCAGATCGCTCTGTAAGTGGAGTACGAGAGGCGCGTGCTGACGCCTCCCGGAAATTTCTACATTTTTATCAGGAATTTGCTCAGCCCTAAACAGTAGACGGATGAGGAGGAGCTGGTTCAGCGATTTGCAGATAAATGCGGTGTTTCATATTTAAGAGGTCGGTTTTCGCCTGCCGAGCGTTCTCTTCAGAATAGGTGAAGGACCGCAACGGTCTACAGGTTCAGGGTCTGATATGCTCGGTAGAACCTGTCGGATGCCGAGCGTTTGGAGCGATTTGAAAGTGACAACAGAGAAATTGGGCGCTTGGTGACGGGCGCCATGTTGGACAATGTGGCCATGAAGGTGAACCAGCCTCCAGCCTCCACTCTTCGGGCGGGGTCGGTGTAGATGAGCGACGTTTGAGGTTTCTGATCCGGTTTCCCGATCTGACCGGGAAACGCACTCGTATCCCGGGTTGACCCCGGGAGCCCGATCATTGGCTTGGCGGATACTCCGGAGTAAAGATGCTAGCCCGGAGGCCGCCTTTGCTGTCTTTTCGTTGCCCGACTGGGCACAGCATGTCGATGTCCGGGGAGACTGACGGCTCCCGTCGAACGGTCCTTCGAGGGCATGCCGCCCACGTCTCGCCTGCCGATTCCTGTTGCCTCCGACTATCAGAGCCTGGACAAGTGAAAGGCCGGTCGGGGAGGGATGCGGTTGGGAGAGAACGAGATGGGAGACGACAGCCGCCCGTGGACGGCGTTCTACGGTCCGTCCGTGCGCCGGGACATCACCGAACCGCGATATCGCACGCTGGGCGACATGATCGCGGCTGTGGCGCATCAGTACGGTTCGAAGCCAGCCTTCACCTGCTGCCTGCCGAACGGGATGAACGGAACACTGAGCTTCGCGCAGGCGGACGAGATGTCGGATGCCATGGCGATCTACCTGCGCGAGGTCTGCGGGCTGTCCCAGGGAGACAGGGTGGCGTTGCAGGTGCCCAACGGGTTGTCCTTTCCGGTGGCGGCCTTTGGCGTGATGAAGGCCGGTTGCGTCCTCGTGAACGTCAACCCGCTCTACACGGCCGAGGAGATGGCGAAGCAGTTCGCCGATGCCGAGCCGCAGGCCTTGATCGTGGTCGACATGTTCGCCGACAAGGTGCGCGCGGCGATGAAGGGGCATCCGATCCCGAATGTCATCGTGACGCAGGTCGCCGAGTTTCTGCCCGCCGCGCCGCGCGGCATCGTGCGGCTGGTGCAGAAATACTGGGACCGGAGCCTGCCCCCGGTAGATTTCGCCCATATCCGCCTGCCCGCCGCCCTTGCCGCCGGGCGTCGCGCCCAAGCGGGCATCGCGGTCGAGGAATATCGCGCCGCCGTCGCGCCGGACGACGTCGCGGTCCTGCAATATACCGGCGGCACGACGGGGGTGGCCAAGGGCGCCATGCTGACCCATCGCAACCTGCTCGTGAACATGGAGCAGACGATGGAGATGATCGAGGGCGTGGAGCCGGGCGCCGAGGTCGCGCTGACGGCCCTGCCCCTTTATCACGTCTTCGCTTTTACGGTGAACCTGATGGGGTTCTGGTGGCTCGGCGCGCGCAACATCCTGATCCCCAATCCGCGGCCGCTGTCGAACCTCAAGCGCGCCCTGGAGAACTACAAGGTGACGTGGATGAGTGGGGTGAACACGCTCTTCAACGGTCTCGCGAACGAGCTGTGGTTCAAGGAAACGCCGCCCAGGCACCTGAAATTCGCCTCCGCGGGGGGCATGGCGCTGCAAACCGCCGTCGCCGAACGCTGGCACAAGGTAACGGGCAGGCCCGTACTGGAGGGTTACGGCCTGACCGAGACGTCGCCGGTCCTGACGTTCAATCCGCTGGGCCGCGTGCGTGCGGGGTCGATCGGCATCCCGGTGCCGGGGACCGAGCTGCGCTGTCTGGACGAGAACGGAGTCGAGGTGCCGCTGGGCGAGACGGGCGAGCTGGCCGCTCGCGGGCCGCAGGTCATGGCGGGCTACTGGCGTCGCCCCGAGGAAAGTGCGGCTACCATGCGCGGCGACTGGTTCCTGACGGGCGATATCGGGGTGCGGGACGGGGACGGCTACTTCCGCATCGTCGACCGCAAGAAAGATATGGTGATCGTGTCCGGCTTCAACGTCTATCCCAACGAGGTCGAGGATTGCCTCGCCTCCCATCCCGGCGTGTCGGAGGCGGCGGTGATTGGCGTCCCCGACGGCGCCACGGGCGAGCGGGTGGAGGCCCATGTCGTGCTGCGCGATGCGGCTCTGACGGAAGCGGACCTGCGCGCGCACTGCAAGGCCCACCTGACGCCCTACAAGGTGCCGAAGCGCGTGGTGATGCGCGATACGCTGCCGAAATCGAACGTCGGAAAGATCCTTCGCAAGGACATTCGCGCCGAAACCCTGTCGGCCCAAGCCCCTGCCGAAGGGATGTGAACGATGGTCGGACCTCTGGAGCAGGCGATCCTGGCGGCGATGATCTTCGTCATCATGCTGGGCATGGGTGCGTCGCTCACCCCGCGCGACTTCCTGCTGGCCTTCCGCCGTCCCTACGGACTGATGGTCGGCGTGGTGTCGCAATACGGCTTCATGCCGCTGATCGGATTCCTGCTGGCGCTGACGCTTCCGGTGCCCGAGGTCATCGCGATCGGCATCCTCATCATGTCCTGCATGCCCGGCGGGACGACGTCGAACATGTTCACCTATTTCTCCAAGGGGAACCTGGCCCTCTCCCTCCTGATGACGGTGACGTCGACCGTGTTCGGCGTCCTGCTGATCCCGCTGGTGCTGGTGATCTACGCGGGCGCGCTCGACGTGGACATCCCGCGCGAAAACATCATCGCGACGCTGATCCTCCTGCTGGTGCCGGTGGCCGTCGGCATGGCACTGCGCAAGCTCAACGCCAATGTCGGGGCCGTGACGGAGTTCGCAGGCAGCGCGCTCGCGCTCTTCTTCATCCTGTTTCTGGTGATCTCCTGGATCCCCCGCAACTGGGGCTTTCTCCTCTCGACCGGCTGGGCGACCTATGTCGCGTCCATCGGCCTGGGGCTGGTGGGGATCACGGTCGGCTACCTCTTCGCGCGCGCCCTGCGCCTCCATCCGCGCAATGCCCGCACCGTGGCGCTCGAGACAGGAATCCAGAACGGCCCGCTGGCCATCGCGATCATCGCATTCACCTGGCCCGCGGACGAGGCGCAGTCGGTCATGGCCGTGCCGGTGCTCTACTCGCTCTTCATCGTGATCGTCTCGACGGGCGTGACCCTCCTCTTCCGGCGCGCGAACGAGGCCGCGGAACAGCGGATGCCGGATGGCTTGCTGTGAGCCGCGAAGGCGCCGGCTGATCTCCGTTTGCCATGTGCGCTCGGTCAAAGAGCTTGCGCGAGACTGTCCTCGCACGCGCGAGGCTCCGTTGGACGGTCGAGCCTTTCCGCAATCGTGTCTTTAAGTCGTCGTGGGCCCCAGAACGATGTGGCGGCCACGTTCGCCGACCCGCCTCACGGCCTCCTGTGAATGCCCCCCGGGAAATGATCGGCAGCTGTTGAGCTCCGTCGTATTTCTCGAACGCTACCCCGAGAGACCCGGGATCGCTCCGGGCTATCTTCCAGATAGTGCATCCCGATCTTCCGCGTTCTTCAGGCTCGGCTGCTGTCGTCTCGCATCTGGCTCAGCGCAGCGGCCGCTGCATTCCCGACGTAGCGCCTGACGGCGCGTTCGGCGGCGCGCACGTCGCCCTCGTTGAGGGCATGAAGGATCATCTCGATTTCCCCGACGCTTTCGCCAATTCGGCCCGGCCGGGACATGGACAGGACCCGCAGCAGGCTGATCCGCGCCAACAGCGTTCGCAACAGATCGGAGGTGATCGGCTGGTCGGAGACCGCCATCATGTGATCGACGAGCCCCCCCATGATATCGACCAGTGCGAACTTGTCGTCCTTGGCTGCGGCGGCGCGCACCCTTTCGAACAGGGTGTTCAGGACAGCGATATCGGCCTCGGACGCCCGCGCGCAGAACGCCTTGACCAGCCGCACCTCCAGGTCCGCGCGCAGCTCGTAGATTTCGCGCGCGTCTTCGATGCTCAGGATCGCCACCGCCGGACCTCGATAGGCCGTGACCGTCACCAGCTTGTCGGCTTCGAGCTGGCGTATGGCCTCGCGCACGGAGGCGCGGCTGGACCCGAGCGTCTCGCAAAGCTCTCGCTCGATAAGTCGCGTGCCGGGCAGCAGATGTCCCGAGATGATCGCGTGCCGGATGCTCTCCACCGTCGCGTCGCGCACCAGCTTGGGTTTGGAAACGCGGGCAATATCAAGGGGCGGAATCTGCGCATCCTCGTTCAGGTTCGTCGCTTTCATCTTCCGCCTTTTACCGTGACGTTTGCGCCCGCCAATCCGTTCTCAACCGCCTCATGCGCCATCGCACAATCGGCAAGTTCGACGATCTGTGCAACGTCGGGTGCGATGCGGCCCCGATCGAGCAAGGCACCGATGGCGCGTGCGGCGGTTGCCCTGACGACCGGACGCATACGGGACGCCTGGATGAACCGCAATGCGATGCCCTTTAGGGCGAACTCATAATAAGGTAGCACCGGCGTCCGGTCCGAGGTGGAGGAATACGCGCAGATCGTGCCGTGGGCGGCAATCACGGCGGCGTCGGTAGCCATATTCGCGGCTAGGTCGACTTCCACGATGCGATCGACCCCGCGCCCGTCCGTCAGGTCGAGGATCCTGTTCGCCAGATCGGGATCGCGGTAGGTCAGGACATGGGTCGCCCCCTTGGCGCGGGCGATGTCACAGCGGTCGGGCGTCCCGGCGGTGGCGATTACCGTGGCGCCGTTCCAGGACGCCATCTCGACCGCCACGCGTCCCACGGCGCCCGAGCCGCCGTTGATCAAAACCGTATCGCCGGTCACGCCGCCGCCCTGGAGGACCGCGAGCCAGGCGGTGAAGGCCGGCACGCCGAGGGATGCGCCCTGATCGAAATTCAGAGCGGCGGGCAGGTCGAAGACATGGGTGGCGGGCAGGGCGCAGAACTCGGCCGCCGCGCCGCGAGTCGGGCCGGCGCCGCCGAAATACACCCGCGCGCCGAGCCTGCCCGTGTCCACTCCGGGCCCGCAGGCCGCGATGATGCCCGCGCCATCGCTGTGGGGCACCACGCCGCAATCGGGGGGCGGCGCTCCCAGCCATCCCGACCGCTTCTTGACGTCGTGCGGGTTCACGCCCGATGCCTCGACCTGCACCAGAACCTCGCCCGGTCCCGGCTCGGGGACGGGAAGGTCCACCAGGTCCAGCACATCCCGCGCCGGGCCGCAGCGCCGGTAGAGTATCGCCTTCATGGCCGCAGCCGCGCGATTGCCAGCGCCAGCGCCTGTGCGCGCGGAACCAGCGTGTCCAGTTCCACGTATTCGTCGGGGCTGTGCGCCTTGCCGCCCACGGGACCGAGCGCGCAGATCGTGGGTGTGCCCGTGGCGGAGGCGACGCCGGAATCGGCGCAGGAGCGGGTGAACTCGGCCTGCGTGGTCTGGCCCAGGTCGGCGGCGGCTTTCAGGTATTGGGCCGTCAAGGACCGGCTGCCCTCGTTTTGAGCCATCGGACTGAAACTGCCCAATGTCTCGATCTCGCCGGTCACGTCGTCCTCGATGCAGTCCCGCGCGATCCGGGCGATGTCACGTGCAAGGCGCGGCCCGTCCTCGGGGTCGGTGAACCGCAGGTCGATCTCGGCCGCGGCATTCGGCGCCACGGTGTTCACCGACTGGCCCCCGGACACGAGGCCGATATTCACCGACACGTCGCGCATGTCGTCGTTCAGGGCCTGCCAGGCGACGATCTTGCGGCCTAGCTCATGTATGGCGCTGCGCCCGTCGGCAGGGTTCAGACCGGCATGGGCCGCACGTCCGACCATGGTCGCGCGAAAGAACTTGCCGCCGCGCCGTCCATCCACGATGTTGCCG
This sequence comes from uncultured Alphaproteobacteria bacterium, assembly GCA_963789105.1. Lineage (GTDB taxonomy): Bacteria > Pseudomonadota > Alphaproteobacteria > Rhodobacterales > Rhodobacteraceae > Jannaschia. Next base: position 1,988,648 of record CAWBJI010000003.1, read on the forward strand.
CTGACGCGACCGGGTTCCGAGTTGAAGACGGCGCAGGCTTCGCGCGCGGCGGCCTCGATGATGGGGCGCGAAGCGGGAGAGCCGATTTCCTCGTCTCCGGTGAACAGGGCGTGCAGAGGGACCGGCGCGCCGCCCGTCTCTGCGAAGGCGCGCAGAACGAAGGCGTTCATCACGAGTCCGGCTTTCATGTCTGCGCAGCCGGGTCCGGTGCCGCGGGTGCCGTCGATGCGGAACGGGCGCCGTGCGGCCTCGCCGACGGGAAAGACGGTGTCCATGTGGCCCATCAGCAGCGCCGGGGCATTGCCCGTCCCGCCGGGGATACGGGCGTGCATGACGTCGCACCGCGTCTCGCAGGGGGTCGTGCTGCATGCGATCCCCGCGTCTTCGAACCAGCGGCGCAGGTGGTCCCTCACCCGGTCCACACCGGCCCTGTCGCAGGAGTTGCTGTCGATATTCACGATCTCGGCCAGAAGCGCGATCATCGCCTCCTTTTTGGGCTCGAGCCACGCCAGTGTCGTTGTTTCCGTCATCTATTCACGTCCCGTGCCGAGTGCGGTCATCGAAAAAGCTTGACCGGATCCGAATCCCGATCAACCCTAATTGTCAGTTTGTCAGACAATCTGAGGATCGCATGACCCGAGCTGCCGCCTTGTCCGAAATCTCCGCCGACCGGGTGCGCGCCCATGTCGACGCTATCGTCACCGATATTCCGCATCGCGCCGCAGGCTCCGAAAATGGACGGCGAATGGCCGAGTACTCCCGCGATGCCCTCAAGGCGGATGGCATCGGCGACGTGCGCATCCACGAATTACCCGCGGTCGTGAGTTTCCCGCAGGGGGCTGAGTTCCACGTCACCTCCGACGGGGACCGGCGGATCGGGGCCAACACGCTGGGACATTCGACCGAGACGGGGCCGGACGGCGTCACCGGCGACCTGGTCTATGTCGGCTCCGGTGCCTTCTCGGACTACGAAGGGCTGGACGTTGCCGGAAAGATCATCCTGACCGAACTCAGCTATTCGCCCGCGCGTCATGAAAAGCAGCGGATCGCAGCCCTTAAGGGCGCGGTGGGCGCCGTGATGATGAACTGGGGTCCGCCCGAGAACACCGCCGTGCCGTTCGGATCGGTCAAGCCGGTATGGGGCAATCCGACGCCCGAGAATCACGACGACCAGATGCCCAAGATTCCTTGCATCGGGATTGCGCGGGTCGATGGCCTGGCGCTCAAGGAGGCTTGCCTCGCGGGCAGCGTCAACGTGCGCTTCGTCACCGATGTGGAAAACGGCTGGCGTCCGGTCCAGATCACTATCGGCGAGGTCGCGGCCTCGGGCGATAGCCCCGAGGCGGACGACTTCGTGCTGATCGGCGGGCATCAGGACAGCTGGCCGGGCGAAGCCGCCACCGACAATGCCGCCGGCAACGCCTGCGTGATGGAGATCGCGCGGGTGTTGAACCGGCATCGCGACAAACTGCGACGGGGCATCGTGTGCGGCTTCTGGACGGCGCATGAGACCGGCACCATGGCGGGGTCGGCCTGGTGGGCGGATCACGAATGGTCGCGTCTGCGCGACCATGCGGTCGCCTATCTCCAGATCGATCAGCCCGCCTGCATCGGGACGGACACGCGTTGGGCCACCGCGTCCAATGCGGAACTGAAATCCTTTCATCAGGAGATCGAGACCGAGCTGCTGGATGGGCGCGACACGACCTGGCACCGCTCGGCTAAGAACGGGGACGCGTCCTTCTTCGGCTTGGGCATCCCGATGTTCCACGGCGAGGGATCCTTCACCGATCGGGAGTTGCAGGACAGCGCGTTGGCCACGCTGGGGTGGTGGCACCATTCGATAGAGAACCGGCGCGACAAGCTCGACTGGGAGTGGATGCAGACGCATCTGCGGGTCTATCTGGCCTGGATGTGGGAATTGTGCACGGCGCCGGTCCTGCCTTTCGCCTTCACCCCGGTGGCCGAGCAGGTGACGGGCCGTCTGGCGGAACTGGCCGGACCCGGAGAGGCGATCGACCTGGGCAAGGCATCGGAGGCCGGTGCCCGGTTCGCTGCAGCCGCCGCCGATTTCGACGCGCTGGCGCAGACCTGGCGCGACCGTTTTGCGCAAGGTGCAGGCGACGAGGACATGGCCCGGATCCTGAACCGCACCATGAAGCGGCTCAGCCGCATCCTTGTGCCGCTGCAAAGCACGGCGGTAGGCAAATATGGACACGACACCTACGGCTTCACCCCGCAGACGACGATGATCCCGTCCCTCTATGATGTGCCGCGCTTGGCCGACCTGCCGGAGGGCGAGGAGCGGTGGATGCTGCGCACCCGTCTGATGCGCGACCGGAACCGGGTGATCGACGGGCTGGATGCGGCGACGGCATTGATCGACTACGCGCGCCTGATGACGGCCGATTGATGCGAATCCTCTATCAGCTCGTGGCCCCGCTGGACGTGGTGGTCGGGCCGGAGGAGCCGGCGCGCCGGGCGGCCTTCCTGCACCGCCATGGCGATCCACGCACGATTTTCGACGTGCGCACGCCCCGACGTGGGCGGCAGGCAATCGAGAGCGACTGGGACGCCGCCATCGTGGCTCCGTATCTGATCGAAGGCCTGCGGCAAGCGGAGATCGACGGCTTCGATGCCGGTATCATCGGGTGCTTTTCCGATCCGGCGCTGGACGCCGCTCGGGAAGCTGTGGGGATGCCGGTCATCGGACCGGGGGCGGCGGCGGTGCATCTCGCGCTGCAACTCGGCGACCGGATCGGCATCATCTCTCCCGGCGTAGGCGATCCGGGGCGCAGCCGGGCCCTGATGCGGTCCATGGGACAGGAAACGCGCCTGGCCTCGGCGCGCGGGATGGGCTTGTCGGTCCCCGACCTCGCGCGGGCGGAGGGCAGCGCGCTCGACCGCATCGAGACCACGGCCCGCGCCTGCATGGAGGATGGGGCCGACGTCCTGATCCTTGGCTGCATGAGCATGGCTTTTCTCGATCCTACCCCGGCAATAACCGCACGGCTGGGTATCCCCGTGGTCAATCCGGTCATCGCCGCGCTCGGAGCGGCGCAGATCATCGTCGGCCATGGCCTCAGCCAGTCGCGTGCGCGCTGGCCTAAGGCGAATGACCGCCCAATCCTCGAGACAAGACTACTGCCAACCCGAGAAGGAGAAATCGCATGAGACGACTGCTCGCCACCCTCTCTGCCATCGCGCTTATGGCCACCGGATCGGCCCTTGCTCAATCCAGTGATGAGCTTGTCTGGGGTGATACCCTTCCGCGCGGCCTGGATCCCCACGTCGTCTACGACGTGCCGATGCAGATGTTCATGCTCAATACCTATGACGGGCTGTATCGCTACATCGGCAACCCGCCCGAGTTGAGCCCATGGCTCGCGACCGGACACACCGTCAGCGAGGACGGGCTGACCTGGCAGTTCACGCTGAACGAGGGCGTGACCTTCCATGACGGATCGCCGCTGACGGCCGCCGACGTTGTCTACAGCTTCCAGCGGTTGCTGACGCTGGGGCAGGGGCCGTCCGGCGCGCTGGCCCCCGTGCTCAAGCCCGAAAACGTCACCGCCGTCGACGAACTGACCGTGCAGTTCGTCCTCGACAGGGCCTATGCGCCGTTCCTCGCTACCATCCCGCTGGTGTCTGTCGTCAATGAGGAACTGGTCAGGGCCAACGAGGTCGACGGCGACTGGGGTTCGGCCTGGCTATCGTCCAACGCGGCGGGTTCCGGCGCGTATTCTCTCGATGCGTCGACATATAACCCGCAGGAAATCGTGGACCTCATGCGCAACGAGGATCACTTCTACGGCTGGGACGACAATGCCGACCCCATCGACATCGTCCGTGCCCATGCCGTGCAGGAGACGTCCACCCGCGTGCTGGCCCTCATACGCGGCGACATCCACGCGACCGACGGCTACCTCCCCACCGATCAAGTGGAGCGGGTGGAGGCCGCCGAGGGTGTGCGCGTCGCCGAGGACGAGAGCATGCGGATCATGATCATTCGCATGAACAACACGCGACCGCCTTTCGACAACCTCAACTTCCGCAAGTGCGTCAGCCATGCCTTCCAGTACGAGGGCTTTATCGACATCGTCCTCAACGGGATGGTGGCGCGCAACGTCGGCCCGCTGCCGCAGAATCTCTGGGGCGTGCCTGACAACGCGGCGGGGTATGAATATGATCCGCAGAAGGCGCAGGAGTTCTGCGACGCCGCCCGCGCGGAAGGGGCACCGCTGGATCGCCCGCTGGAAATCCACATCCAGTCGGCACTGGATCAGACCACGCAATCGGCACAGCTTCTGCAGCAGGGTCTGGCCGATGTCGGGGTCGAAGTGGAACTCGTGGCCTCGACATGGGCGAACCTCACGTCGCAGGCCGGAACGGCCGAGACAACTCCGGACATGTGGGTCCACTGGGTCTCGACCTACTTCGTGGATCCGGAGAACTGGATCGGTCAGATGTACGACAGCGACTTCCACGGCACCTGGAAGGCTTCGTCGTGGTATTCCAACGACGAGGTCGACAGCCTGCTGCGCAAGGCGCGCACCGAGACGGATCAGGACGTTCGGGCAGGGGCCTACAAGGCGGCCTATACGCAGATCGTCGAGGACGCGACCGACGTCTGGATATACAACACCGTGTCGCTTCGCGGGCTCAGTGACCGGATCGAGGGCTACAAGTTCTCGCCAGTCGGCAACGGGGCCGAGTTCCGCTGGATGTCCCTGTCGGACGACTGACGGATTTGCGCGCAAATGCCCTCCGGGCGGCGGAGATCGCCGCCCGTCTCACTCTTCCCGTCCGCCCCCTGAGGGAACGTCATGGTCCTGTTCGTCATCCGACGGCTCCTACTGATCGCGCCGGTTCTGCTGGGGTTGCTGCTCCTGACGTTCCTCATGCTGCGCTTCGGAGGAGGCGATCCGGCGGCGGCGATCGCCGGCGACAACGCCACGCCGGAGCAGATCGCGCGCATCCGCGAGGGCTTGGGACTGGACGATCCGCTGCCCGTTCAGTTCTGGGACTACCTCGCAAATGCAGTGCGCGGCGACTTCGGCGTCTCGGCCTACTCCAATCGCTCGGTCGGCGCGGACATCATGGGCCGACTGCCTGCCACGCTCGAATTAACCTTCTTTGCACTGTTGATCGCCTCGGTCTTCGGCATCGTGTTCGGGACGCTCGCGGGGGTCTGGCGCAACTCGCCATTCGATCACGTCGTGCGCGTGGTGTCGGTGGCGGGCCTGGCAACGGCATCGTTCTGGTTCGCGATCATGCTGCAACTGGTCTTCTCCATGGGCCTCGACGTGTTGCCGCTGCGGGGCCGGTTGCCGATCGGAATGCCGATGCCGCCCACCGTCACCGGCAGCCTCGTCATCGACGCGCTGCTGGCCGGTCGACCCGGCACCGCGTGGGAGGCGATCCGCCACCTGATCCTTCCGGCGTTCACCATCTCGTTGGGCGGGTTGGCGACCATCGCGCGTTTCACCCGCTCGGCGGTCATCGCATCCATGCAAAGCGAGTTCGCCATGTACGAACTGGCCGTGGGTTATCCGAAACGGCGCGTGGTCTTTCCCTACGTGCTCCGCAATTCGCTGGTCACGCCGGTCACGCAGATAGGCTTGCTGTTCGGGGCCTTCGTCTCTTCTGCGGTGGCGGTCGAGGCGGTGTTCGACTGGCCGGGGCTCGGGTCGTACCTCGTCGAAGCGATCTTCACCTCCGATTTCCAGGCCGTTCTGGCGGTGACGCTGGTGATCGGCGCGATCTACGGGGTCGTGAACATCGCAGTCGACGTGGCGCACGGTCTGCTCGACCGTCGCGTCGCCGAACGGATGTAGCCGATGCTCGCCGTGAAGAAGTTCGCCCGCGACTTGCCCGCGGTGCTTGGATTGCTGATCGTGCTGGCAGCGCTGGTTCTGGCGTCGTTTCCCGGCCTCTTCGTCGAGGATATCGCGCAGGTGAACCGCGGAAACATCCTTTATCGGCTGCAACCTCCGGGCGAGCAGTTCCTGTTCGGCACCGACGATCTGGGGCGCGATATCTTTGCGCGGGTGATCCTCGGGACCCGGTCGGCGCTGATCATCGCGGTCGTCGTGGTGATGTTCTCCATGCTGGTGGGCGTGCCGCTCGGGTTGCTTGCGGGATATCTGGGCGGGATCTGGTCGGGCGCGATCATGCGAGTGACCGACGTGTTCCTCGCCGTGCCGCAGCTGATCCTCGCCATCGCCATCGCCCAGATTCTCGGGCGCGGTGCCGAGAGCGCCATGATTGCGCTGGCCGCGACCTACTGGCCGTTCTTTACGCGCACCGTCTTTGCGGAGACGCAGCGGGTGCGCTCCATGCTGTTTATTGAGGCGCTGGAGGGTCTGGGGGCGAGCCGGGCTCGGATCATGCTGCTGCACATTCTGCCCAACATCGCTGCGCCGGTGATCGTGCGGGCGACGGTGGGGATGGGCTTCGTCATCCTGACGGCGGCCGTGCTGGGCTTTCTGGGCGTCGGTGCCACCCCGCCCGATCCCGACTGGGGTCTGGCGATCTCGCAGGGGCGCAAGTACCTGCCCGAGCAATGGTGGTATGCCACCTTCCCCGGTCTCGCGATCCTGATCCTCGTGCTGGGGTTCAACCTGCTCGGCGACGGTATCCGCGACCTTGTCGATCCGCGGCTGAGAAGGTCCCGATGACGCCGCTGCTGGAAGTGCGCGACCTGTCGCTGTCGGTGCAGACCGACGCGGGCACCGCACGCATTCTCGACCATGTGGATTTTGCCATCGAATCGGGTGAGATCTTCGGCGTGGTGGGCGAATCCGGTTGCGGCAAGTCGACCCTGATCCGCGCCGTCCTCGGCCTTCCGCCCAAGGATGCGGTGATCGACAGCGGGCGCATCCTGTTCCGGGGCGAGGACCTGCTGGGCATGTCCGCCGCGCGCGCCGCTCGGCGCATCCGGGGTAGGGCGATCGGCTTCATCCCGCAGGACCCGTACCAGTCGTTCAATCCCACCTTCACCGTGGGTAAGCAGATGCTGGAGATCCTGCGGTGGAGCGGCCTGCCCGAAGACCCGGAGGGCACGCACTGGACCCGCGCCACCCGCGCGCGCCACCGGGCGCGGTTGATCGAGGTCCTGCACGCAGTGCAGATCGCCGACCCGGAGGAGGCGTTGACCCGCTATCCCCATCAGTTCTCGGGCGGCCAGCGCCAGCGCATCCTGATCGCCGGGGCCCTCGCCGCGCGGCCCGCCCTTTTACTGGCGGACGAGCCGACCACCGCCCTCGACGTCACCACCCAGATGCAGATCCTCAAGCTGCTGCGCGATCTGGCGGCGGAGTTCGACGTCTCGCTGATGTTCGTGACCCATGATTTCGGGGCCGTCGCGCAGCTTTGCGACCGGGTTTCGGTGATGTATGCGGGTCAGACTGTAGAGACCGGGACCGCGTCCCAAATAATAAATGCGCCCCGGCATCCCTACACGGAGCGGCTGATCGGCTGCCATCCCGACCGCTCCGGCGCGCTGACCGGGATCGCGGGGCAGGTCTCGTCGCCCATCGATCCACCGGCGGGATGTCGGTTCCACCCGCGCTGCGAGCTGGCCGAAGCGTGCTGTTCAGCCAGCCGTCCGCCGCTTCAAGGCGTGAAGGGTGCACACCGTGTGGCGTGCGTCGTGCGGTCGCCTCATGCCGCCCCCCGGCCCATTGGGGCCGCGCCATGACCTCTGTCCTCGCCCTCGACGGCATCGTGACCCATTTCGGCGGCGACCGCCGGTTCCTTGCCCGCGCCGCGCCACTGGTGCGCGCCGTCGACGGCGTGAGCTTCGACGTGCAGGCCGGCGAAGTCCTGGGGCTGGTGGGCGAATCCGGCTGCGGCAAGTCCACGCTGGCCAAGACCGTCCTGGGTTTGTTGCGCGAGACGTCGGGCACCATTCGGCTGGACGGCAAGGCGGTCTCCGGGCTGGACCCGCGCAGCGCCCGCATGGCCCGCCGGGACATTCAGTACGTCCATCAGGACCCGGGGGCCGCGCTCGATCCGTGGTGGCGCGTGGGCGACACGCTGGACGAAACCTTGCGCATCCATGGCGTCTCCGACCGCGGCGAACGGGATGCGCGGCTATCGGAGGTGCTGGAGGCCGTGGGGCTGGGCGACGGCTTCCGGCAGCGCTATCCCCACGAGTTGTCCGGCGGGCAGCAGCGGCGGGTCGGCCTGGCCAGAACCCTGGCCCTGCGGCCCCGCATCGTGATCCTGGACGAGCCGACATCGGGGTTGGATCTGTCGGTGCAGGCGACCGTGCTGGCGCTGATGCAGGACCTCAGGGCCCGGTTCGATCTGACCTATATCTTCATCAGTCATGACCTCTCGGTTGTGCGCCGGATGTGCGACCGGATCGCGGTCATGTATCTGGGCCGCATCGTCGAGTTGGGAGAGACGCAGACCGTCTTCGAGGATGCGGCCCATCCGTACACGAGCGCGCTGCTGGCATCGGCTCCGACCCTCGTGCGCAACGAGGCCGGGACCGCGCCGCTGCTGGGCGATCCACCGTCGGCAGCGAGCGTGCCGAGCGGTTGTGCGTTCAGAACCCGATGTACCATGGCAGAGCCGCGATGCGCCTTGGAGCGACCGGCATTGGAACCGTTTGGCAGCCGCCGCGCGGTTGCCTGCGACCCTGTGCGGCGGCCCTAGGCACTGCCGCATGGCCGCAAGCAAAGGTATCTACCTTCAGGCGGCCCGTGGCAGGGCAAGCGGCGTGCGCGTCCGTCGCAAGAGGAAGGATCATGGTGACGAGCGCAACATGAAGCGCGCCTTCGACCCGTCGTCATAACATGAAGGTTCGTATCCTCCAGGCGCTCTGCGAAGGGACCGACGCGCTCGGCAATGCGTTGGATCGATGAGAGAAACAGGAAAGCGGCGAAGGAGCTGGCGCCGAAGCGCCAGATGACCCTCGCCGGTGGATTTGATCGCGACCAATTCGAGCATGGCTGAGACCATCACTGCCCCAGTTTCCAGTCGTCGAGGCGGGTGTGGACAGCGATGGCGATATCCATGAGCGCCACCGCGACGAACACCAAGTGCAATGCGTGAAAGTATGGCACCGGTGGCAGGACGGCTGACCGGGTCTCGGAGAGCACGTTCTGCGACACCTCGACCCCGGCTGCGCCCAGGGTCGCCATTACGGTAGGCGCCGCCGATGCGGCCATAGACGAACGGGATGGTGGAACGCTTCAACGGCCGGATCGAGGATGTCCTGCAAAGCCACCGCTTCCGCAGCGGCGAGGACCTGGAACAGACGATCCTGCGCTACGTCCGCCTCTCCAACGGCCAGCTACCGCAATCGGTTCTGAAGGGAAGCACGCCCATCGATGCACTCAAGGTCTGGCATCGCGAAAAACCCCAACTCCCAAGAAAACGGCCATATAATCATGCGGGATTTGACAGGTAGGCTTTCAACCGTTTCCCATGGCGAATGACAACCCTAATGCGACCCTCGTTCAACGGGCCGCCGTGTGTCACGGGTCTGTCACAATACGGCGCACCCTGCTGGAGCGTTTCCAAATGCCCAATCCTGGGCCTGAAACGAAGCAAGGGGCGGTAATAGCCTTTGTACTTGCGCCTCGTCTGGCCGCCCGGCCCACGCGGAATCGTATCCCCTGTTCGGATTGTCGCAACTTCACGAGAGCGTCATCGAACCAGCGCCCCATCCCGCCAATGCGAAGGGGGCGCATCCGGGCGCCGGGCGATCCGCTCCTCCGGCAGATCTGTTCCGAACGAGGGCATCGCCTCGACCCCGCCCGGTCGGATCGTTATCCTGCCCGCGTGCCGAGGAGGCGGTCGAGGTTGCCATCCTCGATCCTCCGGGCGGCGAACTCGTAGGCCTGCCGCTCCTGTTCGCGACCGCGCTTCCAGTCGGTGATCGACATTCCACGAACCGGCTTGGGCTGCAGCAGCAAGTCGTCGCCCAGCACCGTGTCGGCGAGCTTGCGTTGCGAAGAGACGACCATCGCCCGCAGGAGCGTCTTGACCGTCGAGGGCAGATCGCCCGCGCGCCTGCCCCGCATCATCGCGAAGAGCGAGGCCGCCCCCGTGGTGTAGGCGTCGTAGGAGGACGTCAGTCGATATTCCCGATCCGAGGAAAGGTTCACCAGAAGGTTGGGCCCGGTCTTCATGTCGCGCATCGTCGAGATGGGTAGGTTGTCGATTAGCCCCCCGTCGGCCAGCACCTCGCCCGTCTCCGTAACGTAGGGCGGAAGCATGATCGGCAGCGAACCGGACGCCCGCACCGCGATCCAGGCGGGACCGCGGCGATGCACGTGCAGGTCGTTGGTCGTCAGGCTGGCCGACACGGCGAAGGTGAGCATCGGATGGTCGGCCAGGTCGTCCTCGCCATAATGCTCACGCATCTGCGCGTCGAAGTGGCGATGGTTCATGAGCGAGTGGCGCGGCACCGTCATGCGGCCGAGCGCCGCGTTGGTGACGAAGATCGTCTCGAAGCGGTCCATCACCTCCTCGGACAAGAGGCCGCGCGACAGGGCCACGGCCATGGCGCCGCCGACGCTGGAGCCACCCCAGACGTCGATTTCGATACCTGCCTCGCGCAGCGCCCGCGCCACGCCCAGATGCGCGCAGCCGAGCGCGCCGCCGCCGCCCAGCACGATGCCGCGCGCAGTGCCGCGCAGGAAGCGGGCGAGCCGCGCGAAGTCGGACGCCGCATCGAGCGCGACGTGGTGATGCAGCCCCACATCGCGCGCGTCGAGCCACGGGGCGCTGCCCGTGATGGGCCGCGCGGCGTCCTCACGCAACAGGATCAACCGGCGATGCGCGGGGTCGTGGAAGCCAGCACCGTAAGCCTCCAGCCCGGAGGGCGGAACGGGCGCTGCCAGCGACCCGACGGTTACCAGCCCGTCGGTTTGCCTCACCGCCGCCCGGCCGAAGGCGTCGTCCGCGTCGGGCAGGAGCACGGTCAGATCCGCCCGTCCCTCTTCGGCCAGGATCGCATGCGACAGCGCTTCGTCGTCCGCGCCCGTGGGGAAGTCTCGCGCCGTCATGAACCGCGCTTCCGGTCCAAGCGCGCTGCGCAGCCCGTCGAGGAAGGCGGGAGGGAGCACTCTGTCTCCGGCTGCGACGAGGCAGAGCATCTGCGCGGCCCGCGCCTCTTGCCGAGGCAGACGCGCTGTCGCGCGGCCAAGGCGTTGCGCCATCCAGGACAGGACCGCTCGCGACAGGTCCGGATGCGCCTGTAGCAACGCGTCGAAGACCGGCCGCTCGATGGCTACGGTCTCACCGTCACGCGCGGCGACCACATCGGCCGTGCGCCGCCCGCAGGTGAGGAATGCGATCTCGCCGATCAACTCGCCGCGGACGATCTCGGCCACGGGTCTGCCGTCCACCCGAACCTCGAAGCGTCCGCGTAGCACGAGATGCAGGGTTTCCGCCCGCTCGCCCTGCGAGACGACCATGTCGCCGCGACCGAAGCTCCGCCGGGTCCCGGCTTCCCGCAGCAGCGTCAAATGATCTGCATCGACGCTGCCGAGGAGGGACTCCTGCGGGACCGGCGCACCGGGAGCGCTACCTTGTTCCAAGTCGTATCCTCCCCCCTTGTGGGGACGATGGTCGACATCCTCTCCAGCGACAATGCCGTATCGTAACGAAGCATTCTATTGTGCCGTAAGGGCAATCGTCTAGTCTAGGGTTGCAGCGTTCTGCGGTCGGCCTTGCGGAGGCCGCGTTCGCCCCCAAGGCAACCTGAGGATCCCCCATGACCCGTTCCGCCCTGTCGTTCGTGCTCGCCGCGGCGCTCGCAGCCACCCCTGTGACGATGGCCCTGGCGCAGGATCAGGCGGCAGACGAGGCCGCACTCCTGGAGACGGGCCACCGGCTCGCCGACCTCCTGCGTGCGGGGCGGGCGGTGGTCTCTTCGAAGCAGCCGCTGATCAACGATGCGGATCTCGGCGCCAAGGGGATAACACCCGATAGCTTCGTCGAGGAGGTCGTCGCCGTCTACGCCGACCGGACCGGCGCCCCGCCCGTCACTCCCGGGATGGATCCGCGCGACGTCGTGCTTGTCGAGGCCTTTCTCGATGCCATGCGTGATGTAATCGTCGATGCGCAGCCCCTGATCGACCGGGAAGGAATGGCGTTCAAGGGCTTCATCCCCGCAACCTTCGCGCGGCTCACGAACGAGCGCTTCGATGCGGCCAAGGCCGGCGTCGCGGGCGTGAAGGTCACCGCGCCGCCGCACCTGGTGCGCAATCGCATGGCACGGCCCGATCCCTGGGAAAGTGCGGTGATCGCCGAGCATCTCGATGCGCCCGGCTGGTCCCGAGGCGAGGCGTTCCACGAGATCGTCGACGAGAGCGGCACACCCGCCTTCCGGATGCTGATTCCCGAATACTACTCCGAAAGCTGCATGTCCTGCCATGGCGGTCCCGCGGGCGACACCGACATAACGGGCTTTCCGAAGGAAGGTGCGGCACCCGGGGATCTGGGGGGCGCGATATCGATCACCCTGCGGCGATAAGCGCCCGCCTCGTTGCTTGGCTGCGTCGACACAGGCTGCCGCTGGCCATCGTCGGGCTCTCGGCCGCGCTCCTGTCGGCGCTGGTCATTTCGGTGGCAGCCATGGCCCTGGAGTTCCGCGCCAACCAGGACCGCATCGCTGCCGCGACGGATCGGTTCGAGCGGCTGCGCGCCGCGGATGGGGCGCAGCGCGATTTCGGCGAGATGCGTTACTGGCTGACCGAGCTGTCTGTGAGCCTGCTCACCCTTTCCGAGCGACGTGCCGAGGCCGCCCGCGACCGGTTGGACACCAGCCTAGAGCCATTGGCCGCCTTCGCGCCGGAGGCGGCGCGCGACATCGCCGAGGCTGCGGAGGCCTTCTGGCAAAGCGGCATCGCCGCGGTCGACGAGTACACGAATGGCAACCGTATCGTCGGCAACATGCTGATCGCCGACGCCCGTGTGCAGGGCGAGGCCGTCGACACGATCATCGCCACGCTGATCGACGAACTTTCGGCCAGTGCCGTCGCAGCCACCATGCGGGCGGGCGAGGCCGCGCGGGCAGCGCAGAGACGCGCGCTCATCACCTGCTCCGTGATCGTGCTGGCGGGGCTCGCGGGGACGGCGCTGCTGCTGCGTTCGATCCTGCGGCCGCTACGGCGCATCGACCGCGCCATGGTCGACATCCAAGAGGGCCGCGCCCCCGCTGACCCGCCGCCCGAGGGCCCCGATGAACTCGGCCGTATGGCGACGAGCCTGCGGGTTCTGGGCGAATCCCAGGCCGCCCGCCGCCGGCTTGAGGCCGAAGCCGCAGCGCAGCGTCGCACCGTTGTCACCGCAATCGAGACCGTCCCCCAGGGATTCGTTCTGTTCGACGCCGCCGATCGCCTGGTGTTGCGCAACGCCCGCTTCGACGAGATGTTTCCGGACGCCGCGGGCCTGCCCGAAGGGACGACCTTCGAGGCGCTACTCGATGCGGGCGTCGAAGGCGGCGGCGGGCAGGACCGGATGCATCGCGAGGACCGACTGGCGCGCCACCTTGCGCCACGTCCGGGTCGGGATGAGATCCAGGTCGACAGCGGCTGGCTCGCCGTCACGAAACGCCGGACCCCCGACGGCGGCACCGTCGCCGTCTACGAAGACGTCACCGAGACGCGCGCGCGCCAGCTCGAGCTCGATCAGTCACGCCGCGAGGCCGAGGCCGCCAATGTTGCCAAGAGTCGGTTTCTGGCATCCATGAGCCACGAGCTGCGCACACCGCTCAATGCGATAATCGGCTATTCCGAAATGCTGATCGAGGATGCCGAGGACGAGGGTGAAACCGCCACCGTAGCCGATCTCGAGCGCATTACCGGGGCGGGCAAGCACCTGCTTTCGCTGATCAACGATATTCTCGACCTGTCGAAGATCGAGGCAGGCAAGATGGATGTCCAGATCGAGGAAGTCGACGTCGCCGAGATGACGGAGGACGTCCGCCTGACCGTCGCCCCACTGATCGCTGAAAAGGGGAATGTTCTGCGCGTGGACGTCGGCGACGGCATCGGACGGATGCGCACCGATCGGACCAAGCTCCGTCAGAACCTGTTCAATCTCCTGTCGAATGCGGCCAAGTTCACCGAAGGCGGCGAAATCGTCCTGTCGGCCGAGGCCGACGGCTCCGAGATCGTCTTCGCCGTCGCCGATGACGGCATCGGCATGTCGGAGGCGCAGATGGGCCGGATCTTCGAGCCCTTCGCGCAGGCCGAGAGCTCGACCTCGACTGTCTATGGCGGCACCGGGCTCGGGTTGTCGCTCGTGCGGCAGTTCGCGGGGCTTCTGGGCGGCACCATCGGCGTGACCTCGGCGCCGGGGAAGGGCGCGCGCTTCGAATTGCGCCTTCCGCGGGGCGGCGACATGGTGGAGGCGCGGCCGCAGGATGCCCCTCGCCATTGGCGCGTTGCGCGCGCTGGTGATCGACGACGACCCCGCCGCTCGAGACCGTCTGGCGGGAGCCGTGCGCGAGGCGGGTTACATCCCTTTGGTGGCCGAGGGCGCCGAATCCGGCTTGGCGCTGGCGCGCGAGCACCGCCCCGACGTCGTGCTCCTCGACATCATCATGCCTGGGCGCGACGGCTGGTCGGTCCTGCGCGAGCTCAAGCGCGACCCGGTGCTGTGCGAGACGCCGGTGGTGGTTGTCTCGATGATCTCCGATCCCGACATGGGCGCAGCACTCGGAGCGTCGGACGTCCTCGTGAAACCCGTATCCGCCGGAGAGCTTGCGAAGGCCCTGGGCGGTGCGGTGTCGGAAGTGGGCCGCGAGGCTCTTGTGGTCGACGACGATCCCGCCACCCGGGCACTGTTCCGCCGGGTCCTGGTGCGCGCGGGCTGGTCGGTGCGCGAGGCCGCCGACGGCGAGCGCGCGCTCGTCCTCACGCGCGAGCGGATGCCCGACCTGATCGTGCTGGACCTTCTCATGCCCGCGCGCGACGGGTTCTCGACGCTGCGCGCCCTGCGCGACGCCGACGACACCCGCGCGCTGCCCGTAATCGTAGCCACATCGAAGGACCTGAGTCGCGACGAGCGGCGTTTGCTCGACGAACTCGCGACCGACGTGATCCACAAAGGTGCGGGCGGGCGTGCCGACCTGATGGCCGCGATCGCTCGCCACGTCGTCCCCCCTGCAATGGAGTCTCCCAAACCGTGACCTGCGTCCTGATCGTCGAAGACAACGAAATGAATCTCGACATGCTGTCGCGCCGGCTCTCCAAGAAGGGCTACGCGGTAATATCCGCCGTGGACGGGGCGGCGGGGGTGGAGATGGCCCGTGCGCGGCGCCCGGACATCGTCCTGATGGACATGAGCCTGCCGGTGATGGATGGCTGGAGCGCGACGCGCGCTCTCAAAGGCGACCCCGAGACGGCCGGCATCCCCGTCGTCGCTTTGACCGCGCACGCCATGGAGGACGACCGCCTCAAGGCGCTCGACGCGGGCTGCGACGACTTCGCGACGAAGCCGGTCGACCTCAAGGACCTGCTCTCGAAGATGGCCGCGCTGCTGCCCGCCACTTGACGGGCATGGATGCGCTAGCCGCCCAGACGTTGGTCACGCGCCTCCGGCGCCGTCTGGCCGAGCCGGCCGAGGCGGTATGCGGACGTCTGGCGATCCTCCAGGACGAGCTGCACGCGCAAGGTTTCCAGGAAGCCGCGGGCGATGCCGGTCGCGCCCGGGACGCGGCGGAGATGCTGCTGGACCGGATCGCCGCGTTGGGCGCCCTCGACGCGCATGACGAGGCGCGCGCGCGCCACGATCTGCGCACGCCGCTCAACGCGGTGATCGGCTACTCGGAGATTGTCCTCGAGGATACCGAGGACGAGCTGCCTCCAGTGTTGGAGGCCGACCTGCGGCGTGTGCTTGCCGACGGCACCGATCTTCTGGCCCAGATCGACGTGCTCTTCTCGCCCGACGGGGACCGAGCCGACGATGTCGACGCGGACGTGGCGGCGGCCCTCTCGCGCACGCTCACGCAGGACACTCCGTCCGGTGGGCGCCGAACGGGGCGGATCCTCGTTATCGACGATACCGAGGCCAATCGCGACCTCATGGTGCGCCAACTGGCGCGGCAGGGGCATCGCGCCACCGCCGTGGGCTCCGCCCAGGCCGGACTGGCCGCCCTGGCAGGCGAAGCTTTCGACCTGCTGCTGGTCGACGTGCTGATGCCGGACATGAACGGGATAGAACTTCTGGAGCGACTTAAGGCACACCCCGAATGGCGCGAGCTTCCCGTCATCATCGTGTCCGGCTTGGGCGAGACGGCGGCGATAACGCGTTGCCTTGCCTCGGGGGCGGAGGACTACCTCCTGAAGCCGGCTGATCCGATTATCCTGAACAGCCGCGTCGCGGCCTGCCTCGACAGGCTCGACTGGCAGCGGCGGGAGCGCCGCTACCTCGCACAGATCGAGGTGGAGCGGGCGCGCGCCGACGCCCTGCTGGCCACGATCTATCCCGCGCCGATCATAGCGCGGCTGCAGGCCGGCGAGACCGCCATCGCCGACCGCGTCGAGGGCGCGAGCGTCGTCTTCGCCGATATCGTCGGCTTCACCGCCTTGGCCGGTCGCACGGATCCCGCGGAGCTGATCGGGCGGCTTTCGGGTATCTTCGCACGCTTCGACGAACTCGCCGCGCGGCACGGGGTCGAGAAGATCAAGACGATCGGCGACGCCTACATGGCGGCCTGCGGCGTCAGCAAACCGGAAGCCGATCACCTCGCATGTGCCTTCGCCTTCGCCGAGAATATCACGCGTGCGATGGCCGAACCCGTAGGCGGCGGACTCGCGATCCGCGTTGGGCTCGAAACCGGTCCGGTCATCGCGGGCGTCATGGGACGGATGCGGTCGGTCTACGACGTCTGGGGCGAAACGGTGAACGTCGCGAGCCGTCTTGAAGCGACCGGGGCCGCGGGGCGCATCCATTTGACCGAGGCGACCTGGCACCTGATGGGCCCCGCCGCTCGTTTCGCGCCGTCCCGACGCCGGACCCATCTCAAGGGTATCGGTGAGGTCGCCACGGTGCTCGTGACCCTGCGGTGAGGCCCGCCGAGCGCGCGTCTACCCACATTAAGAACCTCGAGGCGGGCGTTCTGGCATGCCGTGATGGGGCGACATCCCGGAAGAGGTTCGGCCACAAGCTCCTAGTTTCACCTCGTTTTTCGGTGCCGTCAGAGCGACGTCCTGCTCAGGAGCCGATTGGCCGCGACGATCTTGCGGGCGAGTGCGTGTGCCAGGGCCCGGTGGATCCGGGCCGCCAACGCCGGGTCGGACCCCTCCAGCGCAATCAGCGCCTTCGTGTCGAGGCGCAACGCCTCGCCCTCTTCGATCGCGATCACATCCGCGGTGCGGGGGGCGTCGAGATAGGATGCGACGTCGCCGATCACCGCGCCGGCACCCAAGACCCGCAGCCGCGTCCCATCCTGCGGCGCGCGCACTTCCACGCGACCGCGGCGGATCACGAGGACGTGGTCGGCCGGATCGCCCGCCGCAAGCAGACGGTCGCCCCGGGCAAAACGCTCCGTTCGCGCCACGTCCCGCAGGAGTGCGGCGAGCGGCTCCACCCCGTCGTCTTCCCGCTCAACCGGGCCGGCGGCCAGAGTCGCCTCCTCTGCTTCGGCCAGGGTCTCGTCCAACGGTCTACCGGGATACGGAAGCGCGCCATCGCCCGCCCGCGTCACGGCTTCGACGACCGCCGGCCCGCCTCGCGTCAGCACGAGGGTGGCTTCATGCCGGGCCAACAACGTCTTGAGACGGCGCAGCACGGCGACGGCTGCGCTGTCCATACCGGTGACATGGCGGAAATCGAGCACCAGGCGTTCGAGCGGTGGCCCATGTTCAGAGCGGAGCCGCGCCCGGACATGGCCCAGTACACGCTCCGCGGTGCCGAAGAACAGGTAACCCTGCAGCAGGACGATGGCGACCTGGTCGCCGCGGGTATCGAGCGCAGCATCCTCGGCGGCGGGCCGTTCGACAATGCTGCGCGCCTCCGCCAGCGTCGTGGCGCGGCGGATGACCGGAGCGCGGCCGTACTCCCATAGGAACAGCGCAACCGAGAGGGCGAGTCCCACCACGATGGCGACGAGGAAATTCGCCAGCGCGGTCGTCGCGGTGATGGCGACCACGACGCCCCATTCCAGGCGGGTCATCCGCGCGCGCGCCTCGACGAGCCAGCTCCACAGGAAGTCGATGCCGAGGCAGACGATGAGCCCCGCGAACACGAAGGGCGGCACATAGAGCAGCAGCCATGGTGCCGTCACCACGCCGGCCAGCAGCGTCAGGGCGGCCACGATCCCCACTTCGCGTCCGCCGCCGCCCATGCGATGCGCGAAGCTCGTCATCGAGACGTAGGCGTAGCCCGGGGGCGACCCAAGCGGTGCCACCAACATGTTGGCGAGGCCTGTGGCCCGCAGCTCTTGGTCGGCGTCGCATTCGTGCCCGGTCTCGGCCTCCAGGGCGCCGACATTCAGGAGCGCCGCGAACAGGCAAAGAAGCGTCACCACCGCGAAGGCGGGCGCGGCCGCCGTAACGGCTCCCCAGTCAGCGAGCGCAAGGGTGCGCGGGTCGAAGACGGCCGGAGCGACCGAGACCGGGACCCGCGCGAGCAGCCCTGCCGCGCGCGCCTCCTCCGGGCCGAGCCCCGGCACCAGCAGCACCGCCGCCCAGAGCAGCATGGCCGCCGTCGCAAGCACCGCCAGCATGACGCCCGAATGGGGCACCCGTCGCGTTGCCGCCGCCAGGATCGCGCCGGTGAGGAGCGCGAGACCTGCCGGGGCCCAGGCAGGCGCCGCCGCGTCCGGCGCGGGCGCGACCATGGCCACGCCGCCAGCCAACAGCACCCAGCCGGTGCTGGCGAGGAACCCCGCGATCACCGGGTGGGGAAACAGGCGGACCACGCCGCCCAGCCGCAGCCGACCCACCGCGTAGAGCACTAAGCCGCTCATCAGAGTCGCCCCGGCGACGATGGCGAACGCCGTCGCGACGGCAACGTCGGGGTTCATCGCCCGACCCGCGCCGATCGCGACGAGGCTTGCCGCAAGCGCGGCTGCCGGCACGTCCTGCACGCCGGCCACGGTGGCCGGCACGGCGCTGCGCCAAGCCAGAAGCGCAGCCATGATCGCGGAGCCCATGAGCGCGGCCGTGATCGCCATCGGCAGCCCCGCCTCGAGCGGCCCCGCGAACAGCAGCGACGCCTTGCCCACGGTGAGCCCAATGACGTTGGCCCCTGCGATTGCCCCGGCCAGCAGACCCGTCGCGTGCCCCCGACCTCCTGCCGGAGCCGCATGCGGGACCACGCCGCGATCAGTGCTTTGCGCCATGGTAACCTCCCCCACAGCCCGACTTCGGGGCCCGCAAATCATTGAGCCGGAGCGGGTCATCGAGCGGTTCTTGGACCCTATGCGGTTTCGCTGACCAGAGCGAACCGGGGATTGCGCGCTAAGAGATGCCCGAAGTTCGATGAGTGCAGAGCCATCGTTTCGCGCCGCTCGCCCCGTCATCCCCCGGACGAGGGCTTCGCCTAGGATGCACCATCCGAGGCATCTGCCGGGCACGTCGATCGCGGTGTCGGTATGGGTGCTGATGTCGGGATTCGTCGTGTGCCGAAGATTCATGGCGTGCGGTACTTGCGCAACGACCGGTCATCGTTGCCGAGGCGCCCGATGCTCATGTCGTCGACCAACCCGGCGACCCGCCGAGGAGGCAGCTCGAAGAGAACCTTCGCCGATGGAGGGGACTGGGTGGACGAGGCCAAGAATGAAGTTGGGTGCCCCGGGCATCCATCGCGCGATCCGCACCACGCCAATTCCCGGTCCACCTAAGTCAGCAGCGACCCGGGACGGCGCGGTGCCTCGTCATGGCTCGACGACCAATCGCAACAACGCCTGTCCAAGGCAACGCTCCAGCCGTCGGGGATGGCGACCGAGATGCTCTCGCCGTTACTCCATTCCGGACCCTCTCGAAATGAAGCGTTGCTTCGCAGCATCTCCGATCCGACTTCATGTTTCGGGCGACGTCTGCAAGTCGGGTGAATACCGACGATGATAGCCGTGCCAGCTCCCGCTTCGGACGCCGGGTCTCGGTGTCCTTCTCACGCTCGCCTGTCGACGCCTTCGCGAACTTCTTCTTCCAAACGTAGAGCGAATACGGGCTGACCCCGAGGCGCACCGACACCTCCCTCACCGGGTAGCCCCGCCCGGTGATCTGCGCGACCGCATCCCGCTTGAATTCGTCGCCGAACTCGTCGCTGCCCATCATGCCCTCCTTGCCTCAAAATCAGGGAAGAAGGCGTCCACGAACCACGGGGCTATTCAGTTTAGCCTCTTATGAAACCGAAAACCGGGGCCGGAAGCTGACCTCGGCGGCTGGGTTTGGAAACGTTTAAAGCGGATAGGGGGAACGGCAGCAGGGCGGACGAAGCTGCCGTTCGCCCACTCCGATTGAAGGACCGCTTCAGGGGCGCTCTTCCTTCCGCGAAGCGGTTCTGCCACTAGACTTGCATGAAGAAATACGGACGTACATTCCACTTGCCTACCTCCCCGGGTGTTGGGAGTGATGACAAGATCATCCAAGACCTTACTCATCTACAGGGTGCCGACGAAGTCGTGTTCACCGAAAAGATGGACGGCGAAAACACGACAATCTTCGCGGGCGGCTGCCATGCCCGAAGCCCAGACAGCGGATACCACGCATCCCGCGATTGGGTGAAGGCGTATGCGGCAGGGATTTCGCCAAGTCTTTCTGGCGATGAGAGGATTGTAGGGGAATACTTGTTTGCACAGCATTCAGTGGCTTATGACGATTTAGCGTCTTATTTCCTCGGCTTTGCTTGGATCGTAGACAATGAAGTTCAGGGCTGGGATGAAACATTAGGCCGCTTTGAGGACTTGGGCGTGAAGCCTGTCCCTGTACTTCAACGAGGTCGGTTCGATGACGCAGCAATAAAGTCGGTGCTCGACCTCTTAGACCTCGAGAATCAAGAAGGCTTTGTTGTGAGGTCGGTTTCACCATTTTTTGAAAGCGATATGGCCACACATGTCGCGAAATATGTTCGTGAAGGGCACGTCCAAAGCGACACCCATTGGACGAAGGCCGAGATAGTGAAAAACGGCCTCCGCCGGGACAGCTAGCATTTGCCGCTCTGCAGCAACTTGGTAGGTGTGGGGCTCTCAGCGGTCATTTTTCGCGCCGCGGAAAAGACGATGAGAACTCGGTCGAGCCGCGTCGCGAAGGCGCCGAGAGCGGACCCGCCTATGCTGGCTAGCGAACCTAGTAAGCAGACATTTAATCGTTTGTAGGGCCGGTAATGTTACGGCTCACGTCAGTGACGTATACATCGCGGCCGAGAGTGTAGGCCATGTTGTCAGATTCATCCCAGCCATATCCGATAAGGCAAACTTACAGATTGTTGCGGTCAGAAGAGTTGGCGGAGACGAAGGGATTCGAACCCTCGAGACGGTTTCCCGCCTACTCCCTTAGCAGGGGAGCGCCTTCGACCACTCGGCCACGTCTCCGCCGACCGCTCTATCCGGTCCTCGCGAGGTGGCGCAAGGCTTTTCCCCCTAGAGGCCATCCCCCGCGCAGCCGTTAATCCTCTGTTCAGGATTTCCTTCAATTTTTCCGTGTTTGCGTTATATATCGTTCACACCCCGAGGTGCCGGACCGCGATCCTGATCGCGCTGAGACGGCCAGGGAACTTCGGCGAGGCACCGATTACCGGACCCGCCCGAGGGCAGAAGCCCGCTTCCGATCCTGCTTCCAGAACGTGTCGGGTCACCCGGCGGAGGGCGCGTGTCCGCGTCACCGCCCTCCCCACACGTGCATCTGGAGGAATCCACCGATTTCAGGGCGTCCATCGTTTCGGTCGCCCGGGTAATTGCGGTCGCCCCGGCGGTCGCGCGTCACGAAGGAGACCGTCATGTTCACGCGATCCACCCCATTTCACGCAACCCTGCTGCGCGCAGCGATGGCCGCCGCCGTGACGTTCGCGCCCGTCCCCGCTGCAGCCGCCAGCCTGCTGATCTCGTCGGGCGCCGCCACGCTTCTCGATCCGATCGGAGAGGGCTGCCTCGATTATCACCCCGACGATTTCGACACGCCGATGCCCAGCAAACTCGTCCCCGAACCGTTCTGCGTGCCGGAACCCTGCGCGGCGATGCTTCCCCGCCCCGTCCTGGCAAACTGGATCATGGGGCGCGATCCTGCGGATTGGGAATGGGACGCCTATGTTTCGCGCTACGCGCAGGCTTGTGTGGCCGAGATCCCCGTGCCGTGGACCGATGCGGACGTGATCGAAGCTCCCGTTACGCCGGAGGAGGTCTTTCCGTCCGTCGAACCGCCGCTTTTCCCCCTTGTGAGCGCTGCTGTCGTCTCGGCGAAACCCGCCACGGCCATCGTGCCCGCGACGACGACCGGCTCCGGTCCGCGCGGCGGTTCCACGCCAAATGGCCCGCT
The DNA here is from genome assembly GCA_963789105.1 of uncultured Alphaproteobacteria bacterium. GTDB lineage: Bacteria > Pseudomonadota > Alphaproteobacteria > Rhodobacterales > Rhodobacteraceae > Jannaschia. The sequence goes on from CAWBJI010000003.1 coordinate 2,011,099, forward strand.
CGTGTCCGGCGGGGGCGGCGGCGATACGCCCGGCCCGAACCCCGGTCCGCCCCCGATCATCACGACAGAACCGCAGCCGCCGATCTTTCCGCATCCCTCTGGTCCTGGGAGTACGATTCCGGCGCCGGTGCCGCTGCCCGCGACGGCTCTGCTGCTTCTGGCGGGAATAGCTGCCCTTGCAGGCCGAAGCCGCGTCGCAATCCGACCGGGATGGACCACCCTGCCGTCAACCGACGGATGAAGGTTCGGGAAGCCTCTAGCGTCGGAGCACGGCTCTCCGGGAGCCTCTAATCAGGCGCCCTTGGGATGCAGGACCACACGGGACTTCATCGGCACCCGGTTATAGAGGTCGATCGCCTGATCGTTGACCAACCGGGCGCATCCGTTCGACACCGCAGTCCCGATAGTCCCGGGTGCGTTCGTGCCATGAATGCGCAGGTAGGTATCGCCGCGGCCCGGCTCGAAGAGATAGAGCGCCCGGGCCCCCAGCGGATTGTTCGGCCCGCCGGGCATCCCGTCCTCGAACTGTTTGTAGGACGCCGGGTCGCGCGCGATCATGTCCGGCGTCGGGGTCCAGCTCGGCCATTCCTTCTTGGCACCCACGTAGAATTCGCCGGACTCGTATAGTCCGGGGCGCCCAACGCCCACCATGTAGCGGATCGCGCGCGCGCCGGGCAGCGTCCAGTAGAGCATGAAGCTGTCGGGGATGACGTGAATCTCGTTCGGTCCGATCTCCGGCCTGATCCGCACCTGAACCGGCATCATCGAGGCTGGGAGAAGCTGCGCACCGGCCGGTTCCACCGCACCGAGGCTCAAAAGCCCGAGGGCCGCACCGCCCGCCAAAAGGTCTCGTCTCTGCATCGGTCACTCCATACATCCGTCGGGCCCGGGGTTGTGCCGGGCCGAAAACCTCGTCCTTTTGGCCATAACGGCGGACTTGCCGCAAGGTTTCCGGGGGTAATATCACGGAACCGCTATCCGCCACGGCTCTTCCGTTACGTGGTCCCTTCGCCCCTACGACCTGCAATACGAAGATGCAGAAGGTACTCTATCTCGCCGTGTGGGGTCGTTTGACCGCCCGGCGATCTATCGTTTTCCCCCGAAATTCCGAGCAGATACCCGTCGGACTGCGCCGATCGGGATCATTGCGTCAGGTGTTGAACAGGAAATGCAGCACGTCGCCGTCTCGCACGATGTATCCCTTTCCCTCCGCCCGCATCTTCCCCGCTTCCCGGGCCGGTTGCTCGCCGCCCAAGGACACGAAATCGTCGTAGGCGATGGTCTCCGCGCGGATGAATCCCTTCTCGAAATCGCCGTGGATCACACCAGCAGCCTTCGGCGCGCTGGTGCCATGGGGGATGGTCCACGCCCGCGCTTCTTTCGGCCCAACCGTGAAATACGTTTCCAGCGACAGGAGCGCGTAGCCCGCCCGGATCAACCGGTCGAGCCCCGCCTCCTCCAATCCCATCTCCGTCAGGAACTCCGCCGCCTCCTCCGCGGGCAACTGCGCGATCTCCTCCTCGATCTGCGCGGAAATCACCACATGCGCCGCACCCTGCGCCGCCGCCATCTCCGCCGCGGCGTCCGAGAACGCATTTCCCGTCGCCGCCGACCCTTCGTCTACGTTGCAGACGTAAAGAATGGGTTTCGACGTCAGCAGTTGCAGCAGGTCCCAGGCGCGCGCGTCCTCCTCCGCAATCTCGACGGTTCGGGCGGGCCGACCCTCCTCCAGCACGGCCAGTGCCGCCTTCAGCAGGCGTTCCTGCTGGATCGCCTCCTTTTCGCCGCCGCGCACCTTGCGGCTGAGCCCCTGCAGACGCTTCTCGATGCTCTCCATGTCCGCGATCATCAGTTCGGTCTCGATCACTTCGGCATCCTCGACCGGGTCCACGCGCCCCTCCACATGGGTCACGTCTTCATCCTCGAAGCAGCGCAGGACATGGGCGATGGCGTCGGTTTCGCGGATGTTGGCAAGGAACTTGTTGCCCAGACCCTCGCCCTTCGACGCGCCCTTCACTAACCCTGCGATGTCCACGAAGGTCATGCGCGTGGCGATGGTCTGCTTCGATTTCGCGATATTCGCGAGGCGGTCGAGCCGCGCATCCGGCACGGCCACGTCGCCCACATTCGGGTCGATGGTGCAGAACGGGAAATTGGCCGCCTGCGCCGCGGCCGTTCGCGTCAGCGCGTTGAACAGCGTCGACTTGCCGACATTCGGAAGCCCCACGATCCCCATCTTGAAGCCCATGATCCGCCCTCCGTCAGTGCCCGCGACGCCTTATCCGCGCCGGGGCAGGGGGACAAGGTGGGCCGTCCCGGCCGGAGGCGCCTGTCCGGGCCGACTTCCCCGTGATCGCCGGTCAGACCGCCTTGTTGCGACGCTCGAAGATGACGAACCACGCCAGAATGATGAACATCGGATGGGTCAGGCCGCCGGAGAAGAACAGCGCGGGAATCCAGATCAGGAACGTCACGATGGCGAGGATCGGACGCCCCGCCAGAAGGATCGAGAGCGGCGGCAGGAGGATGGCGAGTATGTAATTCATGGCAGGGAAATGGGGTCACGACCGCCTCGGTTCCAGACCTGGAAAAGAATCTTTGCGGCGCCGGGACGCATAGTGCGCTGCGTGTCGGTTCCCTTGTTCCCGTCCGAGAGCTGCACGGTGGCGACAGGACTTCCGATCCACACATGCCCTGCGCAACAGAAAAAACGGGTGCCGCAAGCCCTGTCCGGAGCCGATCCGATTCGAGCGGCACTGGTCGGGCGAGACAGGCGGATCCACGGGAGACACGGTCCTCGCTCGCCATGCTGTCGGCCGAACCGACGGAGCGTCTGTCGTTCAGGTCCGGCCATCGGACATTTGCGGCGCCGCGGCGTCTGCTGCCCGACGGCCACCGGTTCCCCATCGCGTCTCCGGGTCAATCTCCGACCGGGACAGAATCCCTGCATTCCTCTGTCAGCAGCGGTCCGTTAACCTTTGGTATGACGTTTGTATGCACGAATGGTGCACGGTCGTATGTACGCATGACGGACGATCGTTCACGCCTCGTTTCGGCTCCCCGAGACTGGCGGCCCGATGATGCGACGTTGACCTCCCGCGCCCCATGTCGCACTCCGGGCGTCGGACAGGGGAGAGGCCGATGACCCGGATCGACGACACGTTCGCGCGCCTGCGCGACGAGGGCCGCCGCGCCTTCGTTTCCTATGTCATGGCGGGTGATCCGGATGCGGAGACGGCGACCGAGATCGTGCTCGGCCTGCCCGCGGCGGGGGTCGATATCATCGAGTTGGGCCTGCCATTTACCGATCCGATGGCCGACGGCCCGACCATTCAGCTTGCCGGTCAGCGCGCCTTGGAGGCCGGCATGACCCTCGACGGCACGCTCGACATCGTCCGCGCCCTGCGCGCCCGCGACGACGAGACGCCCGTGGTCCTGATGGGATACTACAACCCGATCTTCTCCCGCGGCGTGGACCGGTTCCTGGAACAGGCATCGGAGGCGGGTGTCGACGGGCTCATCATCGTGGATCTGCCGCCCGAGGAGGATGCGGAACTGTGCCTGCCCGCGCAGGCGGCGGGACTCAACTTCATCCGCCTTGCGACGCCGACGACGGATGCCGCGCGATTGCCGACGGTGCTGCGGAACACATCCGGCTTCGTCTATTACGTCTCGATCACGGGCATCACGGGCGCGGGCGAGGCGAGTGCGGACAAGGTCGCCCCCGAGGTCGCGCGCATCAAGGCATCGACCGACCTGCCGGTCATCGTCGGCTTCGGCATCAAGACGCCCGACGCTGCACGCGACATCGCAGCGGTCGCCGATGGTTGCGTCGTGGGCTCGGCCATCGTGGAACGGATCGGTCGGGGAGAGAGCCCGACGGACGTGCTCGCCTACGTCAAGTCTCTGGCCGACGGGGCGCATTCGGCCTGAACCGGCCAGATTCCGCTCCGCGCACCCGTCGATATTCCGACCTGGCGCTCGGGTCTCGTTGCCGTGGTCTTATCAAGATCAACAATTTCGGCGCCGCTCACCTGTCGGACCTGACAGAGCCGCGTCAACCCACTATCACGGAAGCTCCACCTCCAGCTCCGGACCCCATCCATGGACGTTGTCATGGGCCCGGATCATCACCCGCTCCACGCCATCGGGAATGACGATTCCGCCCAGCGAGCGGGTGAAGGGCTGTTCCTCCACATGCGGATGTAGGAGTTCGCGATGGCCGAGCACCGTGCCGTCGGCGAGGGTCACGGACCAGCCGTCCGCGTAGTGATCCCAACCGGTATCCGCATGGCGGACGGTAACGTCGAAGCTCCAGACGCCGGACATCTCGCGCGCCATGGCGCCCTCCACCACCGGAAGGTCCGCGAGCGCGGGCGTGGCGAGAAGGGCGAGGGGAAGGAGGAAGCGCATGGCCTAGTCCTGCAGCAGAATGCTTCGCGAGGTCGAGGCAAATTCCCGTGACATCACTCCCCAGGCCGTCAGAGCCACGGCCAGGGACAGCGCGAGCGGTCCCGCCAGCCAGGCCAGGGAGGCCAGCGCGAAATAGATCGAGCGCAGGCCGCGATTGAAATTGACCGCCGCGCGGATGTTGATCTCCGCGGCCTGTCCGGCCCGGATGACGGCATCGGGATGATCCGCGACGTTCGGGGTGGAGGCCATCACCACGGCGCAATATCCGAACAGGCGGTTGGACCAGACGAACTTGAACACAGCATGGGTGAGGAGAAGGGCCGTGATGGCGAGTTTCCCCTGCCACACGGTCAGCGGCTGGCCAGCCACGCCGATCCCCATGACGATGCTGTCCAGCCGATCGGTGTTCCCCGCGAGCGCCAGTACCCCGCCCACAGCGATCAGCGCCCCGGAGGCGAGGAACGTCGTTCCCTGCCGCAGGGACCCGAGGATGGCGGCATCGAAGATGCGCGGCTGGCGGGTGATCATCTCGGTCATCCAGGCGCGGCGATAGCGGTCCATCAGAAGCGTGACCGAGGGACGGCGGGCGGGCGGATTTTCGATCGCGATCCCGCACCCGAACCAGAGGATCGCGAGCAATGCGAGGGCCGCCAGATCGGCGAGTGTGAAGGCGGCGAGCGCGTCGGGGATCATGGGGACGTCCTAACAAGTAAACGGAGGCTTGCCTCAGGGGAAATTGGTTATATTATCTTACCAATCCGCTGGGCCCGCTCAAATCGCCGGATATTCCGTCAGGAGGTCTCCCCATGGAAATGCCCAAGCCCGACCCGTTCGTGCTGGACCGCAAGGCCGAACTCGTCTCCCGCCTTCTCACGGTGCTGCCGGAAGATGCGGTAATCCATGCGCTGGAGGAGACGCGTGCCTACGAATGCGATGCGCTGACGGCCTATCGTTGCCCGCCGCTGGCCGCCGTCCTGCCCCGAAGCACGGCGGAGGTGAGCGCGGTGCTCGCGATCTGTCACGAGATGGGTGTGCCCGTCGTCCCGCGCGGATCGGGCACGTCGCTGGCCGGTGGCGCACTGCCGACGGCGGATTCCGTGATCCTCGGGGTGGCCCGCCTGAACGACGTGCTGGAGGTCGACTACGACGACCGCATCATCCGGGTACAGACCGGGCGTACCAATCTCAGCGTCACCGGCGCTGTCGAGGCGGACGGCTTCTTCTATGCGCCTGACCCGTCGTCGCAGCTCGCCTGTGCCATAGCGGGCAACATCGCGATGAATTCCGGCGGGGCGCATTGCCTGAAATACGGCGTGACGACGAACAACCTGCTGGGCGTCACGCTGGTGCAGATGGACGGCACCGTGGTCGAGATCGGCGGCGCGCATATGGATGCGGGCGGGCTGGACCTGCTGGGTGTGATCTGCGGCTCCGAAGGACAGCTCGGCGTCGTGACGGAGGCGACCCTGCGCATCCTTCCGAAACCCGAGGGGGCGCGTCCCGTTCTGATCGCGTTCGACGACAACGAAACGGCGGGCGCCTGCGTCGCTGATATCATCAAGGCCGGAGTCCTTCCGGTGGCGATCGAGTTCATGGACCGGCCCGTGATCCGCGCCACGGAGGCGTTCGCCCATGCCGGTTACCCGGATGTCGAGGCGCTCCTGATCGTGGAGGTGGAGGGGTCGGAGGCCGAGATAGATGAACAGCTCGAACTGATCGAGGGGATCGCCCGGAGCCACGACCCGGTGGAGCTGCGCCGGTCCACCTCCGCGGACGAAAGCGCGCGCATCTGGCTGGGTCGCAAGTCCGCCTTTGGCGCGATGGGTCAGATCAACGACTACATGTGCCTCGACGGGACGATCCCCGTCAGCGAACTGCCCCGGGTCCTGCGCGGCATTTCGGACCTGTCGGAGCGGTACGGGCTCAAGGTCGGCAACGTGTTCCATGCGGGCGACGGCAACATGCACCCGCTGATCCTGTTCGATGCCAACAAGCCGGGCGATCTGGAGCAGTGCGAGGAGATGGGCACCGAGATCCTTAAACTCTGCGTCGAGGTAGGTGGCTGCCTGACCGGTGAGCATGGGGTCGGGATCGAGAAGCGCGACCTGATGCACCATCAGTTCACCGGCGACGACATGGAGGCGCAGATGCGCGTCAAGGACGTGTTCGACCCGCGCTGGCTGCTCAATCCGGCGAAGGTGTTTCCGCTGGACGCGACTGCGAGCCGTCGTGCGGGCTGAACCGTCGACGCCTCCGGCGGGGATATTGTTGCCGAGAAGAAGGGACGTCCGGTGCTGAGACCCGAGACCGAGGCGGAGCTTGCCGAGATGCTGCGCGGCGCGAATGGTCCCCTGTCGGTGCGGGGCGGTGCGACGCGCCATATGCCCGGGGCGGGCGAGGCCCTTACGACCGCCGGCCTGTCGGGGATCACGCTCTACGAGCCCGGAGCGCTGACGCTGGTGGCGCGGGCCGGGACGCCGATGGCCGAGATCGAGGAAGCCCTTGCCGCCGAAGGGCAGCGTCTGCCGTTCGAGCCTATGGATCACCGTCCCCTGCTGGGCACCGATGGGACGCCGACGATCGGAGGGGCGGTGGCCATGAACGTATCCGGTCCGCGCCGCGTCACGGTCGGGGCCTGTCGCGACAGTCTGATCGGGGTGCGGTTCGTCGATGGGACCGGAATGGTGGTCAAGAATGGCGGGCGCGTGATGAAGAACGTGACCGGCTACGACCTCGCTCGCCTGATGGCCGGGGCGCGGGGCGCCCTTGGCGTGCTTTCGGAGGTTGGCGTCAAGGTTCTGCCCGCCGCGGCGACCCAGACGACGCTGATGGTCCCTGACCTGTCGGTCGAAGATGCCGTGCGGGCCATGTCCGCCGGACTCACCTCGCCGTTCGAGGTGACCGGCGCCGCTCACGATCCTGGGCGGAGGGAAACCTGGCTGCGGATCGAGGGGCTGGAAGGCTCGGTCGACTACCGGGCCGGGGAGCTGGCCCGCCGGCTCGCACCGTTCGGCCCCGCCTCCCGGCTTGATCCCGATACATCCGATGCGCTCTGGGCCGACATCCGCGACGCGCGGGCGATGGAGGGTCCCGGCGATCTCTGGCGGGTCTCCGCCCGGCCGTCCCGTGCCGCGGAGCTCGTCGCGCGGGCGGGGGCGGAGGCGGTCCTGCTCGACTGGGGTGGCGGGTTGATCTGGATGCGCACCGTGCCGGGCACCGATCTGCGCGCGGCGCTGGGGGAGGGGGCGGGCCATGCCACCTGCGTCCGCGGGGCGGGGGCGGGGACTTTCCCGCCGGAAGCGGCGGCCGTCGCCGCACTGACCCGAGGGCTGCGCGAACGCTTCGACCCCCGTGGCATTCTGAATCTCGAAGGGGTGGCCTGAAATGCAGACGACGTTCACCCCGGACCAACTGGCGGACCCGGCCACCGCCCGCTCCAATGAAATCCTCCGGTCCTGCGTCCATTGCGGGTTCTGCACCGCGACTTGTCCGACCTATCAGATCCTGGGCGACGAACTCGACAGCCCGCGGGGCCGCATCTACCTCATCAAGGACATGCTGGAGAGCGGAAGGGATGCCGACGCCAAGATCGTCAAGCATATCGACCGCTGCCTGTCCTGCCTCGCCTGCATGACGACCTGCCCGTCGGGCGTCCACTACATGCACCTCGTCGACCATGCCCGGGAACATATCGAACGGACTTACAAACGGCCGCCGATGGACCGGCTGCTCCGCTGGGTTCTGGCCAAGGTGCTGCCCTATCCCGGTCGGTTCCGGCTGGCCCTGCTCGGTGCGAAGCTCGGTCGCCCCTTCGCTCGCCTGATGCCGGATGCACGATTGCGCGCGATGCTCGCCATGGCGCCCGCGACGATCCCGCCGGTCAGTCGCAACGATGATCCCCAGACTTTTCCTGCGACGGATCGCCGGATGCGCGTCGCCCTGATGACGGGCTGCGCGCAGAAGGCGCTGAACACCGATATCAACGATGCCACGATCCGCCTGCTGACCCGGCTGGGAGCGGAGGTTGTGATCCCCGAAGGGATGGGCTGTTGCGGTGCGCTGACACACCACATGGGCCGGACGGAGGAGAGCCATCGGTTCGCCGCCGCCAATATCGAGGCGTGGATGCGAGAGGCGCGGGGCGGGGGTCTGGACGCGGTGGTCGTCAACACGTCCGGCTGCGGCACAACCGTCAAGGATTACGGTCATATGTTCCGCAACGACCCGCTGGCGGAGGACGCGGCGAAGGTCTCGGCGCTGGCCAAGGATATTTCCGAGGTGATTCTCGATCTCCTGCCCGCGGATCATCCGTTCGATACGCCCCCGCGCCCGGCGCGGGACGGGGTCGGCGGAATACCGCTTGGCCATCTGTCGTCGAAAGAGGGGCGCGGACCGATGCATGTCGCCTATCACGCCGCTTGCTCGCTCCAGCACGGGCAGCAGGTGAAGACCGCGCCGAAAGACCTGCTCAAACGCGCGGGCTTCACCGTGTCGGAACCGAGCGATGCCCATCTCTGCTGCGGCAGTGCGGGCACCTATAACCTCATGCAGCCTGCGATCTCGGGCGAACTGAAACGCCGGAAGGTCGCGACGCTGGAGGAGCGCGCGCCGGACGTCATCGCGGCCGGCAATATCGGCTGCATGATGCAGATCGGCGGCGCCGCGTCGGTCCCGGTGGTGCATACGGTCGAATTGCTCGACTGGGCGACCGGCGGACCCGTCCCACCCGCCATCGCCGAGCATGCCGGATCGACCCCCGGCCTTGCGAAGGTCCCGATGCTGCGGTGAAATGGTCGCGTAATGGCCTGGAACTCGGACCGCGAATGTCGCGTTTATGACACGATCGCGGACGAAAACCTCGGCAGTTCCTAGTGAGGTTGCCAGATGTTTCGTTCCATGCTCGCCATTGCCACCGCCGCTCTCCTGACCATCGCGCTGCCCTCCGAAGGCACTGCTGACAATTCGGGTCTCCGCCCCCTCGCGACCGCCGATTCCGTGCGCGGATGGGAGGGCGTAGGCCGTCTCAACTTCGGCGATGGCGGGTTCTGCACCGCGTCGCTGGTCGCCCCGGACATGGTTCTGACGGCCGCGCACTGCCTTTTCGACGAGCGGACCGGCCGTCGGATGGATATCTCCCGGCTGGAGTTTCAGGCCGGTCTCCGCAACGGCAAGGCCGAGGCCTATCGCGGCATCGCCCGGGCTGTCATCCACCCCTCCTTCAATTTCGGCCGCGGCACGAAGATCGGTCGCGTCGGCGCCGATCTGGCCCTGCTTCAACTGGACCGTCCCGTCCAGCTCAGTCATGTCCGTCCTTTCCGGACGCAATCGCAGGTTCGCTCGGGTCAGTCCGTGCAGGTCATCAGCTACGCCCAGCATCGTGCCGCCGCCCCCTCGCGGGAGGAGGCCTGCGCCGTCCTCACCCGTGATCGTGACGTCCTCGTGCTGAGCTGTTCGGTCGATTTCGGCGCGTCCGGCGCGCCGGTCTTCGCCACCGTCAATGGCGAGCTGCGCATCGTCTCCGTCATCTCAGCCAAGGCCCGCTGGTCGAATCGTCCCGTGGCCTTGGCCGCTTCGATGGAAGGCGAGATCGACGCGCTCTTCTCCGCCTTCGACAACCGTGTCGCCAGCGTGAACAACCTCCGGGTCGAGGACACACGGTTCACTGCCGGACGGAACTGATCGTAACTGGTATGCCCGGACCTGCTTGACGTGAGGGTCGGGCGATCCACCCTTCGGAAGATGATCTCTCCTGTCCGCGCCATTCTGCTCCCGTGCGTCCTCGTCGGCTCCGTCGCTTCCGCCGAGTGTCCCGCCGCTCCCGACATCTCCGCCACGATGGACGACCTGATCGCAGGGGTCCAGGCGGCAGGGAACGAGCGGGACGCGCGGGTTTTCTCCGGCCAGATGTGGGAGCAATGGGTGCGTGCGCCCGACGGCCGAGCGCAGGAGTTGCTCGACGAGGGGATGGAGCGCCGGGCAGTCTTCGACCTCCCCGGGGCGATCCGCGCCTTCGATGCCCTCGTCGATTACTGCCCCGATTATGCCGAAGGCTACAATCAACGCGCCTTCGCGAACTTCCTAGACAGCGACTATGCCGACGCGCTCCCCGACCTCGACCGGACGCTGGCGTTGCGTCCGCGCCATATCGCGGCGCTCGCCGGTCGCGGTCTCACGCTGATCTCCATGGGCCGGATGGAGGAGGGGCGCGCGGCGATCCGGGAGGCGGTGACGCTCAATCCATGGCTGACGGAGCGGCATCTGCTCGATCTGCCGGACCCGCCCGGCGGTGGCGTCGACCTCTAGACGCTTGCCAATCCCGGTGCTGCGCGCCTAAGCCCCCGATATGCGGACGTGGCGAAATCGGTAGACGCAGCAGACTTTGATTGGAGTGCCCGCGGGGAAACGCGCGGAGTAGAACTGCTCAAATTCGGGGAACGCTCTGGCAAAGGATGCCGTGCCGATCCCGAGCCAAGCCCGGACTTCCGGGAAGGTGTAGAGACTAGACGGGCAGCGCCTACGGCCGGACGGCTAGGGTGAAGGGATAGTCCAGACCACGAACGCCCGCAGGGCGGCGGTGAAAACCGAAGTGGTATGAAAATCTGCTTCCTTCGGGAGTGCGGGTTCGAGCCCCGCCGTCCGCACCACCGGAATTTCGAGAGTATCGGGCAACCACCGGAGGCCGGGGCGTTTGCGCAGAGCGCGTCAGGCCACCCGCCGGTCCGCGAAATCGAACGCGCTGTCGTAACCGAACAATGCGGCCGATCCGCCGGTATGAAGGAACACGACCCGTTCGCCCTTCCGGAAGTGGCCCAGCCGGATCAGGTCGATCAGGCCCGCGGCTCCCTTTGCCGAATAGACGGGATCGAGAAGGATCGCCTCCAGCTCCGCGAACATCCTGATCGCCGCGATGCCGTCCTCCGTCGGGATGCCATAACCCGCGCCGACATAGTCGGTATTCGCCACCACGTTTTCCCGCTGGACCACGCCTTCGCAGCCGAGCTTTTCCGCCGTGGCGCAGGCGAGCGCGTACACGTTCGCCTCCTGCTTTTGCTTAGGCGCCCGCACGCCGATCCCGAGCAGCGGCACCTGTGCATTCATCGCCTCCAGCCCGACGATCAGCCCTGCCTGGGTTCCCGCGCTGCCGGTGGCGTGGACGATGTGATCCATCCGGAGCGCCCGTTCGTTCGCCTGCACCAGCAATTCGAGCGCGCAATTGACGTAACCGAGCGCGCCCGTCGGGTTCGAGCCGCCGCCGGGGATGGTATAGACCTTCCGTCCCTCGGCCCGCATCCGGTCGGCGACCTTCTCCATCTCGGCGTTCATGTCGCCGCCGCCCGGTCGCTTTTCCGTGGTCGCCCCATGCAGATGATCGAGCAGGACGTTGCCATTCTCGTTGTAGTTCGCTTCGTTCGATCCGGTCCGGTCCTCCAACAGAATATGGCATCCCATCCCCATCTTGGCGGCGAAGGCGGCGGTCTGACGGGCGTGGTTCGACTGGGTGGCACCCTGGGTCATCACCATGTCGGCGCCCTGCAGCTCGGCCTCCGCCATCAGGAATTCGAGTTTGCGCGTCTTGTTGCCGCCGGTGGACAGGCCCGTGCAATCGTCCCGCTTGATCCAGATCTCGGGTCCGCCGAGTTCCGCCGTCAACCGATCGAGTCGCTCCAGCGGGGTCGGCAGATGGGCGAGAAAGCGTCGGGGAAAGCGGGCGAGATGCATGACGGATGTCCTGAATTGGTGTGTTCGGGGAGATACCGTCCGACTACCCCTTTGATCTAATGCAAATCCCGTGCCAGATTATGCGGGATGTGCAAGTTAGGACGCGGGCCATGCGCCTGGACTGGATCGACGACATCCTCGCGGTTATCGACACCGGCTCTCTCGCGCGGGCGGCCGAGCGGCGTGCCCTGACGCAATCCGCTTTCACCCGACGGGTGCGGGGGATCGAGGACAGCCTCGGCGCCTCCTTGTTCGACCGGTCGCGCAAGCCGGTCGTGATGACGCCCGGCGTGCGCGCGCTCGAGCCGGAACTTCGGGAGATGAGCGCGCGCCTTCGGCGTCTGCGACACGACCTGCGATCCTCCGGAGATAGCGGCGGCGTTGCCTTCGTGTGCCAGCATTCGATAACGGCGACGATCTCGCCTTGGATCGTGAAGGAGCTGACGGCGCGGGGCGGCCCGTCGGTCCGGGTCCGCTCGGGGAACCGGGATGAATGTCTGATGCTGCTCCTGTCGGGAGAGGTGGATTTCGCGCTGACCTACGAGGTGCCGGAGGAACCGGCGGCGATCTCGTCCGACGCATTCGAAACCGTAACGCTCGGGGTCGATCGGCTCATCCCCGTCTGTGCTCCCGATCTGCTGGACGGCCTCTGCGAAGGGGCGATCCCGACCATCGGCTACCCGCACCACGTTTTTCTCGGACGGATCGTCAACCGGCACATCGTCCCCCGCCTTCCCGCGGGCATGTCGTTGTCACCCCGGGCAGAGACGGCCCTGACCCTTGCCGCCTGCGAGTACGCGCTGGACGGCATCGGCGTGGCATGGCTGCCGGCAACGTTGGTCGCGCCGCACCTGGACTCGGGTCGGCTCGTCCGGGTGGAGACCCTGCCCGAACAACCCCTCGGCATCGCGATGATCCGCATGTCCGGCTCGCAACGGCCGGGGCATGAGTCGATCGAGGGCGTGCTGGCCGATCATCCGGCCTTTTCCAGCGCGTCATAGCGCATCCCAGACCGTGCGACCCGTCGGGTCCAATCGGTCGAGCGAGCAGAAGAGCGACAGAGTCAGCGTCGCGTCCCACGCGTCGCCGCCCACCCGCGCGATCGCGCCCGATGCCAGTTCCTCGCCGACCACGCTTTCCGGCAACCATGCGATCCCGCTGCCCGCCAGCATCCGGCGTTTGATCGCCTCGGTCAGTGCATCCATGTAGCGCAGGGCCAGCCGCGGTTTGCGATTGCCGATGGTCTGATCCACGACCGCGCCGAGGAAGCTGCTGGGATCGTAGCCGAGATACGGGATGTCCGCCCCGCCTCCGACATCGAGATTCCAGCCACCCGCCCGCGCCGCCTCCGTCTGTGCGACGGGGATCATCTGCTCCGTCCCGATATCCTTCCGGGCGAACTGCGCCTCCTCGAAAACCGGCTGCACGGCGTGATGCCTATAATAGAGCAGGAAGTCGCACGTCCCGTCGGACAGAAGCTGGCAGCAGGTCCGCAGATTGTCGGAATAGACCCTTACCCGGAGGTCCGGGATCACGTTCTCGAATTCCGCGATGCGCCGCGACAGGTAATTGACGGAAATCGTGTGCAGCACGGCGATCCGCTGGAAGGCGGTTGTGCCCTGTTCCTGAGCGCGGATGGTCTGTCGGATATCGGTCAGGTCTGCGAGGGTCTCGACAGCTACGGGCAGGAACTGGCGACCCGCCTCCGACAACTGGACCGGATAGGTCGAGCGCATGATAAGCGGCGCGCCGAGCCAGCTTTCCAGCGACTTTATCCGGCGGCTGAACGCAGGTTGCGTGATGTTTCGCTCCTTCGCCGCGCGCGTAAAATTCAGCGTTCGTGCGAGGCAAATGAAATCCTGCAGCCAGTTGAGGTCCACCTGCGATCCTCCGTGTCCGCTTCAAGGTACGGAGATCGCATGGTTATGCAAGTTCTGCATCGGCCAATCAGGTCTTTGAATTGGCGGGCGCAGTGATCCGTTGCCTAGCGTTTCGGATAGGGACCACGAGGCGGACGATATGACCGCGAACCGGCTCCCAGGGCTATGGCGGGACGGTACGCGATCCGTCCGACCCGCATCCAACAGGGAGCACGACATGACGTCACCGTTCACATCGACCTCCGCCACCGCCACCGCCATCGCGATCGCCTTGGGCTGCGGTCTCGCTGGCGGCGCATCCGCCGAGACCACGATCCGCCTGAGCACCTATGTCAACGAATCCGATATCCGCTATCAGGGGTTCCAGCATTTCGCCGAGCTCGTCGCCGAGAAGACGAGCGGCAGCGTCACGGTCGATATCTTCGCCTCCTCCACGCTCCACGGCTGGTCCGAAGGGGTAGACTCCTTGCAGGGCGGCGTCTCGGACATCAGCTGGATCAACGCCGACAACCGCTTGCCGTGCTACGCCGTGACGTCGCTTTATCCGGCTGAGGTGAGCCTAGAGGATCAGGTCGGACTCGACGCCGCCTATGCCGAGCTCATCCGCGGCGAGGCCGAGAATGTCGGCCTCGTACCGCTCCTGAACTCCAACTATTCCTACGATCAGGAATGGTGGTTCGAGGAGCGGGTCGAGGATATCGGATCCCTCGACGGCAAGCTCGTCCGCTCCATCGGCCCGCTGGTCAGCATGATGATCGAGACCTGGGGCGGCGAGCCGGTCTTCGTCGCGCCCAAGGAGGTGTTCCAGTCCGCCGAACGCGGCGTCGTGGACGGCATCAACATGGGTGTCGCGACCTACAGCTCTTGGAAGCTCTGGACGGTGATGCCCTACATGGTCAACGCCAACCTGTTCTACGGCAACGTCCAGTACATGATGAACAAGGACAAGTTCGACGCGCTGACCGCCGAGGAACAGACCGCCCTGACCGAAGCCGCTGCCGATACGGAAGTCTGGCTCCAGCCGCTCTACGAATCCTGGGTCGACGAGCAGGTCGGGAATGCGGTCATGAAGGGCGGCGGCACGGCCGTCTCGATCCCGGACGAGACCCGCGCGAGCCTCATCGCCAGCGTCAAGCCCGCCTGGGACGAGACCGTGAACGAGGCGTGCGGCGCCGATCTGGCGCAACAGGTCCGCGACCTGTTGGAGAGCCACGCGCCATAGGCTTAGGCACGCCCGATTGCGGCGGCCCCACCCGTGCGGGGCCGCCGCATCTCCCCAGTCACGAGCCGAGGTGCATCATGGAGGACGGACTCGACCGCCTGATCCGACACGTCGAACGGGTCGTCATCTGGCTCGCCGGGGCGGGGGCGGCGATCGTGCTCGTCCAGATGCTCTGGATCTCCTACGGCGTATTCGTGCGCTACGGGTTGGGGCGCCCCGACCGGATGGTGACCGAGGCGACGGCACTTCTTCTCTTTCCAGTGGCCTTCGCCGGACTGGCCTATGCCATGCGGGAGGATGCGTTTCCCAAGGTCACGATGGTCACCGACCTGCTGCGCCCGGGCGCGCGTCGCCTGTTCGATATCCTCAACCATGTCCTGATGCTCGGTGTGGGAGCGTTCTTCGCCTATGCGGGGGTCAGCGCGACGGTCCGGTCGTTCAATTCCGGCGTCGCCTCCGAGATCCTGCACTGGCCCCGCTACCTCTTCTGGGCGCCCGGCGCCTTCGCGCTCCTGCTTTTCTCGTTCTACGCCGCGCTGCGCCTGATCCGCCTGATCCACACGCCCGCCCCCACGGGAGACCTCTGATGGAATGGTACACGGTCGGGCTTGGCCTCCTCGGGCTGCTGATGTTCTTCATCACCATCGGCCTCCCCATCCCCTTCGCGCTCGCCGCGGCGTCGCTGCCCTTCCTGTGGCAGATCCAGGGATGGGAGACGTCCATAGTCTCCTCCGAGCTGAAGCTCTGGGGCGTGTGGATCGACTACATCCTCCTGGCCGTGCCCCTGTTCGTGTTCCTGGGGGAGTTGATCGGCAAGTCGAACATCGGCCCGAACCTGTACCAGTTCCTGCATCAGGGGGTGCGCATCAAGGGCTCCGCGGCCTACGGCTCCATCGGGGCGAGCGCGGGCTTCGGCGCGGTCTGCGGCTCCTCCATGGTCGGCGCGCTGACCATCGGCGGCGTCGCCCTGCCGGAGATGCTGCGCCTCGGCTACGGCAAGCGGCTGTCCAGCGGGGTTCTCGCGGCGGGCGGCACGCTGTCGGTGCTGATCCCGCCCAGCCTGATCCTGCTGTTCTACGGGATCGTCACCGACCAGAGCATCGGCGATCTCTTCATCGCGGGCGTGATCCCCGGCCTGATCCTCGTCTCCAGCTTCGTCGTCGTCGTGCTGATCTGGGGCATGCTGAAGCCGGAGGACATCCCCGCGCGGGAGGAAGCGGCGCGGATGCCGATCCGGATGATCCTTGCCACTGTCGGCCCGGTCGTCCTCATCGGTCTCGTCATCACCGTGGCGATCTACGCGGGGATAGCGACCCCGACCGAGGCCGCGGCGGTCGCGGCGCTCCTGACGGTCATCCTCGCCTTCTCGGTGGGCGGATTGTCGTGGCAGGGGTTCAAGGCCGCCATCTTCGCGACCATGCGCACGATGGGCTATCTCGGCCTCCTGCTCTCCGCCGGGGTCCTCTTCGGCTTCGTGCTCACCTATTATCGGGTACCGCAGCAATTCACGGAGTTGTTCCTCTCCTTCGACCTGTCGCCCTACACGGTGCTCGCCATCGTGCTGATCTTCTACATCATCCTCGGGATGTTCCTCGAACCCGTCTCGATGACCTTCATAACCCTGCCGACGATCTATCCGCTGATGAGCGCTGCGGGCTTCGACCTCATCTGGTTCGGCGTCGTCTACACCATCACGATGGAAATCGCCGTGCTGACGCCACCCGTCGGGCTCAATCTCTACGTGATACAGGCCATAAGTCGCGATCAGGTCAGTATCGGCGACGTCATCATCGGCTGCCTCCCGTTCATCGCGGCGATGGTCCTCCTGATCGCCGTTCTGATCCTGTCGCCCCAGGTGGCGCTGTGGCTCCCGGATCAGATGCGCTGATGCCGCAATTGCCTTATCTGCGGGGCGGAAGCGGTCCCGCGCTGGTCCTCGTGCACGGTTATCTCGGCGGGGCCGCGCAATGGGAGCGGGAGATCGCCCGCTTCGCGTCTGCCTTCGACGTGATCGCGCCCGACCTTCCGGGGTTCGGCGCGGCCGCCGAGATGGAGGGGCGCGACAGCATCGCGGGCATGGCCCACAGCGTCCTCGCCCTCCTCGACGATCTCGGCGTGACCGAGTTCGTCCTGCTGGGACATTCCATGGGCGGAATGATCGCGCAGGAGATCGCCGCCCAAAACGCCGACCGCGTCCGGCGCCTTGTCCTCTACGGGACCGGACCGCTCGGGATGATGCCGGACCGGTTCGAATCCATCGCCGTCTCGCGGGAGCGGCTGGGCACGGACGGCGTGACCCGGACGATCGCCCGGATCGGCGCGACCTGGTTCCGGGCGGGCGCGGGGGCCGCGGGCTTTCCCGCAATCGCCCGGATCGGGGAGATGGCCCGCCCGCAGGCCGCGCTCGCGGCGCTGGAGGCGATGGCGAACTGGGACGGGCGCCCGGCCCTGTCGGCGATTACCATGCCGACGCTCGTTCTCTGGGGCGACGCGGACAAATCCTATCGCTGGCCGCAGGTGGAGGCCCTCTGGACGAGCATCCCGGACGTGCGCCTTTCGGTCGTGCCGGGTACCGCGCACGCGGTTCATCTGGAAAAGCCGGACCTGTTCCATTCGCTGATCGACGACTTCTTCATGGACACCTGAAGCGCCGCGAAACCAGCCCCGCGAGGCAGGGCGCGTCAGATGCCCCGCCCCAGAGGTGCAGGCTGAGGCTTCCCCTTACTGGATGCGCGCCGCCGACAGGGCGATCGCTTTCTGGTACACGGTCGCCGCGTTCCATTCGTTGAGGACGCGGAAATTCGTCGTCCCCTCCTGGAACGGCTGCCCCGGCTGCCATCCCTTCTGGCGAAGGAAATTGGCCGTGGAGGCCATCGCGTCGGCCATGTTGTAGAAATCGACCCGCCCATCGCCGCTGCCATCCTGCCCGTAGCGGAGCGCGTTGCCCGGCAGGAACTGGGTATGGCCCAGCTCCCCGTGGGCCGCGCCGTTCTGGCCGGGTGCCAGCATCCCGCGATCCACCATCTGCAGCGCGGCGAGCGCGTGGGGCGTGAAGAACGCGGACCGCCGACAATCGTAGGCCACGGTCAGGATCGAGGAGACGACATTCTCGGATCCCATGTTGCGACCGAACCCCGTTTCCATCCCGTGGATCGCCAAGAGTATGCCTGCTGGAACGCCGTAGCGGGCCTCCAGCGACTGGAAGAACGCCCGGTTCTGGTTCAGCCGCCGGGTCGCCTGCGATGCGAAACTGTCGAGGGAGCCGAGGCGGATTCGGATGAAGTCGTTGAGCGCGTAGCGGACGCCCTTCTGGTTGCGGTCGGCCGCGATGGTACGTGTCGCATAGCGGGCATTCGCGAGCGCCTGCTGCCCCCGCGCGCCGATCCCGACCGCTGCCGCCTCCTGCGCGAATTGTTGTTTCCAGCGTTCGAACCCGCTGCCGTCGTTTCCGCATTGTGCGGCGACCGTCGGTCCGGCAGCGAAGGTCAGGACGAGGGCCAGGCTGGCAGCTATCGGGAATCGGCGCATGGAATGTCTCCGTTGAATGGCGTCGGCAAATTGTCGCCGCACGCTAACATGGCCGGAACGATAGGCAATATCACAGATTCGCGGCAAGATTGAGCAGCGCGTCACAATCCAGCGCCTGTTCCAGATGGTCCGCCAAGGCGTCCAGCGTAGCCTCCACTCCCGCGCCGTAATCGGAAGGTCCGATCACCGCGCCGAGCCGCGCAAGATAGGCCGCGCGGAAGGCGTCCCCGGCGAAGAGCCCGTGGAGGTAGCAGCCGCGGATGCGACCGTCCGCGCTTGCAGCACCGGCAACCACCCCGTCCCGCTCCAGCCAGCCACGCGCGGCATCCGGGCCGGTCGTCTCGCCGAGATGGATCTCGTAGCCCATGACATCAACGCCGCTCGCCGTATCGCGGGCCGTCACCCGGTCCAGCCGCTTTTGCGACCGCATCACCGTGTCCACATCGAGCAGCCCCAGCCCGGCCACTTTGCGCGGCGGCCCTTCCAGCCCCTCGGGATCGGCGATGGTGCGGCCCAGCATCTGATACCCGCCGCAGATGCCGAGGACATGCCCCCCCCGTCGGACGTGTCCGGCAAGGTCGATATCCCACCCCTCGGCGCGAAAGAGGTCCAGATCGGCGATGGTCGTCTTGGTGCCGGGGATCAGGATCAGATCGCAGACGGGCAGGGGGTTGCCCGGGGCGACCACCTCGACCGAGAGGGCGGGATCGGCGGCAAGCGGGTCGAGATCGTCGAAGTTCGCGATCCGGCCAAGCCGCGGAACCGCAATCCGGAACGCGCCCGCCCGAAGGGTCGAGCGGATGTCGAGGATGTCCTCCGCCGGAAGCCGATGCGCGTCGGCGAACCACGGCACGACCCCCAGCGGGGTCCAGCCCGTGCGCGCGGCGATCTGCGCCATCCCCTCCTCGAACAGGGTGACGTCGCCCCGGAACTTGTTGACGAGAAAGCCAACGATGCGTGCCGCATCCTCCGGCGCCAGGACGGCGCGCGTTCCCACAATCTGCGCGATCACCCCGCCGCGGTCGATATCGCCGGCCAGCACGACCGGCACCCCCGCCGCCTCGGCGAAACCCATATTGGCGATGTCGCCTGCACGCAGGTTGATTTCCGCCGGGCTGCCCGCGCCCTCGACGATCACGAGATCCGCGTCCGATGCCAGATGCCGGAAGCTGTCGAGGCAATCGGTCAGCAGGCGCGGTTTCAGTGCGGCGTAATCCCGCGCCTTTACCGTCGCGATCCGCTGGCCCCGCACGACCACCTGCGCGCCGGTATCGGTCTCGGGCTTCAGCAACACGGGGTTCATGTCCACCACCGACTCCACCCCGCAGGCCAGCGCCTGAAGCGCCTGCGCGCGCCCGATCTCGCCACCATCGGAAGTGACGGCGGCGTTGTTCGACATGTTCTGCGGCTTGAACGGGCGCACGCGCATCCCCGTACGGGCGAAGTGGCGGCATAGGCCCGCGACCAGCATCGACTTGCCGACATTGGACCCCGCGCCCTGGATCATGATCGCCCGTGCCATTGCGGCGCACCCCTGCTAGCGCGGTCCCGTGAACACGCCCGCCCATCTCCTGATCGGTCTGGCCGTCTTCGGCAAGCCCGGGCGGCCTCGCGTCACCGGTGCGGCGCTTGCGGGCGCGCTCCTCCCGGACCTGTCCCTCTACCTGCTGGCGGGCGGCGCTCTGGCGGCGGGCATCCCGGCGGAAACGGTGTTCGGCCAGCTCTACTATTCCGATCTGTGGCAGGGGGTCTTCGCGGTCGACAATTCCGTGTTCGTCTGGGGTGCGCTCCTCGGACTCGGCGTTTGGCTGCGCCGTGCCTGGATCGTCGCATTGGCCGGGGCGGGGCTGCTGCATCTGGCCTGCGACCTGCCGCTGCACCACGATGACGGGCGGGCGCATTTCTGGCCGCTGACGGATTGGGTCTTCGCCTCGCCGCTCAGTTACTGGGACAGAGCCCACGGCGCCGCATGGATCGCTCCGGCCGAGTTGATCCTCGCTTTGGGACTGGCGCTCCTGTGCTGGTTTCGGTTCCGGACTTGGCCGGTCCGCGCCCTCATCGTCGTGCTGGCGGCTGCGGAACTGTCGGTCGGCGGCGTCTGGGCGCTGGTGTTCTAACGGTCGCGTCGTGCGGTGTCGGAGGGGTCCTTCACTTGGCCCGGACCGCCTCCGCTGCGACGGTTTCCACCGTTGCGGTGACAGGATCGCCCATGAGAGGCGGGCGCGGCGGGACCGGGAACCCGGCCTCTTCCATCAGGCGATTGGACGCCGTCTCCACCCGTTCCTCCAGAAGCGACATGAACGTCGCCCGGTCGAGCCCCGGAGGGATCGGTTCGAGGAACTCCACGACCCCGAGGCCCTGCCGGCGCAGGAAGCCGCGCTTTGGCCAGAACACGCCCACATTGGTCGCGACGGGCACGCAGGGCTGCCCCAATTGTTCGTAGAGCGCGAAGGTCCCGACCTTGTAGGGTCGCACGGCACCGGGAGCCACGCGCGTCCCCTGCGGATAGATCAGAAGCTGCCCGCCGCGCCGCTCCCCCGACCGCACTTCGGCCAGCATCCTCTTGATTGCCTCGGTCCGCTTGCCCCGATGGACCGGGATACACCCGAGGCGGATCGCGTATTGCCCCAGGATCGGTGCCCAGACGAGTAGCGCCTTCATGATGAAGAAGGGTCGCCGGAGCGCCGCCCAGATCACCAGAATGTCGAGGAACGACTGATGCTTGGCCGCGACCAGCGTCTCGCCCGATGGCGGCGTCCCCCTCGTTTCCGTTCGCAAGCCGACGATCCAGTCCAGCATCGCGATCGTATGGCGCGCATAGGCGTTGCATCCGGCCCGCGCGCCCTTGCGGGACGCGATGGCCCAGGGGGCGAAGGCGAGACCGATGACGAGCATCCAGACATACATCGCGACGTTGAAGACCATGGAGCGGAAGAGTTGCATGACCGCGACCCTACGCGAAACGCCGACCCGCGCGAAAGGCCGCACGTGCCGGGGTGCGGTATGGGGTGGGCCGTATCGTCCCGCGTAGAGCGGGTCCCGGGGTTGACAGTGCGGCGGCGATAGGGCGCGGTGCCGTGGATTTTCCGCACCGTCCAGAGGAGGCATGTCCGCCCCCATGCGCCTGACCTGCCCCGATTGCAGCGCCCAGTACGAGGTCTCCCCGGAGTTGATTCCGCCGGAGGGGCGCGAGGTGCAGTGCTCCGGCTGTGGCGCTACCTGGGTTCATCCCGGGACGGAGGCGGAGGAGGATCTGGAGGCGGTGTCGGACCCCGCACCGCCCGTGGCCGATATGCGTCGTCCCCGCCCGCCAGCGGACGACGCGGTCCTGGACATCCTTCGCGCGGAACGGGATCACGAGACCCGCCTGCGCGCCGCCGGATCGGACCCGGATACCGGAATGTCGGAGCCGGAAAGTGGAGACGTCGGGACCGCCCCGCAAGGGGAAGGGAGCCCAGAGGATGCGGCCCGCGTGGCGGCCGCCGCCGAACGCGCACGTATGGCCGCCGCCGCCTCGATCGGCCGTGCCCGTACGGGGCAGCCGGGAACGCAACCGGCGCCCTCGAAGCCTGTGGAGGCGCCGCCGCCCAAAGCGTCCCGCCGCGACCGCCTGCCGGATATCGAGGAAGTCACCTCCGCCCTGCAGCCCGAAGTGCCCGCGCCGGAGGCCCCGCTCCGCCGGGCCGATCCCGGACGGGCGCCGCGCGGAGCGGATCCGCGCCGTCGCGGTTTTCGCACGGGTTTCGGGGCCGTCGCGCTGCTGGTTGTGACGCTGGTGGCGATCTACGGTCTGGCGGATCGCATCGCCGCGGGTATCCCGGAACTGGCGAACCCGCTCGACGCCTATGTCAGATGGATCGACGGGCGGCGGATCGCGTTCGAGAACTCGGTGACCGATCTGACCGACCGGATTTCGCCCGGGCCGTAAGCCGCGTCAGAACCGGTCGAGCAGGCGCCGCAGGTAATCCAGTTCCATCTCCGGCCGCTCCCGCTCGCCCGAGCGTCGACGAATTTCGTCCAGAAGGTCCCGGGCGCGACGGGCCGCATCCGGACCGCCGAGAAGGCTCTCCTCCGTGCCGAGGCGTCCGCCTTCGCCACTGCGACGTCCCAGGGGATCGCGCGCGAACCCGCCGCCTTCCCGCGTCGCCGCCTGACCCTGGCCTTGCCCCTGACCTTCCTGCTGGTTCTCCGCCAAAGCGCGGCCCAGCTCCTGCATCCCGTCGCGCAGGGCGTCCATCGCCTGGGCCTGATCGTCGAGCGCGCCGCCGAGATTGCCGTCCGCAAGATCGCGCTCCGCTTCCCGCATGGCCCGCTCGGCCCGGCCCAGCGCATCGCGTGCGGCATCCCCGGCTTCGGTTCCCGCGCCGGGCAATCCGCCGCGCAGGGATTCCAGACCCCGGCGCAGCTGTTCCTGCCGCCGCGCAAGGCTCTCGGCATCCGCATCGCCTTGTCCGGACCCGTCGGCCCGCTCGCTGCCGGGTCCACCGGGCTGCTGACCCTGACCCTGCCCGGGCTGCTGTCCTTGCCCGGGTTGTTGCCCTTGGCCGGGTTGCTGTCCCTCACCCGGTTGCTGTCCCTCACCCGGCTGCTGACCCTGTCCGGGCGGCTGCGGCTGGCCGGGCTGACCCTGCTGACCGAACTGTTCCTGCAATTCGCGGAACGCTTCGTCAGACAGGTCCTGCTGCTCGCGCAGTTGCTCGCGCAGGTCTTCCATCGCCTGCTGACCTTCGCCGGGCTGGCCCTCTCCGCCCTGACCCTGGCCCTGCGTCACCTGCAGGTTCTCCATCATCTCCTGAAGCTGCCGCAGCAATTCCTGCGCTTCGGCGGTCCGGCCCTGCGCCATCAGCTCCTCGATCCGCTGCATCATCTGGTCGAGCATGTCCGGCGTGACTTCCTGCGTCTCGCCCTCGGCCTGCTGTTGCTGCTCGCCCTGCTGCCCCTGCTGCGCAAGTTGCCGCGTGTATTCATCCATCGCCTGCCGCATCTCGTCCATCAGACGGGCAATTTCCTCCGGGGGGGCGTTCTGGCGGATGGCCTCGGACAGCCGGTCCTGCGCCTGCCGGAGCCGCTCCAGCGCGGAGTCGAGGCTGTTCTCCTCCAGCCGGATCGCGGCCTGCCAGAGCATTTCCGCGATCTCGTCCCGACCTTCGAGCGTCAGGGGACCGCTTTCGAGCCGCCGGATCGCCATCCGCACCGTCAGGTAGGCGGCGGGATTGTCGAAGACGTCGTCCGCTTTCCACGTCACCGCGCGCAGCACGCGGGCCACCCGCTGGCTGTTGGCGCGTGCCCAATTCAAATCCCGGCGCTGCTCGATCAGGGCGGCGGCCACGGTGTCGTAAAACGGCCGGCCGGGGAGGATCATCGTCTCGACCGTCTCGCCGGTCTGCGCCGCCGCATCCTCGGCCCGGAGGGTCGCGATGACCGGCATGTCGGCGAGCGGATGCTTGGTGAGATCGGCGCGGAACGTGTCGGCGATGGCGCCGCGATCGCCCGCGATGGGCAGCGCCATGTCGAGGATCAGCGGCTCCCGCGGCTCCGGCTCCACGGCAAGGCCATGGCGACGTTCGGCGGCGTCGGGATCCAGCGCGAAAGTCACCTGAGCCGCAACGATTCCGAAATCGTCCGAGGCGCTCCATGGCAGGGTGACCTGATCGGGAAACTCGAAGCCCGCCGGACCGTCCAGCGCGATCTCGGGCGCGAGGTCGGGCGTCGCGCTCAGGGTCCAGACGGGCGCGCCGCCGACCGTCTCGGGGGCGCCGTCGATGGCGAGTGTCCCGCTGCGGGTGACGGTGAAGTCCTGGATCGCGGCGGAGGGGTCCGTAACGGCGCGGCCGGACACCGTCTCCGACACCGCAAGCGCGCCGACCTCGCCGTAGAGGCGGAGGGTCACGCGCGTTCCCTCGGGCACCTCCACGGGGCCGGGCGGGATTTCGGTCAGCGCGAGGGTCGGAAGGCCGGTATGGCGCGGCGGTTCCAGCCACCCCTCCCAGGCGGGGCCGGTCGCGAGCTGTCCCGCCGGACCGGCCAGCGCGGGTGCGTCGGGCAGCCGCAGGACGGTCCCGAACAGAAGCGCCAGCGCCGCGAACAGGACCGCCATATAACGGAGAGCATACGGGTCGCGCCGGGAGACGCGCAGGTCGGGCGGCACGGCCCGCGCGCCGGAAAGCCGTGCGGCCATCCGCTTGCGATGGGCGGCCCAGACGGCGGCAGAGCCCGGATCGCCGGACCCGACCGCCTGGCTGTCGGCAAGCGTCGACAGGGGCCGTCCGGGCAGCGTCGCGTCGAGCCGCCCGCGGATTTCAGCCTCGTCCGGCGTTCGGAACCCGCGGATGCCGAGGATCGTCACCACGCCGAAGAGCAGCGCCAGCGCGGCCAGCAGGCTGAGCGACCAGAGCGGGGGGATCACTTCGGTGGACCAGACCGCCAGAGCCGCGAACGCCACGGTCCAGGCGGGCCAGAACGCGCGCGTGATCCGCTCCGCCCAGAGGCCCGCACGGGTCAGCCAAAGCTGTCGCGCCACATGCCGGTCGGCAGCGGAGGCGCCGGCGGCCTTTCGCCCGGTCGGTGTCGCGTCTCGCTCGGCCACCTGTCTCTCCCGTGGATATGGGGCCCGTCCGTCCGGTGAAATTGGCTTCCCCGGGGGGTGTCCGTAGGATGTAGGTCAGGTCGATCTAATCATCGGACAGCCATTCCGGGAGTGTATCGCGCGAAATCATCTCGTCAAATGTCGGGCGGGGGCGGATCACCGCATATTGATCGCCCTGGACGAGCACTTCGGGGATCAGGGGGCGGGAATTGTATTCGCTGGCCATGACCGCGCCGTAGGCTCCGGCGCTGCGGAACGCGACGAGGTCACCCGTCGCCAGCGGCACCATGTCGCGGCCCTTGGCGAAGGTATCGCCACTTTCGCAGACCGGGCCGACAATGTCGTAGGGCCGTTGATCGGCCCCCGGCTTCGGTTCGGCGACCGGAACGATGTCGTGATGGGCACCGTACATGGCCGGGCGGATCAGGTCGTTCATCGCCGCATCGAGGATCAGGAAATCGCGCCCCTCCCCCTCCTTGACGAAGATCGTGGAGGCCAGGAGCACCCCCGCATTGCCCGCGATCAGGCGTCCCGGCTCGATCTCGATCTCGCAGCCGAGATGCCCGACCTCCTCCCGGATGACCTGCCCGTATTCGAGGGGCACGGGCGGGGCGAGGTTGGAGCGCGCATAGGGGATGCCGAGGCCGCCGCCGAGATCCAGCCGTTCGATATTGTGGCCATCGCTCCGCAGCGCCTCCGTCAGGTCGGCGACCTTACGATAGGCCTGCCGGAACGGATCGAGGTCGGTGAGCTGGCTCCCGATATGGACGTCGATGCCGATGACGCGCAGGCCGGGGAGGGTGGCGATCTCGGCATAGACGGCGCGGGCGCGGGCGATGGGGATCCCGAACTTGTTGTCGGACCGCCCGGTGGCGATCTTCTCATGGGTACGGGCGTCGACATCCGGGTTCACCCGGACCGTCACAGGCACCTCGACGCCCATCTCCGCGGCGATGCGGGAGAGGAGACGCATCTCCGGCTCGCTCTCAAGGTTGATCTGCCGGACGCCGTTCGCAAGGACGTGGCGCATCTCGCCTTCGGTCTTGCCGACGCCCGAGAACACGATCCGCTCGCCCGGCACCCCGGCGGCCCGGGCGCGCCGATATTCCCCCTCGGAGACGACATCCATCCCCGCCCCGGCATCGCCCAGCAGCTTCAGGATCGCCACATTGCTCGCCGCCTTGACGGCGTAGCAGACGAGATGCGGACCCCAGGCCAGCGCCTCGTCGAACAGGCGGAAATGGCGCAGCAGCGTAGCGGCGGAATAGATATAGGCGGGCGTCCCGACTAAGCGCGCGATCTCCGGGAGCGGCACGTCCTCGGCATGGAGGATGCCGTCCCGGTAGAGGAAATGATCCATCAGCGGCCCCGCAGCAGCAGGTAGAGCGGCAGGCCGAGACTGACGCCGATCCCATAGGTGGCCGGAATGGCGATCAGGCCCAGCCACCGGCGCGTCCGCACGCAATCCCAGACGATCCAGATCGTCAGGGTGACGGCCGCGACCGTGAGGTCCCAGACCAGCCCACTGGACGCGTCGTTCGCGTGCCACGCATCGACCATGGCCCCGAGGTCCCAGTCGTTGGCGGAGAGCCAGGGCAGGAAATAGCGCATGGGCAGGATCACGCCCGCCACGCACAGCAGCAGCATCACGATACGGAACGGAGTCATGGGCCTCTCCCCGGGGCTTGGATCGCGCTCCCTTAGCGGGTCGGGCGCGCGGGGGAAATGGCGGAGCCTCCTGCGGCATTGCGTATGGCAAGCAGACCGCGCCGGTTTGCGGCTTCGTTTGGAGGCGCGCGGATTGCCATGGGCAAGAACCGAAACCGATCCCGGAGGGCGCGACATGATGCAGCGTCGCGATTGACCGTCGTGCGGGCCGTCCCCATACCTGTCCGAACGCACGAAAGAGGGGAAAACCGTCCATGGCCGATACCACGTCCGAGACCGCCGCCGACGCCGTCGAGCGCGAGAGCATGGAATATGACGTCGTCATCGTCGGGGCGGGCCCCGCGGGTCTGTCGGCGGCGATCCGGCTCAAGCAGCTCGACCCGGAGCGCTCCGTCGTGGTGCTGGAGAAGGGGTCTGAGGTCGGCGCGCATATCCTGTCGGGGGCGGTGCTCGACCCCGTGGGGCTGGACGCCCTGCTCCCGGACTGGAAGGCGCAGGGCGCGCCTGTGACCGTGCCCGTGACCTCCGACAGCTTCTTCGTGCTGGGCGAGGAGGGGCGGGTCCGGGTCCCGAACGTCGCGATGCCGCCGCTGATGTCGAACCACGGCAATTACGTCGTCTCCATGGGCAATGTCTGCCGCTGGATGGCCGAGCAGGCCGAGGCGTTGGGGGTGGAGATCTTCCCCGGCATGTCCTGTTCCGAGATCGTCTGGGACGGCGACCGGGTGAAGGGCGTCGTGGCCGGGGAGTTCGGTCGCAAACCCGACGGTTCCACCGGCGAGGGCTACGAGCCGGGGATGGAGCTGCACGGCAAATACGTCCTGTTGGGCGAGGGGGTGCGCGGATCGCTGGCGAAGCAGGTGATCGCGCGGCACGCCCTCGATTCCGACAGCGAGCCGCAGAAATACGGCCTCGGCATGAAGGAGATCTGGGAGATCGACCCGGAGAAGCATCGGCCGGGCAAGGTGGTGCATACGATGGGCTGGCCGCTGGGCAAGAATGCGGGCGGCGGCAGCTTCATCTATCACCTCGACAACAATCAGGTCTATGTCGGGTTCGTCGTCCACCTGAACTACAGGAACCCCTACGTGAACCCCTACCTCTCGTTCCAGCAGTTCAAGCACCATCCGATGGTCGCCGAGCTTCTGGAGGGCGGCAAGCGGGTCGCCTATGGCGCGCGTGCGATCTCCGAGGGGGGATGGCAGTCATTGCCGAAGACCGTGTTCCCGGGCGGCGCTCTGCTCGGTTGTGCGGCGGGGATGGTCAACGTCCCGCGGATCAAGGGCAACCACAACGCGATGCTCTCGGGCAAGGCCGCAGCGGAGGCCGCCCATGCGTCGATCGAGGCGGGCCGCGAGGGCGACGTGCTGGACGCCTACGACACCGAAGTGCGCACCGGCGCCATCGGGAAGGACCTCAAGCGAGTGCGGAACGTCAAGCCGCTCTGGTCGAATTACGGCCTGACCGCGTCGATGGTGGTGGGCGGCGGCTCGATGTGGCTGAACAATCTGGTCGGCACGTCGCTCTTCACCAGCAAGCATGGCAAGTCCGACGCCGAGAGCACGGAGCCCGCATCGAAGCACAAGCCCATCGACTACCCGAAGCCGGACGGAAAGCTGTCCTTCGACCGTCTCACCAATGTGGCCTTCAGCTTCACCAACCACGAGGAAAGCCAGCCCGCGCATCTCAAGCTCAAGGATGCAAGTATCCCCGTGGACGTGAACCTGCCGAAATATGCGGGTCCGTCGCAGCGGTATTGCCCCGCAGGTGTGTACGAATTCGTAGGGGAGGGGGCGGACGCGAAGTTCGTCATCAACTTCCAGAACTGCGTCCATTGCAAGACCTGCGACATCAAGGACCCGAGCCAGAACATCGTCTGGACCGTGCCGCAGGGGGGCGACGGGCCCAACTACCCCAATATGTGATCGCCGGTCGGGGCAGGCGCGGCGTGGGGCCGTTGCATGCCTCCGCCGCCGCGCCTAGCTTTACGTCAACAAGACGTCGTCCCGGGGCGCCCCGCCCCCGGGGACCCGCCCCGAGACCTGTCCCAAGGACCCGCCCATGACGCTCCGCCCCCTGCTCCTCGCCGCCGCCCTTCTGGCCGCGCCCCTCGCCGCTCCCGTGACGGCGCAGGGCCTGTCCGGTCCCTATCTGGCGGCGCGGATCGCGGGGTATTCCAACGATTACGCGGCGGCTGCGGCCTATTACGATCGGCTGATCGCTGCCGGAGAGCCTTCGCCCGCGATCCTCGAGAACGCGGTGGTGATCTATGCCGCCCTCGGGGATGTGGACCGGGCGGCACGGGCCGCGAACCTGCTGGTGGAGGGCGGCGGGCAGAGTCAGTTCGCCGACGGTGCGCGTCTCGTGGCGTTCCTGCAGGAGGCGGATTATGCCGCCGCACTCGCGTTGATCGACGATCGCGGGGTTGCGGGCGCGCTGCTCGACGGCCTGCTGCGCGGATGGATCGCGGCGGCGTCCGGCGATATGAGCCGCGCGCTCGACCTGTTCGACACGCTGGCGGAGAACGAGGGTTTCGCCAACATCGCGCACCTGCACAAGGCGTTCGCGCTCGCCATGGCGGGCGATTACGAGGGGGCCGACGATATCCTTTCGGGCCGCGCCCATGGTCCGCTCGGCGCGACGACCCGCGGGATCGAGGCCCATGCGCAGGTCCTGATGCAGCTCGATCGTCCGGACGATGCGCGCGAACTGCTCGACCAGGCGAACGAGGCCACGAACAGCCCCGTGCTTCAGGCCCTCTCCACCCGTCTGGAAGCGGGGGAGGAGATCGCCTACGATTTCCTGACCGTCCCGCCCCAGGGGATGGCGGAGGCTTACTTCACGCTGGCCGCGATCTTCGCCGGAGAAACGTCGCCCACCTTCACGCTCCTGTCGGCCCGCGCCGCGACGGCGCTCCGCCCGGACCATCTCGACGCGCTGGTCCTGACCGCGGAACTGCTGGACGAACAGGGTCAGCACGATCTCGCCAACGGCGTGCTGAACCGCGTGCCCCGCGACCACCCCTCCTTCTTCGGCGCGGAGATCACCCGGGCCGAGGTGCTGCTGGCATCCGGCAAGGAGGATGCCGCGGTCGAGGTGTTGTCGGCGCTGACGAAGTCCAATGCCGACCGCCTGCCCGTCTGGTCCGCCTATGGCGACACCCTGCGGCGGCTGGAACGGTTCGAGGAGAGCGCCGCCGCCTATGATCGCGCCATCGCCCTTCTCGAGGGGGAGAGCGAGCGGGACTGGTATCTCTACTACGTGCGCGGCATCGCGCTGGAGCGGCAGGGCGAGGAGAACTGGTCCCGGGCCGAGGCCGATTTCCGGAGGGCGCTGGAACTGAACCCGGATCAACCGCTGGTGCTCAACTATCTCGGATACGGTCTGGTGGAGCGGCGGGAGAGTCTCGACGAGGCGCTCGGCATGATCGAACGCGCGGTCGCGGCCCGCCCCGGCGACGGCTACATCACCGACAGCCTCGGCTGGGTCCTGTACCGTCTCGGCCGCTACGAGGAGGCGGTCGAGCCGATGGAGCGGGCGGCCGGACTGGAGCCGCTGGACCCGATCGTCAACGACCATCTGGGCGACGTTCTCTGGGCCGTGGGCCGCGAGCGGGAGGCCCGCTTCCAATGGCGCCGCGCCCTGTCCTTCGATCCCGAGGAAACGGAGGCGATCCGCATCCGGCGCAAGCTGGAGGTCGGCCTCGATGCCGTGCTGGTTGAGGAGGGCGCACCGTCGCTCCTCGAGGCGGCGCAGGACTGACGTGATCGCGACCGGTCCGCGCGGGCCCGGGTCCGGAGGTCCCGACGATCCCGGCACAGCGAAGGCAGTCGATCACGCGGAGCCGGATCGCCGGACGTTCAGCCGGAACAACCTCGGCTTCGCGCCCGCCAAGGTCAACCTCGCCCTGCATGTCACCGGACGCCGGTCCGACGGCTATCACTTCCTCGACAGCCTCGTGGCTTTCGCGGATGTCGGCGACGGCCTGACCGCCGGACCGGGCGATGCGCTGTCGGTCATCGGACCCTTCGCGGCGGGTGTTCCCGTGGACCACACCAACCTGATCCGCCGCGCGCTGGCCCTTGCCGGGACGCCCCGCGCCGTGGTTCTCGACAAGCAGCTGCCCCATCCCGCGGGCCTCGGCGGCGGATCCTCCGATGCGGCGGCGGCGCTCCGGCTGGTCGGCGCGGCCCCGACCGTCGCCGACCTTCTGAGTCTCGGCGCGGATGTCCCTGTCTGCATGGATCGGCGTTCTGCACGGATGCAGGGCGTGGGCGAAATCGTGACGTCGCATCCCGTTCCGCCCCTCGCCGCGATCCTTCTCCATCCCGGTGTGGCCCTGCCGACCGCCGCGGTGTTCGCCCGCCTCGCATCGACGGATAATCCGGAGATCGGCTTGCTCCCCCGCAGGACGGATGCTGCGGACTTCATTGATTGGCTCGTCGGGCAACGGAACGATCTGGAACCGCCCGCCATCGGCCTGGCTCCCGAAATCGCCGATGCCCTGGCGGCGCTGCGCGGAACCGGAGCGCGACCGGCGCGCATGTCCGGCTCTGGCGCGACCTGCTTCGGGCTCTATCCGGACCTTTCCACGGCCCGCGCCGCCGCGACCGAACTGGCACGCCCGGGCTGGTGGGTCCGGGCCTGCACCCTGTCCTGACGGGACGGGATCGACGGGGTATCTCGACGGGACGGTTCAGCTCGCCCGTTCGACCACGTAATCCGCAAGATCGCCCAACATGTCGCGCAGGGCATTTTCCGGCAGCGCATCGAGGGCCGCGCGCGCACGGTCGCGCCAGGCCAATGCTTCCAGCCGCGTCTCCTCCAGCGTCCCGTGGCGCGCGAGGATATCGCGTGCACGATCCAGATCGTCCGCACGCCCCTGTTCCAGCGCCGCCCGCCAGAACGCGCGCTCTCCGTCATCGGCGCGCGCGATGGCCCGGATCACCGGCAGCGTCAGCTTTCCTTCCCGAAAATCGTCGCCGAGATTCTTGCCGATCCCGTCGCCCGCCCCGCCGTAATCGAGCCAGTCGTCGACGATCTGGAAGCCGACTCCCAGCGCGTCGCCGAACCGGGCCAGCGCGTCCACCTGCTGCTCCGGCGCGCCCGCGACCACCCCGCCGACCTTCGCCGCCGCCTCGAAAAGCGCGGCTGTCTTGCCGCGCACGACCCGCAGATAGGTGTCCTCGTCGGTTGCGAGATTGCGCGCTGCGGTGAGTTGCAGGACCTCGCCCTCCGCGATCGTCGCCGCCGCGCCGGCCAGGATATCCAGCACGCGCAGCGACCCCGTCTCGACCATGAGCTGAAACGAGCGTGCGAAGAGATAGTCGCCCACCAGCACGCTCGACTGGTTGTCCCACAGAAGGTTCGCGGTCGGTCGCCCGCGCCGCTGCCGGCTCTCGTCGACCACATCGTCATGCAGGAGCGTCGCGGTGTGGATGAACTCCACCGTGGCGGCCAGCTTGACGTGATCCTCGCCGCCGTAGCCGAGCATCTTCGCGCTGGCGACCGTCAGCAGGGGGCGCACCCGCTTGCCGCCCGCCCCGACCAGATGGGCCGTCACCTCGGGAATGCGCGGCGCGTTTTCGGAGGCCATCCGCTCCCGGATCAGGCGGTTGACCGCCTCCATTTCCAGGGCACAGGCGGCGGCCAGGCGCTCGTGCGGTCTGGCGGCCTCTATCGGCGTGGCGTCTGTCATGCGGGTTCCGGTCTCGACATGGGGCGGACCCGCCCCTAACTCAGGTATCCATGCGGGAATTGCTGCGCACGAACGACCCCACGGTCATCGCCTTCGCCTCCGCCCTTCTGGACGGAGAGGGTATAGACTGCTTCGTCCTGGACGCAAACATCTCCATTCTCGAAGGGTCCATCGGGGTGCTGCCGCGCCGGGTGATGGTGGCGCAGCGGGACCTGTTCCTCGCCCGCGCCGCGATGGTCGATAACGGCGTCTCGATCTCCGATTGACGGCGCTCCGCCGGACTCCGTTCTGCAACCTTGGAGATTTACGGCGGTTTGCGGCGATGGCAGGCGTCCGGCGTTAAGAAACGGTTAGGAAAGTTCAAAGCCGTGCAACATTCGGCTTGCAGCGGACAAACTTCGTGACAGGTCCATGACGGTCGTGCTGCACTCGCCCTGCAACATCCACAGTCAGGAGAATGCCATGTCGCTCACGTCGCACCTTCAGGAGCTTCGCCGGAAGCACGAGACCCTCTCACGGGAGGTCGAGGAGGAACAGCGCAGTCCCGGAGCCGATTCGGTGGCGCTGACGTCGATGAAGAAGCGAAAACTGGCCATCAAGCAGGAGATCGAACGCCTGAGCACGTCCTCCGCAGGCTAACCGGACAGGCGGGCCGATCCGTCCCGCGGGGCGGTTGGGTCATGCCTGGATCAGGTGTCGCCCAGTCCGATGATCGTCCATCCGACCCACCTCCGCCCGCAGCCAGTCGAGAAAGGCGCGGGTGTTCGGGCGGGTCTCGGCACCCCTGGGCGTGAGAACCCGGAAAACCGCGCGCGGGACGAGCGCGATATCGAACGGTGCGACGAGTTGTCCCTGACGAAGGGCGGCCTCCGCCAATGAAACACGCCCGAGGACGATGCCCGCCCCGGCCTGCGCCGCGTCGATGGCGTGGTCGGCCTGGCTGAAGCGTGGGCCATGAAGGTCGGTCGCGGCGATATCGTTGGCGGCGAACCAATCTTCCCATGTCACCGAATTGCGCAGGAACGCTATGGAATCGTCGAAGATGATCGACGCGCGGAGGAGGCTTTCCGGCGTCGGAAAGCGCTCCGCCAGATCGGGATGCATCATCGGCGTGACCCATTCGTCGATGCTGAGCGCCTGATGAAGTCCGTCATCCTGCGGCGTGTCGTCCGGGCCGAACCGGATCGCGATGTCGATGTCGTCCGTGGCGAAGTCGAGGATCCGGAGCGTCGCCGCGAAGCGCAGCTCCACCTCCGGATGGCGGCCCGCGAAATCGAACAGACGCGGGGCGAGCCATTTCGCGGTGAAGGCGGGACCGGCGGTGATCGTCAGAATGCCGCTGTCGAGACTGCGCCGGGCGGCGCGCCAGCCGGTCGCAAGCGATTGAAATCCCTCGGCTGCTGGTCCCGCAAGGGCGGCTCCCGCCTGGGTCAGTTCGACGCGACGGTTGAGGCGACGGAAGAGCGGCGCGCCCAGATGCTCCTCTAGCGATTTGATCTGAAAGCTGAGTGCCGCCGGGGACACGGACAGTTCCGCGGCGGCGTCCTGGAACGACAGGTTCCGCGCGGCCGCGTCGAAGGCGCGCAGGGCGGTTAGCGGGGGCAGCCGTTCGGTCATGGTCAGTCAACTATATCTTAACCGACACGTTGGAAAGTCTCGTTTGTAAGGGCGTATCGCGGGGCGCATATCAGGATCAATGAAACGAACCTGATCCGAAGGAAGCCCGCCATGTTCGAGACTCACACAACCCGCACCTATGACGAAGCCTTCGCCCGGGCCCATGCCGAACGGGCGGCGGTGTTCCAATCGCTGTTCACGCTGCGCCTGCCGCGGTTTGCGGCGTTGTTGACCCGGCAGGGTCGGACGGCCTGACCGAAGCACCGCTGTGCCTGCGGTCCGACCGAGGATGGCCCGGCCCCCGAATGGGGTGCCGGGCCATCTTTTACAATTCGGGGTAATCTTCGCGGCCCCGTTTCACAATTTGTACGAAACGCTCAGGACAGGTATTGGCCGCCATTCGCGGAGAGGGTCGAGCCGGTGATGAACCCCGCATCGTCGGCGGCGAGGAACGCGACGCATCGCGCGATCTCCTCCGCCTCGCCGAGCCGTCCGACCGGGATCCCGCCGACGATGCTCTCCATCACCTTCTCGGGAATCGTGCTCATCATGTCGGTGTTGATGTAGCCGGGGGCGACGACGTTCACGGTGATCCCGGCCCGCGCGCCCTCCTGGGCCAGCGCCTTGGTGAAGCCGATATCGCCCGCCTTGGTCGCGGCGTAGTTGACCTGGGCGAACTGCCCCTTCTGTCCGTTGATCGACGAGATCGTGACGATCCGGCCGAACTTGCGCTCGCGCATCCCGCCCCAGACGTTGTGCGTCATGTTGAAGACGCCGTTCAGGTTGGTGTCGATGACCTCGTGCCAATGCTCGGGCGTCATCTTGTGGAACGGGGCGTCGCGGGTGATGCCCGCATTGTTCACGAGGATGTCGACGGGACCGAGGTCGGACTCGACCTCCGCGATACCGGCCTTGCAGGCGTCGTAATCGGCGACGTTCCACTTGTAGGTCTTGATGCCGGTCTCGTCGGTGAAGGCGCGGGCCTTCTCGTCGTTGCCGGCATAGGTCGCCGCGACCTGTGCGCCCTGTTCCTTCAGGGCCTTGGCGATAGCGGCGCCGATGCCCCGGCTGCCTCCGGTGACGAGTGCGGTTCGTGCCATGGGTCTCTCCTCCTCTTGGTCGGGGTCAGTCTTGCCTGTTGAGCCAGGCCTGTCCATCGCGGCGGCCCAGATCCCAGGCCTCGCGCAGCAGGTCGGGATCGGTGAAGTCGAGTTTCGAACCGGAGAGGACGTCCTCGGACGGCTGGACGAAGGTGAGCCGACCGCCATCGTCGTCGGGCAGGCTCCGGAACCGCTTGGTCAGCAGGACCAGGGTGCGCCCCTCGTCCGGGTCGGGAAGCGGGGCCTTGTCGACCATGCCGCCGTCATAGAGCGGCTCGCCTTCCCAGGTATCGGGCTCGAAGGCGGGCGGCACGGTGGCGGCCATGCGCACGAGCTTCGGCAGCAATCCGCGGCTCGCGGCGTCGCGCGCGTCGATCAGCCGTCGGGACAGTCCGGCGGCGGCGGAGAGGCGGGGCCGCGGTGTGGGCGCAAGCGCCTGTTCCGCCTGATAGATCGTTCCGCCGAGCAGCGCGCGCAGCGTCGGTCCGGCGGACGGGCCGGGGGTCGAGACGGAGATCTGAAACGCGGGACCCCCGGCGATACCGGCCTGCGCCGCATCGTCGAGGACGTCGGTGACGATGGCCTCGTAGACGCGCTGATGCGGACTGCGACCCGCGGCCGGCCCCAGATCCTCGAGGGTGACGTTGGTGTCCTGTCGCCGCAGCGCGCGGGCGAAGCGGTCGAAGAGGAACGCCTCGCGGTCCGCGATCCAGGCCGAGGCGGAAAGCGCGCCGCCGGAGACGCCGGTGATGCGGTCCGGGCGCAATTCCAGGCGGGGCTCGACCGCCTCCATCCAGCCGCCATGCCAGAAGCAGCGCAGGCCGCCGCCGGAAAAGACGATCTGTCGGTAGGGGGCGTCGCGTCGGCTGTCGGGGGACATGGGAGAGGAACGGGGACGCGCCCCGTTCCGTTCCGGTCAGGGACGCTCGACGCAGAGGGCGACGCCCATGCCGCCGCCGATGCAGAGCGTGGCGAGGCCGCGCTTGGCGTCCCGGCGCTTCATCTCGAACAGGAGCGTGTTGAGGACGCGTGCGCCGGAGGCCCCGATCGGGTGGCCGATGGCGATGGCGCCGCCGTTGACGTTCACGATCTCCGGATCCCAGCCCATCTCCTTGTTGACGGCGCAGGCCTGGGCGGCGAACGCCTCGTTCGCCTCCACCAGGTCGAGATCGCCGACCTTCCAGCCTGCCTTTTCCAGCGCCCGGCGGGAGGCATGGATCGGGCCGACGCCCATGATCTTGGGGTCGAGGCCCGCGGTGGCGTAGCTGGCGATCCGGGCCAGCGGCTCGATCCCGCGTTTCTCGGCATCCTCCGCCGACATCAGAAGGGTCGCCGCGGCGCCGTCGTTGAGGCCGCTCGCATTGGCGGCGGTGACGGAGCCGTCCTTCGCGAAGGCGGGGCGCAGCTTCTGCATCGCCTCCATCGTGGCGCCGTGGCGGATGTACTCGTCCTGATCCACGAGGGTCTCGCCCTTGCGGGTCTTGACGGTGAAGCCCACGATCTCGTCCGCGAAGCGCCCGGCCTTCTGCGCGGCCTCGGCCTTGTTCTGGGAGGCGACGGCGAATTCGTCCTGCTGATCGCGGCTGATCTGGTATTTCTCGGCGACGTTCTCGGCGGTCTGGCCCATATGGTAGTCGTTGAACGCGTCCCAGAGACCGTCGCGGATCATGGTGTCCACGAGGGCCATGTCGCCCATCTTCTGACCCTGACGGATGGACTGGGCGTGGGGGGCGAGCGACATGCTCTCCTGCCCGCCCGCCACGATGATGGCCGCGTCGCCGAGCTGGATGTGCTGGGCGCCGAGGGCCACGGCGCGGAGGCCCGAGCCGCAGACCTGGTTGATGCTCCAGGCGGAGGCCTCCTGCGACAGTCCCGCATTGAGGGCTGCCTGGCGGGCGGGATTCTGCCCCTGGGCGGCGGTCAGGACCTGGCCCAGGATCGTCTCGGAGACCTCGGACTTGTCCACGCCCGCGCGGGAGACGACTTCCTCGATGACCGCGGTTCCGAGGTCGTGGGCGGGCGTGTTGGCGAAGGCGCCGAGGAAGCTGCCCACGGGGGTGCGGGCGGCGGAGGCGATCACGACATTGGTCATTCTGACGGTCCTTTCCGGGAGAGCCTGGACCGGGGCATTGGCTGCGGATTCGGTGCGAACCCCGGGTCGGCGGATACGGGGTCCGGGTTAGCGGGTCGGACGGGCCTGCGCAAATGGAGTGTGTCGGGGGAGGAGGCGGAACGGCGAGGGGTGGGTGGGTGGACGGGGTTGGCTGGAACGGGGAGAGGCGACGACGGGTGGGCGGAAGGCCGAGATGGGTTGGCTGGACGGTTAGGTGCCGCTGGTTGGACAGGGAGGTCGGGCGAGGTGGCGATGAGTGGGCGGAAGGCCGGGGTCGGTTGGTCGGAGGGAGGAGCAGGGACCTCAGCGGCGGAGGGGCCGGACGCGCTCGGGGCGTCGCGCGGTCGGATCCCCTGTTGCTCGGGTCGTGAGCCGGTGTCGACGCACCGATCCATCGGCTGCGAGCGTCAGTATATGACTGGACCCGGGGCTGCCGGGTCAGGGGGCCGGGACGTTCAACCGGCGGCGCGGGAGGCCGGCCAGGCACCCCGGTCGCCGGCCGGAATGGCCCAGGACGGCATGGTTTCGGGTCGGCCATGGTGGTAGCCCTGCCAGCAATCGATGCCGATGGAGGCGAGGAAGCGGGATTCGCCCTCGGTCTCGACGGCTTCGGCGACGGTGAGCATGTCGAACTGCCGGGCGATGTCCACGAGCGCGCGCAGGATGACGCGGTTGCCGGGATCGGTGTCGCAGCCGGAGACGAAGCCGCCATCGATCTTGAGAATGTCGAAGGGAAGGTCGCGCAGGTGCCGCAGCGATGTCTGCCCCGCGCCGAAATCGTCCATGGCGAAGGAGATCCCCCGGTCCTGCAAATCTTCCATGAAATTGCGGACCCGGATCGGCGACCGCATCGCGGCCCCTTCGGTGATCTCCACGATGAGGCGTTCGGTGACGGTTTGGTCCCGGGCGATCCCCTCCTCCAGAGTATCCATCCACGGCCCATGGCCGATCGTCAGGACGGAGAGGTTGACCGAAAGGCGCAGGTCCGGATGGCGGGCGAGGGTATCGAGGCCGCAGCGCAGGGCGGCGCAATCTATGTCCCGGCCCAGCGTCAACCGCTCCACCATGTCCATGAAGAGCCCGGCGGGCAGGATCTGCCCCCGGCGGTCGACGATCCGGATCAGCCCCTCGTGGAAGGCGGCCCGACCGGTCGCCGTGTCCACCACCGGTTGATAGGCGAGCATCACGTCGCCCGAATCCAGCGCCGTCCGGACGGTGCCGAGGATGTCGGTTCCGGTGCCCCGGCCCAGGCCGGAGGGCGCGCGGACGGGGCGGGAGAAGGCTGCGGACGGTCGGGGCATGACACCTCAGGCGTTGTATCTCGCCCCGTTTGTGGCCCGCCAGACGTTACCGGACCATTAAGGCGCCGAGCCTTTCATGTCGTCCCGTGCGCCACGCGCCGGGGCGGCAGGGGCGGTTTCGGAGATTGCGGGCACGTTTGCGGTCCCCGTATCCTGCGGAGGATGCGTCCGGGCCGGTGCCCCGGGCGGGCGTTTGCGGGAGGGGACAGGGTGGAGAGATGCGGATGGGTCGGGGCGGAGCCGCTCTATCGCGCCTATCACGACCGCGAGTGGGGCGTGCCGCAGCGCGACCCCCGCGCGCTCTGGGAGCAGCTCATGCTGGAGGGGTTCCAGGCGGGCCTGAGCTGGATCACGATCCTACGCAAGCGGGAGGGGTTCCGGACCGCCTTCGCCGGGTTCGAGCCGGAGGTGATCGCCGGGTGGGGCGAACGGGAGGTCGCGCGCCTGCTGGCCGACCCGGGGATCGTGCGGCACCGGGGCAAGATCGAGGCCACGATCGGGAACGCCGGGGCCTATCTGACGCTGGCCGGGCGGGGCGGGTTCGACCGCTTCGTCTGGGATTTCGTCGGAGGGGTGCCGCAGCAGGGCGCGCGGACGGACCTCGCCGACCTGCCCGCGGCGACGGAGGTCTCGACGGCGATGTCGAGGGCCCTCAAGCGCGAAGGGTTCCGGTTCTGCGGTCCGACGACCTGCTACGCGTTCATGCAGGCGGCGGGGTTGGTGAACGACCACGTGGCGGGGTGTTTTCGCCATGATGCGGTGGCGAGGATGGGGTGAGGGGTGGGCGGCGGAGGCGGGCGCGGATGGCGGGTCGCCGGGCGGAGGTCGCCGCCGTTCGAGGAGTCAGTCCGAACATGGATCGTCCCCGGCCCTGCGGTCACCGAAGCAGGCCATATGGGCCGCGTCCCACGCCTCCGGACATGCGAATCGTATGGCGCACGGGGTCGCTTGGGGGACGGCGACATCGCCGTTCTCACCTGTCTTCGGAAGAGACGACGTTGCGGACGCGTTCCCAGGTGTTCATCAGGTGCCGTTCCATCGTTTCGGCAAGCCGGTTCCCGTCTCGTGCCCGCAGCGCATCGGCCATCTCCTCATGCTCCTGCACCGCGGCCTTCCAGAAATCCGGCTGGCGGTTCCCGATGAACCGGATGCGCTTGAGGCGCGCCTGAAGAACCCGCTGCGTTTCCGTGAGCGCCTCGTTGCCGGTGATTTCGGCGAGGCGCGTATGGAACGTCTGGTTCAGCTTGTAATACGGCAACCGGTCCCGGGCGTCGTAGAGATCGATCATCCGGTCGTGGATGTCGAGAAGCTCCGCGATCTCCGCATCCGTGGCGCGCTCGCAGGCGAGACGTCCCGCCAGGCCTTCCAGGTGAGCCTGCAGCTCGAGCATTCCGTGGACCTCTTCGGCCGTCAGCTTCCGCACGACACTCCCCCTGGAAGGGCGGATTTCGATAAGCCCCTCCGCGGCGAGCGTTCGCAACGCTTCGCGGAACGGCGTCCGGGATATGCCGAGTTCGGTCGTGAGGGCGGCTTCGTCGATGCGATGCCCCGGTTCCAGATGGCCTTCGATGATGAGATCGCGGATCTGCTCGACGACCTGATCGTGCAGGCTCCGCTTCGCGATGGTCCGGATCTGGGGTGCGTCCTGCAATGTCATCTCCCGGCGGTAGCACGGCTCTATCAGCGTTCATCTTGTCATTCGAGAGTGGTCGTGTATTTTGTATACAAAGCTCGGGAGGTGTGGTGACGAATCGCAGAAGGATAGCCTTGGCGCTCGGGGATGCCGGGGGGGTGGGCCTCGAGCTCGCAGCCCGGATGGTGTCGGATGTCGGCGTGGGCGCCGACATGATCGTATTCGGAGATCGGCGTGCGCTCGAACTGGGGATGCGGCAGGCGGGGGTCGAGCCGGACCTTCGGGTCGGGGACCTCGACAGCCTGTCCCGACCCGTCGACGGCACCGTGCTGGTGGATCTCGGGAATTGCGGGCCGAACGACGCCACCGTGGGCGTCGCGACGGCCCCGGCGGGTGCGGCCGCACTCGAGAATTTCCGGGCGGCACTGCTGACCGCGAAGGCGGGTCTGGCCGATGCCGTGGCGTTCACCCCGTTCAACAAGGCGGCGATGCGGATGGCCAAGTCCGATTACGTCGACGAGATCGGCTTCATCGATGCGGTTCTGGATGCGCCCCGGTCGGGGCGGGAGTTCAACGTGCTCGACGAGGTCTGGAACGCGCGGGTCACGTCCCATGTCCCGCTGCGCGACGTGGCCGGGATGCTGGATCGGGACCGCATCTTCGACAGCCTGAAATTGACCGTCGAGGTGATGCAGGATGCAGGGTTCGAACGACCGCGCATCGGCGTCGCGGCCCTCAACCCCCATGCGGGCGACGGGCGCAATTTCGGCACCGAGGACGAGGACATCATTCTCCCGGCCGTGGAGCGCGCGAAGGCCCTTCAGATGGCGGTGACGGGTCCGGTGCCGTCCGACACGGTCTTCGTGCGGGCGCTCAAGGGGGAGTTCGACGCGGTCCTGACGATGTTCCACGATCAGGGGCAGATCGCGATGAAGCTGATCGGTTTCGACCGCGGCGTGACGCTGATCGCGGGATACGGCTTTCCCATCGTCACGCCCGCGCATGGCACCGCCTACGATATCGCCGGACGCGGCATCGCGGATACGGGCGCCACGATTGCCGCCCTCGCGCTGGGCCGGCGCCTGGCGGCGCGGGCCGACCGGAGAGAGGCGGACGATGCGTCTCGCACGTCGCTGATCGCGGATCTGAAGGACCGGCCAGACTGGGTCGTCCGGCGACCGGACCCCGATCGGAGTGCCGTGGGAAGCTAGGACCGTCGGCGCAGGCCGACACGACATCATACAGGGAGGATGACATGAAAACGACGAACATGAGTGTGCTGGCCGCGCTGGCAATCGCCTGGGGCGGGACGGCGGGTGCGCAGGAAGAAATCATCTTCGGCATCTCCGCCACGCCGAACTCGCTCCAGGGGCAATCGGCCTACGAATTCCAGCGCCGGGCGAACGAGAAGCTGGGCGATCTGGGCGAGGTCAAGGTCTTCGACAGCTCCCAGCTGGGCAAGGACAAGGACATGCTCCAGAAGATCCGGCTGGGTACGATGCACATCACCCTGCCCTCCTCGATCATGCCGGAAATCGCTCCGGAATACGCGATCTTCGACCTGCCGTTCCTCGTGGCGGATCGGGACCATCTGGCGCGGATGGACGAGACGCTGTTCGCCAACACGCTGGTCCCCGCCGCGGAAGCCGAGGGCTACCGCCCGCTTGCCGTTTGGGAGAACGGCTTCCGCCAGATCACCAACAACGAACGCCCGGTCACCGTGCCCGCCGATCTCGAAGGGCTCAAGATCAGGACGCCGAATTCCTCCTGGCGCGTGTCCATGTTCCAGGAATGGGGCGCCAACCCGACGCCGATGGCGTTCTCGGAGGTGTTCGTGGCGCTCCAGACCGGCGTCATCGACGGACAGGAGAACCCGCTGACCAACATCGCGGGCGCCAAGTTCGAGGAGGTGCAGGACTACCTGTCGATGACCGGCCACGTCTATTCGCCGGCCTATCCGACCGTCGGCATCCAGACCTTCGAGAAGCTGGACCCGGAGATCCAGACCATCCTCGCCGAGACGGCTCAGGAAGTGGCGGTCTGGGCCCGCGAGCAGGGCGCCAGCCAGGATGACGAGCTTCTGACGGCGCTGACCGATGCCGGGATGCAGGTGAACCAGGCGGATCGCGCCGCCTTCGTCGAGGCCTCCAAGCCGATCTACGAGAAGTTCGCGGCCGAGGTGGAGAACGGGCAGGCCATGATCGACGAGGCGATGGCGCTGGCCGGCGGCTCCTGAAGCCTCCCCGATGACACCCGGCGGCGCGCGACCAGCGTGTGCCGCCCCCACCGCCCGCATTGGAGCTTCCGATATGCGCGCCCTCGCCATCCGCACGCTCGACCTCGGTCTCCAGGTGACCACGTTGACGATGATCGTCATCCTCGCCTGCATCGTCCTGATGGGCGTCGGGTTCCGCTATTCCGGATCGTCGCTGATCTGGTACGACGAGGTTTCCTCGGTCCTGCTGGCATGGATCACCTTCACGGGGGCCTCGCTGGCGGTGCTCCGGAACGCGCATCTGGGCTTCAACGGCCTGCTGTTCGGGTTACCGCTGCCGGTGCGGACGGGCCTCTTCTGGGTGGTCGAGGCGATTTTCGTCGCCACCTTCGGCATCATCGTCTGGGGCGGATGGGCCATCCTGGACTTCTTCGGCTCCGAGACGATGACGACCCTTCGCTTCGTGCCGCGCACGGTCGTGCAGGGGATCCTGCCGGTCGCGGCGGCGCTTATGGTGCTGGCCCGGCTCCTGACCCTTCCCGAACGCCTCGCATCCGTCCGCGCGGGCACCGATCCCGAAAGCGAGGAGATCGCGCACGAGATCGCGCGGGCCGAGGCGGAACTGTCGCGTGCGGGCCGCGGATCATGACCGAGGCGCTGGTCCTGCTGTCGATGTTCCTGCTGATCGCCATCGGCCTGCCCATCGCGGTCGCCATCCTCGCCAGCGCCCTGATCGGGGTCTGGCTGCTGAACGGATCGCTCGGGTTCCTCAACGCGGCGCTGTCGCTCTTCGACGGCGCCACCAGCTTTCCGCTGATCGCGATCCCGCTCTTCATCCTCGCGGGCGCGCTGATGAACACGGGCGGCATCTCGACCCGGCTGATCGCATTCGTGTCCGCCCTGATCGGATTCGTGCGTGGCGGGTTGGCGATGGTGAATGTCGGCGTGTCGCTGTTCTTCGCCGAGATCTCGGGCTCCGCCGTGGCCGATGTGGCGGCAACCGGATCGGTCCTGATCCCGGCCATGAAGCGGAAAGGCTATTCGCCCCGCTTCGCCGCGGCGCTTACGTCCTCCACCGCATCGCTCGCCATCATCATTCCGCCGTCGATCCCGATGATTCTGTATGGTGCGCTCTCGAACACCTCGATCGTGCAGCTCTTCGTGGCGGGCATCGTGCCGGGCCTGCTGGGGGCGTCGCTCCTGATGGGAATGTGCTACTATTTCGCCGTCCGCTACGACCTGCCGCGCGAGGAGAGCTTCTCTCTGTGCCGCCTCTGGCGCGCGACGCGGGAGGCGGCCTGGGCGCTGATGCTGCCGGTCATCATCCTCGGCGGCATCTTCGGCGGCGTCGTCACCGCGACCGAGGGCGCGGGGATCGCCGTGCTCGCGGCACTCCTCATCGGCCTGCTGGTCTATCGCGAACTGAACCCGCGCAAGCTCTACGACGCGCTGGTCGACGGGGTGCTGCAGACTTCCGTGGTGATGTTGCTGGTCGCGTCCTCCGCCGTCCTCGGGCTCTACCTGACGGAGACGCAGATGCCGCAAAAGCTGGCCGCAGGCATCACGACGCTGACCGAGAACCCGTTCCTCGTCCTGATGATCATCAACGTGTTCCTGCTGTTCGTCGGCATGGTCCTCCATGGCGCCGCGGCGATCATCCTGACGGTGCCGATCTTCATGCCGCTGGTGAACCAGCTCGGGATCGACCCCGTGCATTTCGGCATCCTGCTGACGCTGAACATCGCGCTCGGGCAACAGACGCCGCCGGTGGCGAGCGTCCTCGTCACCGCCTGCTCCATCGCCAGGACCGACGTCTGGGCGACGACCAAGACC
This sequence comes from uncultured Alphaproteobacteria bacterium, assembly GCA_963789105.1. Taxonomy (GTDB): domain Bacteria; phylum Pseudomonadota; class Alphaproteobacteria; order Rhodobacterales; family Rhodobacteraceae; genus Jannaschia. The sequence goes on from CAWBJI010000003.1 coordinate 2,055,625, forward strand.
AACCTTCCGTTCATCGGGGTGCTGGTCTTCGTCCTTTTGCTCGTCACCTATGTTCCCGCCGTGCCGCTCTGGCTGGTCGGCGTGTTCTACGGGCCCTGATCGACCTGGAAGAACAGATGAACCGTGGCCGGTGCCTCGGGTCGACAGGACCGAACAGGTCCTGGCCGTCCTTCCAGGATGGATGCCGCATGGAAGTGCGCGAAAACTCGGGCCGCGCGACGCTGACATACAACCTGCGGATCTTCCGATAGGTCAGGGGAAGAAGTGGTCTCAGGTCAGGCGGGAACCACCGGGATCGAGACCAACCGACGGGAGCCTTCGCGGGTCGGACGTGGTCCCGGCAGGCCCGCACCGTCGCTTCGCAGATGCGCCGCAAGGGGCCCACCCCGTCCCGCCGCCCCCCAATCCACAGACCGCATCGACGATCATGCGCCGCATTACCGGCCCGACCCCATCGCTACCCCTCCTCGGAATCCCGCTCCACCGGGCCGCCCTGCGCCTCCCAGGTCGAGAACCCCTCGCGCAGGTGTTCCGCCTCGAACCCCATATCCTGCAACGTCGCCGTGGCCAGGGCCGACCGCCACCCGCTCGCGCAATGCAGCACGTAGCGCTTGCCCTCCTGCGCGAAGACGTCCCGGTGATAGGGGCTTTCCGGGTCGACCCAGAATTCCAGCATCCCGCGCGGGGCGTGCACGCTGCCGGGGATGAAGCCGCTCCGGGCCCGCTCCCGCACGTCGCGGATATCCACGATCACGACATCCGGATCGTCCAGCGCGGCGATCAGGTCGGGCGTTTCCACCTCCGCGATGCGCGCCCGCGCGGCGGCGACCATCTCGGCCGCATTCGTCTTCAGCTTGTCCATCCCGTCCTCCGCGGCTTTGGCCCGCAGGATGCCGCGCCCCGCCCCGACCGGCAAGTCGTCACGCCCCCTGACCCGGATCGCCGGGATACCGCGCCCGGTTGCCCGGATGCTCCGGCCCCGGCCCCCAGATCGCCATATAGGTGCTCACCACCATCCCGCGCCGCTGGAACAGCACGAACAGCACTGCCACGAACGCCCACCAGGACGGCAGGACGATCCACATCCAGTGCGGGGCGTTCGTCTGCCACAGGCCCGTCACCACCGCCGTCATCGACAGGATCAACGCGGCATACCCGCCCGCTTTGTGCATCCCCTCGAAGGCGAGGCGGCGCGGCGTCATGTCGTAATGGTCGCCGCGCAGGCTTCCGCGCTTGTCGGTCGGTCCGCCCTTGGAGCCGCGGAACGCCCCCGACGCCGCCTGCAGGATGCCGAGCCAGACGATCGCCCAGCCCAACGAGCGATGCAGCCAGGCCGTCGAGGTGATCGAGGACGCGCCCTCCTCTGGCCGCGACAGGACCAGCCACAGGCCGATGGCCGTCAATCCCAGCGCCCCGATCTGCGCCCCCAGATGCGTCCGCCACCAGACCCTGTTGTCCACCACTTCCGGATAGCGTTGCCGCGGCAGGACCTTGAAGAACCGTGCCGCGATAACCCCGACGGGGACGAGGAACCCCCAGGCGATCACCATGATCCGTCCGTGCCAGCTCAACTCGAAGCCCAGGTCATGGGCGCGGCTCGCATCTATCGGTGTGAGCAGCCACTCCAGCATCGCGTCATCCCTTGACCGCACCGGCCGTCATGCCGGTGATGATCTGCCGCGACGCGACGAGCGTGAAGAGGATCGGCGGAATGGCGAGCAGCGTGCCGGTCGCCATGATCACCCCCCAGTCGATGTCGTATTCCGTGATCGAGTTCACGATCACCACCGGCACCGTCCGGCTGTCCCGGTCCGAGAGCGCGTTGGCCAGCAGGAACTCGTTCCACCCGACCCGGAAGGTGAAGATCGCGGCGGCGGCCAGTCCCGGCTTGATGAGCGGCAGCACGACGAGGAAGAAGGTGCGGAACGGCCCCGCCCCGTCCATCCGCGCGGCCTCCTCCAGCTGGATCGGCACCTGCACGATGAACGATTGCAGGATCCAGATCACGAAGGGCAGGTTCATCGCGACGTAGACGAGGATGATCCCCGCCCGCGTCCCGTCGATCCCGAACTGGAACGTCCAGATCCCGAAGACCGGCACCAGCAGGACCGCGGGCGGCACCATCCGCACCATCAGCGTGGTCAGGCTGGTCACGCCGCGCCCCATGAACCGGAACCGCACCAGCGCATAGGCCGCCATGCAGCCGAGGATCAGGGTGATCGCCGTGGAGACGAGCGAGATGATGAGCGAGTTGACGAGCGACCGCCCGAAGGTCGCGTCGCAGCGGCGGACATGCTCCGGCTCGTACCAGAGGAAATCGCAGAGTGCCGTCTCGTAATTCTGGAGCGTCGGCATGAACAGGAACGACGCGGTGGGCGAGGTGATGTCCACGTTCAGCTTGAGCGAATTGGAGATCATCAGGACGATGGGCCCCAGCGCCATGAAGATCAGCACGACCAGCAGGGCATAGAAGGCGGGGTTCTGGCGGGTGGGGGCAGGGGCGCTCATATCGCGTCCTCCTCGGCCTGGCGGATCCGGGCGGTCCGCATTTCCTGCAGCTTGGTGTAGCCGAACATCGCGATGGTGAGCAGCAGGAGCAGGATCAGCAGCAGGTTCGACATCGCTGCCGCATAGCCCAGCTCCCGAAACTCGCTCGCCGTCCGCGAGATGCGCAGGGCGAGGATCTCCGTCGACAGGCCGGGGCCGCCATTGGTGAGCACGAGGATCACCTCCAGAACCTTGAAGGCGTCGATCAGGCGCAGGAGGGCCGTGACGATCAGCACCGGCAGCATCAGCGGCAGCTTGATGTGCCAGATGAGCTGCCAGCCGGATGCCCCGTCGATCCGCGCCGCCTCCATCGCCGAACGGGGCAGGGATTGGAGCGCCGCGAGCGAGAGGATGAAGATGAACGGGGTCCATTGCCAGATATCGGCGATGACCACGGACGCGAAGGCCCAGTCCCCGTCCGACAGCCACGGTGCGGAGGGCAGACCGAGATCGTTCAGGATGTTGTTAAACGTGCCGACCGTCGGGTGATACATGTAGCGCCAGACGAGGCCGACCACGATCGGAGCGATCATCATCGGCAGGATGAACACCGTCCGCAGGATCGTCATCCCCCGCAGCTCCCGGTCGAGCAGCAGGGCGAGGCCGACGCCCAGCACCATCTCGATGCCGACCACGATGGCCGCGAACTTGATCGTCACCCAGAAACTCTCGCGGAAGGCCGCGTCGGTCAGCAGGTTGCCGTAATTGCGCAGGCCGACCCAGTCCGCCTCGCCGATCCGCTGGCTCGGGTTCCAGTCGAGGAACGAGGCGTAGATCATGTAGCCGATGGGATAGAGCAGGGCGATGGCCATCACGATCACCGCGGGGGCGAGGAACAGGTAGGGCGTCGCTCTGTTCGCGTTGGCGATCATCTCGGGTCTCTCTCGAACGCCGCCTCCGGGGCGGGCCGCACGCTCCACAGCCATCCGGCGGGGTTCTGTGCGATTATTGGGTCATGACGAACGTCACGACCGACGTCACGACCTGGATCACGACGTGGGGATGACCCGCCCCCGGTGCCGGGGGCGGGCCGGTTCCGGCTTACTCGGTCTCGGACCAGGCGTAGTATCCGGCCTCGTCCATGGTCGCGCGGGTCCGCTCGGCCACGCCGTCCAGCGCTTCCTGGATATCCAATCCCTCGGTCAGGACCTGGCTCATCGTCGTCCCGATATCGGCGTTGATCGAGCCCCAGGTGGGGATGATCGGACGCCAGTCCGGATCGGCGAATTCCAGCGCCTCACCGAAGGTGGCGGAGTAGGGAAACTTCTCGTTCAGTTCCGCATTCTCGTAGGTGGAGAAGCGCGAGGGATTGCCCCCCTCCATCGCCACGGCGAGATCGCCTTCCTTGCTCGTAAGCCACTGGAGCAGAAGGAATGCCGCCTCCTTGTTGGGTGCGTTCTTCGGGATCGCGAGGCCGAAGCCGCCGGTCTGCGAGGCCCGCTTGACGCCCATCGGATGCATGATGTAGCCGACATTGCCCGCGACGGTGGATTCCGCCGGATCCTCGAAGCCCGCCGCGAAGGCGATGGAGTCGAGGAACATCGCGGCCTGACCCTGCTTGAAGGCCGCCGCCGCTTCGGACGGACCGAAGGTCGTGCCACCCTCGGGACCGCAATCCACGATCGTTTTCAGCGCATTGGCCGCCTCGACGCCCGCCGCGTTGTTGATGATCGGCTCCCAGTTGTCGTCGAACACTCGACCGCCCAGAGGCGCGAGATGCAGCAGGAACGCGTGGCTCGCCTGGTGACCGGAGGCCGCCCGCGAGGCCATGCCGCCCATGCCGGGCTCCAGCTCGGGGATGGCACAGGCCGCGTCGAGCATCTGCTCATACGTCTCCGGCGGCGCGATGCCGTGCTTCTCGAAGATGTCCTTGCGATAGGCCAGAACGCTGGTCTCGCTGCCGAACGGCACACCGAAGGCGGAGCCGAGCTGACCGGGAAGGTAGCCTTTCTCCCCACCCGCGACGCCGATGTTCTGGACGTAGCCGCTGATGAGGTCCGACTGGTCGTAGTTCGGATCGGCCAGAGCCGGGTTCATGAAGTACCGTGCCAGATTCTCCAGCTGATCGGCATAGACGTAGTCCGCCTTGGAGAACACCACGTAGGAGATCAGGTCGTAATCGCCCTCGTCCTTGGTCAGTTCCAGCGTCTGACGCTCGCGCATCTTGAGGTACTGAAGCTGGTCCACCTCGACCTCGATCCCGGTCTCCTCGGTGAACTGGTCGAGCACTTCGATCGCCGCGTCGTAATGCGGATGCGCCGGGAAGTTCACGACGAGCGTCGTGCCCTCGTACGGTGCGTAGGGGTTGGCGTGCGCCGCTCCCGCAATGGCGACGGCAACGGCCGCGCCTGTCAGTTTCCAGTTATGCAGCATGTGGTCCCTCCCTGGGTGCTGTTTGGTTTGGGGTCAGAGGCGAGCGCCGCTGTCCCGGTCGAAAAGCATGATGTCGTCGGTCAGGACGCCGAAACGGCGCGTCTGTCCGGTGGGTATGCGGTCTGCGGAGGCGATTTCGGCCAGGACCTCGGCCTGCCCGCAACGGGTGACGAGCACCGATTGCGCGCCCAGATATTCCGAGACGACCACCCGCAGGTCGATATCCGCGCCGCCCTCCAGCACGATGGACGAGGGCCGGATGCCCACCTCCACCGCGCGGCCCGATGCGGCCTCGGCCCGGCGGGCCAGCTCCGACGGTAACGGCACGTCGAAGCCGTCGCCCGCGACCCGGTCGCCCGTGATCTCGCCCGGCAGGAAGTTCATCGAGGGCGAGCCGATGAACCCGGCTACGAAGCGGTTCACGGGGTTCGCGAACAACTCCTCCGCCGGTCCCTGCTGCTGGATGACGCCTTCGTTCATCACGACGATCCGGTCGCCCAGCGTCATCGCCTCGACCTGATCGTGAGTGACGTAGATCATGTTCTTGTCGATCGTGTCCCGCATCTCGGCCAGCTCGGTCCGCATCTTGGCGCGCAGCTTGGCGTCGAGGTTCGAGAGCGGTTCGTCGAAGAGGAACGTGCCCGCGTCCCGGACCAGCGCGCGCCCCATCGCGACCCGCTGCCGCTGTCCGCCCGAAAGCTCCGCGGGCTTGCGGTCCAGGAGATGCGCGATGTTCAGCATCTCGGCCACGCGGGTGACTTCCTTCTCGATCACGTCCTTGGGCTGACGCTCCAACCGCAGGGCGAAGGACATGTTTCGCGCAATGTTCATGTGCGGGTAGAGGGCGTAATCCTGGAACACCATCGCGATGTCCCGCTCCTTCGGCTCCAGTCGCCCGATGGGCCGGTCGTCGAAGTAGATCTCGCCACCGGACAACGTCTCCAGACCCGCGAGAAGGCGCAATGTCGTGGATTTGCCGCAGCCCGACGGCCCGACCAGAACGGTGAACTCACCGTCCTCCAGAACGAGATCCAGCGGTGGCAGCACGAGGGTGCGGCCGAAAGACTTCTCGACCTGTTCGAACGTGATGCGCGGCACCCGAAACTCCCCCTCGTGACTGCGACAGTCTTTCGGCTGGACGCATCCGAGGGAAGATGGCAGTTCCGGGAACTACGTTACCGGTAACGCAACCCCCCGGATCCCATGAGCCGTCTCCGCGACCCCGCCCGAACCAGCATCCACGACATCGCCCGGGTGGCGGGCGTGTCCGTCATGACGGTCTCGCGATCCATCCGCGGTGTCAACGGCGTCTCGGAGGAGACGCGCGCCCGCATCCTCGCTTTGGCGGAGGAGATGGATTACGTGCCCGACGCCTCGGCCCGGGCCCTGGCGGCGCCCAACGCGAACCTCATCGGCATTTCCTTCCCGACCCTCTTCAACGACGTCTTTCCCGACATTCTGGAGGGGATGCGCCGCACCTTCGATCAGGCCGGATACAGCTCGGTCATGGACACGACCGATTACGATCTGGGGCGGGAACTGGCCTGGGCCGACCGGTTCCTGGCCTGGCGGCCGGCGGCGGTGATCCTGACCGGGGTGGACCACGATCCGCGCCTGCGCCGACGGCTGGAGCGGGGGCGCGTGCCGACGCTGGAACTGTGGGACGTGGCGGAGGACCCCATCGACCTGTGCGTCGGCATCGACCATCGCGCGGATGGACACGCCCTCGCTGTCGAGATCGCCGCCATGGGCTATCGCCGCCCGCTCTATATCGGCGCGCCGGAGGGGCTGGACCCCCGCGCTGACAAGCGGGTCGGGGGCATCGCCGCGGCCTTCCGGGAGGCGGGCGGCGGCGACCTGCGCCGGATCGGAGCCACCGGGAGCAACAGCTTCGTCGTCGGCGCCGAGGGGGTGGGCCGGGTCGACCGCGCCGACCTGCCGGACGTGTTGTTCTTTCTGACCGACAACATGGCCTTCGGCGGTCTGATGGCGGTGCAGCAGGCGGGCCTGCGCGTACCGGAGGATATCGGCATCGTCGGCTTCAACGGCCTCGACCTCACCCGGGTCCTGCCGCGCCCGATCACGACCATGTCCACGCCGCGCAGGCAACTCGGCCTCACCGGCGCGCGGCACCTGCTCGCGCGGCTCAACGGCGTCGATCCGCCCCGGGTCACGCGGCTGCCCTCCGCGTTCGTTCCGGGATCGACGACCCGGATGCAATGAGTGCGGGGATGCGATAGACGTTGACCTCCGCGCCCCTGGGGCGCAGATGCCGCAACGCAGCATGGCGGACCCGCAGATGGCCACGATCCTCACCTTCGCCCAGCAGAAGGGCGGTTCCGGCAAGACGACGCTCTGCGCGCATCTTGCCGTCGAACTGGCCGTGCGCGGCCACCGCGTCGCCCTCCTCGACAGCGATCCGCAGGGCAGTCTCGGCCGCTGGTTCATGACGCGGTTCGAGCGGACCGACGGCCTGCGCGGCGACCTCACCTTCTCCACCTCCTCCGCATGGGGCGTCAGTTACGAAGCGGGTAAGTATCGGGAAACCCACGATTTCGTCCTGATCGACACGCCACCCAAGATCGACGGCGACCTGCGCCCGGCGCTCAAGGTCGCGGACCTGATCGTCGTCCCGGTCAGCGCGAGCCAGGTCGATCTCTGGGCGACCGAGGGCGTGCTGGAGATGGCCGCTCGGGAAGGGCGCCGCCCGCTCGCCGTGCTCAACCGCGCCCGGGCTGGCACCCGGCTGACGGTTGCGGTCCGCGCGGCCCTCTCGCACCTCGAGGCCGATGCGGCGGTGGCGGGCATCGCCAACCGCGTGGCCTATGCGGAGGCGCTGGGCGCGGGGCTCGGCGTGCGGGAGATGTCGGGCGCCAAGGTCGCCGCGGAGGAGATCGCGACGCTGACCGACGAGATCCTGTCCCGTATCGACCGCTGAACGCCGCCGCGGGGCCGCTCCCCTTGCGACCCTCCCCGCCGCCCTCTACCTCCGGACGGAGCAGAAGGGAGCGCGCCATGTTCACGGGCATCGTCACCGATATCGGCATCATCCGTCGCCTCGACCGGCGCGGCGACCTGCGCGTGCGGATCGGCACGGCCTACGATGCGGACGGCATCGACCTCGGCGCATCCATCGCCTGCGACGGCTGCTGTCTGACGGTCGTGGATCGGGGCACCGGCGCGACGGGCGGCTGGTTCGACGTCGATGTCAGCGCCGAGAGTCTCTCAAAGACCGCGTTGGGCGCGTGGGAGGAGGGTTCCCGCGTCAACCTCGAACGCAGCCTCCGGGTCGGGGACGAGCTGGGCGGGCACATCGTCTCGGGCCATGTCGACGGTGTGGCGACGATCCGCGCGATCCGCGCCGACGGCGATTCCCGACGCTATTCCTTCGAGGCGCCCGCGGCGCTCGCGCGCTTCATCGCGCCCAAGGGGTCCGTCGCGCTCAACGGTACCTCCCTGACGGTGAACGAGGTCGAGGGCGCGGCCTTCGGCGTCAACATGATCCCGCACACGCAGGCGGTCACGACCTGGGGCGGGGCCGAAGTGGGCGATGCCGTGAACCTGGAAATCGACACGCTGGCCCGCTACGTCGCCCGGTTGGCCGAGGCGTCGTGAGGGAGGTCGTGGAGGCCTCGCTGGAGGATGCGACGGGCGATCGCTGCGTCGACCTGATCCGCGCAGGCGATGGCTGGACCTGGGTCGAGTGTCGGCGGGATCCGGAGGACGCCCATGGCTGGCGACGCTTGCACCCGCCGCGCGGGGGATTCGCCGACCGGACCGCCGCCCATGCCGATGCCGCCGCGACGATCGGCTGGCTTGCGCCGGAGGGCAGGGCCGCGACGTAGCGGTTCCGGGGTCGGGGACGCTGCGGGACGGAGCTGCATCCCCACCCGTATAACGCCGCTCGCAGCCCGGCGGCATCGCGCCTTGTCTCCGCCGCGCGTCTGTGCCGAACTCCATGGCGAAGGAGGCGCGCCCCATGACCCATATCCCCGGCATCGGCCACAATTCGCGGCAGGACATGAACGGCTATAGCGGTCGGCTCCATCAATGGCGCCGGGCCCGCGCCGCCCTGATCCCGAACACCATTCCGGTGGAGGTCGTGCGCCTGCGGGTCCGGCGGGCCGCGGCGCTGGGCCTCGATTACGGGACCTATGCAGGGCTCCAGGCGACGACGGGGCGGGATATCGTGGCGCTCCTGTTCTCGTCGAACGCGCTGGGCATGATACGCGATGCGGAGATGGCGGAGGCGCGCGCGCGCAAGGTGGCGGGGGTCGCGGCCTCCCGCGGGGCGCTGATCCACGCGCCGCTTGCCGTCCGGGCGGAGGCGCCGCTCGACTGGGCCGCCCGCGCGCCCTCCTTCGCCGATAGCTGGTCGGCGATGCGTGCCCATCTGGCCGGGGTCCTAGAGGAACATCGCCTTCCCGCGGGCGGCGTGGTCATGGTCGGCGACACCGCGTTCGAGGCGAGCTGGTGCGCCGCCCTGCGCGCCGCCGGATATCTCAGCGCGGAGCGCTATTTCGGCCCCGCCGCCTGACCTATCCACCCGCCACTGGTCCCCGACCCGTGCAGGGGTTACATGACCCCGAAAGCGAGGAGAGCCATGGCCGATCCCATCCCCTTCGAAGCGCCCGGTCCGGTCGAACGGGCCAATTCCGATGTGATCTCCCATATCGAGGACATCCTCGAGGACGCGCGCAACGGCCGCATGTTCATCCTCGTGGACCACGAGGATCGCGAGAACGAGGGCGACCTGGTCATCCCCGCCCAGATGGCCACGCCCGACGCGATCAACTTCATGGCGACCCATGGCCGCGGCCTGATCTGCCTGACGTTGCCGGGCGAGCGCATCGACGCGCTGGGCCTGCCGCTGATGGCGTCGCAGAACTCGTCCCGCCACGAGACCGCGTTCACCGTGTCCATCGAGGCGCGGGAAGGGGTCTCCACAGGCATCTCCGCCCATGATCGCGCCCGCACCGTGAGCGTCGCCATCGACGCGGGAAAGGGTGCCGCCGACATCGCCACGCCGGGTCACATCTTTCCCCTGCGCGCCCGCGACGGCGGCGTTCTGGTCCGCGCGGGCCACACGGAGGCCGCGACCGACATCGCGCGGCTGGCCGGGCTGAACCCTTCGGGCGTGATCTGCGAGATCATGAACGAGGACGGGTCCATGGCCCGCCTGCCGGACCTCATCGCCTTCGCACAGCGCCACGGCCTGAAGATCGGCACCATCTCCGATCTCATCAGCTACCGGCGTCGTCACGACAATCTCGTCAATCAGACGGCGTCGCAGCCGGTGACCTCCAGCGTCGGGGGCGAATGGCTCATGCGGATCTTCACCGACGAGACGCAGGGGGCAGAGCATATAGCGCTGACCAAGGGCGACCTCGCGGGCGGCAACCCGATCCTGGTGCGGATGCACGCGATGAATCCGCTGGAGGATGCGCTGGGCATCGGCGACAGCGATCTGGCCGGTGCGATGGCGGTGATCGCGGCGGAGGGGCGGGGCGTCGTCGTCCTGCTGCGCGACACGGAGATGAAGCTCGATACCGGCGGGGTCAGTCCCACGCGCCTGCGGCAATACGGTCTGGGCGCGCAGATTCTTGCGGCCCTGGGCGTGCACGAGATGGAGCTGGTGACCAATTCCGGGACCCCCCGCATCGTCGGGCTGGAGGCGTACGGCCTGTCGATCACCGGCACGCGCCCCATTCCGAAGGATTAGGCCATGGCCGGACATTCCGACAACGTCCTGGCGCTTCCGACCTTCGAGACGGCGCCCAAGGTCCTGATCGTGATCGCTCCCTATTACGGCGCGATCTCCGCGGCGCAGCTCGGCTCCGCCCGTACGGTGCTGGAGGAGGCGGGTGCCGTCCACGAGACGGTGGAGGTTCCCGGTTCACTGGAGCTTCCGACCGCCATCGGCATCGCCCACCGGCAGGCGGAGTTCGACGGCTACGTCGCCCTCGGCTGCGTCATCCGTGGGCGGACCTCCCACTATGATGTCGTCGTGGGCGAGAGCGCGCGGGGCATCGCCACGCTGGGTCTCGCCGGGGCCTGCATCGGCAACGGGATCATCACGGTCGAGAATATGGAACAGGCCGAGGAGCGGGCCGATGCGGACCGCCTCGACACCGCGGGCGCGGCGGCGGCGGCGGCCCTGCACCTCATCGCGCTGCAACGCGGGATGAAGAAGCCCGACAGCGGCATCGGCTTCCGCCCCGGCAGCTTCCAGCACGATGCCGCGAGGAAAGGACCGACGGTCGCTTGACCGCACGGCGCGGCCCGCCTACGCCGCGCCCATGTCCGAACCCGCCCCGCCCCCCCTGAGCGCCGACGAACGGCGCGCGCTGAAGCGCCGGATGAAGTCCGCCGCACGTCTTTATGCCGTGCAGGCGCTGTTCCAGATGGAGGCGATGGGACAGGGCGTGGACCGCGTCCGCACCGAGTTCGAGGATCACCGGTTCGGCATGGTGACCGAGGAGGGGGCCTTTTCCGAAGGGGACGTGGACCTTTTCCGGGCTCTGCTCGACGGGGCCGTGGACGCACAGGGACGCATCGACCAGATGACCGACCGCGCGCTGGCCGCCCGATGGCCCATCGACCGCATCGACCCGACCCTGCGCGCGCTGTTCCGGGCCGCGGGCGCGGAACTGGTAGGGATGGAGACGCCGCCGAAGGTGGTCATCAACGAATATGTCGAAGTGGCGCGCGCCTTCTTTCCGGATGGCAAGGAGGGCGGATTCGTCAACGCGGTCCTCGACCACATGGCGCGTGAGGCCCGGCCGGGCGCGCTCTGAGGGTTTCGCCCTTCGGGCGAGGATATTTAGGCCGGGTCAGGCCGGTCGGCGGCGGCGCGCCAGCGAGATGGCCCCGGCGAGCCAGGCCGTCAGCAGGAGCGCCGCGGATCCAGCGAGGAACGTCGCCAGCGCCATCGGAATCGACCCCAGCGGCAGGGCCGCGAGCGGCGGCCAGGGCGCCCCGGTGATGAGCACGATGCCCAGCGTCGTGAAGCCCCAGAGAGCCACAATCGTCCCCAGCATCAGGCCCAGCACTCCGACGCCGCGCCCCCGCCCGCGCATCGGCAGCCGCAGCATCCGGCGCAGCGCCGTCCCCATGCGGCCGAGATCATGCCCCATGGCGAGGATCGACGGCACGAGGATCAGCACCAGCAGCATCCCGAACCCGAGCCCGTAGCTGAGCGTGATGACGGTGGGCCGCAGGAACTGCGCGTCGCTTGAGGATTCGTAGAGCAGCGGCGTCAGGCCCAGCACCGTCGTCAGCGTCGTCAGCAGGATCGGCCGCAGCCGGTCGCAGACCGCATCGACGATGGCGGGCATCAGGGCGCGGTCCTTCGCATACTCGTCCACCGTCGTCACCAGCACGATGGAATCGTTGATGATGATGCCGGTCATCCCGATCAGGCCCACGACCGAGAACATGCTCAGCGGCACGTCCCACCACCAATGGCCCCAGATCGCGCCGATCAGGCCGAAGGGGATCACGGCCATGATGACGCCCGGTCGGCTCCAGGAGGAGAAGATCCACGCCAGCACGAGGTAGATGCCCAGCAGGCAGGCGACGAGGCCGATCGTGGCATCGGTCAGGAATTCGCGCTCCTGTTCGGCCAGCCCGCCCTGGACGTAGCCGACCTGATGCAGGGCGGCGATCTCCGGCAGGATATCCTCGGTAAGCTGGCGCCTTATGTCGTTGGCCCGGGCGGCGTCGTCCTGCGCGAGATCGCCCGCGACGGTGACGACCTGCACCCCGTTCTCCCGGCGCAGCGTGGCGAAACCGGACTGCACCCGCACCGTCACGATATCCGACAGGGCGACGTCTCCGCCCGTGGGCGCAGCCAGCCGCAGCCCTTCGAGAAAATCCGCCCGGATCTCGCCCGGAGGCAATTCCACACGGATCGAACCGGTGCGCGGACCGACCGGGAAAGTCGCCGCCTCTATCCCGCCCAGCCGGTCGCGCAGGGTCCGCCCGAGCGCGTCGATGTCGAAGCCCAGCGCTTCGCCCTGGGGCGTGAGTTCGAGGATCAGCTCGTCCTTGTCGAAGGGCAGGCTGTCCTCGACCCCCGACACTTCGGGAAACTGCACGACCGCGGCCTTGAGCGCCTCCGCCGCGGCCTTGAGCGTCGCGGAATCCGCGCCATAGAACTCCACCGACAGTGCATCGCCCCCGGGGCCGGAGCGCCAGCCGCGAAAGCTGATCTCCTCGGTCAGGGGAAGCTGCCGGGCGCTGTCCTGCAACTCGCCGACGAACTGGAACGAGGAATAGGGACGCAGGTCCGCCTCGATCAGCTCGATGGAGATGGCGCCCAGCTGGTCCGCGTCCTTGTCGTCGGCGGAAGGCAGGGGGCGGCCGGTATTGCCGCCGATCTCGGCCAGCACGTAGGCGAGCGGATTGGTGCCGTATTCCGCCTCGTATTTCGCACCGAGTTCGACTGTCGCCCGCTGCAATTCCCGCATCTGCGCGATGGCGTCGGCTCGGGTGGCGCCGTCGACCATGGCGAAGTTGCCGGTGACGGACCCCTGCTCCGGCGCGTTGAAGAACCGCCACTGGACGTCGCCGCGCAGAAACAGCGCCGCCTGCGAGGCGAGCAGGAGGATCGCCAGTGCGGCCACCGGATAGCGGGCCCGGATGCACAGGCGGACGAGCGGACGGAACAGCGTCTCCCTCCCCCAGTCGAAGCCACGGTTCACGAGCCGCGAGGGGACGTCGTACCAATGCTCCCGTGCCGTATGCCGCAGTGCGCCGGCCATGTGGTGCGGCAGGATCAGGAAACACTCCACCAGCGACGCCAGCAGCACGACGATCACGGTGAAGGGGATGTCGGCGATCAGGTCCCCGAACCGCCCGCCGATGGCCACCAGCGCGAAGAAGGCGATCACGGTGGTCAGCGTCGCGGAAAAAACCGGAAGGAACATCCGCCGCGCTGCGTTCTCGGCCGCGTCCTCCGGCGCCTCGCCCATGGTGCGGGCGCGGAAATCGGCGTGTTCGCCGACCACGATGGCGTCGTCCACGACGATGCCCAGCGTGATGATGAGCGCGAAGAGCGAGATCATGTTGATCGTCAGGCCCGCGAGCCACATCAGCGCGATGGCCGACAGGAGTGCCACGGGGATCCCCGCCGCGACCCAGAACGCCGTCCGCGCATTCAGGAACAGGAACAGCAGCGCCACGACCAGCGCCAGCCCCAGAAGCGCATTGTCCAGGAGCAGGTCGATGCGCCCCGTGATCGCCTCCGTCCGGGTGCGGATCAGCTCGATGGTCACGCCGTCGGGCGCGTCGCGCACCACAGCGTCGGCCACCTCCTCCACCTGTCGCTGGAGCGCGATGGCGTCGCCCTCGGCGGTGCGGTCGACACGGACGGACATGGCCGGATCGTCGCCGACGAAATAGGCCCGCTCCCGGTCCACCCCCTCGGAGGTGACGCGGCCGATATCGGCCACCGTGAGGGCGGAGCCACCGGCCTCCCGCCGGATGACGATCGCCTCGATATCGAGCACGTCGCGGCGGGCGGACCCGGTGCGGACGCGGGCATTGGCGCCGGTCACGTCGCCCGCCGGATCCGCCTGCGCCTGCGCACCGATAGCCTGCGCGATCTCGGACATGGTGATGTCGTGGCGGAGCAGGTTGGCGGTCGGCACTTCTACCACGATCTCGGGGGCCGCGACGCCGCGGATGGTGGTCCGCGTGACCCCCGCCGCGAACAGGCGGGTGACGAACTCGTCGGTGATCCGTGCGAGCTGATCCACGCCGACGGGGCCGGTCAGGATCACATCCGTCACCCGGTCGCGCCACGCCCCCTGCCGCACCTCCGGATCGTCGATCCCGTCGGGCAGGCCGCTGACCGCATCGACCGCGGCGGTCACGTCGTCGGTGGCCGAGGCCATGTCCCGGTTCGGCTCGAATTCCAGCGTGATGGAGGCCACGCCCTCGCGGGCGGTCGCCTCGCTGTCGGTGACGCCGTCCACCGCCAGAAGCGCGGGTTCAAGCACCTGCAGGATGCCGCGATCCACATCCTCCGCCCCGGCCCCGTCCCAGCGCACGGAGACGGAGACGTTCTCGATCACCACGTCTGGAAAGAACTGCGCCCGCATGTTCGGCAACGCCATCAGCCCCGCCGCGATCATCAGCACCAGCAGCAGGTTCGCGATCGTCCGGTGGCGGGTGAAATAGCCGAGGATTCCCATCAGCCGCCCATCCGCGATTCAATGCGGGTGATCATGGCGGCGGGCACCTCCTCGGATTCGAGCTGGGTCAGCATCCGGGCCTTCACGTCGCCGGGAATACGCGCGCTGCCCTCGATGAAGGCGATGATGCGGGCGCGGCGGTCGGGGTCGAGCGTGACCATTTCGGCGGTTACCTCGGCGGTGACCGCCGGGATGGCGTCCGGGTCGGCGGTGGCGCCGGGGCGCAGGGGGCGGACCCGGATCCCCGCGCCCAGCGCCGGGGTCCGCTCGGCCACGACTTCCCGCCCCGCGATGTCGCCCGCTACGATGATGTCGTCGCCCTGTCGCCGCAGGAGCGTCACCGCGACCTCCTCCAGCCGGTCGTCGGGCCCGAGGACGAGAACGCGGTCCTGCGCCGAAAGCGCCGTCGCGGGCAGGCGGATTGCCTCCGCCAGTGCGGGTTCGCGCACCGAGACGCGGACGAAATCGCCGGGCCGGAACCCCTGTGCGTCCGCGAGACGGGCGAAGACGAGGCGGCCGGTCTGTCCGTCGCCGACGGCGGGCGCCTCGCGGGTGATCTCGCCCGGTGCTTCCCGGTCGAGGCCGAGCACGTCGAGCATCGCCGTCACCTCCGCCCCGACGAGGTTGCCCGATCCGTCGAGAAGGCGCGCATGTTCGGCCGCCGACAGGCGGAACGCGACTTCCAGCGCCGAGGGGTCGATGAGGGTCGCGATCTTCTCGTTGGCGTTCACGAGGCCGCCACGCAGGACCGACACCTCCGAAAGCTGCCCGGCGAATTCGGCGCGCAGCGTGCGGTCGTCGACATCGCGCGCCGCCTGGTCGCGGGCGATGCGCGCCCGGTCCACGGCGAGTGCGGCGCTGTCGATGCGGGTCTGGGCCTGGGCGATGGCGCCGCGGCGGGTGAGGATCGTCTGTTCGGCGTTGGCCAGGGCGAGTTCGGCCCCCTCCCGCGTGGCGGCGGCGCCGACGCCCCGGTCGGCGAGGTCGATCTGTCGCTGGAGGGCCTGTTGCTGGAGGTCGCGTTGCGCCTCGGCGCCCGCAAGCTCCGCCTGTGCGAGTTCCAGGCTGCGGGCGGCGTCGCGCCCCTCGGCCTCCGCCCCGGCGAGGTCGGCCCGCGCGATGGCGAGCGCGGATTCCGCATTGGCCGGGTCGATCGCCAGCAGGACCTGATCCGCGGCCACACTGCCGCCCTCCTCGAACCCGTCGGCGAGTTCCACCACCCGTCCGCCCACCGGCGCCCGCAACTCCAGAACGCGGCGGGCCCTTACCTCGCCGAAGGCGGTGAGCACGGGTTCGATCCGTTCGGCCCGCGCGGGCGCCACGTTGGCTGCCAGCACGCGCTCCCGGGCCGGGGGACCGCCGCCCTCCCGCTCGCCCCGCGCCTGCAGCGCCGCGTAGGTGATCTGCCCGGCCCAGGCGAGGAGTCCGACGGTGAGGGCCGTCAGAAACAGGGCGACGAGGCTTCGGCCGAGAAAGCGCATGGAAACTCCGATTGCGGGCTGATCCCAACAGATAGGGATTTCGCGGCCGCTGCCAATAACACGTTCGTGTCGCGGGATTCCGTCGCGGAAACGGTCGCCCATGGGCAATGGACGCTAATTCCTTTTCTTGGCAATGCATTGCCGGATCACGCGATGCCCTGTCACTTGCGGCGGAGATGTTCCTCCAGCCGCGGCATGATCTCCACGAAGTTGCAGGGCATGTGGCGGAAGTCGAGCTGATGCACGAGGATCCCGTCCCAGGCGTCCCGGCAGGCGGAGGGCGAACCGGGCAGCGCGAAGAGATAGGTCCCCCCCGCGACGCCAGCGCAGGCGCGCGACTGCACCGCGGAGGTCCCGATCTTCTGCATCGAAACGAGGGTGAACATCGTGGCGAAGGCGTCGATTTCCTTGTCGTAGACGTCGCGATGCGCCTCGACCGTCACGTCGCGCCCGGTGAGGCCGGTGCCGCCGGTGGACAGGATCACGTCGATCTCCGGCTGCTCGATCCAGCGGGTCAGGTGTTCACCGATGGCGGTCCGGTCGTCCGGCACTATGGTCCGGTCAGCCAGGACATGGCCCGCCGCCTCGAGCCGCGCGACCAGCGTGTCGCCGGACCGGTCGTCGTCCGGCGTCCGGCTGTCCGACACGGTCAGGACCGCGATGCGGCAGGGGAGGAAGGCGCGGTCGGTCATGGCGGGGTCCGGAACGGCGAAGGGCACCGGCACGATGGCCGATGCCCTCCGTCGGGTCCAGACTGGACCGAGGCCCGTCAGCGCCGCATGTAGGTGAACGACGCGCCCGGGCGCCCGACATAGCAGATGTGGTTCGCTTCCTTACCGCGCAGGATCGCGATGGTCGCCTCCGCCTCGCGCCGGTTGGGGAAGGTCAGCATCCGCGACCGGCCATCCGTCACCGTGATCCGGGACCCTTCGGTCAGGATACGAAGGTTGGCGAGGTCATGGCGGATGCAATCCTCGCCCCGCATGGCATTGGTCGGCGCGTTCGACCCGGCCAGCACGTAGGAGAAGCTGGGATCGGGGCGACCGACGAAGCAGGTCCGGTCGGCCCGGTAATGGCGCAGGATGGCCAGCGTACGGTCCGCCTCGGTACGATTCGGGAAGACCCGCATCCGCGAGCGCCCATCGGTCAGCAGGAAGCGGCTCCCGTCAGCCACGACGCGCAGGTTCGAATTGTTGAAGCCGATGCAATCTTCCGGCACGGGCAGGTCGAGATTGTCCTCCAGGAACGTGCGGATACCGGAGGCCGAGACTCGGGCATAGACGCCGAAGAGGTTGGGCCGCGCGCAGCCGAAGCCCCAGCTTACCACGCCGGTCAGGGTGCTGTTGCCCGACCCGCCGGTCAGCGGACCGCCCGAATCGCCCTGGCAGGAATCGCGCCCGCCGGTATCGACACCCGCGCAGATCATGTTGCCCGTGATGCCGCCATCGTAGGAATTGGCATCGTTGCAATTGGCGCGGGATACGAGCGGAACGGTCACCGCCTGCAGCGTGGCGGTCGAGCTGCCGCCTTCGGCGAGGCGGCCCCAGCCGGTCACGAGGTGGTTGGACCCGGTCGCGCCGTCGCGGGTGGCGAGACGCGCGAAGGGCACGCCGCGGATCGGGTCCGACAATTCCCAGACGGCGACGTCGTTGTCGAAGCTGGTGGGGTTCCAGCCGGGATGCAGGACGATCCGGCGGACATTGACCCGCGTGCCGCCGGTTCCGAGCTGTCGCGTGCCACCGAGGACGGCGACGTCGCGGGCATTTATGAAGTCGCTGCAATGGGCGGCGGTGACGACGCGGGTCTCCGACACCAGGGTGCCGCCGCAGAACTGCCCGGAGACGGCGCTGGGATCGGAGCGCAGGAGCAGGGCGACCTGGAACGGGTTCTGCGTGGCGGTGGCGGTATTCCCGCCCACGATGCGGCCTTCGGCGGACCGGCGGATGGCCGTCATGCGCGCGATCCGCTGATCGGGTGGCAGGGCCTGGAGGTTGCGGGCCGCGACGCGCGCGGTCACGAAGTTCTCCGCCCAGTTCCCGGCGCCCTGGGCGGTCGCCATCGGCGCGGCCAGGCAGGAAACGGACACAGCTAGAGAGAGGGCCGAAGCCCGAAAAATCGACATGATATTCACCTTGGTTCTGACGGATCGAGGCGTGAATGCATCGGACGACCCCGGGGGGCGACCGTGTCCCTGGATACCATCCGGACCGGGGTCGGACTAAGTCAGGATTACCCTACCCGTCTCCAAACCCCGGCCCTCAGCCCCCCGGTCGGTCGAAATCCGCAGCGGAATGGCGCTCCGGCAGCTTCAGGCTCTCGTCGTCGCCGGAGATGCGGTTGACCATCCGGCCGCGGCGCGTGGCCGGGCGCGCGTCGATGCGTTCGGCCCAGGCCAGGACGTTCCTGTAGGAGGTGACGTCGAGGAATTCCGCCGCATCGTAGAGGCGTCCCAGGCAGAGCTGTCCATACCAGGGCCAGATCGCCATGTCGGCGATCGTGTAAGCATCGCCTGCGATCCACTCCTTCTCCGCCAGTTCGCGATCCAGCACGTCGAGCTGTCGCTTTGCCTCCATGGCGTATCGGTCGATGGGATATTCGTATTTCTCCGGAGCGTAGGCGTAGAAATGGCCGAAGCCGCCGCCGAGGAACGGCGCACTCCCCATCTGCCAGAAGAGCCAGGACAGCATCTCGGGCCGGTCGGTGCCGAGGAACGCGTCGTATCGCTCCGCCAGATGCAGCAGGATCGCCGCACTCTCGAAGACGCGGACGGGCGTGGGGCCGGTCCGGTCGAGAAGGGCGGGGATCTTGGAGTTCGGATTGATCTCCACGAAGCCGGAGCCGAATTGATCCCCCTCGCCGATCTCGATCAGCCAGGCATCGTATTCGGCCTCGTGGCCCGCCTCCAGCAGCTCCTCGAACAGCATCGTGACCTTCACGCCGTTCGGTGTGGCGAGCGAGTGGAGCTGATACGGATGGTCGCCCTGCGGCAGCGTCTTGTCGTGGGTCGGACCGGCGACCGGGCGATTGATGGAAGCGAACTTGCCGCCGGATTCCTTCGGGCTCCAGACGGAGGGGGGCGTGTAGGTCATGGCGTTTCGTCCTTCCGGGATCGAGGGTCGGGGGATCAGGCGGCGAGGCGGGCCTTGAGCGCGAGCAGGTCGGCCCAGGCGTCACGCTTGGCCGACGCTTGCCGCAGCAAATAGGCGGGGTGGAACATCGGCAGCGCGGGCAGGCCGAAGCCGTCCGACCATTGACCGCGCAGACGGGTGATCCCGCGACGGCCCAGCACGGCACCGCAGGCATGGTTGCCCATCAGCACGAGCAGCTCGGGCGCCGCGAGTTCGACATGGCGGCGCAGGAACGGCAGCATCATCGCGATCTCCCCCGGTTCGGGATCGCGGTTCGAGGGCGGCCGCCATGGCAGGACGTTGGTGATGTAGACCGCCTTCGCCGCATCCTCGGCGTCGCGGGCGAGGTCGATGGCGGCGAGCATCCGGTCCAGAAGCTGTCCCGCCACGCCGACGAAGGGGCGCCCCTCCCGGTCCTCGTCGCGACCGGGCGCCTCACCCACGATCATGACGCGGGCGGCGGGATTGCCGTCGGCGAAGACGAGCGAGCGCGCCCCGAGGCGAAGGTCGCAATAGGGATAGGCGGCGAGCGCGTCGCGGAGTCCGGCCAGATCCTGCGCGGCGGCGGCGCGGCGCTCTGCCTCGGCCACCGGGTCCGCGGGGGTGGAGGTGACGGGGCCGGCGGTCGGCGCCGGGGCGGACGGCTCCGCGACCGCGGGCGCCGGCATCCGCTCGGGCAGGGCGAAGCGATTGACCGGCATGGCCTCCAGCGCCGCGTCGCAGCCCATCTCGAGCTGCCATTCCAGCGCCGCGCGCAGGGCGGCAGGGCTCGGGTCGGGCATCATGCCTCCCTGCTAGCGCGGGGGCGGCCGGGCGGGAAGGGCTTGATCGCGCGCGGGCCCGGCCCCACAAGCGCGGCCATGACCTTTACCCAACGCCACCTGCTGGGCATCGAGCCGCTTCACCCCGCCGAGATCACGGCCCTGCTGGACCGTGCGGATCATTACGCGGAGGCGGTACGGCGGGGCGAGAAGCATGGCGACGCGCTCGCGGGCCTGACCCAGGTGAACATGTTCTTCGAGAACTCCACCCGCACCCAGGCCAGCTTCGAGATTGCCGGCAAGCGGCTCGGCGCCGACGTGATGAACATGGCGATGCAGGCGTCGAGCCTGTCGAAGGGCGAGACGCTGATCGACACGGCGTTGACGTTGAATGCCATGCGGCCCGACCTGCTGGTGGTGCGGCATCCCCATTCCGGGGCGGTGAACCTGCTGGCGGAGAAGGTGACCTGCGCGGTCCTGAACGCGGGCGACGGGCGGCACGAGCATCCGACCCAGGCGCTGCTGGATGCGCTGACGATCCGGCGGGCGAAGGGGCGGCTGCACCGGCTGACGGTCGCGATCTGCGGCGACATCGCCCATAGCCGGGTGGCGCGGTCGAACCTGATCCTGCTGGGCAAGATGGAGAACCGGGTCCGGCTGGTCGGGCCGCCGACCCTGATGCCGCCGGGGGTTGGTGAGCTTGGCGTCGAGGTCACGGACGACATGGCGGAGGGCCTTGCCGGGGCGGATGTGGTGATGATGCTGCGGCTCCAGCGCGAACGGATGGACGGCGCCTTCATCCCCAGCGAGCGCGAGTACTACCACCGCTTCGGGCTGGACGCGGAGAAGCTGGCCCATGCGAAACCCGATGCCATCGTCATGCATCCGGGGCCGATGAACCGCGGGGTGGAGATCGACGGGACGCTGGCCGACGACCTGAACCGGTCGGTCATTCAGGAACAGGTGGAGATGGGGGTTGCCGTGCGGATGGCGGCGATGGACCTGCTGGCGCGGAACCGCGCGCAGGCGCGCTGAACGCCGCTGGCTTCCCGCGCGGGAAGGTTTATGACGTTACGGAAGCGGCGGGGTGAACCGGCGGGCGGTTCCATGCGTTGGTCGTCTGACCGGACCGAACAGACCGAGCAGAGGATCCATGACCCTTTCCCTTCCGCCCCGCGACCCGCGGGTCCACGTGTTCTCCGTCAGCGACGGCGACCTGACCCTGGCTCCGCAGACCTATCTGTCCCAGTTATCGACGGTGCCCGAGCAGGCGACGGGCCTGCCCGACGCATTCGGTGCGCCGGTGGACGCGACCTATGCGGAGGTGTTCGCGGTCGAGGATATCGCGCCCATGCGCCTGCGCGACTACCTCGCCGAGGCCCACGGGATCGAGAAGTCCGTGCTTGCCCCGGACGCGGCGCGGCTCGACGGCCTGTCGGGAAGCGTCGCGGTCCTCGCGCCGCGCGCGGTCGAGGGGGTGGAGCGGCTGGAGCCGCATCCTGCCCTGACGCATATCGGCAGCTACCGGCCCGCCGCCGCCGACAACACCCCCCGGGACCTGCCGCCTGCCGCCCGGCCCGAACGCACCGCCGCGCCGGCGGCGGCTACTGGCAAACCGGTGCAGAAGCGCATGATCGTCTGGATCGTGCTGGCCGCCCTGGTACTGGCGGCTCTCCTGGTGCTGGCGTTCTAGGGCGTTTGCGATCGGGTACAGGCAGGTCCGTTCGCCGGAACGCGGCCGTGTTCGACGGGCAGCAGGCATGGCTCAGTCGGGTGAGTGGATCTTCCAGCAGGCATCGACGCAGATGATCCATTGTCGGGATTACGCATCGAAAGGCTCGGTCACCGATCGTCCGTAGGCGCCCTGGATCTCCTTCGAACGTCGTGTGCGTTCTTAGGGGCAGGGCCGCACCGGATCGGGGGGTCTTTGCGTGGCGAGTTTGGATCGCGACGGGTGATGGTCGGCCCGCTTCGTTTCCAGACGCCGCTCAAGACTGGCCGAATTGCTGCCGATCCTCTCTCCAAGCCGCCGGGCCTTCCCCCGGAAGCCGAAGAGGGCTACCCCATCGGCCAGGTTCCGGAGCGGAGCGGCCATGACCAGCGTGACCTTCACCGACGCCCGCCTCATCGACCCGGTGGCGGGGACCGAGATGCGGGGCGACCTGCGCATCGTGGACGGGCGCATCGCCGGGCCGGGTCCCGCGGCTCGGGTGGTCGATTGCCGGGGCAAATGTCTCGCCCCCGGGATCGTCGATCTGGGCGTCAAGGTGGGAGAGCCGGGGGAGCGTCACAAGGAGAGCTTCCGCACCGCCGGTCGGGCCGCCGCGGCGGGGGGTGTGACGACCATCATCTGTCGTCCCGACACGATGCCGCCCATCGAGAGCCCCGAGATGCTGGAGCAGGCCCGCGCCCGGGCCGCCGGATCGCCCGTCCGCGTGCATCACATGGCGGCGCTGACGCGGGGGCGGGCGGGTCGCGAGATGACGGAGATCGGGTTCCTTCTGGATGCGGGCGTGGTGGCCTTCACGGACGGGACCCATGTGACTCGCGATACCCGCGTCCTGTCCCGCTGCATGGCCTATGCACGGTCGCTGGGTGCGCTGGTGATCGGGCATCCGCAGGATCCGGGCCTGAGCGCCGGAACCTGTGCCACGGCGGGAAAGTTCACCTCCCTGCGCGGTCTGCCCGCGGTGCCCGCCATGGCGGAGCGGCTGGGGCTGGAGCGGGACCTGACGCTGGTGGAGGCGTCGGGCGTGCGTTGGCACGCGGATCAGATCACGACCGCCGCGGCGCTTCCCGCGCTGGCCCGGGCGCGGCAGGCGGGGCTGGACGTGACGGCGGGGACGTCGATCCACCACCTGACGCTGAACGTGCTCGACTTGGCCGACTACCGGACGTTCTTCAAGCTGGTCCCGCCGCTGCGCGTGGAGGAGGATCGGGTCGCAATCGTCGAGGCGCTGGCGGCGGGGGAGATCGATATCGTCTCTTCCATGCACACGCCGCAGGACGAGGACAGTAAGCGCCTTCCCTTCGAGGAGGCGGCCCCCGGTGCCGTAGGGCTGGAGACGCTGCTGCCGGCGGCGATGCGGCTGGTCCATGGTGGGCATGTCACGCTGCCGGTGCTCTGGCGCGCGCTCTCGACCAACCCGGCCCGGAGGCTGGGGCTGGAGGGGGGGACGCTCGCTTTGGGCGCGCCCGCCGATCTGGTCCTGTTCGATCCGGACGCGCCCTTCGTTCTGGACCGCTGGGCGCTGGAGTCGAAATCGAAGAACACCCCATTCGACGGCGCGCGGATGGAGGGGCGGGTGATCGGCACCTGGGTCGGGGGCATGCGGGTGTTCGACCGGGAGGCGGCCCATGCCTGAACTGACCGCGGCGCCCTTCGTTCTGCCGGTGGTGGGCCTGCTGGCCTATCTGCTGGGGTCGATCCCGTTCGGGATCGTGATGGCGCGGCTCTTCGGGCTCGGTGATCTGCGGGCCATCGGGTCGGGAAATATCGGCGCGACCAACGTGCTGCGGACCGGGAACAAGCTGGCGGCGTTCCTGACCCTGCTCGGGGATGCGGGCAAGGGTGCGGTCGCGGTCCTGCTGGCGTACTGGCTGGTCGGGCCGGACGCGGCACAAGTGGCGGCGCTGGCGGCGTTCGTGGGCCATGCCTGGCCGGTCTTCATCGGGTTCCGGGGCGGCAAGGCGCTGGCGACGTTCCTGGGCACGTTCCTCGCGCTGGCCCCGCCGCTGGGCGCCGCACTCTGCCTCACCTGGCTCGCGACCGCGGCGGCGTTCCGGATGTCGTCGCTGGCGGGACTGGTGGCGGCGGTGTCCGCACCCTTCTGGGCAATCTGGTTGCGACCCGATGCGGTGGCGCTGGCCGCAACTCTCGCGGTGATGATCGTCGCATTTCACCGCACCAATATCGCCCGGATCCGGGCGGGCACGGAGCCGCGGATCGGAAAGAAATGACCGGGACGGTCCGCGCCGTCCCGTCCCCCGCCTAGTAGCTGTATTCGCCGTAGATGCGGGTCAGGTCGCCCACCCACTCGCCTTCGTATTTCGCCAGCAATTCGTCGGCGGGCGCCCGGCCCGTCTCGACGCTTTCACGCAGGGCGTTGAGGAAATGCGTCTCGTCGGGAATGAGGCCGCCCGCGCCCGGCATCGCGCGGGCGCGCAGTCCTTCGTGTGCGATGTCCACGAGTTCGCGGGCGAGGTCGAGCATCCGGATATCGCCCACCCGGGCCTGCAACCCGTCGACGGAGGCGGCGACGCGGAGTTCCTCCCGCGTTTCCTGATCCCAGTCCTTGGCGAGGTCCCACGCCGCGTCCAGCGCGTTCTGGTCGTAGAGCAGGCCGACCCAGAAGGCGGGCAGGGCGCAGAGCCTCCGCCACGGGCCGCCATCGGCCCCGCGCATCTCCATGTATTTCTTGATCCGCGCCTCGGGGAAAAGCGTCGTCAGGTGATCGGCCCAGTCCGACAGGGTCGGCACCTCACCCGGAAGCGCCGGAAGCTCACCGCGCATGAAGTCGCGGAACGACATGCCGAGCGCGTCGATATAGCGGCCGTCGCGATAGACGAAATACATCGGCACATCGAGGGCGTAATCGGCCCAGCGCTCGAACCCCATCCCGTCCTCGAACACGAAGGCGGGGATGCCGGTGCGCGCGTCGTCCAGATGCCGCCAGGTCCGGGCGCGCCAGGATTTGTGGCCGTTCGGCTTCCCCTCGAAGAACGGCGAGTTGGCGAACAGCGCGGTGGCCACGGATTGCAGCGCGAGCGCCACGCGCAGCTTGGCCGTCATGTCCGCCTCGGATGCGAAGTCGAGATTTACCTGCACCGTGCAGGTGCGGCGCATCATGGTAGTGCCCGATGTGCCGACGCGGCCCATATAAGCGTCCATCAGCTTGTACCGGCCCTTCGGCATCAGGGGCATCTGGTCGTGGGTCCAGATCGGTGCGGCGCCCAGGCCGATGAAACGCACGCCGAGATGGTCGGCCACGGATTTCACCTCGCGCAGGTGGTCGTTCACTTCGTCGCAGGTCTGGTGGATCGATTCGACCGCATCGCCGGACAGTTCCAGCGCGCCGCCCGGCTCCAGCGAGACGTTGGCCATGCCCTTGGACAGGCCGATCAGGTGGCCGCCCTCCTCCACCGGGGCCCAGCCATAGGTGTCGCGGAGGGCTGCGAGGACGGCATGGATCGACCGCTCGCCGGCATAGGGGAGGGGCTTGAGGCTGTCCTCGCAGTAGCCGAATTTCTCGTGCTCGGTGCCGATGCGCCAGTCGGATTTCGGTTTGCAGCCGGATTCCATGTAGGCGGAGAGCTGGGCGGGGTCGGTGATCGGGCCGCCGCCGGACTGGGGTATCGACATGGGCGGCCTCTCGCGTTCGCTCGGGGGTCACGAGTGAGTGCGCGGCGGGGGCAAGTCAAGGGTCGGGCCGGGACGTCGCCAGACCGTGATCGTGGCGGGCGCGTCGCCGCGCACGGCCCGCACCATCGCACCGCCGTCGAAGCCCGGCAGGGGGGCCAGCGCGTCGAGCAGGATTTCCGCGCCCCGCGCGCCTTCGGGGATGTAGAGGACCGGCGCGCTGTCGGAGGTGAGACGCCAGAACGCCTCGCCCCCCGCGCTGCGCCGGAAGGCGACCTCCGACATGTCGTCGAGCGCGACCGTCCCGCCCATGACGGGGCCGAGATAGGCGATCCGCCCTTCCACCGCCTCGACGATGCCGGGCGCCTCGGCCTCGACCCGGAAGCGGGCGTGACGGACGCCGTTGAAGGCGAGGAAGGCGCCCCCGAGGACGAGGGCCAGACCGAAGAGGAAGGGCAGGCCGCCGGAGGTCACGAGGAGCCAGAGGCCCAGGAGGATGGCGGCCCCGCCGATCATCGCCTCGCGCCATGGGAGCAGGATCGCGGCGGCGTCCGGGCGGATCACGGCGTCACCTTTCCGTCGAAGAGGATCAGGGCATACTCGCCGATTCGCTCGAATCCCAGCGGGCGGTAGCAGGCGACGGCGGCCTCGGACGCGGCGAAGAGGGTCGCGCGGGCGACCCCCGCCTGTCGTGCCTTCGCGAGGTGAAGGGCCACGGCTCGGCGGGCGAGCCCGCGGCCCCGCGTATCGGGCGGGGTGTAGACGCCGCCGACCTGCACGATCTGCGGCAGGGTCGCGTTGAAACCGGTCAGGGCGGCGGGCGCGCCGTCGATCATCAGGAAGCGGTGACTGTCGGCCTCGATCCAGCTTTCGACGTCCCGGACGCTCTGATCGTCATCCTCTCCGGGCAGATGAAGCTCCTCGATATAGGCGCGGCGCAAGGCAACCGCGATGTCCTTGTGGGCTGTGATGGGGGCGAGCGCGCCGAGGCCATCGGGAACCGACAGGGCGGCGAGATCGAGCAGGAATTGGGGCTCGTCCTCCGCCAGACGACACGGCGCATCGGCGAGGTCCGCCACCGCCATCAGCGCCCGGACCGGACCGGCGGGTCCGGCAAGTCCCATCAGCGCCCGGCCCCGGAGCAGGGGGACGGCGCGGGCCGGATCGAAGCCGTCGGACCAGAGGGGCAGGACCATCCCCTCCTCGGTGACGCCGAGGATCGCGGTGGGCACGTCGGCATCGTCCAGCCAGAACGTCGTGGCCCGCGGATGGCCCCCGGACAAGCCGTATCGCCCGAGGTTGGCCAATGGGAACATCGCCAGTTCGGGACGCTTGCCGAGCGCGGCCTCCAGCGCCGGGCGGTGGGAGGCGTCGGCCCGGATCATGGCCAGTCCCCCCGCGCCGCCTGCCAGAGCGTCAGAGCCGCGACCGCCGCCGTATCCGCGCGCAGGATGCGGGGACCGAGCGAGATGGCGTGCGCCTGGGGCAGGGCGCGCAGGCGGTCCCGTTCCTCGGGCGCGAAGCCGCCTTCGGGCCCGATCAGGATCGTGGCGGGGGCAGGGGGCAGGGCTCCGCTCGGTGCGCCGTCCGCCCCAGACGCCTGTTTCGCGGACCATGCCGGATCGGCCGACAGCGTCTCGTCGCAGAAGATCAGTGCTCGGCCATCGGGCCAGTCGGCGAGCAGGCGGTCGAGGCTCGTCAGGTCCGCCACTTCCGGCACGAAGGTCCCGCCGCATTGCTCGGCGGCCTCGACCGCATGGGCCTGAAGCCGGTCGCGCCGGATGCGGTCGGAATTGGTGAAGCGGGTCGAGACGGGAAGGATCCGGGCGGCGCCGAGTTCCGTCGCCTTCTCCACGATGAAATCGGTGCGTGCTTTCTTGATCGGCGCGAAGGCGAGCCAGATGTCGGGTGGATCGCGCTGCGGCGCGACCTGTTCCACGCAGGCGAGCGCCCCGCCCCGCTTCGACACCGCGTCGATCCGCGCGCGCCACGCGCCCGCGGCCCCGTCGAACACCGTCAGCGTATCCCCGGGGGCGAGGCGCATGACCCCCGACAGGTAATGCGCCTGATCGCGCGACACCGCGACCGGTTGTCCCGCCCCGAGTGGACCGGCTACATGCAGCCTGACCTTGCTGTCCATCGGGGGCTCCTCATGACCGATACGTCCGATCAAGGACAGGTGGCCGATGCCGTCAAGGGCAACTGGGTCGATACGCTGGCTCCGGCGGCGACGCGACCCTATCTGCGGCTGTCGCGCGCGGACCGGCCCGCACCGGCATGGCTTCTTCTTCTGCCCTGCTGGTGGGGGCTCACCCTTGCCGTGGGATCCACCGGGTTTCGGCCCGGCGATCTCTGGATCGCTTTGGGATGCGCCATCGGATCGGTCCTAATGCGGGGCGCGGGCTGCACCTGGAACGATGTCACCGATCGCTACATAGACGGGTCCGTCGCACGCACGCGGTCGCGCCCCCTTCCCTCGGGGCAGGTCACGGTCCGCGGGGCGCTGGCCTGGATGGTGGCGCAGTCGCTGGTCTCCTTCGCCATCCTGCTGACGTTTCATCCGACCGCGATCGCGCTGGGCGTGCTCGGCCTCCTGCCGGTGGCAATCTACCCGTTCGCCAAGCGGTTCACCTGGTGGCCGCAGGCGTTCCTCGGCCTCGCGTTCAACTGGGGTGCGTTGGTGGGCTGGGCGGCGCATACGGGATCGCTGGGAGCGGCGCCGATCCTGCTCTATCTCGGCGGGATCGCGTGGACGCTCTTCTACGACACGATCTACGCCTATCAGGACGTGGAGGACGATGCGCTGATCGGCGTGCGCTCCACCGCGCGGCGGTTCGGCGACCGCCCCGGCCCGTGGATGCGGTCGTTCCTAGTCGCTACGGTCGCGTTCACGTCGGCGGCGGCCTTCGCCGCCCTGCCGCCCGGTCCCGCCTTCGTGGCGATGCTTGGGGCTTGGGCGATGGGTTGGCACATGGCGGGGCAGCTCGCGCGCCTCGACATCGCCGACCCTGCGATCTGTCTCGCGACGTTCCGGTCCAACCGCACGGCCGGGATGATTCCCCTGCCGTTTTTCGCCTTAGCCGCGCTGCTCTGATTGCTCCGTCGCCGCCGGAGCGATAAGCACCGCCGAGCAACGACGGATCGGACCAGATGAGCCGCAGCGGAACCATTGCCACCATCGCCGCCTTCACGCTGGCCGCCGCGGGCGCCGCGGGGGCCGCCATGATCGCGACGCGATACGTCGAGCGATCGTCGGACCGGGACGTGAGCCGGGAATTGGCGGCTGCCGATCTCGGCTGGGTGGATGTGCGGACCGACGGCCTCCGGCTCATTCTCGCGGGCTTCGCGCCGGATGAGCGCGCGCGCTTTCGCGCCGTGACGGTGGCCGGACGTATGGTCGATCCCGGGCGCATCATCGACGGCATGGACGTCATCCCGAGCCGGGACGTCATCGCCCCGCGCTTCTCCCTGGAAATCCTGCGCAACGATGCGGCCGTCTCCCTGATCGGGTTGATGCCGGTCGCCGCGGTGGAGGGCGGGCTTTCGGACCTGACGGACGGGGCGGGCCTGACCGTGACGGACATGGTCGAGCGGGTGGAATACGATGCGCCGGAAGGATGGGAGCCCGCATTGCGCTTCGCCGTCGCGGCGCTGGACCGCCTGCCGCGGGCCAAGGTTTCGGTGCGGCCGGGCCGCGTCTCCGTGACCGCCGTGGCCGACAGCGATGCGGAGAAGCGGCGGCTCGAGGCGGAGCTGTCCCGTGCCCGGCCCGCCTCCGTGACGTTGGAGCTGGATATCGCGGCCCCGCGGCCCGTCATCACGCCCTTCACCCTTCGCTTCACCATACCCGACGGATCGCCGCCCCGGTTCGAGGCCTGCGCGGTCGACAGCGACGCGGCGCGTGCCACCGTCCTGAGCGCCGCCGCGGAAGCGGGTTTCTCGGGCAAGGCGGAGTGCGAGATCGGGCTGGGCGTGCCGTCCGCTTCCTGGGGACAGGCCGCCGCGATGTCGATCTCGACACTGGCGGAGCTGGGCGGCGGGACGGTCACCCTGTCGGATGCGGATGTCACGCTGGTCGTTCGGGCCGGAACGGCGCGCGGCACGTTCGACCGGGCTGTGGCCGAGCTTGAGACCGCGCTTCCGGACATCTTCGGGTTGAACGCGGTGCTGCCGGAAGCGGTGGCTTTGGGGCAGGCCGGTGACGACACGGAAATCGCCGAATTCACGGCGACCCGGTCACCCGAGGGGCAGGTGCAGCTGCGCGGACGCCTGTTCGACACGGCGCAGGAACGCGCGGTCCTGAGCTATGGGCGCGCGCTTTTCGGGGTGGAACGGACGTACATGGCCACCCGGGAGGACGACACGCTGCCCGAGGGGTGGCCGGCGCGGGTGCTGGTGGCGATGGACGCGCTTGCGGGACTGGAAAGCGGATCGGTCGCGGTGCGGCCGGACGTAGTGGAGATTCGTGGGGTCACGGGCAATGCGCGGGCCGAGGCGGATATCTCCCGGATGCTGTCGGACAAGCTGGGCGCGCAGGCCGATTTCCGCATCGAGGTCGAGTATCGCGAGGAACTGGACCCTTTGCTGAACATCCCGACGCCGGAGGAATGCGAGGCGGAGTTGAACGCGATCCTCGTGCAGCAGAAACTCAGCTTCGCACCCGGCGAGGCGGTGATCGAGACCGATGGCGAGGGCCAGATCGGACGGCTGAACGACCTGCTGGAACGCTGCGAGCGGAGCGTGTTCGAGATCGGTGGCCATACCGACAGCCAAGGACGCGAGGAGATGAACCAGTCCCTTTCGCAGGCCCGTGCCGATGCCGTGCGCGCAGCCCTGATCTCCCGCGGGGCGCCGCCGAGCCAGCTTACATCCGTCGGCTACGGCGAGGCGGAGCCCGTGGCGGATAACGGCACGGAGGCGGGCCGCGAGGCCAACCGCCGGATCACCTTCACCCTGGCCGGGGCGCGGGAGCGGACGCCGCGGGTCGCGGTTCCGACCGAGCCCGCGTCAGATGACACCGCGCCTGACATCGCCGATGCGCCGGACGAACAGCCCCCGCAGGCCAGACCCGAGGGAGACGATTCATGAACCGGACGGAATTCGTGATCGCCATCGCCGTGATCCTGTTCCTCGCTTTCATGCTGGGCTGGTTCGCGTCCTGGCTGGTGAACCGGTTCAGCCGGGTCACCCATTCGGACATGGCCGAACTGGATGTCATGGCGCAGTCCCTCCACGACGCCGAAGAACAGCGCGACGAGGCGATCACCTATCTCCAGTACCGGGAGCAGGAATTGTCCGCCCAACTGGGGCAGTCGAAGGCCGAGCTGAGTGCCGCGATGGACGGTCTGCGCGAAGCGCGGCAGGAGGCGGGGGAATTGCGCCGCTACATCGAGTCGTTGAACGCCTGACGAATGAAGCGTGCGGCGCGGGTCTCTGCGCCGACGCCGTGATGGGTCACAGGCACGCCAGCCATGTTGGGATGGGCGAGGACCGGACGCTCCGGACCCCGCTGCGACCGGCGGGCCTTAGCGCTTGTCGGCCTTGTCGTCCTCTGCCTCATCGTCCTCACCCTCCGGCAGCTTGAAGAAGCTGTCGGGGTTGCGCACGTCGCGACGGTCGGGCTTTTCCTCGTCATCGCTGTTCGAGAGGCTGAACGTCTCGAGCCCGGACATGCTCGACGGCATCCGGACATCGTCCGGGTCCATTCCGAGCGATTGTTCGGTGGAGACGAGCTTGCGGCGCTCCTCGTCGGTCATGACCTCGCCCTCGGCGGCCTTCTTGGCGGCGGCCTTCTGGACGATCGTGTCCAGTTCGGACTGCTTGCAGAGGCCCAGGGCCACCGGGTCGATCGGCTGGATGTTCTGGATGTTCCAGTGGGTCCGCTCGCGGATCGTCTGGATCGTCGGCTTGGTCGTGCCGATCAGCTTGGAGATCTGCGCATCCGTCAACTCGGGGTGGAACTTCACCAGCCACAGGATCGAGGCGGGCCGATCCTGCCGCTTCGACAGAGGGGTGTAGCGCGGACCCCGACGCTTTTCCTCGCCCTCGGCGGCGGCGTTGTATTTCAGCTTGAGCTTGCGGGACGGATCCTTCTCGACCGCCGCGATCTCCTCGGCGGTAAGCTGGTTGTTGGCGATCGGATCGAAGCCCTTGACCCCGACCGCCACGTCGCCATCGGCGATGCCCTGAACCTCCAGCTCGTGCAGGTCGCAGAAGGCGCCGATCTGCGAGAAGCTCAGCGTGGTGTTGTCCACAAGCCAGACGGCGGTGGCCTTGGCCATGATCGGTTTGTTCATCTCGTGCTCCTTTCGGATATGCGCGGCGGCCCGGCGGGCAAGCCTTTCCCGTCGCCCGGATCGGGGCTGCGGGGGTCGCCCGCCGGTTCTCGCTTTCGGGGAACTTGGATCGCTATATAGGCACCGGGAATAGACAGGGAAAGCCCAAATGAGACGCCGCTTCGCCGCCTTGCTCCTCGCACTCCTCGCCGCTCCCCTGCCCGCCATCGCGCAGGGAGAGGCCGCGGGGGATTTCGATTATTACGTGCTGTCGCTGAGCTGGTCGCCGACCTGGTGCGCGCTGGACGGGGACGACCGCCGGTCGCCGCAATGCGCGGCGGGGACGGGGCTCGGCTTCGTGCTGCACGGTCTCTGGCCCCAGGACGAAGCAGGATGGCCCAGCTATTGCCGCACGGCCCAGCGCGATGCGACCCGGGGCGAGACGGGCGCCATGGCGGATATCATGGGCGATGCGGGATCGGCCTGGCACCAGTGGAAGAAGCACGGACGCTGCTCCGGCCTGTCGGCGGCCGCATATTTCGCGCAGGCGCGGGCGGCCTATGCGTCAGTCGCGCGCCCTCCGGCCCTGCGGGCGCTCGACCGCGAGGTGACGCTGCCGGCCCATGTGGTGGAGGCCGCGTTCCTCGAGGCCAACCCCGCTCTCGAAGCCGATGGAGTCACGGTGACATGCAAGGCCGGACGGATTCAGGAGGTGCGCATCTGCCTTACCCGCGATCTTGTGGCGCGACGCTGCGGCGCGGATGTAGTCCGGGATTGCACCCTCGATGACGCGCGCCTGTCACCGGTCCGCTGACCCGTCGGTGAAAAGGCTCGTGATCCAGTCTTCCGGCGGGCCCGGGCGTCCGAGGAAGAAGCCCTGCCCGTAGCGGATGCCGATATTTTCCACCGTCTTCGCCTGGCTCTCGGTCTCGATCCCCTCGGCGATGATCTCGGTCCCGAGATCGCGGGCCATGGTCACGATATTGCGCAGGATCGTCTCCTCGCGCCCCTCGTTTCCCAGACCGTCGACAAAGGCCCGGTCGACCTTGAGAAAGTCCACCGGCAATCGCCGGAGCCGGTCGAGGTTCGACAGGCCGGTGCCGAAATCGTCCAGCGCCACGCGCACGCCCTTCGTCCTGAGACGCCGGACCAGATCGGCCGCCCGCTCCGGCTGGGCGATGACGGCGTTCTCCACGATCTCGACCACAATGCGGTCCGGCGGAACCCGGTCGAGCACGTCCCGCAACCAGCGGCAGCCGGAGCTGTCCTTGCCGTCGAGCACGGCGCCGGTGATGTTGAATGTCACGAAGAACGTTGGATCGGCCTCCACGAACGGACGCGCGGTCCGTTCGGCGAGGCCGGGCAGCAGGGTGGCGGCGCTGTCCGGGATTCGGTCGAGACGGTCGAGGAAGGCCCCCGGCCCGATCGTCGTTCCATCGTCCCGTGCCCAGCGCAGCAGCGATTCGACCCCTACGGCCTTTCCGGTCCCGAAGTCGAAGATCGGCTGGACATGGTAGCTGAGCGCCCCGGAATGGATCGCCGTCTCGATTTCGGTCCGTGACGGCCCGGCGGGCGGCGCCGTTACCGCGCGCACCAGTTCGAGACGGTCGCCGCCGCGGGCCTTCGCCTTCGCCAGCGCGGCCCCGGCATGGAGGACGGCGCGTGGGCGTCCGCCTTCGGCGACGGCGCCGACGAGACCTGCGGACACATTGCGCGCCGCCTTACCCTGAACGCCCTCGACGAAAGTCTGGGACGCGGTCCGGCGCAGACGCTCCACCACGCCCGCCGCGGCATCCAGATCCGTCTCGGGCAACCAGATCAGGAAGCGGCCGCTGTCCAGCCGCTCCAATCCGGCTTCCTCGGGGCGAGCCCGGCCGAGGACCGATTCGATCTGATCCAGAAGACGGTCGCCGGTGTCGTAATCGTTCGCGACGTTCAGCCCGTCGAGGTCGTCCACGTCGAGAAGGGCCAATGCCCCGCCCGCCGATTTCGAGTCCTCCCGCCGCCGCGTTCCGGACGATTCTGACCCGTGCGCCAAGGACATGGGCACTCTGATCCCCATCCGCCGGCGCAGGAACCAGACGGACAGCAATCCGCCCGCCACTGCCGAGAGCAGCATGAGCAACAGGGTCGTGGCAGACAATGCCATTGCGTCTCCGATCCCCTCCGATGCCCGATAACCGGGCCGCGGACGCGCAGTAGAACACGAAAACGTGTGTTTCGCCCGGGTTCGATCGTCGCGCCCCGATTAAAACGGGCGGCGTGACGACAATGCAGCGCGCAGGGTTCCATCGTCCATGTAGTCGAGTTCGCCTCCGACGGGCATTCCCTGCGCGAGGCCGCTGACCGAGGCTCCGGTCCCGTCGAGTTCGCGGGCGACATAATGCGCCGTGGTCTGGCCGTCTACGGTGGCGTTCAGGGCGAGGATCACCTCCGTAACGGCCTCCGCCATGATCCGGTCGCGCAGCTTCGGGATGTGCAGGTCGTCCGGGCCGATATCGTCGAGCGGCGACAGCGTCCCGCCCAGCACGTGATAGCGTCCGCGAAAAACCTGTGCCCGCTCCATCGCCCAAAGGTCCGCGACGTCCTCGACCACGCAAATCTGGCCCGTCGCCCGC
Source organism: uncultured Alphaproteobacteria bacterium (assembly GCA_963789105.1). Classification (GTDB taxonomy): domain Bacteria; phylum Pseudomonadota; class Alphaproteobacteria; order Rhodobacterales; family Rhodobacteraceae; genus Jannaschia. Next base: position 2,090,366 of record CAWBJI010000003.1, read on the forward strand.
TTCTCGGAAGTGCAGATATCGCAGATATCGCCGGTCGAGAGGTTCCCGCAATTGAGGCAGGTGCGCACCGATCGGCCCACCTCCGCCATAAGTTGCGCCAGCGGAAGGAGCTGTGTGTCCCGCCGCTTCACGAGATGAAGAACCGCACGACGGGCCGAACGTGGACCAAGGCCGGGAAGCCGCGCCATCAGCGCGATCAGGTCCTCGATATCGCGCAGGCCGTCCATCCGTGCAGGATCAGAACGGCAGCTTCATGCCCGGCGGCAGGCCCAGCCCCTCGGCCATCTTGCCCATCTCCTCGCGCGACCGTTCGGCGGCGCGAGCCTGGGCGTCCTTGACCGCGGCAAGGATCAGGTCCTCGACCATTTCCTTCTCCTCCGGCTGGAAGATCGACGGGTCGATGTCGAGCGATACGAGATCGCCCTTGGCGGTCGCCACAGCCTTCACCAGCCCGGCGCCGGATTCGCCGGTAACGTGGATCGAGGACAGGCCGTCCTGCATCTCGCCCATCTTGGACTGCATCTCCTGGGCCTTCTTCATCATCCCGGCCATGTCGCCGAGGCCGCCCATTCCCTTGAACATCGCGTCGTTCCTTTCGCGTCACCGTACCCTTTGCAGGTAGCGTCCTGTCCCCGTCACGGCAACCTGCGCACCGTAGGAGCGGTTCCATTGGCATCCCGGGCCGGTAACAGGCAAAAAATGGGCCGCCCCGGCGGGTGGCCCCCTTTTCGGATGGATTGGACCGGATCAGGCCGGGGCGGCGTTCGCGCCGATGAACCACGTGTCCTTCTCGACCGCGCGGCTCACTTCCGTGAAGAGGTCGGCGCTGTCCTCGTCGCCCGCATCGCCCGCGCTCTCGATCGCTTCGCGCAGGGCCTTGCCGTAGGCTTTGAACCGCTCGACCAGCGCTTCGATGTGCTCGTGGATCTCGGTCAGCTCGACGGGGTAGGGCTTCAGCCCGGTCCGTTCGACCACGACCTGACTCGTGCCCCGGGCGAACCCGCCCATCAGGGCTACACGCTCGGCCATCATATCCGTGCCCTCGCCTAGCCGCGCCGACACTTCGTCCAGCAATTCGTGGACGCCGATATAGCCGGGACCGCGCAGGTTCCAATGCGCCTGTTTCACCGCCAGCCGAAGGTCGATGCCATCGGCGAGCCGTGCGTTGAGCAGGTCGACCATCTGTTCCTGCACCTGCTGATCGATGCCGGTTACGAAACTCTCGGGCATGTCATTCTCCGGAATTGTTCTCTGTTCGGTGGGGGCAACGGGCGCCGGGTCGATTCGGTTTCATCGGCGCGTGCATCCGGGCGGTATATTCCCGCCTGAACGGGAGCGTCACTCCTGATCGAATGGGTCCCATTCCTCCTCGACCTCGGCCAGCGCGTCCTCGGCGGCCGCCTGCGCCACGGCCGCGCGACTGCGCACCTCGACGAGCTGGGCGCCGGGGAATGCCTGAAGCACCGCCTGCGTCAGCGGGTGGGCGAGGGCGGCCGCATCCTCGGCGGCGCGGGTCCGGTCGCGCAGCTCCGCGATGGAGGGCGCGCCGCCCCCGGACACGACCGACACGGCCCAGCGCACCCCGGTCCAGCCCTGGAGCCGTCCGCCGAGGCGCTGGGCCAGATCCGCTGCGGCATCCGGCGCGGGCTCGAACTCGATGCGGCCGGGCGCGTAGCGGACCAGCCGGACACCGCCCTCCACCTCCACCAGCAATTTGACGTCGCGGTTCGCCCGGATGAGGTCCACCACCTGCGCGAAGGTCTGGAACCGGCCAAGTGCGGGATCCGCCTCAACCGCCAGCGCCGTGGCGGCCCTCGTCCCGCCGCCGCCCCCACCGCCGGATCGCGCAACCGGGCCGCTATCACTGCCGGACGGGGCGGGGCGGGGGGCGGGACCGGCATCGGGGGCAATCGGCGCGTCCCGCAACTTACGGATCAGCTCGTCCGGGGAGGGCAAGTCGGCCACATGGGTCAGGCGGATCACCGCCATCTCGGCGGCCATCATCGGATTCGGCGCCGCTGCCACCTCCTCCAGCGCCTTCAGCAGCATCTGCCACATCCGGGTCAGGGATCGCATGGGCAGACCCTGCGCCATCGCCTGTCCCCGGGCGCGTTCGTCGGGGCCGACGGTCGGATCCTCGGCGGCTTCGGGGGTGATCTGGATGACGCTGACCCAATGGGTGATCTCGGCCAGATCGCGCAGGACGGCCATGGGATCCGCCCCGTCGGAATATTGCGCGCCAAGCTCCATCAGCGCCGCCGCTGCCTCACCCTTCATGATGAGGTCGAAGAGGTCCATGACCCGGCCCCGGTCGGCGAGGCCCAGCATGGTGCGCACCTCCTCCGCCCCGGTCTCTCCCGCGCCATGGCTGATGGCCTGATCCAGCAGGGACATCGCGTCGCGCGCGGACCCTTCGGAGGCGCGCGCGATCAGGGCCAGCGCATCCTCCGCGATCTCCGCCCCCTCCTGCGTCGCGATCCCGCGGAGATGCTCGATCATCACCTCGGGCTCGATCCGGCGGAGATCGAAACGCTGGCAACGGCTCAGAACCGTCACCGGAACCTTGCGGATCTCGGTGGTGGCGAAGATGAACTTCACATGCTCCGGCGGTTCCTCCAGCGTTTTCAGGAGGGCGTTGAACGCGCTGTTGGAGAGCATGTGGACCTCGTCCACGATGTAGATCTTGTAGCGGGCGGAGGCGGCTCGGTAATGCACCGAGTCGATGATCTCGCGCATGTCGCCGACGCCGGTATTGCTGGCCGCATCCATTTCGAGCACGTCGACATGGCGCCCCTCCGCAATGGCCACGCAGGGGTCGCAGACGCCGCAGGGATCGGTGGTCGGCCCGCCCGTGCCATCGGGGCCGATGCAATTCAGACCCTTGGCCACGATCCGCGCGGTCGTCGTCTTTCCCGTCCCGCGGATGCCGGTGAGGATGAAGGCCTGGGCGATGCGGCCGCGGGCGAAGGCGTTCCGCAGGGTCCGGACCATCGCCTCCTGACCCTTGAGATCGGCGAAGGTCGCGGGCCGGTACTTGCGGGCCAGCACCTGGTAGGCGGGTTGATCGATCTCCGTCATCGGGGTCCCCTCTCGACCCTGCGGTTCTAGTCAGCCGACCCCGCGCCGTCCACCGCTCAGAGCGTCCAGAGGATGCCGCAGACTGCGATGCCGCCAACGGAGAACACGATCGCCAGGAGGCCGAACGTGCTGCTGTCCTGTTCCTCGGTGTCGTGGGTATCGAGACGCTTCTGCCCGGCCTTGGCGTTCTTCCAGGCGGAAAAGAAGATCATCAGCGAGGCAGCGATGAAGATGGTGGCGACGGCCTTCGGCAGCCATGTGGGCTCGGCCGCGCTGAAGACGGCCTTCAGGCCGACGGCGATGGCAATGGCCGCCATGCCCGTCCGCATCCAGCCCGCGAAGGTCCGCTCGTTCGCGAGGACGGTCCTGTCCTCGGCCCAGTCGGTCCGGTTCTCGGCCCATTCGGTCTTCTTGTCCTGATCGTCCTTGCCCGTTTCCATCGTGCTTACCCCTGTTTCTGCGGGACGGGCGCCAGCAGGTTCGGCATGTCCCGGAGCAGCCGCGCGTCCCCGGCCGCCCGCGCCAATGTCCAGCATCCGATCAGGACCGTCCATACGCGGGTCGCCGTCAGCTCCGGGTCGGGTTCGTCCAGCCTCGCCGCATGTTCCGCGGTCGCGCCTATCCACCGGCGCAGAACCACATCCGCATCTCCCGACCCGTCGCGGAGCGGCCCGTCGAGCAGAAGCGTCTGCACGGGGCAGGCGCGCCAATGCGGGTGCCGCTCGAACAGGCGGGCGAACTTCTCCGCCATCCGGGCGGTCCCGGCCTCGAATGTCTCCGCGGGTCCGTAGGCCCGGGCGACGATATCCAGCATGAGATCGGACGCCATCCCCGCGGCAGCGCGGGCGAGGTCGGACTTGCCCGCGGGGAAGTGGTGGTACAGCGACCCTTTCGGCGCCCCCGCCTCGGCCAGAACATCCGCAACGGACGTGCCGTGATAGCCGCCCTGCTGGAACAGGCGGGCGGCGGCCATGACGAGGCGGTCGCGGGTGGAGGGCGCGGCGATATTCATTCCCATCCGTCGCATGGCTTGACCGATCGGTCCAGAGCGCGATAGTAGACCATATGGTCTAGACTAAATGGTCCAGAAAGGCTTTCCTGATGCGAGACCTCCATTCCGCTCCTGCCGAGGAGAACGTCCGGATCGCCTCGGACATGGCGACGCTCGCCGGAACGCTCTTCCCTCCCATCGGCTCGCCCCGCGCCGCCGTAATCCTCCATGGGGCGACTGGCGTTCCTGCCCGGTTCTATGCACATTTCGCCCGATGGCTTGCGGCGACACGCGATATCGCCTGCCTCACCTACGATTACCGTGATTTCGGCGCGTCCGGTTCCGCGCGCGGCAGCCGGGCCACGATGACCGATTGGGGTATCCACGATCAGCAGGCGGCGCGCGACTGGCTGCGCGCGCGTCTTCCGCAGGTGCCGCTCTGGGTCATCGGCCATTCGCTCGGCGGGATGATGCTGCCGTATCAGACCGGTCTGGACGGGATCGCCCGGGTCGTGACCGTCGCCTCGGGCGCGGTGCATGTCGCCGATCATCCCTGGCCGTATCGGGCATTCGCCCACGCGTTCTGGTCGCTCGGCGCTGCCGACCCGCGCGCTCGGATACATGCCCGGGCGCGCGCTGCGGATCGGACATGACATACCGGCGGGCGTCTATTTCCAGTGGCGTCGCTGGTGCCTGTCGCGCGCGTTCCACGGCGCCGACCCGGACCTGCCCGCACCGGATGCGGCGGCGCTGGCTTGTCCGATGCGGATCGTCGCCGTGGCCGATGATGCCCTTTGCCCGCCCGCCGCCGTTTGGCGACTGATCCGGACCTACCCGATGGCATGGAAGCGTCAGGCTGTGCTGGAACCCGACGCGTTCGGAATGGCGCGAATCGGCCATCTCGACGTGCTCGGTAAGGCGGGGCGTCCGGTCTGGGAGGCTGTGCTGGGGGAGGGGTGAGATCTCTCGGGACGAGACGGCGTAGGAAAGACCGTTCTCGGGAGACTTTGCATGCAAAGTCCCCTGTCACCCGGTCGGCGCTTTTGGAGGTGGCCGCAGACTTTCGCTTCGCGAAAGTCGCGGAGGGTGAGAGGCTGGACGACGACCCAAGCGGGACTCGTTGTGGCTGCTACCTTCCGGTCCTGACCAGGTTCACAAGGCGCCTGCCCGCGCCAACCCCTCGAGGGTGGAGATAGGGCAGGGGGCGGTGCGATGCAAGTCAGCCGGGCGCGCGCTCGGCCCAGCCCGCGAAGATCTTCTCCAGCGCCACCACGACGTAGAACAGCGCGATGCCGAGCACCGCGAGCGCGATCAGGACGGCGAACATCAGCGGATAATCCGCGTTGGTGCGCCCGCTGTCGAACAGCGCGCCGAGGCCGCGGCCGTGGGGGGAGACGATCTCCATCAGGTTGGTGCCGATGAAGGCGAGCGTGACGGAGACCTTCAGCGCGCCGAAGAACTCCGGGAGGGTCTTGGGCAGGGCGATCTTCCAGAAGATCGTGGTGTTGGATGCCCCGAGACTGCGCAGGATGTCGCGGTATTCGGGCTCCAGCGTGGACAACCCGATGGAGATGGAGACGGCGATGGGGAAGAAGGAGATCATGAACGCGAGCAGGATCGTGTTGAGGTCGTGCTGCCCCACGAACAGAAGCGCGAGGATCGGGACGACGGTGGCCTTCGGCACCGCGTTGAACCCGACGAGAAGGGGGTAGAGCGCCTCCCGAGCCAGTCGGGAGAAGCCCATGATCATGCCGAGGACCACGCCGAAGATCACCGCGAGGAAGAGGCCCACCATCGTCCGCCACAGCGTCTGCCAGCCGCCCGTCAGGAACAGGTCCCAATAACGGACATAGGCTGGTGGCAGGTCCGAGGGGGAGGCCATCACGAAGTTCGGCCAGCCGTTCGCCCAGACCAGCAGTTCCCAGAGCAGCAGCAAGACGAGCATCGCGCCGACGGGGACGGCGAACTGGCGGAGGTTCATCGCGGATCCTGCGTCGACGGATCCTGCGCGGTGGGGGCCACGAGTTCGACGGGGCGGGCGGCGGCGCCGGGGACGGGTTTCGGGGCGGATTGCGCTTCCACCTCCCGGCCCTGCGCGATCTGGATCTCGCGGCGCAGGGTGGCGAGAAGTTCGACCGCATGGGGGGCGTAGAGGTCGTCGAGGGTCCGCGCGCCGGGCATGTCGATCTCCACCACCTTCTGCGCGCGTGCGGGGCGGGCGCTGAAGACGACAGTGCGATCCGACAGGAACACGCTCTCGCGCAGGTCGTGGGTGATGAGGACGCAGGTGAACGCCTCCTGCCGCCGCAGATCGTGCATCGTCATCCACAGGTCCTCGCGGGTGAACGCGTCGAGCGCGCCGAAGGGCTCGTCCAGGATCAGGACCTCGGGCCGGTGGACTATGGAGCGGCAGAGCGAGGCGCGCTGGCGCATGCCGCCGGACAGCTCGGACGGGCGCTTGTCCTCGAACCCCTCGAGCCCGACCAGTGCCAGAAGCTCGCGCGCCCGATCCTGCCGCTGGATCCTGGACATGCCGGACCGCACGATCTCCAGCGGCAGCATCACGTTCTGAAGGATCGTGCGCCATTCCAGCAGGACTGGGTTCTGAAACGCCATCCCCACCGTCGCCCGCGGACCGGTCACAGGCTCGCCCCCCAGTCGGACGGTGCCGCGATCCGGCTTCATCAGCCCCGCCACCAGCCGCGTCAGCGTGGACTTGCCGCAGCCCGACGGGCCGACCACGGCCGTGAACGATCCCTCGGGCATCTCCATGCTGAGATCGTCCAGCACCGGCAGGGGGCCGGAGGCCGTACCGTAGGCATGGGTGACGTGTTCGAGGGCGATGGGCAGGGACATGGGGGCCTTTCAGGCGGGGCGACGGGAACGCCGCCCCGGCTCCGTCACTTCAGCATACGCTCGGACGCGTCCGGCAGGTAGCGGTCGTCGAAGATGGCGGCCATGTCGGGCGTGTTCTGGAACTCGTAGACGAGCTTCGTCTGTTCCATCGCACTCGCCATCCGCTCCGGGTCGATGCCGCCCATGCCGTTCTCGGCCACCCACGGCGTCAGGACGTTGGCGTCGATGGCGAGTTGCAGGCGGCGGGTCTCCAGTTCCACGTCGCCCGCGGGATTGCGGTCGATGACCATCTGGGCGCCCGCCGCCGGGTCGGCGATCACGTCCTTCCAGCCCGCGGCCACGGCGCGCAGGAAGCCCGTGACCACATTGGGATTGGCCTCGGCAAAGTCCGTATTCACGATGATCGCGTTGCCGTAGAGGTCGACACCCTCATCGGCCATAAGAATCGTGGTCAGGTCGTCCTCCGGCACGCCGAGGCGCACGAGGTTGAGGTAGGACGAGAAGCTGAACCCCGTGACCGAGTCGACCTCGCCCCCGGCCAGCATGGGCTCACGGGTGGGAAAGCCGACCGGCTCGACCGTGATCTTGTCGATGTCGAGGCCGTTTTCGGCCGCGAAGATCGGGAACTGCGCCCAGGCGCCGTCGGGCGGCGGCGCGCCGAGGATGGAGCCTTCGAGGTCGGCGACGCCGTTGATCCCCAGGCTCTTGCGGCCGACCACGGCGAAGGGCGGCTTGTCATAGACCATCATCACCGCTTTGACCGGCGCGCCGGGGTTCTGATCGAGGAACTTCACAAGGCTGTTGATGTCGGCGAAGCCCATCGGGAATGCGCCCGTGGCGACCTTCGGGATGGCATCGAGCGAACCCTGACCCGCACTGACCTCGACCGACAGGCCCTCGGTTTCGAAATGGCCGTTGTCGATGGCGGCGAAATAGGCGGCGCTGGGACCCTCGAACTTCCAGTCGAGGGCGAAGGGCACGTCCATCTGGGCCATGGCGGGTGCGGCGAAAAGGGCGGTGGCCGCAACGGCGGCGATACGGTTGAACATGATCTCTCCCCATCTGTTCGGACGATCGGTTGTGTAGCGATCCCGGGCGGAGGGCCAGAGGACGGGCCGCGCTGCCCGGTCGCGCGCCGGATCGATGCGGAACGCCTATCAAAGACGAGGCACCGTGTCTGTTTTTAAGGCATCCCACACATTGCGCCGACCGAGCCTTTGCCCCAGACCCGCGGACACACGAACCGAAGGAGCGGGGTGGCCATGCGGCATGCGGAGACGGTGACCTTCGGGGGGGGCGGGCTGAACCGGGCCGAGGATCTGCGCCGTCATCCGGAGCTGCTGTCCGCGATGCCCGCGCGCACGCTGCCGCTTTGGCGGGGCAAGCCTCTGATGGCGCCGGGGCGGTCGGGGCTCGTCCTGATGGGCGGGCATGCCTTTGCGGAGCACGGGCATCCGGTGCTTGTCGGGGAAATCGAGGGCGCCGCGATCTTCGCGCGTGACGTCTCGGCGCTCGACGTCGGCGGAGCGGACGACATGACCGGCGCGTTCCTCGACCCGTCCGAACAGACGCATCCGGACCTGCCGCAGGGCACGGCCTTCGCGGAATTGCGGGCCGTGATGACCCATCTCTCCCCCCTCGACGCGGAGATCGCCGCGACCGCCAAGGGCGCGCTGGAATGGCACCGCACCCACGGCTTCTGCACCAATTGCGGCGGCCCGACCGAACCGGGCAAGGCGGGATGGATGCGCGGCTGTCCGTCCTGCGGCCGGATGCACTTCCCGCGGACCGATCCGGTGGTGATCATGCTGGTGACGCGCGGGGATCGGGTGCTGCTGGGCCGCTCCCCCGCCTGGCCCGAAGGCTTCTTCTCCTGCCTCGCGGGATTCATGGAGCCGGGCGAGACGCTGGAGGCGGCCGTTCGGCGCGAGACCTGGGAGGAGACCGGCGTGCGGGTCGGGCAGGTCCGGTATCTGGCGAGCCAGCCCTGGCCATTTCCCGGCTCGCTGATGCTCGGGGCCCATGGGGAGGCCGTCAGCGACGCCATCGAGATCGACCCCGAGGAGATCGCAGAGGCGCTGTGGCTCGACAGGCAGGAATTGATGGACGTGTTCGCGGGGGTGCATCCGCGCGTGACCCCGGCCCGGAAGGGTGCCATCGCGCGGTTCCTGCTGGAGGCGTGGCTCGCCGACCGGCTCGACTGACGGGCCGCTTCTCGGGTGGGGGCAGTGCCTCTGCTCGGTTGACGCGCGGCGGCGGGCGCGGCAGACGGCCCGCTTCCGTTGCACTCCGCCCGAGGTCGCCATGCACTTCTCCGCCAGCCAGGACGTCGCCGCTCCGATCGACGCGGTCTGGGCCTGCCTGACCGATCCCGACTGGCTGGAGGCGCGGGTGGGCGCGCGGGCGGCGGATCTGACACAGATGCCCGCGGGTCCCATCGCTGCGGGCACCGTCTGGACCGGACAGGCGAGCATCGCCGGCCGGACCCATTCGGCGGAGGTGCGGGTGACCTCCATGGAGGCGCCCCGGCGGATGGTCCTCGAAGGTCGGACGGGGGGCCTGCGCGCCGACCTCGTGGCCGAATTGCGCGTCCTCTCGCCCGTGGCCACGCGACTGACGCTGACGACGGATGTGTCCGCGAACACGCTGTCCGCGAAGCTGATGCTGAAGACGGCGGGACTGGCGCAGGGGTCGCTTTCCGAAGGCTACGATGCGCGGATCGCCCGCTTGGGGGAGGAGATCGCGCGGGACTCCGTCACGTCCTAGGCGGCCCCGCCGTCGAAATGATCCGGATCGGCGGGATAGACCCCCAGGATGTCGAGCGACGACGTGAAGTAGTCCAACTCCTCCAGCGCACGGGCCACCGGCGGATCGTCCGGATGCCCCTCGATATCGGCGTAGAACTGCGTCGCCATGAAATTGCCGTCGACCATGTAGCTTTCGAGCTTGGTCATGTTGATCCCGTTGGTCGCGAACCCGCCCAGCGCCTTGTAGAGAGCGGCGGGAATGTTCCGGACCCGGAACACGAAAGTGGTCTTCGTGAGACCGACGCCGGGGGCCGGGCGGGCCGGGTCGCGGGCCATGATCAGGAAGCGCGTGGTGTTGTGACCATGATCCTCGACGTCTCTTGCCAGTACCTCCAGCCCGTGGGTGCGCGCCGCGAGCTCTGAGGCCAGCACGCCCCGACCGGGAACCGGGTCGGCGGCCAACTCGGCGGCGGCCCCGGCGCTGTCGGCGGCGGTGACGGCTCGGATGCCGTTGGCGTCGAGAAAGGCGCGGGCCTGCGGCAGCAGCACGACATGGGCGCGGACATGGTCGATGGCGTCCAGCGGCGTGCCAGACGGTGCCATCAGAGCGATGCGGATGCGCAGGAAGGCCTCGCCGACGATGCGGAGGCCGGAGCCCGGCAACAGGCGATGCACATCGGCCACACGCCCGTAGGTGGAGTTCTCGATGGCGATCATGCCGAGATCGGCGCGGCCCTCGCGAACGGCGGACAGCGCGTCCTCGAACGTCGTGCAGGGCAGGGGGGCGTGGTCGGGTCGCGCCTCGACCCCGGCCTGGTGCGAATAGGAGCCGAGCTCCCCCTGGAAGGCGATGGTGCCGGTCATCGTGTTCCCCGCTTGCGTCATGGTGCGTTTGGTCGCGGCCACTATCCCTTGCACCGCGGCGATGAAACCACATACATGTCCCCGACCCGGACGGCGATGCCCGGCCGCGACGGACCATGACGAAAAAGAGGTGCAGCGATGGATACCATGACGATCACCAAGGCCGGCGGCGCGTTCTGCGGCGCACTCCTGGTGTTCCTGCTCGGTGCCTGGGCCTCCGAAGGTCTGTACCATGTGGGCGTCGAGGGCCATGGCGAGGAAGTCGCCACGGGTTACGCGATCGAGGTCGCCTCCGCCGATGACGACGCCCCCGAGGAAAGTGCCGAGCCGGAAATCCCGTTCGAGGAGGTTTACGCAAGTGCCTCCGCCGAGGCGGGCGAGGGTCTGTGGCGGCAATGCGCGTCCTGCCACAAGCTCGACGGAAGCAACGGAACCGGCCCGCATCTGGACGGTGTCGTCGACCGCGAGAAGCATCAGGTCGCGGGTTATTCCTATTCCGACGGCCTTCTGGCGACGACCGGCGCCTGGACCCCCGAGAACATCAGCGCCTTCATCGAGAACCCGCGGGAATACGCGCCCGGTACCAAGATGGCCTATCGCGGCATGTCCGATGTCGAGGATCGCGCGAACCTGATCGCCTATCTCGCCACCTTCGGCGGCTGAGCCGACCGACCCGAGCCGTCGCGGCCGTCCCTCGGGGCGACCGTTTTCGTAAGGACGGGCGCGGCGCTCCTGGCCCGGCTCGTCCGCCGCTCCGACCAGCCGCGCGACCGATCGGCGCCCTCACAGTCCAAATCACGGGCAGGTGAGCCGCGGGCCCTTGAAACTCCGCCTTTGCGCTCGTTAGCTGATGAAAGAGTTCCAGGGAGGCCTACATGTTCAAGAGGATCACCACGGCCGCGCTCGCGAGCCTCATGCTGAGCCCCGCCTTCGCGCAGGACCTGACGACCAGCCACGGCTACAGCAATTTCGGCGAGCTTAAATACGGTCCGGACGAGCCTTTTTCCTACGTTAACATTGACGCGCCCAAGGGCGGGGAGATCAGTTTTGCGGCGCTGGGGAATTTCGACAGTTTCAACCCCTACACCCGCAACGGCAACGTCGCGGTGGGAACCACGTCCATATGGGAAAATCTGTTCATTGCGGCGGCGGACGATCCCTATGCCGTCTATTGCTACCTATGCGAGACCATCGAATATCCCGCCGATCTGTCCTTCATCCGCATCAATCTGCGCGAAAATATCCGCTTCTGGGACGGCACGCCCATGACGGCAGACGATCTCGTCTTCACCATAAACATGTTCCTGACCGACGGGCTGGCAGAGTTCCGCAACGTCTTCGTCCCCTATTACGAAAGCATCGAGGTGACCGGGGAGCACCAAGTCACCGTCACCTTCACCGACGCGGCGCCCAAGCGCGACCGCGCGGGCCTGATCGGGTTCTGGACGCCGTTCTCGCGGGCATGGTTCGAAGAGACGGGCGCGTCCATCGCCGAGACGACGCTGGATCCGTTCATGGGCACCGGCCCGTATATGGTTGGAGATTTCGACACCGGCCGGACGATGATCTACGACCGCACGCCCGACTGGTGGGGCGCCGACCTGGCGTTGAACCAAGGGCGCCATAATTTCGATCGAATCCGCTACGAGTATTTCGGCGACGCCTCGGCCGCGATCCAAGCGTTCTTCGCCGGGGAGTACACCGCCCGCATCGAGAGCTCCTCGAAGGAGTGGGCGACCTCCTACGACGTTCCACCGGTGGAGCGTGGCGACATCCTGCGCGAGACGTTGCCGGACGGGTCCATCTCCACGGCGCAAGGCTTCGTCTTCAACCTCAAGCGCGAGAAGTGGTCCGACCCGCGGGTGCGTGAGGCTATCGCCATGATGTTCAATTTCGAGTGGTCGAACGAGACGCTGTTCTATGGTCTCTATGAGCGACCCGACAGTTTCTGGGGTGGCACCGACCTGGCCGCCTCCGGGGTGCCCGGGCCGGAGGAAAGGGCGATCCTTGAGCCGCTGGTGGAGGACGGCCTGCTCGAGGCATCGATCCTGACGGATGAAGCCTGGACGCCGGCGGTAAGCGATGCCACGCAGAACCAGCCGGGCCGCAGCACCCGCCGCGCAGCCCTCCGGCTGTTGAACGAGGCCGGGTGGGAAACGGGCTCCGACGGCGTGCTGCGCGATGCGGATGGCAAGACGCTCGACCTGGAGATCATTCAGTTCAATCCTACCTTTGACCGTGTCGTGAATCCGTATCTGGAGAATCTGCGAGACATCGGCATCAATGCCCGGCTCGACCGGATCGACCGGGCGCAGTACATCAACCGCCGTCGCTCGGGTGAGTGGGACCTGACCAACCACTCGCCGGGCCAGGAATGGGAGCCGGGCGCCGGGCTCAAGCAATGGTTCCACTCCGAGACGGCGGAGGACAGTTCGCGCAACCTGATGGCGCTGGCCGATCCCGCTATCGACAGCTTGATCGACACGGTGATCGCCGCCGACGATATCGACAGTCTGACGGCAAGCACCCACGCGCTGGACCGGGCGTTGCGCGCCTATGGGTTCTGGATCCCGCAATGGACCAACTCGGACCACTGGGTCGCATACTGGAACCAATACGGTCGCCCCGACGAAATCCCGCCGCTGGCGCTCGGGGTGCTCGACTTCTGGTGGTACGACGCGGAGGCGGCCGAGGCGCTGCGCGACGCCGGAGCGCTCTGAATGGGCGCCTACATTCTCCGGCGCCTCCTGCTGATCATTCCCACACTCCTTGGGATCATGGTCATCAACTTTGCACTGGTGCAGTTCGTGCCCGGCGGTCCCGTCGAACAGATCCTCGCGCAGCTCGAGGGCGGCGGTGACGCCTTCGACAGCTTCTCGGGGGCGGCGACCGAGATACAGAGCCGCGCGGGCAACGACAGCGGCTATGTCGGCGCGCAGGGCCTGCCGCAGGACTTCATCGACGAGTTGGAGCGGCAGTTCGGCTTCGACAAGCCACCGCTGGAGCGGTTCCTCAACATGATGTGGGACTACATGCGCTTCGATTTCGGGGAGAGCTATTTCCGCTCCATCTCCGTGTTCGATCTGGTGCTGGAAAAGATGCCCGTTTCCATCACGCTCGGCCTCTGGACAACGCTGCTGGCCTATCTGATCTCGATCCCGCTCGGCATCCGCAAGGCGGTCCGCGACGGGTCCAGCTTCGACACATGGACCAGCGGCGTGGTGATCGTCGCTTATGCGATCCCCGGCTTCCTGTTCGCGATCCTGTTGCTGGTGCTGTTCGCGGGCGGGTCCTATTTCAAGATATTCCCCCTGCGCGGCCTCACGTCCCCCGGATGGGAGGATCTGTCGCTGATCGGCAAGGCGCTTGACTACCTCTGGCACATAACGCTGCCGGTGCTGGCATCGACCATCGCGGCCTTCGCGGGTCTGACCCTGCTGACGAAGAACTCGTTCCTCGACGAAATTCGCAAGCAATATGTCGTGACCGCGAAGGCCAAAGGCCTGACCGAGGGGCGCATCCTCTACGGTCACGTCTTCCGCAACGCGATGCTCATCGTCATCTCCGGCTTTCCCGCCGTCTTCGTCAGCGTTTTCTTCGGCGGCTCGCTCATCATCGAGACGATCTTCTCCCTCGACGGCCTGGGGCGGCTCGGCTTCGAGGCGGTGGTGAATCGCGACTATCCGGTCATGTTCGGAACGCTGTTCGCCTTCTCGCTGATCGGCCTCGTGGTGGGACTGCTGACGGATCTCACCTATATCTGGGTCGATCCGCGCATCGACTTCGAGAGCAGGAATACCTGACTTGGCCCTGCTGACGCTCTCGCCCCTGAACCGCCGCCGCCTGCGCAACTTCCGCCGGAACCGCCGGGCGCTCTGGTCGTTCTGGATTTTCTCGGTCCTCTTCGGCCTGTCGCTTTTCGCGGAGCTTCTGGCCAACGATCGCCCGCTCCTCCTGCGCTATCAGGGAGAGCTGCGCTCGCCGCTCCTGTCCTTCTATCCGGAGACGGCCTTCGGCGGCGATTTCCAGACCGAGGCCGCCTATCGCGACGCGGAGGTCCAGTGCCTGATCGTGTCCGGCGGACTGGAGGAGTGCTTCGACGCGCCGGAGGAGGTGCTGGAGGAGGTGCGTGGAGGTGGTACCTTCGCGGGCGCGCCGGTGGAGCAGGGATGGATCCTCTGGCCGCCGATCCGCTACTATTACACGACCAACAGCGACTATCCCGGTGCCGCCCCCCATGCGCCCAGCTCGGAGCATTGGCTCGGCACCGACGACACCGCCCGCGACGTGTTCTCACGGATCATCTACGGGTTCCGCCTGTCGGTCGCCTTCGCGCTGATCGTGACCTTGCTGACCAGTGTCCTCGGCATCGCCGCGGGCGCGGTACAGGGGTTCTTCGGCGGCTGGACGGACCTGGTGTTCCAGCGGGTCATCGAGATCTGGGGATCCACCCCGTCGCTCTACATCATCATCATCATGGCGGCGATCATCCCGATGAACTTCTGGCTTCTGGTCGGGCTGATGACCCTCTTCGGCTGGACCGCCCTCGTCGGCGTGGTTCGGGCGGAATTCCTGCGCGCGCGCAACTTCGAATATGTGCGCGCGGCGCGCGCCCTCGGGGTGAGCAACGGCACGATCATGTTCCGCCACGTCCTGCCCAACGCGATGGTCGCCACGCTGACCCTCCTGCCGTTCATCGTCACGGGCGTGATCGGCGGCCTCGCCTCGCTCGATTTCCTGGGCTTCGGCCTGCCATCCTCGGCGCCGTCCCTGGGCGAGTTGACGTTGCAGGCCAAGCAGAACCTTCAGGCGCCCTGGCTGGCCTTCACCGCCTTCATCACTTTCGCGGTGATGCTGTCGCTGCTCGTCTTCATCTTCGAGGGGATCCGCGACGCCTTCGATCCACGGAAGACCTTCGCATGACCTGTGCCGGACGTCTGACGGGGCAGGGGGCATGAGCCTCCTGTCGGTCGAGAACCTCCGCATCGCCTTCCGTCAGGACGGGGCCGAAACGGATGCGGTCCGGAATATCTCGTTCCATGTCGATCGTGGCGAGACGGTGGCGCTGGTCGGCGAATCCGGCTCGGGCAAATCCGTCACCGCCCTCTCCACCGTCTCCCTCCTCCCCGACAGCGCGATCGTGTCGGGCTCCATCACCTACGATGGCGCGCAGATGGTCGGCGCCTCGGAGACGGAACTGCGCCGCGTTCGCGGCAACGACATCAGCTTCATCTTTCAGGAGCCGATGACGTCGCTCAATCCCCTCCACACGATCGAGAAGCAGCTTTCCGAAGCCCTCGCCCTGCATCAGGGACTGGCGGGTGCATCCGCCCGAGCACGGATTCTCGACCTGCTGGCCAAGGTCGGCATTCACGACGCCGAAAGCCGTCTGTCCGCCTATCCGCACGAATTGTCCGGCGGTCAGAGACAGCGTGTCATGATCGCCATGGCCCTCGCCAATGGACCCGACCTGTTGATCGCGGACGAACCGACGACCGCTCTCGACGTCACGATCCAGGCGCAGATCCTGGAGCTGCTGGCCGAGTTGAAGGCGTCCGAGGGCATGTCGATGCTCTTCATTACTCATGATTTGGGCATCGTCCGCCGCTTTGCCGACCGCGTCTGCGTCATGCAGATGGGGGAGATCGTGGAGGCGGGGCCGGTGGCCGAGATCTTCGCCAACCCGCAGCATTCCTACACCCAAACCCTTCTCGCCGCGGAGCCCACCGGCCGGCCTGATCCGGTTCCCGCCGATGCGCCGGGGATCGCTGCGACCGATCACCTGAAGGTCTGGTTCCCGATCAAGCAGGGTCTGCTCAAGCGCACGGCGGGTTACGTGAAGGCGGTCAACGACGCCACCCTGTCGGTCCGGGCGGGCGAAACCGTCGGCATCGTCGGCGAGAGCGGGTCGGGCAAGACCACCCTCGCGCTCGCCATCATGCGCCTGATCGCGTCGGAGGGGGAGATCACGCTGGAGGGGCGGCGCATCGACGGCCTCCGCCCCAAGGCGGTCCGCCCCCTGCGACAGGCCATGCAGATCGTGTTCCAAGACCCCTATGGCAGTCTCAGCCCCCGCATGACCGTAGCCGAAATCGTGGCCGAGGGCCTGCGCCTGCACGATACCGGCGATGACCGCCCGCACCGGGATCAGGTGGCCGACATGCTGTCGGAGACCGGAATCGACCCGGCCGCGATGGATCGGTACCCGCACGAATTCTCCGGCGGTCAGCGGCAGCGCATCGCCATCGCGCGCGCCATGATCCTGCGTCCGAAGCTCGTCGTTCTGGACGAGCCGACCTCCGCCCTCGATCAGACGGTGCAGGTGCAGATCGTGGAGCTTCTGCGCGATCTTCAGGCGCGATACGGCCTCGCCTACCTCTTCATCTCCCACGATCTGAAGGTGGTCCGGGCGCTGGCGCACAAGGTGATGGTGATGAAACGCGGCGACGTGGTGGAGGCGGGCGACGCGGCGCAGGTCTTCGATGCGCCCGCCGATCCCTATACCCGCGCGCTCATGGCCGCGGCGTTCGACCTCAAGGCCGATGCCGCCGCCGCGATCTAGCCGTCCGCATTCACCTCGCAGGGGACGTCCCGTGCGCGCAGGCGGGTGCAGGCGCGCGTCGCCTCCCGCTCCGAAAGGCCGACGAAGCTCGGGGTGAAGGCCCCGGACCCGGCGCTGACCCGGCGCAGCGCGTCGTCGAGCGCATCGAGCTCCTGCAGCGCCGTGCGCAGCAACAGCTTGTCCGCCGCTGACCGCGTCGTCTGCGGACTCAGCGCGATCCCGTATGTGCGCCCCCCGGATGTGGAAGCCCGGGTCACGACGCGACCGGTTCCCGCTTGATCGCCCGACCCCGTGGCATTCGCGATCATCACCGCCTGAATCACCCCGCTCCGCGCCATCGGTCGCAGGGATGTGGCCGGTGCCGACGGGCCGGGCATGGAGCCGCCGCCATAGGTCGGAAGGGCGGGCCGGTTCTCCGTCACCCGGGTCGGCGCGCGCTCGAAGCCCAGATCAAGCAGCTCCGCGATCCGCGCGTTCCGCGTTGCCGTCGACCGCCCGCCGAACACCGTGGCGATCACCCGCTCGCTCCCGCGTTCGGCGCTCGCCACCAGGTTGAAGCCCGCCGCATTCGTGTACCCCGTCTTGATCCCGTCCGCGCCCTTGTAGGCGTTCAGCAGGCGGCGATTCGTGTTCCGCACCTGCGTGACGCCCGCATCGGTCGTCCGCCGCGAGAACAGGTTGTAATATTCCGGATAATCGTAGAACAGCCGCCGCCCCATCACCGTCATGTCCCGGGCCGTGCTCATATGGCCCGACTGGGTCAGGCCATGGGCGTTCCGGAACGTCGTCGATCCCATCCCCAGCGCCCGGGCCGTCCGGTTCATGCGGTCCGCGAACGCGCTCTCGGAGCCGGCGATCGCCTCGCCGATGGCCGTCGCCGCGTCGTTGGCGGACTTCACCGCCGCCGCCCGGATCAGGTAGCGAAGCGCGATCTTCTGGCCCGACCGAAGACCCAATTTCGACGGCGGCTCGGAGGCTGCATTCCGACTGATCCGCACCTCGCTGTCGAGCGTGATCTCGCCGCGGCGGATGGCCTCGAACGCGATGTAGAGGGTCATCATCTTGGTGAGCGAGGCGGGATGCAGACGGGTATCGGCATTGCGCGACCGCAGCACCTCGCCGGTCCGAGCGTCGATCACCATCTCCGCGTACGGCGCAGCCTGTCCCGGACCCGCCAGCATCAATGCCGCCGTGACGGCAAGCAGCATCAGGGCCGCAATGGCCCATTCGATCGTCCTGTTCATCATGCGACTGCTCTGTCTGCCTGCGGTCCGATCTTGCGCCGATCCCGCGTTTCAATACCCGGAGGGTAGCCGGTCGGCCCCTCCGGATCCACCGCCGCGGGGCGCTGCCACGAAAAAACCCAATTCGAGGAAAATTGACGCAACATCTGGTGCCTGTCGGACCTGCGTCCTACAAACGGGCGGCGAAAGATGGCAGAAACGGGGCGGATACCGGCGGCGATCCGGACCCCCGAAAAGGCAGGAGGCGCCGATGCTCGATTCCCCCGACACTCGCAAGGCCCGGGCCGCGGACTGGTTCCGCAGCCTGCGCGGAGAGATCGTGGCCGCGTTCGAGTCGCTGGAGGATGCGGGCGCGCCCGGACCCTTCGCCGACCTCGCACCCGGTCGCTTCGAGGTGACGGAGACGCGGCGCGATGCGGGCGACGGATCGGATGCGGGCGGCGGCCTGATGAGCGTGATGCGCGGCGGACGCGTGTTCGAGAAGGTCGGCGTCAACTGGTCCGAAGTCCACGGACAGCTCGCCCCCCGAGCACAGGCCGCGATGGCCGCCCGCGGTGTGCCCGGCATGGCCGAAGATCCACGCTTCTGGGCCAGCGGCGTGAGCCTCGTGGCCCATATGCGCAACCCGCATGTCCCCGCCGTCCACATGAACACGCGGATGTTCTGGACCCCCGGCGCGTCCTGGTTCGGTGGCGGCTCCGACCTGAATCCCTGCATCGAATACCCCGAGGATACCGCGCACTTCCACGGCGAGATGCGCGCGTCCTGCGATCCCCATGGCCCGCTGGACGGAGAGGGTCGCTACGACAAGCTGAAGGCCTGGGCCGACGAATACTTCTTCGTGCCCCATCGCGGCCGCGCCCGGGGCGTGGGCGGCATCTTCTACGACGACCTCGATACCGGCGACTGGGATGCCGACTTCGCCTTCACCGCCGATGTCGGGCGCCACTTTCTCCCGGCTTTCGTTCCGCTGGTGGAGAAGCGCCGGGCGCAGGACTGGACCGATGCCGACAAGGAGACGCAGCTTCTGCATCGCGGGCTCTACGCCGAATACAACCTCGTCTATGACCGGGGGACGAAGTTCGGGCTGGAGACTGGCCACAATGCCGATGCGGTTCTGATGAGCCTGCCGCCGGAAGCGAAATGGCACTAGGAGGCGGCCGCATCACAGTGATGCCCGGCTGATCCCAAGGGAAACCCCCGCCAATCGAGGCGACGATATCTGCCCGGGCGCGGGGCTACTCCCAGACCGCGCCGAACGCCTGACGGTAACCCTCGCCCTCCAGCCCGGCTCCTGTCGCGACACGGCTCCCCAGGCGGCCCAGCTCATCGCCGCATTTGGCGCCCGCGCCATTGCCGCCGCAGAGAACGGTCAGGTCCGGACCGGCTTCGTCCACGTAAGGATATCCCGTTTCCGACCAGACCACCGCGCAGGGCTCCGTATGCTCCGCCTCGACGGAGAGCCCCGGCAGCAGCGCGCGCATCTCCGCCATGAGGCGCGCGCCGACCGCCGGGTCGCCCGGCCCGTGGAACCAGGCGGTCATCTCGGCACAAGAGGCGATCTTCGGCGAATCCACCTGTCCCCCGATCTTGAGGTAGAGGCGCCCGTCCGCATATCGCACCGGCGGCAGCATATAGAGATCGTAGTCCCAGCCCTCCGGCACCCAGATCGCACTCGGCAGGGCCGCCAGCCGCGCGCCCTCCGTTTCGGACAGACGGGCGAAGGCGATGGTGCGCGCCCAGACACGCATCTTCGGTCGTGCGGGCAACAGCCCGTCCGACGCCGCATGCGGACCGGTCGCGACTACCACATGCCCGCCCGCGATCCGGCGCTCGTCCGCGAGCGTCACCGTCCCGCCGTCCCGGGCCACCGCAGCAACGGGGAACAGCGTCGCCCCCGCCTTCACTGCCAGCGCCGTCTGGGCGTCCCGCATGGCGCGGGGGTCGATCCAGCCGCCGGAGCGTTCCTCATAGATCGCGCGCGTTCCGGGCGGCAGGGACAGGCCGGTGCGCGCCCGCAATGCATCCGCATCCAGCGTGTCCGGCGGATCGTCCAGGTCGTGCGCCACCGACAGGAACGCCCCCGTGAACCCGGCCATCGGTCCGGTCTGCGGCCCGGCCATTACCGCACCCGTCTCGTGGAATATCTTTGCGCCGGACCGCGTCTCCAGATCGGCGTAGCGGGCGATCGACCGGCGCGAGAGCAGCGCCCAGTCCGCATCCGCCGCGACCCGCCGTGTGATCCGCGCCGCGTCGAAATGACTGCCGAACGGGCCGGTCCACGCGGTCTTGTCGGCTGGTTCCGGTGCGGCGACCAGCGCGACCGAATGGCCTGCCTCAGCCAGATAGCGGGCACAGGGTGCGCCCATCATCCCGCCGCCGATCACGACGAAATCGAACGTCTCCATCGCCATCGCGCTCAGGCCGGGACCCCCTCGCGCAGCGTCTCGATCATCAACTCCACATTCGCCGGATCCGCGTCCGGCGTGATCCCGTGGCCGAGGTTGAAGATATGCGCGCCTCCCGACAGGGCCTCGCGGATGCGGCGCACTTCGCGGACCAGCTCGTCGCCGCCCGTAACCATGTGCCGGGAGGCGAGGTTGCCCTGCACGCATCCCTGCGGCTGGACGTTCTCCGCGACCCATTCCGCATCGACGGAATCGTCCACCGCCACGCAATCGGCGCCGGTCGCCGCGTGGAAGCCGACATAGCCGTCGCCCGCTTCGCGCGGGAAGGCGATGACGGGTACGTCCGGATGGCGCCGCTTCAGTTCCCCGATGATGCGAGCGGCGGGATCCACCGCGTAGGTCTGGAAATCCGCGCCCTTCAGCGATCCGGCCCAACTGTCGAAGAGTTTCACCGTCTCCGCGCCCGCCTGGATCTGGGCGTCGAGATACTCGATCGTGGCCTCGGTGATCCGCGCCATCAGGGCGTCGAAGACGGGTCGGTTCTCGGCCTTCAGCGCGTGGGCCGGGGCCTGATCCGGCGTTCCGCGCCCGCCGATCATGTAGGTGGCCACCGTCCAAGGCGCGCCCGCGAACCCGATCAGCGCGACCTCCGGCGGCAGGGCCGAGGCAAGGTTGCGGACCGTCTGATAGACCGGGGCGAGATGGTCGTGGATGTCGGAGGCGGGCTTGAGACGTCCCATGTCCGCTTCGGAGGTC
This sequence comes from uncultured Alphaproteobacteria bacterium, assembly GCA_963789105.1. Classification (GTDB taxonomy): domain Bacteria; phylum Pseudomonadota; class Alphaproteobacteria; order Rhodobacterales; family Rhodobacteraceae; genus Jannaschia. The sequence goes on from CAWBJI010000003.1 coordinate 2,111,872, forward strand.
ACCGTTGACAGACGCGGCCCCTCGCCGGTCACGAACCATAGATCGGCGCCGAGCGCCTGAGGCACCAGAAGGATGTCGGCAAACAGGATCGCGGCATCGAAGCCGTAGCGGCGGATCGGTTGCAGCGTGACCTCCGTCGCGAGGTCCGGATTGTAGCAGAGCGAGAGGAAATCCCCCGCCTCCGCCCGCGTCGCCTTGTATTCCGGCAGGTAGCGCCCGGCCTGGCGCATCATCCAGATCGGCGGCACGGGCAGGGTTTCGCCCGCAAGGGACCGCATCAGCTTCTTCATATCGGGGGGCCTCCGGTACCGCGTTCGGACAGGGATTGCCCCGTCGGCGGCACGGTGTCAAACCTCGGGCCGTTCGCGGGATCGCCGGGGACCGACCCGCCGCCCTGCCTTTCGAACGGACCCGCGATGCCCGATTATTCTCCCGTCTCCCCTCTCCGGATCGGAACCCGCGGCTCCCCGCTGGCGCTGGCGCAGGCGCATGAGACCCGGGCGCGACTGATGGTGTCCATGGATTTGCCCGAAGAGGCGTTCGAGATCGTGGTCATAAAGACCACCGGTGACCGCGTGCTGGACCGGCCGCTGAAGGAGATCGGCGGCAAGGGCCTGTTCACCCGCGAGATCGAGGACGCGCTTCTGGCGGGCGGCATCGACATCGCCGTCCACTCGATGAAGGACATGCCGACGTTGCAGCCGGACGGCCTGACGCTCGGGACCTATTTGCCGCGCGAGGATGTTCGCGACGCCTTCGTGACGCTGGATGGCGGCGGGCTGTCCGATCTGCCGGAGGGGGCCGTCGTCGGCACCTCCTCCCTGCGCCGCCGGGCCCAGCTCGCCCACCGGCGCCCCGACCTGTCGCTGGTCGAGTTCCGCGGCAACCTGCAGACGCGGATGGCGAAGCTGCGCGACGGGGTGGCCCATGCGACCTTCCTCGCCATGGCAGGCCTGAATCGCCTCGCGATGAACGACGTACCGCGCACGCCCATGGGGACGGACGACATGCTGCCCGCGGTCGCCCAGGGGGCCATCGGGATCGAGCGGCGGGCGGACGATCACGCGATGGCCGACATCCTCGCCGCGATCCATGACCGGGACACGGGCCTTCGCTTGGCCGCCGAACGCGCCTTTCTGTTGGTTCTGGACGGATCCTGCGAGACCCCGATTGCGGGGCTGGCGGAGTTGCAGGGTGGGACCCTGCGCATGCGTGGCGAGATCCTGCGGCCAGACGGGTCGGATGTCCTGACGGAAGCGGGGGAGGCTCCCGTCGAGGACGGCGCGGCGCTGGGACGCGAACTGGGCGCGAAGCTGCTGGGGCGGGCCCCGGCGGGGTTCTTCGACTGGCGGAGCTGAAGCGCGCGGCGGGGCCAGCCCCTTCCCGGTAGAGTGACGTCGCCGTTCAGGACGATGCCTTCTCCGCCCAGGGCCCATGCTGACCGCGCTTGCCGTTGACATGCTCGAACCCGTGCAGGCCGAAGAAGTCCCGCTGCGCCTGGACCATGTTCGCCGTCCCGCGCGCCGTCCGCATAGTATCGAAATAGGCGAGCCCGGAAGACAGGGCGGGCATGGGATGACCGTGCAGCGCGGCCTGCGCCACGACCTGTCGCAGGGCATCGTGATTTTCACGGAGGATTGCGGCGAAATGGTCGGTAAACATGAGGTTCGTGTCCGGATGCTCGCCCATCGCTGTCGCCATTGCGTCGAGCATGGTTGAGCGGATGATGCAGCCCTCGCGCCAGATCTGCGCGATTCGCGCCATCGGTAGGTCCCAACCGAAATCGCGCGTCGCCGCCGACAGCATCTCGAATCCCTGCGCATAGCAGAGCACCTTGCCCGCGATCAGCGCGGCTTCCAGCGTCGCGTGGTCGAGATCGTCGAACGCCTGCGGTGCGGCGCCGAAGATGCGCTCTCCCTCCGCGCGGTCGTTCAGCCGGGCCGACAGGTTGCGCGCCACCACCGCCGCCTCGATTGCGGGAACGGGGGCGAGACGGTGCTGGCTTTCGATGGCGGTCCAGCGGCCGGTGCCCTTCTGCCCCGCCGCATCCACGATCACCGACAGGAGCGGCTCGCCCGTGGCGGCGTCCCGGGCATGGGCGACCTTGCCCGAGATCTCGATCAGGTAGCTTTCCAGCGGGCCCTCGTTCCAGCGGTCGAAGACGTCGCCGATCGCATCCGGCGCCATCCCGTGCCCGTCGCGCAGGATGCCGTAGATTTCGGCGATCATCTGCATGTCGGCGTATTCGATGCCGTTGTGGACCATCTTGACGAAGTGACCGGCACCGCCCGGCCCCATCAGCGCAGCACAGGGGTCGCCCTCGTGCTTGGCTGAGATCGCCAGCATGATGTCCTCGACCCGCGCCCAATAATCCGGATCGCCGCCGCCCATGATCGACGGTCCATGGCGCGCGCCCTCCTCCCCGCCGGAGACGCCGACGCCGAGGAACGGGCCGCGGTCATCGGCAACGCGGCGGTCGGTTTCCTGAAAGTTCGCGTTGCCGCAATCGATGATGAGGTCGTCGTCGTCCAGCAGGGGCCGAAGGGCGTCGATCTGCTCGTCCACGGCAAATCCGGCTGGAACCATGACGATGATGGAGCGGGGCGTCGCGATGGCGGCGACGAAATCCTCCAGCGTCTCGGTCGGGGTGATGCGGGGGGCGAGGTCGCCGGCGTCCGCGGCGAAATCGCGGGTCACCTGCGTGGTGCGGTTGAAGATCGCGATGTCGAAGCCCTTCTCCGCGATGTTGGACGCGAGCGCCGCTCCCATCGTGCCGAGGCCGATCAGGCCGATGCGAGTTCTGTTGCCGTCGTCCATGCCGTTCCTCCGTCGAAGCGCCCCCGGTCCTAGACCGCGCCGCCGACGGAGGGAAGTGCGGGCGGGGTGCGGCATCCGGACGTCGGGTCCGGTGGAACCCCACAGCGCAGCCCGGGTTCTCCGCCAGACCTGCACAGATGGAGACGACCCATGAACGCGCCCGATATCCCCGCCCAGTCCCAGGATTCCATGCCCGCCGACGAGCACAAGATGGATCCGGCCCCCGATTATGCGCCCCGCCATCCGGGTGCGGGCAAGCTGAAGGACAAAGTCGCCCTCGTCACTGGCGGAGACAGCGGGATCGGGCGGGCCGTTGCCGTCCTGTTCGCGCGCGAAGGGGCGAAGGTGGCCATCGCCTATCTGGAGGAAGACCGCGACGCCGAGGATACCAAGGCGCTGGTGGAAGCGGAGGGAAGCGCCTGCCTCCTGATACCCGGCGACCTTGGCCGGAAGACGCAGTGCGAGGCCGCGGTGAAGGCCGTGATCGACGCCTACGGCCAGCTCGACGTCCTTATCAACAACGGTGCGCAGCAATGGCTCGACGAGGAGTTCACCGATCTGTCGGAAGAGCGGATCGACAGGATGATCGCGTCGAACATCAAGGCCTACATGTTCACCACGCAGGCCGCGCTGCCGCATCTGAAAGAGGGGGCTTCGATCATCAACACGTCGTCGGTCAACGCCTTTGCGGGCATGGGCTCGCTCATCACCTATTCGATGACGCGCGGCGCTTCGCTGGCCTTCTCCCGCTCCCTCGCGGGCAACCTGGCCGACAAGGGGATCCGCGTCAATTCGGTGGCGCCCGGCCCGATCTGGACACCCTTCATTCCGGGGACGATGCCTGCCGAACAGGTCGAGGATTTCGGATCGCAGACGCCCATGGGCCGCGCAGGCCAACCGTGGGAGGTCGCGACCGCCTATCTGTTCCTCGCGTCCTCGGACGGTAGTTACTATACTGGCCAGACGCTTCATCCCAATGGCGGGATGGTGGTCGGGGCCTGATCGCGGACTAACTGATATCAGAGATGGAAGGCGCCCCACGGGGCGTCTTTCCACTTCGGGCCGATCCGTGTCCGCCCCCAAGGAGAGACATCGCTTGTCCGACACGCCCTGGCCCGAAGCCCCCGTCATCTACCAGATCTATCCCCGTTCGTTCCGGGACAGCACCGGGACCGGGACGGGCGACCTGATCGGCGCGTGTCAGAAGCTGGAACACGTCGCGTCGCTGAACGTAGATGCGGTCTGGCTCTCGCCCTTCTATCCCTCGCCCTTCGCCGATGGCGGTTACGACATCGCCGACCACAAGCAAGTGCATCCTGCTCTGGGAACGCTGAAGGACTTCGACGCCTTCGTGACCAAGGCGCATGATCTGGGTCTGCGGGTGATGATCGATCAGGTGTTCAACCACACCTCCATCGAATGCCCGTGGTTCCAGCGCGCGATCGTCGGCGATCCGGCCTATGAGGATTACTATGTCTGGTCCGATCCCAAGCCTGACGGGACGCAACCGAACAACTGGCTGTCCCAGTTCGGACCGCCCGCCTGGACGTGGAACCACAAGCGGCGGCAATACTACTTCCACAACTTCACTGCCGCCCAGCCGAGCCTGAACCTGCGCTGCGCAGATGTGCAGCGGGAGCTTCAGGAGATCATGGAGTTCTGGCGCGACCGGGGCGTGGACGGGTTCCGCATCGACGCCGTTACATCGTTCCTGTTCGATCCGTCGCTGGCCGACAATCCGCCCGCCTCGCCGGACGTGCGGGAGAAGGTCTCGGGACAGGATTTCGTGCCCTATACCTATCAGGACCACGCTAACGACATTCTGCCGGGAGACGGCATCGCGTTCATAGCGAACCTGCGCGACTGGGCGGGGGAGGGGGCGTTCATCATGGGAGAGGTGACGTCCGGGAACCAGTCTATCGAACTGGCCGGTCGCCTGTCCGACGAAGGCCGCCTCGACATGGCCTACACGACAGATTTTCCGGAGAACAAAGGCAGCGCCGCTTCCTATGCGGACATCCTGGAGCGGGCGCCGTCGCCGCAGCGGATCGGATGGTGGCTGTCATCCCACGATCAGCCACGCCATGCGGACAAGGCGGGGGACGGGTCGGATGCCGACGTGCGGTTCCTTGCCTTGGTGCTGGCGACGGCGCCCGGCCCTACGATCCTCTATCAGGGGGAGGAGTTGGGTTTGAGCCAGCCGCATCTGCCGAAATCGGCGGTGACGGACCCGCTGGACCTGCTCTACTGGCCGGATGGCCCCGGGCGGGAGGGCGCGCGAGTGCCGATCCCGTGGGCGGAGGGGATCGACCGCGGATTCTCCATCGGAAAACCATGGCTACCGATGGACTGGCCTGCCGGGGCATCGGTAGCGGTGCAGGATATCGGAACGGATACGAACCTGACCTTCTATCGCGAGGTGTTCGGATTTCGCCGCACGCATATGCGAGGGCTGAAGCTACAGGACTGGACGCGAAAGGACGACGTCATCCGGCTCGACTACGGTGGGGCGAAGGTGTTGCTCAATTTTGGAACGTCACCGGTGGATATGCTGTCGGACCCGGATATGGTGTCCCGTCCTGTGGAGGGGAACGAACTGCCTGCAAGGACTGGCGCGGTCTGGTTACGCTAGGTCCGCCGCCACCAGCGAATGGGACTCCAGAAATTCACGATAAAAGAACGGCATTCTGCAGCAGGAGGGCCAACTTGTCCTCCACCGCGATGGCGGAAATCCAGGCGATGGATGCAGCCGTGAAAAACACGAACCCCGTGCCACGAGCCGCGGCGGTTCACCCCAAGCCACCATAAGAGACGCCGCGATCGCGGCGCCTCAGCGGACGATCTTTAGCACGTAAATCAGCGACGATACTCGACTGGTCGGTGATATTCCGGCGCACTGTCGTAGCCCCATGGCAGGCTGTCGCCATTCTCGTCTTTCTCCACGGAGGACCGTGAAACCGACGCCCGCCCGACCAGCGTCCCGAGTGCCAACAAAATCGCCGCCCCGCCGAACACCATCGTCTTGCGCGCAAGATCGCCATCGACGGTGATCGCGCTATCCTGCGCACGGGAATCGTAGGAGCCGTGGGCATGGGACGGGTAATCGGGATGCGGCGCATCCATGTTGTCCCGCGGATCGCGGTCGGGCCGATCGCTCTCCTGCATCTCAACGCCTTCATCGGCGAGCTTGTGGTCGATGTAATCGGGCAGGAGCATGTTGCCGAAGACGAGCTTCAGGACGGATCCGCCGACGAGAATCTCGCGTGCGTCTTCGTCGATGGCCTTGAGTATCGCCTTGGCCGCCACCTCCGGCTGGAAGATCGGGGGCGCCGGCTGGGGCTTGTCGTCCATCCGGTTCCGGGCCCAGTCGAATTGCGGTGTGTTGACCGCCGGCATCTGCACGAGGCTCAAAGCAATCGGCCGCCCTTCGCTCAGAAGCTCGGACCGAAGCGCCTGACTGAACCCGTTGATGGCGTGCTTGGCACCGCAATAGGCGGCCTGGTTCGGAACGGAGCGGTAGGCCAGGCCGGATCCGACATTGACGATATTGCCGCGTCCCATCACGCGCAGCGCGGCGCGGCAGCCATTGACCTGACCGAAATAGGTGGTCTCGGTGATCTTGCGAAACTCTTCCTCGTCCACTTTGTCGAAGGGGGAGAAGCTGGTCAGCATGGCGCAGTTCACCCAGACATCCGGCGTTCCCCAATGGGCCACGATCTCGTCCGCGGCCTTCTGCACCTGCGCGTCCTCGGCCACGTTGCAGGTGCGGGTGAACACCATATCCCCATGATCGGCTTCCACTTGATCGAGACGATCGCGGCCCCGGGCGAGGACGGCGACGCGATAACCGCGGTCCACGAGAGCGTCCACGGTGGCGCGGCCGATCCCGGCGGACCCTCCGGCGACGACGGCAATGCGGGTCATGATATTTCTCCTTCGGAAACGGTCATGTGAATGGATGCATCCCGGACAGATGCGGCGTGAGGTCGATCAGGCCGCTATGTCCTTGCGCGTTTCGAGGTGGGCGATGGCCGCCTTGAGCGACGTATGTTGCGCGATCAGGAAGTGATATTCCGGGTCCGCGCCGGATTCCGCTGTGATGGCCTTGTCGTAGGCATCGAGAAGCACCTTCTCGCCCCGCACGACCTCCGTCAGGGTGTCCGCATCCTTGGACGACGAGACCTTGTCCTTGAGGCCCACGAACAGACGGTGGGCGGAGGCGAGCAGCGAGCCGTCCTCCGGCACGCTGTGACCCTCTCGGACGAGATGGGCGCGCACTTCGGCGGCGTTGCGATCGCGCCGTTCCATGAACTCCTGGAAGACGCCGCGGATGTCGGTACTGCCGACGTGGTCCATGGCGTCGCGATATCCTTCGCGGCTGTCGATCAGGCGTGTCAGCAGCGTCTTGAGGGCTTCGATACGGTCGGTCATCTGTCGTTCTCCCGGTTTGCAGGTCGGTTGCGCAAACAACGGAAAGGACAGGCGATAGTTCCTGAGAAACGACGACGACGAGATGGAACGGCGCGGGACCGCGGTACGTTCCCTCTCCATCACCGCAATACCGAAAGGAAAGCCGGATATGGACAATCTCAAGGAACTCTACATCGATCAGCTTCAGGACATCTATTCCGCCTGCAAGCAGTCCCGCGACGTGACCGTCAAGCTGGAGAAGGCGGCGACCGATGAGGATCTGAAATCTGCGTTGCATGCCGGACATCAGGGCATTTCCGACGGCATGGAGATGCTCAAGACCATCATCGAAGGCCACGGCAAGGATCCGGGCGGCGAGCATTGCAAAGGCATGGAAGGGCTGGTGAACGAAGCCCGGGCCCACGCGCTGGACGAGACCTTCGGCGACGATGCTGTCCGCGACGTGATGATCATCACGCAATACCAGCGAATGGCGCATTACGCGATCGCGGGCTACGGCTGCGTCAAGGCATTCGCCACGCGTCTCGGCCTCGAGGACGAAGCGGCGAAACTCGATAAGCATCTTAGCAACACCTATGACGGCGACGAGAAGATGACCGAGTTGGCGACCAGCGGGATCAACCTGGATGCCAAAGCCGCCTGATCGAATGCAGCGAGGTGATTGGAGAGGCGGCCTCTACGGGCCGCCTTTTTTTATGGGTCGAGACACCTATCGAAAACAAGAACGGCGCCACCCATCATGGGTGACGCCGTTTGTCGTCTAGATTGCAGAAGAGGATCAGCTTTTGACGCTGCCGCCCAAATCCTGCTTCTCCGCCTCGGTTTTCGCACGATCGGCAACCCGCTCGGCCGCGCTCCTGGCTTTCGTCTCTACGGTGTCGACCGCTTCCTGACCGCTCGGGGTGGAAGACTTCGCGCTTTCCATCGTCTCGGACGCGACGTTCTTGGCTTCATCCATGGCGGCACTCGCGACGGCTTTCAGCTTGCGGCTCTCTTCGCTGAAGATCGCTTCGGCTTCGTCGAAGGCCCGGTCGCGATAGCTTCCGAGCATCCGATCTTCGCCTTCTGTCCGGGGCAACATGCTTCCGATGGCGGCACCGAGGCCGAGGGCGAGAAGCCCGCCGACCAACGGCTGCCGGTCATACATATCCCGGCCCTGGCTCGAATAGCGATCCATGGCATCCTCCATCTGACGTTGCGCGCGATAGGCACCCTGTCGCGCCTGCATGACACGGGCGCGGGCGCCTTCGGACATGCCTTCGGTTCCCTCGGACATGCGGGCCATGAGGTCGGAGGAACGGGCATAGGCACGTCCCTGCATCCGACGGGCCCGAGCCCGGGCATCGGCCATCCCGGCCGACGCGCTGTTCTGCCAATCCCGCCAGGCGCTGGAGCGGTCATCATCGCTGCTCCAGTCCGAGCGGCGGTCATACGGGTCGTGGCGATAGGTCTGATCGGTCATGTCATCCTCCGTGTCTCGGGTCACGCCGTCCTTCATTCGGGCAAACCGGCGACGTGCATCATCGGCGATATCGTCCGCCGCATCCGTTGCATCATCGGCCCAGTCGCCGAGCTTCGCGGAGGCACGCTCCATAAAGCCCGGCGAGGGATCGGTCGCCTCTCTCAGACGGTCGTCAAATCCGGCATAAGGTTGCGGTTCGGGGTTGAGGCCGCTTACCGGCTCGTAGGAACGACGGTCGTAATCGACCGACGGTTGCGGCTGGGCGGATCGGGCCGGCCGCGGGGACGGCAAGCGCTCGGTACGCGTTCCCTCGCGGCCGAATTTCGGCGTCCCGCTTATAAGCCAAGCGACGCCAACACCGACCATAGTGGCGGCCATCGGATTTTCTCGCACCTGACGGGTAAGCGACGTGGTGAAGTCCCCCCCGTTCTGACGGAAATAAGACGTCGCCTGATTCACAAGGTTCTCTGGCGTAAACTGCGCCTGGAGTTCTTCGAGAGAACTTGCCAATGCGGAGCGTTCGGCCTCGATCTCACGTTCGATCTCGGCGGGGGAGCGATCATCGGCCATTAAAGTGCCTCCCGAACGGCTTCGGCGTCCCGCTGAACGTTCTTCACTGTACGGGTCGGGGCGAGCGAGCTGGCCTGGAGGTCATTGATCCCCTTGGCGACCATCGCAAAGGCGATGACGGCAAAGGCCACTCCCACGATCAGCGCGGCCCAGCCGGACTCGATCCCAAGCTCGGTAATCGCCGCCACGAGTGCGGCGGCGAGGACATTGAGCGCCACGAGCGCTACAACAACGGCACCGACCAGAAGGCCGATGGCGACGCCCGCCCGCTGGACGTTCTCACTCACTTCCGAGCGGGCGAGGTCGACCTCTTTCCGCACGAGGTTCGAAACATGCCCGAGGATATCGGTGACGATGCCCGGACCGCTCTTGGTCTGGGTGCTGTCGGTCATCGTCCGTACTCCCGACCCTGTCCCATATCGCCGGCATAGCGTCGGCCAGATCCGTAGGCGCGGTCGTAATCCGCATTCGACCGGCCACGCTGGCGCTCGCTTGCCTTCATGACCCGGGCGGCCGCAAAGCCGAGAAGAGCCGCAGCGCCGAGGAACACGGCCGGATTGCGGCGTGCGAACTGCGACAGGTCGTCAACGACGGAGCCGACATCGGCAGAGCGCAGCGCATCGGCTGCCTGGTGCAGGTTGTCGGCAAGATAATCTGCGGCCTGGGCGGGGTAACCATCTTCGCCGAACTCACGCGCGGCGTTCCGCACCCGGTCGGCGGTCTTGTCGATTTCGCCCGAGGCATAGGACTTGGCCGTCTCGACCCGGTCGTTCGCGTAATCGCGGGCTTTCTCGGTCGCAGCCTCGGCGACATCGCTCGCCTCGGACTTCGCCTTTTCCGTCAGGTCCGCGGCACGCGACTTGGCGGCCTCACCCGTTTCCTTCGCCATCTCGGTCGCCGACTTTTCCGAACTCCGACGACTTGCCCGATGCGGACGATTTGCCCGACGCGGATGTCGCGCCCGGCTTATCCGACATGGAGGCACGGGCGGCAGGCGACGACGTGGACGCCTCGGTTACGGTCTTGAATGAATTCGGCTCGGGCGTCCCGCCCGATGCCGCAGGGGTCTTCTGATCTGCCATTATGATTATCCTATCCTGTCTGTAGGGGGTCGTGTCTGCTCAGAGAACGAAGCCCACGATCACGAGGACGACGACGACGACACCGATGATGTAAAAGATATTGCGCATGGGATATTACCTGTCTGGCGTACTGCCGATGGGATGAATTGGATCGTTCAGGCGATGAAGCTCACGATGGCGAGAACGACCACAACGACGCCGATAATGTAGAAAATGCTGCTCATGGTTTGCTCCATTCTGTGCGTTCCGTCACGGGGACGGGGTGGACCGGCTCCCGCCGGCGATCGATGGCTTAACGTCATCGTGATGGTTCCGTTCCACCCGGGGACGTCCGCCTGCACAGATTGACGCATTGCGGCCCCGCGACGTGGAACATATAGAGAACCGATGGCTAAGATGACGATTCAGGAAAAGCTTGCGCTGCTGTCGGACGCGGCGAAGTACGATGCGAGTTGCGCGTCGTCGGGCACGTCCAAGCGCGGGTCCCGGGACGGCAAGGGGCTCGGCTCCACCACCGGTTCGGGTATCTGCCACGCCTACGCGCCGGACGGCCGCTGCATCAGCCTGCTGAAGATCCTGATGACGAATTACTGCGTTTACGACTGCGCCTACTGCGTGAACCGGGTATCGTCGAACGTGCCCCGTGCGCGCTTCACGGTGGAGGAGGTGGTCTGGCTTACGACCGAGTTCTACCGTCGCAACTATATCGAGGGGCTGTTCCTGTCCTCGGGGATCATCAAATCCTCCGACTATACCATGGAAGAGATGGTCCGCATCGCGGAGACGCTGCGCGCCGGGGGCTTCCGCGGCTACGTCCATCTCAAGACGATTCCCGATGCGGCGCCCGAGCTGATCGAGCGGGCCGGGCTGGTGGCCGATCGGTTGTCGATCAATATCGAGCTGCCGACAGATGCCAGCGTCAGGGCCTACGCCCCGGAAAAGGATCCGGCGCAAATCCGGCAGGCGATGGGCAAGGTGCGCCTCACCAAGGAGGAATATGCCGAGACGTCGTGGCGGGGTCGCACCCGTGGCAAGTTCGCTCCTGCCGGTCAGTCGACGCAGATGATCGTCGGGGCGGATGCGGCGGACGACGCCACCATCCTCGGCAATTCAACCCGCCTCTACGGTGCGTACGGGCTGAAGCGGGTCTATTACTCCGCCTTCTCCCCAATCCCCGACAGCAGCGCGGTGCTGCCGCTGGTGGACCCGCCCCTGATGCGGGAACACCGGTTGTATCAGGCGGATTGGCTGCTCCGGTTCTACGACTTCTCCCTTGCGGAGATCGTGACCCGGGACGCGGGCGGGATGCTGGACCTCGACGTCGATCCGAAACTCGCCTGGGCGCTGTCCAATCGCGACCGCTTTCCGGTGGATGTGAATCGGGCGGAAAAGGCGCTGCTCCTCCGTGTGCCCGGGTTTGGAACCAAGATCGTGGACCGGATTCTCAAGGCGCGGAAATCGGCGGCTTTGGGACTGGAGGATATCCGGCGCATGGGCGGTCGGGTCCGGCAGGCGCGGTCCTTCGTCGTCACCCGGGACCATCATCCGAGCGGAAGTCTCGATGCCGCCGACCTTCGGGCACGGTTCGTCAAGCCGAAGCAGATGGAACTCTTCTGACAATGTACGCGCCGCGGATGCCGCGCCTCGGGACCCATGCCGCGTGGCGCGACGCCGCCCGGCAGCTGGCCCGAACCGATCCCGAAGCGGTCGACTGGGGATGGGAGGAGGCGGGTCCGGCGCTGTTCGGGGATCCGCTGCCCGATCCGCCGGAGGGCGTGACGATCCCACGGGCCTTCGCGTCGCTCGCGGAGACGATGATGGCGGAGCGGTCCGGGCAAGGGTTCGCCTTGGCTCACGCGCTTCTCTACCGGCTCCAGACCAGGAAGGGGCTCCTGTCGAACCGGGCCGATCCTGTGGTGGCTCGCGCCGAGCGGATCGCGAAGGAGATCCGCCGCGACATCCACAAGATGCACGCCTTCGTCCGGTTCCGCGAACTGCCCGCACCGGAAGGCTCCGAACCGCCGCGCCGTCACTTCGCCGCCTGGTTCGAGCCGGATCACCGGATCGAGGAGGGGATCGCCGATTTCTTCGTCAATCGGTTCGGTGACATGAACTGGACCATCGTCACGCCGGAGGTGACGACCGCCTATATCGACGGTCGACTGCACCGGAACGCGGTCGCTTCGGTCCGGCCGGATGCGGGCGACCCGCTGGAGGAACTTTGGACCACATACTATTCCAACATCTTCAATCCCGCGCGGCTGAAGGTCGACGCGATGCGGGCCGAAATGCCCAAGAAATACTGGCGGAACCTTCCGGAGGCGCGGGTCATTCCGTCCCTTGATCGCGGATGCCCGCGCCCGGGTGACGGCCATGCAGGCCGCGCCCGGGTCACCCGCCCGACCGATCCCGGAGGATCCCATGCCCGACGACGGCCCCGACCTGTTCGCTCCCGCGACCCTCTCAGCCGCTGCAGAAGCCGCCGCGGCCTGCACCGCCTGCCCGCTCTGGCGAGACGCGACGCAGGTGGTGTTCGGGGAAGGGCCGCCCGATGCGTCCGTCATGGTCGTAGGCGAGCAGCCGGGCGACAAGGAGGACCTGGCGGGCCGCCCCTTCGTCGGCCCCGCGGGACAGCTTTTCTCGGAGGCGGCTGTCGAGGCGGAGCTTGATCGCGACGCCTGTTACGTCACGAACGCCGTGAAACACTTCAAGTTCGTCCAGCGCGGCAAGCGCCGCATCCATCAGCGGCCGGGAACGACCGAGATCAAGGCGTGCAGCGGCTGGCTGACGCAGGAATTGTCGCTGGTCGATCCAAAAGTGGTGGTCGCCATGGGTGCCACGGCGCTCCTCGCCCTGACCGGCAAGGGGACGGGGATCCTGAAGCGGCGCGGATCGGTGGAGGAGACGCGGGACGGTCGCCCGCTCCTCGTCACGGTGCATCCCAGCTATCTGCTGCGCCTGCCGGACGAGAAGACGCGGATTCGGGAACGGGCGGCCTTCACGGATGACCTTCGGAAGGTTCGCGAACTGCTCGCCGTTTGACCAATCGCGCATGTCCGGCATGCGCCTTTCCGCCAATCGACGGCTGGTTCCTGCTGCGTTGCAGCAAAGTCTCCTAAACGTTGGAACACTGTCACAATCTCGGGGCTTACGTAGATGATCGCGGGCCGGGCTCGGCCCGACGGACAGATTGAACCCGCAAGCTTTGGAGAACCCCCATGGACCGTCTCGAAACTGTTATTTTCCCAGTTGCCGGCCTTGGTACCCGCATGCTTCCCGCGACGAAGGTGACCCCGAAGGAGCTGCTGCCGGTCTACGACACGCCGCTTCTTCAATTCGCCATCGACGAGGCTCTTGCCGCCGGAGCGAAGCGGATCGTCCTCGTTTCGCATCCCGACAAACCGGCCATCGCCGAATATCTCCGCCACGACATCGCGCTGGAGGAAAAGCTGGAACGTTCCGGCAAGCATGATCTCCTTGACGCCGTGCGCGCGAGTCGCCTTCCCGAGGGCGTGACCCTCAGCATCGTCATGCAGGAGGAGCAGCTCGGCCTCGGGCATGCGGTTCTTTGCGCGGCGAACGAAGTGCTAGGGGATGGGCCGGTGGGCGTGATTCTGCCCGACGACCTGATCCTCGGCACGCCGTGTCTTGCGGAAATGACCCGCGACTACGATCCGTCGGGCATGAAAAGTCTCGTGGCCGCACAGCAGGTTCCGCCGCAGAACGTCTCGCGCTATGGCATCTTCGACTGCGACGAGAGCGGCCCGGATCAGGCGCTTCCCGCCGCCCGGTTCGTGGAGAAACCCGATCCGGCGGTTGCCCCCTCTCGACTCGCGGCGGTAGGACGCTACATTCTATCACAGGAAGTTTTCGACGTCCTGCGCGGCACGGGCCGTGGAGCAGGCGGGGAAATCCAGTTGACGGATGCCATCGCGGCGATGGGGTCAATCCATGCTTTCCGGTTCTCGGGCACTCGCCATGATTGCGGATGCAAGGATGGGCTGGTGGAAGCGACGCTCGCAGTGCAACGTCAGCGCAAGCGCGCCCATCTTCGGGTCGCGGGAGAGTAGCGCGCCGGGGAGACGGCGCCGAACCGGGGGGAGGGCGTCCAGATGCTGTACTATCAGATGACCGGATTCATGGAGGGGGACGCGCCGCCGTCCCCCATGGAACGGCTGCACCTCCCGGACACGGCCGAAGCCTCCCTGTTCCTTGATTTCGACGGGACGCTGGTTGATATCGCGGACAGACCCGACGGGATCCGGATCCCGGACCGTTTGCACGGCCTGCTCGCCCGGGCATTTGACCGGCTCGACGGGCGGGTTGCGCTGGTTTCGGGCCGGACCGTGGACGAGCTGCGCGCCTTCCTTCCGCGCTTCGAAGGTCCGTTGATCGGAGCCCACGGGGCCGAGCGGTGGGTCGAAGGAAGGATGGAGCGTGCCGGGGAGTTCGATGCCGACCGGATCGCTGGACTCCAGCGGCTGGTCGCGGATTTCGCGGTCCTGCAACCCGCCTTTCTGGTCGAGAACAAGCCTACGGGCGTCGTCCTTCACTACCGGCAGGCGCAGGAGCAGGGCGCGCTCGCCATGCACTTCATGGAGAGCCTCGTGGCCGCGTCCGACGGCTTCAAGCTCCAGCCCGCACTCTGCGCCTACGAGATCAAGCCGGACGGCGTGGGCAAGGACATCGCGCTCGCAGCCCTTCTGGACAATCCGCCCTTTGCCGGATCGCGCCCGGTCTTCGCGGGCGACGATTTGACGGACGAGCCGGCGTTGGAACTGGTTCAGGCGCGCAAGGGGGTCGGGATCAAGATCGGCACCGCGGAAAGCGTCGCGCGCTATCGTTTGTCGGACCCGGCTGCGCTGATGGCGCGCCTGGAAACCTGGCTCGCCTGACTGGACGTTGCCCGATTCGCCACCACCCGGACGCCTTATCGTCCTCTCGAACCGGTTGCCCAAGGGCGACGTCCCCGCGGGGGGGCTCGTCTTTGCGTTGCACGAGGCATTGGAGGTGTCCGGCGGAACATGGATCGGCGCGGCCGATCCCAGCATCGCCATCGACGACACCCTGATCCCGATCGGGTCCGGCGCCTACGACAAGATGACGTTCTCGCTCACCCCGGCGGAACATCGGGGCTTCTATTTCGGCTATTCGAACTCGGTCCTCTGGCCGATCTTCCATCACCGCTCCGACCTGCTGAAGGTCCGGAACACCGATTTCCGGGCCTACGCCGCCGTCAATGCCCGAGTTGCGCGCGCCATCGCCGCGATCATCGAACCGGACGACATGATCTGGATCCACGACTATCATTTCCTGATGGTCGCCAGCGAGTTGCGCAAGCTCGGGATCGGCAACCGGATCGGCCTGTTCCTTCACATCCCCTTCCCCAACGCGACCGACGTGATGGCCCTGCCGGAGGGAAACCTGTTGCCGGAGTGGCTGGCGGCCCATGACGTCGTCGGGGTCCAGACGACCCGCGACGTCGTCGCCGCCCTGGAGGTCATGCGGCAGGATCGCCGATCCCAGATGCTGAATGACGGAAGCTGGGTGCGCGACGGGCGAGTCTTCACGATCCGCAACTTCGCCATCGGGATCGACGCGACGGGCTTCGCCGAGACGGCCGCCGCCTCGCCGCCCCCCGAACTGCTGCTCGACCCGCGCGCGCCGCTCCTGATCGGGGTGGACAGGCTCGATTATTCCAAGGGGCTCGTCCACCGGTTCGAGGCGTTCGGGGAGTATCTCGCCCGCCGCCCCGACCCGTCCATGCGCCCCACCTTCCTGCAGATCGCCCCCGTGAGCCGCGAGGACGTCTCCGCCTATCAGGACATCCGCGAGGATCTGGAGCGCACCTCCGGGTCCATCAACGGTGCCCATGCGGATCTCGACTGGACGCCGATCCGCTATGTCCGGCGGCACATCGACCGCGACGTGATCGCGAGCCTCTATCGGCGGGCGGATGTGGCGCTGGTGACGCCGCTGGCGGACGGGATGAACCTCGTGGCGAAGGAGTTCGTGGCCGCTCAGGACCCGGACGATCCCGGGGTCCTGATCCTGTCGCGCTTCGCGGGTGCATCCGAACAGATGAAGGCGGCATTGTTGGTCAATCCGTTCGATACCGGCACCTTCGCCGCGGCCATCGAGACCGCGCTCACCATGCCCCTCGCCGAACGCCGCCAGAGGCATGCGAAGCTGCGCCGGACGGTGTTCGAGAAGGACGTGGCCTGGTGGACCCGCAGCTTCCTGTCCCGCCTCTCGGGCGCGCCACTGTCGTACGAGATGTATCTGCGGGGGGCGGAGGGCGCGGTGGATGCAGAGAAAGAGACTGCCGAAAGCGAGACGGATACGTAGGCGCCGGGCGTGTCGTGTCTCGCCGAACCGCTTTCATGTGAGGGAGTATCTGGTGGCGGTGCAGGGACTTGAACCCCGGACACGCGGATTATGATTCCGCTGCTCTAACCAACTGAGCTACACCGCCACTGGCGCGCGAGATACGGCTGGCGCGCCGGTTGGTCAAGACCGCCGCCCCGCATTTCATCGCGCCCGGCACCCGGTGCGACGGCATCCCGGAGGAACCCATGGAAGATCACCGTCCCGACCCGCTGGACCGCCTTCGCGACCTGATCGGCACATCGCATGTCCTGACCGGAGCGGAGACGGAGCGCTTCGCCCGGGACTGGACCGGCAAATGGCGGGCGGAGCCGCTGGCCGTGATCCGTCCCGCCTCCACCGCGGAAGTCGCCGCCTGCGTCCGGATGGCGGCCGATCACGACCTCGCCATCGTCCCCGTGGGCGGCAATACCGGCCTTGTCGGGGGAGTCGCCAATCGCGGCGCTCTGATGATCTCCCTCGAACGCATGTCGGCCATCCGCGAGATCCGCGCCGAGGCGGGCATCGCGATCGTGGAGGCGGGGGCGATCCTGTCGGATATCCACCAGGCGGTCGAAGCGCAGGATCTGACATTCCCGCTGACCTTCGGGGCCCGCGGCTCGGCGCGGGTCGGCGGGTTCCTGTCGACCAATGCGGGCGGTTCCAATGTCGTGCGCTACGGCTCGACCCGCGGTCTCTGCCTCGGGCTGGAGGTGGTGCTGGCCGACGGGCGCATCCTCGACCTGATGAGCGAGCTGCGTAAGGATAATTCCGGCTACGACCTGCGCGATCTCTTCATCGGGGCGGAGGGGACGCTCGGTATCGTCACCGCCGCCGTGCTCCGCCTGTTGCCGAAACCGGTGCATCACGCGACAGCACTCGCCGCCGTCTCGGACCTTCCGGCCGCCCTGCGCCTGCTCCGCCGTTTGCAGGCGGCCAGCGACGGTGCGGTGGAGGCGTTCGAATACATGCCGCGCACCTATATGGACGCGCTGGCCGCCCATCGCCCCGACCTGCGGCAGCCTTTCGCGATCCACGACCATACCGTCATGATGGATATGGGCAGCCTCGGACGGCCGCTGGAGGCCGTGCTGGAGGACGCGCTGGCGGAGGCGGTCGCGGCAGGCGAGGTTCTGGACGCCACGATCGCCCAGAACGAGGCGCAGCGGGCCCATATCTGGGAAATGCGGGAGGTCGCGGCCGAAATCACATTCACCCGCCTGCCCATCGTCGACAATGACATCGCCGTCCCGCTCGACCGGGTGGCCGACTTCATCGAGGGGATAAACGACAGGCTGCGCGTCCTCGATCCGACCGCGGAAACCCTGATCGTGTCCCATCTCGGTGACGGAAACGTCCATCTGACCGTCTATCCGGC
Organism: uncultured Alphaproteobacteria bacterium; assembly: GCA_963789105.1. GTDB lineage: Bacteria > Pseudomonadota > Alphaproteobacteria > Rhodobacterales > Rhodobacteraceae > Jannaschia. The sequence goes on from CAWBJI010000003.1 coordinate 2,129,978, forward strand.
GAAGGATGCCGATCTCGACGCGATCCGCGAGATGGTGGAGGACGTCACGATCTCCCTCGGCGGCTCCATCAGCGCGGAGCACGGCATCGGCCTCTCCAAGCTGGCCACGATGGGGCGCCGGAAGGATCCCGTGGCGCTGGACGTCATGCGTGCTATCAAACGTGCGCTCGACCCCGAGGACCGCATGAACCCCGGCAAGGTCCTGCCCGAGGCTTGACCCCAGAGGGAACAGGGCACGGGGGAGGGGGTTAATCCGGGAACAGAGGAGGATCCCAAATGGGTCTGTGGAATTTCGTCAAGAACGCCGGCAAGAAACTTCTGCCCGGTTCCGCCGAGGCGGCCGAGGCGCCGGACGAGGCGACCCTGAAGAAGGAACTCGACGCGCTCGGCCTCGATACATCCGGCGTCGACATCTCGGTCGAAGGCGACAAGGTGAAGGTCTCCGGCAAGGCGGCCAGCCAGGAGATGAAGGAAAAAGTCATCCTCGCGGTGGGCAACGTCGAAGGTGTCGCGGCGGTCGAGGAAGATATCGACGGTAGCGATCCGGTCTTTCACACCGTGGAGAAGGGCGACACTCTCTGGGCCATCGCTGAGAAGACGCTCGGCAACGGCTCACGCTACAAAGAGATTTTCGAGGCGAACCGCCCGATGCTCGACGATCCAGACAAGATCTATCCCGGCCAGAACCTGCGCATTCCGCAGGACTGACCGCACGCGTAACGCTGTCGGGCCGTCATCCGCGGCCCGACAGTTGCGTCATCGCGAGGCCCGCGGCCATGGTCCCGAGCCCGACCATACGCAGCGGCGAGAGCGGTATCGCCCGCGCGCCGAACAGGCCGAACTGATCGATCGCCGCCGACGAGACCATCTGCCCCAGCAGCACGAAGAGCACCGCGTTCCCGACCCCGAAGACCGGCGCGATCCACGTGATCGACAGGACGTAGAACGCGATCAGCACTCCGGCCAGGAACAGGTGCGGCGGCTGTTCCGCGATGCGGGAAAGCCCGCCGGTCCCGCCCGACAGGACCATCGCCACCCCCGCCGACAGAAGCGCCACCGCGAACAGCACGAACGCCGCCGCCGCCGGAGCACCCAGATTGGCCCCCAGCCGCGCGTTCAGCGCCGCCAGCACCGGGATCCCGATCCCCGCCGCCAGCATTACCAGCGCGTGCTGCATCACGTGGCGTCCACCGCCGACAGCCACTCGCGGAGATGCGCGTTCGTCTCCTTCGGGCGTTCCAGCACCGGCAGGTGCCCGGCCCCCTCCACCACCGCCAGCCGGGCGCCCGGGATCAGATCGCGCATCAGCTCGTGCCCTTCCAGCGGACAGAGCCTGTCCTCCCTCCCGCAAAGCACCAGCGACGGCACCGCGACGGCCCGCAGGACGTCCTGCCGATCCATCCGCACCTGCAGCGCCCGCGACTGTCGCACGAACACGCCCCAGCCGTGATCCTCCGCCATCTCCAGGCAGGTATCGAGGATCGCCCCCCGATGCGGTCCGTCCGCGAGGTAGTTCGGCTTCATCTCGTTGCGCATCACATCGCGCAGGCCCCCGCTCCGAACCCGCTCGATCTGCGGCTCGCGTGCGGCGGCGACCTCTTCGCTCTCGGCCAGCGCGTTCGTGTCCATCAGGCACAGGCCCGCGATCCGGTGCGGGCGCTGCGCCATCATCTCCATCGCCACGATCCCGCCCATACTCAGCCCGGCCAGTGCGAACCGCGCGGGCGCTACGCGCAACACCTCCGCCGCGATGGTGGCGATCGTGTCGCCGTTCGCCACCGGCGCCACCATGACGGCCCTGTCGCGGATCGCCGCGATCTGCGGAGCGAACAGGCGTCCGTCGCACATCATTCCCGGAAGCAGAACGAGTGGCGTCATTCCGACACGCGCAAACGAAGCCGGGCGCGATATCCGCTGACATCTGCTTGTCCCATGGCGACACTAAGCCTCCGCTTTGACCATCGCGCAAGCCATGATAAACATTGGACAGGCATCTTGTCGGGGGAGAGCGGATGACCGATTTCTTCATCCTCGCGGTGGCGGTCTTCGCCGCGATCTGCGCGGTCCGGTTGCTCATGGCGGGCTGGCGCAAGTCGGATGAGCCCGCCGACAGGGATCCGTCCTCAGCGCCCTAGATGCCGCTCCCCGCGGTCGCGGGCGAGGCCGATCTGCCGCATCCGTTCGCGGAACCGCTCCCGGTCTTCGTCGGTGAACGTCTCCGCACATCGCACGCACTGAACCCCGGGCTCGTGGTCGGGATGGGCCACGTCGTCAGGGGTCAACGGCCGTCGACAGGCGTGGCAGAGTACGTGATCCCCAGGCACCAGACCGTGCCCCACGCTCACCCGGTCGTCGAATACAAAACACTGCCCGTGCCACAGGCTCTCCGTCTCCGGCACCTGTTCGAGATAGGACAGGATGCCGCCATCCAGATGCATCACGTCCCGCACCCCCTCCGCCCGCAGGAGGGCGGTGGATTTCTCGCAACGGATCCCCCCGGTGCAGAACATCGCGACTTTCCGCCCCGCCAGCCGGTCGCGATTCGCCGCCCACCAATCCGGGAAGGCGCCGAACGAATCGGTGCCCGGATCGACGGCCCCCTCGAACGTACCGATTGCCACTTCGTAAGCGTTGCGCGTGTCGATCACGACGACCTCCGGGTCCGCGATCACGGCATTCCAGTCGCGCGGCGCGACCTTTCGGCCGGTCCCCGCCGACGGGTCCACATCCGCGCGTCCCATGGTCACGATCTCGCGCTTCAGCCGGACCTTCATCTTGCCGAACGGCGTCCTCTCCGCATGGGAGAACTTCGCCTGCAGGGCGTCCAGGCCGGACAGGGACCGTAGATGCGCCAGCAGCACCTCCACCCCCTCGGACGGTCCCGCGACGGTTCCGTTCACCCCCTCGGGGGCCAGCAGGATCGACCCGCGCAGACCCGCACCCCGCGCAAGCGATAGCAACGACGCACGCAATGCCCCCGGATCGGGCAGCGGCGCGAAAAGGTAGAAGGCGGCGATTGTCACCATCCCGGCGGTCTACGATCCGTGACCGATCCTGTCGAGCGGGCGGGCGAGGATCGCATGGCGCGGATACCGTTCGCGATGTCGGCACACGAAGTTTCCCAACGTGATGCGGGCGGAAGGATCATCGTCCGGGAGCGTGCGGACATGATCCGGACCGCCCGCCCGCCGGGATGCACGGGAGAATCCTTCCCGTTGGCTCCTTCGTGTCGGATCGCCCTCGGGCGCCATGCGATCCCATCCGATGCCCCGATAGGACTTGCCGACGCCCTCGTTAGCCGACGCTCGCGCCGCGTCCCGAACCCCATCCCTGCAACCAGGCCGCCCGAACTCGACGCAACAAGGGGCTTTTTGTCACCCAACCGACACCCCGACCCGCACCGGACCGCCTCACCCCGCTGCCAGCCGCCGCACATAGTCCCGCAACAGGGCGACGCGATTGGGGCGGAAGCTCTCTTCCGTCGCCTCGAACCGCGCCATCCGCGACACCCGGAACCGCCGGAAATCCTGCCGCAGGCAGCACCATGCCAGCAGGCCGACCCCAGTATCGAGATAGACGATGGCAAGTGGATGGACGCGCCGCCGGGACGCCGTGCCCTCCGCGTCGCGATAGTCGAGATCGAGCGCCCGCTCCTCCCAGCAGGCCCTGCGGATCACCGAAATATCCGGCCCCTCCCCGGCGGGCACCCCATGGCGATAGACCATGTGGGTCGCATGCAGGATTTGCCGCTGCTGGCGCTCCGGAAGCGTCGCCGCGATCTTGGCCAACGCGGATGCGGCGGCGGCGGCCAGATGCGGATCGCCGCGCTGGCGCACGTCGCTGAGCCCGAGGACCAGTGCTTCCATCTCCATCCGGTCGAACGTCTGCGGCGGAAGCGCCGGATCCTCCGTCAGGGTATAGCCGAGGCCCGGCGCCCCGTCGATCAAGGCGCCGCCCGCCCGCAGGCTCTGGATATCGCGGTACAAGATGCGCTCCGATACTTCCGTCTCCCGCGCCAACCGCGCGGCGGTGACCGGCTGCGGCAGGACGCGCAGCGCGTGGAGAAGACGAAAGAGGCGTTCGGAGCGGCTCATCGGATCCTGACGGAAACTGGCAGTACCTCCCGGGTATCATGGGTAACGGATCGAACGAACCCGAAAGGCTCAGCCCATGCTCACCCTGTTCCACGCCCCCCGCTCCCGCTCCTCCCGGATCGTTCGGTTGATCGACGAACTCGACATCCTGGGGGAAGTGGACATCCGCCTCGCCTCGATCTCCCGCCACGACGGCTCCACCGGTCCCGGCGACCCCAGTCCGCATCCCGAGGGCAAGGTGCCACTCCTCGTCCATGACGGGGTGGAGGTCTGGGAATCGAACGCGATCATGCTCTACCTGACCGATCTCTTTCCGGCCGCCGGAATGGGAACGGCTCCGGGCGATCCGCAGCGGGGCCGCTACCTGAGCTGGCTCGCCTGGTACGGCAACGTGGTCGAGCCGGTGATCGTGTTCCGCGCGGCCGAACTGTCGCATCCCATGCTCGACCTCACGTTCCGGGGAATGCCCGAGATGACCGCGCGCCTGGCTGCGGCGCTCGCGGCGGCTCCGTTCCTGATGGGGGAGCGGTTCACGGCGGCGGACCTCCTGCTGGCCTCGCCCTTCGTCTGGTTTCCCGACGCGACCCCGGACCACCCGGCGATCCGCGACTGGATCGGCCGCTGCGAGGCGCGCCCTTCCGCCCGCCGCATGGCCGAGTTCGACACGGCCCGACTGGCGGAGGACCCACCTGCCGCGCCCTGATGCGAAGGCGCTTGCCCGCAATTCACCGGGGCTGGCCCCCCGCGCACGCGCCCTCTACCCTTCGCCTGCAACCCGGAGGCCGCCATGAACCCCGACCCGACCCGCGCCCTGATCGTCATCGACGTGCAGAACGGCTTCTGCCCGGGCGGCAACCTCGCCGTGCCGGACGGCGACGCCATCGTGCCGGGCATCAACGCCGCGATGGACACCTTCGCCCATGTCGTCCTGACCCAGGATTTCCACCCGCTCGGCCATTCCTCCTTCGCGTCCAGCCATCCGGGCGCCGACCCCTACGACGTCGCCGAAATGCCCTACGGCCCGCAAATCCTCTGGCCCGATCATTGCGTCCAGGGCACCGCCGATGCCGATTTCCACCCGGATCTCGCCACCGCCCGCGCCCGCGCCATCCTCCGCAAGGGCATGAACCCCGCCATCGACAGCTATTCGGCGTTCTTCGAGAACGACCGCACCACCCCCACCGGCCTCGACGGCCTCCTGCGCGGCCTCGGCGTCACCGACCTCACCCTCGCGGGCCTCGCCACCGATTTCTGCGTGCGCTATTCCGCCACCGACGCCGCCCGCCTAGGCTACACCGTCACGGTGGCCGACTCCCTCACCCGCGCCATCGACCTCGACGGATCCCTCGGCGCCGCCCGGGCCGCCATGCGCGCCGCCGGCGTCACCCTCGCCTGACCTCACCCGGCACCGCCGCACCAACCCGCCCCGGGAGGGGGACCCCATGCAGGACATCGCCACCCGCGTCTGGAACCACAAATGGAAGATCGACCCGATCGTCCGCTCCCTCATCGACACCGATTTCTACAAGCTGCTGATGTGCCAGTCCGTGTTCCGCAACCACCCGGACACGCAGGTCACCTTCTCCCTCATCAACCGCTCGACCCGCATCCCCCTCGCCGACCTCATCGACGAATCCGAACTCCGCGAGCAACTCGACCACATCCGCACCCTCTCCCTCACCCGCGGCGAATCCACCTGGCTCCGCGGCAACACCTTCTACGGCAAGCGTCAGATGTTCACGCCCGCCTTCATGACCTGGTTCGAAACCCTCCGCCTCCCCCCCTACGACCTGCAACGACGCGGCGACCAGTACGAGCTCACCTTCGAGGGTGCCTGGCCCGAGGTCATGCTCTGGGAAATCCCCGCCCTCGCCATCCTCATGGAACTCCGCTCCCGCGCCGTCCTGGCCTCCATGGGCCGGTTCGAGCTGCAGGTCCTCTACGCCCGCGCCATGACCCGCGTCTGGGAGAAGGTCGCCCGCCTCCGCGCCCTCGACGGCCTCCGCCTCGCCGATTTCGGCACGCGCCGCCGCCATTCCTTCCTGTGGCAGGATTGGTGCGTGCAGGCCCTCACCGAAGGCCTCGGCGACAACTTCACCGGCACCTCCAACTGCCTCATCGCCAAGAACCGCGATGTCGAGGCCATCGGCACCAACGCCCACGAACTCCCCATGGTCTATGCAGCCCTTGCCCCGGACGATTCCGCCCTCGCCCGCGCCCCCTACGACGTGCTCGCCGACTGGCAGGAGGAGCACGAGGGCAACCTGCGCATCATCCTGCCCGATACCTACGGCACGCCCGGCTTCCTCGAAAACGCCCCCGACTGGCTCGCGGGCTGGACCGGCATCCGCATCGACAGCGGCGATCCCGCCACGGCCGCTGAAACCGCCATCCGCTGGTGGGAAAGCCGCGGCGAGGACCCCCGCGAAAAGCTCGTCATCTTCTCGGACGGCCTCGACGTGGACCGGATCGAGACCCTCCACCGTCAATTCGCAGGCCGCACCCGCGTCAGCTTCGGCTGGGGCACATTGCTGACGAATGATTTCCGAGGTCTGGTGGACGACGACGCCCTAGCCCCCTTCTCGCTGGTCTGCAAGGCTGTGTCTGCGGACGGCAAGGCGACCGTGAAGCTCTCGGACAATCCCGAGAAGGCCATGGGACCGGCGGCGGAGGTCGAGCGCTATAAGCGGGTGTTCGGGGTGGGGGAGCAGGAGCGGATGGAAGTGGTGGTTTGAGATGGCTATCTAGTGGAGGCGTCAGGTAGACCAAACGCTTCACATCCTTCTGGTAGATAGGAGAAAACGATATGCGCACGATCGCTCGTACCACCCTTTACGAGACTACAGAGCCTACCAGAGCTGCTCTAATAGCAGACAAGTGCATCGACAACTGGATCAACGTAAAATTTTCACGCGAAAAGAACGGATGGTTTCGTACAGGTGATAAAAAAGCAGTTGATGTCCGAGTTCGTGATTATCGTGATCAAAGTAATTCTGTTCGAACAGTTATGGTTCGTGAGCCATCTCAAGCAGGCGTATTCGAAGTCGCGAGTGTGCGATTGGCATCATCTCTCCGAACGATTAACCAGATAGAAATACGGCTTGGTGAGCCACAAAGCTATACTGGGCCTCTTAACTACCTAGTATCTGCACCTCGTTTTATTCGAAATATTTTACATGAAGGGGGGCAATGGCGAGGCCCGTCTGAGGGGGATATACTATCCCCTAACTTTATTTCTGCAATTGGAGGAAATGCCGATGAAATCGTTGGTCTACTCTCCTCTCCGCGACGAGATTTTCCAATCATAGCTCTGTCGGGAGCATTGGAGCCGCAAAGAGAGGCCCTCCGTATACTAAAAGACGCTACTGCTGGCTTCGCCCATGTAGTACATTTCTCAGAAGATTTGGCTTATGCAATAACAGATACCTTAGGAAAAGAGTGGTCTTGCTACGGCGGGGCGCTGAGAATCTACTGGCCGCGTTCCGTTGGGACGATGTCGAAGTATCATCACCCGCTTTTAATGACTGCTCAGCTTAGCCAAATGGGATTCTACGCCGACTTGCGGCGTCGTTCCGCAATCGAAGATATTATCCGCCCGATATTTGACGCATCTACCTTCGTGCCGTTATCCGAGGAACTAACATCAACGCTGGAACGGCTTCAGGGGGAAAGCAGTGATAGTGCCGCGAAAGCGGCATTCGAGGCAGGGGAATGGCAGGCCCTCTCAGCCATCTACCTTTCGGAACGAGATAGCGCTCGCGAGGGTCTTGCTGTTTTACAGGCTCAACTGAATACATCTCTGGAATTATTAAAAGCAGCCGAAGATCGCGCAGAAGCACAGGCAAACGTGGCAGGAAGCGATACACTCGATGACGCAGATGAAACGATTTCAGATGCTGTATATCGGGTTATGGCTGAAGAACAGGATGTCTTGAGTTTTAGTGATCATTTGCAGGAGCAAGTTAATTCTATAAACCCTGCTGCAATTGCTCCCGCAAGGTTGGCAAAGGACCTACTCGAATTGGCAAGTTTGGGAAAAGCTTTAAAAGAGAGCGATGGTAAGCTGGGTATGACTACTGTGGAGTGGTTAAAAGCGCGCGGTGTTATCGCTAGTATAGAGTCGGTTACTAAGCGACAGAGCTTGTATAGATTTCGAGTTGACGGCGTTTCCGAAGAATATGATTTGCATCTGAAACGAAATGAGGCCACGTCCCCAAAATCGTTGTATCCGCGTTTATTTTGCCGTCCGCCCTGACAAATTGGGTATCAACGTCGGGTTTGTTGGCAGTAAGGCTGGATTGCCATAGAATGAGATTGGAATCTTCTATTCCTCCTCCACCCCACCCCTGAGCGCCTTCACCTCCCCCCGCTTCTTCTTCGCCTCCACCCGCTTGCGCTTCTGGTTCGCCGACACCCGCGTCTTCACCCGCCGCTTCGGCACCACCGTCGCCGCGCGGACCAGCGCCGCCAGACGGTCCCGGGCGATCTCGCGGTTGCGCGCTTGGCTCCGCTCCTCGGAGACCTGGATCACCAGCGCCCCGTCCTTGGTCCAGCGTCGTCCCGCCAGCCGCCGCAGCCGCGCCTTGACCGGCCCCGGCAGCCCCGGCGACCGCTCCGCCTCGAAGCGCAGTTCCACGGCACTCGACACCTTGTTGACGTTCTGCCCCCCGGGCCCGCCCGCGCGCACGAAGTGCTCGGTCAGTTCCCAGTCCTGGATCTCGATCTGCGGCGTGACGGTCAGGGGCATGGCGGGTCCGGCGGGCGATCCATGGGGCGAACGGTTGCGGAACCGTTAGCGCTCTGTCGGTATGACGTTTGTATGCACGAATGGTGCACGGGCGTATGTACGAACGGCGTACGAATGAAGAAGGCCGCCCCTCGACACGGGGGCGGCCTTCCGAAAGTTCAGGAGGCGGGGTCGGTTAGGTCATTGACCCGCCACGAAAAAACACACCCGAGGGCTGCCTCAGATGCGGGTCCCCGAGATTGTCCCGACCGCATTCTCCACCATCTTTCTTGACACTGGATCACCTCCTTTCAATGGGTTGCCGATAGGAGGCAGATTGGCACACATCTGGTATGCGTCAATCCCCTTTACGCAATCCGTTGCGCAAGTTTCACCGTAATGACACGGAACGGCAGCAGCGCCAGAAGGGCCACCGCCACCTTCACCCCCCAATCCGCCAGACCCAGCCCGACCCATAAAGGTCCAACCATAACAGGCTCTTGCGCCCAGGAAACGTCGCCCCACCCCGCCGGAAAAGCCAGAAACCCGGCAAACGCGATGGTAAAGAAAAGCGCCGTATCCACCGCCGACCCCACCAGCGAAGACGCCAGCGGCGCCATCCACCAGACGCGATTCCGCAACGCCGAAAACAGTCCCAGATCAATCAGTTGCGCCGTCAGAAACGCCACCCCCGACGCCAGGGCCACCCGTCCCGTCACCAACGGCCCGAACGCCCCCTCGATCTGCGTGCCCAAGGCCGAGCACCCGATCCCCACCGCGAACCCGGCGAGCACGACTTTCCGCGCCTTTTCAGCACCATAAAGCCGGTTCGTCACGTCCGTCACAAGGAAAGCGAGCGGATATGTGAAGGCGCCCCAGGTCAGCCATCCGTCGGCCAAAAGGAACTGAACGCCGATATTCGACGCAACGACAATCGCACCCATGGCGACGATGGCAAACAGCATGACAGGTAACCCGTTTTGACATGGTGGTCGGAGACATGGCCCGCCGGAGATCGTCCCGCGAACAAAGCGGCGTCTAGTCCGCCCCGGTCCAGCGCGCAAGACCGGCCGTTCCGAACCCGTCCGGGATCGCGTCGCGTCCGTCGAGGATCAGATCGGCCATGACCTCCGCCACCTTCGGAACCACGCCGAACCCGATCTTGAACCCGCCATTCGCGATGAAGTGCCCGTCCCGCCCCGGCCAAACCCCCAGCAATGGTGCGCGCGACCGGGCCCTCGGACGGATGCCGGCCCACCGGGTCAGGACCGGCACGTCGCGGAGGAGGGGCAATGCGACACGGGCTCTAGCAAGCAAATCGTCCAGGGCCGCATCCGGGCCCTCGTCGTCGAATTCCCGCTCGGAGGTCGATCCTATCGCCGTCGTCCCGTCTCCATGGGGCACGATATGAAGACCATCGACATAGATCTGCGGCGCCATGGGCCGGTCGAGGGCCAGAAGCGCCGCCTGTCCTTTCACGCCCCCGCCCGCCGGTCGGCCGCTCTCGTCGGACAGGGCGGTCAGCCCCCGCCATCCCGTCGCATGTAGAACCGCGCCCGCGATGTCGCCCCGCGCCACGATCTCACCACCCATGGCACGGATCCCGTCGGCCAATGCCGCGCAGGCGCGTGCGGGGTGGAGGCGCGCGCTCAACGTGTCTCGGATGACCATTCCGGTCGGGGAGTGGGGGGCCCAGTCATCGGGCGCGGCCACTACCTTCCACCGGAAGGCGTCCGGCCAGAGCGTCGCCGCCCCCGCCGCGCGGTCCCGCGCCCGGTCGCGCGCCGTCTCGTCCGCGATCGGTTGCAGGCGGCCGGTGCGGCCGTAGCCGGGATCGCCTCCGCCCGACGCGGCGACCTCCGCCCACCATTCCTCGGACATCACGAGGCTTTCGAGTTGGAACGCCTTCTTCGGATTCCATTGTTCGGGGACGTGGGGGGCGAGGGCGCCGACGATCCCGCCCGACGCCCCGGTCCCCACGCCGCCCGGGTCGATCACCCGCACGCGCGCCCCGCGCCGGGCAATGGACCAGGCACAGCCGAGGCCGAACACCCCGGCGCCGAATACCGTCACGTCGATTGCCAAGCCCCCGCCCCTCCGCCATCACTCGGGGCAGGGCATAGGACAGGACATGGACAGCGGAAACCCGTCGCCGGAGCTGGAATGGAACGGGGCGGTGCCGGTGGCGCGCGCCTTCGGGGACCCGTATTTCTCGCTTCAGGACGGTGCGGCGGAGACGGCGCATGTCTTTCTCGGCGGGAACGACCTGCCGGAGCGGATGCGCGACGGGTTCCACATCGCGGAGCTGGGCTTCGGAACCGGGCTCAATGCGCTGGTCACGGCGCAGGCCTGGGCGGCGACGGGGCAGGGCGGCCGCTTGCGCTACACCTCGTTCGAGGCGTGGCCGCTGGCATCCACCGACATGGCCCGCGCGCTGGCGGCGTTTCCCGCGCTGGCCCACTGGTCGGCGCTCCTGCTCGCGGCGTGGCCCGCGCGGCGCTTCGCTCTCGGGGCCATTGAAGTGGAGGTGATCCCCGGCGACGCTCGCGAAACCCTCGGCCCGTGGGACGGGATCGCGGACGCGTGGTTCCTCGACGGATTCGCCCCCGCGCGGAACCCGGACCTCTGGGGCGACGACATCCTGCGGCAGGTCGCGCGGCACACGGCGTCCGGCGGCACCTTCGCCACCTATAGCGCAGCGGGCGATGTGCGCCGTGCGCTGGCATCGGCGGGCTTCGCGGTGGAACGGGTGCAGGGATACGGCCGCAAGCGGCACATGACGCGCGGCGTGATGGGATGAGCGGCAACGGCCTTGGCATCGCGCTCATGTCGGTTACGATGCTGAGCCTCGCGGTTCAGGACGGTTTCTCCCGTCATCTCGCCGGGGAATACAACGTCTTCATGGTGGTGATGATCCGCTACTGGTTCTTCGTGGCGCTCGCCCTCGGGCTGGCGGCGCGGCGTGCGGGCGGCATCCGGGGAACCTTCGCCACGAAACAGCCCGGGCTCCAGATCGCGCGCGGTCTGATCCTCGCCGCCGAGATCTGCGTGCTGGTCGGGGCCTTCGTCCTCCTTGGCCTGACCGAAAGCCATGCCGTCTTCGCCATCTGCCCGCTGCTGGTGGCGGCGCTCTCCGGGCCGGTTCTGGGGGAGCGGGTCGGACTCTGGCGCTGGCTCGCCATCGGTGCGGGCTTCGTCGGCGTGATCGTCATCCTGCAACCGGATGGCGGGGTGTTCGCGCCCGCGGCCCTGATCCCGGTGGCGGCGGCGGCGATGTTCGCGATCTACGCCCTGCTGACCCGGCTTGCGTCCCGGCGGGACCCGACCGCGACGAGCTTCCTCTGGACGGGGACCGTCGGCGCGGTGGCCATGACGGGTGTCGGCCTCTGGTTCTGGGAGCCGATGAGCGCGGGCGACTGGGGCTTCATGGCCGGTCTCTGCGCGATCAGCGCGCTGGCCCAATGGCTGTTCATCCGGACCTACGAGGTGGCGGAGGCGAGCGTGGTGCAGCCCTTCGCCTATCTCCAGCTCGTCTTTGCCGCCGCCATCGGCGTTGTAGTCTTCGACGAGACGCTGCGCATCAATGTCGCGATCGGCGCGGCCGTCGTGATCGCCGCGGGCCTCGTCACCCTCTGGCGGCAGCACCGGGCGGACCGGCACGGTCAGTCCCGCCGGTAGACGCCCTCCGGCAGGTTCAGCGCCAGCATGAGGTCGCGCACCTGTCCCATGGTCAGGGTCACGCGCACCGGATCGCCGGTCCGCGGATCGGCCTGGGTCAGGGTGATGCATTCCTCGAAGGCGGCGACGGTCACGTCTTCCGCCGGTTCGGTGCCGCCCTCCCCCTCGTCCACCAGCGTGACGATGGTGGCATCGAATTCGTGCTCGATGGAGAACATCAGCGCGCCTCCCGCCGGGCCACGCGCCGCCTATGCGCCCGGTAGAGAAGCGGCGCGCCGATCCGGTCGTATCCCCAGCCGAGGCCCTGTCGAATTCCCGGCAGGCCCGTGAGCCGGGCGAGCCAGCGCATCCGCGGCATCGCGCCCCAGAGCGCGCGGAATGCCGGGAACCCTGCGAGTACCTCGCCGTCCGACAGGACATGCAGCCGTCGCGCCGCCGCATCCGCATCGATGCCCCAATCCGCCCGGTCCGGTCCGTTCAGGTCGTCGAACCGGACCGGCAGGCCGTCCCGCGCCGCCCGCGTCCGGTAGTGATCGATCTCGAACGCGCAGACCGGACAGTCCGCATTGTAGAGAACCCGCATCTCCGACCCCGTGTTCGGCGCTGACATCGCATATCTCCGGCCTATACTGTCTCTCCGGATGTAGGGAATCGAGAAGGAATTGCCATGCGTGCACAGATCGCCGCGACGTTGACGGCCCTCCTGCTGGCCGGATGCGTGACCGTCCCTGTGGAGACGTCCGCTCCCGCGCCTGCTCCCGCCACCTCGGGCGGGGCGGTGCCGGACCGGGTGCCGCCCTCGGCCGCCGTGTCGAACTTCCAGGCGGCCGTGAACCGGGTCGAACCGGCGGCGGAGGCTCTGTGCCGCACGCGCACGTCCAACGTGAACTGCGATTTCCTGATCCGGGTCGATCCGAACCGCAACGCGCCGCCGAACGCGTTCCAGTCGCTGGACCGCGCCGGGCGGCCTGTCCTGACCTTCACCCGGAGCCTGATCGCGGACGCGCGCAACCAGGACGAGATCGCCTTCGTCATCGGCCACGAAAGCGCGCACCACATCGAGCAGCACATCGCCCGGCAGAGGGAATCGGCGACGGCGGGGGCGCTCGTCGGTGGCCTGATCGGAACGGTGATCGGTGGCGACGCCAACACCGTGAACCAGATCAGCCGTGCGGGTGCGACCGTCGGTGCCCGCCGCTTCTCCAAGGAGCACGAGCTGGAGGCGGATGCGCTGGGTACGATCATCACGTCCCGGGCCGGGTACGACCCGGTCCGCGGGGCCGCGTTCTTCAGCCGCATCCCCGATCCCGGCGACCGCTTCCTCGGGACCCATCCGCCCAATGCCGACCGCATCGCGACCGTGCGCCGGGTGGCGTCGGGTCTCTGATCGCTCGCGGGGGCTGACGATGGCGTGAGGGGGCGGTGCGGAATGCGACCCGCCGCGCCATATGCTACCCTGGATACGGAGGACCATGCCATGATCGCCCGCCGCACGTTTTTACTGGGATCCGCCGCCGCTCTCTCCGCCGGGGGCGGTGCGTGGCTGATCGCAGAGCAATCGACCGCCAACGCGGGAACATTCCCCGTCGACCTGACATCCGCCGAATGGCGCGCGCGGCTCACGCCGGAGGAATTCGCCGTCCTGCGCGATGCGGGCACCGAGCGCGCGGGGTCCAGCCCCCTCGACAAGTTTTGGGGCGCGGGAATCTATACCTGCGCCGGATGCGCCAACCCGGTCTATCGGTCGGATGAGAAGTTCGACAGCGGCACCGGCTGGCCCAGTTTCTGGGCGCCGCTCGCAAGTGAAGCTGTCGGCATCTCCACGGATTACAAGCTGATCTATCCGCGGACGGAGGTTCATTGCGCCAGGTGCGGTGGCCATCTCGGCCATATCTTCGACGACGGCCCGGAACCCACGGGCAAGCGGCACTGTCTGAACGGCGTCGCGCTCGACTTCGTCGCCGCATGATGACGGGCGCGGGGCCTGTGCCGGAGCGACCCGCGTCGCCCGCCTGACCCGATCGTGACTGGCGCCTGCTGGTCCCGTCGCTAGGGTCCGGCCATGCACCTGATCCTGCTTTTCCTCACCCTGCTTTCCAGTCCCGCCATCGCATGCACCGGGTCGGAGGAATGCGCCCTCGGCGAGCGCTCCTATCATGTCCGGGAACCCGACGGCTGGGACGGCACCACACCGCTCCCGGTGATGCTCCACTTCCACGGCTGGGGACGGCAGGGCGAGACGATCATGGGCCACGGCCGCATCGCCGGGGCCACTATTCCGCGCAGTGTCCTGCTGGTGGCGCCCGACGGGCTGAACCGGTCGTGGGATTTCCGCCGCGCGGACAGCCGCGACACACCCTTCGCCCGCGCCGTTCTGGCAGATGTCGCCGGACGATACCCGCTGGACGGACGCCTGATCGTATCCGGCTACAGTTGGGGCGCGCTGATGGCCGCGCGCTTCGCCTGCGACGGCGGCACGCGGATCGATGCCCTGCTGCTGGTTTCGGGTGCGCTGCCGGTGGCCACGCCCTGCCAAGGCCCGGCCCCAGCCCGCATTTCCCATGTCCATGGGCGCGACGATACGGTCCTGGACTTCCCCTACGGCCCGGACGGCGACGAGACCTTCGCCGTCGCCCTCTGGCGCGATCACCTGTCCTGCGGGCCTGAATCGCGCCGTTTCGACTGGCAGGCCGTCAGCTGGCTGACCCATAGCCGTCACGAATGGGACTGCGCCGATGGATTGGTCACGATGGACATCCATCCGGCCAGCCACCTGATCCCCCGCGGATGGTTCGCGCATCTGTTGGACGAGGTCCTGACGAAGTGAGAGGCGGTCCAGCCCTTGCGCTGGATCAAGGCGGACGGGGCCCGAATGCGCGAGACACCTCCCGAACCGAGGGAGGGCCGAACCGATGAACAGACCGCACCCCATGGGCGATCCCCGCCTCCACCTGATGCGCCTGCGCAGCATGGCGGCGGAAACCGGTGCCGATACCGGTGCCGCGTTCGAGGACGGGACGCTGGACAATGCGGCGTGGTGCGCCGCCGTGGACCGCTGCCGCAATTGCGCCTGGACGCACGGATGCCGCGACTGGCTGGCCCGCCCCGTCGCGCGACCGCGCCCGGTTCCGAACACCTGTGCCAACGCCGGATTGCTGCGCGAGCTGACGCTTCCGGGTTGATGTCGTCGGCACGTGTCGGGTACCTCGGTCGGTCTTGGCCGTCCGGATATGGCGGAGGCCTGACGCGGTAGCTTCGGTAGAGAGGAAATTCGATACGGCGCCGGTCGGCATCTCTTGAGGCTCTAGCAATTCGCGAAGCAGGCGAGCGGTCGTCCTCAGACGCGGATCATGCAGAGGCTCCCAGTCGGCCTCTCGGCCCGACGCACCAACCCGACAGCGCAGATCCCTAGACCCGCGATCCCCAGAGATCGTATTCTGACGCCTCATCCACGATGACCGGAACGATATCGCCGGGGGCTAGCGCCTCGAACCCCGTATCCACGAACAGGTTGCCGTCGATCTCCGGCGCGTCGGCCATGGTCCGGCAGGTGGCGCCCTCGCCGTCCACCGCATCCACGATCACCTCCAACCGCCGTCCGACCTTCGCGGCCAGCTTGGCGGCGGAGATCGCCTGGGCCTTGGCCATGAACCGCTCGAACCGCTCCGCCTTTACCGCGTCCGGCACATGGTCCGGCAGCGCGTTCGACCGCGCCCCGGCGACGTTCTCGTATTGAAACGCCCCGACGCGATCGAGTTGCGCCGCGTCGAGCCAGTCGAGCAGCGTCTCGAACTCCGCCTCCGTTTCGCCCGGGTAGCCGACGATGAACGTGGAGCGCAGTGCGATGCCGGGACAGATCCCGCGCCATTCGGCGATCCGGTCCAGCGTCCGCTCCGCCGCGGCGGGCCGGGCCATGCGGCGCAATGTGTCGGGATGCGCGTGTTGGAATGGCACATCGAGATAGGGCAGCACCAGCCCCTCCGCCATCAGCGGCACGAGGTCGCGCACGAACGGATAGGGATAGACGTAGTGCAGCCGGACCCACGCCCCGAGCGATCCGAGATCGCGCGACAGCTCCACGATCTCGGCACCCGCGCGCTTCGAGCGGTCCTTCCAGTCGGTGCCATAGGCGGAGGTGTCCTGGCTGATGACCAGAAGCTCCTTGACCCCCGCCTCCACCAGCTTTTCCGCCTCACGCATGACGGCCCGGTGCGGGCGCGAGGCCAGTTTCCCGCGCATGTCGGGAATGATGCAGAACTTGCAGGTGTGATTGCAGCCCTCGGCGATCTTGAGATAGCTGAAATGCCGCGGTGTGAGGCTCACCCCGGATGCGGGCAAGAGGTCCACGAACGGATCGGGCGCGGGCGGCACGGCGGCGTGGACGGCATCCAGCACCCGTTCGTATTGATGCGGGCCCGTGACGGCGAGGACCTTCGGATGCGCCCCGGTGATGTAGTCCGGCTCCGCGCCCAGGCATCCGGTCACGATCACGCGCCCGTTCTCGCGCAGGGCCTCGCCGATGGCATCCAGGCTCTCGGCCTTGGCGCTGTCCAGGAAGCCGCAGGTGTTCACGATCACGGCCTTGGCGCCCGCGTAATCCGGGCTGATCGCATAGCCCTCGGCCCGCAGGCGGGTCAGGATCCGCTCGCTGTCCACCAGCGCCTTCGGACAGCCGAGGCTGACCATCCCGATCCGCGGCTGATCCGCCCGGTCGGCCCGCGGGTGCGCGTCCCCGGGCATTACGGCGCGGGGCGCGAGGTCGGGGCGAAGGTCGGGCGGGTTCCGGGACATGGCCGCCAGATAGGGCAGGTGACGGGTACGCGGAAGCCCTTGCGGCCCGCGGGCGGGCGATTCATCCTTCGGACAGCGGACCGGGAGATGCGCGATGAGATGGGTAATTCGGATCGCGGGGGCGCTCGCCCTTCTTGTGGTGCTGGCCGTCGTAGCTGTCCTTCTGGTGCCGGAGGAGCGGATCGCGCGTCTCGCCGCCGACAGGTTCGAGGCCGCGACAGGCCGGGCGCTGACCATCGACGGACCGGTTCGCGCGACGTTCTGGCCGCGGGCCGGGGTGCGGGCCGAAGGGATCGCCGTCGCAAACGCGGACTGGTCCGAAAACGGCCCGATGCTGCGGGCCGAGGTGCTTGAGATCGGTGTCGACGGCCCCGCCCTGCTGACCGGGGAGGTGCGGATCCAGCGGCTGGAGGTGGCCGGTGCGCGGGTCCTGCTGGAGCGACGCGCCGACGGGGTCGCCAACTGGGAGACCGCCGCGGCACCACCCGCCGATGCGGTCGCATCCCCCACGACACCCGCGACCGGGACGACACCGGCCCGGACCGCGACGATCGACCGCGCCATCCTGACCGGAGCGGAGATCTTATATCTCGACGCGGCGAGCGGTCGCGAAGTGACGCTGACCGACGGGGAGGTCAGCGTCATGTGGGAGGGCGCCGCTGCGGACGTCGCGGGATCGGCGACGCTGGGCGGGCAGGCTTTGCGCTTCGAGGCGCAGGCCGCCGCGTTCCGCGACCTGCTCGACGGGACCTCCGCGCCTGTCCGCGCGGCGTTTTCCGCGGGCGGGACGGACCTTTCGCTGGACGGGCGCGCCGGGTTGACACCGCTGACGGCGGACGGACGGTTCCGGATTGCGAGCAATGACGGCTTCGCCGCCCTTGCGGCGGCGGGTTTTTCGGTACCGTCCCTCCCGCCGGGCTTCGGCGCGGGGTCTGCGGAGGTGATCTCCAACCTGGCGCTCCTTCCGGACGGTACCGTTTCGTTGGCCGATCTCGGTCTGATCCTCGACGGCAACAGGCTCGCGGGAGTTGCGGAAATTAGACCGGGGGTCGACCGTCCGCTGGTGACGGCCACCCTGTCCGCACCGGAACTGGATCTTCGGACGCGCGCTGCATCCGCTGCACCGGCGACCGCCGCACCGCCCGCGGAGGGCGCCCCGTCCCCGGCCGCCGCATCACCGGCAGCCGCCACTCTTGCCGCTATCGACGTCTCCGGCCTGTTCGCCGCCGATGCCGTCATCGCGCTGACCTCCGGTCCCGTCCTGCTGGACGGCGCACGGCTGGACCGTGTGGACATGACAGTCGCCTTGGATGCCGGACGCGCGGTCGCCGACCTGCGCCCGGTCGCGGCCTATGGCGGCGAGATCCGGGGCGAGGTGATCGTGAACGGGCGGGGCGGCCTGTCGACCCGGGCGAATGTCGATCTTGCGGACCTCGACCTTCGACCGCTGCTGATCGACATCGCGGGCGTGGACCGCCTCGCCGGGCGGGCGGATGCGCAGATTTCCCTTCTCGCGGCTGGCGCCACGTTCGACGCGCTCGCGCGCAGTCTGGACGGGACGGTCTCCTTCGCCGTGACCGACGGCGAGATACTCGAACTGGACATTCCCGGCATGATCCGGGCCTTCGACCCGAGCGTGCGGGGGACCGGAACCGGCACCCTGTTCGACCGCCTGACGGCCAGCTTCGCGGTTGCGGGCGGGGTGGCCACCGGGGACGATCTCGCGCTGGATGCGCCGCTGTTGACCGCGACCGGGACGGGGCGGATCGACATCGGCGCGCGCATGCTCGACTACCGGTTCGTGCCGAGTCTGCGGGCCGGGGAGGGGCTGACGCTGCCGCTGCTGATCGACGGAAGCTGGAGCGATCCGCGCATCCGCCCCGATCTCGATGCCCTCGCGCGTCAGCGTCTCGGAATGGACGAGGAGGCCGCGCGCGAGAAGGCTGAGTCCGAGGTCCGCAATCGCCTTGCCGAAGAGCTGGAAGTCGCGCCGGAAACGCTGACGGATCGCGACGCGCTGGAGCGGGCGGTCCGCGACCGATTGACCGATCGGCTGCGCGGCCTGCTGACGGATCGCTGACCGCCTGCCTCCGACCCATGGATGCGGCGCTGGAAGTATGCGGCGGCGCGCGCTATCTCCCCACGATCCGAGACGTGGAGGACGAGTGATGGGCGTGAGCCTGAAGGACACCGTGATCAAACCGCTCCACCGGGAGGGGCCGAAATTCGTGGCGATCTTCGCCGCGGTGACCTTCGTGCTGTTCCTCATCTGGGCGCCGCTCGGAATCCTTGGGCTCGCGCTGACGATCTGGTGCTACTACTTCTTCCGCGATCCGGTCCGGGTCACGCCGATGGACCCCGACCTCGTGGTCAGCCCCGCCGACGGGCTCGTCTCCCTGATCGAACCGGCCCTGCCGCCTGCCGAACTGGACCTCGGGTCGGAACCGCTGACCCGGGTTTCGGTCTTCATGTCCGTCTTCGACTGCCACGTGAACCGCGCGCCGGTGGCGGGCGATGTGACCGCGATCGCCTACCGTCCGGGCAAGTTCCTGTCGGCCGAACTCGACAAGGCGTCCGAGGAGAACGAGCGCAACGGCCTCGTCCTCGCCATGGCCGACGGCACGCGGATCGGCGTGGTGCAGATCGCAGGCCTCGTCGCGCGCCGGATCCTCTGCGAGGTGTCCGAAGGCGCCCGGCTGGAACGGGGTGGGCGTTTCGGCCTGATCCGGTTCGGCTCCCGTCTCGACGTGTATTTGCCGGACGGGACCGCGCCGCGGGTCTGCGTTGGTCAGCGGATGATTTCGGGCGAGACCGTTCTGGCCGTGCTCGGCCGCGACGATCCCGCAATCGGGCGGGAGGACTGAGATGCCGCTGGACCGCGAACCGCGCGAGGGGCCGCTGCCGGTCGTCCTGCTGCTGCCGAACCTCGTCACGATCCTCGGCTTGTGCTTCGGCCTGACCTCGATCCGGTTCGCGTTCGAGGACCGGTTCGAACTGGCCGCGGGCCTGCTGATCCTCGCGGCGCTCGTGGACGGGATGGACGGGTTGCTGGCCCGGCGGCTGAACGCGTCGTCGCCGTTCGGGGCGGAGCTGGACTCCCTGTCGGATTTCGTCTGTTTCGGGGTCGCGCCCGCGATGATGGTTTACCATTTCGCGCTGGAGGGCATGGCCGGATTGGGATGGATCGCGGCGCTGACCTTCGCGATCTGCTGCTGCCTGCGGCTGGCGCGGTTCAACGTCGCGGCCAAGGACGAGACCAACGCGAAGGGCTCCTTCACCGGCGTTCCGGCGCCGGCGGGGGCGATGCTCGGCATCTTTCCGGTCACGCTCTACCTGTCGGGATTCTTCGACCTTCGCGACTGGCAACCTCTGGTGGCGGTCTGGATGCTGTTCGTCGGCGGTTTGATGATCGCGCGGTTCCCGACCGTCTCGCTCAAGACCGCGCGGATCAGCCGGGAGAACGCGATCTACGTCCTACTGGGGGCGGCCATCGTGATCGGCCTAATGCTGACGCGGATATGGGTGTTCCACGTCGGCTCGACGTTCCTGTATCTCTCCCTGCTTGGCTGGGGCCTGATGCGGTATCGGCGCGGCGCATAGAGGGCCCGTCTCGCTCCATCTATCCTATTGCGGGACCCGAAGCCGTCGCCGCCGGTTAGCCTCTACCTGACGAATCCGCCCGGCAGAGGCCTGACACCGTCTTTCGGAAGATCTAGCGCCGACGGTCCCGCCGGGACGACATGGGCTGAAACGCGACGCTGACATGCGCCTCGCAATAGGGCTTCCCCGCCTTCACGTTCAGGCCGCAGAACCAGAACTTCTCCGTCGCAGGATCGCCGATCGGCCATTTGCAGGTCCGTTCGGTCAGCTCCATCAGACTGATCTTCTTGGCGGTCTTCTCGACCGCGTTGACCTTGGCGAGTGCCTCGGGGCTGATCTCGTTGGCCGAGGGCTGCGGCGGCAGGGGCTGTCCGGCCATCAGCGGCTTGCGCAGGGGCGTCACGTTCGTGCCCTGCGGGACGGCGGCCATCGTGCGCGGCTCGTCGTCGTCATCCTCCTCCACGGCCGGTTCGGGCGCAGGCTCGACGGGGGCGGCCGCCTTCGTCTCGGTCTTGGCGGGTTTGGGCGCGGGTGCCGCGGCCGTGCCCTCGTCGTCCTTGCCGTGGTTACGGTTCGACAGGCCGAGGCGGTGGACCTTGCCGATCACCGCATTGCGCGTCACATCGCCCAGTTCCTTGGCGATCTGGGACGCGCTGGCACCATCGCCCCACATCTTTTTCAGCGTCTCGACGCGTTCGTCGGTCCAGGCCATCGGTTTCTCCACTTCGCTGTTCGGGTCCGGGGCGGCATGCGGCGCCTGGCAATCCCGGAGGTTGTCCTATTGTAAGCCCTCCATCCAGGGCGTTACAAGCGGCGCCCATCCACACGAAAGGCCGACAGATGGCAACGGGTACCGTCGCGACACAGGGCGTCCGCCGCTTCGGGCGCGTCAACTGGCTGGGAATGCAGACGCTGGTGGAGCGCGAGGTGCGGCGGTTCCTCGCCGTCTGGACGCAGACGCTGCTCGCGCCGCTGGTCACGGCGGGCCTGTTCCTCCTGATCTTCACCATCGCGATCGGCACGCGGCGCGGCGAGGTTATGGGCGTGTCATTCCTGCATTTCCTCGCCCCCGGCATCCTGATGATGACGGTGATCCAGAACAGTTTCGCCAACGTTTCCTCGTCCATCGTGATCTCCAAGGTGCAGGGCAACATCGTCGACACGCTGATGCCGCCGCTCTCGGCGGCGGAACTGCTCGTCGGCTATTTGTCGGGCGGGATACTGAGGGGGATCGTGGTCGCCGTCGCGATCTCGCTGGTTCTGTTCCCGCTGATCGGGCTGGGCGTGGCGAACCCGTTCATGGCGCTGGTCTGGGTGGCGCTGGGCGGTGCGTTCCTCGGAAGCCTCGGGATCGTGGCGGGCATCTTCGCCAACAAGTTCGACCAGATCGCGGCGATCACCAACTTCATCGTCACCCCGCTCAGCTTCCTGTCGGGGACGTTCTACTCCCTCGACACGATGCCACCGCTTCTCCAGATGCTGAGCCATGCCAACCCTGTCTTCTACCTGATCGACGGGCTGCGCCATTCGGTGCTGGGTGTGTCGGACAGCTCGCCTTGGCTGGGCCTCGTCGTGGTGCTTGGTTCGACGGCCGCGGTCAGTACGCTGGCCTGGTGGATGTTCCGTACGGGATACCGGCTCAAATCCTGACGCGGGGACCCTTGCGGCCCTACCGTACCGCGCCCATCTCCGTTTCGACACCCGCGGGCCGACGGGCTGTCCCTCCCTCCACCGGCCCCGGGGCGCCTTCGCTTGGCCATCCTTCTCATCGTCGCGGGCTTCATCGGCCTTTTGATAGGCGGCGACCTCCTCGTCCGCGGCGCCGTCGCCGTAGCCGAGCGGTTGCGCATCTCCCCCATCGTCATCGGCGTGACGCTCGTGGGGTTCGGTACCTCCGTCCCGGAGCTTCTGACCAGCGTGCAGGCGGCGCTGGCCGGGGCGCCGGGCATCGCCGTCGGCAACGTCGTCGGCAGCAATATCGCCAACATCCTGCTGATCCTCGGGGCGGCGGCGGCCATCCGTCCCATCGCGGTCGGCGGCGCCGCGTTCCGGCGCGACGGGACCGTGCTGGCCGCGGCGTCGCTGCTCTGCCTCGCGATCGTCCTGTCCGGATCGCTGGGGCGCGTGAGCGGTTTGCTGTTCCTGCTTTGCCTCGCGGCCTACGTCACCCACGCGATCCGGACCGGCGCCGCGGTCGAGGCGGAGCCGTCCGCGACCACCCTCCGGATGCCGGTCGCGCTGGTGATCTTCGGAGGTGGCCTGCTGCTGACGCTGGTGGCGGCCCGCGCGCTCGTCGGCGGTGCGGTCTCGGTCGCGGAGGCCTGGGGCGTGTCCGAGGCGGTGATCGGTCTGACCATCGTGGCGATCGGCACGTCGATGCCGGAACTCGTCACGTCCATCGTGGCCGCCCGGAAGGGGCAGGCGGATCTCGCCTTCGGCAATATCGTCGGCAGCAACATCTTCAACATCCTGGGAATTCTCGGGGTGACGGCGATCGTCTCGCCGCTTCAGGTGCCGGACGTGATCGCGCGCTTCGATATCTGGGTGATGATCGCGGCCACGGTCGCTCTCGTGGCGGCCGCCGTGACGGGCTGGCGGATCACCCGGAGGGAGGGGATGGTCTTCGTCGCCGGATACGCGACGTATCTCGGCTGGCTCGTCGTGTCGGCCTGAGCCCCGCCCGCGGCGGTCCTCAGCCGGGCCGGGCGGGGGGAGCGGGTGGAAGCGTCGATGTCGCCTGCGCCCGGCGTGCCCGTCCCTCCCGCCAAGCCAGGACCGCCGCGCCCCCGACGATCAGAGTCGCCCCGGCCCAGCCGACCGCATCCGGCACCACGCCGAAGATTACTGCGTCGTAGAGTCCGGCGAAGACCAGCGTGAGATAGCTGAACGGTGTGACGAGACTGGCATCGGCGCGGGCGAGGGCACTGGCGAAACAGAACTGCGCGCCTGCCATTGCAAGGCCGAGCGCCGCCATCGCCGCCCATTGCCCCTGGGTCGGCGCCTGCCAAACAGGCAGGGCGGTTGCCGTGGCCAGCACCAGGCCGATCCCGTTCGACCAGACCAGGATCGCCAGCGTCGCGTCGGTCCGGGTTAGCCGCTTGATGAAAGTCACTTCGATCCCGAGAGCCAGCGCCGCCCCGAGCGCCAGAAGCGCGCCGGGTGCGATCACGCCCATGCCGGGCCGCAGGAGCAGGATTGCACCCGCGACGGAGATCGCCGCGGCGCACCAGCGGATCGGGCCGACCCGCTCCCCCAGCAGGGGAATGGCGAGGATCATGGCGATGACCGGGTTCAGGAAGCTGATCGCCGTGGCCTCGGCCAGCGGGATCGTGGCGACGCTGGCGAACATCAGCGTCACGCCCATCCATCCGAAGAGGACACGGCCCAGATGGACCCGCCAGCGCCGGGTCGAAATCGCGGGACGCAGGATCGCAACCGCCACGGCCACGACGATCCCCGCGAAAAGGAACCGCCCGAAGGTGATCTGGAACGGGTGCATCCGTGGACCCAGCGTGTCCGTCCCGAGCGCCTTGGCGAGCAGGGTCGTCGCCGCGATCAACGTCGTGGCGAGCAGCATGAAGGCGATGGCGTGGAGTGCGGAGGCGTCTTCCAGGGCGGTCTCCGCGCGGGCCGGGGCCTGCGCCGTCACACCCCGAGGCACCAGCGCATGATCGCCTTCTGCGCGTGCAGACGGTTCTCGGCCTCGTCGAAGACCACCGATTGCGGACCGTCGAGGACGGCATCGGTGATCTCCTCCCCGCGATGGGCGGGCAGGCAATGCATGACGAGGGCGTCCGTCGGCGCGGCGGCCATCAGGCGCTCGTTGACCTGGTACGGACGGAGCAGGTTGTGACGACGTTGCCGCGAGGATTCCGCGTCGCCCATGGAGACCCAGGTATCGGTGACCACGAGATCGGCATCGGCGACGGCGGCCTCCGGGTCGCGTTCGATGCGGACATCGCGGCCCGCGCGACGGACGGCACCGACGAGGTCGTCGCGCGGATCGAGTTGCGCCGGGCCGGAGAAGGTGAAGTCGAAGCCGAAGCTGGCTGCGGCGTGCAGGAAACTCTGCGCGACATTGTTGCCGTCGCCCATCCAGGCGACGCGCTTGCCCTCGATCGGGCCGCGATGCTCCTCGAAGGTCATCACGTCGGCCATGATCTGACATGGATGGGAGCTGTCGGTCAGGCCGTTGATGACGGGAACGCTGGCATGATCGGCCATCTCCGTCAGGATATCCTCGCCGAAGGTGCGGATCATTATGAGATCGACGTAGCGCGACAGCACGCGAGCCGTGTCGGCGATGGTCTCCCCGTGCCCGAGCTGCATGTCCGCACCCGACAGCAGGAGCGTCGTGCCGCCCATCTGACGCGTGCCGACGTCGAAGCTGATCCGCGTGCGGGTCGACGGCTTCTCGAAGATCAACGCCACGACCCGGCCCAAGAGCGGCAGATCGTCGTCGGGCGTGCCCTTCGGCCGGTCGCCGCGCGCCGTCTTCATTGCCGTCGCCCCTTCGAGGATGGCACGGAGGTCGGCGGGATCGGTCTTATGGATGTCGAGGAAATGGGTCATCGGTCTCTCCGGGTGGAGAGGCCGGGGGGCTGTCTGCCCCCCGGACCCCCCGAAGGTATTTGCGGCAAGATGAGGCTCAGGCCGTGGCGGGCACCAGAGCCGCGGCGGCGCGGTCCAAGCGCGCCACCGCCTCGCGGATATCCTCGTCGGGTATGTTGAGCGCGGGCAGGAGGCGGATCACATTGTCGCCGCCGGGGATGACGCAGGTCTGCTGACCGTAGGCCGCCTGCACCACGTCGCCGTTCGGAACCCGGCATTTGAGGCCGAGCATCAGGCCCGAGCCGCGCACCGCCTCGAACACGTCCGGGTGGGACGCCACGAGACCCTCGAGCGCCTGGCGCAGGAGACCGGCCTTGCGACGCACCTCCGACAGGAACGCCTCGTCCGCCACGATCTCCAGCACCGCGTTGCCCACCGCACAGGCCAACGGGTTGCCGCCATAGGTCGAGCCGTGGGTGCCCGCGGTCATGCCGGCGGCCGCGTCCTCGGTGGCGAGCAGCGCGCCCAGCGGGAAGCCGCCGCCGATGCCCTTGGCGACCATCATGATGTCCGGGGTCACGCCCGCCCATTCATGCGCGAAAAGCCTGCCGGTCCGGCCCATGCCGCATTGCACCTCGTCGAGGATCAGGAGCGCGCCGCTTTCGTCGCAGGCATCGCGCAGACCCTTCAGGCACTGGTCGGGGACGGGGACGATCCCGCCCTCGCCCTGCACCGGCTCCAGAATGACGGCGGCCACGTCGGGGGCCTTCATCGCCTCGGCCAGTGCCTCGTGATCGCCGAAGGGCAGATGGCGGAAGCCGGGCAGCAGGGGGCCGAAGCCCTTGGTCATCTTCTCGGAGCCGGCCGCGGCTATGCCCGCGGCGGAGCGACCGTGAAAGCTGCCGGTGAAGGCGAGGATGACATGGCGCTCGGGCTGGCCCTTCTCGCTCCAGTACTTGCGGGCCATCTTGACGGCGCCTTCGCAGGCCTCGGTCCCGGAATTGGTGAAGAAGCAGGTATCGGCGAAGGTCGCCTCCACCAGCCGCTCGGCCAGCGCCTCCTGCTGCGGAATGCGGTAGAGGTTCGAGGTGTGCCAGAGGGCACCCGCCTGCTCCGTCAGGGCCTTCGTCAGCGCGGGATGCGCGTGGCCCAGCACGTTGACCGCGATGCCTGCGCCAAGGTCGAGAAAACGTCGCCCGTCCGCTTCCACAAGCCAGGATCCCTCGCCCGAGACGAAGCTCAGGGGGGCACGGTTGTAGGTCGGCAGGATGGGCGAGATCATCGCGGGAGTCCTCGTTGCGGAAATGGAGCGTCCGGCGTGGCGCAAATCCGGGCACCTGTCAACGCGCGCGGACGGTCACGGCATTGTCGTTGGACCGTGAACGGCGGGAGGGTGTCAGGTGTGCGCGTACTTTAACCGGAGACCCATCATGTACCGCATCGTTCTGGCCGCCAGCGCCGCGCTCGCCTTCGCCCATCCCGCCGCCGCGCAGGAGGCCTGTGCCGTCGACGGCGATGCCTACGATCTGGACGATGCGGGGGTGGCCGCGCTCTATACCTGCATGTCGGAGCGGATGGTGGAGGGGTACACGCGAGAGGGCGACGACCGGGCCTCCGCCTATCGCGAATGGACACAGGCGTCGACCCGCATGGCCGTGGCCGGACCCCATGGCGAGCGGTTCCTCAACACCTTCGTCAACGACGCGGCTTCCGCGCAGTATCTCCGGTTCGAGGAGGGGGCGTTCGAGATGCCGATGGGGTCGGTCCTCGCCAAGGAATCCGTGGCCGTGCGGGACGGCACCGGCCGGGTCGGACCCCTGTTCCTGATGACAAAGGTCGCGGACGCGCCGAATTACGGCGGCTGGTTCTACGAAGGGGTGCAGCCGAACGGCAAGCCGATGAAGATCAGCCAGTCCTTCTGTCACGATTGCCACAGCGCGTTCGATGCGAGCGACAGCATGGGCTATCCCCTGGAGGAGGTGCGCGCTTCGGCGGAGTGAGAGATTCGCGCCCGGCTTCACCGCCCGGCGCGGATCGCGGGGCCCCGCCGGACATCGGTGCGCGGGGCCGAGATGGCACCGCCGGGGCGGCCTCCCTCGACATCCCGGGCCGGGGCGGGCAAGGCTGAGGCCCATGTGGCCCCGCACCCGCGCGCTTTCCGTCCATCTGCTGACCGCCACCGGGGCGGTCTTTGCGATGTTCTCCCTGCTGGCGGCGGTGGAGGCGAACTGGTCGTGGATGTTCCTGTGGCTGCTCGCCGCGCTGATCGTGGACGGGATCGACGGGCCGCTGGCGCGCCGCTGGGACGTGACGCTGCATGCGGCGCGGTTCGACGGGGTCCTCTTGGACCTCATCATCGACTACCTGACCTACGTGTTCATCCCGGCCTACGCGCTCTACGCCTCGGGTCTGGTCCCGGGCTGGCCGGGCTGGGGGATGTTGGTGGTGATCCCGTTCGCCAGCGCGCTCTATTTTGCGGATGTGCGGATGAAGACGGAGGACGGCAGCTTCGAGGGCTTTCCCGGCTGCTGGAACATGTTCGCGCTTGTGGTCTTCGTGCTCCAGCCTAATCCCTGGCTCACCTTCGCGATGACACTGGTCCTGGCGGCCGCGATGTTCCTGCCCCTGCGGTTCGTGCATCCGGTGCGAACGGTGCAGTGGCGTCCGGTGACCCTGCCGGTCACGGGCGCATGGATGGTGCTGGCTTTCGCGGCGGCCTGGGGGGAGTTCGGGCTGTCCGGAGCCTGGGCCTGGGCGTTCGGACTGACGAGCATGTACCTGCTTGTGGCCGGGCTGGCGCAGCAGGTTCTCAGAGGTCGATCGAGCCGTCGGCGTTCGGCGTAACGGGAAGGTCCGGATCGGGCGTTTCCCGCCGCCGTATCAGGATATCGCCATTCGGCAATATTTCCGGCGGATGATAGCGGTTCAGGTCGCCCACCGTCTCGCCCAGTTCGCGCTGCAACCGTTCGAGCAGGGGGGCGGCATCCTGCGCCAGACCCTCCAGATCCCGCAAGGCAGGTTCCATCTCCCGCATCAGCCCGTCCATGAAGAGGCGCAGGCCGCGCTCCATCACATTGGGCGGCTCCTGCGCAATCACGGGACCGGCCACGATTGACGCGGCGAGAATGGGGAGGGCGAGCAAGTGTCGCATACACGAAGAAATGGGGCCGGGCGGCTCAGAGGTCAAGGATGACGGGAAAGTGGTCGGAGGCGTCGAGGAGGGCGTCGCGCAAGGCCGGATCCGTTGCCGCCTTCGGATCGTCGAACGGGTGCAGGATGCGCCAGGTCGCGGTCCCGCGCAGGTCGGGGCCCACCATCGCGAAGTCCAGAAGCGCGTTCAGATGGCGCCTGTTCGTGTTGTCCCAGAACCGCGCGGTTGCGGCCATCGCGGCGCCGATGCGGGCCGGGACCGCGTTTGGATCGTGCAGCGCATCGGGCCCTTCGCCCAGCACGATCTCCACGCCCGAGCGGCCGAACAGACTCTCGAACCGGTCGAGGCCCGGCCCGTCGTTGAAGTCGCCCGCCACGATCAGGGAGCGTCCCTCGGCCAGCCGCGCATCCACCCGGGCGCGCAGCCAGACGCATTGCGCGAGCTGCTTGCGGCGGTTGAGGATCCCCAGGCGCAGCGCCTCCGCCGGATCGTCGGTTCCGTGATCGGACTTCGACTTGGCGTGCACCCCGATCAGGTGCAGCGCCCGCCCGTCCGCCAGCGCTAGGTCCACCTCCAGCGGCGGCTTGGACCAGACCAGACGTTCGGCCCGCAGGTCGATATCGAGGTCGAAGTCGAACACGCGATCGAACCGGGGGGCGCCGTCGCTCTCGCCCGGGGCGTGACGCGGGGTGACCGCATCGGGATCGTAGAGGAGCGCGATTTCCTGCCGGGTGTCGTTGGCGAATCCAATCAGGGCCCGCGTCGTCCGAAGCCCCGCCTCCTCCGCGAAGGTTTCCAGCGCGGCGGAGCCGGACCGGCGATCCGACGTGTCCGGCGCTTCCACCACGAGGACGGCGTCGGCGTCGACGGCGCGCATAACGGTCGCGATGGCATCGAGCTGCCGTGCCTTCGTCACCTCGTAGCGGGCGGATCGCTCCCCGGTGCGTTCGGGTCGTCCGGCATCGTCGAACAGGCGGTCGAACCACTCCACGTTCCACGCGGCAAGGCGGAAGGTCACGCGGTACCGGCCTGGATGTTCTCCCATGCGCGGTTGATTGCGACGAGGCGCTTCTCGGCCATCTTGACCGCCTCCTCCGGCAGGCCCCGGGCCATCATTCGGTCGGGATGCGTCTCGCGTACGAGTTGTCGCCACGCCGTGCGGATGTCCTCCATCGGGGTCTCCGGCGTCACGCCCAGCACCTCCCAGCAATCGGGGTCGGTCCCGGGCACGAAGCGCGTGCGCAGAGAGCGGAATTCCCGGTCCCCGAGGTTGAAGATGCGCGCGACGCGGTGGAGGAAATCGTCCTCGGCCGGGTGGTAGTCTCCATCCGCGATGGCAATGTGGAACAGCCCCTCCATCAGGTCGCGCAGGACCTCGCTGTCGTCGTCGAACATATCGGAGATCCGGGCCGCGTATTCCTCGAACCCCGCGACGTCGGTTCGGGCGAGGTCGAAGACCCGGGCGGCATGCTCGATCTCGCCCGGCGGAATGGTGAAGACGTCGCGGAATGCGGCGACCTCGGCCCGGGTGACGGTGCCGTCGGCCTTGGCCATCTTGGCGCCCAGGGCGATGACGGCGATGGTGAAGGCCACGGAGCGTTCGGGCGGCGCTCGCATACGGTCGAACAGAGCCGACAGCCGTTCGCCCGGAGCGAGGCGGCCAAGCGCCTCGAAGATGCGGTCCCAAAGGGTCATGCGCCGGACCCTAGCGCGCCGTCAGGGCGGCGAGAACGGCAATCTCGCAAAGTTGCTGACAGGCTCCGAGGACGTCGCCCGTCTGACCGCCGATCTTGGCGCGGGCGACGAGGCCAAGCCCCAGCGTCGTCGCTCCTACCAGTGCCACGGCGATAAGTAAGGTCCCGGGTCCCTGCAAAAGGAGTGCGAACCCGGCGAGAGCCAGGCCGATGGCGACACCCGCGACCGGCGGACGCCCCGCGTCGCGCCCCATCCCATCGCTCCGCGCAGGCGGCAGCCATCGCAGGAGAACCGCCATCGGCGCCCGGCTGACCATGGCCGCCACGATCGTCGCGGCGAGGATCTGGCCCTGCTCCAGCGCGGTGACCAGAAGCGTCCAGCGGAGGAGCAGCGACAGGATCAGCGCGATCACACCATAAGCTCCGATCCGGCTGTCGCGCATGATCGCGAGACGCCGGTCGCGATCGAACCCACCCCAGAAGCCGTCGGCCAGATCGGCGAGCCCGTCCTCGTGCATCGCCCCGGTCAGCATCACGAGGGCGGCGAGCGTGAGTGCGGCGACCACTCCGGGGGGCAGATCCAGCGCGACCCCTCCGAGGCCCAGGAGGCCCGCCGGCAGTCCGACGGCGAACCCCGCCAGCGGCCAGGCCCAGGCCGCATCGGCCGTGCGCGGCGTCGGAGTTCCCCGCACCGGCAGCCGGGTCAGCAGCATCGCGGCCGATATGAGGTCGGGGATCAGCGCCATGTCGCACCCGGTTGGCAGGGAGGCCGATCTGTCGCATAGCCGCCCGGCGCCGCTCGGTAAAGCCGGGGGGTAGACCAACGGAGCGCCCATGCCTGACCTGTCCGACGCCGTCGCCATCCGGAAGACACTCGCCTCCTTGCCCGGTCCGGACGCGGCCGCCGGGTCCGCCGCAGCGGATCGCAACGGACAGTTGACCAAGCCGCCGGGTGCCCTCGGGCGGCTGGAGGATCTGGCGCTCTGGTATGCCGGTTGGCGCGGGGATCCGCGGCCCCGGATCGAGCGGCCGCAGGTGCTGGTATTCGCCGGAAATCACGGAGTTGCGGCGCAGGGGGTCAGTGCCTTTCCGCCCGAAGTGACGGTCCAGATGGTCGCGAACTTCCGCGCCGGGGGGGCCGCGATCAACCAGTTGGCGGATCTCGCCGGGGCGCGGCTGGACGTGCATGCGCTGGACCTCGACCGGCCGACGGCGGATTTCACGACCGGTCCGGCGATGTCCGGGGCGGAGATGGCGCAGGCCTTCGCGACGGGATGGGAGGTCGTCTCCGCAGAGGCCGACCTCCTCGTCACTGGGGAGATGGGGATCGGCAACACCACATCCGCCGCGGCCATCGCGACGGCATTGCTGGGCGGCGACGGATGGGCCGGGCGGGGGACCGGGGTGGACGATGATGGGCTTGCCCGGAAGGAGGCCGCGGTAGGCGCGGCCCTCGCGGCAAATCCCGACCGCACCGGCCTCGGCGTGCTGACCGCGCTCGGGGGGCGCGAGGTGGCGGCCATGGCTGGGGCCATCGCGGGCGCACGGGCGCGGCGGGTGCCGGTCATCCTGGACGGGTTCATCTGTTGCGCGGCTGCACTTTGCCTGCGGGCGGAGGCGCCGGATGCGCTCGACCATTGCGTTGCAGGGCACCTCTCCGCCGAGGGAGCCCATGCGCGGATGCTGGAGGCGATGGAGATGGCGCCGCTCCTCTCGCTGGGCCTGCGGCTCGGCGAGGGGTCGGGTGCGGCGCTGGCGGTGCAGATCCTGCGCGGTGCGCTCGCCTGTCATTCCGGAATGGCAACCTTCGCGGAGGCGGGTGTGACGGACGCCTGACGGCATCGGACGGATCGGCAAACCCGCTTTCACACGGAAAGGGGTAACGACACCCCTTCTCAATCGTGACAGTTTTGTGTCAGCCTTGTTAGATGTTTAGCGATTTCGAGCGCAACCGTTTCAGCGCCCCGCCTGCAAATCTCCCGCTCATCCCGCTCGTGCTGGGCTTCATCGTCTCGTGTGCGCTGTTATCCGCCGCGTGGCCCGCTGCGCGACCGATCCTGTTCCACGAGGATAGGATTGTCGAATGGGCGACCGTAATCGTCTTCTTCGGCGCCTTTCTCACCGCGATCCGAAGCTGGTTCATCGGCCCGCGCGACGATCTTCTGGTTGCGTCGGTCGGAGGGCTCGGCCTTCTCGGGGCGCTCGACGAGATCAGCTTCGGGGAGCGTCTGCTGGACCTGTCGATGCCGGTCGTGGCGGGGGTGAAGCTGGATGCCGCGCACGACCTTCTGGACCTGGCGCGGGTTATCATCCGGGAGACGTCGGAGACGCCCTATCTCGTCGCGGGCGTCGGAACCGTCGCCGTGCTCGCGGCCCTTCTCGGGATCGCCTGGCTGCTGGCACGAAGCGGATTTCGCTGGGGGACGCGGACCGGCAGGATCCGGATCGCCATGGCCGTCCTCCTCGTTGCGATCGCCGTGTTGCTCGATCTCATTTCGACCATGCGTTCGTATCTCTGCTGTCCGATCTGCACGTGGAGGAAGTGCTGGAGCTCGCGGCCGGGCTCCATCTGCTGGGGATCGTCCTCGATGGATCGCGGATCATGAACGGGCGTCGCGCTCCGCGACCATGAACGACAGGGCATCGGCCACGATCTTCGTGTCGGCGCCCGACGTCACCCCGCCGATGCCCACCCGACACCCGATGCGCCACCACATTCCCGGAACCCAGGCCCGGCCGATGGGCGTGCGCAATCGGATCAGGAACCCGTTGGACGGCTTGAAGCTGAAGAGCGTACGATCGACGGAGGCGATGTTGTCGAGCGGTGCGACAGGCGTGCCGTCCGCCATCCGCAAGCCTTCCGCATCCAGCACGAGCGCGTCCGCCGATCCCCTCCACCCCCGCTGACCCAGGATCAGCGCCCCGAGGCCGAGCGCGATCAGGAACAGCCGCCAGAAAAGCGATGCGGGTGGATGGAACACGGCCAGCCAGAGCAGGATGCCCCCGAGCATAAGCTGGACGATCAGGCCGAACGTGCGGCGGGGCGCCGACGGGCGCAGGATATGGAGCGGCTCGGCCATGCCTTGGCCTAGCGTCCGGCGCGGGGCCGCACAATGCGGGTTTCGGCGCGAGGAGAACGGAGCGGGCGCCTAGCCGCCATTCCCGCTCCCGGCGCGCAGGTCGCCGTAACCCTTCCGCAACCAGCGGCTCAATGCGACCTCCCCGGCTTCGCCGGTCAACCGGGCGCGGTAGGGCAGAAGGCTCTCGCTCACCCGCATGATGTAGTTGCGCGTCTCCGAAAACGGGACGTCCTCGATCCAGTCGACCGGATCGACGCCGGGGTCCGACGGATCGCCGAACTCCGCCGACCACCGCCGGGCGCGGGACGGACCTGCGTTGTAGGCGGCGGGCACGAGGATGACGGATTTCCCGAATTCCTCCTCCAGCTCGCCAAGATAGGCGGTACCGAGGCGCGCGTTGTAGAGCGGATCCGAGGTCAGCCGCCCGCGCGCGTAATCGACCCCGATCAGGCGGGCCATGTCCTGCGCCGTGCCCGGCATGAGCTGCATCAAGCCGCGCGCGCCCGCGCCGGATACCACGACCGGATCGAACTCCGATTCGCGGCGGGCGATGGCGAGCAAAAGCTCCGGGGCCACGGGGCTGCGAAGCTCCGCGAGATCCGTGAGGGGGAAGTAGCCGCGGTGCAGCTCGTGCCCCGCCTGGGCCGCGCGTTTGGCGATGATGAGGGCGATATGCGGCTCGTCCAGCGACAGGGCGACGTCGATGAGGGTCCCGATCTCCGCCCGTGGAAGGGTCTCCGCAAGGTGGGCCATGAAACGTTCGGCGAGATTGCGCTCCCCGAGGGCCTGAAGCGCGCGCGCGGCCCGCAGGACCGTGTTTTCGGACAGCGACGTGTCGGCCAGCGGCGGGAACGTCTCGGTCCCCGTCAGGAGGGGATCGGCGGGAAGGCCCGCCCGTTCGGCGGCGAGCTGGCCGTAAAAGCTGGTCTGCCACGCGCCGCCCGACCGATAGGCCGCCTGCGCGCCTTCGGCGTCGCCCGCCGCCTCCAATGCGCGACCGAGCCAGTATCCGGCCCGGCCTTGGGAGATCGGGGAGGCGACGTTGAGGTCGAAGCGGCGGAAGTGGTCCGCGGCGCCACCGGGATCGTCGAGGAAGCGCAGGGCGACGTAGCCCGCGAGCCATTCGAGCGCCGCCACCCCGTCCGCGCCATCATCGAGATGATGCCTCGAGGCGACGCGGTAGGCGGCCTCGGGCTGTCCGTCCTGCATCAGGCCTCGGGCGAGGCGTTCGCGGTGACGCGCCCAGGCGCCCGGGTTGCCGAGGCTGTCCTCGCTCTCGTCATAGCCGAAGAGCAATTCCAGCGCTTCGGCCCGGCGCCCGCGGTCGAGGCGCCAGCGGAACCGTTCGTAGGCAAGCCCCTGATGGTCGCGCCACGCCTCGGGCACCGCCGCGATCAGCGCGTCGACGCCGGGGCGACCGTCGCGCAGCGCGAGCCGAGCCCGGGCCAGCTTGACCTCCGGACCGTCGGGCATCAGCGGCAGGACCCGCTCCGCCGAGTCCAAGTCCCCCTCCCACGCGAGTGCGTCGAGGCGGGCGCCGTGATACGGCTCCAGCATCTCGCCGAAAATCTCGACGAACCCCGCATGGCTCGCCGCGTCCATGCCCCGGGTCAGCCAGACGTCGATCAGGGCGGCCTCCGCCTCGGTCACGCGGTCGCGGGACATCAGCGCGGTCCCGTAGAGCAGCGCGCCTCGTGCCGTCCTCGGGTGGTGCGCGTCGAAGAAGGCGAGGTTCCGCGCGGGCTCCGTATCGGCCGGGATCGCCGCCTCCATCCGCTCCTGCAGCAGGTCGAGCCCGGGCCAGTCACCGTTGCGGGCGAGAAAGGCTTCGCCCTCCGTGAACGTGCCTTTCCGTCCACGCAGGAGGTGCCAGAGGACGACATCCACCAGCACCGGATCGTCGATGCGATCCATGGCGGCGCGGGCCGCGCCGTCATTACCCGCGCGAAGCTGCGCCAGCGCGACCGCGAGGTTCGG
The DNA here is from genome assembly GCA_963789105.1 of uncultured Alphaproteobacteria bacterium. GTDB lineage: Bacteria > Pseudomonadota > Alphaproteobacteria > Rhodobacterales > Rhodobacteraceae > Jannaschia. Next base: position 2,165,320 of record CAWBJI010000003.1, read on the forward strand.
ATCGGCGCGCGGGGCGGTGACCAGGGCCATGGTCGCCACAAGCGCGCAAAGAAGGAGTCTCAGCATCTTTTACCTCGCTGACCACCCGTGCTGTCGGGCGGCCTTTCGGCGATCCGTTCATGATCGCCTTGCCGCCGCGCGGGGCCGGGGCTAGTTTCCGCTCGATTTCCTGCCACCCTAGATAGGAGGCCGCGGCGATGTTCAATGGCTCCATGGTCGCCCTGGTGACACCCTTCCGGGACGGGGAGGTGGCGTTCGACACGCTCGACGCGCTGGTCGACTGGCATATCGGCGAAGGCACGCAGGGATTCGTTCCCGTCGGCACGACCGGCGAGAGCCCGACGCTATCCCATGCCGAACACGAAGCCGTGGTGGAGCGGGTGGTCCGCCGCACGGACGGGCGCGTGCCTGTCCTTGCCGGTGCCGGGTCGAACAACACCGCCGAGGCCCGCCGCCTCGTCGAGCACGCCAGGACGGTGGGCGCGGACGGGGCGCTGGTCGTGACGCCCTATTACAACAAGCCGACACAGGCGGGTCTGATCGCGCATTTCAGCGCCCTTACGGATGTCGGCCTGCCGATCGTGATCTACAACATTCCGGGCCGGTCGGTCGTGGACATGTCCCCCGCGACCATGGGCGAGCTGTCGAAGCTGCCGAACATCGTGGGCGTGAAGGATTTCGACCGGCGACCTGGCCCGGGTCAGCGCGCAGCGCATCGCCTGCGGCACCGATTTCATACAGCTTTCGGGCGAAGACGCGACCGCCGTGGGCTTCAACGCGCAGGGCGGGACGGGTTGCATCTCGGTCACCTGCAACGTGGCGCCGCGTCTTCTGGCGGATCTGCATGCGGCCTGTGCGGCCAACGACTATGCCGCCGCCCTCGCGGTGCAGGACAGACTGATGCCGCTGCATCAGGCCATCTTCGCCGAGCCCGGCCTGGTCGGCGTCAAGCAAGCCATGTCCCTGCTCGACCTGTGCGGCGAGGACGTTCGCCTGCCCTTGGTCCCCGCCACCGACGCGACGCGGATCCGGATCGCCGACGCCATGCGCCATGCGGGGCTGCTGAACTGAGACCCCGATGACCGGTATGCCCCGGGGGCTGATACCGGTCCTCTCGGGCGCGAATTTCGTCATCGGAATGGGCGCGTTCCTCGTGATCGGGGCGCTGGCGCCTATCGCGCGCGACCTCGGGGTCACGGCGGCGGAGGCGGGCTGGATCCTGACCGTCTATGCGCTGGCCTATGCGGTGCTCTCGCCGCTTCTGGTCTCGGTTACCGGGGCGATGGGACGGCGGCGGGTGATGGCGCTCGGCATGGTACTGTTCGCGCTGGGTGCCTTCGGCTCCGCTCTGGCGCCCGATCTGCGCTGGCTGTTCGCGGCGCGGGTGCTGGCCGCGGCGGGCGCCGGGCTGACCACCCCCGTCTCCGCAGCAGTGGCCGCCGGCCTCGCGGCACCCGAGAGCCGTGGCAGGGTCCTCGCGCTGGTCTTTATGGGAATCACGATCGCCGGCGTTCTGGGTGTGCCCGCCGGAAGCTGGATCGCCTATACCTACGGCTGGCGGGTGGCCTTCCATCTCGTCGGGGGGCTGGCAACCGCCTTCGCCGTGGTGATCTGGCTCCTCGTGCCCGCGGGTCTCCGGTTTCAGCCGGTGCGTCTGGCGGACCTGCGCACGGCGCTGGTGGACGGGCGCCTGATGCTCGCCATCGGCTTCACCGCGATCTTCCTCGGCGCGATCTACGTTCCCTATACCTACCTCGCCCCCCTGCTGGAGGAGCGGATGGGCCTTGGTCGCAACGGGGTGACTGCCGCGCTTGTGGTCTGTGGGCTGGGCGCAGTGGCTGGCAATTTCGCGGGCGGCTGGCTTTCCGACCGGTTGGGTCCGTTCCGCACCCTGCGCGCGCTGACGCTGGGGCAGGTGGCGATCATGCCGCTCCTGTCGCTGCTGCCGATGCCGCTTGGCCTCGCCATGATGCTCTTCTTCGTGTGGAACGGGGTGGGCTTCGCCTTCAACTCCAGCCAGCAGGTGCGGCTGGTGGCGCTGGCGGGCGCGCAGGCGCCGGTGGCCCTCGCCCTCAACGCGGCGTGCATCTATGTCGGCGCGGCATTGGGCGCGGCCCTCGGCGGACGGGTCGTCGCGGGCGCCGGTCTGTCGGCACTCGGGGTCGCGGGCGGGATCACAGCACTTCTCGCCGTGGCGGCCATCCTCGCGTCCCAGCGCCTGACCCCCGTGGACAGGGCCAGTCCGCGCCCCTAGGTGGGGGATCATGGTCAAGGACGACAAGGACAAGAACTACAAGGTGGTCGCCGAGAACCGGCGCGCCCGGTACGATTACGCCATCGAGGACGACCTCGAATGCGGAATCGTGCTGGAGGGCTCGGAGGTGAAATCCCTGCGGATGGGCGGCACCAACATCGCGGAGAGCTATGCCGAGGTGAAGGAAGGCGAGCTGTGGCTGGTGAACGGCTACATCGCGCCCTACGCGCAGGCCAAGACCTTCGGCCACGAGGAACGTCGTCGCCGCAAGCTGCTGGTGTCCCGGCGGGAACTCTCGAAGCTCTGGAACGCCTCCGCCCGGGAGGGGTACACGATCGTGCCGCTGGTGATGTATTTCAATCATCGCGGCATGGCCAAGATCAAGGTCGGGATCGGCAAGGGCAAAAAGACGAGCGACAAGCGCGAGAGCGTCGCCAAGCGCGACTGGCAGCGGCAGAAGGCACGCCTGATGAAGGATCACGGCTGATCCGGCGCCTGGCCTGGACGATGCGGCGACGAGGGGCTCTGCCCCTCGGACTCCCCGGGATGTTTCCGCCGAGAAGAAGCGACTTGCTTGCCGGTCCGGGCTGCTGTTGACGGAAGGCCGTACGCGAGAGGGGTCGTCGCCGATGTCCATCCTGTCGGCCCTTCGCCTGAGCCGCGCGCCGGTCGCGGCCTTCATGGCCGTTGGCTTGACCTGGGGCTGCTTCGCGGCGATGGCGCCGGTCGTAAAGGCGCGGATCGCGGTGGATGATTCCACGTTCGGCCTCCTGCTGCTGGCGACCGCGATCGGCCTTTCGACGACCCTCTGGGCCGCGCCGCGCTGGGACCGTCGGATGGGGTCCCTCGCACTGCCTGTCGGAACCGTCATCCTCGCCATAGCCGCGAGCCTTCCGGCCTGGGCCGCGACCGTTCCGCTGTTCTTCGTGATCCTGCTGGTGATGGGAGCGACGTCGGGGCTGACGGACGTGGTGATGAACGCCCGGGTTTCGGAGGTGGAGGCGCGGACGGGGCGGAGCCTGATGAACGTCAACCACGCCATGTTCTCCGTCGCCTATGCCGTTTCGGCCCTCCTGACCGGGGCGATGCGCGAGGCAGGGTGGGGGCCGGAGGTGATCTTTCCGGTCACGGGCCTTCTCGTCCTCGCCACCGCCCCGTTCCAGCGGATGCCGGTCGATACCCCGGCGGAGGGGCCGGTCCGGCGCGGGGGCCTGCCCCTGGGACTGGTCGCGATCTGCGGCCTGATCGTCCTGATTGGCTTCATGGCGGAGGCGACGGTCGAGAGCTGGTCCGCCCTTCACGTGGAGCGGACGCTGGGAGGCGGTGCGGCGGAGGGCGCGTTCGGCCCTGCGATGCTGGGCCTGACCATGGCCATTGGGCGCTTCTCAGGACAGGCGGTCGCCGCGCGGCTGTCGGAACTGATGGTGATCCGGATCGCGACCGGCCTTGCCGCGGTGGGAGTCCTGATCGCCGCGGCGGCGCCATCGCCATCGGTGGCCTATCTCGGCTTCGGCCTGATGGGGCTGGGGATCTCGGTGATCGGACCTATGGGGCTGGCGCTGGCGGGGCGGATCGCGGCGCGGAACGTCCGGACGGCGGTCATCGCCCGGGTCGCGGTGATCGGGTTCGCAGGGTTCTTTCTCGCCCCGGCGCTGATGGGCCTCGGCTCGGACGCGTTCGGCCTGCGCTGGGCCTTTGCCTGCGTGGCGCTCCTGCTGGCGGTGATCTGGCCGCTCAGCCGTTCCGCCCCCGTGGCTCCCACTCGCCCCTGAACCCCTTCGGGATCAGGAGGTTGTGCGGGCCGACATCGTGGATGTCCTTCTCCCCGCACAGTGCCATGGTCGTGTCGAGTTCCGCCCCGATGACCTCCAGCGCGCGCGTCACGCCCCGCTCGCCCAAGGCGCCGAGCCCGTAGATGAAGGCGCGCCCGATATAGGTGCCCCTCGCCCCCAGCGCGATGGCCTTCAGCACGTCCTGTCCGGACCGGATGCCGCCATCCATGTGGATTTCCACGTCCGATCCGACGGCGTCCACGATCTCGGGGAGCATCCGGATGGAGCTGAGCGCGCCGTCGAGCTGCCGTCCGCCATGGTTGGAGACGATGATGGCATCGGCCCCGACCTCGAGCGCCATGCGCGCGTCCTCGGCATCGAGGATGCCCTTCAGGATCAGCTTGCCGCCCCATTTCTTCTTGATGCGGGCGATCTTCTTCCAATCGAGCTTGGGATCGAACTGTTCGGCGGTCCAAGACGACAGGGAGGAGGCATCGTCCACCCCCTTCGCGTGGCCGACGATGTTGCCGAAGAACCGGCGCTTGGTCTGCGCCATGTTCAAGCCCCAGACCACCTTGGTCATCATGTTCGCGATCGAGGCAGGCGTCAGTTTGGGCGGGGCGGACAGACCGTTCTTGAGATCCTTGTGCCGCTGTCCGAGGATCTGCAGGTCCAGAGTCAGGACCAGCGCGTCGCAGCCCGCATCCTTCGCGCGCTGGATCAGTCGATCAACGAAATCCTCGTCCTTCATGACGTAGAGCTGGAACCAGAACGGTGCCGTCGTCGCCTCCGCGACGTCCTCGATGGAGCAGATCGACATGGTCGAGAGGGTGAAGGGCACGCCGAACGCCTCCGCTGCCCGGGCCGCCAGGATCTCGCCGTCGGCATGCTGCATGCCCGTCAGGCCCACGGGAGCCAGCGCCACCGGCATGGACACGTCGCGCCCGATCATGGTCGAGGCGATCGACCGCCCCTCCATATCCACCGCCACCCGCTGCCGCAGGCGGATCAGGTCGAAATCGGTCTCGTTCTCGCGGTACGTCTGTTCGGTCCAGCTTCCGGACTGGCAGTAATCGTAGAACATCCTCGGCACGCGGCGCCGGTAGATGGTGTGGAGGTCGTCGACATTGGTGATGACGGGCGGCATGGGGATCTCCGGGAAACGGGGCCGTTTCAGACCTAGCGCGCCCGCCCGGGTCCGGCAATCCGGCCGTTCATATGGGCGATCGTGATCCGGTCGGCACGAAACCTCGCCTCAATCGCCGCTGAAGGGATCCTCGGGATATCCCACCCCCGTCAGCGTCAAACCGTCGGGCGGCGCGACAGGTCCGCAGGCGGCGCGATCACATGCGGCCAGCGCCTCCGCCACCCGGCCCGGCGGCCACGACCCCGCACCGACCCGTTCGAGCGTTCCCGCGATGGACCGCACCTGATTGTGCAGAAAGCTCCGCGCGCGCAGGTGCAGCTGGATTTCCTGACCGCCCGGACGGAGCAGGGCCTCCACCTCCAGCGCATCCAGTGTCCGGACTGGCGAGTTCGCCTGACAGATCGACGCCCGGAACGTGGTGAAATCGTGCCGTCCGATCAGGTGCCGGGCGCCCTCCGCCATGGCCGCCGCATCGAGCGGGCCGGGGACCCGCCAGGCCAGCCCCGCTTCCAACGTGAGCGGTGCGCGGCGCGCGACGATCCGGAAGGTGTAGCGTCGTTCGACGGCGGAGAACCGGGCGTGCCAGTCCCCGCCGACCCGCGCGCAGGTGGTGATCGCGACCGGCGCGGGCTTCAGATGCCAGTTGACCGCCTCCGAGAGGCGGAACGGATCCCAGTCACGGGTGAGGTCGGCATGGGCCACCTGTCCTGTCGCGTGGACGCCTGCATCGGTGCGCCCCGCCGCGGCGACCGACCCCGTCTCCGGCTCCAGCGCGCGCAACGCCTCCTCCAGCCGCTGCTGCACGCTGTCCGGCCCGTCCTGCCGCTGCCATCCGGCAAAGGGGCGACCGTCATATTCGATGCGGAAGGCGTAGCGCGGCATGGGAGCCAGATAGGGGCGGGCTGGCGCGCGGGGCAAGGTGCGCCGTCGCGGCAGGACCCTCGCATCCGGTTGCGGCGCTCCTCCATCCGTCCGTCAGAACCGCATCGGAAAACCCGTTCCTGCTCCGGCCGCGCGCCGTCTTTCCCTTTGCACCCCCGCCCCCTATCGTCCGCCGACGGAAACGGGGACGCGTATGGTTATCGGACGGCTGACGGATGCGGTGACGCGTGGGGTAGGGGACGTGGCCGCAAGCGTCACCGACGTCTTCGACCCGACGATCCGCCTCGGGATCACCGGGCTCAGCCGGGCGGGGAAGACCGTTTTCATCACGTCGCTCGTGGCGAACCTGATGGATCGGGGCCGCATGTCCGCGTTCACCGCCTCGTCGCGGATCGAGACCGCCTTCCTGCAGCCGCAGCCGGACGACACGATCCCGCGCTTCGACTACGAACGCCACCTCGCCGCGCTCACCGCCCGGGCGCCGCATTGGCCCGAGGGCACGCGCGCCGTCTCGGAGCTGCGGCTGTCGATGAAGGTGCGGCCAGCTGGGATGCTCGCGGGACTGCGCGGGGCGCGGGTCGTGCATCTCGATATCGTCGATTATCCCGGCGAATGGCTGCTCGACCTCGGACTCATGGAACGCTCCTACGAGGATTGGTCGAAGCGCGCTCTCACCCGGCTGTCGGACTGGAAAGTCGCGGGATATGCCGATGCGATGGCCGCGGTCGACGCGGCGGCGAAGCTGGATGAGCCGACCGCGCAACGCCTCGCCGCGGCCTATACCGATGCGCTTCGGGCGGCGCGGGAAGCGGGAGCTTACGACCTGACGCCGGGGCGGTTCCTGTTGCCGGGCGAGATGGAGGGCTCGCCCGCGCTGACCTTCGCCCCGCTTCCGCCCGGCGACGCCCCGCGCGGAAGCCTGCGCCGCGAGATGGAGCGTCGGTTCGAGGCCTACAAGCGGCAGGTCGTGCAACCGTTCTTCCGCGATCACTTCGCCCGCCTCGACCGGCAGGTCGTGCTGCTCGACGTGCTCGGCGCGATCCGTCGGGGACCCCGCGCGGTCGAGGAGATGCGCGCCGCGATCGCCGATATCCTGACCGCGTTCAAACCGGGTGCGCTCAACTGGCTTCTGTCGCTGCTGGGCGCGCGGCGGGTCGATCGCGTCCTCTTCGCCGCGACCAAGGCCGATCACCTGCATCACACGCAGCATGCCCGCCTGACCGCGATCCTGGACGCGATGGTCGACGACGCGCGGCGGCGGGCCGATTTCGCGGGCGCGCGCACTGAGGTCCTCTCGATTGCCGCCCTCCGCGCCACGGTCGAGGAAATGCGCGAGCATGGGGGGGAGCGCCTGCCGGTGGTGCGCGGTCGCCTGCTGGATGGCGGGCGAGAGGCCGCGCTCTATCCCGGCGAGCTGCCGCCCGATCCGTCCCACATCCTGACCCCGGCCCTGCAGGGTGCGACGGACTGGCTCGGGGCCGATTACGACATCATGGAATTCGCTCCGGCCCCGCTCACCCTTCGGCCGGGCGAGGGGCCGCCCTTCATCCGCCTCGACCGGGCCGCGGATTTCCTGCTGTCAGACCGCCTCTGACCGTTCCGCACGGGTGCGTCGTTGCATCGCGCGCCCGATGCCATACCTGAACCCCTGACCCGACGGAGACCGCAAGATGCCAGAATCCCCCGGGAACAGCCGCCCGCGCGGCCCCGTCCTGTTCGAGATCGAGGACGTGCCGCCCGCCGCCCCGGCCCCCGGCCGCCGTCCGGTGACCCTCGATGCGGGGTCTGCGGATCCGGCGGCCGCCCCGCCCGTGCCCGAAGACGACGTGGCCCCGCCCCCGTCCGGCCGCGCGATGCAGACGGTCGCCTTGCTCGCCGGGCGCCGGGACCGGGGGCTGGCGAAGTGGTTCTGGGCCACGCTGGGCGCGCTCCTGACCTTCGCGGCCTCCATCGCGGCATGGGAGTTCGTGACCGCGCTTCTCGCGTCGAACCCGATCCTCGGCTGGATCGCGACGGCTCTGCTGGCGGCGTTCCTGATCATCTGCTCGGCGGTCATCCTGCGGGAGATATCGGCCCTGTCGCGTCTCGCCTCCATCGACCACCTGCGCCGACAGGCGGCGGGGGTGACCGACCTCGCCGGGGCGCGGGCGCTGGCCGACCGGGTCGTCGCCTTCTATGCCGGACGCCCCGATACCCGCTGGGGCCGGGAGGAGCTGGCGACCCGGCGGGACGACATCTTCGACGCCCCCGCCATGATCGCCGCGGTCGAGCGCGACCTGCTGGTTCCCCTCGACACGGCGGCCCTGCGCGAGGTGGAGGCGGCCGCGCGGCAGGTCGCATTGGTCACGGCCGTGGTGCCCCTCGCCCTTGCCGATGTGGTCGCGGCGCTCACCTCGAACCTGCGGATGATCCGCCGCATTGCCCTGATCTATGGCGGGCGCGGCGGAACGCTTGGATCTTGGCGGCTCGCGCGGACGGTCCTGACCCATCTCGCCGCCACCGGTGCCGTGGCGGTCGGCGACGACCTCATCCATTCGGTCGCGGGCGGCGGCGTTCTGGCCAAGCTCAGCCGTCGCTTCGGCGAGGGGCTCGTCAACGGCGCCTTGACCGCCCGCGTCGGCCTCGCCGCGATGGAGGTCTGCCGCCCGCTTCCTTTCGTCCACCAGCGCCCGCCGAGGATCACTTCCGTTATCCAGCGCGCGCTCACCGGCCTGTTCGGCCGCCCCGACACCTGATCCGGAGAATTCTCCATGGAAAGTCTCGCAGCCGACCTGCGCACGATGACGCGCACCCTCCTGACCGATGCCCATGTGGCCCGAATCCGCGCGATCGGGCGGGAGGAGCGGATCGTCGCCGGCGAGACGTTCATCGAGCTCGGTGCGCCGATGGACCGGTTCCGCCTTCTTCTCGACGGGGAGGCGGAGGCGGTCGATCCGGTGACCGGCGGCCGCTACGGCGACGGTGCGACGCTCGGCCCGGGGCAATTCGCGGGCGAGATCAGCTTCCTGACCGGGGCGCGGTCGATGCTGGCCATGCGCGCGATCACCGACTGCACGTTCCTCGTGGTCGAGCGGGTCGCGATGCTCGAACTGATGGCGCAGGTGCCGGAGATATCGGACATCGTCGTCACCGTCCTCGCCGCCCGGCGTCGGCGGCTGCTGGAGGGGGATCAGGCCTCCCTCACGTTGATCGGGATGGATCGCGACCGGAACATCCGCCATATCGGGGCCTTCGCCGCCCGCAACCGCATCCCGTTTCGCACGCTCGATCTGGACGATGCCGAAGCGGGCGAGATTGCGGAACACTGCGCACTCGTCCCGAAGCATCCCGCGGTCCTGTTCGGCAGGGACCGGGTGATCGAGGATCCGACGCCGCGCAAGATCGCGCAGATCTACGGGCTGGACCTCGATCTCGACGATGGCACAGTTCACGACGTCCTGATCGTCGGCGGGGGTCCGGGCGGGATCGCCGCGGCGGTCTATGCCGGGGCGGAGGGCCTGTCGGCGCTGGTGGTGGAGGATGCCACGATCGGCGGTCAGGCGGGCACGTCGAGCCGGATCGAGAACTATATGGGCTTTCCCACGGGTATCTCCGGCGCCGATCTCTGCTGGCGCGGGGAGGTGCAGGCGATGAAGTTCGGCACCCGCTTCGCCGTCCCCCGTCGCGCAACCGCCCTGAAGACCCGCGAGGACGGCACCTTCTGCGTCACGCTGGACGACGAGGCCCGGACCTGCGCGCGGGCGCTGGTGATCGCGACGGGGGTGCAGTATCGCCGCCTCCCGCTGGACCGGCTGGAGGAGTTCGAGGGCGCGGGCATCTACTACGCCGCCACGGACGTCGAGGCGCGGTTCTGCCGGGGCACGGATGCGGTTATCATCGGTGGCGGCAATTCGGCTGGGCAGGCGGCGATGTTCCTGTCGCGCTATGCCCGCTGCACCCATCTTCTGGTGCGCGGCGACAGTCTCGCCGACAGCATGTCCACCTATCTCTCCTCCCGGCTGGAGGCGGACGAGACCATCCGCATCCGCTACCGCACGCAGGTGGAGGCGCTGGAGGGGGACGATGCCCTTGCCGGTCTTCGACTGACGGGGGAGGGTGTCGAACCCGGCGACGACCGGATCGAGACGCGGGCGCTCTTCGTGATGGTGGGTGCCGCGCCCAATACCGACTGGCTCGGCGGGGCGGTCGAATGCGACGGAAAGGGTTTCCTGCTGACCGGCGAGGCCGTCGGGCGCGACAATCCCTACGCCACCTCCCTGGACGGCATCTTCGCCGTCGGCGACGTGCGCGCGGGATCCGTCAAGCGGGTCGCCTCGTCGGTGGGCGAGGGGTCGGTCGTCATCTCCCGGGTCTGGGAACACGTTGCGGCCCTTCGCGACCGCGCCGACGCCACTCCGCCGGGCGCCTGAGCCTCATTGTCAGTCGGAGGGATCGCGCCCGATCCCGTTCGGCCTGGATACATTCCCCGAGCCGGTCGTCTGACGGGCGAAGCGCAGGCGCGCACGGGGCAGGGGCAGGCAGAGCGGCACGAGCACCACGAAGGCGGTCCCGAGAAAGGCGAGCAGCAGGGCGAGTGACATCGTTTGATCCTCCTGCGCTCGACCATGGCCGACAAGGGTGAACATATGGTTAAGACGCGACCGCCCGCGGCGCTTGCCCCCCGCCCGGGAGCCCGCCTATAAGGCGCGCGATGACGTGCTCCCGGACCATATCTCAGCGAATTACGCCCCCGGCGCCCTGATCGAGGGGCCGCCGGGCAAAGGTGCCGGACCTCCCGCGCCGACCTCCCCAGACGCCACCCGAAGGACGCGGACCATGAGCGCCGAAAGCCCCGACTACAAGTCGACCCTGAACCTGCCGAAGACCGACTTTCCCATGCGCGCAGGCCTGCCCAAGCGGGAACCGGACTGGCTGGCCCGGTGGGAGCGGATCGGCATCTACGACCGCCTGCGCGACAAGGCCGAGGCGGAGGACCGCACCCCGTTCACGCTGCATGACGGCCCGCCCTATGCCAACGGCCATCTCCATATCGGACACGCGCTCAACAAGACGCTTAAGGATATGGTGGTCCGCTCGCGACAGATGATGGGCCACGATGCGCGCTACGTTCCCGGCTGGGATTGCCACGGCCTTCCGATCGAGTGGAAGATCGAGGAAGCCTACCGCCAGAAAGGCCGCGACAAGGACGCCGTCGACGTGGTGGAGTTCCGCCGGGAATGTCGCGATTTCGCCGCCGAATGGGTCGATATCCAGCGCGAAGAGTTCAAGCGGCTCGGCATCACCGGCAACTGGGCCGATCCCTACCTGACGATGGACCACCACGCCGAGGCTGTGATCGCGGCGGAGTTCCAGACGTTCCTGATGAACGGGCTGGTCTATCAGGGCTCGAAACCGGTGATGTGGTCGCCCGTGGAGAAGACCGCGCTGGCCGAGGCGGAAGTGGAGTATCACGACCGGCAGGTGGATGCGGTCTGGGTGAAATTTCGTATCCTGACGACAGCCGCCGGGATGATCGGCTCCGGAGATGGGGGCGCCGCCGAGACGTTGGCTGCTATCGCAGAAATCCGAGGACGGTTTGCGGGTGCGAAAGTCCTTGATCTGGACCACCACGTCTTGGACCCTACCGTCCAATCGCGCGATCTGCTTCGGTCCGAACATCGAATACGGTCTCTACGAAGTTACTGGGACTCCTGACGAATGCTGGGCGAGTGTTGGCGATAAGTATCTGATCGCCGATGCGCTGGCCGAGGCAACGATGGCAGCCGCAAGGCTTGAAGACGGGCAGTGGACCCGCCTACGTGATGTTACCGTCGAAGAACTCTCCGTATTGACGTGCGCGCATCCGTTCGAGAACGCCGAAGGTGCCAACGAGGAGTGGGACTACGACGTCCCGCTCCTCCCCGGCGACCACGTCACCGACGACGCGGGCACCGGCTTCGTCCACACTGCGCCCAGCCACGGCGACGACGACTACCAGATCGGGCTCAAGCACGACCTTCCGATGACCTTCAACATCGAAGCAGACGGCTCCTTCCGCGAAGACCTCCCGCTGTTCGGCGGGCAGGCAATCCTCAAACCCAACGGCAAACCCGGCGGCGCCAATAAGGCGGTGATCGACGCGCTGGTCGCGGCGAACGCGCTCCTCGCCCGCGCACGGATCACCATCTCGGACGCCCATTCCTGGCGGTCCAAGGCGCCCGTCATCCGCCTCAACCGCCCGCAATGGTTCGCCGCCATCGACGCGCCCGTGGGCGACGGACGGGACACCTACGGCGAAACGGTGCGGACCCGCGCGCTGACCTCCATCGACAAGCTCGTCGAATGGACGCCGAAGACCGGTCGCAACCGCCTGTTCTCCATGATCGAGAACCGCCCGGACTGGGTGCTCTCGCGGCAACGCGCCTGGGGCGTGCCGCTGACCTGCTTCACGAAGGTCGGGACCAAGGCGGACGATCCGGACTTCCTCCTCAGGGACGAGACCGTCAATGCCCGGATAATCCAGGCCTTCGAGGAGGAGGGGGCCGACGCGTGGTACAAGCCCGGCGCCAGAGCCCGCTTCCTCGCCCCCGATCACGACCCGGACGCCTACGAGCAGGTAACGGACATCCTCGACGTCTGGTTCGACAGCGGGTCCACCCACGCCTTCACCCTGCGCGACCGGCCCGACGGGACCGAGGACGGCCTCGCCGATGTCTATCTCGAAGGCACCGACCAGCATCGCGGCTGGTTCCATTCCTCCATGCTGCAAGGCTGCGGCACCATCGGCCGCGCGCCCTACCACGCTGTCGTCACCCATGGTTTCACGCTCGACCAGAAGGGCGTAAAGATGTCGAAGAGCATCGGCAACACCATCGCGCCGCAGGACGTAGTGGAGCAATACGGGGCCGATATCCTCCGTCTCTGGGTGGCTCAGGTGGACTACACCGCCGACCACCGCATCGGGCCCGAAATCCTCAAGGGGGTCGCCGACAGCTACCGCCGCCTGCGCAACACGCTGCGGTTCATGCTGGGGTCGCTGACCGATCTGCGGGCCGCCGATCTGGCCGATCCGCTGGAGATGCCGGAGCTGGAGCGCTGGATCCTGCATCGCCTTTCGGAACTTGATGATCGGGTTCGGGAAAGCTACGCAGCCTATGACTTCGCGGCCGTTCTTCAGGCGATCTTCCAGTTCACGACCATCGACCTGTCGGCTTTCTACTTCGACATCCGCAAGGACGCGCTCTATTGCGATGGAGACACGCTGCGTCGCCGGTCGGCGCGGACCGTTCTGTCTCTTCTGCATGAGCGGCTGACGACCTGGCTCGCGCCGATCCTGCCCTTCACTATGGAGGAGGTCTGGCTCGAGCGTCATCCGGGGGAGGACAGCTCCGTCCACCTTCAGGATTTCCCCGCGCCGCGTCCGGGCTGGCGCGACGATGCGCTTGCGGCCAAATGGGCGCGCATCCGAACCGTTCGACGGGCCGTCACCGGGGCGCTGGAAGTCGCGCGCCGGGACAAGATCATCGGTTCCTCGCTGGAGGCGGCACCCATCGTCCATGTCGATCCCGAGACGGGTGCGTTGCTGGGGGAAACATCCTTCGAGGATATCTGCCTGACCAGCGGGATCGTCGTCACGGACACGCCTCCGCCCGCCGATGCCTGGCGGCCCGAAGACGGCGACGGTATCGCCATCGTCTTCGCCCATGCCGAGGGTGGGAAATGCCAGCGATGCTGGAAAATCCTGCCGGATGTGGGGGCGCACGGACATGACGGGGTCTGCGGCCGGTGCGACGCGGCGCTCGGCTGACCGGATGGAACAGGTCGTGAGCGATCGGGCGATCGCGACCGCCTTGCGGGAGATGGCGGAGAGACGGTCGCCCGCTACCTTCTGCCCGTCGGAGATCGCGCGGGCGTTGGCGTCGGACTGGCGGCCGTTGATGCCGAGGATCCGTGCGATCGCCGTAGGCCTTCCGGAGATCAGAGCGACGCAAGCTGGGGAGGAGATCGCGGCGGATTCCGCACGGGGGCCTATTCGCCTGTCGTTGCGAGGGGATGCGTCCGGCGAGGAAAAATCAAGGGATTGACTATCAGTCTACGGGGGAGCCCCGAACGTCGTGCTGGACCGACCGTGCTCCGTTCGATCTTCGGTCTTAGAATTCCACGCCCGCTTGCGCCTTTACCCCAGACCGAAACGGATGCTTCACGAGCTCCATCTCGGTGACCAAATCGGCAAGGTCGATCAGCTCGTCCTTGGCGTTCCGGCCCGTGCAGACGACATGGGTCATCGGCGGTTTGTGGTCGCGCAGAAAGGCTACGACCTCGGTCACATCGACGTAGTCGTAGCGGATCGCGATGTTGATTTCGTCGAGCAAAACCATGCGGTTGTCCGGGTCGGAGATCAACTCCCGGGCCTTGGCCCAGGCGGCCTGTGCCATCTCGATGTCGCGGGACTTGTCCTGCGTCTCCCAGGTGAAGCCTTCGCCCATCGTGTGGAATTCGCACAGGTCGCTGAAATGGCTCAGGATCAGGTCGCGTTCGCCGGTCCCCATGCCGCCCTTGATGAACTGCACGACCGCGCAGGGCATGTCATGGGCGATGCAGCGGAAGATCATGCCGAAGGCACTGGAAGACTTGCCTTTTCCCTTGCCCGTATGGACGATCACGAGCCCTTTCTCGTCGGTCTTGGTGGCCATGATCTTGTCGCGGGCGGCCTTCTTCTTGGCCATCTTCGCATTGTGGCGGGCGGTGTCGTCGGGTTGCGTGTCGGTCATGTCGGGGCCTTTCGCCGGGCGGTCGGGGAACAATCCGGGTCGGTGGGGGCGAGGTCAACCCGGCGTGGGAAAAGCCCGGAATCGTTCGTATGCCCCATCGTGCACCATTCGTGCATACATCCGTCATACTGGAGCGCACGGTGCCCTTTCGGATGCCGTCTTAACCGTTCCTTAACCGTACCGGGCATCTGTGAAGCCATGCGTCTCGTGCTCCCCCTCCTCCTTTTGGCTCTCATGGCCTGCAACGCACCGCATCCGCTCGACGGTCTGAACCGCAGCGGGACGGCGCAGGTGGACGGGTTCTCCTTCCGTGTGAACTGGAATCTGACAACGGCGCAGGCGACCCGGACGAACGCGATCTGGCGGCCGGATCTCGGGCGGGTCGTGGCGGCATCGGTGGTGGCGACGGAGCGCGTGACCGGCTGTATCGTCAAGCCGGGTTCGGCCCTCGGGGACGTGGCGCTCATCAACATGAATCTGGACTGTTCGACGCGGCGTTAGGCCCGTCCCAACCGGTCGAGCAGCGCGCGGGCCGAGTTGGACCGCGGGCGCCAGAGACCGCGGTCGATGGCTTCGCGCAGGCGGTCCGCGATGTCGGCCAGGGCGGGCGCGTTGACGTCGGCGATGAAGTCGCGGGTCGCGTCGTCCTCCAGTACGGCGGCGTGGACAAGGTCGAAATGATGATCGCGCACGGCGCCGGTCGTGGCGGCGAAGGCGAACAGGTAGTCGACCGTTGCCGCGATCTCGAACGCGCCCTTGTAGCCGTGACGTTTCACCCCGGCGATCCATTTCGGGTTCACCACGCGGGAGCGGACGACGCGGCCGATCTCCTCCTCCAGCGTGCGGATCACGGGGCGTTCGGGGCGGGAATGGTCGTTGTGATAGACGGGGCGTCTGGTGCCCTGGAGCATCTCGATGGCGGCGGCGGCACCGCCCTCGAACTGGTAGTAATCGTCGCTGTCGAGGAGGTCGTGTTCGCGGTTGTCCTGGTTCTGGACGATGGCCTCCACCTGACCCAGACGCTGGCGCAATCCGTCCGCGTCGGCGGTGCCCTCACCCGTCCCGTAGGCATAGCCGCCCCATTCGACATAGGCGCGGCCCAGATCGGCGGCGTCGGTCCAGAGGCGTTCGTCGATCAGCGCCTGAAGTCCCGCGCCGTAGGCTCCGGGCTTGGAACCGTAGACGCGGGCGGCGCTTTCGCCGGATCGGAACCTTGCGGCGGCGGGATTGTCCGCCTCCGGTTCATCAAGCTCCTGAACAGCTCGGGCGGCGGAATCGACGAGTGCCATCTGGGCCGGGAAGGCATCGCGGAAGAAGCCGGAGACGCGGAGGGTGACGTCGACGCGGGGTCGGCCGAGAGCGGTGGCCGGGATGATCTCGAACCCCACGACGCGGCGGTTGGCGGCGTCCCAGCGGGGACGGACGCCCATGAGTGCCAATGCCTGCGCGATGTCGTCGCCGCCGGTGCGCATGTTTGCGGTGCCCCAGGCGGTGACGAGCATGGCGCGGGGCCAGTCGCCGTGGTCCTGCAGGTGGCGGTCGAGGAGGAGCGACGCGGATTTCCAGCCGAGCTTCCAGGCGGTGGGCGTGGGGACCGCGCGGCTGTCGACGGAGTAGAAGTTGCGGCCCGTGGGCAGGACGTCGGGACGGCCGCGGGTAGGGGCGCCGGAGGGCGCGGGGGGGACGAAGCGACCGGAGAGGGCGGTGAGCAGGCCCTCGCCCTCGGCCGGTCCGCAGGCGCGGAGGGTGGCGCGGAGGGTAGCGGCGTCGGTCAGGACCGCCTTCGTGGCGGTGCCGGGGGCGATGGTGTCCCCGCGCAGGAGGCGGGCGGAGAGGTGTTCGATACGCTCGACGGTATCGCCGTGGGAGCGCCATGATTCGTCGTCTGCGAGGGCATCGGGAAGGGGCCCCTCCCACGGGGCGGCCATGTCGCAGTCGAGCGGATCGAAGCCGAGAGCGAGGTCGGCGGCGATGGCGCGGGGGAGCGAGGCGTTGGGGCCGGTTCCGTCGCCGCGCGGGAGCCGAAGGAGGGCCTGGAGCAGGTCGTCCTCCAACCGGCCCTCGGGGGATTGGCCGAAGATGTGCAGGCCGTCGCGAATCTGCGCCTCCTTCAACTCGCAGAGATAGGCGTCGAGCCTGGCGAGGTCGGTGTCGTCGCCCGCGAAGCCCGCGTCGATATCGAGGCCGGTAACGGAGGCGAGGCTGAGAATCTCCTCGCGCAACAGGGTAATGCGTCGGGGATCGACGCCCGCGGCCTCATAGTATTCGTCCACCAGCGCCTCCAGGTCGCGCATAGGCCCGTAGCTTTCGGCGCGGGTCAGGGGCGGGGTCAGGTGGTCGATGATGACGGCCTGCGCGCGGCGCTTGGCCTGCGTCCCCTCGCCCGGATCGTTGACGATGAACGGGTAGATGTGGGGCATCGGGCCGAGGGCGATTTCGGGCCAGTCGTCGGGGCCGAGGGCGAGGGCGCGGCCCGGCAGCCATTCGAGATTTCCGTGCTTGCCCATGTGGATGATGGCGTCGGAATGGGCGCGCAGCCAGGCATAGAAGGCGAGGTAATTGTGCGGCGGCACGAGGTCGGGGGAGTGGTAGCTGTCGGTTGGGTCGACATTGTAGCCGCGGGCGGGTTGCAGGGCGACGATGGCGTGGCCGAAACGGTGGATGGAGAGGGCGAAGTGGCCGCCCGGAACCGATGCCGGAGCCTCCGGCGGGGGTATTTCGGCCGAGAAGAAGGGATCGGATTCGGGGGGGCCCCAGCGGTCGGCTATCCGTTGGCGGGCGATCAGCGGGAGGGTGTCGTGAAAGGCGCGGTAGGCATCGAGAGAGAGGCGTTCGCCGCCCGTGCGGTCGGCGCGGTCGGTGAGCCAGTTGGTCGGACCCGCGAGGAGGCGCGCCATGAGGGCGGCGCTGTCGCAGGGCAGGTCGGCAACGGTGTAACCCGCGGTTTGCAGCAGCGCGAGGGCGTGAACGGTCGCCGCGGGGGTGTCGAGGCCGACGCCGTTGGCGAGGCGTCCGTCGCGGTTGGGGTAGTTGGCGAGGACGAGCGCGGGGCGGCGTTCGGCGGGGGACGTGCGGCGGAGGCGGCACCAGTTGGCGAGGAGGTCGGCGGTGAAGGCGATGCGGTCGCCGTCCGCCTTCCACGTGGCGATGGGGCATTGGGTCTCGGCGTCGAAGAACGCCTCGCCCTTGAAGCCGAGCGCGCGGGTGAGGATGCGGCCGTCGAGTTCGGGCAGGGCGACATTCATGGCGATATCGCGGGCCGAAAGGCCGGTGAGCCCATCGCGCCAGGCCTGCTCCGTGCCCGATGAGAGGACGCCCTGAAACACGGGTGCGGCGTTGGTGGCAGGCGTGGCGAGGGGGTTGGTGGCGGCGTCGCCGACGGCGAAGCTGGTGAGGTTCAAGATCGCGTCGGGGGGCATGTCGGTGAAGAGCGCGTCGAGGGTGGCCGCCGAAACCGGATCCTTCAGGGAGGCCACGAAGACCGGCATCGGGTTGAGGCCCGCGCGCAGGAGGGCGCGGGTGAGGCGGTTGACGGGGTTGAGGCCTGCCCCCTGCAACAGCGCGCGGTAGAAAACGACGGGAACGATCGGCGCCCCATCGGTCCATTCGGCGCGCAGGGTGGCGGGCGTGGCGCCGGACGTGCCGGGCCAGTAGAGGCCCGAGCGCAGGAGCGGACGGGCGGGCGCGGGGCGCGGGGCGTCGTCTAGTATCGCTCGGGCATGGGCGAGGAAGGTGGCGGCGTTCTGCGGCCCGCCTTCGACCAGGCAGGACCAGAGGGCGTCGTAATCGTCGTCCGCCACGGTCGAGAGATCGCGGAGTTCGGCGTCGGGCCTGTCATCGCCGGGGAGTGCTGCGAAGGGCACGCCCGCCTCGTACAGACGCGCGGCGTATTGTTCGAGCCCGTAGGTCCAGTACCCGCGACCGCCGAGGACCCGGGCGATGACGAGGCGGGATCTGCTGGCACAGGCGTCGAGATGCAGGTCCACGGACATCGGGTGGCGCAGGTGCAGGAGGCTGGCGAGCCGGAGCGAGGGTGCGTCGTCCATGGCCGCGCGGGCCTCCGACAAGGCCGCGAGCTCGGTGTCGGCGGCGGAGATCACCACGATGTCGGCGGGCGTCTGGCCCAGATCGACGGGCTCGCCGTCGTCGATGGCGCCGGGCTGGGCGGCGAGCAGGTGCATGGCGGGTCCCTCCGGTCCGGCGTTTGCGGGAGGCGGGGTTTGGGTGCAAGAGGGGCCGCAACAGGAGGTCCCGCCGATGAACGCGAAACCGATCCAGCCGCAGATGACCGACGAGGTGGCGATGGCCCTCGCCCAAGGGCGGGCGGTGGTCGCGCTGGAAAGCACGATCATCAGCCACGGGATGCCCTGGCCCCGCAACGCCGAGGTGGCGCTGGCGGTGGAGCAGGCGGTGCGCGACGAGGGCGCCGTGCCCGCGACGGTGGCGATGATCGACGGACGCGTCTGCGCCGGGCTGTCGGGGTCTCAGGTCGAGCGGCTGGGCCGGGAGGCGGGCGTGGTGAAGGCTGCGTCCCGCGACCTCGCCGCCTGCATGGTCAAGGGGCTGACGGCGGGGACGACGGTGAGCGCGACGATGCGGATCGCGCGGCTGGCCGGGATCGGCGTCTTCGCCACGGGCGGGATCGGCGGTGTGCATCGCGGCGACGGGATGGATGTGAGCGCCGACCTGACGGAGCTGGCGGCGACGGATGTGGCGGTGGTCTGCGCGGGGGTGAAGTCGATCCTCGACATTCCCCGGACGCTGGAAATGCTGGAGACGCTGCGGGTGCCGGTGGCGGTGTTCGGGACGGACGAGTTCCCGGCCTTCTACACCCCGCATTCCGGCATCGTGGCGGGCGAGCGGTTCGACGATCCGGCCGCGATCGCGGCGGTGCTGGCGGCGAATGGGCGGCTGGGGCTCGGGACCGGCATGCTGGTGGCGAACCCGATTCCGGAGGCCGACGCGTTGGATGCGGAGGCCATCGCGGCGACCATCGACGCGGCTTTGGCCGAGGCGGAGGCGCAGGGCGTGACGGGGAAGGATGTGACGCCCTTCCTGCTGGGGCGGCTCAATGAGGGGACGGACGGCCTGGCGCTGGCGGCGAATATCGCGCTGGTCCTGAACAATGCGCGTCTGGCGGCGCGGATCGCGGTGGCCGGGGCGGATCCCGGAACCTGGGTCTAGGGGGCGCTGCCCCGCCTTCGGCTCCCCCGGAATGGTTCCGGAGCAGAGAGGGGCCGGCAATCGTCAGGCCGAGCGCTCGAAGAACAGGCTGGCGGCGCTTTCCTCGTAGGGGCCGAACGGGCCGCGGGGGAGGAAGCCGTGACGTGCGTAGAGGCGGTGCGCGGCGTCGAGGCCGGGGCCGGTTTCGAGGCGGATCGTCGGGCGATTTTCGGCGCGGGCGGCGGCGACGAGGTGGCGGAGGATCGCGTCCGCGACGCCCTGACCCCGGGCGGACGGGTCCGTGAACATCGACTTTATCTCGGCATAGCCGTCGCGGAGGGCGAGCGCGCCGGTGCCGAGGACGGCGCCGTTCCGGGTGGCCGCGAAGAAGCGGATATCGGGCGCGGCGAGGGCGTCGATATCGAGGAAGTGGTTGTCCCCGGACGCAAAGAGCGACCCCAACAGGGCGTGGCTCTGGGTCAGGAGGGCGGCGCAAGCGGGGTCGCGCGGATCGGCGGGCGCGACCCGCAAGATATTGTCAGGCAAGGGCTTTCTCGATGGCGGAGCGGTCCAGCCCGGCCTGTCCGATGACGACGAGGCGGGTGCCGCGGGGATCGGCGCCGAGGGGGCGGTCGAAGTAGTGATCCACCCGCGGGCCGACGGCCTGCAATGTGAGGCGCATGGGCTTGCCCGCGACGCTTGCGAAGCCCTTCAGGCGCAGGATGTCGTGGGCACGAATGACCTCCGACACCTTGGTGGCGAAGGCCGCGGGATCGGCGATTTCGGAAGTCTCCAGCACGAAGCTCTCGAAGGCGTCATGGCCGTGTTCATGGGCATGATCCACGTCGTGACCCACGTCGTGACCTGCGTCATGACGTTCGCCCGATGTCTCGGCGTCGTGGTGATGGTGGTGATGGACCTCGTGGCGGGCGGCGAGGTCGTCCTCGGCGGCGGAACCGCGTCCGAGCAGCACCTCCACCGGGAGGGCGCCCATGGCGGCGGGGACGACCCGCACCCCGTCCCGCGCCTCGGCCCGGAGTCGGGCCACGAGGGGGCCGGGATCGTCCATCAGGTCGGTCTTGTTGACGACGATCATGTCGGCGCAGGCGACCTGATCCGCGTAGAGTTCCGAGAGGGGCGTCTCGTGGTCGAGACCGTCATCCGCGGCGCGCTGCGCGTCCACGGCGGCGACATCGGCGGCGAAGGTTCCCGCGGCGACGGCGGGGCCGTCGATCACGGTGACGACGCCGTCCACGGTCACCCGGGTCTTGAGCCCGGGCCAGTTGAAGGCGCGCACGAGGGGTTGCGGCAGGGCGAGGCCGGAGGTCTCGATCACGATGTGTTCGGGCGGCAGGTCGCGGGCCAGCAGCGCCTCCATCGTCGGGATGAAATCGTCGGCCACGGTGCAGCAGATGCAGCCGTTCGACAGCTCCACCACGTCCTCCTCGGTGCAGCTTTCGATGCCGCAGCCGGTCAGGATGCCGCCATCGACGCCGAGATCGCCGAATTCGTTGATGATGAGCGCGATGCGACGGCCGTTCGCGTTCTGGAGCATGTGACGGATCAGGGTCGTCTTTCCGGCGCCGAGGAAGCCGGTGACGATGGTGGCGGGAATCTTGGATTGCATCGGAGGCTCCGGACCGAAAGGAACGGGCCGCCGCCGGGTGGGGCGGCGGCCCGGATGTGCGGGGCGATCAGCCGGTGACGAGTGTCAGAAGCGGGCCTTCGGCCATCTCCAGCCCGAGGAATACGCCGATTCCCGCGACCATCGCGCCCGCGAGGCGGGCATTGATCGTCGAGGCCGTGCCGCCGAGCAGCCCGCGGGCTGCGTAGCCGGCGGCGAGGGCAAGAGCGTACTGGATGGCGGCGAGCCCGATCAGGTAGCCCGCGAGGACGGCAACAGACGCGCCGCCTTCCTGACCCGTGAGCGCGCCGGCGAAGGCCGCGCCGTGGAACAGGCCGAAGCCCGCGAAGAGGACCAGTGCCGTGTTGCCCGACAGCGCCCGACCCCGGGCGACGGCGAAGCCCACGACGAGGAGGGACAGAACGATCATCGCTTCGGCAGCCGGAAGGGTCAGGCCCGAGATGGCCAGCGCGCAGCCCGCGAGCATGGCGGCGACATAGGCGAAGGGAGCGGCGGCCCGGCGCGCGGTGAAGGACGCGGCGATGCCCATGGCCAGGACGAAGAACAGGTGGTCGAAGCCGAGGACCGGATGGCCGATTCCGGACGCGAGACCGTGGGCGAAGGTCTCCATCGGCAGGCCGCCGAGCGGATGGTGCGCCATGGCGGGCGAGGCCATGGTGGCGAGTGCGGCGGCGGAGAGTAGTCTTTTCATCGTGCGGTCCCCTTCTGCGGTTCCACTGAAGGGGGACGTGGCGGGGAATGCGCGCGCGCATCGCACCCGGTCACGGAACACCCCGTCCGTTACATCGGTCCACCCCCGGACAGGGGGCGGTGCAGGGCTGGTCTCCTGGCTCGCGGGTCGATGCGGGCTGCCGCCTTCCCGGGTGACCCCAGTGGCATCTTGGCAACCCGCTCTCCGCTTACAGTCGCGGGGGCGGCCGCGGCCTCGGGTCCCTGTTTGGGTCACCCTCACCGCATTCCCATTTCATCCCCCTGGCGCTTGGGCGCATCGGGGGAACCTTGCCGGACCGTGATGCGCTTGCGGCGTCCACGGGTCAAGCGATTGATGGATGCGGAGGGGGCGCCGCCCCCGCGCCGCGCGCGCCCCCGGGATATTTCGGCCGGGAAGAAGGCAGATCGGATAGGGCGGCAGGATGCGGAAGGGGCCGTCGGGAGGGGGCAGGTGGTCGTCCGGTGTCGGAGATTACGCGATATGTTGTGGAAAACCGCCATTGGGACGCCAAATGCGGCATGGATCGCTTGACGGCGGGGGGCGGGGGGCGAAACCTGTCGCCATGCGTTTCTCCCGACTGCGCCTGAACGGCTTCAAGAGCTTCGTGGACCCGACCGACCTCGTCATCGCGGACGGGCTGACGGGGGTCGTGGGACCGAACGGGTGCGGGAAGTCGAACCTGCTGGAGGCGCTTCGCTGGGTGATGGGGGAGAACCGGCCGACCGCGATGCGGGGCGGGGGCATGGAGGACGTGATCTTCGCAGGCGCGTCCTCCCGCCCGGCGCGGAACTTCGCGGAGGTGACGCTGGCGCTGGACAATGCGGACCGGACGGCGCCCGCCGCGTTCAACGATGCCGAGGCGTTGGACGTGGTGCGTCGGATCACGCGGGAGGCGGGGAGCGCCTACAAGCTGAACGGGCGGGACGTGCGGGCGCGGGACGTGCAGATGCTGTTCGCGGATGCGTCCACGGGCGCGCATTCCCCGGCGCTGGTCCGGCAGGGGCAGATCGCGGAGCTCATCAACGCGAAGCCGCAGCGGCGGCGCCGGATCCTGGAGGAGGCGGCGGGCATTTCGGGCCTGTACCAGCGGCGGCACGAGGCGGAGCTGAAGCTGAACGCGACGGAGGCGAACCTCGCCCGGGTCGACGACGTGATCGAGGCGATGGCGGCACAGCTCGCCGGTCTGGCCCGGCAGGCGCGACAGGCAGCGCGCTACCGCGAGATCGGGGCGGCGCTGCGGCATGCGGAGGGGATGCTGCTCTGGCGGCGCTGGCAGGAGGCGGACGGGGCGCGGGCGACGGCGGACGGTGCGATGCGCGCGCGGTTGACGGAGGCGGCGCGGGCCGAGCGGGCGGCGGGGGAGGCGGACCGGGCGCGGGTCGCTGCGGACGAGGCGCTGCCGCCGCTGCGGGAGGAGGAGGCGGTGGCGGGCGCGATCCTGCAACGGCTGGAGGTGGGGCGCGAGGCCCTGGCGGAGCGGGAGCGGCAGGCCCGCGCGACGATCGCGCGGCTGGAGGCGGCGATCGGGCGGCTGGGATCGGATGCGGACCGGGAGGCGGGGCTGAACGACGATGCGCGGGCGACGGTGGCGCGGCTGGAAGCGGAGCGGACGGCGCTCGCCGCGGCGGCGGAGGGCGAGGGCGACGCGCTGGCCGAGGCGCAGGGCGGGGCGCAGGAAGCGGCCCGGGTCCTGACGGAGCGGGAGGCGGAGCTGTCGACGCTGACGGAGGATCTGGCCCGCCTGTCGGCGCGACATCTGTCGGTGAGCCGTCTGGCGGAGGATGCGGGCGGGCGCCTGACCCGGGCGGAGGCGGCGCGCGATGCGGCGGGAGAGGCCGCGGACGGGGCGGAAGCGGCGTTGGCCGAGGCGGAGGCGGCGCAGGTCGCGGCGCAGACCGACCTGATCCGGGCGCAGGATGCGGCGGCGGCGGCGGATGCGGCGCTGGCCGAGGCGGAAAGCGCGCGGGAGGCGGCGCAGGACCGGGAGGGGGTCGCCCGGACGGCGCGGGCCGAGGCGGAGGGGGCCGCGGGCACGATCGGCGCGGAGGTCAGCGCGCTGTCGAAACTGCTGACCCGGGATATCGGGGAGGGGACGGCACTTCTGGATCGGGTGACCGTGGCGGAGGGATACGAGGCGGCGCTGGGGGCCGCGTTCGGCGACGACCTCCGGGCGTCGGAGGTCGGGGCGGACGAGGCGGAGGAATCGGGCTGGGCCGCGCTGCCGCCCTATGGGGATGCGGCGTCCCTGCCGGAGGGGAGTGCTGCGCTGGCGGACCTCGTCGACGCGCCGGAGGTGCTGGCCCGGGCGCTGTCGCAGGTGGGGATCGCGGATGCGGAGGCGGCGGCGGAGATGCAGGCGCGCCTGTCCCCCGGCCAGACGCTCGTGTCGCGGGAGGGGGATCTGTGGCGCTGGGACGGGTTCCGCGCGAATGCGGAGGCGGCGCCCTCGGCGGCGGCCCGGCACCTGCAACAGGTGAACCGGCTCGCGAGTCTGCGCCAGGATCTGGAGGAGTCGGAGCAGAGGGCGAGCGGCACGCGCTCCGCCCACGACGCGCTGCTGCGGGATCTGGATGCGGGCAAGGCGGCCGAGGAAGCGGCGCGGGAGGCGCGGCGCGGGGCCGACCGCGCCCTGACCGAAGCGGGCCGCGCATTGGCCCAGGCGGAGGGGGCGCGGGGTATGGCCGCCTCCCGGCAGGAGACGTCGCGGATGGCGGTCGCGCGCCACGAGGCCGAGGCCCGGGAGGCGCGGGCGGCGCGCGGGCAGGCCGAGGCGTCCCGCCGGGAGCTGGCCCCGCTGGAGGGCGCGCGGGAGGCGCTGGAGACGATCCGGACGACGGTGGAGGCGGCGCGGCTGGCGATGATGGCGCGGCGGGCGCAGGCCGACGAGATCGTGCGGGACGTCGCGGCGCGGGAGCGCCGGGCGGCGGAGATCGGAACCGAGATCGCGGGCTGGCAGCGGCGGCTGGAGGGGGCCGGTGCGCAGCTTGCCGAACTGACCCGCAGGCGCGCGGCGGCGGAGGCGGAACTGGCCGAGGCGGCGGGAGAGCCGGATTCGATCCTGGCCCGGCGCGAGGATCTCGCGGCGGAGATCGGTCGGGCCGAGGCGCGTCGTCGGGCCGCGTCGGACGCGCTGGCCGAGGGGGAGACGGCGATGCGCGCCGCCATCGCCGCGGCACGAGACGCCGATCGCGCGGCGGGCGAAGCGCGGGAGGGACGGGCCCGGGCGGAAGCGAGGCTGGAGGCGGCGCGGGAGGCGCTGACGCTGGCCGAGGCGCGGATCGCGGAGGCGCAGGAGCGAACCCCGGCGGAGCTTCTGGACTCGCTGGATGTCGATCCGGACCGGATGCCGGTGATGGCGGCCATCGAAGCCGACGTGGACCGCCTGAAGCGGCAGCGCGACGCCCTGGGCGCCGTGAACCTGAGGGCGGAGGAGGATGCGGCCGCGGTCCAGACGGAGCACGACACGCTGGCCGCCGAACAGGCCGACCTGTCCCAGGCGGTGGCGGAGTTGCGCGCCGGGATCGCCGCGCTGAACCGCGAGGGGCGGCAGCGGCTGCTGGACGCGTTCCAGACGGTGAACGCCAATTTCTCGATGCTGTTCCGGCATCTGTTCGAGGGCGGGGAGGCGCGGCTGGAACTGGTCGAATCGGACGATCCGCTGGAGGCGGGACTGGAGATCATGTGCCAGCCGCCCGGCAAGAAGCTGAGCGTGTTGAGCCTTCTGTCGGGGGGGAGCAGACGTTGACGGCACTGGCGCTTATCTTCGCGGTGTTCCTCGCCAACCCTGCGCCGATCTGCGTGCTGGACGAGGTGGACGCGCCGCTGGACGACGCCAACGTCACGCGCTTCTGCGACATGCTGGACGAGATGACGCGCCAGACCTCCACCCGCTTCCTCATCATCACGCACCATGCGGTCACGATGGCGCGGATGGACCGGCTCTACGGCGTCACGATGGTGGAGCAGGGCGTGAGCCAGCTCGTGTCCGTGGACCTGAACCGGGCCGCGGCGCTGGTCGCGTGATCCGGCGATGCCGCTTGCGGGGGTGGGGGCGGCGGCGTAGGGCCGGGCCATGGACCTCATCATCGAATCCAAGCTCAGCTATTCCTTCGACGCGCCGACCGACCTTCTGGCGCAGGTCGAGGTCGCGCGCATGGCCGGACAGGAAATCACCTCCGACAGCCTGTCGACCACGCCGGTGGACGGCTTCCGGCGGATCGACGGCGAGCAGGCATTGGGCAAGCGGGCCTGGATGCGGGCGACTGGGCAGTTCGACCTGACCTACCGGGCCGAGGTTTCGGTGATCCGGCCCGACCCGCAACTCGGCCGTCTCGGCGCCAATGCCGCGCGCACGATGACGGCGGAGGCGACGTCGTTCCTGATGCCGTCGCGCTACTGCCCGTCCGACGAGTTCGACGCCTTCGTCATGGCGGAGTTCCCGGGGCTCGCGGGCGGCGGTTTGATCGTGGCGATGCGGGACTGGATCGAGGACGCGTTCACCTACGTTCCCGGGTCGAGCAATGCCAGCACGACCGCGCGCGAATCCTTCGTACAGCGGCGCGGCGTCTGCCGGGACTATGCCCATGTCCTCGTCACCTTCGCGCGTGCCGCGGGCATCCCCGCCCGGGTGGTCAGCGCCTATGCGCCCCATGTCGATCCGCCCGATTTCCACGCCGTCGCCGAGGTCTGGCTGGAGGATGCGTGGCACCTGGTCGATGCGACCGGCATGGCGCGCGCCTCGGAGCTGGCCGTGATCGGCGTCGGCCGGGACGCGGCGGAGGTGTCGTTCCTGACCTCGTTCGGCCCGGCGGAGATGCTGAGCCAGTCGGTGAGTGTCACCGAAGCCTGACGCCGTCAGAGCAAGGCGGCCGCGAGGACGAGCGCCAGGGCCAGCGCCCATGTCCGCCACAGGGCGGTGCAGGCCCGGTCGATGTCGTCCGGGCCGGGATGCCGGTCGCCATCGGCGTTGACCCAAGGAAAATCCCGCATCCTGCCGTCGTAGCTGCGCGGTCCGGCGAGGGCGACGCCGAGGACCGGGGCGAGGGCCGCCTCGGGCCAGCCCGCATTGGGCGAGCGGTGCAGGCGGGCATCGGCGGGCACGCGGGACCACAAACCCGGCGACAGATGCGCGGCGAGGATCAGGAGCGCAGTGGCGCGCGCAGGGATCCAGTTGAGCGCGTCGTCGAGCCGGGCCGCGGCCCGGCCGAAATCGCGATGCCGTTCGGTGCGGTAGCCGATCATGCTGTCGGCGGTGTTGACGGCCTTGTAGGCGAGCATCGCGGGCAGGCCGCCGATGGCGAACCAGAAGGCAGGGGCGATGACGCCGTCGCTGAGGTTCTCGGCGGCACTCTCGATGGCGGCGCGGGCGACCTGCGCCGCGTCCATCCCATCGGTGTCGCGTCCCACGATCATCGCGACCGCCGCCCGCCCGGAGGCCGTGCCCCCGTTGTGCAGGGCGCGGGCGACGGCGGCGACATGCTCGACGAGACTCCGCTGGGCCAGAAGGATCGCGGCGAGGAGCAGTTCGAGCGCGCCGCCATCGGGGATCGCGGCGACCAACCAGCCGGTGGCGAGGGCCCCGGTGAGCAGGATTGCCAGCGCCGCGATGCCCCGAGCCCGCCGATGCGTTCCGCGGTTCATGTGCCGGTCGAGCCCGCCGACGGCCCGGCCCATCAGGATCGCGGGATGGGGCAGGCGGGACCAGAGCCAGTCCGGCTCCCCGAAGGCCGCGTCGAGCAGCATGGCGAGGGCGAGGATCACGCCAAAGCCGCCTCCAGCCGGGCCCATCCGGAGGCGGGCGGCAGGCCGAGGCGCAGCCAGCGCGGATCGTAGGGGAACGTGCGCGACCAGATCGCCGCGCGGGCGAGGCGGTCCCGAAGGGCGGCGGCATCGTCCGTATCGTAGAGGCGGAAGAGGTCCGTGCCGCCGACCAGGCGTCCATGCGGCGCCATGAGCGTGTCGAGCCGGGCCACGTCGCGGGCGAGGCGTGTGCGCGTCGCCGCGGCCCAGTCCGGGTCCCCCAGCGCCGCGGCGCCGATCGCCAGGGCCGGACCGGAGACGGGCCAGGGCCCGAGGGCCTCGGCCAGCGGGGCGAGCGTTTCGGGCCGGGCGATGGCGAAGCCCAGGCGGAGGCCGGCAAGGCCCCAGAACTTCCCGAAGCTCTTGAGCACCACGGTTCCGGGCCGGGCAGCGAGTCGCACGAGGGAGGCGTCGGGCATCGTGTCGCAAAAGCTCTCGTCGATGACGCAGAGGGGTGCGTCCGCCTCCGCCTCGGTCCGGAGGCGTCCGTCGGGGTTGTTCGGATGCACGATCACGCGGGCCGAACTATCCTCCTCCGCCACCTCCCAGCCATGGTGGAGGAAGGCGGCGGCATGTTCGTTATAGGTCGGTCCGGGGATCGCGACGCGGCCTGGCGGGGCCAGCATCGGCAGGCGCGCGATCAGGGCGGAGGCGCCCGGCGCGGCGAGGATCCGGGCCGCCGCAGGTACGTTCCAGAACGTCCGGGCGACCGACAGGAGTTTTGCGACCGCCTGCGAATCAGGCAGAGCAGACCAAGAAGAAGGCGGTAGCAAGGGCAAACAATATGGTTGGGGATTGATACCGGTAGAGAGGTCGATCCAGTCCGTTCCACCCCAATGCGCCCGGGCGGCATCGAGACCGCCGCCATGATCGCGGGCACGCGCGCAGGTCATTCCGGAAGGGGCGGGTGCCGGGTGACGAAATGGCCCTTGATGGCCATGGGCCAATCGCGAAACGGGACCACACCCGTCTCCGCCGCCGCGTGTTTCGCGGCATAGTCGACGATCCCCTGCGCCGATTCGGGATCGGGATCGAAGCCGCCGAGCGTGTAGGCCATTTTCCCCTGCGATTGCAGCGTGATGTTGCAGGCGCCGGAACAACCCATGAGGCAGGAATGACGCCGCGTGGAGACGCCCTCGACGCCCGCCGCCGCCTCCTCCACCAGCGCCGCGAGGCGTTCGCCGTCCGTCGCTCCCGAACCGGCATCCCAGCCGTCGCGCTTGCAGGTGTCGCAGATCGTGATGGTCGTGGGCTGTGTCATCGGTGGGATCCCGGGTCGGTGGATCGCTTGTCCGATCCGACCCGGTCCTCACCACATCGGTGGGCCCGGGGCAACCTTTGGGGTCGGCACGTTCGCAGAGCGGATTGTCGCCGACGGTTCGGAGCCGGCCGAGACCTTAACGTTCCGTTAACTTTCGAATCCTTAACGTAAGGGCAGGTAAGACGGGTCACGTGGAGGATACTGTCATGACCGATAAGCCGATTGTGCTGACCGTGGGGTTCTCCCTCCCGGACGATACGCGACACGGTGAGGGTGGGGTGGCCGTTGCCTTCCGCACCGAAACCGCGAACAGCCAGGCGCAGGCCGTGGCGATGATGTTCGAGCTGACGCCCGCGGTCGTGATGATCGATCTCGGGCTCACCGACGGCAGCCCGTTGGCAGTCGCGGATTTCGTCAGCTATCGCCATCCCGACGCACGGGTCATCTTCCGGAGCGGGACGTCGATCTTCTCCGACGGATCGATCTTCAACCATTGCGTCAACGCCCATGCGCATATCGCACGGGGCATGGCGGAGCCCGACGTTCTGGCGCTCGTGTCCCACCATGCGGAGGCCGGGACGCGCCACTAGGCGGCGCGCGTCCCGTCGCCGACCGCATCGCGGCCATGCGGTTCGGTCCAGTCGATAATCGGATTGATCGGCACGATCCTGTGCGGATTGATGCTCTCATGGCTGTAATGGTAGTGGCGGACGATGTGCTCCACGCCCACGGTCCCGGCGACGCCAGGAACCTGATGGAGTTCGCGGGTGTAGGGCCACAGGTTCGGATAATCGACGAGACGCCGCCGGTTGCACTTGAAATGCAGGTGATAGACCGGATCGAACCGCAGCAGCGTCGTGAACAGCCGCCAATCGGCCTCCGTGATGCGGTCGCCAGCCAGGTACCGGCGACCGGCGAGCAGGTCGTCCGCCCAGTCCAGAGCGTCGAAGAGGGGGCCGACGGCGGCGGCGTAGGCCGCTTGCGTGGTGGCGAAACCGGCCTTGTAGACGCCGTTGTTGATGTCCCGGTAGATCCGGTCGTTCAGGCGGTCGATCTCCGGCCGCAGGTTTTCGGGATAGAAGTCGAGATCGTTGCCCGTGAGACCGTCGAAAGCCGAATTGAACATGCGGATGATTTCGGAAGATTCGTTCGACACGATCGTGCCGCGCGCCTTGTCCCAGAGGATCGGCACCGTGACCCGGCCCGTCATGTCCGGCCGCGCGCGCAGGTAGATATCGCGGGCGAAGGGCAGGCCGAAGAGCCGGTCGCCGGTGGCGCCATGCGCGTCGGTTTCGAATGTCCAGCCATCGGACAGCATGTCCGGATGGACCACCGAGACGTCGATCGCCTGCTCCAGCCCCTTCAGCGTGCGGAAGACCAGCGTCCGGTGGGCCCAGGGACAGGCGAGCGAGACATAGAGATGATAGCGTCCCGCCTCCGCCGGGAAGCCGCCTTCGCCCTCGGGCCCCGGTGCCCCGTCCGGCGTGATCCAGTTGCGGAATCCCGCATCGGAGCGGATGAATTTCCCGCCGGTGCTTTTGGTGTCGTACCAGTCGTCGTGCCAGGTGCCGTCGATCAGTTGTCCCATGAAAGCGCTCCGTTTCGGTCAGATGCGGGAAGGATACCGGAGTGGACGGGGTGATAAACGGGCCTGACCGCGCAGGGAATGCGCGCGGGTGAACCATGGAAGCACGACGGTGGGACGGTCCGCCGGTCGAGCCGTTGGAACGCAACCGGTTTGGGGCCGAAGCCGGGTCGGTCGGCGGCCGCGGCTGCGATTGCGCAACTGAGCGCCGAGCCAGGATCGCCAGGCCGCGCGGGTCCGCAAGGCGATTCCTATCGGTATGCCACCGCCGTAACCTCGTAGGCGCGGGTGCCGCCGGGGGTGCCCACCTCCACGCTGTCGCCTTCCTCCTTGCCGATGAGGGCGCGGGCGAGGGGCGAGCGGATGTTGAGGAGGCCGTTCTCGATATCGGCCTCTTGCTCGCCGACGATCTGATAGGTCTTCTTCTCCTCGGTATCCTCATCCACGAGGGTGACCGTGGCGCCGAACTTTATCGCCCCGGAGAGCTTCGCGGGATCGATGACCTCGGCGAGGGAGATCAACCCCTCAAGCTCCTTGATGCGGCCTTCGATGAAGGACTGCTTCTCCCGGGCGGAGTGGTATTCGGCGTTTTCGGACAGGTCCCCGTGCTCGCGCGCCTCCGCGATGGCACGGATGATTTCGGGGCGTTCCACGGATTTGAGCTTCTTCAGCTCGGCCTGAAGGGCGGTGAGACCGCGCGGGGTCATGGGGATCTTCTGCAAGGGTCTCTCCTCGGCGCCGTTTGGTGCCTGTCTTCCGGTGTCCGGAGACTAGGAGGCGGGCGGGCGCGGCGCAACACGGCTTGCGGCGGGGACGACCCTCACGACCGGGCGGCGATGTCCGATCGGCTGTTCCGCGCGAGGAGAGTGGCGAAGGGGTCGGTCGCGGAGCCGTCCGGGGCGGACAGATCGGCGACCGCCATCCCGGCGGCCCGCGCCGCGGCGATTCCCATCGGATTGTCCTCCAGCGCGAGGCAATTCTCGGGGGCCGTGGCCAGCATCGCGGCGGCGAGATGATAGCAATCGGGGTTCGGCTTGTCGCCCACCACGCTTTCCGCCGTCACGATCGTATCGAAGGTTTCCGGCGGGAGATCGAGGCCGCAGAACACCGATATCATCCAGGCCGTCGGTGTCGTGGCGACGAGGCCCAGCCGCATCCGCGAATGGGCGATCCGGTCGAGAAAATCGGACAGGCCATGGCGCATCCGCAAAGGTGACGCGGCGAGCGCGCGTCCGAAATGGTGATCGCGGGCGGTCAGCAGGCGGTCGAGGGGGACCGCACGATCCGCAGCACCCGCCGCGAAGGCCGGAATGGACCGCGCCAACCGCTCCGCCGGGGTCGGACAGGATGGTTGAAGGGAAAGCCCGTGATCGCGGGATGCACGCCGGAATGCCATCCGTCGGAGCACATTCGTCTCGGCGAGGATACCGAGCGACCCGATGAGGATCGCCTTCATCGGACCAGGCCGTTCGGGGCGACCGCAATTGCGGTGGGATATCGGTGAGTTATCATGGGAGCAGTATAGACCAACGGGAACACATGGAAAGCAAGATTTACATTACGGTGTAACGACAAGTTGACAGTAGCAGATGACAGGTGCCGAATTTGGAGGCAGAATCCACCGCTGCGGACGCGGTAATCCCTAGAGCGGAGACATGTCGATCCCGTTAACGCCGCGCGCCGATTCCGATTCCGACACTTCCGCTTACGTTCAGGCCGGTCCTTTCCGCCTCGGACGGCGAAACAGGCGGGCCGTCGACGCCGCAGGCCGCAAGACCCGCCAGAACCACAATCAGTGACAGGGCTTTCATGCAAGACGCTCCTTCCAGCGGGCCACCTGCGCCCGGACATTGGCGGGGGCCGTGCCCCCATGCGAGGTGCGCGACGCCACCGAATTGTGGACGCCCAGCACCGCGAAGACATCCTCCGTGATCCCGTCATGGACGGATCGCATCTGGTCCAGCGTGAGGTCGGGCAGGTCGATCCCGGCCTCCTCCGCCATCCGGACGAGGGTGCCCGTGACGTGATGCGCCTCCCGGAACGGCAGGTCGAGGGCCCGGACCAGCCAGTCCGCCAGATCGGTCGCCGTGGAGAAGCCGGAGGACGCGGCGACTTCCAGCGTGTCCGTCTGCGCGACCATGTCGCCGACCATCCCGGTCATCGCCGCGAGGGCCAGCATGAGGGAATCCGCGGCGTCGAAAACCTGTTCCTTGTCCTCCTGCATGTCCTTGGAATAGGTCAGCGGGAGCCCCTTCATCACCATCGTCAACGCCACCTGCGCCCCGAAGATGCGGCCGATCTTGGCGCGCAGGAGTTCGGCCGCGTCCGGGTTGCGCTTCTGCGGCATTATGGAACTGCCGGTGGACCAGCGGTCGGACAGGCGCACGAAGCGGAACTGCGCCGAGGACCAGATCACCAGCTCCTCCGCCAGCCGCGACAGGTGCATGGCGCAGATCGTGGCCGCCGACAGGAATTCCAGCGCGAAGTCCCGGTCCGATACGGCGTCGAGGGAGTTCGCCGCGGGGCGGTCGAACCCGAGCGCCGCAGCAGTCATGCCCCGGTCGATGGGGAAGGACGTGCCCGCAAGAGCCGCCGTCCCCAGCGGACATTCGTTCATCCTCCGGCGCGCGTCCTCGAACCGCGAGAGATCCCGTGCGAACATCTCGGTATAGGCCAGCATGTGATGGCCCCAGGTCACCGGCTGCGCGGTCTGCAGGTGGGTGAAGCCGGGCATGACCCAGTCGGCGCCCGCCTCAGCCTGATCCACCAGCGCGCTTATCAGCCGGGGCAGGGCGTCGATGGCGGCATCCGCCTGGTCCCGCACCCACATCCGGAAATCGAGCGCCACCTGATCGTTGCGCGACCGGGCCGTATGCAGCCGGCCCGCAGGCGCCCCGATCAGTTCCGTCAGGCGCGCCTCGACATTCATGTGGATGTCCTCGAGCGCGGTCGAGTAGACGAAGGTCCCGTCCTCGATCTCTGACAACACCGTGAGCAGGCCTTCCCGGATCGCCGCGGCATCGCTATCCGTCACGATGCCTGTGGCGGCCAGCATCGCGGCATGGGCCCGGCTGCCCTCGATGTCCTGCTTCGCCATGCGCCGGTCGAAGCCGATCGAGGCGTTGATCGCCTCCATGATCGCGTCCGGACCTTCCGCGAAACGGCCGCCCCACATGGCGTTGGATGAACTGGACATCGGATCCCCGGAATGCTGCGTCAACTCGCCTTCGGCCTATACGGTCTGGTCGCCCTTTCCGCCAGTCTGGCGGCGGATCCCGCCGCGGCGGAGGTCGATCCCGCCCTCCTGACCGGGACGATGGCGTCGCTGGAACTTCGCCCGCCGATGGCCGCGCCGACGGCGGGTTTCGCCCGGGTGGACGGCACGGAGGGCGACCTTTCGGACTATGCCGGGTCGGTCGTGGTCCTGAACTTCTGGGCCACCTGGTGCGCGCCCTGCCGGGCGGAGATGCCGTCGCTCCAGGCTTTGCAGGACAGTCTTGGCCCCGAGGGGCTGGAGGTCGTGACGATTGCCTTCGGACGTCACAATCCGGTTGCGATGGAGCGGTTCTGGGCGGCGGCGGGAATCACAGATCTGCCGCTGCATCTGGATGCGGGGACCGAGCTTGCGCGGGGCCTCGGCGTCGCGGGACTGCCGCACAGTTTCATTCTGGATCGCGACGGCCGGGTGATCGCGGAGCTCGTGGGCGAGGCGGATTGGTCCGCGCCGGAGACGCTGACCCTGTTGCGCGCGGTTCTCGCCAGGGAGTGATGCGCGGACCGAAGCGGGTGGTCCTCACCGCGCGCTTGCGCTTCTTCGGGTCCCGCCTTAGCCGCTGACGCATCCCGTCGCGCAACTTTATGACCCGGAGACATCCATGAGCTTCCGACTTCAGCCCACCGCCCCGGCCCGCCCGAATCGTTGCCAGCTCTTCGGTCCCGGCTCCAACCCCAAGCTGTTCCCCAAGATGGCGGCGAGCGCGGCCGACGTGGTCAATCTCGATCTGGAGGATTCCGTCGCCCCCACCGACAAGGAGTCCGCCCGGGCCAACGTGATCGAGGCGATCGGCGCCGTCGACTGGGGCCGCAAGACGCTTTCGGTTCGGATCAACGCCCTCGACACGCCCTACTGGTATCGCGACGTGGTGGACCTTCTGGAACAGGCGGGCGACCGGCTGGACCAGATCATGATCCCCAAAGTCGGATGCGCAGCGGACGTTTATGCGGTGGATGCCCTCGTCTCGGGGGTCGAGGCGGCGAAGGGGCGCGAGAAGCGCGTGGGTCTGGAAGTCATCATCGAGAGCGCCGCGGGCATCGCGCATGTCGAGGAGATCGCGGCCGCCTCGTCGCGGCTCGTCGCCATGTCGCTCGGCGCCGCCGATTTCGCGGCCTCCATGGGAATGCAGACGACGGGGATCGGCGGGACCCAGGAGGAGTATTACATGCTGCAGGACGGTGCGCGGCACTGGTCCGATCCGTGGCACTGGGCCCAGGCGGCCATCGTCGCCGCCTGCCGTACCCACGGCGTCCTTCCGGTGGACGGACCGTTCGGCGATTTCTCCGACGCGGAAGGGTTCCGGGCGCAGGCCCGCCGCTCCGCCGTCCTCGGGATGGTCGGAAAGTGGGCGATCCATCCGAGCCAGATCGCGCTGGCCAACGAGGTGTTCACCCCCTCCGCCGGGAAGGTGGCGGAGGCGCGGGAAATCATCGCCGCGATGGAGGCTGCGAAGGCGTCCGGCGCCGGGGCCACGGTCTACAAGGGACGGCTGGTGGACATCGCCTCCATCAAGCAGGCCGAGGTGGTCGTGCGACAAGCGGAACTGATTGAAACGAATTCTTGATACTTGGGATTGGGCAGATGTCGAGGGAGTGAGCTAACCTGCGGTTTCGGTGTTACGATTGCAGGAGTTCCCCATGACCTGGACGATGGAAGTGCTGGCCGACTTCGTGAGCTCGCTCGGCCTGCTCGCGATGCTCGCCATGGTGTACGGGATCATGCGGCGCAAGCTGCCGGGCACGGCACTGGCGCCGCAGGTTCTGGGCGTCCTGTTCGGCCTCGTGGCCGTGATCCAGATGTACAGTCCGCTCAGCCCTGTGGACGGGGTGATCATCGACATGCGCTGTATCCCCGTGGCGCTTGCGGGGGCGTTCCTGGGTCTCCGCGGTCTGTTGATCTGTGTCGTGATCGCCGGTGCCGCCCGCATTTCCATCGGCGGGATCGGCTGGATGTCCGGCGTGGTCAGCATCATTCTGGCGGGCAGCGCGGGAACCCTCTGGAACCATCTGATGCGCGGCGCTGCCCGACGGTCCCTGCTCGCCATCTTCGGTCTGGCCGCGATGATGTCTTTCCACATCGCGGCCGTCCTCTTTCTTCCGCATGACGTGGCGATCTGGTTCGTGTCCGTCGCCATGCCCGTAGTCCTTCTTCTCAACCTCACCGCACTCCCCCTCGTCGCCGTACTGATGGAGCGAGAACGCGTGGCGATGGACCTTGAGGCACTCGAGCGTGGTGACCTCGGAGAGAGTTCCAGTTCCGGCTTTCTCGCCCCGGACGCCTTCGCGCGGACGCTCGCCCAGATGGGCATCCTTCCCCCGCTCGACGGTGCCGTCACGATGGTCGCGATCGAGGTACGTCGCCGCGCTCTTCTTACCACATTCTGGGGGGCGGGGACGGAAGGACGGGTGATGCGGGAGCTGCGGCGACGCCTGGAGGAGATCTTGCCCCATGGCGGACAAATGGGACTGGTCCGTGGCGAGGTCATCCTGCTGGCGCTGCCGAGCCTCGGTCCCGCCGCACTGGCGGAATTGACGACCCGGATACGGCGGGATGTGGGCGGGATTCCGATTGCGGTCCCGGGCATGGCCTCGATCCGTCCGGCCATCGCCCTGCGCCATGCCAGGTTCGACGCCATGCCCACCCTTAGGGAAGCGATGGCGGGTCTCCGGATCGGTACCGCCCGGTCCTTGTCGGCGCCGGTCGCCGGGCCCGCGATGCGTACCGGTGGCCAGACCCCCGCCATCGGTCCGGGCACCGCCCGCCTGTTCCATGTCGCCGATCGCATGTTCGAGGCATGCGAGGCTGGCACCGATCAGAGGTCGCTGCCGTCCGCATGACGGTTCCCGTCTGACGCCACCACGGAGGGCCCGGACTGACAGCCCGCCCGCCGTCCCGAAGCGGGGGTGATTGCATCGGCCCGGCGCCCCGGCCATATGGATGCAAGGTCACCAGGGACGGTCAGATGACGCAATATCTCGATTTCGAGAAGCCGCTCTCAGAGATCGAGGGCAAGGCCGAGGAGCTGCGCGCCATGGCGCGCGGGGACGAAAAGCTCGATATCGAGAAGGAGGCCATCGCCCTCGACCGTAAGGCGGGCGATTTGCTGGCACAGCTCTACCGAACCCTGACTCCGTGGCAGAAGGCGCAGGTCGCGCGCCATGGCGACCGACCCCATTGCAAGGATTACATCGAGGCGTTGTTCACGGAATACACGCCGCTCGCGGGCGACCGGAACTTCGCCGACGACCATGCCGTCATGGGCGGCCTCGCCCGTCTCGAAGACCGGGCGGTGATGGTGATCGGCCACGAGAAAGGACACGACACCCGCACCCGGATCGAGCGGAATTTCGGCATGGCGCGCCCCGAGGGGTATCGCAAGGCGATCCGCCTGATGGAGATGGCCTACCGGTTCCACCTGCCCGTCGTCACCCTGATCGACACGCCCGGCGCCTATCCCGGCAAGGGTGCGGAGGAGCGAGGGCAGTCCGAGGCCATCGCCCGGTCCACGCGCACCTGTCTCGCTCTGGGTGTGCCCCTCGTCTCCGCGATCATCGGCGAAGGCGGGTCCGGCGGCGCCGTCGCCTTCGCGACCGCCAACCGCGTCGCGATGCTGGAACATTCGATCTATTCGGTGATCTCGCCCGAGGGCTGCGCCTCGATCCTCTGGAAGGATGCAGAGAAGATGCGGGAGGCGGCCGAGGCGCTGCGCCTGACCGCGCAGGACCTGCTCAAGCTCGGCGTGATCGACCGCGTCGTGCCGGAGCCGCTGGGCGGTGCGCATCGCGACCGGCCCGCCGCGATCGCCGCGGTGGGTGCGGCTCTGGTCGAGATGCTGGTGGAGTTCGACGGCCAGGATGCCGACGCGATCCGGCAGGCACGCCGGGCGAAATTCCTTGCCATGGGCTCCAAGGGCCTTGCCGCCTGATCCGCCCATGATGCTCCACACGATCCTCCATGGCGCCCCCACCGAACGTCCGCCCCTGCTGATCGCCCATGGGCTGTTCGGGTCGGCGCGCAACTGGGGCGTGATCGCCAAGCGCCTTTCCGTCGACCGGCAGGTGGTCGCCGTCGACATGCGGAACCACGGGGACTCCCCGCGCGCGGAAACCCATCGCTATCCGGATCTCGCCGCTGATCTCGCGGAGACCATCGGCGACCGGCCCCACGATGTCCTCGGGCATTCCATGGGAGGCAAGGCCGCAATGGCGCTGGCGCTCACCGATCCCGGGAGCATCCGTCGCCTCGTGATCGCCGACATCGCCCCGGTCGCCTATTCCCATACCCAGGCGCATCTGATCGACGCGATGGAAGCGGTCGACCTGTCGGTCGTCACGCGCCGGTCCGATGCCGCGGACCAGTTGGCGGTGGTGCCCGACGACGGCACGCGCTCGTTCCTGTTGCAATCGCTGGACGTGGCAGGTCGCCGCTGGACGATCAATCTCGCGGCCTTGCGCGCCGATATGCCCGCGATCATCGGCTTTCCGGATATCGCGGGACGCTTCGACGGACCCGCATTCTTCCTCTCCGGCGGCGACAGCGACTACGTCCGCCCCGAGCATCGCGACCGGATCAAGGACCTGTTCCCCGCTGCCCGATCCGCGAGGATCCCCGGCGCGGGCCATTGGCTGCACGCCCAGAAGCCGCGGGAGTTCGAGGCTGCGATCCGCGCGTTCCTGGACGCGGACTAGGCGGTCAGGCCCTTTGGCTCGTCCAGATCGTGGATCCGGCAGCAGGCCGTCAGGGTATTGGCCAGAAGGCACGCGATCGTCATCGGTCCCACGCCGCCGGGCACCGGCGTGATCGCCCCCGCCACCTCCGCGCAGGACGCGAAGTCGCAATCGCCGACGAGTCGGCTCTTGCCGTTTTCGCCTGGCAGCCGGTTGATGCCCACGTCGATGATGGTCGCGCCGGGTGCTATCCAGTCGCCTGTTACCATTTCGGGCCGTCCGACCGCAGCCACCACGATGTCCGCGCGCCGCACCACTGCGGCGATGTCGCGGGTGCGTGAATGGGCCACCGTCACGGTGCAGCTTTCGCCCAGCAGCAACTGCGCCATGGGTTTGCCGACGATGTTGGACCGCCCGATCACCACCGCGTCCTTCCCGGTGAGGTCGCCGAGATGATCGCGCAGAATCATCAGGCATCCGAGGGGCGTACAAGGTACGAGCGCGGGCTGTCCCGTCGCCAGCAGGCCCACATTCGAGACATGGAACCCGTCCACATCCTTCGCCGGGTCGATGGCTGCGAGGACCTTCGACGCGTCGATATGGTCCGGCACGGGAAGCTGACACAGGATGCCGTGAACCGCAGGATCGGCGTTCAGCCGGGCGATCAGGTCGAGCAGAACCGCCTCCGGCGTCTCCGCGGGGAGGCGATGCTCGAAACTCTCCATGCCCATCTCGA
Organism: uncultured Alphaproteobacteria bacterium; assembly: GCA_963789105.1. GTDB lineage: Bacteria > Pseudomonadota > Alphaproteobacteria > Rhodobacterales > Rhodobacteraceae > Jannaschia. The sequence continues at coordinate 2,204,967 of CAWBJI010000003.1, forward strand.
CGGTCTTCCGCCCCTTGTTGCGCACGTAGACGGCGCTCGCCGGATCCTCGCCGACGAGGATCACGGCCAGTCCGGGCGTGATGCCATGACCCACGACGCGCGCCACCTCTTCCGCGACGCGCGCCCGGATGCGGGCGGCGAAGGCCTTTCCGTCGATGATCGTAGCGGTCATGGGCAATCCTCCCGTCGGGTTCCTGTGCGGCTCCGTTGTGTCGCCAAAGGCGTTCGACCGATAGACCTGTGGCCCCCCGATAGAGAAGGTCCGCTTCCGATCGCCACCGGCCCGCATACGATCTCGCCGATTGGCGTGGGGCTCGGGCGCTGGTTCAGAAAAGGCCCTGCACTTCGCCCGCGGCGTTCAGGCCGATCTTCTCGGCCGACGGGACCCGGGGCAGGCCGGGCATCGTCATGATCTCGCCGCAGATGACCACGACGAACCCGGCCCCGGCAGACAGGCGAACCTCCCGGACCGGAACGGAATGGCCGGTGGGTGCGCCGCGCCTTTCGGGGTCGGTGGTGAAGGAATATTGCGTCTTGGCCATGCAGACCGGCAGGTGGCCATAGCCATCCGCCTCCCACGCCGACAGCTGATCGCGGATCTTCGTGTCGGCCAGCACCTCGTCGGCGTGATAGATGCGCTTGGCGATGGTCTCGATCTTCTCGAAGAGCGGCATCTCGTCGGGGTAGAGCGGAGCGAAATTGGCCGTGCCGCTTTCGGCGATCTCCGCAACCCGTCGGGCGAGCGCTTCGGACCCTTCGGAGCCATCCGCCCAGTGCTTGGAGACGATGGCCTCGGACCCTTCGCTGGCGACGTAGTCGATGACCGCCTGCACTTCCGCCTCGGTGTCGCCGGTAAAGTGGTTGATCGCCACGATCACGGGCACACTGAAGGACTTCACGTTGCCGATATGTCGACCCAGATTGGCGCAACCGGCCTCCACCGCCTCCACGTTCTCGGCCGCCAGATCGGCCTTGGCGACCCCCCCGTTCATCTTCATGGCCCGCACGGTCGCGACCAGCACGACGCAATCGGGCGCGATCCCGGCCTTGCGGCACTTGATATTCATGAACTTCTCGGCGCCGAGGTCCGCGCCGAACCCGGCTTCGGTCACCACGAAATCCGCCAGCCTGAGCGCCGTCGTCGTCGCGATGACCGAGTTGCAGCCATGGGCGATGTTGGCGAAGGGGCCGCCATGGACGAAGGCGGGATTGTTCTCCAGCGTCTGGACCAGGTTCGGCTGCATCGCGTCCTTCAGCAGGACCGTCATGGCCCCGTCCGCCTTGATATCGCGGCAGAAGACGGGTGTGCGGTCGCGGCGATAGGCCACGATCATGTCGCCGAGCCGCTTCTGCAGGTCGGTCAGGTCGTTGGCCAGACAGAGGCACGCCATCACTTCGGAGGCGACGGTGATGTCGAACCCCGTCTCCCGCGGGAAGCCGTTGGCGACGCCCCCGAGACTCGCCGTGATCTGTCGCAGCGCCCGGTCGTTCATGTCGACCACCCGGCGCCAGACGACGCGCCGCGTATCGATGTCGAGCTCGTTGCCCCAGTAGATATGGTTGTCGATCATCGCCGACAGGAGGGAGTGGGCGGAGGTGATCGCGTGGAAGTCGCCCGTGAAGTGGAGGTTCATCTCCTCCATCGGAACGACTTGCGCGTAGCCGCCGCCGGCCGCCCCGCCCTTCATCCCGAAATTCGGGCCAAGCGATGCCTCGCGGATGCAGACCACGGCCTTCTTGCCGATGGCGTTCAGACCGTCGCCCAAGCCCACGGTGGTCGTCGTCTTGCCCTCGCCCGCCGGGGTCGGATTGATCGCCGTGACCAGAATAAGGTGCCCGTTCGGCCGGTCACGGACGCTGTCGATGAAACTCTGGCTGACCTTGGCCTTGTCGTGGCCATAGGGGAGCAGATCGGCCTCGCCGATGCCCAGGGCGGCACCGATCTCCTGGATCGGGCGCTTCTTCGCGGCGCGCGCGATCTCGATATCGGTGAGGGGCATGGCGGCATCCTTTCGCGGCATGTGTTCCCCAAGCCCTAGTCCCTACGCCCCGGTCCGATGGCGGCGAAATGCGACATCTGCGGGCATCCCGGCGTCGCGGGAGGCGCCGGGCGCGGCAGACGAGACGAATGTCCGGATTTCACCTTCGGAACCGTCAGACCGGTCAGGTGTTATGGAGGCAGATCGAACGGACCCAGCAGCAGCGGGTCATCAAGCGGAACAACAAGGATATTCGCCATGACCGTCACCAGCATTCTGATCCAGGCCGGTTTCGTCTCGGGTGTCGCGCTCGCCATGATTGCGGGTCTCGCGCTCGGCTGATTGGCCATCAGGCGTTCGCAATACCACCCCACGCTCGCTGAGCGGGAATGTGGAGGCGGACCGGATCACCGATACGCATGATCCCCTCCCTCTCGACCCATGCGGTGAAACCCCGCCGATCCTTCGCCGCGCCCTTGAACGCCTTTCCGTGTCCCTTTGCGTCCCGCTCGATCACCGCCGCGGGCAAGTGACATGGACGGTTCAGCATATCGACCACGATCGTCGCCCCGCCTTCTTGGCCTTCCGTCTGAAGCCTCGATGACGGGGGCAGATGGCTGAAATCCGGGATGCCCGATACGACGAGCGTCGCCCCGGCCCAGGCTGGATCGAACCTGTCGACGCCCATGTCGGCAGCGATATCGCGAAGTTCCTCCGCCGACATGACGCAGAGCTGACGGACGTTCCGGATTTCGGTCCCCTTCGAATATTGTGATGTCACGCGGCTGCAGGACGATCGGGTCATTCCACCATGATCCTCGCCTTCAGGACCCGCGAATGTCAGCACAAGATCATCCTGCGCATGCGACGCGAGATCGGCTGCACGGGATTTCACCGTTCCGAGCCATTCGACGCGACCGACGATATCGGTGGAAATCAAGGCGGGCATCGGTCCGTCCTTCGTCTCGGGTGCTTTCATCCTGCCCAAAGCATCAATCTGGACGGTGACGACTTCAAGCAGCTCGTTAGAGGGGGAGGGCTGAGCAAGAACTAATATTCACATCACGCCTGCGCATGGCCAGACGAGGCGACGGCCGAAGTGAAACCAGAAGGTGATTCCAAGCCTTACCGACCGTCCGGTCGGGCGCTCTCAGGACACCCGACCGAACCATCTCACCTCAGGCAGTCGGTTCCGCCGTCGGACCCACATCCGGGGCCTTCGGCTTCTTCGGCTTGGTCTTCGGGATCGACGTCAGACTGCCGCCCATACCGATATCGCCGTCGTCATCGTCGCCGCGGTTCAGCGGCTCGCCGTTGATGACCTTCATGATCTCCGGTCCGGTAAGCGTCTCGTATTCCAGAAGTCCCTGCGCAAGGTTCTCCAGCGCGTCGGCTTTCTCCGTCAGGATCCGCTTCGCCGTCTCGTAGCCGTCGTTGATGATTTCCTTCACCTTGTCGTCGATAAGCTTCTGGGTCTCGGACGAGTGGTTCGTACCGCCGCCATATGCGCCGAGGAAGCTCTGCTGCTCGTTGGCGTAATCCACGAAACCAATCTCCTCGTGGGCGTAGCCATATTGCGTGACCATCGCGCGGGCCATTTGGGTCGCCTGCTTGATGTCCTGGCTGGCGCCGGAGGTGATGTGCTCCTTGCCGAAGATCAGCTCCTCTGCGACGCGCCCGCCCATGGCCATCGCGATACGCGAGGTGAACCATTGATAGCTGGCGGAGATGCGGTCCCGCTCCGGCAGGGACAGGACGAGGCCGAGGGCACGTCCTCTCGGAATAATCGTGGCCTTGTGGATCGGGTCGTGCTGCGGAACGTTCAGGCCGACGACGGCGTGACCGGATTCGTGATAGGCGGTCAGCTTCTTCTCGTCCTCGGTCATGACCATGGACCGACGCTCGGCGCCCATCATCACCTTGTCCTTGGCCTGCTCGAAATCCTCCATCGTGACGACGCGGCGACCGATGCGCGCGGCTGCCAGAGCGGATTCGTTCACGAGATTGGCGAGATCGGCACCCGAGAAACCGGGCGTTCCGCGCGCGATGATACGCAGGTCCACATCCGCACCCAGCGGCACCTTCTTGGCATGGACGCCGAGAATCTTCTCGCGGCCCTTGATGTCCGGATTGGGCACCTGGACCTGACGGTCGAAGCGGCCGGGACGCAGGAGTGCGGGGTCGAGCACGTCGGGACGGTTCGTGGCCGCGACGATGATGATACCCTCATTGGCCTCGAACCCGTCCATCTCGACCAGAAGCTGGTTGAGCGTCTGCTCACGCTCGTCGTTGCCGCCGCCATAGCCGACGCCCCGGGAGCGACCGACCGCGTCGATCTCGTCGATGAAGACGATGCAGGGCGCGTTCTTCTTAGCCTGCTCGAACATGTCGCGGACGCGGCTGGCGCCGACGCCGACGAACATCTCGACGAAATCGGAGCCGGAGATCGTGAAGAAGGGCACGCCCGCCTCACCGGCGACGGCACGGGCGAGCAGCGTCTTACCGGTGCCCGGAGGGCCGACGAGCAAAGCGCCTTTGGGAATCTTGCCGCCGAGGCGCGAGAATTTCTGCGGATTGCGGAGAAACTCCACGATCTCCTCGAGATCCTCCTTGGCCTCGTCGATGCCCGCGACGTCGTCGAACGTCACCCGCCCCTGCTTCTCCGTCAGCAATTTTGCCTTGGACTTGCCGAAACCCATGGCCCCACCTTTGCCGCCGCCCTGCATCCGGTTCATGAAGAAGATCCAGATGCCGATCAGGACGAGAAACGGAAGCCATAGCCCGAGCGCGGACATGAAGCCCGACTGCTCCTGACTCTCGGCGGCGATTCGCACGTTGTTGGCCAGAAGCGTCTCGGTCACGTCGACATCGGCAGGCTTGATGGTGATCTGCTCGGTTCCGCCGGTGCCGCTGAAGATGATGCGCTCGCCGTCCAGGGTAACCGATTGCACGGAGCCGTCTTCGACCTGCGTGATGAAGTCGGAATAGGGGACTTCGCGGGCCGACATGGCCGATTGCCCGCCGGAAAAGAGCTGGAACAGGGCCATCACGAGGACGAAGAGAACAACCCAAAAGGCTATGTTGCGCGCGTTACCCAAGGGAATTCCTCCTTACGGCGCAGGCCGGTCCGCCCGCGCGACTGTTGTGTCACAAGATAGGCATTGGGCCGGTCGGTTCAACGCATTTCGCCCGGTGTGGCGAATGGGTCGCTGCATGTCGCCGTCCATGGGCCGCCCGGTTCGACCAACGGGGCCGACAGGAGCGTGTCTCCGTCCCATAATCCCGGGCTCGCCATCAGGCTCCGACGCGGCAGGCCGGTTGCGCGCCAATCGGTGTCCGCAACCGCCTCCCCGAGCGCGCGGATGGTGGCTTTAGGCGGTCCTTCCACGTGCCAGCGGCCGTCCCAGGTCGATCCGGGGGCGGCATCCGGCGCGCGCATCGCGGCGGCGGGTTCGCGGGCGATCCGAATGTGGTCCGGTTCCGCTACGATCAGGCAACCGGCCAGCGTCGCCGCCTCCCCCGAGGTCATCCGTCGCAGCAGTTCCACCTGCTCCGTGCGGCGCGGTGGATGCGCGCCGCTCCCGACCCAGCGAAGTCCCGTCAGGACGACCCGGCGCGCTTGCTCCGGTTCGTCGTGGAGCAATGCGGTCCACCCCTCCCGGTCGAGCATCCAGTCTCCGCGATCCATCGTCGCGATGTCGCGCACGATCAGGGCGGTCCGCGCCTCGACGGAATCGCGTACGGCCCGCAGCGCCTTCGCCGATGCGGCTATTTCGGCGGAGTCGATTCTGGCCTGCGCCAGCAAGCGTCGCAACTGCGTCCTCTCGAACCGCGGATCCCGGTTGCTCGGATCCTCCACCGGCACGAGGCCGTGCCCGGCGACCACCGTCCTAAGCGTCGCCTTGTCGATATCGAGGAGAGGGCGTCGAAAGACGGCGCCGTCCCGGGTGAACCGTGTCGCCATGCGGGCCAGCCCATCCAAGCCCGCACCGTCCGCCAGACGCATGAGGAATGTCTCCGCCACATCGTCCCGGGTATGGCCGAGCAGGACGGCGCCGATCCCGTGCTCGCGCGCCCAATCGGCGAGCGCGGTATAACGCGCGGACCGGGCGCGCGCCTGCAGCGCCGGGCCGTCGGACAGGTTCAACGGGAGGATATCGTGGGCGATGCCGCGCGGGGCACAAATTTCGCCGACCCATATCGCTTCGGCCCTGGCTTCGGGCCGGAGGCCGTGATCGACGGTCACCGCGCGGAGAACCCATCCGCGATCGTGCGCCAGCAGCAGCAGGGCGAGGCTGTCCGCGCCGCCGGAGACGGCGACGCCGAAGGGCGCGTCGTCCGGATCGAGCGTCAGGTCAGGAGCAGCCAAGCCCCGCCCGTTCGGAATTCGCCGCCGCCGCCGCAGGCGCCTGCGGGAACCGAATCCCCACTTCGGCCAGCGTGAGGCAGGCTTCGTCGGTTTGGCCCAACGCCCCGAGCGCCCGGCCCAACCCGAGGAGGGAAGCGGGGGCGCGCGGTCCTTCCGGCGTTCCGGAGAAACTCTCCAGGTAAGCCCGTGCGGCCCCTTCGCTGTCGCCGTCCGCCGCCAAGGCTTCGCCGCGAAGAAATTGCGCCTCGTAGGTGAGCGGGCCCGTCGGGTAGGCGCCGAGGAACCTCTCGAAAGCACTCGCCGCCTCCGCGTTGCGACCGGCCGCGAGCGCGGCGCTGGCGGCATCGAAATCCGCCTGCTCGCCTACGGCAAGCTCCGCACCTTCGTCCTGCTGTTCCGCGGGCAGTTCTATCGGGTTGGCCGGCGCCGCAACGGCATCGCCCGCACCCGCCTCGCTGCCCAGCGGTCCGGGCGAGGGCAGGGCCCCGAGATCGCAATCGGTCGTGAGTTCGCAGAGCTGGAACCGCAGGTCCTCCAGCCGATTGCCACCGTCCCGCGCCACGCTTTCGATGCGGAATTCCATCCGCTCGGTCGCCTGGGTCAGTCGGCGCAGCTCGGCCTCGATGGCATCGGCCCGCTCGATCACGGAGCCGCCGCCGACGGTGACGCCGGGCGCGCCGGTCGTGTTCAGCTCACCCCGTAGACGCTGAAGCTCCACCTGCAGGACGGAGAGTTGCTGCCGGATGTCGGCCAGCGTCTCCGCGCTGTCCTGCGCCGCCGCCGGAAGGGCCAGCGTCGCAGCGAGGGCGAGTGCCAGACGCATCACACGCCCGCGCCGGTCGCGAGCACGGTCACGGCGCGACGATTCTGACTGTAGCATTCCTCTGTGGAGCAGATCTGGAGCGGGCGTTCCTTGCCGTAGCTGATCGTGCGCATCCGTCCTTGGCCGACGCCCTGGCTCACGAGGAAGTCGCGCACTGCGTTGGCGCGCCTGCCGCCGAGGGCGAGGTTGTATTCGCGCGTTCCCTGCTCGTCGGCATGGCCCTCGATCAGGGCGGTATATTCCGGGTTCGCGTTCAGCCAGCGCGCCTGACCGGACAGGACGTTCCGGCCCTCCTGGGTGACCGTCGCCTGATCAACCTGAAAGAGCACGCGGTCGCCCACGTTCTGCTGGAAGTAGGCGACGGAAGTCGGATCGTTCGCCCCGCCGGAGGCGAAATCGTCCGTGCCGTTCCCGCTGAGCCCGCCGATGCCGCCATCCACGGGCGCACGGGCGCAGCCGGTCACGGCGAGGGCCGCGATCAGGATCAAACCTGCTGTTCTCATACCACTATCCTCAGTTCAAAAGCGGACCCCAAGAGGGGTCCGAGGCGGCCGCGGGGGTCGCGGCACGTTGAAGGTTACGGCCGGTGATGTCCACGGTGTAGAGCGCGGGCGCCCCGGTCGCTCCCGCCGTCTCGCGGGTGAACATCACGACCCGTCCGTTGGGGGCCCAGGTCGGCCCCTCGTCGAGGAAGGCACCGGTCAGCAGCCGTTCCTCGGAGCCGTCGGTGCGCATGACGCCGATGTGGAAGCGTCCCGCATTCTGCTTGGTGAAGGCGATCATGTCGCCCCGGGGCGACCAGACGGGGGTGCCGTAGCGCCCCTCTCCGAAGCTGATGCGCGTTCCCTCGCCGCCGCCCGCCTGCATCACGTAGATCTGCGGCTGGCCGGAGCGGTCGCTTTCAAACACGATCTGGCTGCCGTCAGGAGAGAAGCTCGGGGCGGTTTCGATCGAGGGCGCGGTGGTCAGGCGCGTGGTGGCGCCCGAGCCGACGTCCAGAAGGTAGAGATCGGTATTGCCCGCCGCTTCCGCAGAATAGACCGCCCGACTGCCGTCGGGGGAGAAGCGCGGCGCGAAGCTCATGTTGGTGGTCTGGTCGCCGATGGTCTGCCGGTCCAGCGTGGCGACGTTCAGGACGGTGACCCTGGGAAAGCCGGTCTCGTAGCTGGTGTAGATGATCCGGCTGCCGTCGGGCGAGAAGCGGGGGGCGAGCACGATGCTGTCCGACGAGGTCAGGTACGACACATTCGCCCCGTCGTAATCCATCACCGCGAGCCGCTTCTGCCGCGCATCCTTCGGGCCCTGCTCGGCGACGAAGACCACGCGGCTGTCGAAATAGGGGCCTTCGCCGGTGATCCGGGAATAGACCGCATCGGCGACCTTGTGCGCCATTCGCCGCCAACCCTCCGCGGTGCCGACGAATTGAAGCCCTTCCCCGAGCGGCGCCTCGGAGAACACGTCGAACAGCCGGAACTGCACGACCAGCCGCCCGTCGGGCTCCACCAGGGCGGATCCGGTGACGAGGGCCTGCGCGTTGATCGCCTTCCAGTCCGAGAACTGGATCGTGGCGTCGAAATTCGACACCCGCGCGATGTGGGCGTCCTGCGGGATTTCGCGGAAGAGGCCGGTATTCGCGAGGTCGGCGGCGATGACGCGGGTGATGTCCTGCGAAATCTGGCCCGCCGCATCGTTGCGCGCAACGAAATTGGGCACCGCGAAGGGTAGCGGCTCGATCACGCCATCGGTGATGGTGATCCGCAGCGGCCCGTCCTGGGCGAGCGCGGGCAGGGAGGGCAGGGCGAGCGCGAGGGCACAGGCCAGCATCTGGAACAGGTATCTCACCGGAGCCTCATCGTTGTGGGATCGAAGGTCATCTCTATCTCGCGCCATTGCTCGTATTTCTCAACCGGCAGCGCATAGCCACCGTTCGCGCAGCGGATCACGGCCCGGCGGGCGGATTCAAAGGCCCGCTGCGTCGCGGCCCCGTCGCCGCCGGAGGCGCCCAACTGACGGATCGTGTCGGTGCGGGGATTGCCGTCGCGGTCCATGTCGAAGGCCAGCGTGACGACGACGCTGGCCGAGGGGGCGCCCGGATCGACGACCCAACAGGCGCTCACAGCCACGCGGAGACCGTCCTGTTCGCCCTGGGTCAGGGGCGGACCGGAGGGGGCGGGGGTGCTCGGCGCCGGATCGGCGATCGCGTCCGCCACGGCGCCCGCGATGGCGGCGGCAAGGGGATCCTCTGCCGGTGTTTCTTCCGTTGCGGTGGTCGGGGTCGACTCGGGTTCCGCCACAGGATCGGCTGGTGTCTCCTCCGGCGCCTCTGCCACCGCCGGAACGGGTGCTGCGGGACGACGTCCGGGGCGGAGCGAGCGTTCGGGCGCGGCCGACGGCGTGTCGGCCTCGGTCACGATCACCGGGGCGGCTTCCTCCGGGGCGGTCGCCGTCTCCGCCGGTTCCGCCGGATCCTCCGCGGGTGACGGCGCGGGGGGCGTCTGCACTACGGGTGCCACCTCGGTCGCCGGGGGCGGGGCGGGCGCCGGGGTCGCGGCCACGCGCGGCGCTTCCCGCGGGGCGGGGGTATCGGTGACCGGCGCGTCCTCCGCCTCCGCTGGGGAGGCGGGGGCGTCGGGCACCTCCGGCGCGACATCGGCCAGCGGCGGCGGGGTTAGGGCGGAGGCATCGGGATTCGCATCCGGCGGCGTAGGGGCCGGTGCGTCGGGCCGGGTGGATTCCGGCGGCGGCGTCTCTTCGGCGGGCGGCGGCGTGGGCTCCGTCTCCGCGGGGGCGACCGGGGCCGCTGGGGCCTCCGGTTCGGCCCCGGCGACCGGCGCGTTCGAGACCAGCGCGTCGAACTCCGCCGAGGAGATCACCGACACAGAGGCCGCCTGAAGGTTGGTCTCGTCGGGCGGGCGGGTGAAGAACCCGGCCACGAGCGCCCAGGCCAACAGGCCCGCATGTGCCGTGGCGGACAGGGCGACGGCCGTGCGCCGCTCCATGTCAGTTCGTCCCCGCGCTGCCGTCCAGCGTCGGGCCTCCCGCCTCGGTCACAAGTCCGATGTTGCGGAAACCGCCCGCATTGAGCGCGCCCATCACCACCATCACGTCGGAATAGGGCACGGTCCCATCGGCGCGCAGGAACACCTTGTCCCCCTGCCGCTCGCCCGCGATGGCCCGCAGGCGCGTCACGAGCTCCTCCCGCGGGACTTCCGTGGGACCGATCAGGACGCGACCGTCTGCGGCGATGGTCAGGGCCAGCGGCTCCTCCTGCTCCTGCGGCAGGGCGGCCGCGGCGGTCTCCGGCAGCTCGATGGGGACCCCTGCCGTCAGGAGCGGGGCCGCGACCATGAAGATGATGAGCAGGACCAGCATCACGTCCACGAAGGGCGTCACGTTTATCTCGGACATCGGCGCACCCGCGCTGGCTCCGCGCCGACCACGCCGACGGGGCATCCCGCCCCCCGGATGAACCGTTCCGCCCGCCATCAGGCGGCGTCCAGCTGCCGGGAGAGGATCGTGGCGAACTCGTCGGCGAAGGCTTCGTAATTGCCGGTGATGCGGTCGGCGTCCCGGGTCAGCTTGTTGTAGAACACCACCGCCGGGATCGCCGCGAGAAGGCCGAGACCCGTGGCCAGCAGCGCTTCGGCGATGCCCGGTGCGACGACGGCGAGGTTGGTGTTCTGACTGATCGCGATCTGCTCGAAAGCATGCTTGATCCCCCAGACCGTGCCGAACAGGCCGACGAACGGACCGGTGGAACCGACCGTGGCGAGGAAGGTCAGGCCGGAGGTCAGGCGGTCCCGCTCCTTCGCGATGGCCACGTCCATGGTGCGGTCGATCCGCGACTGGGTTCCCGCGATCAGGCCGCCATCGTCCCGGTGGCTGCGGCTCCACTCGCTCATGGCGGCGGCGAAGATGCGTTCGGATGCGGATTTCGGGCGGTCCCCGATCTGGTCGTAGAGTTCGTCCAGCGGCTCGCCCGACCAGAAGGCGCGGTCGAAGGCGGCGGCGCGGGTCTTGGCCCGCCGGAACTGCACGACCTTCTGGATCAGTACCGCCCAGACCCAGACGGAGGCCGCGAACAGCATGATCATCACGACCTGCACGATGAACGTCGCGCGCCAGAACAGCGCCCAGATCGAAAAGTCGATCTCGCTGGCTGAGGCCAGCACTTCGGTTTCCATGTGGACTGCCCGTCCTTGCTGAGCCGGATCGTTGCCGGCCATGTCGATTGTCGGGATCGTAGCAGACGGAACGAACCTTGGCGAGACGGGCCCGGCGGTTCCGGCCGTCGCGCCGCAACGTCGCGATCGGGAGTTGCGCGGCGGATTGCGCATGGCCTCACGGGCCTGAAACATCGTGTATCCGGGCGTTGCTTTGCTAGCTCAAGGTGCCGGGTCCGGTCTCCGCGGCGGCGGCCATTTCCGCGATCCCGGCGGGCAGGCGCCGGGGGCGTCCGCCCATGTCCAGGCACGCAATCGTGACCTCGGCCCGGAAAAGGATCGTCTCGTCGCGCAGGACCTCCTGCGCCATAACGAAGCGTGCCTTGCCCGTCCGTCCGATCCGCGTCTCGACCATCAACGCATCGTCGTACCGGGCGGGGGACAGGTAATCCGCCACGACCCGGGTGACGACGAAGACCAGCCCCTCGGCGCGCATGGCCGCCTGATCGATCCCGCCAGTGCGCACCATCTCCGACCGCGCCCGCTCGATGAATTTCAGGTAGTTCGCGTAATAGACAAGGCCCGCGAGGTCCGTGTCCTCGTAATAAACCCGCACGGGCCAGCGATGCACCCCGTTCATTGAAGCCGACCCAGCCGCGCGGCCAGGCGCATGGCATGGGCCGGATCCTGCGACATGGATGGCAGAACCGGATCGTAGGCCGCGCGCATGATGTCGGCGATATCGGGTCGCAGCACGGCGCGCGCCTCGATCATGGCCAGCGGCGAGGCATCGGTGAAAGCCGTGTCGGACCAGAGCAGCATCGCCTGCACCATCTGGTTCAGCGCCAGCATGTCGGCGCCGACGGCGGCGAGATCGTCGTCCATCCGGATGAAGGCGAAACAGGCCTGGATCGCGCCGCCCTCCTCGAACCGGAAGATGCGATACTGGTTCGCCCCCGCCGCCTCCAGCCGCGTGACGAGGGGGCCGAGATCGGGGATCAGCCGGTCGAGGTTCGGCGTCTCGGTCAGTTCGGACCAATCGCGCACGAAGAAGACCATCAGGTTCGCGCCCAGCTCCGGATCGGTCTCCGCCATGCGATGCCCGGTCAGCACGCAGAGCGCCTCCACCGCGCCCTTGAACACGGCGACCGTCGGATCGGTCACGCCGAAGACCACCGGGACGAGCGGACGTCCCCAGCGGGCGAACAGGAACGTGTCGTCCGCGCGGGTGAAAAGGGCGGTCACGGCCTCGGGGGAGAGCGGGGTCATTGCCGTTGATTGCCATGACGGGGAACGGGGGTCCAGCCGCTGGACATCGCGGGTCCCCAAGGGCAGAGCGGGGCCAGTCCGGAGGAGAGCCAAACCGATGCCCGAACCCGATCCCGACACGGTCACGCCCGCAAGCTGGACCGCGCTGACGACCCTTCCGGGCCGCGACGCGGCGGAGGCGCTGGGTGAAAAGCTCGAGGACGTGCTCGCCCCTGACGGCGTCGGCGTGTTCGAGATGGAGGACGGCTCGGGCCTCTGGGAGGTCGGCGCCTATTTCGCGGAGGCACCGGACGGGACGGCGCTCGCCCTGCTGGCGGCGGCCTATGGCGCGCGGCCCTTCGCGGTCTCGGAACTGCCGCCGACGGACTGGGTCGCCCATGTGCGGCGGGAATTGCGACCAGTCGAGGCGGGCCGGTTCTTCGTCTACGGCAGCCACGACGCGGACCGCGTGCCGGAGGGTCGCGTGGCACTCCTGATCGAAGCGGCGATGGCGTTCGGGACCGGCCATCATGGCACGACGCAAGGGTGCCTGCTAGCGCTCGAAACCCTGATCGGGGAGGGGATCGCGCCGGACCGCGTGGCGGATATCGGCGCGGGCACGGCGGTGTTGGCGATGGCGGCGGCCCGGGTCTTCCCTGCCGCACAGGTCGTCGCCTCGGATATCGACTCCGTCGCGGTGGACGTGGCGCGGGCGAATCTGGCGGTGAACGGGATGGAGGGGCGCGTGAACTGCGTCGAGGCGGCGGGGTTCGAGCATCCGGAGCTTGCCGGGCCGTTCGACCTGATCTTCGCGAATATCCTGAAGGGCCCGCTGATCGCGATGGCGCCGGAAATGGACCGTGCGGCGGCACCGGGGGCTGCGATCGTTCTGTCCGGGCTTCTGAATCCGCAGGCCGACGAGGTATCGGCGGCCTACGGCAAGAATGGAATGGCGGAAGCCGGGCGCGAGGTTCTGGGGGATTGGACCACCCTGACCCTGCGCCGGAGCTAGGCGTCAGCCGAAGCGGATATCCACATCGGCGCGGTTGAGCCCGATATCCTCGAGCGACCGCTCGTCCAGACGATAGAGATCGCGACGGATCGCCCGACGGCTGAAGCGGTCGGCGAGGATGGCCAGGAGGGCGTTGCGGCGTTCGGTCATGTCACATCTCCTTTCGTGACTTGCGGTATTGCGTATCCCCGAGGTGGGGCAGGTCCCCGCCGAATGCAATTGCCGTCTCCGCAAGGCACGGATGCGTTCTCTGCATGGCGGGGGAGGGCCGTTGGCCGGGCGTCGCCGGCCGGTCCGATCAGCGGCGGATGGCGGCGAAGTTCACGATCTGGGCGCGCCGCAGGCCGATGTCGTCCAGTTCCCGATCCGTCAGACGGTTCAACATCTTGACTGTGACGCGGCGGTCGTTCCACGCCACGATGCGGCCAAACAGGTCGGCGAAGAGAGGTCCGGCGGAGGGGCGGGTCGAATGAAGGATGTCGAAGGTGGCCATGGGGTGGTCCTGATCAAATAGGTGTGGAAGGGATGGCATGCGTTCTGCGCCGATACCCGTCAGTTAGGGTCGGTTCGCAAACCGCACAACAATCATGCAAGCATGCCCGTCATGCGTGCGGTGCATGGGCATTACGGTCTTTGCCAACCGCGGCGGGGGCGTGCTAGCACCACGGGAACAAGAACCGAACATCGAGGGGCGGTATGCGGGTCATCGGCATCGACCCGGGCCTGAGGGCCTGCGGCTGGGGCATCATCGACATGGACGGACCGCGCCTGCGCCATGTTGCGAACGGCACCGTGCGTCCGGCGGGCGCCGACATGGCCGCACGCCTTCTCGACCTGCATGTCGGGCTGACCGCCGTGATCGCGGCCCATGCCCCCGGTGCAGCGGCAGTGGAGCAGACATTCGTGAACCGCGACGGGGCCGGGACGCTCAAGCTGGGACAGGCGCGGGGCATCGCGGTTCTCGTCCCCGCGCAGGCCGGGCTCGCGGTCGGGGAATACGCGCCGAACGCGGTCAAGAAGGCCGTGGTCGGGACCGGCCATGCCGCGAAGCAACAGGTGGAACACATGGTCCGGATGCAGCTTCCGGGTTGCGCGCCCGACTCCGCGGACGCGGCGGACGCCCTCGCCGTCGCTCTTTGCCACGCCTTTCACCTCCAGAGCGCAGGACGCCTCGCCGCGGCCATCGGGGCTGCCGGATGATTGGACGGCTCACGGGACGTCTCGACTGGAAGGGGGCGGATCAGGTCCTGCTGGACGTGGGCGGCGTAGGCTACGTTGTGCATTGCTCGGACCGCACCATCGCCGCTTTGCCGCCGGTGCGGTCGCCTGTGTCGCTCTGGACGGAATTGCTTGTGCGCGAGGACCTGATGCAGCTTTTCGGGTTCCTGACATTGCAGGAGCGGGAATGGCATCGCCTGCTCATTTCGGTGCAGGGGATCGGGGCGCGGGGGTCGCTCGCGATCCTCGGGGCGCTCGGAACCGATGGCATCGGTCGCGCCATCGCATTGGGCGACGCGAATGCCGTCCGTTCGGCTCCGGGCGTCGGCCCGAAGATCGCGCAGCGGGTGGTCCTCGAACTCAAAGGCAAGGCTCCGGCGATGATGGCCATGGGCGACAGGGCGGACGACCCGCTGGTCGATGCCCCGTCGGTGCCCGGATCCGCACCCGCTCCCTCCGGCGCCACCGCGTCGGCGCAATCCGAAGCCCTCTCCGCCCTCGCCAATCTTGGCTACGCGCCCACCGACGCGGCTCGAGCCGTGGCCGAGGTCGCCGGTGAGGCCGAGGATACCGGTGGCATCATCCGCGCGGCGCTCCGCCGCCTCGCCCCCGGGGACTAGCGATGGCTGATCTTACGTTCCCCGATGTCGGCGCGCGCGCGCAAGTCCGGGTGACCCGGCCTCACAGCAGAACGCGAGGGCTCGACAGATGACCTCCCGCGACCCCGTCCTCGACCCCGAAACGCCGGATATCTCCGACGACCGGGCCCTCCGCCCGCAGGTTCTGGCCGAATTCATCGGGCAGGCCGAGGCGCGGTCGAACCTGCGGGTCTTCATCGACAGCGCGCGGATGCGCGGACAGGCGATGGATCATGTGCTGTTCCACGGGCCGCCGGGGCTCGGAAAGACGACGCTGGCGCAGATCATGGCGCGGGAGCTCGGGGTCGGGTTCCGCATGACCTCCGGGCCGGTACTGGCCAAGGCGGGCGACCTCGCCGCGATCCTGACCAACCTCGAAGCGCGGGACGTCCTCTTCATCGACGAGATCCACCGCCTCAGCCCCATGGTCGAGGAGGTGCTCTATCCCGCGCTGGAGGATTTCGCGCTGGATCTCGTGATCGGCGAGGGGCCTGCGGCGCGGACCGTGCGGATCGACCTGCAACCGTTCACGCTGGTCGGCGCCACGACGCGGCTCGGCCTTCTCACGACGCCGCTGCGGGACCGGTTCGGAATCCCGACGCGGCTGGTCTTCTATACCGAGGACGAGCTGCATCAGATCGTCACCCGCGGCGCCCGCCTCATGGGGGCTCCCGCGACCGATGATGGCGCGCGGGAGATCGCGCGGCGCGCCCGCGGGACGCCGCGTATCGCCGGCCGCCTGCTGCGCCGGGTGGTGGATTTCGCGGTGGTCGAGGGGGACGGACAGGTCACGCAGACCGTCGCCGACGGCGCGCTGACCCGGCTGGGGGTGGACCATCTGGGGCTGGACGGGGCGGATCGCCGGTACCTGTCCCTGATCGCGGAGAATTACGGCGGTGGTCCGGTCGGGATCGAGACCATCTCCGCCGCCCTGTCCGAAAGCCGGGACGCGCTGGAGGAGGTGATCGAGCCGTTCCTGCTGCAGCAGGGGCTGATCGCGCGGACGCCGCGCGGCCGGATGCTGGCGCATAAGGGCTGGCGGCATCTCGGGCTGGACGCGCCGCGCGGGGACGGGGATCTCTTCGACTGAGTGCTGTCCGCTCGGGCTCAATGCGCGCGGACCGTGTGACCGCGCGGGACGCCGGACTTGCCGGATTGCCTGCCCCGCGCGGCACCGCTAGCACTCGCCCATGATCTTCAACCTCGCCGCCCATGTTCTGCGCGCGGGCCACGACCGGCCCGACCACCCTGCGCTCGTGGTCCCGGGCCAGGACTCCTGGACCCACGGCGCGCTTTTGGCCGCGGTCGAGGTGCGGGCCGGGGGCTTCCGCGCCCGCGACCTGCCACCCGGCGCGCGGATCCTGCTCCGGCTGGGCGACGAGCCGGACTTCCCGATCACGTTCCTCGCCGCCTGCGCCGCGGGGCTCGTTCCCGTCCCCACCTCCGCCCAGCTCACCGCGCCGGATGTCGACGCCATCGCGATGCGGATCGGCCCGTCGCTGACCGTCGCCTCCGCGGGTCTGCCGATCCCGGACGGCGTCCCGGCGATGTCGCCGTCGGACCTCGACGCCACCCCGCTGCCGTTCGATGACTGGGTGCCCGGGTCGGAGGATCGCCTCGGCTACATCGTGTTCACCTCCGGCTCCGGAGGGGCGCCGAAGGCCGTGGCCCACGCCCATCGCGCGATCCGGGCCCGGAGGATGATGCAGGACGGCTGGTACGGGCTGCGGGCCGATGACCGGGTGCTGCATGCGGGCGCGTTCAACTGGACCTACACGCTCGGGACCGGTCTGCTCGACCCGTGGACGACGGGAGCCACGGCGATCATTCCGGCGCCGGGTACGGCGGCCGCGGACCTGCCGATGCTGATAGCGGAGGAGGGTGCCACGATCTTCGCCGCGGTCCCCGGTATCTATCGGCGCATCCTGCGCGCGCCCTGGCCTCTTACCCAGCGTCTTCGCCATGGCTTGTCGGCGGGCGAGCGGCTGCCTGCCGCGCTTCGGGCAGCCTGGCGCGACGCGACCGGGACGGACCTGCACGAGGCGCTGGGCATGTCCGAATGCTCCACCTTCGTCTCCGGCTCTCCCGAGCGCCCGGCCCCGGAAGGCAGCGTCGGATACCCCCAGCGGGAGCGTCGAACACGGGTGGGGAAGGACGGCGCGTTGTTCGTGTCGACGGACGATCCGGGCCTCATGCTCGGCTATTGGGAGGACGGCGCCCCGGTCCCGCCCGAGGGCGATTGGTTCGATACCGGCGACCGGGTCCGCGCGATGCCGGACGGCGCGCTCATCCACGAGGGGCGGTGCGACGACCTGCTCAATCCGGGCGGCCACCGGGTCTCCCCGCAGGAGGTGGAGGAGGCGCTGGCGGGCCTCCCCGTGGCGGACCTCGCCGTGGGCTGCGTGACGGTGGCGGGCGGGGCCGCGGTGCTGGCGGCGTATTACGTCGGCGCGCCGCTCGACGAGGCGTCGGCCGACGCCCATGCCGCGGACCGTCTCGCGCGCTACAAGCGGCCGCGGATGTGGCTCCGCCGCGATGCCCTGCCGCGCAACCCGAACGGCAAGCTGATCCGCCGGGCGCTGGCGTGAGCGGTTAGGACTTGCTGCGCGCCGCCGCCGACACGTGTTCCGCGGTGGTCGCGGAATAGCCCAGCCCGTCCTGCCACGTCACCTGCTGAGCGGGCCAGGTGCACCGGAACGACAGCCCCGTCGGATGCCAGTCGAATTCCGGGCGCCCGGAATAGGTCGCCGCGGTCATCGAGTTCAGCACCCGCATTCCGAAACCGCCCCGGCCTTCGGGCGCCGTGACCGGATCCGGTGTCCGCTCGTCCCAGCGAAGCACGAACTCCCCGTCCGCGACAGTCGCCGCGACGGCCACATGCCCGTCCGGATGCCGGAGCGCGCCGTATTTGACCGCGTTGGTCATCAACTCGTTCACCGCCAGGACGATCGTCTGTCCCGCCACTCCGTTGAGCTGCACTCCGGGCGTGAGATCGAGTGTGATCCGACCGCTTTCGACCAGCGGTCCGAGGATCGAGCCGAGCAACTCGTCCAGCCGCACCTTCCGGTCGATCCCGGAGAAGGTCAGCGCGTTGACCGCGCTCAGCGCGCGCAACCGACCGCCAAACGCCTCGATCAGATCCTCCCGCGTTTCCGAACTGCGGGCAGCCATGTTGAACATACTCTGGACCAGGGTGAACAGGTTCTTGATCCGGTGCGCCATCTCCCCGGCCAGCAATTCGGCCCGCTCCTGCGCGTTCCGGCGTTCCGTGACGTCGATGTTCACACCGATCAGCAGGTTCCGCCCCCCTCCGGTCTTCAGCGGTCGTCCGGATCCGGTGAGCCAGATCGTCTCACCCGATGACTTGGCGAACCGAAACTCCGTCTCGAAGCGGCCCCCGGCTTGCCGTGCGGCCTCGATCCGTGCCGCCACCTCCGCCCGATCCTCCCGGTGGATATGCTCGAAGAACACCGCGGCGGGCATCATTCCGTCATGGCCGAGCAGACCCGTCATCCGCTGAAGCGTGAGGTCGATCTCGCAAAAGCCCCGGTCCAGATCCATGATGAATTTGCCGACGCCGCCCGCTGCCGGAGCGAGGCTGTGCCAGTCGGTCTCGTCCACGAACTGCGCCGAAAGCAGGGCCGTGTCGTCGCCGGTCGAAACCGCAATTTTCGTCACCGGCGCGCTCCAGACCATCGGAATGATCCAAGATGTCATGGGGGATCAAACAGATCAAGCGTTCCCGCTTCCCCCCCGGCACGCCAGCGCATAGTCTCCGGCCGAACCGAAAGTGGACCCGCCATGATCAAACTCGACATCCTGTCCGACCCGATCTGTCCGTGGTGCCATATCGGCAAGGCGAACCTCTTCCGCGCGCTCGGACGCCGGCCCGACCATCCGTTGACGCTGGAATGGCATCCGTTCCAGCTCAATCCCGACATGGCGCCCGGCGGCATGGATCGCCGGGCCTATCTGGAGGCGAAGTTCGGCGGTCGGGACGGGGCGGTCCGAGCCTATGCGCCCGTCGTCGAGGCAG
Source organism: uncultured Alphaproteobacteria bacterium (assembly GCA_963789105.1). Taxonomy (GTDB): domain Bacteria; phylum Pseudomonadota; class Alphaproteobacteria; order Rhodobacterales; family Rhodobacteraceae; genus Jannaschia. The sequence goes on from CAWBJI010000003.1 coordinate 2,224,453, forward strand.
CGGAAGCGGCGGGGCTCGTCATCGACTTCGAGGGGATCGGCCGGACGCCCAACACGCTGGACGCCCACCGACTGATCCACTGGGCCGGGCTGGAGGGACGTCAGACGCCGGTGGTCCAGGCCCTGTTCGAGGCGTATTTCGAGCAGGGGCGCGATATCGGAGATCACGCGACCCTGGTGGAGATTGGTCTCGGGCGCGGCATGGATGCGGAGATGCTGGAGCGTCTGCTGACCAGCGATGCCGATCGCGACGATATCCGCACCCGGGACGTCCATGCCCGCGAGCGGGGCGTGACCGGCGTGCCGACCTTCATCCTCGCCGGGCGGCATGTCGTCCGCGGGGCCCAGCCCCCCGAGATGTGGGAGCAGATCATCGACGACCTCATGGAGCAGTTGGCCTCGGCAACGCCGGAACCCGCCCCGTGAACGCGCCGACCCGGCGCCTGTCGCTCCCGGAATTCGTGGCCCTGATGGCGATGCTGTCGGCCACCATCGCGTTCTCCATCGACGCCATGCTCCCCGCCCTGCCGGAAATCGGGCGGGAACTGTCGCCGGGCCGGCCCAACGCGGCCCAGCTCGTGATCGTGTCCTTCGTCTTCGGTATGGGCTTCGGCACGCTCTTTGCCGGGCCGCTCTCGGACACGTTCGGGCGCAAGCGGGTGATGGTCGCTGGGGCCGCGCTCTACTGCGTCGGGGCGGCGCTCGCGGCCTTCGCGCCGACGCTGGAGACGATGCTCGCCGCCCGCGTGTTGCAGGGGATCGGTGCCAGCGGTCCGCGCGTCGCGGCCCAGGCGATGATACGCGACCTCTATGCCGGGCGCGGCATGGCCCGGGTGTCGAGCTTCGTGATGATGACCTTCGCTCTCGTTCCCGCCATCGCTCCGCTGGTCGGGTCCTGGATCATCGCGGGATTCGGCTGGCGGGGGGTGTTCTGGGCCTTCGTCCTCTTCTCCGCTCTGTCCGGTGCCTGGCTCGTGCTGCGCCAGCCGGAGACGCTTACCCCCGACCGTCGCCGCCCCCTGCGGATCGCCCGCCTGCGCGCCGCCGCGGCGGAGGTCTTCGCCCATGCCAACGTGCGCCGCGCCATCCTCGTCCAGACGCTCGTTTTCGCGATCCTGTTCGCCACCATCACCAGCGTGCAGCAGATATACGAGCTGACCTTCGACCGCGCCGCGTCCTTCCCCTACTGGTTCGGTCTCGTGGCGCTCCTGTCGGCGGGGGCGAGCTTCGCGAATGCGAGTCTCGTCGGCCGTCTGGGAATGCTCTGGCTCCTGCGCCGCGCGCTGGCGGTGCATCTCGTCCTGTCGGGCGTGCTCGCCGTTCTCTGGTGGACGGGCGCCTTGCCCGACGGCGTGCGCTTCCCGGTCTTCCTCGTCTGGCAGGTCGGGAGCTTCGCGCTTGCCGGGCTCACCATCGGCAATCTCAACGCCATCGCGATGCAGCCTATGGGCCACATCGCCGGGATGGCCTCCTCCGTCATCTCGGCGATCTCGACCGTCTTCGCGGTCGCGCTGGCCGCGCCCATCGGCCTGTCCTTCGACGGAACGCCCATCCCCTTGATGGCCGGTGTCTGCGCCCTTGCGGTGCTGGCGCTCGCTTTGGCCGCGGGCCTGCGGGAGGAACCGGTGGAGATCGCGGAGCCCTTTGCAGGGCAGAAAGTTCGCTAGCGTCGGGCGTCCGTCCCCGCATCCTCCTGATGCGGATGGACGTCGCCGATCTCCTGATCGCTGGAAAGAAAGAAGTTCGCGGCGTAGCCGTGGATCACGATGGACGCCACGATGGTCACCATCGCGATCCGCCAGACCGCGTCGATATCGGCGAAATCCGCATGGTTCTGGGCGTAGGCGATGTAGAATACGGATCCCATGCCCCGTATGCCGAAGAACGCGACGCTCATTCGCTGCAACCGATGGCATTGGTGCCCGAGCAGGCCGAGGAGCCCCGCAAGCGGCCGCACCACGAGGATGAGGATCAACGCGAATCCCACTTCCTCCCAGCGAAGGCCGACAAGCGCGCCCGAGGCCACGAACGTTCCCAGCCAGAGAAGGAGCAGCGCCAGCAGGATCGCCTCGAGCTGTTCCGCCCCGTGATGGACGTATTTCTCGTAGCCCTCGTGCTCCGTCCCCCTCGTGTTCGACCGACCGGCCCGCACCGCGCAGAAGACGGCGAGGAAACCGTAGCCGTCCAGGGCCTCGGTCACCCCGTAGCTGATCATCGTGGCCGACAGGATCACGACCACCGCATTCCAGGCCCCGTGCGCGCCGTCGCCGATGGGGCTGAAGACGATGCGGCTGATGAGCCAGCCGGTCCCGTAGCCGACGATCACCCCCATCGCGACGCGGTAGACGAGGTCGAAGGCCAGCCAGTTCCAGATCCAGTTCTCGCCCCCCACCATCTGCGCGACCCCGAGGGTCGCGGCATGGATGGCGAGATAGACGAAGGGAAAGGCCAGACCGTCGTTCAGCCCGGCCTCCGCCGTCAGGGCGACCTCCATCTCCGTCTCCTTCTGGCCGGGCGGGGAGACCTGGACCGAGCGGGCGAGCACCGGATCCGTCGGCGCCAGCGACGCCGCCAGCAGCAGGGCCGCGGGCAGCGTGAGGCCGAGCCAGCCGTGACCCATCAGCGCCACGGCCGTCATGGTCAGCGGCATCGTCACGGCCAGCATCCGCCAGGTCGGGTTCCAGTTGCGCCATGACCCGGCCGTGTCGATGGCCAGACCCGCGCCCGCGAGGCTGATGATGACGATGAGTTCGGAGGCGTGTTCGATCACCGCCGATTGCCACCCGCCCTCGAGGGGGTCGATCTGCGTGATGGTGAACCCGCCGAAGAGGGCGCCGACGGCCACGTAGATCACCGGCAGGTTGAACAGCCGGTAGCGCGCAAGCGCCGGTTGCAGCGTCAAGCCGAACAGCGCGAGGCCGATCACGGTGTAGATCAGGTCGCGGGGGTCTATGGTGGCCCACATGCGCGTCGGTCCTTGGTTCTGGTCGGGGCGACACAGGGTCGCGGGTGAAACCGCCCCCGCCGCCGCGGGGTTCCGTCAGTCGTTCCGGACCTTGGCCGCGCCCGCATGGATGGCGAGGTCGCGGGCGATGGCGAAGCCGCCCTTGATCCGGTCGGCCTCGGCGGGGAAGGTCTCAAGGATCACGAGCTTGTCGCCCTTGATCTTGGCTGCGCCCTTCCGGGCCTTGATGAAATCCACCAGCCCCTCGGGACGTGCGAAGCGATTGCCGTGAAACTCCACATTCGCCCCCTTCGCGCCCACGTTGAGCCTCGCGATCCCCGCCGCCTTGCAGAGCGTCTTGATCCGCACGACCCGTATCAGGATGTTCACCTCCCGCGGGAGGGGGCCGAACCGGTCGATCAGTTCGGCGGCGAAACCCTCCAGCTCGACCTTTTTCTCCAACCCGGACAGGCGACGGTAGAGGCCCAGCCGCAGGTCGAGATCCACCACGTAATCCTCGGGGATGAGGACCGGCACGCCCAGCGCGATCTGCGGCGACCACTCGTCCGACAGCGCATCCGGCAGGTCCGCCGCACCCGATTTCAGTTTGGCGATCGTCTCCTCCAGCATCGACTGGTACAATTCGAATCCCACCTCGCGCATGTGGCCCGACTGCTCCTCGCCGATGATGTTGCCGCCCCCCCGCAGATCGAGGTCCTGGCTCGCGATGTTGAACCCCGCCCCGAGCGCGTCGATGGAGCCGAGCGCCTTCAGCCGACGTTCCGCCTGCGGCGTGAGCTTCGCGCGCGGCTTCGTCGTGAGATATGCATAGGCCCGCGTCTTGGACCGCCCAACCCGTCCGCGTATCTGATAGAGCTGGGACAAACCGAACATGTCGGCCCGCCAGATGACCATCGTGTTGGCGGTGGGGATGTCGATCCCGCTCTCGATGATCGTGGTGCTGAGCAACACGTCGTAACGCCCGTCATAGAAGGCATTCATCCGCTCGTCGAGATCGCCGGCCGCGAGTTGCCCATGGGCGATGACGTAGCTCAGTTCCGGCAATTGCTCGCGCAGGACCTGTTCCATTTCCGACAGATCGCTGATCCGCGGCACCACCACGAAGGATTGCCCGCCGCGGTAATGCTCCCGCAGCAGCGCCTCGCGCACCGTCACCGCGTCGAACTCGCTGACATAGGTCCGGATCGCCAGCCGGTCGACCGGCGGCGTCCCGATCACCGACAGGTCGCGCACGCCGGTCAGGCTCATCTGAAGCGTGCGGGGAATGGGCGTGGCCGAGAGGGTCAGGACATGAACGTCGGTCCGCATCTCCTTGAGCCGCTCCTTGTGGGTCACGCCGAAATGCTGTTCCTCGTCGATCACCAGCAGGCCGAGATCCCGGAACTTCACCCCCTTGGCCAGCAACGCATGAGTCCCGATGGCGATATCCACGGTCCCGTCCGCGATGCCCGCGCGGGTCGCGTTCGCGTCCCTGGTGCCGACGAAGCGCGAGAGTTGCCGCACCGTGATCGGAAGGCCCCGGAACCTGTCCTGGAAGGACTTCGCGTGTTGCCGCGCCAGAAGGGTCGTGGGCGCGATCACCGCGACCTGCTTGCCGGTCGTGGTCGCGATAAAGGCGGCGCGCATGGCCACCTCGGTCTTGCCGAAGCCCACATCGCCGACGACCAGCCGGTCCATCGGGCGCCCGGAGGCGAGGTCGGCGGCCACGTCCTCGATGGCCTGCAACTGGTCGTCCGTCTCCTCGTAGGGGAAGCGCGCGGCGAAGGCTTCCCACATGTCGCGGGGCGGCTCCAGGATCGGCGCGCGACGCAACGCCCGCTCCGCCGCGATCCGCATCAGCCGCTCGGCGATCTGGCGGATGCGCTCCTTCAGGCGGACCTTGCGCGCCTGCCACGCACCGCCGCCCAGCTTGTCGAGCAGCCCGTCTTCCTGCCCGTAGCGGCTGAGCAACTCGATGTTCTCCACCGGCAGGAACAGCCGGTCGCCATTCGCGTATTCCAGCGTCAGGCATTCATGGGGCGCACCCGCCGCCTTGACCGTCTCGAACCCGATGAACCGCCCGACGCCGTGATCGACATGGACCACCAGGTCGCCGACCGACAGCGCCTGCGCCTCGGTCAGGAAATTCTCGGCCCGCCGCTTTTTCTTCCGACCCCGGATCAGACGCTCGCCCAGCACGTCCTGTTCGGAAATCACCGTCATGCGATTGTCGTCGACCGGCCCCTCGAACCCGCGATCCAGCGGCCAGATGGCGAGGCCGACCTCGCCCCGTGCCACGTCACCCGCCTTCTTGACCGGTCGGGCCCCCGCGACCCCCTGATCCTCCAGCAGGCCCTGCAACCGCTCCCGCGCGCCGCCGGAATAGCTGGCGATCACGACCGCCCCCTCAGTGCGCTTCTCCGCGATATGCCCGGCCAGCGCCTCGAACAGGTTCACATCCTCCCGCTGGCGTTCGGGGGCAAAGATGCGGCCCACGCGCCCGCCCGCGTCGATCACGCCGGGACCGGGTGCCGTGGCGAAGGGCGACAGGTGCAGCACCCGCTTGCCAGTCAGCGCCGTTCCGAACGACTGCGGCGACAGGTACAGCCCGTCCGGCGGTGCGGGCTTGTAGACGGAATCCATCCGCCCCTTGGCCGCCATCGCTTCGCACCGGTTGTCATACATATCCGCGATCTGCGTCCAGCGTTCGGCGTGATGCGCGGGCGTCGCGTCGTCCATCACGAAGGCCGCGTCGGGCAGGTAATCCGGCAGCGTCTCGAGCGTCTCGTGGAAGAACGACAGCCAGTGCTCGATCCCCTGCGCCTTGCGGCCCGCCGTCACCGCCTCGTAGAGCGGATCGTCCGTTCCCGCCGCGCCGAACTCGATACGATAGGTTTGCCGGAAGCGCGTGATGGCGGGCCCATCAAGGATGACTTCGGAGACCGGCGCCAGCTCGATCAGCTTGAGCTGATCCGTCGTCCGCTGCGTCACCGGGTCGAAGCGACGCAACCCGTCCAGCGTATCGCCGAACAGGTCGAGGCGAACCGGCGCGGGCTGTCCCGGGGGCCAGATGTCGATGATCCCGCCGCGGGGCGACCAGTCGCCCTGTTCCATCACCGTGGGCGTCTGGGTGAAGCCCATTCGGACGAGAAAGTCGCGCAGTGCCCCCTCGTCTATCCGCTGATCTACCCGCGCGGCGAAGCCGGCACCCTTCAGCGTCGCACGGCTCGGCACCCGCTGGGTCACGGCCGCCAGCGTCGTCAGCAGGACGAACTTCCCCGAAAGCCCATGGGCCAGCGCCGTGAGCGTCGACATCCGGGCCGCCGATATCTCCGCGGCGGGCGACACCCGGTCGTAGGGCAGGCAATCCCAGGCCGGAAGGCGCAGCACCGTCGTTCCCGGCGCGTGGAAGCGCAGTGCTGCGGCCATCGCCTCGGCCCGCTTGTCGTCCCGCGCGACGTGCACGACCGGCCGACCCCGTCCCAGCTCCTTCAGGAGGACCCGGGCGTCGAACCCCTCGGGCGCGCCGCCGACGCGGATATGGCCCGCCGGAAGCGGGGTCGCATAATCGGCAGGCGGATCGGAGGCGGGGGTGGCGGGCATCGGCGTCAGGTAACCGGTGCCTGCGCGGTGTCAACGGGGAAGCCGTCCGCCACCGCCGGAGCCTTAGCCGAGCACGCTGGCATTCATATTGACCCACATGCCCCACATCGAGGTCACGAAGATGGAGATCACGCCGACGATCTGCACCCGCCTGCGATGTGCGACGAGGATGTTGCCCAAGTCGGGCGCGTCGAGCCCGCCCACCTGCCGCGCGGTGCCGACCGTCAGCCAGCCGACGACGCTCATCGGCACGAAGAGGGAGAGGATCGCCTGGGCGAACTCCACCCGGTAGAGAAACCCGAGCAGGAGCAGGACCGTGACCGCGAACGCGGTGAGGGCCGTGGTGAGCAGGCCCGTCGCGTCCGCGATGAACAGGACCCGGCGCGCCTGGATGTTGGCGAGCGCGTGCATGTCCGACAGCGCCTGCGCGTCGCCGCCCGCGGCCCGGCGCACCATGTCGAACGGCACGCCGACGCACCAATGCGACGCCGTGGACCACAAGGCCGCCAGGGCGATCCAGAACCACAAGTTCGAGAAGGACCGGAAGTCGATCACCTCGACGGCGTTTTCCAGCCAGTAGAAATCCAAGATGGGCCCGTCCGTTCCGTCCGCGATGGGAACCCCCGTTTCGCCCGGCGGGGGGCCGGATTGCAAGAGGGGCGGGTTGATCGAGGGGCGGGGGCATGCGAGCGAGGGCGGGTGCAACAGAGGTTTTTTCGATGCGACAGAGCCCTCCTTCCTTTCCGCTTTCGCGGCCGCGGCGGATGCGGCGGACTCCGGCTCTCAGGGCGTTGGGGCGGGAGGAGCGGTTGTCGGCGGATGATCTCATTTGGCCGGTTTTCGTGTGCGATGGCAAAGGGATAACGCAGGAGGTGGTGTCGATGCCGGGGGTGATCCGGCGGTCGGTGGATTTGACGGTCGAGGCGGCGGCGGAGGCGCATGGGGCGGGCATCCGGGCGATGTGCCTCTTTCCCTTTACCGACATTTCGCTCAAGACCGACCTCTGCGAGGAGGCGTGGAATCCGGACAACCTGTCGAACCGGGCGATCCGGGCGATCAAGGCGGCGGTTCCGGACATCGCGATCATGACGGATGTGGCGCTCGACCCCTACAACGCGCAGGGGCATGACGGGATCGTGCGGGACGGCGAGATCGTCAACGACGAGAGCGTCGAGGCGCTGGTGAAGATGGCGCTGGCCCAGGCCGAGGCGGGGGCCGATATCCTGGGCCCGTCCGACATGATGGACGGACGCATCGGGGCCATGCGGGAGGCCCTGGAATCAGCGGGTTACATCCATACGACGATCATGTCCTACGCCGCCAAATACGCCTCAGCGTTCTACGGGCCGTTCCGGGATGCGGTGGGGGCGGCGGGGGCGCTGAAGGGGGACAAGAAGACCTATCAGATCGACCCGCTCAACGCGGACGAGGCGATCCGGGCCGTGGCGCGGGACATCGCGGAGGGGGCGGACATGGTGATGGTCAAGCCGGGGATGCCGTATCTCGATATCTGCCGCCGGGTGAAGGACACGTTCGCCGTCCCGACCTACGCCTACCAAGTGTCTGGCGAATATGCCATGATCCGGGCCGCAGCGGGCAATGGCTGGATCGACGGGGAGCGCGCGATGATGGAGAGCCTGATGGCGTTCCGGCGCGCGGGCTGCGACGGGGTGCTTACCTATTTCGCACCTGACGCCGCCGCCCTGATCCGGGCCGGGTGGGAGTAGAGGCCCCGAACCGTTCGTATGCCGCGCCGTGCACCATTCGTGCATACATCCGTCATACCGACAGAACGGTGACCATTCGTTAACCGTTCGCCCGCAGAACCCCGTCCCGTCGATGGACCGGAGGGAACGGCATGACACGGCCAAGGATGGATCTGGGCAGGGTGGCGGCGCGCAAGCGGGGCGCGGTGGAGAAGCGCAACCTCGCGGAGCACGCGCGCCTGCAGGAGCGGATCGAGTGGGACCTGCACTCGACCGTGGCGCTGGCCGGACGGCTGCCGCCGGAATGGGCGGAGATCTGGCAGGGGCGGACGAGCCGACAGACGCGGGTGTCCCTGCGGGTGGACGACGACGTGCTGCGCTTCTTCCGGACGATGGGCGAGGGCTACGGGCCGCGGATGAACGCGGTCCTGCGCGCGTTCATGACGGCCCGCCTGTCGGGGATGATCGAGGAGGAGGACCTGTCGGAGACCTACCGCGAGAAGTGGATGGGCAAGCCGCGCCCCTCGGCGGCGGCAGAGCACGCGGCGAACGAGGCCATGCGACAGGACCTGCTCCGCGAGGTCGACGCGGCGCAGGCGATCATGGAGCGGCGGATGAAGACGGGCGAGCCGATCAGCCCGAAGGACCTGGCCCGGCTGGAGATGTTCGCGGAGAAGTGGGGGGAGGGGGAGTGAGGGGGCCGATATTGTGCGATATTGATGCCCTTCTGTTTTTCGCATTGCAACGCTACTCTCACCTTTTTAACCAAAGTTGCTAATCCGGCAAAGAGATTGACAAATTTCTGCTAGACGCGGGTCCTCGCATTATTCTCAATTGCCGCACATTCGAAAATAATGGGCGGATTAGGCGATAGCACAGCATCCAATGGGGAAGTGATAGTGGAAAGTTACGATTCGAAAGTTTTAGTATACCATTATGATCCATCGGAGAGGTTTTTTTTATATTCTGAGGAAGCTTGCCAGAACCCGCGGGATGGAACTCCTTTGGTTCCGAAAAACGCAACGTTAGTGGCCCCGCCAGTGGCTTGTCCGGAAGGTCACATACCTGTCTTCGATGGGGAAACCTGGGAAATAATGAAGGATGTCTTCTGGCGGCCACAGTGTGTCGAAATAAACTTCGACGCAGGGCGTGAAGCATCCACGTGGGAGCCTAAGGCCATCTCTCATCGAGATTTCCCTGTATATCCAAACGTTTTTCGTTTAGCAGCTTCGCCCGTTGTGGTTTTCCGACTTGTTGACAATATCCGATATATTGACGCGAAGTTTCAGCATATTGTGAATTTTCATTCAGAAAATTTAAGCAGGATGCAGTCATCGGTAATTGATCGTGCCGATGGCGGCGCCAGCCTTTGCGCAAAGCCCACGGCTCTGGGCATGTATAAGCTCGAAAGCGAAGCGTTAATCTTCCAGATGCGCCATTGTTTAGACACCCTTTGTAGGCTGACTGAGCTCCTTGTTGACGCAGATAAAGTGAACGAAGAAAGGAGTTTTCGATGCGATTTTGTGGGAACGTTGTTCTCGAATAAAAAGAATGGTCAAGTAGCAAATATTATTAGAGGACTAGGTGGCAATTTTGAAGGTGACACGACCGATTTCTTGAGGATATCGAACGACCTATTTAATACAATGAAGCATTCCCATATTAATGCAGAAACTCAGACAGTATTCAGCACAGATTGCCCGTCAATAGTTGCACTCCAGCTGTTTAACGGGAAGGACAAACATGAGGTCACCTACCACAATCATAATGCATATCACTTGATGATGGGGTTTCACGACTCAATTGACCGCATCCTCGTCAATCAGAAGACTTTTCTTGCAGCTCAATAGCTATAGGGCCCAAGTGATCACTCTTCCTCGGCTATTGAACACTGTCGGTGTTCCAAAGGTTAGGGTCCCCCCTCTCAAACCCCCGTCCCAATCGGACAGGTCACCCCCGTCCCCCCGATCCCGCAATACCCCCGCGGGTTCTTCGACAAATACTGCTGGTGGTAATCCTCCGCATGATAGAACTCCGGCGCTTCCACGATTTCGGTCGTGATGGGGCCGTAGCCTTCGTCGTCGAGGCGCTGGGCGAAGAGGGATTCGGAGTCCTTGGCCGCCTGCATCTGGGCGTCCGAATAGGTGTAGATGCCGGAGCGGTATTGGGTGCCGGTGTCGTTGCCCTGCCGCATTCCTTGCGTCGGATTGTGGCCTTCCCAGAAGGTGCGGAGGAGGTCCTCGTAGGTGATCGTCTTCGGGTCGTAGATGACGCGGACGATCTCGTTATGGCCGGTGCGGCCGGAGCAGACTTGCTCGTAGGTCGGGTTCGGGGTGTGGCCGCCGGCATAGCCCACGAGGGTCATGTGGACGCCCGGAAGGTTCCAGAACATGCGCTCGACCCCCCAGAAGCAGCCCATGCCGAACATCGCCTCCTCCATCCCCTCGGGCACGTCGTTCGTCAGCGGGCGATCGAATACATGGTGGGTGGCGGCGGTCGGGATGGGGCGGTTGCGGCCGGGAAGGGCGTCGGCCGCGGAGACCATGGCGGCTTTGGGGCGGAGCAGGTTGAACATGGGGAATCCTCCGTGGGGTTTGGAGGATATATGGGGCGGAAGGGGGGCCGCATCCAGCCCGGGATGCGTCTATTCGGCGGCGGCGAGCCGGGGGGCGAGGGTCGTCTCGTGCCCCTCCGCCGGGTGGCGGGGGACGAGGGTGGAGAGCCCCAGCGAGACGAGCGCCATGCCCGCGGCCAGCAGGTAGACCGAGATCGGCGAGGTGAGCCAGAGGTAGCCGAGGGAGGCGGGCAGGAACACCGCGGCGATGTGGTTGATGGTGAAGGCGACGGCGGCGGTGGGGGCGATGTCGCCGGGGGCGGCGATCTTCTGGAAGTAGGTCTTGATGGCCAGCGCGAGGGAGAAGAACAGGTGGTTGACGACGTAGAGGGCGCAGGCGACGGCGACGCCCCAGTCGAAGACGTAGAGCCCGGCATAGAGCAGGAACACGATGCCGAGGCCGCCATATTCCAGCATCAGCGCCGCACGTTCCCCGAACCGGCCGACGGCGCGTCCGACCAGCGGGGCGGTGAGCATGTTGACGGTGAGGGTGCCCATGAAGAGCAGCGTCACCTGATGCACGTCGAGGCCGTAGCGTTCGACCATCATGAAGCCCGCGAAGACGATGAAGATCTGGCGGCGGGCGCCGGACATGAACTGCATCGCGTAATAGAGCCAGTAGCGGCGGCGCAGGATCATGCGCTTGGTCTGGGGGTGGGGGCTCTCGAATTGCGGGAAGAGGAGAAGGGCGGCGATGGCGAGGAGGGCGGTGAAGCCGCCCGCGAGCCAGTAGACGAGGTCGTAGGAGAGGTCGAAGGCGCGCCAGGTGAGGACGATGGCGCCGTAGGCCACGAGGGTGGCGGCAGAGCCGATGGAGAGGAGAACGCCCAGCATCCGCGGCGCGCGGTCCTTGGGGAGCCACTGGAGCTGGAGGGATTGGTTGACGGTCTCGTAGTAGTGGAAGCCGATCGAGCTGAGCATCGTGATGGTGAGGATGCCCGCGAGGCTGGGGAAGGAGGCGGTGAGGGCGGTGGCGATCCCGAGGAGGACGAGGGAGATGACGGCGAGCACCTGTTCGCGCACGAAGAGGATGATGGCGATCACGCCGACCGCGAGGAAGCCGGGTATTTCGCGCACGGTGTGGAGCCAGCCGATATCGGCGCCGTCGAAGCCCGCGACCTCCACCACGAAGTTGTTGAGGAGCGCGGACCAGGTCGCGAAGGCCACGGGCATGATGAAGGCGAACAGCATCAGCAGGGATGCGGGACGGCGCCAGCGCGGCAGGGTGTGGGCCTCGGAGAGCGGGAAGGTGCGCATTTTCCAATCGCTACGCCTCGGGGAGGGCGCTGTCCATCGGGGACGGGTGCGGGGGCGGGGCCCTTGGGGAGAGCGGCCGGGGCCGTGCCGCGCGCCGGTCGGGTTGGGGGCGGTTGCGGAACCGGGGGCGGCGAACGGCTACGCGGGACCGGACGGACCGTTCGATATGCGCCGGATTGGAGCGGTCGGACGCCGACGCGCGTCGCCTCAGGCCGGGACGTCCCAGCGGGCGCCGGGGGGGACGATGCGGAAGCTGTCTTCGGGGAGGGCGCGTTGGGCGAGGGCGGTGCGGAGGCGGGCGGGGGGCTCCTCGCGGGGCTCGTCGGTGAGCTGGAACGTACCCCAGTGATGGGCCATGGCCCGCGCCGCGCCGCAGGCGACCATGCCCGCGACCGCCTCCGCCGGATCCTGATGCTGACCTCGCATGAACCAGCGCGGGGCGTAGGCGCCGATGGGCAGGATCGCGAGGCGATACGGACCGTGGGCCGCGGCGGCGGCGTAGGGGCGGCCTTCGTCGAAGCCGGTATCGCCGATATGCAGGATGCGCCCCGCCGACGTCTCCAGCACGAAGGAGGCCCAGAGCGCCATCGACCGGTCCCGCGTGCCCCGGGCGGACCAGTGGTGGCAGGGCAGCAGGCGCAGGCGCAGGCCCGGGATCTCCAGCACATCGCCCCAATCGGCGGCCCGCGCGTCGATGCCGTCGATCTCGTCCCGCAGGATCGTGTCGTTGCCCAGCGGGGTGAGGACCGGCATCCCGTGGGCCGCGTGGAGGCGGCGCAGGGTGGCGAGGTCGAGATGGTCGTAATGGTTGTGACTGAGCAGGACGGCGTCGATGGGCGGCAGGTCGGCAAAGGCCACGCCGGGTGCCGTGACCCGGGCGGGACCGGCAAAGGAGAACGGGCTGGCGCGCTTCGACCAGACCGGATCGGTCAGCAGGTTCAGCCCCGCCACCTGGATCAGGACGGTGGCGTGGCCGACCATGGTCACGCGCAGGTCGTCCACCCTTTCGTCGGGCCGGTCCGGGGAGATCCCGACCGCGTCGGGCCAGTCCGCCTTGTCCCCGCCGAGTTGCCACCGGAGCAGATCGCGGAAGCCCCGGGGCGCGATGCCGCCGGGATTGTAGAAGCGGGTGCCGTCGAAATGATCGCTGACCGGGCCGGAATAGTAGGGATTGGCGGAGCCAGTCCGCTGGACCGCGCAGGCGCCCGCGCCGACGGCCCCGGTCAGGCCGGCGAGGGAGAGGAAGGTTCGGCGCTTCATGGGGTGGCATGTAGCGTTCGCAGGGCCCCGCGGACAGGCCGGATGCGCGCCGCGCGGGAATATTTGGCGAGCAAAGACGGCCATGGACGCGCGCCGGGGCCGCGGCTATCCCCGGCGGCGACCCGTCGAGGAGCGCCCCATGGCCCACGGACCCGCCCGCCCCCTGACCGCCCGCGCCGCCGGACCGCTGCGCGGCGAGGCGCATGTGCCCGGCGACAAGTCGATCAGCCACCGCGCCCTGATCCTGGGGGCGATGGCGGTGGGCGAGACGCGGGTGACGGGTCTTCTGGAGGGGCAGGACGTGCTCGATACCGGGGCGGCGATGCGGGCCTTCGGCGCGCAGGTGGAGCGGGAGGGCGAGACCTGGGTCGTGCATGGCGTGGGCGTCGGCGGATTGCTGGAGCCCGGGGACGTGATCGATTGCGGCAATTCGGGAACCGGCGCGCGCCTCCTGATGGGGGCGGCGGCGACCCATGGGTTTGCGGTGACCTATACCGGCGATGCGAGCCTCAGGAAGCGGCCGATGGCGCGGGTGACCGATCCGCTGTCGCTGTTCGGGGCGGTGGCCCACGGACGGTCGGGCGGACGGTTGCCGATGACGATCGTGGGCGCGGGCGAGCCGGTGCCGGTGTGCTACGCCGTCCCGGTGCCGTCGGCGCAGGTGAAGTCCGCGGTCCTGCTGGCCGGGCTGAACGCGCCGGGGGAGACGGTGGTGATCGAACGCGAGGCGACCCGGGATCACAGCGAGCGGATGCTGCGCGGGTTCGGGGCGGAGGTCTCGGTCGAGGAGACGAACGAGGGGCGCGTCATCACGCTGACGGGGCAGCCGGAGCTGCGGCCGCAGGTGATCGCGGTGCCGCGGGATCCGTCCTCGGCGGCATTTCCCGTCTGTGCCGCGCTGATCGTGCCGGGGTCGGATGTGCTGGTGCCCAATATCGGGTTGAACCCGACGCGGGCGGGCCTGTTCGAGACGCTGCGGGAGATGGGCGCGGACCTGACCTACGAGAACATGCGCGAGGAGGGGGGGGAGCCGGTAGCGGATCTGCGGGCGCGGTTCTCGCCCGACATGCGCGGGGTCGAGGTGCCGCCGGAGCGGGCGGCGAGCATGATCGACGAATATCCGATCCTGTCGGTGGTCGCGACCTGCGCCGAAGGGACCACGATCATGCGCGGGGTGGCGGAGCTGCGCGTCAAGGAATGCGACCGGATCGACGCGATGGCGACCGGGCTTCGGGCCTGCGGCGTGACGGTGCGCGACGGGGCGGATTGGTGGGAGGTGGACGGGCGCGGGCCAAGCGGGATGCGCGGGGGTGCCACCGTGGCGGTGCATCTGGACCACCGGATCGCCATGAGCTTCCTCGTCGCGGGGCTGGTGGCGGCGCGGGAGATCGTGGTGGACGATTCCGGGCCTATCGGGACGTCGTTCCCGATCTTCACGACGCTGATGGAAGGGCTCGGGGCGACGTTCGCTGTGCCGGACGGGGATTCGGGCTAGCGGTGCGGGATGCCGAGATTGCCGACCGAGACGGCGCGTTCGAAGGCCGCGAGATAGGCGCGCACCTCGCCGGCGGAGCGCAGGTGGTGCGTCGCCTTGTCGGGATGGGCCCGGACGAAGAGTCGCGCACACGCGTCCCGGGCCGTGCGCCGGGTGCGCCAGATGTAGCGCCAGAACTCGGGGTTGACTTGTTCGGGACAGCCGGGCGGCAGATCGGGTCGGGTGCGTCCATAAAAGCGCGCGGTCCGCAGCGCCACGCGGGCCATGCGGCGGCCGACGGGCAGGTCGAGCCAGATCAGGGTGTCGGCGCGATCCAGCCGGTCGGGCCAGGTTGCGGAATGGCCGCCCTCGAAGATCCAGGCGGGCTTGGTGTGGGCTTCGATGCAGAGGCGGGTCTTCTCGGGGCGGGACCGCTCGCGCCAGCCCGCCTCCCAGTGGATGCGGTCGATATGGACCACCGGCAGGAAGGTGAGCGCGCCCATCGCGCGGGCGAGGGTGGACTTGCCCGAACCGGGTTGACCGATGATCATGACGCGACGCATCGGGTCAGTCTGGGCGCGGACGGAGCAACGTCAAGGGATCGGAATGGGCGAGGGGGGATGCGACGTGGATAATGGCGTGAGCGGCGGCGGATGCCTGTGCGGGTCGGTGCGGTTCGAGGTGACCGGACCGTTGCGCCCGGTGGTCGCGTGCCATTGCGGGCAGTGTCGGCGGACGAGCGGGAACTACGTCGCCGCGACCTCCGCCCCGCGCGGCGCGGTGTCGGTCGCGGGGGACGTGACCTGGTACGGGAGCAGCGCGCTGGCGCGGCGGGGGTTCTGCGGCATCTGCGGGTCGAACCTGTTCTGGGACGGGCCGGGGGCGCACCTGTCGATCATGGCGGGGGCGCTGGACCTGCCCACGGGGCTGTCGCTGGCGGGGCATATCTTCTGCGCGGAGCGGGGCGACTGGTACGACCTGCCGGAGGGGGAGGCACAGGTGGCGGGGGCCGATCCGCGCCTGACGACTCAGGTGCCCGCATGATCTTCACGGTGGCCATCGACGGGCCTGCCGCGGCGGGCAAGGGCACGATCAGCCGGGCTGTCGCAGCGCATTTCGGGTTTCTGCATCTCGATACCGGGCTGCTCTACCGGGCCGTCGGCGCGCGGGTCGAGGCGGGGGAGCGGGCGGAGGCGGCGGCGCGGGCGCTCACGCCCGGGGACCTTTCCCGCGACGATTTGCGGACCCCCGCGATCGCGGCGGCGGCGAGCCGGGTCGCGGCGATCCCGGAGGTGCGCGCGGCGCTCGTGGCGTTCCAGCGGGACATCGCCCGGCGCGCCGGCGGTGCGGTTCTGGACGGGCGGGATATCGGGACAATCATCTGTCCCGAGGCGGAGGTGAAGCTCTACGTCACCGCCGCGCCGGAGGTCCGGGCGGAGCGGCGGTTCGCGGAGCTGTCCGAGGGGGGGATGGACGTGACCCGGGAGGGGGTGCTGGAGGACGTGCTCGCCCGGGATGCGCGGGATATGGGCCGGGCCGATGCGCCGCTGGTCGCAGCCCCGGACGCGACCGTGCTCGACACCTCGACACTCGCGGTGGAGGAGGCCGTGGCCGCCGCGATTGCCGCCGTCGCGGCGGTCCGGGGGTGAGGGCGGCTGCGGAGCGGTTGAAGCCCGGGGCAGGCCGGGGCACGGTCGCACCATGACCGATCCCGCCATCCGATGCCCCGATTGCGGGGCCGACGTGCCCCTGACCGAATCGCTCGCCGGACCGCTTCTGGAGCAGACGCGCCGGGAGGCGGCCGCGCGGCAGGATGCGGCGCTCGCGGCCCAGAAGGCGCGGATCGAGGCAGGCGCGCGGGAGGAGGCGACGCGCGCGCAGGAAGCGAGGTTCGCCGAACTGACCGAGGCGGCGGCGGCGCGGGACGCGGAGGTGGCCGCGATGAGGACGCGGGACGCCGCGCGCGAGGCGAAGCTGGCCGAGGCGCAGAAGGCGCAGGCCGCGGCGCTGGCGCGGGAGGAGGCGTTGAAGGAGCGGGAGCGGGAGATGGAACTGGATATCCGGCGCCAGGTGACCGCCCAGACCGACGCCGCGCGCCAGAAGCTGCGCGCCGAGGCGGAGGCGCTGGCCGCCGAGCGGGTCCGCGCGACGCAGGAGGCGCAGGCCCTCAAGCTGGCCGAAAAGGACCAGCAGATGGACACGATGCGCCGCACCATCGAGGAGTTGCGCCGCAAGGCCGAGCAGGGATCGCAGCAGCGGCAGGGGGAGGCGGCGGAGGTGGTGCTGGAGGATCGGTTGGTCCGCGCCTTTCCGATCGACGAGGTGGCGCCGGTGCCGAAGGGCATCCGGGGGGCCGATTGCCTCCTGCGCGTGGTCGGGCCGCAGGGGGAGGCGGGCACGATCCTGTGGGAATCGAAGCGGGCTGCGAACTGGTCGCGCGACTGGCTCCCGAAGGTGCGGGAGGATGGCCGGACGGTCGGCGCCGACCTCGTTGTCCTCGTGTCGGAGGTGCGCCCGGAGGGGACGGACACCTTTGCGCTGATCGACGGGGTCTGGGTCGTGGCGCCGCGCTATGCCGTGCCGCTGGCCCATGCACTGCGCGAGGGATTGTTCCGGGTTGCGGAGGCGCGGGGTGCCCGCGAGGGGCAGGCGACCAAGACGGAGATGCTCTACGACTACCTGACCGGGCCGCAGTTCCGTGCCCGGATGGAGGCGGTGGTGGAACCGTTCGAGGCGATGCAGGACGCCCTTCGCAAGGAGCGCAAGCAGATGAATGCGCAATGGGCCATGCGGGAAAAGCAGCTCGACAAGGCCATCGGCGCGATGGTGGGAATGTATGGCGACGTGCGCGGCATCGCGGGATCGGCGGTGGCCGAGATCGACGCGCTGGAGCCGGACCTGATCGAGGGAGAGGATTGATGGGCGAGCGACACGATTACGAGGGCGACGGGATCGCCATGCACGGCTATCGCGCCCGGCCCGAGGCGGCGAACGGGGCGTCGCTCCTCGTGGTGCCGGCCTTCGCGGGCCTGCGGGAGTTCGAGATGGCCCAATGCGACCGGTTCGCCGGGATGGGCTACGACGTGCTGGGCGTGGATTACTACGGCGAGGGCTGGACGGCGGCCGACATGGAGGAGGCGGGCGTGGCGATGGCGCGCCTGAACGACGACCGCGAGGCGTTGCTCCGCCGGACCCGCGCGGCATTGGCCGAGGTGTCGGGCGGCCGGGTCGGGGCGATGGGCTTCTGCTTCGGGGCGAAGGCGGTGCTGGACCTCGCGCGGGCGGGCGAGCTGGACGCGGCGGTGTCGCTGCACGGGATCTACGACCGGCCCCCCTTCGAGACGGAGGCGATGCCGCCGGTCCTGCTCTGCCACGGGTGGAACGATCCGCTGGCCACCCCGGAGGATTTCGGGGCCATGGCGGAGGAGCTGGAGGAACATTCGCCGGACTGGCATGCGCTCGCCTTCGGACAGACGGGCCATGCCTTCACCAATCCCGATCAGGCGGGCGACACGCCGGGCATGGGCTATGTCGAGGCATCCGCGCGCCGGAGCTGGGCCGCGGTGGAGGCGTTCCTGGCCGACAGGCTGACCTGAACCCTCCGCCGGGACGGTGCGCGCCCCGGCGGAGCAGGCCCGCTTGCCCCCTTCCCCTTGCGCCCATGGCGGATTTGCCATAATTCCCCGCGCGTCACCCGACAGTGCGATCGAAGGTGCGGTTCCGACCGCGCCGCGTCCGTTGTCATCCGATCGACCCGTACCGCCAAAGGCGGACGCCAACCCAGACCGGCGGAGACAACCGCGCGGCCAGTCAAACGAAACAGATAGGAAACCATCCGCCACATGGCACAGAATGCATCCATGGAGGAGTTCGAGGCCCTCTTGAACGAAAGCCTCGAAATCGACACGCCGACCGAAGGGTCGGTGGTCAAGGGCAAGGTCATCGCGATCGAAGCGGGACAGGCCATCATCGACGTCGGCTACAAGATGGAAGGCCGCGTCGATCTCAAGGAATTCGCGCAACCGGGCGAGTCGCCCGAGATCGAAGTCGGCGACAGCGTCGAAGTCTATCTGCGCAACGTCGAGAACTCGCGTGGCGAAGCCGTCATCTCCCACGAGATGGCCCGCCGCGAAGCCGCGTGGGACCGTCTCGAAGAAGCCTACGGCAAGGAAGAGCGCGTCGAGGGCGCCATCTTCGGCCGCGTCAAGGGCGGCTTCACGGTCGACCTCGGCGGCGCCGTGGCGTTCCTGCCTGGCTCCCAGGTCGACGTGCGCCCCGTGCGCGACGCGGGCCCGCTGATGGGTCTCAAGCAGCCGTTCCAGATCCTCAAGATGGACCGTCGCCGCGGCAATATCGTCGTCTCACGCCGTGCGATTCTCGAAGAGTCGCGCGCCGAGCAGCGTGCCGAGGTCATCGGCAACCTGGCCGAGGGCCAGAACGTCGACGGCGTGGTCAAGAACATCACCGAATACGGTGCGTTCGTGGATCTGGGCGGTGTCGACGGCCTGCTGCACGTCACCGACATGGCGTGGCGCCGGGTCAACGACCCCCGCGAGATCCTGTCGATCGGCGAGACCGTCAAGGTGCAGGTCATCAAGATCAACAAGGAAACCCACCGTATCAGCCTCGGAATGAAGCAGCTGCAGGACGATCCGTGGGATACCGTGATCGCCAAGTTCCCGCTCGATTCGACGCATACGGGTCGGGTCACGAACATCACCGATTACGGTGCGTTCGTGGAGCTGGAGCCGGGGGTCGAGGGCCTCGTCCACGTCTCCGAGATGTCCTGGACCAAGAAGAACGTGCATCCGGGCAAGATCGTCTCGACCAGCCAGGAGGTCGAGGTCATGGTGCTCGAGATCGACACCGCCAAGCGCCGCGTGTCGCTCGGCCTCAAGCAGACCATGCGCAACCCGTGGGAAGTGTTCGCGGAAACGCATCCCGAGGGCACGCAGGTCGAGGGCGAAGTCAAGAATATCACCGAATTCGGCCTGTTCGTGGGTCTGGACGGCGATATCGACGGCATGGTTCACCTGTCGGACCTGACCTGGGAAGGTCGGGGCGAGGACGTCATCGGCGACTATCGCAAGGGCGATATCGTCAAGGCGGTCGTGTCCGAGGTCGACACCGACAAGGAGCGTATCTCGCTCTCGATCAAGGCGGCGGACGGCGATCCCCATGCCGACACGATCGACGGTGTGAAGCGCGGCTCGATCATCACCGTCGAGGTGACGAAGATCGAGGATGGGGGCGTCGAGGTGGATTACGAGGGCATGAAGTCCTTCATCCGCCGTTCCGATCTCGCCCGTGATCGCGCCGATCAACGCCCCGAACGGTTCGGGGTGGGCGACAAGGTGGATGTCCGCGTGACCAACGTGGATGCGAAAGCCCGTCGCCTCGGCCTGTCGATCAAAGCGCGGGAGATCGCCGAGGAGAAGGACGCCGTGTCGCAATACGGCTCCTCCGATTCCGGTGCCTCGCTCGGCGACATCCTGGGTGCCGCGCTGAAGTCCGACGACTGAACGGAGAGACGGGGCTCGATCCGGGCCTTGCGTGACGAGGGCCCTGCCGGAAACGGCGGGGCCCTTTCCCGTTGCGCACAGGCCGGGGAATCGCTGCGCTGCGGCACGCGGTCGCAGCCGGGTTCTGCGGCTGCATTCCCGAAATGAACGGCGAAATTTGCGTTTTGGACCGATTCTGGGCGTTTCCGGGCATTTCCCAGCCGGGGAAAAGACGCTATACCGGGCCGAACCTGCGGAAGTGATGACCATTTAACAATCGCGCCAAAAGCAGGAAGGGGGAACGATGATTCGCTCCGAGTTGATTCAGAAGGTCGCGGAGGAAAATCCGCACCTGTACCAACGGGACGTGGAAAAGATCGTGAACACGATCTTCGAGGAAATCGTGCAGGCGCTCGCCGCCGGAAATCGCGTGGAGCTGCGGGGCTTCGGTGCCTTTTCAGTCAAGCAGCGCGATGCCCGGATCGGACGCAATCCCCGCACGGGAGAATCCGTTCAGGTCGACGAGAAGCACGTCCCGTTCTTCAAGGCGGGCAAGCTGTTGCGGGATCGGCTGAACGGTCGTGAATGATGCGATCCCGACCGGTCGGACGGGCCGTCCGACTGGACAGGGCGTCGGGGCGGGGCTAACTGGATCGGCATGACTTTCCTTCGATATCTCTTCCTCGGTCTGCTCGCCATCGTCCTGATGGTGCTCGCCCTCGCCAACCGGACGCCAGTGACCCTTCGCCTCCTTCCGGAGGAACTGGGCGCGGCGATCGGATTGGGCGGCGGCACCGCGCTTCCGCTCTTCGTCGTGATCTTCGCCGCAATCGCGCTGGGGCTCCTGATCGGGTTCGTGTGGGAATGGCTGCGCGAGCACAAGCACCGCGCCGATGCCCGCCAGCAACGCGCCGAGAAGGAACGTCTTGAGAAGGAGCTCGCCCGCACCCGGGCCCGCTCCGAACAGGACGAGGTCCTGGCTCTGCTCGAAACGTCCTGAGCGATCGTGGGGCGCGGCTGACATGCTGCGCGTGACACGGGGGGCATCGGAAGTGCGCGCCAAGATATGCGGCCTGCGGACCCTCACGGATGTCGCGGCCACGGCCTCGGCTGGTGCAGCCTATATGGGGCTCGTCTTCTTTCCGAAATCCCCGCGACATCTCGATATCGAGACGGCGCGTATGCTGGCCTCCGCCGCACCGGTCGGCCTCGCGAAGGTCGCGCTTCTCGTGGACCCGGACGATGCGGCGCTGGACCGGATAACGGATGCGGTCCCCCTCGACATGCTGCAGCTTCACGGGAGCGAGCCGCCGGAGCGGGTTGCGGCGGTCCGGAAGCGCACCGGCCTTCCCGTGATGAAGGCGGTGGGGATCCGCGACGCCGCGGATCTGGCGGCGATCGACGCCTATGCCGACGTGGCCGACCAGCTCCTGATCGATGCGAAGCCACCCGCCGATGCGACCCTTCCCGGGGGCAACGGCGTGGGCTTCGACTGGCGCCTGATCGCGGATCGGGACTGGTCCGGTCCGTGGATGCTGGCCGGGGGTCTCACCCCCGACAACGTGGCCGAGGCGGTGCGCCTGACGGGCGCGCGACAGGTGGATGTGTCCTCCGGCGTCGAATCGGCCCCGGGGGTCAAGGATGCGGGTCGGATCGAAGCATTCTGCGCGGCGCTTCGCGGCTGACCCTCCGATTGCACCCGTCGTTCCCCGGCCTTAGACCGGGGCCGACATCTGGGAGCGACACCATGCCCGACGACCTTCTCAACAGCTATCGGACCGGCCCGGACGAGCAGGGGCGCTTCGGCCAGTTCGGCGGGCGCTTCGTGTCCGAAACGTTGATGCCCCTGATCCTGGAGCTGGAGCGGCAATACGAGCACGCCAAGACCGATGACAGTTTCTGGGCCGAGATGAACGATCTCTGGACCAATTATGTCGGTCGCCCGAGCCCGATGTATTTCGCCGAGCGGCTGACGGAGAAGCTGGGCGGGGCGAAAATCTACCTCAAGCGCGACGAGTTGAACCATACCGGCGCGCACAAGATCAACAACGTGCTGGGCCAGATCATCCTCGCCCGCCGCATGGGCAAGACCCGGATCATCGCCGAGACCGGCGCGGGACAGCACGGCGTCGCGACCGCCACGGTCTGCGCCAAGTTCGGTCTGAAATGCGTGGTCTACATGGGCGCGCACGACGTGGAGCGGCAATCGCCGAACGTGTTCCGGATGAAACTCCTCGGGGCGGAGGTGACCCCGGTCACGAGCGGGCGCGGCACGCTGAAGGACGCGATGAACGACGCCCTGCGCGACTGGGTGACCAATGTCGGCGACACGTTCTACTGCATCGGCACGGTCGCGGGGCCGCATCCCTATCCGGCCATGGTCCGCGATTTTCAGGCGATCATCGGCAAGGAAGCGCGGGAGCAGATGAATGCCGCCGAGGGGCGCCTGCCCGACACCCTCGTCGCCTGCATCGGCGGCGGGTCGAACGCGATGGGTCTGTTCTACCCGTTCCTAGACGACAAGGAGGTCGCCATCATCGGGGTGGAGGCCGGGGGCAAGGGCGTCGACGAAAAGATGCAGCATTGCGCCTCGCTGACCGGCGGGCGCCCCGGCGTGCTGCACGGGAACCGGACCTATCTTCTGCAGGACGGGGACGGGCAGATCCTGGAGGGTCACTCGATCTCCGCCGGGCTCGACTACCCCGGGATCGGCCCGGAGCATTCGTGGCTGCACGATATCGGCCGGGCCGAATACGTCTCGATCACCGATTCCGAGGCGCTGGAGGCGTTCCAGCTTTGCTGCGAGATGGAGGGGATCATTCCGGCGCTGGAGCCGTCCCACGCCCTCGCCCACGTGATGAAGATCGCCCCGGACCTGCCGCGCGATCACCTGATCTGCATGAATATGTGCGGTCGGGGGGACAAGGATATCTTCACCGTCGCCCGCGCCCTCGGCTGGGAGATGGGGGGCGTGCTCTAGCCCGGGATGATCGGATGGTGCGGGCCCGCGTCGCGCGGGAGGGTTCCGGCCAGTCGCGGGTCGTCCACGATCTCCACCTCGCGCCGGAGGGGAACGAAGCCGCAGCGCAGGTAGAACGGCAGGGCCACGGGGCTGTCGAGGGTGCAGGTATGGATCGTCAGACAGTCGATGTCGCGCGCGAAGGCGAGGCGCGTCGCCTCCGCCATGAGCGCCGATCCGATGCCGCGGCCCTGCAGAGCGGGCGTCAGGCCGAAGAAGGCCAGTTCCGGTCGCCGCGCGGCGCGGAAATCCAGTTCCAGAAGTCCCTCCGCCCGGCCCGCCACCTCCACCGCCCGTACCTCCACGGCCCGGTCGGCGAGGATCGCGCCAAGCTCCGCGTCCGGCATGCGCAGGCGCGACACCCAAAGCCAGTCGACCCCGCCGATCCGGGTGAAGAGGTTCCGATACCAGTCGGTTCCGGGCGCCGCCACAGGCCGCAGCGTGACCCCGTCCGGCAGGGGGCGGGCCGGGCGGGAGGGCCGCTCCGCCATCTCCAGATGGGTGACGATCGCGGCGATCTTGCCCGGGGGCACGGGATGGTATCCGTCGGTGAGCATCAACGCGTCAGGTAGAGGATGTCGAACCGGGATTCGAGCACCGGATCCGGTTGCAGGAGGCGCGCACGGTCACCCGACATCTGCTCGAACAGGCCGATATCGGCGACGCTCTGGTTCGGCTCGACCGGACTGTCGTCGTCGGGTGGCAGGCCCGCGTAATCCGTCGCGGGCTCCGCACCGACATGGCCGACACCGAGATAGACGATCACGCCCCCCTCGCGGGTGTTGAGGTCCCCGCGCGTGCGCTGGCTCCCGGTCAGTTTCGTCAGGGTCCAGTGGCCCGGTCCCATCGCCGCGATGGCGCAGCGGAAATTGCCGTAGGCCACGATGGGGACGAGGTCGCCCATCTTGATCGTGCGGCAGGACCATTCCCCCTCCAGCGGGGCGCTGCCCGGGGAAATCGCGGCTCCGGAAAGGGCGTCGCCGAGAATATCGAGCGCATCCGCCTCGCCCCGGGCGAACGCTTCCCGCACGGCGCGCCCGAGATGTTCGTCGAGCCGCGCGATCCTGTCGCGATCGGCGTCCCGGATCGAGCCTTCCCCGGCGAAAGCGGGGCTGCCGAGTGCGAATGCGACCAGCAGGGCGAGGATTGGCCGCGGGCCCATCCCTCACTCCGCCGCATAGAGATCGAGCACCGCGCGCGGCACGATGTCGAGCGCCCGCTCATGCGTCGCGGCCAGATGCACGCGGGGCGCGACCCCCTCTTCGTGGGCCTGAAGGAAGCGGGCGGCGCAGAGGCACCAGCGATCCCCGGGTTTCAGACCTGCGAAGCCGTATTCCGGACGCGGGGTGCTGAGGTCGTTGCCGAGATACTTGGAATTGGCCAGAAACTCCGCCGTCATCACGGCGCAGACCGTATGCTGCCCCGCATCCATCGGGCCGGTATTGCAGCATCCGTCCCGGAAGAACCCCGTGAGCGGATCGGTGGAACAGGGCTGAAGGACCTTGCCGTCCACGTTCAGCAACTCGACCTGTCCGGGATGTGCGACCATGTTCCGTCTCCTCCTTCGGGGAAGCCTAGCGCCTGAAGCCTGCGCGAACAGGGGCAGGCGCGGGCATCATTGCGCTTCGGCGATGGCGCGGAACATCTCGATGTTCCCCTCCGCCACGCCGGGATCCCGGAAACCGCGATCGGCGGCGTTGACCGCGATCACCACATCGCGCTCCCGGTCGATATACACATATTGGCCATAGACCCCCTGTGCCAAGACCTCGCCCGGGCGCGCATCCGCCGGCAACCACCATTGGTAGCCGTATTGCCGCGCGCCCGCCGCCGTCCGCGCGGAGGCGGCGGTAGACTCCGCGATCCAGGCGGCGGGCACGATCTGTTGTCCCCCGAGCAGGCCGCCCTGCTCCACCAGAAGGCCCATCCGCGCATAATCCAGCGTCCGCATGTTCAGCCCGCCGAGGACGAACGCGACCCCGCGCCCGTCGGTCAGGTAGCGGGCGGGGGCGATCCCCATCGGTCCCAGCAGGCGGGTGGCCAGAAGGTGCGGGATCGGCCACCCGCTGGCCCCGCGCAGCACCATCCCGAGGGCGTGGGTGTCCATCGACACGTATTGCCAGGCCACGCCGGGATCGCGCTCCCGATCCACCAGGTCCGCGGTGAAATCGTCCAGCGCGCCGCCCAGGGCCACGACGCGGCCCATCCGATTAATGTCGCTGTCGCGGTCGAAATAATCCTCGTCGAAGCGGACGCCGGATTCCATCTGGAGAACGTCGCGCAAGGTCGCGCCGTCATAAGCCGATCCGGCGAGGTCGGGCGCGTGCAGGATCACCGGATCGTCCAGCGTCAGCGCACCGTCCGCCACGAGGATGCCGGTCAGGAGGGACAGGAACGATTTCGCGACGGACCAGCTTATCCGGAGGTCGTCGGGTCCGGTTCCGAGGTGATAGCTCTCATGGGTGATCTCCCCTTTCCGGAGCACGACGAGGGACGTGATGGCGCGATCCTCGATCCATTGCACGGCGCCGTCCGGAAGGGGCATCGGCTCCGCCCGGGGCAGGGGGGGACCCGCCTCGGTCTCCATCTCGATCGAGCGGAAGGCGCGGTCCATGTGACTGAAATTGCCGACGATGCGATCCGGTTCGAACAGGGTGTTCACGGCCATCAGGCGACCGATCTCCTCCTGCTTCCAGGCTGCCGCGAATCCCGCCACGGCCACGACCGCCAGCAGGCCGAGACCCAGCCGCCTTGCCCACATACCCATACTGCCCTCATACGTTTTCCCCTAGCTGTGCACGGTGGGGCACCATCCGTCCAGTGCGTGTCACCCCAGACGCCACGACACCCATCGCCCGTGGAAGTCCGCGCGCCCCGCCGCCTGCGTCTCGCCGCCGGGCCAGACGCGCATCGTCAGACCCGCGCCGCGCTCCGGCCCGTCCGCCTCCATCCCGAACCACGCGAGGGGGGTGGACGGGGTAGCCGCGGCCCCCGCCCGCTCGATCGCCGCCCGGGCCCGGGCGGCTGTCGCCTCGGGGAAATACTGCCACGCGACCGTGTGACAGATCAGGCGGCAGGTGCCCTGCTCCGGCGGCGCGGCCAGCTTCGCGTCGAGCCAGTCGCCCGCATCCCCGGGGTCGACCGGGTTCGGCGGCAGGGCGAGCAGGGCGTCCAGCCGGGCCATGCGGTCCGGCTGATCGGGCCAGAGATAGGCGCGCAGGCGCAGGGCGTCGCGCACAGGGTCCGCGGGATGCAGGTCCACGCCCGACCGGCGCGCGATCACCGGTTCCACCGCGGGCGGGAGCGGTCCATCCCATTCGGGCGCAAGCGTGACGATCGCGTCCGACGGGCCGAAACGGGTCCCCTCCAGATCCAGCGCGAACCGGTCCCACCCGAGGTTCAACCCCGCCGAGGCGCCCAGTTCCATGACGTCGAGCGGCAATCGGAACCGGGCCGCGAGCCACTGGCCCGCCGCCCGAAGGGCCGCCGACCGTCGCGGTTCGTTCGTCTGGGGCGCGCGATCGATCCAGTCGAGAAGGAACGCCTCCTCGGCGACGAGCGCCGCCGAGATCGCCGACCAGAGCACGTCCTCCGACGGCGCGTGCGGGGGATAGACCGGTGCCAACGCGGCCCGGTCCATCAGGCGCAGGGCATGCAACCCGCCCGCCAGCCGCAGGGGAAGGCTCGCGCCGGACGGACCGAGATCGTCCGCAGGCCAGGCGAAAAGGCGCGCGGCGACTGCCCCATGCTTCGGCGTCAGACGCATGCCGAGAAGGGCCATCAGCCGCCCCATGAACGGCGATCCGAGCGCGGTGCAGGACCGCGATTGCTGTGCGAACGCCTCCTGCGGCGTCACCGAAACCGCGCCGCCAGCCGTTGCAGGGGCGACAGACGCTCCTCCGTCGGCTTGTCCGGCGAGGAAGGAGCCTCCGGCGCCGGCGTGTCGGACGCCTTCTTTGCCGGGGTCTTGGACGAGCGGGGCGGGGCGGTCCGTTGCGCGACCGCGTTCATGAATCCCGCGCCGTCCCCGGCGGCGAGCTTCGGCGCCCCGTCCGCGATCCCGCGGAGCAGCTCGTCGAGCATCGCCTCCTCCGCCTTGGCGAAATCCGACAGGACATAGCCCGCGACCCTGTCCTTGTGCCCCGGATGCCCGATGCCGATCCGGACGCGCGCATAGGCCTCGCCGATATGCTGGTGGATCGAGCGAAGGCCGTTATGCCCTGCATGCCCGCCCCCCTGCTTGAGCTTGAGACGACCCGGGGCGAGGTCCAGCTCGTCGTGGAACACGGTGACGTCCCCGGGGTCGAGCTTGTGGAACCGCATCGCCTCGCCCACCGCCTGACCGCTGAGGTTCATGAACGTCCCGGGCTTCAGCAGCCAGACGCGTTCCGATCCGAACCGCGCCTCCGCCAGCTCCCCCTGGAACTTCGACCGCCAGGATGCGCCCTGATCCTCCGCGATCCGGTCCAGCGCCATGAACCCGACATTGTGCCGGTTGCCCGCGTATTTCGCGCCCGGATTGCCCAGACCGACCCAGAGTTGCATCCCGTTCCCTCCATCGGCGTTCGGCGCATGGTCCCAGAACCGCCGGGATTTCGCCAGTGGTGCGGATCCCGCCGTCTGCGCCCGTTCGCGCGGCCGTCAGGCCGGAGCCACGCGCTCCAGAACCATGTGCTGGATCAGGAACGCGGTCTTCGCATCCCGGATCCGTCCGTCGCGCACCATGGCCAGCGCGTCGTCCAGCGGGACGTGCAGGACCTCGATGTCCTCGCCCTCTTCCGCCGCGCCGCCGCCCGCGCCGACCTGCGCCGTGCGCCGGTAGGTGCCGATGAAACAGGCGAGGATTTCCGTGACCGAGCCGGGCGACATGACCAGATCGGCGACGCGGGTCAGCTCGCCCACCTCGTAGCCCGTCTCCTCCATCAGTTCCGCGCGCATTCGCTCCCCCGGCTCCGCGCCGTCGAGCAGCCCTGCGGGCGTCTCGATCAGCATCGGATCCGCGTCCACGACCTGCATCGGCAACCGAAACTGCCGCGTCAGCAGGACGGTCCCCGCCTCCGGATCGAGGAGGAGGCAGGTCGCGCCGTGCCCGCGATCGTAGACCTCCCGCACCTGCTCGTCCCATTCCCCGGACCGCAGGCGCAGGGCGAAGCGGTGGCGCGTCAGCGTGCCCCAATTCTCCGACAGGGTCTCCGACGACAGGGGGCGGAAGCGGTCGCTCACGCCTCCATCGCCTCCAATTCGTCGATGAACCCCTCGATCATCGACAGTCCCTTGTCCCAGAACGCGGGATCGCTGGCATCCAGCCCGAACGGGGCCAGCAATTCCTTGTGATGCTTGGACCCGCCGGCCTTGAGCATGTCGAAATACTTTCCCTGAAATCCGTCCGGCGCATCCTCGTATGCGGCGTAGAGCGCGTTCACCAAGCCGTCGCCGAAGGCGTAGGCATAGACGTAGAACGGCGAATGGACGAAGTGCGGGATGTAGGACCAGAAATGCTCGTACCCTTCCATGAACTCGAAGACGGGCCCGAGACTCTCGGCCTGCACCGACATCCAGAGCGCGTCGATATCGTCGGGGGTCAGCTCCCCCTCGGCCCGGGCGGCGTGCAGCTTGCACTCGAAATCGTAGAAGGCGATCTGGCGGACGACGGTGTTGATCATGTCTTCCACCTTGCCCGCGAGCAGGACCTTGCGCTGGGCGTCCGAGGTGGCCCCGTCCAGCAGCTTGCGGAAGGTCAGCATCTCGCCGAACACGCTCGCCGTCTCGGCCAGGGTCAGGGGCGTGGAGGACAGCATCTCGCCCTGATCCGCGGCCAGCACCTGATGTACGCCATGGCCCAGCTCATGCGCCAGCGTCATCACATCCCGCGGTTTGCCGAGGTAGTTGAGCATCACGTAGGGATGCACGGTGGTCACCGTCGGATGCGCGAAGGCGCCCGGCGCCTTGCCCGGCTTGACGCCCGCGTCGATCCAGCCGCGGTCGAAGAACGGTTCCGCGATCTCCGCCATCTTCGGATCGAACCCGGCATAGGCGTCCATCACCGTCGCGCGCGCCTCGTCCCAGCAGACAACCCGCGGCTCCTCCAGCGGCAGGGGGGCGTTGCGATCCCAGACCTGCAGCTTGTCGAGGCCCAGCCACTTCGCCTTGAGCGCGTAATACCGGTGCGACAGCCGGGGATAGGCCGCGACGACGGCGTTCCGCAGCGCCTCGACCACCTCCGGCTCGACATGGTTCGACAGGTGCCGCCCGGTCTGCGGCGTCGGCATCCCGCGCCAGCGATCCTGAACCTCGCCCATCTTGGCGAGCGTGTTGTGGATGCGGGAGAACGTCTTGACGTTCTCGGCCAGCACCGACGCGATCTCCCGCGCGGCGGCCTCGCGGGTGTCGCGGTCCGGATCGGTCAGAAGGTTCGCGGTCCCCTCGATCCCGCGGACCTCTCCCTGCACCTCGAATTCCAGCCCCGCGACCTTCTCGTCGAACAGCTTGTTCCACGCGCTCGCCCCCACGACGGAGCTGTCGTGCAGGAACTTCTCCAGCTCGTCGCTGAGCTGATAGGGCTTCATGGCGCGCAACCGGTCCAGCGCCGGGCGGTAGCGGGCCAGATCCGCATCCGCCGCCATCAGCGCGTCGTAGGCATCGTCCGCGATCCGGTTGAACTCCAGCCCGAAGAACACGAGCGGCGTCGAATAATCCGTGATCCGCCCCTCCATGTCCGACATGAACTTGGCGCGGTTGCCATCCGTCGTCTGCTGGTAGTAGCGCAGGCCCGCGAAGGACATGATGCGCCCGGCCACCTCGTCGATCTTCTCATTGCGCCGGATCGCCTCCAGCATCTCGGTGGCGGACAAGTCGGCCAGCTTGCCCTCGTAATCCGCCGCATAGGCCGCGCATTCCGTCTCCAGCCAGGCGAGGTCGCGCTTCAGTTCCGGCGCATCCTCCCCGGTATAGAGATCGTCGAGGTTCCAGACCGGCAGGTCGCCCAGCGGTTCCCCCCCGGGGGCTGGGGCATTGGCGTCTCGGAGCAGGGGGGAAGGGGTCATGTCGGCCTCGCGGATGGGATCAGGCGGAACCTATGGCCGCGACCCCTGCTCGACAACCGCCCCTCAGATATCGAGGGACAGCGGCCCGGCCTCCGTCGCCATCCCCTCCGTCCGGTCGAAGCGGAGATAGGCCAGCGCCCGGTCCCCGCTGACCGTATGAACGGTCCCGGCAGCCCGGCCATACTTGAGGATCGCGGCCCCGGGGCTCACGGCACCCCGCACCCGGGCGAGCCCCTTGCGCAGCTCGGTCTTGTGCTTCATCCGCGCCGTGACTTCCTGACCGACATAGCAGCCCTTGCGGAAATCGACGCCGCCCAGACGCTCGAACCCCATTTCGAGGATGAAGCTCTCGTTCGGGATCAGTTCGATGCCGCTGGCGGGCACCAGATGCTCCACCCGCACCGCGTTCCAATCCGTCGTATCCGAGATGCCGGCCCCGTAGCGGCGCCAGCCCATGCCGGGCCGCGGATCGGCCATCGCCCCTTCCGGCGCCGGACCGGTCCCGCACGCCACCGCCATCCCCGCATCCGAGATCGCCACGTCCGCCCGCAGCTTGTACATGCCCAGCCGCTGCGCCAGCCCGGGGGCCATCGCGGAATCGACATCGAGATAGCAGGCGTCTTCGTCGCGGAAGGTCAGGAAGTCGGCGAGGTACTTCCCCTGCGGCGTGAGGAGAGCGGCATAGCCGATCCCCGAAGCGGGCACGTCGCGGGTCAGAAGGCCGCCGAGGAACCGGTCGCGGTCGGCGCCGGAGATGCGAAGCAGAGTGCGTTCCATCCCCCCGACATGGGGCAGGTGCCGGTCCCTGCCAACCCCCACCCGCACCGGGCGCGGCTGGTCGGCCGAATGGATGCGAGCCGACGTGTGCAGCGGAGCCCGGTCCCGGAGCGCCATGGCGATCCAAGGAAAGGAACCGCGACCCTTATGAGACAAGCCGAGCGGCGCTCACACCTGGTTCGCACCCCTTTCCGCCCGCCCCATCCGATTGACCGCCCCCGCCGCCGGGGCTAGCTGACGGGCAGCGATCCGCAAGCGAGGAGTGGGCCATGCGCGACGATACGAGCCCAAGCGGCCCGGGCCTTGGCCATGGCCCGCATGTCCTGTCCATTCCCGGACCGTCGATCATGCCGGAGCGGGTGCTGCGCGCCATGCACAGGCCCGCCCCGAACATCTACAAGGGCGCCCTGATCGACCTGACCCATTCGCTGATCCCCGATCTCAAGGCCGTCGCGCGGACCGCGGCCCATGCGACGATCTATATCGGCAACGGCCACGCGGTCTGGGAGGCGTGCCTCGCCAACACCCATTCCCGCGGCGATCTGGTCCTGATCCCCCGGACCGGCACCTTCGCCGACGGCTGGGGCGAGATGGCCAAGGGGCTCGGCCTGCGGGTCGAGTATCTCGACTTCGGCAATCGCACCGCGATGGATGCCGCCGCCATCGGCGCGCGCCTGCGCGAGGATACCGGACACGAGATCCGCTCCGTCCTCGTGGTGCAGGTGGATACCTCCTCCTCGGTCCGCTCGGACGTCAGGGCGATCCGGGCCGAAATGGATGCCGCGAACCACCCCGCCCTGCTCCAGGCCGATTGCATGGCCTCCATGGGCTGCGACGTGTTCGAGATGGACGAATGGGGCGTCGATGTTGCCATCGCCGGATGCCAGAAGGGGATGATGACCCCGCCGGGCGTCTCTTTCATGTTCTACAACGACAAGGCGGACCGCGCGCGGGAACGGGCCGATTGCGTCACCGGATACTGGGACTGGCGACCGCGCACGGACCCGGAGGTCTATTTCCGCTACTTCAACGGGACCGGCCCGACGCATCACCTCTATGGCCTGCGCGAGGCGCTGGACATGATCGTCCACGAGGAGGGGGTGGAGGCCGTCTGGGCCCGCCATGCCCGCCTCGCCGCCGCTCTCCATGCCGCGTTCGAGATCTGGGAAGATCACGGCGGCGCGGCGGGCACGGGGCTGGAACTGAACGTCCGCGACCGGGCCAGCCGCAGTCATGCCGTCACCGCCGTCCACCTTCCCGCCCATGCGACCCGGCTCCGGGACTGGTGCGAACAGGAGTTCGGCCTGACCCTTGGGATCGGCATCGGCATGGCGCCCCCCGGCTCGCCCGAATGGGACGGCTTCTTCCGGGTCGGCCATATGGGGCATGTCAGCGGTCACTCGATGATGGGGACGCTCGCGGGGATCGAGACGGCGCTCAAGGCGCTGGACCTGCCCCATGGCGATGGCGGGCTGTCGGCGGCGGCACGGGTGCTCGCCGGAACCTGACGGACGGCGGCCGGCTAGCGGCGCGCACGCTCCAGCGCCGCTTCCACCCGCGCATCCCATTCCGCCTCGGCCCGGGCCCGGCGGATGCCGAGGACCCGGATGACCCAGTGCAGCGCGGCCCCGAGTGCGAGCGCCGCGGGATAGCCCCAGACGCCCCAGATCGTCACCAGCGTGGAGACGAGCAGAAGCCACGCGATGCACAGGAACGCATCCGTGTAATCCTCCACCCGTCCGAACCGGTCGTCGTCCATACTGCGTCTCCCCTGCGCCCCGGACAATCTAGCCGCGGACGCCGTTTTCGCCAGCCCCTTCCAGCGCGGCCGGCAGGGCGGCGGCGAATGTGCCCATATCGGCCTGCGTCCCGCAGGAGATGCGGATGCACCGGTCCAGGGGCGCGACCCCCGGCATCCGCACGAACACGCCCCGCGCGGCCAGCCCGGCGAGGACCGCCCGGGCGAACGCGCCGTCCCGCCCGCAATCCACCGTGACGAAATTCGTCGCCGACGGCAGCGGGATCAGCCCGTTCTGGCGCACGATCGCGGCGATGGCGTCCCGGGCTTGCGCGACCTGCGCCTGTACGTTCGCGAGCCAGTCCGCGTCCGACAGAGCCGCAATCGCCCCCGCCTGCGCGACCCGGCCGACACCGAAATGGCTCCGCACCTTGGCGAAGGCCCGGATCAGGTCGGACGACCCGATGGCGTAGCCGACGCGCAATCCCGCCAGCCCGTGCGCCTTGGAGAACGTCCGCATCCGGATCACGCGCGTATCCGACGGGTCCAGCGGCGGGATCGCCTCGGGCGGGGCGAGATCGGCATAGGCTTCGTCGAGGCAGAGAAGACAGCCCTCCGGCAGGGAATCCAGCAGGCGCGCGATCGCACCGGCCGGATGATGGCTCCCCATCGGATTGTCCGGATTGGAGAGATAGACCAACTTCGCGCCCGTCTCCCGCGCCTTGGCGGCGAGCGCCTCCGGATCCTCGCAATCGTCGCGGAAAGGCACCGCATGGAGCGTGCCGCCATACCCCGCGACGTGGTAGTTGAACGTCGGATAGGCCCCCGCGGAGGTCACCACCGGATCGCCCGGCCCCGCCAGAAGGCGGACCAGATAGCCCAGCAGCCCGTCGATCCCCTCGCCCACGACGATGTTGTCCGCGGGGATCCCGTGATGGGCGGCAAGCCCGTGGCGCAGGTCGTGCACCTCCGGATCACCATACATCCAGGCGTCCCGCGCCGCCTCCGACATCGCCGCGACGGCGCGGGGGGAGGGGCCGAACGGGCTCTCGTTCGCGCCGAGCCGGGCGGCGAAGGCCGACCCCTGCGCGCGTTCCTGCGCCTCGGGGCCGACGAAGGGGACCGAGGCGGGAAGGCTCTCGGCCAGCGGGGTGAGGCGGTGGGTCATGGCGATCTCCGGGGACACGCGGTCGGTGCCGGGAGTAACGCAGGGACCGGGGCCGGTCCATCGCTTCCCCCGATCGTGGGCCCAATCATGGAGGTATCAGGCCAGCGCCTCGCTGCGATCCACGACGTGCAGCAACGGCTCGCCCGCCTCGCCGCGCCGGACATTCTCGGCGATCACCCGCGCGGCCCCGGCGGGCCGGGTGGCGGAGGCGATGTGCGGCGTGACGGTGATCCGGGGATGGCCGTGGAACGGGTGCGCGTCGGGAAGCGGCTCGGTCCGGAACGTGTCGAGCGTGGCATGGGCCAGGTTCGCGTCGAGCGCGGCCAGCAGCGCGTCGTCGTCGATCAGCGCGCCGCGCGCCGGGTTCACGAGGACCGCGCCCTCGGGCATCCAGCCGAGGCGGGTCGCGTCCATCAGGTTCTCCGTCGCGCGGGTATGGGGCGTCAGCAGCACCGTGATCTGCGCGGCCGACAGCGCTTCGCGCAACCCGTCCTCCCCCGTCACCGAACGCATTCCGGGAATGTCCTTGGCCGAGCGCGACCAGCCGATGACCGGAAAGCCGAGGGCGACGAGCGCGCGGGCACAGGCGGCGCCCAGTTCGCCCAGGCCCAGCATCGCCACGGGGCGGTCGGCGGCCAGCGGCGGGGGAGTCGCGTCCCACTCCCCGCCCCGGATATGGGCATCCATTCCGAGGTGATGGCGCAGGACATGGCCGGTCACGTATTCCACCATCCCCTGGGTCAGTCCCGGCTCCACCATGCGCGTGAGCGGCACGGTCAGGGTGCGGTTCCCCTCCACATCCTCCACCCCGGCCCAGAGGTTCAGGACGCCTTTGAGCCGCGTATAGGGTCCGAAATCCTCCAGCCCCGCATTCGGCGCGTAGACGATCCAGTCGATACTGGCCGGGTCGGGGCCATCCGCGGGATGGACGATCTCGTGGGCGATCCCCGCGGCGTCGAGCGCGGCGGGCAGGACGTCGCGATACTTGTCCCAGCTGGCCGGGCGCGCGGCGAAAAGGATGCGTGTCATTGGGTCGCTCCTGGTGGTGTCACGGGCGGGCGGGACCGGCCCGTCGCCCTGCATCAGATATCGCCGGGATCGCGCCAGCGATTGACGATGGGATAGCGGCGGTCGAGCCAGAACGCCCGCTGCGACAGTCGCGTGCCGGGCGCGGACTGGAACCGTTTGTATTCGCTCAGATAGATCAGGCGTTCGACGTGCTTGACGATCTCGCGATCATGGCCCGACGCCACGATCTCCGCCACCGATTGCTCGGCGTCGATCAGGCGCTTGAGGATGTCGTCCAGCACCGGATAGGGCGGCAGGCTGTCCTCGTCCTTCTGATCGTCGCGCAGCTCGGCGGAGGGGGGCTTGTCGATCACGCGGACGGGCATGACCTCGCCCTCCGGCCCCAGAAACCCCGGGACGTGGTTGGCATTGCGCCAGCGGCAGACCTCGAACAGGTCGGTCTTGTAGAGGTCCTTGACCGGATTGTAGCCGCCGGACATGTCACCGTAGATCGTGGCATAGCCCACCGCGACCTCCGACTTGTTGCCGGTGGTCAGGAGCATCTCCCCGAACTTGTTCGACAGCGCCATCAGCAACATGCCGCGGATCCGCGACTGGATGTTCTCCTCGGTCAGATCCGCCTCATGCCCCTCGAACAGCGGCGCGAGCGTGGCGGTCGCGGCGGCGCGGATATCGCCGATCGGCAGGGTGTCGAGCGCGCAGCCGAGGCGGTCGGCCACCCCGCGCGCATCCTCCAGGCTGTGCCCGGACGTGTATTCCGACGGCAGCATCACGCAGCGGACGTTCCCGGGGCCGAGCGCGTCGACCGCGATGGCCGCCACGAGCGCGGAATCGACCCCACCCGACAGCCCCAGCAGGCATTTCGCGAATCCCGCCTTGGCGACGTAGTCCCGCAACGCCAGCACCATCGCGCGGTAATCGGCCCCCGGACCTTCGGGCTGCGGCGCCCGCGCGCCCGGCCGCGCGCGCCAGCCATCCGCCCCGCGCTCGAAATCCACATGGACCAGCGCCTCCTCGAAGCTCGGCAGGTGGTGCGTCAGCGCGCCGTGGGGGTTCAGCACGAAGGAGGCGCCGTCGAACACCTGATCGTCCTGCCCGCCGACGAGGTTCAGATAGACCAGCGGCAGGCCCGTCTCGACAGTCCGGGCGACCATGTGGCCGTAGCGGACGTCCTGCTTGCCGCGGAAATAGGGCGAGCCGTTGGGCACGAGGAGCAGTTCCGCCCCCGTCTCCGCCAGGGTCTCGGACACGTCGTCGAACCACGCATCCTCGCAGATCGGGGTGCCGATCCGCATCGGCCCGATCGTGTAGGGGCCGGAAATGTCGCCCCCCTCGAAATACCGCTTTTCGTCGAACACCTTGTAGTTCGGCAAGTGGTGCTTGACGATCTCGGCCACCACCGCCCCGCGATGGGCTACGACCCACGCGTTGTAGGGCTTCTCCGCGCCCACGGGCCAGAGCGGCGCGCCGATGCCCAGCGCGGGCCCGTCCGCGCACTCCGCGATCAGGGCGTTCAGATGCCGCGCGACATCGGCGACGAAGGCCGGCTTCCGGACCAGATCCTGCGGCTGATAGCCGGACAGGAACATCTCGGGGAGGGCCACCATGTCCGCTCCGGCCTCGCGCGCGGCGGTCCAGACGGCGCGCGCCCTGGCCGCATTGCCCGCGACGTCGCCCATGACGGGGTTCGACTGCGCCATGGTCAGGCGGAACGTGTCGGTCATCGGCGGCCTCCGGGCGGGTCGGGGGACTTGGGTCGGGCTCGACCTAACGCGCGCGGGGAGCGGGGGAAAGCGCCGATCCGGACGGAACGGTCCTGCGACGGATGGTGGGGGTGGTTGCGACGGAGCCCGGCTTTGCCTAGCCTCCGCGGCCAACGGAATGACGGTCAGCCGGGCGGGGACGAGCATGGGACGCAGGACAGGATGGAGTGCGGTCGCGGCGATGATCGCGATGACGGGCGCCGCCCCGGCGCAGGACGTCGTGACCAAGCAATACGAGGGCGGCGGCGTCTACGAGGGCACGTTCGTCGACGGCAAGCAGGACGGGACCGGGACCTACACCCTGCCGTCGGGCTACGAATATACCGGCGAATGGGTCGCGGGCGAAATCCGGGGCCAGGGCCGTGCGCGCTTCCCCGACGGCTCGATCTACGAGGGCGCCTTCGTCGCGGGCAAGCCCGAGGGGGAGGGCACGATCACCTTCGCCGATGGCGGCACCTACAGGGGGGCCTGGGTCGACGGGCGGATCGAGGGCGAGGGGGTCGCCGACTACGCGAACGGCACCCGCTATACCGGCGGCTTCGTGAACGCGCTCCATGAGGGGCAGGGCGTGATGGAGGCGCAGAACGGCTATCGCTACGAGGGCGGCTGGGTCGGCGGCGTGAAGGAGGGGGAGGGGAGGATCACCTATCCCGACGGCTCCACCTACGAAGGCGGAATGGCGGGCAATCTGCGGTCGGGACAAGGCGTGCTGCGGACGCCGGACGGCCTCGTCTACGAGGGCGCATGGGCCGAGGGGCAGATCAACGGGACCGGCACCCTCACCCAGCCGAACGGCGACGTCTACGAAGGCGCGCTGGTGGACGGCAAGCGCGACGGGCAGGGGCGCGTGACCTATGCCAACGGCGACGTCTACGAAGGCGAATTCGCCGCCGACCGCCGCCAGGGACAGGGCACGTTCACCGGGGCCGACGGCTATGCTTATACCGGCGCCTGGGTCGAGGGACGGATCGAGGGCGCGGGCGAAGTGACCTATCCCGACGGATCGGTCTATGTCGGCACCTTCGTGGACGACCTCGCGGACGGCGAGGGAAAGATCACCTATGTCGACGGCGCAACCTACGAGGGCGGGTGGCGCGCGGGCGTGATCGAGGGACAGGGGCGGGCGGTTTATCCCAACGGCCTGATCTACGAGGGCGGCTTCGTGAACGCCCAGAACGAGGGAACGGGCGTGATGACCTTCCCCGACGGCTACCGCTACGAGGGCGAATGGAAAGCCGGATTGCGCGAGGGCCGGGGCACCGCGACCTACGCCGACGGCACCACCTACACCGGCGGGTTCGTCGGCGGCCAGCGCGAAGGACAGGGTCGGATCGTGATGGCCGACGGCTTCACCTACGACGGCGGCTGGGTCGCGGGCGAAATCTCGGGCGAAGGTGTCGCGACCTACGCCAATGGCGACATCTACGAGGGGTCCTTCGTGGAGGGTCGGCGGCAGGGGCCGGGCACCATGCGTTACGCTACGGGCCAGGTGGAGACGGGCCGCTGGGACGGCGGCGCGCTTGCCGAGCGGGAAGCGGCGGCTGCGCCGGCACCGGACGGACAGGAACCCCCGCCCGACGCGGCGCCCGCCGACGCGGCCCCGGCCGACACGACCGCGACATCCGACACCGCGGCCCCGGCCGAAGGATCGGCCCCGGCCGAGGCGCCCGCCCCCGCGCCCGCCGAGGGGATCGCCACACCCGGCGCGGTCGAGACGATCCTCGTGCCGATCACCCCCATCGTTCCGGACAGCGACGGCTGACGGGACGCCCGCGCGCGCCCGGGCTGCGGCAGGTGGGGCCGGTACGGTGCCGTCTCCCGGGGCAGGGTGGCGGCGATCGCGGCCCAGATCTCCCCCGCGACGGGACGCGCGGGAATGTCGATGATCGGCAGATGCGACCCGAGCAGGGCGTCGAGGCGCCGAAGCTGCCCCGCCGGATCCGACCCGCCGACGCGGAGCAGCACGATCAGGGGCCGCCCGCGTTCATCCGCGATCAGCATGTCCACGACGAGGCCGGTCAAGGCATCGCGGCCCGTCCGGTCCGACGCGACGAGAAACGCATCGAGCGAGACGCCCGCATGGAGCGTGAGATCCGGTGCGGCCACGGCCAGGCGGGCGGCGAGCCGCTCGAACAGGCGGGCCTCGCGGATGGACATGAGCGGCTTGGTCCGAACATCGCCCTGCATGTGCGGGACGCCCTCGCACCCTTCCGTCCGCTCAGGGCGCGGACGCAGGCCGAGGCCCGCCCGGGCAAGGCGCCGGGCCGTCTGGGTCAGGATGCGGTCGAGCTGCATGGCGGAAGCGGTCCTCGGGTCCAAATCTGGTTCCGTCGCAGCTTCGTCCGCCGGAAAGGCGGAATTGCGGCGAAGCCACGGAGTTTGCGGGGTCATCCGCTCAGACCCGCGCCCCCGCATCGAGGCGGGCCAGGACCGCGTCGCCGCCCGCGATCACGGCGGCACGGCGATCTTCGTCCATCCGGTCCCAGCTTCGATACATCTGCGCCATGCGCGGGTTGGAGGCGAAGCGGTCCCGGTGGCGGTCGAGGAAATGCCAGTAGAGAAGGTTGAACGGACACGCACCCTCCCCCGTCTTCTTCGACACGGAATAGGCGCAGGTCCTGCAGTAGTCGGACATGCGATTGATGTAGTTGCCGCCCGAGACGTAGGGCTTCGACCCGACCACGCCGCCATCGGCGAATTGCGACATGCCGATCACGTTGGGCGCCTCGACCCATTCGTAGGCATCGGCATAGACCACGAGATACCATTCATGGACCTGTTGCGGGTCGATACCGGCGAGCAGGGCGAAATTGCCGGTCACCATCAGGCGCTGGATGTGGTGGGCATAGGCTTCCTGCATCGTGGCGCCGATGGCCTCCGACATGCAACGCATGTCGGTGTCGGCGGTCCAGTAGAATTCCGGCAGGTCGCGGGTGTGCTCCAGCACGTTGCGGGAGGTGTAGTCCGGCCCCTCGCGGAAATAGATGCCGCGGATGTATTCGCGCCAGCCGATGATCTGGCGGATGAACCCCTCGGCCGCGTTGATCGGAACGTCGCCCGCCTTCCACGCCGCCTCCGCCGCCTCGCAGACCTCGCGCCAGCCGAGGAGGCCCGCATTGAGGTAGACCGACAGGATGGCGTGGTGAAGGAACGGCTGACCGGTGACCATCGCGTCCTGATAATCGCCGAAATGCGGCAGGCTGTTTTGTACGAAATGTGAAAGACTGGCCCGGGCCTCTTCACGATTTGTACCGAACCAGAAATCGTCGAGGGAGCCGTAGCGGTTGCCGAACCGGTCCCGGACGAGGGCGAGCACCTCGCGGGTCACGTCGTCCGGCGCGTGCCGCAGCGGTCCGTCGGAGGCCAATCCCTTGGGCGGCGGCTTGCGGTTGTCGTGGTCGTAGTTCCACTTGCCGCCCGCAGGCTTGTCCCCCGCCATCATCAGGCCGGTCTTGCGGCGCATGTCGCGGTAGAACCACTCCATCCGCAATTCCTTGCGCCCGTCGGCCCAGTCCTCGAACTCCGCATGGGTGGCGAGGAAGCGGTCGTCGGGGAAGAGGTGGACGGGGATCGGCGAGTCTTCCAGCGCGGCGATCAGGCGGAACTCGCCCGGCTCCGTGCCGATGGCTTCCTCCGCGCCCGTCGCGTCCGCGGCGCGCAGAAGCTCGCCGGGAATGGAGTGGGTGTTCTCGGGATCGTCGAGAGTCGTGTAGCGGACGGCCCAGCCCTGCGCGCGCAGATGGGCCGCGTGCTTGCGCATGGCGGCGAACAGGAACGCGATCTTCTTGGGGTGGTGGGGGACGTAGTCGGTTTCGGCGTGGACCTCCGCCATGACCACGGTGTCCGTCTCCCGGTTGCCTTCGCGCAGGGCGGAGAGGTCGTCCGAAAGTTGATCGCCCAGGACGAGGATCAGGCGTCCTACCATTCGATTGGCCGCCCGGCATAGTCGAAGAAACCGCCGGATTTGGCGGGGTCGAGGCCGGTCAGCACGCCGACAAGGTTCTCCGCGGATCGCTCGGGCGTGACCTTCGGCGCCTTGTAGCCTTCGGTGAAGGGGGTCTCGACCGTGCCGGGATGCAGGGCCACGACGACGGATCCCTTGTTGCGCCGTCCGATCTCGATGGCCGCGCCGTGGACGATCTGGTTCGCGGCGGCCTTGGCGGCGCGGTAGCTGTGCCAGCCGCCCATGCGGTTGTCGCCGATGGATCCGACGCGGGCCGTCAGGATGCCGACGCGTCCGGCGGGGGCGAGAAGCGGCGCGAGATGCTTCAGGACCAGCGCCGGGCCGATGGCATTCACGGCGAAGGTGCGCGCCATGGCGTCCGCGTCGATGGCATCGAGCGATTTCTCCGGCGCGTGCCCGTCGGGGGCGAGGATGCCGGTCGCGACGAAGGCGATGTCGACCGGGGCCAGGTCCGACAGGTGCCGCGCGACCGAGGCGGGATCCGTTACGTCCAGCCCCTGCGCGCCCCGGGACAGGGCGGTGACCTCGTGGTCGCGCGCCAGATGACGGGCGAGGGCCGCGCCGATCCCGCCCGAGGCCCCGATGACCAATGCGTGCCCCATTCCCGTTCCTTTTCGTTGACCGGGGGCGAAGGTAGGGCCAGCCTCGTCCCCGACGAGGTTTCATCCTCCGGAGATGCCCATGCGCCCGTTTCGCCCCTGCCTGCCGATCATCCTGATGCTCGGGGCCGGTCCCGCGACAGCACTCGACCTGGTCGAGACCGGGAGATA
This sequence comes from uncultured Alphaproteobacteria bacterium, assembly GCA_963789105.1. Lineage (GTDB taxonomy): Bacteria > Pseudomonadota > Alphaproteobacteria > Rhodobacterales > Rhodobacteraceae > Jannaschia. The sequence continues at coordinate 2,266,082 of CAWBJI010000003.1, forward strand.
TGCGCTGAACCGGCCCGCGAGCCTCGATTACGACCCGACCTTCTGCGGGCTCTGGATCGCGAACGAGGGGCCGGAGGCCGTGCTCCATACCCTGCAGGGCGAGGAACTGCGGCGGATCGACAGCGATCTGTTCCGCATCAAGGCGATCTCGATCGAGGGGGATGCCCTGATCGTGGGCGACGGGTCCGGTCGCCTGCAACGGCTCGGCAAGGACGGCACGCGGCTGGGCAAGCCCTTCGCGCTGGAGGGCGGGTTCGCCGATATCGAGGGGATCGCAATCGCCTCCGACGGGCGGCTGGTGACGGTGGAGGACGACCCGGAGCGGCTGAGTTGGTTCACCCCGAACGGGCGTCTGATCGACCGGATCGACACGTCCGCGCTGGACCCGCCGCTGATGGAGCCGCAGGGGATCGCCATCGACCCGCGCACCGGCCACATGCTGATCGTGGACGATCGCGAGGGATCCAACAGCCTGTACGAGTTCGACGCCGAAGGGCGGCTTCTCGACCGGGCGAGCCTGTGGGAGTTCGGCGACGACCCGGAGGGAATCGCGATCCGGCCGGGCTCCGATCAGGTCTTCGTAGCCTTCGACGGGGGCGCGCAGGTGGTGACGTTCTCCTATACGCCGACGCTTCCGACCGGGGCGGACCCGCTGCCGCCGGGGGCCGATTGCATGATGTTCTGAGGTGTCGAGTCCGACCTGCCCGGGATGGCCCGACCAAGCGGGTTGGTGCGGGTCGCACCGGGAACGGAGGCCGAGGCGGGGATCCGATACGGTGGGCACGGGCGTATCCCGGGAGGGATGCGGACCGGACGGAACGAAATCCCCTCTTCCCCCGGCCATTTCTTCTGGCTATCGTCCGCCTCATGTCACGGTATCTGATCCTGGACCTCCTTCTTAGCCGCTCCTGAGCGTGCCATCCGGCGCGACCGCTCGGGAGTGACCAGCGCCGAAGGACGGAACTCCAGACTAAGGATCAGGACCATGACCCCCCCAGTGACCCCTTCCGACTCCGCCGCCCGCGCGGACGGCCGCACCTCTGCGACCCGCACGGACAACCGGATCATCATCTTCGACACCACCCTGCGCGACGGCGAGCAATCGCCCGGTGCCACCATGACCCATGACGAGAAGCTGGAGATCGCCTCCATGCTCGACGAAATGGGCGTGGATGTGATCGAGGCGGGCTTTCCCATCGCGTCCGACGGCGATTTCCGGGCCGTGGCCGAGATCGCCCGTCAGGCGGCCCGCGCCACCATCTGCGGTCTGGCGCGGGCCAATCTGGGCGATATCGACCGCTGCTGGGAGGCGGTGAAGCATGCCCGCTCGCCGCGCATCCACACCTTCATCGGGACCTCGCCGCTGCACCGGGCGATCCCGAACCTGACCCGCGACCAGATGGCGGAGAAGATCCACGAGACGGTGACCCATGCCCGCAACCTCTGCGACAATGTCCAATGGTCGCCGATGGACGCGACGCGGACGGAATGGGACTACCTCGCCCGGGTCGTGGAAATCGCCATCGCGGCCGGGGCCACGACGATCAACATTCCCGATACCGTCGGCTACACCGCCCCGAACGAGAGCGCCGCGCTGATCCGGCGGCTGATCGCGGAGGTGCCGGGCGCGGAGGAGGTGATCTTCGCCACCCATTGCCACAACGACCTCGGCATGGCGACGGCCAACAGCCTCGCCGCGGTCGAGGGCGGCGCGCGGCAGATCGAATGCACGATCAACGGGTTGGGCGAGCGTGCGGGCAACACCGCGCTGGAGGAGGTCGTGATGGCACTGAAGGTGCGCCACGACATCCTGCCGTACGAGACCGGCGTGGATGCGACCAAGCTGATGGCGATCTCGCGGCGGGTGGCGAGCGTTTCGGGCTTCGCGGTCCAGTTCAACAAGGCCATCGTCGGCAAGAACGCCTTCGCCCACGAGAGCGGGATCCATCAGGACGGGATGCTCAAGAACGCCGAGACGTTCGAGATCATGCGGCCGGAGGATGTGGGGCTCAGCGCCACGACGCTGGTGATGGGCAAGCATTCGGGGCGCGCGGCCCTGCGCTCCAAGATGGCGGAGCTGGGCTACGAGCTGGCCGACAATCAGCTGGCCGACGTGTTCGTGCGCTTCAAGGCACTCGCCGACCGCAAGAAGGAAGTGACGGGCGACGACCTCATCGCCCTGATGCAGGACGAGGAACGGCAGGCGGAGGACCGCATCAAGGTCGAGCATCTGCGCGTCGTCTGCGGCACGGAGGGTCCGCAGGAGGCCGCCATCCGCCTGTCCATCGACGGCGAGCCCGTGGCGGCGGAGGCGACGGGCGACGGGCCGGTGGATGCGGCGTTCAACGCGGTGAAGGCGCTGGTCCCGCACAATGGGCGGCTCCAACTCTATCAGGTCTCCGCGGTGACCGAGGGCACGGACGCGCAGGCCACCGTCACCGTCCGGATGGAGGAGGATGGCCGCATCGTCTCCGGCCAGTCGGCGGATACCGACACGGTCGTCGCCAGCGTGCGGGCCTATGTGAACGCGCTGAACCGCCTGCTCGTGCGGCGGGAGCGGGGCGGGACCGATGGGCGGGAGATTTCCTACAAGGACGTCGGGTAACGGCGAATCGGGCGCCCGGATCTGCCCGGGTTTGCATTTCGGATTGGCGTAAAACGGGCCCGGCGGTGCTTCCGTCGGGCCTGAACGTCGCAAGTATCTGATTTCGTCTGGGTTCAACGACGTTCTGCGTTCTTGCCGACCGAACCAAATGGGTTAACGATTCGTTAGTATTTTCTCGTGTCAGACGCAGGATTATGCTAAGAGAATAGGCGTCTGCCTCCGTTGGAGGCGTTTTGTTAACGATCAGGAATGGTATCATGATGAAGAAACTCACGGCGATTGCGATCGCCGCCACGCTCTCGGTCGGGTCCGTCTCCGCCGCGACGTTCGATTTCGGGGACATTGCGCAGGAGTTTTTTACCAGCGGCCCGAAGGTAGATGGCAAGAATTACGAGCCGACGTTCCAGCAGTTTCAGGCCAACGGGAATGTTTCCCGTCTGACCAATGGCGGAGTGACGGTCACCAACGCTACCGGATCTCACACGAATGGTCCGGCCTCCGCCTTTCTCGATAGTTTCAGCGGCGGGAAGCCGGGCGGCCTCGGCGTCTGCTCCTCTGCTTTTCTTGGCAACGGCGTCAGCAGCTGTTCCACGAATTTCGGTCCGAACAACGATGACGACAACATCACGGTCGGTGAGACGCTCAAGATATCCTTCGACAAGCGTGTCGAGTTCACTGACATCGTGATCAGAAATGCGGGCCACAACAAAGCCACCGGAACGCTTCTGATCAACGGCAGCGAATATGCCGTCGTGAACGGAGCCCTTGCAGCGGGTGCCTTCGCATCCATCGGCAGCGGAACGAGCTTCACGTTCGCCTATGGCGGCGCGAAGGCGACGCAGGCTTATGTGTCGCTTACATCCGTGGCCCCCGTGCCGCTTCCGGCCGCGGGTCTTCTGCTGGCCGGTGCGCTCGGTGGCGTTGCCGCCCTGCGCCGCCGTCGTCGCGCCGCGGCCTGAGGCGACGCAAGACTTCGATATGGACCCCCGCCGGTGCGGAACCGGCGGGGGTCTTTTTTTCGGACGAATGGCAGGCGCCCGCCGGTGCGGGGCATTGCGCGATTTGTGGCTCAGGATTGCCGGGATGCGCTTTCCCCCCCTGCGCCCAAGGGCTAGAAGGCCCGGAAACCTCCCGGGCACCGGCTACGGGGGCGGGTACGTTTGGGGGATTCAGGACATGTCTATCTTCGGTTCGTTGTTCAGCAGCGACATGGCCATCGACCTCGGCACGGCGAACACGCTCGTCTACATCAAGGGCAAGGGAATCGTCCTGAACGAGCCGTCCGTCGTCGCATATCACATGAAGAACGGCCGCAAGGAGGTGCTCGCCGTCGGTGAGGACGCCAAGCTGATGCTGGGCCGTACCCCCGGTTCGATCGAGGCGATCCGTCCCATGCGCGAGGGCGTCATCGCCGATTTCGACACCGCGGAGGAGATGATCAAGCACTTCATCCGCAAGGTGCATCGCCGCTCCACCTTCACCAAGCCGAAGATCATCGTCTGTGTTCCCCACGGCGCCACCCCGGTCGAGAAGCGCGCGATCCGGCAATCGGTGCTGGGCGCGGGGGCGCGCAAGGCGGGCCTGATCGCCGAACCCATCGCGGCGGCCATCGGGGCGGGGATGCCGATCACCGATCCGACCGGGTCCATGGTGGTCGATATCGGTGGTGGGACGACCGAGGTGGCGGTGCTGTCACTGGCGGACATCGTCTACGCCCGCTCCGTCCGGGTCGGCGGCGACCGCATGGACGAGGCGCTCATCTCCTATCTGCGGCGGCATCAGAACCTGCTGGTGGGCGAGGCGACGGCCGAGCGCATCAAGAAGGAGATCGGCACCGCCCGGATGCCCGAGGACGGGCGCGGCCAGGTCATGCGCATCCGCGGCCGCGATCTCCTGAACGGCGTCCCGAAGGAGATCGAGGTCAGTCAGGCGCAGGTCGCCGAGGCCCTGGCCGAGCCGGTGCAGTCCATCTGCGAAGCGGTGATGACGGCGCTGGAATCGACGCCGCCGGATCTCGCGGCGGATATCGTGGATCGCGGCGTCATGCTGACCGGCGGCGGCGCGCTTCTGGGCGAGCTGGATCTGGCCCTGCGCGAGCAGACGGGACTTGCCATTTCCGTGGCCGACGAGTGTCTGAGCTGCGTGGCGCTCGGCACCGGCAAGGCGCTGGAATACGAGCGGCAGCTCAGCCACGTGATCGACTACGACAGCTAGGGGCGCTAGCCTGACGCGGCGAGGCGGGGCAGCACCATGGCGCGCAACACTTCCAGCGACGATATCTATCACAGGCCCCTGCGGCGCCTGCTGATCGGGCTCGTCTGCGCGGTGCTGGTGGCGCTCGCCCTGCTTTGGCGGATCGATAATCCGCGGGCGGAGCGTATCCGGGCGGCACTCGTCGACCGGGTGGTGCCGAGCTTCGAATGGGCGCTGGCGCCGGTGACCTGGACCGGGCGCCTGATCGAGGATTTCGAGGGCTATGCCCGGGTCTACGAACAGAATCAGGAACTGCGCCGGGAACTTCAGCAGATGAAGTCCTGGCGCGAGGCGGCGATCCAGCTCGGGCAGGAGAATGCCCGCCTGCTGGACCTCAACAAGGTCCGCCTTTCGCCGGAACTGACCTACGTGACCGGCGTGGTCCTGACCGATAGCGGCTCGCCCTTCCGCCGGTCGGTCCTTCTGAACATCGGCGCGGCGGACGGCATCCGCGACGGCTGGGCCGCGATGGACGGTCTGGGCCTCGTGGGACGGATCGCGGGGGTGGGCGAGCGCACGGCGCGCGTCATCTTGCTGACCGACGGGAACAGCCGGATCCCGGTCACCATCCAGCCATCGGGGAAGCGCGCGATCCTCGCCGGGGACACGACGTCGGCCCCGGCGCTCGACTTCGTAGAAGCGCCCGAGGATGTGCGTGCCGGGGACCGGATCGTGACCTCCGGCGATGGCGGCGTCTTCCCGCCGGACATCCTCGTGGGACAGATCGTGCGCGGGTCCGACGGGCGCCTTCGGGTGGCGCTGGCCGCGGATACCGGGCGGCTGGAATTCCTGCGCGTCCTGCGCACGCGGGAGGCGGCCGCCATCGATACGTCCGGAACGCTCATCACGCCCGCGCCCGGTCCGGTCCAGGGGCCGCCCGCGCCCGGCGAGGAGGGCTGAGCGGATGGGCGCACGGGGCGTCTGGGCCTATCGGCTGCTCTTCGCGGCTCTGGCCTTCGTGATCCTGTTCTTCTCGTTGCTTCCCTTCGGGGTCGCCGACGAGGGCCTCCCCGGCCCGGACCTGATCCTGTGCATGACCTTCGCATGGCTCCTGCGGCGGCCGGATTACGTGCCGGTCTGGCTGCTGGTGCCGGTGCTGCTGCTGGACGACATCCTGCTGATGCGACCGCTCGGGGTCTGGACGCTCGTGGTGCTGCTGGCGGCGGAGTATCTGCGGCGGCGGGTCGATCATACGGAGGCGCAGACCTTCGGGTCGGAGATCGTGCTCGTCTCCGGCGTCATCGTCGCCGCCTTCATCGCCAACCACGCCATCATGCTCCTGCTGCTGGCGGAGACGCCGCCGCTCGCGGGGCAGGCGTTGCACGCGCTGGCGACGATTGTGTTCTACCCGCCGGTTGCGATATTCTCGCAACTGATCGGCGTGCGCCGCCTCGCCCCCGGAGAGCTGGACACGCTCGGCACCCGTGCCTGAGGACCCGAGACCATGAGACGCAACCCGCAGGAAATGACGCTCTCGGCGCGCGGGATCACCCGTCGCGCCCTCGTGATGGGCGGCGGCATGGCGGCGTTCGGCGGTCTTCTGGTCGTGCGGATGAACCACCTTCAGGTCGATCAGGCGGACGAGTTCCTGTTGCTGGCCGAGGAGAACCGTATCAAGATGCGCCTGCTGGCCCCGGCGCGCGGCCTGATCTACGACCGCAACGGCCTGACGCTGGCGGGAAACGAGCAGATCTACCGCGTCTCCATGATCCGCGAGGATGCGGAGGACGTCGAGCAGGTCATCACCAACCTGCGCGGGCTCGTGCGGCTGGACGAGGATACGTTGCAGCGCGCCCTGCGCGAGATGGACCGCCGCCCGCACCAGGCCGTGACCCTCGCGGACCGCCTGACCTGGGAGGAGCTGTCGACCATCGCCGTCAACGTGCCCGCGCTTCCGGGGATCACGCCGGAGGTCGGGCTGAGCCGGGTCTATCCGATGGGTGCCGATTACGCCCATGTTATCGGATATGTCGGTCGCGTCTCCGAGAAGGATCTCGAGAACGCCGACGACCGCGATCCCCTTCTGGAGACGCCGCAATTCCAGATCGGCAAGCTCGGGGCCGAGCGCAAGCTGGAGCGCGTGCTGCGCGGCCGCGCCGGATCCCGCCGGGTGGAGCAGAACGCCGCCGGGCGCATTATGCGCGAACTGGGCCGGACCGAAGGCGTATCGGGTCTGGACGTGCAGCTTACCGTCGATGCGGGCCTGCAGAACTTCACCCAGGCGCGGCTGGGACAGGAAAGCGCCTCCGCCGTCGTGATGGACGTGCGCAACGGCGACATCCTCGCCGCCGTCTCTTCCCCCAGCTACGATCCGAACCTCTTCGTCGAGGGGATCAGCGTTCCGGATTTCGCGGGCCTGCGCGACAACGATCACCGGCCCCTGCACAACAAGATCGTGCAGGGTCTTTATCCGCCCGGCTCCACCTTCAAGATGGTCACCCTTCTGGCCGCGCTGGAAGCCGGTGAGATCAGCCCGGGCGAGACCGTGTATTGCGGCGGATCGGTCAACGTCTCGAACCGCCGGTTCCATTGCTGGAAGCGCGGCGGTCACGGGCATGTGGACCTCGCGAAGTCCCTCCGCGAGAGCTGCGATCTCTATTACTACGAACTGGCCCAGCGGGCGGGGATCGACAACATGTCCGTCATGGCCCGCAAGCTGGGGCTGGGACAGGCATTCGACATCGAGATGACCTCCGTCTCCGAAGGGCTGATCCCCGACCGGGACTGGAAGCGGACCCGCCGCGGCGAGGAATGGGTCGTCGGCGACAGCCTGAACGCCGCGATCGGACAGGGATTCGTCCTGACGTCGCCGTTGCAGCTTGCGGTGATGACATCGCGGCTCGCCTCGGGTCTGGAGGTCAGCCCGCGGCTGGTGAAGTCCGTCGACGGGGTGGCGCGGCCTTCGGGCGTGGCCGGGCCGCTGGGATTGCCGCGAAGCTGGCTCGATCTGACCCGGGACGCGATGTACCAGGTCGTCAACGGGCGCACCGGCACGGCCCGCCGCTCCCGGATCGAGACCGCGGGGATGGAATGGGCGGGCAAGACCGGCACCAGCCAGGTCCGCAACATCACCACCGCCGAACGCGCCCGCGGCGTGTTCCGCAACGAGGACCTGCCGTGGGACCGGCGCGATCACGCGCTCTATGTCGGGTTCGCGCCCTATACCGATCCGAAATACGCGGTCTCGGTCGTGGTCGAGCATGGCGGCGGCGGATCTGCCGCGGCCGCGCCCGTCGCCCGAGACGTGATGCTCTACGCCCTCTACGGCAGCGTCCCGCCGCTGGAGGCCTACCCCTCGGATCAGCGCGGCGCGCAGGAGGAGTTGCTCGGCGCCCTCCCGCTCAGCCCGCTTCCGGGACGGGCTGGCCGCAGCACGCAGGCGTGAGCTACCTCGAATACAACGTCGCCCGCGTCCCCCAGGGGATGCAGAAGGTCCTGGCGATGAACTGGGCGTTGGTCCTGCTGATCGCGGCGACGGCCTGCATCGGGTTCACCGTCCTCTATTCCGTCGCCGGAGGCGACTGGCGCTGGGCCGAACCGCAGATGGAGCGATTCCTCCTCGGGCTTGCGGTGATGTTCACGGTGGCGATGGTGCCGATCTGGTTCTGGCGGAACATCTCCGCTCTGATGTTCGCCCTCACCCTCGCGATGCTCGTCGCGGTGGAGGTGATCGGCGTCTCCGGCGGTGGGGCGCAACGGTGGATCGACCTCGGCTTCATGCGACTCCAGCCGTCGGAATTGATGAAGGTGACGCTCGTGATGATGCTGGCCGCTTACTACGACTGGCTGCCGCCATCCAAGGTCAGCCGCCCGCAATGGGTCCTCGTGCCGCTGGTCATCATCCTCGTCCCCGTCTTTCTCGTGCTCAAGCAACCCGATCTCGGGACCTCGATCCTCCTGATCACCGGGGGCGGGGCGGTCATGTTCCTCGCGGGCGTCCACTGGGCCTATTTCGCGACGGTGATCGCCGGGGCGGTCGCGCTGGTGACGGCGGTGGTGCGGTCGCGGGGCACCGACTGGCAGCTCATCAAGGATTATCAGTACCGGCGCATCGACACGTTTCTCGACCCCGAGACCGATCCCCTCGGCGCGGGCTATCACATCACGCAATCCAAGATCGCGCTCGGCTCCGGCGGCTGGACCGGCAAGGGCTTCATGCAGGGCACGCAGGCGCGTCTGAACTTCCTCCCCGAGAAACATACCGACTTCATCTTCACCACCCTGGCGGAGGAGTTCGGCTTCATCGGCGGGCTGTCCCTGCTGATCCTGTATCTGCTCATCATCGGCTTTTGCGTCGTCTCGGCCCTGCGGATGAAGGATCGGTTCGCGGCCCTCGTGACATTGGGGATCGCGGTGGCGTTCTTCCTGTTCTTCGCGGTCAACATGTCGATGGTGATGGGCCTCGCACCCGTCGTCGGCGTGCCCCTTCCGCTGGTCAGCTATGGCGGCTCGGCCATGCTGGTCCTGATGCTCGCCTTCGGCATCGTGCAATCGGCCCATGTCCACCGTCCCCGGGCAGCGGGCGAGGGACACCTCCTACGCCGGTAGCGTCCGGGTTATCGGGCGGGTTTCGGGCCGTCGCGAACCGATGCTGTGCGCGGATCGGGCTGGCCCGCGCGCCGGTCGCCCCCATATCGGGTCCAACGCAACGCGATCGGGAGACGAACGATGTCCCAGAAGAGCATATCCGGCCTGCACCACGTCACGGCCATTTCCGGCCCGCCCCAGGCCAATGTCGACTTCTTTACCAAGGTGATGGATCAGCGCCTGGTCAAGAAGACCGTCAACTTCGACGATCCCGGCACCTATCACCTCTATTACGGGAACCGGACCGCGGATCCCGGCACCATCCTGACCTTCTTTCCGTTCGTCGGCGCGGCGCCGGGGCGGCCCGGGCCCGGAATGGCTTCGGCCTACGCCTATTCCGTCGGTGCTTCCGGGTTCGACGATCGGGTGCGGGAGGTCGGGGCCAGGGGCGCTTCGGTCACGGATCCGGTCGAACGCTTCGGCGCGCGGGTGGTAACGGCGACCGACCCCGATGGCGGGGCGGTGGAACTGGTCGAGGTGCCCGGCGATCACGGGCCGGGTCCGGACGGGTTCTTCTCGACGACGCTCTGGCTCGACGATCTCGGGCCGACGCAGCGGCTGCTGGTCGATGCGATGGGGTATGTCGAGGACGGGCACGAGGCCACGGACGGGGAGGAGCGGTTGCGCCTGCGCGCGCCGGGCGAGGCCCGGGGCACCGTCATCGACCTCTATCGCCGGGACGGCGCGCATCCGGGCGTGCAGGGGGCCGGGTCGATCCACCACGTCGCGTTCCGAGCGCGGGACGACGCGGATCAACTCGACTGGCGCGAGCGGATGCTGGCGGCGGGAATGCAGGTGACGCCGGTGATCGACCGGCAGTATTTCAATGCGATCTACTTTCGCGAGCCGGGCGGTGTCCTGTTCGAGATCGCGACCGACCCGCCGGGCTTCACCCGGGACGAGCCGCTCGAGAGCCTCGGCGAGGCGCTCAAGCTGCCGGAGAAATACGAGCCGATACGCGACCGGATCGAACGCGCCCTGCCGCGGATCGAGACGTGAGCGCGGCTGGGCGTCGCGGCCTGGTCCTGCTCCATGGACGGGGTGGGTCGGGCGGCGATATGCGGGGTTTGATCGAACCGCTGGGGGCGACGGACTTCGCCGTCGCAACCCCGGAGGCCCAGGGCCGAAGCTGGTGGCCCACCAGCTTCCTCGCACCGATGGCGCAGATGGAGGGACCCGTTCGCGCGGGCCTCTCCGCCATCGATGCCGCCCTTGCGGAGCTGAACCTTCCGCGCGACCGCGTGGCGATCCTCGGGTTCAGCCAAGGTGCCTGCCTCGTGCTGGAATACGCAGCGCGGTGCGGGGCGGGTCTCGGCGGAGTGATTGCGCTTTCTGGTGGGTTGGTGGGAACGGCGGATGCGGCGGGCGGCGGCAAGGCGTTCGGCTACGACACCGACCTGTCCGGCCTGCGGGCGTTGGTGACCTGCCATGAGGGCGATCCGCATATCCCGCTGGAACGCGCGCGGCGGAGTGCGGCTGTTCTGGAAAACCTGGGGGCTTCGGCGGAGATGATCGTCCATCCCGGACCGGGGCATCAGCCGATGCCGGAGGGCATCGCCGCGGCCCGTTCCATCCTCGCCACGCTCTGAAACGAAAAAGGCCGCCCCGAAGGGCGGCCCGATCTCGCTATCCGGGGAGGGTTACTCCCGGTTGCCCATGAATTGCAGCAGGAACATGAACATGTTGATGAAGTCGAGGTAGAGCCGAAGCGCGCCCATGATCACCGACTTGCCGAGCCACTCGCTGTCGCCGTGCTGAGCGTGGGCGATGTACTCCGTCTTGATGGACTGCGTGTCGTAGGCGGTCAGGCCCGCGAAGATCAACACACCGATGGCCGAGATCGCGAAGGCCAGCGCCGAGGATGCGATGAAGATGTTGACAACCATCGCCACCAGCAGGCCGATCACCCCCATGATGAGGAACGTGCCCATCGCGGACAGGTCCTTCTTCGTGGTGTAGCCGTAGAGCGACAAGCCCGCGAAGGCGATCGCGGTGATCAGGAACGTCTGCGCGATCGAAGTGCCCGTGAACACGAGGAAGATCGAGCTGATCGAAACGCCCATGGTCGCGGCGAAGGCGTAGAACACGATCTGCGCCGTGGCGGCCGACATCTTGTTGAGCATGGCCGAGAAGCCGAGCACGAAGACCAGCGGCGCGAACATGACGACCCACCGCAGCGGCGAAGCGTAGAGAGCGACGCCAAGATCGGTCAGATAAGTGTTGGCTCCGAGCTGCGCGCCGGTGGGCACGTCGGAGACCGCAAGGCCGGAAATGGCCCAAGCGGCGGCGAATGTGATGAGCATGCCCACGGACATCGTGCCGTAGACCTTGTTCATGTGGGCGCGGAGGCCCTGATCGATTTCCTCGGCGCGGGCGCCGGAGACTGAACCGGTCCGCAGGGCGTCGAATTGTGCCATGGAACTCCTCCAAAGGTGATAGGCGGGGCCGCACCGTTCGCACGGCCTCTCGCGTAGGAATATCGGGGTGCTTGCGGCGCTTTTCAAGCGGCCATTTTCGTCGGGAAGGCCTGTTTCGATTGATTTTCACTATGGGAACGGCGGGATTGCTCTATCGTCGAGCCATCACGGGACGCGATGCAGGGGATGACGATATTCAATTTCCGCGATGGCCCGGCCCCGGCTATCGTTCCGGGGAAAGGAGGCCGCCATGCCCCGCAACCTCGATCTCACGGCCATTCGCGCCTTCGCCACGGTCGCCTCGACCGGCGGCGTGACCCGGGCCGCGGCCCTTCTGAACCTGACGCAATCGGCCGTCTCGATGCAGGTCAAGCGGCTGGAGGAGGCGCTCGACGTGCGTCTGCTGGAGCGGACGGCGCGGGGCATGTCGCTCACGCCTGACGGGGAAAAGGCGCTGGGCTATGCGCGGCGGATGCTGGCGCTCAACGACGAGTTGCTGGACCGGATGCGCGACGCGGCGCCCGAGGGCGAGATCCGGCTCGGCGTGCCGCATGATATCGTGCCGCGACGCATCCCCGAGGTCCTGCGCGCCTTTGCCGCCGAATATCCCCGGATCCGCATCACGCTCCTGTCCTCGGTCACGGCGACCTTGCGCGAGATGTTTGCCGACGGCGAATGCGACGTCATCCTGGCCACCGAATCGGCCGTTCGGGAGGGGGGCGAGGAACTGGTGCGGATGCCGCTGATCTGGGTCGGGGCGGAGGACGGTCACGCTTGGAAACAGCGCCCGCTGCGCCTCGCCTTCGAGGAGGTTTGCAGCTTTCGGACCAGCGCGCAGGCCGCCCTCGACCGCGCCGATATCACCTGGGAAGTGGCGATCACGGCGACGTCGAGCCGCGCGATCGACGCCTCGGTCAGCGCCGATCTCGCCTGTCATGTCGTCATCGACGGTTTCGACACGTCCGAGCTGATCCCCATCGACCACGGGGGCGCCCTGCCGGAGATCGGCGACGTCGCGATCACCCTCTATGCCAATCCGGCGCATCGCGATCCCGCGCGCGACCTCCTGCTGGACCTGCTGCGGCACAGCTATGGATCGCTCACGGCGTCACGACGACCTTCCCTGTCGATCGTCGCGTCCTGAGCAGGTCCAGCGCCTCCGTCGCCTGTGCCAGCGGGAGGACGTGGCTCACATGGGGGCGCAATTCGCCGCGCTCCCACATCGAGAACAGTTCGGCGATGCTGTCGGCGATCACCCGCGGCCGGAACTTGCGGTAGCCGCCCCAATAGACGCCCATCACGTCGATGTTCTTGACCAGCAGGTGATTGGCGCGGACCTGCGGGACGTCCCCGCTGGCGAACCCGATCACGAGGATGCGGCCGCCCGGATTGGTCGCCCGGAACGCCGCCTCGAACGCCGCGCCGCCGACCGCGTCATAGACGACGTCGGCACCGCCCAGGGCGCGGATCCGGTCGCGCAGATCCGGCGCCTCCGCGTCGATCAGGTGCGTGGCGCCATGGCCGCGCGCCACGTCCAGCTTTGCCTCCCCGCGCGCGACTGCGACCACCTCGGCGCCCATCTTCGCGCCCAGCTCCACCGCCGTCAGGCCGACGCCCCCGGCCGCGCCCAGCACCACCAGCCGCTCCCCCTTCTGCAACCGCGCCCGCTGCTTCAGGGCCACGTGGCTCGTGGAATAGGCGACGATGAACCCCGCAGCGATCTCCGGCGGCATCGCCTCGGGCACCGCGACGCAGCGGGCGACAGGGAAGCATCCGGCCTCCGCCATGCCGCCCGCGCCGCCGAACACCGCGACCCGCGTGCCGATGCCGGGCGCGTCCACGTCCGGGCCGAGGGCCGTCACCGTGCCGCAGACCTCGATCCCGGGCACGAAGGGCAGGGGCGGCGTCTCCTGATAGGTGCCCTCGATCATCAGAAGGTCCGCGAAGTTCACGCCGCAGGCCTCGATCCTGAGCGCCACCTCGCCCGAACCGGGCGCACCCGGATCGTCCACCTCCGCCAGCGCCGCCTTGCCCGCCTCCGTCACCTGTATCGCCCGCATGGTTCGCCTCCAGCCTGTTGTCGCGGCGATCACACAGGTTTCGTGTGCGGATGTAAAACCGTTCCTGTCCGCGCCGGTTGACCGGCACCCGGACCCGTGCGACCCCGCTCCGACCCCAAGCCCAGCCGCGGAGCGCGCCGTGCCCCATCCCCACCTCTCCGACCTGCGCGCGGTGGCGCATGAGATGGCGGATGCCGCGCGCGTGGCGACCCTGCGCCACTTCCGCCGCCCGCTCGACGTCGAGAGCAAACGCGCCGATTTCGACCCGGTCACCGTGGCCGACCGGGAGGCGGAGGCCGCGATGCGCGCCGTCCTCGCCCGCCTGCGTCCCGACGACGCGACCCTGGGCGAGGAGGGTGGGGCGACCCCGGGGACCACGGGCCTGACCTGGGTCCTCGATCCCATCGACGGGACGCGCGGCTACATCTCGGGGACGCCGACCTGGGGCGTTCTGATCGCGGTGCAGGATGCGGAGGGACCGTTCCTCGGCCTGATCGACCAGCCGTTCACGGGCGAGCGGTTCGAGGGCGGGCCGGACGGCGCGTTATGGACGAGGGGGGATGAGCGCCGGGACATGCGCACAAGGTCGACCGCGACGCTGGCGGAGGCCACGATCCTCACGACGTTCCCCGAAGTCGGGACGGAGGCGGAGGGGGCGGCCTTCCGCCGGGTCGCCGGGGCCTGTCGCCTGACCCGCTACGGGATGGATTGCTACGGTTACGCCCTGCTGGCGGCGGGGCATGTGGACCTGGTGATCGAGGCGGGATTGCAAGCCTACGACATCGCCGCCCCCGTGGCCGTGGTGCGGGCGGCGGGCGGCATCGTCACCGACTGGGAAGGCGGACCGGCCCATGGCGGCGGGCGCGCGGTCGCCGCGGCCAATCCGGGCCTTCATCGGGCCGCGCTGGACCTGCTCCGCTGAAACGCTGATCCGGGGGAGGCGCGTTCGGTTGCCGGAGGGCACGGACCTAGGCCGCGTCACGATCCGGGGCCGGGTCATCTTCGCGACCGGGCCGAACCACGACCGAGGAGATCGTGTTCGCCGAAGGCCGTTTCCTGGCCCCGGGCCTCGCGAACGCTCACCAATGTCTGGTCCGGACCTGCAGCCCTGTCGTTGACGCGGCGCAGGAGGCGACGCTCTGAGGCTGATCGGCGTGCTTCATCCAATATCATTGCAGAGGTCAGCGCGTGAGGGGTCTGCTTCGGGAGCGCAGCAGGACCGAATCCGGCAAGGTCCCGCATCGTCCGGGATAGTCGCCCCGCCATTCCGTCTCAGGTAGGCGGCTTCGGTGGGACCGGGTCACCCGTCCGTTCGCGGTAATGCCTGCGGCAGAGCGAGACGTAACGGTCGTTCCCGCCCACCTCCACCTGCGCGCCCTCGGTCAGGGCACGCCCCGACGCGTCCACCCGGATGACCATCGTCGCCTTGCGACCGCAATGGCAGATGGTCCGCACCTCCCGCATCTCGTCGGCCAGCGCCAGAAGCGCCGCGGAGCCGGGGAACAGCTCGCCCCGGAAATCCACCCGCAAACCATAGGCCATGACCGGCACGCCGAGATCGTCCACCACCCGCGCGAGCTGCCAGACCTGTTCGCGGCTGAGCCATTGCGCTTCGTCCAACAGCACGCAGGCGCAGGGACCGCGCTCCAGCCGGGCGGCGATCATCGTGTGAAGGTCGGATCCCGTGGAATAGGTATCGGCCTCCGCCTCGATCCCGATGCGGCTGGCGATCCGGCCCTTGCCCGCGCGATCGTCGAAATTCGCGGTCAGCAGGTAGGTCCGCATCCCGCGTTCGTTGTAGTTGTAGGACGCCTGCAGGAGCAGCGTGCTCTTGCCCGCGTTCATCGTGGAATAGTGGAAGTAGAGCTTGGCCATGATCCGTTCCTGCCGCCCTCCGGCGGGAAATGGAAGCCCCCCGCGGGGTCGTCGATGGCGGCTATGCCGGGCCGGTCAGCGGGTGCTATGGTGGCGACGGGGGGACGCCGCATGGCGCAGAATATCCAGACATATCTGAAGGCGCATACGGAGGCGCTGGTCAAGGAACTGGGCGTCGAGGCGTCCTGCGCCGCGACCGGGCGGTCGAAGGCCACGATCGGGCGCTACTATTCCCGCCATGGGGAGCATGAGGACCGGTTCATCCCCATCGACGCCGTCGCGCGGCTGGAGGCGGAGGCGGGGTACCCTCATGTGACGGCCGCGCTGGCGGAGCTTGCGGGCCTGACCATCGCACGGGGGCGCACGAGCGATCCCGATCCGAACGGTCATGTAGCCGGCGACGTTGCGGTGGTGTCGCAACGTTTCGCGCAGCTCATGAATGCCTACGCCAGTGCGATGGCCGATAACCGGATCACGCCGGCCGAGGCGCGGCGGATGCTTTCGGAGACGATGGAACTCCAACGTGTGCTGGTGGACATGAAACTCCGCCTCGAAGCGGAGGTGGCGCCGGGCTGATGCTCCCCGTCAGGCCCGGGTGACGAGGACGGAGCCGACGGAATATCCGGCCCCGAACGAGCAGATCAGGCCCCGGTCGCCCGGGACGAGATCGTCGGAATGGCACGCGAAGGCGATGATCGACCCGGCGGAGGAGGTGTTGGCGTAATCCTGCAGGATGTTGGGCTGCTCCTCGGGGGAGGGGACGCGGCCGAGGACCTTGCGCCCGATGAAGTCGTTCATGGCCTTGTTCGCCTGATGCAGCCAGAGGCGCTTCAGGTCGTCCGCCTTCCATCCCTCGTCGGCCATGTGACCGGCGATATGGGCGGCGACGAGGGGAAGGACCTCCTTGAAGACCTTGCGGCCGTTCTGCATGAATTGCATGTCGCGACGATCTTCCATGGCGTCGCGGGTGCGGCGGAGGAAGCCGTCGTTGTTCCTGATGTTGTTGGAGAATTGCGTCGTGCAGCGGGTGCTGTCCACGAGGAAGCGGGGGCCGGTCGCGAGGTCCGCGCGTTCCAGGACGAGAGCGGTGCAGACGTCGCCGAAGATGAAGTGGCAATCGCGGTCGCGCCATTCGAGGTGGGCCGAGCATATCTCCGGCGAGACGACGATGGCGCGGTCGATGGAGCCCGCGCGGATCATGTCGGCGGCGGTCTGGATCCCGAAGGTCGCGGAGGAGCAGGCGACGTTCATGTCGAAGGCGAAACCGCCCCGTTTTCCACCGGCGCCGAGAAGCTGCTGGATCTCGATGGCGATGGCCGGATAGGCGCGTTCGTGGTTGGACGCCGCGCAGAGAACGACGCCCACATCGGATGCGGAAATCCCGGCCATTTCAAGCGCTTTGCCACAGGCATCGACGGCCATGGCGGCCATTTGACCGGGTTCCTCGTCGGAGCGTTCGGCAAGTCGGGGATACATGCGGTCGGGGTCGAGGATGCCCGCGCGGTCGAGGACGTGACGCTGCTCGATGCCGCTGGCGGAGCGGATGAAATCGGCGCTGGAATGGGGGATCGGCGGGTCGGCCCCCTCCGCGTTTTGCCGGTCTGCATAGGCGTTGAAGGCCTCGACGAGCTCGTCGTTCGTGATGACCTGGGACGGGGTGAAAACGCCCGTCCCGGTTATGGCGACCGATGGCATCGCACCCTCCCCGATGGTCGGACGGGTTTGGCCCCGGAGGGGTGCGGGGTCAAGGGTGACGGACGTCGTGACGAGGGTCGTGACATACGTCGTGACGTCGGTCATGACGTGCCGCCGTTCAGCCTTCGTTAACCGCTCGCCCCGAGAACCCGTTTCCGGAGCGGGACAGGGGGCGGCCATGGCGGGCGACAAACCGACGAAGACGCAGCGGACCTACATCAACGAACTCGTGGCGATCATGCAGCGGTTCGAATGGGACATGGCCCACCGCGCGACGCGGGAGGGGCGGATCCCCGATGCCTGGCGCGCGGTCTGGAAGGGGCGCACCCGGCGCAAGGTCAAGATGAGCTTCTGGATCGAGGAGGATGTGGTGAAGTTCTACCGCACGCTCGGCCCCGGCCACGGCCCGCGGATGAACGAGGTCCTGCGCGCCTTCATGCTGGCCCGGCTGGCGGGGATGCTGGAGGGCGAGGACCTGCCGGAGAGCTATCGCGAGACCTGGATGGGGAGGGCGAAACCGTCGCTGGCGGAGGCGGTGGCGCGGATGGAGCAGTTGGGGGGAGAGGGATGAGGGGTCTGGTGTGGTAGATGAGGGGGTCGGGTCTGCGGACAAAGCCGCTATTCGAGGTAAGTTTCGCAAAGTCCGCCGAGCCCTTAGCTGCCGTTCATCATACTGCTGGGATCTACGATGCGTCCCAACAGAAAAGATCTTCACTACTAAGCAGATAAACTAGGCTTCATTGTGCCTCTAGCACACTTTCTAAATCGGAATTTCCACTCCGGTCACTGGCTGATATCTTGTTTAAGGCAATTCCCTTTTCCGTGCAGGTTCGGACCATCCAGTTGTGATTTTCTTCTGAACAGCTTCGTCCCAGAATAACACTTTTAGGTTTTGGCATTTGCAATGGCCGTGTAGCTATTGAAGAACCAAGTATAGTAACTATCCGCCACTCCTTCTCATAGGACCAATCAGCCTCTTTTATTAGGGAGATATACTGGCCGAATAGGTTATTAAACCCACTCATCCCAGGTCTCTTCCGCAAGTAGTTCGTAATATCACGCCGTTTCGTAGAGTAGAAGACTGGGTAGCACAATCGTCGCCTTAGGTCAGCGTAGTCGAGCGATCCAAAATCATACTCGATAGCAAAACCTTTGTGAGAATCCGAGTAGTGAGACCACATGAGCGTTGAATGATATGTTTCCGATAGAGAGGATTCCTACATGGGGCCTCATGCCAGCATGCATATCATTGACGAGTTTTTGATTTGCACTTGCTCTAACATCATTTAGAGCTTCACGTATTTCTTTCTCATGTTCGTGTGGATTGGCTTTAAAGACCTCATCGATGATTTTTGCCGCAAACTGACCAGATGTAGTTGGGCGCTTAATCTTTGCATCGTAGTGCTGTGCTACTTTTGAACTATCCTTTTTCAGATCGGCAATACGGTCCTCAAGCTCTTCCCGACTAAGATCATCAACGATCATTGCATCGGGTCTAAAGAATGCGCCACACTCGTTTGGATCGTTGAGCTTATCGGCCGATGCTGTCCAAAGCTCACCATTTAGAAAGGCATCTTTATGCAAATCCTCGAAAGCCCTGAACTTATAAAGGAATTGGGGAACATGCGGGTCCTTAACCATATATGCGCCTTCAATATCCATACGGTTCGCATCATAATGAAATAACTTCTTAATAAACTGACGCTTCCAATGCTCCATTAATAAGTCTCCTAATAAATAGTTACAACGCTATCCGTTCAAGCTGAGCTTAACGTCTGCTTCCCGCCCTTTGTAGCCGTCCATGCAGTTTGCAGTATCAGTCAAATTGCTCGGAGCCGCCGTTCTTAAAACTGAATAGAAGCTGCTGTCTGCCCATCACTGCAACGATCCTCACCTCCACATCCCCTTCGTCCCGCGCCTGCATCGCCAGCGCCGCGGCGTGGCTGCCCGCCAGCGTCGTGTAATACGGGATGCGGTCCATCAGGGCGACGTTGCGCATGGAGCGGCTGTCCTCGACGGCCTGGGCGCCTTCGGTGGTGTTCATCACCAGCGCGACCTCTCCGTCCTTCATGACGTCGATGATCGTGCGGCCGCCTTCGTGGGCCTTGGGGACGTGGCGGCTGTCGATACCGTGACGGGCGAGGAACTCGGCGGTGCCGGAGGTGGCGAGGATCGCGAAGCCCATGCCGGTGAGGAGGGCCGCCGTCTCGACCAGTTGCGCGGTCTTGTCGGTATCCTTGATCGACAGGAAAACGGTGCCGCCCTCGGGCAGGATCACGCCCGCGCCCATCTGCGCCTTGAGGAAGGCGCGGGCGAAGGAGCGGTCCCAGCCCATGACCTCTCCGGTCGAGCGCATCTCCGGCCCCAGCAGGGTGTCCACGCCGGGGAAGCGGGCGAAGGGGAGGACGGCCTCCTTGACCGAGAACCAGGGCGTGTCGGGATGGGCGAGGGACATGGTGTCGCCCATGGGCACGTGGTCGATGGTGGCGTCGGCGGGGTAGGGTTCGCGCAGCGGGAAGTTCGACAGCGGCTCCCCCGCCATGAGGCGCGCGGCGATGGAGGCGATGGCGGAATCCACGGCCTTGGCGACGAAGGGCACGGTGCGGGAGGCGCGCGGATTGACCTCGATCAGGTAGACCTCCTCCCCGGTTTCGGTCGGCTTGACCGCGAACTGGACGTTCATCAGGCCGACGACGCGGAGGGCGCGGGCGAGGGCGTGGGTCTGGTCGCGGATGGTGTTGATCGTGTCGCGGGACAGGGTGTGGGGCGGCAGGCAGCAGGCGCTGTCCCCCGAATGGACGCCGGCCTCCTCGATATGCTGCATGATGCCCGCGACGTGGACGTTATCGCCGTCGCTGAGGGCATCGACATCGACCTCGATCGCACCGGACAGATAGCTGTCGAGGAGGACCGGGCTGCCGGGCGAGACGGTGACGGCGTCGCGGATGTAGCGGTCGAGTTGGGCCGCGTCGCGGACGATCTCCATCGCGCGCCCACCGAGGACGTAGGAGGGGCGGATGACGAGGGGGTAGCCGAGGGTTTCGGCGACGACGCGCGCCTCGGCGTCGCTGTGGGCGATCGCGTTTCGCGGCTGCTTGAGGCCGAGCTGGGTGACGAGGGCGGAGAAGCGCTCGCGATCCTCGGCCAGGTCGATGGCGTCGGGGGTGGTGCCGAGGATCGGGATCCCGGCATCGTGGAGGGCGGCGGCGATCTTGAGCGGGGTCTGGCCGCCGAACTGGACGATGACGCCGTGGAGCGTTCCGTTCTCCTGCTCGACGCGGAGGATCTCCATGACATGCTCGAAGGTGAGCGGCTCGAAATAGAGGCGGTCGGAGGTGTCGTAATCGGTGCTGACCGTCTCCGGGTTGCAGTTGACCATGATGGTCTCGTAGCCCGCATCGCTGAGCGCGAAGCAGGCATGGCAGCAGCAATAGTCGAACTCGATCCCCTGGCCGATGCGGTTGGGGCCCCCGCCGAGGATGACGACCTTCTTCGCGTCGGACGGGCGGCTTTCGCATTCCGCCTCGCCCATCATCGGGGTCTCGTAGGTGGAGTACATATAGGGCGTCTGCGCTTCGAACTCGGCGGCGCAGGTGTCGATACGTTTGAATTGTGCAACCACGCCGAGGTTGAGGCGGGCCCGCCGGACGTTGTCCTCGGTCCGCCCGGTGAGCGTGGCGAGGCGGGCATCCGTGAAGCCGTAGGTCTTGAGGCGCCGGAGGGCGGCCTCTTCCACCGGAAGGCCATCTGCGCGAACTTCGGCTTCCAAGTCTATGATTTCGCGGATACGGGCGAGGAACCATGGGTCAAACTTGGTGACGGCATGAATGTCGTCGTCCGACAGGCCATGACGCATCGCCTGGGCGATGATGCGGATGCGGTCCGGGGTCTGGCGGGCAAGGGCTGATTTGATGGCGGCGGGATCGGTCGAAAGTTCGATCTCGTCAAGTCCGGTCAGGCCCGTCTCCATCGAGGCGAGCGCCTTCTGGAGGGATTCGTGGAACGTCCGGCCGACCGCCATCGCCTCCCCGACCGACTTCATCGCTGTCGTCAGGAGCGGTTCGGCGCCGGGAAACTTTTCAAAAGCGAACCTCGGGATCTTCGTGACCACATAATCTATAGTGGGCTCGAAGCTGGCGGGTGTCACTTTCGTGATATCGTTGTCCAGCTCGTCCAGCGTGTAGCCGACGGCCAGCTTGGCGGCGATCTTGGCTATGGGGAAACCCGTGGCCTTGGACGCGAGCGCCGAGGAACGGGAGACGCGGGGGTTCATCTCGATCACGACCATGCGCCCGTCGGCGGGATTCACGGCCCATTGGACATTGGAGCCGCCGGTCTCGACGCCGATCTCGCGCAGCACCTCGATGCTGCGGGTCCGCATGATCTGGTATTCCTTGTCCGTCAGCGTCAGGGCGGGGGCGACCGTAATGCTGTCGCCCGTATGGACGCCCATCGGGTCCACGTTCTCGATGGCGCAGACGATGATGGCGTTGTCGGCGCGGTCGCGCACGACTTCCATCTCGAACTCCTTCCAGCCGAGCAGCGATTCATCGACGAGGATCTGCGCCATCGGCGACGCTTCGAGGCCGGTCCGGCAGATGCGTTCGTAATCGGCCCGGTTATAGGCGACGCCGCCGCCCGTGCCCCCGAGCGTGAATGCCGGACGGATGATCGCGGGCAATCCAATATCCTCAAGGGCTTCCATCGCGTCGTTCATCCCACTCCGGATGTCGAACTTCCCGTTGGGCAGCCTCGGCGCGGCGACGATGGTGGCCCTCGGGTTCTCGATGCCGAGGCGGTCCATCGCCTCCCGGAAGAGCTTGCGATCCTCCGCCATCTCGATGGCCGCCCGCTTCGCGCCGATCAGTTCGACGCCGAACCGCTCCAGCACGCCCATGTCGTCCAGCGCCAACGCGGTGTTCAGCCCCGTCTGTCCGCCCATGGTGGGAAGCAACGCATCCGGCCGCTCCTTTTCGATGATGCGTGCGACGGTGTCGGGGGTGATCGGCTCGATATAGGTGGCGTCGGCGAGGCCGGGATCGGTCATGATCGTCGCCGGGTTCGAGTTGACCAGGATGACGCGATACCCCTCTTCGCGCAGCGCCTTGCAGGCCTGGGCGCCGGAATAGTCGAACTCGCAGGCTTGTCCGATGACGATGGGACCGGCGCCGATGATCATGATCGACTGGATGTCGGTCCGCTTGGGCATCGCGCGTCCCCCTCTGTTGGCAAACTCGCCGGGGTGTAGGGGGCGGCGCGGGGGCGCGCAACCCCGCGACGGGGCGGCGGGGTTGACACCGACCACCGGCCAAGGTCAACCGGCCCGACCCGCAGACCCCCGCCCGAGGACCACGCCATGAACGCCTTCCGGACCCATACCTGTGCCGATCTGACGGTGGCCGATGTGGGCGAGACCGTCCGCCTTTCGGGCTGGGTCCATCGCATCCGGGACCATGGCGGGCTGCTCTTCATCGACCTGCGCGACCATTACGGCATGACGCAGGTGCTGGCCGACCCCGACAGCCCGGTCTTCGCCGAGGTGGAGAAGGTGCGGTCCGAATGGTGCATCCGGATCGACGGCACGGTGAAGGCGCGGGATGCGGACCTGGTGAACGCGAAGATCCCGACCGGCGAGATCGAGGTCTTCGTGCGCGATATCGAGGTGCTGGGTGCTGCGGACGAGTTGCCGCTCATGGTGTTCGGGGACCAGGAATATCCCGAGGAGACGCGGCTCCGCTACCGGTTCCTCGACCTGCGCCGCGAGGCGATGCAGCGGAACATGATCCTGCGCTCGAACGTGGTGAAGTCGATCCGGGAGCGGATGTGGGACAAGGGGTTCAACGAATTCCAGACGCCGATCATCACGGCATCCTCGCCCGAAGGCGCGCGCGATTTCGTGGTGCCGAGCCGCCTGCATCCCGGGAAGGTCTATGCGCTTCCCCAGGCACCGCAGCAATTCAAGCAATTGCTGATGGTATCGGGTTTCGACAAGTATTTCCAGATCGCGCCCTGCTTTCGGGACGAGGATCCGCGGGCGGATCGCTCGCCCACGGACTTCTATCAACTCGACATGGAGATGAGCTTCGTCACGCAACAGGATGTTTTCGATACGATCCAGCCGGTGATTGGCGGCCTGTTCGAGGAATTCGGTGGCGGGCGGAAGGTCGATACGGACTGGCCGTTGATCTCCTATGCCGATTCCGCGTTGATGTTCGGAACGGACAAGCCCGACCTGCGCAACCCGATCCGGATGCAGGTCGTCTCGGAGCATTTCCGGGGGAGCGGGTTCGCGATCTTCGCTTCGCTGCTGGAGCAGGACGGGACGGAGATCCGCGCGATCCCGGCGCCGAAGGGACCGTCCGGCGAGCCGGTCGGCCGCAAGTTCTGCGACCGGATGAACAAGTTCGCGCAGGAGCAGGGGCTGCCGGGGATGGGGTATATCTTCTGGCGGGAACGAGGGACTATGTTGTTAGAGGAAGAAGCAAACCATCGTTTGGACCGGATTTGCGCCATATCAGACCCTAAGGAAGTATGGGATGTCTGGTTTGAAGACAGCTTGCCAGACCACTACTGGCAGAATGTAGTTAGAGACTTCCATGAGGCTGTCCTCTCTGGTGATGACGGACGAGCGAAGATGCTTCGTTCGGCTATAACCTCCGGCGTAGAACCCGCAGGCCCTCTCGCCAAGAACATCGGCCCCGAGCGCACCGAGGCGATCCGCCAGCAGCTTGGACTGGAGGTCGGCGATGCCGCCTTCTTCCTCGGCGGCAAGCCCTCCGACTTCGAGGCTGTCGCGGGCCGCGCCCGGACCGTTATCGGCGAGGAATTGGGGCTGACCGACAAGGATCGGTTCGCCTTTGCCTGGATCGTCGATTTCCCGATGTACGAGCGGGACGAGGACGGGAAACTCGACTTCAGCCACAACCCGTTTTCCATGCCGCAGGGCGGGATGGAGGCGCTGGAGGGGGATCCGGAGGGGGTGCTGGGGTATCAGTACGATCTGGCCTGCAACGGCTACGAACTGATCTCGGGCGCGATCCGGAACCACCGGCCGGAGATCATGTTCAAGGCGTTCGAGCTGGCCGGGTACGGGCGCGACGAGGTCGAGAAGCGGTTCGGCGGGATGGTGAAGGCGTTCCGCTACGGCGCCCCGCCCCATGGCGGATGTGCCGCCGGGATCGACCGGATCGTGATGCTGCTGGCCGACGAGGCGAACATCCGCGAGGTGATCCTGTTCCCGATGAACCAGCGGGCCGAGGACCTGATGATGGGCGCGCCGAGCGAGCCGGTGGCGGGGCAGCTCAGGGAGCTGGGGTTGCGGGTGGTGCCCAAGGAATGAGGGGGTCGGGGCTTTCGGAGGGATATCCGGAAGACCCGATTGCCGCCTGGGCGCGCCATGTTTGAGCCGCTGCGGGAGGTGGGTTTCGACGTCGCGGCCCGGAACCACGCGGAGGCCATCCTCGCGGGCGATTTCCCGGAGGTCGTGGCCGGGCTGATCGCGGCCCTGCTGGCGTTTCGCGTGACCCCGGCGGAGATCATCGGATCGGGCGGCGGGCAGGCCGCGAGCACGATGCGGCTGCGCGATGCGCTCTACCGCGATGGCTGGCCGAAGCACGAATTCATCGCGCGCACCATCGTCGATGGGATCGAGCGCGAGGCGATCAGCCACGAGATCGACCATGTGCGACGGACGGCGCGGGGAACGCTCGCGCTGGAGATCGAGTGGAACAACAAGGACCCGTTCTTCGATCGCGACCTGGAGAATTTCCAGCGGTTGCACGCGCAATCGGCGATCAGCCTCGGGATCATCGTGACCCGGGGCGCGGCGCTTCAGGCGGCGATGCCGCGGCTGGTGGAGGGGGTGCTGCGGTCCGAGGGGATCGGGGATTCGGCGGCGCTGGAGGCCTGGGGGATGAAGGAGCGGACGGCGCGGCAGAGGCGGTTGATAGACGAGGCACTGCGCGGGGGTGCGGATTTCCCGGCGGCCTTCGCGCGCAGTTTCGTGGCCGACAAATACGGGCAGGCGACGACCCATTGGGAAAAGCTGGCCACCCGGGTGGCACGGGGCGTGGGCAATCCCTGTCCGCTGCTGCTGCTCGGTCTGCCGCTCGGGGCGGCGGTCGATGCGCTGCCATCCGACGGGGAGGCCGACCTGTTCGGCTGAGCGCCTATTCGGCGGCGGAATTGTAGGCGTAGGTGGTCCAGTCGGGCTTGTAATCGGCGTCGGCCTGATTGCCCCAGACGGTCCAGCCCTCGCGCACGCCGCGGCCGAACATCTCCAGATAGGGACCCCAGGAACAGCCCTCGATCAGGTCGTATTGCTCGTCGGGCTTGCGGGAATGCTCGCGCTTGCGGGTCTGGAGCATGTTCACCTGACGGCGACCGGGCGGCAGGGTGCGCACGTCCTTGCCGCGGACGCCGAAGAGCAGGATCTCCGTCACGTTGCGGAAGTAGAAGCCGACGCCGCGCCCGTCGGAGCCGCCATCCTTGCGGATCTTGTGCCAGATGATGTTGGATTTGTAGGAGAACCCCCAGGCCGACAGGACCTTGAGCCCCTCGGGCAGAAGCGCGTTGGGCACCCACATGTAGCAGTGGGCGCGGTCCTCGAGATGCCGGGCCACAGGAAGCGCGCAGATCGCATCGACGTCCATCGTCGGGTAGCGGGCGAGGCGCCTGTGTTCGGGGGCGACCTTGCCGGTCCGGTTGGTGAAGCGCCACGGCGGATCGGCCAGCACGCAGCCGAAGCGGTCATTGCCGAGAAACGCCGTGAGGTCTTGTGCCGCGTCTGTGCCCATGGACGACATCTAGCGAACTGACCTCTGGTGTCGATTACTTTCAGACGGCCCAAGCCCCGATCCTGCCGGATGCGCGGCCATCTGCGGACATGCGAAAGGGCCGCGCGGACATATGCCGGGCGGCCCTTCGGATCGGGCGATCGAAGCGGGGCGGTGGCCCTACTTGATCTTGCCTTCCTTGTATTCGACGTGCTTGCGCACGACCGGGTCGAACTTCCGCACGACCATCTTCTCGGTCATGGTGCGGGCGTTCTTCTTGGTCACGTAGAAATGGCCGGTTCCGGCGGAGGAATTCAGCCGGATCTTGATCGTGGTGGGCTTCGCCATCGAATGTCTCCTGCGCGGGGTGGCGGGGGACGCATCCTGCGCCCGGCCCGCGGGGTCCGAAAGCTGCGTTCTAGACGACGCGCGCCTGCTGTCAAGCAGGCGGGGCGGATGGCTCAGGCGTCGTCGCAGTTCCAGTCGAGCGTCATCAGAATCGTGCGGTCGGGCGTGCCGGGAGCGAAACTGACCCGCCCCTCGACCGGATCGCCGCAGACGTAGGCGAGGCCGACCGGGGCGTCCCCGCGCTCGCCCTCTCGGGCGCGACCGAGGGCATTGTGGACCGCGGCCCGGTCGGCATGGTCCCAGAGGCTCGACACGACAAGGCCCTGAAGGTCCGCGGGTCCATCGAAGCCGAGATCGGAGGCCAGACGGTTGCTGAGCGTCACGATCCGTCCGTCGGGCGCGAGGAGGCCGATCCGATCGTCGCTGGCCTCGATCCGTTCGATTGCGGCGGGCGGGACGGGGCTGTCGGGAATGTCTGACGGGCGGATCGGAAGCGACGGGCCTTGCGTTCGTGCAACCATGGTTTCGCAATCCCGGCAGTTTCCCGTTCGCGAGCAAATAGCGAGAGCGGTTCGTAAACAAGTATTAACCTGTGTTGACGGCAAGAATCGGGTTGAATCGGTCGGTAGAGGGTGTGCGGGCGGCCTGTAAGCCGGATCCTGTTCCGCGGATCGCTCCGCGGTGACGACCATTCATCTGGGCACCGAATCACTTCGGGCCTCAAGCTGCCAACCCGGATCCCAACGGCAAAGCACCGGTGCCGCCCTTGCGGACGACGCGGGATCCCTATTCGGCATTGCTCCCGGTGGGGCTTGCCATGCGGGAGACGTTGCCGCCCCCCCGGTGGGCTCTTACCCCACCGTTTCACCCTTACCCCCGTGCATCGCAAGCGATGTCGCGAAGGCGGTCTGTTCTCTGTGGCGCTGTCCGTCGGGTTCCCGCCGGGTTCCCGACGGGTTTCCCCGCCGATCCCCGCCGGTCCCCGCCCGGGCGTTACCCGGCACCGTCTCTTCGTGGAGTCCGGACTTTCCTCGAGGGTCGCCCCCCGCGGCCGTCCAGCCACCCGCACGGGGGATGCGCTAGGGTGCGGGGACGGTCGCGTCAAGCCGCCGGATATCGCGCGGCGAGGTCCGCGGCGAGGGCGGCGTCGATCCCGTCGAGGGGGCCGCTTGCGCCGGGCCGGAAACGGAGGCGGAAGGCGGCGAGCAGGGTGTCGTCCTCCACCTCCGCCGTATAGCCCGCCCGGTGGAGATCGCGCCGGAAGCCTTCGGTGGGCGCCGGGGCATCCGCCCGGGGCAGGGCGGCGAGGCCCCGCCGCGCGAGGCGGCGCCAGTCGAAGCGCGCGCCCGGGTCGATCTTGCGCCCCGGCGCGCAGTCGGAATGGCCGATGATCCCCTGCGGCGGAATCCCGTGGCGCGCCATCAGCCCGGCGACCAGGCCCTCCAGCGCGTCCATCTGCGCCGCCGGGAAAGGGGAGAAGCCGTCGTTGGACAGTTCGATCCCGAGGGAGCGGGAGTTCACGTCGTCGGACCCGCCCCATCGTCCGGCGCCCGCATGCCAGGCGCGGCAATCGTCTGGGACCAGACGGGTCATCGTACCGTCCTCGCCCAGGATGTAGTGGCAGGAGACTTCGGTCGCCGGATCGCAGAGCCGCTTGATCGCCGGACCGGGCCCGCCGAGCATCGCGGTGTAGTGAAGCACGATGAGGTCCGGGGCCGTCACGCCGCCCCGGCGGGGGCCGTGGTTCGGGCTGGAAACCTCGTGCATCGCCTACTGGCTGCGGACGAGCCGGGTGAAGGCGGCGGGATCCCAGGCGCAGGCATTGCCGTCGCCGTCCGGGTCGAGGTTCAGGCGATCCCGGTCCGGGCCGCCCGCCTCTAGGAACGCTTCCTGCGCGACGTCGACGCTCCGGTAGCCCGTACAGCGCGATTGCGACCGGCGATCGCTGGCCAGCGGATTGCGGTTGAAGCTGCCGGAGGCACCGAGGGGGCGGGCGCGTTCGAGGGCATAGGCGATGACGTTGGGGCCTTCGTCGGCCGGACGCTGAAGCTCGGTCGGCTGGATCAGGCGGTATTGCTGGCGGGCGACGCGGAGGCGTTCGGCGTCGTCCTCGATCCCGCGCTGAGCGGAGACGGCATCGAAATCCTGCTCCCGGCTGATGGCGGGATTGTCGCGGTCGAGATCCGGTCCGGTCGTCGCCGTCACGGGACCCGCGGCGGGCTGTCCGAGGGCGGCGCGGGTGTCATTGGCCAGACGTTCGGCCTCGGTCGGCGGAACACCGGTCCGCAACTCCACCTCCCGGCTCTGGGCGTAGGGGTCGCCCGCACCGAACGATCCGCTGACCGGCGGGGGCGGCGGCGCGCAGGCCGCGAGATACGCCGTGGCCGCGAGGGCCAGAGCCCATGTCGTTGCAGGTATCGTCGCGCGCATCATCGTCCCGCCTCCGCGTGAAGGCCGCGACCTACCACCATTTGTCGGGGCGCGCCACGAAGCCCGCGCGCTCCTCAAGACATTGTGCGGTATTCAGCAACGCACCTTCCTCCCACGGCCTGCCGATGAGTTGCAGCCCCATCGGCAGACCGCGACGGTCCTGTCCCGCGGGCACCGCGATACCGGGCAATCCGGCGAGGTTCACCGTCACCGTGAAGACGTCGTTGAGATACATCTTGATCGGATCCGCATCGGCCATCGTGCCCAGTTCGAACGCGGAGGAGGGCGTGGCGGGTGTGAGGATCGCATCCACCCCGTCCGCGAACACCGTCTCGAAATCGCGTGCGATCAGGGTCCGGACCTTGCGCGCCCGGTTGTAATAGGCGTCGTAGAAGCCCGCGGACAGGACGTAGGTGCCGACCATCACGCGCCGCTGCACCTCCGCGCCGAACCCCTCGGCTCGGGTCTTCTCGTACATTTCGGTGATGCCGTCGCCTTGTGCCAGTTTCGCGCGGTGGCCGAAGCGGACGCCGTCGTAGCGGGCGAGGTTCGAAGACGCCTCGGCGGGCGCGATCACGTAATAGGCGGGCAGGGCGTATTTCGTATGCGGCAGGGAGATGTCGCGGATCTCCGCGCCCGCGTCGCGGAGCATCGCGATGCCGTCCTGCCACAGGGTCTCGATCTCGTCGGGCATGCCGTCCATGCGGTATTCACGGGGGATGCCGATCACCTGACCGCGGATGTCACCGGTCAGCATCGCCTCGAAATCCGGGACCTCCAGATCGGCGGAGGTGCTGTCCTTCGGATCATGACCCGCCATCGCCCGCAACAGGATCGCCGCGTCGCGGACATTGCGGGTCATCGGCCCGGCCTGATCGAGGCTGGACGCGAAGGCGACGATACCCCAGCGGGAGCAGCGCCCGTAGGTGGGCTTGATCCCGGTGATGCCGGTGAAGGCGGCGGGCTGGCGGATGGAGCCGCCGGTATCGGTCCCGAGGGCCGCGAGGCAAAGACGCGCAGCGACCGCCGCGGCGGATCCGCCGGACGAGCCGCCGGGGGTCAGGGCCGCGTCGGAATTGCCCGCGCGCCACGGGTTCACCGCGTTGCCGTAGACGGACGTCTCGTTGGAGCTGCCCATGGCGAATTCGTCCATGTTCAGCTTGCCCAGCATCACCGCGCCCCCGGAAAAGAGACGGTCGGTGATCGTGCTTTCGTATTCCGGGCGGAATCCTTCGAGGATGCGGGATCCGGCCTGGGACGGCACGCCCTTCGTGCAGAACAGGTCCTTCACTCCGATCGGAATGCCGCACATATCGGGGGCGTCGCCGCGGGCGATACGGGCATCCGCCGCCTCCGCCTGGGCGCGCGCGATCTCGGGCGTGTGGTGGACGAAGGCGTTGAGCGCACCGGCTTCCGCCACCGCGTCCAGATGCGCCTCCGTCAGAGCGATGGCGCTCGTCTCGCCGGAGCGCAGCATGTCCCGGGCATCGGCGATGGTCAGATCGGTCAGGCTCATTCGACCACCTTGGGGACGGCGAAGAACCCCTCGCGCGCGTCGGGCGCGTTTGCCAGAACGGCGTCCTGCTGGCTTCCGTCCGTGACGACATCCTCACGGCGCTTCAGCCGCTGGGGCGTGACCGACACCATGGGTTCGACGCCGTCGACATCGACCTCCTGCAATTGCTCCACGAAGCCGAGGATGGCGTTGAACTCTCCGGCGAGCGGTTCGAGCCGGTCCTCGGCCACGGCGATCCGCGCCAGCTTGGCCACGCGCCGCGCGGTTTCGATGTCGATGGACATGGGGCCTCCGGACTGGTCGCGTTTCCTCTATCGCTCGCGGCAACCGGGTTCAACATGGGGCAGACGGGTTCGCGCGGTGCCGACGCGAAGCGGCGTCAGACGGGCATCACGATCCGGGCGACGAGCCCGTCCGGGTTCCACTCGTAGTCGATGCTCCCCCCGATGGCCGCCACGACGGACTGGATGATCCGGGATCCGCTGGCCCGGTCCGGGGCGGCCACCGGCGGGCCGTCCCGCTCCCGCCAGGTCAATTGGACGTCCTGTCCGTCCCGACCGCCGGTCCAGGAGACCGCGACCTGTCCGACATCCGATCCGAGCGCCCCGTGCTTGACGGAGTTGGTCGCCAGCTCGTGCAAGGCCAGGGTCAACGGCGTGATCATCCCCCGGGACAGATTCGCCGTGGGCCCGTCCAGCACGATCTGGCGATCCCCGAACGGCGCATAGGCCCGCAGGACCGTCCGGGCGAGGTCGTCCAGCGCCATCGCCCCGTCCCCTTCCAGCGTGCGGAAATGGGCGGCGCCCAGCATTTCCAGCCGCTCCATCACGATCTTGGCGAAATCCTCCACGGATTCCGCCTCGCGCGCGGTCAGGCGGACCGCCACGGACATGACGTTGACGATGTTCCGGAGCCGGTGGGCCCGCTCCTCCATCTCGATCTCCGCCTGACGGCGCTCCGCGTCGCGCTTGCTGGTCACGTCGAGCTGCGATCCGAAATGCAGGATCGTCTGTCCATCGACATTGCGGATCGGGCCGATCTGAAGCGCGTTCACGAATGGCGAGCCGTCCTTGCGGTAGTTCATGATCTCGATGGTGGAGACGGTCTCCTCCAGGATCGCGCGCCGGATCTCGTCGATGCTCTCCGGTTTCGTATCCGCTCCCTGCAGGAACCGGCAGTTCCGGTTCAGCACCTCCTCCTCGCTGTAGCCCGTCAGATCGAGAAAGGCGGAGTTCACGTAAACGATGGGATTGTCGTCGAAATTGGGGTCCGTGACGCAGATCGGCAGACGGACCTGTTCCAGCATCCGCATGACCGTCGGTTCGAGCAGGCCGGGCGACTGGGGATTGGCAGCGGCATCGTTCGGCATGGTTCGGGCGCCCTGAAGGTGATAAAAATCGTGCCTTATCTACGGCATGGGGGCCCGGGGTCAACTCCCGCGGCCGCGCAGCCGCGGCGCGACAGGGCTTGCCTTCGATTGTCCGCCCGCGCTACTGCATCTCGTGGCGCGGGCGTTGTGTAATGGTAAGACCTCAGCCTTCCAAGCTGATGATGCGGGTTCGATTCCCGCCGCCCGCTCCAATCTTGCACCTCCCTCCGGGCGTCGTTAATCCCGGTTCGCGAGCAGGGAGAACCGAATGGCCGACATCGCCAAGGAAGCCGATCGCGCCGGGTCGAAGGAGATCGGCAGCCTGCGATCCCTGCTGCCGTTCTTTCGGCCGCATATCGGCATGGTTGCCGCCGCCGCCGCTGCCCTCGTCCTGACGGCCTGCGTCTCGCTCGTCCTGCCGCTGGCGGTGCGGCGGGTGGTGGACGGGTTCCAGAGCGGGACGGAGGCCCTCCTCGACCAGTATTTCGGGGCGGCGCTCGTGATCGCGGGCCTTCTCGCGGTGGGCACGGGGCTGCGCTACTACCTCGTGACGCGGCTGGGCGAACGGGTCGTGGCCGATATCCGCAAAGCGGTGTTCGGGCGCATGATCCGGATGTCGCCGAACTTCTACGACGGGATCCTGACGGGCGAAGTCCTGAGCCGGATCACGACGGACACGACCCTGCTCCTGTCGGTGATCGGCTCCTCCGTGTCGGTCGCTTTGCGCAACATCCTGATCTTCGCGGGCGGGCTCGGGCTGATGCTGTGGACGGCGCCGAAGCTGTCGGGGCTGGTCCTGCTGCTGGTGCCCGCGGTGATCGTGCCGATCATCGTGCTGGGCCGCCGCCTGCGGACGCTGAGCCGGGAAAATCAGGACTGGATCGCCGAATCTTCGGGCCGGGCGTCGGAATGGCTCCTCTCCGCGCAGACGGTCCAGGCCTATACGTTCGAAGGGGAGGCGTCGGGCCGGTTCGACGACGTGACCGAGCGCAGCTTCCTCTCCGCCCGGACGCGCATCCGGGTCCGGGCCGTGATGACCGTGATCGTGATCGCACTGACCTTCGTGGGGATCGTCGGCGTCCTCTGGATCGGCGCGCGGGACGTGCGGGCCGACGTGATGTCCATCGGCGAGCTGATCCAGTTCCTGATCTACGCGATCATGGTGGCGGGATCGGTCGCGGCACTCTCGGAGATCTGGGGCGAGTTGCAGCGGGCGGCGGGCGCGACCGAACGGCTGGTGGAATTGCTGGAGGTGGAGGACGACGTCCGCGACCCCCCCGCGGCACAGCCGTTGCCGGCGGGCGAGGCGATCGCCTTCGAGGGCGTCACCTTCCGCTATCCAAGCCGGCCCGAGACGCGGGCGCTGGACGACGTGACGCTGCGGGTGGAGCCGGGCGAGACGGTGGCTCTGGTCGGCCCGTCCGGGGCAGGCAAGTCGACCATGATCCAGCTCCTCCAGCGCTTCTACGACCCCGATGAGGGAAGGATCACGCTGGGCGGAACGGATCTGCGCGACATGGATCGCAACACGTTCCGGCAGCGCATGGCGCTTGTCCCGCAGGACCCCGTGATCTTCGCGGCCAGCGCGCGCGACAACATCCGCTTCGGCAACCCGGAGGCGACGGATGCCCAGGTGGAAGCGGCGGCCAAGGCGGCGGCGGCGGACGATTTCCTGACGGCGCTGCCCGACGGCTACGACAGCTATGTGGGCGAGCGGGGCGTGATGCTGTCCGGTGGTCAGAAGCAGCGGATCGCCATCGCGCGCGCGATCCTGCGCGACGCGCCGATCCTGCTCCTGGACGAGGCGACATCGGCGCTCGATGCGGAATCCGAGCGGGCGGTGCAGGATGCCGTGGCCCGGCTGGCCGAGGGTCGCACGACGATCATCGTGGCGCACAGACTCGCCACGGTGAAGCAGGCCGACCGTATCGTCGTGATGCAGGACGGGCGCGTCGCCGCGGAGGGCACCCACGATCAGCTCGTGGCCCAGGGCGGGCTCTACGCCCGGCTCGCGCGGCTGCAATTCACGGACGGTCTTGCCGCGGAGTGATGCCGCCGGGCCGGGTGGCCCGGCCGTGTTCTCCTCGGTGCCTTCGGTCGACGCGGGACCTCAATCTCCCTTCCCAGCGGCAGGGAGGCGTCTCCGTCCGGTCGCCACGTCCGGCCGACCGGGATCGTCCGTGGCGCGGATGGGAAACCGCCGGATGTTTTCGGCCCCGCATGTCCGCGTCCCTGCCGTAGTGTCCCGCTTGCCATCGTGCGCCCGCGCCCGCATCTTGCCGTGAACCGCGGGGGGAGCCGCGGAGTGACGGGAGGACACGATGGCTTCATTCGCCAGCATGCAGGACATCCACGACATCGAGGGTGTCGCACCGTGGGAGGACGCGCAGCCGGCGACGACGCTCTACGAGCTTCTGTCGCAGACCGCCGCCGCCCATGGCGACCGCCCGGCGATAAGCTATCAATTGTTCTCCGGCCCGGCGGATCCCTCCGAGACCCTGACCTGGTCGCAGTTCAAGGGACGCATCACCCAGGCCGCCAATCTCTTCCGCTCGCTCGGGGTCGGCGAGAAGGATGCCGTGGCCTACATCCTCCCCAACTGTACCGAGACGGCGACCGTCCTGCTCGGGGCGACCGTGGCGGGCATCGCCAACCCGATCAATCCGCTCCTCGAACCCGAGCAGATCGCCGCCATTCTGCGCGAGACGAAGGCCCGCGTGGTCGTCACCCTGCGCGCCTTTCCCAAGACCGACGTCGCGCAAAAGGTCGCGCGCGCCGTCGAGCTGGCGCCCAATGTCGAGACCGTGCTGGAGGTCGATCTCCACCGCTACCTGACCGGCGCGAAGAAGCTGATCGTGCCGCTCCTCCGGCCCAAGAACCCCGCCTCCCACGATGCCCGCGTCCTGAACTGGACGAAGGAAGTCGGGAAGCAGCGTTCGGACGCGTTGGATTTCCCCGATGCGACCGGCGATCGCGTCGCGGCGTATTTCCATACCGGCGGCACCACGGGCATGCCCAAGGTCGCGCGGCACAAGTATTCCGGCATGATCTACAACGGATGGGTCGGTCAGCGCCTGTTGTTCACCGAACAGGACGTGGTGATCTGTCCGCTGCCGCTGTTCCACGTCTTCGCGTGCCATGTGATCCTGATGGCGATGGTGGCGTCCGGTGCCCACGTCGTCTTCCCCACGCCCCAGGGCTATCGCGGCGAGGGCGTGTTCGACAATTTCTGGAAGCTGGTGGAGCGCTGGAAGATCACGTTCATCATCACCGTGCCCACGGCCATGTCCGCCCTGATGCAGCGGCCGGTGGATGCGGATGTGAGCAGCGTGAAGACGGCGTTCTCCGGCTCTTCCCCCCTTCCGGTGGAACTGTTCCGCCGGTTCGAGCGCGATACCGGCGTCACCGTGGTCGAGGGCTACGGCCTGACCGAGGCGACCTGCCTCGTCTCCTGCAACCCGATCGACGGGGAGAAGAAGATCGGCTCCGTCGGGCTGCCCTTCATGTTCACGGATGTGAAGATCCTCGCCGATGGCGGCGACGGCCCGGTGGAGTGCAAGGTCGACGAAGTCGGCGAGATCTGTATCGAGAATCCCGGCGTCTGGGCCGGGCATACCTATACCGAGGCGGACAAGAACCGGGACCTGTTCCATTTCGGAACCCATCTGCGCACCGGCGACCTTGGCCGGATCGACGGGGACGGATATCTCTGGATCACGGGACGGGCCAAGGACCTCATCATCCGGGGCGGCCACAATATCGACCCCGCCGAGATCGAGGAGGCACTGGCCGGGCATCCCGCCGTCGCGATGGCCGGGGCGATCGGTCAGCCGGACGCCTTCGCGGGCGAACTGCCCTGCGCCTATGTCGAACTGGTGGGCGGGGCCACCGTGACGCCGGAGGAACTGGTCAAGCATTGCGAGTCCCATGTCCACGAACGCGCCGCGCGACCGAAACATATCGAGATACTGGACGAACTCCCGAAGACCGCCGTCGGAAAGGTCTTCAAGCCCGATCTGCGCCGTCTCGCGATCACGCGGATCTACGACGCGGCCCTGTCCGAAGCGGGTGTGTCGGCCCATGTCGCCGCCGTGATGGAGGACAAGAAGCGGGGTCTCGTGGCCAAATTGGAAAAAACGGGCGAGGTCGAGGACGGGGCGGTGACTGCCGTCCTCGGGAACTACACGAATCCGTGGGAATGGTCTGCCGACACCTAGTCGGGTTCGGCGGGAAGGCGGGCGCCCTGCGGGTGCAGCGCCCTCAGCAGACCGCATTCGTCGCGCGGAATAAGCCTGTATCGGTCGTACCCAACCACGACCGCAGGCGACCGGACTCTTCGCATCTCGACGGGTGACGTCTCCGGAATTCAGTCCAGCGGGACCAGATCGGATGCAGAGGATCGACCGTCGCGGCCTTCGCGCATCTCGAACTCGATCTTCTGATTGTCGCGCAAGCCCGTCAGTCCCGCGCGTTCGACGGCGGAGATGTGGACGAAGATGTCCTGTCCGCCGTCATCCGGGGCGATGAAGCCATACCCCTTCGTGGTGTTGAACCATTTTACGGTGCCGGTGGCCATTCCGGTGTCTCCTTCGTGGGTCGTCCCGCCCGCAACATCGCGGCGGATCGGCGCGCGCATGCGGTGGAGCTTTCCACCATCGGATCGCGAACACGAGCCACAGCTATTCCATGGATGCCGAACTTCAAGGGCGGGGGCGCCGGGTCCGGCCCGGCCCGGCGCGGTGCCCGGCCTTGCGCAAATCGTGCTTTCTTGAGTGCCCGAAATTCGGGCGCTTCCGCCTCGGCTCCGGGCAATCTGTGCGCGCCTTCCGTCAGGCGCGGGGCATCCGCAGGACTACGTTCCGGCCGCCACGCTGATAGCTGATCTCCCCCTGGCCTATGGCGGTCACCCGCCCGCGGTCGAGCCGGTCACCCACCTTCACCTTGACGTATCGCCCGTTCGACAGCCGCACCAGCGCGCGCCGCGCGCCCGCGCGCCCATAGACGCCGATCAGGTTTGTCTGGTTCAGGCGCAGGACGTTGTTCTGCGTCGCGGCCCGCGCCACGTTGCCCCCTGCGGAACGGACCGTCTGCCCCCCGCGATCCGCCTGTCGGCTCGCGGGGGGCGCCGCGGCGGCGGAGGCGGCCGCCGTGGATGCGGACGCGGAGGCGGCCTGGTTCCGGCGCTGCGTGACGATGCGGGCCGCGTCGCGTTCCACCGAGCGGGGGCGGTCGAGGGGGCGGCCAGACCGCGCGAGCGCAAGCTGCGAGACCGGGCCGGTCGACACGGCGGACGTCGAAGGCGCCTCCGGCTGCGCGGTGGCGGCTTCGGCGACCGCGGCCAGAACGCTCGCCTGACGGCTGGCGAGGGACGCGGCCGCCGCTTGCTGCGCCGCGATTACGGAGGCGGCCGCTTCGGCGATCTCACCGGGTCGCTCTTGCGGTCGGATCTGGTTCAGTTCGGCGCGGCTGAAGCCGTTGTTCTGCGTCCGCTCGACCTGTTCGGCGGCATCTTCGGGGCGCGGGACCGGACGCACCCGGCGCAATATCCCCTCGGCGGCATCGTCCGCGGCCTCCTGCTCGGCGCTGGCGGGCGTATCGGTCGCGCGGGGCACGGGCATCACGTCGGGCCGTCCGGACACGACCGTATAGCCGCCCGGTGCGAGCGTGCCGTCCGGCGTGGCCTCGGTCAGACCCGCGGCGTCGGTCGGAAAGGCGGTTCCGGCGGGCGCCGGGTTCGTCTGGATCGCCACGCCATCGGCGGGCGGCGCCGATTGGGGAAGGGCCACGGCGTCGCCGGACACCACGTCGGGGTCGATGGAGGCGACGTAGATATCCTCGATCGCCTGCGGTTCGGGCGCGGCAGGGGCAGCGGGGGCGGCGAATTCTCCGGCTGCCTCGAACGTCTCGGTCAGGGTGGCGGGTTCTGTGTCGGGCGTAGGCGCCGCTTCGGGCGTGGGCGCGAGGGCGAGTTCCGGCGCGCCGCCGGCGTCCACCTCCGCTCCGTCCGAGGGCGGGCCCGGATCGGCGGCCTCGGCCAGCTCCTCCGGCGTCTCCCCGGGCAGGGGCAGCGGCGGGTTCACGATATCCGGGATCGGCGACGCGATGCTCGTCCCCTCCGTCGCCGATGGCGGCAGGAGGGCCGCGATATCCGCATCCGTCGTCTCCACCACGGGATCGTCGGGGGTCGGAAGCGCGGCGGGCGGGGCCGCGGCCTCCGGTGGCGCGATGGCGACGTCCGCACCGGTTCCGGACGACCCGCCGGATCCCAGAAGGACCGATCCGAGCCCCACGAGCACCAGCACCGCCAGAAGGCCGAGCGTGAGGACGAGGCCCAGCCCCGGCCTGCCGCGCGCGGGCGTTCCCGCCCGTTCCCGCGCGATCCCCGGCAGGGCGAGCGCCTGCGCCTCGGTCATCCGCGCGGCTTCTTCCTCGGGGGTCGACCGCACGCGGTCGGGGGCCGCCTTGATCCGGGCGGCCAGCGCGGCCAGTCCGGCGGGAGCGGAGATCGGGGTCGGGACGGGCGGGATCGGCGGGGTCGGGGGCGCCGCGATCGGAGCGGGAGGTGCGGCCTTCACCGGCGATGTCGCCTTTGGCTTCCGCGGGGAATCCGGCGGAGCCGGGATGACGGGGCGTTCGATCCGGATGGGCGCCTTCGGCGGCGGTGCGGACGGCGTCTTCGGTATGACCGGCGCATCCGCGTCCGGGGAGGCAACATCCCCCGCAGGATCCGGGGCACGGCTCAGCCTCGGGGCGACCTGCGCCAGACGCTCGCCATCATTCGGCAATGGCAGGATCGGGGCCGTGGGCGCGGCCCGACGGCTGGTGGCGAAGCCCGGCTGCCCGTCCGGACCCGGCGGCGGCAGGACGGGCGCTGTCGCAGGCGCCTCGAAGCCCCTCGATCCGGAGGATTCGGCCCGGGGCGTGGCGAAGGTGGGAGGGATATCCGCTGCGGGCATCGCGTCGGGAGCTTCCGTCGTCGCGGGCGCGATGCCGTCATCCGATGCGCCCTCGGGCTCGGGATCCGGCACGACCAGTTTCGGCGGCGCGGGGGCGGGCACGATGTTGAAGCCGTCCTCCAGACCCAGCTCGAGCGGTTCGCCCCCGAGCAGGTCGGCAGCGATGCCGGTCTGTCCGAAGGTCGGGATGCCCGCATAGGCGGGACCCTTCGGGTTGGCGCAGACCGCCACGGGGCGGAACCCGTATTCGGCGGCGAAAGTCTCCGCCTCCAGCAGGGTTTCGAGTGCGACGACGGCGACCTGCAGCCTATCCCCGCGCACGTTGTAGTCGAAGGTCAGATCCTCGACGGCGTAGGGCGTCCGGCCCTTCAGCAGCGTCCGGATCGTTTCCTCCGGACGACGGTCGTCGCGTTCGAGGGAGGTATAGAGAAGCTGGCTGTCCGGCAGGATCAGCACGGAGGTGAAATCCGGGCCCACCCGCGCCGCGGCCCTGTTCCGCAGGCGCGCCAGTCCGTCCGGCATGTCCTCCGCGTCCAGACGCACCGTGCCCTCGCGCCACCATTTGCCGTCCGGCGCGCGGCTGAGGACGGCGATGCCGTCGAGGGAAAGATCAAGTGCGATCCGAGGTGTCATGCACGCGCGGCCTAGCAGGGGGAGGCGGCGCCCGCGAGGGGCCGCCCTGTGGAAAGCAGATGTTAGGGCAGGATGCCGCCCATGGAAAGATTGCGGCGATGCGCGCGGGCGGGCAGGTTGTTATGCGACCCGAACCTGCAACGGATACCGGAGAATTCCCGTGCGCATCGTCCTCGCCTGCCTTCTTCTCGCCCTGGCCCCCGCCGCGCAAGCCCAGGATTCCCCTCGTCTTCTCGTCGAAGGACGTGGGGAGGTCGTGGCAAGCCCCGATATGGCGACGATCACCCTTGCCGTGGTCCGGGAGGCCGCGGAAGCGGGTGAGGCGATGGAGGCGTTGTCGGAGGCGAGTGCGGCGGTCCTCGACCGGCTGTCGACGCTCAAGATCGAGCCGCGGGATATCCAGACGGGGCAGCTCTCGCTGGAGCCGCGCTGGGATTACGGCGAGAACCGCGAGACGCCGCGCATCATCGGATACGTCGCGCGCACCACGCTCGACCTGCGGGTGCGGGACCTGGACGGCCTCGGCGACCTCCTGGATGCGGCGGTGTCGGACGGCGCCAACGGTCTGGAAGGATTGAGCTTCGGCCTCGCCGATCCGCGTGCGGGAGAGGACGATGCCCGCCGGGCCGCGTTCGAGGACGCGATGGCGAAGGCGCAGCTCTACGCCGATGCCGCGGGACAGGAACTGGGTCCGATCGTATCGCTCAGCGAGGGCCAGCCGCAGGTTCCGGGGCCCATGCGGATGGAGATGGCGGCGGATGCGCGGTCCATGCCGATCGCGCCGGGGGAGGTGTCGCAGGCGGTGACCGTGACGCTGGTGGTGGAACTGGTCCCGGCGGACTGACGGGCAAGACCCGCGTCGTGACGAGCGTCGTGACAGACGTCGTGACGTTGGTCATGACGTGATCGAAAATCCGGCGGCGCGGGGATTGCCCGCGCTGCCGGTTTGCGCCCCTACTCCGCGGCCATGGAGGGGGCGGCCTTGGCCAGCGCCTGATCGAGATCGGCCATCAGGTCGTCGGCATCCTCGATCCCGATGGAGATCCGCACCACGTCCGGCCCGGCGCCCGCCGCCGCCTGCTGCTCGGGCGAAAGCTGCCGGTGGGTGGTCGAGGCGGAGTGGATCACGAGGCTGCGCGTGTCGCCGAGATTGGCGACGTGGCTGAAGATTTCGAGGCTGTCCACGAACTTGATGCAGGACTCGTAGCCGCCCTTCAGCGCCAAGGTGAAGAGCCCGCCCGCGCCCTTGGGACAGACCTTTTTCGCAAGCTCGTAATAGGGCGAGGAGGGCAGGCCCGCATAGGTGACGTGATCCACGGCGGGGTGCTTTTCCAGCCAAGCGGCGACCTTCTCCGCGTTCTCGACATGGCGCTGCATCCGCAGGGAGAGCGTCTCGCAGCCCATAAGGGTGTAATGCGCGGCCTGCGGGTTCATCGTCATGCCCAGATCGCGCAGGCCGACGGCGATGCCGTGAAAGGTGAAGGCGAGGTTGCCGAAGGTCTCGTGGAACTTGAGCCCGTGATAGGCGGGTTCCGGTTCGGAAAGGGACGGAAACCTGTCGCTGGCGGACCAGTCGAAATTGCCCGAGTCGACCACGCAGCCGCCGGTCACCGTGCCGTTGCCGGTCAGGTACTTGGTCGTGGAATGGACCACGAGCGAAGCGCCATGCTCGATCGGCCGCACGAGGTAGGGCGTGGCCGACGTGTTGTCGATGATGAGCGGGATGCCCGCCGCATCGGCCACGTCGGCGATGGCGCGCACGTCCATGATCCAGCCGCCGGGATTGGCGATGGCCTCGCCGAAGACGGCGCGGGTGTCGTCGTCGATGGCGTCGGCCACGTTCTTGGGGTCGTCGAAATCCACGAACTTGGCGGACCAGCCGAAGCGTTTGATGGTCTGGCTGAACTGCGTGACCGTGCCGCCGTAGAGGCGCGTGGAGACGACGATGTTGCGGCCCGGCGCCATCAGCGGGAACAGCGCCATGATCTGCGCCGCGTGGCCCGAGGAGCAGCAGACGGCGCCGACGCCGCCCTCCAGCGTGGCGATGCGTTCCTGAAGGACCGCGACCGTGGGGTTGGTCAGCCGGGAATAGATGAAGCCGACTTCCTGAAGATTGAACAGCGCGGCGGCGTGTTCGGCGTCCCGGAAGACATAGGCGGTGGTCTGGTAGATCGGCGTCTGGCGAGCGCCGGTCGCGGGATCGGGGCGGGCGCCCGCGTGGATCTGCAACGTGTCGAAGCCGTATTGCGGGGTCTCGGTCATGGCTCTCTCCCTCGGTGTCGGCGCGGAGGATACAGGGCGGGGCGGGGGCGGGCCAGAGCCTTCGCGGTGAAGGGGGAGGGCCGCACTTCGTGGCAAAATCGTGGCGAGGCGTCACATTCCTGCAATGGCTGACGACCGGAAAAGCGCCTTTCGGCGGCATCCCGCTAGGCAGGTCGAGGGCCCGGGCGATACATCCGGTTCCCGAACGTCAACTTGTGAAAGGTCCCCGGCGCCATGGTGCGAGTCCTCGCCTTCCTCCTCACCCTCTCCGTCCCATTGGCAGCCCCGGCCGACCCCGGAACCGACCTCCAGCTCGCGGTCCGGGAGGCGGGCGGAGTGCGGGAGACGGAGATCTACGCCCGGCGGGAGACGGCCTTGGGTCTCGGACCGTTCGACGTGGTGTACGGCGCCGCGATCTCGGACCGGGGCGGGCTCTGGGCCGGGGCCGGACTGTCGCTCGATGTCGGGATGGGCGGGGGATGGCGGATGGACGGGTCGGTGATGCCGGGCCTCTACCACGAGGGGAACGGCGTCGATCTGGGCCACACAATTCAGTTCCGCAGCGGGATCGGCGTGTCGCGCGGGATGGGGCCGGGGCGGCTGGGCCTCGGGATCGACCATATGTCGAACGGCGATCTCGGCGCGGTCAATCCGGGGAGCGACGGGATTTACCTGCGCTACCGCATCACGCGGTAGGGATGCCGCCTGCCGGATCGGCGCGGGGCGGGTCCCCGGCTTGACCGCCCCCGCCATGGGTGTAGGGAAGGGAGCGATGGCGGAGGGTGAGCACATGGCCGGACTTCTCAAACGTCTCTTCACCTGGTGGGACGGACAATCCATCGGCACCCAGCTCTGGACCGCGCGCTTCGGCGAGCGGGTGGGCGAGGATGCGGAGGGAAACGTCTATTACCGCAATTCCGACGGCAGCCGTCGCTGGGTCATCTACGACGGTCAGAACGATTCCAGCCGGGTGAGCGCGGAATGGTATGGATGGCTGCACCACATCCTGCCGCAGCCGCCGACCGAGGTGCCGATGGCGCGCAAGACCTGGGAGAAGGGGCATCGGCCCAACCTGACCGGGACGGACCAGGCGTTCCTGCGCCAAGGGTCGATCCGCCGGGCGGATGTGAAGCCCGCCTCCGACTACGAGGCGTGGACGCCGGAATGACGCGGGCGGGCTGGGGGTCGGTGGGGGCGCTGCTCGCCTGTCTCACGGGTCCGGCGGGCGCGCAGGCGGTGGCCACGGGGGATGCGGCGGGGGCCGTGCTCCGGACGCTGGACAAGGTCTCCGGCGAGGTGATCGACGTCGAGATGGCGACCGGCCAGACGATGGCCTACGGTCCGTTGCAGGTGACGCTCCGCGAGTGCCGGTATCCGTCGGCCAATCCGTCGGGGGACGCGTTCGTCCTGCTCCAGGTGATAGATGCGCGCGTGGCCGAGGAGCTGTTTGCGGGATGGATGGTGGCGTCGTCGCCCGCTCTGAACGCGCTGGAGCATCGCCGCTACGACGTCTGGGCCCTGCGCTGCCTGCCGACGCTCAACTGAAATCCGGCTCGAACACGCGATGCTCTCCGAGGGAGCGCAGCACCTCCTCCGGTTCCGGAACATTGCGGGGCAGCCGGGCGGTGTCGGAAATCGCTTCGCGCAGGCGTTCGTGATAGGCGGTCCGGCTGATCTCGAACGCGCCGAGCGAGGCGAGATGGTCGGTCAGGAACTGCGTGTCGAACAGGTGGTAGCCGCCCTCGCGCAGAAGCGCCACGGTATAGGCCATCGCCACCTTGGACGCGTCGCGCCGCCGCGAGAACATCAACTCGCCGAAGAACGCGCGGCCCATCGAGACGCCGTAGAGGCCGCCCGCCAGTTCCTCACCGTCCCAGACCTCGATGGAATGGGCGAAGCCGAGGCGGAAGAGTTGTGCGTAGAGGCGGGCGATCGGGGCGTTGATCCACGTCTCCTCCCGGTCGGCGCAGCCCGCAACGACGCCGCGGAACGATTCGTCCAGGGTCACGAGATAGCGCCGCCGCCGGATCGTGCGCGCGAGGCTCCGCGACAGGTGGAACCCGTCCAGCGGCACGATGCCGCGCCGGTCCGGATCGACCCAGAAGACCTCCTCGTCGGCGCGCCCCTCGGCCATGGGGAAAACCCCCGAGGCATAGGCCATCAGGAGCGTTTCGGCGGTGAGATCGGACGTATCGCGGGGCATGGGCGGCTATCTAGGATGGGATCGGGCCGGTGGAAAGGGCCGATAACGCCCTAAGCGTCAGCCCAGATGCGTTTCCAGCCAGTGTTCCAGCCAGTGAATGTCGTACGCCCCGGAGATGAGGTCCGGGTCCGTCAACAATTCGGAGAACAGGGGGATGGTCGTGTCCACCCCGTCGACAATCAGCTCGCCCAGCGATCGCCGCAGACGGGCCAGCGCCTCCGGCCGGTCGCGGCCATGCACGATCAGCTTGCCGATCAGCGAATCATAATAGGGTGGAATGCGGTAACCGTCGTAGAGCGCGGAATCCATCCGCACGCCGAGGCCGCCGGGGGCGTGGTATTGCGTGATCCGGCCGGGCGAGGGCGCGAAATTCGGCAGCTTCTCGGCATTGATCCGCACCTCGATGGCGTGGCCGTTGATCCGCAGATCGTCCTGCACGAAGGACATCGGCAGGCCGGAGGCGACGCGGATCTGCTCGCGGACGAGGTCGACGCCGAAGATCGCTTCGGTCACCGGATGCTCGACCTGGAGACGGGTGTTCATCTCGATGAAGAAGAACTCGCCGTTCTCGTAGAGGAACTCGATGGTGCCCGCGCCGGAATAGCCGATGCGCGCGACCGCGTCGGCGCAGGTGGCACCGATCTGGGCCCGCTGTTCGGGGGTGATGGCGGGTCCCGGCGCCTCCTCCAGCACCTTCTGGTGGCGCCGCTGGAGGGAGCAGTCGCGCTCGCCCAGATGGACGGCGCCGCCGCGTC
Organism: uncultured Alphaproteobacteria bacterium; assembly: GCA_963789105.1. GTDB lineage: Bacteria > Pseudomonadota > Alphaproteobacteria > Rhodobacterales > Rhodobacteraceae > Jannaschia. Next base: position 2,310,820 of record CAWBJI010000003.1, read on the forward strand.
CGTCGCCGAAGACCTGCACCTCGATATGGCGGGGCGTGTCGAGATATTTCTCCAGATACACCTCGTCATTGCCGAAGGCCGCCTTGGACTCGGATCGCGCGGTGCGGAAGGCGTTCTCCAGATCGGCGGCCGTGCGCGCGAGCTTCATGCCCCGTCCGCCGCCGCCCGCCGTCGCCTTGACGATCACCGGGTAGCCGATCCCCTCCGCGAGGATCCGGGCCTCTTCCAGATCGGGCACGCCACCGTCGGAGCCGGGCACGCAGGGCACGCCGAGGGCCTTCATCGTGTCCTTGGCGGTGATCTTGTCGCCCATGATCCGGATATGTTCGGCCGAAGGGCCGATGAAGGCGATCCCGTGATCCTCCAGCACCTGCACGAAGGCGGCGTTCTCGCTGAGGAAGCCGTAGCCGGGATGGATCGCCTCGGCCCCCGTGATCTCGCAGGCGGAGATGATGGCCGGGATCGACAGGTAGGATTGCGCGCTCGACGCCGGACCGATGCATATGCTCTCGTCGGCCATGCGGACATGCATGGCGTCGGCATCGGCGGTGGAATGGACGGCGACGGTCGCCACGCCCATCTCGCGCGCGGCGCGGACGACGCGCAGGGCGATTTCGCCCCGGTTGGCGATGAGGATCTTGCTGAACATCGGGCCTAGACCCCGATCACGTCAGGATCACGAGGGGCGCGCCGTATTCCACCGCGGCACCGTCCTCGACGAGGATCCGCTTCACCTTGCCGGACCGGGGGGAGGGGATCTGGTTCATCGTCTTCATCGCCTCGACGATCAGGAGGGTCTGTCCCTCGCTGACGGTATCGCCGACCTGCACGAAGGCGGCGGCCGAGGGTTCGGGCGACAGATAGGCGGTGCCGACCATGGGCGAGGTGACGGCGCCCGGATCCTGCGCCGGGTCGCTTGGCGGCGTGGCAGTATCGGCGGCGGGCGCGGGCGCGTTGGTCTGCGAGGATTGTTGGGGTACGGAATATTGCATCGCGGCCTGGGGAGCGGCGGCGGGCTGGCGGGAGACACGGACGTTGAGGCTGTCGTCGTCGCCGTATTCCCGCATCACCTCGACCTCGGTGAGGTCGTTGTCCCGCAGAAGCTCGGCCAAGGCCTTGATGAAGGCGACGTCGCTGTCGTGGTTCTTGGTCATGCGGCCCTCGCGCCCGGTTTTCGAGGGCTTAACGCAGCGGCCGGGTGAGGGAAAGCACCTGAATGGCGAGGGCAAGGCGCGGGGATGGGCGCGGGAGGGACCTGCAATGACACGCGGTGTCCCGCCAAAAGGGGGCGTGCGACGAGGGCAAGCGACACGCTCGATCCCGTACGGACAGGCGAATACGCAGTATCATGGCGTCCTTGACCCGCCGGTAACGGCCTTTGCCATCCGGTCCGGATGCGGCGGTGCCAGGCGCGCCGTGTCGGGAGTGGAGCCCGGGCATCCGCCTCCCGGACCGTCACGAATGCGTCGAGGACCCGCCGAAGACCGCCGGTGCCGGGTGCTTCAGGTCCGGGCCGCGCGCCCGGCGCGATCAGGCTCGGGCACCTTCGCCATAGGTTGTTGCGGGAGACGGTGCCGGGTCGCGCGCGTCGATGGAGCGGAGCACCTCGACGTCGCCGGTCAGTTTCGGGATCGCCTCCACCGGGACGGGGATGCGGGACATGACCTCCTGCAGGACGAGCTTGCGCGCCTGTTCCGCGTCGCGGCGGGACTCGGCCGCTTCGGTGGCGGCGCGGGCCCCGGCCTCGGCTGCATCCGCCTCGGGCGTGGGCCGCCCCTCGCCGCCGGATCGCGGCGCGGCGGCGGAGCTGACGACGCGGGCGGCGATGACCGGCGGGACACGGCTGGCCGTCTGCGTGGTTTCGGCGGTGGCGCCCCCGCCGGTGGAGCCGCCCGCCGCGCCGACGGGCTGCGCACGGGTGGTGGAAGCGGCCCCCGGAGGGGGGGCGGTGCGAACGGGTTGCGACCCGGCATTCGGGCCGGACGAGCCGCCCGCCTGCATCGACGAGATGGCGGAGATGAGAGACATTCCAGGGCTCCTTTCAAGCAGACCCCCCCTGCCTCACAATACCGTCAAGGCCCCGTTCCCGCTACGGATTTTGGCGGGCGACCTTAACGGGCGGTTAACCTTTGGTCTCCCGTCAGCGATTCATCCGGTTCTCGATCAGGTCGTCCACGACCGACGGATCGGCGAGGGTGGACGTGTCGCCGAGGGCGCCGAAATCGTCCTCCGCGATCTTGCGCAGGATGCGGCGCATGATCTTGCCGGACCGGGTCTTGGGCAGGCCCGGTGCCCACTGTATCAGGTCGGGTTTGGCGATCGGGCCGATTTCGGAGCGGACCCAGACCTCCAGCTCCTTGCGCAACTCCTCCGACGGCTCCCGCCCGCCCATCAGGGTGACATAGGCATAGATGCCCTGTCCCTTGACCTTGTGCGGGTAGCCGACCACCGCGGCTTCGGCCACGGCCTCGTGGGCGACCAGCGCGCTCTCGACCTCCGCCGTGCCCATGCGGTGACCGGACACGTTGATGACGTCGTCGACGCGCCCGGTGATCCAGTAATAGCCGTCCGCGTCCCGCCGACAGCCGTCGCCGGTGAAGTAGTAGCCCTTGTAGTCGGAGAAATACGTCTTCTCGAACCGCGCATGATCGCCCCAGATGGTCCGCATCTGGGCGGGCCAGCTCTGCGCGATGCAGAGGACGCCCTCGGCCGCGGTCTCGCCTTGCACCTCGCCGGTCGTGGGTTCCAGGATGACCGGTTCGATCCCGAAGAAGGGCAGGGTGGCGGACCCGGGTTTGGTCGGGATCGCGCCGGGCAGGGGGGTCAGGAGGTGCCCCCCCGTCTCCGTCTGCCACCAGGTGTCCACGATCGGACAGCGACCGCCGCCGACCACGTCGTTGTACCAGTTCCACGCCTCCGGGTTGATCGGCTCGCCCACCGTGCCGAGGATCCGCAGGGACGACAGGTCGTGCTTCTCCACATGGGACTTGCCCTGACCCATCAGGGCGCGGATGGCGGTGGGCGCGGTGTAGAACTGCGCCACCCTGTGCTTGGCGCAGACCTCCCAGAACCGGCCCGCATCCGGATAGGTCGGCACGCCCTCGAACATCAGGGTCGTGGCGCCGTTGGCGAGCGGGCCGTAGACGATGTAGCTGTGCCCCGTGACCCAGCCGACATCGGCGGTGCACCAGAACACTTCGCCCGGGCGATAGTCGAAGACGTATTCATGGGTCATCGCGGCATAGACGAGATAGCCGCCGGTGGTGTGGACGACGCCCTTCGGCTGCCCGGTGGAGCCGGACGTGTAGAGGATGAAGAGCGGATCCTCGGCCTCCATCTCCTCGGGCGGGCAGTCGTTGGAGACCTTCTCCTCTTCCTCGTGGAGCCAGTAATCGTTCTCGGAGCGGAAGGCGATCTGCTGCCCGGTGCGCTTGACGATCAGGCATTTCACGTCGTCGGTGTCGTGGAGCAACGCCTTGTTGACGTTGTCCTTCAGGTTGGTGATCCGCCCACCGCGCGGCGAACCGTCGGCGGTCACGACAACCTTGGCGTCGCAGCCGTTGATCCGTGCGCCCAGGGCGTCGGCGGAAAAGCCCGCGAAGACGATGGAATGGATCGCGCCGATCCGGGCGCAGGCGAGCATGGCATAGGCCGCCTGCGGGATCATCGGCATGTAGAGGACGACGCGATCCCCCTTGCCGACGCCCAGGCCCTTGAGGACGTTGGCGAACTTGCAGACATGGGCGTGGAGCTGGGCATAGCTGATGTGCTGCGCCTCGGCCTCCGGATCGTCCGGCTCCCAGATGATCGCGGTCTGGTCGGCGCGCTCCGCGAGATGCCGGTCGATGCAGTTGGCGGCGACGTTGAGCGTGCCGTCCTCGAACCATTTGATCGACACCTCGCCCGGCGCGAAGGAGGCGTCGCGGACCCGGCTGAACGGCTTGATCCAGTCGATGCGCTTGCCGTGTTCGCCCCAGAACGCGTCCGGATCGGCGATGCTCGCCGCGTACATCTCGTCATAGGCCGCGCGGTCGATATGGGCGTTCGCCGCCATCTCGTCGCTGGGCGGATAAAGCGTGTTCTTCTCGTCGAGCATGGGATTTCCTCCTCCGTCTCCGGGGACGCGCCGTTTCCCGCCGGGCGCCGCCGGGTTCATCGTCAGTGTCTCAGATCGCGAGATATTCCGCACGCAGGTTCTCGTCCGCCAGGACCTCCGCCGCCGTGCCGTCGAACACCACGCCGCCGGTATCGAGGATCACGGCCCGGTCGCTGAGTTCCAGCGCGCGGACGGCGTTCTGCTCCACCAGGATGGTCGTCATGCCGAGGTTGCGGACCTCGTGCAGGGTCTTCTCGATCTCGTCCACGATGACCGGGGCCAGCCCCTCATAGGGCTCGTCCAGCAGCAGGAGTTTCACATCGCGGGCGAGGGCGCGGGCTATGGCGAGCATCTGCTGCTCGCCGCCGGAGAGGGTGATGCCCTCCTGTTTGCGGCGTTCGCCCAGCTTGGGGAACAGTTCGTAGAGGCGTTCCAGCGACCAGCCGACGGGGGGGGCGATCTGCGCGAGCTTGAGATTTTCCTCGACCGTCAGGCCGGGGATGATGCGGCGATCCTCGGGCACGAGGCCGAGGCCGGCCTGGCTTGCCTCATGCGCCTTCATGTCATGCAAGGGCTTGTGATCCAACCAGATTTCGCCATGACGAAGCTCCGGGTTGCCCAGCCTTGCGCAGGCCCGCAGGGTGGAGGTCTTGCCCGCCCCGTTGCGGCCGAGAAGGGCGAGGATCTCGCCCTCGTGGACGTTGAAGCTGACGCCCTGCACGATGTAGCTCTCGCCGTAATAGGCGTGGATGTCGTGTACCGAGAAATAGGCGGGCGCGTTCGGGACCTTGTTGGCCGCGCGGGTCAAGTCGGGTTTGACGTTCATGGTGCGCCCTCCTGGGCCGTCTTTCACATTTCGGGGTCACTCGCGGCGCCCCTTTTCACATTTTGTACAGAACCTAGTGGGCCGAACTTTCGCCCAGATAGGCTTCGCGCACCTTCGGGTGGCCCTTGATCTTGTCGGGTGTGTCCTCGACCAGCGGCGTGCCCTGGGCCAGGACGGTGATCCGTTCGGCGAGAGAGAAGACGACGTGCATATCGTGCTCGATGATGGCGATGGTGATGTCGCGCGTGTCGCTGATGTGCTTGAGCAGGTCGATGGTGTTGTTGGTGTCGGCCCGGGCCATGCCCGCCGTCGGTTCGTCCAGCAGCAGGAGGCGCGGCTCCTGCGCGAGGCACATCCCGATCTCCAGCCGCCGCTTGTCGCCGCGGGACATGGAGGCCGCGTGCATCCCGCGCTTGTCGGCCATGTTCATGTCTTCGAGCATGTGCTCGGCCCGGTCCACGATCTCGCCGTCGCGCATCAGCTCGCGGTAGCCGTGCAGCGCGAAGGCGCCGTCGCGTTTGGCGAGGCAGGGGATCATCATGTTCTCCATGACGGTCAGGTCGCCGAAGATCTCGGGCGTCTGGAACACCCGGGAAATGCCCATCTGATTGATCTCGTGGGGCTTGCGGCCGAGGACGCTCTGCCCCTCGAAGCTAACCGAGCCGGTATCGGGGATCAGCTTGCCGACGAGGCAGTTCAGGAGCGTGGACTTGCCCGCCCCGTTCGGCCCGATGATCGCGTGGACCGATCCTTCGGTGATGCTGAGGTTCACGTCCGACAGGGCCTGGAGCCCGCCGAAGCGCTTCCCGACATTCTTGACCTCGAGGATTCCCATGGCGCTCACTCCCCCGCCTGACGCTGTTCGGCGGCGTCCTTTTCGGCCCCCGATGCCTTGCGGTCGCGGCGGAACACGGTCGCGATCTTCTTGCCGCCCTGCACCAGACCGCCGGGAAGGAAGATCACCACGGCCATGAACAGAAGGCCGAGCGTCAGATGCCAGCCCTTGCCCACGAAGGGATAGACGATGGCGACCACGAAATCCTGTATCCCGTCGGGCAGGAAGGCGAACCACTGGTTCAGGACGCTTTCGTTGATCTTGGAGACGATGTTCTCGAAATACTTGATGAAGCCCGCGCCCAGCACGGGTCCGATCAGGGTTCCGGCGCCACCGAGGATCGTCATCAGGACGACTTCGCCAGAGGCGGTCCAGAACATCCGTTCCGCCCCGACCTGCGTGTCCATGGCCACCAGAAGGCCACCCGCGAGACCGGCATACATGCCCGAGATGACGAAGGCCGCGAGCGTGTAGGGCTTGGGGCTGATCCCGGTGTAGTTCAGGCGGTTCTGGTTCGACTTCACCGCCCGCAGCATCATCCCGAAGGGCGAGCGGAAGATGCGGATCGACAGGTAGAAGGCCAGCAGCATCATCGCGGCCGCGATGTAGTAGCCGACATTGAGCGTGAAGGCCCATTTCCCGAAGTAGAGATTGGTGCTCGACGCCATTTCCAGCCCGAAGAGGTTTGCGCGGGGCGTCACGCCGGGAGCGAGATCGCCGTCGAGGATGCGGGGGTCGAAATACTTGAGCTGCATTCCCGTCTCGCCGCCGGTGATCGGCGTGAGCACCGAATAGGCGAGCGCAAAGGACATCATCGCGAAGGCGAGCGTCAGGATCGAGAAGTAGATGCCCGACCGCCGGAGCGAGATGAACCCGACCACGAGCGCGAAGAGGCCCGCGACGATGATCGAGGCGAGGATCGACGGGATGACGTTGAGCGTCAGCAGCTTCATCGACCAGATGCCCGCATAGGAGCCGACGCCGAGGAAGGCCGCATGGCCGAACGAGAGGTAGCCGGTCAGGCCGAACAGGATGTTGAAGCCGATGGCGAAGATGCCGAAGATCACGAACCGCTGCATCAGGTCGGGATAGCCCGCGTTGAACTGCGCCATCGCGGATCCTTCGGGGAAGGGATTCAGGATGAACGGCGCGAAGAGGGCGAGGACCGCCACCAGCACCAGCAGGCCGAAATCCTTACGGGTGAGACCGAGCGTCCGTCCCGGCACCTTGCGGGTACCGGGGGCGGCGCGGGACGGGGCGGGGGTCCGGGGCGGGGCGGGGGCGTCGGTTGTGCGGTCTGTCATGGTCTCATTCCTCCATCACGCCCTTGCGGCCCATCAGGCCCCGCGGACGCGTCAGCAGCACGATGATGGCCACAAGGTAGATGACGATCTGGTTGATCCCCGGAAGGATATCGAGCACCTCGGTCATGGACGCGAAGGCCTCGATGATGCCCAGCAGGAACCCCGCGAGCACGGCCCCCGGAAGCGAGCCCATGCCGCCGACCACCACGACGACGAAGCTGAGCACGAGGAAGTCCATGCCCATATGGTAATTGGGCGAGTTTATGGGCGTATACATCACCCCCGCGAGCCCCGCGACGGCGGCCGCGATGCCGAACATGATGGTGAACCGCTTGTCGATGTCGATGCCGAGCAGGGTCACCGTCTCCCGGTCCGCCATGCCCGCCCGGACGACCATCCCGAAGGTGGTGAACTGGAGGAAGGCGAAGACCGCGGCGATGATGAACGCGGCGAAGAAGAAATAGACCAGGCGCCAGTAGGGATAGACGATGCTTCCCGGATCGAAGCCCAGCAGCGCGCCGAAATCGAACGAGCCGATGAAGGCGTCGGGCGCGGGGGTGGGGATCGGGTTGGCGCCGTAGAAATACTTGATGATCTCCTGCAGCACGATGGCCAGGCCGAAGGTCACGAGGATCTGGTCCGCGTGCGGGCGCTTGTAGAAATGCTTGATGAGGCCGCGTTCCATGACGACGCCGATCAGGATCATCACCGGGATCGCGAACAGGATGGAGATCGGGACGGCCCAGTCGATGATCGTGGCCCCCGCGCTCTCGCCGAACCATTCGTAAATATACGGGATGTCGACCTTCATCGGGTTGCCGAGGAAGTCGGTGCGCGTGTCGTCGATGATCGTATGGCTGACCTGGAGCAGGCCGCTGACCGTGACGGCGCAGAACGCGCCGAGCATGAAGAGCGCGCCGTGGGCGAAGTTGACGACCCCGAGCGTGCCGAAGATCAGCGTCAGTCCCAGCGCGATCAGGGCATAGGCGCTGCCCTTGTCGAGACCGTTGAGGATTTGGAGGATGATGGCGTCCATGACGGGCCCCTCTGTTCAGGCGTCGCGCGGCGTCGGGTCCGGGATGCCGCCGCCCGGGGAGATCCGGGCGGCGGCCGTGTCGGGGCGGGCGATCAGGCGCCCGGGTTGCACTCGCCGAGGCTGCCGCCGGCGAATTGCGGGTGGTCGGGCGCGTAGGTGACCTGATCCACGGGCGTGACCTCGACGATCTCCACGAGGTCGAACTCGTTCTCGGGGTTCTCCTTGCCGCGGACGACGACCACGTCCTTGAAGCACTGGTGGTCCTCGGCGCGGTAGAGGGTCGGGCCGTTGCCCATGCCGTCGAACTCGAACCCGGCGAGGGCCTCCTGCACGGCGCAGGGGTTGAACGACCCGGCGCGGGTCACGGCATCCGCATAGAGCAGCGCCTGGACGTAGCCGGTATGCGCGGCCTGGGAGGGCGGGAAGCCGTATTTCTCGCCGAAGGACTGCACGAAGGCGTTGGTGCCGATGTAGCGGGCGCCCAGCTCGTTCTCGAGCTTCCAGTCCCAGTTCTGCGAGCCGAGGATGCCGGCGATGTTGGCACCCGCGCCCCGGGCCATCAGCTCGGAATAGAGCGGCACGACGATCTCGAACTTCTTGCCGTTCACCTCGCGGTCGCGCAGGCCGAACTGCACCGCGTTGGTCAGCGAATTGACCATGTTGCCACCGTAATGGTTCAGCACCAGCACATCGGCATCGGATTGCAGGACCGGCGCGATGTAGGACGAGAAGTCCGTCTGCGTCAGCGGCGTCAGGACGGTGTTCACCGTCTCCCAGCCCGCGGCTTCGGTCGATTCGCGGATCGCCTGTTCGGTGGTGTAGCCCCAGTTGTAGTCGGCGGTGAGGTGATAGGCCTTGCGGTCCGTGCCGTATTCGGCGGCGAGGATCGGCGCGAGGGCCGCGCCGGACATGTAGGAGTTGAAGAAGTGGCGGAAGCCGTTGGCCTTCTTGTCCTTGCCGGTGGTGTCGTTGGCATGGGTGAGACCGGCCATGAAGATCACGCCCGCCTCCTGGCAGAGCGCCTGTACGGCCACGGCCACGCCCGAGGACGACCCGCCGGTGATCATCACCGCGCCGTCCTTTTCGATCATGGAGCGGGCGGAGGCGCGCGCGGCGTCGGACTTGGTCTGGGTGTCGCCGGTGACGAACTCGACCCGCTTGCCGAGGACGCCCGCACCGTCCAGCGCCTTGGACGAGAAGGTGGCGAGCATGCCGCCGTCGCCTTCGCCGTTCAGATGCTCGACCGCCAGCTGGTAGGCGCGGAGCTGGTCGGCGCCCTCGTCGGCATAGGGGCCGGATTGCGGCACGTTGAAGCCGAAGGTGACCGTGTCGCCCTGGGGCGCATTGGTGAAGCCGGTATGCGCATCGGCCCAGACGGCCCCGGTGAAGATCGTCGGCGCGGCAAGACCGGCACCGGCAACGGCACCCGTCTTCATCACACCGCGGCGGGTGAAGTTCGACTTGGGCATGGAAACCCTCCCTGATTGTTATCCCCCACCGCTCCTCTCCCTAGGATGGCAGGCTTTCCCGTCACGTTGACAGGATAGCAACGTTATCGCCGCAAGGATGAAAACGGATCAACGAGAGATTGGAACGGGTTCGACTTTTCTGTAAAGAAAATGACAGATTGGGATGAAAAAGTGTAAAGTCTTTTCGCGCAGGCGCGGCACGACTCCTTCGCTGCCGCAGCAATCGTGCCGAACCGAAGGGGAATTCATGGACGTCGCATCAGTTTCCAGTCCGGCTCCGGACCGGATCACCGTGCCGCCGACCGGTGCGCGCATCCGGGAACGGCGGCTGTCGCTCGCCATCCGGCAAACGCATCTGGCGGCGGAGGCGGGGATATCGGCCTCCTATCTCAACCTGATCGAACACGGGAAGCGGCCCATCGGGGGTCGGCTGCTGAACCGTCTGGCGGGGGCGCTGTCGGTGGATCCCGCGACGCTCTCGGACGAGGCGGACGATGTGCTGCTCGGGGATGTCCGGGCCGCCGGGGCGGGGCAGGGGCTGGAGGGGGCGGTGCTGGACCGGGCCGAAGACCTCGTCCGGCGGCATCCCGACTGGGCCCGGGTCGTGGCGGCGCAGGCGGAGGCGCTCGCGGCACAGGCCCGCACGATCGAGGCGCTGTCCGATCGGCTGACCCACGATCCGACGCTCGCCGCGGCGATGCACGAGCTTCTCTCCACCGTCTCGGTCGTGCGCTCGACTGCCTCGATCCTCGCCCAGACGCCGGAGATCGACCGCAACTGGCTCGGTCGCTTCCATGCCAATCTCGACGCCGACAGCCGCCGTCTGGCCGACGGGGCCGAGGCGGTGATCCGGCATCTGGACCGGCAGGTGCGGCGGGGCGATGCCCGGCTCTTGCCGTCGGAGGTGGTGGCGCGGTTCCTCGATGCCGGGGCGCATCATTTCGCGGCGCTGGAGGTCGGGGGAGACGCCGCGATCCCCGCCCTCGTCGCGGACATCCCGACCGACGAGGCGCGCGACCTGGCCAGCGGCATCCTCGCCGCCGATGCGGAGGATGCGCGCCGCCTGCCGCTCGATCGGGTGCGGGCGGCGGCGGGGCCGGACGACCTGCTGGCCGCCGCCGGGGGCGATATGGCCCTCGTGCTGCGACGGCTCGGAATCGTCGATCCTGCCCGGGGCCTCGTGATCTGCGACGCGGCCGGGGCGCTGATCCGTCGCAAGCCCGTCGCGGGGTTCCCCCTGCCGGTGATCGGGGCTGGCTGTCCGCTCTGGCCGGTCTATGCCGCGCTGTCGCAACCGGGCCGTCCCCTGTGCGAACCGGTGGAGATGCCCGACGGCGCCCCCTGGATCGCCCATGCCATTGCCGTGCCGGTCGCGGCGCCGCGCTTCGACGTTGCCCCGACCCTGCGGGCGACGATGCTGCTGACCCGGGCGGCGGGGCCGGTGGCGGCGCGCCCGGTGGGACCGGGATGCCGCGTCTGTTCCCGGACCGCCTGCGCCGCGCGCCGGGAGCCGTCGATCCTGTCGCTGCCGCCCCCGTCCCCGCCCCCGCCCCGCGACGCTGGACTCGCGCGCGGGGACGGGGAACAGTGAGGCCCGTGCGTGACCGGAGGGGAGGCCGGGCATGATGGATCCCAAAGTGCGGCGCCGCGTCCTGCTGATCGAGGACGAACCCAACATCGCCACGGCCATCGGCTTCATCCTGCAACGCGCGGGTTGGCGCGTGGCGACGCAGTCCGACGGGGCCACGGCGCTCGACGCGGTGGAGCGGCACGCGCCCGAGGTGGTGGTGCTCGACGTGATGCTGCCGGGGCAGTCGGGTTTCGACATCCTCGCGGGGATCCGGTCGGGGCCGCGGCCGGACCTTCCCGTCCTGATGCTGACCGCCAAGGGGCAGGCCCAGGACCGGGAGCGGGCGGAGGCGCTGGGCGTGAGCCGCTTCATGACCAAGCCCTTCTCCAACAAGGACCTGCTGGCGGCGGTGGAGGCGCTGGCGGGCGGGGACGGGCCGTGACCGATCCGCGCCCCACCGCCGCCGCCTCCGAGGCGCAGCACCGGGCGCGGCGGCGCGAGCGGCTGCGGGATGCGGCGCGCCTGTTGCCGGTCCTGGGGGCGGCGCTGATGCTGTTCCCGGACCTCGTCCTGTCGGGGTCGGCGGCGGCGGAGGGGGCGACGCGGCCGTGGCTGGTCTATCTGTTCGTGGCATGGGCTGGCCTCGTGGTCGCGGCGTTCTGGATCGCCCGCCTGCACGGGCGCGACGCGGATACCGACGCGCCCCGCGACCGGTGAGGGCCGTGCAGTGACCCTCACGCTTAACCTCCTCGTCGCCGCCTGCGCCCTTTACGGGATGTTCCTGTTCCTCGTGGCTTTCGCCGCCGAACGCTCTGCCAGCCGGGGGGAAACCGCCTGCTGCGCGGGCCGCTGGTCTATACGCTGTCGCTGTCGATCTACTGCACCGCCTGGACGTTCTACGGCGCGGTCGGATACGCGGCGCGGTCGGGGCTGGAATTCATGACGATCTATCTCGGCCCCACCCTGATCTTCGTCGGCTGGTGGTGGCTTTTGCGCAAGCTGGTCCATATCGGCCGGACGGAGCGGATCACCTCCATCGCCGACATCGTGTCGAGCCGCTACGGCAAGTCCACCGGCCTCGCGGTGATCGTCACCCTGCTCGCGGTGGTGGGCACGACGCCCTACATCGCGCTCCAGCTCCAATCCGTGACGCTCAGCTTCGGGGTCTTCGCCGCACCCGGCACGAGCGCCGAGGATTTGACCGGGCTCGCCCTCTGGGTGGCGGCGGGGCTCGCGGTCTTCACCATCCTGTTCGGCACCCGCAGCCTCGACGCGAACGAGCGCCATGACGGGATCGTCTCCGCCATCGCGGTGGAGGCGGTGGTCAAGCTGGTCGCGTTGTGCGCGGTCGGAATCTTCGTGGTCTGGGGGCTGAACGACGGCCCGGCGGCGGTGGGCGACGCCATCGCGGCGTCCCCCGTGGCGGATTGGAATGCGGCGCCCGGGCGCTGGGCGGGCCTCATCCTCGTCTCGGCGGCGGCGATCATCTGCCTGCCGCGGATGTTCCAGGTGCTGGTGGTGGAGAACGGGGACGAGCGGCACCTGCTGACGGCGTCCTGGGCGTTTCCGCTCTACCTTCTGGCGATGTGCCTGTTCGTGGTGCCGATCGCGGTGACGGGCCTCGCCTTCCTGCCGCCGGGATCGAACCCGGACCTGTTCGTCCTGACCCTGCCGCTGGCGGACGGGCGCGACGGCCTCGCGCTGCTGGCGTTTCTCGGCGGCTTCTCCTCGGCCACGTCGATGGTGATCGTGGCCGCCGTGGCGCTGGCGACGATGCTGTCGAACCATGTCGTGATGCCGCTCTGGCTCGCGCGGCAGCCCAAGGGGCGGGCGACGATCTCCGGTGACGTGCGCAGCGTCGTCCTGGGCGCGCGGCGGGCCTCGATCCTGATCGTGCTGGCCATGGGCTACCTCTACTATCGCACAACGGGCGGGACGACGGCGCTCGCGGCGATCGGGCTCATCTCCTTCGTGGGCGTGGCACAGGTCCTGCCCGCGCTGGCCATCGGCCTGTTCTGGAAGGGGGCGACGCGGACCGGGGCGGCGGCGGGCATCCTCACCGGCTTCGCGCTCTGGATCTGGACCATGCTCGTGCCCTCCTTCGAGGGGCGCGACTGGGTCGATGCGATGATGTCCGCGGGTCCGTTCGGTCTCGACTGGCTCCGGCCGCAGGCGATGTTCGGGCTGTCCGGCGACCCGCTCGTCTCCGCGCTGCTGGTCTCGCTCGGTCTCAACTGCTTCGCGTTCTGCGCGGGTTCGCTCGCCTCCAGCCCGACCCCGATGGAGCAGTTGCAGGCCCCCCGCTTCGTGCAGGTCTTCGACCGCGCCGCCGCCCCCCGGGGCCGGGAGGGGGGCGGCGCGGGGGCGGAGGAACTCCTCATCATGGCGCAGCGGATCCTCGGCGCGTCCGAGGCGCAGGCCCTCTTCGCCGCGGAGGCCCGGGCGCAGGGGCGGACCGGCGACCTGCCGGAGACGAATCCCGGCCTGATCGAGCATCTGGAGCGGCAGCTCGCGGGCTCCGTCGGGGCCGCTACGGCGAATGCCATGGTGACCGGCATCACCGGCTCCTCCGCCGTTTCGGTCGAGGACCTGATGGCCGTGGCCGACGAGACCGCGCAGATCCTCGAATATTCCGCGCGGCTGGAGACGCAATCCGCTGAACTCGGCCGCACCGCCCGGGAACTGCGCGATGCGAACGCAAAGCTCACGGCGCTCGCGGTCCAGAAGGACGCCTTCCTCAGTCAGGTCAGCCACGAGTTGCGCACGCCTATGACGTCCATCCGCGCCTTCTCCGAGATCCTGCAGGGTGGCGAGGCGACCGGCGCGGAGGCCGCCCGATATGCCGGCATCATCGAGGAGGAGAGCCGTCGCCTGACCCGGCTGCTGGACGACCTCCTCGATCTCAGCGTGCTGGAGAACGGGCAGGGCGTGCTGAACCCCGCGACGGTGTCGCTGGCGGATGTGATCGACCGGGCCGTGGCCGCCGCGATCTCGCCGTCGGGGCACGCGCTCGCGATAAGGCGCGATCCGGAGACGGAATCGGTCGCGGTCACCACCGATCCCGACCGGCTGGCGCAGGTCTTCATCAACATCATCGCGAATGCGGCCAAGTATTGCGCGGCGGAGGACCCGGACCTGCGCATCCAGGTAGGATCGTCGGAGACCGGCGTGACCGTGGACTTCATCGACAACGGGGCGGGGATCGCTGCCCGCGATCGGGGTCTCATCTTCGAAAAATTCGTGCGACTTTCGGAGCAATCCGCGTCGGGCGGGGCGGGTCTCGGCCTCGCCATCTGTCGCGAGGTCATGCAGCGGTTGGGCGGCAGCATAGACTATCTCCCCGGCCTCGGTGGGGCCGCGTTCCGCGTCCGCCTGCCCCACGCCATCCCGGTGGCCGAGGCGGCGGAATAGCCGCGCGCCCGGACGGGCGGGCCCCGGTTCCGGTCCCGCGGCCAATGCTTTGTTAACCTCATTGGGCCAGAACGGAGCGGACACGTCCAACGCGCCGAGATTCATGCCCATCGATTCGCCCTCACCGATCCTGCGCCGCATGGCGGGCGTCGCCGCGGCCGAGGCCACAGGCCCGTCCGCCGCGCCCTCCCCGCTGGAGCGGGCGCTGGCGACCGCCGCGCTGCGGGTGACGGACGCGGTGGGCGCGCTGGGGCTGTCGGTGTCGGCACGAAACTCCCGCTCGATCCCTGCGCGGGAGGCGTTCGACGCGGTTGCGGACACGGCGCTCTGCCTTCTGATCGACCCGCCGCAGGTGCAGGAGGGCGACCGCGCGGCCAAGGTGCCGCCGGACATCCTCGCCCTCGGGACCGGGACGCTGGTGCTCGACGCCGCGCTCGTGGATTCCCTGATCGAGGTGCAGACCATCGGCCGCGTCGACGGTCCCGCCCGCGCCCCGCGCCGCCCGACCCGGATCGACGCGGCCCTGGCGCAGCCCTTCGCGCTGGAATTGCTGCGGGAGTTCGGCGCCCAGGTGCCGCGCGACCATCACGGCGTGCGCCCCGGTCGCCTGCGCCCCGGAACCTATGCCGCGGGTCCCGCCTCCCTGCCGATGATGCTGACGAGCGCGGCGTTCCTGCGGATCGAGCTGGAACTGACGCTGGCGGAGGGGGCGCGGCCTTCGGTTCTGGTCCTGATGCTGCCGGAGCATCAGGCGGGCGAGGATGCGGCGGAGGAGATCGGCCTCGAACGCCCGGATCCGGCCTGGCGCGTCGCGATGGAAGCGGTGGCGCAGGCCGCGCCGGTCCGCATGGACGTGCAGCTTCCGCCCCTGCGGATGACCCTCGCCACGCTGGTCGGCCTCGAGGTCGGCGACGTGATCGCCGTGCCGGACGACGCGCTCGAGACATTGATGCTGCGCCCGGGAACGACCGGACTGCGACTGCCGGGACGCCGTCGGGCCCAGACCGACGTGGCCCTCACCGCACGGCTCGGACAGCTCGCGGGCAACCGCGCGATCCGCATTACCGGCACGCCCGGCGACCCGGCCGTGGCGCAGGATGCGGGGGAAGGGCGCACGGGTCCGGGCGAGATGGACGGGGACATGCCGGCCCTGTCGGCCCCGCCGGGTCTCGATCTGGTCTCCGCGGCGCGGGAGTTGCCGCCCCCCGATCCCGGCCCGCTCGATGCCGATCTTCCGGACCTTCCCGATCTCGACGATCTGCCCGACCTTCCCGATCTTCCGGACCTGCCCTGAGGAACGGTGCGTCGCATCGCCCTCCCTCCCGTCGCACGCTGCATGCGCCAGGCGCATCGCGGGGTTTCGCGCTGGGCATTGGTGTTCTGCACCCCGCACCCATAGCTGGTGTCCCGACATCGAACCCATGCGCCGGACCTTCCGGCGAACGATTGTTCAGACAGGAATTTCCATGACTCATCCCGATACCATCGACGCCGTCGACATCGAGCTTCAGGCCCGCGCCCTGCGCGCTGCCTATTTCCGCCAGGGGATCCGCTCGCTCGTCCGCCGCTTCCGCACTTCGTCCGCGCAACCCGCCCGCGCCTGATCCGGCGCCGCGTGCCCGTCGCGCCACGGGCACGATTGATCCCGCGACGGACGGCGGATAGGGCGGAGCCATGAGCGATGCCCCCGATACCGGCCCCGAGCGGTCCCGCCCCGTCCTGCGCCTGAAGCCCAAGGCCGACGCCCGCCGGCTGCGGCACGGGCACCCTTGGGCCTATACCGACGATATCGTGGCCGATCGCCGGGCACGCGCCATCGCCCCGGGGACGCTCGCCGTGCTGCAGGATGCGGAGCGCGCCGATCTCGGCACGGTCACGGTCAACCTGTCCTCCCGGATCGGCGCGCGGATGCTCGACCGGGATCCCGGGGCCGTGATCGACCGAGCCTGGATCGCCGCCCGCCTTGTCGCCGCCCATTCCCATCGCGAGCGCCTGTTCGACGCGCCGTTCTATCGGCTCGTCCATGCGGAGGCGGATGGCTTGCCGGGCGTCATCATCGACCGGTTCGGCGATGTCGCGGTACTGCAACCGAACGCAGCCTGGGCCGACGCGCTGGCCGGGGACTTCGCAGACGCGCTCGGCGATCTGGGGATCGTCCACGTGCTGCTGAATGCGGGCGGCCGCGCCCGCCCGGCCGAGGGACTGGACGACGAGACGCGCTGGCTGCGCGGCGGTATCGAGGCCGCGATCCCGGTGCCGATGAACGGTGCCACATACATGGCGGACGTGACGGGCGGCCAGAAGACGGGGTTGTTCTACGACCAGCGGCCCAACCACGCCTTCGTCGCGCGCCTGTCCCGGGGCGCGCGGGTGCTCGATGTCTTCTCCCATGTCGGCGGCTTCGCCCTGGCCGCGCTGGCCAATGGGGCGGTTTCGGCGCTGGCGGTGGACGGCTCCGCGCCCGCGCTCGATCTCGCGCGCGAAGGGGCGGACCGGACCGGTCGTGCGGAGGTCTTCGCGACCCGGCAGGGCGACGCCTTCGCGGTGATGGAGGCGCTGGCCGGGGAGGGGGAGACATTCGACGTCGTGATCGCGGACCCGCCCGCCTTCGCGCCTGCCAAGCCCGCGCTCACGGCCGGTTTGCGCGCCTACGAGCGGGTCGCGCGGCTGGCCGCCCCGCTGGTCGCTCCGGGCGGTTACCTGACGCTGTGCTCCTGCTCCCATGCGGTCGATCTGCAGAAGTTCCACGCCGCCTGTACCCGGGGGATCGGGCGGGCCGGGCGGCAGGCGCAGTTGATCCACACCGGCTTCGCGGGGCCGGACCACCCCGTGCATCCGCAACTTGCCGAGACCGGCTACCTCAAGGTGCTGACGTTTCGCCTGCTGCCGTGAAGGTCTTTCTCGATGCCTGCGTTCTCTATCCGACAGTCCTGCGCGAGATCCTGACGGGGTGCGCCGCGGCGGGACTCTACCGCCCGCTCTGGTCGCTGCGGGTGCTGGAGGAATGGGCCCGGGCGGCGCGCAAGATCCCCGGTGGCGAGGTCGTTGCCCGGGGCGAGATCGCGCTGCTCCAGGCGCGCTGGCCCGAGGCGGAAACGCGTCCCGGCGCGGCCACGGAGGCGAGGATGTGGCTGCCCGACCCGGACGACGTCCACGTTCTGGCGGCCGCGTCGGATGCGGGGGCCGACCGGCTGGTCACCCTCAACATCCGCGATTTTCCCCGTGCGGACGTCGCCGCGGAGGCGATCGTGCTGTCGCCGCCGGACACTTTCCTCATGGACCTGTTCGCCGTCGATCCGGGGGTCGTCGCCCGGGTGGTGGAGGATGTGCGCGGCGAGGCGGAGCGGTTGTCCGGTGCGTCGCAACCCGTCCGCCCGCTTCTGAAACGCGCGCGCCTGCCGCGGTTGGGCAAGGCGCTCGCGGCGTAGGACGGTCGGCACGTCGATGAAGCCTCAGCGGTCCACGGGGATCAGTCGCGTCACCCCGATCGCACCGGCCCGCGCCAGCTCCGGATCCAGCGTCATCGGGATGTATTCGCCGCGCCGCCACAACTCGCCCAGATCGTCGTAATGGCGGGAGAGCGGGTGACCCGACTGGCCGGTGGAGGTGACGAAGACGCTGCTTTCCGGGTCGGCGAAATCGTAGACGCCGCGATAGGTGGCCGCGTGGACGTTGAGGAACGGGTTCGGGAGGGTTCCTGAGGTGCGACCGCGTTGCAGGGTGTTGTCGCCGCCGGACGTGCTCTGTCGGATATTGACGACCGCGCCGAGGAAGGGGATGTCGCCGAGGACGGGATGGTCGTGCCGCGCCTCGTGCGCATCGCCCCAGCGCCACGCCTCGACCCGGCCGCCATAGCGTTCGTCCAGCCATTGCAGCGCGTCGTCGAGAGCCAGCCGGGCGATGTCGGCGCAGGTCTCCACGACCGAGGAATGGACCACGTCGCACCAGATGCCCGCGCCGCCCTCGTCGCGGAACACCCGCTCGATCATCAGCGGCTGCATCCTCGTATAGGCGTCGGCGAGGGGGCCGATCTCGTCGCGGATCAGCCGGTCCTGAAGCGCGCGCATCCAGGCGGCGTAGATCAGCGGTTCCGGCAGATGCTCCGACATCTCCCCGTTCCACGCGGCCAGAAGTTCCAGCGCCGTCTGGCGGCGGCGTTCTGGCGTGCCCGCGGGCGCCGCCTCGCCGGTGAACCAAAGGTCGCGGCCCACCAGTGGCAGGAGGGCGCGGGCGGTGACAGAAACGGCGTCGAGCTGCGCTTCGATCAGGCTGTCGCGGCTGTGGATGGCGCGGTCGCGCATCAGGCGCTGCATCCGCTGGACCCGCTGGCTGTCGCCCCAGTGGTGGCTGATATGGGCCGGGAACGGACGGTCGATCAGCTTGTTGTTGGTGTTGCCCAGCAGGCCGCCTTCCGGGTCCAGCCAGACGGGATTGTCGTCGAACGGGCGCAGACCGCGCCAGTGATTCGCCTCGATCCAGCCGGGGGCGGGGATGCGGCCCTCGCTCTGATGAGCCGGGTCGCGGTCGGGTTGACGGCCCATGAGCTGCAGCGCGATCCGCGTCCGGTCGGCGAGGATCAGGTTCTGGGCCGGGGCGATGAAGTGGCGGGCGGCGGCGAGGCCCGCCGCGATCCCGTCGGCGCGCATCAACTCGAGGCCAGCGCGCATGGAGGTGTCCTCGGGCGACAGCCCGGTCCAGGACAGGGCCGCGACATGGCCGGGCGGGGTGATCGTGCCGAGGTCGAACTGGCTCGCCGTCAGGACGGGACCGTCGGTCGTGCGCCGCAGGATGAGGGTGACGGGCGGGGCGTCGTCGATGGTGACGATGCTCCGCTCCGTCTCGAAGGGGACGAATCCGGTCTCGGTCTCGTATTCCTCCGGATTGTCGGGGTTCAGGCGTTCGATCAGGATGTCCTGATCGTCGAGATAGGTGGAGGTCAGCCCCCAGCCGAGCGCCGCGCTGCGCCCGGCGAGGACGATGGGCATGCCGGGCACGGTGCCGCCGATCACGCCGCCGGCCGCGAGTTCGAGCCGGGCGAGATAGAACAGCGTCGGCGCGGCCAGCCCCAGATGCGGATCGTTGGCCAGAAGCGCGCCGCCCGCCGCCGCGTGGTCGCCCGCGACGGCGAAGGCGTTGGACGCCCCGGCCAGCCCGCGGGGCGCGACGGGCCACAGGTCCGGGCGATCCGCCAGCGCGTAATCCACCGCGCCCAGCGCCGGAAAGAGATCGCGGGCGGAGGCGAGGGCGGCGGTGCCGTCGCCGGGGATGTCCGGATGCAGGTCGCGCAGACGGTCCTCCGGGACGGCGAGCGAGGCGCGGGCGCGCAGCACCTCCTCCCCGACATGGCCGGAGAGCTGGAGCGCCATGAGCTTGAGGACGGCGATGCTGTCGGCAGGACGCCAGGGCGCGATCTCGGGACGGAAGAGGAAGAATTCCGGCGCGCCGCGACCGCTCGCCTCGCTGTTGACGACGTCGATCCGGGCGTTCACCCCGGCGGCATAGGAGCGCAGCATGGCCAGCGTCTCCGGGTCCTGCGCCGCGACCGACCGGGTCGCCGCGCGGTAGAGACCGAGGCGCCGCATCAGCTCGTCCGTGCGCAGGGTGCGGGTGCCGAACAGTTCCGACAGGCGGCCTTGCGCGGTCCGGCGCAGAAGCGTCATCTGCCACAGGCGGTCCTGTGCATGGGCATAGCCGAGGCCGAAGAACACGTCGCCGTCCCCCTGCCCGAAGATATGGGGGACGTTGTGGGTGTTGCGGACGATCTCGACCGGCGCGTCGAGGCCCCGCACGATCTCCGTCCGGTCGTAATCCGGGAGCGACCGCGAGGCGAGCCAGAGCACCCCCGCAAGCGCCAGCGCCCCGAAGATCAGAACGGTCGTGACGATGCGGAAGGACCAGCGAAAGAGCCGTTCCATGGACGCCCCCTGTTGACCCGATTGCCCGGCCCTGCATCTAACCGTCGGAGTCTGGGATGCAAAGGAGGTCTGCGATGGCACGGGTGGCGTTTTTGGGAATGGGGGTCATGGGCGCGCCGATGGCCGGGCATCTGGCCGCGGCCGGACATGAGGTGACGGTTTACAACCGCACCGCGTCGAAGGCCGAAGAATGGGCCGCGGAGCAGGGCGGGAGCCATGCGGCGACGCCGCGCGCGGCGGCGGACGGGGCGGAGATGGTGATGGCCTGCGTCGGGAACGACGACGATCTGCGCGGCGTGTGTCTGGGCGAGGACGGAGCCTTTGCCGGGATGGCGGAGGGCACGCTGTTCGTGGACCACACCACGGTCAGCGCCGAGGTCACGCGGGAACTGGCCGAGGCGGCGGCGGAGCAGGGTATCGCCTATGTCGACGCGCCGGTCTCCGGCGGGCAGGCGGGGGCCGAGAACGGCCAGCTCGTCATCATGTGCGGCGGGGCGCAGGCGGAGTACGACCGGGCGGAGCCGGTGATGGCCGCCTATGCGAAGCTGAGCCGTCTGATGGGGGAGGTCGGCGCGGGGCAGCTCACGAAGATGGTCAACCAGATCTGCATCGCGGGCCTGTTGCAGGGGCTCTCGGAGGGGATGCTGTTCGCGCAGAAGGCGGGCCTCGACGGGGAGGCGGTGGTGGACGTGATCCAGGGCGGCGCCGCCGGATCGTGGCAGATGGTGAACCGGCACAAGACGATGCTGGTGGGGGAGTTCGACCACGGCTTCGCGGTGGACTGGATGCGCAAGGACCTCGGCATCTGCCTGTCGGAGGCGGAGAATATCGGTGCGCCGCTGCCGGGCACGGCGCTGATCGACCAGTTCTACAAGGACGTGCAGGCGATGGGCGGCGGACGGTGGGACACATCGAGCCTGCTGGCGCGGCTGGGAAAGTAGGCACGGCGGCAGTCGGTCGGGGGCGGCCGGATGGTCGCCCCCGGTGCATGTGCAGGTCGGCCTAGTTCAGCGCCTCGTCCGTGATCGCGCTCGTCCAGGCGCCCTCGGGCTGCGCCGAGATGACCGGGTCGGAGCCGCCGGCCAGCAGGGTGTCGACCGTGCGCTGGAAGTCGGCCTCGTCCAGCGATCCGTCGGAACCGGCGGTCAGCTTGGAGATCTCGCGCATCATCCGCTTCTGGTGCTCCTCGGTCTGGGCGCCGGTCTCGTCGTTCTCCAGCACGATCCCGGCGGCCTCGTCCGGGTTCTCCTCGGCGTATTTCCAGCCCTTCATGGAGGCGCGGACGAACTTCACCATCTTCTCGGCAAAGGCCGGATCCGCGAGGTTCTCCTCCAGCACCCAGATGCCGTCCTCCAGCGTGGCGACGCCCATATCCTCGTACTTGAAGGTCACGAGCTCGTCCTCGGTGACGCCCGCATCGAGCACCTGACCGTATTCGTTGTAGGTCATGGTCGAGATGCAATCCGCCTGCCGCTGCAACAGGGGATCGACGTTGAAGCCCTGCTTGAGGACCGTCACGCCGTCCTCGCCGCCTTCGGTCGGGATGCCTTCCTGCGACATCCAGGACAGGAACGGGAACTCGTTGCCGAAGAACCAGACGCCGATGGTCTTGCCGCGGAAATCCTGCGGACCTTCGATGCCGGTATCCTTCCAGCAGGTCAGCATCAGGCCGCTGGTCTTGAACGGCTGTGCGATGTTGACGACGGGGAGGCCCTTTTCACGCGCCGACAGCGCCGAGGGCATCCAGTTGAGCATCGCGTCCGCGCCACCGCCCGCGAGGACCTGCGGCGGTGCGATATCGGGGCCGCCGGGCAGGATGGTGACGTCGAGCCCCTCCTCCTCGTAGAAGCCCTTGTCGAGCGCCACGTAATAGCCCCCGAACTGCGCCTGGGTGACCCACTGAAGCTGTAGCGCCACGCTGTTATCCTGCGCCAGCGCAGGGGCGGCGAGGCCAACGGCGAGGGCCGTCGATACGATCAGGTGTTTCATGTCCGTCTTCTCCTGTTGGAGGGTCGGGTTTCCCCCGTACCCATGTTCCGGCCCGCGTGTTTTCCCGCGCGCTCCGCCGGGACGATGCCAGAAGGAGGCCCGCCTTTACAATGTCCTCGTGGTCCAATGCAGCACCGGTCGAACATCCGCCGCGTGCATGGCACCGGCGCCCGTTTCGGCGGCGATCGGAGAAGTGGCGGCCATACCGGTCGTCCCTATCGCTGAGACGGGTGCCAGAAGGTCAGGCGTCGTTCCAGCAGGGCGACCGCGCCGTAGGACAGGCTTCCGGCGATGGCGGCGACGAGGATCGAGGCCCAGACCATCGGCAGGTTCAGGCGTCCGACCTCCGTCGAGATGCGGAAGCCCATGCCGATGGTCGGCGAGCCGAAGAATTCGGCCACGATGGCGCCGATCAGAGCGAGCGTGGTCGCGATCTTGAGGCCGTTGAAGATGAACGGAAGGGCCGCGCGGATCCGCAGGTAGCGCAATTCCTGCGCGCGCGTCGCACCGTATGTCCGCATCAGGTCCCGCTGCATCGCGTCGGTGTCCGACAGGCCCGCGACGGTGTTCACGAGCACGGGGAAGACGACCATCACGACCACCACCGCCGCCTTCGATTCCCAGCCGAAGCCGAACCACATCACGAGGATCGGGGCCGTGCCGACGATGGGCAGGGCAGCCATGAAGTTGCCCACGGGCAGGAGGCCGCGGCGGAGGAAATCCGAACGCGCGACCAGCAGGCCGGCGGCGATGCCCATCGCGGAGCCGACGAGCCAGCCGGTCAGAGCGCCCTTCAGCACCGTCTGAACGAAGTCGCCCCAGAGGATCGGGAGGTTCTCCGCGAACGCCGCCGCGATCAGGCTGGGCGGCGGCAGGATCACGGTGGGCACCTCGAAGAGGCGGACCGTCGCCTCCCACAGCAGAAGGAGCGTGAGGCCGAACAGGATCGGCGCGACCGGTGCGGCGGCGGCCGAGAGCGTCGCGGTGAGCCGGGCGTTGAACCACCATGCGGCCAGCCAGAGCGCCAGCAGCGCGATTGCGGGCGGGAGGAGGCCGGGCCCCGCGGCGAGGAACAAGAGGAACACCGCGCCGAGGAGCGCCCCGGCGGGGGCGGCGAGCGATGCGATGCGGGAGGTCGCGAAAGAGGCGGCATCGCTCATCGGGCGAGACCCATGCGGCGGAGCGTGACCCGCTCCACCTGCGTGACGAGGGCCACGAGACAGGCGGCGACGATGGCCGCCGCGAAGAGGGCGGACCAGATCTGCACCGTCTGGCCGTAATAGCTTCCCGCCAGCAGGCGCGCGCCGAGACCGCGGACGGCCCCCGTGGGCAATTCGCCGATGATGGCGCCGACGAGGGCGGCGGCGACGGCGATCTTGAGCGATGCGAAGAGGTAGGGCAGCGAGGATGGCAGGCGCAGCGAAAGGAGCATGCGAGCGCCCGACGCGCTCCACGTCCGCATCAGGTCCAGATCGGCCGGGGCGGGCGCGCGCAGGCCCTTCACCATGCCCACCGTGACCGGAAAGAAGGACAGGTAGGCGGAGATGATCGCCTTGGGGATCAGGCCCTGAATGCCGATGGAATTGAGGACGACGATGATCATGGGTGCGATGGCGAGGATCGGAATGGTCTGGGACGCGATGGCCCAGGGCATGACCGAGAGGTCCATGACCCGGCTGTGGACGATGCCGATCGCCAGCAGGATGCCCGCCAGCGATCCGATGGCGAAGCCCAGAAGCGTCGGGCCGAGCGTGATCCCGGCATGGAAGACGAGGCTGCGCCTGGAGGTCACGGACTGCATCGCGGTGGTGTTCCAGAGTTCCGCCGCCACCTGATGCGGCGCGGGGAGCCGGGGGCGATCCTGGGCGAAGGCGCCCGCGATTGCGGGGCCGGGATTGGCGAAGGCGAGCGCCAGTCCGCCGCTGTCCCGCCGTTCCGCCGCCGTGGCCGGGGTGATCGCGATCCCCGCGCGCTCCGCCGTCACGAGGCTCGCCTGCGCGTTCATCGGGATGCAGGCGAGATACCAGAGCGCAAGGATGGCCGCGAGGATCGCGAGGACCGGGAGGGCGGTCTGCGACAGACGACGGGCGACGCGCGAGGCGCGACCGGACCGGCCCTCGCCCGCACCGGGGGCGGCGAGGGGCGCGTCGGTCATCGGGACCACTCCATCCGAAGCTCGGGTACGCCGTCGGGGCCGGGGATGTCCTCCTCCACGATCCGGAACCCCTCGCGGGCGTAGAACCGGTGGGCAGCGTGGTTGGGCATGTGGCTGTTGAGGGACAGCCGGTCGCGGCCGGTCTTGACGTGATCCATCAGAACCTTGCCGGTGCCGTGGCCGGGGCGGGCGACGTAGAAGCCGCGGATATGCGCGCTGTCCGGATCGAAGGAGAGGTAGCCCGCGACCGGATCGCCCGCGACCCAGGCCTCGCGGACGGGGAACCCTTCGCGCATCATCCGCTCCAGATCCTTTCGCGACGGCCCGTCCGGCATCCACACCGTCTCCGCCAACCAGGTGGCGACGATCGCCGCGCAGGCGGGGGCGTCTTGGGCGGTGGCGCGGCGGATGGGGGTGTCTGCGGTCATGGCGGGGAGCCGGGGCGGTGGCGGCACCGGACGGGCGGGATTGCGGTGCCGATCCGACGCGGAGCGGCGCGGTCGGGCGCTCGTCCCGCCGGACCCGTGGCAACTGTGCGCACGGGCGGTGACCGGAGGGAAGCGGTGACCGCGACGCTGCCGGTTGGAAACATCCCCGCCACCCCGTTCATGCCGCCGCCCAATCGTAGCGGAGGTCCGGGAGCCCCTCCTCGTTGTCGCCGTCGGTGCGGGCGGTGCGGCGGAATCCGTTCGCTTCGTAGAAGCGCCGCGCGTCTTCGTTGGCCTCGAATGTCCAGAGATGCAGGGCAGCGCGACCCTCCCGGGCCCGCATGAGCAAAGCGCGCCCGATGCCACATCCCCGGGCGCCGGGTGCCAGATAAAGCGCGGCGACGGCCCCCGCAGCGGGCTCCAGCGCGAGGAACCCGTGAACCGGATCGCCCGCGACCCAGACCCGGCGGGTCGGCAGGACCGTCTGGCGGTAATGGCGGACGACATCCTCCGAGGGATGAATGCGGGGCATCCAGTCCGTGGCGTCGATCCAGTCGTTGAGGATCGCCGCGCAGGCGGGGGCGTCTTGGGCGGTGGCGCGGCGGATGGGGGTGTCTGCGGTCATGGCGGGGAGCCGGGGCGGTGCCTGCGCCAGAGACGCCAGAGCGAGGTGCCGATCACGACCAGCGCGACGGAGTCGAGGACGGCCCCGTCCATGGTCCCGAACGTGTCGGCGAACAGGAACCAGAGCGCGATGGCGATGGCCACCGCATCGGCGAGGGAACGAGCGATGGTCCCGTTCACGGATGTCGCCGAGCGGCACGGAGGGAGGCCGGCACGGTCAATCCGGGGGACGGCTTCCGCGCGTGGACCAGGCGCGCCAGATGGTCCAGACATTCGCCGCCAGCGCCAGAAGGAGCAGGATGCCGACGATCCGTTCCCAGCCGCCCGCGCCGGACCAGTCGCGGCTGACCAGCAGGAGCAGGAGCACGAGCGCCGAGAGGGCGGAGATCAGGATGGTGCGGTTGGTGTTCATGCGGCGTCCTCCATGCCGGTGCGCAGCCCCTCGCGGACGCGGTGGGCCACCTCCAGAAACGGCGCGGTGTCGCGGATGTCCAGCGGCCGGTCCCGGGGCAGGGGCGAGTCTATCACGTCCGCGATCCGGCCGGGACGGGGGGACATGACGACGATCTTGGTGGAGAGATACACGGCCTCGGGGATGGAATGGGTCACGAAGAGCGTGGTCTTGGTCGTGCGCTTCCACAGATCCAGCAATTCCTCGTTCAGGCGGTCGCGCACGATCTCGTCCAGCGCGCCGAACGGCTCGTCCATCAGGAGGATATCGGCGTCGAAGGCGAGCGCGCGGGCGATGGAGGCGCGCTGCTGCATGCCGCCGGAAAGCTGCCACGGATATTTTCCGGCGAACCCGGACAGCTCGACCAGTTCCAGCGCATCGCGGGCGCGCACCCGGCGGTCGGCCCTGGAATATCCCATGATCTCCAGCGGCAGGGTGACGTTCCGCTCGATGGTCCGCCACGGATAGAGGCCCGCGGCCTGGAACACATAGCCGTAGGCGCGGGCCTTTCGCGCGTCGTCGGGGGACATGCCGTTGACGGTAAGCGTGCCGCCGGTGGGGGTCTCGAGGGCCGCGACGCAGCGCAGGAACGTGGTCTTGCCGCAGCCCGAGGGGCCGATGAAGGAGACGAATTCGCCTTGGTGGATGTCGAGCGTGATGTCGGAGAGCGCGTGGACGGGGCCGTCCGCGGTGGGGAAGGTGAGGTCGAGGGATTGGGCGGAGATTGTGGGGTCAGACATTGATCGTGACCGCCATCGCTCGGGCATTGAGGATGGCGCGGAATGTCGGTGCCCAGGCGGCCAGGCGGGGAAAATGGTGGTGAAGCTGTTCGTCGGACCATTCGCACTCGGACGAGGACATTTCAGGGTAGAGGTCTTCGGATACGACGTAACCGATAGTCGTTGCCTCCCTGTCGAACAAGGCGGCGGCGAGGTTCGCCTGCAAAAACAACGGAACATGGCCTGCCATCGTTTCCGGATCGCGGATGGCGTCATCGCAGAACGTGCGCCCCGCGACGATCAAGCCCCAGGTCAGTGCCAAGAGAGCGTCATCATCGTAGCGGCCGCACAGGACCCGCTCGGCGTGACGCATCCGTGGCATATGAATGCGGGAATGGACGCTTTCCACCCCTTCGAGACAGGCGCGCATCCGGGTCGGCGACATCTCGTCGGTGCATTCGTAGAGTCTCGGGAGAAAGCCGGTGTGATCGGTGACGCGTTCCTGCGCAGTCTCGATCAACTGCCAGAACGCATCCTCGGTCGGGATCGGCGCATTCTCGTTGGAGGCAAGACTCTGGAACGGCAGCACGCAGGCTGCCGCACCGAGGAGCGTGCTGCGTCGGTCGAGGGCAAGGGAGGCGCGCACTACACCCCCGCCGGAATGTTCATCGGATCGCGCTCGATCTTCCGCGGGGTGTTCAACGCCTTCCATTTGCTCAGCGCCTTCGACGCGCTCGCGAACGCGGGTCGCCGGACGAACTTGCCCCGCCCCGGCTGCGGCTGGGAATTCTGGCCGTGGGCCCAGATGACCTCACCGCGGGACAGGGTGAACCTCGGGGCCGCCGACAATTCCATGCCCTCGAACACGTTGTAGTCGATGATCGACTTCTGGTTGGCCACGGACACCGTGCGTTTGATCGACGGATCCCAGACCACGATGTCGGCGTCGCCGCCCACGTTGAGGCCGCCCTTCATCGGATAAATGTTCAGGATCTTCGCGATGTTGGTGGACGTCACCGCGACGAATTCCTCGGGCGTCAGGCGGCCGGTCTCGACGCCGCGGGTCCAGAGCATCGCCATCCGCTCCTCCAGCCCGCCGGTGCCGTTGGGGATCTTCGTGAAGTCGCCCACGCCCATGCGCTTCTGCTCGTCGGAGAAGGCGGCGTGGTCGGTGGCGACGACCTGGAGGGAGCCCGCAGCGAGGCCGGCCCAGAGGCTGTCCTGGTGGGATTTGTTCCGGAAGGGCGGGCTCATCACCCGACGCGCCGCGTATTGCCAGTCCTTGTCGAAATATTCGCTTTCGTCGAGCGTCAGGTGCTGGATCAGCGGCTCTCCATAAACGCGCATCCCCTTCTGGCGGGCGCGGCGGATGGCTTCGTGGGCCTGCTCGCAGGAGACGTGGACGATGTAGAGCGGGGTGCCCGCGGCGTCGGCGATCATGATGGCGCGGTTGGCGGCCTCGCCTTCCACCTCGGGCGGACGGGAATAGGCGTGGCCCTCGGGGCCGGTGATGCCGTCGGCCAGCAGTTGTTCCTGCTTGGCGGCGACGATGTCGCCGTTCTCGGCATGGACCAGGGGCAGGGCGCCCAGTTCGGCGCAGCGGCGGAAGGAGGCGAACATCTCGTCGTCCTCCACCATCAGCGCGCCCTTGTAGGCCATGAAGTGCTTGAAGGTGTTGATGCCGCGATCCTTCACCACGGCCTCCATCTCGTCGAAGACGGACTGCGACCAGCCGGTGATCGCCATGTGATAGGAGATGTCGGTGCAGATCTGGTCGCGGCTCTTGCGGTCCCATTCGTCTATGGCGTTCAGGAGCGAGCCATCCTCCCCGGGCAGGCAGAAATCCACCAGCATCGTCGTGCCCCCGGCGGCGGCGGCGAAGGTCCCGCTCTCGAAGGTCTCATGGGCGGTGGTGCCCATGAAGGGCATTTCCAGATGGGTGTGCGGGTCGATGCCGCCGGGGATGACATAGGCGTCGGAGGCGTCGACGATCTCGTCGCCGGTGAGGTTCTCGCCGATTTCGGCGATGCGTTCGCCCTCGATCAGGATATCGGCCTTCCACTGGCGGTCGGCGGTGACGATGGTGCCGTTCTTGATGACCTTGGACATGGAACCGCTCCTCAGATGCAATATTGCGTGCCGCGGGGGATCAGCACCGGATAGACCGCACCGCCATAGACGTAGCCGTAGCAATTGTCCGACACCCGCACGTCGCGCGCGGTGACGCCCCGGGGGAGGAGGATCCTGACGGCGTTCGGGACGGGCGCGTCGGTCGGGGCGTAGCGCGCCGGATTGTCGACCGGCGCCGGGGGCGCGGTCAGGCATCCGGGGAGCGACAGCAGGGCGATCAGGGGCAGCAGACGGATCATCGGTTTTTCTCCCGCCGTCGATTCATGACATAGGTGATCAGAAGGTAGAGACCGGTCGCGAGCAGGCTCGTGACGATCGCCGAGACGACGACCCCCGACGTCAGACCCCCGGCACGGTAGGCACCGAAGGCGAGGTTCGCGACGAAGAAGATCGCGGTAAAGAGCGCGGCCTTGCGCAGGAGCGGGCTCACGTCATCACCTCCGCCGTCTCCAGCACCGCATGAAGGAGGACGTCGGTTCCGGCACGGGCCCAGTCCTTCGTGATCTCCTCGGCCTCGTTGTGGCTCAGCCCGTCGACGCAGGGGCACATGATCATCGCAGTGGGCGCGACCCGGTTGATCCAGCAGGCGTCGTGCCCCGCGCCCGAGATGATGTCCATGTGGCTGTGGCCGAGACGCTCTGCGGCCTCCCGGACAGCGGTCACGCAGCCTTCGTCGAAGGTCACGGGATCGAAGCCGCCGACCTTCTCCAGCGCGACGTCCATCCCCATCTCGCCGCAGATGCGCTTGGCCCCGGCTTCCAGCCTGGCCTCCATATCCTCGATCACGGAAAGGTCGGGCGAACGGAAGTCCACGGTGAAGATCGCCTCGCCCGGGATCACGTTGCGGGAGTTCGGATGCACTTCGATATGGCCCGCGGCACCGACGGCATGGGGCGCGTGGGAGAGCGCGATGGTCTCCACCTCCTCCAGGATGCGGGCCATGGCGAGGCCCGCATTCTTGCGCAGCGGCATGGGCGTGGAGCCGGTATGGCTTGCATTGCCCGTCACGGTGACCTGGGTCCAGGACAGGCCCTGCCCATGGGTGACGACGCCGATATCGACGCCCTCGGCCTCCAGGATCGGACCCTGTTCGATATGGAGCTCGAACATGGCGTGCATCTTCCGCGCGCCGACCGTCTCCTCGCCGCGCCAGCCGATGCGGTCGAGTTCGTCGCCGAACCGCTTGCCTTCGGAATCCGTCTTGTCCTCCGCCCAGTCCTGAGCGTGGACGCCCGCGAAGACGCCGGAGGCCAGCATGGCGGGCGCGAACCGCGTCCCCTCCTCATTGGTCCAGTTGGTGACGCAGATCGGATGCTTCGTGCGGACGTTCAGGTCGTTCAGGGTCCGCACCAGTTCGAGCCCGGCAAGCACGCCCAGGACGCCGTCATACTTGCCCCCCGTCGGCTGCGTATCGAGGTGGGAGCCGACATGGACGGGCAGGGCCTCCGTATCTTCGCCCGCGCGGGTGGCGAACATGTTGCCGATCTTGTCGACGCCCATGGTCAGGCCCGCCGCCTCGCACCAGGACTGGAACAGGGCGCGCCCCTCGGCGTCGGCATCGGTCAGGGTCTGGCGATTGTTGCCCCCCGCCACGCCGGGGCCGATCTTCGCCATTTCCATCAGGCTGTCCCAGAGGCGGTCGGCATCGACGCGCATGTTCTGTCCGGCGCTGGCTGCCATGTCTTTCCCCGTTCCCGTTGTTGCGACCGGGATTTGACCGTCCGGTCAAAGCGAGGCTATCAGAGGTCGGGGGGCAGTCAACCGGCGGCGGTCCTGCCGATGGGCCCTGCGGTCATGCGGGGTCGAAGGTGCCGTAAAATGCGGCGCGCCCGGTTTTCGCCGCATCCCCGGGGAGGGCGCATGACGACCGACGGAATCCCGACCCGGATCCAGCGGGAGAGACGTGCGCTGATCCTGGAGGCGGGGCTGGACGTGTTCGCTTCCGAAGGGTTCCACGGTGCGACGCTCGACGGGATCGCCCGGGCCGCCGGGTTGTCGAAGCCTAACCTTCTTTATTATTTTGCTTCCAAGGAGGCGATCTACCGCGCCCTTCTCGACCGCCTGCTGGATGCCTGGCTCGCGCCGCTCCGGGCTGTGGATCCGCAGGGTGATCCGATGGCGGAACTGCTCGGCTATGTCCGCCGCAAGCTGGCGCTGGCCCGCGATTACCCGCGGGAAAGCCGCCTGTTCGCGGGCGAGATCCTGCGCGGGGCGCCGCAGATGGAGGCGGAACTGTCCGGCGACCTCCGGCGTCTCGTGGACGCCCGGGCGGATGTGATCCGCGACTGGATGGGCGCCGGGCGTCTGGCGCGGTCGGACCCGCATCACCTGATCTTCTCGATCTGGGCCCTGACGCAGCACTATGCCGATTTCGAAACGCAGGTTCGGGCCGTTCTGGGCGCCGGGCGCGATCCATGGGCGGAGGCGGAGGCGCATCTGACGACGCTGTTCACCCGCATGCTCGACCCGGCCCGGGTCTGATCCCGGGCGCGGGCTTCTCGGCAGGGTCGGACCCTATTCGGCGGCGATGGCGCCCGGATTGTTGGGATGCGTGGTCCAGTCCGCAGGCTCCGCCTCGACCACCTTGCCGGTGCGCGGATCGACGGTGCCGGGGGTGAGGCGTTCCATCGTGATGCAGTTCTCCACCGGGCAGACATCGACGCAGAGGTTGCAGGCCACGCATTCGGCGTCGATCACCTCGAACACCCGGCCGGGACCGATCCCGATGGCCTGATGCGACGTGTCCTCGCAGGCGGCGTAGCAGCGGCCGCATTTGATGCAATCATCCTGACTGATCCGCGCCTTGGTCACGTAGTTCAGGTTCAGGTGCTTCCAGTCGGTGACGTTCGGCACGGCGCGACCGACGAGATCGGGGAGCGTCATGTCCTTGCGGTCGAGATAGGCCGACAGGCCGGTCGTCAATTCCTTGATGATGCCGAAGCCATAGGTCATCGCCGCGGTGCAGACCTGCACGTTGCCCGCACCCAGCGTCATGAACTCCGCCGCGTCGCGCCAGGTGGTGATGCCGCCGATCCCGCTGATGGGCATCCCGTGGGTCTCGGAATCGCGGGCGATCTCGGACACCATGGACAGGGCGATGGGCTTGACCGCCGGGCCGCAATAGCCGCCGTGGCTGCCCTTGCCGTCGATGGTCGGCTCAGGCGCGTAATCGTCCAGATCGACGGCGGTGATCGAGTTGATCGTGTTGATGAGCGACACCGCATCCGCCCCGCCGCGCTTCGCCGCACTGGCGGGTTTGCGCACGTCGGTGATGTTGGGCGTCAGCTTCACGATCACGGGCATCCGGGTGTATTGCTTGCACCAACGGGTGACCATTTCGATGTATTCGGGGACCTGACCGACGGCGGACCCCATGCCGCGCTCCGACATCCCGTGGGGGCAGCCGAAGTTCAGTTCGATCCCGTCGGCGCCCGTCTCCTCCACCCTCGGCAGGATCGCGCGCCACGCCTCCTCCTCGCAGGGGACCATGATCGAGACGACCATGGCGCGGTCGGGCCAGTCGCGCTTGACCGCCTTGATCTCCCGCAGGTTCGTCTCCAGCGGTCGGTCGGTGATGAGTTCGATGTTGTTGAGACCCAGCACCCGCCGGTCCGCCCCGTAGACGACGCCGTAGCGGGGCCCGTTCACATTCACGACCGGCGGCCCCTCGGCGCCCAGCGTCTTCCAGACCACCCCGCCCCATCCCGCCTCGAACGCGCGGCGGACGTTGTATTCCTTGTCGGTCGGCGGCGCGGAGGCGAGCCAGAAGGGGTTGGGCGACTTGATGCCCACGAAGTCGGAGGTCAGGTCGGCCATTTCAGGTCCCCTTCGTGTCAGGCGGTCGCGGCCTCGGTCGGGTCGGTCGGTTCGGGCTCCGGAGCGGTCTGCGCGTCTTCCAGCCGGGCGGCGGCCGCGTCGCGCACCGCCTCGTCCACGGCGTCGGGGTGGCGCAGGATCACCGCTTCGCCGGTCAGGTCGGATTGGCCGCGCGTTATCAGTTCGTCGAACGCGCCCCATTCGGCGGTGACTTCGGGAAAGGCGGCCAACGCCTTGGCAGCCCCGGATTTCGTCATCTTCATCCGGGTCTTGGTGAGGCGCTTGGCCTTGCCCAGCTCTTCGCGGAGCAATTGTTCGTAGGCATGGACCGTCATCATCAGGTCATGCTCGATCGTGTCCGGCTCCTCCTCGGTCTGCACGAGGGCGAGCCTGCGGAAGGCGGCATCGCGCACGGGGAAAACGCCCATGCGTTCCGCGTTGGCCATCAGGTTCCGCAGCTTTTCCGGATCGTCCATCTCCGCGACGCGGGCGAGGGCGGCACCGTTCCGCGCCGCGACCTCCTTCTCGGTCAGGGCAGCGGGCTTGGCACGGGCGGGGGTTTTTGCTTTGCTCATAATGCAGTGTCCGTCAGCGAGCGGTGGATGTCCATGGCCGCGTCGCGCCCCTCGGCCACGGCGGTCACGGTCAGGTCCTCGCCCCCCGCGGCGCAATCGCCCCCGGCCCAGACCCCGTCCAGCGAGGTGCGGCCCGCTTCGGTCACGGCGATCTTGCCGCCGGTGAGTTCGAGCCCCTCGACCGCGGCCAGCTTCTGACCGATGGCGCGGAGCATCTGATCGGCGGGAAGGGTCACGATCTCGCCCGTGGGGGCCATGTCCGCCCCGAGATAGGCCAGATCCACCTCGCGCAGGCGCCCGTCGCCGCGCAGGGCCACGGGCTGCACCCCGAACATCAGGCGCACGCCCCGGCTCGCCGCGAGATCCTGTTCCCAGCGGGAGGCGGGCATCCGGTCGCGGGCCCGGCGATAGGCTATCGTGACGTTCTCCGCCCCAAGCAGCTTCGACTGCACCGCCGCATCCACCGCCGTCATGCCGCCACCGATCACGACAACGTGTCGTCCGACCGGCAGGGCCGTCAGGTCGTCCTGCTGCCGCAGGGTGGCGATGAAATCGACGGCGTTCTCCGCCCCCGTCAGTTCCTCGCCCTCCAGCCCGAGGGCACCGACCCCCGCAAGGCCGAGCCCGAGGAACACCGCATCGTGCTCCTCGCGCAGGCCGCCGAGCGTCAAGCCGTCGCCGATGGCCCGCCCGGTCTCGACAATGATGCCGCCGATCTTGAGGAGCCAGTCGACCTCCGCCTGGGCGTAGTCGTCGGGCGTCTTGTAGGCGGCGATGCCGTATTCGTTGAGACCCCCGGGTTTCGGCCGCGCGTCGAACATGGTCACGTCATGTCCCAGCATGGCCAGACGGTGCGCGCAGGCGAGGCCCGCGGGACCGGCGCCGACGATCGCGATCCGGTGCCCGGTCTCCGGCGCCCTTTCGTAGGGATGCGTCCCCTCGGCCATCATCGCATCGGTGGCATAGCGTTGCAGGCTGCCGATCTCCACGGGCTTGCCCTCGGCGGCCTCGCGCACGCAGGCCTCCTCGCACAGGGTTTCGGTCGGGCAGACGCGGGCGCACATGCCGCCGAGGATGTTCTGGTCGAAGATGGTCCTGGCGGCCGCCTCCGGCATGCCGGTCTGGATCTGCCGGATGAAGAGGGGGATATCGATCGCGGTCGGGCAGGCGGTGATGCAGGGCGCGTCGTGGCAGAAATAGCACCGGTCGGCCGCGACGGTCGCCTCGTGCGTATCGAACGCCGGATGCAGGTCGCCGAAATTGGCGGCGAGATCCTCGGCATCCAGCCGCCCCGCGCGGATTCCGTCCAGCCGCATCGCCTCGGTCATGTCGTTCTCCATCCGTATCGTCGCGGAACAGAGTGCCACGGCAGGATTTTTTATCAACTGGTAAAAATCAGGCATTCGGAGAACGGATCGGGATCCATCGACCGTCCGCACCCATTGACCTGGAAGGACGCCTGACGCCACCTGTCGGCAACGGAGGAACAGCCCATGCCCAAAGCCTACTGGATCGCCCATGTGACGGTCACGGAGCCTGATCCCTACGCCCTCTATGCCAAGGGGGCGACGGAGGCGTTCGCCGCCCATGGCGCCCGCGTTCTGGCAAGGGGCGGGCGGATCGAGGCGCTGGAAGGGGAGGGGCGACCCCGCAACGTCGTGATCGAATTCGATAGCATGGAGGCGGCGCTCGCCTGCTACCGGTCTCCGGAATATCAGGCCGCGCGGGCCCATCGTCTTGGTGCCGGAGACGCGCAGATCATGATCCTCGAAGGCGTCTGATGGAGGGGCCCAGGTCGACGCGAGGCCGGGCGGAGCCGTCTGTCAGAAGCGCGGCGTGAGGCGGCCGTCGTCGATGGGCGAGGTCTCGAACCCGGTGACCTGCAACGTCGGATAGGCCGCGAGGACCGCCCGGAACGCATGGTGGCGTGCCCGGGGCTCGGCCGCACGCATGGGCATCCGGAAGGCCAGATGCGCGAGTGACCGGCGATAGGCATTCTGATAGGTCCAGGTCTGGTTCGGGGTCAGGGCCGCGGCCCCCTCGCGCCCGTCATGCACGATCCGGATCCGCGAATGGCCCGCGCTGGTCACGTTGGGCGCATCGAGCCACACGATCGACGGATCGTAATCATGGGTCAGGCGGAGATGATCCGCGGCGGCCGGACCGGACAGGGCCAGAACGGCGGCGCATGCGGCGAGAGCGGCCTTCACAGGTCGCGCCCCACGGGATTCTCGGCGCTGTCGTCGTCACCGAAGCGCGCATCGTCATCCGAAGGATCCTCGCCCGAGGAAACGTAGTCGCCGGAATCGGCTATGGCCGCGTTGTCGTGAACCGGCGCGGCATAGGCGTCGGCCGGCATCGGACCTTCGAGGAATTCGTGCAGATCCTGCTGCGCTTCGGCGGGTTCGATCCCCTGCCGCTCGGCGATCGTGCGGGCCAGCGTCGCGGTCGAGCCGTCCGCATCCTCCAGCGCCGCGTCATCCAGCTCCGGATAGCGGCTGAGCAGGGGGTCGCGATAGGGTACCCAATCCTCGGTGAATTGCTTCCGGGTCATGTCGATCTCCTCGGTGGTCGGGGGCGGAACGCGGGCGGGGCGGGGCGGTTCCGATCCATTCAGGCGAACATCTCCTGAAGGTCGACGGTCGACCGCTCGCCGAGGGCATCGAAATCCCGGTCGAGGAAGGCACCCGCCGCCGCCGCTCCGGCGGTCCGAAGCTGATGCATGACCACCGCATTCGGCACCGTCTTGGTCGCGACCGAAAGCTGCCGCATCAGGTTGTCGTCGGCGACCATGTGGACGAGGACGTCCTTCATCGCGCCCTCCGGTATCTTGCCGCTCCGCACCAGGCGATGAACGAAGTCGATGGCCCGCAATTCCCGCAGGAGCGAGGTGTTGAAGCTGATCTCGTTGATCCGGTTCTGGATGTCGCGCGCCGTTACCGGAAGCTCCGGCCGCTCCATCGGGTTGATGTTCACGATCAGGATGTCGCGGGGCAGGTCCGGCTCGAACAGCGGGAACAGCGCCGGGTTCCCGGTATAGCCGCCGTCCCAGTAATGCTCCCCGTCGATCTCCACCGCCGGAAACACCGTCGGCAGGCAGGCGGAGGCGAGGATCGCGTCCGGCGTGATCGTGCCCCTGGTGAAGAGCTTGATCTTGCCGGTCCGCACATTGGTCGCGCAGATGTGGAAGGCGGGCCCGTGATCCGAGCAGATCGCCTCGAAGCTCAGGTGTTCGACGATCTCGCGGAACGCCCGGGGTGCCAGATCCGGCGCCATGTAGGGGGAGACGGCGCGGGTGAACCCGTCCGCGAACTGATAGGAGGGGGACATCTCGATCCAGTGGCTGATCGCCATCGGGGAGAGGGCCGCGAACCACGGCGTGATGCTGTCATCCGTGATCGCCCCGACCTTGGTCCAGACCCATTCCAGCGTCTCCCGCGCCAGATCCCGGGAGCCGCGGGCCAGGCCGCATTTCACCGCCGCCCCGTTCAGCGCACCGGCGCTGGTCCCGCTGATCGCCGCGATCTCGATGCGCTCGTCGGCCAACAAACGGTCGAGCACGCCCCATGTGAACGCGCCATGCGCACCGCCGCCCTGAAGCGCGAGGTTGATGGGCTTCGGCGTCACGCCGCGCGCCATTTCGCCAGCAGGTCGGTGACGAGGATCCCGTCGATGGTCATGCCGTCGAGCCGGGCATCGGTGATCGCGAGGTCGGTCAGGTCGGCATGGTCGATAATCGCCGCCGTCAGGTTCACGTCATGCAGGCGCGCGCGCGACAGGTTCGCATTCTCGAACACGATGCCGTCGGCATTCACATCGTCGATCCGCGCGCCCATGAGGTGGCTGTCGGCGACGATCGCGTCGCGGAGGGACACCCGGGTGAAGGTCGATCCGTCCAGGAAGCGGTCGACCAGTTCCAGCCGTTCGGGTGTGTCCGCACTCACAACGCCGTCCATCCGCCATCGACACTGATCGTGGTGCCGGTGATCTGCGCCGCGTGGTCCGAGCAGAGGAACAGGGCGGTGCCGCCGAGCTGATCGGTGGTGGCGAACTCCTTGGAAGGCTGCCGGGCCAGAAGGACGTCGCGGATCGCCGTCTCCCGGTCCAGACCGTATTTCTCCATCGTATCGGGAATCTGGCTCTCGATCAGAGGGGTCATCACGTAGCCAGGGCAGATCGCATTGGCCGTGATCGGCTCCTCCGCCGTCTCCAGCGCGACCACCTTGGTCATGCCGACGATCCCGTGCTTGGCCGCGACATAGGCCGACTTGTAGGGTGAGGCCGTCAGGCCGTGGGCGGAGGCGATGTTGACGATCCGACCCCATCCCGCGGCGCGCATCATCGGCAGGGCGGCGGCCATCGTGTGGAACGCCGAGGACAGGTTGATGGCGATGATCGCGTCCCATTTCCCGGCGGGGAAATCCTCGATCGCGGCGACGTGCTGGATGCCCGCGTTGTTGACGAGGACGTCGCAGGCTCCGGCCTTCTCCACCAGCGCCCGCGCCTCGTCGCCATTGGCGAGGTCGGCCTTTATGTAGCGGACGTTCACCCCGTGCGCCTTCGCCATCTCCGCCGCGAGGGCGTGATCCTCCTCGCGGTCGGTGTAGGAGTTGAGGACCACGTTCAATCCTGCCCGCGCGAAGCTGCGCGCGATCCCGAGGCCGATGCCCGAGTTCGAGCCGGTGACGATGGCGGTCTTGCCGTCGAGTGCCATTGGGATGCCTCCTGCATGCGATGCTGCCGTTTCCGGGCGACATCTATACGCTGCAGGTGCGAAGGGAACCCCGGGCGCACCGACCGATTCCCCGGGTGGGCCGCCGCGCGCTATCGGCAATCCACCGCGCAAAAAAAACGCCCGCACAAGGCGGGCGCTAAGTCATTGAGGCAGGTTTCATACAGGCAAGAAACCTATCGAGCAGTGCCCTGTTTATAGCCGCCTAAACATCGGAGGCAAAGCAAAACTTTTGCGCTCGGGAATCCGGGTCGATAGGCTGTCGCGACGCAGACGGTCGGCGCAGGGAGTCTCGGCAGCATGACAGAACATACTCGGACCGGCACACGCGGTCTGTTCCGGATCGGATCCGGCCTCGGCGCGGGCCTTCTGGCGGTCGTCTTCGCGGTGTCGGGTGGCGGGGTCGCGGCGGAGGGTCACGGCATCGCGCTCTACGGCGAGCCGGCCCTGCCGCCGGGCTACGAACACCTGCCGCAGGTGAACCCGGATGCCCCCACGGGCGGCACCTTTGCCGACGGGCAGGTCGGCAGCTTTGATAGCCTCAATCCCCATATCCTGCAGGGCCGCGTGCCCTGGCAGCTCTCGTTCCTCGCCTACGAATCCCTGATGGGACGCGCCTACGACGAGCCGTTCACACTCTACACTCTGCTGGCCGAAAGCGTCGAGACGAATGAGGCCCAGACCGAGGTGACCTACACCCTCAATCCCGCAGCCCGTTTCTCCGACGGAACGCCCGTGACGGCCGAGGATGTGATCTGGTCGTTCGACATCCTGACCCGCCCGGGCGCCCATGGCCGATACGCCGCCGCGGCCGCCAAGGTGACCTCGGTGGAGGCGGCGGGCGAGCGTGGCATCCGCTTCAAAATCGACGCGCCGGACCGGGAGCTTCTGATGATTCTCGGGATGCGTCCGGTGATGAAGAAGGCCCAGTGGGAGGGGAAAGAGGAGGATTTCTTCCGGTCCGGGCTGGAGGTGATTCCCGTCAGCTCCGCACCCTACGTCATCACCGAATTCGATCCCGGCCGGTTCGTCGAGCTGAGCCGCGACGAGGAATATTGGGGCGCCGACCTGCCGTTTCGCCGCGGAACGAACAATATCGACACGATCCGGATGGAGTTCTTCGGCGACGCGACCGCGCATTTCGAGGCGTTCAAGGCCGGTGAGCTGTCCACGATGCGCGAGACGAACGCGGCCAAGTGGGCGCGGGACTACGACTTTCCCGCGGTGCGGTCGGGAGAGATCGTCCTGTCGGAGGTCCCGCATCAGCGGCCGACGGGAATGACCGGGCTCGCGATGAACACGCGCCGGGTGCCGTTCGACGACTGGCGCGTGCGCGAAGCGCTGATCCAGGCGTTCAACTTCGAGTATATCGATGGAGTCATCAACGGGGAGGGACAGCCGCGGATCACCTCCTACTTCGCCAATTCGCCTCTGGGGATGGTGCCCGGTCCGGCGGAGGGGCGGGTGGCCGAGCTGCTGGCGCCGTTCGCGGAGACGGCACTGCCCGACACGATCGAGGGCTACGCCTTCCCGGAGACGGACGGACAGGTCTCCAACCGTCGCGGGTTCCGGCAGGCCACCGCGCTCCTGTCCGAGGCGGGCTACAGTGTCGAGAGCGGCGTCCTGACGGGTCCCGAAGGACCGGTCCGGTTCGATATCCTCCTCCAGAGCGGTTCGTCCGAGGTCCAGAGCATCGTGGACATCTATGTCGAGGCGCTCAGCCGTCTCGGCATCGCCGTCACCGTCAGCAGCGTGGACGATGCCCAGTACAAGGAACGGGTGACCGCCTACGACTTCGACATGACGTGGTATCGTTGGGGCCTGTCGCTGTCGCCGGGCAACGAGCAACTCGCCTATTGGGGTCCGGCGGGGGTCGAGACCCCGGGCAGCCGAAACCTGATGGGCGCCGCCGATCCGGCGATCGCCGCGATGATCGACGCGATGCTGGCCGCGACGACGCAGGACGACTACGTCGCGGCGGTCCGGGCGCTGGACCGGGTGCTCACGGCGGGGCGCTACGTGATCCCGATCTGGCACAATCCCTTAAGCTGGCTCGCCCATGATGCATCGCTGCGATATCCGGCGGATCGCGTACCGATCTATGGCGACTGGATCGGGTTCCAGCCGGATATCTGGTGGGTCGAGCCGTAGGGCTCCGGACATGCGCCCCGTCTCAGGTCCAGTGCGGCAGGTCTCCGCCCGGCAAGGCCGCCCTTGCCCCGAGCAGCGATTCGTAGGGCAGGGACTGCGCTTCGCAGACCCCGCGGACCCAGTCGTCGGACATCATCACGAAGTCGAGAACGGCGGCAAGGAAGACGGGATCGCCCGCAGCGGCCCGGATCTGGTCCCGATCCGCACCGGTGGCGGTCTGGAACGGATCGAGCAGTTCCGCCTCGGCCAGCCAGCCGAGCGCCCCGAGTGCCACCAGTTCGGCACGTTCGCGCCGCATCATTGCCCGACTACCGTCATGTGAAACCTTTTGTTAACCTTCCCGACGGATAAAGAGTCTGACCGTAACGTTAACGCTGCGGTCTTCACCAGTAGCGAGAGAGGCCTGTCATGTCCGGGCGAATCCTGATCGTCGACGACGTCGCAACGAACCGGATCGTTATGAAGGTCAAGCTGACCGCGGCGCGCTATGACGTGGTCGCGGCCTCCAGCGGTGCGGAAGCGCTGGAGATCGCGCGGAGCGGCGGCATCGACATCGTCATCATGGACATGATGATGCCGGGCATGACCGGGGCCGAAGCCTGCGAGCGCCTGCGCGCCGATCCGGCTACTGCGATGATACCCGTGATCCTGGTGACCGCCGGAGACGATGCCGATGCCCGGATGGAGGGGCTTTCGGCCGGAGCGGACGACTTCCTGTCGAAGCCCGTGGACGAGATCGCGCTGCTGGCGCGTGTCCGCAGTCTCCTGCGCACCCGCGAGGAGGAGCGGACCTACGAGGAACATGGCGGCGCGC
The DNA here is from genome assembly GCA_963789105.1 of uncultured Alphaproteobacteria bacterium. Lineage (GTDB taxonomy): Bacteria > Pseudomonadota > Alphaproteobacteria > Rhodobacterales > Rhodobacteraceae > Jannaschia. The sequence continues at coordinate 2,351,866 of CAWBJI010000003.1, forward strand.
TTCTCGAGATGCAGATGCCCCTCGGCTTCGGCGAATCCGCCCAGACCGGGTTCGCAACACAGCCCGCGGCGGTCCCCTCGGACGGACAGATCGCCCTCATCGCCGGGGGCGACTCGGCGTGGCTGTTGCGGCAGCGCGACCGTCTGCGGCCGCTGTTCCGGGAAAAGGTGTCGATCATCGGGCGCGACATTGCGCTCGCCCTCGATACCGCCACGGCGCCGGACCTGTTCCTGATCGATGCCGATCTCGCGACCCAAAATGATGGGCTGCGCCTGCTGTCCGAACTGCGCTCGCGACAGGCGACGCGCCACGCGGCGTTCATCATGATCCTTCCGGCGGGCGACAGCGAGCGGGCGGCCACCGCCCTCGACCTCGGCGCGTCCGACGTCGCCTATCAGCCGTTTCCGGTGGACGAGATCGCGATGCGCATCCGCACGCAGCTCGCCCGCAAGAAGCGTGCGGACCGGATGCGCGACACGCTGGAGACGGGTCTGCGGCTGGCCGTCATCGACCCGCTCACGGGTCTGCACAACCGCCGCTACGGCCTTCACCATCTCGACCGGGTCGCCGTCCGCTGCCGGTCGCAAGGGATCCTTGCCGGTGTGATCCTGATGGATATCGACCATTTCAAGTCGGTCAACGATACCCATGGCCACCTCGCGGGCGACCGTGTCCTGTCCCGGGCCGCGATGGTCCTCAAGGAGAACCTTCGCGGCGAGGATCTGATCTGTCGCATCGGCGGGGAGGAGTTTCTGGCGGTCCTTCCGGATGCGGGTCTCGATCAGGTGCGCACGGTCGCGGAGCGGCTGCGGCAGGCGATCGAATCGCTGGAAGTGCCGCTGGATGACGGCAAGCGCCTGTCCGTGACGCTGTCGCTGGGGATCGCCATGCTCGAGGATCGCGACGACGCCAGCTCCCATGCGCTGGCCGTCGTGGACCGGGCGCTCTATGCGGCCAAAGACGCCGGTCGGAACCGGGTCAGGGTGGCGGCCGAGACCTGAGGGGCTGGTCGCCGTCCCGACCGGTCCGTTCAGCGGCGGTCCTCGCGGCCGCGGAATGCGAGTTGTTCCTCCAGGGCTGCGGCGAATGCGGCGCGTTCTTCCGGTGACAGACCCGCGACCATCTCCACGAGGGTTTCCAGCCCGCGCTGCGCCAGTTCAGTCTGAACCCGGCGCTGGCCTTCGAGCGCGGCGCGCAGGGCCGCCGCCTCGAACGGCTCCGACGTGAGTGCTTCCAGCACGGCGCGGCGGCTCTCCCCGATCCTCGCGCGTCCCTGTCGCAAGCCCGCATCGCCCCGGAGCCGCGTGCGAAGTTCGACCCGGCGCGGCTCGTCGAAGGCCCGCGCGAAGGCGATCATCTCCGGCGGTCCGCTCCGCCAGCCGCCACGGCGATCCGGACCGCCCGGGCCGAAGAGGACGGCACCGATGACGGCCCCCGCAACCAGCAGATTCACCCCCAGCGATATCCAGAGCGCGATCCGAAGGCGCCGCGGGCTCATATCCAGGCCTCCCAGTCACTGCCGTAGATGTCGGACAGAAGGGCATCGCCCGCCTCCGTCGCGTCGATCCCGGGGATCGCCTCCAGCACCAACGTCGGCTGCGCGATCCCGAGCCAGAGTCCGCAGAGCGCCGCGGCCGGTGCGCCGACGACCGGCCCCCATCCGGCCAGCCATCGCCACCGTCGCGGCCCCGTCCGCGCCGCGGCGACCTCCCCGGCATCCGCCACGATCGCCGCCCTCAGGCCCGGCGGCAGCGGCGCTTCGTCCGCCGCCATTCCGCGCAGCATCGCCTCGATCTCGCGGTCCTCAGCCATCGGTTCCATCCCTTTCCGCGCCCTCGCGCAATCCATCCAGTATCTCCGCCAGCCGCCGCTTTCCCCGGGCCACCAGGCTTTCAACCGCTTCGACACCGGTTTCCATCCGCGCCGCGATATCCGGGTTGGAATACCCCGCGACATGGCGCAGGACGACCGCCTGTCTCTGCCGGTCGGGCAGGGCGGCGAGTGCCGTGCGCAGGGCCGCACCCCGGTCCGCCCCGATCAGGCGCGCCTCGATCCCCGGGGTGGGGTCCGCGATGTCGACCGCATCCGTGAGCGGTTCGGTCCGGCGCCGCCGCCGGTGGCGGTCGATCGCGAGGTTGCTCGCGACCCGACCGAGCCAGGTCGACAGCCGGGCGGGCCCGTCGGCATCCCATGTGTCCGCGCGCCGCCAGAGCCGCAGGAACGCTTCCTGCACGATGTCCTCGGCCTCGGCGTGATCGCCGCCGCAGAGCTTCAGGGCGAACGCCATCAGCCGCGGTCCCAGCCGGTCCACGAGCGCACCGGCCGCGGCGGCATCGCCCGCCGCCGCCCGCTCAAGGAGCGCCGCTTCCTGCCGTGCCGCGTCACTCACCCGGTCCCCTCTCCCGTTCGGCGGGTGGCCCGCTCGCCGCCCGCCCGTCGCATCCCGCGACGGTTCAGTTGCGTCCGCGCCAGCCGCGCATCGCGCTCCATTCCGCCGCGTCGAGACTGCCGTCGCCATTCGCGTCGGCCCGCTCGAACAGGCGCTCCGGACCATTGCGGCCCCGGTCGCCGCGCTGCCGGTCATTCCGCTGCCGGTCGCCGCGCTCCCGCAGGGCGGCAAGCTCGACCTCGGTCACGGACCCGTCGCCATCGGCATCGAGTCGCTCGAACAGACCCTCGGCGCGGCCGTCCGCCTGCGCGCGCATGGCGGCCCGCATCTCCTCGATGGTGACCGCGCCGTCGGAATTCGCGTCGATTCGCGCAAACCGGTTCGCGCCCCGGTCGCGCAGCGCGGTCGCGATCTCCTCCCGGGTGACGGCGCCGTCGCCGTCGGCGTCGACCTGCCCGAAGCCGGGACCCGGCAGGTCGGGGCCACGCGCATCCGCCTCGGCGCTCAGGGCCAGCAGGGCCACGCCGCAGGCCATGGACAGGATCAGGGGTGCAAGGATTGGTCGTGTCATGTGTCGTCTCCATGTCTGCGCCCCGCTCCGCTGCGGCGCGCTCCCTCCTTGCACGCACCGGCTTCCGGTTTCCGTCGCATCCTGTCCCAGACGATCCGTCGCGGCGATCCGCGGGCGGCCCCCCGCGCCACGATGTCGTCTGGATCCCATCGCGTCATGCCCGTAGCAAGGCGGGCGAAGGGACACCCGATGAAAGACCAGACCGCCGAGCCGCAGGACCGAACCGATATTCCGGGCGAGGCACCGTTCGAGGAATCGTCGGACGAACGGGTCATGCGCACCTCCATGCTGCGCGGATTCCGCGGACGCTGTCCCAAATGCGGCTCCGGTCCGATGCTTCAGGGATATCTCAAGGTCCGCCATTCCTGCCCCGTCTGCGGCGAGGAGTTGCACCATCATCGCGCCGATGACGGTCCGCCCTATCTCACGCTCCTGATCGTGGGCCATATCATCGGGCCCGGAATGTTGTGGTTCTATACGGCGTTCGAGCCGGATCCGTTCACGTTTCTCGCCATCTTCTCGGTGGGCGCCGTGGCCCTGTCCCTGTGGTTTCTGCCGCGGCTCAAGGGGATGCTGGTTGCGATCCAGTGGAACGCGCGGATGTACGGGTTCGACCGGCCATGACGGCGTCCGACCGCGCGGCGCTGCGCGATGCGGCCACGATCGTGCTCCTGCGGGACGATGACGGGGCCGGTCCCCGCGTCCTGATGGGGCAGCGGGGGCACAAGGCTGCGTTCATGCCGTCGAAATTCGTGTTCCCCGGTGGCGCGGTCGATGCCGCCGATGCGGGTGTGCGTTTCGCCCGGCCCCTCCGTCCGGATGTCCATGCGGCCCTCGCCCGGCGCAGCACCGCTGCCCCCGAAGCGGTGGCCGCGGCCGCCCTGCGGGAGCTGGCCGAGGAAACGGGGCAGGTCCTCGCGCGCGCGTCGGACGGTGCGGAGCTCGCATCCGGCTGGCCGGGATTCGAGGGGCGGGCACCCGATGCGGACCCGCTGCGTTTCGTGTTCCGCGCGGTCACCCCGCCGGGCCGCCCGCGACGGTTCGATGCACGCTTCTTCCTCGCCCCCGCGACGGCGGTCCTGACTGATCCCGACGACTTTTCCGCCGCCGAGGACGAGCTCAGCCACCTGCACTGGGTCCCGCTGACGGAGGCCCGCGCCCTCGACATGCCGTTCATAACCGAAGTCGTGCTGGCCGAGATCTCCGCCATCGTGGACGGGACCGACGCGCCGGGTGTGCCGTTCTTCGACAATTCGGGCGAGACCTCCGTCTTCCATCGCCTCTGACGGCTGGTCACGCCTTCAGGAGGATCAGTCCGATCACGCTCACCCCGACCAGTCCGATGCCCGCGAGTTCCCGCCGCGATTGCACCTCGCCCAGGGCGAAGCGCGAGATCAGCATCGACAGGATCAGCTCGACCTGACCCACCGCGTTCACGAGCGCCGCGTTCTGGAGCGTATAGGCCGTGAACCAGCCCATGGATCCCGCCACCGACGCGGCGCCGACCAGCGACGTGGCGCGCCAGCGGACGAAGACCGCCACGAGCCCGGCCCGGTCCCGCCAGATCAGCCACGCCGCCAGGATAAATGTCTGGAACAGGGTCACGAAGCAGAGCGTCATGCCCGCGCGCAGGAGGGGCGCATCGGTGGCGATCGCCAGGGAGGCGCCCCTGTAGCCGACCGCGGAGATGGAGAAGAGCGCCCCGGAGGCCAGTCCGAGCAGGCTCGCCGCATTGAACGGGTTCGCCCGGAGCCCGGCCCCCTCCGGCAGCGAAAGGATCACGACGCCCGCGAACCCGACCGCCATCGCGCCGAACGCGCCCCAGGTCACGCCCTCGCCGAGGAGCAGGAACCCCGCCACGACGGTCATCAGCACGGCGGTCTTGGAAAAGGCGATCCCCACGGCGAAGTTGCGCCGCGCGAACAGGGCCACGACGCAGATCGTGGCGAGGATCTGCGCGATGCCACCGGCGACTGCGTAGCCCCAGAAGCCGGGGCCGATGGACGGGACCGCCGCATCCGACAGAACCGCCCAGATGCCGAGGCCCAGGGCCACCGGCACCGGCGCATAGACGAACCGCGCGAAGGTCGACGCCGCCGGGCTCAACCCTCCGACCGAGAGCCGCTTCTGCAGGTAGAACCGGATCGCCTGGGCGGTGGCGGCGAAGAGGCTGGCGAGGATCCAGAGCGACATGGGCGCATGTGGCACGGCGCCCGCTCCGCTGACCAGCGGAACCGCTCACCCGCCCGCGAGCATCGCCTCCGCCGCACCGCTCGCCCCTGTCCCGGTCGCGCCTTTCATGGCAGACAACATCGGCACGGGCCGGGCGGGGCGTGGACTCCGCACGGGCCCGCGAGGATTGTGCGACGAGAAGCGACCCCGCCGAACGGGGCGGGGGGAGCGATCATGGACAAGCGGACGGACGATCATCACGGGACGACCCGGCAGGCGGCGCTGGATTACCATCAGTTCCCGCGTCCCGGGAAGCTGGAGGTTCGCGCGACCAAGCCGCTCGCGAACGGCCGCGACCTCGCCCGCGCCTATTCCCCCGGCGTGGCCGAAGCGTCCACCGCCATCCACGAAGACCCGGAAACCGCCGCGCTCTACACCGCCCGCGCCAACCTAGTGGCCGTCGTCACCAACGGAACCGCCGTTCTGGGACTCGGCAATATCGGCGCGCTCGCCTCCAAGCCGGTGATGGAGGGGAAGGCCGTCCTCTTCAAGAAATTCGCCAATATCGACTGTTTCGACATCGAACTGGACTGCGCCGATCCGGAGCGGCTGGCCGATATCGTCTGCGCGCTGGAGCCGACCTTCGGCGCCATCAATCTCGAAGACATCAAGGCCCCCGACTGCTTCATCGTCGAGAAGCTCTGCCGCGAGCGCATGAACATCCCCGTCTTTCACGACGATCAGCACGGCACCGCCATCGTCGTCGGTGCCGCGGCCCTCAACGCCCTCCGCCTCACCGACCGGGACTGGGCCGACATCAAGGTCGTCTCCACCGGCGGCGGGGCGGCGGGCATCGCCTGTCTCAACATGCTGGTGACCCTCGGCGTGCGGCGCGAGAATGTCTGGCTTTGCGACCTGCACGGCCTCGTCCATGAAGGGCGGGAGACGGACATGACCCCGCAGAAGGCCGCCTTCGCCCAGCCCGGGGGGGCCCGGCAATTGGACGACATCATCGAGGGGGCCGACCTGTTTCTGGGCCTTTCCGGTCCGGGTGTCCTGCGTCCAGAGATGGTCGCGCGCATGGCGGACCGGCCGATCATCTTCGCGCTGGCCAATCCCAACCCGGAGATCCCCTACGAGGAGGCGAAGGCGTCCGCCCCCGACGCGATCATCGCGACGGGACGCTCCGACCACCCCAATCAGGTCAACAACGTCCTTTGCTTTCCCTTCATCTTTCGCGGTGCCCTCGATGTCGGCGCAACCGAGATCAACGAGGCGATGAAAGTCGGCTGCGTCGAGGGGATCGCCGCGCTCGCCCGTGCCACCACCTCCGCCGAGGCCGCCGCGGCCTATCAGGAGGAGCAACTCACCTTCGGAACCGACTATCTCATCCCCAAACCCTTCGATCCGCGCCTGATGGGCGTCGTCGCCTCCGCCGTGGCCGCCGCCGCGATGGAAAGCGGTGTGGCCCGGCGGCCCATCGAGGACATGGAGGCCTACAAGCGCAAGCTGGACGCCTCCGTCTTCAAGTCCGCCATGATCATGCGCCCAGTCTTCGCCGCCGCGGCGTCTGCCCAACGCCGGATCGTCTTCGCGGAGGGCGAGGACGAGCGTGTCCTGCGCGCGTCGCAGGCGATCATGGAAGAGACCACCGACATCCCCATCCTGATCGGGCGTCCGGACGTCATCGCCTCCCGTGCCAACCGGGCCGGTCTGACGATCAAACCCGGGACGAACGTGGAGATCGTCAATCCAGAGAGCGATCCCCGCTACCGCGACTATTGGGAGACGTATCATTCGCTGATGGCCCGGCGCGGCATGGCCCCGGACCTCGCGCGGGCGGTCATGCGCACGAACACGACCGCGATCGGAGCCGTCATGGTCAGCCGGGGCGAGGCCGACAGCCTCATCTGCGGTACGTTCGGACAGTTCCTCTGGCACCTGCGTTATGTGACCGAAGTGCTGGGACAGGGTGGTCTGCATCCCGTGGGCGCGATGTCCCTCATCATTCTGGAGGACGGTCCGCTCTTCGTCGCCGACACCCATGTCCACGCCCAGCCGACCCCGGAACAGATCGCCGAGACGGTCATCGCCTGTGCCCGCCACGTGCGAAGGTTCGGGGTGGAGCCGAAGGTGGCGCTCTGCTCCAGCAGCCAGTTCGGAAATCTCGATTCCGTCAGCGGGCGAACCATGCGCAAGGCGATGGCGCTGCTGGACGCGAAGGCCCTCGACTTCGCCTACGAGGGCGAGATGAACGTGGACGCCGCGCTCGATCCGGTCCTGCGCGCGCGTTTCCTGGCCGATTGCCGCATGGACGGCCCCGCCAACGTCCTCGTCTTTGCCTCCACCGATGCGGCGGGTGCCACGCGCAACATCCTGAAGGCGCGCGCCGGAGGGCTCGAAGTCGGGCCGCTCCTGATGGGCATGGGCAATACGGCCCACATCGTGACGCCGTCCATCACGGCGCGGGGATTGCTGAACGTGGCGGCCCTGGCCGGAACGCCGGTGGCGCATTACGGGTGAGGGGGAGGGGCCGCGACGGACATCCGGTCCGAGCATGAAGCGAAGGATCGCGTGGTCGCGACAAAGTCCGAATGATGATGTCGGGAACGAGGTAATCTTCATGGAGCATACCAAGGTCATCGAGATCATTACGGAAGCCACGATTGCCGTTCCGGGTATCCGTGCCTTGTTCCTCGGCGGAAGCTACGGAAACGGAAGGGCCGATGAATACAGCGATATCGATTTTGTCCTGATTGCCGACGAGGGTGCGACCGATGCGATTGCAGAGGTTTGGCAAGATGCAGTGGAACGAACAGGCGAGATCGTTCTCTGGTGGGATCGCACGACGGTCCCCGGTCTCATCAATGCCATTACCGACGACTGGACGCGCACGGACGTCATAATCCTGAAACCCGAACATATGGGTGCGCAGACACGAGGCAGTCTGAAACCCCTTTTCGATCACGATGGCATTTACGACAGGCTGGCGAAAACGGCAAAGATGACAGGACCAAACCTGCCGAAAGCCCGGCATCAGTTCGAGGAGTTCATCAGGATACTGGGACTCTTGCACCTTGCGGCGGGCCGCGCGGAGTACATCAACGGTGTCCTGGGGGTGTTTCACCTCCGCAATCTTCTGGTCGATCTGTTGGTCGACGAAACCGGTGCCCCGGATCGCGGCGGCGTTCTTCACCTCAACCGGCTTATCACCGACGAACAGAAGTCGCTTCTCATGTCGCTTCCACCGGCCGTTCCCGGTCGCGAGCGGATGATCTCGGCGCATCTCGCCTATGCGAAAGCCTACCTACCCCGCGCGCGAAAGAGGGCGCAACAGATCGGCGTGGAATGGCCCGAGCGTTTCGAAGCTGCGACCTGGGCAAAGCTCCGTGAGGCGCTGTCGATCGAACGCCCCTACAACCCGAATCCGTAACTTGATGTCAGGTCGGCAAAGCGAGAAATGCTGATCTCCGAATAGACGCCATACCGCTGCACCTCACCCCTTCTTCACCTCCGACGCGAGCTTCAGCACGCCGTCGCCGTCCTCCTGCTCGATATACAGCGCCGGGTCGTCCTTCGATCCGTTCCGCGTCACTTCCGACCCCTGCAGCTTGCGGGTGATCTTCCTCTCGTAGGTCTTCTCGACCTTGCCGGTCCCGGTCCCGTTGCCCCAGTCCCACTTCACCTTGTCGCCGACATTGTAGCTGGCCATGCGCGAGCGCCCTCCGTTGGAATCGACAGAAAACCGCGGCAGGCCGCCCGCAGTTCCCGATCCGGTCACAATGTCCGGCGCGGCGATCCCGTGCGGTGGGCGAGCCGGGCCATGACGTCGACGCCCATCTGTGCCATGAGGCCGATCGTGTCGTTGGGAAGCCAGTTCTCCGCGATCAGGCCGTCGTTGTCGAAGCGGTAGAAATCCATGACCCGGAACCGCATCGCCTGGCCGGTCGCCGCCACGCCCATGTAATCCGCGCCGGTATGGGTGATGGCCACGTCGCCGCCCGTCACCGCGAACGGACCGTCGGACAGCCGGACGAAGTGTCCCGCCCCAAGGGCTCCGGGGAAGGCGCGCCGATAAGGGATCTGGTGATGCGCGCGGAAGCCCTCCACGCCGCGGCAGGCGCCGATATTGCCCGCGGCCCAATACATGAAATCGGGATGCCAGTGATGCATGGAGATCGCGTCGATATCCCGCCCGTCGAAGCCGTTGAGGACCTCGTGCATGTCCAGGACGCGGGCGAGGCTTCCCGCTTCCGGGCTCGCCTCCAGCCGGACGCCCTGGCCGCCCCGGGGCGCGGGCCAATGACCCGGCGCGCCTAGTGGTGCTGCCATGGGCCAGCATCCGGCCTGCATCATCAGCCCGGCCAGATCCCAGACCAGCCACGATGCGGTCAAACGATCACCGTCGAACGCATGCGCCTCGCCATAGGTGAGCGCGGCCGCGCCGCCCGTCGGCGGGATCCCGGCAAAGGGTTCGCGAAACGTCCCCACATAGCTGCCGCAGCAGGCGACCATCCGGGGCGGGCACAAGCCGGTCCAGCGCTCGTCGGGATGATTGTCGCCGGCCAGAAAGATGTCGTCCCGCCGCTCCATATCCGGCATCGACCGACGCAGATCGGCCCAGAGTCCCGCCAGCCCCGCGCCGTCCAGCATGCCGAACGGATGCGACGCCTCGGCCCGCGCACCGGGCGCGATGGGGGCCGGATCCCCCGCCGCGATCCGATTCAGCGCCTCCAGCGCCGCCCGCCGCCAATTCCCGCCGTTCTCGGTCATGTCCGCTTCCCGTGCATACGCTTGCAAGACGCTTGCCGCATGCCTTTCGACGTGTCTAGGGTCGAGGAAACGAAGGACGGGGGACGCGATGGCCGAAATTCAGCTCAAGGGTGTCACGAAACGCTGGGGTGACTTCGTAGGTGTGCAGGAATTCGACCTGAACATCGCGGACCGGGAGTTCCTCGTGCTGCTCGGACCGTCGGGATGCGGCAAGACGACGACGATGCGGATGATCGCGGGCCTCGAGGATCCGACCAGCGGCGACATCGTCATCGACGGCACCCGCGTCAACGATCTCGACCCCAAGGACCGGGACGTCGCGATGGTATTCCAGTCCTACGGACTCTACCCGAACATGAACGTCTGGGAAAACATCCGCTTCCCCCTGAAGGTCCGCAAGATCCCGGAGGAGGAGCACGAGGAGCGGGTGCAGAGGGCGGCGGAGATGGTCGAGCTGACGCAGTTCCTCGACCGCAAGCCCGCCGCCCTGTCCGGTGGCCAGCGCCAGCGCGTCGCCCTCGCCCGGGCGATCGTGCGGACGCCGAAGGTGTTCCTGATGGACGAGCCCCTGTCCAACCTGGACGCCAAGCTGCGTGTCTCGACCCGGGCGCAGATCAAGAACCTGAGCCACGAATTGCAGGTGACCACGATCTACGTCACCCACGATCAGATCGAGGCCATGACCCTGGCCGACCGCGTCGTCGTGATGAAGGCCGGGATCGTGCAGCAGGTCGGGACCCCGACGGATATCTACGACAACCCCGCGAACACCTTCGTCGCGGGCTTCATCGGAAGCCCCGCCATGAACCTGATGGAGGGGGAGGTCTCGGGCGGCACGTTCCATGCCTCCGGCGTCGAGATCCCCGGCTTCGATAGTGCCAAGGGGCCTGTCACGCTCGGTTTCCGGGCCGAGGATGCGTCGGTCGCCGAGACCGGGTCGGGAGAGCTTCAGGCCCCGGTCTATTCCATGGAGCTGCTCGGGGATTCCACCATGGTGACGGTCCGGGCGGGTGGCGGGCTCATCTCGGTCAAGGCCGCCAAGGATTTCCGCATCAGCATCCGCGCGTCCTTCGCGGCGCATATCCCGGCCGCGATCTGCCACCTGTTCGATACGAAGTCCGGCGAGCGCATCACCTGAACCGCGCTCAGTCCGGATCGAACCGCAGGATGCCCGCGAAATTCGACGCCCCGGTCGCATCTTTCGGGTGCGCGCCTCCGTTCAGCACCGCCACCTCGGTCAGGTCGAACGGGCTCCAGCCCTCGAGACAGGCGACGTTGACTCCGTATTCGTTCGGGTTGGAGCGGCGGCGATGGTGGGTGTAGATGCCGCATGTGGCGCAGAACCAGTGCTCGGCGACCCGGGTATTGAACTGGTAGAGAACCAGGTTCTCCTGACCCTCCAGGATCCGGAACCCGTCCAGCGGCGCGGACACGGCGACGGCGCCCCGCATCCGGCAGATCGAGCAGTTGCAGCGGCGCGCGGTCTTCATGCCGTCGGTCAGCCGGGCCTCGAACCGGACGGCGCCGCAATGACAGGCCCCGGGATGGGGATCAGAAAGGTTGGGCATGGACGGCACTCCGTATCGGGACAGATGATCGGCGAAACGGTATCGAGAGGAAGAATGCGATGAAAGAGACCCGCCCCGAACAAGCCGCGCTGAGCCGAGATACCGACATGTCGAAGACCGAGGACACGCGCCGGGTGATCGAGGGGATGGTGGACGGGCTGAACGATCACCGCATCGCCGATATCGGGGAGTTCTTCTCCGGGACGTTCCGCTGGATGGGCAATGCCGGCTGCGGCACCAAGGACGGGTTGCGGGAGTTTCAGGACAATTGGCAGAAACCGTTCCAGGCGGCTTTCGGCGACAAGGTCTGCATCGACGAGGCGCGGCTCTACATGGGCGAATGGGCCGCGGCCTTCGGGCGACAGGAGGCGACCCATCGGGGAGCGTTCATGGGGATCGAGCCGACCGGCAAGCGGGTCGAGATCCGCTACATGGATTTCTGGAAGGTCATGGACGGCAAGATCGTCGACAACTGGGTCATGGTCGATTTTCCCCACGTCCTGGCCCAACTCGGCCACGACGTGTTCGCGGGCAAGGGGTGGGAGGCGTTCGACCGTGGCGAGCGGACACCGCCCGCGCCCTGATCCCGCACAGCGTCGCGTTCAGCCCAGAAGAATGCCCGTGACCACTAGCATGAGACCGATGCCCGACAGCGCCAGCGACCCGAGATTCGTCGCCACCAGCCCCCGCAGACGCGCCTCCATCGCGGGACCTGACAACCCTTCGCGTCGTGCCCGCATCGCCACGAGGATGCAGTAGATCAGCCCCGCCAGTCCCGCCAGCGCGATCGCCGCGCCGATCCACATCAAAGCCGCCACACCGTCCCCCATCGCGCGTTGCATCGCCCGGTGACCGGCGCTACCCGTGTCGCCTCACCGTGGCAAGAGGAGCGGAGCATGGCGGACCTGAACATGGTGGATGACGGGGCGGCGGACACCTACCGCGTGACGGCGGACGAGTTGCGGCAGTTCATCGAACGGATCGAGCGGCTGGAGCAGGAGAAGCAGGATATCGCGGAGCAGTCCAAGGAGGTCTTCGCGGAGGCCAAGGGACGCGGATACGACACGAAGGTCATGCGCAAGGTCATCGCGCTCCGCAAGCGGGAGCCCGACGACGTCGCCGAAGAGGAAGCCGTCCTCGACATGTATAAGGAAGCGCTGGGGATGACGTGAACCCACCGCAATCGTCCGCCCGCGGGCTGGGATCGCGAGAAAGGGCCGCCCCCGCGCCCGGATAGCGGGAATACCCGCCCCGGCCATCCTCTTGCCGGTCTGACCCGAGGGCGCTAGACGAGCCTCAGTGCCCCTATAGCTCAGCTGGTAGAGCAACTGATTTGTAATCAGTAGGTCCGCGGTTCGAGTCCGTGTGGGGGCACCAAAATTACAAAACAAAAACGATTACTTAGGTCGATATCGGATGTCCGGCCACGATCCCTGAGGTTCTAAAACACAGTATAAGCACAGTTTTTGAACCAAACACCGCTCGCGAACTAATTGCCTAAAATTAGCTACTAAAGGCATGTTCCGGCCCGCGTCATGGTGTCCGGACCTGCACGCGGGATACTTTGCAGGGTCTTTGCCTTCAGGCGGAGACGAACACGGTTCTCATTCACGGTACGGCCATATCAGGTTCGGGTGCCCGAACTGACCAGGATGTACAAGAGGCCGGAGCAGTATCGATGAACATATCAGAGGGGACGAACCGCTACGAAACCGCCAATTCAGGAACGGGCCAAAATCGCCAAGTACTCCCCGTCCTGATAGAGTTCCTAGCGCTTCTGGCTCTGTTGATTGCGGTCGTCCTCGTTATAAACCTCGACGTTGTCATTCTCGATAACAACATGTCCGAGGTTTCTGTCACCGAGGTAACGCAAAGCGCATTCATACTGGTTTCAGCCATAATATTCGCATGGCGCTCATGGCAAGACATCAAGTCACGAGGATATTTCATCGCGGTCGCGACCTTGTTCGCCTGCATGTTCGTCCGGGAGAATGACGCATTGTTAGACCATATCTACCACGGCAGCTGGACTGTTCCGGTGGCGATGATCGCAGGCTTCGGTATTTTTTATACATGTCGCCACAGGGACAGCCTTGCAGAGCCCCTTGCCCGTTATTTCAGGGCACGCCACACCACGTTCATTCTCATAGGCCTTCTGCTGCTGCTGGTATTCAGCCGCCTCTTCGGAACGGGGTCACTTTGGGAATCAGTGATAGGCGCAGAATTTGCTCCGTCCGTAAAAACCGTCGTGCAGGAAGGATTGGAATTGCTCAGTTATGCGCTTGTTACTTACGGGACAATCCTGTCTGTCGCTCACCGTGAAACAGGTTCTGACGCATAGGCCAAAAGCCGTATCCGGCCCGCATATTAGCGCGTCTGTGGAACATCAGTGGCGTAACGCCTGAGTGAAAAGGCCGGAAAATATACCGGCCATCAATGATGGCGTGCATGCCCGCTCGGTGCCGTCAAAGCGACAGATGGTCCGAACCGCAGGCCTCGGGTTGCACACTTCCTTTTTCTGAGCCTTTGAGCGAAGACTCCGCGGCCGGTCCTGCCCATTCGACCCGGACACCGATGGGCGACTGACGGCCCACTGTACCCGCAGGTCGGCACTTCGAACTGCAGCCAGCGACAAAAGACAAACCCATGCAGATCAATCTTCAAGACGACCTAGATCGGCGACATGATCCAAACCCTCCGGGATGCCATATCCGTGCGACCTTGCTGACAGTGGCGTTTGCCCCTTTGGCTGCCGGCCTGCTCGGTGCTTCGATGGCCCCGGCCGGTGACGTCCAGCCACGGAATGGACGCTGGTTGGCGGTGATGAAATTCCAGTCCGCCAGCGGATGCTCGGCTGAGATACGGCGCGAAATCGGCGACGATGCTAAGGATGAGATGCTTTAGGCAAAAGTGCTGATCTTTCCCTGGCCTCCCGATTTGAACAAGCTTGATGCCATTTGGGATACGGATGTCGTCCGGACCCGCAAAAGGCCGAACCAGTGGATTGGTCGAATGGCCGAAACAAAGCGTACCTTACATAGAAAGATTACCACCATCACCGATTTCGATACACGGATTGTCTCGGATGGGTTGAAAGATTAACTGGCTGTAAAGACGGTTAAATTTCCACCCCACGTGGCGCGGAGAATGAGATCGACCGAACCCTGCATCAGCCATTTTTGCGTCACGTATCGGTTTCGCTGAGCCTCGCCGAGCGGAGCCGTTGTCGTCCTCGCATGACGGCAAGGACAGTCCCGATGCCCGAGCCAAGCGGTACGGACGACAGCACCCTGGGCTTCAACCACATACCGGTCACAGACATTTTCGGTCACAAACAAGGATATCTACATGAAACTTCGATCTATCGGTTTTGCTGCAGCCACCGCGATGCTGATTGGCCCTACTTACGCAGCCGCTGAGGGTCTGTTTTCCAACGGGAACTTTACGCTCGGCGCAGGTGCCTTCAACTCCTCGGCTATCTACAATGGGGAAAAGGCCGAAACAAACGCCGTCCCATTTATTTCCCTCGACACCGAGAGGTTGCATCTGGGATTTGACGGAATCGGCTTTCATGTCTTCAGTCAGGAGGACCTCAAATTGACCTTGCGCCTGGCGCCTGGCGACAGTTCCGACTTTCCCAAGAACAATCCGTTGTTTGCAGGGCTCGAACGTGGAACGCCGATTGAAGCGGGCGTCGAAACAACTTACGATTTTGACGCATTTTATGTGAGCGGCGGTGCCATGATTGACGTGTCATCAGAGCATAAGGGGTATCAGGCCGAAGCGAAGATCGGCAGAGTATTCATGCTGGGGGCAGTCGGTATTGACATCGGTGCGGGCGCGCGGGCCCGGGACGGAAAGTTAAACAACTTTCTCTATGGCGTCTCTGCTGCCGAAGCCAATGGTCTTCGGACAGCCTACGATGTGGGCAGCACGGTCGAGCCGTTTATTGTTATGACTGTGTCTTATGCAGTCAGCGACAAAGTTAGCTTGCTCGGGATGGCCGAATACCATCTGCTTGACGACAAAGTTCATAACAGCCCGCTGACCAATGGCAAAGACAGCTATAGTGCCGGGTTTGGCCTGATCTATAGTTTCTGAGTGATGCAGTTGACCCTGCCGTCCAAGGAATGGAACCTGCCGCTCCCTTGCGACGGGATGACCCGGATGCCGCATTCTCTCCCCTGATACGGAGCAGGATACGGAGATGCGGCACTCGGAACCGTTGAATTGTCAGAATGATTAGGGGGCGTCCTGGCCACATTGGCTGGCCGGGATCATCTGCCTGATGCTGATCGCCGGGATGGCAAGCGAAATGGTGTTGCCGCAGGCAATGTTCCGAGAGGGCGGGCGCATCGCGGGGAGTTCGGCGTCCGGGCGATGGGCCGTATACTGAGGATCCACGGCAGCGGGTTCTACGCTTGACTGAGAGAGCCGATGAGCACGCGTGCCAAGAAAGATGCTCGGCAGACGGCGCCGATCCGCAATGCCTGGGGAGACAGCGGGAAGGTTTACGCTACCGCAAGCTGCACGACGATCTCAGGGACCAAAGTGAGACATGCTCGCCGAACCGGGTGGCACGGCTGGCGAACCGTGCCGGGATCGCGGCCCAGATTGGTTCCCGGCGGCGTTCCGGACGATGCAGCGGCAAGCCCGCGATCGTTGCGGAGAACAAACTGGACCGCCAGTTCGAGGCCCCCTCTCATTGTTTGCGGGCAAACCATTGCCCGGCAATGGACGCAGCCGACAAGGGTTGGGGCGAGCCTTGTCCGCCATTGGTCCGAGAACAATAGCGAGCGACATGACCTACACCCGAACGCACGAAGGCTGGTCGTACCTATCGGTCGTCATCGACCTGCTCTCCCGACGGGCCGTCGGCTGACGCCCTCTTGTCTTATGTTTTTTCAGCTCCCGGTGCATTATGGGAGCCACCACGCGGATTGCGCGTGTTCGCGCGGTGGCGGGGGATAGATCGTACCCCTCTTGGTCGTAGAGGACCGTTCCCGAATGGGGTCAGCCGGACGAGCGTCTGGCGGCTGACCCGGTCAGCGGCGGTGGCGAGTGAACAAGTCGGCAATCCTAATTGCTGACGAAAGCGGCCGGGAACCGTTCCACAAAGGTCGATTCCCGGCCTAGTCATCCGATGGCACCCAAGAGGGACACCGCGAACGCGTCCTGCATGTTCTGTAAACGCTTCTGGGTCAACCGCCTTGTTTGTTGGTATTGCGCCGTATGCCGGGATCAGGGTTCTGTCCGAGGTCTGGGCCTCATCATGATGTTCGCGACGGACGCTTCCATGTGCACCGCGGTGTCGGCGGCCCGGAGGCCATCGCACCAACCCTAGACGTCGAAGTCATCCCATCGGCGTCCCCGGCAGGGACGCACCGGTCGGACGAGCCGACCGGAACCGGTTGTCTCTATCGCTGGCGCTCCTCCTCGCTCTGGTGCCGTGCGCGACGTATCATGCTGTCCCAGCCGCTGGATCGGCGTCCTGGCCCCAGTCGAACTCGGTCCCGTCGACCCATATCGCGTGCATCATCACCGCCAGCTTGCGCGCGAGCGCGACCTTGGCGCGCCGCTTCCCGATCCGCTCGGCCAGCCCCTCGGCCCATCGCTTCATCGCGCAACTACGCCGGACGCGGTGCATGATCACGGTCGCCGCCTCGTAGAGGAGTGCTCGCATCGTCACGCTGCCGCGCTTCGAGATACGCCCCGTCCAGTCCATCTCGCCCGATTGATGGCGCCGGGGCGTCAGCCCAAGATAGGCGCCCACGGTCGCCGACGACGTGAAGCGGTGCGGATCGTCGATGGTCTGCCGGAAGCACGTCGCCGTCATGACGCCCACGCCGGGGATCGTCATCAGCCGCCGGGTGGTCTCGTCGGCGGCCGCCTCGTGTCGGATGAGCCGCTCGATCCCGCTCTGCTCGGCGCATAACTGTTCGTGCACCCGAAGGAAGGTGTCGATCAGGACGTGGAGGTGATCGTCCTCGGCAAGCCGCCCCTCCACCGCATCACGCACCCGGCGCCGGAACATCGCCCCCACGGCGCGGGGCATGCGGATGCCGCGTTCCTTCAGTAGCCCCCGGACCTGGTTCTGGGCATCGGCGCGCATCCTCACCAGCCGGGATCGCGCGACCATCAAGGCCCGCAGTGCCTGGCTCTCCTCCGACCGGGGCGCCACCTCGCGGAACCAGCCCGTGCGCATCAACTCCGCGATGCCCTGGGCATCGTTGCGATCGGTCTTGTTCATCCGCGTCGATAGGGCTGCATGCGCGTGCCGGGCGTCGATGCAGATGACGGGCAGGCCCCAGGCCTTCAGCTCCCGCCACAGCCAACCGGCCATGCCGCCCATCTCCAAGCCCACCAGTTCGATGCGCGCGTCATGCTTCTCGGCCGTCTTCGCGATCACCCGCACGAGCGCGTCGGGTTCGGTCGCCACCCTCGCCTCGAACAGTTTGCCGCCATCTGTCGCCACGACGCATAGCTGCGTCTCGTTCTTCGACACGTCCAGCCCGACATAGACCGGCTGGCGCTCCGTAATTCCGCTCGACTTCGTCATCGTCCGCTCCTCTCAGTGACCACCCCGAAACTACGAGGTAGGCGGCGGAAGAGCACCGGCCGCGTTTACTTCATGTGCACCCATGCGGATCGCCTTGATTTAATGCCCACCGGCAGGCGAACGGCCAGGATACATTGGTGCCGCACGAGGACCAGTTCCGCACCGATCCAAACCATTGGTCAGTCCTGGTGCCGGAGCTGCTTGTGCGTGATCTTGCGCGTTCACACTGGTCTACTGCGATGTGCTCGGCTTCGATGTGAAGTTTGGACGCCCGGAAGACGGTTTTTACTACGTCGAGATGGGGCACGCGCAGCTTATGCCCGAAGCCGTCCCCGACGACCCGAAGCGAGCATGGATCACAGACGATTTAGAGGTGCCATTCGGCCGTGGCATGAATCTTCAGATCGAAGTCGCCGCCGTCCATCCGATCTACGAGCGTGTCCTTGTCGAGGATATCGTGCCCTACCGACCGCTCCGCACCGCATGGTATCCCAAGGGCGATCACGAGAATGAACAAGATGAGTTCCTCGTACAGGACCCGGACGGCTACCTCCTCCGCTTCATGCAGCATGTAGGAACGCGTCCGATCGGCGACCGCTAGTCCACCGGTGGCGTTCTATCGGCTCGGTCACAAGCGTATGGTCCGCAGGACGCCACTAGCGGCATTTGGTGTTTGCTCACATCATTCGATAGAAGTGATACCGAGCGTCCTGTGGAGCAGATTGCCTGATGGTAGGATACGACGACCCTTCGGCCTTTATGAAAACCTTCCAAAGGCTCACGGCGATCGCTCTGAACCTCTACCGAAAACGGTTCGGCATGGCTGAAAAACGGCCAGGGCCCGCGCCATGAACGATACCGCCGTTTCTACGCCGCTCTGTCCGGGATGCGCGCGATGACCTTCACTTCGAAGTCAAAGCCCGCGAGCCAGGTTACGCCGAGGGCGGTCCAGTTCGGATAGGGTGCCGCAGGGAAAACCTCCGCCTTGACTTCCATCATCGCCTCGAACTGCGCCTCCGGGTCGGTATGGAAGCTGGTCACGTCGACGATGTCCGCCAGCGTGCAGCCGGCTGCATCCAGCGTCGACACGAGGTTTGCGAAGGCTTGCCGCACCTGTTGGCGATAGTCCGGCTCGGGGCTCCCATCGGCGCGGCTGCCGACCTGGCCCGAGATGAAGAGCAGATCGCCCGACCGTATCGCGGCAGAATATCCATGCATGTCGTAGAGGGCGTGGCGATCGGCGGGAAAGATCGGTTCCGGTTTGGTCATGTCGAGGTCCTTTGGATCGGGCCGCTGGAGCCTTCACATGGCGCAGGCGGCATGACATACGTCGTGCATGTGATATACTTCACATACGGAAAGTATGTCAACGGGGTCGAGGGATGTCCGACCCGCAGGAGCGTATGATGGTTGCCAGAAGCCGGGCCGAAACGATGGAAGAGACCCGCGCGAAGTTGATCACGGCGGCGCGCGCGGCGTTTGCCCGCCATGGTTATGCGGACGCGTCTATGGACGAGCTGACGGCGGCTGCCGGCGTGACCCGGGGGGCGCTCTACCACAACTTCGGCGATAAGAGAGGGTTGCTGGCCGCAGTCGTGGCGCAGGTTGATGGCGAGATGGCGATGAAGGCACAGCACGCCGGCGCACAGGTCGACAATCCATGGGACGCGCTACTCGCGCAGGGATTGGCCTATATCGAACTGGCGCTGGACCCCGAGGTCCAGCGCATCGTCCTGCTCGATGGCCCGGCCGTCCTCGGTGACCCCTCGCAATGGCCCAGCCAGAGCGCCTGTTTGAAAGAGACCCGATACGCCATCGCCGACCTCGTGGAAGCTGGGATCGTGCGGCGGATCGACGTCGAGGCCGCCGCCCGGCTTCTGAACGGCGCAGCGCTCAATGCGGCGCTCTGGGTCGCCGCCAGCGAGACACCGCAGGACATCCTTCCGAAGGCGATCGAGGCGTTCACCTGCCTGGTTTCTGGGTTTCGAGCCGACTGACGGCGAAATCCCGACTCCCTCCTTGGACCAGCCTTTCGCAGATCCGACCATGCTATCTTGTCATACGAGAAGTGCGGTCGGTCTCGTCGAGCTGAAACGTTCGCTAAAGTATGTGCGGTCGGTCGTCATAGTACGATCATTCAATGTGAACGTTCGAGGAGCGCGCCTCATGACAAGTCTGTTGATCGTCGGTGCCACCGGACTGGTCGGGAGCCTGGTTCTGCGTCGTGCGCTCGCCGATCCTCGCGTCGGCAAAATCGTCCCACTGAACAGACGGCCGATCGACAGCCAGGGGATCATGACCTGAACCCAATCCCGTATCGTCGCCGTCGGGCAACTCGTGAACGAGATTGACGGGCTATCGGCCTCGGTGGTCGAGACGGGGGCGACGCTCGACAATATCAAGCGCATGTCCCGCGGGCAGGTCGATCTGGGTTTGGTGACGACGAATACCGTCCAGCATGCCGCGACCGGTACGAACGCTTTCGAGGGCGATGCGCAAGACCTGACGCTGCTCTGGGTCTACGTGAACGCCCCGCAGAACGTGATCGTTCGCGCCGACGCTGACCTCACCGATCTGGTGGGTCTGAACGGCGTCCGCTTTAACTCCGGCATCCGCGGCTCCTCGACCGAGGCGACGACGGAAGCCGTGTTCGCCGCGCTGGGCCTTTCCGCCGACTATGCGCGCGGCTCGACCACCGACGTGGTGGGTGCGATCAAGGACAACCGGATGGCGGGCTACATGAAGTCGGGCGCGGGCAACAAGCTCGACGGATCGACGATGGACATCGCGACCTCCACCGACATCACCGTCCTTGGTCTCACGGATGCGCAGACTGACATGCTGGCTGCGGACAAGCCGGACACCTCGGTGATCGACATCCCCGGGGGTGCCGCTGATGGCATCCCGGCATACCGCACATGGAGCTTCGGGGTCGGTGTTGCGCGCCCTCGCCCCAAAATTAAGGAAGAAGGCGTCCACGAACCACGGGGCTATTCAGAGTGTCGTCCGTGATCTGCCGTTGATCCGACAAAAGTCGCTAAGAGTTCCGTCAAAAAAATTCAATACGACCCACCTCCGTAACCGTCGAAAGCCCGCGGGGGGCTGTCACTCCATCTTGAGGTCCCGACGAGGTATCCCCCGTTTTAAGGCGTAACCTAGTAGACTCAATGAGCACACCGTTGAGGGCAGGCTGCACGTCAACGCAAACATCTGTCGGCACTTGGTTTGAGAGCTGATGCATATAACCTGCTATTGCGTCAATAGACTGAAGGAGGAGATCAAGATTCTGAAGAAGGGTTCGATCCGTTTCAGTGATAGCGTCGGCCATCAGCGTTCTCTCCAGCACCGCCTCAACGGGTGTCACGAGTTTCGACAAACGTGCTACCTCCGCCGCGGCGGCGCGGAGGACGTTGCGGAGACTTTGCTCTGATAGATCATTATTTTCTGTCATAATCGTCCCACCACCTTCTCGATGCAATCACGCAGTTCGGCAATCGTGAAGGGCTTCTTGAGAATTGCATTGATACGCAGCGATTTTCCACGGGCGACAACATCGGGAGTGGGAGAGCCTGTTACAAGAATAAAAGCGATCTTCTGTGTTTTTGGGTTCTCGCGCAGTCCTTGCAGTAAGCCCAAGCCGTCAAGGCCAGGCATGTTGTAATCTGAAATCACCAAGTGAACGGGGCGGGCGATCAATCGTCCAAGTGCCGGAACGCCATCTACCTCGTAGGTGTAGTTTCTTACGCCGAGTGCATCCAGACCTTGCGTTAGCAAGCCACGGCTTGTCGACATATCATCGACCACCGTCACATGTAATTTTTCACGTATGCTCATCTCGCTGCTTCCTTTACTTGGCCGGCGGTAGCGGCACGTCCCGACTTCTTTTGGTATGAGGTAACCCCGCAATTCTGTAGGATGACTGTCGCCGGGCCGGAAAGACGCTCGGAGTGGCCGATCATTAGGTGACCGTCCGGAGCGAGAACATCGGCGAACCGTTTCCAAAGTTTGGCCTGTGTTGCGCCATCGAAGTAGATCGCGACGTTTCGGCACAGAATGATGTCGAACGGGCCCTTGATGGGCCAGTTGTTCATCAGATTAAGCTCGCCGAAGGAGATCAACTTGCGAGCCGCCGGTCCGATAGTAAAAGTCTCACCGTCACTCTGCGTATGCGACTGCCGTACCGAAGATGGGATTGCGGACAGTTCAGCAGATGGATAGCGGCCACGAACCGCTCGTTGAAGGATCGCCGGATCGACGTCGGTGGCAAGAATGCGTAAGTCATATCGGCTGACGTCAGAACAGAGTTCTAGAACTGTCAAGGCGAGAGAATAGGCTTCTTGGCCGGCGGAACAGCCTGCGGACCAGATGCGTACGCGGCCCCCAGCTTTTAGCCGTTGAAGCAAGGATGGAAGGACACTTGAGCGAAGGTGATCGAAATGGTGCTTCTCACGAAAGAACTGGGTTACGTTCGTGGTGAGGGCGGAGAGCATCTCCCGCTGCTCCTTCTCGCCCGTCGGACCCTGGAGCACGTCGCAGTAGTCTTCGAAGGTTTCTAGACCGAGTATCCGAAGCCGCCGTGAGAGGCGAGAATAGACAAGTTGCTTCTTGCAGAGCTCCAAGTGGAGACCAAAACTTGCGCGGGCAAGTTTTGCAATGTTCTGGAAATCGTTATCTGTGAAGGGATAGTCCCCTCGAACTTCAGGGGGACGCATCAGAGAACGTCCTCCATCGCGTCTACAATGTCACCGACATCGATGATTCGTATCACGCCGACATCGGTTGTGATGAGGCCGCGAATATATGACGTGCTCGTTTCCCTCTTGGCACCAGGTGCGTCCTTGATCTGGTCGCTCTTGACGCCGAGAATCCGACGAACAGCTTCGACGGCGAGGCCGATGATCTTATCTTCGTGCTCGATGATCACAATGACATGCCGATCCGTGGGAGCGATCGGGGAAAAGCCGAATAGAACTGCGAGGTCGATAATCGGAATTACCTCACCGCGCAAATTCATTGTCCCCATCATATAGGACGGAGCGTGTGGCAGCGTGGTGGTCGGTGACCAGCGGCGGTTCTCCCGCACCCGCGTGATGTCGATGCAGAAATCCTGCTTTGCGACGACGAGCGTGGCATAGAGTTCGCTTTGGGGGGCGAGCGTTTCGGCTTCAGCTGACATCGTCGGCCTCCTCCGTCGTGGTTACATCTTTGAAAACTGCCGAGGCGACGACCGATCGGGGCGGGTCATCGGCGATCGCATCTGGATCGACAATCAAAGCGACCTTGCCGTCGCCGAGTATCGTTGCCGCGGAGATTCCCTGAATATGGCGGTAGTTCTTGGCTAGGCTTTTGATGACCACCTGACGTTTATCGACCACCCCGTCGACTGCGAGGGCGGTACGGGATCCATTCGATTGGACAAGGAGGAGGGTCTGTTTTGTTATCTTCGTCCGCTGGGGTGGCTGTCCCAAGCGCAGGGCGAGATCGACCACCGGAACGTAGTCCCCGCGGCTTGCAAAGAGCAATCGTCCGGTGCCAAGATGGCTCAGATCGCTCTTCCGGGGCCGGATCGCTTCTTCTATGCAAGCAATCGGTACCACCATCGTCTCCGATCCGACGCGCACGACCATGCCATCTAGAACCGCCAAGGTGAGTGGGAGCAGGATGGAGAAGATTGAACCCCTACCGGGGGTCGATGCAATCGACACACGCCCTCCGAGCGAAGTGATGGCGGTTTTGACGACGTCCATGCCGACCCCTCTGCCCGAAAGACTGGTGATTGAGGATGCGGTGGAAAAGCCCGGTCGGAACAGAAGATTGTCGATCTCCGTATCTGATAGATCCGCATCTTCCGGAATTAGCCCTTTTTCGATAGCAATCTTTCGAATGCGGGGGCGATTCAGACCGGCGCCATCATCGGCAATCTGGATGAGCACGTCGCCGGACTTGTAGCATGCCGAAAGACTGACAACGCCCTCCTCGGTCTTTCCCGCTTCCCGACGTGTTTCTGGCGTCTCCAGGCCATGATCGATGGCATTCCGGATCATGTGCGTGAGGGGGTCCGCAAGTTTCTCTATTACCTTCTTGTCAACCTCGGTCTCCTCGCCGACAATTACCAAGCGGGCTGATTTACCAGCGACATCCGCGGATTCTCGTGCGATCCGTGTCATACGTTGGAAGAGTTGTTTCACGGGCTGCGTGCGCAAACCCATCACGCCTTCCTGAATGTCTCGTGCGAGTTGCTTGTAGTCCTCAAGATCCGTGACAAGTTCAGGTCCCAGGCTTGCGTCGAGCTTGCGAACCCGTTGCGTGATCATGGCCTGATTGATGATGAGCTCGCCCACGGTATTGATAAGTTGATCGATCCTCTCCACGTCGACACGGAGGGTGGCGCGCGGTTCCTTTTTGCGATCGGTGGATGCGGCTGAAACCCCGTCCGGTGCCGTTTGGTTGATTGCCTCCGATGGCGCTGCTTGGGGTGTTTCGGCTTCGTCAGCCACATCGGTTGATTCAGAGGCTATCGCACCCTCCACGATCTCCGTTTCCGCCAGAGCTTCGTCGCAAGCTTCTGCCAAGTTGGGCAACTCGAAGGCGTCATCTCCGTCATTCGCCATGGTAGAAGCTATCGTGAGTGTACACAGTCCGTCGACGAACTCGAACACCTCGCGGACCGCCTCTTCCGGTTCCTCGGTAGCGAGCGTTATCTCCCAGGATAAGTAGCTTTCTTCCCAATCGAAGGAATCGATGTCAGGAAGACTGTGTAGACTTGCTGCAATATCTACCTCGCCCAGATCAGCAAGCGCCCGAAGCAGAACGAGGGGCTCATGGCCTGTCGCGTAGAGGTCTCGGCTTGGTGCAAAAGCGATCTTATAGATCGCCGGGCCATCCGGTTCGTCGGCGATGTCGAAATCGAAATCGGCGCTGACCGCGTCGAACGTGAAGTCCTCTACGACAGAACCACCCTCTCCAAGAACTGCTTCAAGAGCATCGGCCGTCGCGGCCACCGCGGCCGTATCGATGCCTGCTTCGTCGCGTGCCGCTTCGACAAGGTCGGAAAGGATATCGCCCGACCTATGTAGGAGGCGTATCAGCTCGTCATCCGGCAGAAGGTCGCCGCTTCGAATTCGGTCGAGAACCGTTTCGAATGCGTGGGCGAACGCGACGAGGTCATTAAGGCCGAACGCGCCAGCCCCGCCCTTCATAGAATGAACGGCACGGAATACCGCATTTACCGTTTCGCCATCATGGGCGCCGCCGGCCATGGCGGCCAGACCCTCTGCCAGCGCTTCTAGTAGGTCTTCGCATTCTTCGAAGAAGGTATCGCGGATTGAATCAAGTGCGCTCATGGTGTCACACGCCTGTAATGCGCTTGAGGACCGATACCAAAGACGCCTCATCGAAAGGCTTAACAATCCAGCCTGTCGCGCCCGCTTTGCGAGCCCTGTCCTTCAATTCTGCGGCGCTTTCGGTGCTGAGTACGATAATCGGCACGGTCTTGTTCCGCTTGCCGCTTCGGATGCCCTCGATCACGCCGAAACCGTCCAGACGTGGCATGTTGATATCGGTGATTACGACATTCGGCGAGGCATCGGCGAACTTCTCCAGTCCGTCGACTCCATCGACGGCCGTGGTTACGTCGAAGTCGTATTCTTCGAGTGTCGCGGCGAGCAGGCTGCGGATTGTGCGGGAATCATCTATGGCGAGGACGCTGGTCGTCATGCGACGGCTCCTTCTGCTGCGAAGGCGTGTGATAGGGCTTCCATCATGCCCATGCGGGTTAGGCTTGCAGCGATGGCCCCAGACGGATCGCTTATGCGGAATGCCAGCCTGTCCTGTGTCCAAGCTTGTTCGGCGACCGCAAGGATTTGGGCCGCTTGTGCGCCCACCTGTGCTGTCGCGAAACCATCGATAGTGACGGGTGTGCCGCGACTGGTCTCTAGAAAATCCGCCAGTTCGCGCGCAGAATCATGGTCTAGCGTTGTCGGCAGCTGAAAGATCGCTGGTTCCGGTGTTTGGGTCACATCAGTCTCCGACTCGTGGTGCAGGTCGGCGCTGGCCATACCCGTTCTACGACAGGGCATAGGGCCCGGAACCTAACGAAGCGTGAATCACGCCGGTTGCAATGATCGAATCCAATGTATTTCAACCGCCGGTTTTAAGACCGCCTTCACCCATGGACCCGATGAATACCGTTAGTGCTCCAACGCCCGCATGGCCACGGCGTGCGGTCGATCCATAAAGCGAAGGTCCTAATTCAATGCAACGCCTCAAGAATCTCCCCCTCTCAATCAAACTTCCATTCGCGATCACGACGCTCGTTGTCGCCGCGATCGCGCTCAGCGCAGTCTTGCCCAGGTTTCTCGGAACGGTCCTGACCGGTGGCGCTCTTGTCGCTATGGAGATCGCGGTACTTGCCGTCGTCGCCACAATGGTTGGTATCTTGATCGCTCGCGGGATCACCAGGCCGCTCGTGCAGATCGCGAACACGTTGCATGCGATCGGGACCCGGGACTACGCCGTTGAGGTTCCCATTTCAAACCGAGGCGATGAAATCGGTCACGTCGTCGAAGCACTCGTGGAATGCCGTAATCAGCTCGTCGCTGGCGAGGAAGCGATAAACGAGAGAGCCCATCTCATCGAGGCGATCGGATCGACGCAGGGGATGATTGAGTTCGACCCTTCCGGAAAGATCGTTCGGATGAACCAGGCATTCCTCGACGTCGTGGGGTATACGGAGGCCGAAGTGATGGGCCGCCATCACTCCATGTTTGTGCCGTCGTCCTTTGCCGATTCGAGCGAGTATCGCAAGATGTGGGATGGCCTCTCCCGTGGTGAGCCGCTAATCGGCACATTCGTCCGGGAGGGAAAGGGTGGACGGACGATCTATCTGCAAGGTGCTTATAGTCCTGTTCTCGACAATGAGGGGCGTGTCGTCCGGGTTGTCAAAGTGGCTTCCTCCGTGACAAATTCCGAAACCGCTAGACGTGAAGTCGAGCAGAAGACATTTGCTCAGGCATCGTTGATTGAGGCAATCGGCTCCTCGCAAGGGATGATCGAGTTCGACGTTAAGGGAACCGTCATGCGGGCGAATCAAGCGTTCGAGCAGGTGATGGGCTATTCCGAAAGCGAGATCGTCGGTCGGCCCCACGCAACCTTCGTCGACAGCACATTTTCCGACTCGATTGAGTATCGCCGGATGTGGGAACAGTTGGCGGCGGGACAGGCTATTGCGGGCGTCTTCAAACGTATTGGAAAGGGAGGACGGACGGTCTATCTGCAGGGTGCCTATAGCCCGATCCGTGATCAGGACGGCAAAGTCACCAGGGTTGTCAAGGTCGCATCGGACATCACCGAAGCCGAGACGGAACGGCGGGCGCTGGACGCAGATACCAGAGATCAAGCAGCCTTGATCGAGGCCATCAGCGGCGGCCTGCAGGGAATGATCGAGTTCGACCCGAAGGGAAACATCCTCCGCGCCAACGGGAATTTTCTTGAGATCGTTGGGTACAGTGAAGCGGAAGTGACGGGCCGCCATCATTCGATGTTTGCCGAGGAATCGTTGGCTGACACGAGCGAATACCGTCGCATGTGGGAATCCTTAGCAGCCGGGCAGCCCATGCGTGGTACTTTTCAGCGCGTCGCCAAGGGCGGACGGACGATCTATCTGCAAGCTTCCTACAATCCAGTTCGGGACGCGAAGGGAAATGTGGTGCGCGTTGTCAAGGTCGCTTCGGATGTTACGGAGATGGAGACCAAGCGCCTCGGCCTCGAGGAAGAAACCTTCGAGCAGTCCGCCATCATCGATGCCATCAGCAAAAGTCAGGCAATCATCGAGTTCGACACGAAAGGCAAGATACTGAAGGCGAATGAGAACTTTCTGAACCTGATGGGTTATTCAGAGCAGGAAATCGTTGGGCGTCCACACGCGACATTTGCCAAGGGCGATTTCGCTCAGACGAAGGAATACCGCGACATGTGGCGTGCCCTAGCGGATGGCGAATCCACCGCAGGGACGTTCGAGCGGGTTACGAAGTCCGGTCGAACCGTATGGTTGCAAGGCTCTTACAGCGCGGTTCGTGATCGGCAGGGCAATGTAAAGCGCGTAGTCAAGATGGCTGCCGACATTACGGCTGGGGAGACCGAACGTTTGGATGGAATTGAGCAGCGCCGTGCAATGGAGGCGGATCTTTCTCAGGTGATCAATAGCTTCAATGACGCACTCTCGAACCTTGCTGACGGTGATCTGAGTGTTCGTATCGCCAAAGCATTCGCTGAAGAATACGAGGACCTTCGAGAGAACTTCAACGCGGCTATCGAGCAACTGGAGTCGACAATCTCTTCGGTGGTCGTGAACGCCGGCAATATCCGAAACGAGTCGAACCAAGTTGCGACGGCGGCAGATGAACTTGCCCAACGGACCGAGAATCAAGCAGCCGCGCTGGAGGAAACAGCCGCCGCCCTAGAAGAACTGACCACCAGCGTGAAGGCAGCCGCCGAAGCGGCAGAGACCGCCAGCACGGATGTGGCCGGAACCCGAAAGGCGGCCGTCGACAGCGGTCGCGTGGTCAAGAAGGCCGTCAAGGCCATGAGCAAAATTGAGAAATCGTCGGATCAGATCAGCCAGATCATCGGTGTGATCGAGGATATTGCGTTCCAGACGAACCTCCTTGCCCTGAATGCCGGGGTAGAGGCGGCACGTGCCGGCGATGCGGGGCGCGGCTTTGCAGTGGTCGCGTCGGAAGTCCAGGCCCTTGCCACGCGATCCTCTGATGCGGCGAAGGAGATTAAAGCCTTGATCTCGACCTCGTCTCAGCAGGTTGGAACTGGCGTGGAACTGGTTGGTGAGACAGGAAAAGCGCTTGCAACAATCGTAGAATCCGTCTCGGCTATCACTAAACTGGTGGACGGCATAGCCAGCTCGGCACGTGAGCAATCTGTCGGTATTGGCGAGATCAATACGGCCGTGGGGCAGCTTGATCAGGTAACCCAACAGAATGCCGCCATGGTCGAGGAGGCGAACGCCGCCAGCCATACGATGCGGTCCGAAGCGGAAGCCCTCTCCGAACTTGTCGGAAAGTTCCAGACTAGCGGTACTGGCACTGGAGCGACGTCCCGTGGACCGGGTGGTGCACCCAAAAACGCAAAAACGAATGTGACGAAGATGTCTCCGAAAGCTGCGTCGTCGGGAGGAGGCCGGAGTAACGGTAACGCGGCGCTGGCCGAAGAACCTCAAGAGTTGATGAACGATTGGGAGGAGTTCTGATGCTTGCGATCGCGTTCCGACGCGATCGCCTCGAGTGAACCACGTATTGCGCTGATCGAGTAAAGGAATATGTCGGTGAAGAAGATCCGAGTGCTGGTGGTGGACAATTCACCGACTATTCGAGCTGTTCTGAAGGCGGAGCTCGAATGCGATCCACAGATTACTGTCGTGGGGGCTGCCTCCAACCCCATGGCGGCACGGAAGGCCATTAAGGCCCTTGTGCCGGATGTTATCACTCTCGACATCAACATGCCCGGCATGGATGGACTGATGTTCTTGGAGAAGCTGATGCGGCTTCGACCGATGCCGGTCATCGTGGTCTCAAGCGAAGTTGGGGGGCAGTCAGCCGCTTCCGTTGAGGCGTTGTCTTTGGGTGCGTTCGATTGCTTCCTCAAGCCGATGGACGGGTCGCAGCCTGGCGCGTTTGATCAACTGCGTGACCGGGTGAAGGCCGCTTCGAAGACGCAACCCTTGGCGCGGGATCCCAGAACTGATGCCGCCGCTGCTTCGACATCGTTTCAACCAAACGGCCGTCTTGTAGCAATCGGCGCTTCGACCGGAGGAGTCGACGCACTCATCACTCTCTTGTCAAGTTTTCCTGCCAATTGTCCACCGACCGTTGTAACCCAGCATATGCCGGGATCATTTACCAAGAGCTTCGCGAGCCGCCTTGACCAGAACTGTGCGGCTCAAGTTCATGAGGCGACGAACGGAGCACCCTTAGCAACGGGTCGGATCTATCTTGCACCAGGCGGAGCGACGCATCTGGAAGTCATGGGCCGCGACACGCTGGTTTGCCGACTTAGAGAGGGCTCTCCCGTGTCCGGACATAGGCCATCGGTGGATGCCCTCTTCGGGTCCATTGCTCGTCTCAGAAGCCGCTCGGTTGGTGTAATACTTACCGGAATGGGTGATGACGGCGCGCGGGGATTGCTGGCGATGCGGCAGGCCGGCGCACGTACCCTCGGTCAAGACGAGGCGACGAGTCTGGTCTATGGAATGCCGCGAAGTGCCTTCGAAATGGGGGCGGTCGAGAAGCAGGTGCCTCTTGCAAGAATGACTCGTGCCATTTTGGAACGGTGCGACGCGGCGCAGAAGGATGTCAAATCATGACAGGCATGATGGGAATAGGGGGCCTCGCCGACTAATGATTCAAGTTGCTCAAGGAAAGCAGGCCGTTTCCGCAGACGAAGAGGCAGTGATGACAACGGTCCTGGGATCTTGCGTGGCTGCTTGCCTCTTCGATCCTGTAGCCGGGGTCGGTGGAATGAACCACTTTCTGCTGCCCGAGGGAAACGCGCACGGTTCGCGTCATATAGTATACGGCGCACAAGCCATGGAACTTCTCATCAATGGCCTCATGAAGCTTGGCGGTCGTAAAGATCGCATGCAGGCAAAGCTCTTTGGAGGTGCGCGTGTTGTAGATGGACTGTCTGATATCGGGGACGCAAACGCGACTTTTGCGATTCACTTCATGAAGGAAGAGGGAATTCCTTGCGTTGCGAAAAGTCTAGGAGGGACTCAAGCGCGGCGCGTGCGGTTCTGGCCCGTAAGTGGAAGAGCTAACCAGAAACAATTTGCGCAGACGGCCCTAGTCCAAAGAAATGAGGTTCCCGTTAAGGCAGTAGCGCCGGATGTAACCCTCTTTTAGAACCCACCGACACTTATAGTAGTTATCAGGCTTGATATGCGCTAACGGTCTTACAGACGTCTCGTAAGACAAATTTCACCGATCGCAACCTTCGACGATCTAGACGACCATGCTGCTAGGCTCAGGACTCATGCCCGGAAGATCACGGTTGCCGCGAGAGCGATTGCAGAGAGGAAGACGGTGGGAGACCTGTCGTATCGGGTCGCCACGCGTCGCCAGTCTTTCAGACGTCCGAACATGATCTCGATCACTGCCCGGCAGTGCATCGCGCAGCGATGTCACGAGAGGGGCGGTTGCGTTTCCGGTCCCGTCGCTTGTCGTATTTGATTGGTTTTCCGCGAGACCTTCGCCCGGGATCAAACAACTATCCCCTTGTCGGCAAGGGCCTCGCGAAACCAATCCGCGTCATACCCTCGATCGCCCAGCAGCCAGTCTGAGACTGGGAGGCTGCTCACCAGTGCCCTGGCACCGGTGTAGTCACTAACCTCCCCGGCGGTCATGAAGAACCGGATCGGCCGCCCGATTGCATCCGTGACGGCATGCAGCTTCGTGTTCATGCCGCCCTTCGTCCGCCCTATCAGACGGCCACGCCCCCCCTTTTTCGCCCGCAGGCCGGAGGCCGTGCGATGCGCTTTGAGGTAGGTAGCATCGATGGAAATCGCTCTGCCGTCGGGAGCTTTCGCCGCAAGCCCCGTCATGATCCGGGCGAACACCCCCATATCGCTCCACCGCTTCCAGCGGTTGTAGAGCGTCTTGTGCGAGCCATACTCTTTGGGCGCATCGCGCCGGCGCAAACCTTTGCGGCTGACGAAGATAATCCCGCTGAGAACACGTCGATCATCAACGTGCGGCACCCCATGGCTCTTGGGGACGTACGGTCGAAGCCGTGCCATCCGCGCTTCGCTCAGCCAGTACAAATCGCTCATGTCATACCCCTGAATTTCAGGGGCTCCAAGCAGGCAGCATCGGCAATCACAACAAAATCAATGGGTCCTGGGCCTAAAGAAGCGTTCGGCTCCCCGATCTTTCCGCTTTCGGACTTGTAGGGAAGCGAGCGCCTCGACGGAGTGATCTCACCCTCCTGCACCGGACGAAAATTGCCGTGAGCTGCGCGGAATCGCGCGGGTGCGCGGAACGGGATCGGTTGCTATTCCGTGATCCGCTGGCGTGACGCTCCGGGAGGGGTGATGGACGAAGTTGGACAACGACCGGCCGCGTCTGCGAGCAGCAAGCTCGAAGATATGCGCAGGGTGCTGGAACTGGATCTTGTGCTGGGTCGGCTTCGGCCGCGCGAACGGTTGGTCGAGGACGAGCTGATGGCCCGGTTCGGCGCCAAGCGGCACGTGGTGCGTTCCGCGCTCGCGGATCTCGAACAGATGGGTCTCGTGGATCGGCGGCCCAACAAGGGCGCGATGGTTCGCGAATACAGCGCTTCGGAGGTGGAGGACATCTACGCGTTTCGATCCGATCTCCATCGACTTGCCGTGGCCCGGATGTCCCTGCCGTTCGATCCGGATACTCACGACCGGTTGACCGGCCTCGCCGTGAACCACGAGGCGGCGGTCGCGGCCCGTGATCTGTCGTCGGTCATGCTTTACGATAACGCTTTCCACGAGCTCATCTTCGACCAGTGCGGCAACGGCGTCATGGCGGATGCGATCCGACGTCTGGCTTGGAAGAGCCATGCGATCAGGTCTTATCGCGTGAATGACCCGGTCATGTTGCGGCAGGCGGCATTGGAGCATCGGTTGATGATCGATGCCATCGCCGCGGGTGATCGGGCGGAACTGGCGGCTTTGTGCGAGCGGCATATTCTTCCGTCCAAGGAAATCTATCTGCGGGATCTGTCCGTCACCCCTTTCCGAGGGTCCGCCGGGAATTGATGGCGTGGCGAGGTATCAGGTGGCCGGAGTGACGGGATCGAACATCGTCTCGCGTTCTCAGAACCGGATGCCGGAGTGGCATCAGGCCTGCCTGCTGACCTCCGCGACCGGAAAGCATAGCGCCCGATCCACGCCCCCCTGAATGCCGAGGTGGGGATCGGCGCCGACCGCGCGCTGTCATCGAACCGTCGCGGGACCGTCATGCGGCTTTTGCGCGGGCCCGTCATCCGCCGTCCGGACACGGGACGGGATCCGCCGATGCTGACGATAGAGCGCCTGACAAAACGATTCGGCTCCGCCACGGCGGTCGATGCCGTGTCGCTGGAGGTGGATCGGCCCATGATGATCGGCGTGATCGGTCGGTCGGGGGCGGGGAAGTCCACGCTGCTCAGGATGCTGAACCTCCTTGAGCGGCCAAGCGATGGCCGGATCGTCTTTGGTGGTCGCGACCTGACCGCCCTCCGCGGGCGCGAGGCCCGCAAGTGGCAGGCCGACTGCGCAATGATCTTCCAGCAGTTCAATCTCGTGCCGCGGATGGACGTGGTCTCCAACGTCCTTCACGGCACGCTCAATCGCCGGGCCACCACCCGGGCCCTCTTCGCGCTCTGGCCTCGCGCGGACATCCATCGCGCCATCGACATCCTGGCCCGTCTGGGCATCGAGGATCACGCGGCGAAACGGGCCGAGGCCCTGTCCGGGGGTCAGCAGCAACGCGTGGCCATCGCCCGCGCGCTCATGCAGGACCCGAAGATCATCCTCGCCGACGAGCCCATCGCGTCCCTCGATCCAATGAACGCGCAGGTCGTGATGCAATCCCTTCGCGACATCCACGAGATCGATGGCCGGACCATCATCTGCAACCTTCACACGCTGGATACCGCCCGTCGTTACTGCGATCGCGTCATCGGCATGCGCGCGGGCCGGGTCGTCTTCGACGGCACCCCGGAGCAGCTGACGACCGGCGTGGCCCGCGACATCTACGGCGCCGGGGCGGACTTTTCCGAAGCCGCGACCAGCACCGACATCCGAAACACCGAGACGGCGGCCGGACGCGCGATCCATAGCGCCGAAGCCGCTGTCTGAGGCTGTAGCCGCCCCGTCCGGGGCATCCTCAACTCCAAGGAACAGAACCATGACCAAGATCCTGCTGGCCCTTGCCGCAACCACCGCCCTGACCGGCGCCGCCTTCGCCGACACCCCTAAGGTCACCGAGTTCAATATCGGCGTGCTCGGCGGCGAGAACGCCCAGGACCGCATGAGCGCCAATCAGTGTCTGGCGGATCACGCCAGCGAAGCGCTCGGCGGGGCGGACGTCAACATCTTCACCCCGGCCGACTATAACGGCGTGATCCAGGGCCTGCTGGGCGGGACGCTCGACATGGCCTGGCTCGGCGCATCCGCCTACGCCGCCATCTACCTGCAGGACCCGGAAGCGGTCGAGCCGGTGCTGGTCAAGACCAACCTCGACGGATCCTTCTCCTACCATTCCATCGGCTTCGCGCGCGCCGACAGCGGCATCGCGTCTCTCGACGATATGAAGGGCAAGGTGTTCGGCTTCGGCGACCCGAACTCTACCTCCGGCTACCTCATCCCCTCCGTCGAAATCCCCGAAGCCACCGGCGCCACCATGGAGGACGGCGACTTCTTCGGAGAGGTCAAGTTCACCGGCGGCCACGAACAGACCATCGTCGCCGTCGCCAATGGCGACGTGGATGGCGGCGTGACCTGGGCCGACGGTCTGGGCGATTGGGAGGACGGCTACAATTCGGGCGCGCTTCGCAGGGCGTCGGATTCCGGGATCGTCGACATGAACGATCTGGTCGAAATCTGGCGGTCAAACCCGATCCCCGAAGGGCCGGTCGTCCTCCGCTCCTCCCTCCCGGACGATGTGAAGGCCACGATGACCGAGCTCGTCGCCGACCTGATCGAGACGGATGCCGACTGCGCCTATGGCGTCGCGGCCGGCGAGACCGCGGGGTTCGAGCCGATCACCCACGAAGCCTACGAGACCATCGTGGAAGTGCGCCGTCGCGAAATCGGCGGCTGAACGGCCCGGTCGGGCGACTCCGGCGGAGCGCCCGGATACTTTTGGCGTGTTCCCCGACGAGGACGCACCGGGGCGGGGTCCTTCGATCCCGCCCGTCTGTCAGGAGAGGGTCGACCGTGACCGCCGCAACCACCGACATCCGCGTCACCTATCTGGGAGAACTTCGAACCAAGCGCCTCTGGAACGGCGTCTCGCTCCTCCTGTTCGTGCTGATTCTCGTCGCGGGGTTCCTCACGGCCAATGACAGGAATGCGGGCGGGTTCCTGCAGGGCATCGGTAACGTCTTCGACTTTCCGGCCGACGTCATCTCCGAGGGGATCGAGCGGGCGTCCGAACTGCCCGGGTTCCTGTGGGAGTACCTGCCGTCGCTGATGGAGACGGTGAACATCGCTGCGGCGGCAACGCTCACGGGCGCTCTGGCCGGCGGCGCGCTCGCCTTTCTCGTAACCCGCGGCCTCGCCCCATCGCGGTGGATCATCGCACCGATCCGCCGCGTGCTCGACACGTTGCGGGCGATCCCGGAGATCGTCATAGCACTCGTTCTGATCTTCGTTCTCGGCGGCGGTCCCGCGCCTGCGATGATCGCCATCGCGCTGCACACGACCGGGGCACTCGGAAAGCTCTTCTCCGAGGTGGCCGAGAACGCGCCGAGCGGAGCTGTCGAAGGGCTTCATTCGGTGGGCGCGAGCTGGGGTCAGCGGATGCTCTTCGGTGTCCTGCCGCAGGTGGCTCCGAACTGGCTGAGCTACACCCTTCTCCGGTTCGAGATCAATATCCGCGCGTCGGCCATCCTCGGCTTCGTGGGCGCGGGGGGCATCGGCTACGACCTGCGGAACGCGATGTCCTGGGGACCGGGGCGCTTTGCCGAGGCGGCCGCCATCTTCCTTTTGCTCTTCGCGACCATCGTTCTGGTCGATCAAATCGGGGGCGCCATCCGCGAACGACTAACGAAGGGGGCCGCGCTGTGACCGACATGGCCGCACGATACGCCGCCGCCGACCGAGGCTTCGCCAAAGCGCGGCTCTGGCTGATCGGGATGCCGCTTCTGGCGCTGACTTACCTTGCCTACATCTTCTTCGCCTTCGAAGGGCCCGACCTTTTCCGGACCGCCAATGGCGAGAACGGACGCATCCTCCTCGCCGACGCGGTCAGCCACAAGGTTCACGTGACCCGCGACAACGGCGACGGATCCCTTGAGATCGCCATCGAAGGCGAGCGCAAGGGCCGCTATCCGACGGGAGAAGCGCCCGGTTGGGTCACTCTGGGCGAGCGGACGTTGATCGACCTCGGCGACGGCCATGTCGTGACATTCGGGCCGGGCAACCTGACTATCTACGAGGTGCCGGGATACGGGAAAGTGACGGCGCGGCCGTCCCGCAGCGCCGGGGCCAACGTGACCCTGCCGCCCGGCGAGACGCCCGGTTGGATCAACGCCAGCCGCAACCGCGTCGTCGTGACGACCGAGGCGGGGCGCCTGACCGTGACCCGCAACCGGACGGAGGTGTTCCGCTACTTCGCGGGGTGGGAGCTGTTCTTCTTCACCCTGGACAGTCCGTTTCACGGCATGGGTCCGACCGCGCTCGCCACCGCCGCGATATCGGGTCAGGCGGGGACGATCTGGCACGATTTTTGGACCAATGCCATGTGGCGTCACGGCGAAGTCGCCTGGGCCCTGTTCGAGACGATCCTCATGGCCTTTCTCGGGACCGCCGGGGCCGCCATGATCGCGCTGCCGCTGTCGTTCCTCGCCGCCAGGGGCTTCTCTCCGCTGCTAATCGTGAAGTTCGTCTCGCGGCGGCTGTTCGATTTCCTGCGCGGGGTCGACGGTCTGATCTGGACCATCGTTCTCAGTCGGGCGTTCGGACCCGGTCCCCTGACCGGCACGCTGGCGATCCTGCTCACGGATACGGGCACCTTCGGAAAGATGTTCTCCGAAGCGCTCGAGAACGTCGACCGTCGCCAGATCGAGGGCGTCCGGTCCACCGGTGCGGGTCCGTTGCTGCGCGCCCGGTTCGGGGTCATCCCGCAGCTTCTGCCGGTCCTTCTCGCGCAGGTGCTCTACTACCTCGAGTCCAACACCCGGTCCGCCACCGTGATCGGCGCCATCACCGGCGGTGGCATCGGCCTTCTGCTGACGCAGGCGATCATCACCCAGAAGGATTGGGAGGAGGTGAGCTACTACATCCTCCTCGTGGTGCTGATGGTGTTCGCCATGGACAGTATCAGCGGCTGGTTGCGGCGCAGGTTAATCAATGGCTAGCCGCGCTTTCGTCCGCCGATGGGCTCCATGACGAGACTGAATGCCGATATCCCCTTCCTGCATACGGAGGTGGAGATCACCGACGATTGCAGCTTCGGCCGCTACGTCGAGATCGGACGGGGCAGCCGGATCGCGCATTCCTCATTCGACGACTATGCTTATTGCGACCGCTATGCCGACATCGCGAATGCCCGGATCGGCAAGTTCTCGAACATCGCCGCCTTCGCCCGGATCGGCGCCACGGACCATCCGATGGAGAAGGCGTCGCTGCATCATTTCCTTTATCGGTCCGGCGATTACTGGGACGGGGCGGAGCGTGACCATGCTTGGTTCGCCCATCGCCGGACCCGTATCGCCACGCTGGGCCACGACACCTGGATCGGCGCGCAGGCGCAGGTGAAGCCGGAAATATCCATCGGACACGGTGCGGTAATTGCCGCGGGTGCTGTGGTGACGAAGGACGTTCCGCCTTACTGGATCGTCGCGGGCGTTCCTGCGAAACCGCTCCGCAGACGTCTGCCGGAACCGATAGCCGAATATCTCATGACCCTCGAATGGTGGGAGTGGGACCACGCCATCCTGCACGACCGGCTGCACGATTTCCGCAGCCTGTCCGCCGAGGGTTTTCTCGACCGTTACGAGGGAGTCACGCCGTCGTCGTGATCCAGCGTCAGCGTGATCCTGTCCCCGGCGAAATGGGTGATCCCGTGCTCCACCGGCACGCCGTCGAGATCCGCGTTCACCGCTTCCGACATCAGCAGGGGCGCGCCGGGCGCGAGGTTCAGATGCCCCGCCTCCACCGGCGATGCCGCCACCGCGCTGATCCGGGTAGAGATGCGCACGTAGTCGGGTACGCCGCAGGCGGCGAGCGCGCGGGTGACGGAGCCGTATTCCTCCAATGCCGCGGGCAATCCCGGCAAGCGCAGGGCGGGATAGAGCGACCGGAACATCGCGACCGGCGCGTCATCGGCCAGAGCAAGCCCCTCCTGCACATGCACCGGCTCGCCGGTCCGGAGGTGCAGAACCTCAGCCTCCCCGGCGCTTGAGGGCCGGGTTTCCGATGACAGGACGCGCTTGCCCGGAACCCGCCCGGCGGCCTCCATCGACCGACGGAAGCGGACACGGGCGCCGATGGGATAATCCGTCGGAACCGCCGCAACGAATGCGCCCGCGCCCCGTCGCGTCCGGACGAGCCCGTCGGAGACCAACGCGGCGAGCGCCCGACGGATCGTATGCCGGTTCACGCCGAAGCGTGCAGCCAGTTGTGCCTCCGTCGGAAGGCGGTCGCCGGGCGCACGCATGCCGCCTGCGATCTCCGCGCGCAGGGCGGCGGCGATCGTCGACCAGACGGTGCCGGATGTCATCGAAACGTCACTGGCGTCGCTCATGGGATTTGTATAGTTGTTGATTCATAAGTTGTCGAGTAGTCGAGGCCCTAATGGAACGCAGGGAGTGGATGGGATTGCTGGGCCGGACCAAACCCGCGGCCTTGCGGGACGCCATCGTTCCGCTGGGGGAGATGCCGTCTCCCGACTGGCTGCGCCGGCCGGAGACGGGAAGCGTCATGGTCCGCGGCCGCATCGGCGGCACCGGGTCGCCGTTCAATCTGGGGGAGGTGACGGCCACGCGCTGCGCCCTTCGCACCGAAGGTCGTGACGGTCACGCGATGGTGCAGGGGCGGGACGCCGGCCATGCCGCCCGCGCCGCCTGGATCGACGCGCTGATGCAGGGACCGCGCGCCGACGAGGCTCAGCGCCTCGTCCTCGATCCCCTCGCCCGCGCCGAGGCCGAACGCCGCGACATCCGCGCCCGCAAGGCCGAGGCGACCCGCGTGGATTTCGAGACCATGGTGCGGGGAGAAGATTGATGCAGCCCGCCTTCGCCGATCCCCCCGCCGACAGCGCCCGCACATTCCGCAGCATCCTGCAGGCTATGGCCCGCCCGGGCACGATCCACCATATCGACGCTCCGGCTCCACCGGGCCTGTCCCCCGCCGCCGCCGCGACGCTTCTGGTGCTGGCCGATCCGACCACACCCGTCTGGATCCGCACGGGCCGCGACTGGCTCGTCTTCCACACCGGTGCGCCGATCACCGAGGCGCGCGCGGACGCGGCCTTCGCCGTCGGGACATGGGACGATCTCTTGCCGCTCGAAGACTGGCCCATCGGTACGCCGGACTACCCGGATCGAAGCGTGACATTGATCGTAGATGTCCCAATTCTCGACGCACCCGGTTCGCGCCTCACCGGACCCGGCATCGAAAGCGAGGCATGGCTTCCTCTGCCCGACCCCGCGGCACTGGCGGCCAATGCGGCTCTTTATCCGCTCGGGTTCGACCTGATCCTGACCTGCGGTACCCGGCTCGCCGCTTTGCCCCGCTCCACCCGGATCGACCTTGGGGAGGACGCCTGATGTATGTCGCGGCCAAGGGCGGGGAGGAGGCCATCGCCGCGGCGCATGGTTGGATGGCCGAGGAACGACGTGGAACCGGAGCGCTCGTCGATACCGATCAGATCGTCTCGCAACTCGCCCTGGCCGTCGCGCGCGTGATGTCCGAAGGCTCGCTCTACGATCCGGACCTGGCCGCTCTGGCGGTCCGTCAGTCGCGCGGCGACCTGATCGAGGCGGTCTTCCTGATCCGCGCCTTCCGCACCACCCTGCCCCGCCTGGGCGCGTCCCGTCCCATCGATACCGGGAGGATGGCGTGCGAACGCCGGGTCTCGGCCACGTTCAAAGACATTCCGGGCGGTCAGGTCCTCGGTCCGACTTTCGACTATACCCACCGCCTCATCGACTTCGCCGAAGCCGCGGGCGTGAATTCCGCCGCCATGGCGGCAACCGCTCCGCAGATGCGCCCGCGGGTGGCCGATCATCTCGATCGCGAGGGCCTGCTGCGGGCGGAACCCCGGGACGATGCGACGCCCCCCGACCTGACCCGGACGCCGCTGGAGCTTCCGGCAGATCGAGCCCTCCGCCTTCAGGCGCTTGCCCGCGCCGACGAAGGGTTCCTGCTCGGCCTCGCCTATTCGACTCAGCGAGGCTACGGGCGGACCCACGCCTTCGTCGGAGAGCTTCGCATCGGAACCGTGGAGATCGAGCTGGACATCCCGGAGCTGGGGTTTGCCGTCGCCCTCGCCGAGATCACCGTGACCGAATGCGAGACGGTGAACCAGTTCACCGGCTCGAAGTCCGAGCCGCCGCAATTCACCCGCGGCTACGGCCTGACGCTCGGAGCTTGCGAGCGGAAAGCGATCTCCATGTCGCTGGTGGACCGGGCACTGCAATGGCGCGAACTGGGCGAGGATTTCGTCGGCGCCCCGGCACAGGACGAGGAATTCGTCCTGGCCCACGCCGACAACATTCAGGCGACCGGTTTTCTCGAACATATCAAACTGCCGCACTACGTCGATTTCCAGGCGGAGCTGGAGTTGATCCGACGCCTCCGACGGGAGACTGACACGATGACGGAGGCGGCGGAATGACCGACTACAACTTCGCCTATCTCGACGAACCGACGAAGAAGATGATCCGGCGCGCGATCCTCAAGGGCCTTGCCGTCCCGGGATATCAGGTGCCCTTCGCGAGTCGCGAGATGCCGATGCCCTACGGTTGGGGCACCGGCGGGGTGCAGGTGACGGCGGCCTGCCTGACGCCGGAAGATACGCTCAAGGTCATCGATCAGGGGGCGGACGACACGACCAACGCGGTCTCGATCCGCTCCTTCTTCGCGCGTGTGGCCGGTGTGGCGACGACCACCCGGACGGTCAAAGCCTCGATCATCCAGACCCGACACCGCATCCCCGAAGCGCCGCTGCGCGAGGATCAGATCCTCGTCTATCAGGTGCCGATCCCCGAACCCCTGCGTTTTCTCGAACCGCGCGAGACGGAGACGCGCCGCATGCACGCATTGGAGGAATACGGGCTGATGCACGTCAAGCTCTACGAGGACATCGCGCGACACGGGGCCATCGCCACGTCCTACGCCTATCCGGCGCTGGTGAA
The DNA here is from genome assembly GCA_963789105.1 of uncultured Alphaproteobacteria bacterium. Taxonomy (GTDB): domain Bacteria; phylum Pseudomonadota; class Alphaproteobacteria; order Rhodobacterales; family Rhodobacteraceae; genus Jannaschia. The sequence continues at coordinate 2,393,001 of CAWBJI010000003.1, forward strand.
CGGGCGTCACGTCTTCGACCCCTCGCCGATCCCGCGCTTCGACAATCCGCGGCTGGAAAGCCCGGCGATCCAGCTCTTCGGGGCGGGCCGGGAACAGCGCATCTACGCCATCCCCCCGCATACGAAGGTCGTGAGCCTCGATTTCGACGATCACCCTTTCGAGGCGTCCAAGGCCCCGGGCATCTGCGCCCTGTGCGGCGCGGACCACACCTATCTGGACGAGATCGTCGCAGACGATGCGGGGACGCGACGGTTCCAATGCTCGGACACGGATTACTGCGCGGAGCGACGGGCATGAACGCGATCGACATTCCCGACACGCCGCTCCTGACGGTGCGGGGCCTGTCGAAGTTCTACGGTTCCCGCATGGGCTGCGAGGGGATCGACCTCGACCTCTGGCCCGGCGAGGTGCTCGGCATCGTCGGCGAGAGCGGATCGGGAAAGTCGACCTTGCTCTCCTGTCTGGCGGGGCATCTGGACACCGATGGGGGGAGCGTCAGCTATGCAGGCACGGACGTGCTGTCCCTGCCGGAACCGGCACGGCGCAGGCTCTCACGGACCGAATGGGCGTTCGTCCATCAACACGCCCGGGACGGGCTCCGGATGAATGTCAGCGCGGGGGGCAACGTGGGCGAGCGTCTCATGGCCGGGGGCGCCCGGCACTACGGGGAAATCCGAAAGATGGCGGAGGACTGGCTGGAGCGGGTGGAGATCGACCCTTCCCGCGTCGACGACCGGCCGTCACAATTCTCTGGCGGGATGCAGCAACGCCTCCAGATCGCCCGCGGCCTCGTGACCGGTCCGAAACTGGTTCTGATGGACGAGCCCACGGGGGGCCTCGACGTGAGCGTTCAGGCCCGCCTTCTCGACCTGTTGCGCGGTCTGGTGAGGCGTATGGGACTCTCGGCCATCGTCGTGACGCATGATATCGGGGTCGTCCGCCTGCTGGCGGATAGGCTGATGGTGATGAAGGACGGGCGCGTTGTGGAGACGGGATTGACGGATCGGGTTCTCGACGATCCCCAGCATGCCTACACGCAACTTCTGGTCAGCTCGGTCCTGCCGACATGATCCGGGTCGCGGGGTTGTCCAAGGATTTCGTCCTTCACAACCAGGGAGGCGTCGCGATCCCCGTGCTCCGGAACGCATCCCTGACGGTCGCGCCGGGAGAATGCGTCGCGCTGACCGGCGCATCCGGAGCGGGAAAATCGACGCTCCTGCGCCTGTTGCAGGGGAATTACGCACCGGGCGGAGGGTCGCTGGTCGTCGGCGGGCTGGAACTCGCCACGGCATCCGCCCGCGAGGTCTCGAGCCTGCGACGCGCGACGCTTGGCTACGTGTCCCAGTTCCTGCGAGTCGTGCCTCGGGTTCCTGCTATCGACGTGGTGGCCGAGCCGCTTGTCGCTCTCGGGGCGTTGGAGGAGGAGGCGCAGAACAAGGCAGCCTCACTCTTGACGCGGCTGAACCTGACCGAGCGGCTCTGGTCCCTGTCGCCGACGACGTTCTCGGGTGGGGAGCAACAGCGGGTCAACATCGCACGGGGCTTCGTCCATCCCTATCCCGTCCTTTTACTGGACGAGCCAACGGCGTCGCTCGACCCGGTCAACGGGGCGCGGGTCCTGGAACTGATCGTTGAGGCGAAGGCCCGGGGCGCGGCCATCGTCGGGATATTCCACGACCGGCAGGCGCGGGAGGCGGTTGCCGACCGGGAAGTGGACGTCGCGGATTTCGCCCCATGAGCCGCGCAGAGCCCCTCGCCCCGCGCCTCGTCGCGATCGTCGGACCCTCCGGGGTGGGCAAGGACAGCCTGATCGCGGGCCTCGCCGCGGCGGACCCGCGCTTGCGCCCGATCAGGCGTGTGATCACGCGCCCCGCCGACGGGACAGAGCCGTTCCGAAGTGTGACACTGGCAGAATTCCGGGACCTCGTGGTCGCCGACGCGCTCCTCCTGCATTGGGAAGCCCACGGCCTCCGCTACGGCGTCCCGCGCGCGGAACTGGACGCGCTGGCCGACGGGCAGACCGGATTGGTGAACCTGTCGCGAGGCATTCTGAACGATGCGGCCGCGCTGGCATCCCACCTGATCGTCCTGTCGGTCACCGCCCCGGCCGATGTCCTTGCGCAACGCCTCTCCCGGCGCGGTCGCGAACCCGCAGCCGATATCGCGGCCCGCCTTGCCCGGCGCAGGCCGAACCCGCCGGAAGGTGTGACGGTCGTTCGTATCGATAATGGCGGATCGCTGGCAGAGGCCGTGGAGAGTGCCATGGCCGCGCTTTCTGACGCCGTCCAATGAGATGGCCGCCCCGACCTCAAGGCCCACCCGTCACGGGCAATGCCAGAGCACGTGCGCGCGCCTTCGCGCCATACACGAAGCGCGCGCCATCGCCCTTGCAATCGCCGGTTCGCCCGACGAAAGCCACTGCACCCCGCGTCCCCTTCCGCCCTTGTCCCGATCCCAGCCGGAGCCGCCGCGCATGACGGAAACCCTCTTTACCAATGCCCGCATCGTCCTCGAGGAAGAGGTGATCCGCGGGACGGTTTCCGTGGCCGACGGGGTGATCCATTCGATCGACCAGGGAGTCACACGCGCGGGCGGCGACGTGGTGGATTGTGAAGGCGACCTGCTGATTCCGGGTCTGGTGGAGCTGCATACCGACAATCTGGAGCGTCACCTGCAGCCCCGGCCCGGCGTGGACTGGCCCCACGACGCCGCGATCCATGCCCATGATGCGGAGCTCGCTGCCTGTGGGATCACGACCGTCTTCGATGCCTTGCGGGTCGGCTCGATCAACTCTCCGACGGGGATGGGTTACAAGCCCTACGCCCGCGCGCTCGCCTCCGAGATCGCTGCGGCGCGACAGGCGGGCGGCTTCAAGATCAGCCACCACCTGCATCTGCGGGCGGAGATCTGTTCCCAGACGCTGATCGAAGAGCTGGACGCCTTCGGCCCCGAGGACCGGGTCGGTCTGGTCAGCCTCATGGACCATACGCCGGGGCAGCGGCAGTTCACGGACATCTCGAAGTTCGCCGCCTACGTTCAGGGCAAGTACGGCCTGCCGGACGCCACGTTCGATGCCTATTGCGCCGAGTTGTCCGAGCTTCAGACCCGCCTCGGTCCGGCACACGAGGCCGCGGCGACGGACGCCGCGCGACGCTACGGCGCGGCGCTGGCGAGCCACGACGATACGACGCCGGAACAAGTCGCCGTCAGTCGCGCCCATGGCGTGACGGTGGCGGAGTTTCCGACAACGCTATCGGCGGCGAAGGCCTGCCGAGACGGCGGGATCGCCGTGATGATGGGCGCGCCGAACGTGATCCGGGGCGGATCCCATTCCGGGAACATCGCCGCGATGGACTTGGCCGCGGCCGGGTTGCTGGATATCCTGAGCTCGGACTATGTCCCCGCGGCATTGCTCGTCGCTGCGGGTCGGCTGGCGGAGATGAGTGACGACCTGGCCGCCGCGATGGCCACAGTGACCGCAACCCCGGCGCGGGCGGTCGGCCTGACGGATCGGGGACGGATCGCCGAGTCCATGCGCGGCGACCTCGTCCGGGTCGGAACCGCGAGGCGGCTGATGACGGCCCGCGCCGTCTGGGTCCGAGGCGTCCGGGTCGCCTGATCGCTCCGGTTCCGGTGGCGCCCGCGCGTCGGACTCAGCGCAGGTGCGCAAGACCGGCGATGACGCCGTCGAGCTGCGCAAGGCCCTTCAGCCGCCCGATGGCGGGATAGCCAGGCTGCCCCGCACGGGTCAGATCGTTGAGGATGTCTTGCCCGTGATCGGGCCGGAACGGGATGTCGTGATCTGACCGCCCCTCGGCCCGGCGTCTGCCCTCCTCGTCCAGGATCGCGGAGATCAGGGCGGGCATGTCCGTCGCGCCCCCAAGATGGTCCGCCTCGTGGAAGCTCCCGAGCGCATCCTCCCGGGCGACGTTCCGCAGATGCAGGAAATGCACCTTCGGCCCAAGCGCGCGCATCATCGCCGGAAGATCGTTGTCGACCCGCGGACCCAGCGCACCGGAGCAGAGCGTCACGCCGTTGGCGGGGCTGGCCACGGCGGCAGTGAGCGCCTCGTAATCGGCCAGCGTGGACACGATGCGCGGCAGGCCCAGCAGCGGCCAGGGCGGATCGTCAGGATGGCAGCAGAGGCGCATCCCGAGGCTCTCCGCCATCGGCACGATTTCGGCCAGGAAATCGGCGAGATGGCGGCGAAGCGTCGCCTCCGGGACAGCGTCGTAGGTGGCGAGATGGGCGCGCAGCTCGTCCAGGGTCAGGCCGGGCTGACCGCCGGGGAGACCCATAACGAGGTTGCGGGCGAGACGGGTGCGATCCTCGTCGGTCATCGCGGCATGGCGGCGACCGGCCTCCTCGCGCAAGGGCTCGGGCGTGTCCCGCACGGCCCCCGGTCGGGCGAGGACGTGCAGGTCGAAGGCCGCGAAGTCGGCGGCGTCGAACCGCATCGCCGTGCCGCCATGGGGCATCCGCCACGCCAGATCGGTTCGCGTCCAATCGAGCACCGGCATGAAGTTGTAGCAGATCGTCGTGATCCCCGCCCGGGCGAGCGCATGCAGGCTGTCGCGATACGCGTCGAGATGGGCGCGCCAATCGCCGGTCTGCGTCTTGATCGCCTCGGACACGGGCAGGCTCTCGACCACCTCCCATCGAAGCGGCGAGGGGATGCCGTCGGAGCGTCGGGCGATCTCGGCCTGTCGCGTGGCGATAGCGGCATCGGTCCAAGGCGCGCCGGGCGGGATGTGGTGAAGCGCGGAAACGACGCCGCGCACGCCCGCCTGCTCCATCCATTCGACCGGAACGGTATCGTGCGGACCGAACCATCGCCATGCCGCCCTCATGGCGCGGCCTCCAAGAGAGTTCGGGCATCCTCGCCCCGCTCGCGTCCGGCAAGCAGGCGGTCGGCGGCCGGATCGTCCGGACTTCGCCCCGCCCCGGCCTCGCCGTCGAGCCACCTTTCCCATTCCCGCAGGGCACGCGCACAGGCGGGGCTCCGGTCCTCGGATCCCGACCCCTCGGAGGCGCGCGCCTCCATCGTGGCCAAAATGCGGATCGGCAGTTTGAGCGATCCGTCCATGGCGATCTGGTCCAGCCGATGAGCGAGGTGCGGGTTCTCGAACCGTTGGATCAGCGCGCGCGCATAGGCGGGCGCATCCGCGCGGACTTCGCGCGGCAGGGTCTCTGCGGCCTCGTCCATGACCGCCTGCGCGAGAATGCGCAATTCTGGGTCGGCAATGGCGTCGTGGACATGGGTGTGCCCCTTGTTCAGCCCCGCATAGGCGAGGGTCGAATGGGCGCCGTTCAGCATCCGCAGCTTGCGCAGCTCGTACGGCGCGACGTCGGGGACGACCTGCGCACCACCGGCGGCGAAGTCCGGCACCGGGCCCGCGAAGTTGTCTTCGATGACCCATTCGCTGAACGCCTCCGTCGCGACGGGGGCGACGGCGGGAACTCCGGCGGCACGCATCCGGTCGCGCAGGGCGGTGTCGGCGCGCGGCGTGATCCGGTCCACCATGGTAGACGGGAAAGCATGGCGGGTGACGGTTTCGGGCGGCAGCCCGGCCGCATTCGCGAGGTGGAGGAGAACGGCCCGCAAGGCCGCGCCGTTGCCGGGAAGGTTGTCGCAGCTCATAACGGTGAGCGGCGTGTCGCGGTGGATGAGGCCAGTCAGCAGATGGCCTGGCATGGTGCGGAAGTTCTGTCCGGCACGCAGGGCCTCGGCCTCGGGCGCGAGATCGGTCGGATCCGGCTGTCCGTCCGCGCGGAGGCCGTAGGCCTTCTCGGTGACGGTCAGGGTGACCAGTTTCGTCTCCGGTCGGGCGATCAAGTCCGCAACCGCTCCCGGCGCCTCCGGAGCGACGATCACGCTGTCGATCAGATCGATCACCTCGATGCACCGCCCGTCGACATCGGCGATCTCCAGCGCGTAGCGATAGTCGTCCTCTGCCAGCGCATCGCGAGTGTCGGGCGCGCGCAGGGAGACGCCGTCGATGCGCCAATCGCTGCCGGTTGCGGCATTGGCGCGGGCGATGTGCCAGGCCTGATGCGCGCGATGGAAGGCACCGGTGCCGAGATGTACGATCCGCATGGGGCTGTCACTCATAGATTATAGGCCTCCTTCGCCGCATCCGTTGCAAGCCAAAGGGACAGCCGCTCCGCATCAGCCATGCCGAACCGCCCCGCTTCCACCTGTGCGTCCAGATGCGCCGCTACAGCACGTCGCCACATGTCGTGGCGCGCGGGGATGGACATGAGCGCGCGCGTGTCGTCGTTGAACCCGGCGAGGTTGTAGTAACCCGCGGTCTCTACCACCCGATCCAGATAGCGGCGGATGCCGTTCGGGCTGTCGTGGAACCACCAGGGCGGACCGAGGCGCAGGGCCGGCCAGTGTCCGGCCATCGGCGCGAGTTCGCGCGCGTAGACGCTTTCATCCAGCGTGAAGGCGATGATCGTGAGGTTCGGTTCGGTGCCGACACGGTTCAGCAGGCCATCGGCGCCCCGGACCCAATCCTGCGGCAGCGGAATATCCGCGCCCTTGTCGGGGCCGAACCGTTCGGCAAGAGCCCGGTTGGTTCCGCGCCTGCTCCCGGCATGGATCTGCATGGTCAGTCCGTCATCGGCGGACATCTGCGCCATCTCGATCAGCATGTGATTGTGAAACCGCCGCCGTGTTCTCGTATCCGCCTTGCCGGACAGGCAGGCGTCGAGGGCTGTTCCAGCCGTGCCGTCGTCCAGCCATTCCGTCGCCAGATGGTCGATGGCATGGTCCGTCGCCGTCGCGCCGTGGTCGATGAAATGCTGGCGGCGTGCACGAAGGGCGGCGCGGTAACCCGACAGGGTTGCGGTGTCCTCGCCCGTCGCGTCGCCCAGACGAGCCATGTTGGCGGCCCAGTCCGGCACCAGCGGATCGAGAACGGCATCGGGACGAAAGGTCGGGAGCAGACGCGTCGCGTGGCCCGTCGCCGCGAAGGCCGCATGGGGGGCGAGGTCGTCGAGCGCGGCATCGGTCGTCGCCAGAACCTCCAGCCCGAACCGGGAAAGGAGCGCGCGGGGGCGGAACTCCGGCGTCGCCAGCGCGGCGTCGATCCGGTCGTAGATGGCATCCGCATTGTCGGGACCCAGCGTCTCGTCGATGCCGAACACATCGCGCAGCGTGTGCGTCAGCCAGCCGCGCGACGGAGTGCCGAGGAACAGGTGCCAGTTCTCCGCCAGCCTGCGGAAGATGGCCCGAGGATCGCGATCCTCGATCCGGACACCGATACCCAGATCCTCCAGCGGCACACCCTTAGAGTAGAGCATCCGGAACACGTAATGGTCCGGCACGATCAGCAGTTCGGCCGGATCAGCAAAGGCGCGATCCTCGGAGAACCATTCCGGCAATGTGTGGCCGTGGGGCGATATCAGCGGGAGGTCGCGGATCGCGTCGTAGAGCATCGTCAATATCCCAGAAGGCGCGGCAGGGTGAGACTTATGGCGGGGATATAGGTCGTCAGCATCAGCGCGGCGAAGATGGCGAGGTAGAACGGCCAGATGGTGCGCACGACGCTCTCGATCCGGACCTTGGCGATGGCGCAGCCGACGAAGAGGCAGGGTCCGACCGGCGGCGTCGTGAGGCCAAGCCCGAGATTCATCATCAAGATCATCCCGAACTGCACCGGGTCGACGCCCAGCGCCTTGGCCACGGGCAGGAAGATCGGGGTACAGATCAGGATCAGCGCGCCCATATCCATAATCATGCCGAGCGCCAGCAGCGACAGATTGATGAGCAGGAGAAGCAGGATCTTGTTCTCGGTCAGGGCCTGAAGCGATTCCAGGATGATCGTCGGTACCTGATAGAGCGTTACGAAATAGCTGAACGCCTGCGCCGTGCCGACCAGGATCATCACCATCGCGGTCGTGCGGATCGCCTGGGTGACGCTGTCGCGGAACGCCGCCCAGGTAAGCGAGCGATAGAAGAGGAGCGTGACCGCGAGGGCATAGATGACCCCGATCGCCGCGCTTTCGGTCACGGTGAAGATACCGGAGACGACGCCGCCGATGATGACCACCGCCGTCAGGAAGCCGGGGATCGCCGCGCCCACGGCAAAGATCACGGCCCGCCAGCCGGGGAAGATGCCGGTCGGATAGCCGCGCTTGGCCGCCACCACATATGCCGCGACCGACAGGCAGAGGCAGAGCAGGATGCCGGGCACGACGCCCGCGATGAAAAGGGCCGTAATCGAGATCCCGCCCCCCGCCGCGAGCGCATAGAGGATCATGTTGTGCGACGGTGGGATCAGGACACCCGCGATGGACGACGTGACCGTGACGTTGACGGTATAGTCGTCGTCGTAGCCCCGCTCGCGCATCATGGGGATCATCACCGACCCGAGTGCGGAGGTGTCGGCCACCGCGCTGCCCGAGATGCCGCCGAACAGCATCGAGGTCAGGACGTTGACGACGCCGAGGCCGCCGCGGACCTGTCCCACGAGGCTCTCGGCTGCGCGAACGAGACGAAGGGCGATGCCACCCCGCATCATGATCTCCCCTGCGAAGATGAAGAACGGTATCGCCAGCAGGGAAAAGACGTTGATCCCCGCCACGATTCGCTGAAACACGATCAGCTCGGGTATGCCCGCGTAGGTCGCGGTCGCGAGGGCCGCGACACCGAGGGCGAAGGCGATGGGAATGCCCGCGACGACGCAGGTGGCGAAGGTGCCCAGAAGGATCACGAGGCCCATTGCTCAGACGTCCCCGGCGCGGGGATCGACATGGTGCGGTTCCGGCTCCTCGCCGCGGAGGAGGAACCAGAATCCGCTCCGCCATGAACAGAACGATCAGCGCGCCCGTCAGGATCAAAGGCGCGTATTGCAGACCCTGCGGCAGGCCCAGAAGCGGAATTGCCCGACCCCAAGTGCCCACCACGAGCGGCCAGGAGCCGACGATCATCATCACGCCGAACCCGGCCAGGACCAGAGCGTTCACGATCTTCAGCCACCGGCGGGGGCGAGGTGGCAGAGCCTCGATCACGAAGTCGATCCCGAGGTGGAAATTCTCGCGCAGACCCACGGCGGCCATCGGCAGGGCCACGATCAGGATCAACAGCAAGGCCAGCTTTTCCGTCCAGGTCGGCGTGTCATTGAGGACGTAGCGGCCCCAGACCTGCCAGCCGGTGAAGATGACCAGCATCACGAGGGCGACCGAGCTGAACGCTACGACTGCACGGGCCAGGTGGTCGAAGGGTTTCCAGAGCATTCACGACCCTAACACGGGAAAAGGCAGGCAGGTGGCGGGGCCATGTCGCAAGGCCCCGCCGGGGGATCGGGGTCAGTCGGTTTCCTGAATCCGCTTCAGCAGATCGGCCACGACGGGGTCCGAGGCGAACTGCTCATAGACCGGAACCATCTTGTCCGAGAAGGTCGATGTATCGATCCCCTCCACGATGGTGGCGCCACCGGCTTCCACGATCTCGCGCGACTTGGCCTCCCGCTCGGCCCAGAGTTCGCGTTGATAGATCGCGGCCTCCTGTGCGGCCTCGCGGATGATCGCCTGATCCTCCTCGGAGATGCGGTCCCAGGTGGATTTCGCGAAGATGATGCCCTCGGGCACGATCGTGTGGTTGTCGATGATGTAGTAGGGCGCGACCTCGAAATGGCCCGTCGACTCATAGGACGGCCAGTTGTTCTCCGCCCCGTCCACCACACCGGACTGGATCGACGTGTAGACTTCGCCGAACGGCAACGGGGTGGCATTCGCGCCCAGCGCCTCGACCATTGCGACGTTGATGTCGGAGTTCTGCACCCGGAACTTCTTGCCCGCGATGTCCTCCACCGAATTAAGCGGCGCATTGGCGTAGAAGCTCCGCGATCCGCTTGCGAACCACGACAAGGGGACCATGTTCGCTTCGGCCATGGCGGCGGCGATATCGTCGCCGATCGGGCCTTCCATCACGCGGTACTGATGTTCGGGATCCTTGAACACGTACGGCAGGGACGTGACGCCAAGCTCCTTGACGGTGTTCACCATCGGAGCGGTCGAGAAGACGCCGTAATCCAGCGCCCCGAACTGCAGCTGCTCGGTGGCGAATTCGCCCTCGCCCAGCGTGGCACCGTGATAGTTCTGCATCTGGACACGACCGTCGGTCCGCTCCTCCACCATCTCGACGAAGCGGTCGAGCGCGATGGAGACGGGGTAGTCCGGGACATGGGTGTTCCAGCCGCGCAACTCCTGTGCGGTGGCCGTGACGGCGGTGGCGGACAGCAATGCGGCCGCGAGGGTCAGTCGTTTCATGGTATTCCTCCCTGGATGTCGATTGCCCGGCCCTCCCGGGCGGACGTGGTGATGGCGTCGATGACGCGGTGGACCGGCAGCGCGGAGGCCGCCGGGATTGCGGGGGGGCGGGCGTCGCGCACCGCCATGGCGAAGTCGGACAGGACGGCCTGATGCCAGTCATGCGGGAAGGCCATGGGATCCGCGCCGGAGCCGGTCCCGCCCTCCTCTCCCGATGTTTCCGTCCGACCGTCGCGGTGAAGGATGGTGAGTTGGCCCGAGACCAGTCGTAAGGTCGCACGTTCGCAGATCACTTCGACCATCTCAGGATGCCCGGGGAAAGCGGCGGTGGTCGCCGTGATCAGACCCGCCGCGCCATCGTCGAAGCCGAGACCCGCGATGGCGGCATCTTCGGCCTCCAGCTCGTGGAGCGCGCGGAAGGTCTGGCCCTGGACGCGGATCACCGCGCCACCCATGAGCCACAGCCCCAGATCGAGCGTATGGATCGCCTGCGTCAGCAGGACACCACCGCCGTCGCGGGCATAGGTGCCGCGGCCGGGCGCATTGTAATAGGACGGATCGCGCCACCACGGAACGTCGACGCGCAGCAGCCGGGGCGCGCCCACCTCCCCGTCCGAAATGAGGCGCCTGGCAGCCTGACTCCCGGGGCGCATCCGGTGCTGGAGGGTGATGCCATAGGGGAGCGACCCCATCCGCGCGACGAGCGCTTCGGCGGCGACCGTGGTCCGTTCCAACGGCTTCTCGCTTAGGACCGGCAGGCCCGCATCGGCGCAGGCGGCGACGATCTCGGCGCGGGCGTCGGGCGGCGTGGCGAGGATGACGGCCTCGGGCGCCGTGGCAATCAGGGCGTCCAACGTCGCTACGGTAGACACGCCGTAGGCACCTTCGGCGCGCGCCCGGCCCTCGGCGGACCGGCCCAGAACCGTGGAAATTTCAAACATTCCGCCCGACGCTTCGGCTGCGCGATGAAACACTTCCGCCACCATGCCGTTGCCGATGAGCGCGTATCGAAACGGGCTCACATCCGCACCCGTGCGACATCAGCCATGGCCTGTGCGGCGATGGCAAGTTCCATGACCTTGAAGGTATGGCGCTGTGTCACGGCCGTCTCGGTGCGGTCACAAATATCGGCGGCAAGACGCTCGAAATAGGGCGTTCCCGCCTCCCGCGCATCGATGTGGCGGCAGGTGGATCCGTTCACGAGAAACAAGTGATCGCCGCCGGGACGGCCATCCGGATCGACATATTTCCGCAACTCGATATAGCCCTCCGTCCCGAGCAGCGTCAGCCGTCCGTCGCCCCAACTGGGCAGGGCATCCGGTGTGAACCAATCGAGACGCGCATAGCCCCGGACGGCTCCCGCCTGCATCAATACCTCACCGAAATCCTGAAAATCCGGGGCCTGTGGATTGGCCATGTTGTCGACGGCTGCATGCAGGATTTGCGCATCCTCCGCCCCGGCGAAATGCAGGAACTGGTCGATCTGGTGAGTACCGATATCGCCAAGGATCCCCCCGTAGGATTGGGCATTCCAGAACCAGTCCGGACGGTCGGGCGCATTCAGGCGATGCGGACCCAGATTGACCGTCTGGACCAGCTTTCCGATCTCTCCCGCGTTCAGCAGCGCTTCGGCGCAGGTCACAGCGGGCACCTCGAAACGCTCGGAGAAGTTCACGCTCCAGATACGTCCGGTTCGGGCGACCGTATCCCGTATCGCCGTCAGTTCAGCGTGATCTAGGCATCCGGGCTTGTCGAGCATCACATCCTTGCCGTGCTCCATCGCCCGGATCGACAGCGCCGCGCGTTCGGCGGGCGGCGCGGCGATCAGAACGAGATCAATGGCTGCATCCTCGAGAATCTCCTCGACCCGTTTCACTCGGTTAACAGTCGGAAACCGCGCGATGAAACCGGCAAGGGGACGTGGCGCCCCGTCGGTCCAGAAAGTGGCAAAATGCGCGCCCGTTGCGATCATACCCGCAGACATCCCGTAGATGTGTCGGTGATCCAACCCGAGGGCCGCGAAGGTCAAGCTCATCGCGCCCTCCCCGCCCGATTGGTCCGTCCAATATCACGATCATTGGCGCGTTACTGCTGTTTGGCAAGACCAATCACAGGGCCATCGAATTGCGGGGCTCTTCTGGTCCGTGTTACGTCCAACTGGACGGACCACGGAGGGGGTATGGCGAAAGATAACCCGGCTATCGGAATGCGGCTTTACCGCCAGGTCGCGGAGCGCGTCGTTGGTATGATCGAGGCGCAAGGTTTCAAACCCGGAACGCGTCTGCCCCCGGAGAGGGAGCTTGCCGGCACGCTCGGCGTAGCGCGATCGACGCTGCGGGAGGCCATGATCGCACTCGAGATCGCTGGCCGTGTTGCTATCCGCACGGGGTCCGGAATCTACGTCGCCAATACCGCTCCGGTCCAACCGGCAGATCTGGGAGCCGGTCCGCTCGAGCTGCTCGATGCGCGGGAGTTGATCGAGGGGGAGATTGCGGCACGGGCGGCAGTCGCGATGGATGCCGGCCAGCTCATCGCGATCGAAGGGAGCATCGAGGCCATGGCGCTGGCCAATGGCCGCGCGACCCATCGCACCGCCGATCGAGCCTTTCATGTCGGCCTCGCCGCGACCACCCGCATCGAACCGCTCGTGCGGATCGTCGATGATCTCTGGTCCCAGATGTTCAGCCCCATCTTCGAAAGAATGGGGGCACTCACCGGGCTGTTCGGAGATCCGCAGGATACGGCGCTTGCCCACCATCGTGCGATCCTTGATGCACTTGCCGCCCGGGACCCCGACCTGTCTCGCAAACGGATGCAGGCCCATCTGATTGATGTGCGACGAGTCCTTCTGCGCGCGCCGATCGCCACTCGAACGCCACGCGGAGACGGCTGAGTTACTGCTAGTGACTTTAACGTTTGCGCTTACCCTACCGACGATCCGCTATTAACGGATTCACCCATCCTTTCAATTTTCGGGCAACTCACAGCACAGGGACGGAAATATAACACAATCACTTCTATGACGCTGCACAGGTAACTATATAGGAATAGCATACGCGTCACATTACAACAGTAACATACCAAATAATATCATGATCTACGCAGAAGACCTTTAGCCCTTTTTTCAAGAATCCCTATGACACTATCAGCAGCATCTAGCCTTAAATGCGCCATGGAATATCCACGAAGAAAGTAAGCTCGTTAATAGCTAAATCTCTGACTGCAAAATGACTATTGGCAACAGTTAATTTATAGAAAATGCGACCTGAGGCAAGGCATGCCATCAAGTACAGTGGTAGCCCTTTTTCTCATTGGGTGAATTTGGTGTGCTAGCGTCATATGACACGGCACCGATCAATGGCAGATATAGCGATACCACTCCTCTTCAAATTTATTCTTCCTTGATCTCCGAATTGCCTGAATGAGTACTTGCATATCTTGGGAGAACTGGCTGCAATTGCGGGAAATTGGTTTAGGCGTATTTCGTTGAAAAACGCCTTCTTGATCGAAGGGTAGTTCGCTGATTCACTCTCGGTAGTGAAGCGGGGGATCTGCGATGCTGGGACCGAAGCAGGAGGCGCAGGGCGCTCTGTTTTACGAGGTCTCGATAGAGGATCACGTCCCCCAGGATCACCTGCTGCGATCCATCGATCGCTTCGTCGATCTGTCCGGCATCCGTCAGCATCTGGCCCCGTTCTACAGCAGTACCGGCCGTCCCTCGATCGACCCTGAGCTGCTCATACGCATGCTGATCGTGGGCTATTGCCTCGGCATCCGCTCCGAGCGTGGGCTCTGCGAAGAGGTCCATCTGAACCTCGCATATCGGTGGTTTTGCAGGCTCGACCTGGCGGACCGCGTGCCGGATCACTCGACCTTCTCGAAGAATCGCCACGGCCGGTTCCGGGACAGCGAGCTGCTGCGTCATCTCTTCGAAACGGTCGTGGCGCGCTGTATCGCCGAGGGCCTGGTGAGCGGGCAGCGGATGGCCGTGGATGCCAGTCTGATTGAGGCTGATGCGAACAAGCAGTATTCAGCACCGAAGGAAGATTGGGATCCGGCACGGATCGATCGGGAGGCAGTGCCCCGCGCGGTGCGAGAGTATCTCGACACTCTCGACGAGGCCGCCTTCGGTGCGGCCTCCGAGGTGGAACCGAAGTTCACGTCCTTCTCCGATCCGGCCAGCCAATGGACCGCGGCGCGCAAAGGTCCGGCGTTCTTCAGCTACTCCGACAACTACCTGATCGATACGGACCACAGCGTGATCCTCGACGTCGAGACGACGCGGTCGATCCGCCAAGCCGAGGTTGGCTCGACGAAGACTATGCTCGACCGGGTAAAGGACCGCTTCGACCTCCACCCCGAGAGGCTGATCGCGGACACTGGTTACGGTACGGGTCCGATGCTGGGCTGGCTGGTGGATCGCAAAATCGCCCCACACATCCCGGTTGTCGACAAGTCACGCCGCGCTGATGGCACCTGGTCACGCGCCGACTTCGAGTGGGACCCGGAGAACGACCGCTACGTCTGCCCCGAGGGCCAGGACCTCAAGCAGTTCCGGCGCAACTACTCCGACCCGGACCGCGGCCCGACTGACAAAGGCGCCGCCCGCTACCGGGCCATCAAGGAGGTCTGCCAGGCCTGCCTGTCGAAGTCCAAGTGCTGCCCGAACGCCGACGCCCGCAAGATCACCCGCGAAGAGCACGAGGACGCCCGCCAGGTCGCTCGCGACATCTCCAAGACCGACGCCTACGTGATCTCGATGCGGCTTCGAAAGAAGGTCGAGATGCTCTTCGCCCACCTCAAGCGCATCCTCGGGTTGAGAAGGCTCCGACTACGCGGACCGAACGGCGCAAACGACGAATTTCTCCTTGCAGCCACCGCCCAGAACCTCCGGAAGCTGGCGAAGATCTTCCCGGCACCGCCGAAAGCCGCAACACCCTGATGGAGAAGGCCGCTCGGCCTCGATCAGATCGACTTCGCTGCGCTTGCGAAGGCCTCT